>NZ_CANNFH010000010.1 GCF_947503875.1 uncultured Polaribacter sp. | reverse complement strand
CTCCTTTTTACTTACACAACCCTTTTGTGAAAAAACTTGCAAAGTTTTTTAAAATAAAGCGCAAAAGACTGTAAATGATAATATTATAAAATGAAAGTTTTTTGAAAGAATTGTAAGATTGTTTAACTACTTGAATTTACTCCTAAACAACAACTCTTATAAAGTGAATTTGATTGGGTTTCTATTTCATCTATACCTAGTAAATTTTTGTCTAAATAACTTTTTAACTACTCTTTTTGGAATAAATAATCTTCTTTTTTAACTAAAAAAACTCTAATGGTGTTTGTTTTATCTTCTATAAATGTATTTTACTCTTGTAAAAAAGCTTTTAATTTTGCGTGAAGTTTATTGCTTTTTGTTTTTCTATAATTCAAATTTAATTGAGTGTATATATATTAAGGTATAAGAATATGTGATACTATACTTTATAACGCTCTGTTTATATGTTACTTTTAAAACTATATAATAAGTTTAACTTGTCTTTTTTCTTATTAAATACTACTGTAGATTTTTGATATATACACTGGCTCTTTTAAGAAGGACTGCAGCCCGTGTTAAGGATTGAAGTGGAAATCCTTTTTATGACCAGTTGATATTGATATATGTCTTTTAGCAGCAAATATCTTTCTAAGAAGGAACAAAGGTTTCTACAAATTGATAATAAAAAGATTGCAACGTAAAGCCTGACCGCGCTTTTTTGCGTGGGAACACCCAAATACTTGTTCTAACTTTTCTTCTTCTTTTTCTTTTTCATTTTAGCGAACATGGCTTTGTACTCGTCTACATTTATTTGTGCTTTTTTTTGTGTGACGATTTCTAAAAAATCGAATTTAAGCTGAGATGCTTGCTTTTGTAAACGGCCATTTGTAAACGCAGTTTGTAGAATTTGCTCTATTAAATAGTCTTCGTTATTGTTTGCAGGATTGTACTCTGATTTTAAAGAGAGTTTAAATACGTTTGCTGTTGTGTTGTACCAAAAGGCTTTCCAACCGCTTCTTACATTTTTAATGTTTTCGAAGGCAGTTTTGCCTGTTTGCCTGTGAATTAATTTAATAAGCAGACGCCCCTCTGTAGTAGTCATCTTTTTGATTTGATCTGTAAATTCGCCTTCTACAAATTTTTGTATTTGTTTGGTGTATTTTCTCTTTTTTCTTTTCGATTTTATCTTATCTAAACTTGTATTTAAAGAATCTAATCTTTCTGATGCCAATTTTGCAAATGGATAGGCTTTGAAAACTTTACGTTTGAACCATAGGTAATAACGTATGTCTTCTTTTGCATTAAATTTAGGTTTTGGTAAGAGTGTAATTTCATTTAATTGAATTACCACTGAATCTCCTGGTTTTACAAAAATATAATCGTCTATATTTTTTGGTAACGAGTCTAATTCTCTTTCTTGGGAAAAAGTAAGTAAAGAAAAAAAGGTTATATATATGTATAGAATTTTTTTCAGTGAAAAGGTTTTGGATTATTGAGTTTTATCTATAAGTATGTACTTCAAACTAAATGCCAAAATTAATTTTAGTTTATTTTGTCTATAAAATCTTGTTCGGAAATTATTGAAATACCTAAATCTTGGGCTTTTGTTAGTTTTGATGGCCCCATATTATCTCCAGCAACTATAAAGTTTGTCTTTTTAGAGATTGATGAGCTTACTTTACCTCCATTATCTTCTATAGCTTTTTTAAGTTGGTTTCTAGACATTTGATGAAAAACACCAGATACTACAAAGACTTGCCCTGCTAACTTATTGGTTTGATTTTCTAAACTTTCTGCGGAAACTTCTAATTGTAAACCATAGGTTTTTAATCTTTCTATTAATTGCATGTTTCCTAAATCGTTAGAAAAATCTACAATACTTTGTGCGATTCTGTCTCCAATTTCATCTACATTAATTAATTCTTCTAAGGTTGCTGCCATTAAATTATCTATAGATTTAAAATGTTTTGCTAATTTTTTGGCTACAGTTTCTCCTACAAAACGAATTCCTAGAGCAAATAGTACTTTTTCGAACGGAATTTCTTTTGACTTTTCGATTCCAGAAATCATATTTTGAGCAGATTTTTCTGCCATACGTTCTAAAGGAATAATTTGTTCTACTTTTAAATCGTATAAATCTGCATAATTAGAAATTAGATTTTCTTTACGAAGTAAATCTACAGTTTCTCCACCCAAACCATCTATATCCATTGCTTTTCTAGAGATAAAATGCTGAATTCTACCTGTAATTTGTGGAGCACAACCAAATAAATTTGGGCAATAATGTTTTGCATCGCCTGTTGTTCTTACCAATTCTGTATTACATTCTGGGCAATTGGTTGCGTATTTTGTGGGTTTTGAATCTTCTGGACGTTTTGTAAAATCTACTCCAATAATTTTAGGAATAATTTCGCCTCCTTTTTCTACAAAAACAGTATCATTTTCTCTAATGTCTAATTTTTCTATTTGGTCTGCATTGTGCAAAGAGGCTCTTTTAACTGTGGTACCTGCTAATTGCACAGGTTCTAAATTTGCAACTGGCGTAATTGCACCTGTTCTACCAACTTGATATGTAATTTCATTTAAAACAGTAGAAACTTGTTCTGCTTTAAATTTATAAGCAATTGCCCATCTTGGGGCTTTTGCTGTGTAACCAAGTTCTTCTTGCTGTTGTAAATTGTTTACTTTAATTACAATTCCGTCTGTTTCGTATGGTAAATTGTGCCTTTCTGTATCCCAATAATTTACAAATTGATAAACTTCTTCTATTGATTTTGCTAATTTTATGGTTTCTGGAACCTTAAAACCTACATTTCTAGCAGTTTCTAAAATTTGGAAATGTGTTTTGTATTTGCGTTCTTCTGTAACTACTTGATACAACAAACAATCTAAAGGTCTTTTTGCAACCTCTGCACTGTCTTGTAATTTTAAACTTCCGCTTGCTGTATTTCTTGGATTTCTATATTCTTCTTCGCCATTTGCTACTCTTTCTATATTCATTTTATGAAAACCATCTATAGGTAAAATGATTTCTCCTCGCATTTGAAAATTTTGAACAAAATCTTGATGGATACTTAAAGGAATAGATTTTATTGTGCGAATATTATTGGTTACTTCATCTCCTTGAAAACCATCTCCTCTTGTAACTGCTTTTACAAATTGCCCGTTTTCGTAGGTTAAATTTATGGAAGCTCCATCGTATTTTAATTCGCAAGTAAATTCTAAATTAGATCTACCTAGGCCTTTTTCTATTCTTTTTTCCCAATCTAACAAATCTTCTTTAGAATAAGAATTGTCTAAAGAATACATTCTGTTTTTATGAACTACCGTATTAAAATTTTTGGTAATGGTACCTCCTACTCTTTGTGTGGGCGAATTGGCATCGAAAAAAATAGGATTTTCTTTTTCTAATTTTTCTAATTCCTTCAATTTAACATCAAACTCAAAATCTGTAATTGTAGCATTGTCTAACACATAATAGTTGTAATTATGTTTGTTTAACTCTTCTCTAAGTTGATGAATTTTCTCTTCTGCAGTCATAAATATATCGATAGAAAAACTTGTTTTTATTTTTTAATATTTGTATTTTAAATACTCATTCAAAAATGAAAAAATTAAAATGAAATACGCTGTAAAAATACATAAAATTTCTAACGTTGATGAGCTTGAAAATTCTTGGGATTTGGAAGATTATAAACAACTTTTAACTCTTTTTGAGTTGCCAAATACAGAAACTACAGACATACAAGAATTAAGAGAATTACTATTTATGGCAATTGCAGACAAAGACCCAAGTGAAGCTGCTAGAATTGTTTTAGATTACAAACTAGCTGACCAATTAAATGAAGGGCAAATAGACTCTCTTTCTTATGAAATGTTGGTTGATAAGATTTCTGAAGAATACCCAAAAATTGATTTGCATTGTGAATTGTTTAAGATAAATCAGCTTTTATACAAGGCTTTTAATGGAACTTTTCCGAATGCAAAGGCTACAATTGTAGATTTTGAAATTAAACCGTTGTTAAATTCTGATGCCAATATTACCAAAGAAATTGCTTTAAAATGTTTTGCGAAGAATTTAGATAGTCATAATATAATTATACGATTATTTGGCAAACAACTAAATGCAGAGGAAGCTTTTGAAGAAGCTAACGATATTATTTGGAGTTTAGAGTCTAAAAAAAATGGTTACCAATTAATTACTTCTGAATATTTTATGGCTAAAGCCGAATTTATACAGCCAGAATTTGAAGCAAAAATTGTGTTTTTTGATGAGGAGTGAAATATTAGTTTCTAAAAAGTAAATTAGCTTTTTTATGAGATTTCTCCCAAAAGGTCGAAATGATAATTTTAGATGCAAATTATGTTTTTATACTTCTTAATTAGGTGAAAATAATACTTTATTAGTAAGATTTTTATAAAAAAAATTCTTACTCTCTAACCGTTCCAGAAAAGTGATTTACTTTTGAATTGATAGGATTGCCAGAAGAACGTCTAAAAGTTGCAACTTGACCTGTGTGCCAAATAGCATCTGCAATTGGGCCATTTATTACATTAAAAAACGGAACGCTTACTGCACCATCTTTTATAACGGATAATTTTGCTAAATCTTCAGTTGCTTTTATGCTTTTGCTTATTGCTTCTATATTTAATAAGGTTTGTTTTCTTAATTCTGAAAACGTCATTTGGTCTTTTTCTTTTGCTTGTTTAAAATCGGTTTTTGTTAAGCGCAACATCATATTAGATAAATCGTATAAATGATTTATTGTAGATTGGCAATTTCTACCTTCTCCTGCTGGTTGATATTTTAAATCTTCTGCTCTTAAACCTTCTGTTGCCCAAAAATACCTAAACCCCAAACCATCTATCATTCTACCCACTGTATTTTGTGGTGTGTAACTTTCTTCCAATTTAGGAATTTCGTAATATGGTAATTTGTCTTGAGCATTCATAAAAGAAACAGTAAATATTAAAGCGAATAAAATAGTTTTCATAGTGGGTGTTTTAAAAACAAAGTTATTTTTTTTAAAGGAATATCGCATGTTTAAAAAACAATTAATCTAATAAACTTGTATTAGTTGGCAAACAAGTTTAGCCGCGATTGAAACGACATCCTTTTTATGCCTTTTAATTTTAAGACATTTATTTACTTCAAATATAAGGTTTTATATAAAAAAGAGTTTTGATTTAAGAAAATAGGCATAAAAAGATATAGTGGAAAGCGTGAAATAGCTTCAAAAAAATCTGAAAAAAACCCGAAACAAATTCTGAATCGGGTTTACACTTTCAATTTTTGTTGACTTAATTTACACAACGTGTGTTTTGAAATGTTTTTTTTTAAATAAGCTAGATTAGTTCAACTGGCAATTTTTAATGCGTTGCTTCTATTTCCAATTTAAGATCCCGCTAAAAAGCGGGATTAGTTCAACTGGCAATTTTTAATGCGTTGCTTTGCAACTTTTAAAAATTGAGTTTCACTAATAGTAAGTAAATCTTCTAACTTTGGCAATGTGTTTTGCCAAACGCATTACTTGATGAGAATAGCCATATTCATTATCATACCAAATGTAAATTACTATAGTTTCATTATTTACAATAGTGGCTTTACTATCGAAAATTGAAGGCGCTGTAGTTCCAATAATATCTGATGAAACTAACTCATTATCTAAAGAATATTTAATTTGTTCTACCAACTCTCCTTCTAATGCGTACTTTTTTACTATAGCATTTATACGTTCTGTAGTTACTTCTGTGCCTAATTGTAAGTTTAAAATTGCCAAAGATCCGTTTGGAACAGGCACTCTAATTGCATTAGAAGTTAATTTGCCTGCTAAACTTGGTATGGCTTTTGAAACTGCGGCACCTGCACCTGTTTCTGTAATTACCATATTTAATGCGGCAGCTCTACCTCTTCTGTATTTGCTATGCATATTGTCTACCAAATTCTGATCGTTAGTGTAGGCGTGAATAGTTTCTAAATGACCTTTTTTAATACCAAAATTGTCTTCTAAAACTTTAAGAATTGGTGTGATTGCATTGGTTGTACAAGATGCTGCTGAAAAAATATCTACTGTATCTGGATTGTATTTTTTGTGATTTACACCATGAACAATATTTGGGATACCTTTTCCTGGTGCTGTTAATAACACTTTTGATGCTCCTACTGCTTTTAAATGCCTACCTAAAGCTTTATTATCTCTAAAAGCACCTGTATTATCTATAACTAAAGCGTCTTTAATATCGTATTTTGTATAATCTATATCTTCTGGATTGTTTGCAGAAATCATATAAACTGTGGTGCCATTTATGCGTAAAGCCTTTTTTTCTATGTCTGTTTGCACGGTACCTAAAAAATTACCATGTACAGAATCTACAGCCAATAATGATGCCCTTTTTTCTAAAACGGTTTGGTTAATTTCTCCGCGAGTTACAATAGCTCTTAACCTTAATTGAGAACCTTTGCCCATTTTAGACATTAACTCTCTTGCTAATAAACGCCCAATTCTACCAAAACCATACAAAACCACATCTTTAGGTGTTATATTTTTAAATGTTGTGGCATCTTGTAATTTGTGTTTTACAAATTCTAATTTACCTGTATATTTTTTGGGATTTAAATAAAATTCATAAACCAATTTACCTATGTCTAATTTAGAGCATGGTAAATCTAATTTTTGAATTGCGGTTGCAATTTCTAAAGCATCGTCTATTGTAATTGGTTTGTTTACAAATTCTTTGACATAATCTATTAGGTTTAAAACTTCATTGGCCTGTTTATCTACTAAAGTATTTCTAAATAGCACCAATTCTATTGATTTGTCATACCACAAATTATTTACAACTTTTATAAACGCTACCGTTGTTTTTTTAGTTTTTGTGTGCAACGCAACTTGTTCTTCGTAATTTAAAATTTCTGCCATCTTTTACCACTTTTTTATTATTTCTATAATTTATTAAGAGTTTTTACAAAAGTATTTATTTTTATGACAATACGAAATGGATTTCGTTATTTTATATGAACAAAAAAAATCCTAATCTTACAATCAGGATTTTATAATTTATTAAGTAAATGCTTATCTATACGTATACCGTTCTTTTTCTCCTTTTGGATTTATCATTTCTAGAATAACGTCATAATTATTTAAACCAAGTTTATCTAGTAAAGTAGCCGTATATTTTGCGTTTTTTACAGGTACATTATTTATTTTGGTAATTGTATAGCCCATTAGCTCTTCTTCTGAACTTTTAAAAGTCTTGAAAATTTTTACTCCATTTTCTAGTTTTAACTTTTTAAGCTCTTCAGTTGTTAAGTCTTTTAGTTCCCATTTAAAAACAGAAGTTATGTGCCTTTCTGCTGGCTTAATAAACTTAGATAATTTTATTTTTTTCACCAATGTTTCTCCATCTCTATTAATGGTGACATCTACGTATTCACCAGGTCTTTTGGCTGTTAATTGTCCCTTTAAATCAGAAAATTTAGAAATTTTTACATTATTTATTTTCTTAATAATATCTCCTGCTTTTAAATCTACATTTTTAGCATTTTCAGTTTCTTCTGCAACACCTGCAACTTTTACACCACCTTCTTTAAAGTTAACGTCTACATTTATTCCTAAAATAGCTTGTTGTACTTTACCAAACTCTAAAATATCATCAATAATTTTTTTAGCAATGTTAGATGGTACTGCAAAAGAATAGCCAATAAAAGAGCCTGTTTTAGAGGAAATTGCAGTATTTATTCCTATTAATTCTCCTTTTGTATTTACCAATGCTCCTCCACTATTACCAGGATTTACTGCAGCATCTGTTTGTATAAAAGATTCTATATTTCTATTGCCTTCTAAATCTCTACCTTTTGCAGATACAATACCTGCTGTTACTGTAGATGTTAAGTTGTATGGATTACCTACAGCTAAAACCCACTCGCCTATTTTTACAGAATCTGAGTTTGCAAATGGTGTGTAAGGCAAATCTACATCTGCTTCTATTTTTAATAATGCAATATCATTAGAAGGATCTGTACCAATTAATTCTGCCGGATATTTTTTTTGATTATTTAAGGTGATTTCTATATCGCTTGCATCTTCAATAACATGATTATTGGTTACAATATAACCGTCTGCAGAAATTATAACTCCACTACCTGTGCCTTCTTGCTGGTATTTTCTACTTCCACTGCCACTGCCATAAAATAATTCTGCCCAAGGATTAGACTGTGTTCTTATTGCTGTGTTTTTTATGTGCACCACAGTATGTACCGTTTTTTCTGCGGCCATTGTAAAATCTGTAGTTGTTTCTATAGAGTTTACATGCTTGTAAGTAGGTACATAATTGGTATTTATTATTTGTGAAGAAGGATTTTGTACAACATTTTCTACCACAACTTGATCATTAAAAAGCAATTTATAGCCGCCTAAAGTAAGTGCTCCTCCTAAAATTGCCATTCCTAGAAAACTTAGTGCTTTTTTCATTTTATATTAATTTTTATCTACTCAAATATATAATTTTAACAGATTAAAAAAATCTGTTTAACTTGTTTTTAACGCATTTTAACCGCTTTTTAACACCTCTTTTTTAGCTCCTAAATACCTATATTTGTTGCATGAATTTGAAGTTTTATAAATACCAAGGAACGGGTAATGATTTTGTTATGATAGATAACAGAACAAAAAGCTTTCCAAAACAAAATACTGACATTATTGCACAATTATCTGACAGACATTTTGGTGTTGGTGCAGATGGAATTATTTTAATTGAAAATGACGATACGTTTGATTTTAAAATGATTTATTTTAATGCAGATGGAAGTGAAACTTTCTGTGGAAATGGTGGAAGATGTGCAGTAGCTTTTGCTAAACATTTACAAATTATAGAAACAAAAACAAATTTTATTGCTTTTGATGGCCCTCATTTTGCTGAAATTAAAGATGACATAATATCGCTAAAAATGATTGATGTTGACCAAATTGAAGTAAAAGAAAACTCAGTTTTTGCATATACAGGTACACAACATCATGTAGAAATAGTTGAAAATTTAAATGATTATCCCGTTTTTGAAAACGGAAAAAACATAAGATATTCTTACGAAAACCCTGGTAGTAATGTAAATTTTGCAGAGCAAATAGATGATAAAACATTTAGAGTAAGAACCTATGAAAAAGGTGTAGAAAACGAAACTTTAGCATGTGGCACAGGTGTTACTGCTGTTGCTATTGCCATGCACAAAACTGGTAAAACAAAAAGTAATCATATTGCTTTACCTGTAGAAGGTGGCAATTTAGCCGTTTCTTTTACAGAGAAAAACGGCATTTATACCAATGTATTTTTACAAGGACCTGCTACTTTTGTTTTTAAAGGTACCATTGAAATCTAAATAGTTTTAGTTCTTATATTTAATTATAGTTTACTTCTATTTGTGTTCTCCCTTTATGCAACCTAAAATCTTTATAACTATTATTTAAATCGAACTTTATAATGTTGGCCTGATCTTTAACATCAATTAAAAATTCGTTTTTAACCTTTACTGTTTTTACGTTTTTTCTTGCTTCAACTAAAAAACAAAGTACTTTAGCATGTTCTCTTTGAGATGTAATTGTTAAAACTTGAGGAGTTGTCTCTTTACCATCAAAATACCAACTTGTGGTTTTATTTAAGTACTTTTCTAAGTCTTGTTTTGTAACCTCAAGGCTATTTGCATCACCAAACTTTATATAATTTTCCTCATCAAATTCAATTTCTAGCAATAAAACGTGTCCTTTTTTAATAATATTAAACGTTGCTGAAACAGAATCGTGCGTTGGCTTTGTGCTACTAATAGTTAGCAAAACAATACATATAATAATTAGTACTCTCATTCTACAATTACTTTAATTGTTCCCAATAATTTGCCTTTTGTAACTATTCTAGCCAAATAAACTCCAGAAGATTTTATAGTATTGAATTGTAAAACTCCTGTACCTGTCTTTTTAGCAACTAATCTTCCGTCTAAAGAAAAAATTGCTACTTGATATTTTTCTATGGTAGTAGATATAATAGAAAAATCTCCTTTATTAGGGGTTGAACTTACATAATATCCTAATTCTTCTAAACTTAATTCTGTAGTACTTAAAGTAGCGCCACAACTTTCATCTACTGCTGTTGCAGGATTATTTGTTGCAAAAGGATTTATGTTTGCATTTGTATCATCACAATCAAAGGCACTTACAAAGCCATCAGCATCATTATCTACATCATTTAAATCACCTGCTCTACTTTCAAAACTAGCATTAAAATTCCCTTTCATACATCTAGAAATTTGAGGAAAACTTTGTGTTACCACATAATAATATTCAAAAGTTTCTTCACCTTGTGCAGTTGTTAAAGTTATAGAAGCTGCTATTCCATTACAATCGTCCAAATCTCCTTTTCCTGCAATGTATTCAAAATCGTTTGTGTATTTTCCAGAATATGGTCCACAAGGTGCAGCAATACCATCTCCTGGTCTTAAACCGCTTTTTAACTGAAAACTAGGCAACATTTCTTTGATGTTACCCTCTATATCTGGTCCAAATCTGTATACTATAGGAAAACCATCTGCTGCCCAACCTACTTGTAAAATATTTTCTGGAGGTGTGTTTGTTGTAGAAATTCCTGTTTGTAATTGTTCTACATATTCAAACATATTTCCATGATAATGGTAACCCGAGTTTGGATTAACATGAGCTGTAGCACAATCTAAACTTACAAAATCTCTACCTTCTCCAATATTTGTTGTAGGTTCAAAAACCCAATCCCAGTTGTATTGTCCAGTATTTTTATCTTCAAAAATAAAGGGAGTTGCAGGTGCTGGCATCATATAAACACCGTTTAAACTAATTCCAAAAAAGTTTAAAGGTCTGCCGTTTGTTCTAGTTAAATTTGTTGTAATACCAGACAATTTAGGTTTTAAATCAATTTTATAAAGTCTATAATAAGGTTCTGGAATTCTAGGTGATACATAAGAAAAATTATGATTAGGATAGTTGTTAGAATACACAACCCTTTCATTACCTTCTATAAATTCGTAATAAATACTAGGGCTTGTAGGTTCATCTGTACAAGCAATATTATCATAACTTAATACATCTGTTACTCCACAAGTATTGTTACAATCGTCTATTGTAGTTTCATTTCCATTTTTTACACCATCATTGCAAGACCAATCTGTTCTTATGGTTTGCGCCTCTTGTTTTAGCATTGTTTTTATGGTTTCTTGCTCGGTAGTTAAATTGCCTATTAAATTATTTTCTTCTTTAATATCCTCAACAATATTATAAAACTCTTCATTCCCATTTTCATTTTCTATCAATTTATAAGTCGCATTTCTAGTTGCCCAAGCTTCTACACCACCACTTTCATAATCTGAGTATAAAATTTGCCTTTTAATTTGATTTTGAGAAGTAAGTGTTGGCTTTAAACTTAAACTATTTTCTGTTCCTCCTAATAATTGTACACCTGCCAATTCTAAAATTGTAGCGTGTAAATCTGTTGCTTGTACTAAACTTGTTTCTACTTCATTTACTCTTGCCACAGATTTGCCAGAAATAATCATGGGTACTCTTATACCACCTTCATACAAAGAAGATTTTGCGTGACCATTTGGCCAATAGTTATTTGTTTTTCCTGGTATTCCATTATCACCAATAAAAATAACAACTGTATTTTCTAATGTTTGTTCATCCATACTATCTAGCAACCTTTTTATTTCGAAATCTAAATTTTCTACCATAGATAAATAGGTTGTTCTATTATTAGTAGGTTGTGTAGTATAAGTTCCAGCAGGTGGCGTTTGAAAAGGTGCATGTGGTGCAATATGAGACAGCCACAAAAACCAAGGTTTTGTTTGATTGCCTACCCAAGAAATGGCTCTATCTGTTAAATGAGTTGTAATATATTCGTTTACTTCTTCTTCTTTTTGTGCTGTATTTAATTTTGTCCAATTGTAATAGTCTGAAACTTGAGCAGTAAAAACACCCTCGAAATAAGAAACTCCAGAATTTACAGGATGATTAAAATTAGCACTTGAATTACCACCAATATGCCATTTACCAATTACAGCCATACTATAATCTGTTGTACTTTGTTCTTTTATTTTGGTGAATAAAGAGGTGTGACTAGGGTCTAAAATTAAAGGTGGTCTCATAACACCTGTTTTAATTCCGTATTTCCCACTCATAATTGCTGCACGAGTTGGAGAACATTGTGGTGTTGCCCAAGTGTTTGTAAAAGTTACTCCTTTTTCTCGAAAAGAATTTAAAGTTGGTGTTACTGGTAAATCTTGTTCTATACCAAATCCTGGTGTAGCATCTATGCCCAAATCATCTGCAATAATTAATAATATGTTTGGTGTTTGTTGTTGTGCAAAAATTGTTCCTGTAAAAAAAACGAAGAATAGTACTACTTTGTAAAGTCTCATGCTTGAATTTAAAATAAAAATTTAATTTTGGTAGTGATACAACTATAAGACTTCTATTTTTGTAAATAGTTTAACTATCAGCTTAAAATAATAAAAAAACTTACATATAATTGTTTACATTTAAATGATGACAAAAAATCTTTTAACCGGAAATAATGTAAAACTAAGAGCTTTAGAACCAGAAGATTTAGAGTTTCTGTACAAAATAGAAAACAACGAATCTTTTTGGGAAGTTAGCCATACACAAACTCCTTTTTCTAAATATATTTTAAAACAATATTTAGAAAATGCGCATTTAGATATTTTTGAAGCCAAACAATTGCGTTTGTTAATTGAAGAAAAATCGACAGGAAAACAAATAGGCATGATTGATTTATTTGATTTTAATCCACAACACAAAAGAGCAGGTGTTGGTATTTTAATCCATCCTGATTATCAACAAAAAGGTTTTGCCTTAGAATCTTTATCAGTATTAATTACATATTGTTTTTCTCATTTAAACCTTCATCAATTGTATGCAAATATTACAGTTGATAATGAAAAAAGTATTGCTTTATTTCAAAAAAACAACTTTAAAAAAGTAGGTGTTAAAAAAGATTGGATTTTTTACAACGGAAAATTTAAAGACGAATTATTATTTCAATTGATAAACGCGTAACTTTACCCCATTAAAATTTTTAAAATTGAAGAAAAAAACTTTATTAATTCTGGCCTTTTTTTTAATTCTTGGTGCAGTTTTGGCAAACAATTACTACCAAAAGATTTTTGGAACAGCAATTACCAAAGAACATGTTTTGTATGTTACCAAAAATAGTAGTTTAGTATCTATTAAAGAAGAACTAAAAGATTACTCTAAAAACCCTAATACCTTTCTTTGGGTAGCTGCTAGAAAAGATTTTACAAATCCAAAACCAGGTAGATACATTTTAAAAGAAGGTACATCTAATAATGATTTGGTAAACATGCTAAGAAGTGGCAATCAAACTCCACTAAAAATAGCTTTTAATAATCAAGATACATTAGAAAAGTTTGCGGGTAGATTATCTACCCAAATTGCGGCAGATTCTGCTGCTTTGCTCCAAAGTTTTACTAATGAAGCATTTTTAAAGAAGCATAATTTTACTAAAAAATCTGTTTTACAAATGTTTATTCCTAATACCTATGAAGTATATTGGACAATAACACCAGACAAATTTAGAAGTAAAATGCTTGCCTTTTACAACCAATTCTGGACTAAAAACAGACTTCAAAAGGCAAAAAACTTAAATTTATCTAAGGAAGAAGTAATAACCTTAGCCTCTATTGTACAAAAAGAAACCGCACAAAATAGTGAAAGACCAATTGTTGCTGGGTTGTATTTAAACCGATTAAAAAGAGGTATTCCTTTACAGGCAGATCCCACAATAATTTATTGTGTAAAAGAACAAAAAGGACAAGATTATGTTGTAAAGCGAGTTTTAACAGCAGATTTGGCTATAAAATCTCCTTATAATACTTACAAAAACAGAGGTTTACCTCCTACTTTAATTTCTATGCCAGACATCTCTGCAATAGACGGTGTTTTAAACGCACAAAAACACAATTATATTTACATGTGTGCAAGTGTAGAAAAAATAGGATATCATGCTTTTGCAAGAACACTTGCCCAACACAATAGAAATGCAGCAAAATATCATAATTGGCTAAATAAACAACATATTAATAGGTAAGTTTGGTTGGTGGTTGTTGGTTTGTGGTTAATGGTTGATGGTTGATGGTTGATAGTTTCATTAAAAAAGTACTTTTTCACAACTTTTGAGAACAAAAAGAATTTTAAAAATTTTGATGCACTTAAGTTATCATAAAAAAATAATATTTTTTACTTTCTTCTTAATGTCTTTAACTTTTTACGGACAAACCAAATCTTTCTGGAAAAAATCAGACACACTAAACAAAAAGAGACGTAATACTGTTATTGGTATTCAAGGTGGATTAACAGCTGGTACTTTAGTGGCTTTACATCAATTGTGGTATAAAGATTTTCCTCAATCGTCTTTTCATTTTATAAATGATAATAAAGATTGGCTTCAAATGGATAAATTTGGCCATGTTATGACTTCTTATTATTTAGGAAAAATGGGAATGGATGTTTTAAATTGGTCTGGCGTTTCTAAAAAAAATCAATTAATTTATGGTGCAACTTATGGATTTGCATTTTTAACTGCTGTTGAAGTTTTAGATGGCTTCTCTAAAGAATGGGGAGCTTCATTTGGAGACATTTTGGCGAATGCAGCTGGAACAGGTTTACTTGTTGGACAAGAATTATTGTGGAATGAACAAAGGATTATAATGAAATATTCTTTTCATCAAACAAAGTATGCACAAGAAAGACCAAATTCGTTGGGTAAAAATTATTTGGAACAAAGTTTAAAAGATTATAATGGACAAACCTATTGGCTTTCTGCAAACATTTGGTCTTTTGCTAAAGACAGTAATTTTCCTAAATGGTTAAATATTGCTTTGGGTTATGGTGCAGAAGGTATGTTGTATAGTAGAACTAGAGCTGCTAACAATTTAGCCCAAAACCCTTACAGACAATTTTACTTGAGTTTAGATATTGACTTAACTAAAATAAAAACAGAATCAAAATTTCTTAAATCTGTGTTTTCTGTTGTGAATTTTATAAAGTTACCTGCACCTGCCTTAGAAATAAGTACCAAAAATGGTATAAAATTTCATTATTTACATTTTTAAAAAAAAATTACACACTACTAATCAATTCGATTAGCATTGTGTTGTATATTTGCACCCGCTTAACAGAAAGATAAAATTTTATCAAAAATAAGTTAGTAATATTAGGTATCGGTTTTCTTTTTATAAATGCAACTGCAAAAGTTGAACACAAAGAAAGAAAATCGAAATTAGGAAAGACTATAGTTTCAAAATTCCCTCAAAAAATAGATCATAGCATTCTATTTCTTAAAAGAGACTTTACTGCCTTTAAACAAGCAGTTGCTTTTAAAGAGTCTCAAGGAAAATACAGAGTTGTAAACACGCTTGGTTACTTAGGCAAATACCAGTTTGGAAAAACCACTTTACAACGTTTTAAAATTTACGATACGCATAATTTCTTAAGAAACCCAGAATTGCAGGAAAAAGCTTTTATTGCTTTATGCAAAGTAAATAAGTTTATTTTAAGAAAAGATATTAAACGCTCTGTGGGTAAGACTATCAATGGTATTAAAATTACCGAATCTGGTATTTTAGCGGCTGCACATTTAGGTGGTGCAGGAAATGTAAAAAAGTTTTTACGTAGCAATGGTAGCCAATGTTTTTCTGATGCTTATGGAACTAGCCTTAGTTCTTACTTAAAAAAGTTTAGTAATTACAATGTAGATAATATCGTAGCAAACAAAAAAGCAAAAGTATAATTTGTAAATATTAGAAGATAGCTAATTATTGCTATTTTAAGTAAAACTATTCTTTTTGAATAATAAAAATAGCAGGTTTTTTATGTAAATCTGGTTTTTGTTTTTTCCACTCTTGTACCGTAAGTGTCTTTATAAATTCTGTTGGCAACGTAATATCTGCAGCAATACATATATTAGTTGTAGGCGCTAAGGTTGCTTTTAAGTCTGCAAACATTTTCTCATTTCTATATGGAGTTTCTATAAAAATTTGAGATTGATTTTTATCTTTAGACAGCTTTTCCAAATCTTTAATAGCTCTTTTTCTTTCGGATTTATCTATGGGTAAATACCCATTAAACGCAAAATTTTGTCCGTTAAAACCAGAACTCATCATTGCCATTAATATAGAACTTGGACCAACTAAAGGTACAACTTGTATATTATTTTCGTGCGCCAACTTTACAATACTAGCTCCAGGATCTGCAATTGCAGGCACTCCAGCTTCAGATAATAAACCAACATTAATTCCCTCTTTACAAACATCTAAATATCTTCTTGTTTCTAACTCTTCTGCATATTTATCTAAAGACATTAATTGCAATGCTGGCTGCGATTTTTTTGGAGAAATTTTTTTAATAAACCTTCTTGCCGATTTTTCGTTTTCTACAATATAATAATCTATTTGTTCTACTACTTTTTTTACAGAAATTGGCATTACCTCTAAAGGTTCTGTTTCTCCTAATGTTGTGGGTATTAAATAAAGTTTACCAATCATATTTATTGTTTAAGGCAATTATTATAAAACTAAGAGTTTTTTTATAAGATTTAAAGAGAATCAATTATAAATAAAAAGGTTTTCTAACATTATAAACGTTGTGCAATAATTTCGCAAGCATCATCTAACATTCTGTACACATTTTCAAAACCTGTATCTCCACCATAATAAGGGTCTGGAACCTCGTAATTTTTATCTGGCTTAGCCTCATTTAAAATCATTTTTACTTTAGCCAATTCTTCATCATTACTAGATAACGCAATTATATTTTGATAATTATTCTTATCCATGGCATAAATTACATCAAAGTGTTTGAAATCATCAAAACTAAATTTTCTTGCTTTTTGATTGGTAATATCTATATCATATTTTTTAGCTACAGCTATAGAGCGTTCATCTGGTTTATTACCAACGTGATAAGCAGCTGTTCCTGCAGAATCTACAAATACTTCTTTTTTATTTACCTTAGACTTTAAAATACCTTCTGCCAAAGGAGATCTACAAATATTACCCAAACAAACCATAAGTACCTTTTTCATAGTTGTAAAATTTTAAATTAATTGAAATAAAAAATGAACTTTATAAACGTTTAATGGCTTACAAAATTCATTATAAAATTTAAAAAGTGAGTAATTTAAAACGTTAGCTTTTTAGTTAAGTCTTCTACATACTTTTTAAATTGCTTATCTGTTTCTGTTAAATTATCTACGGTTTTACAAGCATGTAAAACAGTGGCGTGGTCTCTTTGCCCTATTTGATTACCAATACTTGCCAAAGAAGTTTTGGTTAATCTTTTAGCAAAAAACATAGCCAATTGCCTAGCCTGTACAATGTGTCTTTTTCTAGTTTTAGATTGCAGTGTAGCTACATCCATATCAAAATATTTAGAAACTTCTTTCTGAATAAAATCTATAGATACTTCCTTTTTTGTGTTTTTTACAAACTTATCTACAATCTGTTTTGCTAATTCTAACGTAAATTCTTTTCTGTTAAACGAAGCCTGAGCAATCATAGAAATTATAACACCTTCTAATTCTCTAACATTAGATTTTATATTTTTTGCAATATACTCAACAATGTCTTCTTGCATTTCTACACCATCTCTATATAACTTATTCTGTAAAATAGAGATTCTGGTTTCGTAATCTGGTGCTTGTAATTCTGCAGATAAACCCCATTTAAAACGAGACAACAAACGTTGTTCAATATCTTGCATGTCTACAGGCGCTTTGTCTGAAGTTAAAATAACTTGCTTTCCATTTTGATGCAAATGATTAAATATATGGAAAAATACATCTTGTGTTCCAGATTTTCCAGATAAGAACTGCACATCATCAATTATTAACACATCTATCATTTGATAAAAGTGAATAAAATCGTTTCTTGTGTTGGATTTTACAGAATCTATAAACTGTTGTGTAAATTTTTCTGAAGAGATATATAAAACCGTTTTATCGGGATATTTATCTTTAATATCTACACCAATTGCGTGTGCCAAATGCGTTTTACCTAATCCTACTCCACCATATATTAATAAGGGATTAAAAGAAGTTCCTCCTGGTTTATTTGCAACTGCCATACTTGCAGAACGCGCCAAACGGTTAGAATCTCCTTCAATAAAATTCTTGAAATTATAATTGGGGTTTAATTGCGATTCTATTTTTACTTTTTGCAAACCTGGAATAACAAAAGGGTTTCTTAATTCTCTTTTATTAGACTCTAAAGGCATTGATACTTTCTGAGATTTTAATGGATCTCTGTTAGCACTTGGTATTTTAACTGTCTGTGGCCTATTGCTACTATAGTTATTTTCCATTCTAACATCATAAACCAATTTTGCATCATTACCCAACTGTCTTACCAATGCAACTCTTAATAATTTAATATAATGCTCTTCTAACCACTCATAAAAAAATTTACTCGGTACTTGTATTGTTAATGCGTCTCCTGATAATTTAACGGGTTTTATGGGTTCAAACCAAGTTTTATAAGCCTGTGGCTTAATATTGTCTTTTATAAAAGACAAACATTGATTCCAAACTGAGTCAGCAGTTAAAGTCATTTATTGATTATAGAAATTAAATATTAAAAAATAAAATTAGAAAGTGCAAAACGCACCCATTTTAGGGAAGTACAAAAGTGTGAATAAAAAACAGTATAAAAAAATTAAATTACTATTGGTTATTAATTATTTTTTACGTAAACTAACGCCATAATTTTTCTTTATTCTAAATGAAAAAATCATCAACAAAAACAAGAATCAGATATTCTGAAACAGATCAAATGGGTGTTGTTTATCATGGTAATTACGCGCAATTTTTTGAAATGGGCAGAACAGAATGGATGCGTTCTTTAGGAGTTACTTATAAAAGCATGGAAGATAGTGGCACAATGTTACCTGTTATTTCTTTGTCTTGTAAATTTATAAAATCTGCTTTGTATGATGATGAGTTAACCATAACTACCATGCTTAAAAAAAAACCTATGGTTAAAATTGAATTTGATTATGAGATAATCAATCAAAAGGGTGAATTAATTTGCACTGGAAATTCTGTTTTGGCTTTTATGAATTCTAAAACAATGAAACCTACACGTTGCCCCAGTTACCTTTTAGAAGGTTTAGGGTTTTAAATCGCTTTAATTGCAACTTTATACAAATTATTAAAAATAGCAAAAATTTCCTCCGCGTCTTTTTTTCGAATAGCAAGCGTATATTGGCAATTTAAGTCTAATTTTTGTTGAACAATTCTTAACTTCTTTTCTTTTACAATGCGCTGCACTTTATTCATCATATCATAATTAAAGGTTAATAAATAATGTACATCTATTGTTTTTTCTTTAATTTCTGATGCTTCTAAAGTAAGTTGTGCAGAAGTTTTGTATGCAGATATTAAACCACCAACACCAAGTTTAGTACCTCCAAAATAACGAACAGAAACCACTAAAATATTGGTAACTCCAAAAGCTTGCAATTGGCCATAAATTGGCATTCCAGCAGAATTACTAGGTTCACCATCATCATTTGCTCTAAAGCGAATTTCTTCTGTACCTAATTGCCAAGCATAGCAGTAATGTCTTGCAGATGGGTGTAGTTTTTGTAAACTTTCTAAGGCTTTTTTTATTTCTTCTTCGGAAGTTACTGGAAAAGCATACCCAAAAAACTTACTACTTTTCTCTTTAAAAAGTGTTTCTTTTGATGGTTTGTCTATAGTTTTATAAATATCCTCCATTAAATATACTTATTCCCTTTTGTCTTTCAAACATTTCCCAAAAGGGAAAAAAAACTAAATTACCTTATTCCAATTACTACTCTTTACAATATTGGTTGAACTCTCAAACTTTCCAACTTTTCAACTTTCCAACTTTCCAACTTTAATACTTTAATACTTTTCAACTTAAAATCAAAAACCTAAGCCATAGCAACTATTACAATACCTAAAACTGCTAAAACAACACCAATTCTATTTTTAACACTAAATTTCTCTTTAAACAACAGCAGGCCTATTAAAGTAGATACAATTACAATACCTACATTATTTACTGTAAATAAAGTTGAGCTTTCAAAGTTTTTATTCTGTAATGCTTTTATTAAAAAAATGATTGAAAAATAATTAGGTACCCCTAAAACAATACCTGCAATTATATTTTTAAATCCAAAAGGAGTTCTTTTTTTTATGGTTTTTATTGCTAAAATTATAATTCCAAATACAAAAGCAATACCAAATAAGGTTCCAGAAAATATAGAAATATCTCTATCATCTACATGAGTACTTTGTATGTATTTAATTAAAGTATCAATTGCCCCAGAACCTAAAAAAAGTAAAACAGGATACAATAACGTGCCTTTATTATTACTCTTCTCATCTTTTACAGAAGACAAATATACTGCCACTAATGCAATTATAATTCCGATTACTTTTAAAAAAGTTACAGATTCATTGTATAAAATAACGCCAAAGAAAACAGGCACAACAACAGACATTTTTCCTGCAATAGAAGTAACAGAAACTCCATTTTTTTGTGCAGTCATTGCCATTACAAAAAAGATACTAATAAATAATGCGCCCAAAATTAATGCGCCAGGAAACCATTGTTGTGTATAAATTTCTGTGATTGGTATTTTTCTTTCTGCCAATAAAAAACCTAAAGAAAAAGCAACCAAATAATTAACAATAATGGCTTTTAAAACATCTACTTTAAATATGCCAAAATATTTAAAAATCACAAATAAACCCGACGAAATTAAAATACTTAGAATTAAATAAATCAAATTATAGTAGATTTTTGGTTTTTAAATCAATTACATCTTCTTTACCAGGTATTAAATTCCAAACCTGAATTCCTAAAGATTTTGCGGCGTCTGTATTTTCTTTAGTATCGTCTATAAATAAAGTTTCTTCTGCATTTAAGTTGTTTTCTTTCAACACAAATTCATAGATATTTGTGTTGGGTTTTCTTAAATTAATTTCGTGAGTTAAGTAAAATTGCTCAAAACAATTTTTAAATTGAGTATACAATGCTTCGCCCCAATTATTCTGAATCCAAGAGATATGCATATCATTAGTGTTGCTTAACAAGAATAATCTGTATTTTTTTTCTTCGGATAATTGCTGAATAAAACGCAATCTTTTTTCTGGAAAATCTAGTAAGATAGAATTCCATGCAGTTTTTAAAGTTTCTTTAGAAATGGATAATTTTTCTTCAAAATAAGTCAAAAATTCGTCTGTAGTAATTAATCCCATTTCATAATTATTTAAAACAGGAATCCATTTTTTATCTACCTGAGAAATGCCCAAGTTACCTAATTCTTTGGCAAATAATTGTTTATCTAAATTGATAAATATATCGCCAAAATCGAAAATGATATTTTTAATCATTTGTATATTGTTTTAAAATATCGTTTTTAATCTTTTTCTGAATGAAACTTCGGTGTAAAACAGGTGCTTTTATGCCTTTATTAAAAGAATTATCGCCAATAAAAACCAAAGCTTCGTCCCAAAGATTTTCGTCTATAAACGTTTGTAAGGTTTGTGTACCGCCTTCAATAATTACAGATTGTATCTTATGTTTTTGCAAAATATTGCAGACTGTAGCCGCTTTTAATTTCCCCTTTGGGGAAAAACGTGTAGCCTCAAAAATTACATTTTTATTATCAGTAGATAAAGATTCATTATTCTCTTTTGTTTCTTCGTTATAAATAACAATTGTTTTTACAAAACCATCTAAAAGATTGCTGTTTTTTGGTGTTTTTAGATTCCCATCAATAACAACTCTAACAGGATTTTCTCCAGACCAACTTCTAACATTCAACTTCGGATTGTCAGCAATTGCAGTATTTGCGCCTACTAAAATAGCATGCTCTTTTGCCCTTAATTTGTGTACTAATTGTTGTGAATATGAATTAGAAATAAAAACTGGTGCAACTTCACTTTTAGATTCTGGAGCAATAAAACCATCTTTAGTTTGCGCCCATTTTAAAATCACATAAGGCCTTTTTTTATTTTGAACCGTAAAAAAACGCTTGTGATGTGCCAAACATTCTTTCTCTAAAACACCTAATTGCACTTCAATTCCTGCTTTTTTAATACGCTCAATTCCTTTTCCTGCAACTAAACTATTGGTATCTACACAACCAATAACTACTTTATTTAATTGTTGTTTTACAATTAAATCTGCACAAGGTGGTGTTTTACCAAAATGTGCACAAGGCTCTAGTGTTACATAAATAGTGGCTTGCTTTAAAAGCGCTTTATTTTCAACTGCATTTATGGCATTTACTTCTGCGTGGTTTCCGCCAAAAGGCGATGTAAAACCTTCTCCAATAATTTTATCATCTAACACAATTACAGCACCAACAGAAGGGTTTGGTCTTGCTATTCCAATTCCGTTTTTAGCGATTTGTAAAGCTCTTCTAATAAATTTTTCGTGCGTTTTTTGCATTATAAAAAGAATTCTTAAAACTTAATTTCTTGAATCTGATCTACAGCATACACTTTAGAAAAACCAAATACTTTGTATTTTAAATCTCCTTTAAACTGCAGTTTTACCGATTTGTTTAAAACCGAATTTAACAGTCCGCCTAAAATACCACCTTTCTTATTATCAAAAATTTTTCTTGCAGGTATTACCACTTTTAGCGGAATTGCAAACGCTTTTCTTGCAGGTACTTTAAATTCTTCTGAAAATACTTGGGCAACCTCTGCCCCATTTACAATTACTTTAATTTCATCAGTTGCAATTTTACCTCCAACATCATTGGGGTTTTCAAAAAAAGCTTCTGCTTTTAAACGAATTGTATCTCCATCAAAAGAAATTACTTTAACATTGTCTACCTTTTTAAATATAGGCTGTTTATCTATTGAACAACTAGTAATTACTAAAAATAAAAGACCAAAATAGATGCTATTTTTCATCGAAAAAAAATTAAAATTAGGTAACTTGCTCCTGCAAAAATACAGTATTAAATGGCAAGTAAAAATTTTATTATTAGAGCAATAAAACCAACAGATAATTTGGCAATATCTCAGGTAATTAGAACTGTAATTTTAGAAATGGGCGCACCAAAAGTAGGCACTGCTTATGAAGATAAAGCTACAGACAAAATGTTTGAAACCTACCAGAAAAACAAAGCAATTTATTATGTTTTAGAGCATAATAATAAAGTGGTAGGTGGCGCAGGAATTGCCCAATTAGATAATTTTGAAGGGAACATTTGCGAATTGCAAAAAATGTATCTTTTGCCCATAGCAAGAGGCAAAGGTTTAGGCTCTAAAATGATAAATAAATGCTTAACAACTGCAAAAACATTCGGTTTTACATCTTGTTATTTAGAAACCCTACCATATATGACAGCTGCTGTTAAACTATACAAAAAAAATAATTTTGAACATTTAGATGGGCCAATGGGAAACACAAACCACTACTCTTGTAATGTGTGGATGCTCAAAAAAATATAAATTAAATATTTTTACTGTGATTTTATGACTTTAAAAGATTTTAAACTTTTTTTTACGGATGCATTGGTTTCCATTTATCCAAAAACAGAAATAGATGCATTTTTCTTTATTTTAATTGAAGAAAAACTGCAATTACAAAGAATAGATACTGTTTTAAAGCCAGATTTTTTAATAGCTGATGAACAATTAAACAGTTTAAAAGAAATTATTGAAAAATTAAAAAAGGAAGAACCAATACAACACATTTTAGGAAATACAGAATTTTACGGATTGCCTTTTTTAGTAAATAAAAACACACTAATTCCAAGACCAGAAACAGAAGAATTGGTAGATTGGGTTTTAAATAAAGTCCAAAAATTAAACCGTAAAAAAGAAAAAAAGTTAGCGATTTTAGATATTGGTACAGGCACAGGTTGTATACCTATATCTTTAGCTAAAAATTTAAAAAATGTACAAATTTCTGCTATTGACATTTCTACTGAAGCATTAAAAGTTGCAGAAAAAAATGCCAAATTAAATGAAGTTGAAGTTACTTTTATAGAAGCAGATATTTTATCAACAGAAAACCTAAATAATTTATCAGTTCAGGCAAAGCCAAAAACAACTTCTAATCAACAATTTGATATTATCATTTCTAATCCGCCTTATGTTAGAGAATTAGAAAAGGTAGCAATTAAAAATAACGTATTAGAAAATGAACCACATTTGGCTTTATTTGTTGCAGATAACAATCCATTAATCTTTTATGATAAGATTGCAGATTTAGCAAAGCTTCATTTGGCAAAAAATGGTTTTTTATTTTTTGAAATCAATCAATATTTAGGAAAAGAAACGATAACAATGTTGCAGCAAAAAGGGTTTACAAACATCACATTAAAAAAAGATTTTGCAGGTAATGATAGAATGATAAAAGCGTCTTTATAAATCGTTTATTTAAAGGTTAAAAAATCAACTTCATTTTTATATTTTTAAAAACTGAACTTTACATTTCAATCATAATTTAAGTACTTTTGCCAAATGGTTAAAGAAATTCAACTTCGTGTAAATTTAATAGAAGAACGCAAAGAAAACGTTTTGGCTTTTAAAGCAAGTAAACAGCTCAAAATTACCGAAAAAGAAATTTCTGCGGTTAAAGTTTTGCGTAAATCTATAGATGCTCGTAAAAAAGACATTATTTTTAACTACAAAGTTGCCGTTTATATAAATGAGCAAATTCCAGAAAAATCTGATTACGAATTTGACTATAAAGATGTTTCCAATGCCAAAGAAATTCACATTGTTGGTTTTGGCCCTGCAGGAATGTACGCTGCTTTGCGTTGTATAGAGTTGGGTTACAAGCCTGTGGTTTTAGAACGCGGTAAAAATGTACAAGAACGCAGACGAGATTTAAAAGCCATTAATAGAGATCATGTTGTAAACAAAGATTCTAATTATTGCTTTGGTGAAGGTGGTGCAGGAACTTATTCTGATGGTAAATTGTATACTAGAAGTTTAAAACGTGGCGATGTTAGACGAATTTTTGAAAACCTAGTTTTTCATGGTGCAACAGAGCAAATTTTAATTGATGCGCATCCGCATATTGGGACGAATAAGTTGCCAAAAATCATTCAAAATATTAGAGAAACCATTTTAAATTTTGGTGGTGAAGTTCATTTTAACACCAAAGTTGAAGATTTTATTATAAAGGATAATAAATTACAAGCAATTCACTTACAAAATGGTAAAGAAATGCTTGTAAATTCAGTTATTTTAGCAACAGGACACTCTGCCAGAGATATTTATGAGCTTTTAGATAAAAAGAAAATCCATTTAAAAGCAAAATCTTTTGCCATGGGCGTTCGTGTAGAACATCCTCAAGAAATTATAGACCAAATACAATACAGTTGTTCTGGAGAAAGAGACGAACTTTTACCAGCTGCAGCCTATAGTTTGGTGCATCAAGTAAATAATAGAGGTGTGTATTCTTTTTGTATGTGTCCTGGTGGTTTTATTGTACCTGCCGCCACTGCAGATGGTGAAGTTGTGGTAAATGGAATGTCTCCTTCTAGACGAAATAACAAATTTGCCAATTCTGGTATTGTTGTAGAATTAGATATTGACAGAGATTTTAAAAAATACGAGAAGTTTGGCGCTTTAAAAGGTTTAGAATTTCAGAAAGATTTAGAAAAAATTGCTTTTTACGCAGGTGGAAGAACGCAAACTGCACCTGCGCAAAGATTAACCGATTTTGTAGACGGTAAATTATCTACAGATTTAAATGATACTTCTTATCAACCAGGTCTAAATTCTGCTCCACTACACTCGCTTTTACCAAAAATTATTGGTAGCAGACTTAGAAAAGGGTTTACCGCTTTTGGATCTAAAATGCACGGTTATTATACCAATGAAGCTAATATTGTTGGTGTAGAATCTAGAACCTCATCACCAGTAAACATACCAAGAAAAGAAAATTTAGAACACACACAAATTACAGGTTTATTTCCTTGTGGAGAAGGTGGTGGTTATGCAGGTGGTATTGTTTCTGCAGCTATGGATGGCGAACGATGTGCAGAAGCAGCAATTGCAAATTTATAAGCAATTTTCTCAGGCTATCTCATTTACTATATATAACTTTACAGGAAACACCTTATATTTATGAAAACTGTTATTGGAAGAGAAGATAAAGCAGATTTTCCTGAATTTAATTTAGAAAACATAGCTATTAAAATAGACTCTGGTGCATACACCTCTTCTTTAAGTTGTTCTAATATAAAAGAAATTAGAAAAGATGGTGAGAAAGTTTTACAGTATAACGTTTTAGACAAGAAACACGAGCAATATAATAGTAAAGCATTTTTTGCTAGATCTTACAATCTTAAAAAGGTAAAAAGTTCTAATGGTATTGTTGAGGAGCGTTACAGAATAGCAACAGAAATTATTATTTTTAATGAAAGATTTAATATTTATCTTACATTAACCGAAAGAAAAAGTATGAAATTCCCTGTTTTATTGGGAAGAAAATTTTTAAACAAAAAATTTGTGATTGACACCGCAAAGAAAAACATATCACATAAATTAAAATATAAAAACAAATGAGAATTGTAATTTTATCTAGAAATTCAAAATTATATTCAACAAGAAGATTGGTGGAAGCTGCAGAAAAAAGAAAACATGAAGTTTTTGTGGTAGATCATTTAAAATGTGATATTGTTATTGAAAAGAAATCTCCGAAAATTTATTATAGAGGAGAATATTTAAAAGATGTAGATGCTATTATACCAAGAATTGGTGCCTCTGTTACTTTTTATGGTACAGCCGTAATTCGTCAGTTTGAAATGATGAAAGTTTTTACAGCTGTATCTTCGCAAGCTTTAACTAGATCTAGAGACAAATTAAGCAGTTTACAAATTTTAGCAAGAGCTGGTGTTGGTTTACCAAAAACAGTTTTTACTAACTATACAAAAGATGTAGAACATGTGGTAGATTCTGTTGGTGGCGCTCCTTTAGTTTTAAAATTACTAGAAGGCACACAAGGTTTAGGTGTAGTTTTAGCAGAAACTAAAAATGCGGCAACTTCTGTTTTAGAAGCTTTTAACGGTTTAGGTGCAAGAGTAATTGCCCAAGAATTTATTAAAGAAGCTGGTGGTGCAGATATTAGAGCATTTGTGGTAGATGGTAAAGTAATTGGCGCTATGAAACGTCAAGGAAAAGAAGGAGAATTTCGTTCTAATTTACACAGAGGTGGAAATGCAACTGTAATAGAATTAACAGATGAAGAAGAAAAAACGGCATTAAAAGCAACTAAAGCGCTAGGCTTAGGCGTTGCAGGTGTAGACATGTTACAATCTTCTAAAGGACCATTAGTTTTAGAAGTAAATTCTTCTCCTGGTTTAGAAGGTATAGAGGTTGCAACCGGTAAAAATATAGCCAAAGAAATTATACGTTATTTGGAAATCCATGTTGAATAAACCGTTTACAATTTTAGGTAAAGAAATTATTGCAGGTAAACGAACAGTAATCGATTTAAAAGTTGCAAAATTACACACTAGAACTACAGTTAACGTTCCTGTAATTATAGAACATTCTCAAAACCCAGGTCCTGTTGTTTTATTATTGGCAGGTATTCATGGAGATGAAACCAATGGTGTGGGTATTATTAGGGAAATTATCGACTTAAAAATGAACAAACCTAAAAACGGAACTATCATTTGTATTCCTGTTTTTAATATTTTTGGATATTTAATTCAAACCAGAGAATTTCCTGATGGAAGAGACTTAAACCGTATGTTTCCAGGAACCCAAAATGGATCTTTAGCCAGCCAGTTTGCTTATCAATTTTCAGAAAAAATAGCTCCGTTTGTAGATTATGTAATTGATTTTCATACAGGTGGTGGAAAACGCGATAATGTTGCTCAAATTCGTTGTAACAAAAATGATGAAAAAGGCTTAGAGTTGGCAAAAATATTTAATCCGCCAATGATTATGTATTCTAATAACATTGTTAAATCTTTAAGAGAAACATTGCATAAAATGGGTAAAACTGTTTTACTTTTTGAAGGCGGAAAATCAAATGAACTAAACCCTACTATTATAAATGAAGGTGTTAATGGCACTAGAAATGTATTGATTCATTTAGGTTTAATTGATGGTGAAGTTTTAGTTAGAGAAAGGCCAATTATTGTAAAAAACTCTAAGTGGTTAAGGGCCTCCGATTCTGGTATGTTTAAAGTAAGTATAAGAAATGGAAGTTTTGTAAAAAAAAGAGAAGTTTTAGGTGTGATACAAGATCCTTTTGGTGAATTTAAAAAGAAAGTTTTGGCTCCTTTTGATAGTTACGTATTTTGCATAAACAAAGCACCAATTGTAAATAAAGGTGATGCCTTGTTTCATTTAAAAGTGGAGAAATAACTCCGATTACTCTGTAGCCTTCTTATAATCTGCAATTAATTTTTGAAAAGGTTGGTAACTAGCAATGCTAGGAAACAACTGATTCAAAACGGTATAATATTCAAAATCTATATTTAAACCGTTAATTAAGTGTGTTTTCGCAAATCCCTCTTTGTTCATTACATAATATAAGCCTGCAAGACGGTATTCTAGTTCTGCGATATTTTTATATAATTTATTGGCGTTTACAATACATCTTAATGCTTCTTTAAATTCGCCTAAAAAAGATAAAACATCTGCTAAACTCACATAAATTTCAAGAGAAATATCACCTAACTGTAAACAATTACGGTAACCAACAATAGCCTCCTCACAAAAATTTAGTTTTATGTTAATTTCTGCATAGCGTCTCCAATACAACTCATTATCACCATCTATTTCAATTGCCTTCGCTAAATAATGTGCTGCTTTCGCATAATTCTCCTGAATATAATAACAGTTGGTTAGTAAAATCCAAGCTTTATCTAATAAAGGATCTTCATGTACAGCCTTTTTGTAATAAGAAATTGCAGTGTCTAACTTTAATAACTTTTCATAACACTGTCCTATTCTAACATAGGCATACGCGGTTGCATCATCTAACTCTAAAGTAATTAAATAATTATCTATAGCCTCTTTATAGTTGCCAAGTTCTTCTAGTGTTTTTGCTTTTTCTAAATATCCACCAATAAAAGATTCATCAACTAAAACAGCGTAATCAAAAGCAATTAGCGCCTCTTTATAGTTTTTTAAAATAAAAAATTGTCTCCCTAATTGGTGCCATGCTACTTCGCAATATGGATTTTTATCAACATAAGAATTTAAGTAATCAATAGATTCTTCATGTTTTTCATCCATATCAAAACAATAAACAATATTATAAAGCGCAGCATAGTCTTCTAAATCTTCCTCTAGACACTTTATAAAATACGTTCTTGCACTTTTAAAATTGTCTAAATACAAGTGTTCCATGCCCAATAAAGACCAAATATCAAATGGATCATTGGTTAAAGTTAGGGCTTTTTCTAAAGCAATAATAGCCTCTTTGTGCATTCCTTTTTTAGAAGCTATGGTAGCTTTTTGAATGTAAACTTCGTCGTTATTTGGAGAAATAACAGCTATCCTTTTAAGTAATTTAGAAGCCTTTTCAACTTCATTATCAATTAAATATAATTCTACTTGTAATAATTTTAAATCTACAGATGCTGGATGTTGTTCTAAACCCAGTTGCAATGCTTTTTTTGCCAAAGACACCTTACCCACATCTAAATAATGGATAATGATTTCTTCAAACTCAACCAAATCAAAAAAATAAATGCTATTGGTTTTTAGCATCGATTCAAATTTTACCAGAGACATAACTTTGTTATTTGAATTAGTATTTTAAAACTACTATAATTCTTAAGTTTCATCTGCAAAAACCATTTTTGTTTTCAACAATTTAATTAACAACAACAACATTTTATTTAAGCACTAATAATTTTGTGCATAAACATATTTACGTTAATTTTGATTTTCGATATACATCAACCTAAAATGATGGATTTCTTATGAGCAGAAAAAACTTATTAAACTCAAAAGATATTGAAATTATACTGCATAGATTAGCTTGCCAGTTAATTGAAAAACACGATGATTTCTCGAATACTGTGTTAATAGGGTTACAACCTAGAGGAACATTCTTAGCCAACAGATTAGCCGATTTGCTTAAAACAGCTTACGCTATAAAAGACTTAAAACTTGGCGTTCTAGATATTACTTTTTACAGAGACGATTTTAGAAGAAAAGACAAACCTTTGGCGGCAGAAACCAATGAAATGAACTTTTTAATTGAAGATAAAAAAGTGGTAATTATAGACGATGTTTTATTTTCTGGAAGAAGTATTAGAGCTGCATTAACTGCCTTAGAATCTTATGGAAGACCAGAAGAAATTGAATTACTTGTTTTAATAGACAGACGTTTTAGCAGACATTTACCTATACAACCCAATTATAGAGGCAGACAAGTAGATGCCATAAATAAAGAAAAAGTATTAGTTACTTGGGCAGAGACTCATAAAAAAGATGCCGTTTACATAGAATCATTATAACATGTCAGAATTAAGCGTAGAACATTTATTGGGCATCAAATATCTAAAACCAAATGATATTGATGTAATTTTTAAAACAGCAGACCACTTTAAAGAAGTAATTAATAGACCTATTAAAAAAGTACCTTCTTTAAGAGATGTTACCATTGCAAATTTATTTTTTGAGAATAGTACCAGAACAAAACTTAGTTTTGAATTGGCAGAGAAAAGGCTTTCTGCAGATGTTATTAATTTTTCTGCCGGTCAATCTTCTGTTAAAAAAGGAGAAACTTTAATTGATACCGTAAACAATATTTTGGCCATGAAGGTAGATATTGTTGTTATGAGACATGGAAATGTAGGTGCAGGTGTTTTTTTGTCTAAACATGTAGATGCTAAAATTATTAATGCGGGAGATGGTACCCATGAACACCCAACACAAGCGCTATTAGACTCCTACTCTATTAGAGAAAAATTAGGCACTGTTAAAGGGAAAAAAATAGTAATTGTTGGTGATATTTTACACTCTAGAGTAGCACTTTCTAACATATTTGCTTTGCAATTACAAGGCGCAGAAGTAAAAGTTTGTGGCCCAACAACATTAATTCCTAAATACATTTCTAGTTTAGGAGTTACTGTAGAAACGGATCTTAAAAAGGCTCTTGAATGGTGTGATGTTGCCAATGTTTTACGTGTGCAACATGAAAGAATGGATATTAAATATTTCCCTTCAACTAGAGAGTACACACAACTTTTTGGAATAAATAAAGAAATTTTAGACAATCTTGGCAAGAAAATTGTAATAATGCATCCAGGTCCAATAAATAGAGGTGTAGAAATTACAAGTGATGTTGCAGATTCTAATGATGCAATTATTCTAAACCAAGTAGAAAATGGTGTTGCAGTAAGAATGGCAGTTATTTATTTATTGGCGCAACAAATAAAAAGATAAGATGCAAATTATAAATAAAGACAATTATTTACTAATTACTTCCGAAGAAAATAGCTTTACAGCGTTTTACAATGCACTTGTAGAAGAAAAGGTAAATTGGATAACACAACACACTATTGTAGAGATTTCTGGCGACTTAAAGGTTAATCCTAAAGATTTTTCGCTATTTTTGGATATCGCTAAGGAAAAAAAAGACTTAAAAACTTCTTTTGTTGTAGTGTATAAAGATGTTGATGTTGATGAAATTTCTGAAGAAACGAATATAGTGCCTACTTTACAGGAAGCAGAAGATTTGTTAGAAATGGAGAATATAGAAAGAGAATTAGGATTTTAAGAATTAGAAGATGTTTAAAAAAATACTTTTTATTGCTTTTTTAAGTGTTTCTTCTATTGGTTTTTCTCAAAATAATGTAGAAAAAAAAACAATAGTAGGTTTATCTGCTGCTCCAAATCCTTTTACAAATACAACTAAAATAAGCTTTACTGCAAATACAAACACAGCTGTTTTTTTTACAGTAAAAAATGTGTTAGGTAAAACCGTTTATAAAAAAACGATGAAAGCCATTAAAGGCAAAAACACAATTCCTTTTTACAAAAATAATTTAGCTTCTGGCATGTATATTTACAGTATAAGAGATAATAGAAAAACAACTTCTAAACGCTTTGTAATTAAATGATAAACCTAACCATACTAGGTTGTCATTCTGCAACGCCGCGTGTTAATGCTTTTCCTACTTCGCAATATTTAGAAATTAATAATAGACACTTTTTAATTGATTGTGGTGAAGGTACACAGCGTCAAATGCGCAAATACAAAGTAGGTTTCTCTAAAATAAATCACATTTTTATTTCTCATTTGCATGGCGATCATTTTTATGGTTTAGTGGGCTTACTTTCTACCTATGGTATTTTAAGCAGAGAAAAGGAAATGCATATTTTTGGTCCTAAAGGAATTAAAGAAGCTACTCTGCAAATGCTAAAAATATCTGAATCGCACGCAAAATTTGAGATGATCTTCCATGAATTGTCTTCTAAAGAAAGTGAATTAATTTTTGAAGATGACAAAGTAATTGTAAAAACAATTCCATTAACCCATAGAGTTTACACTAATGGTTATCTTTTTATAGAAAAGGATAAACCTAGAAAATTAAACATGCTTAACATTTCTGGTTATCCAGAAATAGACAAAGCAGATTATTTAAATTTAAAATCTGGTAAAGATATTGTTTTAAGTAATGGAGAAACTATTAAAAATAGCATGTTAACTACAGATCCTGCAAAAGCCTTGCGTTTTGCTTTTTGCAGTGACACCTGTTACAAACCAGACATTGTTCCTATTATACAAAATGTAGATTTACTATATCATGAAGCTACATTTTTAGCAGATAAACAAGATTTAGCCAAGAAAACCAAACACGCCACAGCAGAAGAAGCTGCTAAAATAGCGCAAAGTGCTAATGCAAAACAACTAGTTATTGGTCATTATTCTGGCAGATATAAAGATATAAGTGTTTTTAAAACGGAAGCAGAAACTGTTTTTAAAAATGTAACTTTGGCAGAACCTGGCAAAATATTTACTGTAAAAAATTAATATTGTTTTGTTGCTAATAAAACCAAAGTACAAGCAATTTCGCTCTTAATATTATGTTCTTGTAGCAACTTTACAAACTCCATGTTTTCTGTACCTGGGTTAAAAATTACTCTTTCTGGTTGTAAACTTATTATATAATTGTAATACCCTACTTGCCTTTTAGGGTTTAGATAAAGCGTTACTGTATTTATATTTTCATATGGCATATTACTAGTGTCAATGCTTACGCCAGCAACTTCACCTGCTCTTAAACCCAAAGCTACAACAGCTATATTATTAGCTGTTAAACGTTTTATGGCCTTGTTAGAATATCTTTGTGACTTTAATGATGCACCTATTACCAATGTTTTTTTATCCATATTATATTCTAAAACTCGTGTATTTACTTTTTAATTGCGGCTTCAAAAGAGGCTTTAAGCGCAATAATAATATTGAAAATGCAACATAAAAATATCAATAATCCATTCATCCAACTTGTTGGAAAAAGTATAAATTTTACAAACAAATTAAGAATAAAAACGAGTAAAAATAAGTTAGAAATAAGTAGCAGTAATTTGTATTTTTTTTTCATAATAAACTATCAAATACAAATATGCGTAAAAAAAGATTAACCTCTTCTTCTTCCTCTATTATTTCTCATATCTAGCATTTTTGCTTGTACCGTTTCTGTATAAATTACTTTGGTAACTTCTTTACCTTTATCTGGCGCCTTAATTTCTAAAACGTCATTTTTACTTATGGCAATTTCTGTACAAAGTAATGTTGTATTTTCTGCACTAACCTCTAATATGAATCCTGGCAAACCCCAAAACTCTGCTGGGCCATGTGCCAAAGGTATTTGTGGTGTATACCAAGCTTCTACAAGTACCATTTTTTCTTCTGGCTCTTCACCTTCTTTTGTTTCTGGCTTTCTTAAATCTCCCCAAGAAAAATTATACCAATTCAATTCTTTGTATGGCACAAATGCTTTTGCTCTAAAACAAGTGTAATTGCCAATTTGTTTTGTTTCAGAACCCATTGTCCAATCTATTTTATACAAATCGTCTTTTATTAAAAATCGTTTTCCATAAAACTCTTGTGCCTGTACAATTTTGCTATCTGCTATGTTTTTATACTGATATCCTCTAGAAAAATAACTACCCCAAGAATCTGTAGCCCCAGAAATAGCATCTATTTTTTCTTCTTCTTTAAACGTAGCTGCTTGCTTGTTAAATTCCAAAATATATGTTTTCTCTAACCTATTTTTAAGGCGTTCTGCTACTTGTTTTTTTCTAGCCTCACTCATTTTAGCTCCCCAACTCCCTAAATCCATTTTAGTTTTAGACATATAAACGGCCTTACCACTAAAATTTTGAGCAGTTAAAGAAAATGAAAAAGTAATTAATAAGATAACTATTGAAAGTTTAGAAAAGTAACGTCTCATAATCAGATTGTTAAAGTTTTAAGTTTAGCTTTAATCCAAAAATACTAAACAATATATAGGACACTGTTAAATTTAATACAAATTACAATTATCTGAAGTTGAGCGTAATTCATCTCTTTTTTTGTAGGTTATTGTGTTAATTTTCGACTGAAATCTAAAATCGATTGAAACCAAAAATTTAAACTTCAATTAAATGAAACATTTAACGCTAACAATTTTAATATGCACCTTATTTATGTCTTGTAAAACTGAACAACAAAACGGACTTGTAACTAAAGACAGTCCTTATAATGTAGAAATTACCTATAACAAGTTAAGAACAATAATTGATACGAACCCTAACCTAAAAATTTTATTAGAATTAGACCATAGCAAGAATGCTGCCTCTGTTGATTTAGAATTAAATTCAACAAAAATTATAATGTTTGGCAACCCTAAATTAGGCACATCTTTAATGCAAGCAAGCCCAACTGCAAGTATAGATTTACCTCAAAAAATTATTGTTTATACAACAGATAATAAAACAGCTAAAATTGCTTACAATAATCCTACTTACTTAAAAGAAAGACATAATATTGAAGGAAAAGATGCCATCTTACTTAAGATTACAGATGCTTTAGACAACATTACAAATAAAGTTATTGAATAATAAAACAGAAATACTTAATCTAAAAGTATATAGAATAAAGGCTTTCTAAAGAACATTTACAATCTATTATTTTCTACTGAGTAGAAAAATTACGTAAATCTACATTTTTTAGACAGCCTTTTTTTGATCTTTAAATTTCACAAAACTACCACTTTATTACAACAGAGCCCCATGTAAATCCACTACCAAAAGCGGCCAAAACAACCAAATCGTTATCTTTTATTTTACCTTTTTCCCAAGCTTCAGTTAATGCAATAATTACAGAGGCAGCTGTAGTATTTCCATATTTCATAATATTATTAAAAACTTGATCGTTTGATAAACCAAACTTTTTCTGAATAAACTGGGCTATACGCAAATTCGCTTGATGTGGAATTAACATATCAATATCCTCTTTTTGCAAATTATTTGCCTGTAAACCTTCTACTATAGCTTCTGAAAAACGTGTTACAGCATGTTTAAATACAAATTGCCCATTCATATAAGGAAAATAAGAAACATCATCAGCATTATTAGCCTCTAAAATTTCTGGCACCCATCTTTTTGTTGATGGTCCTTCTAAAACCAATTCTTTGGCATGTTTTCCTTCCGAATGCAAATGAGAAGATAAAATACCTTTTCCTTTTTCCTCTGTTCTAGAAAGTACAGCTGCTCCTGCTCCATCTCCAAAAATTACAGTTACTCCTCTACCTCTAGTGCTTTTTTCTAAACCACCAGAATGATTTTCTGAACCAATTACTAGAATGTTTTTATACATGCCTGTTTTTATAAATTGATCTGCAACAGACATTGCATAAATAAAACCAGAACATTGGTTTCTTACATCTAACGCGCCAATTGTAGGCATTTCTAAAATATCTTGCACTTGCACGCCACCACCAGGAAAATACATATCTGGACTTAAGGTAGCAAACACTATAAAATCGATATCATCTTTGGTTAAACCAGATCTTTCTATGGCAATTTTAGCTGCTTTAGCGCCCATAATTGCAGTAGTATCTTCTGTTTTTGGATCTATCCAACGTCTTTCTTTAATTCCTGTGCGTTCTTGTATCCACTCATCAGAAGTATCCATAAAATTCTTTAAATCGTTATTAGTAACAACGTTTTCTGGGACATAATATCCTAAACCTGTTATTTTTGAATTATACATATTTGATGCCTTTTTTAACTATTTAATGAGCGAAAATAGTCAATTATTTTCACGAATCGTTTTTATAACTGCTTAAAAAAAGTCAAAAATTAGCATATACCCATTAAATTATGTCATCTTGTCATAATCTATTTTTTGGTATTTTTTTTGACTACTTGTTGTTCAGAAAATAAGTTGTCATTTCGAATGAAGTAAAACGAAATTGAGAAATCTCATAATACAATCGAGATTATTCGACTTCACTCTGTTTCGCTCAAAATGACAAAGCAAAAAATAAAACTAAATAACATAAATTATGAGCAAAGGAAACATTAATGTATCAGTAGAAAATATATTTCCGCTGATTAAAAAATTCTTGTATTCTGATCACGAAATCTTTTTACGTGAATTAATTTCTAACGGTACAGATGCAACTACAAAATTAAAACACTTAATTTCTATTGGTGAGGCCAAAACAGAATTGGGTGATGCTAAAATTGAAATCAGCATAGATAAAGATGCAAAAACGTTGACTATTAAAGATCAAGGTTTAGGAATGACTGCTGATGAAGTTGAAAAATACATCAATCAGATTGCATTTTCGGGCGCTGAAGAATTCTTAGATAAATACAAAGACGATAAAAACGAAACAGGTGTTATTGGCCATTTTGGTTTAGGTTTTTATTCTGCTTTTATGGTTGCTGATAAAGTTGAAATTAAAACAAAGTCGTTTAAAGACGAACCAGCTGCACATTGGACTTGTGACGGTTCTCCTGAATATACTTTAGTTGAAAACGACAAAACTGACAGAGGAACTGAGATTATTTTACACATTGCAGAAGATTCTACAGAATTTTTAGAAGAAGGTAAAATTAGAGGGTTATTAACCAAATACAATCGTTTTAACCAAGTGCCAATTAAATTTGGAACCAAAAAAGTAAACGATCCAACTCATGAGCCTGCAACCACTAAAGATAAAGATGGTAAAGAAACTACAGAGCCACACAGACAAATAGAGGTTGATGATATTATTAACAACACAAGCCCTGCTTGGACAAAAGCACCTGCAGATTTAGAAGCAGAAGATTATACAAATTTCTACCGAGAATTGTATCCAATGCAGTTTGAAGAGTCTTTGTTCCACATTCACTTAAATGTAGATTATCCGTTTAACTTAACCGGTATTTTATTTTTCCCTAAGTTAACGCAAAACATGGATATGCAGAAGGATAAAATTCAGCTATACCAAAATCAAGTTTTTGTAACGGATAATGTTGAAGGTATTGTACCAGACTTTTTACAAATGTTAAAAGGTGTAATAGATTCTCCAGATATTCCTTTAAATGTTTCGCGTTCTTATTTACAAGCAGATGGCGCTGTAAAAAAGATTTCTGGATACATTACTAAAAAGGTTGCTGATAAGTTGAGTTCATTATTCAAAAAAGATCGTGAAGATTTTGAGAAAAAATGGAACGACATTAAAGTAATTATTGAATATGGTATGTTATCTGAAGACAAATTCTTTGATAAAGCAAAGAAGTTTGCGCTTTACCCAACAGTTGCAGATACCTTTTTTACTTTTGATGAATTAATTGAAAAGACAAAAGATAACCAAACAGATAAGGAAGGAAATCATGTTATTTTGTATGCCTCTAACAAAGAAGCACAACACAGTTATATACAAGAAGCAACTGCCAAAGGTTACGAAGTTTTAGTTTTAGACTCGCCAATTATATCGCATTTAATGCAAAAATTAGAAGGTGGAGATGCTAAAGTTAAGTTTACTAGAGTTGATGCGGACTTTATTGATAATTTAATTAAAAAAGACGAAAACGTAATTTCTAAATTATCTGATGAAGAAAAAGAGAAATTAAAACCTGTAATAGAAAGTGCTGTAAACAGCAAAAGCTACACAGTACAGTTAGAAGCTATGGATTCTACTTCTTCTCCGTTTATAATAACTGTACCAGAATTTATGCGTAGAATGAAAGAAATGCAAGCTTCTGGTGGTGGTGGAATGATGGGAATGGGCAACATGCCAGACATGTACAACTTGGTTGTAAATACTAACAGTCCTTTAGTTTCTGAAATTTTAGCGGCAGATGAAGACAAGCAAAAAGGCTTAATTTCGCAAGCTTTTGATTTGGCAAAATTATCTCAAAACCTATTGCATGGTGAAGAGTTAACCAACTTTATCAAACGCTCTTATGAGTTGATTAAATAATCAGAAATTTATCATTCCTGCGTAAGCAGAAAGATAATATTTAGAAACCGCTTTGTAAAGACAGAGCGGTTTTTTTAGTTTAAAAGTTTTAAACTAAATTTATGCATTATTCGTTCTTTTTTAAAATATTGATTTTACTTCCCTAAGTAAAAAATGATTTTATCTTTAAAAAAGTAAGCTTTACTAATTGAGATTTTTATAAACGAAGCAATACCGCTAATTTTAAATTGAATTTTAAAATAAATACATTATGAAAACATTAAAAAAAGTATCAGCAAAACAAACTACAAAACTGGTAACATTTGTATTGTTCTTAACACTATTATTTTCTGGTGTTCAAACAAATGCACAAATACTAGTAAAAGGTGTTGTAAAAGGAAAAACAGCAACAGAGACCGAAGTTTTAAATGGAGCTAACATTTACTTAAAAGGAACTGCAATAGGAACTAGCTCCAATAAAAAAGGAGAATTTACATTTCCTAGAAAATTAAAAATTGGAGATGTTTTAGTTTTTACCTATTTAGGTTATGAAAAAAAGTTTGTAAAAATAAACAATGATGCTACTAATTTGGCAATTACTTTATTAGAAGATGCCAATGAAATGTTAGGCGCGCTTAACACAAACAAACGCTTTAAATCGAAAAGAAAACAAGGCAACTAATGCAAAAAAGACACCTTATTTTATGTTTACTTTTTTCTGTAATTGGTTTTGCGCAACAAGCAGATTTTAAGGAAATAGATTTTTCTAAAGCAGATTATATTGCAGAAAAAGTAAAGGTAAAAAGGCTTTACAACTTAAATAAACTCACATTTAACCTAACCCAAAACTTACCTACAGATGTAGAAAAAGTAAGGGCAATTTATATGTGGATTTGTACTAACATTGCAAACGATTTTCATTTGTTTGCTTTAAATGATAGAAAACGAAATAAATACGCACAAGATTCTATTAAGCTAGTAAATTGGAATTCTAAATTCAAAAAAAAACTTTTTAAAAAACTATTAAAGAGGAAAAAAACCATTTGTACCGGTTATGCCTATTTGTTTAAAGAAATGTGCAATTTTGCAGGTATAGAAAGTAAAATGGTAAATGGTTTTGGCAGAACAAGCGCCGTAGATTTTAGCAAATTAACTATGCCAAATCACACTTGGAATATTGTAAAACTACGCAATAAATGGTATTTGTGCGACCCAACTTGGTCTGCAGGAATTTCTTTACCACAAAATGGAAAATTTCAGTTTTCTTATAACAATGGTTATTTTTTAACTGAACCCAAACTTTTTTTTCAAAATCATTTTCCCTTAAAAAAAGAATATGCATTATTAGGCTCTAAAACACCAAGTTTTAAGACGTTTACAGAATTACCTTTATTGTATGGTGATGCTTTTAAATATATTAAAACAAGTCCATTTCCTTTAAAGATGTATCATCAAATTAAAAGGGACACCATAATATCTTTTAAATACCTTTTAAAAGAAAATAGTACTCCAAAGAAAATTAAATTTATAGTAAACAACGGCAATAGCAATATAGAAGCAAAACCTGCCACAATTAGTCTCAAAAAAAATGAATTAACCCTACAACATCTTTTTACAAAAAAAGGTTATTTTGATCTGCATTTATTTTTTGATGATAAAATTATTGCAACTTATATATTTGATGTTAAAAAATAAAGAGTAGCTTTATATTTTTAAAACGATAAACCATGCAATGGAGAACAAAAAGAACAAGTAGTAATGTAGATGATAGAAGAGGCGCCTCTTCTGGCAGAGGTTCTGGCGGTTTAAGTGGCGGTTTTGCAAAACTATTAATTCCTTTAGTTTTAAAGCTAGTTTCCACAAAAAAAGGATTAATAATTTTAGCAGTTGGTATTGGTGTTATGTACTTTACAGGAAATAATCCTTTAAACTTTATAATAGGAAACTCAAATAATCAAGTTACAAACACACCTTATAAAGGAACTGCCAAAGAAAATGAATTGGCAGATTTTAGCAACCAAGTTTTAAGAAGTACAGAAGATGTTTGGAACCAAATTATACCCAATTACAAAGAACCAACTTTAGTTTTATTTACCAATAGCGTTTCTTCTGCTTGTGGTTCTGCTTCAAGTGCAACAGGCCCTTTTTATTGTCCTGGAGACGATAAATTGTATATAGACTTGAGTTTTTTTGAAGAAATGACAAGAAAGTTAAACGCTCCTGGAGATTTTGCACAAGCTTACGTAATTGCACATGAAGTTGGGCATCATATTCAGAATTTAACGGGAATGACTAGAAAAGTACAAACTCAAAGGGGAAGAATTAGTCAAAAAGAGTATAATAAATTATCTGTGATGCTAGAATTACAAGCTGATTTTTATGCGGGTGTTTGGGCACATCATGCAAAATTTGACAATTTAATTTTAGATGATAGCGATTTAAGAGAAGCTTTAAATGCTGCTAATGCTATTGGCGATGATCGTTTACAGAAAAAATCTACTGGTAGAGTTGTACCCGATTCTTTTACACATGGTACTTCTGCCCAAAGAATGCGTTGGTTTAAAAAAGGTTTTGAAACTGGTGATATAAACCAAGGTGATACTTTTAACGTAAGAAATTTATAATTTACTACTGCAAATATTAGTATGATAACAATTAGAAAAGCAACGGATAAAGATGTAAAAGCTTTAGCTGAAGTAAGTAAAAAAGCATTTTATGTGCCACACAAAGATGTTATTCCAGACCATATAATGCAAGACTATCTAAAAAATAGTTTTAACGAAAAAACACTTTTATCAGAAATAAACAATCCCGATTTTAAATACAATTTAATTTTTAAAGATGCTATTTTAGCAGGCTTCTCCAAAATAATCATCAACACAAAAAACAGCAATATTAAAGCAGAAAATGTTACTAAATTAGAACGTATTTATCTTACAGAAACCTTTTATGGTTTAGGCTTAGGTAAAGAATTGTTCGCTTACAATTTAAAATTAATTAAAGAGGCTAAACAAAAAGGCGTTTGGTTATACGTTTGGATTAAAAATGATAGAGCTATCGATTTTTACAAAAAAGCAGGATTCAAAAAAATTGCCATGTATGATTTTCCTATTTCAGATACAGAAACAAGACCAAATGATGTTTTTTATTTAGAATTATAGCAAATACTCCTAATCTTCTAACTCAATATTTTTAGAATTCTCGGAATAAGTTCTCCACTTTTCTAAACAATTAGCAATATCACTTGGCACTTCTGAATTAAATTGCATAAACTCGCCTGTTTTTGGGTGTGTAAAACCTAATGTTTTGGCATGTAAGGCTTGTCTTGGCAAAACCTTAAAGCAATTGTGTACAAATTGTTTGTACTTGGTAAACGTTGTTCCTTTTAAAATATCATCACCTCCATAACGTTCATCATTAAAAAGTGTATGCCCAATATGTTTAAAATGCGCTCTAATTTGGTGTGTTCTTCCTGTTTCTAACTTGCATTGTACTAAAGTAACATAAGTTAAACGCTCTAAAACTTTAAAATGGGTAACTGCATGTTTTCCAAAATCACCATCAGGAAAAACAGCCATTTGCAATCTGTTTTTTAAACTACGTCCAATATTGCCTTCTATCCTGCCCTCATCTTCTTCTATATTTCCCCAAACCAAAGCATAATACAAACGCTCTGTAGTTCTGTCATAAAATTGTTTAGACAAATGTGCCATTGCAAATTCGTTTTTAGCAACAACCAATAAACCACTGGTATCTTTGTCTATTCTATGCACTAAACCTGGTCTTTCATTAGAATTTGTAGGTAAATTTTCTATGTGATGAATTAATCCATTTACCAAAGTACCAGAATAATTTCCATGGCCAGGATGCACAACCATACCTGCAGGTTTATTTACTACAATTACAGTATCATCTTCAAAAACAATATTTAATGGAATATCTTCTGCAACCAGTAAATTTTCCGCTGGCGGATAAGACAAAACCACGCGTACAACGTCTTTTGGTTTTACTTTATGATTCGATTTTACAGCAACATCATTCACCAAAACATTACCAGCCTTTGCGGCTTGTTGCACTTTATTTCGTGTTGCATTTTCAACAAAGTTCATTAAAAACTTATCTACACGCAAAGGTTCTTGTCCGTCACTTGCCACAAATTTATAATGTTCGTATAAATCGTCGTTTTCTATATCTTGATTTTTATTTTCCTGCAAATCGTTTTGTTTATTTTTTAATTATCCTTAGAATACCTACTGTAGACTGCCAACTGATTACTGAATACTGCCAACTGAAGACTGCCAACTGATTACTGCCCACTGAAAACGGACTACCTTTTCCCATCACCTAAAACTAAATCTACAATAGAATTTAGCGGTAATTTATCACCTTCATTAACTATTTTACCCTTAAAACGTAAACCTCTTACTACATCTTTTCCTATATCGTTTACATACGTGTAATTTGTTCCAACATTTAAACCAATTGCCCTTAACTCTGAGCTGGCTTGTCTTTTGGTTCTACCATTTAAATCTGGTAAGGTAACATCTCTGTATTTAGAAGGGTTTAAGGTTAAATAAATTTTACGTTTTTCCTTCACAAAATCTCCTGCTTCTGGTGTTTGTTCTATTACAGATTTTTTTGGATATTCTGGATTGTAACTTGCGCTATCAATAATCTTATAACTTAAATCTAATTCGTTTAGCTTTCTTTCTACCTCACTTAACGTAAGTTTCTGTAAATCTGGCACCTGTATTTTCTGATTATGATTAGTAGTAATGCCCAGCCAGTATTGTAACGCAAACACAAAAAGTAGCAAACCAATTACAGCAATGGCTATTTGTATAAAAAAAGTTTTACTTTTTAAAAACTGAAACAAACTCATTCTTAGATATTTTTAGTCCCACAAATATATAAAAAGTAAACGTGGCTGTTTCTATTTATATTTTGATAAATTTGTTTTATTATTTTAAATAAAATGAAGAAAAATATTGCCATTGCAATGGGTGGTTATTCATCCGAAAAAGACATTTCTATAAAAAGTGGAAATGTAGTTTACAAAAATCTAAACACCAAAAAATATAATACCTATAGAGTATTAATTTTAAAAGAAAAATGGGTAGCTTTAGATGAAACTGAAAATGAATATATAATTGATAAAAACGATTTTTCTTTCATTAGAAAAGGTACAAAAATTAATTTTGACTGTGTTTTCAACGCTATTCATGGTGCTCCTGGAGAAAATGGACAACTATTGGCTTATTTTAACCTTATTAATTTAAAACACACTTCTGCACCATTTTACCAAATGGCACTCACCTTTAATAAAAGAGATACCTTAAGTGCTGTAAAAGCTTACGGCATACAAACCGCCACTTCTATTTATTTGAATAAAGGTGATGAAATTAACCTAGATTCTATTATAGAAAAAGTAGGTTTACCGTGTTTTATAAAACCTAATAATGCAGGTTCTAGCTATGGAATTTCTAAAGCACATACAAAAGAAGATATTTTACCAGCCTTAGAAACGGCCTATAAAGAAGACTCAGAAATTTTAATTGAATCTTTTTTAGAAGGTACAGAAGTCTCTGTTGGGGTCATTCAGTATAAAGGAGAAACCAAAGTTTTACCTATTACAGAAATTGTTTCAGAGAATGATTTTTTTGATTATGAAGCCAAATATTTGGGAAAATCGCAAGAAATTACACCTGCAAGAATTACTGCTATTCAGCAAGAAAAAGTAGAGAAAACAGCTAAAAAAGTATATGAAGTTTTAAACATGACAGGTTTTTCTAGAGCAGAATATATTTTTGTAAATGATACCCCGTTTTTCTTAGAAATAAATACAGTACCAGGTTTAACTGAAGAAAGTATTTTGCCACAACAAGCGCAAAAAGCTGGTATATCTTTGGAAGAATTGTTTGAAAATGCAATTGAAAGTTGTTTTTAAAAGTTTCTTTTTAGTGAAACGAGATTTTTTGAAACTGAAGCAGGAAACAGGAATCAGGAAACAGGAAACAGGAAACAGGAAACAGGAAACAGGAATTAAGGTATTAAGGAATTAAGGTATTAAGGAATATTTATCTTTGATAGAGAAGACAAAAATTAAAAATAATTGAGTTTACTTATATTTGGGTAAAAACTGGAATATTATGAAAAGACACAATTTTAAAAAATTACAAATCTGGCAAGAATCAATAGAATTAGTAACACTAAATTATAAATTTACAGCGTCTTTACCCAATAACGAAAAATTTGGTTTGGTAAGTCAATTAAATCGTTGTTGTGTTTCTATTCCTTCAAATATTGCAGAAGGAACAAGTAAAAGTTCTACAAAACATTTTAAAAACTTTTTAGAACATAGTTTAGGGTCTGCATTTGAGTGGGAAACACAATTAATAATCTGTAATAATCTAAATTTTATTTCAATAAATAAATTTGAAGAATTTGAAGCAAGAATCAAAAAAATACAGCAAAAAATTTCTAATTTTATTGAATCTTTAGAAAAATAATTTTTCAAATTCTATACCTCCTGTTTCATGGTTCAAAAAAATCAAAAACATCAAAAATAAAAAAATGAAAAAAGCAATATTTCCAGGATCTTTTGATCCGTTAACTTTAGGACATTATGATATTATAGAAAGAGGTGTAAAACTTTTTGACGAACTAATTATTGCAATTGGAGTTAATTCTAGTAAGAAATACATGTTTTCTTTAGAAGAACGCAAAAAATTTATAGAAGAATCTTTTAAAGACAATCCTAAAATTAAAGTGGTTACTTATGAAGGTTTAACGGTAGATTTCTGTAAAAAAAATAATGTAGATTTTATTTTTAGAGGCCTTAGAAATCCTGCTGATTTTGAATTTGAAAAAGCCATAGCACACACAAACAGAGATTTAGCACCAATAGAAACGGTGTTTTTATTAACTGCTGCAAGTACTTCTTATATTTCTTCTTCTATTGTAAGAGATGTTATTAGAAATAATGGAGATTACACAAAACTAGTACCTAAAGCAGTAAGAGTTAAATAATTACAAATGAAAAAAATTCTATTTTTACTACTTACCATTCTTATTATTTCTTGCAATTCTAAAACTGAAAGTGAAGTTGATTTCACCACAATTTTCGAAAAATCTAACGGAACAGAAACACCTGAATATGAGGACGTCATATCATTTTATAAGAATTTAGCCGAAGAATATTCGCAAATCTCTTTGTTTTCTTTTGGGCAAACAGACTCTGGTAAACCTTTACATTTAGTTGTTTATAATAGTGAAGGTGTTTTTAATGTTGATGAAATTACAAAATCTAGAAAAAATAGAATTTTAATAAATAACGGAATTCACCCAGGAGAATCAGATGGAATTGATGCTTCTATGATGCTTTTAAGAGATATCGTACAAAGCGATTCTTTGCAAAAAAAATATAAAAACTCATTAGTTGCTGTAATTCCTGTTTATAATATAGGTGGTGCTTTAAATAGAAATTCGCACACAAGAGCCAATCAAAATGGGCCTGTTTCTTATGGCTTTAGGGGAAATGCTAGAAATTTTGATTTAAATAGAGATTTTATTAAACAAGACACCAAAAATGCAGCTGCTTTTGCAGAAATTTTTCATACTGTAAATCCTGATGTTTTTATAGACAACCATGTAAGTAATGGTGCAGATTATCAATATGCAATTACACATTTGTTTACCCAATATAATAAATTAGGCGGAAACTTAGGTGCATTTTTAGAAACTAAAATGCGACCACAAATAGAAAAATCTTTAGAAGAAAAAGATATTTTAATTACACCTTATGTAAATGTTTGGGGAACTACACCAGAAAATGGATTTTCGCAGTTTTTTGATTCACCAAGATATTCTACAGGATACACTACTTTGTTTCACACACTAGGTTTAATGGTAGAAACACACATGCTAAAACCTTATAAAACACGAGTTGAGCAAACATATCAATTGATGTTATCTGCCTTTGATTTTACTGAAAATAATTCAACAGAAATTAAAGAATTACGTAAAAATGCAGTGGCTGAACTCTTAGCTAAAAAAAGTTACCCAATTGCTTTTAAAGCGGACAAAGAAAACTCAACAAAACTACAATTTAAAGGTTATGAAGCTGAAATGATAGAAAGCAAAGTAACCAACGGAAAACGTTTGTTTTACGATGTAACTAAGCCATTTACTAAAGAAACAAATTACTACAATAATTTTATAGCTACAAAAGAAGTAAACATACCAAAAGCTTATATTTTAAAACAAGGTTGGCATAAAATTGTATCGCGTTTAGACAATAATAAAATTGAATATACGCGTTTTAAAAAAGACACTAGTTTTATTGTTGAAGTAAACCATATTAAAGATTTTGAAACAAGAAACGCTGCTTATGAAGGGCATTATTTACACTATAATACTTCCATTTCTAAAACAAAAGAAAAAGTTACTTTTAAAGCCGGTGATTTATACATACCAACAAATCAAAATGGAATACGCTATTTGTTAGAAACCCTAGAAGCAACAGCAACAGATTCTTTTTTTAATTGGAACTTTTTTGACACTATTTTACAGCAAAAAGAAGGCTACTCTGCTTATGTTTTTGAAGATATTGCTGAAAAAATTCTACTAGAAAATCCTTCAATAAAGGCTAAGCTTCTAGAAAAAATGAAAGATGAAGCTTTTACTAAAAATCCAAGAGCACAGTTAGATTTTATTTACAAAAATTCACCCTATTACGAGCCAGCACATTTACAATTGCCAATTTATAAAATTTATTAATGAAATATTTTACCACTTTACTACTAGTAATTACATTTTTAGGATGTAAACAAGAAAAAGAGACAATGAGCACAGAACAAACGTTTTACGTAGGTACTTACACTAAAAAAGATAGCAAAGGTATTTATAAATATAGCCTTTCTAAAGAAGGAAAATTAAGTGAAATTGGCCTACAGGCAACTGTTGTAAATCCTACTTTTTTAGTAAAATCTAAGGATAAAAAAACATTGTTTGCTGTTGGTGAAACCGATAAAAATGGTGTTGGATTTGTCCGATCTTTTAAAATTGAAAAAGATTCTTTAACACAAGTAAGCAAAGAAAAAACAGGTGGTGCAGGACCTTGTTTTGTTGGAATAAATGATGATAATTATATTGTAACTGCCAATTATAGAGCAGGTACTGTTGGTTTACTTAAAACAGATACAAATGGTAAACTAAGTAATTTATTAGATGTACAACAACATTTTGGTAAAGGCACTACAGAAAGACAAAAAGCACCACATGCACATTCTGCATGGTTTCACCCAACTAAAAAAGAGCTTATTTCTGTAGATTTAGGAACGAATGAATTGTGGTTTTCTAAAATTGAAAATGATAAATTAACACTTACAGCACAACAAAAATTGGCAATGCCAAAAGGTTCAGGACCAAGACATTTAACTTTTCATCCGAATAAAAAATGGATTTTTGTTTTAAATGAACTAGCAAATACCGTTTCTTTAGTAAAAGAAAACAACGGCAAATATTTTGTAGAAAGTACAATTACCACCTTACCAAACGATTTTACTGAATTTAGTAAAGCTGCAGATATTCATATTACAAAAGATGGGTTGTTTCTATATGCTTCTAATCGAGGACATGAATCTATTGCTATTTTTGAAGTAAATACAGCAGATGGATCACTAAAAACTGTAGGTTATGAAAATGTTAGAGGCGAACACCCAAGAAACTTCTCTTTATCACCAAATGAAGATTTTTTAGTAGTTGCCAATCAAGATACAGATAACATCATCTCCTTTAAGAGAGATGAAAAAACAGGTAAATTAATTTTTGTAGATGAAATTAAAGCACCAATACCTGTTTGTATTTTATTTTAAAAATTAAACAAAAAAAAATGACATTAATTGCTATACTAAATTTTTTCTCCAATGTATTTGGATTTACAATAACCATTTTAGGTGGAATTTTGTTAATAAGACACAGGCAATGTATTGCCTACTTTAAAAGTTCTTTTACATTTATAAAACAAGATTATGAACCTGAAATAGTTGAAGATTATGATAACATTTTTAAAGAAGCTTTAAAAGCCATTAAATATGGTTTTAGTACTTTAAAGAAAAGTAATTCTAAACAAAGGTATTTTAGTAATCAATCCAATGAAATTAATCAAATTATTGTTTTAATTGGAAAGCTAGTTGTATTTTCTGGAATTTTAGGCATTATCACAACTTTTATTAGTAGTATTTGGATGATTTTTAAAATGTAAATACAATTTTTAATAAAAATTCGCGTGCTTATTTTATAAACTACCTAATTTTATCCAGTAAATCACTTAACATAAGTGCTTCTAAATCGGTTAGTTTCTCTAAAAAAGATAAGTTTTTGTTCTTATCTATGTTAGTAAGCAATGCCAAACCTTGTTCAGATATTTGTACATAAACTACACGTCTATCATGTTCACAACGTGTTCTTTCTATTAAATTTTTATCACACAACTTATCCATTAAACGTGTTGCATTAGGCGCACGTTCTATCATTCTATCTTTTACAACCTGAACCTTAACTTGTTTTTTAGCGCCTCTTAAAATTCTTAGAATATTGTATTGTTGTGGCGAAATTCCATAAGGTTTAAAAAACTCGTTTTCCTTACTATTTAACCAATTAGCGGTATATTTTAAGTTGATTAAAGCTTTTAATTTATCGCTTTTAAAACTTGATTTTATGTCTTTAGCTATATCTCCCATTTTGCTCTGTTGTGAGTTGTGCGTTGTTGGTTGTTGGTTGTTGGTAAAAAATAAATTTGATTTTGAATAAAAAAGAAAAAATTGTTAATTTTTCACCCTTCACTCTCTTCTCTCTTCTCTTTTCTCTCTTCTCTCTTTTTTCTTTGATCTCTATTCTCTTCTCTTTATTCTTTATTCTTTATTCTTTATTCTCTCTTCTCTTTAATCAAAAAACCTACGCTCTCAACTTTAAATCTTGCATAATTTTATTAAACTCCTCTGTTGTTGGTGTTAAATACGCTTGATCATCTACAAATAAGGTTGGAAATTTAGCCACACCATTATACAACTCCTTACTATGTTCTCTAGCTTCAGCGTCTTTAGAAATGTCTTTATAAACATAAGGCACATCTGTAGAATTTAAAAAATTTTTAAATGCTACTGTATATGCATGTCCTTGTTTACCGTATAAAGTTATTTTCATTTTTTATTGATTTACTGCGTTTTCAAATTGTGCCAATTGCTCTTGTAAACTGGCTAAAAGTTCTGTATTAGTTATTTTATCCTCTTTAAAGTTTTCTGAAAAAGTAGGTAACGAAAATGTAAAAATTGGTTTAGCTGCATGTCTAGGAAAACGTTGTTCTGCTGCAGCTAATACAAACCTACCTCCCATTGCTCCTGGTGAAGTTGCCATTAGTAATACTGGTTTTTCTCTAAATATTTTACCATTAACTACAGAACACCAATCGAAAATATTTTTAAAAGCAGCTGCATAAGAACCATTATGCTCTGCTAGTGAAACCATAAAACCATCATAAGTATCTAAACTTTTAGAAAAGTTAACAATATCTTCTGGTATTCCGTTTTCTTTCTGCTCATCTTCACTATACATAGGTACTGTAAAGTCTCTAAAATCTATAATATCAAAATTAGTTTTAGTTAAACTTTTTGCGGTAAAGGTTACCAACTGCTTATTTATAGAAGTTGAACTAGTGCTTCCTGCAAAGGCTAATATTTTTTTCATAATGTTATTAGTTTAGATTTTATAAATTACTAATCTTTAATTGTAGTAATTATAGGTGTTTCTCCTTTTACCATTTTGGCAACAGGGCACTTGCCTGCAAATATTAATAATCTCTTTTTTTGATAGTCAGAAACTTCTTTTTCAAATGAAATTTCTTCGGCTAATAAAAAGGTTCCATCTTCTTTTTTTGTTTGCGTTACATTCACTGTAATTTCACCTACGTCCCAACCTTTTCTTTCTGCATACATTCTTAAAGTCATAGAAACACAACCACCAATTGCAGTTAATAAATATTCTACTGGTGATGGACCTGTATCTCCTCCTCCATAAAAACCGGGTTCGTCTATTACCGCAAAATGATTTCTCATTTTTGCTTCTGCCAAATACTTTTTGGTACTTAAAACTACATTTGAATTTGCCATTATTGTATTTTTTTGCTAAAAATATAAGATACTATCAGCAAAACTAATGCAACTAAAGCACCCATTTGCTCGCCATCTGAAATCATGTAATGTGCAAAAAATGCCAAGATAAAATTGAAGAAAAAACCTGCATAAGCCCATTCTTTAACCGCTTTATTTTTTACAAACCAAATTGCGATTAAACCTAGTATTTTTGCAGTGGCTAAAGGATAAATAATGTAAGTTGGATAACCAAAACTAATGAAAGCTTTTGTAATTGCATCATTATTGAAAAGATACATACTTACCGAAAAAAGCATTAATAGCGTTAATAAGCCTGTGGCTGCGTAATAGACTATTTTATTAATCTTCATATTATCTTTTTAAAATGAATACAAAAATAGGTGTTTTAAATTTATTTGCCAAGGAAAATAAATCCAAGGAAGTATATTAATTAGAAAGTGAATAGTTAATTAAAGATAGGACCAAAACTAGCAAACTGGAGTAGCCCAGATTGAACGGCCTGTTTGAGCTCTCACGCTTTTGGGCGTGAAGCGAGTAGTGAAAGCTGGAAATAGCTTCAAATAAAATTTGTTATTTATTTAAAAAGATTTGTACGTAAACTGATAAACCAATTAATTGTTCATTTTAATAGAATCTATTTGTTGTTGCAGCTTTTTTATGCGTTCTAAATCTTTTACTTGTTTAGAAATTAGTTTAATAGAATCTAAAATAGCACGATTTGTCTCTAAAATGGTTTCTTCTTTTTCGAAGTAAATATTTTGTGTTTCACTACTTCTCCAGGCTTCATTTAACTGCTTATACACTTCTTCATTCCATGTACTTGGGCGTTTTGCTTCTATCCACACAACATCTCTATACTCGCTATCTATTAAAGCCAAATCTGGTGTTGCAGAACCATCAAACTGTGCATTTTCTTTTTGAATTGCAGAAATTGTACCCAAGAAAAACATACGTTTTCTGCCAGCAATTTCTTTAATATAAGGTCTAAATTCTACAGGTTTATTTACAGACCAATCATACTCTTTACGAGATTCTATAACTTTTAAAGGCATTGCAGAAACGCCTGCATAGCCTTCTTTTTTAGAGGCATGATCGTAATAATACACCTTGTCTGAACCGTCTGCAGGTATAAAAACACTAAACGTTAAACTAGTTCTTTCATTACCAACTGGCTCTAAACCAAACCAATGATATAAGCCATTGTAAGCGCCAACATTTGTGCTAGAAAAATTAAAATCGGTTACAAATGGTTGTTGATTTTGATCGTCTGGTAAATTTGGAATTTTAACGGCTGTTTTCATATTCCAAGGCAAAGGATCTGAAAAACCTGCCAAAAACTTTAAACTTTCTGCTTGTAAACGCGATACTTTTTCTGCCAACGTATTTTGCCTAGTTAAATAATTGTGATTTTTCATTTCTTCTGGCGAAATGTAAGTTCCTTTACCAATGGCAATTCTTTCTAAATAATCTTTAAAATTATGTTCTCCATTTTCTATGACCATAACTCCGCCAAAAGTGGGATAAGGAAAGAAAAAACCTTTCCATTTAATTAAGCTAACTACTTGTACCCAAGCACCTTTATCATTTTTCATATAATAGGTGTCACTTGGCTCGTAATTAAATAACATCCAAGGGGTTAAGCGTTGTACAACTGCGTTGTAAGTGTTTCTGCTGAATTTTAAAGACTCGCCAATAGAAAAAGTTACGGGAATTCTATTTTCTGATGAAAAACGCGGAAAAGGTGTGGTACTAGAAACTGCAAAAACTTCCTCTGTATTGTCTTTTAAGCCTTGCCAATAGTATTTTTCTGTGGGTTGAATTGCCATTGTCCATTGATTATGGTCTTCTATTCTAACCAAGTGTGGCAAGGAAACGTCTTTTGTTTCTCCAACAGATTCGTTTGCCATAGAAAAAATATTTCTTAGAGGCTGAATTCTTTCGTTTTGCGTAAGTGGCAGTTCTACAATTTCTACTTTTTGTAAATCGTTAAAAACGTTGTAGGTTTTCATGTAATCGTAAAAATTGAGGTTCCAACCTACGTAATATAAGATTCCGAAAAATGCCGATAGAAATAGTAAAATACCAATTCTTTTGCCTGTACCTACTGATTTTCTAAAGTTTCTTAAGCCTAAAATTAAAACTAAAAAACCTAAGAGAATTATAAATATAAATTTTCTAACAAATAATAATGCTGGTTGATAATCGTCTCGTAAAAAGAATAATAAGGCAATAATTATAATGCCTAGTAGTATTGTATTTCTTTTTTGTTTTGCTCCTTTGTTCCAGTATGTTTTGATCATAATCCCATCTTAATCTTCCCATTTCGACTGCGCTAAATGCAGGCTTGAGAAGAAACTCATAATCTGAGTTTGTTATGTTAACAATTTTACAATTTTAATGATTGTATTTTTTTTAAATCTAATTTTATACCTTGTTTTTAATTCAAGACCTTTCTCTTTTTAACTGCTCCTGTCTCTTGTCTCTTGTCTCTTGTCTCAAAACTACAACTCCTACTTCAAAAACCCTTTATCTTTTAAACGATCTCTTGCACTTTTTTCTTGTGCTTTTGGCTTTTCTATTTCTTTTTGTGCGCGTTCAATTACTTCTGGTTCTTTTGTGGTTAAATCCTCCACAAAGTCTTTTCCCTTTTCTACAACATCTTTAAATTTTTCTTCAAAAGTATCTGAACTTTCTTCAATAATTGCTGTTGATTTAAAAATAAAACCTGCACAATATGTTCCTATTAAAGTACCAAAAATCATAGATGCAAAAAGTGATATTGTTGCAATATCTATTGGTATTAAAAAACGAGTAATTAAAATTACAACTAAAAATAATACTGTAATGTAGACCAACCTTAACAATAAATTTTGCTGATAAATAAAACCTTTTTTGTTATCAGGTTTCATCTGTAATTCTTTAGAATTCATTACTTTATTAAAAAAACGATATACTCCGTTAGTTTGTGATTCTCTCCAGTAAATTACTGCGCCAAATAATAATGTTGCAATAAATGTAATTAGTTCTAGTGTCATAGTTTTATTTTTAGTTTGATATAGGAAGTTTTAAGTGGGAAGTTTTCTTACTTAAACTTCAAACTAAATACTTTTTTTATTTTTAATTATTTTACTTCACTTCTAAAAGCTATTGTAATATTCATTAAGTGATAACAATCTTTACAAAATTTATCAAAGTCATTTTTTTATTTTTATAAAGATAGTATTTTCACAAATTACCTCGAACTACTTCCAGCTTATCCGTTCAAACTTCCAACTTCAAACTTCTTACTTATCAAAACCCTGCTTTTATGGTTTCAATAATCCACTCTTTTGTAGATTCTGATTGTTTTTTAAATAATTTATAAAACCTTTCTTTATGATACCAATATAAAAATAACACATCTTTTGGAGCTATATTTACTAATAAACTCCAAATTAAATCTTGTTCATTTGCCCTTAAAGAAGAATGTGGTTTATATAAAGCATTTAGCATTTCTGTATGCAAAACCTCTTCTGGTTTTATATTTTTTGATAACTTTTGCTTTTCTAAAAAAATAGACAAACCCATTACTTTTTTACGGGCTGTAACATCTATTTTATTTAAATAACTTTTAAATAAAATATTATCTTTTAAAACATCTTTAATTGGATGCGTATTTTCTGTAATATATTCTGCCAACATAAATTGCTGAATCCTTTGATGTCTTTTTTTGGTAATGGGTTCATTTAAATCTAGCTCAATTACATTATAAGATTTTAATTTATCTAGTAATTCTTTGTGAGAAATATGATACATTAAAACATCATAAGTAGTATTTGTAATGGCTTCTTTATAGATTGCCAAATCTTCGAAAACCAAAATAGGCATTGCCAAATCTCTTAATAAATAAATACCTCCAAAAGCTTTTGTGTAAAAAGATTCTGTTTTAAAAAGAACAGCATCTAAATCTAAAGTTCTAGTTCTTAAATCGCCATATTTTTTTGCTGAGTCTAGTAACTTTTGGTGAATTTTCTCATCAATAAAATTTTGATCTTTTTTAAATTCTTTAATTAACGCTAACTGTTTTTGTTTTGCCTTTTTTAAATCATTTATCAAATGAAATTTAACCGTTATTTCTTTATATTTTAAAATATCTAAAGGCTCATAAAAAGCATCTATTTTCTGATCAAAATCTAAACACAAGGCAGAATCTCTTGTAATATTTTTAATTTTTTCTGCGTGTGTTTTAAAAACGGCTTTCATTAATTCTTTATCAAAAGAATGAAACGGATTATACAACGCAATTCCTTTTTGCTTTGGAGTAATTATTATTGCATGCGTGTTTGCCTCTCCATTATTTAAGTAAAACTGTTCTTGTTTTTCTTCTGCAATTTCTGGACTCCACCCCATACCATCAATAAAAAAAGAAGATAATTCTGTGGGCGTAAAACCTAATTTTTGTAAACACCTATTGTAACGTTCTACTAATTTTCCGTTTACGAGAATTAGTTCGTTTCTGTATAAATTGGCTTGTTTTAGTTTATCCATATTCCTATCCTAAATCCTTTCCAAAGGAAAGGACTTTGCTTACTCAATTGTTTTTTTTAACTTTTAAATGATACAACAACATTATGGTTCTTGCGTCTATGATTTTCCTATCCTAAATTCTTTCCAAAGGAAAGGACTTTGCTTACTCCATTATTTTTTTAACTTTCAAATAATACAACAACATTATAGTTCTTGCGTCAATGGTTTTCCTATCCTAAATCCTTTCCAAAGGAAAGGACTTTGATTACTCAATTGTTTTTTTAAC
>NZ_CANNFH010000009.1 GCF_947503875.1 uncultured Polaribacter sp. | reverse complement strand
CCATCAACCATCAACCATCAACCATCAACCATCAACCATCAACCATCAACCATCAACCATCAACCATCAACCATCAAAATTATATCCCCAAAGAATTAAAAAGTGTTTTAAGTCTTGGTTCCATTGGTCTAGGGGCATTTGCGTCTACAATATTTCCATTTGGATCTATCAAAATAAACCTTGGTATCCCCGTAATTTGGTATGCCTGTTGAAATGAATAATCTTCACCAGACCATAATTGAACACCACCTAATTGTTTTGCTTTTACAAAATCTCTCCATTTTTTCTCCGCTGCTTCCCAAGAACCGCCGCTTCTTCTAGACTCATCTGTAGAGATGCTTACAAATTCTATATTTTTTCCTTTATACTCTTCTTCTATTTGTTTTAAGAAAGGTATTTGCTGTATACATGGGCCACACCAAGTTGCCCAAACATCTATGTACACATACTTCCCTTTAAAAGAATCTAAAGATTTTTTACCACCTTTAAAATCTACATAATCTTCAAATTTAGGCGAAGGACTCCCTTTAGCCATTTTTTTATTGCTATTATAATTTTGCTTAAAATAAGATACCATTTGCTCAGTTTGAGTATTTGCCATAGTAATCATAGTACTGTCTAAATTATCGTAAGAGTTTACAATACTGTCAAAACTTCTTTTTAAGTTTTCCATTTTTAATTTAAAAACATCTTCTTCTAACTCTAAGATAAGTTGCGGATTTCCTAGGTTTTGAGTTTCCTTAATTTGAGCTAACATAAAGTTACTGTTGTCTGCACCAATTCCTTTGTATGAAAAACTTTTTAAGAAATCATTTGAATCTCCAGTTAACTGAATATCAAAACCATTTTTTAAGAAGATAGGAGCACGTTTTCCTGTGCTACTTTGTAATGTATAAACATCTGCCTTTTCAACTTTTAAGGTGTCTTTAAAAGAACCGTCTTCATTAATTTTTATAGTTTTTGCAATACCTGTTCTACCTATAATATTTAGTATAGAATCTTTATTGTTTTTTAAAGTACCAGCAACGCTTACGTAATCTTTAACTTCATTTTTACAAGCAATTGCAACTATAAAAAGAAAAAGTATTAGAGTTAATTTTTTCATTATTTGTTTTTATTTTTTACAAATATAAAGGATATACTTTTTAAATTTTATTAAAATTATATAGATTCTTGTTTAAAAGAAAAAACCCAAACTTTCGTTTGGGCTTTTTGAATTTTAAGACTCTGTTTCTGGAGCTGTTCTTGTTTCTAATTTTTTGTCTCCTTTTTCTATATTAATAGTGAGTTTGTTAGTTTCACTATCTAAGTCCATGGTAATGGTATCACCTTCAGACAATTTAGAATTTACAATTTCTTCGGCTAAAGCATCTTCAATATATTTTTGAATGGCTCTTTTTAATGGTCTTGCACCATATTTTTTATCAAAACCTTTATCTGCAATATAGTCTTTTGCTTTTTCAGAAAGTTTTAAAGTGTATCCTAAATCAGAGATTCTGTATAATAATTTATCTAACTCTATGTCTATAATAGAGTGAATGTCTTCTCTTTCTAGCGCATTAAATACAATTACATCATCTATTCTATTTAAAAATTCAGGAGCAAAAGATTTTTTTAGAGCTCCTTCTATTACAGACTTCGCATGTTCGTCTGCTTGTTCTTTTTTTGAAGAAGTACCAAAACCAACACCGCCACCAAAATCTTTTAATTGGCGTGCACCAATATTAGAAGTCATTATAATAATAGTATTTCTAAAATCTATTTTTCTACCCAAACTATCTGTAATATGTCCGTCATCTAAAATTTGTAATAACATATTAAACACATCTGGGTGTGCTTTTTCTATTTCATCTAATAAAATTACAGAATACGGTTTTCTTCTTACTTTTTCGGTTAATTGTCCGCCTTCTTCATAACCTACATATCCTGGAGGCGCTCCAATTAATCTAGAAATCGCAAATTTTTCCATGTATTCACTCATGTCAATTCTAATTAAAGAATCATCAGAGTCAAATAACTCACGCGCTAAAACTTTTGCCAATTGTGTTTTACCAACACCTGTTTGTCCTAAAAAGATAAACGAACCAATTGGTTTGTTAGGGTCTTTTAAACCAACTCTATTGCGTTGTATTGCCTTTACAACTTTAGTAACAGCAATATCTTGTCCTATAACTTTGCCTTTAATTAGCTGAGGTAATTCGTGTAACTTATGGCTTTCTGCTTCTGCAACTCTATTTACAGGTATTCCAGTCATCATAGAAACTACTTCTGCAACATTATCTTCTGTAACAACTTCTCTGTTTAACTTAGAATCATCTTCCCACTGTTTCTGTGCCGAGTCTAAGGCAGCTTCCATATTCTTTTCATCATCACGTAATTTAGCAGCTTCTTCATATTTTTGACCATTTACTGCTTTTGTTTTCTGCTCACGAATATTTTCTAACTGTGTTTCTAATTCTAAAACTTGTTGTGGTACCACAATATTTGTAATATGAATTCTAGAGCCAGCCTCGTCTAAAGCATCAATAGCTTTGTCTGGCAAAAATCTATCAGTCATATATCTATTAGTTAATTTTACACAAGCTTCTAAAGCTTCATCTGTATAATTTACATTATGATGATCTTCGTATTTATTTTTTATATTTTGAAGAATTTGAATGGTTTCCTCTACAGAAGTTGGGTCTACCACTACTTTTTGAAAACGACGCTCTAAAGCTCCATCTTTTTCAATGTTAGTTCTGTATTCATCTAAAGTGGTTGCACCAATACACTGTATTTCACCTCTTGCTAAAGCAGGCTTAAGCATGTTAGAAGCATCTAAAGAACCAGTTGCACCACCTGCGCCAACAATAGTATGAATTTCATCTATAAAAAGAATAATATCGTCATTCTTCTCTAATTCATTCATTAAAGCTTTCATACGCTCTTCAAACTGTCCACGATATTTTGTGCCTGCAACCAAACTCGCTAAATCTAGAGAAACCAATCGTTTGTCAAACAAAATTCGAGAGACTTTACGTTCTACAATACGCAGCGCTAAACCTTCAGCTATTGCAGATTTACCAACACCAGGTTCACCAATGAGCATTGGATTGTTCTTTTTTCTTCTGCTCAAAATTTGTGAAACACGCTCAATTTCTTTTTGTCTACCCACTACAGGATCTAAGTTTCCGTTTTCTGCTAGAGCTGTTAAATCTCTTCCGAAATTGTCTAAAACTGGTGTTTTAGATTTTTTTACGTTTTTACCTTTGGGTTGTTGCTCAAAAGGATTTGGTTTATTAGAGGCAAACTCGTTATCAGAAGGCGTTTCTGCTATAGGATTGTTAGATAAATCAGTATCGTCTACATGTAATTGTTTGTATAAGGCTTTCGCTTCATCATAATTTACATGATATTTCTGAATTAGTTTTGTTGTAGGATCATTTTCGTTTCTTAAAATGCATAGTAACAAATGTGCCGTATCAATGGCCTCACTTTGATAGAGCTTCGCTTCTAGAAAGGTGGTTTTTAATGCTTTTTCTGCTTGTCTAGTTAAGTGTAAGCTTTTCTTTTCTGTGGTTTCTGCAAACGCAGGATTTACAGGATTTAGTTGTTCTAATTTTTTGCGCAATAAGGTTAAATCTACATCAAATGCTGTTAAAATTTCCATTGCTTTGCCTTCTCCTTTTCTTAGAAGGCCTAATATTAAATGTTCTGTTCCAATAAATTCGTGCCCTAAACGTAAAGCTTCTTCCTTACTAAACGTTATCACATCTCTTACTTTTGGTGAAAAATTATCGTCCATATTTCGTTCTATCTTTAGTACTGTGCTGTATATTCAAGTCTTTTTTTCTGCCTCGTTGCAAAAAAGATGCCACTGTAAAAAACTGTCAAATTGACTTTTGTCTAAATTAAAAAACAATTAAAAGCTAGCCAAATTTTTTTGTGTTAAAAATTATCATAAAATGTTGATAACTCTACCCAATTGCAAAGGTTAAAATCTTTGTAAAAATTAACAAAAATAGTATCTTGCCTTGTTTTTAAAAAATGATTAATATTAATAAGAAATATATATGGCAGACGGAGAAAAGTTAATTCCGATTAATATTGAAGAGCAGATGAAAGCTGCTTACATTGATTACTCAATGTCAGTAATTGTGTCTAGGGCATTACCAGATGTGAGAGACGGTTTAAAACCAGTTCATAGAAGGGTTTTGTATGGTATGCATGAATTAGGAATAAAAGCTACAGGAGCATATAAGAAGTCAGCAAGAATTGTAGGTGAGGTTTTAGGTAAGTATCACCCACATGGAGATACTTCTGTTTACGATTCTATGGTGCGTATGGCGCAAGATTGGAGTGTGCGTTATATGATGGTAGATGGCCAAGGGAACTTTGGTTCTGTAGATGGTGATAGTCCTGCAGCAATGCGTTATACAGAGGTTAGAATGCAAAAAATATCAGAAGAAATGCTAGCTGATATTGAAAAAGAAACTGTAGATCATCGTTTAAACTTTGATGATACGTTGCACGAACCAATTGTTTTGCCAACTAGAATACCAAATTTATTAGTAAATGGTGCTTCTGGTATTGCAGTGGGTATGGCTACTAATATGGCGCCACACAATTTAACAGAGGTAATTAATGGTACAATCGCTTACATTGATAATAGAGAGATTGAGGTAGATGAATTAATGCAACATATTACCGCTCCAGATTTTCCAACAGGAGGAATTATTTATGGTTATGATGGTGTAAGAGATGCTTTTCATACTGGTCGTGGACGTATTGTAATGCGTGCTAAAGCTAATATTGAAGAGGTTAAAGGGCGTGAGTGCATTATTGTTACTGAAATTCCTTACCAAGTGAATAAAGCAGATATGATTAAAAAGACTGCTGATTTGGTAAATGAAAAGAAATTAGAAGGTATTGCAAACATACGTGATGAGTCTGATAGAAACGGAATGCGTATTGTTTACATTTTGAAACGTGACGCAATTCCTAATATCGTTTTAAATAAATTATTTAAGTATACACAATTACAAACTTCTTTTAGTGTAAACAACATTGCTTTAGTTAATGGAAAACCAGAGCAATTAAACTTAAAACAATTAATCCATTACTTTGTTGAACATAGACATGAAGTTGTTGTTCGTAGAACAGAGTTTGAATTAAAGAAAGCAGAAGCTAGAGCCCATATTTTAGAGGGATTAATTATTGCTTCAGATAATATTGATGAGGTAATTAAAATTATTAGAGGTTCTAATAATGCAGATGAAGCAAGAGCTAGTTTAATAGAACGTTTTGAATTAACTGAAATTCAAGCGAAAGCTATTGTAGAAATGCGTCTGCGCCAATTGACAGGTTTAGAACAAGATAAATTACGTGCAGAGTATGATGAAATCATGATTACTATTGCAGACTTAAAAGATATTTTAGCGAATGAACCAAGACGCTACCAAATTATAAAAGACGAGCTACTTCATATTAAAGATAAGTACGGAGACGAGCGAAGATCTACCATAGAATATGCAGGTGGAGATATGCGTATTGAAGATATGATACCAGATACAAAAGTAGTGGTAACAATTTCTAACGCAGGCTATTTAAAACGTACAAATTTAGATGAGTACAAAGTGCAAAATAGAGGAGGTAGAGGGCAAAAAGGAGCAACTACTAGAAATGAAGATTTCTTAGAACATTTATTTGTGGGTACAAACCACCAATATATGATGTTCTTTACACAAAAAGGTAAAGTATTCTGGATGCGTGTTTACGAAATACCAGAAGGTGGTAAAAACACCAAAGGTAGAGCAATGCAAAATCTAATAAATATAGAACAAGACGATTCTGTAAAAGCATTTTTAGTTACGCAAGATTTAAAAGACGAAGACTATATTAATAGTCATTATGTAATAATGGCTACAAAGAAAGGTCAAGTTAAAAAGACTTCTTTAGAGCAATATTCTAGACCAAGAACAAATGGTATTAATGCAATAACTATTAAAGAAGGTGATGAGCTTTTAGAAGCGAAATTAACTACAGGAGATAGCCAAGTAATGTTAGCTTTAGCCTCTGGTAAATCTATTCGTTTTGAAGAGGCAAAAACAAGACCTATGGGTAGAACAGCATCAGGAGTTCGTGGTATTACCTTACAACATGAGAATGATGAGGTGATTGGTATGGTTGCTGTAAATGACATGGAAAGTAATATTTTAGTGGTTTCTGAAAAAGGGTATGGAAAACGATCTAGTTTAGAAGATTACAGAATTACAAACAGAGGCGGTAAAGGTGTTAAAACTTTAAATATTTCTGAAAAAACTGGAAATCTAGTAGCCATAAAAAATGTAGACGACTCTAACGATTTAATGATTATTAATAAATCTGGTTTAACTATTAGAATGGCTGTAGAAGATTTACGTGTAATGGGACGTGCTACACAAGGTGTGCGTTTAATTAACATTAAAGATGATGATAGTATTGCTGCTGTGGCTAAAGTAGTGCATGAAGAGGATGCTGAGGAAAGTGTTGAAGGAGAAAATGAAAATGGCACGGAAATTGAAAACAATACAAACGATAATCAAGAACAAGAATAAATTAAAAACGAATAGAATGAAAAATCAAATTATAATGCTTTCATTGGCATTAGTATCTTTTGTTTCTTTTGGTCAGAAAAAAGAGTTAAAGTTAGCAGAAAAAGCTTTAAAAGGTAAAAAATATGCAGAGGCATTAACAGCAATTACTTCAACGGAAAGTATGCTTGCAAATATGGATGCTAAGTATAAAACTAAGTTTTACTTTCTAAAAGCTCAAGCATTGGCTGGTCAAAATAAGTACGAAGCTGCTGGAACAGCGTTCAATGCCCTTTTTGATTATGAAAAAGAAATTGGTAAACCCAAATACACAAAGTTAGCAGAACCTATGTTGAGTGCTTTAGTCCAAAAAGTGAATACTAAAGCTATAAATCAATATAACAAAACAAAAAATTATCCAGCGGCAGTAAAAAATTTCGCACTAACGTATAAACTTAATCCAAAGGATACTGCGTCTTTATATAATGCAGCAATAAGCGCTTCTTTAGCAAAGGACAATGATACTGCTTTAAAGTACTTTTTGCAATTAAAAGAGTTAGGTTATACAGGTATAAGAACTATTTACAAAGCAACAAATAAGATTTCTGGAGAAGTAGACAATCTTGGTAGCAAGTCAAATAGAGCAAATAGGATTAAGTTGGGGCAGTATGAAAATCCAGTGGACGAAACAACACCATCTAAAAAGCCAGATATTATTAAGAATATAGGTTATATATACGTTAATCAGGGTAAAACAGATAAAGCTATTACAGCTTTGCAAGAAGCTAGAAAATCAAATCCTAAAGATGTAAATTTAATTCTAAATGAGGCGCAGTTGTATATTAAATTAAAACAAATGGATAAGTTTGCAGATTTAATGCAAGAGGCTGTTAAAATAGACCCTACAAACCCAACTTTGTTTTTTAATTTAGGAGTTGTAAATGCAAATGAAGATAAAATTGAAGACGCAATTAAGTATTACAAAAAAGCAATAGAACTTAAACCAGATTATGCAGATGCTTACATGAATCTTTCTATAGCAATGTTAGCTGAAGAAAAGGCTATTGTTGCTGAAATGAATAACAACTTATCTAATTTTAAAAAGTATAATGCATTAAAGATTCAACAAAAAAGTGTTTACAAAAAAGCTTTACCTTATTTAGAAAAAGCAGATAGCCTTTCTAGGTCTGAGAATACTGTTAAAACGCTTTTAAATATTTATGATACCTTAGAAATGAATGCGAAGGCAGATGCATTAAGGCCAGTTTATAAGAAAATGAGAGGAATGTAGTTTTACAATACCTTTTAAATAAAAAAAACCGAAATTTAATATTTCGGTTTTTTTATACTATTTTTTTAATAACTCTTAATTTATGTGTGTGTTTTTGTAGATCAGTATTAAAAATTCCACTATGGTCTAAACTGTCTATTCTTACTTTATCATGTACATGAATAATATTATAATTGTTCAAAATAACACCCACATGTACTATTTCGCCTTCTTCATTATCAAAAAAAGCTAAATCTCCAGGTTCACTTTCTTCAATAAAACTTAAAACTTCACCTTGCGCTGCTTGTTCAATAACATTTCTTTGCAATTGATAGCCACAAAGTTTGTAAACCATTTGCGTAAAAGCAGAACAATCTATACCAAAAGGAGATTTTCCACCACATAAATAAGGACAATTTAAAAAAGTAAAGGAAGTTTTCAAAATAGCACTTTTATCCAATTTACCTGAAAAAATAGCGCCTTGATAACTATAAGTTTCATCACTTAATTCGCATTCCGTTTCTTTTAAAAGTGGTAAAACAGCACCAATGGTAATCGTTGTTAATTCGTTGTTTACATTCGTAATAAAATCTACTAATTCAGCAGAATAACTAACATTTCCTTCAGAAAGCATTTGATATTCTTTATAGGATATAGATGTAAATTGTTTGTTGTCTATAAAACCTTCAAACCCATCAAAAGCAAGTTTTATTCTACTCCATTTTTGTTGATTTTCTAAGATTTCAAAATGCTCTCCAAACAGCACCTGATTCGTCATTTCAGATTTGTGAGAAGCCTCTTTTCTTAGCGCAACTATGCTTAAATTACAAATGCCGTATAACAAATTTAGATTTTTGCGAGTTAGATTTTATTTTAAGGATTTTGTTTTTTTAAGAAAGGCTTTCAATTACCATGGCACTTGCGCCTCCACCACCATTACAAATTCCTGCAGCCCCAATTTTACTTTTTCGTTGCTTTAAAACGGAAGTTAAAGCAATAATAATTCTAGCACCAGAAACCCCTAATGGATGTCCCAGAGAAACTGCACCTCCATTTACATTTACCTTATCTTCAGTAATATTTAGTAGTTGCATGTTTGCTAAGCCTACTACAGAAAAAGCTTCGTTTAATTCAAAGTAATCTACTTGGTCTATGGCAATATTTGCTTTTGCAAGAGCTTTAGGTAATGCTTTTGCAGGAGCTGTTGTAAACCATTTTGGTTCATGGGCAGCATCTGCATAGCTTCTTATTTTGGCTAATGGCTGCATATTTAATTCTTTTGCTTTGTCAGCAGACATTAAAATTAGCGCTGCTCCACCATCATTAATGGTAGATGCATTTGCAGCAGTAACTGTACCATCTTTAGTAAATGCAGGTCTTAAAGTTGGTATTTTTTCTATCTTTACATTTTTATATTCTTCATCTTCAGAGAATATAATTGGTTCTCCCCGTCTTTGAGGTATGCTTACAGGTACTATTTCATCATCAAATTTACCTTCTTTCCATGCTTTTTCAGATCTTTTATAAGAGTTTATAGCAAAAATGTCTTGTTCTTCTCTAGTAAAATTATACTTGGTTGCACATTCATCTGCACAAACACCCATGGCAACTTGTTGATATGCATCAACTAAGCCGTCTTTTTGCATACCATCTTCCATGGTTATAGGTCCAAATTTATTGCCTTTTCTAGCATGTTGATAGTGTGGTATGCTACTCATGTTTTCCATTCCGCCAGCAACAACTATTTCTGCCTCACCTAATGCAATTGTTTGTGCTGCTAGCATAATAGATTTCATTCCAGAAGCACATACTTTGTTAACAGTGGTGCAAGGCACGCTATCTGGTATTCCTGCATCTAAGGCTGCTTGCCTTGCAGGTGCCTGCCCTAATCCCGCAGAAACTACGTTACCCATAAAAACTTCATCCACTAAATTTGCATTTAATTTTATTTTATCTAAAGCGCCTTTTATGGCAATAGCTCCTAATTTTGGTGCTGGTACAGTAGATAAACTTCCCATAAAACTTCCTATCGGTGTTCTTGCAACAGATACTATAACTACTTCCTTCATATTATTGTTTAGGCCTTAAATTAAAAGCGATAAAATGCTAAATTAAAGAATTTTAATTAATTTTTTAGCGATTGTACCTTCTATATTTTTCACCTCAATATTTTTGTGCTAAGTTTGTCTTAAGAACTTAGTAGATATGAGTAATTTAGTAAACAAACTTTATAAGCATAACACAATAATTTATAAAGTACTTTTATTTTTAATTACCACAACCGCAATTGTTTATTTATTCCCAAAAGGAGGTCAATTTAAGTACGATTATAATAGTGGTCAATTGTGGAAATATGATAATTTATATGCTCCTTTTGATTTTGCGATTCAAAAATCTGAAGAAGAGATTACTATAGAAAAAAAGGAAATAGATGCAAATGCATTGTTGTACTTCAATTACAAAACGTCTATTAAAAATGAAGTAAAAAATACTTTTAAAGATAGAATTGATAAAATTAGGTTAAGTGACTCCGTAAATATCTCTAATAAAAATATTTTTTTAGCAGAAGGAATTAAAGTAATTGAAAAAGTATATAATGCTGGTTTTTTAGAGGTAGTAAGCCAAGATAGAATTACGAATCCTAACGAATTGGTGGCTTTAAAAAAAGACAATGTTGTAGAAAGTATTGCTTTCAAAAATTTTTTGAATTCGAAGGATGTACTAAATTTAATTTCAAAAAACATATCCGGCAAGGTCGAAAATAATTTAAGTAATGAGGTATATACGATTCTTACAGAAATTATAAAACCGAATGTTTTTTATGACAATAATTTTACGGAGAAAGTTTTAGAAACTGAATTTTCTAATATTTCTTATACCAAAGGAAAAGTATCTGCGGGAGAATTAATTATTTTAAAAGGAGATATTGTTGAAGGTAAAAAATTAGCCATATTAAATTCCTTAAAAAGGGAATCTGAATCTAAAGTTTGGACGGATTCTAACTATAATTGGATTATTTTTGGTTACACTATTTTAGTAGCCTTGGCATTACTAATGTTACTGCTTTTTTTAAAGAAAAATAATGTAGAAATTTATAATAATAACAACACTGTTACTTTTATATTTTTCAATGTTTTTTCTATGATTTTCATACAAACAATGGTTGTTAAATACAATTCAGACTATTTGTATGTTGTACCTTTAAGTGTGTTGCCTATTATTTTAAAGGCTTTTTTTGATGCGCGTTTAGGGCTTTTTACACATGTTTTAACCGTTTTACTTTTAGGCTATATAGTGCCAAATAGTTTTGAGTTTATTTACCTTCATATTATCGCCGGAATCGTTACTATTCTCACAGTTTCTGAGCTGTATAAAAGAGCAAATTTATTTATTTCTGTGGCACAAATTACCGGTATTTATATGATAACATACTTTGCTTTTTCAATTATAAAAGAAGGTAGTGCATCTCAAATAAATTTAGATTACTTTATTTTATTTGCCATAAATGGATTATTGTCATTTTTATCTTTGATTCTTATTTATATTTATGAAAAAGTTTTTGGTTTAGTTTCAGATGTAACATTGTTAGAATTATCTAACACGAATACCAAATTATTAAGAGCCTTAAACGAAAAAGCACCAGGTACTTTTCAACATTCAATGCAGGTAGCAAATTTAGCAGAAGCTTGTGCAAATGAAATAGGAGCAAACTCTATGCTTGTTAGAACTGGAGCTTTATATCACGACGTTGGTAAAATGCTAAATCCAATGTATTTTATAGAAAATCAAACTACGGGTGTTAATCCGCATAACGAATTATCTCCAAGAGATAGTGCAAAAATTATTACAGACCATGTTATAAAAGGAATAGAATTGGCAAAAAAGTATAAGTTGCCAGATAGAATTATAGATTTTATTAGAACGCATCATGGTACAAGCACAGTATATTACTTTTACATGAAAGAGAAGGAGCAAAATCCTGATAGTAATATTGATATTAAAAATTTTCAATATCAAGGACCTAATCCGTTTTCTAAAGAAACAGCTATTTTAATGATATGCGATACAGCAGAAGCTGCATCTAAAAGTTTAAAAAAGCCAACAGCACAATCTATAGATCAATTAATAGAGAAAATTACAGATAAACAAATGGCAGAAAATCAGTTTTTAAATGCAAATATTACATTTAAAGAAATAGAAACCATAAAAAAAGTAATCAAGAAAAAATTGCTAAATGTCTATCACTTAAGGGTTGAATATCCTGACTAGAAAAAAAACAGAAAAAAGTTAAAAACATCTTGTTAAATTGTAAATGTAATATTACATTTGCACTCGCAATTTTAAATAAGTGCCGAAAGTTCATTAAAAAGGAGAGGTGCCAGAGTGGTAATGGAGCAGATTGCTAATCTGTCGACGGGTAACTGTCGCCAGGGTTCGAGTCCCTGTCTCTCCGCAATAAATAAAAAAAAACTCGGGGTGTAGCGTAGCCCGGTCATCGCGCCTCGTTTGGGACGAGGAGGTCGCAGGTTCGAATCCTGCCACCCCGACATAGTTGGTCGTAACAACTTAAAAATTACGGGCTCTTAGCTCAGCTGGATAGAGCACCTCCCTTCTAAGGAGGCGGTCGAAGGTTCGAATCCTTCAGGGCTCACTTAAACCATCACAGGAATGTGGTGGTTTTTTGTTTATATCCTTTTATTAATAAGGGTTTACAACAATCCAATACTTCTATTGTTATCACTTAACGCATTGTAAATTTAAGTTTTTATTTTTAAATAATTATAATTTTGACACACATTTGACACACATTTGAGACACATTTATTTGTGATATGGATTAATATTTATTGTTTCTATAGTTGATTGTTATGTAATTTTATCACTAGTTATTTTTGGATTTAACCACAAAACTGGCAGTAAAACTGGCAGTATATTCTAATATTCTATACTTTTTATTACTGTTATACTATGTCTCAATAATTTGTTTTACTTTAGATTTTATTTCTAATAAAAAAAGTATTACTAAAATTATTGCATAATCACAGGATAATTAAAATCACAATGTTGAGTAATTTAAACAAAACATAAACTAACTAGAAAAAAACTACTAGCTCATAACAGGTTAAACAAATTAATTTATGGTAGAAACTTATAGGGAGTTAAAAAGAATATGATTAATCATTATCAATCAAAATATTACGCATATGAATTATCTAAAAGATGTTCATCAGATTCAACTGAAAAGTTTGGAGCAACTCTATTAGATGCAAAAGTAGATCTGAATCCTCATCAAGTAGAAGCTGCTCTATTTGCTTTTAAATCTCCTTTATCTAAAGGGGCAATATTAGCAGATGAAGTTGGTTTAGGAAAGACAATAGAGGCTGGAATACTTTTGTCTCAGAAATGGGCTGAAGGCAAGCGAAGAATATTAATTATAAGTCCATCTTCTTTAAGAAAACAATGGTCTCAAGAATTAGAAGATAAATTTTATTTACCTTCAAAAGTGTTAGAAACTAAATCTTTTAATGCAGCAAGAAAAAAAGGAAAACAAAACCCATTTGACAATAAAAATAATATAGTCATTTGTTCTTACCACTTTGCTAGAAACAAAGCGGAATGGGTACAGTTAACTTCTTGGGATTTAGTAATTATTGATGAAGCTCATTATCTAAGAAACTCTTACAAACCAACTAATAAAATTGGTAATACTTTAAGAATAGCTCTTGAAGATAAAAAGAAGGTGTTGCTTACTGCAACTCCATTACAGAATTCAATTCTAGAACTGTATGGTCTAGTATCCTTTATTGATAGTAATATTTTTGGTGATTTAAAAAGCTTTAGAACTCAATTTTCAAGAGCAGATGAAACTGAATTTGAAGACTTACAAGATAGAATTGCTCCTATCTGTAACAGAACATTAAGAAGACAAGTTCAAGAGTATATAAACTATACTAACCGTATTCCAATTACAGAACAGTTTATTCCTTCTGATGAAGAGCATGCATTATATGAAATGGTTACAGAATACCTTCAGAGAGAAGAATTATATGCCTTACCAGCTAGTCAAAGACATTTAATGACACTTATTTTAAGAAAGCTACTTGCTTCTTCTAGCTTTGCTATTTCTGGTACACTACAGAATTTAATTAAACGCTTAAAAGCTACAATTACAGAAAACGAAATAAATCAAAATCAAATTGAAAAACTAGATTCTGAAATTCTAGAAGATTATGATTTGTTTGATGAGATTCAAGAAGACTATAAAACTTCACCAGTTGATATTGAATATGAAATTGAAGATGTTGTTGAAATTTTATCCGAAGAAGAAATAGAAGCTATTAAAAATGAATTAAAAGACCTAGAAGCTTTTCATGAGCTTGCTTGTTCCATTGAGCATAATGCTAAAGGAGATAAACTTTTAGTTGCTCTTTCTAAAGGTTTTGATAAGCTAAAAGAACTTGGAGCTAATCAAAAAACCATTATTTTTACAGAATCAAGAAGAACTCAAACTTATCTTTTAAACTTACTAGAAAATAATGGATATAAGGACAAAGTTACCTTGTTCAATGGTACTAATAATGATGAGAAATCAAAACTAATTTACAAATCTTGGCTTGAGCAAAACAAAAATTCTGATAAAATAACTGGCTCTAAACCTGTTGATATTAGAGCTGCTCTTGTAGATCATTTTAAATCTAATGAAAGCCAAATATTATTAGCTACAGAAGCTGCTGCTGAAGGTATTAATCTTCAGTTTTGTTCTATGTTAGTCAACTTTGATTTACCCTGGAATCCTCAGCGTATTGAACAGCGTATTGGTAGATGCCATAGATATGGTCAAAAATATGATGTTGTTGTTATTAACTTTTTAAATACTAAAAATGCAGCAGACCAAAGAGTCTTTGATCTGTTAAACCAAAAATTTAATCTTTTTAATGGTGTATTTGGAGCTTCTGATGAAGTTTTAGGTAGTATTAGTTCTGGTGTAGATTTTGAAAAAAGAATTGCAAAAATTTACCAAAATTGTAGAACAAAAGGTGAGATAGAATCCTCTTTTGATAGTCTTCAAAAAGAACTAGAAGAACAGATTGATAATAAAATAAAATCTACACAACAGAAGCTCCTAGAAAATTTTGATGCCGATGTTATTGACAAGCTAAAAACTCGTTTAGATGAAGCTAAAAATCACGTCTCTAAATATGAACAATGGTTATGGGAAGTAACAAAGCTAGGTTTAAATGGCAAAGCTACTTTTGACAAAAAAAACTTATCATTTGTACTTAACAATAATCCTTTAAAAGAAAATATTCCTGTTGGACCATACACTATTCATAAAAACAGAGAAGATATTCATCGTTATAGAATAGGACACCCAATAGCTCAACACTTAATACAAGATTTTAAAAGTAAAGAATTACCTTTTACAGAATTGACCTTTGACTACTCAAATACTAAGCTTAATATAGCTTCTATAGAGCATCTTGTTGGTAATTCTGGTGTTTTACACCTTGAAAATTTTGAAGTCAATTCTTTTGATGTTACAGACAATTTATTATTTGTAGGTTTTACTGAAGATGGAGAAGAGATTTCTAATGATATTTGTAAACGAATTTTAGAACTGCCTGTAATTTCTGAAAATAAAAATAGTGTGATTTCTGAATCTGAAAAGGCAAAACTTTCTGAATATAGAAACACACATAAAGAGTTGCTTTTAGAAGCTCTTAAAGCAAAAGATACTGACTATTTTCAGCAAGAAGTAGATAAGCTACACAAATGGGCTGAAGACAGAATAATAGCTTCAGAGAAAGAATTACGAGATGTAAAATCTAAAATTAAAGAGCTAAACAGAAACTCTAAAAAAACAAGCTCTACTGATGAATTATTAAAAATTCAAACAGAGTTAAAGTCACTAGAGAAACAAAAAAAGAAACTACGTCAAGAAATATTTGATGTAGAAGATGAAATAGAAGTTAGAAGAGATAACATGATAGATGAAATAAGAGAAAAGATGTTAAAATCCATCAAAGAAACTCCAATTTTGACTATTACATGGAATCTAGTTTAAAAATTTAAATTATGAAGAGATGGCAAAAGAGAGAATTAATCATTCAAAAGTTAGAAGATCTTAATATTGAATTAGAAGAATATTTACAGATTTGGAAAAAAGAAGGTGGTGGAACTACTGGACACGCTATTGGAAGTATGATTAATAGGATGAAAGAAAAAACAGAATTTTTTAAAAATTATTGTTAAAAGGTATAAGCAAGCACACATTAAAAAATATGGCAACAGAAATAAATAACACCAACTACCAGAAACTTAAAAACGTTTTAAAAGAAGTTTTTCAGTTAGACCAAGCAGATTTAGATTTTGGAATCTATAGAATCATGAATCAAAAGCGAGAGGAAATTACAGATTTTCTTGATAACCGTTTATTACCTCAAGTTAAAGAAGTACTGGCTGCTAATAGTTCTGGAAATAATACTAAAATCCAAGAAGAACTAAATACAGCTATTGAACAAGCCAAGTCTTTAGGTGTAGACCCAAACACATTGCCTAAAGTAAAAGAATTACAAAGCAAACTAGCCAGTTCAACTTCTGTAGATGCTTTAGAACAAGAAGTGTATTCTCACTTAGCCAACTTTTTTAAACGCTATTATAAAGATGGAGATTTTATTTCTTTAAGACGTTATAAAAAAGATGTATATGCCATTCCTTATGAAGGTGAAGAAGTAAAATTACATTGGGCAAACCATGACCAATACTATATTAAAACATCTGAGTATTTAAAAAACTACGGTTTTAAAATTGCAGGTAACAAATCTGTGAAAATAGAGCTTAAAGAAGCCTCTACAGAACAGAACAACAACAAAGAGCAGTCTGGCAAGGAAAGACGTTTTAAAATATACGAGGAGCAAGCTGTTGAAGTCTCAGAAGATGGTAACACACTTACTTTAAACTTTACATATGAGCAACATGATAAAAAGGTGAAGCAAGATAAATTAATGGTTGAAGCTTTAACAACCATTGTTTCAAACTTACCTTCAGAATTTAATGATGTACTAGCTTTAGCACCTACTGAAAAAAATAAAAAGCGTACTCTCTTAGAAAAACACCTGAATGACTTTTCTGCTAGAAATACCTTTGATTACTTTATACACAAAGACCTTGGAGGATTTTTGTCTCGTGAGCTAGACTTTTACATTAAAAATGAAGTCTTATACCTAGATGATATAAACACAGACAATGAGCAAGATTTTACAGCACAGCTTTCTAAAGTAAAAGCATTAAAACAAGTTGCTCAAAAAATAATAACCTTTTTAGCACAGCTAGAAAATTTCCAAAAGAAATTATGGCTAAAAAAGAAGTTTGTAGTTAGTACCAACTACTGTATTACTTTAGATAAGATACCCGAAAGTTATTATCCTGAAATAGCTGCTAATAATGACCAGTTAGAAGAATGGAAAGAGCTCTTTAAAATACATGAAATAAAGGATGATTTACTAACGGTAGCTTATAGTGAGCCTTTAACTATAGACTTCTTAAAAAGCCAACCTTACCTTGTTTTAGACACCAAATTCTTTTCACAAGAATTTAAAGAAAAACTATTGGCAGAATTTGATGATTTGGAAAAACAAACCAATGGATTGCTTATTAATTCTGAAAATTTCCAAGCTTTAAACCTTTTAAAGAAAAAATATAAAGAAAAAGCTAATCTTGCTTATATAGACCCTCCTTATAATACAGATGCAACACCAATTTTGTATAAAAATGATTACAAAGATTCTTCTTGGCTTAGTTTATTAAGAGACAGAATGGTGTTAGGTAAAATGCTACTTAAAAAAGAAGTTGGTGTTTTCAGTGCTGCAATTGATGACATTGAAGTTGCCAATTTAAGTAAGTTAATGAGTCAAGAGTTTGACAATTACGAATTAAAAAAAGCCATTGTCCAACATTATCCAGGTTCTGGAACTGGGAGAAGTAATATTACTAGAACACATGAATATAATTTATTCATGGTTCCAGAAGGAGAGGATGTTTTAAGAGGGAAAGTAACTAGAGATGGGTTTAGAGAAAGAGGATTTAGAAGGGCTGGTACAGGAGAAAACAATTATAGGACAGGAAGACCAAATAGCTTTTTTGCAGTAGTCATTGATGACAAAATATTTGACGAAGAATCTGAATCATATAAAATAATTAGAGTAGAAAAACCCCCAATTGGAAATGATTACCCTAAAGGTCGGACAAAAGATGATTTTTTAAGAATATATCCTATAGGAAGTGACGGTTCTGAAAGAGTTTGGAGTTTGAGTTATGAAGGAGCAAAAGATGCTATTGAAAATCAAATGCTGAAATGTTCAAGAAATTTCTCAGTAATTCGTATATATTTTGATGAACAAGCTAGGTCTTTAGTAGATAGTATATGGACTAATTCAAAATTTAGTGCTACAACATTTGGGACTAACTTATTAAAAGACATTTTTGCAGATTCATCACTTTTCTCATATCCTAAATCATTACATACTATGGAGACTGTAATAGATACAGTTACTCATGATGACACTAACTCATTTGTGATAGATTTTTTTGCTGGTTCAGGAACTACAGGACATGCTGTCCAAATTTTAAACAGAAAAAATAAAAGCAATCTAAAGTTTTTACTAGTCGAAATGGGCACATATTTTAATATTGTTACAAAACCAAGAATATTAAAAACTTCTTATTCTAATAATTGGTCAAAAGGCTTACCTGTAGATTATTCAGGGATGAGCAATATGTATAAATATCAAGACATAGAAAGTTATGAAGACTCACTAAATAACTTAACTTTAAAAGCTTCTACTAACCAATCTAATTTACTTGCAAATAGTAATTTTAATGATGAGTATTTGTTAAGTTATATGTTGGATGTAGAATCTAGAGATAGCTTATTAAATATAGATGCTTTTAAAAATCCTTTTAACTACAAGTTAAACATTACCAGAAATAATGAAAGTCAAGAAACTGTAATTGACTTAGTAGAAACCTTTAACTATTTAATTGGCTTACATGTAAAAACAATACAAACCATTAAAGGGTTTAAGGTAATTACTGGTCTTACCAATGAAAGAGGAGAAGAAACTTTAGTGATTTGGCGTAACACAGAAGAAAAAAGTAACGCAGACTTAAATGACTTCTTTTCTAAAATGGAGTTTTCTACAAGAGATACAGAGTTTGATAGAATTTATGTAAACGGAGATAATCATTTAGAAAACCTAAAAATTGGTGACGAAAAATGGAAAGTAGTACTCATAGAAGAAGAATTTACCAAAAGAATGTTTGATGTACAAGATGTTTAATATAACCAAACAATAACATGGCTAAAAAGAAAATAATAAAGCTGAGTCAAGGTTTGGTATTAAACAGATACTTGCTAAGCTTATTTGGATGTTCAGATTTTGAAGGTATGGCACAATACCTTAAAGATTCTCATTTAGAAGGGTATGATGAAAACAATGTTACTAAGTTTCATCATGCTTTAAAAATGAGATTATTAAATAGCGAAAAACTAAACAAAGACTTACTATTTGCGTATGACCAAAATATTGTAAGTCATACATTAGCAATTTCAGAATATAGAGAAGGCGTTTTTAAATGGAAATATTTCCAATACATAACACTACTGTTTATAGAAATTTATCTCGATAAATATTTTGCTAATCCTAACTTATTATTGGCAGAGTTAAATCAGTTTGTAGATGCTTTTAATGACCCTTTAGACAATAGTGTCCCTAATGAGTATAATTATGTATCAGACTATTTTACTGTAGATGAATTAAGTAAAATAGCAATTTGGTCTGCTACAGGAAGTGGTAAAACATTGTTACTTCATGTAAACATTAAACAGTATTTGCACTATGCTAAAAAGTATGGCAAAAAAGACTTTAACAAAGTATTATTGGTTACGCCTAATGAAGGTTTATCTAATCAGCATTTAAATGAGTTTGCAGCCTCTAACATAAAAGCAGAAATATTTAGCAAGTCTTCAGGAGCTTTATTTTCTGGGGAAATGGTTGAGATTATAGAAATAAGTAAACTAGCAGAAGATAGTGGAGATAAAACTGTAGCTGTAGACGCTTTTGAAAAAAACAACCTTGTTCTTGTTGATGAAGGACATAGAGGAGCTAGTGGTGATGAATGGAAAAAAAGAAGAGACCTATTAAGTGAAAACGGTTTTGCTTTTGAGTATTCTGCAACATTTGGTCAAGCCATAAGTGCAGCTTCAGGAAAGAAAAAAGAAATCTTATTTAAAGAGTACAGTAAGGCTATTCTATTTGATTATAGCTACAAGTATTTTTATAAAGATGGATATGGTAAAGATTATAAGATTCTAAACATAAAGGATGATACTAATGACGAGTATTTAAGAAAGTATTTAACAGCGTGTTTACTTGGTTATTACCAGCAACAGTTAGTATACAATCAAAATTCATCTAAAATGGATGTTTACAAACTAGCAAAACCATTATGGATATTTGTTGGAGGAAAAGTGAACTCTGTAAGTAGCAAGACCATAACAGATGAGTTTGGAAACAAAAAGAAGTTAGAGCTATCTGATGTAATTACCATTGTTAAATTCATTTCAGATTTTATAAAAGACCCAAGTAATTCTAAAAATCATATCAATCAAATTTTAACTGGTAATGCAGGTTTAAATGATGAGAATGGAGCATCTATATTTTCAAATTCTTTTGATTACCTAAAGGAAAATAAAATTGAATCAGATTTACTTTATACTGATATACTTCAAAAAGTATTTAACACAAGTCTTGTTGGTGCCAATGTACACCTAGACAACCTAAAAGGTGCAGATGGAGAACTTGGTTTAAGAATTGGAGATACAGACCAATATTTTGGTGTTATAAATGTAGGGGATGAAGCTAAACTTCATAAACTATGTATGGCAGTTGGTATATTGGGTATGGAGAAAGAATTTTCAAAAAGTCTATTTCATAATATCAATGAAAAAGATAGTAACATAAATTTATTAATTGGTTCTAAAAAATTTACTGAAGGTTGGTCTTCATGGAGAGTAAGCACCATGGGATTGATGAATATTGGTAAAGGAGAAGGAAGTCAGATAATTCAATTATTTGGTAGAGGTGTACGTTTAAAAGGTTTTAACATGAGTTTAAAACGTAGTTCTAGATTAGATGATTATCAAAGACCAAAAGAAAAAACACCTAAATACATACCTACACTAGAGACCTTAAACATATTTGGTATTAAAGCTGATTATATGCAGCAGTTTAAAGAATACCTTGAAGAAGAAGGGTTACCAACAAATGAAGGTAATTTTAAAACCATAACAATACCAACTATAAACAGGTATTCTAAAACTAGAGATAGTTTAAAAATAATCAAAACAAAAGAAGGTGTAGCTGAAAACTACAAAAAAGAAAATATAACAGTTTTAGAAATTACAGAGAATTCAAGGTATTTAGATATTAAGTTAGATTGGTACCCAAAAATTCAAATGATTAGTAGTAACCAATCAACTACTAATGTGGTAGATGGTAAAGATGTAGGATTAACGTTAAAGCCTCATAATTTAGCCTTTATTGATTGGGATAAAGTCTTTTTTGAAATTCAGAAATATAAAAATGAAAGAAGTTGGTATAACTTATCAGTCACAAAAGAAAACCTTCAGGAAATAATGAATGATGATACTTGGTATCAGATTTCAATACCAACATCAGACTTAGAGCCATCAAGTTTTAATAGAGTATTTATATGGGAAGAGTTAGTGATTGCACTACTTAAAAACTATACTGAAAAATTTTACTTAAGCATTAAAAACAAATACTTAGCAAGACATATTGAAGTTGATATTCTTGAAGAAAGTCATCCTAATTTTACAGAAGAATATAGTATTTCTGTTGAAGAAAATGAAACAGATATTATTAGAAATGTTTTAGAGTTTAAAGAGCTTGTTAAGAAAGATGATATGCTCCAACAAGACTTTGAATTAAACAGAGGCTCTTTTGTAGGTTTTGACTATGGAAACCATCTTTATTATCCTTTACTCTATATGAATGACAAGATATATAAGGATATTGTGAAAGTTTCTCCTGTACAGTTAAATGAAGGAGAAAAGGACTTTGTAGATGATTTGAAGCAGTACTATAATGCTAATAAGAGTTATTTCAATGACAAAAAAGTATATCTACTTAGAAATCAAAGCAAAACTGGTATTGGTTTTCTAACTGAAACTAAGAATTTCTATCCTGATTTTATGTTATGGCAAATTGTAGGAGATAAACAATATCTAAGTTTTGTAGACCCAAAAGGAATTTATATGCTAGAAGATGTTTGGAATCACCCTAAAGTAAGATTACATAAAACTATAAAAGAGGAGTTTCAAGCTAAATTAGACGATAAAAAAACCTTCTTAAATTCCTTTATTATTTCTAACACTTCTTTCAAGAATATGCAATATAGAAGGTCTGATGATGAAACTATTGAACATTATCATAATGCCAATGTTTATTTTCAAGATGAAGATAAACATACCTACATAGAAAAAGTATTAGAAAAAGGGCTAATTGAATAAAAATAATAGAAATTTGAAAGAACTTTTGTACCAAATATAGAAATTGTAAAATAATTTACTATTATTAAAAGAATATAATAATAATTAGCTAGTAATCAAAATGTTAAAATTTAAATTTGTATTCTTTTATTCATTTTTGTAAAGTTATATGAATATATTTATTCAAATCTATGGGGATATCAAAGTTTTATACAATTATACTCAATTAAATATTTCTGGAAATAAAATAGCTGATACAGAAACCGGGGAGACTTTTAATATATCAAATTCAGTTTTATTAAAGAAACTGAGACCGGTAAAATATCTCTAAGCTATCCTTTTTACAATATCATAAATAGTAAGAAAATAATAGATTTAATTGAGTCAGGAATTAAAGATGTAGATCTAGCATTACTAATTTGGATATCTGTAAATATGTCTATAGGTGAAAATATATGTCTAAAAAACAATGATGAACCTCATTCAACAGCTTCCATAGTGTATTTCTCAAAACGATAATTTATGGCAAGGTGTAGATGGACTAAATTGTCCTTGCCCACAAGGTTATCGTTTGCCTACAATTGCTGAATGGACAGAAGAATACCAAAGTTGGAGTAGTAATGATGCGGCTGGTGCTTATGCATCTCCTCTTAAATTAACAATGAGAGGTAGCCGTAATGATTATGTCTATACAGAAAGCAATGTTGGTATTATAGGCATTTATTGGAGTAGCTCGCCAAGTGATAATGGAGCAAATAGTTTAGATTTTACCAGTACTAATGTTAATATTAATAACTCTGGTTTTGACGTAAGAGCAAGAGGAAGTTCTGTTCGTTGTATTAAAGATTAACCCGATATAATTAGTGAATTAATTTGATATTTAACCAATCTTTCTTAATTGGAAGGTTGGTTTTATTTATTTATTTATTTTTCAGTTTTTTTGAAGGTTACATTGTCAATCAAATATTGTTAAAATCTAATTATAATTATTGTTTAAATAAAATAAAAATATTTTTTTGATGTTTAGTGAATGTTCTTGGTTACGATTTAATAACTAAAGCCATAAAAAAATAGATAGATATCAATACTCATAGTTCATTTATTCCTCCTGTGATACTACCATGGCTGGTACAAATAAGACAACATTATTTATTAGTAAATTTATTTATTTTTTGTACCAGATATTTTATTAATATAATTATAAAAAACTGTATTTAAGGAGTTTAGGTGTTTGTTTTTAAAGTGTGATTAGCTAAATAAATTTTATTTTCTAAATTTAAGAATACTGCTTTTTTTTAGATCAATTATGCCAAATAGATTAAAACTATTCACTTTTCTATATCTTATATTCTTATCTTTTGTGTCACTTACCTTTAAGAGAGACTTGGTGAAATTTGAAGAACCAGATACATTTTTCACAGCTTTTACTATGCTCTTATTCTCTTTTTTGGTAACTTCCTTTAGGTGTCTAACAATATTCTTAATTTTCTTATTAAACTCAGCTATGGTGAGTTTTTTTGGTGATTTGAAATAAATAGAAAGCTGATTGTTGTATGTAAGATTATTGTCAGCTGTGATGAAATTGTGAAACTCAACATGATAATTAAGATACTTCAGCTCTTTCTCCCAATTATTCATTGTTAATATCTTCCTAATTTTTACTAGCACTTTTTTTTCAATTAAAATATTACAACCTTTTGCTAGCTCATAAGTACGTATGGTTTGTTTAGCAATTTTACCACTATAACTTGTGTTATCTTTTATTTCCTTTATGATTCTATTTGAACTTAGCTCTTTAACTAGCTCTAAAATTTGATAAGTAGTTTCAGCCTCCTCTTTCTCAGGTTCATCTTTATAATTTTCTATTTTATCAATTATAAAATTTGTGTTCAATGCATTTCTATATTTTTGGAATGATTCAAGTGAAATATATGTTTCTTTTTTAACTAAAACATTATCTATTTTTATATAACTAATTTCTAAACCTGTATCACTTTCGGCTATTATTGATTCATATTTATCATTTTTATTTAATATCCATTTAGATAATACTTGACCAAAATCTTGCAAATATGAAATTTCAGAATTTTTAGCTTCCTGACTAACACAAATAAATCTCTCTAAAATAGGAAAAGCTTTTTTTAAATCACTAAAACCATACGTAGTGTATGGGATACTTTTAAATCTCCCAATTACTTTAATAGAAGCTGCTCCTTTTCTCAATCTACCACATATTTGATAAACTGTCTTAGAACTGATGGCTAGTGAACGGACTTTTGCATCTACTGCAATTATGACATGTGCGTCATCTTGTAAATCAAATCCATTAAAATATGCAGCGGTGATAAAATTTATTTTTTTAGGCAATGAAGTATCTATGATTTCTGATCTCTCATAACCATTTATTGGCTTTTTTTTAGAAGAGCTATAAAGTATTGCTATGTCATTTTTTGATACAGAGGCGCTCTCTAGTTCTTTAATAATATCTTCTATTCCCTTTAAATGATTGTATGCAACTAATATTTTTTTATCATCATTACCATTTATCAATTCGCTTATAGTTTTAATAGTTCTTGTTACTACATTATTTGTAACTAATAAATCTAAATGAGTTTTAACTTGATTTTCATACTTTATTTTTATGAATGGTTCATTTTTTAAGTCAGGATCATGAAATTTTGAAATGGTTGCTGATAATAGACTTCTTTTTTCTTTTGGATGTTCTTTGTAAATTTTCATACAATCATGCATTACATTTCTAAATGAGCTTTGCTCTTGCATACTATCTATTTCATCTAATAAAAGATGAAAACCTTTGAAATCCTTCTTTTTAGTTTCTTTTAAATAGTTACGCAGAATTGCAAGCTGATCTGAAACACAAGTAATTTTAATAGGTTGTTTATGTTTTTTACACTTATCTAAGTATTTGTCAAACATATCATTAGTGTTACTACTAATTTCAAAATTCTTAGTAGAAAACCCCTTTATCTCTTGTTTTTTCTTTTTAGTAGCTCCAAAAAAGAAAACTTGGTATTCATTAATAAAAGATGGTTTCTTAGCTTTAGATTCAGCTGTAAATTTTAAAGGCTCTACTATAATAGAGTTACGTTTACAATCAAGCTCTAAAGTTGTACCACCAAGCCCTGTAATAGACTTATCAATAATCCCAGAGGGCAAACTGTTTAATACGTGGCCTAGTTTCGTGGGTTTATTATTGAAAGTATTTTTAATTATTAATTTACTTTTACTTATAGATACAATAAGACTGTCGTTTTTGATATCCATCTTGATTTATTTTGAGTTAAATATATCAAAATCTTTAATATTATCATCTTAAAGCTATTGAGACCTAAAAAACTCCCATCAACTAAAGATGGCTATTATAGTATATAGCTATAACCATAAATTAAAAACTAACTTTTGACCAAGCTACTCTATTTTCTTGGCTCCAAAACTCATTTGGCATAGCTAAACCATTTTCTATAGGGGCTACTTTATATTCTAAATAATAGTGGTAATTTGGTTTTAAAATATTTATATCAAACTTTGGTATTCCAGAAACAATCATAAACAAGTCTATTAATCTATTTCTTTCCTCTATAGTGTTTGTATTTATATTAAAATACAAATTGCTAGAAAGCTTTATTCTAGTTTTATTTTTAAATTCAATCTCTATGCTATAAATATAAATTTTTCTGGTTGTAAGATATTCTAATAGGTCTAAAGTATTGTTTGTGTTTTTTCTAAGCACATGCATTTTACTTTTATCTATAGAGCCTTCTAATTTTCTTGGCAATTTTAAATATATTATTTTTTTAGAAATTATTTCTAAATGTCCAAAATGAGCTAATAGCCAAAGGTTATCCTCTGTAAGATTCCAGCATTCTAAAGCAAAACTTTTGTTATCAGAAAGAAGGCATATACTATGAAAAAGGTGTTTCATTTTATTGTGTGTTAAGTTTAAGTTGGGTGTCCTTTTACAACTCCCCATATACATATTAAAAGCGTATGTCCCCCTCTATGGGAATCACTAAGAAACAATTTTATTAGGTAAAGTTAAAAAATAAAAATTTCACTTCTATATATATTTATATAGCTATAATTGTTAATTTAATATACTCTATTTCAGGTTTTACAGTACATTTATTCAAATTCAAATTCAAATAAAAATATTATATTTGAAAAAAAAATATTATGAAAAAAATAATCTTATTGTTTAGTTTAGCTATATTATTTTCATGTACCAGTAGTGATGATAGTGAGAGTGCAATGTCAGACAACAATTATAATCCACCTAGCTGGATTCAGGGAGTTTGGATAATTCCAAATGTTCCAGTAACTTCAGGATTTGAATTTAGAGATAGTGATTTTTGTTTAGCCTCTGGAAATGTTACCACTTGCTACGAGCAAACTTATAGTCAAGTAACTGATTTTAATGTATATGAAGAAATATCTAATACAAGATATTTAACAATTACTACTATTGCAGGTAGTGAATATCGTTATGAATTTGAAAAAGTATCTGAAAATTCAATAAAATGGCTAAATGTTAATGGTTCAAATAATGTTAACGTTACACTTGTCAAACAATAGGCATATCTTCTTCTTTTAGTTCAGCTATTTCTAAACCTCGTAAATAGGTTAAACTAACATTTATTATATTTGAAAAAAATCTTGTGAAGAATATACTCTACTTATTTTTAATCCTTGCTTCTTTTGAAATATCTGCTCAGTCTATTTCCAAGCAGGTTTTAGCACCACTAGGAGGGTCTCTTTCAAATAGTAACATAAAGTTGAGTTATACTGCTGGGGAGATTGTGGTTGGAGGTATGACTTCTGAAGACGGTAGTTTTCAATTAGGTAATGGTTACTATCCCTCTTTTAATCTTAACGTTTTAAGTATAAAAACTCCAACAACAAATCTTTTAGTAAAGGTTTATCCAAACCCAATTAAAGAATTAATTTTCATATCCCACCCTAGTAGTAATTATTTTAAAGTATTTATCTCTGATTTAACAGGAAAAGTATTACTACAAAAAGAGGTGGTGAAAGGAGAACCTATTAATATAGAAAATTATTCAAAAGGTATTTACCTTGTAAACGTAACAACAGAAGATAAACAAACTAATACCTATAAAATTATTAAGCAATGAAAAACTATCTATTCATTATAATAGTTCTTTTTTTAGGACTTAGCCTAAATGCCCAAGCTCCACAGGGGTTTAATTACCAAGCCACAGTAAGAAATAGTTCAGGTGATTTAGTTGTAAATACTAATGTTTATTTTAAGTTTAACATCATTCAGGGCTCTCAAACAGCAGTGCCAATATACACAGAAACGCACTACGTGCCAACAGATGATTTAGGGCAGGTTAACCTTGTGATTGGACAAGGGACTGCCAATAATGGAGTATTTTCAGAATTAGACTGGTCATTGGGGAGTTATTATTTAGGTATTGAATTAGATACCGGAAATGGTTATGTTGCTATGGGAACCACACAACTTTTAAGTGTTCCATACGCTTTGTATGCTGCAAATAGTGGTAATACATCAGCTAGTATTCCTGATGGTATTAATGCTGGAGATATTTTAGTTTGGGATGGGGTAAATTGGTCTGTTACAAGTAATAATAGTAACGTTAATCAAATAGAAATTACAACAGTTGAGATTTACCAAATTAATAGTGATGGTGGAATTTCTGGAGGTGATATTGGTTCAGATGGTGGTGCAAGTATAACGGCTAAAGGTGTTGTTTGGAGTGAAGACCCCAATCCTAGTGTAGATTTAATTACTAAAACAAATGAGGGGCCAGGAGCTTCAAGTTTTACTAGTAGTATTTCAGATTTAACACCTTTAACTAATTACTTTTATAGAGCATACGCAACCAATAGTTTTGGATCTTTTTATGGAAATACATTTAATTTCACAACAAGTGATGTATTACCAACAGTAATAACAAAACCAGTTTTAGAAATATCTTATTATTCTGTAAATTCAGGTTTAGAAATTACAAATTTAGGATCAGATATTGTTAGATCTGGTATTATTTATAGTAGAAACCAACAGTTACTTTCTGTAAATGGTAATAATAATATTATTGAAGGAGATGGTGTACTATCAATAGAAAATTTAACTCCGGGAACAATTTATTATGTTAGAGCTTTTGCAGAAAATAGCGTAGGGGTAGCATATGGTGAAATTATTTCCTTTGAAACATTAACAGATGATCTCACTGTTACAAATGGTCAGCATACAAATTTGACTTTTAATGGCGTAGAAATAATTGGTAACAGTGTTAATAATGATGGAAGTCTTGCTATTATTGAAAGAGGTGTTATTGTTAGCGAATATTATCAGGGTTTAAATCTTGCTAGTAATCTTCCAAGACAGATAGTTACAAGTGGGACAGGGACTGGTGAGTTTAATGCAAATTTCAGTCAATTATCACCAAATGTTAATTATTTTTACAGAGCATTTGCAAAAAATGAAGAAGGGATTATTGCATATGGCATACATACTGATAATCTTCAATTTACAACACCTTTTAATTATGGAAGTGTTACTGATATTGATCAAAATACTTATAATACAGTAACTCTAGGGAATCAAGTATGGATGGCAGAAAATTTAAAAGTAACTCGCTTTAATGATGGTACAAATTTAACACAATCAACTTCAAGTCAATTTTGGTATTCAAATGATAATGTAAATAATAGTTTATATTCTAGCATAGAAGGTGGGGTTTACTATAATAGTACTGTTGTTAATGCTAACTATAATATTTGCCCACAAGGTTGGAGGATTCCAACATTAAACGATTGGGAAATACTAATTAGTAATTTAGATTATGCGGATGCTCCAGTAAGAAATTTAATGTCTAGTATTTACGAATGGCAATTAGAAGGAGTACCAAATGGCTTTAATTTAAAGTTATATGGAGCTATTAGTGCTGACGGTGTTTGGTATAATTTTGGTCAAAGTACCTCTTTATGGCTTTCAAATTATAAAGTAGCATTTGAAAAAAGTAATCCTAAATATTCTCTAAAAGAATTTTCATATGGTGATAAAGGTGTTTGTATAAGATGTATTAAAAATTAAGTAAAATTAAATTTCATACTATTACTCCTTCAATAGTTTACATAATTTTTTCATTAAAAAATAGGCATATCCTCCTCCTTCAATTCAGCTATTTCTAGACCCCTCAAGTAGGTTAAACTAACATTTATAGAAGAATGTCCCATAGCTTTCTGTAGCTTGGTTATAGAACCAGTTCTTTTAAAGATCTCTATAGCTCCTGAGTGCCTAAAAGAGTATAGGGTTTGTCCTTGTTCAAGTATGTTTGATTGTCTCTTAAAACGGCTCCAAAGGGTTTTAAAATAGTCTTTATTTAAAGGTTTGGGTTTACCTGAAAAGATATTATGATGCCGTTCTCCTTTTACAAGAATATCTCTAACATACTTTGGTACAGGAACAATTCTATTCCTACCAGATTTATTTCTACTACCAGACAAATGAATGTATTTGAGGTCATCTGAAAAGTCTGACCAAGTAAGTTCTCTTATTTCTCTATGAGGCCTTAAAAGGCATCCATAGGTCATTAAACAGCATAGGTATAGATGTTTATTATATGCTTTAATAGCTTCAAGTATTACATTGACATTTTTAAAGGGTTTGTGCATTTGAGCTTTTGTTCTTTTTGACTTTATTCTTTGCATTGGATTGGAAGTCATACCTATTTTTCTTGCTTCATTTATCAATGAGCATAACCTCAATCTATAGGTGTTGTAGGAACTTTCTGAATTGTATTTATTTAATACTGTCTCTATATGCAGAGGTTGAATAGGGGAGTCATTCAGTTCATCAATAAGTCTGTTAAAAATAAACTGTAACATTTCTTTATATTTTTTGGTATAGTTTTCTTTTAGTTTGTTTTCTAACGCTACTGTTAAGTAATCCTTATCTGTCATATTAGACTTTATAAGATTGGATACTTTAATCTGTTCTAGAGTTAAACCACTTATCAAAAATTTATATACTTCTGATGCTAAAAGGTTCCCCATTTCAATTCGTTTAGAAATAGGATAGGAGTTAGGGTAGATTTCAGAATTAATCTTAGAACCATTAAACAATCTATAGCGTTTGTTGTTTTGATAAAATACTACGTAAACTCTACTTGAAGAATTAATCTTTACTCTTGGATAAATTACTTTCATTTGGCACACTTTTGACACATTAAATATTAATTAATGGTTAAGTGACTGGTAATTAGTAGCTCAGCTGGATAGAGCACCTCCCTTCTAAGGAGGCGGTCGAAGGTTCGAATCCTTCAGGGCTCACTATTTATTCCCAAGAATAATTTTTTATTCTTGGGATTTTTTTTTGTACCAAATTTAACTAGTCAAAATTTGAAAGATAAAATACGATTTAGGTCGTTTAAAAAGTTTGAAGATTCAACTGCAGGGCTCACTCTAACGGAGAATTGATTCATTTGAATTGATTTTCCGTTTTTTGTTTTTAACAATTCCCTTTGTGCGCTTAACATTAGAGAGAAATTAATTTATAGTTTCCCTTTGTTCTAATTTCAAGGAGAAGTTTTGTGTTTTTTACTACTTTATCATAAAAAGCTATTAAATCTGCAACTGCTTTTTTTATTTGGCGATTTTGTTTTCTTTAAAAAGCATTCCTAGAAACACCTTTTGAATGGCAAACTTTATGTTTACATGATAAAGTTTTATCTTCTTCATTAACTTTTTTAGTTTGTTAAATTCTATAAATACATATGCTTTATTTTACACTCACTTTCTAACTAAAATTTCTTTTCGATGTAAGTTTTTTTACGATTTATAATAATTCCTTTCGGAAAGGGATCATCTTTTAGTGGTTTTAAATATTAATTTGTCCTTTATAGAAGTTCCTTATAGTTTTTTAAAAAGGTATCTTAGATATGTTTTTTGAGTAGCAACAATAATTGTAAGAATGCTATCTCTTTAGTTCTAAAAGTGTTGATAGCCAAAGCGAATGGTTTTAAAGGTGTAATTTCTTAAAAATGTTTAATGTTTGGTGCATTCAAATTAGTAAATTAAGTAGCCTACTTTTTCCAAAAAAAAATATTTAAAAAGAAAAATAGGTTATTAAACTTTAACATATTATATATATATTTGAGCCAATATTGCATAATATTCATTTTTTAAATTAAAAATTGTGTTAAAATTCCCCCCAGCACAAATAAAAAGGTACACCTTTTTGTTTGTATTATTATTGTCAACAGTTACTGCAAATGCAGGTTTTTTAAATAAAATAAATACACCTTCTTTTAACTCCATTAATCCAATAACTGGTACTTCTGGTACTATTGTAAAGCTAACAAGTTCTTCAGGTAGTTTTTTAGATACAGATAGAGATAAAGTTACTTTGGGAGGTGTTGCTATTCCAGCTACTGCAGTTACGTTTAAGAGTGTAAATGAAATAGAAGTAGAGGTGCCTTGCAATGCTACTTCTGGTTTTTTTAGTGTAGATGGTACGCAAATTAGAACTCAGTTTAGCTACATTCCACCCAATGTAACAACCGTTTTGAACGATGTAGATATTTGTGCTGGCGATACTTTTAACGCTATTTCTTTATTCGGTTCGTTATCTTCTGTAACACCATCATTAGGTACTTTAACGTTTAGCTACACGAATAGTAACACAGATATTGGTCTGGCAACATCGAATTCAGATGTTTCTGAGATACCAACTTTTACAGCAATAAATACTACTTTAGAACCAATAAAATCTACTGTTACTGTAACACCGATAGTTAATGGCTGTGAAGGAGCACTAGTTTCTTTTGCAATAACAGTAAATCCGAAGCCAGTTTTAAATGCTATATCAGATATCGAAGTTTGTAATGACACCTTTATTTCAGACATCGTGTTAACAGCAAGTTCACCTACAAGTGGCACAGGGGTTTCGTATACTTGGTCTAGAACTAATGAGGATATAGGTAATTTAGCTTTCTCTGGTTCTGGTTCTCCAATTCCTGCTTTTAAAGCTATAAATAATACTGCAAATAAGAAAACAACAACTGTAACAGTAGTACCCACCTATAAAGGGTGTCAAGGGGAGCCTTTTGATTTTACAATAACAGTAAATCCTGCTAGTAATCCAGGTGCAATTAATGCAACAGCATCAACTATTTGTGAAGGAGATAACACAACAATTTCGTTGTCTAATTCAATCGGAAATGTCTTAAGATGGGAAAGTTCTACAGACAATTTTCTCACTAAGAATACACTTACAACCTCCACAGAACCTTTAACGGTAAGCCCTGTAACTACTACAAAATATAGAGCTATTGTACAAAGTGATACTTGTACAGAAGCGACTTCAAATGCAATAGAGATTGTTGTAAATGAAACAGTTGTTCCGGGTACTGCAATTGGTGGTAGAACTATTTGTGAAAATGCGACTACAGAATTAGAATTAACAGGCTCTAACGGAACCGTTTCGTATTGGCAATATTCTACTGATAATGGTGTGAATTGGGTAGGTATTTCTGGTTCTGCCAGTAATAACTATACTACATTACCTTTAGATAGAAATACCTCTTTTAGAGCAATGGTTAAAAATGAAACTTGTACAGAGGTTGCCTCTGCTGCGACTCTAGTAACCATAGCAAGCCCAATTGATACGGGTAATTTAATAGTTACTTCTCCATCAAGCATTGTTTGTGAAGATACTAACGTAAGTTTAAAATTAGAGCGTTTTTCGGGCACTATTGTAGAATGGCAATCTAAAAAAGTTAGTAGTAGTGTTTGGACTTCAATTTCAAACACAACAGATACTTATACCTCTGGTTTATTGCTAGAGTCTACTGATTTTAGAGTGTTGTTAGAAAACGGTACTTGCGAAACAATTTTTACATCAATTGAAAATATTATTGTAGAAAAAGAACCCGTATTTTCTTCGCCTGTAATGGCTGCGGGCTTTTCTAGTCCAATCTGTCAAGGAAGTTCCATAGATATCGATTTTTCTATCACACAAGGTTCTTTAATACGATGGGAATCTAGAACAAATAGTGGGGATTCTTGGGATACGTATAATGATATGGTGGTTTCTGGTGCAAACACTTATACAACAGCCGTAATAAATAATACTGTAGAGTTTAGAGCAATTCTTAGTTCTTCGACTGTTGGTATTTGTGGTGAATTTTCTTCTGATGTAATTGCAGTAACAACTAATATACCCGGAGCAAGTGGTACCTTGGCTGTTTCAGATTCAGAAATTTGTGCAAATACAGCAACCGATATTTCTTTAACTGGCCAAGCAGGTGTTGTAATTGGCTGGGAGTCTTCTACCACAGGAAACCAGGGAAGTTGGATTTTAGATACCACCAACACCTCAACAACATATAATACTGGTATTTTAACCCAAAATACTTTTTACAGAGCCGTAAGTAGTAATGGTGTTTGTAGTCAAATAAGGTCATCAGAAATAGAAATTAAAGTAAATCCAGTACCTAATGTACCTCTAATTTCAGATCAAGAAGTGTGTTTTGGTAATACCGTAACTTTTGGAGAAGTAACACCAATACCTGGCTATAACTACGAGTGGTCGTCTTTATCAGGTGGAATTTTAACTGAAACAAGTTCAGCTATTACAAGAACCATTACAGCATCCGAAGAATACACGCTAAAAGTTACCAATACAGCAGGTTGTATAGTAGAGCAAACTTTTGAAGTTACAATGCAACCTCTGCCAACAGCAGCTGTAGCAGCAGCAGCTACTATTTGCGAAGGACAAGAAATAAATATTGGTGCTGCTTCAAAAACAGGTTCTACCTATAGTTGGGTAGCTTCACCTGCTTATGCATGGAATGCTCCAACAGTATCTTCAACAAGCGAAAATCCAAAGGTGAGTCCTTTACAAACAACTACTTTTACCTTAACAGAAACTATTACAGCAACGGGTTGTACGAAATCGAATAGTGTTACAATTACGGTTGATGAAACGCCAATAGTTTCTTTAAATAGAGGTACAACAATTGATATGTGTGATGCAGATATGTCAACTAATTTAGAAGCAACTATTACAGGAAATTACTCAAGCACTCGTTGGGAGGCAGTTCCTGCTTCTTCTGGAGAAGTCAATATATTAAGTCCAACTGAAATAACTTTTACGCCTTCTACATCTGCAATTACAAGTGGTGAAGCTATTGTTAGACTTTTTGTTACGGATACTTGCGGAGATGAAATTCCTTTTTTAGAAACAACTATAAATATTGCCCGTAAATCTACAGCAAATGCTGGTACAGATATTTCGGGTTGTGGCACAGATCCTATTACCTTAGATGGTTCAAATTCTACTTTTGCAACTAGTTACTCATGGTCTAAGCCCAGTGATATTAGTGGTGCTTTAACTTTAGCTAATACACCAAACCCAGTTTTTACACCGAGTATTTCAGATGCTCTAATCGCAAATACATTATATCCTTTAGGAATTCCTTTTATTTTAACAACCTCTTCAGCAAATTGTGATTCAAGTACATCAACAGTAATGGTAACCATAGTGCCAAGTCCGATTGTAAATGCTGGTACAAGTTCAACAGTAATTTGTGAAAACGAACCATATGTGCCATCAGGCGCTACAAAAGATGTTAATACCGTTTCTGTTGCTTGGTCTACAAGTGGAGATGGAACCTTTATAGACGCCAATTCTTTAACACCAACGTATACACCTGGTATAAATGACAAAGATTTGGGCTTGGTAACCCTTACCTTAACAGGAACCGGGAATTCACCTTGCGCTACTTCTTTTAGTGAAACTATTTTATCAATAGAAAAAAACCCAACAATAGATGAAATAGCAGATGCAACTGTTTGTGCCGGTTTAACAACACCTTTAAATTTAGCTGCAAATATTCAGAATCCAGGTACTATTCTGTGGTCAACCTCTAACGGTGGTGGTTCTTTTAATGGTACTCAAAACTCAGCAACTCCAATTTATACACCGGTTGAGACAGATTTTAATACTGGTATTACTTTTACTGTTACTGTAAATCCCATTTCTCCCTGCGGAACTCCTGCTACAGAAACTTTTATTTATAAAATAAATGCGGCACCAATTGTAGATGCAGGTGGCAACACAACTATTTGCGAATCTCAACCAACTGTAACTTTAAACGGAACTGCTTCTAATGTAAATTCTGTTACTTGGACTAGTACAGGAGCAGGTTCTTTTGATAACCCCAATGATGAAGACCCTATATATACTTTTTCTCCAAGTGATATTGATAATGGTTCGGTTACTTTTACTATTACAGGATCTCAAACGAGTTGCGATCCAGAAAATGATACTGTAACAATTAATATTCAAAAAAAGCCAGTGGTTACAGCTGGTTTGGCACAAACTATTTGTCAAGGAGAAAGTATTACTTTAAACGGTACATCTTCTAACGCAAGCGGAGTTTCTTGGACAAGAACTGGAGGTTCTGGTACTTTTACAAACGAAAATACATTAAACCCAACCTATACATCTTCAGCATCAGAAACAGGTACTATTACTTTTACGATTGTTGGACAACCAGAAGGTCCTTGTACAGGAAATTCTACAGCTGTTTCAACAACGGTAACGATAATACCAAACCCTACGGCAGATGCAGGCGTAGATGCTACTATTTGTGAAGGTGAAGATTTTGAAATAACTACTGCCACTGCAACTAATATTAGTGGAAATGTAATTTGGTCTGCAGGTTCAGGAGGTGGAAGCTTTACTGGCGGAAATACATTAAGACCAACCTATACGCCAAGTGTTACAGATATTAGTAGAGGTTACGCAAAGCTTACCTTAACCGCACTTAAAGACAGTCCCTGTACTGTAGATGCGGTAAGTGAAATGCGTTTAGACATAAATAAAATACCAAGTATTACAGTTATCAACCCATCTGTCGCTGTTTGTTCGGAAACAGCTCCTTTTGAAATTCCAGATGTTTCTGCAATAGATTTTGATACTTTAAAATGGACAAGTAGTGGTAGTGGTACTTTTACAGATACTACACCTGACAATACAACCACAGCTAATTTTTATACTCCTTCAGCAGCAGATGTTGCAAGTGGCAGTGTTGTTTTAACCTTAAAAGCAGCAAGAATTCCTTCTAATTGTAATTCATCAACCACAAATTCTATTACTTTAGATTTTGTAGAAAAGCCAATTGTAGAGGCAGGAAATGATGCAACCATTTGTGGTAATACAACGTATACAACTACTTCTGCAACTGCAGGTAATTTTTCTCAAGCAACTTGGTTGTCTTCAGGTACAGGAACTTTTAGCAATCAGAATGATGTAAGTAATGCCACTTACACACCTTCTGTAACAGATATCGCAAACGGTTCTGTAACCCTTACTTTAGCACTTACAGGTTTAGCACCTTGTTTAGACGTTGTTTCAGATACTATGGAATTGTCTTTTGAGCCAATACCAGTAATTACAACGGTTGGTACTGATGCTATTTGTAATACAAGTACAAATTACTCGGTAAGTGGTACAAGTATTTTAAATGATTACATGCCGGTATCATTGGCTAATTGGACAACTTCTGGAACTGGTACTTTTACAGCTACTACAGATCCTTTAAATCCAAAGTACACACCTTCTGCTGCTGATTTAACACAGCCAAACATTATATTAACATTAACTATAGACCCAGTTTCGCCATGTATTACACCACAAACCGAAACTATAGTTTTAGATGTAATACCAGCACCTATAGCAGATGCAGGTGTAAATTTATCAGAATGTGACGTTCCTTTTACCATTACTACAGCAACAGCAATTGCAAATACTTACAGTAGTTTGCAGTGGGTTTCTTCAAGTGGCGGTACTTTTGTAGGTGGTATTAATAATACAATTAATCCAACATACATACCCTCTGTAACAGATATAGCTACTGGTACTGTAGATTTAACATTAACTGCATTTCCAATAAATCCTTGTTCGGTTGCTTCAGTATCAACGATAACTGTTAATATTCAAGCATCGCCAGAAATTACAGTAACCAATCAAGCTCCAATTTGTGAAGATGCAGAAAATATTACTGTAACAGGCACGAACATTGTAAATGCATCTAATTTATTGTACACCTCTTCAACAGGAACTATTATTAATAACGAAACAACTTTAACACCAACGGTTACGCCAAGTGCAACAGATATTGCAAACGGAGAAATTATATTAACGGTAATTGCAACGCCGTTAGGAAATTGTACTAGTGTTAGTGAGACAATTTCCATTCCGGTGGTTAAAAACCCGATAGTTAATGCAGGTGCTTCTAAAACTTTTTGCGAAGGAGAATCCATTACAACTTTTGATGCAACAGCATCTAATGTAGCTGCTGGTAATTTGCAATGGACTAGCAATGATCCTGATGGTATTTTCTTAACATCACCAAAAGGCTTAATAACCACATATATTCCGGGAGATAGAGAAATAGCCAATGGTACGGTTCAGTTAACACTAACAGGCACAGCAACATCTCCTTGTGCTGAAAATACAACGGATACTGTTGTTTATACACTATTAAAAAAACCAGTTTTAACGGTAAGCCCAACAGTAGTTTCTATATGTGAAGATGAGAATTATCAAGTACCAGAAGATCAAGTAAATATTACTAATTTTAATAATGTGGAATCTATAGTTTGGTCTGCTTCGTCACCAGGAACTATTGCCACAGGTAGTACTTTAGATCTTACCCCAACTTTTACACCAAGTGCGGCAGATATAGCCAATGGTTTTTCAGAATTAACCATTTCAGCAACACCTATAGGCGCTTGTGCAACTGCAATTGTTTCAGAAAAAATCCGTGTAAATATTGGCAAAAATCCAACCATTGATGTTTCTCAAAATACTCTTGTTTTTTGTGAAGGAGAAGACAAGCAATTGCAGGCACTTTTTGCCAATGCAGACCCAAGTACTTACAATTGGGAAATTATAAGTGGTACCGGTAGCATTTCAAGTACAACTATAAATACACCAATTTATACACCAGCACTAGATAGTGATATTGTAGTAATTAGAGTTTCAGTTACTGGAAATGCACCTTGTGCCAATACAGTATCTCAAGAGTTTACTTTAAATAAAATAGCAATACCACAAGTAAGTTTGCCAGAAAATACAACAACTGTTTGTAGTACAGAAAATACTATAAATCTTACTGCGTTGGTTACAAATATTTCTGCGAGTACAACTTATTTATGGAGTAGTTCTACAAATACTGCAGCATTTGGGAATGCTTCAGCGCTTACCACAAGCTATACTTTTAGTGCAGCAGATAAGGTAGCTGGTTCTGTTACTTTAACATTAACAGCTCAGAGTGATGAAGACTGCATGCTAACAGATTCAGATGCAATTGTAGTTACCATAAATCAAGCACCAGCTGTAAATATTACCAATCTTGCAACAGAAATCTGCGAAGGCGATGTGTATAACGCAACAGCAACAGCAAGCAATGCCTCAAGCTATTTGTGGGAAAAGGTAGGTGTTTCTGATGGTACATTTATAAGTGGAGAAAACACAACTGATGCTAAATACATACCAGGCCCAAATGATATTTTAAACGAAACATTTACACTAAAATTTACTGCTACCGGAGACGCTACTTGCGCAGCAGTTTCGGAGGAAACTACTGTGGCAATTGTATCACAACCTACAGTAACTTTTGATGTAGATAATGGCACCAATTGTGCCACAGAACCTTTCGTGATTTCAGGAGTAAATGCAAGTAATTACAGTACATTATCTTGGTCTTCTTTAAGCACAGCGCCAGGTACTTTTAGCAACGTTGGTATAGAAAATCCAATTTATACACCAAGCGCTACAGAAATTGCAGCCAATAGTCCAATTACTTTAAGACTTACACTGCAACCAAAAACAGCTTGTAATGGAGTAGTATCTATTTTTAAAGATTTTACATTAAATTTATTACCAACACAAACTGTCAATGCTGGTTTAGATATGGCTATTTGCGAGGGCGATGTGGTAAATTTAAACGGAGCAACAACTAATAATGTGTCGCAATTCTGGACTTCTAGCTCGTCTAGTACTCCTTTTGCAACAACTAATTTAGCAAGTTATACTCCAAGTCAATTAGACATTAGCAATGGTAATGTAACTTTAACTTTACATGCTATAAGTAATAGCAATTGTGCAGAGGTTACAGACACTGTTGTTGTGCAAATTGCAAAACAACCCGAAGCAGATGCAGGCGCTACAGTTACAATTTGTGAAGACGAATCGTATACCTTATTAGCAGGAGAGGCAACTGTAAATAATGCAGCCTCTGTATTATGGACGCTTTCTGGACCTGGCGAAATTACCTTAGGTACAGAAACTACCTTAACACCAGAATTTATACCAGAACCAGGTCAAACAGGTAACGTAACTTTAACGCTTACGGCAAATGCAGCGCCTGCTTGTGCTAGTCTTTCAGATGTAATAGCAACTAAAACAATTCGAATTACACCAAAGCCTAAAGTTACCATTCCCTCAAATAGAAGTATTTGTGAAGGAGATAACTTACAATTATTAGATGCAGATATCAATGCATCAGATTTTACAACCTTAAAATGGGTTTCTTCTAATGGATTGGGATCTTTTGTTACTCAGACAAATGGAAATACAACTTATACACCAGCCAATAATCAAACAGGTGTTGTAACATTATCTTTAGTTGCAATCCCATTAGATACTGCATGTAGCTCTGTAAAAAAAGATTTAATTTTAACCATTCATCCAAATGCACAGGTATTTGCAGGAACAGACGTTTCTATTTGTGAAGATGAAACTGTTGTTATTCAGGATGCTGATATAAATTATGGAAATGGAGTGTTTAACTGGTCTATTGCAGGTCCAGCAAGCATCACATCAGGTACAGAAAACACCTTAACACCAGAAATTGTTCCAAATGTAGGAGCTTCAGGTTTGGTTACTCTTACTTTAGAGGCAGCAGGCTCGTCAGAGTGCCCTAGCTCAAAGTCAGATTCAGTAACGATTTCTATCAATGCTTTGCCAATAGTTTCGGCAGGTGCACCACAAGAAATTTGCGAGGGTGAAACAGAAGTACAACTTAACGGAACGGTTTCTAATGCAACTAGTTTTAACTGGTCTCATTCAGGTGATGGTACTCTTGTTGCTACTGCAAATCCGCTGAAACCTAAATATGTTCCAGCAGCTACAGATTTCATAAATTCGTTTGGTATAAGTACAGTAAATATATTTTTAGAAGCTTTTGGTAACAATACTTGTGGGAACACTACAGCTACTACAACCATTACCTTACAGGCAAAACCAAAAGCGTATGCGGGTGTAGACATGGTTGCATGTGTAGGTGATGTAATTTCCTTAGACGCAGCAACTGCAAGTAATTTTAATACCTTGTTATGGGAAACTTCTGGGAATGGAATTTTTGATTATACAACTGCGGGAGGTCAAATTAAGCCAACCTATAAACTAGGCACTGATGATACAACTGAAGTAACGTTAACAATGATTGCAACACCAAATGGTGTTTGTACTGCAAATACAACCGACGAGATTGTTATAAGTATCAATCAATTACCAACAATTACGGCAACTACAGATGAGCTTACTTTTTGCGGAAATACTTTTACATTGCCTTCAATTGTTTCTGTTGCAAATAGTACTTCATATAATTGGACAAATACAACTGCTGTTGCCAATAAATCTATTGTTGTTAACCCGAATTCTCTAACACCAACAATATCGCCAACGGCAGAAGAAGTTGCTAACGGTTTTATTTCACTGACTGTTACGGCTCAGCCAAAAACAGCTTGTGTAGGAGTAGTAACAAAAACGATAAAAGTTAATTTAACTCCGGTTTTTACCGTTGATGCAGGAAACCCAAAAACAATTTGTGCTACTGATAACCCAATAGTGTTAAATTTTGGAGCGACAACTTCATCAAGTACTGGCGATTATTATTGGACATCAAACGGAGCAGGAACTATTTTATCTAGCTCTTTAAACACATTACAACCTCAATACCAACCAGGACCAAATGAAACAGGTACTATAGAATTTACGTTGCATGCTAACAATGTAGCTCCTTGTTCTGGAGAAATTACTGATACTGTAAATTTAGTAATCGACCCTTTAACTACGGTAGACGCAGGATTGGATATTGCAGTTTGCGAAGGTTCTTCTATAAACATTACCAATGCAAAAGCAACAAATTATACAAGTCTGCAATGGATTGCCTCTTCAGATATTTTAGGTAATACTATTTCTGATGGTTCATTTTCTCCTGCAAGTGCTACAGTTTTAAATGCCACTTATAGCCCAAGTACCGCAGATATTGCAAGAGGTTTTGTGTATTTGACGCTTCAATCTACAAATACATGTGGTACAGTTTCAGATTATTTAAGAGTAAATATTTCTGAAGGAGCAGGTGTTTTTGCAGGGAATAATGCAACAACATGTACTGGAGATTCTTATGAAATTACAGATGCTTCGGCTACAAATACTAGCAGTGTTGTTTGGGCAAGTGCTCAAAATGCCAATGGTACCTCTTTAGCTAGTTATGTAGCAGGTTCTTTTAGTGATATAAATGCTACAAACCCTGTTTATACTCCAAGTGCTTCCGATTTAAATCAAGGATATGTGTATTTAATTTTAACAGGAAATGGTGAGAGTTCATGTAGTATAGATAATAGTTTTATGCGTTTAGACTTTGTTAAAACACCAAGTCTTGTAGCGCAAGATGTTGCTATTTGTGTAGATACACCATCTGTAACACTTAATACTACAGCATTAGATTATGATACTATTACATGGAGTGTTTTTAGTGGATCAGGTACTATTAGTGCCGGAGCCAATTCTGAAACTCCTGTATTTACAGCAAACATTTCTTCCACAATTACAACTCCACAAACCACTATTTTAAAAGCTGTTTTAACACCTAAAAATGGTTGTGATACTGCAGATACTGTAGTTGAAGAGGTAGTAATTACAACCCAGCCTTTACCAACAGTAAACGCAGGAGATGATGGTTTTGTTTGTTATACACCAGGGCAGCCAATTGGCCTTTTTACTATTAACAATACATCGTTCGAAAACGCAAGTTCTGTAGAATGGTCTACCTCAGGGAATGGTGTTTTCTCATCAGGCTTCCCAACAACGTATCAATCATTAACAAATACTTGTTCAGAAACAGTACAATTAACGCTAACAGCAACAGGAATGGGTGCTTGTGGCACAAAAACAGTATCTGATGTTGTTAATTTAACCATAAATTGTGCAGCTCCAAATTTGGGTGTTATTACCTCAAGCAGTACTCAGAATGTTTGTCAAGGTACTACAGTAACCTATCAAGTACCTGCAAATTCATTAGTAACAGATTATCAATGGAGTGTTCCTTCAGGAGCTACTATTCAGTCGCAATCGGGAAATACAATCACTGTAGAATACTCAGAAAATGCAGTATCAGGTATTGTATCAGTTGCTGCAAAAAATTCTTGTGGTGTAGGCGAATTATCTACTTTACCCATTACAATTGCACCAATACCAAAAGTAACTACGATTAGCGGACCAAGCGTAATTTGTGAGAGTCTGCAAGATTATATGTTTACAGCAGGTGTAATTGCAGATGCAACTTCTTATATCTGGACTTTAACAGACGGAAGTACTATAACCACCTTAGATAATATACTTACAATTGTTGGAAGTACTACTTTGCCTAGTGGTAATTTAAGCGTAAAAGGGGTTAATAGCTGTGGTGCTGGGATTGACTCGTTGGCATTTTTTGTAGAAGTAGTTTCCAAGCCTACTTTAACGAGTACGATTTCCAATAGTGCTATTTGCTCGGGAGAGACTTTTAATTATCAACCAACCAGTGTTGCAGGTGCATCGTTCTCTTGGACAAGAAGTCAGCAAAGTGGAATAGAAGGTACAGCATTAGGAAATGGCGCTGTGCAAGATGTTTTAATCAATACCACTAGCAGTGTTAAAACAGTTACTTATCAAATAGAAATAATTACAACAACTGGTTGTAGCAATATAGAGTTGATAACAGTACCAGTAAACCCTGCTGCACAATTAACGAATGCACCAATCGATTCAGAAATTTGTTCGGGAAGTGTTTTTAGTTTTACCCCAGCAAGTGATATTTCTGGAACTATATCATGGTCTAGAGCAGCAATTTTTGGTATACAAGAACCAACTACTTCTGGTTCGGGTACTATTTTTGAAAACTTAACCAATACAACAGCCAATGTAATAACTGTTAATTACGAACTTACATTACCAACAACTACAGAAGGTTGTAATAATACAGAAGTTATTTCTGTAGAGGTCTTGCCAACACCTGCAGTTGCAACAGCGATCTCAGGGGCATTAAATGTATGTATACCAAGTGCGGATAATACCTATACAGTCGCTGCAATTCCAAATGCCATAACCTACGATTGGAGACTTTCTGATGGAACTATTAGAAACACTAATAGTAATAGTATTTCTTTAGATTTTACAACATTAACAACCTCAGAAACATTAGAAGTAAGAGGAGTTAGTAGTTGTGGTAACGGTACTTTCTCTGCACCGTTTACAATTACAGGTATTAATTTACCAACAATTACAAACACACCTTCTGCTACTAGTATTTGTTCTAATGAATTGTTTTCTTTTACACCAACTAGTGCAACAGCAAATAGTTTTATTTGGGAACGTCAATTTGTAAATGGTATTGCTACACCAGTAAGTTCTGGAAGCGGGAGTATAAATGAAATTTTAGTAAACGAAACAAATACACCGATTACGGTGACTTATGTGTATACAATTACTTCTCCAGAAAGTTGTAAGAATACAGTATCTATAAATATAATTGTAAAACCAATTCCTCAAATTATAAATACTCCAACAACGTCTATTTGTTCTGGTAGTACCTTTAATTTTGTGCCAGAAATTAGTACATCGGGCACAGAAACGACTGCAGTAAACTGGTCTAGAGTTGCTAGTTTTGGTATTATTGGTTCTTCAGACACTGGAGTAGGTGCAATTAGTGAAACCCTAGAAAATACAACAAATGCTGTAATACCGGTTACCTATAATTTAACCTTAAAAAACGATACTAGTGGATGTCAAATAACCGAGACTATAGTTGTTGATGTATATCCGTTAGCTACTGCAGATATAGAAAGTAGTGTAAATACCTGTTTAAATGGCGCAGATAGTTTTGTGAATTTCAAGGCAGAAAACGGGATTGCACCCTATACATTTACGTATACTGTAAATGGTGGATCAGAAAAAACAATAACTACAAACGGAACTTCAAGCAGTGTTCAATTAAGTTTATTTTCGAATGCTCTAGGTGCTTATACCTATCGTTTATTAAGTGTTAAAGATTCTGGTCCAAACACCTGTGTGAATACCTTTGCAACGCCAAAGGAAATTAGCATAGATATTTTTGCAAAGCCTGTTTTAAATATTACCAATCCAGCAACTATTTGCGCTTCAGAAACTGTAAATCTTACAGACCCTGTTTATACAGCAGGTTCAGATATAAACTTAAATTACACGTATTGGGAAGATGTAAATGCAACTGTACCATTTTTATTAGCAAGTACAGCTTCCGAAGGTATTTATTACATTAAAGCAACAAATGCAAACAATTGCTTTACAATAAAACCTATAGAAGTTAAAGAAAACCCATTACCGCTAGTTCAAATAGAAAACAACGAAAGTGAAATTTTTGTTTGTGAGGGAAGTGAGTTGGTTTTAAATGCCTCTGGCGCGCAAAATTATCAGTGGTATACCAAAGATAGCACTGGTACAACTTCTATATTAAGTACTGGTGATGTTTACACTTACACACCAGCGGTTACTCAAATCATATACCTACAAGGTACAGACGCCAACGGATGTACTAATACTGCACAAGTTGCGGTTGTTTTAAAACCAGCTATTAAAGCAAGTATAGAAGGGGTTAATGATTACGAGGTTTGTTTAAACACAGAAAATGTAAGCATTACATTTAAAGCATCAAACGGAACAGCACCTTATACATTTACTTACCTTGTTAATAATAATGTAAAAGAAGTTACTACACTACCAGACAATAACAGTGTTGCAATAACAATTTCCACAGACATCGCTGGTGTATTTAATTTAGAATTAATAGATGTAAAAGATAGTAGTTTAGCGAATTGTAACAACCCAATACTACAAACGCCAAAAAAAGCCACTGTTACTGTTTTTGATTCAGAAATTTTACCGGTAGCCAATACTGAGGTATTTCAATCGGTTTGTGTTAATGAACCTATAAACCCTATTTATTTTAGTGCAGTTTCTCCAATATTAAGTGCTTACGTAGAAGGATTACCAAGTGGCGTTACTAGTTCGTTTGCAGGTAATACTTTAACTATTTCTGGCACACCAACAGTAGCAGGTACTTTTAACTATACAGTTTCTTCTTCTGTTTTAAATGGAGCTTGTAATAGCACTTATGCAGGGGTTATAACAGTTAATAGCGGCGGAAGTATTACGCCATTGGTTGATACAGAAATAAATCAGTCAATTTGTTCATGTGCAACGATAGAACCAATTCTATTTGAGTTAAGTGCCGATACTTTTGGTGCCAATGTAACTGGTTTACCTTCTGGTGTAACTTGGGAGATAGAAAATAATATTGTACTTATTTCTGGAAGTAGTTGTGCTACTGCAGGAGATTATAACTATACTGTTACAGTGCAAGGTAATTGTTCTAGTTCTACAACGAGTGGTTTAATATCGATTACAGATCCGAATAGTATCTTTTTAATCAACGGTAATCAAGACGAAGAGGTTTGTAATAATAGTATATTAGCACCTATTGAATATCAGGCAAATCCTGGCCAAACCTTAAAGTTAATTGGTGTTTTACCACAAGGAGTTACTTTTGTTGCAGATACTGCTACAGGTACTGCTAAAATTACCGGAACTCCAGAACGCTCAGGAACCTTTAGCTATACAATTACATCAGATTCTGAGTGTAGCGATTTCTTAGAAGGTACTATAGAGGTTATTGCAGATCCGTTTATTAGTTTAATGAGTGGTAGTATTAATCAAGAATCTTGTATCGAAAATCAAATAGAAGATATACGCTATAAAATTTCAGAAAACAATACTAATATTTCATTTACGCCGAGTTTACCAGCAGGAATTTCTTATTCAGAAAACAATGGTCAGTTGGTTATTTCTGGTGCAGCAACCGAAAAATCAATTAGTACTATTTATACCATTGGTATTAGTAACAATTGTGGGGTTACCGTAACTACAGATTTTAAGCTAGAAATTTTAGAAAAACCATCCATCGTCTTAGATTCTAATTTTGGTGCAACAACGCAATCTGTTTGTCAGAATGCTGAAATTAATCCAATTCAGTTTACTGTTATGCCAATTGGCACAACAATAGATTTAGCTTTACTTCCTAGCTTTATTACAGCAACAGAAATAGACCCAAGTATTGGTTTATGGGAGTTAACAGGAGCACCAAAGAATACAGGTATTTTCAGTTTTAATGTAGCTACAATAAACAATTCTAATTGTAGTGATAGTTTACCTATTGTAATCGAAAACTTGTATGCTGCGTTGGATGTTACTTTAGAGAGTGGCACAGAAAACCAAATACTATGTAATTTTAATTTGCCTATAGAAGATTTGGTCTATAAAATTACGGGAGCAATTACAGATATCAATAGTATTAATGTTGTTGGTTTACCAAATGGGGTTTCTTATACCAAAACGATTACAGCAACAGGAGTTTTATTAACTATTAGCGGCACCGCAACAGAAACAGGTGTTTTTAATTATGATATAACTTTTGATACTTGTGGCGCTATAGAAAGTGGCTCTCTCAGAATATCTTCTATAATTGCAATGAATAGCACTGTAAATCAGATTTCTTGTACAGATGAATTGGGTAGTATAGAGATCAATATTTATGGTGGTTTGCCTTTTATTGACGATAATGGCGGTGTTTTTTATAATATAGAATGGACAGGTCCAAATGGTTTTAGACAAAATCAAACAGAAATTAACGGGTTAGTTCCCGGAGATTATACTGTAAATATTACTGATGCGCTAGGTTGTGTTTTAGCAACTCCTGAAACCTTTACAATAACCCCAGCAGTGCCAATTAATATCAATTTATTAAACACTACTTTGGCCAATGGTTGTAATGGAGAGTTGGGGTGTGCCAATTTAGAGTATTCTGGAGGTACGGGCATTTATACCGATTTCCTATTAGAGATTTCCAATCCGCAAACCCAAGAATGGAATGTAAAAATACCAGACAATAACAACTATTTTAATATGTGTGGTTTGGATGTTGGTGTTTATAGAATATCTGTTACAGATAGTAAATCTTGTACTACTGAGCCTTTTATATTTACCATAGAAAACGACAACCAGTTTACTATAGAACAGGTTGTTGTAGAGCAGAGTTTGTGTGATGGCAATACTGGTTTAATTTTAGTAGATGTAAATTCTGCAGATACAAATTTAACGTTTACCTTAAACGGAATCGCATTACCAGCAAATGCCTTAGGTAATAACTTGTATGAGTTAGAAGTTAGTAATGTAGCAGATACAAATGCTACTTTAGAAATTTCTAATAGCAGCGGATGTAAAATTTCGGAAGAGATTATTTTTACAACCTTAGCACCAGATTTTGAATTTACCTCTTTTGAATTTGAAAATTTTGGCTTTTTCGAGGTAAATAGTAGCATCGAATTTACCAACCTTAGTTTTATAGATACCAGTATTTATGACCCTAATGTATACAGTTATATTCAATGGGATTTTGATGATAATACCCCTTTTAAAACCTTTTATTATCCAGAAAACATTGCTTCAAATAAAGATGGAGAAAACTTAAAAACAGTTTTTCATACCTATCAAAACGACGGAATTTATAACGTTAAGCTTACCTTATTTAATGCTTCAGGATGCGAAACAACTATAACCAAAACAATTTTTATTGGTAAAGGTTCTACGGTTATGTTTCCAACTGCTTTTTCACCTAACAATGATAATATAAATGATTTGTTTAGGCCAAAACATCTTGGATTTTCAGAAATAACAATGTACATATATGACAGTATGGGTAATATGGTGTATGAGTTTACCTCTGCAGATGCATTAAGTTTAGAAAGTGATGACACGTGGGGTTGGAATGGTATAGCTCCTTTAAATGAACAACCAAAAACTGGTAATTATCGATGTTATTTTAGAGGTAAAACAATTGATAATAAAGTCGTAGAAAAAAATATTAGATTTTTACTTATTAAGTAATTATCAATCAAAAAAAATAGTCCCTCAATTATGAAAAAGAAATATACATATACTACGATATTTGCACTATTGTTAAGTTTAACAATAAGTGCTCAGGAGTATTTATACTCTAATCAGAATAAATTATTGGGTACATTAAACCCAAGTTTTTACGGGTTTAAAGAAGCAGCGAGTATTGGTGTTTCTTATGCCACCCAAAAAATGTTAAACGAAAATAATTTTATTCAAAATACCTTTGCATTTAGTTCTTTTTATTTTGAAGATTACAATTTTTCTATTGCTTTAGATGTCAATCAGTTTCAAATATCCGATTTGGGTTTTAATGCTACACAGGCGAATCTACATTATATTTATAAAGTACAATTGTCTAATTTTTGGACTTTAAACGCGTCTCTTACTTTAGGTTATGGTAATAATAGATTAGATTTTTCTTCATTAGTATTTGGCGATCAAATAGATGTTTTTTCTGGTAATATATCTAGTTTTTCTATAGACCCTATAAATGCAAATAGTAGAGTTAGTTATTTTGATTCTGGTGTTTCGGGGCACTTGCACAACAATAAAAATATGTTTTTTGGATTAAGTTTTAAACATATAAACAAGCCAAATGTTTCTTTAAATGAAGTCGATAAAGACTTAAAAGACCTTTTTATGTCTTTACAAGCAGGATATGAGTTAGATTTAAACCCATTAAACAGAGGCTTTTTACCAGAAAATTCTTACTTATTTCTTTATGGTTCTTTATCAAAACAAAGTACTAAATCTCGAATTAGTATGTATCAAGAAATTGTGTTAGATAATTTTTCTTTCGGATTAAATCAGCATTTAAATAATTTTAAAACAGTTAATTTAACTACTTTAGGCACTACTGCATCTGTTTTTTATAACCAGTTAGAACTAGGGTTTAACTATTCTTTTGAAATGGACAGCAAAAAAGTAACGAGTATTCCTTACAACTATTTTGAGCTTTTTGTTGTATTCGATTTTTCTAAAATAACAGGTCGTTTCTCTAGTAATAGAAACAGTAGGTTTAACAATTATTAGTTTATTTATTTTATATAGGTTTTGTGAAAGTTTTACATTACTCCTGTTTAATCTTTTCATTATTTAATTTTCTACTTTTATGAAAAAAAGTCATAAATAAACACACACTTTTAAAAATATAATAATAATTATAAGTTAGATTTTAATTTTGAGCTTTAAAATTTAGAGTAATCTATTTCTATTAAATTTTAAAAAAGTAAAATTTATTTTTCAAATTGAAATCATCACTAAAAAAGGAAACAGAACCCTATTAAAATTAAGCTTATTTCTTATATTTGTGTTTCCTAAAAAAGACACAAATTATGTTTAATAATTTAAGCGAAAAGTTAGATAAAGCCTTACATACCCTTAAAGGATATGGTAAAATTACCGAAATTAATGTTGCAGAAACTTTAAAAGAAGTTAGAAGAGCACTTTTAGATGCCGATGTAAACTTTAAGATAGCTAAAGAATTTACTAAAAAAGTACAAACCAAAGCAATTGGCCAAGACGTACTTACTACTTTAAATCCAGGGCAATTAATGGTAAAACTCGTAAAAGACGAGTTAACAGAATTAATGGGAGGTGAAACTGTAGGTGTAAATTTAGGAGGATCACCAACTATAATTTTAATGTCTGGTTTACAAGGTTCTGGTAAAACTACCTTTTCTGGAAAATTAGCAAATTACTTAAAAAACAAGAAAGCAAAACAAGTCCTTTTAGTAGGGTGTGATGTTTATAGACCTGCTGCAATTAATCAATTGCAAGTTGTTGGCGAGCAAATTGGGGTAGAGGTTTATGCAGAGGTTGGTAATAACAATCCTGTAGAAATTTCTCAGAATGCCATAAAACATGCCAAGGCAAATGCTAAAAATGTGGTTATTATAGATACTGCTGGTCGTTTAGCAGTAGATGAAGAAATGATGACCGAGATTTCTAATATTCATAAAGCTATAGCGCCACAAGAAACTTTGTTTGTAGTAGATTCTATGACAGGGCAAGATGCTGTAAATACAGCAAAAGCCTTTAATGATATTTTAAATTTTGATGGTGTTGTTCTTACAAAATTAGATGGAGATACGCGAGGTGGAGCAGCTTTATCTATTAAATCTGTTGTAGATAAACCAATCAAATTTATTGGTACAGGAGAAAAAATGGATGCGATTGATGTTTTCTATCCAGATAGAATGGCAGATCGTATTCTTGGAATGGGAGATGTTATTTCTTTAGTAGAAAGAGCGCAAGATCAATATGATGAGCAGGAAGCTAGGAAACTACAGAAAAAAATTGCTAAGAATCAATTTGGTTTCGATGATTTTTTAAATCAAATTCAGCAAATTAAAAAAATGGGAAGCATGAAAGACCTTATGGGCATGATTCCTGGCGCTGGAAAAGCTTTAAAGGATGTAGATATTGATGATGATGCTTTTAAAGGTATTGAAGCAATTATACATTCTATGACTCCATCTGAAAGAAGCACACCAACTACTATTAATGCAAGCAGAAAGAAAAGAATTGCTAAAGGTTCTGGTACTTCTATACAAGAGGTAAACCAGCTCATGAAACAATTTAACCAAATGAGCAAAATGATGAAAATGATGCAAGGTGGTGGTGGCAAAAAAATGATGCAAATGATGCAAGGAATGAAATAGTATGATTTAAAAAGCTGCTCTAAAAAGTGGCTTTTTTTATTATATAAGCAATAATATTAAGAATTAAAACAGACGAATGATTTTACTTGACGGAAAAAAAACAGCAGCAGATATTAAGGAGGAAATTGCGCTAGAGGTTAGAGAAATTAAAGATAATGGATTAAAAGCGCCTCATTTAGCAGCCATTATTGTAGGCAATAATGGGGCAAGTGTTACTTATGTAAACGCTAAGGTAAAAGCTTGTGATCGTGTTGGTTTTGAATCTACTTTAATTCGTTTAGAAGAAAACATTACAGAGGAAGAATTGTTAAATGAGATTGAAGTTTTAAATGTAGATAATGATATAGATGGTTTTATTGTACAGTTACCATTGCCAAAACATATAGACGAACAAAAAGTATTAATGGCTGTAGATCCAGATAAAGATGTAGATGGTTTTCACCCAACAAACGTGGGTAAAATGGCTTTAAATTTACCTACTTTTATATCTGCAACTCCTTATGGTATTTTAGAATTATTAGAACGTTATAAAGTAGAAACTTCTGGTAAACATGTTGTGGTTTTGGGTAGAAGTCATATTGTTGGTAGCCCAATGAGTATTTTACTTTCTCAAAAAAGAACTGTAGGTAACGCAACAGTTACCATGTGCCACAGTAGAACCAAGAATTTAAAAGAAATTACCTTACAAGCAGATATTATAGTTGCTGCTATTGGTATACCAGAATTCTTAAAGGCAGATATGGTTAAAAATAATGTAACTGTTATAGATGTAGGTATTACAAGGCTTGCAGATCCTTCTAAAAAAAGTGGTTTTAGATTAGTGGGAGATGTTGCTTTTAAAGAGGTTGCAGAAAAATCGGAATACATTACGCCTGTTCCTGGTGGAGTAGGACCAATGACTATTGCAATGCTACTTAAAAATACTTTGTTATCTTGTAAGAGAAAACAAGAGTAAAAGAAAATGAAGAGACAAAAAAACATCGATTATCTTAACGAGTATTTTCAAATATTTATTGGTGTAGTACTTACTAGTTTGGGGTTAAAAGCTTTCTTATTGCCAAATGGTTTTTTAGATGGCGGTGTTACAGGTATTGCACTTTTGGTAAGAACACAAGTAGATCTTAATATGTCTTATTTGTTGGTTCTTTTTAGCATACCGTTTTTAATTTTGGGCTACTTTACGGTTTCTAAAAGAATTGTTGTAAAATCTATAATTAGTATTCTTGGAGTTGCACTTTTTATTCATTTTGAGAATTTTCAAACCATTACAAATGATAAACTACTAATTTCTATTTTTGGTGGTTTATTGGTAGGATCTGGAATTGGAATAGCCATTAGAAATGGATCTGTTTTAGATGGTTCTGAGATCTTAGGAATTTATTTAAATGACAAATTTGGTTTAAGTATTGGTAAAATTGTCCTCTTTTTTAATATCATATTATTTACGGCTACTGCCTTTGTAGAAACTATTGAAATTGCTCTGTATTCGGTTTTAACCTACATTATTGCAGCAAAAGTAACAGACACCGTTATAGAAGGTTTTGAAGATTTTATAGGAATTACAATTGTGTCTAGAAAACACGCAGTTATTAAAAAGGCAATTTTACTAGAATTAGGTGTGGGATTAACCATTTACAAAGGCTCTTCTGGTTTTGGTAATAATGGTAAAGTAGAAGATTTTGATATTATTCACTCTATAATTAATAGAATTGATATCAAAAAAATGTACAGAGTTGTGCAAGATATAGATGACGAAGCCTTTATAATAGAATTTGATGTAAACACGGTTAAAGGTGGTGTTTTAAGACATTATATCAACAAAAAAAAGAATAGAAAACTACCTATTAAAACGAAATAATGTTTTTGTTTTTAGTTTGATTCAATTAATTTTCTTCCCTATTTACCAAATCTATAGAAAAAGCAGGTAAACAAATGGCTATATATTCACATTCGTTTTCAAAGGGATTTGAGTATTGTATTCTAGTGTTTTTTTCAATTTTGATAGACTGACCTGCTTCTAAAATTACTTTTTCGTCTGCTATTATAAATTGTTTTTTACCTCTTATAATATAAGTATATTCATCAAATTCTGGAGTTTGGTAGGGTTCACTCCAACCAGGAGGCGCAATCATATGTGCAATACTTAGCTGTTTATTACTGTCTGTTGCGTTGCCAAAATGTTCTTCTATTAATTTACCATCTGTTGTGGGCACTATAAAAGGAGATTTTTGAATAGTGTATTTTTTACTCATGTTTTAATTTTTATGAATACTAAATTAAGCATCTTCTTTCTTAAAAAAAATATTTATTGTTATTCGTATTATTGAATTAAAAAATCCTGCTTATTGCAGGATTTTATTTAAGTTTTTAATTAAAATTCAAACACTATGATTTAAGTTGGTAAGTTCAACTTATAATTTTTAATGTGTAGCTAGGCAACTTTTAAAAATAGTCTTTCACTAGTTAAACCAGACTACTAAAGATTTCATTTTGGCTAAATCTGGTATTTGCTCTATGGTAACTTTTTGGGTACTAAATTCCCTTAAACCTAGTTCTTCTTTATCTATGGCAATAGTTATATTATAGTCGTTTATAAATAATGTAGCCGTAGAAAATGTAGATTCTATGCGATTAATATTATTGTTTACATTTATTTCAGAAAAACTTGCATTTACATTAATTCCTGTTTCTGTTTTATATCTAGCATCATGAATTTCTATGCTTTTTATAGTAGAAACAGAATCTAATTGTTGTTTTGGTACAATGGTTAATAAAAGATTTCCTCCTTTTTCATAAATTAAATATTCGTCATCATCTTGAAAATAATCATCACCTAAAGCACCTTCACTTAAATTTTTTACAATAGAATCTTTTGCAAAAATAGCATCTAATTCTGTTATGGTTGTTTTGGTGTGTAAATGGCCAACTTTTCCTTTTTCAATTTTAAATTTTCCACTGTCACCACAACTTACTAGAAGTAAAGAGAGTGCAATTACTAAAATAGGTACTATGTTTTTTTGAATCATTATGGTAGTTTATACTTGTAATAACGTAGTTTTTTTGTTTTTCTTATTTTAAAACTTTTTTTAAAATTCCAAAAGCAGCTCTAATAAAAGTAGCACTAGTAAGTACTTTAACAATAGGGTTTTGTGCAGTGCTTCTTCTTCGTGATCTGGAGTTAGAAGCTCTTTCTTTAGCTCTTTCTTTATCCAAGCGCTCTTTTTCTTTTTGGTTTTTTTCTTTTTCAATAGCTTTAGCTTCTGCAATATTTATTTTATCAATTTTAGCATTTAAAAGTTCGTAAGCACTGTCTCTGTCTAAGTTTTCGTTGTATTTGTAAAATAAACGAGAGTTACCAATTACATTTTTAAGCTCTTTTGTCGTTAAAACATCCATTCTGCTCATTGGTGCTCTTAACATGGTTCTTGCTAAAGGAGTTGGTATTCCCTTTTCGTTTAATACAGATACAAATGCTTCTCCAATTCCTAATTGTGTTAATACGTCTTTAGTATTGTAATATTTAGAATCTGGGTAGTTTTCTGCAGCAAGTTTTATTGCTTTTCTATCTTTTGCGGTAAAAGCTCTTAAAGCATGTTGCACTTTTAAACCCAGTTGAGCCAAAATATCTTCAGGCACGTCTTTAGGGTTTTGTGTAACAAAATATAAACCGATTCCTTTAGATCGTATTAGTTTTACAATGCTTTCTATCTGATTTAAAAGTGCTTTAGTGGCTTCTTCAAAAACCAAATGCGCTTCGTCTATAAAAATAATTAGTTCTGGTTTATCTGCATCTCCTTGTTCTGGAAAAGTTTCGTATACTTCTGCTAACAATTGTAGCATAAAGGTGGAGAACAACTTTGGTTTATCTTGTATGTCCGTTAATCTTAAAACTGATATTATTCCTTTACCATCATTATCTGTTCTAGTTAAATCTTCTACATCAAAAGATTTTTCGCCGAAAAATAAATCGCCTCCTTGTTGTTCTATTTCTACAATTTTACGCAAAATTGCACCTGTAGAAGATGATGATATTCTGCCATATTCTGCCTGAATTTCTTCTTTACCTTCATTGGTAACAAATTGTAATACTTTTTTAAAGTCTTTAATATCTAAAAGCGGAAACTTATTATCATCACAATATTTAAAAATAATAGCAACAATACCACTCTGTGTTTCCGTTAAATCTAAAATTCTAGATAACAGAACAGGCCCAAATTCAGATATGGTGGCACGTAATCTTGTCCCATCTTGTTCAGAAATGGTTAAAACCTCTATTGGAAATTTTTTTGCCGTAAACGGAAAACCAATTTTTGCATGACGCTCATCTATTTTAGCATGCCCAGGACTAGGCGCTGCTAAACCAGATAAGTCTCCTTTTATATCCATTAACAAAACAGGGATACCTTTTTCTGATAAATTTTCTGCTAAAACTTGTAATGTTTTGGTTTTACCAGTTCCAGTTGCACCTGCAATTAAACCATGTCTGTTTAAGGTTTTTAAAGGAACTTTTACAATTGCGTTTGTTACAGTTTTTTCGCCTAACATGGCAGCACCTAGTTCAATAGCATCTCCTTTTGTTTTGTAACCTTCGTTTATAAAATCGAAAAACTCTTTTTGTTCGCTCATGAAATTGGTAGGTTTTAAAAACTTGAAACAAGTTCAGGTTTCAAGCATAAAAATAAGTAAACTTTAAGAAGTAAGAAATTATTCTGCTTATTTATTAAAGGTTTTTTTAAAAAGATGCCATTATAAAAGATTTAAATGCTTTTCGCCATTTACTTTTATCTTTTTTAGATAAATTATTGTTATCTAAAATTATACTTTTCAGGCTATATTTTGTGTTGTAAAATTCACTAGGAATTTTATTTATTTTGCAGTTATTAATATGTAATAGTATTAATGTTGGCATTCCAATTAACTGTTTAGGTAATGCAGTAAAATTGTTATAACCTAAATGTAAAATATTTACTTTTTTAAGGTTTTTAATTGAATTAGGTAGTGTTGTTAGCTTGTTGTGTTCTAAATAAAGATTGCGTAAAGTATTTAAAGAACCAATTTCTTTTGACAGATTCGCTATATGATTATTAGTTAACCACAAAGAATTTAATTTAGGTAGTTTTGCTAAAGTTCTATAAAAAGCAGCTTTATTAAGATTATTGTGCGATAGATTTATACTTGTTAAAGATGAAATATTTGCAATATTAGTAGGTATATTTTCTAAATTATTATGCTGTAAATTTAAAAATTGAATTGGTAAACCTTTAATTATTTGAAACGCTTGTTTCAAATTTAAATTTGGATTATTATTTAATGAAAGGTGTTTTAGATTTTTTAATTTTAAAATTGATTTTGGCAATAACTTTAAATCTAAACTATCTAAAATTAATACTTCTAATTTTGCTGTATTTGAAATGTTTTTAAATACTTCATCTAAGTTTAACTGTTTGTTTCCAGATAAATTTAGCATTCTTAAAGCTGTAAAAATTTGAAGGTTTTTAGGACTATTTTGTGTAGATGTATTACTTAAATCTAGCCTAAATATTTTATTGAAATTTTCAACTTTTGTAGTATTATAGGTTTCACCAAAAGAACGTTTGTAAATGTTGCAATTTTGTAACAAGAGTATACAACATAAAAGTATTAAACCGCTTACTTTACTCATTGCTAATTGTTTTAAGAATACCTGTATTTAACTCAATAAACAATTTGTCTTTTTGGTCTGTTTTCCATGGAAATCTTGGGTTTAAACCAAAACTATCATGCAGAATATTTTGTGTAAAAGCACCTAGTTTTTGCGAATTTAATCCAGCTTTTATTGAAGATGAAAAATTGTTTTTCTGATAATTTCCAAAAACAAAGGCATTTGCATAAAATAGATTGGGATAAGGAGGTTTTGTATGCCAAACGTTTTTACTGCCATCATCTGAATTTATAAGATTGTTTGGAGTTTTACTGTAATCTGGTTTTGGTGTAAATAAAGAAAGTGCAATACCAATATTAAAAATTTCTTGAGCATTTATAATTTTACTGTAACTAACCATAAGTGCACCTGTACTTCCAAAATCTGTGCCTTCTCCCAAAAAGAGATTTCCTCCTCTAAAATCGTTTTTAAATTGAATGTTTAAGGAGTTGTTGTTTTTACTAAAGCGCATTAAAAGTTTACCCAATCTCTGGTTAAAAGTATTCAGTTTTTTGGGTAAAAATTCTTTTTCGAAACCAAATCCTAAACCTCTAAATCGTTGGTTATTATTTGTTGGGCTAATTAATAAAGTGTTGTCAAAAAAAGAAGACGCTAAAAAATTTAAGTTATTTCCAACACCTACCAAAGTAAAAAAATCATAGCCATAATTAAACCCAATTACTTTTGTAGTATGTCTTTTAAATAAATAGCCACTGTATAAAGCAAGACCACTTTCAAAAGCAAAATCGTTAAATTGGCCTGTGCCAATGCCATAAGCGCCAAACTTTATTCCTTTATTTTGGTTGCCTAATTGTATTTCTGCTTTTAATACAAAGCCTAAATCTAAATTTGTTTTTTGAGCGTGAATGCTTAGGTTTCCTAAAATTACAAATAAAAAAATATGTTTTTTTAAAATGATAATAAGGCAGTTTTAATACTATTAAGTTATTTTAAAGACAAAATATTCGCAAACAATTTGTAAGCACCAGAAACACCAGCAGGCAATTCTCTAAAGAAACTTAAACCTGTGTAAATGTAATTTCCTTTGCCATATTTGGCAATTAGTAAACTTCCGTTTTTGGCAGTTTCTCCTTTGTCATTCATAGATAAAATAGGAGTGTAGGCACTATCCCAAGAATTGGGAAAATACAAACCACGCTCTTGTACCCAACCTTTAAAATCTGTTGTTGTAATTTTATTGGGATAATTTAAAACCGGATGTTTTTTATCTAAAATACGTACTGCTGCAAACTCATCTGTAACTCTGTCTCTAGAAAGTTGTAATGGGTAAGGGGCACCAACATCAACTCTTCTGTTGGTGTTGTATTGTACTATTAAATTTCCACCATTTTTAACATAATTCAACAAAAACCTTTGCTTAAATTTTAATTCTTTAACTACGTTATACGCTCTAATTCCTAAAACAATGGCATCGTATTTTTTTAAATTTTCTGCGTTTATTTTAGACGGATTTATAGTTTCTACTACATAACCAATTTGTCTTAAATTTTCTGGGATTGCATCTCCTGCACCTTTAATATACCCAATATTTGTGCCTGTTTTTTTTATATTAAGTCTAACAATTTTAGCTTCAGAATTTACTAAAACACTTTGTTTAGGAATGTGGTTGTAATTAATTTCTATCAATTCTTGGGTAAACTCTTGGGCATTAACTGTGGCGCTGACTTGTAATTGTCCTTCAGATTGTTTTTTAGGTGGTGTTACCTTAAAAATTACAGTTTGTTTATCGCTTTTCTGCTCAATATTAAAATTGATTTGCTTTGGAGAAACTGCCCAATTTTCAGGAACATTCAAACGTACAAAACCCTTGATATTATCTTTTCCTGCACGAATTGCAACTGGTATTTCTTTAGCAGCATCATCAGAAAAAATTAACACTTTATCTTTTAATTTGGTAGTTACTTTTGGCAATACTTCAAAAGGCTCATAAATTTCTCCTTTGTCACGTTCTGCATATCTTCTAACTATGTTTTTTGTTAAGGTTATTGGCGTTTTATCAATAATTAAATGAAAATCTATTTTTGCAGGTCTTGGTGTTTCTGGCTTTCCTATTAAAAGCTGGTTTTCTACTGTATACATACCTAAACTAGCTTGTTTTTTTAGCCAGTAAGGAGCAGAGTAATCTGTAGTATTAACAACCAAATCTTCTTTAAAAGTTACTCTTTTATTGGGCTCTAAAATGGTGTTTTTATTAAAGATTTTATCTTCCAAATTAGAAGAAAAAGCAACCAATTCAATAGTGGCTGAACTTCTATTTAAAGTTTCAAAATTAACAGAAACTTTCGCCATTGGCGTAGCTGAAGAACTATTAGCAGAAGCTTCTAAATACAAACCAGCGCAAGCTTCTATAATTGTCTTTATTTGTTTTGCCTTAATGTTTTTCCAATGTTTGTTTTCTAATTTTTGAATTAATTGGTAAGCTTTCATTAACGCTGGTAAATGTTTAGACGGATTTACAAAATCGAAATTTTCTTCAATTTTATATAAAATTTCACCAATTGCATCTCCTTTTTCTAAACGAGTCCAAGTGGTATTTATACCAGAAAAAATATCGTTTTTATCTTTAGGTGCATCACCTTTTAAAAACTCTAAAAACTCTTTTTGAGAACCTCTTGTGGTAAGTCTGCCAAAACCTTGGCACAAATGTTGGCTACTTGCTATAGATGCTAATTCGTTATTAGATAGGCCTTTTAATGGATAATAAGCACCAACATCAAAAGAAGTAAGTTTGCCCTCAGTAGCTTTTTCAAAATCGGCTCTATTTTTATAAAACCAAGAAGATGTGTTGAAAAACAAACGTTTTGGTTGCCAAGTTTCCGTATACTTTAATTGCTCAGGAAATCTTGTTTTATCGTTTACCAAATCAAAAGCAGCAACACTTAATATTGCAGAACTGGTGTGATGCCCATGAGTTGTACCAGGCGTTCTGTGATTAAATCTGTTGATAATTACATCTGGTTTAAAGGTTCTAATTGCCCAAACAACATCACTTAAAACTTCTTCTTCGTTCCATATTTTTAACGTTTCATCTGGGTGTTTAGAATAACCAAAATCGTTAGCTCTCGTAAAAAGTTGCTCACCACCATCTACATTTCTTGCGGCAAGTAATTCTTGTGTTCTAATAACACCCAACAATTCTCTAATTTCTGGGCCAATTAAATTTTGCCCACCATCGCCTCTTGTTAAAGATAAATAAGCGGTTCTTGCTTTAACATTATTTGCTAAGTAAGAAATAAGCCTTGTGTTTTCATCATCTGGATGAGCAGCAATATATAAAGCAGTTCCTAAGAAATTTAATTTCTCAATTTTTTCAAAAATTTCATTTGAAGTTAATTTTTTAGGTTGTTGTGAAAATAAGGTGGAAGCAAAAACTAAGCTAATTATAGAAAATAAAATTCTTTTCATTGTTAGAAAATCTGAATGCTAGTTCTGTTGCAGATAAGAACTTAATTATAAAACTTCTCGAGAACTGCATTTGCTACTTTAAGTTAAAATAAGTTTAATTTTAGTAATACTCGAGGTAACTTTTTAACTATCAACATAAAAAGAATACGAACAAATGTAGTTTTTATTCATTAAAATATGGGAGATTAACATAATTATAACGTTTATTTTTCGTCAACAAAATGGGTATAACCTGTTGATAAAATAATTTTTAGAATCACTTATAAAAGTTATATTTGTAAGACAAACTAAGATAAAAAAATCAATGAAATTTATTGTATCAAGTTCTCAATTATTAAGACAATTACAAGTTTTAGGAGGCGTTATAAATAGTAATAATACCTTACCCATTTTAGATAACTTTTTGTTTGAATTGTCTGAAAATCAATTAAAAGTTTCGGCTTCAGATTTAGAAACCACAATGACCTCTGTAGTAGATGTAGAGAGTGATAGTAATGGTTCTATAGCGGTTTCTGCTCGTTTATTGTTAGATACATTAAAAACTTTTCCAGACCAACCTTTAACCTTTAAAACAGAGGGAGAAAATACAATAGAAATAAGTTCAGATCAAGGAAAATATGATATGGCTTATTTTGGAGGAGATGAGTTTCCAAAGGCGGTAACTTTAGCAAACCCTAGTAAAACTGTTTTGCCAGCACATGTTTTAGGTACTGCAATTTCTAAAACAATTTTTGCTGCCGGTAATGATGATTTAAGACCTGTAATGAGTGGTGTGTTTTTTCAATTTAGTTCACAGAGTTTAACTTTTGTAGCTACAGATGCACACAAACTGGTTAAATATGCAAGAACAGATGTAACTGCAGATCAAACAGCAGAGTTTATAATGCCAAAAAAGCCTTTAAATTTATTAAAAGGTATTTTGGGTGGTTCAGAAAGTGAAGTTACTATTGAGTATAATGATGCAAATGCAAAATTTACTTTTGATAATGTAGTTTTGGTTTGTCGTTTAATTGATGGGAAATATCCAAATTATGAAGCGGTAATTCCTAAAGAAAACCCGAATAAATTAACAATAGATAGAGCATCTTTTCAAAATTCTGTGAGACGTGTTTCTATTTTTTCTAGTAAAACAACACACCAGATTCGTTTAAAAATGGCGGGTACAGAATTAAATATTTCTGCGGAAGATTTAGATTTTTCTAATAAAGCAGATGAGCGTTTAAGTTGTGATTATCAAGGAGATGATATGCAAATTGGTTTTAATTCTCGTTTTTTAAGTGAAATGCTAAGCAACCTAAGTTCTAGCGAAATTTTAATTGAAATGTCTTTACCAAACAGAGCAGGTATTTTAACACCAATAGATGGCACAGATGAAGGCGAACAAATTACAATGTTGGTTATGCCAGTAATGTTGAATAGTTAATCATGTAAATTATTTTTGTTATAAGACAATTCATTTATTAAGATTTAAGTCGAATTCCTTTTTTTTAAATAAATTAATAAAATGAAATTCTTTTACACGATATTATTTTTATGCTGTAGTCAAATTTTAAGTACTCAAAGTAACCCAAGCTTTTACTTAAATAAATAATATTATGTAAAAGGAGACGCTTTAACAGTTGGGAACAACATACTTAGTAAACGCAAAAGAAAGCATTTAAAAATCAATTTGTGATTAATGAGCAGATAAAAATGAGGTATGTTGATATTGATGGTGATAAAATTACATTTAGTTCTAGCCAAGCCACTTTAAATGTACCTGAAAACACAAAAAAATAATAAATGCTACTTTATATTGGTCTGCTGTTTATAGTTTTAATCGTGGTGTAAAAAGAAGGAAAGGGAGACAATATATTTACAAAGTAGGTGATGTTAGAGATGCTTCAATTCAAAAAATAAAGTTTAAAACACCTAATAACGACTATCAAGATTATAGAAGGTAAAATTCTTTTTGATGGATTTGATAAGTCTAAATATATAGATAATACACCTTATGTTTGTTATTTAGATGTAACAGATATTGTTTCTAACAATAAAAATACAAACGGAGCTTATACTGTAGCAAACATAAAAGCTACCCAAGGCTATATTTCTGGCGGTTCTGCTGCAGTTTGGTTATTACATGTTGTTTATGAAACTGAAGATGATACACCTAAGTATATTAATACTTATCATGGTTTAACCACCATAAATAAGAACCCTTTACAGGTACAATTAAAAAATTTTAAGACAGTTAAAGAAAGCAGTGTAAAAGCTTCTTTAGCTTTAGCGGCTTTAGAAGGAGATAGTGCTTTAGGTAAAGAGCAATGCCTTATTTACAACCAAAGGAAAATGAATATTTTAAAGACATCTGGTTTCAAAAAGTTAATATAGATTAACCAAATTTAGATTTATTCTCTTTTGAAGTGTTTTGAATTATTCACTTTTTTAGTATTTGTTTGTATGGCAACATAAAAAGTAAAAATCATTTGCTCATTGTTTAAATCTGTAATATTTAAAAATAAAAAAGAGGCTTTTTTTTAATTCTTTTTATGTATAATTTGATGTTAGTTCTATGTGTCTATTACAGCTTAGGTTTTTTATATCGCTGAAAATTAGTTGCTTGTTATTCCGAACGCAACGAAGTTAAGTTGACAAATCTCGTATTTAATTTGAGATTTCTCCTACCGTCGAAATGATATTAGTTTTAAATATTATAAGTTGTACCTGATTAACAAACATGGTTTTTTAAAGCGAACTCACGTTATTTAGTATTAGTTTTCTATAGAAACTTTTCTTATAGTTACTAAAGTAAGCATTTTGTAATAAGGCACATGAGCGCTTAAGTTGCGATTCTCAAGGAGATGATATGTAAATTGGTTTTAATTCTCTTTTTTAAGTGAAATGCTAAGTAACCTAAGTTCTAGCGAAATTTTAATTGAAATAAAAAAGGCTACATAAACTGTAGCCTTTTGGTTTTTTAAAAAGTAAATATTTTATTTTTTAATAATTATATTTTCGGTATATGTTGTTCCGTTAGTAATTACTTTTACTGCATAAACACCATCTCTTAATCTATAGTTACCCATTGTAACTCTACTTTGGCTTCTTACGTTTCTAATATACCTGTATTGTATTAAACGCCCTTGCATATTAAATAGTTTTATGTGAGCACTACCTTCTAAGTTTTTTAATTTTACATTAAATATCCCTTTTGAAGGATTTGGGAAAACCGTAACCGTATTTATTTTAACGGGTTGTTCAAATACATCTTCATTGGTTTTACAAGTTGCATTACTAGCACCTAGAGTATATCCACGTCTTAAGAAAGATTTTACTGCCCTTTTGTTTACACTAAATTCTTTAGGTCCTCTTCTGGTATTGTAATGAAGCAATACTTTATCATTATAATTGCCTCGTCTGTTTTTAGACCTAGTATCTATTACACAAATTTCAATAGAATCTATTGCAGAACAGCCATTGCTATTTGTTACAGTAACTGTATATGTAGTGGTTACTCTTGGTTTTACTATTGGTTGTGCTTTTGTAGAAATTAAATTTCCAGCTTCGTCTTTCCATTCATAAGTAAAACCTTTTCCACCACTTACGGTAGGGCATAAGTGTGCTGTTTCTGCATAACCCAAGAACACTGCGTTTCTCTTTTGACCAGAAACCGTTTTAAAATCAGGAATTGTAACTGTTGGTGTATCACCAAGAACAGTAACAGTTACCGCTTTTGTTGTGGTATTTCCGCTTTGATCGGTTACGGAAACGTTTACGGTATTTTCACCTAAATCATCACACCCAAAAGAAGTAACATCTAAGGCAGTGTTTGCAATAGAACAGTTATCACTTGTAAATACAGTTTCCTCAGGAATTGGTAAATCATCACAATTAGAAATATCAAAATTAAAATCTCCTTGTGCCCATCTTCCATGTCTATTTTTATAATAGAACCATCCGCTTAAACCAAAATCGCTATCGTATAAATTTGCTTTTATACCTAGTTGAAATCCAACTTTCCTGCTAACTGGAGCATGGTAAATAGGTACTTCTGTACCAGAATTATTGCCTGCACCTGTTAATTTACTGCCAGACGCTAATTCGTAATACATCCAATTTTCATAAGATTTTTTAGTATGCCAAAACCCTTTATAGGTTTTTCCTTTTGCACGCCATTCGCTCCAAGTACTTGCGTTTTTAAGATTTAAAGTAACAATCCATTTGTCTTTACTGTTAAACTTATTAACTAAAGTACCTGCTACGTTTGCAGTACCATCTAAATTTTTGGTAATTTTTCCGCCATTGGAATCAAACTTATATAATGCTCCCCAACGTTTTGCAACATCTGTTCTAACACTATAATCTACTTTTTCTTTTTTAGATTTAGAAGCATCTTTAGATGCTGAACGTTCATAATTATTGTTGTAGTTTTTTACATAATTACTCAAATACATTGCATGAAATTTAGCATCGGTTACATTACATTCTTTACCAGTTTCAATATCGTCTGCATTAGAAACTAAAACATCTTCTGGTGTTATTGTAGCATTACCATTGGCATCTAAAGCGACTTGTATATTTTGAGTTTCTACTATTGGAGCAATATTATCTGTAACTGTAACAATTGCAGTTGCAGAACTTACATTTCCATTAATATCAGTAGCCGTTAATGTTACGGTATTCTCACCTAAATTATCACAACTAAAAGAGGTATTATCTAAAACAAGTGAAGTTATTCCGCAAGCATCAGTAGAACCGTTATCTATTTGATCTTGAGTTATAGATGCGTTTCCGTAAGTATCTAAAAACACTTCAATATTTTGAGTAACAACATTTGCTGGTGTAATATCTTGAACTTTAACTATTGCCTTTGCTGTTGCGATATTACCGCTTGCATCAGTAACCGTTAAAATTACTGGGTTTTCCCCAACATTTTCACAAGTGAAGTTAAGGATATCTAAAGAAGTAGTAAAATTGCAGTTGTCTGTAGAACCATTATCAATCATTTCTGGAGTAATTGTTGACGTTCCATTAGCATCTAGATCAACTGTAATATTTTGAGTTAAAACTGTTGGTGCAATAACGTCTTGCACAGTAACAATTGCAGTTTTTGAAGAAACATTTCCATTAACATCTGTAACCGTTAAAGTAACCGTGTTTTCGCCAACATTCGCACAATCAAAAGAAGTAATGTCTAACACAGAAGACTGTATCGTACAATTGTCAAAAGAACCATTATCAATTATTTCTGGAGTAATTGTTGACGTTCCATTAGCATCTAAATCAACTGTAATATTTTGAGTTAAAACTGTTGGTGCAATAACGTCTTGCACAGTAACAATTGCAGTTTTTGAAGAAA
>NZ_CANNFH010000008.1 GCF_947503875.1 uncultured Polaribacter sp. | reverse complement strand
TTTATGTGGGAGAGTAGGTCGCCGCCTTTCTTAAACTAAAGTCTCAATTCTTATGAATTGAGACTTTTTTTTTACACCAAAGCTAAATAAAAATTACAAAAAGGTAGAAATTTTACAATACTATAAATTTGTTAATCAAATTAATTGAAAGTACTTATAATCTCGTAAGTGCATTTAATTTCGTATCTCATATTACTTATAACGTCAAATGGATACATTGATATGAATATTGTTAAATTTAGGTAGAGTTGATTATTCTAAAATTATTTTAATGCCCATTTGTATATATAAATATGAATACAGTTAAAGTTTACTTGAAATTTATTAATTATAATTTAGATGTTTCATTAGGGTAGGTTATTTGTGAATCTTTCTTAAGATTCATTTATGTTAATTAGGTAAATAGAATTTTGAATAATAATTATTTCTAGGTATGTGCGGATTACGTTTTCTTAAATGATTAGAGTCATCCCTTTGATTTTACAATTTGCTCATATTTTGTCTTTATTTGAGCACTTTTAAAATTGTATTTCTGTCCCGTTCACTCGTATAATAATGTGTGGTCTTATTTTTTTATACAATTTGCTTATTTTTAAAGGTTTTATGGTTAGGTAATTATATTTTACTAAATGTGTAGGCTTTGTTATTTTATGGGGTTTAAGGCCTTCTGTTCCTAGTCTTATGGTGAGATTTATATACTTCACATAAATAATGGTAAGGATTATCCATTAATAGAAGTTATCACATTGTTAACAAAAAAAACTCATCAACATAAAAGGAGATGAGTTTTTGTTTTGTCTTCACTTTTTTTGAAGTGAAACTTATAAAAGTATATTACTATTATTTTACATAGCTACTAAGTCACCAGTAACATCTTTAGAAGGTAATTCAGATTTACCCATTAAGAATAAATCTACTTGTCTTGCTGCTTCTCTTCCTTCAGAAATCGCCCATACAATTAGAGATTGTCCTCTACGCATATCTCCTGCTGTAAAAATGTTATTTACATTCGTTTGATATTTTCCGTATTCTGCCTTGTAATTAGAGCGCGCATCTGTCTTAATTCCTAATTTGTCCGCCAAAGTACTTTCTGGACCCGTAAAACCTAGAGCTAATAAAGCTAAATCACATGGCCAAGTTTTTTCTGTACCAGGAACTTCAATTAGTTCTGGTCTTTGACCAGGAACCATTTTCCACTCCACATTAACCGTTTTAAGTGCTATTAACTTGTTATTTTCGTCCTTAACAAATTCTTTGGTATTGATTAACCAATTACGATCTGCACCCTCTTTGTGAGAAGATGAAGTTTTTAACTTCAATGGCCAAAAAGGCCAAGGCGTAGTTGGCGAACGTTCTCCCGGAGGTTTTGGCATGATTTCAAAATTTACCACAGAAGTTGCTCCATGTCTATTTGACGTACCAATACAATCAGATCCTGTATCACCACCACCAATTACAATTACATTTTTGTCTGTAGCCATAATTTGGTCTTTTACTTCTTTACCAAAAAGTGCTTTGGTTTGTTGTGTTAAGAAATCCATAGCTTGTACTACACCATCAGCATCTATGCCTGGAGTTGGAAGGCTACGTCTTTCTGTTGCACCACCACATAAAACTATAGAATCGAATGCTTTTAAGTCTGCAACATCATAATTAACGCCAACATTTACATTGGTCTTAAATACAATACCTTCTGCTTCTAATATAGCTACACGTCTGTCTATAATTCCTTTTTCCATTTTAAAATTAGGAATACCGTATCTTAATAAACCTCCAACCTCGTCATCTCTTTCAAAAACAGTTACTAAGTGACCAGCTCTATTTAATTGTTGTGCAGCAGCTAAACCAGCAGGACCAGAACCAATTACGGCTACTGATTTTCCTGTTCTTTCCTTAGGTTGTTGTGGTTTAATCCATCCTTCTTTAAATGCACGTTCTACTATGTTTTTTTCTATATTTTCAATAGAAACTGGGTCTTCAATAATACCCAAAACACAGGCTTGCTCACAAGGTGCAGGGCACAAACGTCCTGTAAATTCTGGAAAATTATTCGTAGAATGTAAAATCCACGATGCTTTTTGCCATTCACCTTGGTGTACCATGTGGTTAAAATCTGGAATAAGGTTTCCTAATGGACAACCACTATGACAGAATGGAATACCACAGTCCATACATCTAGACCCTTGTTTTTTTATTGCTTTTTCAGAAAGAGGAACTGTAAATTCCTTATAATTCTTTACACGATCTTTGACAGAAGTGTACGTTTCATCTTGTCTTTCAAATTCTTTAAATCCTGTTACTTTTCCCATGACATTATGCTGTTGTTAATTCTTCTACCATTGGTTCTTCTGTTTCTAAACGCTCTAAGGCCCTTTTGTATTCTGTTGGCATAACTTTTACAAAGTTTTGTAAGCTATTGTCCCAATCTGCTAATAAATCTGTACCTTTTTTACTATCTGTGTATAATACGTGTTTTTCTATAGTTGTTTTTAAATCTAGGGCATCTAAATTAGAGATTTCTTCGAATTCTATAGTTTCTGTATTACAAAGACCGTTCACAAATTTATTTTCTGGATCGTATACGTAAGCAATTCCACCACTCATACCTGCAGCAAAATTACGTCCTGTTTTTCCTAAAACAATAACTTTACCACCAGTCATGTATTCACAACAGTGATCTCCAACACCTTCTACAACTGCAGTTGCACCAGAGTTTCTTACTGCAAAACGTTCACCTGCAATACCATTTATAAAAGCTTGACCGTTAACGGCACCAAACATACAAACGTTACCAACTATGATATTGTTTTCCGCTAAAAAGTCTGCACTTTTTGGTTTTTTAACAATTAATTTTGCTCCAGATAACCCTTTACCTAAATAATCGTTTGTGTTTCCTTCTAATATAAATGTTAATCCGTATGCACCAAATGCTCCAAAACTTTGTCCTGCAGAACCTGTGAAATTAATATTTAACGTATCTTCTGGTAAACCTAAATGACCGTATATTTTTGAAATCTCATTACTTACAATTGCGCCTACAGTTCTGTCTGTATTTTTGATTGGGTAATTTAAAGTCATTTTTTCTTTTCTATATAAAGCTCTATGCGAATCTTTAAGAATAGTAAAGTCTAATACTTCTTCTATATTATGGTCTTGTTTTTCTGTATTTCTTACTGGCATTTTACTGTAGGCAGCAGGTCTATGTAGAATACTACTTAAATCTAAACCTTTTGCTTTGTAATGTTTGATAGCTTTATTCGCATTAATTTTATGCGTTTGTCCAACCATTTCTGCCAAAGTTCTAAACCCTAATTGTGCCATTATTTTTCTTAACTCTTCTGCAATGTAGTAGAAGAAATTAATTACGTGTTCTGGCGTACCTTTAAAGTTTTTACGTAACTCTTTATCTTGAGTTGCTATACCTACAGGACATGTATTTAAATGACATTTACGCATCATAATACAACCAGAGGCTACTAAAGGAGCCGTTGCAAAACCAAATTCTTCTGCACCTAATAATGCAGCAATAGCAACATCTCTACCTGTTTTTAATTGTCCATCACACTCTACAACAATTCTACTCCTTAAGTTATTAAGAACAAGTGTTTGTTGTGCTTCAGATAAACCAAGTTCCCAAGGTAAACCTGCATGTTTTAAAGAGGTTAGGGGAGAAGCTCCTGTACCACCATCATAACCAGATATTAATACTACATCTGCTTTTGCTTTGGCAACACCTGCTGCAATTGTTCCTACACCAACTTCAGATACTAACTTTACATTAATTCTAGCTTCACGATTTGCATTTTTTAAATCGTAGATTAATTGTGCTAAATCTTCAATTGAATAAATATCGTGGTGAGGAGGAGGAGAAATTAAACCTACAAAAGGCGTTGAATTTCTTGCATCTGCAATCCAAGGTAAAACTTTATAGCCAGGTAATTGTCCACCTTCACCAGGTTTAGCACCTTGAGCCATTTTAATTTGTATTTCTCTTGCATTGGTTAAATAATGAGACGTTACTCCAAATCTACCAGATGCTACTTGCTTAATAGCAGAGTTTCTACTATCTCCATTAATATCTTTCTGAAAACGTTTTCTATCTTCACCACCTTCACCAGAATTAGATTTACCTCCAATTCTGTTCATGGCAATAGCTAAATTTTCATGCGCTTCTCTAGAAATAGATCCATAAGACATTGCGCCCGTTTTAAAACGTTTTACAATTTCTGTCCATGGCTCTACTTCCTCTAAAGGAATTGGGTCTAAATTATCAAACTGAAATAAACCACGAATGGTCATTAAGTTCTCTGACTGTTCGTTTATTGTTTTCGCATAGACATCATAACTTGCCTGATCACTTAAACGAACTGCTTGCTGTAATTTAGAAACGGTAGTTGGGTTGAATAAATGACGTTCTCCATTTCTTCTCCATCTATAATCTCCACCAATATTTAAACCTAAGTTTTTATCGATTTGGTTATCTGGATATGCCTGTTTATATCTGTTAGAAATTTCTTTTTCAATTTCGTATAAACCAATACCTTCTATTCTAGAGGCAGTATATGGGAAATATTTTTCTACGAATTGAGAATTGAAACCAACGATTTCGAAAATTTGAGAACCTCTATAAGAATGTAAAGTAGAGATTCCTATTTTATTCATTACTTTTAATAAGCCTTTACCAATAGCTTTGTTGAAATTGTCTACAGCTTGTTGCTCATCCATATCAACAATAAAACCTTCTTTTACTTGAGCTCTAATAATTTCATTAACCATATATGGGTTTATCGCGCTTGCGCCATAACCAAATAAGGTAGCAAAATGATGTGGTTCTCTCGGTTCTGCTGATTCAATAATAATATCGAAGTAAGAACGTTTTCTTAGTCTATTTAATTGATGATTTACAAAAGAACAAGCTAATAAAGCAGGTATTGGAGCAAATTCTTGGTTTACACCTCTATCTGATAAAATAATAATGTTACTTTTATTTTCTATAGCTTTTTCTACTTGTAATATAATATTATCTAAAGCATCTTCTAGACCATTTAAACCTTGTGCTTTTGGGTATAAAATTTGTATGGTTTCAGACTTAAAACTTTCGATATCAATACTTCTAATTTTTTCTAAATCGGCATTAGAAATAACAGGGTTTTGAATTCTTAGCTTTCTACATTGTCTATCAGTAATGCTAAAAATATTTCTATCTTTTCCTAAATTTAAACTAATATCCGTTACAATTTCTTCACGAATACCATCTAAAGGCGGATTAGTAACTTGTGCAAATAATTGTTTAAAGTAATTAGAAATTAACTGAGGTCTATCAGACAAAACTGCTAGAGGAGTATCAATACCCATAGAGCCTAAAGCTTCTTTACCAACTTGAGCCATTGGTGTAATTACTTCTTGAATATCTTCGAAAGTATAATTAAAAAGACGCTGACGTGTTTTTATATCTATCGTTTCAATAGGGCAAGTTTCGTTAGTATAAGGTACATCTTTTAAATGCAAACGCGTTTTATCTAACCACTCTTGATAAGGTCTTTCTGAAACAATCTTATTTTTTATTTCTTCATCTTCAATAATCCTACCTTCATTCATGTCTACCAAGAACATTTTCCCTGGCTCTAGTCTACCGTGTTTTTTTACATCTTCTGGAGCAACTTCTACCACACCAATTTCTGAGGACATAATTAGCTTACCACTTTTTGTTACTGTATATCTAGATGGTCTTAAACCATTTCTGTCTAATAAAGCACCAATGTAATCTCCATCTGTAAAAGGTACAGAGGCTGGCCCATCCCAAGGTTCCATAATACAACCATTGTATTCGTAAAATGCCTTACGTTCTGGAGACATTGTAGCATGTTTTTCCCAAGCTTCAGGAATCATCATCATCATAATTTCCGGTAATGAACGACCTGTGTGCGTTAATAATTCTACAACCATATCCATAGATGCAGAATCTGATTTCCCTGGAAGTATAATTGGGAATAACTCTTCTATTTGCGGTCCAAAAACATCACTTTTCATGATTTCTTCTCTAACACGCATTCTACTTACATTACCACGTAAAGTGTTTATTTCTCCATTCTGACACATGTGTCTAAACGGTTGAGCTAGCTCCCAAGTAGGCATTGTGTTTGTAGAGAAACGTTGGTGTACAAGTGCTAAACGTGTAACCAAATCTATCTCTTGTAAATCTTTATAATAAGGACCAATATCTTCTGGCATAATAATACCTTTATAGATAATGGTTGTTATTGACAAACTTGAAACATAAAAATATTTACTTTCAGATATTTTAGAATTTTCTATTTTGTGTTCTGCTATTTTACGTGCAGCATATAATTTTGCTTTAAACGTAGGTTCATCTATAGCATTATCTTTAGCAATAAAAAGTTGTTCTATATTTGGTTCTGATGCCAAAGCGATTGCACCAAGCTGAGTTGAATCTACAGGAACTTCTCTCCATCCTAGAATAGAAAGACCTTGTTTTTTCACTTCGTCCTCAAAAGTAGTTTTACAAAAGTTGTATTGGTTAGATACTTTTGGAAGAAATACCATACCAACAGCATATTCTCTCTGGTTTGGCAGTTCAAAAGCACAAACTCTTGTAAAATATTCGTGCGGAATATCTATTAATAATCCTGCTCCATCTCCCGTTTTACCATCAGAACTAACACCACCCCTATGTTCTAGTTTTACTAGTATTTCTAAGGCATCGTGTATAATTTGATTTGTTTTTTCTCCATTTAAGTTACAGATAAATCCTGCACCGCAATTTTCATGTTCAAACTCTGGTAAGTATAGTCCTTGTTTCTCCATATTCTATTCAATTATATCCGCTAATTTAGAAGTTTTATTGTGAAAAAATTAACGATTGAAGAATTTTAATATAATTTTTATGATGAAAACAAAAAATTAATAGAAAAAATTTAGTTATAATAATTAAAGCTTTTTAAATTATGAAAATGATAATAAACAGAGAAACCTGCAAATTTTTTAAATTTGCAGGTAAAATAAATACTATTTTTTTGATTTTAGTCCTCGTTTAAACGAAAGTCTGAATAAGCGTCCATACCATGTTCGTGGGCATCCAAACCTTCTAGCTCTTCTTTTTCGCTAACTCTAATTCCTACAGTTTTCTTTAATGTAAAGATGATTAAAAATGAAGAAACGATACAGAAAGCTGCGTAACAACCTACGCCTGTTAATTGAATTAGGAATGTATGTTCTGGATTTGTAGAGAAAATACCTACAGCTAAAGTACCCCAAATACCACAAATTAAGTGCACTGCAATTGCACCTACTGGATCGTCTAATTTAATAGCATCTACAAAAGCAACAGCAAATACAATTAATACACCTGCAATTGCACCAATAATAATAGCGCTTTCCGGTGTCATAACATCTGCACCAGCAGTAATACCTACTAAACCACCTAAGATTCCGTTAAGAAACATAGTTAAATCTAGATTTTTGTATTTTATAAAAGATACCAAAGCAGCAACAACACCACCTGCAGCAGCAGCTAAACATGTAGTAACTAAGGTTAAAGAAGTTAATTCTGGATCTGCAGATAAAACTGAACCACCATTAAAACCAAACCAACCTAACCAAAGTATTAAAACACCAGCAGTTGCTAAAGGAATATTGTGACCAGGAATTGCCTGAGGCTTACCATCTTTAAATTTACCAATTCTAGCACCTAATAACCAAACTGCTACTAAAGCAGCCCAACCACCTACGGAGTGTACTAAAGTAGATCCTGCAAAATCATAGAATCCCATTTGGTCTAAGAAACCACCACCCCATTTCCAAGAACCTGCAATTGGGTAGATTAAACCAACATAGATTACTGTAAAAATCATAAAAGGTCCAATTTTCATACGTTCTGCTACTGCACCAGATACAATAGTTGCTGCAGTTGCGGCAAACATTCCTTGAAACAAGAAATCTGTCCACCAAGTGTAACCACCATCTGCATATTCTGGAGTCATTCCGTTTTCTGGAGCTGCAATACCAAAGCCAGCAAAGTCAAAGAAACCTGCAGAACCTTCTGCAAAACCAGGGTACATTAAGTTAAAACCACCAATGTAGTATAAAAGTAAACCAACTGTAATAATAAAGATATTCTTAAAAAGAATGTTAATTGTATTTTTTTGTCTAGTTAAACCAATTTCTAAAAATGCAAAACCTGTATGCATAAAGAAAACTAGTGCTGTACAGATCATCATCCATACATTGTTTGTTGTAAGTAATTCCATGTCTTTTTATTATTTAGATATTTTCTTTAAAGTACTTCCTCCTTTTTCTCCTGTTCTTATTCGGTATGCTTCAGTAATGTCTGATACAAATATTTTACCGTCTCCAACTTCTCCTGTTGAAGCGGCTTTAAGTAAAGCATCTATAGTAACTTGTTCAAAGTCGTCATTTACTACAATAGCTAAATGTCTTCTTTGAATATCACTAGTACTGTAACTAACACCTCTGTAAACGTGTGCTTCTTTTTCGTTACCTAAACCTGTTACATCCCAATAAGAGAAGAAGTTTACGTCCACCGCGTGTAAAGCTTCTTTTACAGCGCTAAACTTAGATTTTCTGATTATTGCTTCTATTTTTTTCATTGTGTATATAGTTTTAAAAGTTAGAAACCTACAAATTTTCATTTGTAGGTTTTATTTCATTTTATTGATTAGAACGAGTATACTGCTGCTAATGTAGCTCCAGAAACGTTATCTCTTCCAAAGAAAGTAACATCGTTAGAAGTGTCATATCTAAATTCTCCTATTAAATTTAAACTAGAAGTTAAAGATTTGTTCGCTGTAAATGTGTAAGCAGATTGGTTTGAGTCTCCACTACCAGAAGTTGTTGTAAAGAATTCTGGTCTTAAACCTAGAGAAAAACCTTCTGACAAAGTTTTTTGTAAATACAAAGCAATACCTTGGTAACCTGCATCTGCATCATCTGAGTTTGCATAAGCAGCATTTATACCTAAGTAAAAAGAATCAGATAAATCAAAACCACCTGTATAATCTAAGTATAATACATCTGTATCGCCAAAGCCATCAGCTCCATAAGCTAAGTTAAAGTACTGACCTTTGTAACCTGCTTGAAAACCTAATTGGTAATCGTCTGTAGGGTTAGCACCTGCTGTAACACCATGTGGATTTGTTAATGCAAACATTAAAGATAAATCTTCTGATACAGCATAATCTAATTTAATACCTGTATGAGAAAAAGGACCTGCATTAAATAAGTAAGATACAGAATAGTTAAAGTTACCTGCTGGCGAAATAACTTCATAACCATACCAAGTATTAAACTGTCCTAAAGTTAAAGTTACCTTTTCTGATGCATTGTAATATGCGTACAATTGGTTTATTGCACCAACGTAAGCATTTGCTGCATTGGCTCTTGGCCCGTAAGCTAAATCTGCAACAACACCCGCTTTTCCTTTTTCATATGAAAAAATTGTGTTTGCCATACCTAACCCAAAACCATTTGCTGGTACGTCTGTTAAAACACCAACAGAGCCTAAAGAGTTTTTAGATAGATTACTACTGTAATATAAGTCTACAGTACCGCTTAAAGTAAATGTACCTTTTTCTTCATCTTGCGCATTAATTACTAAGCTAGAAACGAATAGTAATGATAAAAATAATTTTTTCATAATAAGAGTCTTTTAATTTTTGTTTGTTAATTATTTGTTAATGAACTCGGGTCAAAAATAAAACTTAATTTTAAACTGACAAGGGTTGTGAATTTAAATATGCTTTTTTTTGATAGGCACCCCTCAAAAAAAAGGGGGTTATATTAAGATAAGTGTATTTTAAGATTTATAAAAGGTATAAAATGTAGACTTCGTAAAAAAGTGAGGTAAAATTTTGAGATATTCATAAAAATGAAGGTTATGAGAAAAAATATGTAATTATTGTATTTTTGAGCTTATGAAATACCAATTTTCTTACCTGATTTCTTTACAATTCTTAGGTTTTCGGTTTTCTGGCTGGCAAAAACAGAAAAATGCGAAAACTTTGCATGAAATGGTAGACAAATCTTTGTCTTATGTTTTTGAAAATGCTGATTTTAAGACGGTTGGTGTTGGTAGAACAGATGCTAAGGTTTCTGCTCACTTTTATTATGTGCAGTTGTTTACAGCTAAGAAAATTGAAGAAATCGACTTTTTAATGGCTTTAAACGCCAATTTGTCTCCAGATTTTAGGGCAACCAACGTGCAGCAAGTTGCTGTTAACTTTAATATTATTAATGCTGCTAAAATTAAAGAATATCATTATTATTTTTCTTTTGGTGATAAAAACCATCCTTTTGCGGCGCCTTTTTTAGTGAATATCGCAGAAAATTTAGATTTGGAATTGATGCAAGCTGGCGCAAAATTGTTTGAAGGAGAACATTATTTTCATAAGTATTGTACCAAACCATCTGAAAATGCAATTTTTAAGAGAACCATTGATTCTTGTGAGATTGTGAGGAATACTATTTTAACGGCTAATTTTTTTCCAGAACACTCTTATATATTAAAGGTAAGAGGTAAAGGCTTTTTAAGATATCAAATAAGATTAATGATGGCTACTTTATTTGAATTAGGAAAGGGGAATTTAACGCTAGACTTTATAAAGGCTTCTTTAAAGGAGGATAATGATCGAAAGTATTTGAGAAATAATGCACCTTCTTCTGGTTTGCAATTGTTTGCTATAGAGTTAAAGGAAACTATTTAATTTTTTTTATTTGATGACAGAATTGCTTTAAAAAACACAGTTCTTTGATTTTGCTATTGGTTTTTAAATACGCCCGCGCAAAGGATTGAAGTATTTGTTTGAGCTCTCACGCTTTTTAGCGTGAAGCGAGTACTGAAAGCCTGACCTGAAAGGTTGCGCCCAAGAAATAAAAAATCCACCTTAAAGAAGATGGATTTTTATACCTTATATATAGGTTTGGTTTTTAGCCTTTAATTACACCACGAGAAATAACTATTTTTTGAATCTCTGAGGTGCCTTCGTAAATTTGAGTAATTTTTGCATCTCGCATTAAACGCTCTACATGGTATTCTTTTACAAAACCATTGCCACCATGTATTTGTACAGCTTCTACAGTTTGTTCCATAGCAACTTTACTTGCATAAAGTTTGGCCATTGCAGAAGACATATCGTAATTATTGCCTTGGTCTTTATCCCAGGCAGATTTCATAACCAACATTCTGGCAGCTTCTATTTCTGTATACATGTCTGCTAATTTAAAAGCAATTGCTTGGTGGTTGCAAATTTCTGTACCAAAAGCTTTACGCTCTTTACTATATTTTAAAGCCAATTCATAAGCACCAGATGCAATGCCTAAGGCTTGTGCAGCAATACCAATTCTACCACCAGAAAGTGTTTTCATGGCAAATTTAAAACCAAAACCGTCTTCGCCAATTCTATTTTCTTTAGGTACTTTTACATCGTTAAACTGCAAAGTGTGTGTGTCTGAACCGCGAATTCCTAGTTTGTCTTCTTTGGGGCCAATGTGAAAGCCAGGTGTATCTTTTTCTACAATAAAAGCATTAATGCCCTTGTGTCCTTTTTCTCTATCGGTCTGTGCAATTACCAAATACACATCTGAGCGTCCGCCATTTGTAATCCAATTTTTTGTGCCATTAATTATGTAATGATCTCCTTTGTCTTCTGCAGTGGTTGCTTGAGAGGTAGCGTCTGATCCTGCTTCTGGTTCAGATAAACAGAATGCACCAATTTGTGCTCCTGTGGCTAGTTTTGTTAGATATTTTTGCTTTTGTGTTTCAGAACCATAGGTTTCTAGGCCATAACAAACTAGTGAGTTGTTTACAGAAACCATAACAGAGGCAGAGGCGTCTATTTTAGATAATTCTTCCATTACTAAAACGTAAGAAATGGTGTCCATGCCACTTCCTCCATATTTTGGGTCTACCATAATGCCCATAAAACCCAAATCGCCCATTTTTTTTACCAATTCTTGGGGAAATTCTTGTTTATTATCTCTTTCTATAACACCAGGTAGTAATTCTGTTTGCGCAAAATCTCTTGCAGCATCTCGAATCATGATGTGTTCTTCTGTTAATGTAAAATTCATTTATTTATGTGTTTTTTATCAAATTCGTAATTTTATCTCTCAAAGATATTAATTTCGTAACATATTATCATTATACAATTGTTAATTTTGTCTATATGAACACAAAAACAGTTTTTGCAATTGGTGTAATGTCTGGTACTTCTTTAGACGGAATAGATTTGGTATATGTACATTTTGAAAAAGACAGTTATGCTAAATTTACCATAATTTGTGCCAAAACTATACCTTATAATAAGGAGTGGAAAAACCGATTGCAAAATGCCATTGATTTTTCTGCTGAAGAATTAGAGGAGTTAGATGTTTCTTATGGAAAACACCTCGCATTGATTATTAATAAGTTTATTGAAAATAATCAAATAGAAAAAATAGATTTTATAGCTTCTCATGGCCATACTATTTTACATGAACCTGAAAACGGAATTACATTACAAATTGGGAATGGTAAAGAAATTGCAAAAATTACAAAGCAAAAAGTAGTTTGCGATTTTAGAACGCAAGATGTGAAATTAGGTGGGCAAGGAGCGCCTTTGGTGCCTATTGGTGATGAGTTGTTGTTTTCTAATTATCAATTTTGTTTGAATTTAGGTGGCTTTTCTAATATTTCTTATCATAAAAATAAGCTAAGAATAGCTTTTGATATTTGTCCTGTAAATATTGTACTTAATTATTATGTAAATAAGTTGGGTTTTGCTTTTGATGATTCAGGTAAAATTGCATCAGAAGGAAAAATAAACGATACGTTATTAAAAAAGTTAAATGCTTTGCCATTTTATAAAAAAGAACCACCAAAATCTTTGGGTTTGGAGTGGGTACAAAAAGAAATTTTTCCTCTAATAGATAGTTTAGAAACAGATGTTGCAATTATTTTACGAACTTTTGCAGAGCATATTGCCATTCAGATTGCTAAAATTATAAAAGGTTCAAATTCTATTTTAGTAACTGGTGGAGGTGTTTTTAATACATTTTTAATGGAAAGAATTGAATATCATTCAAATATTACAGTAACATTAACTACAAAAGAAATTATTGATTTTAAGGAAGCTTTAATATTTGCTTTTTTAGGATTGTTAAAGATTGATAATCAGGTAAATTGTTTAAAATCTGTAACAGGTGCAACTAAAGATCATTCGTCTGGAGTTATTTTTTATCCATAGTTTTTAATTTAATTATTTGGCTACTCATTTTTTTAATTTAAATTTGTTAGCAATAATTTTAATTCATGCCCATATTATGAGACAGCTTTAGCTTTTTTTTTGGAAGATTTTTATAAAAAAAAAGAGTGCAAAAGAAATTTACAAAAGTTAAACGTCATAACAATATATAATGAAAGAATTATTAAAAAAATACGAAGAAAAACAACCGGAAATTGTTTTTCATTGGAAAGATAAAGAGACAGAAGCAGAAGGCTGGGTGGTAATAAACTCTTTAAGAGGAGGTGCTGCTGGTGGAGGAACCAGAATGCGTAAAGGTTTAGATAAAAATGAAGTTTTATCTCTAGCTAAAACCATGGAAGTGAAGTTTACTGTTTCTGGACCAGCAATTGGTGGTGCAAAATCTGGAATTAATTTTGATCCCAATGATTCAAGAAAAAGGCAGGTTTTAGAGCGTTGGTACAAAGCAGTAACACCATTATTAAAACATTATTACGGCACAGGAGGAGATTTAAATGTAGATGCAGATAAAGATGTAATTCCTATTACAGAAGATTGTGGAGTTTGGCACCCGCAAGAAGGTATTTTTAATGGTCATTTTAAGCCCACAGAAGCCGATAAAATTAATAGAATAGGACAATTGCGTTTAGGTGTAATTAAGGTCATTGAAAATAAATATTTGTCGCCAGATATTACAAGAAAATATACCATAGCAGACATGTTAACAGGTTATGGGGTTTCTGAAGCTGTAAAGCATTATTATGCTATTTATGGTGGTAATATAGTTGGTAAAAGAGCAATTGTACAAGGTTTTGGTAATGTTGGTAGTGCAGCTGCTTATTATTTAACACAATTAGGAGCCAAAGTTGTTGGAATTATAGATAGAGATGGAGGTTTAATAAATAACGAAGGTTTTTCTATGGAACAAATTACTGAGTTATTTTTAACCAAAAATGGCAATAAGTTGGTTTCTAAAAATATGATTCCTTTTGACGAAATAAATCAGAAAATATGGAGCTTGCCTGCAGAAATATTTATTCCTGCAGCAGCATCAAGACTAGTTTCTAAAGACCAAGTACAGCAAATGATAGATGCTGGGTTAGAGGTGATTTCACCAGGAGCAAACGTGCCATTTGCAGATAAAGAAATTTTCTTTGGTCCTATTATGGAGTATACAGATAATCATTTAAGTTTGTTGCCAGATTTTATCTCCAATTGTGGTATTGCAAGAGTTTTTGCATATTTAATGGAAGCTAGAGTAAAATTGCCAATGCAAGACAAAGCCATTTTTGATGACACTTCTAACGTCATCAAAAAAGCTTTACAAAAGACGTTTAAAAAGAGCGCATCAAAAACAAAAATATGTTCAACAGCGTTTGAAATCGCTTTAAAACAATTGATATAAATTAAATTTAATATATGGAATCAGTAATTATTATAGTATTTGTATTGGGGTATTTAGCCATTACATTAGAACACAATTTAAAGTTAGATAAATTAATACCTGCTTTAATAATGATGGCCGTTTGTTGGGCCTGTGTAGCTTTGGGTGTAGATGGTTTTACTACTTGGTTTGATTCTAGTAAACATGCCTTAGTAGAAGGTTTTGGCAGTATGATTCATGAAGATAAGCTGCATTTGGTAGAAGAAACTTTATTACATCATTTAGGTAAAACTGCAGAAATTTTAGTGTTTTTACTAGGTGCTATGACTATTGTAGAAATTATTGATTATTTCGATGGATTTTCTACCATAAAAAGTTTTATTAGAACAAAAAAGAAAACCAAAATCTTGTGGATTTTTGCGGGTTTAGCTTTTATATTATCGGCAATTATAGACAACTTAACAGCCACCATAGTGTTAATTTCTATTTTACAGAAAATTGTAAAAAGTAGAGATGAAAGAATTTGGTTTGCAGGTTTAATAATTGTTGCAGCAAACGCAGGTGGTGCTTGGTCTCCTATTGGAGATGTTACCACAACAATGCTTTGGATAGGTAAAAAAGTAACTACACTTAAATTAATAGAGTACTTACTATTACCATCTTTATTATGTATGTTGGTGCCTACTTTTATTGCCTCTTTTTTACCAGCATTTAAAGGAGAAATAGATTTTGATGAGAATGAGGTTGTAAAACCTAAAAGTCCGCATAGTGCAAGAATGTTATATTTAGGTTTAGGCGCAATTATTTTTGTACCAATTTTTAAAACAGTAACACATTTACCACCTTATGTAGGTATGATGTTGTCTTTAGGTATTGTGGCAACTTTTGCAGAAATTTACAGTAATTCTAAATTTTCAATTTCTAGTGTAGAGGGTGAAGAGGCAGAAGAACATGTTTCTGAAGCACACCATAGTCCTGTACATGCATCTTTATCTAAAATAGAAATGCCAAGTATTTTATTCTTCTTAGGAATTTTAATGGCAGTAGCAGCTTTAGAGTCTTTAGGTATTTTATTTAATTTTGCCACTACCTTACAAGAGTCTGTGCCAATGATGGGTACAGAGATGCATATAGCAGGAGTAGAAGGGGTTTCAGATTTAGTAGTAATGCTACTGGGTGTAGGTTCTGCAGTAATAGATAATGTACCTTTAGTTGCAGCTAGTTTGGGTATGTTTTCTCAACCAATAGATAATGAGCTTTGGCACTTTATTGCATTTTCTGCGGGTACAGGTGGTTCTATGTTAATTATAGGGTCTGCTGCAGGAGTAGTAGCAATGGGTATGGAAAAAATAGATTTTTTCTGGTATATTAAAAAAATATCATGGTTGGCTTTAATAGGTTTTATTGTAGGATCTGCCACATTTATGATTACAAGAACGCTTTTCTAAACCATAAATCAAAAAAAAATAAAAATGTCATTTCAATATTTTTTTTGAAATGACATTTTTTTTGTCCATTCACGGTTAATGGTTTAATTCGTAAAACAATTTTAAAAAAGAATACCCGTTATTAACACAGAACTAAAATAAATAATAAATGATTTTATTTTTTCAAGAAGACACACAATCGCTTACAGAATCCGTTTCTGAAGAAAAAACACTCTCAATCTTTAATCTTATAGTAGACGGTGGTTTAGGAGGTCAAATAATAATAGCCATTCTATTTGTATTATTAACAGTAGGTTTATATATCTATTTTGAACGCTTTTTTTCTATAAAGGCAGCTTCTAAGGTAGATAAAGATTTTATGAATCAAATAAAAGACCATGTTTCCAATGGTAAATTAGATACTGCAAAAGCATTGTGCGAAAGCAAAAATACACCAACAGCACGTTTAATTGGAAAAGGTATTACAAGAATTGGCAAGCCTTTAGAAGATATTAATACAGCTATAGAAACTGCGGGTAAGTTAGAAGTTTATCAACTAGAAAAAAATGTAAGCGTTTTAGCAACTATTGCAGGTGCAGCACCAATGATTGGTTTTTTAGGAACTGTAATTGGTATGATAGTAGCCATACATGAAATAGCAAATGCAGGCGGACAAATAGATATTAAAATGTTGTCAGACGGTTTGTATACTGCTATGACTACAACTGTTGCAGGTTTAATTGTTGGTATTATAGCATACATAACTTATAATCATTTGGTGGTAAAAACAGATAAAGTAGTTTATCAAATGGAAGCCAAATCTGTAGAATTTTTAGATTTATTAAACGAACCTGTATAAATAAGCTTTTAAAGTTATAAAGTTTTACAGTTTATAAAATAACTTTTTAACTTTCGTATCTTTTAACTTTTAAACTAGTAATATGAATTTAAGAGGAAGAAATAAAGTAGATCCTAGTTTTAACATGTCTTCCATGACGGATATTGTGTTTTTATTACTCATATTTTTCATGCTAACATCTACGCTTGTAACCGTAAGCGCAATAGACGTTTTATTGCCAAAAGCAGGCGGAAAAACAGAAAACAGTAAATCTGTGGCAGTAACCATTACTAATACATCTCTTTTTTATATTAATAAAATAAAAGTAGATGCGTCTACTTTAGAAAATGAATTGTTAAAAAGTGTAGGTTCAGATAAACAAAAAACCATTGTTATTCGTGGCGATAAAGATGTGCCTTATAAAAATGTAATGAAAGTAATAGATATTGCCAATAAGAATAAGTTAAAAATGATTTTAGCAGTAAAAGGGAATTAGAATTTGGGGCTTTAATGGGCTTGGAATTTATTTTGAGCAAAGCCGAAAGGTTGTATCTTTTTTATATCCTGAATTAAATTCAGTAAGGAGTAAAAAGGATGTTATTGCAATCCCTAACGCATATTGGGCATTAAAAAACGATAAACTAAATTTTTGCAAATAGTATATTTAAAGAAAGTTTGAAAACATCAGAAAGAAAATACAAACAAAAATCAGCAATAATTACAACAATTATTATGCTGTTATTAATTTTTGTAATGTTTAATTACGGCATGCAATATTTAGATCCGCCAGAAGAATATGGAGTCGCCATAAATTTTGGAGATTCAGATGTAGGTTCTGGTAAGCTAGTTGATAACTCAAAAAAAACAGCACCTAAAACAGTTGTAAAAAAGCAAGAAGTTGTAAAGGAAACGGTTAAGCAAACTCCTGTAAAAACACCTATAGAAGAGGTGATTACAAATGATGTTGCCAAAGATGTTCCAGTTGTAGAAAAGGTAAAAGAACCTAAAACGGCAGCAATTAAAGAGCTGGTTGAAAAAGAAGAAATACCGAAAGAAAAACCAGTTCAAAAACCATCTAAAGAAACACAAGATGCTTTAAATAAATTGTTAAACGGTAATTCAGATTCAGGTAAGCCAAAAGGAGAAGGAGGTGATTTAAAGGAAGGAGTTAAAGGTAAAGTTAATGGAGATGCTAAATCTTCTAAATACTACGGAAACACAGGAACTGGTTCTGGTGGAAATTACAATTTAGCAGGTAGAAAAGCTTTATCAACACCCAAACAACAGCCAGATTGCCAAGAAGAAGGCATTGTAGTTGTAAAAATAACTGTAGATAATACAGGTAAAGTGTTACGTGCAATTCCTGGGGTAAAAGGCTCTACAAATACTGCACCTTGTTTATTAAAACCTGCGAAAGTCGCTGCTTTAAGCACAAAGTGGAATCCAGATTCAGACGCACCAAAAACACAAACAGGTACTATTATTTATAAGTTTTCTTTAACTAAATAATCACTTACATTTGTTTACTTTAATCTTATTATTGCTGCAAAGGCAGTATCTATTTTAAAACACTATGACTTACAAAGAAACCACAGCTTGGATGTTTGCGCAATTACCAATGTATCAAAAAGAAGGTAATACAGCATTCAAAAAAGATTTAACCAATATTTTAGCCTTCTCTAAAGAATTAAATCACCCTGAAAAGGAGTTTAAATCCATTCATGTTGGCGGCACAAATGGTAAAGGATCAACTAGTCATATGTTAGCCTCAATTTTACAAGAAGCAGGTTATAAGGTTGGGTTGTATACATCGCCACACTTAAAAAACTTTACAGAGAGAATACGTGTAAACGGAGAAGAAATACTTAAAACTAAAGTATCTTCATTTATAACAGAGCACAAAACGTTTTTAGAAAAACAGAGTTTATCTTTTTTTGAAATGACGGTTGGTTTAGCCTTTGATTATTTTGCAAAAGAAAAAGTAGATGTTGCTATTGTAGAAGTAGGTTTAGGTGGCAGGTTAGATTCTACCAACATAATTATTCCAGAATTATCTGTAATTACCAATATAGGATTAGATCATACCCAGTTTTTGGGAGAAACACTACCAGAAATTGCCTTCGAAAAAGCTGGGATTATAAAGCAAAATATTCCTATTATTATTGGTGAAGAACAAGAAGAGGTAAGGCAAGTGTTTTTAGATAAAGCAAACAGTACCAATTCCGAGATTATTTTTGCTTCAAAAGAAAAATCAAATTATGCCACAGATTTGTTGGGCGATTACCAAAAAGCAAACACTAAAACAACTGTTGCTGCAATTCAAAAGCTAAAAGGTTTCTTAGTGTCAGAAGAAAATATCAAAAATGGCTTATTAAATGTGGTAAAGAACACAAATCTTAAGGGTAGATGGCAAGTGTTACAAAATTCTCCTAAAGTAATTTGTGATACTGCACATAATAAAGAAGGTTTAACCATTGTGCTAAATCAACTTAAAAAAGAAACATTTAAAAAGTTACATATTGTATTAGGTGTAGTTTCAGATAAAAAAATAGATGACATTTTACCCATGTTTCCCAAAGATGCAAACTATTATTTCTGCAAGCCAAATATCTCACGTGGACTCTCAGAAACTACTTTAAAGGAAAAAGCAGGTAGATTTCAATTAAAAGGAAAAAAATATTCTTCTGTTGAATTGGCCTTAGAAAGTGCTTTATCAATTGCAAATCAGCAAGATGTAATTTACGTTGGTGGCAGCACTTTTGTAGTAGCCGAAATTATTTAAATAAAAAATAGTTTTTTGTTTGGTAGATTCAAAAAGCATGTTATATTTGCAACCGCTTAGGGCAATTAGCTCAGTTGGTTCAGAGCACCTCGTTTACACCGAGGGGGTCGGGGGTTCGAATCCCTCATTGCCCACCAAAGTAAAATCCTTCACAGTTTGTGAAGGATTTTTTGTTTCCATGCATTTCTTTTTAAGAAAATCACCTATTTTTTGTATTTTCGCTCTTTAATAGTATAGCGCTTGTTTAACGTATGAAAATATTACTGTCTAAAAAGAAAATATTGGTAACAGGAGGCGCTGGTTTCATAGGGTCTAATCTGTGTGAAGCTTTACTAGAGAAAGATAATCAGGTAATTTGTTTAGATAATTTTTCAACAGGTAAGAGAAGAAATATAGCACCGTTTTTATTAGACAAAAATTTCACTTTAATTGAGGGGGATATTAGGAGTCTTAATGATTGTTTAAGAGCTACCAAAGACGCAGATTTTGTCTTACATCAAGCAGCCTTAGGTTCTGTTCCAAGGTCGATTGTAGATCCAATTACTTCAAATGAGGTAAATGTTACTGGTTTTTTAAATATGTTGATGGCATCTAGAGATAATAAAGTGAAACGGTTTGTCTATGCCGCTAGTTCTTCTACCTATGGAGATTCTGATGAATTGCCAAAAATTGAAGAAAATATAGGAGCTCCTTTGTCTCCTTACGCTGTAACAAAATATGTGAATGAGCTTTATGCCTCTGTTTTTTCTAAAACGTATGATTTAGAAACCATTGGGTTGCGTTATTTTAATGTTTTTGGTAAAAGACAAGATCCTGATGGTGCTTACGCAGCAGTAATACCTAAATTTATTAGTTCTTTAATTAATTTGGAATCACCAACAATTAATGGGGATGGAACAAATTCTAGGGATTTCACCTTTATAGATAATATAGTTCAAATTAATTTGTTAAGTTTAGTAACAGATAAAAGTGCAACAAATAAAGTGTATAATGCGGCTTATGGAGATAGAAATACTTTAAATGAGTTAATGTGCATATTAAAGGAAGAGTTGGGTAATTATAATTCTAAAATTAGAGAGGTTAAGGTTGTACATGGTGCCAATAGGTTGGGAGATATTCCTCATTCACACGCAAATATACATAAAGCCAAAACAAGACTGAATTATAATCCGCAATTTTCATTGGAGCAAGGGTTGAAAGCTTCTGTAAAATGGTATTGGGAAAATTTAAAAGATGAGTAAAATTAAAATAGCTGTAATTGGTTTGGGGTATGTAGGTTTGCCTTTGGCAAGACTTTTTGCAACAAAATATCCAGTAGTTGGTTTTGATATAAACGAAAAGAGAGTACAGGAGTTAAGATGTGGTAGAGATACTACGTTAGAGGTGGCAGATGATGTTTTAAAAGCAGCCCTTAAAGAAAGTAACTCTTTAGAAAATGGTTTGTTTTGTTCAAGTGATTTAGAAGATATTTTGTGTTGTAATTATTATATTGTGACAGTACCTACACCTGTCGATAAAAATAATAGACCTGTTTTGACTCCTTTAATTAAAGCCAGTGAAACAGTTGGTAAAGTTTTGAAAAAGGGAGATATTGTAGTGTATGAATCTACAGTTTATCCAGGAGCAACAGAGGAGGATTGTATTCCTGTTTTAGAAAAAAATTCTGGTTTAGTTTTTAATAGCGATTTTTTTGCAGGTTATTCACCGGAAAGAATAAATCCAGGTGATAAAAAGCATACTGTAGAGAAAATATTAAAAATTACATCGGGTTCAACCAAAGAAATTGGGAAAAAGATAGACGATTTATATAATTCTGTAATTATTGCAGGCACGCATTTAGCTCCCTCTATAAAGGTTGCAGAGGCGGCTAAAGTTATAGAGAATTCTCAAAGAGATATTAATATTGCATTTGTGAATGAGTTGGCTAAGATATTCAACTTAATGGATATAAAAACTAATGATGTATTAGAGGCTGCAGGTACAAAATGGAACTTTTTACCATTTAAACCTGGTTTGGTTGGAGGGCATTGCATAGGTGTAGATCCTTATTATTTAGCACAGAAAGCGCAGGAGTTTGGCTATCATCCAGAAATAATTTTAGCAGGTAGAAGAGTTAATGACGGTATGGGCAAATACGTTGCAGCAGAGGTTGCCAAACTAATGATTAAGCAAAGTATAGAGGTAAAAGATGCAGCGGTTCTGGTGTTAGGAATTACATTTAAAGAAAATTGTCCCGATGTAAGAAACACAAAAGCAGTAGATGTTGTTAATGAATTGGTTGATTTTGGAACAAATGTTACTGTTTTTGACCCCTGTGCAAATCCAGAAGAGCTGAAAAGAGAATACGGTTTAGATTCGCAGAAGACTATTCCTGCTCAAAAGTTTGACGCCATTGTGTTAGCCGTTTCTCACAAGGAATTCGAAAATTTGGATTTAATCAAATTAAAGAAAGAAAAAGCAGTAGTATATGATGTTAAAAGTTTTTTACCATCTCAATTAATAGATAAAGCGTTATAATGAAAAATTTTGCACTAATGGGAGCAGCTGGTTATATTGCTCCTAGACATTTAAAAGCAATTAAGGATACTAATAATAATTTAATAGCAGCATTAGATAAATTTGATTCTGTAGGTGTTATGGATAGCTATTTTCCGAATGCAGACTTTTTTGTTGAATTTGAACGGTTCGATCGTCATATTGAAAAATTAAGACGGAATAAGAATATAAATTTAGACTATGTAAGCATTTGTACGCCGAATTATTTGCATGACTCCCATATAAGAATGGCGCTACGCAGTGGAGCAAATGCCATCTGCGAAAAACCAATTGTACTCAACCCTTGGAATATAGACGCTTTAGAAGCAATAGAAAAGGAATCAGCAGCAAGAATAAATACGATTTTACAATTAAGATTGCATGAATCTATAATTGCATTAAAAAACAAAGTAGCAGTAGAAAAAAGAGATGGTAAATATGATATTGATTTAACATATATTACTTCCAGAGGAAAATGGTATGATATTTCGTGGAAAGGAGATGAGTCTAAATCTGGAGGAATAGCGACTAATATTGGTGTTCATTTTTATGATATGCTATCTTGGGTTTTTGGAAATGTACAAGAAAATATTGTGCATTTAAGGGAAAAAAATAAAGCTTCGGGTTATTTGGAGTTTGAGAATGCGAGAGTGCGTTGGTTTTTGTCTATTGATGAAAATGATTTGCCTGCCCATATCAAACAAAAAGGGCAAAGAACGTATAGGTCTATAGATATTAGCGGAGAAGAATTAGAGTTTAGTAAAGGTTTTACGGAGTTGCATACAGATAGTTATAAGAAAATTATTTTAGGTAAAGGTTTTGGTTTACAAGAGGTAAGAACCTCAATTGAAATTGTTCATGAAATTAGAAATGCTGAGTTAGTAGATACCGGAGAAAAGCATAGGTTTATAAAATAAATTATGAAGAAAAAAGCAATTATTGTATCGGGTTATTTTAATCCAATACACAAAGGACACATAGAGTATTTTAATAATGCAAAAGCAATGGCAGATGAGCTTTTTGTTATCGTTAATAGCGATTTACAACGAGCCTTAAAAGGTTCTAAAGAGTTTCAAAAGGAAGAAGAGCGCTTATTTATTGTGCAAAATATTAAGGTAGTTGATAAAGCCATTCTTTCTATAGATAAAGATAGAACCGTTTGTGCATCAATAAAACATCTTTGTGAGAAATATAAAGACAACTATGATTTTGCGTTTGCAAATGGTGGTGATCAAGATAATAACTCAATTCCAGAAGCACCAATTTGCAAAGAAATGAGTGTAACATTAATTGATGGTTTAGGGGATAAGGTGCAATCTTCCTCTTGGTTACTTGCAAAATAGGAATTGGGGGATTTCCCCTTTTTAATTATCATAAAAAAACTATATTTGTCAATATGAAAATAGGAATAACTTTTAGTTCTTTTGATCTGCTACACGCGGGTCATATCAAAATGTTAGAAGACGCAAAACGACAATGTGATTATTTAATTTGTGGCCTGCAAACAGATCCAACTTTAGATAGACCAGAAAAAAATAGACCCGTACAATCCGTTGTGGAACGTTATATTCAATTGAAAGGCTGTAAGTATGTAGATGAAATTGTACCGTATGCAACAGAGCAAGATTTAGAAGATGTTTTGCGTTCTTTTAAAATAGATGTAAGAGTTATTGGTGATGAATATGCCAGTAAACAGTTCACAGGAAGGCAGTATTGCGAAGAAAAAGGAATCGATTTGTTTTTTAATAAAAGAGAGCACCGTTTTTCAAGCAGTGGCTTAAGAAGAGAAGTGCAAGAGAAAGAAAATTTGAAACTAAAAGATAAGTAGTCATAATAGTCTGCCGTGAAATAACTTTTTAGTAGTTTTGCAAAAAAAAAATATATAATGAGAATTAATCTGGTATCATTTTATCTAATGGTTTTTTTAACTTTTCCTCTTCTTATAAATGCTCAGGGGGCTAGTCAGCTTAAAAATATAGATATAAATTCGCTTTCAGATGATCAAATAGAGTCCTACTGGTCGCAAATGCAAGAAAAAGGGTATACGCTTTCAAGTATAAAAGTTTTAGGTACTTCTCAGGGGATATCTTCAGAAAAAATTGATGAGTTTACAAGAAGAGTGTTAAGTTTAAACGCTATTAAAACACAAGAAAGTAAAGTTAAAGAAGTTAATGCAGAAGAGCTTTTAAATGAGGGTGTTTTTGGATTAAAAGATCGTACCTCTTTAAAAGAAAAATCAAAGAAAAGCTTACTTTTTGGGTATGACTTTTTTAACAATCCAAAAATTTCGTTTACACCAAATATAAATATTGCAGTGCCAAGAAATTATCAAATTGGTCCTGGAGATGAAATTATGATTGATTTATGGGGGGCTTCAGAAATCACCTATACCTCTAAAGTTAATAAAAATGGAAATATAAAAATAGAAGGTGTAGGCTTTATTTATGTAAATGGTTTTAGTTTAGAAAATGCGACTGCTAAGATTATTGCAAAATTAAAGAACAAACACAGCGGGATTTCGGCATCAAAAAACAGTTACAATAAGGTTTACACAAATGTTACTGTTTCTAAGATAAGAACAGTACAAGTAAATGTAATAGGAGATGTTAAGGTTCCTGGATCCTATTCTTTAAGTTCTCTTTCCACCGTGCTTAATGCTTTATATGCTGCAGGAGGCCCTACTGAACTAGGGACTTTTAGAGCTATAAAATTAATTCGATTTAATAAAGTAGTTGCCACTTTAGATATTTATAATTACTTACTGTACGGTAGGCAAGAAGGCGATTTGAAATTGCAAGACCAAGATGTTTTGTTAATAGAACCGTATAAAAATTTAGTCTTTGTTGAAGGTGCTGTTAAAAGACCAGGTATTTACGAATTGAAAGATGGAGAAACGTTAGCAGATTTAACTAAATATTTTGGAGGTTATACACCAAATGCCTACACCAATTTGTTGGTTATTGAGCGTTTAAACGGTACCGAAAAAGAAGTGAGAGAGGTGGCAACTGCAAATGCAGAAAAGTTTATTATAAGGGCAGGAGATAAATTGGTTGTTCAAGAAATATTAGATCGTTATAAAAATAGAGTTAGTATAGAAGGTGAGGTACATAGGCCTGGTAATTTTCAGTTTTTTAATGATATTACATTGTTAGACCTCATTCAAAAGGCGGAAGGTGTTACTCCAGAAGCTTTCTTAGCCAGAGGGCAGTTAATTAGAACTTATGATAATACTAAAAAAGAAAATATTGCTTTTTCTGTTTCAAATGTTTTAGTTGGTAATACTAATATTGTCTTACAACCTAGAGATCAGATATTAATTTTTAATAAAGGCGATTTAAGGGAAAAAAGAACGCTTACCATACAAGGTGCTGTAAATATGCCTGGAACCATAGATTATGTAGAAAAACTACAAATAGAAGACGTTATTGCCATGTCTGGAGGTTTAACAGTTGCTGCAGATCCAGAGGTAATTAGTGTTTCTAGGCGTTTAAAGGATGGTAGTTTTGTAACCCTAAGTGATGTTTATAATATTTCTTCTGAAGAAAATTTAGCTATAAATAATGGTACTCCATTTTACCTAGAACCTTATGATATTGTAACTGTAAGAAATTTTAAAGGCTATGTAGCTCAAACAAATGTGAAAATATCAGGTGAGGTAAAATATCAAGGCTCATACACGTTAAAAAATAAAAATGAACGTATTTCTGATTTGATTGAGAGAGCGGGAGGTTTAACGGAGTTTGCCTATATAAAAGGGGCTGCCTTAATACGTAAAACAAATAAAAACTATGAAACAGATATCTTAAAAAATATTGCAAACAATGAGGGGGGAGAGGTTGATGTAAAAGCATTGGAGGCAATGAATACCGATGCAGGAGAATTTAAAGTAGGTATAGATTTACAAGCTATTTTAAAAAACAAAGGAAGTGATATTGATATGGTGTTAAGAAAAGATGATCTTTTACTGATACCTGAACAAAGGCGCACTGTAAAAGTTACAGGAATGGTTGCCAAACCTTCACTAATTCAGTTTGAAAAAGGTCAAAATTTAAAGAAATATATATACAAATCTGGCGGTTTTGCAGAAACCTCTAAAAAATCTAAAATATATGTATCTTATGCCAATGGAGATATTAAAACAGTGAAAAACTTTGGTCTTTTTAAAGTATACCCCAAATTACAGCCAGGTGCTACCATATTTGTTCCAGCCAAACCAGAAATAAAGAATAAATTAACAACAACAGAGGTAATTGGTATTACTACTTCCTTAGCTACTTTAGGTATTTTAATACAGTCTTTAGTTAACTAGTTTTAATGACATTTAAGTATATCAAAATAATAAAAATATGGTTAAAGAGATTGATAAACACAATTACAAAGAAGATGAATTTATAGATATCATTGCCTTACTCAAAAACTTTTGGAAGTCACGCAAGCTTATTCTAAAAATTATACTATTTTTCTTTATTCTCGGTTTATTTGTAGCAATTTTTTCTAAAAAGTCATATACATCTTCTTCAGTATTTGTGCCATTAATAGAGGGTAAATCACCGGTTTCAGGATTGGGTGGCTTAGCTTCTTTGGCGGGTATAAATATTGGCGGAGGTGTAACTAACTCTGAGATTTCACCTGAATTATATCCCAAAATAGTAAATAGTATCCCGTTTCAATTAGAATTGTTAGAAACCAAACTAAGTATTGAGGGGCAAGATTCATTAATTTCTTACAGAACCTTTTACGAGAATGTATATGAGGCTGGAGTATTAGCTAACTTAAAAAAATATACAATTGGTTTGCCTGGTGTTTTAATTTCGTTTTTTAAGGCAGATGAGGTTGATTCTGAATTCTCTAAAAGAACTAAAGGAGAACAAATTATGTCAATTTCTTCGGAAGAACATAACTTAATAAATATTTTAAATGATCAACTTGATTTAGAAGTGAATGCAAAAGAGGGCTTTGTTGCTGTTTCTTTTAGTTTTCCAGAAGCAAAAGCTAGTGCACAGTTAGCTTTAAAAGCGCAAGAATTACTCCAAAAATACGCTTTGCAGTTTAAAGCACAAAAAGCAATAGAGCAACTAAGTTATATCAAAGATAGATATGCTGAAAAAAGCAAAGAGTTTAATAAAGCAAAAATAGCTTTGGCTCGTTTTCAAGATAGAAATCGCAACATAAATACCGCCATGGGTAGAACTACATTACTGAGTTTACAGTCTGAGTATAATCTTATCTTTTCAGTGTATTCAGAACTGGCAAAACAATTAGAAACGCAACAATTACAAGTAAAAAAAGACACACCTTTATTTACTGTTTTAAAGCCCGTGACTATCCCTTTGCAAAAATCTGCTCCAAAAAGGGGCTTAATTCTTTTTGCCTTTACTTTTGTAGGGATTGTTTTGGGTTTTGGCTTTGTTTTAGGAAAAGAATATATCAACAAATTTAAAATAGCGTGGAAATTAAAAAGTTAAAATTATAATATGAATATAGTAGTTATAGGTTCAGGATATGTTGGGTTAGTTGCAGGTACTTGTTTTGCAGAAATGGGCAATAAGGTAACCTGTGTAGATATTGATTCTATTAAAATAGAAAAACTAAATTCGGGTATTATTCCCATATTTGAGCCGGGTTTAGAACAAATGGTTCTTAAAAATATTGATAAAAAAAATTTGTTTTTTACTACAGATTTAAAAGCTGCAGTTAGCGAAGCTAAAATTGTTTTTATAGCGGTTGGTACGCCTATGGGAGCAGATGGTTCCGCAGATTTACAGTATGTTTTATCGGTTGCGGAGTCCATAGGCAAAACAATGGTAAACCGATTAATAGTTGTAGATAAATCTACAGTACCTATTGGTACAGCAGATAAGGTAAAAGCAACAATTCAAGCGGAGCTGGATAAAAGAGGTATAAACATAGATTTTGATGTGGTATCTAATCCTGAATTTTTAAAAGAAGGTGTAGCTATAGACGACTTTATGAAACCCGATAGAGTAGTTATAGGTGCAGATTCGGAGTATGCTTTCGAGCAAATGAAACAATTGTACTCCCCTTTCTTCAGAACCCATGATCGCTTTATAACCATGGATATTCGTTCTGCGGAAATGACAAAGTATGCGGCAAATACCATGTTGGCAACAAAAATTTCATTTATGAATGAGATAGCCAATATTTGTGAAAGAGTAGGCGCAGATGCCAATAAAGTAAGAATAGGTATTGGTTCTGATAAAAGAATAGGGTATAGTTTTATTTATCCTGGTGCAGGCTACGGAGGTTCTTGTTTTCCTAAAGATGTAAAAGCATTAAAGAAAATTGCAGAAGAGAATGGCTATAAAGCCAAATTAATTGAGTCCGTAGAAAATGTAAATGATGCTCAAAAGTTAGTGGTTGCTCAGAAAATAGTGAAAAGGTTTGGGGAAGATTTAACAGGATTAACTTTTGGCTTATGGGGACTATCTTTTAAACCTGGAACAGATGATATGCGAGAAGCTCCGGCAATTTATATTGTCAAAGAACTAGAAAAAAGAGGCGCAAAAGTAAAGGCTTATGATCCTAAGGCGACTAAAGAGGCTGAAGAGTTTTATTTAAAGGATGCAAAAAATATAACGTATTGTAATTCTAAATATGAAGTTTTACAGGGTGCTGACGCGCTAATTTTATTAACGGAATGGAAAGAATTTAGATCTCCTGATTTTGAGGAAATTAAAGCGCAATTAAAGTCACCTGTCATTTTTGATGGTAGAAATCAGTACAATGCCTTTAATTTAGAAGAAAACGGATTTGAGTATTTTCAAATAGGGAAATAAAGGCGCAGTTTGATTACCGATATTTTTTTATCACTCAATCGAACAACCAACAACGAACAACGAAAAACGAAAAACGAAACATCAGTTAGTTCAAAAATAAATGATAAAGAAAGATACTAAAATATACATTGCTGGTCATCGCGGAATGGTAGGTTCTGCCGTTTGGAGGGCTTTAGAGAAAAAAGGGTACACCAGTTTAATTGGTAAATCTAGCGAAGACTTAGATTTAAAGAACCAAATAGCGGTGGTAAAGTTTCTTGAAACAGAAAAACCAGAAGCTATTATTGATGCAGCAGCAAGAGTTGGTGGTATTTTGGCAAATAACAATTTTCCTTATCAATTTTTAATGGAGAATATGCAAATTCAAAATAATTTAATTGATAGTGCTTTAAAAGCAGGTATTGATAAATTTATTTTTTTAGGAAGCTCTTGTATATATCCCAAATTAGCAGCACAACCTTTGAAAGAAGAATATTTGTTAACAGATGCATTAGAACCAACTAATGAATGGTACGCAATTGCTAAAATTACAGGAGTTAAAGCTTGTCAAGCCATAAGAAAACAGTTCAATAAAGATTATGTAAGTTTAATGCCAACAAATTTATATGGTTATTTTGATAATTTCGATTTACAGACATCACACGTTTTGCCAGCTATGATTCGTAAATTTCATGAAGCAAAACTAAATAACAATGAGCCTGTCAAATTGTGGGGTAGTGGCACTCCAATGAGAGAATTCTTGTTTGTAGACGATATGGCAGAGGCAGTAGTGTATGCTTTAGAAAATAATTTGCCAGAATATATATATAATGTTGGTTCTGGTAAAGATATTACCATTAGAGAACTTGCAGAAACTATTCAGAGGGTTACAGGGCATGAAGGGAATATTGTTTGGGATTCAGAAAAGCCTGATGGAACACCAAGAAAATTAATGGATGTTTCTAAAATGGCAGCAGTTGGATGGAAATATTCAACAGAATTAAAAGAAGGAATAGAAAAAACGTATCAATGGTTTTTAAAAAATATAGAAAATATTAAGCAAGTAAAAATGTAAGAGCCGTTTACCGTTTCACGTTTACCACTATTTAGCAATCCTCAAACGACCAACGAAAAACGAAAAACGACAACGAACAAAAATATGGAATGTAACCTGCAAGTTTGGAAACTAGCGCATCAATTAACACTTGATGTATACCAAGTTTCATCAAACTTCCCTTCCTCAGAAAAATACGGTTTAATAAGTCAAGTAAGAAGAAGTGCGAGTAGTGTTCCAACTAATATAATAGAGGGACAAGGACGAGAATACAAAAAAGAATTTATTCAGTTTTTGTATATTGCAAAAGGGTCTTTAGAGGAAGCAAATTATCAATTGTTTTTGGCAAAAGATTTAAGATACATTACGAATTAAGAATATGTGGAGTTATTAGATCTTTGCACAAGAATTAAGATGATGTTGTATAAATTAATAAAATCATTAAAGTAAAATTGCTTAGTGCTTAGCAATTACCGGTTACCGTTTTCCGTCCATGGTTCAAACGAAATACGACCAACGAAAAACGAAAAACGAAAAACGAAAAACGAAAAACGAAAAACGAAATACGACCAACGAACATGAAAGTAGCATTAATTACAGGGATTACAGGGCAAGATGGATCTTATTTAGCAGAGCTATTATTAGAAAAGGGCTATATGGTGCATGGTATTAAAAGAAGGGCCTCTTTATTTAATACAGATAGAATCGATCATTTGTATCAAGATCCACATGATCCTAATCAAAGATTGAAATTACATTACGGAGACTTAACAGATTCTATGAATCTAACAAGAATCATTCAAGAATGTCAACCCGATGAAATTTACAATTTGGGGGCCATGTCTCATGTAAAAGTATCTTTTGATATGCCAGAATATGTGGGTAATGTAGATGGATTGGGTACTTTACGAATCTTAGAAGCTGTAAGGATTTTAGGTCTCGAAAAGAAAACAAGAATATATCAAGCTTCAACATCAGAGTTGTTTGGTGGAATGCCAGAAAATAAAAATGAAAGAGGTTTCTATGATGAAAATTCACCATTGTATCCTCGATCACCTTATGGCGTTGCAAAAATTTATGGTTTTTGGATCACTAAAAATTATAGAGAAGCGTATGATATGTTCGCATGTAATGGTTTGTTATTTAATCACGAATCACCTAGAAGAGGAGAAACTTTTGTGACAAGAAAAATTACAAGGGCTGTGGCAAAAATTGCTTTAGGTTTGCAAGAAAAGGTGTACTTGGGTAATTTAGAAGCAAAAAGAGATTGGGGACATGCAAAAGATTATGTGCGTATGATGTGGATGATTTTACAGGCAGACAAACCAGAAGATTGGGTAATTGCAACGGGAAAAACTACAACTGTTAGAGATTTTGTGAAATTAGCATTTGGTGTTTTAAATATTGAAATAGAATTTAAAGGGGAAGGAGTTAGCGAAAAAGGTTACATTACATCTTGTAATAATGAGAATTTTAGTATTGAAGCAGGTAAAGAAATATTGTCAATAGATCCCTCTTATTATCGACCAACTGAAGTAGATTTATTAATTGGAGACCCCAAAAAAGCTAAAGAAAAATTAGGTTGGATACCAGAATACAGTTTAAAGGAATTAATAAAAGATATGGTATTCGCAGATTTAGAGTTGATGAAAAGGGATTTATATTTAAGAAAAGGGAATTATAACGAACTGAATAAACATTCTTAATTATATATTTTGTAATGAAAATTGGCGCTAAAAATAAAAAACTTAATTCTAATGTTTTCTATAGTTTATTAAGTAAATCTGTAGGGTTATGTTTAAGTTTTATTACTATACCAATAGCTTTAAAATATTTAGGACAAGAATCTTATGGTTTATGGATTACTATATTTGGTATAGTTAATTGGATAAACTTCTTTGATTTCGGGCTGGGTCACGGTCTTAGGAATAAACTAAGTGAGGCATTAGCTATAAGAGACAAAGACAAAATTAAATTAATTATACAAACAGGTTATAGCTCTGTTATATTTATTGCTTTTTTAGCGTTTTTACTTTCAATTCCTTTTATTTATAATATTAACTGGAATGGTTTAATGAACACAAGTGTAATTACAAATAGTACATTTGTAAGTTTAATTTTTTTTACGGCGCTCTACGTATTTTTGTCTTTTGTGTTAAATCTGATTAAACCAATATTTTATGCATATGAACAACCTCAATTCGTTGGTTATTTAAACGTAATTCAACAATTGTTATTTCTACTTGGAATTCTCTATTTATCTAATAAATATCTTAGTAATTTAATTTTTTTTTCTCATGCGTATGGTATAAGTATGTTTATATCTGCTTTTATTTTAAGTTTCATTTTTTTTTCTAATAAAAAAGAATTTATTCCCCGAAAATTTACCTTAAAGTCAATTAAATCCACAGGGATTTTAAATCTAGGATTAAGTTTTTTTGTAATTCAAATTTCAATTTTAGTTCTTCAGTCAAGTGACAATATAATTATAACAAGTTTTTTAGGTCCTGGAGAAGTCGTACCCTATTCCATTGTACTAAAGTTATTCAGTGTTTCTACTATGCTTTATGGAGCTGTGTTTTTAAACTCTTTGCGATCTTCAATTACGCACGCCAATAAAATTAAAGATTTTAAATACTTGAAAATTATAAAGAAAAAGATAGTTATAGGTTTTTTTGTGGGTATTTGTTTAAATATAATTTTATATATCTTTTTTGATCCAATACTTGCTATTTGGCTGGACGATAGAAATGTTTTTATACCTCATGGACTTAAAAATTTAATGCTGATATATTCAATTATGTTAATTTGGAATGGCAGTTTTATTGTATATCTCAACGCCCTTAGTGAAATTAGGGGGCAATTAATTATTTCTGTTTTTCAGGCAATAATTAATATACCATTAAGTATTATTTTAATAGAGTACACGAATTTTGGTTCTAAAGGTGTAATTTTTGCTACAATAATATGTCTTATACCTATGTCAATATATGCACCCATTAAATGTTTAAGAATAAAATGATAAAAAGAATATTTAAATATATTTTTACAAGAAACAACTCTAATCAGATTTATATTTTAAATTTGAATTTAAGACCTAATATTTCTCAAAAAAGAGTTTTAATATCTTATTTAACCAAACAATTTAATATTAATTTTGATAAGGTAGAGGTTAGTCATCCAAATATAAATGAGGTAAATATTATAATAGCCTATTTCATAGAAAAAGGCTTTGTTATTGACGTGGTTTATTGCAATGATGAACATTTTATAAATAAAAATCAAGATAAAAAATATGATGTGATTTTTGGTTTTGGTAAAGTTTTTAGATTTTTTTCAGATAGAACCAGAGATGCTCTGAGGATAATCTATTGCACCGAGAACGCTCCTAAGATTGCGTTTGAAAAAGAATCGGAAAGAGTTTCTAATTATAACTATAGAAATAATAAGAATATTAAAACAGAAAGGGCCTTTACTTATTATAATGAAGAAGATTTTAAAATATCAAATTTTGCTATACTTTTGCAAAACCATTATAATGCCATGAATTTTAGAGATTTAATAAATAAAGATAAAACATTTTTACTTAATACAACAGGTCTAAAAAATGAAAATTATTTTTTGAAAAGAATACTTAATGAAACAAAGGCGAATTTTATCTGGATAGGTTCACGCGGTATTATTCATAAAGGACTAGATTTGTTAGTTGAAGCGTTTGCAATTACACCTAATTTAAATTTACATATTTTAGGGTTAAGTAAAAAAGAGAGAGTATTATTACCAAGAAAATTAACAAAAAATATACATATACATGGTTTTGTAAAGGTTAGTTCTGATAAATTCATCAAGATCGTTAACAGTTGTTCATTTTGTTTATTACCATCATGTTCGGAAGCTATGGCTACAAGTGTGTTAACAGGTATGAGACATGGTTTAATTCCGATAATAACTAAAGATACAGGTATTGATCTTGAAGGCTACGGTTATTATTTTGATTCTTTGGAAATAGAAAGTATTAAACAGAAATTATTGCATGTTTCCAAAACAGAAAATTACTATTTAGATAATAAACATAATAGTGTATTTAAATTTGCAAATTCTGAATATAATCTACAAAGGTTTAATGAGAGTTTTATAGAAATTATGAATAATATTATTATTTAAAAAATGAAGTTGTATATAGTAGTACCTACATTTGAGAGGTTTGGCCACATAAATAATTTAATAGCTACGCTTGAAGGTCAGACTTTTAAAAATTATGTTTTAGTAGTAGTTGACCATGGAGTTTCTAAGGTTGAGAAAGTTGATAATAAAAAACTAGTATATCTAAATGCTAGTTCTAAGCTTTGGTGGACTGGAGCTATAAATGTAGGAGTAAATTATGTTTTAAAGAACTTTGAGGGAATTAATACACCAATTTTAATAATTAATGACGATGTTTCAATTGCAAAAAATGATTATTTAGAAGGTATGTTTGAGTACTGGTCAAAAAATCAAAATAGTTTAGTTGGATCTATTTGCGCTACAAGGTCTAACGAAATTATTTATTGTAATATGATTTACAATTTTAGTAAAGCTAAATTGCTTTATGAAAATAAAGGTAGTAATATCTTAGATTTGGATACTAATTTGTTTTATAGCGACGTGCTTAAGGGCAGGGGTACTTTAATTGCCTCGTCGGTTTTTAAAAAGATTGGTTTATTTAATGAAAAATTTCTACCTCATTACAAAGCTGATCACGAATTTTCATATAGAGCAAAGAAGAAAGGTTTTAGTCTTGTTGTTTTAAAGAAAGCACTAGTTTATTCTGATTTAGATAGTCCAAATAAATTTGATAAAAAAAGAAAGCTTTATAGTGTCCTAAAAATTCTTTTTGGAATTAGATCTACTAATAATTTAAAAGATTTGTTTTATTACTCGTTTTTATGTTTTACACCATTTTATGCTGTTTATTATTTTGTTATTAACAGTTTAAAAATAATTTTAAGTAATCTAAAAAAAACCTTTTTTTTGGGTTAAATATTTTAATGGTGACTTTTTTAAAAAGTTAGAAATCATTGATTTATTTAGGGTTATTAATAATTTCTAATGTTAAATGTTTTTATTGGTGTTTTATGTTTATAGACAAGTCTTTTAATTTTTTTATTGTCTTTAAGCTTAGAAACATATGATTTGTAAATAAGAAACTAAATAGAAAAATTATAACTTTTAAAATCTTTAATAAAGTTTTACTTTATGCAACGGGTAATCCTTTTAAAATGGAAAAGATAAACCAGAAAATAAATTTTAATAAAATGATAAATGATTTTTTAAAAAAATCTTTTGAGAAAATAGATGATTTACTTGTTAATAACCAATTGCCTAATGGTCATAATGGCCCTTATAGAGATAATGAGACAGACGTAAGAAAAACTGCTCATTTAATGGTGTTTTATGCTAACGTTATAAAATCTAATTTATATAGCGATTCTACTCAAATTAGAAATCAATTAGTTAATTTTAAAAATAGTTTAATAAATAATTCAAATTATAAAGGAGGAGCTTATTTTAGGTGTAGAATTAAGCCAGGCAAAGATGAGGTTAATGGAGTTATTGGTATTGCTTGGGTTATAGAGGGTTTATGTGCTTCATATGAAGTGTTACAGGATGATGAGATACTTGTTTTTTTAGATAAAATTGTAAAATCTTTAAAATTTAATAAGTTAAGAAGCTTGTGGGAGAGGCCAGTGAACTCCAAATTAGATAAAACAGGTGTAGATGAAACCTATAATCATCAATTATGGCTTGGTTATGCATTGGTTTATTATGCTAAGGTTTCTAGAACAGAATTATTAGAAGAGGTTAAATCTTTCTTTTTTAATGTAGATATTCATTTAAATGTGCGTAAATCTGGTCTTATTGTTCACGGGTTAAAAAATAAAACTACACTCAAAAATAAAGTAAAAACAATTTTAAAAGACTTTAAAATATATGTTTTGTCTAAGAAAAACAAAACTACGACTGCATATAAAGAAAACGGATATCACTTGTTTAGTGTTTTTGCTTTTGCAAGAATTAAGGATTTAGGTTTTGAAAACCTTTTTAGTTCTTCTTTAAAGGTGCAAAAGGCAGTTTCTTATGCTTCAAACAAAGAATTATATGCTTTTTTAACATCTAACAAAGAAGAAACTGATTACTATGCTATTAAAACGACATCAAACCTAGAAAATAACAGATATGGTTTTCCTTACAATGTTTCTGGATTTGAGTTTGTGTATATTAATTTGATTTTTAATCTAAAAACAGCATCTTTAGGTAAAAAATATTTTGATAAACAATTAGAAGTCTTAGGGTTTACTAAACAAAATAATTATTTTACAAACGATACTTTAACTGAAGATAGCATAAACCTTTTTTTAAGAGTTTATGAACTAAGTTATTGTTTAAATTATAAAGATGTTACTCTGTCTTGAGTAAAAAAAAATGATTAAATCTAAAACTAATATTGATTATTTATTGCTTTTATCAATTCTTATTGTGTTGGTGTTTCCTTTATTTCCTCCTATTTTTGGAAATAATAGCTTTCATATTATTCCAATATCGTTAATACTATCAGGAGTAATATTTTTAAAAAACTATAAATATTTTAGTATCTCCAAGGATTTTATAAAGGTATGCGTTTTTTTCTTCATCACATTTTTACTTTTATTACTCTCATTAATTAATGATATTTTTAACTTGCCAGAAACTGGTTTTTCGGATTTTTTAGGAATTGTAAAACCAGTTTACTTTTTAATTTTTTTTCTAGTTGGTCATATTGCCCTAAATAATAGCTTTAATACTATAAAAACCTTATGTTTATTTTTTGATATAGTTATAATTTTAAGTTTTATTTTAGCTATTTCAGAAGTTTTTTTTATAGATCACTTCAAACGTATTTTATACATTTTATTTAAGAGGGAAGAAAAGTTAGTTATCTTAGATAAAGCTACAGGTTGGTTTGGGGTGACTTATTATTTTGCTTACTTTAGTTTACTTACTTTTTACTATATCTTATTTAAACTAAGTAAATCTAAAAATATAAAAGATTGGTTTTTATTGATTTTTGCTTTCTTTACAGTAATTCTTACCCAAAGTAGAACTGTTATAATATCTTTATTAATAGGTCTCATGATTTTACCTTTTTTAAAGATTTCTAGGAAAAATAGTTTCATAAAACTATTTTATATCTTTCTTTTTTCTATTATATTTATCCTGTTATTTTACTATTCAGAAATCATTAAAGAGAATTTTAAATACGCCTATGTAGGTATTTTAAGAACAATTGAAAATGGCACAGAAATAGGAAATCAAGGATCTTTAGCAATTCGTTTCGATCAAATTATTTGGTCTTGGAATACTAATTTTTACAAAATTATTGGTTTTGGTCTTGGTAGGGGGGTTCCTTTGGAGTCAATTTACGCTCAATATATATATCGTTATGGTATAGTATATCTTATAATCTATTTATTCTTATTCTTGTATTTCTTTATAATCTCTACTAGGTTAGCTATAAAATTACAAGAGAACTTAAAGGATTATGCTTTTTTTTCGGGATTTGGTGTCTTTTACTTAACATCTCCAATTTCATTATTTGCATCTTCATCTCATGAAATGCCTAAAATAGCATTTTGCTTTTTTATTTGCTCAGCAGTTGTGTTTAAAATGTATCATAAAAATTTCAAATGAAAAAATTAAGTATTATAATACCACACTTTAACTCTAAAATAGAATTAAAAAAAATGCTATCATCTATACCTAACGAAGCTTATATTGAAGTTTTAGTTATAGACGATAACAGTAACTTTGATATTTTTAGTCTTAAGACAGAATTTACGCATGTTAGTTTTTTTAGATTACCAAAACATTTAAAAGGAGCAGGGGCGGCTAGAAACCTAGGTCTGAAAAATTATACAGGTAACTTTTTAATGTTTGCAGATTCAGATGATTTTTTTATTGATGGTGCATTTGACACTATCAAGCATTATCTAGATTTAAATTATGACATGGTTTATTTTACACCAACTAGTTTTAACTTTCAAAATAATAAAATTGGTAATAGGCACAAGTCATACTCTTTGTTGATAGAAGAGTTTTTAAAAAATAAGAATAAAGAAATCTTATATAAATTTTATGTTCCCTGGAGTAAGTTAATTGCTCGAAGAGTTCAAGAAAAGTATAGTCTCAAATTTGATGAAGTAATAGCATCAAATGATGTCAATTTTTCCTTAAAATCTATATTTTATTCGACCTCTGTTTTTTGTACTACAGAAAATATATATTGTGTTACGGAATCTGATAACTCTTTAACAAAACAAGTTAGTGAAGAAGTTTTAGACAGCAGATTTGAGGCAATTTCTAGATATAATGACTTTTTAAAGTCTAAAAAATTACATAGTTTACAGGGCGCAATGTCTGGGCATTTATGGAATACAAGACACTTCGGTGTTTATAAGTTCCTTTACAGGTTCTTTTATTGCAAGTATAAGAAGTATCCAATATTTTATGATTTTAAACATATTTTAAGAGCTTTAAGACATTTTAAATAATTTTAAAAAAAAATTAATTGTATATCCGTAATTACTAATAATGTTTAAATTTGGCTTATCTTTAACAAAAGCCAAGATGTGATTATTTTTGGATTTACAGCCGAATTTGATGGTGAAGAGACCTGCCGAACACATTTGAAATCAGAACGTGATAAAATAGGAATTATCTGTAAAAGGTGTTCTCACACAAAACATTATTGGATAAAAAGCCAATGGAGTTATGAATGTAAATATTGTAGAAGTAGGTCTTCATTACGAAGCGGAACCATCATGCAGAGTTCTAACTTATCATTTATGCTTTGGTATAAAACAATGTTTCTACTAACCGCTACCAAAAAAGGGTTTTCTTCTAAAGAAATACAGCGTTAATTGGGGTTAAAGCGCTATGAACCGGTTTGGGCTATGGTTCAGAAGCTAAGAAAAGCGATGGGTAATAGAGATGATAGATATACGATATACTTTGGAAGTAATGATTGAAATGGATGAAGCCTATTTTACAATCCAAACATCAGAAAATGAGCATAACACTCAAAAGGCAGGACGTGGGAGCAAAACCAAATCAAATTTAATGGTGATGGCAGAAAGCACAGTCCTTGAAAATATAGATACAGGTAAAGTAGAAAGATAGTGTCGTTATTTTAAAGCCAAAGTACTCGAAAATCATAAAGCTGATGGTGCAGATAAAGCTTTTGAGAAAGCAATTGACGGGGAGTAAACCATTGTTTTTAATGACAAAAGTACATCCTATATAAATATTGCAGATTATGTTGAATTGCATATCAGTGAAAAATCAGATGCACAAACAACAAAAGAAACCTTACAATGTTTACATATCACTATTACTAATGCAAAAATAAATTTTGTAGGAACTTATCATAAAATCAAAAAGAAATACCTACAATTATATCTCAATGAATTTGTTTACAAACTCAATCGTAGATATTTTGGAGAAAAAATATATATAACGAAATTGATAATTGATTATTTTTTCTAATATTTAATAGATGTATTTTTAATTAATATTTTTTTGAAAATTCGGATTTTTAAACAGTTTTTTAATAGGTTTGTAATTAAAATAAAAAGTATCCAATTTTTTTATTATTTTAAAGATATATAAGAATCTTGAGGCTCTTTAAATAAATAAAAATTATTTAGTTAATGGCAAATCAACCACTAGTATCTATTATTACTCCATCTTATAATTCTTCTGACTATCTCTCAGAGACAATAAAAACTGTTTTATCTCAAAGCTATAAAAATTGGGAAATGATTATAGTTGATGACTGTTCTACTGATGCAACAGAGAAAATAGTAAATTCTTATTTAGAGAAAGATAGTCGTATTAAGTTTTTTAAAAATAAGATTAATTCAGGACCAGCTTTGTCTAGAAATAAAGCTATAGAATACGCTAAAGGCAGGTTTATATCATTTTTAGATAGTGATGATTTATGGATTCCCAATAAATTAGAAAAACAAGTTGAATTTATGCTTTCCAATAATTATCCATTTACATATTCATTTTATTCTCAAATTGATGAAAAAGGAGTTTTTATAAAAAACATAGATAATCTTCCTAAATTTGTTACCTATAAATCTTCGATGAAATCTAACAAAATAGGCTGTTTAACAGCTATATTTGATACTGATTTTTATGGTAAGCTATACATGGAGGATTTAGCAAATAGACAAGATTATACACTCTGGCTAAAACTACTTAAAAAGTATGATAAAGCTTATTGTTGTCCGTATATTTTAGCGAAGTATAGGGTGAGAAATAATTCCATATCAAGTAATAAATTTAAATTAATAAAATATCATTGGGTAATATATAAAGAAATTGAAAAACAAAATTTTTTTATGTCTGTATATTATCTGTCTAATTATATTATTTCTAAATTTTATAATCAATGAAAAAAACTATTATAACAGGGAATAAAGGTTTCGTAGGATTAAACTTGCAAGAGTATTTACATAAAAAAGATAAAGTAATTATAGGCGTTTCTAGAACTCCCTTGGTAAACGAACTACATTATAAAAATTTAAGTTTAGACAGATTAAATCAATCTAAAAGCTTTATCCATTTAGCTGGTAAAGCTCACGATTTAAAAAACACATCAGACGATGCCGTATATTTTGAAGTAAATACAGAACTAACAAAAACATTGTTTGATCAGTTCTTAAAAAGCGATTGCGAAGTTTTTATGTATATGAGTTCTGTTAAAGCGGCGGCAGATCAAGTAGAAGAAATTTTAACTGAAGAAATTATACCAAATCCGGTAACAGTTTACGGGAAATCTAAACTAGCAGCAGAAAACTATATTTTATCTAAAGAAATTCCTGAAGGTAAAAGAGTTTATATTTTAAGACCTTGCATGATTCATGGGCCAAATAATAAAGGAAATTTAAATTTATTATATAGTTTTGTGTCTAAAGGAATCCCTTATCCTTTTGGTAAATATCATAATAAAAGATCATTTGTTTCCGTAGAGAATTTATGTTTTATCATAAATGAATTAATTGAGAATAGAAATGTTAAATCAGGTATTTATAATGTAGCAGATAATCAACCTCTGTCTACTAACAACTTGGTTAGCATAATAGGTAAAGTTATGGGGAAGTCTGCAAAAATTTATAAAATACCTAAAACAATTGTTGTATTTATAGCAAAAATTGGTGATTTTTTACCGTTGCCAGTAAATTCTGAAAGATTGCAAAAGCTTACAGAGAATTATGTTGTGAGTAATCTAAAAATAAGAAAAGCAATTGGTAAAGAGTTACCTTACGCATCAAAACAAGGTTTAATTAAAACATTTCAGTCTTTTAATTAACCACAGCTTAAATAAACCAAAATGAAAGGAATAATACTAGCAGGAGGATCAGGGACAAGATTGTACCCAATAACAAAGGGAGTATCTAAACAATTGTTACCCGTTTACGATAAGCCTATGATTTATTATCCTTTATCAGTTTTGATGTTGGCAGGTATTAGAGAAATTTTAATTATTTCAACATCAGAAGACCTACCAAATTTTGAAAAATTGCTGGGCCATGGATCCGATTTGGGAATAAAACTTTCTTATAAAGAACAACCTAGTCCAGATGGTTTGGCACAAGCATTTATAATAGGAGAAGAATTTATTGGAAATGATGATGTCTGTTTAGTTTTAGGAGACAATATTTTCTATGGTTATGGTTTTTCTGAAACCTTACAAAATGCAAGAAAAAACGTTGCGGCTGGTAAATCTACAGTTTTTGGTTATTATGTTAATGACCCTGAAAGGTATGGTGTTGCTGCGTTTGATGAAAGTGGAGCTGTTACTTCAATAGAGGAGAAACCAGAAGTGCCAAAGTCTAATTATGCTGTTGTAGGTTTGTATTTCTATACAAATGATGTGGTACAAATTGCAAAAACCATAAAACCTTCTGATAGAGGAGAATTAGAGATAACAACCGTAAATCAAGAATATTTAAAGTCCAAGAATTTACAAGTTCAGTTACTTGGTAGAGGATTTGCATGGTTAGATACAGGTACGCACGATTCTTTAATGGAGGCAGGGCAGTTTATAGAAACGATTGAAAAGAGACAAGGTTTAAAAGTAGCTTGTCTAGAAGAAATTGCTTATCGAATGAAGTATATAAATAGAGGACAGCTGAAACAATTGGCAGAACCACTTAGGAAAAATGGTTACGGACAATATTTATTAAATTTAGCGAAATCATAAAATGAAATTCATTAAAACAGAAATTCCAGACGTTTTTATAATAGAACCAGCAGTATTTGGAGATAACCGAGGTTACTTTTTAGAATCTTTTAATTTAGAAAAGTTTGAAGAAAATGTGTGTAAAATAAAGTTTGTGCAAGACAATGAATCTAAATCGTCTAAAGGTGTTTTAAGAGGTTTACATTTCCAAAAACCACCTTTTAATCAAGCTAAATTAGTACGATGTGTAGCAGGTAGTGTTATGGATGTTGCTGTAGATCTAAGAAAAGAATCTCCAACTTATGGCAAACATGTTGCAGTTGAGTTAACGGGAGAAAATAAAAAACAGTTATTTGTACCAAGAGGTTTTGCGCATGGATTTTCTGTTTTAAGTGAAACAGCTGTTTTTGCTTACAAAGTAGATAATACCTATGCTCCAGAATATGACTTTGGGATAAGATGGAATGATAAAGATTTAAATATTAATTGGGGTTTAGAGGAGAGTGAAGTTCAATTATCAGAAAAAGATAAAAATTTAATTTTCTTCTCAGATTTAGATTCACCTTTTAAGTATTAAAAATGAATATTTTAGTTACAGGCGCAAACGGACAGTTAGGGTCAGAAATAAAGGATTTAGAACAAACTTTTAAAGATTTTAATTTCTTTTTTAGAGATGTATTAGATTTAGACATTTGTAATTTTAAAGAATTACAAGAATTTGTAGATAATAAGCAAATAGAAGCTATACTTAATTGTGCAGCATATACTGCCGTAGACAAAGCAGAAGAAGATAATGAAATTGCAAAAAAGGTAAATACAGAAGCTGTTTTAAACCTCGTTAAAGTTTTAAATAAAAGGAAGGGTAAATTAATACATATTTCTACAGATTATGTTTTTAATGGAGAAGGATTTATTCCATATAAAGAATCAGACAAAGTAAGTCCAATTGGCGTTTATGGAAATACAAAGCGAGAGGGAGAATTATCTGTTATTAATTCAGATATTGATGGATTGGTGATAAGAACCTCTTGGTTATATTCTTCTTATGGGAATAACTTTGTAAAAACAATGTTGCGTTTAGGCGAAGATAGAGACGAATTGGGAGTTATTTTTGATCAGGTTGGTACACCAACTTATGCGAGAGACTTAGCGTTAACCTGCCTTACAATATTGTCTAAAGGCAAAGATAGTAAGATTAGCACTAAAGGAAAATTATATCATTTGTCCAATGAAGGTGTTGCATCATGGTATGATTTTGCAAAAGCAATTATGTTTTTAGGAAATGTGAATTGCAAGGTAAAACCTATCGAAACAAAAGATTATCCAACGCCAGCGAAAAGGCCCCATTTTTCAGTATTAAATAAATCAAAAATAAAAAATGATTTTGAAATTGAAATCCCATATTGGAGAGATTCACTTCAGGAATGTATTTCAAAATTAAATCGAAAAAAATAAAATGAAAAAGAACATATTAGTTACAGGAGGAGCAGGTTTTATAGGCTCTCACTTAGTAAGATTATTGGTTAATAAATATCCAGAATACCATATTATTAATATGGATAAATTAACATACGCTGGAAATCTAGAAAATCTAAAAGATATCGATGATAAAGAAAATTATACTTTTGTAAAGTGTGATATATGCGATTTTCAAAAAGTAAAAAAAGTTTTTTCGGATTACAAAATAGACAATGTTATTCATTTGGCAGCAGAATCTCATGTAGATAGATCAATTAAGGATCCATTTTCTTTTGCGCAAACAAATGTAATGGGAACTTTGAGTTTATTACAAGCTGCAAAAAACTATTGGGCAGAAGATTTTAAAAACAACCTATTTTATCATGTATCAACAGATGAAGTTTATGGTTCCCTTGGAAAGGAAGGTTTTTTTACAGAAACTACTGCTTATGACCCACACTCTCCATATTCAGCTTCTAAGGCTTCCTCAGATCATTTTGTAAGGGCTTTTCAAGATACCTATCAATTTCCTACAGTTATTTCTAATTGTTCAAATAATTATGGTTCGTATCAGTTTCCTGAGAAATTAATTCCTTTATTCATTAACAATATTGTTCATAACAAACCTTTACCTGTTTACGGAAAAGGAGAAAATGTAAGAGATTGGTTATTTGTAAATGATCATGCAAGAGCTATAGATGTTATTTTTCATAAAGGAAAATTAGGAGAGACCTACAACATAGGTGGTTTTAATGAGTGGAAAAATATAGATTTAATAAAGGTAATTATTAAAACTGTAGATAGGTATTTGGGAAGAGAAGATGGAGCTTCAGAGAAGTTAATAACTTATGTTACTGATAGAGCTGGCCACGATTTAAGGTATGCTATTGATTCTACAAAACTTAAAAATGAGTTGGGTTGGGAGCCTTCTCTGCAGTTTGAAGAAGGGATAGAAAAAACAGTAAAATGGTATTTAGAAAATAAAGAATGGTTACAAAATGTTGTTTCCGGTGATTACAAGAAGTACTATGAAGAAATGTATGATGCGTAAAATAATATTTTAATTGTTATGAAAATGTATATTATAATTTTAATAACATTAAGTTTAGCTTCTTTTTTTTATTTAAAAATTGCTGATAAATTTAATATTATAGACAAGCCCAATAAAAGAAGTTCACACACTAAAATAACAATTAGAGGCGGAGGTATTGTATTTCCCATTGCTATATTATTATTCTTTTTTTTAAACGATTACCAATATCCCTATTTTGTTTTAGGTGTTTTTTTAATTTCGGTGGTTAGCTTTTTAGATGATATCTATACACTAAGCTCAAAAATCCGATTTCCATTTCAGTTTTTAGCGATATTTTTAATATTGTATCAATTAGAAATTCCATTTATACCAATGGCAGTAGTATATTTTATTATGGGTCTTGGTATGATTAATATGTTCAATTTTATGGACGGTATTAATGGCATTACAGGTTTGTATAGCCTAGCTGTTATAAGTGGCTTGTTTTTAATAAATACTAATGAAAATATAATAAATCCAGATTTAATTATTTATGTGGCAATGTCTATAGTTGTTTTCGGGTTTTATAATTTTAGAAAAAAGGCAATTTTTTTTGCTGGAGATATTGGTAGTATTGCTATTGGAATGTTTATCTTTTTTATAGGTCTTTATCTAACAGTTACCTTAAAATCACCTCTTATATTACTATTAATAATTGTTTATGGCGCAGATGCAGGAAACACATTGCTTTACAGAAAATTCTTTACGAAAGAAAGCATTTTAGATCCTCATAGACACCATATTTATCAAAAAATTGTGGACATAAAAAAAATAGGACATTTAAAAGTTTCTTTAATTTATGGAGGATTGCAGTTGTTGGTAAATGTAATTGTTTTAAAATCGTATGCGTTAGAGCTAAGTACTCAACTTGTAATTTTTTTTAGCCTTATAATTTTCTTCATCTTGGTCTATATTTATCTATTTCAAAAGTTAAAAGTATAAAAATGAATAGTTTTGGTTTTATCACTTAGAAAAAAGAAAATTTAGTTATTTAATTTTTTTATGCTTAAATTTAAAGTGTTTTAAAATAATGAATAATTTATTGTAAATTTGAAGCACAATCCTAGAATAAATGATTAAAACTTTTTTTTTAAATTTTTTAAACAAATATGCATCTAAGTGGGTTGTTTTAATAATAGACGTACTCTTAGTTTGTATTTCTTTTTTTATTGCTTACACTGTTGCATTTGATATTAGTTTAGATTTTGATTTTAATCATTTTAAGTACCAACTCCCAGTTGTTGCTTTGCTCGCTCTAATCAGTTTTTTATTAGTGGGTTCTTATAAAGGTATTATTAGACATACAGGCACTAAAGATGCTTTTAATGTTTTTTTAGGAATTTCAATCTTTAGTTTTTTTACAGGTTTTTTAGTTGTTGCAAATCAATTTTTAAATTTCTTTAAAGGTTTTTCAATACCAAAATCCATATTACTTATTCATTACTTAGTTTCCATATTTGTACTTATTGTAAGTAGGTTTATTTTTAAAGCCTTTTTTGAAGTAATTTCTACGGAAGTTAAAACGGTTACAAATGCATTAATTTATGGGGCAGGCGATTCTGGAATGATAACTTATGGTGCTATAAATAGAGAAAGAGGTAATAATTATGATATTATTGGTTTTATAGATGATGATGTAAATAAGATTAATAAAAAAATTGACAGAATTAAAATTCATAGTTCAAAAAATATCACTAAAGATTTTATTAAGAATAATTTTATCTCTGAGATTATCATATCAATTCAGAACATAAAACCTAATCGTCTTTTAGAAATAACAGATGATTTATTGGCCTTAGGAGTAGAGGTTAAGATAGTTCCTCCACTTTCTCAGTGGATTGGTGGAGATTTACAAGCGAATCAGATTAAACAAATTAATATTGATGACTTATTAGAAAGGCAACAAATTACCATCAATAATCCAATTGTAAAAAGGGAGGTAGTTGATAAAGTTGTGCTAGTTACTGGAGCAGCAGGTTCAATTGGAAGTGAAATTTCTAGGCAATTGTCCAATTACAATTTAGAATTATTAGTTTTAGTAGATCAGGCAGAATCTCCTTTATATGATTTACAACAGGAACTAATAAGGAATAGTAAAACCAATTTTATGGCCATTGTTGCAGATGTTAGAGACTTTAAAAGAATGGAAAAGGTTTTTAAAAGATACCAGCCTCAAAAAGTTTTCCATGCAGCAGCGTATAAACATGTGCCGTTAATGGAGCAAAGTCCTTATGAAGCAGTTCGTATTAATGTGGGTGGAACAAGGAATATTGCAGACTTATCTTTAAAATATAATGTAGGAAGATTTGTAATGGTTTCAACAGATAAAGCTGTAAATCCAACCAACGTTATGGGAGCTACAAAAAGAGTAGCCGAAATTTACATAAGTGCGCTAAGTAAGTCTTCCACAAATACAAAGTTTACAATTACAAGGTTTGGTAATGTTTTAGGATCTAATGGCTCTGTTATTCCTTTGTTTAAAAAACAAATAGAAAATGGAGGGCCTTTAACAGTTACTCACAAAGATATTACACGTTTTTTTATGACCATACCAGAGGCTTGTAGGTTAGTTTTAGAAGCAGGTACAATGGGAACAGGTGGTGAGATTTATATCTTTGATATGGGGAAGTCTGTAAAGATTTTTGATATGGCGAAAAGAATGATTTCGTTATCAGGCTTAAAATATCCAGAAGATATAGACATAGAATTTACAGGCTTAAGACCAGGTGAAAAATTATACGAAGAATTACTTGCAGATGGTGAGAATACAACGAAAACGTATCACGAAAAAATTATGATAGCAAAATCTCTAGATGCTGATTTTATTGACTTAAAAATAAAAGTGCTAGAGTTATGTGATTTAAATGAAAGTAAATCTGCCGTTGATGTAGTGGCTAAAATAAAAGAGATTACACCAGAATATGTCTCACAGAATTCTATCTACGAAAAGCTAGATTTAGAGGTGTTGAAAGATGAATAAAATGTTATCTTTTTTGACAGATAACTCTTAAACAAATAGTTTTATACTGCTATTTCTGACTTGCCTATAAAGTTTATTATTTATTCATAATTTCAAAAAGACTATTCTACAATTTTACAAATTAGAATAAGTTATAGCTTAAAATCTTCCTTTTGAATTTGAATAAATTAAGACTAACCATATTTTATTTGATTTATGCCAGTTGGTTTATTGTTCTAGTAATTTGGAGCAAACCTTACAAATTATTTATGACATGCGCATTTCTTAAGACAAAACTTAAAATATCTTTTTTATAATTACTCACTTCTTTTTTGTATTTGTTTTTATATTTTTTTCATAGACAGCAGGTTGAATTGAAATTAAAATCACACTTTTTTTGATTATACATAATTAGTTAGCTCTCAATAATGAAATATTTATTGCCTATTGATAGACTAAAATTATTTTCTATCTTTAAACTATAATTTAAAGAGCATGTGACACAAACTTATGAGCGTATTACAATTACTGATTTTAAAAAGAATATAATTATGTTTTAGTTTCAGAATATTTTCTTTATTTTTTATAAAACTCTTAATCTATTTTATGTAGTCGCTAAATTAATTTATAATTCATTTTTTATTCAAGTATTTTGAGCGCTCTACAGTGTAGACTTTACTGTTTCAGTAAAATTAAATGAATATCATCTAAAATAGGTAATCAGTTTGTAAAATTCTTTAATCTTTAATTATTCACTTTTGGTATTAGTACCAAATGCTTTTCAAATCTTTTGCTTACTAGCTATTTCGAATAATAAAGATGTAGGTATGTTAACAGCATTATTATTATTAAATAGCATTTTACATCTATATAAGATCACAATTTCTAAAATTATCTTTCTGCGAAAACGATTGAAGTTTTTATCGCTATTGGTTATTGTATTTAGTTATTCTATCTTTGAGAAAATTATTTTTTTATGATTTTAATAGCAGACGGTGGCTCTACAAAAGTAGATTGGATTGCAATAAATAAGAACAAAGAAGAGGAATTTAGAATTCAAACATTAGGGCTAAATCCTGCTGTGGTGTCTAAACAGGAGCTTCATAACCGTATTATAAATATGTTTGAGTTAATCAACATAAAAGATGCGGTTAAAGAAATTCATTTTTACGGAGCAGGGTGTGGTACACCTAAACCCACAGCTGTGTTGCAATTAATATTAGAAAAAATATTTGTAAATGCAAAAGTTTACGTTGCAGAGGACATGCTTGCAGCTGTTTATGCAGCGTCTGGTAAAAAACCGGCTGTTGTTTGTATTTTAGGAACAGGTTCTAATAGTTGTTATTTTGATGGGAAAAACATGCAAATGTTGGTGCCGTCTTTGGGCTATATTTTAATGGATGAAGCAAGTGGTAATTATTTTGGTAAAAAATTAATTGTAGATTATTATTACAATAAAATGCCTAAAGGTATCGCACTAGAATTTGCAAATCAGTTTAATTTAGATGCAGATTATATTAAGAGGAATATATATAAAGAAGTAAATCCAAATATGTATTTGGCCTCGTTTGCAAAGTTTATGTTTGATTATAAAGATGATAAATACATTAAAAAAGTAATTAAAAAGGGGTTTCAGAAGTTTTTTAAATATAGGGTTTTACCTTTTGGGGTTTCAAAAGATACCCCAGTTTATTTTATAGGTTCTATTGCTTATTATTTTAGAGATATATTAGAGGAAATATCAAATACAAATAACTTAGAATTAACTGACGTTATACAAAGACCAATAGATAATTTATTAGCATATCATAAAAATAAGATGTAGTTATAAAAAGTCTACTATTCTTTCTAATTGCATACCTCTAGAACCTTTAATTAAAAATGTTTGGTTAGTTATGCTTTCTTTTTCTAAATAACTTTTCAGTTCATTAAAATTTTTGAACTTCAAGTTATTTGACTTTGTTTGGTAAAATTGTTCTCCTACATAAATGGTTTTGCTAAAACAATAATTATCGGTAAGTTTAGCAATTGCTTGGTGTTCTTTTGCACTATCAATACCCAGCTCAAACATGTCTCCCAAAATTACAGTTTTTGTTACCGCATCTAAATTCGCAAAGTTTTCAAGAGCAACTTCCATACTAGATGGATTTGCATTATAAGCGTCTAGTAGAATAGTATTTGTTGCTTTTTTAATAATTTGAGAGCGATTGTTAGAAGGTGTGTAAGCTTCAATTGCTGATTTGATATCTAAAATATCAATCTTAAAATATATACCTACTGTTACTGCAATGGCAATATTATTATAATTGTATTTACCTACTAAATTACTTTCTATAATAACATCATTATAAGACAGACTTACAAAAGGTTTTGCTTTTATAAAGCGAATATTCTCATTTATTAAAATTGTTTTACAATCCTTTGTTTTTTCAATTTGTATGGGGTCTTTAGGATTAACGAAAGCAGTCTTATTATTTTGTATAAGATAAGTGTATAGTTCACTTTTACCTTTAATTACTCCTTCAACACCACCAAAACCTTCTAAGTGTGCTTTACCAAAATTGGTAATGTAACCATAATCGGGTGCTGCTATTTCAGATAAAAAAGCGATTTCTTTTTGGTGATTAGCCCCCATTTCTATGATAGCAATTTCGCACCCCGGTTTAACAGAGAGTATGCTTAAAGGAACACCTATGTGATTATTTAAGTTGCCTGTTGTTGCAGTTGTTTTAAACCCTTTTTGTAAAATTACATTTAATAGCTCTTTAGTGGTTGTTTTTCCATTACTACCCGTTAAACCAATTACAGGAATTGTAAGTTGTTTTCTATGGTATTTTGCTAATTCTTGTAAAGTGGTTAATACATTTTTTACAAGAATGGTTTTACCGGGTATTTCGTATGCTTTTTCGTCTATAATAGCTATTGAAGCGCCATTATTTAAAGCTTCTTTTGCAAATGTGTTCCCATTAAAGTTAGCACCTTTTAAAGCGAAGAATATTGCATTTTTTCTAATCTTTCTTGTGTCTGTATCTATTAAGAAAGTTTGCTGGTACCTTTTATAAATTTCTTGTATTGTTGTCATAATTCTAAAATATAAAAACCTCGTTGTAAAGATACAATGAGGTTTTTACATTTTATAGAAAAAAACTATCTTCTTGCGTTTCTAGCCGTTCTTTTTTTGTAAGTCATTGGCCCTAATTGGTCTGTTACACATCTAAAACCTATATAGTTTGTTGCCATATACTCTGGTAAATACCTTCTTTGTGCCGGGTCTAACCAATATTCTCTATCTGCCCAAGAACCTCCCTTATAAACTCGGGTACGATTACTAATTAAGGTTCTACGTTTTTTTGCGTCGTTAATTAGCTTGTCTCTACCGTTTATAGAATCTCTTTCTATTCTAGGCTTTTTAGGAGAATTATACATGCTTGGTCTGGTGGCAAAACGATCTTCATCATCTTCATAAAAACGGGTAGAGTTTAAATCACCATCACCAATATCTGCATTTTCTGCTTGAGAAAAATTAGTTCTAAACGCAGCATCACTTTTAGTTATAGGAATATATTTAATTGAACCCGGTAATTGTTTTGGTATAATACTACCATTAGGTAAAGTGTCATATTGTACAGCAACATCACTACCTACAATTACAACCTTACCTTCTTTGTTAATTTGCTTTTTTGTAAATAAGTTTCCTCTATAATAATTAAAATCGTTGGCTTCATTATCAATAATAGGTCTATAAACATCAGCAACCCATTCAGCTACATTACCAGACATGTCATATAATCCAAACGCATTTGGTGGGTAAGCTTTTATTCTAAATGGAATATCAGATCCATCAGAACTCCAACCTGGTAACCCACTATAATCTCCTTGTCCTTGTTTAAAGTTAGCGAGCTGATTCCCTTTGTGTCTCTTATTTTTTTCTCTAGTATACTTGCCATCCCAAGCATATTTTTTTCTACCTCTAATATTGTTGTATTCTCTGTTTTCCACTATAGCTTTCGCGGCAAATTCCCATTCTGCCTCTGTAGGAAGCCTGAATTTTTGTTGTAAAACACCATCTGCTTGTGTAATTTTTCTTCCTTGAAAAGCATCTCTTGCAGGTCTTGGAGCTCCTCTCTTTCGCACATTTCTCGTTTTCACACCTCTTTTGTAAATGGTAGAGTCACCTTCAAATAATCTATCTGAATCAGATAAAAAACGTTCTGTATCAAAAAAGTTTCTTGTAGTATCAGATTCGAAAATATTTTTGATGTGCCCTTTATCTATCAATTTTTTTAAGTTCACAGCATTTGTTCTCCATTTGCAATATTCATTTGCTTGCGTCCATGTAACACCAACAACAGGATAATCTGCGTATGCAGGATGACGAAAATAATTTTCTGTTAAAATATCTGTATTTCCTAGACTTTTTCTCCAAACTAAAGTATCTGGTAAAACAGAGTTGTAAATATGTTTGTATTGCTCTTCCGAAGGCGGAAATACATCTTTAATGTATTGCACGTATAAAAAATATTCTGAATTCGTAACTTCAGTTTCATCCATAAAAAAAGAGCGAACATGAATTTTTTTAGGTGTTGTGTTCCAGTCAAACATTACATCATCCTGCACTTGGCCCATAGTAAAAGAACCACCTTCTATAGCCACCATGCCTAAAGGCGGTTTTTGTCCGTCAAAAGAACTGTTTCGGATATAATTCCCGTTTTTAGGGTCATTAAAAGACAAACCGGTTAATCTAGATTTACTAAAATCAGTTTTTTTACACCCGGTTAAGATAATCGTTGTGAATACGACTAAAGTGATATTAATTAAATTTTTCATTTCCTAATAGAAAATTATATAAGTTTTTATTAAACATGCAAGTTACAATAATAATGCTTTTAAGCAAGCAAAATTAAAACTTTAACGCAGCAATATTTTTTACATTTTATTTAAAACGATTCATTTTTATATTTAGTATAATTTATCTTTGTTTGGGCTAAAATATCTCTATAAAATTTGCGTTATTTGTGTATTAAATTATGAGAAAAACCTTTTTCACTTTTTTATTTTTATACCTCACCCATCTTTGTGCAGGTCAAACAGATAATTCTGTTTTGTCTACTGGTAATTGGTTTAAATTTTCTGTTGATACTACAGGGGTTTTTAAAATAGATAGAAATTTATTGCAGCAGATTGGTATTTCTAGCAATGGCTTAAACCCTAGAAATATTAAGATTTACGGAAACGGAGGTACTTTGTTACCCGAAATAAATTCAGATTTTAGATACCAAGATTTACAGGAAAACGCCCTGTTTATTCAGGGAGAAGCAGATGGTAGTTTTGATGCAAATGATTTTATTTTATTTTATGCTAAAGGGCCACATGATTGGGTATATGGAGATTCACCAGAAAATAGTAGGCATAGGCAAAATATTTATTCAGATAAGGCATATTATTTTATAACAGTAGGTAATTCTCCAGGTAAAAGAGTAGTAACAAAACCTACAAGTAATGTTGCTGTAAATATTACTATCACTACATTTAACGATTTTACATTTTATGAAAAAGAAGAGTTAAATATTTTTGGAGCGGGTACACAATGGTTTTTTAGTAACAATTTTAGCATAGAAAATACGCAAACATTTAGCATCCCCTTTAATAACATTGTACCAACAGAACCACTTACAATACGCACTAGGGCAGTAAGCAATTCTTTAACAGCTACTAATTTTGCGGTTAAAGTAAATGGGCAAGATTTGTATACACTTAATTTTTCGGCATTAAATCCAGGTTCGTTAACAAAGGCTGTTGCTCGTTTAAGTTCAGGGGCTTTTACAAGTACTTCAGAAAATATTGCTTTTGAACTTACCTATAACAATAATGGTAATCCGTCTGCAAATGCTTTTTTAGATTATATAGAGGTTATTGGCACAAAGAATTTAAATGCAGGCAGTAAACAATTTTCATTCAGAAGTTTTAATCAATTAAATAGCGCTGGTAATGTAGCGTATGAGGTAACAAATGCAAACAACATTTTTCAAGTTTGGGATGTGAGTGATTTTTTATCACCTCAAATAATAACAAATGAAGGTACTGCTAATATTTTTAGTTTTACAGATGTTGGAGGTACTTTAAATGAATATGTAGTTTTAAATGAGGCAGATTTTTACACACCACAAACTGTTGAAAATAATAGGGTAAATAATCAGAATTTGCGCGCCCTAAAAGATATTAATTACTTAGTAATTACGAGTAAAGATTTGTTTTCGCAGGCAGAGAGGTTAGCAAATTATCATCAAAACAACTCCAATCTTACTGCTAAAGTAGTAGATTTAGAAGAAATTTATAATGAGTTTTCTTCAGGTTCTAAAGATATTACAGGAATTAGAGATTTTATCAAACATTTATATAATAGGAACACTTCCGCAGAAACTAAACTAAAATACGTTGCTTTTTTTGGTGATGCTTCTTATGATTATAAAGACCGCATTCAAAATAATAATAATATTGTTCCTGTAAAACTATCTACACAAAGTTTTAATTTGGCAACTTCTTTTGTAACAGACGATTTTTTTGTGATGCTAGAACCTAATGAAGGAACAATGCTTACCAACCACACTATAGATGTTGTTTCTAGTAGAATACCAGTTACAGGCATTGCACAAGCTAAAGATGTTGTAGATAAAATATTAAGTTATTATAGCGAAAGTGCTATTGGAGATTGGCGAAATACAGTAACACTTTTAGCAGATGATATAGATGTTTTTGGTGAAGAGGTAATACAACAAGGTGTAGAGTCTATTGCAGACGAAATTAAAGCGAATAAACCTGTGTTTAATGTAAATAAGGTTTATGTAGATGCCTTTGTACAACAAAATTCTTCTGGAGGAGAAAGATATCCAGATGTGAATAATGCCATAACAACTGCGGTAGAAAGAGGGACTTTAGTGTTCGATTATTTTGGACATGGAGGAGAAGATGGTTTTGCATCTGAAAGAATTTTAGAAAAACCTCAAATACAAGCCTTTAGTAATGAGAATACCTTGCCTCTGTTAATCACTGTAACTTGTGATTTTTCAAGATTCGATAATCCAAATAGAATTACAGCAGGAGAATTAACTTTTTGGAATAAAGTAGGTGGTGCAGCAAGCATGATAACCACAACAAGAGAGGTTTTTATCTCTGTAGGACAAAGATTTAATGAAAGTTTAATTCGCCTTCTTTTAGAATTTAATAATGAAGATTATACCATTGCAGAAGCTTTAATGGTAGCCAAAAATAATTTTTTTAATAATCAAAAGTTTTTTATTTATTCTTTTGGAGACCCTGCAATGAGGTTGGCTGTGCCAGAACCAAATGTGCAAATAACAAAAATGAATGGGAAAGATATAACACAATCTTTAGATACTTTAAAAGCACTTTCTAAAGTAAGTTTTGAAGGCGTGGTTTTAGACAATTCCAATCAAATTTTAAGCGATTTTAATGGTTCTTTATCTACCACAATTTTTGACAAACCTTTAGAAAAAAACACGTTAGATAACGATGGTTTTGGTGTAATTATGCCTTTTGATACGCAAGATAGTAAACTGTTTAGAGGAAAATCTACCATAGAAAACGGCGTTTTTAAATTCGACTTTATTGTACCAAGAGACGTTAAAATAGCCTTTGGTAAGGGCAAGCTAAGTTTTTATGCAGAAAATGGTAAAAGCGAAAAAGCAGGTTTTAATTTAGATTTAGTTGTAGGTGGTATAAATGAGAATGCACCAGAAGATACTGTAGGGCCAGAATTACAATTGTTTATGAACGACGAATCTTTTATAGATGGAGGCAACACAAACAGATCGCCCAATTTAATTGCTGTTTTGCAAGACCCTAGTGGTATTAATACCTCTATCACAGCAGTAGATCACGATATTGTTGGTATATTAGATGGAGATACAGCTAACCCAATTTTGTTAAATGATTTTTATGAAACAGAATTAAACGATTTTACTAGAGGAAAAGTAACCTATAGATTAAGAGATTTAGAAGTTGGCCCACATACTTTAAAAATAAAAGCATGGGACACTTACAATAACTCATCAGAAACTACGTTAAACTTTGTTGTGGTTAGTGATGCCATTTTAAATATAGAAAACGTACTTAATTATCCAAATCCGTTTGTAAATTACACCGAGTTTTGGTTCAATCATAACAAACCAAATGAACCCTTAGAGGTACAAGTACAAATTTTTACGGTTTCTGGTAAATTGGTAAAAACTATAAATAGAAATGTACAAACAACAGGTAACCTTTCTAGAAATATTACATGGAATGGTTTAGACGATTTTGGTAATAAAATTGGTAAAGGAGTTTACGTTTATAAGCTCCGTGTAAAAGCTACAATAAGCAATTTGGTTTCAGAGAAATATGAAAAATTAGTTATACTTCAATAAAAATAGCATATTTGCATTAGAATAATTATACAGAAAAATGAAAAAATTAGGAATAAGTTTACTTTTAGTGGTTTTAGCAGTTTGTAAAATTTCTGCTCAAAATCGTGGTATTACCACAGCAGCACCTTTTTTATTAATAATACCAGATGCCAGATCTGGAGGTATGGGAGATGTAGGTGTTGCCACAAGTGCAGATGCTTGGTCAATATTTCATAACCCTGCAAAAATTGCTTTTAGTGGCAGGCAAATAGAAACAGGTATTACTTATTCACCTTGGTTACGTAACTTAACAAACGATATTTTTGTAGGAAGTGGTTCTTACATTAACAGGTTTAGCGAAAACGCAGCTTGGGGTGCAGATGTTAAATTTTTTAGTTTAGGTCAAATAGATTTAACCGATAATCAAGGGAATTCAACAGGCTCTATAAACCCAAATGAATTAGCTTTAACAGGTTCTTATGCTTTAAAATTAAGCGAAACATTTTCTATGGGAGTTTCCTTAAAATACATACGCTCTAATTTAGCATTTAATGGTACAGCAGGTAACGCAATACAACCCATAAATTCTTTTGGAGTAGATGTTTCTGGGTATTACCAATCTTACGAACAAAATTATGGAAACTTCAACGGGCGTTACAGATTAGGGTTTAACATCACCAATATTGGTCCAAAAGTATCTTACGTGCCAGGTGAAGAAGATTTTATACCAACCAACTTAAAATTAGGTGGTGGTTTCGATTTTATTTTAGACGATTACAACCAAATAAGTACAACTGTAGAGTTTACCAAACTATTAGTACCTTCTGTTGGTGGAGACCAAGACCAAGGTTTTATAGGCGGTATGTTTAGTTCTTTTGGCGATTCTCAAGACGGTTTTAGCGGAGAGTTAGCAGAGGTAACTTATGCTTTAGGAGCAGAATATTTATATAATAATGCCTTTGCTTTAAGAGGTGGTTATTTTCATGAAAATGAAGACAACGGAAACAGACAGTTTTTTACATTAGGTGGTGGTTTTAAAACCAATGCACTTAATATAGATTTATCATATTTAATAAACGCTTCAGACGTAAATAATCCATTAGAAAACTCGTTACGTTTTTCTATTTCTTTCGATTTAGGCGAAATTTACGACGATTATTAAAAGCAATAATTTAAAAACGTTTACAAAACACAAAAGCAGCTCTTATTCTAAAGCTGCTTTTTTTTACTTCTTAATTTTATGAAAGAAATAAAGATAGCAACAACCGTAAAAGTATTTAAAGACATAGAAGAACTTGCTACAGCAGATAAAAACTTAATGCAGCAAGCAATTCTAGCCAGAAAAAAAGCCTACGCGCCTTATTCCAAATTTAATGTAGGCGCTGCTTTATTATTGGCAAACGGAAAAATTATTACGGGTAACAATCAAGAAAATGCAGCTTATCCTTCTGGTTTGTGTGCAGAAAGAGTAGCCGTTTATTATGCAGGCGCCCAATATCCAGGTGTAAAAATTAATAAACTAGCCATTTCTGCAAGTTCTAATATAACAAGAGTAGATAAGCCTGTGGGGCCTTGTGGCGCATGCAGGCAAGCGTTGGCAGAATACGAAATTACGCAGAAACAACCCTTTCCAATACTGTTTACAGGTGAAGTTGGCGAAGTAATTAAAACAAATTCTTTAGCAGATTTATTACCTTTCTCTTTTGATAGTGCTTATTTAGAGTAATTTTATTTGGGCGCCTGCCTACCGCAGGCAGGTTTTAACGGGCTTTACGCACTCGCTTTGCCCTTAAAAAAGCGCAAGAGCTCAAACAAAGCTCCAATCCCTAACGCATATTGCTGCTTTAAAAACACATTTAATAATTTAAAAAACACTACCCATATTTAAGTAAAAAATATGAAACCAGAAATTGCAAATAAAAAAGACATTTTAAAAATAATCACCAATTTTTATAGCTTATTGCTGGCAGACAAACAAATGATTCCTTTTTTTGAAGACATTGTAAAAGCAAATCATTTAACAGCGCATTTGGCAATTATTTCAGATTTTTGGCACGATATCTTATTCAATACCAACAGCTATAAGAACAATACCATGCAAAAACACCTAGACAAAAATAGGTTCGTAGCATTTAAAAAACAACATTTTGTTATTTGGACATCGTATTTATTTGAAACCATAGATGCCAGTTTTAGTGGAGTAGTGGCATCACAAATGAAAAACAGAGCCACGTCTATAGCCACAGTAATGCAACTAAAAATGAATTTGTATAAAAAATAGTACCTTTCTTTCTTGCTAAAATTATCATTTTTTACAATTTGAATGTAATAATGCTATGCACGCATAGTAAATTACAGCAATAAAATGTATTACTTTTACTTTATTAAAATCAACCATATGATTGCTTCAAAAATTACAGGAACAGGAACGTTTATCCCATCCATAAAAAAAGAGAATAATGCTTTTATAAATACGCATTTCTTAAATGAAGATGGTTCAGAATTTACTGCAGAAAACAGCACAATCATCAGTAAATTTAAAGACATTACAGGCATAGCAGAAAGGCGCTATGCAAAAGAAGCTTATCAAACCTCAGATTTAGCCTTTTTTGCAGCAGAAAAAGCCATTAAAGATGCAGGCATAAATGCAGAAGAATTAGATTATATCATAGTAGCACATAATTTTGGCGATGTAAAACAAGGTGCAATTCAAGGAGATACCTTACCAAGTTTAGCCACAAGAGTAAAATATAGATTGGGTATAGCAAACCCTAACTGTGTAGCCTACGATTTACTTTTTGGTTGCCCAGGTTTTGTAGAAGGCGTAATACAAGCCCAAGCTTTTATAAAAGCAGCAATGGCAAATAAATGTTTGGTAATTGGCGCAGAAACCTTGTCTAGAGTGGTAGACAAGCATGATAGAGATGCTATGATTTATAGTGATGGTGCAGGAGCCTGTATTGTAGAGAAATCAGCAGATAACGATTCCGGTATTTTAAGTCATGCCACACAAACCTTTGCCAAAGAAGAAGCCTATTTTTTAAACTTTGGTAAATCTTATAATCTATCAGCAGAAAAAGACGTGCGTTACATAAAAATGAATGGAAGAAAAATTTATGAATTTGCCATAACTAACGTGCCTGCTGCTATGAAATTAGCTTTAGACAAAAGCGGAGTTGCTATAGCAGATTTAAAAAAGATTTTTATACACCAAGCTAACGAAAAAATGGACGAAGCCATTATCAAACGTTTTTACAGATTGTATAAAATGAAGGCTCCAGAAGGTGTAATGCCTATGAGTATACATAAATTAGGCAATAGTTCTGTGGCAACTGTACCTACTTTATTAGATTTAGTTTTAAAAGGTAAAATAGAAAACCAAACCATTACAAAAGGAGATGTTGCTATTTTAGCATCTGTAGGCGCAGGAATGAATATTAATGCAATTGTGTATAAGTTTTAAGGTACATATTGATTTTAAGATTGTATTTTTAAGTGATTATTCACAAGCTCGCATCCAAAGCATACGATAAAGCCAATGTTTTGAATTGATTTCAAAATTGTATTTATAAATCAATTAGCGGAAACACTAAATTCTATAAAATTTACTCTAAGGATTATTCCGTTGTGAAAACATTTAAAGCGGCATGAAAATGTCGCTTTTTTTTGTTTAAAAAAGGCTGTTATTTTTTCTAAAAGATTTGGTTCAATTCCAAATCAAAATATTATTTTTGCGCATGCAACAAGACAAAGTACTTATTTTAGATTTCGGTTCGCAATACACTCAGTTAATTGCAAGACGCGTTAGAGAATTAAACATTTATTGTGAAATTCATCCTTATAACAATCCACCTAAAAACCAAGAAGATTTTAAAGCAGTAATTCTTTCTGGAAGTCCAAACTCTGTAAGAGGAGAAAATGTTTTACATCCAGATTTATCTGAAATTAGAGGTAAAAAACCGGTTTTAGCAGTTTGTTATGGTGCGCAATATTTGGCACATTTTTCTGGTGGTAAAGTAGCGCCATCTAACACAAGAGAATATGGTAGAGCCAATTTATCTTTTATAAAAGAAAACGAACTTTTCTTTTCAGATATCTCTGAAGGCAGTCAAGTTTGGATGAGTCATTCAGACACAATAAAAGATTTACCAACAAATGGCACACTTTTAGCAAGTACAAAAGATGTAGAAAATGCAGCGTATAAAATTAATGGAGAAACTACGTTTGCTATACAATTTCATCCAGAAGTGTATCACTCTAAAGATGGTAAGCAATTATTAGAAAACTTTTTAGTAAAAATTGCGGGCGTAGCACAAACGTGGACACCAAATTCTTTTGTAGAAAGTACCGTAAAAGCGTTACAAGATAAAGTTGGTAATGATAAAGTAGTTTTAGGCCTTTCTGGTGGTGTAGATTCTACAGTTGCAGCAGTATTATTAAACAAAGCCATAGGCAAAAACTTATATTGTATTTTTGTAAATAACGGTTTATTGCGTAAAAACGAATTTGAAAGTGTTTTAGACCAGTATAAAGATATGGGCTTAAACGTTAAAGGTGTAGATGCATCTGCACGTTTTTTGAAAGCTTTAGAAGGCGTTACAGATCCAGAGAAAAAGAGAAAAGCTATTGGAAACGCTTTTATTGAAGTCTTTGATGATGAAGCACATCAAATAAAAGACGTAACTTGGCTAGCACAAGGTACAATTTATCCAGATGTTATAGAATCTGTTTCTGTAAACGGTGGTCCATCAGCAACCATAAAAAGTCATCATAATGTAGGTGGTTTGCCAGATTATATGAAGTTGAAAATTGTAGAGCCTCTAAGAATGATTTTTAAAGATGAAGTGAGAAGAGTTGGGGCGTCTATGGGAATAGATTCAGAATTATTAGGGCGTCACCCTTTTCCAGGGCCAGGTTTAGGAATTAGAATTTTAGGAGATATTACTGAAGAAAAAGTAAGAATATTACAAGATGTAGATGCTATTTTTATAAACGGATTAAAAGAAGACGGTTTGTATGATAGTGTTTGGCAAGCAGGCGCAATGCTTTTACCGGTAAACTCTGTTGGAGTTATGGGAGATGAGCGTACTTATGAAAAAGTGGTAGCCTTAAGAGCTGTAGAAAGTACAGATGGTATGACAGCAGATTGGGTAAACTTACCTTACGAGTTCTTACAAAAAACATCAAATAAAATAATAAATCAAGTAAAAGGCGTTAATAGAGTAGTGTACGATATTAGTTCTAAACCTCCAGCTACAATAGAATGGGAATAAAATATATGAAACATCTTCAATTTTTTGTTTTTTTATGTATGATAACGTTTACCATTTCTTGTGGTCAACAAAAAAAATACATAGAATATAAGGTAAAAGAAGGAGAGAGTATGCGTTTAATAGCTAAGAAATTAGATATAAAAACAAGAGACTTGCTTCGCCTTAATCCAGGTATATCTAAAAAACCAGCGCCTAATACTGTTATTATAATTCCAAATAAAAAGAGTAGTGGCGTTAAAAATACAAAGGATAATGCATCAAAGGAAAAAGCAAAAGATGTTATAAGTGATAAACAAAATAATTTTTTAGCCGATAAAAAGAAACAAAAAGAACTTTTATTAGCTACTTTAAAAAAAGATTATAAAATACATTTAGTCAAAAAAGGAGATACTTTTTATAGCCTTACAAGGTTTTATAAAGTTTCTAGTGAAGATCTTGTAAATTTAAATCCAGAATTGTCGGAAGGATTAAAAACAGGTCAGGTTATAAAAATTGCAAAGCTTGCTGTTAAAGAGGAAGCACAAGAAGAAGTTGAGCTAGAAACTGAAGAAGATGTATTGTTATACAGTGATGTAATACAAGAAGGGATTCGTTTAAAAACAGCTATTTTCTTACCTTTTAGAACACAGGAATTAGATACATTATCTGAAAACGATATTTTTGATAACAGTAAACTAGCCAATATTGTAACAGATATGTATTTGGGAGCAGAAATAGCAATAGACTCGTTAAGGAAACAAGGTATTTCTATAGACGTTTCTGTTTTTGATACTGGTAAAAACAGTACTAAATTAAATACCATTATTGCCGAGAATAATTTAAATGAAAATGACGTAATTATTGGGCCATTGTATTCTGAGGAGGTAAAAATGTTAGCTAATAAAGTGAATACACCAATTGTTTTTCCGGTTTATTCTAAAAAGCAAGCTAGTTTTTCTACAAAACAAATTGTAACAACAGCCCCAAATAAAACGGAATACAGATTAAGATTATCTAATTATTTTCAAGAAAAGGTTACAAAGGGCAATGTAATTATTGTTAGAGATGGTACCAGTGATGCAGCAATACATGCAGAAAAATTAAGCATAATTTTAAAGGCTAAGGACTCTGTAACGCTAAGTACCATAACTTCTGAAGACGGTTATATAAAAAGAGAAAAATTTACAGAAGCATTAAAACCAAATGTAGATAATGTGGTAATATTAACCACTAAAGATCCTATTATTGTAGCAAGTGCAGTAAATAGTTTAATTAGTTTAGAGGAAGATGTAACTGCTAGGGTTTTTACTTTTGATAAAAATAGCGCCTTTAATAAAATTGATAATTTAAAATTAGCAAAATTAGATTTTACCTATGTAAGTGACGAGTATAGTAAAGAAGATGTTGCAGAGGTAATTAATTTTAATGCGAAATTTTTGTCTAAAAACGGAGTGCTACCAAATTATTACGCTACAAAAGGCTTTGATGTTACTTATGATGTATTAATGCGTTTAGCTTCGGGAAAGTCGCTTAAAAAAACGTTCAGCGAAGGTGTTTCTTACCGTGTACAAAGTAAGTTTGATTATGAGAAAAACATGTTTAAAACAACCGAAAATAAAGGTTTATTTATGGTAAAGTTTAATGCAGATTTAACTTTATCAACTATAGATTAAAACGGTAAAATTAGTCATAAAAAAACGGATAAAATTTTATTTTATCCGTTTTTTTATGAGTTTTCTAAGCACCCAACAATCTAACCCTTAGATTTTCTTCATTTGCTGTTTCATCATTTGCATTTGTTCTTTTAACATGCCATGCTTGTCTAGCTTTTTAGCTTCAGCCATTAAGTTTGTTGCTTCTCTTTTACGTCTTTTGGTCATTGCAATACCTGCTAATTGTAGTTTTGCCATTGCCAAATCATGATCCATAGCTAAGCCAAGTTTAACTGCTTTTCTTAGAAATTTCTCTGACTGTGTCATGTTTGTTTGGCTTAACATAATACCATGTAAATAGTTAAAGTAACCTTGTTGCTTTGTTATTAAAGCAGCCTCAGGATTTTTAATGTAGCCCAACCACTTTTTTGTGCCTTCAAAATTTTGTTTACGCAATTGTAAAAAAGCTAGTAAAATAAACTCGTTTTTAAAATAAAATAACACAAAAATCCCGGCTAATAATAAGATGGAAATTCCGTTCATTATATTGCCTTGGCTGAATTGATATACTGCCCAAACTGTAATTAAACTTGCTAAAATTAATTTTATATTTTTATGAAACATATTGTTTTATTGTTAAAATTTAGAAAGGCAAAAATACATTTTCTTATGAATTATCATAAAAAACTTACCGCTTAATTTTAAGGAAACTTTTAAAACAAGTTCCTAATTTTTTTGTTTTACTTGTTTTTTGAAATACTTTTTATATTTAAACGAGGCTGCAATGGTTAAAACAATTAAAAAGCCAATATAAAGGTACGCCTCTTTTGGTGTAACTACTTTGTCTCCACTAGCATAAGAATGCAAGCCAGATAAGTAAAAATTAACACCAAAGTAGGTCATCATAATAGATAAATACGTGAAGGCAGATGCAAAGTTAAAAGCAAGTCTACCTCTTAAACCAGGTATTAAACGCATGTGTAAAACAAAAGCATACAACATAATAGAAATTAAGGCCCACGTTTCTTTAGGGTCCCAACCCCAATAACGTCCCCAACTTTCATTTGCCCACATACCACCTAAAAAGTTACCAATGGTTAACATTACCAAACCAACAGTAATGGCTTGTTCGTTAATAATGGTTAATTCTTTAATGTTTAAGTCCATTTTTTTACTGTTCTTTTTGGTAGTAAATACCATTAAAAAGAGTGCTACAATACCTAAAATCATTCCTAAAGAAAGTGGTCCATAACTTGCTACAATAATAGAAGTATGTACCAAAAGCCACCAAGAATTTAAAACGGGTTGTAAATTGGCAATCTCTGGGTCTAACCAGTTTTGATGCGCAAAACCTAAGGTAATTGCCACTAAAAATGCAGTTGCTGTAATGGTTAATGCAGAGTTTTTACCAATCCATAAACCAAAAAGCATGGTTGCCCAAGCAACAAAAATTATAGATTCATAAGCATTACTCCATGGCGCATAACCACTAATGTACCATCTAATTAGTAAACTTAAGGTGTGTAAAATAAATAAACCTACCACAACAACAGAGAGTGTCTTCACAGAAATATTTACCCATTTTTTAGAAGCAAATATCTGCCAAATCACAAATATTAGCATCAATAAACTTACATAACCATAGTATTTTGCTAAGGTTTGAAAAGGTTGTATTTTGTTGTAAGAAATCTCATAGTCTATCTTATCTTTTTCTAAGTTAACTTCGGCTCCAAATTTTTGTTGAAACTTTTTAATACCTCCCAAAATCTTGTCGGCATCTTTGTAGTCTCCTGTTTTTTTAGCTTTTTGTAAAAAGTTAATGTAAACGGGTAAAGATTGTTTTACAAAAACAGAATCTGTTCCTTTAAATCCAGCTTCAGAAGCTTCTAATCTAGAAACCCATTTGTTGTTTTCATCTCCAGGAATTGGGTAAATTTTTAAAATTGCGCCTCCAATGGCGCTGTATAAAAGTCCAATTCTTTTATCAATATTAATTAAGTCTTTTTCAAACTTATTTTTAATCTTGTTTTTTTGTGCTTGCTCTACTTTCTCTTTAATTTTATATACACCAGTTTCTGTAATAAAACTAGACAAACTTGCGTGGGTTGCAGATTGTGCAACACCAATAAAATCTCTTACTTGTGTGTTTCCTTTTTCTAGGTAAATAATTGGCACTTCATACCACAAATAAGGGTTTTCTATAATAGATAATAAAACCTGACTAGGTTCCATACCTTTAAACTTTTCGGTTTTACTTACTTTTCTAACCAACTCAGAAGCAAACGTATGCGCAGGCTTCATTCTACCATTATCTTGTATTACAAGTCTATTAAAGCTGTCTGCATGTTTCGCATCCACCATATTTGCTTGTAAAATAGAATCTATCTGTTGGTTGGTAACCTTTTTGGTTTGATGTCCATCTGAATGCTGTGCAAATGTTAAACTTGATACAAGTAAGATGGCTATTGTAGTCAAATTCGCTTTTCTCTTTCTAATTTTTACGAGCCTTTTTTTCAAATCGTCAAAACGAGTATTTTTTACAAATAAAGCCATAGTTAAACCAAAATATAGTAAAAAGTAACCCAAATAGGTTACAAAGGTTCCTAAAAAATCATGATTGACAGATAGATGTGTTTCTTCCTTTTCTCCAGTTAAATCATAACTCGCCTGAAAGAATTTGTAACCTCTGTGATCTAAGATATGATTCATGAAAATTCTATAATTAAAGGTTTCTTTTGGGTCTATTACAGTTACTTCACTTGCATAAGAAGCAGCGCTTTCTGAGCCAGGATATTTTTCGAGCTGAAAATCATTCAATTTTATAGCAAAAGGTGTTTCTAAAATTTTTGCACCATACAGCATTCTAAAGTTTAGGCCACCAACTTCTAAAGTTTTAGAACCATCTGCATTAAATTTACTTCCTCTTAATTCTACTCTTTTAGTTTCATTATTTGCAGTAACATCTAAAACAATAATATCTTGTACTTTGTCACTCTTAGGACCTCTTACAGTTTGCATTTTTCCTTTTGTAGGGGGTTCTGGTATTACAAATTGTAAATCGCCAATATTATGCAAAGACAGGTAATTAAATTCTGCTAACGAGTCTTTTACAACTCTTCCTCTTTTTTGATCTGCCATTCTAAACCAATCGCCATCTGCCTTAGAAATCATTTTTAGCGTGTTGTTTTCTTTGATAAAGTTTACGGTGTAATCTTCTTCTTTAGCATCAAAACCTACTAAAATACCATGAATATTTTGTATCGTAAATCTTGGTATATAATGTTCGTGTCTTGTGCCATCAGAAGATTCAACAAAGAATAAATGTTCTACTCCGTTTTCATCTTCAACCAACTTTTCTTCTGCCCAAGGTATATAATCTACCAATTCAAATTTAAAATCTACAGCTTTTTCTTTGTCTACAAAATTGTCTGAATAAGACCAAGAATTAGAACCCCAAGCAGATAAGAGTATAGGTTCATTAATTTCTGGTTTTTGTGAAGTGCCATCGTCTACAATTGCATTTACATAGGTAGTTTCCGATAAGAATTTATTGGTGGTTTCTCCTTCTTCAATTAACATGATACCTTCATAACCAATATATCTAGTAATACCTGCACCCAGAAGAATTAATAAGAACGAAGCATGGAACAATAAAACTGCCCATTTTTCTTTTTTATAAAGTTTGTATCTAAAAATGTTTCCAAAGAAATTAACCACAAACAAAGCCATAATCAACTCAAACCACCAAGCATTGTAAACTAGTGCTTTAGATGTTTGCGTGCCATAGTCGTTTTCTATAAAAGTAGCAACGCCCATTGCTGTTGCATAAACGATAAATAAAATGGCCATTAGACGGGTAGAATATAGAAAATCGAATACTTTTTTCATCCTTTTGTATTGCTTTAAAATGCGTTTTATAAGAGTTGCAAATTTAAGCATAAAAGGGCAAATTTACCCTTTGGAAGTGTACTATTAATGTGTTAAATATTTTAAAATAAAAGGGTGATAATTCACAAAAAAGTTTAATAATCAGTTTTCTTTAGTTGTCAATTATAAATGTATTACAACACGTTTCGTTTTTTAGCATACTAATTCTACAGAAATCTAAAAAATACTTGAAATTAATGAATAGCGAGTTTTATATAATTATTGCAGTTTCTGTTTTTTATGCAGTTAAAAATTAACTACTGTCATTTCAAACGCAACGAAGTGCTGTTGAGAAATCTTGTGTTTAATTTGAGATTTCTTTATTTAAATAGAAAACACATTAGTTTTAAATAATATAAATATTACTCAGCAATACTGTCTATTAATATCGTAATTAAATCTATGGCTGCTTGCGCAATTTTGGTTCCTGGGCCAAAAATGCCAACAGCTCCTGCATCAAACAAAAACTGATAGTCTTGTGCGGGAATTACACCACCTACAATTACCATAATATCTGCTCTACCGTACTTATTTAACTCGGCAATAACTTGTGGGACTAAGGTTTTGTGGCCTGCTGCTAATGAGGATATTCCTAAAATATGCACATCATTCTCTACCGCTTGTTTTACGGCTTCTTGTGGTGTTTGAAACAAAGGACCAATATCAACATCAAAACCCAAGTCTGCATAACCAGTTGCTACAACTTTTGCACCTCTATCATGGCCATCTTGTCCTAGTTTAGCAATCATTATTCTTGGTCTTCTGCCTTCTAATTCAGCAAATTTATTTGCTAAATCAGTTGCTTCTTTAAATAATTTATCGTCTTTTATTTCTTTTCTATACACACCAGAAATAGATTTAGTTACTGCTTTATGTCTGCCAAAAACAACTTCTAAAGCATCTGAAATTTCGCCTAAGGTTGCTCTTTCTCTTGCCGCTTTTACTGCCAATTCTAAAAGATTTTCTTTACCTGACTTTGCCGAATTTGTTAAAAGTGTTAAGCAATTTTGCACCTTTTTATAATTTCTATTCGCTTTTAAGTTTTCTAATCTTTCAATTTGAGATTTTCTCACAGCTTCATTATCAACCTCTAAAATATGTAAAGGGTCTTCTTTGTCTAATTGGTATTTATTTACACCAACAATTACATCTGCTCCACTGTCTATTTTGGCTTGTTTAATGGCGGCAGCTTCTTCTATTCTTAACTTTGGAATCCCTTTTTCTATGGCTTTTGTCATGCCTCCTAACTCTTCAACTTCTGCAATCAATTCCCAAGCTTTATTAGCAATATTAGCAGTTAATTCTTCTACATGATAACTGCCTGCCCAAGGATCTACTGTTTTTGTAATATGAGTTTCTTCTTGTAAATAAATTTGAGTGTTTCTGGCAATTCTTGCAGAAAAATCTGTGGGTAATGCAATAGCTTCATCTAAAGCATTGGTATGCAAACTTTGTGTGCCACCAAAGGCAGCAGCCATTGCTTCAATAGTTGTTCTGGCTACATTATTAAATGGGTCTTGCTCCGTTAAAGACCAACCACTAGTTTGGCAATGCGTTCTTAAAGCTAAAGATTTTGGGTTTTTTGGGTTGAATTGTTTTACAATTTTTGCCCATAACATTCGTGCAGCTCGCAGTTTTGCAATTTCAGTAAAATGATCCATACCAATTGCCCAAAAGAAAGACAATCTTGGCGCAAAATCATCAATATCCATTCCTGTTTCTAAGCCTTTTCTAATATATTCTAGTCCGTCTGCTAAGGTGTAAGCCAATTCTATTTCTGCAGTTGCCCCAGCTTCTTGCATGTGGTAACCAGAAATAGAGATTGAATTGAATTTTGGCATGTTTTTGCTGGTATATTCAAAAATATCTGCAATAATTTGCATAGATGGAGTAGGAGGATAGATATACGTGTTTCTAACCATAAACTCCTTTAATATATCATTTTGAATGGTACCAGATAGTAATTCAGGTGAAACACCTTGTTCTTCTGCAGAAACAATATAAAACGCTAGAATTGGCAGAACAGCGCCATTCATAGTCATAGAAACAGACATTTTATCTAACGGAATTTGGTCAAACAGAACTTTCATATCTTCTACAGAATCTATGGCAACGCCTGCTTTTCCAACATCTCCTTGCACACGTTCGTGGTCAGAATCATAGCCCCTGTGCGTAGCTAAATCAAACGCTACAGATAACCCTTTTTGCCCAGCAGCCAAATTTCTTCTGTAAAAAGCATTGCTTTCTTCTGCGGTAGAAAAACCAGCATATTGTCTAATTGTCCAAGGTCGTCTTACATACATTGTGCTGTATGGCCCTCTTAAATTAGGAGCAATACCTGCTACAAAATTTTCATGTTGAAAAGATTTTTGAGGTGCTGTAAAATCTTTTAAAATTTTTATATTTTCTATGGATTTTCTACTCATTTTTTGGGACATTAAACGATATAAATTAGTTGCCTAAGGCTTTACTAATTTTTTAAGTTTATTTACTTTTCTTGTTGCAATCGTTTTTGTTCTATTTTTTCTGCTAGCCTTTTTTTGATTATAGGAACAATTAGTGTTTTTATATTTCTTTTTTTTAGAAAAGGGTCTTTTGTGATGTTGTTTTTCATTACATCATCTTTACTAACTTGTAAATTAGTTCCTAATAAAAAGACCTCTTCTTTTTGGAATTGTGTTTCTTCTCTAACGGCACTTTCTTTAATTTTCTTTTGAATATTACCTTCTTTAAGTTGTTTTAAAAAACCACCACCTTTTTCTATTTGTTTAAAAATGGGTAGTGCTTTTTCTGCAAATTGATGTGTTAATGTTTCAATATAATAACTGCCATCAGTAAAATTTTGAGCGTTTGTAAAACCACTTTCTTGCTGTAAGATTAAAAGCTGATTTTTAGAAATTCGTTCTCCAAATGCATTAGCATTTTCAAAAATTGCATTATAGGGTAGATTACTTACTGTATTTGCGCTGCCTAAAACAGCACTCATGCATTCAGATGTGGTTCTGAGCATATTTACGTTATAATCGTAAATTGTTTTATTTCTAAGTGAAGGTTGTACAAAGAGGTGTGCTTCTTTTTCTTTAATTTTATAGGTGTTTAAAAGTGAAGACCAAAGCAAACGGAAGGCTCTTAATTTTGCAATTTCATGAAAATAGTTGCTACCCACTGCAAATTGAAAATGAATTTTATCTGCAATGCTGTTGTCAAAGTAATTTAAGTATTCGTTGGCATGTGCTAAAGCATAGGCCAATTGTTGTGTGATATTTGCCCCTGCATTTTGGTACAAATCTGCATTAATAACAATAGGGTTTTCTAAAAGATTACTAATTTCTTTAAGTTGATTAAAATCTTCTTTTAAATTGTAATACCAATTTCCAGTTTCAGCTAAATTGCCTAAAATATCAAACTGAAAAAAAATAGTTCCAGTGTTTATTTTTGAAGCGATATCTTTTATAAAATCGACTTCTAAAAAATTTAGTTTAAAATAAATTGAAGTATGATCCAAGTTAACCCCTTTTAATAAAATGGTAAAATCAAATTTTGTTTCTGCTATAAATTGAATGGCTGTTGCACCAGTACTAATACTTTTTAATGCAAATGCATTGGCTTTTAATTCGTCTTTAATCTTAATAGTTTGGCAAATTTTAAAATCTTTTTCAGGTAATTTTATAGCATGATTTTTTCTGTCTTCTTTAGTGTAAAAAGGTTTTATGGTAATTCCTTCATTTGTTTTCCAGAGCAATTTCTCATTATAATCTGCACCCTTTAAATCTACTTGAATTCTTTGTTTCCAAGCGCCAGGTGTAGTTCCTTTAAAATCATCAAACAGATATTTAGTCATTATTTTTTTATGGTGTCAAATTCAATAATATAAATGTCTTCGTTTTCTTTTTTCATTAGGTATTTTTCTCTGGCAAAACGCTCTAGTTGTAAAGAGTCTTCTAGTTTTTTTATAGTAGCTTTATCTTTAGCTATTTTTGTTTTGTAGAATGATATGGTGTTTTCTAAATCTTCTATCTCTTTATCAAACTTTCTATGCACTAAGTAAGAATTGTCATCAAAAAATAGCATCCATAGTAAAAATGGAATAAAAATAATAACGAATACATTCGTTAAAAGTTTAAAAATTTTTTTATTTTTTATGATTTGTAAATTCATTTTATAAGCGCTCATTAATAACAGACCTCACAATATCTATAGCTACTGTATTGTACCTGTCATTGGGTATAATTATGTCTGCAAAATTCTTTGTAGGTTCTATAAATTGGTTGTGCATTGGTTTTAAAGTGGTTTGATACCTATTTAAAACTTCTTCAATATCTCTTCCTCTTTCTGTAATATCTCGCTTTAACCTTCTAATTAAACGCTCGTCTGTTTCTGCGTGTACAAATATTTTAATATCAAATAAATCTCTTAATTCTGTGCTATTAAAAATTAAGATACCTTCTACAATTACTACTTTTCTAGGGTGTGTTTTTACGGTATCTTTTGTTCTGTTATGCGTTACAAAAGAGTAGACAGGTTGTTGTATGTTTTTACCCGTTTTTAATGTTTTTAAATGTTTAGTTAAAAGCTGAAAATCAATTGCTCTAGGATGATCGAAATTTATTTTAGTTCTTTCTTCATAAGACAAATCGTTGGTTTCATTATAATAAGAATCTTGTGAAATAACACAAACTTCGTCTGTTGGTAGTTGTTTAATAATTTGATTAACCACTGTAGTTTTTCCGCTTCCAGTACCGCCTGCAATTCCAATAATTAGCATAAAAGAGAATATTAATTTTACTCCGTAACTTATATAGGTAAATATATAAATTTTAACGATATTTATATGAGTTTTTAAAATTTACTTTGTCTTTACCTATGTTACACTAAAAATGATAGGTGTCTTAAGACATAAAAAAAAGCTTCAATATAAATTGAAGCTTTCTTAAAAGAGCCGATGAAGGGACTCGAACCCCCGACCTGCTGATTACAAATCAGCTGCTCTAGCCAGCTGAGCTACATCGGCATTTGTGCTAAAACGTTAATTTTAACGAGGGCAAATTAAATACATTATTTGGTTTTTACCTAAAGAAAAATTACTTTTTTTAAAACAAAAAGCCCCTAAAAATATAGAGGCTTTTTAACAAGAATAATAAAAGTTTTAGTATGTAATTAAAAATTAGTTCTTTAACGTTGTTTTAATGGTAAATGTTGTAATAAATATTAGATTTAGGATTGTTTTATTAATTTAAGGCTTCTTTGTAGGCACTCAAACAACGTTCTCTAGCCATTTTATGTTCTACTATTTCTTTTGCATAAGTGAGTTCTTGAAACTCTGGAACCCATTTTTTAATATAGGCTAAATCTTTATCAAATTTTTTAATTTGTGTGGTTGGATTAAATATTCTAAAATAAGGTGCAGCATCTACCCCAGAACCAGCAACCCATTGCCAATTACCCACATTGCTAGCCATTTCATAATCATGCAGTTTCTCTGCAAAATAGGCTTCTCCCCATCTCCAATCTATTAGTAAATGTTTGCACAGAAAACTGCCCACTAGCATTCTTACACGATTGTGCATAAACCCAGTTTTATTTAGTTGGCGCATACCAGCATCTACAAAAGGGTAACCTGTTTGTCCATTACACCATTTTTTAAATTCTTCTTCATTATTGCGCCATTCAATTCTATCATATTTAGATTTAAATGCTTGTTTAGAAGTGTCTGGAAAATGCCAAAGTATTTGCATAAAAAACTCTCTCCATATCAATTCTTGCCAAAAGATTTCATTTTCTTCTGCTACTGCTTTTTTAACCATTTGTCGAACAGAAACAGTTCCAAATCTTAGATGAGGACCAAGTTTAGAGGTGCTATCTTGTGCAGGAAAGTTTCTGGTATCTTCATATTCTTGAATTAGACTAGGGGTAACTGTAAAGGTTTCTATTTTTTGTGATGCTTCTTTGAATCCCATTTCCGCCAAAGTAACGTTAGGTAATTCTTTATTTTGTAGGGTGTTGCTTAAGTAAGAATTGGTATAAAAAATATCTAAGTTATAACTTTTAAATTGCTCTTTCCAGACCTTCATATAAGGTGTGTACACCACGTAAGGATTACCATCTTTTTTTACAACTTCGTCTTTTTCAAAAATTACTTGGTCTTTAAAAGTCTTGAATTGAATAGTATTGCTATTTAAAAGTTTTTCAATTTTTGAATCTCTATTGGTTGCATAAGGTTCGTAATCTCTGTTTGTAAAAACAGTTTCAATTTCATACGCTTTAATTAGTTTTTTGTATACTTCTTCTGGATTACCATAATACATTGCTAAATCACTGTTGTGCTCGTTTTGCAATATTGTTCTCATTTTTTGTAAAGTATCAAAAATGAAATTTACACGGGCATCATCTTCAGGTAATTTGTCTAAAATTTCTTTGTCGAAAATAAAAATAGGCAATACTGGATTTTCGCCTTTTAAGGCATTGTAAAACCCAACATTATCGTCCAACCTTAAATCTCTTCTAAACCAAAAAATATTTACTTTTTTACTCATAACTACTTAAATTCTCCAAAAAGTTCTATTAACTTTTTACTTCTAAATTCGAATATTTTTTCCAATTGAGGTTTTACTATAATAGGGTGTATTAATCTGCCTAAGAAGCCAAACGGAACTTTATAATAAATTAAATCTTCCATTTCTACACCACCATCAATTTCTTTTATAAAATGTGTGTGATGCCATAAAGCATATGGCCCAGACAATTGTTCATCTGTAAAGTGACTTAAATGTTTTACCTGTGTAATTTTAGATATCCACTTGGTTTTAATGCCTAATAGAGGTGTAACTTGATATGTGATTAATTGCCCTGCATAGGTTTCTCTATCTGCGCCATCAATAATTTTAAACCCCATTTCTTTGGGTGTCATTTTCTCTAAATTTTTTGGACTTTTTAAAAAGTCCCATGCCTCTTGCAAAGAAATAGGTACTTTTTGTGTTTTATGTAGTTTGTGCATGCTGTTAGTTGTGTATTAGAATATAAAAATTTAAAGATGTTGCTATACATAGCCATATCATATATGGAAGTAATAAAAACTTATAATTTTTTGTAGCTGTGCTAAATTTAAAAAAATATAGAAATATAAATACAGTTAGTAGAATGATATTTATGAATCCTAGAAAGACCTGATGCTGATTAAAAAAAACAAAATTCCAACTTACGTTTAAGATAAATTGGAATAGAAATAAAAATTTATTTTTAGAAGTGTTCGATTTTAAGAACAATTTGCCCAAATAAATAGAAAAACAAATCATTATCAGCGTCCAAGCAATGCCAAAAACAATACCTGGTGGTGTCCAAGGAGCTTTATCTAAGTTACTATACCAAACAGATAATGGGCCATTATTCATTAAAAAACTACCCAAACCCAAACCGCCAAAATTTAGTATTAAAAAAAGTAAGGTAATTTTTACTTGTTTCATTTAAGATTTTGATTGTAAGCTTTCTATTTGCTTTAAAATATCGTCTGCTTCTTTGTATTTTGCATCGCTATCTGTTCTATTAATGGACTGCAGTTTGTATGCTTCTTCCATTAATTTCTTGTATTTGTCTTGCAGCTTATCAACTTCAGACTTTTTTTTAAATAAACCAAACATATTTTTTAGATTAGGTGTTTTGTGATTTTAGAGCTCATTGGCTTTGTAATAGAAAAATAATAATCTACAAATTGGCCATCAGGTGCTACCAAATATTTTTGAAAATTCCATTTTACAGAAGAACTTTTTACACCATTTAAACTTTTCTCTGTTAACCAGGTGTATACTGGGTGCTGTTTACTTCCTTTAACGTCTATTTTTTCTGTCATTAAAAAAGTAACTCCAAAGTTAACTTTGCAAAACGCTTCAATGTCTTCTGAGGTTCCAGGTTCTTGACTACCAAATTGATTGCAAGGAGAACCTATAATCATTAAATTTTCTTTATATTTCTGATACAATTCTTCCAAATCTCTATACTGAGATGTAAACCCACATTTAGAGGCTACATTTACAAATAAGATGTATTTATTCTTGTATTCAGTTAAGTCAATAGCTTTATTTTGTAAGCTATTGATATTAATATCGTAGATATTTGCCATGTTTTTAAATTTTGAAATTTACAATTCCGCAGTCTAGCTCAAAAATTTGCCCTGAAATAGATTTTGCTTTATCAGAAACTAAAAATGTAGCTAAATCTGCAACTTCTTCTGGTTTTAAAAACTTTTTAAGTGGATGACGTTCTGTGATATTTTCTATCATACGTTCATTTCTTAAAAGTTTAGATGCTAAATCTGTATCTGTAACAGTGGGTGCAATCGCATTAACACGAATGGTTGGGGCTAATTCTGCGCCTAAAGATTTGGTAATTCCTTCTACTCCAGATTTTGCGGCTGCAACGCTTGCGTGAAAAGGCATGCCTAATTTTGTAGCAACTGTACTAAATAAAAGTATAGATGGACTGTTGCCGTTTTTAAGTTTTGTAAGTAAATGCTGAATAATTTTGACAGCTCCAATTACATTAATTTCAAAGTCTTGTCTGAAATCATCTAGTTTTAATCTAGCAATTGGCTTTAGGTTGATACTACCAGGGCAGTAGATTAAAGTATCTATAGCATCTATTTCTGGTAAGTCATCGCTTATAACATCACAAGATATGTGTGTTAAGTTCGCATGAGAAAGTGAAGGTTCTGATCTACTAATATTTATAATTCTGTTGTTTTCAACTAAAGAATTTACAATAGCTTGTCCAATTCCTTTACTTCCTCCTACGATTACTATATTTTTCATGTGCTTTTAAGGTCTTCCTTTCAAGCGCTTTTCTATTTTCTGTTTAACAGCTGTTAAGCGCTTCATTTGATCCATAATTTCTGGATCTTTTTCTTGTTTATATACTTCATTTAGCTCTAGAATAAGTGCTTTTACTTCTCTAGATGCTAAAATTCTATCACTTGTGGTTTTAAATGAAAACTTTCTATTTTCAAATTCTACAGCTCTTTCTAATAAATTCATTCTATTTAACGTGTCTAATTTTATAATTTTTCCAATATAGATATAAAAGTTAAACTAGCAATAAAAAACTGAATTATTTCTATTTTAAGCTGTTAGTGGTTTTCCTTTTAAACGTTTTTCTATACGTTGTTTTATTGCGGTTAACCTTTTCATTATATCCATAAGTTTAGCATCTTTAGTTTTCTTATAGATTTCGTTTAAACTTAAAATTAACTCTTTTGCTTCTCTAGCGGCTAAAATTCTGTCGCTTGTTGTTGGAAACCTCATTTTTCTAGTTTCAAACTCTTCTGCTCTTTTGATTAGTTCCATAATTAGTAATTTAAAGTGTTTTGTAATTCTGCAATTTTCTCTGTCGTATTAAATTTTCCTCCAAAAAAAGAGGTTACTGTAGAAGAGGTATCATCTTTAATACCTCTAGAAGAAACACATAAGTGTTTGGCATCTATAATTACAGCTACATCTTCCGTGTTTAATATTGCTTTTAATTCTTCTGCAATTTGGTTGGTTAAACGCTCTTGCACTTGAGGTCTTTTAGCATAATATTGTACAATTCTATTCAATTTAGATAAACCTATAACTTTACCTGAAGAAATATATGCGATATGTGCTTTACCTATAATCGGTACAAAGTGATGCTCACAATTAGAGTAAAACGTAATATTTTTTTCTACCAACATTTGGTTATATTGGTACTTATTATCAAACAAGGCTACTTTTGGTTTATTTTTAGGGTTAAGCCCAGAAAAGATTTCTTCAATGTACATTTTAGCGACTCTTTTTGGAGTTCCTTTTAATGAATCATCAGTTAAATCTAAGCCCATTACATCCATTATTTCAGAAAATAAACCGGCTATTTTTTCTTTTTTTTCTTCATCAGAAATTTTAAAGGCGTCTGGTTTCATTGGGGTTTCCAAGCCTGTAAATAAATGGTCGTCTCCAACTTCATCGTGAGAGAAACTGTTTAATTTACTTTCTGCCTCTTTTTCTTTTAGTACTACTTCTGTAATCATTTGTTGTCTTTTTTATGTGCTGTCTTTAGAAACCCTAAAACCTAAAACAAAGCACGGTTTTTATCTTTTTGCTATAGAGTTATTTGATATTGATTTTTGTCTTGAACATTTAAATCTTCCTTTTGCAAACGTTCTTAATTTTTCATGTTTTGTTTTTCTTCCTTGCACTCTTTTTCTCCACATTTTGAAGCTTTTTGGCTTCATTTCTCTACGCATAAGGTCTATTACCTCTTGTTCTTTTAACCCAAATTGAAACTGTATTGCCTCAAAGGTTGTTCTGTCTTCCCACGCCATCTCTATTATTCTATCAATAGATATGCCATTTAATTGTTTTGTATTAATGGAACTCAAATTGTTTGTCGTATTCAATTTTAATATCAATTAGTTTATCTATAAACTTCTTATTTTCTTGTAACAGTTTATTGTTTTTAAAGCGAACAAAGTTACCTTGTGCGTGTATGCTAAACCCTTCTGTTTTGTAAGTATGCAGTTGGTAATAAGGTATTGCCCAACTATAATTTTGTAATCCTTTTGTTATGTGCACTAAGATGCCCTTTTCTCTTAATTCGATATTTCCATAATTGGCATCAGAAACACTATTCATAAAACGCATAAAACTTGGGCTTACTGCGGCTACAATCATTCTTTTAGAACCTGTACCTCCTAATTTTATAGACTGAAAAAAAGAATAAGATGCACCTAACATTTCTGTTATCGTTACTTCAGCTTCGTTATTTTTATTTGTTGTATTAAATATCATTACTCAAATATACAACAAATACATTTTGTTTAACTATTTAATTAATAAGTTAAACAATAATTAACAAATAATTATCATTTTAGAAATCACGGCTTTAGTCACCATTCATCATTCTATTTCTATCGGAAAGTGTATGTTTCATAAGTATTCTTTTGCTTTCATTAAAAACGTCTGGGTCGTCTTTCATTTTCCAAAGAATATCACTGGCTTTTTTTCGAGCTACTTTAATATCAACAATAGGTTTTGGATAGGTTACACCAAGTTCAAAATTATTAAATTGCTCATCTAAAGGAGTCATTAAATAAGGCTCATGAATAAAGGCAGTAGGTAAGTGAGCTAATTCTGGGCACCATTTTTTTATAAAAGTAGCATCTTCATCATGGTCTAAACTATTTTTTACAGGATTGTAAATGCGTACCAAATTTATGCCTGTTTCTCCTGCATTCATTTGCAACTGAGGAAAGTGAATTCCTGGTTCAAAATCTAAAAATAATTTAGATAAATGTTGAGAAGAAGCTTGCCAAGGTTGCCATAAAATATGGGTAAAAAAGGATACTAACATGGCGCGCATTCTAAAATTTAAATATCCAGTTTCTGCTAAACAACGCATGCTAGCATCAATTAAAGGGTAACCTGTTTGTCCATCTTCCCAAGCTTTTTGGTATTCTTCAGAAATGCTTTTTTTCAATTTTTGAAAACCTTTATTTATACTTGCATTTTCCATGGTGTGTTCCATTTCAAATTTCTGAATAAAATGTGCTTGCCAGCGCAAACGAGATACAAAAGCACCCAAATGCTTTTTATTTTGTTCAGTTTTACAGGCGTGCGCTTTCTGAAATATTTGACGAATAGATACATTTCCCCAAGCAATGTAAGGCGATAATCTACTACAGCTTTCCCTAGCCAATGCAGGTTTAGAAATGTGAGACATGTATTTTTTATGCCTTTCATCAAAAAAAGTGTTGGCATATCTCCAAGCTAATTTAGATCCCCCTTTTTGAAAAGGTGTTTCTTTTTCAGTTTCTAAACTAACGGTAATAAAGTAATTTTCTAGTTTGTTAATCTCTCCCGTAGAAATTAGTTTTTCTGTGTTTAATTCTGTTTTAAATTGTGGCGCACACATGTAATCTTCCCACTGATCAAACCAATCTGCTCTATTTAGTAAGCCTCTTAAAACACCATTGTTATTGTTTTCAGTCCATTTTATAGAGTTATTTCTGCAATATCTTGCAAATTCTTTATCTCTATTAAAAGTAATTAATAAACCTGTTTCTTGATGCGAAAAAACGGTATGTACTTGATATTGATTGAACAATTGATTGAAGGCAGACACTACTTCTGTCTGTACACACAATACTTTACTATTGTATTTTTTTAAATCTGTATTTAAATCTACTATAGATTGTTTTATAAAATCCCAATGTCTTTTATCATAATGTGGGTCTTTTAATAAAGAGTTTTCAAAAATATATATAAAAAGTACGCGCTTGTCTTTTTTTAAAGCATTGTAAATGGCTTCATTATCTTGTAAACGCAAATCGCGTTTCAGCCAAACAACATGTATTTCTTCTTTATTAGTAGGCATCTAAATTTTCTAATATATGATTTGCTTTTTCTTTAATCTTACTTCTATCTTCTGCAGACATTTTGTTTAAAACGCTGTACATCATCTTCATTCTAAAATTAGAACTTAGTTTTTCTTGCTTTTCATCTAAGAAATTCCAGTAAAGTGAGTTAAACGGACAAGCATCATCTTCAAACTTTTTGGTTTTTTTATAATGACAGCTGTCGCAATAATTCCCCATTTTACTAATGTAACTTCCGCTAGAAACATATGGTTTTGTGGCTATTTTACCACCATCTGCAAACTGACTCATACCTCTTGTGTTGGGCAATTGCACCCATTCTATAGCATCTACATAAATGCCCAAATACCAAGCATCTATCTCATCTGGATTTATTTGTGCTAAAAGAGCAAAATTACCAGTTACCATTAAACGCTGTATATGATGTGCATAACCATTATCTAAGGAGTTATTTACTGCATTTTTAAGGCAATTCATTTTGGTTTTACCTGTCCAGAAAAAATCTGGTAATTTGCTTTTGTTTTCTAAGAAGTTGCTCTTTTTATAATCTGGCATTAACATCCAATACATGCCACGCATATATTCTCGCCAACCTAAAATTTGTCTTATAAAACCTTCTACTTGAGAGATGTCAATTTCATCTTTTCTCTCTCTGTATACTTCTAATGTTTTGTTGATGATCTCTTTTGGGGAAATCATTTTTGTGTTCATTGCAAAAGAAATTCTACTGTGAAAAAGATAGATTTTATCTGTATGCATCGCATCTTGATAATCGCCAAAATGAACCAACAAATGTTCGCAGAAATAATCCAGTTGCTCTAAAGATTGTGCTCTAGAAATTGGGTATTCAAAATATTTCGCATTTATTTTTCCTATGGATTTTATATTGGCGTTTTCAATGGCATTTAAAATACAGCTAACATCATTATCAAAATTAATTTCTGGCGGAATTAAAACATCACCCTTCCATTTTTTTCTATTACTAGCATCGTAATTCCACTTGCCACCTTCTGGCTGTTGATCAACCATTAATATTTGATGTTTTTTACGCATATTTCTGTAAAAATTTTCCATCAAAAATTGCTTTTTACCTTTAAAAAAAGTGGCTAGCTCTTCTTTTTCTGTATAAAAATGTTCTGTAGAAAATTGATTTACATCAATGGCTAAACTTTTAGAGAACTCTTTTAATTGTTCGTCTAAACGATATTCATCTGGTGCTAAATATTCAAATTTTTCTATATTGTTTTCTTTGATTAGATACGCTATATTTTCAGTTAAACTTTGTGCATTTCTATCATCGTCAATATTAAAATAAACCACATTGTGATTAGCTTTTTTAAGTGCTTGTGCAAAATTTCGCATTGAAGCAAAAAAGCCCACTATTTTTTGAATATGATGTGTAACATAATCTGTTTCTTGGCGCATTTCAAACATACAATAGGTAACATTGTTGTTTTTTTCTGCAAACCAAGAATGTTGGCTGTTTAATTGATCTCCTAAAATTAATCGTAATGTTTTCATCTTAAAACAAAGTTTTTTCTAACCACATTTTTCTAAATTTATGATTTGCATCATAACGTTCTGCTTGCATTTGCGTATTAAATTTTCGATCTCTAGGATCATTACCAACGCCTGCAACATACATCCAATTGCCATAATTACTGTGCACATCATAATCTAATAATTGAGACTCAAAATAAGCGGCTCCAATTCTCCAATCTAATAATAATTCTTTCGCAAAATAAGAGGCTACGTTTTGTCTTCCTCTATTGCTCATCCAACCTGTTTTTTGTAACTCTATCATGTTCGCATTAACAAAATCGTCTTTTGTTTCACCATTAATCCATTTGTTAATGTCTTTTTGGTAATAATTCCAATGATAATCTTTGTCTAAAATACCACCTATTTTAAATATCTTATCATCGTATTTTAGAGAAATGTACTTGAAATAATCTCTCCAAATTAATTCAAAAATTACCCAATATGTAGATTGGTTTGCTTTGTATTCTGCCTCATATTCTTTTATTTTCCAATAAATTGTTTTGGCAGAAATGCTTCCGTTTGCTAGCCATGCAGAGAACTTGGTACTGTAATCTGTACCTACCAATCCGTTTCTTGTTTTTTTATAGAAGGCTACTTTTTTAGTTTCAAAAAAATAATTATCCAAACGCTTTAAGGCTTCATCTTCACCACCTTTAAAAGGGAAAGCCGTTTTTTCTGGAACTTCAAATGCAGCAAAACCCAACGCTTTTAATGTTGGTATTTTTGTAGTATCATCGATTATATTCGAAACTGGCAACTTAGCAATCGTTATTGCTTCTTGAATAGCAACTGTTTTTTCTAATTTTTTTCTAAAAACGGTAAATACGTTAGGTATATTAGAAAAGTCTTTAGATACATTTTCAGGATGATACAGAAATTGGTCATAATCTTCTATAAAATTAACAGAACTCGGCAATGCTTTTAAAATAGCATTATTGGTTTCAATTTCTTCTGAAGTCCACTCTTTTTGGGTATAAATATTTGATACGCTAAAATTGCTTACAATTTTTTCAATAACATTTTCTGTCGCATCAAAATAGGTGAGTAGTGTTATATTTAAATCTGCTAAGTTTTTCTTCAAGTTTTCTATAGTTTCCAACAAAAACTTCGCTCTAAACTTTGCTGTTTTTAGAAACCCAAATTTATCTTCTGCAAATTGTTTGGGGTCAAAACAATACACAGCAATTACCTTTTCATTATCTGCAATTGCTTTTTGTAATGATATATTATCGTTTACTCGTAAATTATTACGAAACCATACTAAACCTGTTTTTTCTTGTTGCTGCTGCATTTTTTACTACAATATTTTACGTTTTCCCAATTTTTCTCCCATTTTTTTCTCCAAGTGAAAGGTCTTTCACAAACCACACATATCTTTTGCGGTAAATGCTGTTTTTTCATTTTATAAAAAATAGCTTTTGCTATTTGTTGATATTATTAATCATGCCATTAAAAACAAACCAATGAAATGGCATTACTGCGTACCAATACAATCTACCCGCCAAACCATGAGGTCTAAAAGTAGCAGTTTGGTAAAGTTTATTTTCTTCTATTTTAAATTCTAACCAAGCTTCGCCTGGTAAAATCATTTCTGCATAGAGTAGGAGTTTGCCTTTTTCTTTATCGGCATAAATAACCCGCCAAAAATCTAAGGCATCACCAGCATTTAATTCAGTAGGGTGTCTTCTTCCTCTACGTAAACCTGCACCACCAAAAAACTGGTCAAAAAACCCACGAATCTTCCAAAGAAAAGTGCCATAATACCAACCAGTTTCTCCGCCAATTGCCCAAATTCTATCTAAAGCAGTTTTTTTATTTTTTACTGTTCTATTTTTAAAATCTTTAAAACAACCATGTTTTGGTACGTTTATAAATTCATGAACAAAGTTTTTTAAAATCCCACTACTTACATAAGAGTCTTTCCAACTAGAAATTATGCTGTTTTGTTCTATTTTTTTAAAGGCTAATTTTACGGCTTTTTTGTAAGACATTGGGTTTATGTCTAAAATTTTATTGATATCACTTTTTTGTCCAATAACTTCTACACCCATAGAATTTACTAAAGAACTTGCCAACTTGTAAGAAGTAGAGGTAACAAAGTACAGCCAGTAAGAAGATAGTTTTGGCGTCATTACAGGTACTGTTAAAATGTATCTTTTTAGTTTTCTAACTGCCGCAAATTGATAAAGCATTTCTTTGTACGTTAGTATTTCTGGGCCAAATACATCATAAGATTTGTTGTATAGCTCTTCTTTGCCCATAGCTCTATGTAAAAATGCTAGAACGTCTCTAATACCTAAAGGTTGTGTTTTGGTATTTAACCATTTAGGAGCAATCATAAAAGGTAGTTTTTCTACAATATCTCTTATAATTTCAAAAGAAGAACTACCAGAACCTACTATAATACCCGCTTTAAAAGTGGTAAGTGCGTAGGTTTTAGATGCTAATGTTTTTTCTACATTTTTACGTGATAATAAGTGTTTAGATAGTTTAGTATCATTAGTTATTCCGCTTAAATAAATAACTTGTTTTAATTGAGAATTTTCTGCAAACCTTTTAAAGTTAAAAGCACATTTTTCTTCTAAAACATGAAATTCTTTTGCAGAATTAGACATAGAATGTATTAAATAATACGCAATATCTATATTTTTTGGGATGTTTTTAAGTGAATCAGCATTTAAAAAATCAGCTTCTGCCAATTCAATATTGGCTCTATCTTTAAAGTAATTTTGTGCTCTTTTTTTATCGCGAACAGCACATATTACTGTATGTCCATCATTTAGTAAAAGTGGTATTAAGCGTTTGCCTATATATCCAGTTGCACCGGTTACTAAAATTCTCATACACTTTTTTATACATTTTTGGGTCTTTGGTAAGACAGTTGTTTTTTAAATTGTGGTATTGCATACGTATCTAAACCATTAATAGTTGCAATATTTCCGTTGGATAAATTTATTAAACCATCTTCTTGCAAAATTTCATCATTAACGTATAATTCTTCAATTTGTGCTACTATTAGCCAAACATTGTTAGACGGAACGTGAATTTCTTCTACAAATTTCATTGCCATTTGTACAGGTGCGCCTTTTACAAAAGGTGCTTTAAAATTCCCTTTGTATTCTTCTTCTAAATTAGTTTCATCAAATTCAGAACTGTTTTCTGGGTAAGAAGCAGAAGTATGGTGTGCATCTTCTATAATATCTTCCCAAATATGATTTATGGTAAAAACACCAGTTTCTTTTAAATTTTTGTGCGTGTTTCTTGGCACTGTTGTAGGTCTTAAAATAAAACCTAAGGTAGGTGGTTTAGAACCTAAATGGGTTACAGAACTAAATACGGCAACGTTTGTAATGCCTTCTAATGAAACAGAACCCAACAAGTTGGCAGATTTAAAACCAGAGCAACTATTAATTAAGTTTATTTTATAAAAACGTTCTAAATCGTCAATATCTTTTCTGTTGAAAAACGCCATTATAAAGAATTAAAATTATTGATTTTTACATTCTTTGCCTTTAAGTCGTGCATTAAGTTATACAAACCAAAGAAAGTTCTATTGATGTATATAAAATGTTTAGAGCCTCTATTTCCATTCATGCTCTTTAACTCCGTACTTTTTGCATATTTCTGACCTAAATCGGAAATTTTACCGAAAAACTCTTCGCTAGAAAAGTCGAAAACTTCATTATTAAATGGTTGTGTAAACAAACTTAAAAGCTCGTGAAAAATGGCTCTAAAAAAGTCTAATTCTTCTTTAGAATCGTCTTCTCTTAAGATTTCTAATTCGTACAATTTCTTTTCAAAAAACACAGGATCTTTTAAATTCTCTGCATTTGCCAATTCAAAATAAGGAACATAAAAATCATCAGGAATGGTTTTCATACAACCAAAATCGATTACAATTAATTCGTTATCTGGTGAAATCATAAAATTACCAGGATGTGGATCTGCATGTACTTTTTTAAGTTTGTGAATTTGAAACATATAGAAATCCCAAAGGGCTTGCCCTAATTGGTTTCTTACTTCTTGATCTGTAGTTTCGAATTCAGATAAATGTACGCCATTCATCCAATCCATAGTTATTATTCTATCAGAAGAAATTTCTGGATAATAATTAGGAAAACTTAAGTTAGGTATGTGCTTACACGCTTTTACAATTGCCTGACTCTGTTCTACCTCTAAAATGTAATTGGTCTCTTCTTCTAGTTTATTCTCTACTTCTTTAAAATATTTATCAGAATCTTTACCTCTAATATTAAACATTTTAATAGCAATTGGTTTTACTAAAGATAAATCTGAAGCAATACTGTCTGCAACACCAGGATACTGAATTTTTACAGCCAATTTCTGGCCGTCTTTTTCTGCTTTGTGCACTTGTCCAATACTGGCAGCGTTTACAGAAACCAAATCAAACTTATCATAAATTTCATTCGGATTTTTACCGAAATAGTTTTTGAAAGTTTTACTAACTAACGCAGGCGAAAGTGGAGGAACAGAAAATTGTGAAAGCGAGAATTTTTCTACGTAGGCAGCTGGTAAAATATTTTTTTCCATACTCAACATTTGAGCAACTTTAAGCGCACTTCCTTTCAGCTGCTTTAGACCATCATAAATATCTTCTGCATTATTTTCATTCAATCTTGCTTTTGCTTCAACTTCTGTTTTGGTAATTTTATCACCATAATATTTTAAATAGTTTACACCAATTTTAGCACCAGTGGTTACTAATTTTGATGCACGTTGCATTTTAGAAGTAGGTATAGAATCTATGGTTTTCATATGTACAGCCTTGTATTAGGTACTATTTTTTTAATTGAAGTTTACTTTTTCTTTTAAAATAAACTTTCCAAAATCAATGATAGATTTTAATGGCTTTATATCCATTAAATCGAAACGCGCATTTATAGATTTTTCTATAAAAATGTCTGTTTTTTCAAAAGATGCAGAAGTATCATCTAACCAAAACTTCATGGTAATTAACAAGTGTAACCAAGAAGATTCTTCAATACCTTTGTCTTGAATTTTTTCTAAACGTTCTTCCTTTAGGTCTATTTTTTCAATACCAATGTTTTTAATATAGGTTTTAAAATCTTTACCTAAATGTTTGAGATTCTTTAATTTTTTTAAGTCTTGACCTTTTAAAGCATAAACCACATAACTTCTATTTGCAGTTAACATTTCAAAAAATGTAAAATAGAAACTTAATAACTTGTTTCTGGCATCGTAATCTGGGTATTCTTCGCTTTTGGCTAATACTTTAATGGTGTTATTAAAAAATTCTGAGAAAATAGATTCTTCAATAGCTTCAAAAGTGCCATAAAATTTGTAAAAATCACCTTCTTCAAAGTTGTTTTCTTTTGCAAAACTGAAGACTGATTTTGGTTGATGATTGTGCTCTAGTACAAACTCCATGTACCAAGAAATAAGGTTGTCTTTAGTGATGTTTTTCTTGCGTGCCATAATAAAATTAATTTTTAGTAAAGATACAAATGTTTAATAAATTTAAAGTTTCCTTAAACAATAATCTTTTGTTAAATGTAAATTAATAAAAAAAGGCTGTCTTTAAAGACAGCCTTTTGTAAAATTGAAAAATTCCTTTTAACTTTAATACAAATTCGGAAATTTCTGTGGGTTAGATTCGTGCATAATTTCATACACTTTTTCAAATATATCTTCTGCGGATGGTTTAGAAAAATAATCGCCATCTGTTCCATAAGCAGTTCTGTGTGCTTTTGCAGTTAGTGTAGTGGGTTTGCTATCTAAATATTGATAACCATTTTGCATTTCTAAAATTTCTTGTAAAATATAAGCAGATGCTCCACCAGGTACGTCTTCATCTACAATTAAAAGTTTATTTGTTTTCTCTAAACTTTTAACACAGTCACTATAAATATCAAAAGGAAGTAAGCTTTGGGCGTCTATAATTTCTGCATCTATGCCTATTTGTAGTAAATCTTTTGCAGTTTCTTGCACTATTCTTAGTGTAGAACCATAAGAAACTATAGTAATATCTGTACCTTCTTTTACGGTTTCTACCACACCAATTGGTGTTTTAAATTCTCCTAAATTAACCGGAAGTTCTTCTTTAAGTCTATAGCCATTTAAACATTCTATAACCAATGCAGGATCATCTCCTTCTAAAAGTGTGTTGTAAAAACCAGCTGCTTTGGTCATGTTCCTTGGTGCTAAAACATGCATTCCTCTTACATTATTTATTATTCCGCCCATTGGCGAGCCTGCATGCCAAATACCTTCTAATCTATGCCCTCTAGTTCTTACAATTAAAGGTGCCTTTTGCTTACCAAATGTTCTGTAGTGTAACGTTGCTAAATCGTCACTCATAATTTGTAATCCGTACAATAAATAGTCTAAATATTGTATTTCTGCAATTGGTCTAAGGCCTCTCATGGCCAAACCAATTCCTTGGCCAATTATGGTGGCTTCTCTAATACCTGTATCTGCAATTCTTATATCGCCATATTTTTCTTGTAGCCCTTCTAAACCTTGATTTACATCGCCAATATAACCTGCATCTTCACCAAAAATAACCACTTCTGGGTGTTTTTTTAGTAATGCATCAAAGTTATCTCTCATTAAAACTCTAGCGTCTACTAGGTTTTTCTTTTCAGGATATGTGGCTGCTTTTTCTACAATTTCTTGCGGACTTAAATCTGACTCACTTAAAAGTTTTGAAGAATATTTATAATACGCGTCTTTTATTTGCTGTTTGATAAAGTTTTGTAAAAGCGTTTTTTCTGCGTAGTTTTCGTCTTTTAAATAACGCACTACTTTTCTAGCAGTAGATAAAACATCTTTTCTATTAGGTTCAGAAATTGCTAATAAATCTTCTTTATATTTCTCTATAAACACGCCATTACTACTTTTTGTAATAATTTTTTCTAAGATCTCACAAAGTGTGTTTACTTCAGCTTTAATCTCATCAATAAAAGAAGTCCATGCCATTCTTTTTGCATTTCTAACTTCTTTTTTTGCTTCTTTTTCTATAAGAATAATGTCCTCTTCTCCGTCTACAAAACGCAAAGTCTCGCCTGAATCTGTCTCTAACTGAAAATCTAAAATCCATTGACGCATTTGCTCAATACAATCAAATTCTTTTTCCCAGTTTAGTCTTTCTTTAGATTTATATCTTTCATGTGAACCAGATGTAGAATGCCCTTGGGGTTGTGTTAATTCTTTAACGTGAATTAAAACGGGAATGTGATTTTCTCTGGCAATTTTTGCGGCTTTGTTATAAACATCTACTAATTGTACATAATCCCATCCATTAATTACAAAAATTTCATAGCCATCGTTGTTTTCATCTCGTTGAAAACCTTTTAATATTTCTGAAATACTTTCTTTAGTTGTTTGATGTTTTGCGTGTACAGAGATTCCGTATTCATCATCCCAAACACTCATTACCATTGGTACTTGCAACACACCAGCAGCATTAATTGTTTCAAAAAACAAGCCTTCACTTGTACTTGCATTACCTATTGTACCCCAAGCAACTTCATTTCCGTTGTTAGAAAAGTTGCTTTTATTAGCCACACTTTTTTCATTTCTGTAAATTTTAGAGGCTTGTGCTAAACCTAAAAGACGTGGCATTTGACCAGCAGTTGGTGAGATATCTGAACTAGAGTTGTATTGTATGGTAAGGTCTTTCCAAGTTCCATCATCATTTAAACTATGTGTTGCAAAATGGCCACCCATTTGCCTTCCTGCAGACATTGGGTCTGCTTCTAAACTTGTATGTGCGTATAAACCGGCAAAAAATTGTTGCGGAGTTAATTCTCCTAATGCCATCATAAAAGTTTGATCTCTGTAATAACCCGATCTAAAATCACCTTTTTTAAAGGCTTTTGCCATGGCTAATTGAGGTACTTCTTTACCATCTCCAAAAATACCAAATTTTGCTTTTCCTGTAAGAACTTCTCTTCTTCCTAATAAACTACACTCTCTGCTAATTTTTGCAATTTTATAATCTTGCAAAACTTCGGCTTTAAAATCTTGAAAAGATAATTCTTTCGTGTTTTTAGAAAGTGTTTTTTGAAGCATTTTTATTGTTTTTAAGGATACTGCAAATATAGTTTTTTTAGTTGATATTTAAAATTGTAAATTTTCGTTAAATAATTCGCAATAAAAATGGATTAAAAAGTTAATATTTTAAGAATTGTGTAATTAATATAAAATCTAGTGCAAAGTCTATATAAACCCTCTTCTAAAAAAGTTAAAAACCCTGCCTAAATCTCCTGTGAATGTAAATCTTATTTTTTCTGCGTACGATTGTTGTGCCACCTCCCAACCATTGTTAGAATAAAGAGGGAAATAAATTTCGAAAATATTATGCACAAAGTTAAATCGAATACCATTTTCATAGCCAAAGAATACGGGTTTATTTCTGTTTTTTAGAAATGCAATATCGTTGTAAAACTCTACCCAACGCCATAAGCCAATGCTCGAGTTTAAGGCTAACATATATTGATTTGCAAACCTAGTGGGTAAAACAGATTTAAAACCACCTTCTGCAATAATATACTGCTGACTAAAAATTCCTGAACTTTCTGATCGGCCAAAGTAGTTTAATTCAAACAAATAATCATTTGCTCTATCCAATCCAAAACTAAAATAATCATCTTGTGTATTGTTGAATAAAAATGCACCAGCAAATACTCTAAAATCTAATTGAGTATTGGAAGATGTTAGTTTTCTGAATCTAATATCTGCAGATACTTTAGAGAAGTTTTTTGCAAATTCTGTGCTAAAATTATATCTTGTTTCGTCTATAATATCTGGGTCTATATAATTGTAACTTAAACTTAAAACACTGTAATTGTCTTCTTCTGTTCGTACCTCTAAAGGCGAAATTTCTCTATTTATACTGATTACCTTAGCTCTTAAAATTTCGCTACTTGCATCTCTTAAGGTTTTTCTTTTAAAAACAACATCTACAAAAGGTATTAAAGAACTGTAAGATAAATCTGGGGCATATTGCAATGTATTACCAACCAAACCATAGGTGATTTTGTAAATTTTTGTTTTTTCAAAAAACTGATTGTACAATATAGAAAAGGAACCATTTACTTTTTGACTTTTTAAAGCAAAACCTGGAGATAAATTAAGTTCTAAGTTTCTTTTAATTAGCGGTTTGTTGTTTACCTTAAAACCAAGTATTAAGCCATCATAAAAGTTGTAGGAAGCTGTAGGTTCGTAAAAGATTTGATTATAATCTGGCGCTTTCACATCTTTAATAAGCGTAAATTTTAGCGGTTTATTAAAGAGTTTTTTATTTAAGTTGAAGTAATTATCTAGTGTATTGTATTCTGGATAAATGTTTTCATGATTTAAAGCTACTTCATCAATATTGTCCTTAGAAATGGTGTATGAACCTTCGTCATTTATATCTGTTAACCATTTTTTAAATATAACTTCTTTGTTTTTTAAACCGTAAAAAGCTACGGGTGCAGTTATGTTTCTTTTATTTTTTATAACAACTGTTAAACTGTCTTTTTCTTTTTTAACGGCTTTAATGGTGTAGTCTATTTTTTTATTTGTAGAAATATAATCGTTAAAAAACCAATCTAAATTCTTTGATGTATTATTGGATAATAACTTTTCAAAGTCTTTGCTGTTTGCTGTCTGATTTTTATTTTTTTGATAAAATTCTTTAATTGATTTTTTTAAAATACTATCGCCTAAAAAACCTTTTAAATAAGTAAAACTTAAACCTGCTTTGTAATTGCTGGCAATAGTTCTATTAAAATTAGAAAGTGAATCTGCAGAGGTGGTTAACGATTGATCTAAAAATCGCCTAGCAGTAAATTGATATACAAAAGGATATTTTTCATTAAATTGTAATTTAGAAATATTGTAATTTTTTAAAAACCAAGAATTAGAAAAAGTACCTAATAACTTTACTTCAGGATAAAATTTGTTTACATATTCTATCATTAAGTAGTTTTGTAAACCGTCTAAAATCCAATAATCTTTTCTTGCATTTAAAAGTAAAGACTTACGAATGTATCTTTTTGATAATACTTTAAAAAGTATTAAATCGTATTTAAAAACATCAGAAAAGGGTCTAATAAATTTTGGGAGTTGGTTTAAACCATAAACAGGGTTTTTCTTTCGCATTACTTCGTCTATAAAAACTTTTTCTATAGGCAATTTTCCTAAATATTGTTCTAAAAAACGCAGTTCTCTGTTTAAAATATCTTTGGTTATTTTTTCATTTATTTCTTTATCAAATATGTTGGTTTCAACAGTATGTTTGTCTGTAGAAAACGTTTTAAAATCATCCTCTTTTTGAATATAAATAATAACGTCTCTCTCGTTTTTACCTTCTAAAAGGTATGTGTTTTGTGCAGCATTGGTTTCAGAAACTTGTTGCAAGCTACTAATAAATTTGTAGTTTTTAGGTGCAGTAAATTCAATATCAAATGTTGTAAAATCTTCATACAAATCATCTAAATTTAAATTACTCATATATTGCCAACCATTATTGTAAATTACGGGCGTAAAATACCAATATCTTAAATTAAAGTTTTCCTTAGAAAAACCATATCTAGTAAATTTAGCATTAGGTAGTTTTACAATATAGGTTAGTTTAATGGTTTTGTGTTCTTTTGGTTGTAATGGTTTTTTTAAGAACACTTTTAAGACATCTGCATTGTTTTCTAACTCTTCATAAAGTACAGTATTAAAATCTATAGCTATATTTTTAATAACTGTAAGGCCTAAGTTTTCTGGTTTAGCAAAGTATAAATCTTTTTTAAAATCTTTTATAAACCTTTTAGAAAGTGGTGTTTTCCGATCTTTAAAACTATTAGGCCAATTGTGTAGTAAAATTTCGTTTAAACTCTCTTCAGAATTGTTATAATAAGTTATTTCTTGTTGTATGTTTAAGGTTTTATTTTGCGTGTTTAATTCTGCAACAATATTTATTTTATTTTGCTGCGCAAAGCCAACTGCATAAAATACCAATAGCAGTAACGATGTTTTAAAAGGATTTGTAAACATTAATTTTAGCAATTAAACACGCATTGTAGTTGTGTAAATGTTTTAGAAGTTTGGTTTTAATTGATATTTCGCATAAAATTTATTTAGGTGTTCTACTGCCTCTTCAGCAGTATCTACTAGTCTAAATAAGTTTAAATCTTTTTCTGATATATTGCCTTCTTCTAATAATGTATTTTTTATCCAATCTAATAAGCCACCCCAAAATTTTGTACCTACAAGAACAATTGGAAAACGACCAATTTTATGAGTCTGAATTAAGGTTATGGCTTCAAAAAGTTCATCCATAGTACCAAAACCACCAGGCATAACTACAAAACCTTGAGAGTATTTTACGAACATTACTTTTCTTACAAAAAAGTAATCGAAATCTAAACTTTTACCTGGATCTATCCAAGGATTGTCATGCTGTTCAAAAGGTAAATCTATATTTAAACCTACAGAAATTCCTTTACCTCTATTTGCACCTTTATTACCAGCTTCCATTATTCCTGGGCCACCGCCAGTAATAACGCCATAACCGTTTTGGGTTAATTGAAAAGCAACTTCTTCTGCCAATTTGTAATAAGGGTGATCTGGTTTTGTTCTCGCAGAACCAAAAATAGAAACACAAGGCCCAATTTTACTCAGCCTTTCATAACCATCTACAAATTCTGCCATTATTTTAAATATGGCCCAAGAATCGTTGGTTTTTATTTCGTTCCAAGTTTTTGGCTGTAGTTTTTCTTTTATTTTTCTATCGTCGTTCGTCATTTTTAGTGTTTTTACTTTTGGTCAATATATAAAATTCAAGTCTAAATTAGTTCTTTTTTAATAAGTTTTTAATAGAGGTTTATAGGTTTTTTGGTTCTAAGAAATCTTTTAAATTTTGATGTTTCAAACAGTGAAAACAATGTTTATTAACGCTGATTTTTTCTACTATATTGTTATTAGAAAACAAAATTTTATATTTGTTTGACAAGATAAAAGCGTTTTACTTACAAAAAATTAAAGTAAAAATGTGAGTAAAGTAGTATGCTTGAGATAATTAGTGTTGATGAAGTGCTTGTTTCCAAACAACTAAGGTGTTTTTTACTGATACTTACTGATATGATTCATGTTTAGATTCGAGTAGCTTTTGATGCCTAACAAATTAAGGTTATACTACTACTTATAAGAATACTAAAATTGGTTAATTATGTTAGATAATAATAGTAAAGGTATTTGTTTATTGATTGTGGTAATATGGTGTTGTTATTACATTTACTCGCTTTTTAAAAAAAACAATAAAAATAAATAAATCTTAAAACGGCTAAAATTATTTTGTTGGGTAGTTGTTTTTTTTTAAAAAAAGAAGCTCTTGATTACTGTTTTTAGTAATTTAACAACTACTTTTTAATTGCTGCTATAACAACTTCTTCAAAAATTTAGCAGTATAACTTGTTCTGTGTTTTGCGACTTGTTCAGGTGTACCTTTAGTCAGTATTTTTCCGCTTTGGATTTTTTTTAGTTTATTTTTTTGTTTCAAATTGCAATTTTAATTGTAGAGGAATATTAGTGACTTAAAAAAAACATATATTATTTTTTAAAAGTGGGACTATTTGTCTCATTTTTCTTTTTTTAATTTTTTTCTTAAGGGCAAAATCAAGACTTTTTTAAATAAAATTAGCATTATTTAAAATGTAGAACTGGTAAGTGAAGCATAATACGTTAAATCTGTTTACCATTATAATTATTAGTTTTTCTTATAATTATTATTAATTTTTCTGATAACTTTTTTTTGGATTTTTTTTAGTTTTTTTCTTTTTTTGTATCAAATTGCAATTTAGTATTTAATTTTTGAGAGGCTTAAAAGAAGTTATAACTCAAAACTAAATTTTAGAAATGAAAAAAAATAAATTTACCTTATTATTGTTCTTAACAAGGCGTAAAACATCCTGCATATGCTCAATTTCAAACTTGGTATACACCGAAAATTATATTTGTATCTATGGCAGGAGGGCCTCAAGTAGTAATAAATGACTGTATTACAAGAAATTGTTTTGGGTGGTATTTATAATTTTAAGCTAATGATAAAAATTTTAAAAAAAATAATTTGTAATACATTTGTTTTTAAAGGTTTTACAAATAGAAAAGAATTTTGGACTTATTTTTTGTTTTTTCAAATATTTATAAATTCTATAGTTTTATCCTTAATTTTTGGTATTTATGAATCTTGGTACTTAAAAGTTAATAATTTAGAACCTAGTGGACTAATGTTTAGAGATCAGAGGGATTTTATTAGTATCATCATTTTTATTCCTTTAATTTCTGCTACTGTAAGGAGGCTCAGGGATGCTGGTGTTTCTATTTGGTTTGTTTTATTGCCAGTAGTTAATTTAATACTTTGTTTAAAACCATCAAAAAAGCCCCTAAATTAGTAGGAAAGTTAGGTAGAAGATTTTTGGGTTGGTTTGGTGTAGCAATATTGATTATGGATTATTGAAATGTTAAGCCTTAACTTTAAATAATTACCAGATTATTTCAACCAATGTTCAGCACCGTTTACAATTTATTTAATTACTAATTAAAAAATATGAGTAGTAAAGTTATTTAGATTTTACTACTCATTTTAATTTATAACAACTTCTTCAAAAATTTAGAAGTATAACTTGTTCTGTGTTTTGCGACTTGTTCAGGTGTACCTTTAGTCAGTATTTTTCCACCTTTTTTACCACCTTCCATACCAACATCAATAATATAATCTGCTAATTTTACAACATCTAAATTGTGTTCTATAATTAAAACAGTATTTCCTTTGTCTGCTAGTTTGTTTAAAACTTCCATTAAAACTCTAATGTCTTCAAAATGAAGACCAGTTGTAGGTTCATCTAAAATATAAAAAGTATTACCTGTATCTCTTTTAGATAATTCTGATGCCAATTTTATACGTTGAGCTTCTCCACCAGAAAGTGTTGTAGATTGTTGCCCAAGTGTAATATAACCCAAACCTACATCTTTAATAGTTTTTAATTTTCTGTGGATTTTTGGAATCATTTCAAAGAAATCGGTAGCATCTTCAATAGTCATGTTTAATACATCAGAAATTGATTTTCCTTTGTAACGAATCTCTAAAGTTTCTCTATTAAAACGCTTGCCTTGGCAAGTTTCACATTCTACTTGTACATCTGGTAAAAAATTCATTTCAATAACACGCACGCCACCTCCTTGGCAAGTTTCACATCTACCACCTTTTACGTTAAACGAAAAACGACCAGGTTTGTAACCTCTAATGGCAGCTTCAGGTGTTTTTGCGAATAAACTTCTAATTTCATCAAAAGTTTTGGTGTAGGTTGCAGGGTTAGAACGTGGTGTTCTTCCAATAGGAGATTGATCTATATCAATCACCTTATCTACATGTTCTAAACCTTCAATTTTTTTATAAGGCATTGGTTTTTTAACACCTCTGTAAATGTGTGCGTTTAAAATAGGGTATAAGGTCTCGTTTATTAAAGTAGATTTTCCACTTCCAGAAACGCCTGTAACACAAATCATTTTTCCTAAAGGAAATTCTACAGAAACATTTTTTAAATTGTTACCAGAAGCACCTTTAAGTTTGATGGTTTTTCCATTGCCTTCGCGTCTTTTTTCTGGAACTGCAATTTTCTTTTTCCCTGTAATATAATCTGAAGTTAATGTGCGCTGCTTTTTAAGTTCTGCAAAAGTACCTGCAGAAATAATTTCTCCACCATGTTTTCCTGCTCCAGGACCAATATCAAAAACAAAATCGGCTTTTTCTATCATATCTTGGTCATGTTCTACCACTAAAACAGAATTACCAACGTCTCTTAATTTTACTAAAGAATCTATAAGTTTTTCATTATCTCTTTGATGTAAACCAATACTAGGTTCATCTAAAATATATAAAACGCCCACTAATTGAGAGCCAATTTGTGTTGCCAATCGAATTCGTTGTGCCTCACCACCAGAAAGAGATTTTGATGTTCTGTCTAAAGTTAAATAATCTAAACCTACATCTAATAAAAACTGAATTCTAGTTCTTATTTCTTTTAAAATTTCTTTGGCAATGGTTTGCTGTTTTTCAGATAATTCTTTTTCAATATTTTGAAACCATTTTGCCAATTCAGCAACATCCATTTGTGCTAAATCGCTAATGTTTTTATCGGTAATTTTAAAATGAAGTGCTTCTCTTTTTAAACGATTTCCTTGGCAAGAAGAACAACTTACTTCGTCCATAAAGTTTTTTGCCCAACGTTTTATAGAAGTACTTTCTGCATTGTCATATTGCCCATTTATAAAAGCAATAATTCCTTCAAAATCTATTTTGTAATTTCTACGAACACCAGCTGCTTTAGATTCAATTTCAAAAGATTCGTTACCGCCATTTAATATAATATCTAGCGCTTCTTTTGGAATGTCTTTAATGGCATCTGTTAATTTAAATTTGTAACGTTCTGCAATATTCTGAATTTGTTTAAAAATCCAACTATTTTTTTGTTCACCTAAAGGAATAATTCCTCCTTTTTTAATAGAAATCGCATCATCTGGAATTACCTTTTTCAAGTTAATTTCATTCGTAATTCCTAAACCATTACAAGAATCGCAAGCACCTTTTGGCGAGTTAAAAGAAAACGTATTAGGCTCTGGATTTGGATATGCAATTCCTGTTGTTGGGCACATCAATTCCCTACTAAAATATCTTGGTTCGTTATCTTCTAAGCCAATAACCATCATAATGTTATTGCCAGAATATAATGCTGTTTTTATAGTTTCATCTAAACGTTTTTCTATAGATTGGTTCACTACTAATCTATCAATTACAACCTCAATATCATGAGTTTTGTAACGGTCTAGCTTCATGCCTTTTTCAATCTCTCTAATTTCTCCATCAACCCTAACTCTAATAAAGCCTTGTTTAGAAATTTGTTCGAAAAGTTCTCTATAATGCCCTTTTCTAGATTTAATTAAAGGCGCTAAAACTGCTATTTTTTTTCCGTCAAAATCTTTTAGAATCAATTCTTTTATTTGCTCATCAGAATAACTAACCATTTTTTGGTTGGTATTGTAAGAATAAGCATCGCCAGCTCTTGCAAAAAGTAATCGTAAAAAATCGTAAATTTCTGTTATGGTACCAACAGTAGAACGCGGACTTTTATTTGTTGTTTTTTGTTCTATGGAGATTACAGGAGAAAGGCCATCAATTTTATCTACATCTGGTCTTTCTAAACCACCTAAAAATTGTCTCGCGTATGCAGAAAAAGTTTCTATATAACGCCTTTGTCCTTCAGCATAAATGGTGTCAAAAGCTAAAGAAGATTTTCCGCTTCCGCTTAAACCTGTAATTACTACAAGCTTTTCACGCGGTATTTTAACATCAATATTTTTTAAATTATGAGCTCTTGCTCCGTAAACTTCAATAAATTCTTGATCTTTCAAACGTACTTATTTTAGGAAAAAAGCAAAGTTAATCAATACTAATGTAAATAAAGAACAAATCTAAAAGCGATTATTGTTAAGGTTTTCTTAGGATGAAGTTTTTAGAATTCCTTAAAAAAATCATTTAAAAACAAATGATAAAATAGTATCTTGCCTAATTAAATGAAAACAAAAAAAACAATACATATTATTCGCCATTTTTTTGAAAGGCATGGCTTTGGCTTTTTTCAAAGATTGGCAGATCGTTTAGGAATGCGAGCAAAAAATGTGCGTATTTACTTTATTTATGTAACCTTTTTTACAGTAGGTCTTTCCTTCGGTTTTTATTTAACTTTTGCCTTTGCAATGAAGTTAAAAGATATGATTTATACCAAAAGAAGTTCTGTTTTCGATTTGTAATTTATGGCATTTTTAAAATCTAAAATAAATATAATTACCTTTTTAGTAGTTGGTATAATTGCTTTTGGTACTTTGGGTTACATGTATTTATCTCACTACAACTTTGTAGATGCGTTGTACATGACAGTTATTACGGTTACTACAGTAGGTTTTGGGGAGCTAGAACCTTTTTCTCCCGAAGAAAAAATATTTACAATACTATTAATTTTAACAAGTATTACTGTTTTTGGTTATGCAGTTTCTGCATTTTCAGAATATTTGGTAAGTGGTAAGTTATTTGAACATTTTAAACACAGAAAAGTGGAAAAGCAAATAGGACATTTAAAGGGGCATACCATTGTTTGCGGTTATGGTAGAAATGGTAAACAAGCTATTTTAAAATTGGGAAATTACAATAAAAATTTTGTTGTGGTAGAAAAGAATAAAAAAATTATAGATTATTTAGATGCTTCAAGTATTTTAAATATTGAAGGTGATGCTACTTTAGATGAAACTTTATTAAAAGCAGGTATAGCAAACGCCGCTTACTTAATTACAGCTTTACCATCAGACGCAGATAATTTATTTGTTGTGTTAACCGCCAGTCAATTAAACAGTAGCTGTACAATTATAAGCAGAGCTGCAAATGAGTCTTCCTATAAGAAATTAAAATTTGCAGGAGCAAGTAACGTAATTATGCCAGACAAATTAGGTGGCGATCATATGGCATCTTTAGTTACAACACCAGATGTTATAGAGTTTGTAGATAGATTAACCATAGAAGGCGAAACCACTGCTAATTTAGAAGAAATTGCTGTAAATGATTTGCCCAAAAAATACATAAACAAAACTATTTTAGATTTAGATTTAAGAAGGCAAACAGGTTGTACTGTTATTGGATTTAGAAACCCAGATAAAGATTATGTAATTAATCCAGAAGCAGATATAAAATTAATAGAAGGCTCTCAATTAATAGTTTTAGGTAGGCCTGAACAAATTTTTAAATTAAGGGAGTTGTTTTAGTTTCTTCTAAACAACAAAGAGTTTTGTTGTTTTTGCTCAAATATTGTTTGTTAATGGTATACAGGTGTACAATAGATAAGTAGGTTTTCTTTATTTTGAATTGAATAAAAAGTAAATTACAAACTATTGGCTCAAATAAGATTATCATAAAAATACATTTAACTACTAAAACTTGTTAAAAGCGCATTTTTTTATGATATTGCGAGTTAATTATTATAAACGAACAAGAATCAATTATGAAGAAAAAACTCTTAGCATTTTTATTTTCAACAATTCCATTTTTAACATTTGCCCAAGAAAAAGGCTTAGATCAAAAAATTGATGAAGCTTTTGGAAGCGCAACAGGATGGTTTGTAGATTTTATTTTTTATCAAATTCCTTTTACAGATACAATTAGTATTTATTGGGTTTTATTTCCACTAATATTAGGAGCCCTATATTTTACCGTTTATTTTAATTTTATAAATTTTAAAGGTTTTTTTACATCCATAAATATTGTTAGAGGTAAGTATGACGATTTAGAAGGGAGGGAAGATCATAAAGTAGAAATTCAAAAATCTAAATTTACAGATGAAGATGATAATCCAGATACAATAAGGGTAGAAGGGCATGAAGGAGAAGTTTCTCACTTTCAGGCATTAACTGCAGCTTTATCTGCAACTGTTGGTTTGGGTAATATTGCAGGAGTTGCAATTGCAGTTTCAGTTGGTGGTGCAGGAGCTACTTTTTGGATGATTGTTGCTGGTTTTTTAGGAATGGCATCAAAATTTGTAGAATGTACTTTAGGTGTAAAATATAGAGATATAGAAGCAGACGGAACTGTTTATGGTGGACCAATGTACTACTTAACAAAAGGTCTTAAAAATAAAACCTTAGGTAAAGTTTTAGCTGTATTATTCGCAATTTTTGTTGTTGGTGGTTCTTTTGGAGGTGGAAACATGTTTCAGGTAAACCAAGCTTTTCAATTGGTTCAAAATATTACAGGAGGTTCAGCATCTTTTTTAGCTGGTAAAGGTTGGTTATTTGGTTTAGTAATGGCCTTTTTAGTAGGAATTGTAATTATTGGAGGAATCAAGAAAATTGCCAAAGTAACAGATAAAATTGTGCCTTTTATGGTAGCTATTTATGTGGCAGCTTCTTTATATGTAATTTTCTTTAATTATAATATGATTGGTGATGCATTTGTGCAGATTTTTAATGGAGCATTTAGTCCAGAAGGAATTGCAGGTGGTGCTATTGGAGTAATGATACAAGGTTTTAGAAGAGCAGCTTTCTCAAATGAAGCAGGTATTGGTTCTGCGTCTATTGCACATTCTGCAGTAAAAACTAAATATGCAGCAAGTGAAGGTATGGTTGCTTTATTGGAACCTTTTATAGATACAGTTGTAGTTTGTACTATGACAGCTTTAGTTTTAATTATTACAGGAAATGTAACCGCAGAAAATGCTTCTTTAAACGATGCTCAAGCAATTTTATTAACTTCAGGTGCTTTTGAATCTGCAATTTCTTGGTTTCCTTATGTGTTAACAATAGCAGTAGTTTTATTTGCATTTAGTTCTATGATTTCTTGGTCTTATTATGGTTTTCAAGGTTGGTCTTATTTATTTGGTAGATCTAAAAAGATGGAATATGCTTATAAAGTAATCTTTTGTGTATTTGTTGTAATTGGTGCAGCAGCTAGTTTAGGCTCTGTAATTGGTTTTTCAGATGCAATGGTTTTTGCAATGATGGTTCCTAACATGATTGGTTTAATCTTGTTAGCGCCAAAAGTAAAACAAGAATTAAAGAGGTATATGAATGCTATAAAAACAGGCGCAGAAGAAACTTCAAACGCATAAAAACAAATATGAATCTATTTAAATCCCATTTCTGGTATAATAAAAGCCAAAGAAATGGGATTTTTGTTTTAATAGTACTCATTCTACTTTTTCAAATAATTATTGCTTTTGATGTTTTTTCAACTAAAGAAATTATAGATGTTAATAATGCAGAGGTTTTAGCATTCCAAAAGCAAATTGATAGCTTAAAAAAGATTGAAAAAGAAAATAGAAAGCCAAAAACGTATCCTTTCAACCCTAATTATATTACAGATTACAAAGGAGAACAATTAGGCATGTCTTTAAAAGAAATAGATAGATTGCTTTCCTTTAGAAAAACGAATAAGTTTGTCAATTCAAAAGAAGAATTTCAACAAGTAACTAAGGTATCAGATTCGCTTTTAAATAAAATTTCTCCTTTTTTTAAATTTCCAGAATGGGTTGTCAATCGCATCCAGAAAAAAGCAGTTAATTCAATAAAAATTGGTAACAAAACGAATTATAAGAAAAAGGAAACAGCGGTTTCTACTGTAGATTTAAATAAGGCAACTGCAAAAGACCTACAAACTATAAAAGGAATAGGAGAGGCATTCTCCAAAAGAATTATTAAGTATCGTTCTAAATTACAAGGTTTTTCATACAGAAAACAGTTGTATGAGGTATGGGGATTGGATAGAGAGGTTGCAGATAAAGTACTGCAAAAGTTTCAAATAGTAGAAAAGCCAACTATTAAAAAAGTTAATGTAAACACAGTAACATTCAAAGAATTACTTAAAAATCCGTATATAGATTACGAGCTTTGCAAAAAGATTTTCGATTACAGAGATGAGGTTGCAGAGCTTCAAAACATAAAAGAATTAACAAATATACAAGACTTTCCAAAAGATTTGTATGATAGAATAGTGTTATATTTGGTGGCTGAATAACAAACAAATTCATTACCACTATATGAGCAGTATTTACTTTACGGAAGAGCACGAAGCTTTTCGTGCAAGTTTTAAAGAATTTTTACATAAAGAAGTAGTACCACACATAGAAAAGTGGGAAAAAACAGGCACAATAGAGCGCTTTATATGGAAAAAATTTGGAGATATGGGCTATTTTGGTCTCTCCACTCCAGAAGCATATGGTGGTTTAGATTTAGATCTTTTTTACACCATAATTTTCTTAGAAGAAATGCAAAAAATCAATTCATGTGGTTTCGCAGCAGCAATGTGGGCACATGAATATTTGGCAATGACGCATTTAAATAAAGAAGCGTCAGAAGAAACCAAACAAAAATATTTGATACCAAGTGTTACAGGAGATAAGATAGGTTGTTTGTGTATCACAGAACCATTTGGCGGAAGTGATGTTGCAGGCATGCGATCTACAGCAATAAAACAAGGTGATAAATACATTTTAAACGGTTCTAAAACCTTTATTACAAATGGTGTTTACTCAGATTATTTAATTGTAGCAGCAAAAACAGATCCATCAGACAAGTATAAAGGAATTAGCATTTTTGTAGTCGATAGAGAAACTCAGGGTATTTCTGCAACCAAACTAGATAAGTTAGGGTGGAAGGCTTCAGATACAGGTGAGTTGGCTTTTGATAATGTAGAAATTCCTGCAGAGAATCTTTTAGGAGAAGAAGGAAAAGGATTCCCTTATATTATGCAACACTTTGCATTAGAACGCTTATTAATGGGTGTAAATGCACATGCAAGAGCAGAGTATGCTGTAGATTACGCTATAAAATACATGCAAGAAAGAGTGGCTTTTGGCAAATCTTTAGATAGATTTCAAGCCTTAAGACACAAAATTGCAGAAATGGCAAGTAGAGTAGACATGTGCAGAGAATATAACTATTCTATTGCAAAAAGACTAGATTTAGGTACCTATGTTGTTAAAGAAGCAAGCATGTCTAAATTGCTATCTACAAAAATGGCAGATGAGGTAATTTATGATGCATTACAGTTGTTAGGAGGTTATGGTTATATGGAAGAATACCCAATGGCACGTTTACTAAGAGATAGTAGATTAGGTCCAATTGGCGGTGGAACCTCTGAAATCTTAAAAGAGATTATCGCAAAAATGGTAATTGATAATAAGGAATATAAACCAGCAACGTAAATTTGCCTGATTAGTTTTTTTGCGAAAATTATTTTCAATTATCGCAAAAATGGTAATTGATAATAAGGAATATAAACCAGCAACGTAAATTTGCCCGATTAGTTTTTTTGCGAAAATTATTTTCAATTATCGCAAAAATGGTAATCGATAACAAGGAATATAAGCCAGCAACGTAAATTTGCTTTTAGAAACAGGAAACAGGAAACAGGAAACAGGAAACAAGAGACAAGAAACAAGAGACAAGATAAAGTTGATAAGTTAAAGCTATATGTTTAGTTGGCTTATCAACTTTTTTATTGCTTTAAAAACTAAAAACCATTTCCTGGGCGTTCCCTAAAAAGGTTGGGCTTTACGTTATATCTTTTTTCAGAAAAAGAAAAAAGGATGCCACTTCAATCCCTAACGCAAAATCGAGAATCTAAAAAATAATTCGAATAAAAATTGCTAATTCATTATTTGTAAGTACATTTGCAGTCCAAAAAATAAAAACATCTAGCGTTAAGCAGATAAAAATATAAAGATACTATGAAGGGAGGTGCCAACTTATGTTAATTATACCTATTAAAGAAGGAGAAAATATAGATAGAGCGTTAAAGCGTTATAAAAGAAAATTCGATCGTACAAAAACGATGAAGAACTTACGTAACAGAAAAAACTTTACAAAGCCATCTGTAGCAAAGAGAGCTCAAAGAATTAAAGCCTCTTACGTACAACGACTAAGAACGCAAGAAGAAGTAGGCTAGTAAAACTCAATTTTTAAAAGTTGCATAGCAACGCCTTAAAAATTGCAAGTTGAACTAATCCCGATTTCATATCGGGATCTGCTCATTCAAAAGCGAAAACTTTAAAACTCGTAAATTAAATTTTACGAGTTTTTTTTATGCTCAATTTTTAGAAGTTGTATAGCAACGCTTTAAAAATTGTAAGCTAAAAAGAATGAATGAATAGACTAAGTAAAGATTTTTACCTATAATTGAATAAAAATCAAAAAGTCAGACTGAGCCTGTCGAAGTCCATTCCCAAAACTTCGGTAAATTTAACTATCTTCTCAATTATTATATTTCGTAGATTTACAAGTATTAAAATTATCCAAAATTGATAACATCTTTTCTAGAATACATACAATTAGAAAAACAGTACTCAGAGCACACGGTTACTGCGTATAAAAACGATTTATTAGATTTTAAAGATTTTTGTACTACAGAATTCGATCAAGAAGACCTGAACGAAATAAACTACGCACAAATAAGAAGTTGGATTGTTAGTTTGGTAAATCAAAACATCGCTAACAATAGTATTAATAGAAAAGTAAGTGCATTAAAGTCTTATTATAAGTTTTTACAAAAAACAGCACAGATAACTATAAATCCACTTGCAAGGCACAAAGCTTTAAAAGTTCAAAAAAAAATGCAAGTTCCTTTTACATCTTCAGAAATAAATGGTGTACTTCAAAATATTGGAGAGGAACAAAATTTTGTTTCTTTAAGAAATAAGTTAATTGTAGAACTTTTTTATTCAACAGGAATAAGAAGAGCGGAATTAATTAATATCAAACAATCAGATGTAGATTTGTCTCAGAAAACAATTAAAATACTTGGTAAAAGAAATAAAGAAAGACTTGTACCGCTAATAGAACTGGTTGTAAATACAATACAAAATTATATAGAGGCAAGACAAAAATATCAAAAAGAAGAGGATTTTTTATTGCTTACAGAAAAAGGAAATAAATTATACGAAACGCTTGTTTATAGAGTTATAAATTCATACTTTAGTAAGGTTTCGTTAAAGGTTAAAAAAAGCCCACATATTTTAAGGCATTCCTTTGCGACACATCTTTTAAATGAAGGTGCAAATTTAAATTCGGTTAAAGAATTGCTAGGGCATTCCTCTTTAGCCTCAACTCAAGTCTATACACATAATAGTCTTGATGCTATAAAGAAAGTATATAATAACGCTCACCCTAGGAGCACTAAAAAAAAGTGATTTATGAAGGTATTTACACAATCAGTAAATTTTAATGCAGATGCTACGTTAATAGAGTTCGTAGAAAAAAAAGTAACAGGGCTTGCTAAGTTCCACGACAAAATTGTAGATGCAGAGGTTTTTTTAAAAGTTCAGAATACAAGTGATAAAGAAAATAAAATTACAGAGGTTAAAATTAATATACCTGGTAGCGAATTAATTGTAAAGAGAGAAACAAAAACTTTTGAAGAAGGCGTTAATGCCGCTGTAGATAATTTAAAGAGGCAGTTAAAAAGATCTAAAGAAAAGCATAGAGACTCTTTAATTTCTTAAAAATTAAAAAAAAAATAAAAAAATAATTACAAAAAGTTTTAGAATATCAAAAAACTTTATACATTTGCAGTCCGTTAGAAATAGCGGTTTGTTTTTTATAACAAAAGCCGATGTAGCTCAGCTGGCTAGAGCAGCTGATTTGTAATCAGCAGGTCGGGGGTTCGAGTCCCTTCATCGGCTCACAAAAACAAGAATCGTTAATCGATTTAAAGTTCATTAAAATAGTAAATTAAAGGGGAGATACTCAAGCGGCCAACGAGGACGGACTGTAACTCCGTTGACTATGTCTTCGCAGGTTCGAATCCTGCTCTCCCCACAATTTACATTACGCGAAAGTAGCTCAGTTGGTAGAGCGTCAGCCTTCCAAGCTGAATGTCGCCGGTTCGAACCCGGTCTTTCGCTCAAATAGAATCAACAAAGCCGGTGTAGCTCAGTTGGTAGAGCGCATCCTTGGTAGGGATGAGGTCACGGGTTCAAATCCCGTCATTGGCTCAAGTTAAAAAGTATTATTAGACACTAAATATATTTAAACTAAGAATTAAAATCAATAATTATGGCAAAAGGAACTTTTGACCGTTCGAAACCACACTTAAACATTGGTACTATCGGACACGTAGATCACGGTAAAACAACTTTAACTGCGGCTATTACTAAAGTATTAGCTGATGCAGGATTCTCTGAAGCTAGATCTTTTGATCAGATTGATAATGCTCCAGAAGAAAAAGAAAGAGGTATTACAATTAACACTTCTCACGTAGAATATCAAACAGAAAACCGTCACTATGCACACGTTGATTGTCCGGGTCACGCGGATTATGTGAAGAACATGGTAACGGGTGCTGCCCAAATGGACGGTGCTATTTTAGTTGTTGCTGCTACAGATGGTCCTATGCCACAAACTAGAGAGCACATCTTATTAGGTCGTCAGGTAGGTATTCCTCGTATCGTTGTTTTCTTAAACAAAGTTGATATGGTAGATGATGAGGAGCTTTTAGAATTAGTTGACATGGAAGTAAGAGAATTATTATCTTTCTATGAATATGATGGAGATAATGGTCCTGTTGTTTCTGGTTCTGCTTTAGGAGCTTTAAACGGTGAGCAAAAATGGGTTGATACTGTGTTAGAATTAATGGCACAGGTGGATGCTTGGATTCAAGAGCCTTTAAGAGAAGTTGATAAAGATTTCTTAATGCCTGTTGAAGATGTGTTTTCTATTACTGGTCGTGGAACTGTAGCTACAGGTCGTATCGAAACTGGTATTGCAAATACAGGAGATGTTGTTGATATTATTGGTATGGGGGCTGAGAAAATGTCTTCTACTATTACTGGTATTGAAATGTTTCGTCAAATCTTAGATAGAGGTGAAGCGGGAGATAACGCGGGTATCTTATTAAGAGGTATTGCAAAAGAAGATATTAAAAGAGGTATGGTAATCTGTAAGCCAGGTTCTGTAACTCCTCATGCGAAGTTTAAAGCAGAGGTTTATGTTCTTAAAAAAGAAGAAGGTGGGCGTCATACTCCATTCCATAATAACTATCGTCCTCAGTTCTATGTAAGAACTACAGACGTTACAGGTACAATTAACTTGCCTGATGGAGTTGAAATGGTAATGCCAGGAGATAACTTAACAATTACTGTAGACTTAATCCAGCCAATCGCATTAAATGTTGGTTTACGTTTTGCAATCCGTGAGGGTGGTAGAACAGTTGGAGCTGGTCAGGTAACAGAATTATTAGACTAATTTAAATTAGTTTATTAATAATATTATAAGGGTGTCACGTTTTTTAACGTGACGCCTTTAATAATGAATTAAAGAAACGGACGTAGTTCAGCGGTAGAGCACTGGTCTCCAAAACCAGGTGTCGGGAGTTCGAATCTCTCCGTCCGTGCAAATAAAACATACAAGTAAAATGAAGTTTATACAATATATCAAAGATTCTTTTGAAGAGCTAGGCACTAATATGACTTGGATTTCTAAAGAAGATGCTCAAAAGACAACTGTAACTGTTGCAGTTTTTACAATTTTGTTTGCATTAGCGGTGGCAGGTATAGATTATGTTTTTCAAACTGGGTTAGATAACTTTTTTAAATTATTTTAAAATTATATTATGGCTGAGTCAGTAATGAAATGGTATGTGGTTAGGGCCATTGGTGGACAAGAAAATAAGGTGAAGGCGTATATCGAGACAGAAATATCTAGAGTTGGTTTGTCAGATTATGTTAGTCAGGTTATTGTGCCTACAGAAAAGGTTGTTCAAATTAGAAATGGTAAAAAAGTAAACAGAGAAAGAGTTTATTTTCCTGGTTATATAATGGTAGAAGCTAACCTTTCAGGTGAAGTTCCGCACGTTATTAAATCTATTACAGGTGTTATTGGTTTTTTAGGAGAAACTAAAGGCGGTGAACCTGTGCCTATGCGAAAATCAGAGGTAAATAGAATGTTAGGTAAGGTAGATGAGTTATCTGTCCAAGATGAAAATATTGCAATACCTTTTAATACAGGTGAAACTGTAAAAGTTGTGGATGGTCCTTTTAATGGATTTGACGGCACAATAGAAAAAGTAAATGAAGAAAAGCGTAAGCTTGAGGTAATGGTGAAAATATTCGGAAGAAAAACACCATTAGAATTAAGTTATATGCAAGTAGAAAAGATATAATTGTTACACAAATATATATCGATTTGTTTTGGGGCTTCCAACTTAAAATAAATCATTAAACATTTTTAAAATGGCAAAAGAAGTTAGTAAAGTAGTTAAGTTACAAGTAAGGGGAGGCGCAGCGAATCCATCGCCGCCGGTTGGACCCGCTTTAGGTGCTGCTGGTGTTAACATTATGGAGTTCTGTAAACAGTTTAATGCAAGAACGCAAGACAAACAAGGTAAGGTTTTACCTGTTGTTATTACTGTTTTCAAAGACAAATCGTTTGATTTTGTTGTAAAAACTCCTCCTGCAGCAGTTCAGTTACTAGAAGCGGCCAAAATTAAAAAGGGTTCAGGAGAACCAAACAGAAAGAAAGTAGCATCAGTTACTTGGGATCAGATTAAAGTTATTGCAGAAGACAAAATGGTAGATTTAAATGCCTTTGAAGTTGCTTCGGCAATGCGTATGATTGCAGGTACAGCACGTTCTATGGGATTAACAGTAAAAGGTAATGCACCAGCATAAGCTTTATAAAAAGTAGTAAAATGGCAAAATTAACAAAAAAGCAAAAAGAAGCTTACGCAAAGGTAGATCGTTCTCAATCGTATGATTTAGCAGCGGCTTCTGCGCTAGTCAAAGACATTACTAATGTAAAGTTTGATGCGTCAGTAGATTTAGCAATTCGTTTAGGAGTAGATCCAAGAAAAGCGAATCAGATGGTTAGAGGTGTAGTTACATTACCTCATGGTACAGGTAAAGACGTAAAAGTTTTAGCATTAGTAACTCCAGATAAAGAAGCAGAAGCTACAGCAGCAGGTGCAGATTATGTTGGATTAGATGAATATCTTCAGAAAATCAAAAGTGGTTGGACAGATGTTGATGTAATTATTACAATGCCTAGTGTTATGGGTAAATTAGGTCCTTTAGGTAGAATTTTAGGTCCTAGAGGTTTAATGCCAAACCCAAAGACAGGTACAGTAACTATGGATGTTTCTAAAGCGGTACAAGATGTAAAGGCTGGGAAAATTGACTTTAAAGTTGATAAAACTGGTATTGTACATGCAGCAATTGGAAAAGTATCTTTTGATGCTCAGAAAATTGAAGAAAATGCAAATGAATTAATACAAACAATTATTAAATTGAAACCAACAACTGCAAAGGGTACTTATGTAAAGAGTGTTTTTATGTCTAGTACAATGAGTCCTAGTATAGAGGTTGAGGTGAAAGCTAATTAATACGTTAAAACTTAGAATCATGACTAGAGAAGAAAAATCACAAGTAATAGAAGATTTAACGGCAACATTAGCAAATACTAATACTATTTATCTTGCAGACATATCTGGCTTGAATGCAGAAACTACCTCTAATTTACGTAGAGCTTGTTTTAAAGCAGGAGTTCAGTTATCAGTTGTAAAAAATACGTTACTTGCGAAAGCAATGGAAGCTTCAGATAAAGATTTTGAAGAATTACCAACGGTTTTAAAAGGAAATACTTCTATGATGATTTCGGAAGCTGCAAATGCTCCAGCGAAATTAATCAAAGAATTTAGAAAAAAATCTAAGGACAGACCATTATTAAAAGGGGCTTTTGCAGAAGAGTCTGTTTATATTGGTGATGACCAATTAGATGCTCTTGTTAGCATTAAGTCTAGAGAAGAGTTAATTGGAGAAATCATTGGATTACTTCAATCTCCTGCCAAGAATGTTGTTTCAGCATTACAATCAGGTGGACAAACACTTTCAGGTATTATTAAGACATTATCTGAAAAATAATTACGCGCACAAATAAACTATAATAAACAAATTATTAAAAACAATTAAAATGGCAGAATTAAAAGATTTCGCAGAGCAATTAGTTAACTTAACAGTAAAAGAAGTTAATGAATTAGCTACTATTTTAAAAGATGAGTATGGTATTGAGCCAGCAGCAGCAGCAGTAGCAGTAGCAGGACCAGCAGGTGGTGGTGATGCAGGTGGAGCTGATGAGCAAACTGAATTTGATGTAATCTTAAAAGCAGCAGGTGGTTCTAAACTAGCGGTTGTAAAATTAGTTAAAGAATTAACTGGTTTAGGATTAAAAGAAGCTAAAGGTATCGTAGATAGCGCTCCTGCAGCAGTTAAAGAAGGTGTAACTAAAGATGAGGCTGAAGGTCTTAAAGCATCTTTAGAGGAAGCTGGAGCTGAGGTAGAGCTTAAGTAAGCTTTTACTCCCGCTTTCGATTTTATTCGAAATTCGGGGAAACAAATATAGGTTTAGGATCTAGGAACGTAAGTTTTTAGTCCTAAACCATTTTGTGTATATATTCGTTCTTTATTTTAATTTAGATTTTAATCAAAAAAATATTCTCTTTTGGCAACGAAAAACACTACTGAAAGAATCAATTTCGCAACTTCTCAAATGATAAAAGAATATCCAGACTTTTTGGATATTCAGGTTAAGTCTTTTCAAGATTTTTTCCAACTTCAAACTAAGGCAGAAGAAAGAGGCGAAGAAGGTTTGTATAAAACCTTTATGGATAACTTTCCAATTACAGATACAAGAAATCAATTCGTTTTAGAATTCTTAGACTACTTTGTAGATCCACCAAGGTATTCTATCCAAGAATGTATAGAAAGAGGTCTTACACACAGTGTGCCCTTAAAAGCACGTTTAAAACTGTACTGTACAGATCCAGAGCATGAAGATTTCGAAACAATTGTACAAGATGTTTATTTAGGTACAATTCCATATATGACTAACTCGGGTACCTTTGTAATAAATGGTGCAGAGCGTGTGGTAGTTTCTCAATTACACAGGTCTCCTGGTGTATTTTTTGGACAATCTTTCCACGCAAACGGTACAAAATTATATTCAGCAAGAGTAATTCCTTTTAAAGGTTCTTGGATTGAATTTGCTACCGATATCAATCAAGTAATGTATGCTTATATTGATAGAAAGAAAAAATTACCTGTTACTACTTTATTTAGAGCTATTGGCTTTGAAAGAGATAAAGATATTTTAGAAATTTTTGATCTTGCAGAAGAAGTAAAAGTTTCTAAAGCTGGATTAAAGAAAGTATTAGGAAGAAAATTAGCTGCTAGAGTTTTAAAAACTTGGTATGAAGATTTTGTAGATGAAGATACTGGAGAAGTAGTTTCTATAGAAAGAAACGAAATTGTTTTTGATAGAGATACAATTTTAGAAAAAGAACATATAGATGAAATAATTGATGCAGGGGCAAAAACTGTTTTGCTTCATAAAGAAGATAATCACCTAGCTGATTATGCAATTATTCATAACACATTACAAAAAGATCCTACGAATTCAGAAAAAGAGGCAGTAGAACATATTTATAGACAACTACGTAATGCAGAACCGCCAGATGAGGAAACTGCAAGAGGTATTATAGATAAGTTATTCTTTTCTGAACAAAGATATAATTTAGGAGAAGTTGGGCGTTTTAGAATGAACACTAAACTTCAATTAAATGAGCCTATAGATCAAAAAGTATTAACCAAATTAGATATTATAACGATTATTAAATATTTAATTGAGTTAATTAATTCTAAGGCAGAAGTAGATGATATTGATCACTTATCTAATCGTAGAGTTAGAACAGTGGGTGAGCAATTGGCAGGACAATTTGGAGTCGGTTTAGCACGTATGGCTAGAACAATTCGTGAGCGTATGAATGTTCGTGATAACGAAGTATTTACACCAATTGACTTGATTAATGCGAAAACATTATCATCAGTAATTAATTCTTTCTTCGGAACGAATCAATTATCTCAGTTCATGGATCAAACCAATCCTTTAGCAGAAATTACGCACAAACGTAGATTGTCTGCATTAGGACCTGGAGGTTTATCTAGAGAGAGAGCAGGTTTTGAGGTTCGTGATGTGCATTATACACATTATGGTCGTCTTTGTCCTATTGAAACTCCTGAAGGACCAAACATTGGTTTAATTTCTTCACTTTCTGTATTTGCGAAAGTGAATAATTTAGGGTTCATTGAGACACCTTATAGAAAAGTTAATGACGGTGTTGTGGCATCAGAAGAGCCAATTTATTTAAGTGCAGAAGAAGAAGAAGGTATGAAAATTGCCCAATCTAACCTAGAACTTAAAGGAGATGGAGCTATTGTATTGGATAGAGTTATTGCGCGTGAAGAAGGAGATTTCCCTGTAGTTACGCCACAAGATATTCAATATATGGATGTTGCGCCTAACCAGATTGCTTCAATTTCGGCATCTTTAATTCCTTTCTTGGAGCATGATGATGCAAACCGTGCATTGATGGGATCTAACATGATGCGTCAAGCAGTACCTTTATTAAGACCAGAATCTCCTATTGTAGGAACTGGTTTAGAAAGAAGGGTAGCCAAAGATTCTCGTATTTTAATTAATGCAGAAGGAAATGGTGAAGTAACTTATGTTGATGCCAATAAAATTACAATTAAGTACGATAGAACAGAAGAAGAAAAACTAGTAAGTTTTGATTCTGATGAAGTGTCTTACAACTTAATTAAATTTAGAAAAACCAACCAAGGTACATCTATCAACTTAAAACCTATTGTAGAAAAAGGTGATAGAGTTGCAGAAGGACAAGTACTTTGTGAAGGTTATGCAACACAAAAAGGAGAATTAGCTTTAGGTAGAAATATGAAAGTAGCCTTTATGCCTTGGAAAGGGTATAACTTTGAGGATGCGATTGTAATTTCTGAAAAAGTTGTTCGTGAAGATATATTTACATCTATTCATATTGATGAGTATTCTTTAGATGTTAGAGATACAAAATTAGGAACTGAAGAGTTAACTAACGATATACCTAACGTTTCTGAAGAAGCTACAAAAGATTTAGATGAAAATGGAATGATTAGAATTGGAGCAGAAGTAAATCCTGGTGATATCTTAATTGGTAAAATTACACCAAAAGGAGAGTCTGATCCAACTCCAGAAGAAAAATTATTACGTGCCATTTTTGGTGATAAAGCTGGTGATGTAAAAGATGCATCTTTAAAAGCTTCGCCATCATTAAGAGGTGTAGTAATTGATAAGAAATTATTTAGAAGAGCCGTTAAAGATAAAAATAAGAGAATTAGAGATAAGGAAGCAGTAGCTAAATTAGAACACTCTTTTATTTCTAAGTTTGAAGGCTTAAAAGATGAATTAATTGAAAAATTATTCAACTTAATCAGTGGAAAAACATCACAAGGAGTATTTAATGATTTAGGAGAAGAAGTTTTACCAAAAGGTAAAAAGTACACGCTTAAGATGTTAAACTCTGTAGACGACTATGTGCACTTAACAGGTTCTTGGACTACAGATAGCGAATTAAATTCGTTAGTTGGAGAATTAGTACATAACTATAAGATTAAGGTAAATGATTTACAAGGTTCTTTAAGACGTCAGAAATTTACAATTTCAGTTGGAGATGAATTGCCAGCAGGAATTTTAAAATTAGCTAAAATTTACATCGCTAAAAAACGTAAGTTAAAAGTAGGTGATAAAATGGCAGGACGTCATGGTAACAAAGGTATTGTTGCACGTATTGTAAGAGCAGAAGATATGCCTTTCTTAGAAGACGGAACTCCAGTAGATATTGTATTGAATCCATTAGGTGTACCATCTCGTATGAACATTGGTCAAATTTATGAAACTGTTCTTGGTTGGGCAGGTCAAAAATTAAACACTAAATATGCTACACCAATTTTTGATGGAGCATCTTTAGACCAGATTAATGGGATAACAGATGAAGCTGGTGTACCAAGATTTGGACATACTTATTTATATGATGGTGGAACAGGAAAACGTTTCGATCAACCAGCAACAGTTGGTATCATTTATATGATTAAGTTAGGGCACATGATTGAAGATAAAATGCACGCGCGTTCTATTGGACCATACTCATTAATTACACAACAACCATTAGGTGGTAAAGCACAGTTTGGTGGTCAGCGTTTTGGAGAGATGGAAGTTTGGGCACTAGAGGCATATGGAGCATCTAGTATCTTAAGAGAAATCTTAACTGTAAAATCTGATGATGTAATGGGTAGAGCTAAAACATACGAAAGTATTGTTAAAGGTGAGTCTATGCCAGAACCAGGTTTACCAGAATCATTTAACGTATTAATGCATGAACTGAAAGGTTTAGGTTTAGACGTTAGATTAGAAGAATAAAATTTTAATAGTGGGCAGTAAAGCAGTCTGCAGTAAGCATTAACTCTATAGAGTTTTGCATACTGAAGGCTGCCAACTGAAGACTGAAGACTATATAAAAGACATGGCAAGAAAACAAGAGAAGTACACTGTAAAAAAGTTTAACAAAATATCTATTGGTTTATCATCTCCAGAAGCGATTTTAGAAATCTCTAAAGGTGAAGTTTTAAAACCAGAAACGATAAACTATCGTACGCACAAGCCAGAGCGTGATGGTTTATTTTGTGAGCGTATTTTTGGTCCTGTAAAGGATTATGAATGTGCTTGTGGTAAGTATAAAAGAATACGTTACAAAGGTATTGTTTGTGACAGATGTGGTGTAGAAGTTACAGAAAAGAAAGTACGTAGAGATAGAGTAGGACACATTAATTTAGTGGTGCCTGTTGCTCATATTTGGTACTTTAGATCATTACCTAACAAAATGGGATACCTTTTAGGTTTACCATCTAAAAAGTTAGATATGATTATTTACTACGAGCGTTACGTAGTAATTCAACCCGGTGTTGCAAAAAATCCTGAAGGAGAACCATTACAGAAAATGGATTTCTTAACGGAAGAAGAATATTTAGACATTGTTGATGAAATTCCACAGGAAAATCAATATTTAGAAGATTCTGACCCAAACAAGTTTATCGCTAAAATGGGTGCAGAGTGCCTGATAGATTTATTAGCTCGCATCGATTTAGAGTCGTTATCTTTTGAATTAAGACACAAAGCAAATACAGAAACGTCTAAACAACGTAAAACTGAAGCATTAAAGCGTTTAAATGTTGTTGAAGCATTTAGAGATTCTCAGAAAAATAGAGAAAATAATCCAGAATGGATGATTATGAAGGCGGTACCAGTAATTCCACCAGAATTACGTCCGTTAGTTCCATTAGATGGTGGTCGTTTTGCAACTTCAGATTTAAATGATTTATATAGAAGGGTTATTATTAGAAACAACCGTTTAAAAAGGTTAGTTGAAATCAAGGCTCCAGAAGTTATTTTGCGTAACGAAAAGCGTATGTTACAAGAATCTGTAGATTCTTTATTTGACAACACACGTAAATCGTCTGCAGTAAAAACAGAATCTAACAGACCTTTAAAATCTTTATCAGATTCATTAAAAGGTAAACAAGGTCGTTTCCGTCAGAACTTATTAGGGAAACGTGTTGATTATTCTGCACGTTCTGTAATTGTTGTTGGACCAGAAATGAAATTGTCTGAATGTGGATTGCCAAAAGATATGGCAGCAGAGTTGTACAAGCCATTTGTAATTAGAAAACTAATTGAAAGAGGTATTGTAAAAACTGTAAAATCTGCAAAGAAAATAATAGATAGAAAAGAACCAGTTGTTTGGGATATTTTAGAAAACGTAATTAAAGGACATCCTGTTTTATTAAACAGAGCACCTACTTTACACAGACTTGGTATACAAGCATTTCAACCAAAATTAATTGAAGGTAAAGCAATACAGTTACACCCATTAGCGTGTTCTGCATTTAATGCCGATTTTGATGGAGATCAAATGGCGGTTCACTTACCATTAGGACCAGAGGCTATTTTAGAAGCGCAATTATTAATGTTAGCTTCTCATAATATCTTAAACCCTGCAAATGGTGCACCAGTAACAGTTCCTTCTCAGGATATGGTACTTGGTTTATACTACATGACTAAGGAAAGAATTTCTACTCCAGAAGTTAAAATTAAAGGAGAAGGATTAACTTTTTATTCACCAGAAGAAGTAACTATTGCTTTTAACGAAGAAATGGTAGACTTAAATGCGGGTATTAAAGTAAGAACACAAGATATAGACGAGAATGGAGAGCAAGTAACTAAAATTATAAAAACTACTGTGGGTAGAGTTTTATTTAACGAAAAAGTTCCTGCTGCTGCTGGTTATATCAACGAAGTTTTAACTAAGAAAAACTTAAGAGGAATTATTGGTGGTATTTTAAAAGCTACAGATATTCCTACAACAGGTGCTTTCTTAGATGAAATTAAAAATATGGGGTATAAATTCGCTTTTCAAGGTGGTTTATCATTCTCATTAGGAGATATTATTATTCCTAAAGAAAAGCAAACTATGATTAATGAAGCCAACAAAGAGGTGGATGTAATTGTAGGAAATTATAACATGGGTATGTTAACGCAAAAAGAGCGTTACAATCAGGTAATTGATATTTGGGGAAGAACCAACAATCAATTAACAGAATTATCTATGAAGCGTTTGCGTGAAGACCAACAAGGTTTTAACTCAGTATACATGATGCTTGATTCTGGTGCAAGGGGTTCTAAAGAACAGATTCGTCAGTTAACAGGTATGCGTGGATTAATGGCAAAACCTAAAAAATCTACTGCAGGTGGTGGAGAAATTATTGAAAACCCAATTTTATCTAACTTTAAGGAAGGTTTATCAATTTTAGAATACTTTATTTCTACACACGGTGCGCGTAAAGGATTGGCAGATACCGCCTTAAAAACGGCAGATGCAGGTTACTTAACACGTAGATTGGTAGATGTTTCTCAAGATGTTATTATTAACGAAGAAGATTGTGGAACTTTAAGAGGTTTAGAAGTTGCTCCATTAAAGAAAAACGATGAGATTGTAGAATCTTTAGCAGACAGAATTGAAGGTAGAGTTTCTTTAAACAATGTTTATCACCCAGTAACTGGTGAAGTAATTTTAAAAGCAAACGAGCGTATTACTTTCCAATTGGCAACAGCAGTTGATCAATCTGGTTTAGACAGCATAGAAGTAAGATCTCCATTAACATGTGAGTCTACAAAAGGTATTTGTGCAAAATGTTACGGCCAGAGTTTATCTACCCTTAACAAAGTACAAATTGGTGAAGCAGTTGGTGTAATTGCAGCACAATCTATTGGAGAGCCAGGCACACAATTAACATTACGTACATTCCACGTTGGTGGGGTTGCAGGTAACATATCAGAAGACAACAAGTTAATAGCTAAGTTTGATGGTAATGTAAATATTGAAGATTTAAGAACTGTAGTAGGAAAAGATAACGATGGAAATGATGTTGACATCGTAATTTCCAGAACTGCAGAGATTAAAATTACAGATAAGAAAACAGGTATTACACAGAGTACAAACATTATTCCTTATGGTTCTATTATTTTTGATAAAGAAAGAAAGACTATTAAGAAAGGAGATGTAATTGTACAATGGGATCCATTTAACGGTGTAATTGTTTCTGAATTTGGAGGTAAAGTTAAGTTTGACAATTTAGAGCAAGGTATGAACTATGCTGTAGAGATTGATGAACAAACTGGTTTCCAAGAAAAAGTAATTACAGATTCTAAAAATAAGAAGATTATTGCTTCTTTAATTATAGAAGATGCTGATGGAAACGCATTACGTTCTTACAGTTTACCAGTAGGTGCACACTTAATGGTAGATGATGGTGAGGCTGTAGAAAGCGGAAAAACCTTAGTTAAAATACCAAGAAAATCTGGTAAAGCAGGAGATATTACAGGAGGTTTACCACGTGTAACAGAATTATTTGAAGCACGTAATCCTTCTAACCCGTCTGTAGTTTCTGAGATTGATGGTGTAGTTTCTTTCGGGAAAATTAAGAGAGGTAATAGAGAAATTATCGTTGAATCTAAAACAGGAGATGTTAGCAAGTATTTAGTAAAACTTTCTAATCAGATTTTAGTTCAAGAAAATGACTTTATTAAAGCAGGGATGCCATTATCTGATGGAGCAACTACTCCTTCTGATATCTTAAGAATTAAAGGGCCATCTGCAGTGCAGGAATACTTAGTAAATGAAATACAAGAGGTATATCGTTTACAAGGTGTAAAGATTAATGATAAACATTTTGAAGTAGTTGTGCGTCAAATGATGCGTAAAGTTAAAATTATAGATTCTGGAGATACGCTATTCTTAGAGAATCAATTAATTCATAAAACTGACTTTATCAAAGACAATGATGCTATTTACGGAATGAAAGTTGTTGAAAATGCTGGAGATTCTGAAAACTTAAAAGAGGGTCAAATTGTTACTGCACGTCAATTAAGAGATGAGAATTCTTTATTAAAAAGAAACGATCAGAACTTAGTGGAGGCAAGAGATGCAAGACCTGCAACAGCAGAACAAGTATTACAAGGTATAACAAGAGCGTCATTACAAACTAAATCGTTTATTTCTGCGGCTTCTTTCCAAGAAACCACAAAAGTATTAAATGAGGCAGCTGTAAATGGTAAAATAGATACTTTAGAAGGCTTAAAAGAGAATGTAATTGTAGGTAAGAAAATACCAGCAGGAACAGGAATGAGAGCTTACGATAAGATTATTGTTGGACCAAAAGACGAGATAGAACAAAGTTTCTAAATAAATAACGTGTAAACGTTTAAGTATTTAAAAGTTGAATTGTTTACTGTAATTTTTACAGAATTCAATTCAACTTTTTTTTGTACTTCCTGCTAAGTCAGGAATTGATAGCGTAAAGACCCTTACACAATTCAACTTTTTAACAGTTAAAAAATAAAAAAAAATGGATGAAAATCAAAATAAAGACGGGCAATTAAATATTGAATTAGATCAAGAGGTTGCAGAAGGTACGTATTCTAACCTAGCCATAATCAATCACTCTGTTTCTGAGTTTATAGTAGATTTTATAAACATTATGCCAGGTGTGCCTAAGGCTAAAGTAAAGTCTAGAATAATTTTAACACCACAACATGCTAAAAGATTAGCAAAAGCATTAGCAGACAATGTACGCAAGTTTGAGCAACAAAATGGTGAGATTAAAGATTATGAACAACCCCCAATGCCAATGAATTTTGGACCTACAGGTCAAGCCTAAAATTAAAAAAGTGAAACAATTGTTTCACTTTTTTTTTAGTCCATTTTTAAATATATAAATTTATTTAATGGATTATATAAATAACATAAATAAAAATATATAAATTATTATTCTAATATTTGCATAGATAAAAACCTCATAACATGGAAAATACATTAGAAAATAAAAAAGTACAGAATACTAACTTAAGCAAGTTAACAGATGTTGCTGTAGCTTATGGAGATGGAATTGGGCCTGAAATTATGGAGGCCACATTAAAAATTTTAGATGCTGCAGGTGCCAATATAAAACCTGAGCGAATAGAAATTGGAGAAAAAGTTTATCTATCTGGAAATTCTGCAGGCATCCAAGAAAGTGCTTGGGAAACTATAAATAAAAATAAACTGATTTTAAAGGCTCCTATTACAACTCCACAGGGTAAAGGGTATAAAAGCTTAAATGTTACTTTAAGAAAATCGTTAGGCTTGTTTGCTAATGTAAGACCAGTAACTGCTTATGCGCCTTATGTAGAAACTAATTTTGCAGGAATGGATGTTGTAATTATTAGAGAAAATGAAGAAGATTTATATGCAGGTATAGAGCACCAACAAACACAAGATGTAGTGCAGTGTTTAAAATTAATTACAAGACCAGGCTGTGAGAAAATTGTAAGATATGCTTTTGAATATGCCAGAGCTTATGGTAGAAAGAAGGTTACTTGTATGGTAAAGGATAATATTATGAAATTAACAGACGGTATGTTTCATAATGTATTTAAAGAAATTGCTTTAGAGTATCCAGAAATTGAAAGTAATTCTCAAATTATAGATATAGGTTCTGCAAGGTTAGCTGCCAATCCAAACAATTACGATGTTATTGTAACGTCTAATTTATATGGAGATATCATTTCTGATATTGCTGCAGAAATTGCCGGCTCTGTAGGCATGGCAGGTTCAGCAAACATAGGCACAAATGTAGCCATGTTTGAGGCAATCCATGGTTCTGCACCAGATATTGCAGGTCAAAAAATAGCAAATCCTTCTGGATTGTTAAATGCAGCTGTTATGATGTTGTGTCATTTAGGTAAAACAGAAATAGCAGACAAGATTAAAAACGCATGGTTAGTAACTTTAGAACAGGGGTATCATACAGCAGATGTCTATCAAAAAAATATTTCAAAAAGTAAAGTTTCTACAAGTGAGTTTGCAGATAAAATTATAGATAATTTAGGGAAAACTCCTACAGAATTGCCAAGTAGCAAACTTTCAGAAGGCAATGGAAAGATTACTATACCTAAGTATGTTAGAAAAGAAGAAAAGCAAACGTTGGTAGGTGTTGATGTATTTATAAATTGGCTAGGAAACGATCCTAAGATAATTGGAGATGCACTTTCTAGTTTAGATTCTTTTAAGATGGAGTTAAAAATGATTACCAATAGGGGAGTAAAAGTATACCCACAAGGTTTGGCAGAAACCTATTGTACAGACCATTGGAGATGTAGATTTGTAGATATTGATTCTAAAATTAATGGAGAAAAAATATACAATGCCGTAGATTTTGAAAAAGTTATTGCGCTGCTGTCTAAGTTAAATCAAGAGGGTTTTCAAGTAATTAAAACCGAAAACTTATACGAATTTGATGGTAAAAGAGCGTTCTCTTTAGGACAAGGAGAATAAAACTAAGGTTATATTATATAAAAAGGCGAAACTTTACAGTTTCGCCTTATATTTATAATTATATTTTTCTTGTTTTGTTAAGTAACCAAAAGTCAGCCAAAACTAAAGCGGTCATGGCTTCTACAATAGGTACAGCTCTAGGTACAACACAAGGGTCATGTCTTCCTTTTCCTGTAATTTCTGTTACTTCATTTTCAGAGTTAATGGTTTGTTGTGTTGTCATTATAGTAGCAACAGGTTTAAAGGCTACTCTAAAATAAACATCCATTCCATTAGAAATACCACCTTGTATACCACCAGATAAGTTAGATTGCGTAGAGCCATCTGCATTAAAAACATCATTGTGCTCAGAGCCTTTCATTTTTGCACCACAAAAGCCACTACCAAATTCAAAACCTTTCACAGCATTAATAGAAAGCATGGCGCTCCCTAGTGCAGCATGTAATTTGTTAAAAATTGGTTCACCTAAACCAATAGGTACATTTTTAGCTACACAAGTAATTGTACCGCCAATTGTATCGCCAGCTTTTCTAATTTCTTTTACCTTTTCTATCATTTTTTCTGCAGTAGTTTCATCAGGGCAACGAATGATATTGTCTTCAGTTTTAGAGAAATCTAATTCTTGGTAGGGTTTGTCTATAAAAATATTTCCAACAGAAGAAGTAAATGCATTAATATCTATAGCACTCATTAATTGTTTTGCTAAAGCGCCAGCAACAACCCAATTTGCCGTTTCTCTTGCAGAACTTCTACCACCACCTCTATAATCTCTTATACCATATTTTTGATCATACGTATAATCTGCATGAGAAGGACGGTATACATTGGTATTATGGTTGTAGTCTTTAGATTTTTGATTTGTATTTCTAATCACAAATCCAATAGATGTACCAGTAGTTTTACCTTCAAATACACCAGATAAAAACTCTACTGTATCTGGTTCTTTACGTTGTGTTACTATTTTAGATTGTCCTGGTTTTCTGCGATTCAACTCTTTTTGAATAGCATCAAAATCAATTTTTAAACCAGCAGGAAAACCGTCTATAACACCACCAATAGCAGTTCCATGCGATTCTCCATAGGTTGTAACTTTTAATAAATTTCCGAAAGTATTAAAGGACATAATTAAATAATTTAAGTAGTCTACAAAGATAATGAAGTACTTAGAAGATGTAACCAATATTTTAGTATAATACCGATTTCTATTGTTTTTAATTTATTAATAATTATTGAATATCAGGTGTTTATCTATAATTCTTTGTTATATTCAAAAAACATTAAAAATAATCTTCTTTTTATTTTACAGAACTAAAAAACCTTTCTATATTTGCAACCGCATTTGGGAAATATCCAATGAGACACTAGGAGAAATGGCAGAGTGGTCGAATGCGGCAGTCTTGAAAACTGTTGACTGTAACAGGTCCGGGGGTTCGAATCCCTCTTTCTCCGCAAAACTTCACAATTATATTGTGAAGTTTTTTTTTGCACTTTGATTATAGTTCAGGAGTCTATAATTCAGGGTTAAGCACCTAGTTGCGCTAACATTTTTTAGTTTATAGAAAGTAGCGCAGTATAACTATAATTTGTATTTTTATAGTATGGATTTATTTTCTTCAGAAAAAATAAAAAATATCTTACCTTTTGATGGAATTACCAACTATCATGGTATTGTTTTAAATAAAGAACAATCCGATTTTTATTATCAAAAATTATTGGAAACCATAGCTTGGAAAAATGATGAAGCATTAATTTTTGGTAAAAAAATAATTACTAAAAGAAAAGTGGCGTGGTATGGTAGTTCAGAATTTTCCTATACCTATTCAGGTATCACAAAAAAAGCCTTATTATTTACAGAAGAACTTACCGCATTAAAAAATCTGGTAGAAAAAGAGAGTGGAGAAACCTATAATTCTTGTTTGTTAAATCTATATCATTCAGGAGAAGAAGGTATGGCCTATCATTCAGATGGCGAAAAAATGTTAAAAAAAAATGGAGCAATAGCTTCTCTATCTTTGGGAGCAGAGCGTAAGTTTTCTTTTAAACATAAAGAAACCAAACAACGTATAGATATTCTCTTAGAAAGAGGTAGTTTATTGGTAATGAAAGATGTTACCCAACAAAATTGGTTGCACAGGTTACCACCAACAAAAAAAGTATTCACGCCCAGAATTAATCTTACTTTTAGAACTATAGATTTAAATTAAATTTTAGTTAAATTACTATTTTAATACCTAAAAAGTATTTTTTTAATAAAAATAGTGTCTTAAATTTTAATATTATATTTTTTTTGCTATTTTTACCTACCAGAGCAGAACAGTATGGTAGCCACCAATTCCCTTATTCAAATAAAACACGATAGTGTTACACCAAAGTATCAGCAAATAGTAAATGCTATTAACGATGCTATTGGTAAAGATATATTGCAAAAAGGAGACATTTTACCATCTGTAAATAAAATTTGTAAAGAATTTAAACTTTCTAGAGATACTGTTTTTAAAGCATATACTATTCTTAAAGATAGTAATAGAGTGGTTGCAGTGCCTAACAAAGGGTATTATGTAGCTAATGAAACTAAAAAAGTGCTCTTAATTTTAGACACTTTTAAAGCATATAAAGAAGTCTTGTATGATGCTTTTATAAATAATTTACCAGATAATATTATAACAGACGTACAATTTCATCATTACAATATAGATAATTTTAAAACCATTGTAAATACGAGTATTGGTAAATACTACAAGTATGTTATCATGAATTTTAATCATGCAGATGTAAAAAATACGCTAGCCAAATTTAATAATGAAAACGTATTACTAATCGATTGGAATATTTACGCAAAAAATGATAGTAATTTTGTTTTTCAAGATTTTGGACAATCATTTTACAATGCCATATTAGAAGCTAAAACACAATTTAGCAAATATAAACGTATAGATTTGTTGTTTCCAGATTTCACGTATCACCCAAAAGAAACCATACAATTTTTTAATAAATTTTGCGAAGATTATAATTTTGAAAGTAAAATAGTTACAGATTATAAAAATTTTAAAATTGAAAAAAGTATTGCTTATATAAGTGTAAGTGATAGAATGTTAGGTGAATTTTTAGAGCAATGCAAAAGCAATAATTTTGAACCTGGCAAAGACATTGGTTTTCTGTCATATAATGAAACACCAATGAAAAAATTTATTTACAAAGGCATATCTGTAGTATCTACAGATTTTAAAGAACTCGGTACAAAAGCAGCAGAATTTGTTACAGAAAACACAAGTTTACGCTGCTATATTCCAACAAAATTAACATTAAGAGAATCGTTATAATGAATTATTATTTAGGATTAGACATAGGAAGTTCGTCTATAAAAGCCGCTTTAGTAGATGTAGATTCTGGCAAAAGTATTGGTGTTGTGCAAGAGCCTAAAGAAGAAATGGGCATGTTTGCACAAAAAAATGGTTGGGCAGAACAAGCACCTTTAGATTGGTGGTTGCATATTTGTAACGCAATAAAAAGCTTACAAAAACAATATAATGTAGACAAAAGTCAAATAAAAGGTATTGGTATTTCTTACCAAATGCATGGTTTGGTTTTGGTAGATAAACAAGGTACTCCATTAAGAAGAAGTATAATTTGGTGCGATTCTAGAGCAGTGGCAACAGGTAACAAAGCTTTTGCAGAAATTGGAGAAGAAAAATGTGCCACACAATTACTAAACTCGCCTGCAAATTTTACAGCATCAAAATTAAAATGGGTAAAAGACAATGAACCTGAAATTTACAATCAGGTTTATAAATTTATGTTGCCTGGAGATTTTATTTCTTATAAATTCTCAAACACAATAAACACAACCATTTCTGGTTTGTCTGAAGGAATTTTTTGGGATTTTAAAAACGATTCAGTTGCCGATTTTTTACTGGAATATTATGGAATAAATCCCTCTTTGGTACCAGATATTGTAGATACTTTTAGCAACCAAGCACAAGTAGATGAAAAAGGAGCAGCAGAAAGTGGTTTAGCAGTGGGCACACCAATTTTTTACAGAGCAGGAGACCAACCCAATAATGCACTATCATTAAACGTATTTAATCCAGGAGAAGTTGCTGCAACAGGCGGTACTTCTGGTGTGGTTTATGCAGTAACAGAAAGTTTATCTGCCAAAGAAAGTGCTAGAGTAAACAACTTTGCACACGTAAATTATACAAAAGGTGCAGCACCAAAAATTGGTAAATTGTTATGCATTAATGGCGCAGGAATTCAATACAGATGGTTGTTAAACAATTTAGCAGTTTCCTCTTATGAAGAAATGAATAATTTGGCTTCAGAAATTGCAATAGGTTCAGATGGTGTTTGCTTAATTCCTTTTGGTAATGGTGCAGAACGCATGTTAAACAACCAAGAAATAGGCACACGTATTGTAAATATGAACCTAAACAATCATCATAAAGGCCATATGTGCAGGGCAGCTTTAGAAGGTATTGCATTTTCTTTTGTTTACGGAATGGAAATTATGAAAACAGACGGAATTGCACCAAGTGTAATAAGAGCTGGAAACGACAATCTATTTCGTTCAGAAATTTTTGCAAATACAGTAGCCACTTTAATTGAACAAGAAATAGAAATTTACAATACAACAGGCGCAATTGGTGCAGCAAGAGCAGCAAACTTACATAAAGGAGATTTTGAATCTTTTAGTAAAACCATTATGGACAATGATCATGTAATGACGTTTATGCCATTTAAAGACAAAAAACCATATTTAGAAGCCTATAATAACTGGAAAAAAGAATTAGAATTAATTTTAAATAAATAAGATTTGGGCGTTACCACGCAAAAAAGCGTGGTCAGGCTTTACACTATATCTTTTTTCTAAAACCCTGAAGAAAATTCAGGGTCTCATAAAAAAGGATGTCGTTTCAATCCCTAACGCAAAAGCAGTATTCAAAACAAAAGTTATAGAAAAAAATAATTAAACAAATAAACATAGTAAAAATGGAATATTTTAAAGGAATCGAAAAAATTCAATTTGAAGGGAAAGAGTCAGACAATCCAATGGCTTTTAAATACTACAATCCAGACCAAGTAGTAGCAGGAAAAACAATGCGCGAGCATTTTAAATTTGCAATCGCATATTGGCACACATTCTGTGGTCAAGGAGGAGATCCTTTTGGCCCAGGAACACAAAATTTTGCTTGGGATCAAGCAGCAGACCCAATTCAAGCAGCAAAAGACAAAGCAGATGCCGCTTTTGAGTTTATCAACAAAATGGGCTTTGATTATTTCTGTTTTCACGATTATGATTTAATTCAAGAAGGCGCAACTTTTGCAGAATCAGAAGCAAGATTAAATACTATTACAGATTACATCAAAGGAAAGCAAGCAGAAAGTGGTGTAAAATTATTATGGGGAACAGCAAATTGTTTTTCAAATCCACGCTATATGAATGGTGCTTCTACAAATCCAGATTTTAATGTAGTAGCAAGAGCAGGTGGTCAAGTAAAATTAGCTTTAGATGCAACCATTAAATTAGGTGGAGAAAATTACGTATTTTGGGGAGGTAGAGAAGGTTATATGTCTTTGTTAAATACAGATATGGGTCGTGAGTTAGATCACATGGCACAATTTTTAACTATGGCAAGAGATTATGCAAGAGCACAAGGTTTTAAAGGAACGTTCTTTATAGAACCGAAACCAATGGAGCCAATGAAGCATCAATACGATTTTGATTCTGCTACAGCAATCGGTTTCTTAAAAGAATACGGTTTAGACAAAGATTTTAAAATGAATATAGAGGTAAACCACGCAACTTTAGCACAACATACCATGCAACATGAATTAGCAGTTGCTGCTAAAGCAGGAATGTTAGGTAGTATAGATGCCAACAGAGGAGATTACCAAAATGGTTGGGATACAGATCAGTTTCCAAACAATATTCAAGAAACTACAGAAGCAATGTTAGTATTCTTAGAAGCAGGAGGTTTGCAAGGTGGTGGTGTTAATTTTGATGCAAAAATTAGAAGAAACTCAACAGATATGGAAGATGTTTTTCTTGCACATATTGGAGGAGCAGATACCTTTGCAAGAGCTTTAATTACAGCAGATAAAATTATGACTTCTTCATCTTATAACGCTTTAAGAGAAAAAAGATACAGCTCTTTTGATGCAGGTAAAGGAAAAGATTTTGAAGCAGGTAAATTAGAATTATCAGATTTGTATAAGATTGCTCAAGAAAACGGAGAATTAACCTTACAAAGTGGTAAGCAAGAATTGTTTGAGAATATTATCAATCAATATATTTAAGAAAAAAAAGACCAATTTGATAATATAATCGAATTGGTCTTTTTACATTTACGAGCTATGTAACAAAATAAAATCAATCAAATAACAAATAATTAGAAACAAAATATGGAAAAATCAGCAAATTCAGGATACCTATTAAAATTAACGTTAGTAGCTACATTAGGTGGTTTACTTTTTGGGTATGACACAGGCGTAATTTCTGGAACAGTAGGTTCTTTAGAAAGTTTTTTTGTTACTCCAAAAGGATTATCGGAAACTGCCGCCAGTGCTTTTAAAGGTTTTTTAGTTTCTAGTGCCTTAATAGGTTGTGTTATTGGAGGCGTTTTAGGAGGTGTAGTTAGTAAAAAACTAGGAAGAAAAAACGGATTAATTTTAGCAGCAATTTTATTTTTAATATCTGCATTGGGTTCTGCAATGCCAGAAATGTTTTTGGCACCAATTGGAGAGCTAGATCATACATTTTCAACAATTTTTATTGTGTATAGAATTATTGGTGGTATAGGAGTTGGTTTAGCGTCTATGTTATCCCCTTTGTATATTGCAGAAATTGCGCCAGCAAAGAGCAGAGGTAAATTGGTTTCTTTTAATCAATTGGCTATTGTTGGTGGTTTTATGGTGGTTTACTTTGTAAATTACTTTATTTCTAAAACAGGTGGTTCAGACGCTTGGTTAAATGAAATTGGTTGGAGATGGATGTTTGCTTCAGAAATAATACCTGCAGGTTTGTTTTTAGCATTTTTATTCCTTGTGCCAGATACACCACGTTCTTTAGTATTACGTAATAAACCAAAAGAAGCATTATCGGTTTTAACAAAAGTAAACGGAGAAGAAGAAGGTGTTAAAATTTTAGAAGAAATTAAAGGTTCTATGGATGAAAAAATTTCAGGAAACCTATTGTCTTTTGGTTGGCTAGTTATTATAATTGGAGTTTTATTATCTATTTTTCAGCAGTTTGTGGGTATTAATGTAGTTTTATACTACGCTCCAGAAATATTCAAAACAATTTCTTCTGGTACAGATACCGCTTTATTAATGACCATTATTGTGGGTATTGTTAATTTCTTATTCACCATTATCGCTATAAAAACTGTAGACAAATACGGTAGAAAACCACTAATGGTAATTGGCGCTTTAGGTATGGCGGTAGCTATGTTATCTCTTGGTTTTGTTTTTTATGCAGGCGCAACAGGTTATTTAGCATTATTTTGTATGATGTTGTATGTGGCTAGTTTTGCCATGAGTTGGGGACCTGTAACTTGGGTTTTATTATCAGAAATTTTTCCAAATAAAATTAGAGGCAAAGCATTGGCAATTGCAGTAGCAGCACAATGGATTTCTAATTATTTAGTTTCGTTAACTTTCCCAATGATGAATGATAATTCTTATTTAACAGAACAATTTAACCATGGTTTTGCATATTGGGTATATGGTATTATGAGCATTTTAGCAGCTTTATTTGTTGTAAAGTTTATTCCGGAAACAAAAGGAAAAACATTAGAGGAAATGGAAAAACTGTGGAAATAAATGAATTTCATTTTATAACAGAGATATGAATGTAAAATATAAGAGTAATGGTAGTTTAGTAAACTTTTATCATAAGATAACAGTTTTATTAGCACTTGCTTTTATGGTAGGTTCTTGCGGAGAAACTAAAGAACAACTCACAATTAATTATAATGCTGAGTTTAAAAAAAATGCTACAGCATTAGTAGCAAAAATGACCTTGAAAGAGAAAATATCGCAAATGCGTTATGATTCTCCAGAAATTACACGCTTAAATATACCAGAATACAATTGGTGGAATGAGTGTTTACATGGTGTGGCAAGAGCGGGAGAAGCTACTGTTTTTCCTCAAGGAATTGGTATGGGAGCAACTTGGAATCCGGCACTAATAAAAGAAATGGGTATTGCAGTTTCAGATGAAGCCAGAGCCAAACATCATAAGTTTAAAAGTGAAGGAAAAAGAGGTATTTACCAAGGTTTAACATTTTGGACACCAAATATTAATATTTTTAGAGACCCAAGATGGGGTAGAGGACAAGAAACTTATGGAGAAGATCCTTATTTAACCAGTAAAATTGGTGTTAATTATATTAAAGGTTTACAAGGTGACGATAAAAAATATCTAAAGGTTGTAGCTACAGCAAAACATTATGCAGTGCATAGTGGGCCAGAAAAAACAAGACATTCAGATAATTATAAAGTATCCGATAGAGATTTATACGAAACCTATTTACCTGCTTTTGAAGCAGCAATTGTAGAGGCAAAAGTACATTCTGTGATGTGTGCTTATAATAGATTTAGAGATGAAGCTTGTTGTGGCAGTAACTTATTACTTCAAAAAATACTTAGAGAAGATTGGAATTTTCAGGGTTATGTAGTATCAGACTGTTGGGCAATTAATGACTTCTGGGAACCTAACAAACATGGTTTAACAGAAACGCCAGCAGAAGCAGGTGCTTTGGCAGTTAAAACTGGTACAGATTTAAATTGTGGTAGTGTATACGACCCTCATTTACAAGAAGCTGTTTTAAAAGAAATGATAAATGAAGCCCAGTTAGATAAGGCTTTAATTCGATTATTTACAGCAAGGTATAAATTAGGTATGTTCGAAGATGATGCAAACGTAAAATGGGCAAAGATTCCTTACAATATTGTAGCGAGTAAAGCGCATTATACATTATCAGAAAAAGTAGCCAAAGAGTCTATGGTTTTACTTAAAAATGAAAAAAACATCTTACCCTTAAGTAAAAATTTAAATTCAATTGCGGTAATTGGACCTAATGCAGATTCTAAACAAGCACTTTTAGGGAATTATCATGGAACACCGCATAATTTTTTAACACCATTAAAAGGCATACAAAATAAATTGCCAAATGCTAAAGTTAAGTATGCTTTGGGTAGTCATGTTGCAGAAGGTTGGCCAATGCTAAAGCCAATTCCATCTTCGTTTTTACAAAGTAATGGTAAAGTAGGTTTAAAAGCAGAATATTTTGACAACAAAAATTGGGAAGGTGAACCTGTAATTATAAGAAATGATACAAATGTTGATTTTATATGGATGCCAAAAAAACCATTAGAAAATTTACAGAAAGATAATTTTTCGGTAAGATGGACAGGAGAGATAACTCCAAAAGAGAACGGGAAATATAGAATAGGTTTTCAAGCAAGTAATGGGGTTAAATTCTATTTTAATGATGAATTAAAGTTTCAGTTTACAGCAAAACACCAAGTAAGAACAAATTATTTTGATATTGATTTAAAAAAAGGAAAAACCAATACAATTAAGATTGAATATTTTAATTTTCACTCAGATCCTCAAGCACATTTGGTATGGGCTAAAATGGATAAAGATTTAATAACACCTGCCTTAGAAGCCGCTAAAAAATCTGAAGTAGTAGTGCTGTGTTTAGGCTTGTCTCCAGATATTGAAGGGGAAGAAATGCCAGTTTTGTTAGAAGGTTTTGATAAAGGAGATCGTTCTGATATTGTTTTACCAAAAACACAATTAGAATTAATGCAAAAAGTGGTTGCTTTAGGCAAGCCAACAGTTTTGGTTTTAATGAATGGTAGTGCATTGGCAGTAAATTGGGCAAATAAAAATGTACCAGGAATTATAGAAGCGTGGTATCCAGGAGAGTTTGGTGGTAAAGCCGTTGCAGATGTTTTGTTTGGCGATTATAATCCTGCTGGTAGATTACCTGTAACTTTTTACAAATCTCTAAAAGACTTGCCAGATTTTCAGTCTTATACAATGGAAAATAGAACGTATAAATACTTTAAAGGAGATCCTTTGTTTCAATTTGGTCACGGGTTAAGTTACACTACTTTTAAATATAGTAACTTGGTTTTAGATGATAAAATTACTAAAGAAACACCAATAGCCTTAAGTGTAAAAGTTACCAATACTGGTAAAATGGATGGAGATGAAGTTGTACAATTGTATATAAGTCACGTAGCTAGTAAAAATGAATCTCCAATAAGATCTTTAGTTGGTTTTAAAAGAATACATCTAAAAGTGGGAGAAACAAAAAAAGTTACTTTTACAATTTCGCCAAAACAGTATGCACAATTAGATAGCAGTGGAAATACTGTATATAATGCAGGCGAAATTAGGGTAAGTGTTGGTGGTAAACAACCAACAAAGTTAGGAGATAAAACTGTCATTTCTAAAACACTAACTTTAGTTAATTAATTTCGAAAATTATATCTCGTAAAAAGTAGTACTCATAAATGCTAATTTTTTTTACTTCACTATATTTAGTAAATTGAGCAACAATTCAATAGAATTTTTACATTTAGTAATGTTAGAAGATGGTCTTTTATGCAGATGGCCGTTTTTATTTCTAGGGGTAAATCAGTAGAGTTTTCACAATCTATAATAAATTATAAAAATGAATAAAAGAGTTAAGTTTATATACCTTTTAGCATTTGCCATATTAGGGTTTGCTAGTTGCAATTCTCCTAAAAATAAATCTAAAAAATCTGTAATAGACCAAAAAGTAGATTCTCTTTTGAGTGTAATGACTTTAGAAGAAAAAATTGGTCAAATGAATTTATACAATGGTTTTTGGGATGCTACTGGGCCTAAACCAAAAAATGGGAATGCAGCAAAAAAATACCAAGATCTAAAAAACGGTTTGGTTGGTGCTATGTTAAATGTACGTGGTGTAAAAAACGTAAAAGCAGTTCAGAAAATAGCGGTAGAAGAAACAAGATTAGGTATTCCTTTAATAATTGGTTTTGATGTAATTCATGGGCATAAAACATTGGCACCTATTCCGCTTGCAGAAGCTGCAAGTTGGGATTTAGAGGCTATAAAAACAGCTGCAAGAAATGCGGCAGTAGAAGCTTCTGCAGAAGGTATTAATTGGACTTTTGCACCAATGGTAGATATTTCTAGAGATGCAAGATGGGGACGTGTTATGGAAGGAGCAGGAGAAGATACTTACTTAGCCTCTTTAATCGCAAAGGCAAGAGTAGAGGGTTTTCAAGGAGAAGATTTATCTGCACATAACACAATTGCAGCTTGTGCAAAACACTTTGCTGCTTATGGTTTTGCAGAGGCTGGTAGAGATTATAATACTACAGAAGTAAATCCATCTACACTAAGAAATACAATTTTACCACCTTTTAAAGCGGCTAAAGATGCAGGTGTTAAAACGTTTATGAACGCTTTTAACGATGCAGATGGCATACCTGCAACAGGTAGCCAACACTTACAAAGAACAATTTTAAAAGAAGAATGGGGTTTTAATGGTTTTGTGGTTTCTGATTGGGGTTCTATTAAAGAAATGATTGCACATGGTTATGCAAAAGACAATAAACATGCCGCAGAAATTGCAGCAAAAGCAGGCTCAGATATGGATATGGAATCTTATGCATACGTAAAGCATTTAGCAGGGCTTGTAAAAGATGGTAAGGTAAAAGAAGCTTATATTAACCAAGCAGCCGCTAGAATTTTAAAAGTAAAATTTGAGTTGGGTTTATTTGATGATCCTTATAAATATTGTGATGAAGCAAGAGAAAAAGAAGTACTAGGAAGTAAAGAATTACATGCAGGAGTATTGGATATGGCAAAAAAATCTATGGTTTTATTAAAAAATAGTACCAATTTGTTACCGTTAAAAAAGCAAGGTTTAAATATCGCAGTTATAGGAGATTTGGCAGACGATAAAACGAGTCCTTTAGGCAGTTGGAGATTGGCTGCAGAAGATAATACAGCAATTTCTGTACTAGAAGGTTTAAAAGCATATCCTAATAACAACATAACTTTTGCTTCTGGTCCAAAATTATATACAGGAACGCCAACATTTGTAAAAGAAACACAAATAAATACAACCGATAAATCCGGATTTAATGAAGCTGTAAGAACTGCAAGAAATAAAGATGTTGTAATTATGGTTTTAGGTGAACATGGTTTTCAGTCTGGTGAAGGTAGAAGTAGAGTAGATTTAGGTTTGCCAAGCTTTCAACAACAATTATTAGAAGCCGTTTATGAGGTAAATAAAAATATAGTATTGGTGTTGATGAATGGGCGCCCATTAACCATTAATTGGGCAGATGCTAATATACCATCAATATTAGAAGCATGGCAACTAGGTACACAAAGTGGTAATGCAATTGCGCAAGTTTTATATGGTGATTACAATCCTTCTGGAAAATTACCAATGACTTTTCCAAAACATGTGGGGCAAGTGCCAATTTATTACAATCACAAAAGTACAGGAAGACCCAAAACATCAGATCACGATGCAAATACTGTTTTTTGGTCGCATTATGGAGATATTTCTAATGATCCACTATATGAATTTGGTTATGGTTTAAGTTACACTACTTTTACATACGATAACTTAAAGTTAAGCGCAAAAAGTTGCAATAAAAAAGGGAATATTAAAGTAACTTTTACCCTAAAAAACTCAGGTAATTATAGAGGTAAAGAGGTTGTGCAGTTGTATATACAAGATTTATATGCTAGTATTATAAGACCAGTAAAAGAGTTAAAAGGTTTTAAAATAGTAGATCTAAAAGCTGGCGAATCTAAGAAAGTGAGTTTTACCATAGATGCAAAAACATTAGAATTTTATTCTGCAAATAACAAATGGGAAGCAGAGGTTGGAGAATTTAAGGTATTTGTAGGAGGAAGCTCTAAAACCAATATCGAAGATTCTTTTGAATTGACCGACTAAATAGTTAAAATACTCACCTTTAGGTTCATTAATAGAAAGTTTATAACAAAGTTTCTACTTTCTTAAAATACTTTTTATAAGTTTCAATAAAAAAAGAACTTTCAAAAAAAGCATCAGAAATTAATGTTTATTTTTGCCCAAATTTTTTGCGTTGGATACCAATAACAAACAAACTATAAATCTTAATAAATACATTAGCTCTTCTGGTATTTGCTCTAGAAGAGAGGCAGAACGTTTTATTAACGAAGGTAGAGTTACCATAAACGGCAAACCTACACAATTGGGTAACAGAGTTGGTAAAAAAGATGTGGTAAAGTTAGATGGCAGGTTGGTAAAACCCCAAAACAAAACCCTTTACATTGCCCTAAATAAACCTATTGGTATTGTATCTACAACAGACGATAGAGAACCTAATAACATTGTAAAACACATCAATCACCCAGAAAGATTATTTCCTATTGGTCGCTTAGACAAACCTTCTGAAGGCTTAATTTTTTTAACCAATGATGGTGATATTGTAAACAAAATTTTACGTGCAGGTAACAATCACGAGAAAGAATATTTTGTATCTGTAAATAAAACGATCACTCCAGATTTTATCGAGAAAATGGGAAATGGAATTCCTATTTTAGGCACAGTAACCAATAAATGTTTGGTAGAAAAAGTAAGCGATAAAATTTTTAAAATCATTTTAACACAAGGTTTAAACAGGCAAATTCGCAGAATGTGCGAATATTTAGATTATGAAGTAACCAAGTTAAAAAGAACCCGAATAATGAATGTAGAATTAGGCTATCTACAAACAGGTGATTGGCGCGAGTTAACCGACGAAGAAATGCAACAAATCAATAAAATGATTGCAACTTCTTCTAAAACCGAGGAAGCTTCTGTGGTAAAAGAAAAATCGAAACCTAAAATTTCTAAGAAAAAACCAGCACCAACTAAAAATGCCTTCAATAAAAAAAGCGCATCTTTCAGAAAATCATCACCCAAAAACAAAAGAAAAAACACTAGTTTTTCATCAAAAAAGAAACGCAGGTAATTTTATTTGGGCGTTCCCACGCAAAAAAGCGTGGTCAGGCTTTCGCTACTCACTTTTTTTGCTTTATCCTGAATTTAATTCAGGGTAAAGCAAAAAAGAGTTCAAACAAACCGCTCAATCCTTAACGCACATACTTGCCAACAAATAGTGTAATTCAAAAGTTATTTCACCTTAAAAAAATACAATTTATTTAATTTTTCATTGCATACAATAATGGTATATTTGCCCACAATGAAATTCAACCTAAAAACAACAGATCCTAAGAGTAAAGCCAGAGCAGGCGTTATTACCACAGATCATGGCACCATAGAAACGCCAATATTTATGCCTGTAGGTACAGTTGGTACTGTAAAAGGCGTACATCAAACCGAATTAAAACAACAAGTAAATCCAGATATTATTCTAGGAAATACCTACCATTTATTTTTAAGACCAGGTTTAGAAATTTTAGAAAAAGCAGGTGGTTTACACAAGTTTATGAATTGGGATAGAAATATTCTTACAGATTCTGGTGGTTACCAGGTATATTCTCTTTCTGGACGAAGAAAAATTAACGAAGAAGGTGTAAAATTTAAAAGTCATATAGATGGTTCTATGCACTTTTTTACGCCAGAAAACGTAATGGAAACCCAAAGAACAATTGGAGCAGACATTATTATGGCTTTTGATGAGTGCACACCTTATCCTTGCGAATACAATTATGCAAAACGCTCTATGCACATGACGCATAGGTGGTTAGATAGATGTATAAATCATTTAGAAAAACTACCTTACAAATATGGTTTTGAGCAAACATTTATGCCAATTGTGCAAGGAAGCACATATAAAGATTTAAGAAGGCAATCTGCAGAATATATTGCAAACTCTAATCAGCAAGCCAATGCAATTGGTGGTCTTTCAGTAGGTGAACCTGCAGAAGAAATGTATGCCATGACAGAGGTAGTAACTGAAGTTTTACCAGAAGACAAACCGCGTTATTTAATGGGTGTTGGTACACCAATTAATATTTTAGAAAACATTGCTTTGGGTATAGACATGTTCGATTGTGTAATGCCAACTAGAAATGCAAGAAACGGAATGTTGTTTACTGCACATGGCAGCATCAATATCAAAAATAAAAAATGGGCAGATGATTTTTCTCCAATAGATTCAATGGGAATTACAGAGGTAGATTTAATTTATTCAAAAGCCTATTTACGTCATTTATTTGCGTCTAAAGAAATGTTAGGTAAACAAATAGCATCTATACACAATTTAGGGTTTTACGTTTGGTTAACAAGAGAAGCAAGAAAGCACATTTTAGCTGGAGATTTTAGAGAATGGAAAGATAAAATGGTTAAACAAATGGATAATCGTTTGTAGTTTTTTAGTCATTAGGCGAGAGACAAGAGACAGGAGGCAAGAAGAAAGACAAACAAGACATTAAGAGCTATTTAATTAAGTCAAGTTTATTGGTAAAAATTAATTAAATTATAAGCAATAAGTAAAAGAAATTCACTTCGCAAAAGTCCTTCTCTTTGGGAAGGATTTAGGATGGGAATTTAGCATGGGATGAAAATAATTGATTGGTACATATTAAAACGTTATTTGGTAACATTCTTGTTTACCTTATTAATCTTAATACCTATTGCAATAGCAATTGATGTATCAGAAAAAATAGATAATTTTTTAGAGCACCCAAATTTAGGTCTTCAAGAAATTTTAAACGATTATTATCTTAATTTTACAATCTATTACGCAAATACATTTATGCCTTTGGCACTATTTATTGCGGTTATTTTATTTACATCTAAGCTATCTAACAATACAGAGATTATTGCCATAACCAACGCAAAAGTATCTTTTACTAGATTATTATACCCTTATTTTGTAGGCGCAACTTTGGTTACTTTAATATCTTTAGCTATGAATCATTATGTGGTTCCTAATAGTAGTAAGGTGCGCAAAAAATTTGAGAAGCAATATATAAATAGCACCAAGCAAAAAAATGAATTAAAGTATGTAAAAGACTTTAGTTTACAACTCACAGATAGTACTTATATATATTTAAAACGCTTTAATGTAGATACCAATTCTGGTAACGATTTTACTTCTGAAACTTACAATGGTTTAGAATTAAGATCTAAATTATTTGCAGATAATTTAAAATATAATAAAGAAGATTCTACATTTACTTTAACAGGTTGGCGCAAGCGTTATCTCTTTAAAAAAAGAGATAGCATTGCAGAAGGTAGAAAAATTGACACTGTTTTTAATTTTACACCACGAGATTTAATTTATAAATCTGCATTTGCACAAGAAATGCCATCAGATGAATTAATAGACTTTATAGATTTATCTAAAAAAAGAGGGGTTAAAAATTTAAATGCATATTTAGTAGAACTTTACAAAAGAACCAGTTTACCTATTGCCAGCTATATATTAACAATAATAGCAGTTGCTTTAGCTTTTAGAAAACGAAGAGGAGGTACAGGTGTTAACTTAGCTTTAGGAGTTGGTATTATGTTTTTGTACGTGTTTTTTATGAAAATTGGAGAAGTTTTAGGTTCTGTAGCCGCAGTAAACTCTTTGGTATACGTTTGGTTACCTAATATTATGTTTGGTATATTAGCAGTATATCTATATATAAATGCCAGAAAATAAGTTACAAAACTACTTACTACTGCACCTTATTGTTTTTATATGGGGATTTACAGCAATTTTAGGGGCATTAATTACTATAGATGCCATTCCACTAGTTTGGTTTAGAATGTCCTTAGCCGTAATTTTTATTGCAATCTATTTTCTATGGAAAAGAAAATCTCTAAAAATAGACGGTAAAGCTGTTCTAAAGTTCTTTTTTACGGGCACTGTAATTGCTTTGCACTGGGTGTTTTTTTTTAAAGCGATAAAAGTTTCTAATGTTTCTGTGGCATTAGTAACTATGAGTACAGGCGCTTTTTTTACTTCCTTATTAGAACCTTTGTTTTTTAGAAGGCGCTTAAAATCTATAGAAATTATTTTAGGTTTATTGGTAATTGTTGGTCTTTATGTTATTTTTAAATTCGAAAGCCAATACACACTTGGTGTTATTTATGCGTTAATAGCCTCTTTTTTAGGTGCTTTGTTTGCCGTTTTAAACGGGCTGTTTATAAAGAGATATAGTGCAGAAATAATTTCTTTATATCAACTTTTTTTTGGTGTAGTTTTTATCAGTTTTTATTTACTAATAAATGACGCTTTTACTGCTAGTTTTTTTAGTATTCCTAAAATGGATTGGTTGTATTTGTTAATTTTAAGTAGCATTTGCACTGCTTATGCATTTATTGCATCAGTAAAAATAATGAAATACATATCTCCATACACAGTAATGTTAACCGTTAATTTAGAGCCCATTTACGCCATAATTTTAGCATTATTAATTTTTGGTGAAAAAGAACAAATGAGTAAAAGCTTTTATGTAGGTGCATTTATTGTTTTGTTTGTGGTTTTATTGAATGGAATTTTAAAGAATAGAACTACTTTAAAATCTAAAATTACTGAAAAGCTTAAGAGAAAAAAGTAAAACAAATTAACACTAAAAAGTAATTTTTATAGTATGTTTGTTATCATAAATAACTAAAATCAAATCACTACAAAATGGAATATTTAGATTTTGAAATGCCAATTAAAGATTTACAAGATCAACTGCAAAAGTGTCAGATAATTGGTGAAGAAAGTGACGTAGATGTTACCGCGACTTGCAAGAAAATACAAAAGAAATTAGCAGAGGCTAGAAAAGATATATACAAAAACTTAACACCTTGGCAGCGTGTACAATTGTCTAGACACCCTAATAGACCTTACACTTTAGACTATATAAATGCCATTTGTGGAGATACTTTTATGGAGTTGCATGGAGACAGGTCTGTAAAAGATGATAAAGCCATGATTGGTGGTTTGGGAAAAATAGGAGACCAATCTTATATGTTTATTGGTCAACAAAAAGGCTATAATACCAAAACACGCCAATATAGAAATTTTGGTATGGCAAATCCTGAAGGATACAGAAAAGCATTACGTTTAATGAAAATGGCCGAAAAATTTGGTATTCCTGTTGTTACGCTTTTAGATACACCAGGAGCTTACCCAGGTTTAGAGGCAGAAGAACGTGGCCAAGGAGAGGCTATTGCAAGAAATATTTTAGAAATGACTCGTTTAAAAACACCAATTATAACTATTGTTATTGGTGAAGGAGCTTCTGGTGGTGCTTTAGGTATTGGAGTAGGAGATAGGGTGTATATGATGGAAAATACTTGGTATACTGTAATTTCTCCAGAATCTTGTTCTTCTATTTTATGGAGAAGTTGGGAGTACAAAGAACAAGCGGCAGAAGCCCTAAAATTAACAGGTAAAGACATGAAAAAATTAAAGCTAATTGATGCGATAATTAAAGAACCTGTTGGTGGTGCTCATTCTGATAGAAAAGGAGCTTTTGAAGCAGTAGAAAGTCAAATAGTAAAAGCCTTTGAGGAATTAAAAGATTTATCTGATGCAGATTTAGTTGCAAAGAGAATGGATAAATACGCAAATATGGGCGTATATAAAGAGTAGCTTTTTTCTTAGGGTGAGTGGTGAAAATTGAAGAGTGAGGAGTTAGGAGTAAGGAGTGAAAGGAAAGAATCATAATATTTAAAAAATAAAAAAGCGAAAATCTAAAATAGATTTTCGCTTTTTTATTTTAACCATCAACCATCAACCATCAACCATCAACCATCAACCATCAACCATCAACCATCAACCATCAACCATCAACCATC
>NZ_CANNFH010000007.1 GCF_947503875.1 uncultured Polaribacter sp. | reverse complement strand
TCAACCATCAACCATCAACCATCAACCATCAACCATCAACCATCAACCATCAACCATCAACCATCAACCATCAACCAAAAACTACTCAGCTCTATCCCAATAAGCAGTTTTACCAAACATAGAAAAACCAATATAACCGCGTAATTTTAGTTTATTCGTGTTTTCTAATAGAATATAACATTTGTAAACTTTCCCATTTCTAGGATCTAAAATAGTACCTCCAGACCATTCTTCACCATCTTTTTCTAAGCCTGTTAAAATATCTAAACCTAATATTTTTTTGCCTTTATTTTCACCTTCGCATAAAGTACATACAGCATCTTGTCTGATTTTATCTTTAATTTCTATAACTTTGGCAAAGGCCTTTCCATTTTTTTTATAGACTTCTATTACAGAATCTACCTCTCCTGTATCATCATTTTTAGAATTCCATTTACCAAAAATAGTTTGTGCATTAATTGAAAAGGTAAAACCTACTATAAAAATTAATACTGCTATTTTTTTCATGTCTTAAATTTGTTTTTGTGATAAATAAAAAGTGATTTTTTTTACAGACTTGCATCAAAGTTTTCTTCCCATTTTTGCTGTACTCTTAATACTTGTTCTATAACATCTCTCACACAACCATCTCCTCCTTTTTTATCTGAAATGTATTTAGAAACTTGTTGAATTTCTCTAACTGCATCATTTGGGCAAGCTGGTAAACCTACTAATTTCATTACAGGGTAATCTGGTACATCATCTCCCATGTATAAAATATTTTCAGGATCTAAATTATATTTTTCTAACAATTCTTTATACTGTTTTATTTTGTCATGTGCACCTAAAAATACGTCTTCTATACCTAAAGCCATTAGGCGTTTTTTTACGGCTTCATTTGTTCCTCCAGAAATTATACAAACTCTAAACCCTTTGTTTAGCGCGTTTTTTAAGGCATAACCGTCTTTTACATTCATGTGCCTTACCAATTCGCCATCTGGCATAATTGTTAACATTCCGTTGGTTAAAACACCATCTACATCAAATATAAAAGTGTTTATTTTTGGTAATAATTGCTTGTAACTAATTTCCATATTTTTATTAAAAAAACACCTTTAAACTGCGCTAAAGGTGCTATTGTTAGTTTGTTTGAAATTTAATTATTAGCATTTTGAATTGACTTTGTTAAAATGCTATAAATTTCTTGTTGATTTTTATTTAGTAAGTCCAAATGATTTTTTATGGTTTGCTCATCGTTTCTAATTGCAGGTCCTGTTTGTGCTTCACTTGGTGTTAATGTTTCTATTTTTAGTACAGTTTCTTTTATCAAAGGCTGTAAAATATCAAAAGGTACATGGTTTGTTTTGCAAATATCATTCCCGATTTTAAATAAATGGTTGGTAAAATTATTTACAAAAACGGCTGCTACATGTATGGTTTTTCTTTGTTCAGAATTAATTTTAAAAATTTTAGTTCCTATAGCTTGTGCAATTGTTTCTAAAAGATGGTAATCTTTTTCATTTTCTGCTTCTAAGCAAATCGGAATTTCAGAAAAATTTACTTCTTTGTCCTTAGAAAACGACTGCAACATGTAAAAAACACCTTTTCTAGTAGTGTTTTTTAATTCAGTAATACTGCAAGCACCAGAAGTGTGTACAACTAAAGTATTGTTAATTTTTGAGGATACTTCAGAAATTGCATCATCTGAAACCGCTAAAATAGTTATATCTGCACTGGGAACATTTATTAAATTTCTAGATTTTATTTTTGTAACAGTAATAGTATCAGCATTTAAAAAAACATTATTTAGATGCGTGGCTACATTTCCATTGCCAATTATTAATACAGATATCATTACAACGAAGATATTACAATTTTAAGAAAAAATTATTTAAGAATTGTTAATTTAGCCAAGAGAAATAGAAGATTATGAAAGAAACGAACAAACTAGGTATAAATACAATTTGCGTGCATACAGGAGAAGTTAAAGATGTGCAATTTAAAGGAGCAGTTTCTCCTTTATACATGTCTACTTCTTATGCTTTTGATGGAGTTGATGTGAAACGTTATCCGCGTTATTTTAATACGCCAAACCAAGAAATGTTGTGTGAAAAAATTGCAGCATTAGAAAATACTGAAGACGGTTTAATTTTTGGCTCTGGTATGGCAGCAATTTCTGCCGCTCTTTTTGCTTTCTTAAAAACAGGAGATCATGTAATTATACAGCAAGTAATTTATGGAGGAACCTATAATTTTATTGTACAAGAATTTGAAAAGTATGGCATAGAATATTCATTCACAGAATCTGATAATATTGAAGATTTTATACCTTTGGTTAAAGAAAATACCAAAATAATTTATATAGAATCTCCTTCTAATCCATTATTAGGAATTACAGATATGCAAGCAATTGCAAATTTGGCAAAGGCCAATCACTGCATTTCTATGATTGATAATACATTCGCAAGTCCAATAAATCAGAATCCTGCAGATTTTGGTATTGATATTGTGCTGCATTCTGCTACCAAATATATGGGTGGCCATTCAGACATTTCTGCTGGTGCTATTGCGGCCACTAAAGAACATATTGCGCAAATATGGAAAACTGCTATTAATTTTGGTGGAAATTTAAGCGACCAAACTGTATGGTTATTAGAGCGTAGTTTAAAAACCTTAAACTTAAGGGTAAAAGAACAAACTAAAAATGCCCAAAAAATGGCAGAATACCTAGAGAAAAACGCAAATATAGATCGTGTTTATTATCCGGGTTTAAAAAGTCATGCTGATTATGAATTGGCAAAAAGGCAAATGAAAGGTTTTGGAGCCATGTTATCTTTTGAGTTAAAAGAAGGAATAGATGCTATGGCTTTTCAAAACAATTTACAATTGATAAAACCTTCTATGAGTTTAGCAGGTTTAGAGAGTACAACAGTTTCTCCGGCCCAAACCACACATGCACTATTAACAGAAGAACAACGTTTAGAAAGAGGTATCAAAGATGGATTAATACGTTTTTCTGTAGGTATTGAAGATGCTAACGACTTAATTAAAGATATTGAGCAAGCCATAAAAAAAACAATATAATAATGAAATTAGATATTTTAGCTTTTGGTGCGCATCCAGATGATGTGGAGTTGGGTTGTGGTGCAACTATAGCCAAAGAAGTTTCTTTGGGTAAAAAAGTAGGTATTGTAGATTTAACTCAAGGTGAATTAGGCACAAGAGGTTCTGCGGAATTAAGATTTATTGAAGCTACAAATGCAGGTAAAATTCTTGGCGTTGTAGCGCGCGAAAACTTAAAATTTAGAGATGGTTTTTTTATTAATGATGAAAAACATCAACTAGAAATTATAAAAATGATTCGTAAATATAGGCCAGAAATTGTTTTGTGTAATGCAATTGATGACAGGCATATAGATCATGGTAAAGGGAGTAAATTGGTTTCTGATGCTTGTTTTTTAAGCGGACTTTTAAAAATTGAAACAAAATTAGATGGGAAACTTCAAGAAAAATGGAGACCTAAGCAAGTCTACCATTACATACAATGGAAAAATATTGAGCCTAATTTTGTGGTTGATGTAACTGGTTTTATGGAAATTAAAGAAAAAGCAGTTATGGCATATACTTCTCAGTTTTACGACCCAAAAAGTAAGGAGCCAGAAACGCCAATAACTAGTAAAAACTTTACAGATAGCATAAATTATAGAGCAAGAGATTTAGGCAGATTAATAGGAGCAGAGCATGCAGAAGCTTTTACCACAGAACGTTACGTAGCTGTAGAAAATTTAGATAAATTAATTTAATTTTTTATTGTGTTAAAATAGAAAAAACATTTATATTTGCATCCGCAATTATATGGTGGTTGTAGCTCAGTTGGTTAGAGTATCGGTTTGTGGTACCGAGTGTCGCGGGTTCGAGTCCCGTCTTCCACCCAAAACAAGAGTCTTTCTAGAAATAGAAAGACTTTTTTTGTATCCGAAATTTGGATTAAAACTCAAATTGTCACTTCGAATGTAGTGAGAAGTCCCATACTGTAGCTCACACCTTGTTATTTATTATCAAATTTATAATGTGTGCAAAATGAAAACCAATGAATTCGTAGTTCCCACAAATTAGCATCAAAAAGAATTCAAAACCTCTAAAACTTCTGTTCTTTTTCTTACTGAAACAGGCACATTAGAATTATCGGTAAGCATTAAATAACCACCATCAGATTTTATAAATTCTTTAATATACTTTGTGTTGATTAAATGACTTTGATGCACTCTAATAAAGCCAACTTCTTTTAATAAATCTGCGTAAAACTTTAAGGTTTTAGAAACTAGTATTTTAGAGCTATCTTTAAAAAAGAAAGTAGTATAATTATTATCAGATTTACAGCGAATGATATCGATAATATTAGCCACAATTATTTTTTCTGTGGTATGTAAAGATATTTTTTCTAAACTAGAATTTGGAGCAGTAATCGCTTGCTTTAAAACACTTAATTGTTCGTTTTTTGGTTGAATTTGAGAAAATGCTTTGGCAATTGCATTTGCCAAATCTTTGTCTGTATATGGTTTTAAAATATAATCTATTGCTGCAAACTTAAAAGCTTTAATAGCATAAGCATCGCTTGCTGTAACAAAAATAATTTTAGAAGTTAAATCGGGGAAAATTTCTAAAATATCAAATCCTGTTCCGTCTCCCAACATTATATCTAAAAATAAAATGTCAGGTGTTATTGTTCTTAGTAATTTTGCGGCTTCAACAACAGATTTTGCTTTGCCAACCAGCGTTAAATCTTTGTGATTAGTGCTTATATCATTTTCTAGCATTTCTAATGCTAAAGGATTATCTTCTACTAAAATGGCTGTTGTTTTGTTCATTTTTTATGCTTTTTTTAGTGTAAATAAAGTAATTTCTGGTCTTACATTAAAACGAATTTGACGAGAGTTACCTAAAGCGCTGTTTATATAAAGTGTACGGCCTTTTTTTAATGGAATTTCTCCAGCAGTATATCGCTTGTTTTTTACAGGCAATACAGGTGGTTTTAAAAAAGGTGGTTTTACTTGGCCTCCATTTGTGTGACCAGATAAAATCCAACCAGAATATTTGCCCCAAACATCTAAATCACAAAAATCTGGATTATCACATAGTATTAAGTTTGCTTTATTATGATTCATTTCTGAAAGCACTTTTTTAGGGTTAAAATTTAATCCCCAATAATCGTCTAAACCGGTAATATATAAACCACTATTTTCTTTTTGTTGATTGTTGAGCATTGTAACTCCAGAATCTTCTAAAATGGTATTAATCTGATCGGCAACTTCTTGTTGGTACCAATTTATCCCATAATCATGATTTCCAAGAATGCCAAAAGTACCTAAATTACCTAAAACAGGCTTTTGCATTACCTCTTGTAATTGCTTAAATTGTTGCTCATCTTCGTAAGAAACATAATCTCCTGTATACATTACAAAACCTGGTTTATACAGCTTTGCTTTTTTAAAAGAATCAATTATAAATTGATAATTAAACCTGTTTCCCACATGTATGTCGCTAATTTGCATGAGTGTTTTACCAACAAGATGCTCAGGTAAAATCTTAATAGGCATATTTTTTTTACAAACTCTAACCAAAAAGGTTCTACTTGCCAAGAGTAAATTCCGGTTGCTAAGAAAAGTCCTGTGGCACTTAAAAGCGACTTCTTTATAAACTTTCTTTTTTTCATTTTGTTTAAAAATCTGTTTTTAAAGGTATTTTAAACTGAATAGAAGTGCCTTTAACTTCAGTTTTGTTTTTCAATTCTTTAATTGTAAAATTAGCGTACTTATTCAGGTTTTTAATTCTTTCTTTAGTTATTTTTAAAGCCAAGGAATTATGGCTTTTATGTGATTTGTTTTTTTGAGATTCATAAATACCAATTCCGTTATCTGTAATGCAACATTCTAAAAAACGATGATTTACTTTAAAACTAATTTCGATTTCTCCCTTTTTTTGGATTTTAGAAATTCCATGTTTTACAGCGTTTTCAACAAAAGGCTGTATTAACATTGGCGGAATTAAAATTTCTTCTGCATCTATACTATTTAAGTTTTCTGTAATGCTAAATTCAAAGGCATTTGTATTCATTTTTTGCTCTAAAAACAAATAGTTTTTAAGCGTATTTATTTCTTCTTTTAAACTAATTTCTGCTAAATTAGAATTGTTTAAAACACTTCTTAAAAGCACTGCAAACTGAGAAATAGTACTGTTTAACTCTTTTTTATTGTTGGTATTACCTAATGCTTTTATACCATTTAACACATTAAAAATAAAATGCGGATTCATTTGTAATTGCAATGCTTTTTGCTCTAAAGACAAGAGATGGTTTTCTAATTTTAAGGCGGTAACTTTTTGTTCATTTTTCTTTTTAAGCTTACGAATATAAATTTCTAGTAAACTAGCGGCAACTAAACAGAATAAAACAATACAAAGGGTAATAAACCAAACTTTTTTATAGATGGGTTTATCTATTGAAAAATGAAATTTTTCTGAAGTTATTTTATTACTGTTTATAAATTTGCTTTGCGCGATAAAAGTATACTTGCCACTTTCTAAATTTGCAAAATTAATTTGATTTTGAGTGCTCCAAGGAGAAAATTCACCGTTGTTTAATTGATGCCTATAAACAATACTTTTTGGGTTGCAAATTGAAATACTTTGCAATAAAAAAGCAATGTTATTTTGATCTCGATTTAGCTGCAAAGCATTGTTGCTATTTGTTTGAATACTTTTATTTAAAGGAGTATAATTAATGCTTATATCTGCTATTTGTAGCTTTGTATATGCTGTTATACTTGTATTTTTTTTAAGGTATAAGCCAGTATTTGAAGCAATAAATACATTTTTTTCGCTATCTTGAAAAGCAGTGTAAATAGTATTAGAGTTTAAATTACTATTGTACTTATTTAGTCTTTTTTCAAAAATAAAAGTGGTTGCATTTAAAACATCAATTCCGTTGTTTTTAGAAATTACATAAATTTTATCATCAATATTTTTAATCGTATTTATTTCATTTAAAATGTATTTTAAGTCGAGCTTATGATCTTCTTTTACTTCTAAAATTTCATTTTTATTTTTAAGTACAAATAATTTGTTTTCTATTTTTAAAAGTGAAGAAAATTCGCCAGAACTTAGCTTTGTAATCTTTTTGGGTTTTATAAGCGCATCTAATTTCCAAAGGCCACTATTACTCGCTACTATAAAGCTGTTATCGTAAAATAAAATATCATTTATTAAAGAAAAATCTAAATTGTATTTGGTTTTTAAAGGTTGCAAATAATCGCCTCTAAAATGCCAAACACCTTGGTTTGTAGCAAAATAATACTGATTGTTATGCTCTACTATTTTCTGTACACTTTTGGATTCAAAAGTTAAAAGTGTGTCTTTTGTTTTTAAGTTTATGCTTTTATTTTTTCCAATAAATAAAGAATCATTTTTACTGAATAAGGTTTGTACTTCTTGCGAAGAATTCCCGATTTTAAAATCGTAATTTTTTAATGCAATTCCATCATACTTAACTAAGCCTTTATTGGTGGCTAGCCAAATATTATTGTAGTCATCTTGTGTAATTGTATGTATCTTAAAGTTTTTAGACCCAGTTATTTTTTTAAAAGTATTTTCTTGGGCTGCTGAATGCAAACAATGCAGCATAAGTATTGTAGACAAACTTCTTTTAAAATTTAAAAGAAAATTTGCAACAACTGCTAAGAAATTTTTTAAAATTAATTTCATAAAAACAAACTTACTAATTAAAACGCCATTACACAGAGTTTTTAGGTAACGACGTTTATTTACTTACAATATTTTAATCTACACTTTATTTTAAAGCATACAAACGTTTATTGTTGGTGTCTGGCTTTACATGCTTTAAATCGCCATAAGGTTTAATTAACGGTTTAAGTACGCACAGTCCTGTAGCCCTGCCTCTAATGGTTAATTTGCTCCCTTTTGCTTTCCAATTCCATCTAAATTTTTCCACAGGAATCTTGTATTTTTCCAACTCTGCCATTAACAAATCATCTTGTTCTATCCAATCCATAACTTCTTCAGAAATTTTAAAATTTGGCATTTCATTATCTGTGTTATGAAAATCGAATTCCCATTTAATTGGTATGGAGAATTGTGTGGTAAATGCTTCTCCAACATATCTTTCTTCACTATTATTTAAAGCATCATACCAATTTATTTCTGTTTCTTCTGGGTATTTTTTTGCAATTTCTTTAGACAAATCTGTGATACCAGGTGAATTTGCAGTGGGATAAAATACATAAAAAGGTTTTGCTAAATAGTGATTAGAAAATTTGCCGCCAAAAATAGTATGATAAGGAGATGCCACTACTTTTGGATTTTCTTTGGCATGAAAAGCATCTTTTAATGTTCTTAGCAATTCTAAATTTTCTATCAATCCAGAGGCATGAAATATTATTTTAGAATTGTTATTTACAACGTTTTCTAGTGTTGGTAAAGTTCCTTGTGTAATTGTTCTTCTTAAAGTTTCTGCAGTTATTTTATTACCATGAATTGTAGTTTCTAAATTCATGCCTTTGTAAGGGTTGCTCTTGTTTACAATATGAATTTCGCCAAATGGATTTGACTTTCCGTTTTTATTTAACCATAAAATTATTTCTTCTAAAGAATATTGGCCATCAATTACTTTTAATCCTTTTTCTTTAAAATATGTTCTGGCATTTGCATAAAAATTTTCAGTACCCTTATCAAAGCCAGCAATAAATACAATTGGTTTTTGATAAACTTTGGCTGCCACTTTTTTGGGAATGGGTATTGTGTTTTGTACAATAACTTTTGGAGTTTTTGGTGTTTTTTCTTCGGAAGAATTGCAACTGATAAATAGGGAAGTAGTTAAAATACTTGCTACTAAAAATGTGGTGGTTTTTACAAATGTTTTCATAATTTTTACTTTTTTAGGTGTTAATACACTGTAAAAGTAAAACGGAAAAAAAGTTAAATTTGCCCTGTATTAGAATTCGTGAAGTATCAATTAGAATTCGTAGTTTAACCTGAATTCTATATAACTATTATAGTTTATGTTTTCTATGTAGCTAAAAATTTGTTGATTTCTGCAATTTCAAACGTAACTCAGTGTACTTGAGAAATTTCTTACTTAGTTTGAGAATTCCCTATAAAGTTGAAATGACATTGATTTTTAATATTAGAAGTTGTAATTGTTAGCAAATAGTGTTTTTTTTAAATGGAACTCACTTTATTTTTAAAATTGTAAGTTGTTTTTTACCGTATTATTTTATCTGATGTATGCGTTTACATAAAAAATTGTTAGTTCATAGTTGGGTTTTATTTTATCCCTCAAAGGGTTTTGAACCCTTTGAGGGATTAGTGAAATTGGTTTTTAAAATTGGGTTTACTTGCTATTTGTAATATAGTTAGCAAACGAGTTTAGCCCTGATTGAACCATTTGTTTGAGCTCTTGCACTTTTTTGTGCAAAGCGAGTGGTGAAAGCAGGAAATAGCTTCAAAAAAAATTAAAGCACTAATTTCTCTGCCAAATATTTAGAGGTATACGATTTTTTATTTTTTGCCAAATCTTCTGGAGTACCCTGAAAAAGTAAACTTCCGCCATTTTTACCACCTTCTAAACCAAGGTCTATAATATAATCTGCACACTTAATTAATTCTATATTATGCTCTATTACAATTATAGAATGCCCGCGTTCTATAAGTGCATTAAAACTTGCCAATAGCTTTTTAATATCGTGAAAATGCAAACCTGTTGTGGGTTCATCAAAAATAAATAGTGTTTTGTCTTTTGTGGTACCTTTTACTAAAAATGATGCCAATTTTATACGTTGTGCCTCACCACCAGAAAGGGTAGAAGATGACTGCCCTAAAGTAACATAGCCCAAACCAACGTCTTGCAAAGGTTGTAGTTTTTTAGCAATTTTAGTTACTAAATTTTCTTTGAAAAAAGCAACGGCATCATCTATAGTTAAATTTAAAATATCGTCTATGGTTTTTTCGTAAAATTTTACTTCTAATACCTCTTTTTTAAAGCGTTTTCCGTTACAAACGTCACATTCTAAATGCACGTCTGCCATAAATTGCATTTCTATAGTTACTTCGCCTTCTCCTTTGCAGGTTTCACAGCGCCCGCCTTCTACATTAAAAGAAAAATGTTTGGGTTTGTAGTTTCTAACTTTTGCTAATTTTTGATTGGAAAACAACGCACGAATATCGTCATAAGCCTTAATATAAGTAACGGGATTTGAACGTGAAGAACGCCCAATTGGATTTTGGTCTATAAATTCTATGTTTTTTAAAGTGTTAAAATCTCCTTTTACAGCTGTATGCTGGCCAATTTTATCTCCATAACCCACTAATTTTTTTTGCATTGTTGGGTATAAAATTTTCTTTACCAATGTACTTTTTCCAGAACCAGAAACACCTGTAATTACACTTAAACAATTTAAAGGAAAGGTTACATCTATATTTTGCAAGTTGTGTTCTCTTGCGCCTAAAATTTCAATTTTATTTTTTGAAGTTCTACGTTTTTTGGGTACTTCAATTTTTAAATCTTCATTAAGGTATTTTGCAGTTAAAGATTCTGATTTTAGAATTGCTGCAAAATCTCCTTCAGCCACTACGTTACCACCAAAAGTACCAGCTTCTGGACCAATATCTATAATATAGTCGGCTTCTTTCATAATGTCTTCATCATGCTCTACCACAACAACTGTATTGCCTAAATCTCTTAAATCTTTTAGCACGCCAATTAAACGTTCTGTATCTTTTGGGTGTAAACCTATACTTGGTTCATCTAAAATATACATAGAACCTACCAAAGAACTGCCTAAAGAAGTGGCTAAGTTTATACGCTGACTTTCACCACCAGAAAGTGTGTTAGAAGTTCTGTTGATGGTTAAATAATTTAGACCAACATTGGTTAAAAATTGCAATCTATTGTTAATTTCTGTAAGTAAACGTTTTCCTATTTTTTCTTGGTATTTGTCTAGCTTTAAATTTTTAAAGAATACAGAAAGTTCATCTAAAGGCAATGCTACTAAATCAGATATGTTTTTGTTATTAATTTTTACGTAATTGGTTTCTTCTCGCAAACGTTTGCCGTTACAAGTGGTGCATTTTGTTTTTCCACGATAGCGAGAAAGCATAACTCTATTCTGAATTTTATAGCTTTTTTCTTCTAAAACGGTAAAAAAGTGATTTATTCCGTAAAAAGCTTGATTACCAGACCAAACCAAATCTTTTTGTTTTTCTGTAAGCTGAAACCAAGGTTTGTGTATTGGAATATCAAATTGATATGCAACATCTATTAACGCTTCTTTATAATGAACGTAAGAAGGTGTTTTAAACGGAAAAATTGCGTCTTCCATAATAGATAAACCTGTATTTGGTATAACTAAATCTGCATCTATACCAATTACGTTTCCATAACCTTCGCAAGTTGGGCAAGCACCATAAGGATTGTTAAAACTAAACAAATGGGTGTTTGGTTCTAAGAAAGACATGCCATCTAAATCGAATTTATTGCTAAATTCAGATACTTTATTGTCTGCCAAATTTTCTACAAAACAAATTCCTTTTCCTTCAAAGAAAGCAGTTTGTATAGCATCTGCTAATCTATTGTAAAAGTCTTCATCATTTTTAGTTACAATTCTATCTACAACTAAATATAAAGGTTCATTTTTAAACTCCTCTTGTGGAAAATTCGGAATTCTGTGTACTTTATCATTCCATTTTAAACGTGCGTAGCCTTGTTGTTCTAAAACTTGTAAAACGGTTTTTAAATCTCTGTTTTCATCAATAGTTATTGGTGCAAGCAGTAAAAGTTTGGTTTTTTCTTCAAATTTTTGAATGAATTTTACAACATCTGTAACTGTATCTTTTTTTACTTCGTCTCCAGAAATAGGCGAGTAGGTTTTGCCAATTCTAGCAAATAATAATTTTATATAATCGTAAATTTCTGTGCTTGTACCAACTGTAGATCTTGGGTTTGTTGAGTTTACTTTTTGTTCTATGGCAATTGCTGGGGCAATACCTTTAATATAATCTACCTTTGGTTTGTCTAATTTACCCAAAAATTGGCGCGCATAAGAACTTAAACTTTCTACGTAACGTCTTTGTCCTTCTGCATAAAGCGTATCAAAAGCCAAAGAAGATTTACCAGAGCCAGAAAGCCCAGTAATTACTACTAATTTATTTCTTGGAATTACAACATCTATATTTTTTAAGTTGTGCAATTTTGCACCTTTAATAATAATGTTTTCCTTAGGATTTACTTGCGAAATGTCTCTCTTCATATATCAAAAAAATAAGCGATAAAATTACCAAAAAAAACACGCATTTTAGAAGTTGTAAAAATCTTTTTTTGTTAAATATTTGTGATTTTAGAAAATATTATACATCTTTGGCATTATTAATCCTCACAAAATTAGGCGCATATAGATTAAAATTACTTTTAGAATTATTAAAAAATAATAAACGATAAGCAATCTTGCTTATCCTTAAAGTAATTATTATGCGTGATAACAAGAATAAAGATAGTCTTTTAGTAAGTGAATATATTAAAGGTAAAGAGGCTTCTTTAGCCGTTTTAATTAATAGACACCAGCAACGTTTATTTAGTTTTATATACAGTAAGGTGCAGGACAAAAATATTACAGAAGATATTTTTCAAGATACTTTTATTAAAGTAATTAGAACGCTAAAAAAAGGGAGCTATAATGAGGAAGGTAAGTTTTTACCTTGGGTAATGCGTATAGCACACAATTTGGTAATTGATTATTTTAGAAAGAATAATAGAATGCCAAAGTTTAGAAATACAGATGAATTTGATATTTTTTCTGTTTTAGGCGATGGAAATTTAAATGCCGAAAAACAAATTATACAAGAACAGATTTATGATGATGTTAGAGAACTTGTAAATGAGTTGCCAGAAGAACAAAAAGAGGTTTTGGTAATGCGTATGTATAAAGATATGAGTTTTAAAGAAATAAGCGAGAATACTGGTGTTAGCATAAATACAGCTTTAGGTAGAATGCGTTATGCATTAATTAATATGCGTAAGTTAATAGAGAAACACAATATAATTTTGGTGAACTAATAATAAATAGAAATAAGTAGCGTTATACTTTTAGAAACCAACATTTTAAAAAAGTATATATGATGCAACTTTACTCTAAAAAATTATCTGCTAAGCAGATGCAACCCCAAAAAGAAACAATTCAATTTTTGATTAATTTTTCCAAATCGTTAGCTGTTGTAAAAACCAAATCAAAAGATTTCATTGAGTTGAATTTGAATTAAAAGTGGAAAAAGTCTCAACGAAAGTTGAGGCTTTTTTTATGCTCTGTTTCCACCTTAACCTTCCTATTTCGACTGCGCTCAATACAGGCTAGGTAAGGGACACTGTTATGTATTACTTTATACTTTTTCTGTAAATCTTTGAGTAAAATCTATTTCTTACCCTTATAATAATCATTGATAACTGTTTTTCTACCAACTGTTTTGGTAATAATATCATTTTCTAAATTCCAACCTCTTGCAGGTGAATATTCTCTACCATACCAAATTATTTGCAGATGCAAATCATTCCATAATTCTTTGGGAAACAAACGTTTTGCATCCTTTTCGGTTTGTGCAACGCTTTTTCCGTTAGATAAATTCCAACGAAACATTAAACGCTGAATATGGGTATCTACAGGAAAGGCAGGTACACCAAAAGCCTGACTCATAACAACACTCGCCGTTTTATGACCAACTGCAGGCAATTCCTCTAAACCTTCAAAAGATTGCGGAACTTCCCCATTGTATTTTTCGATTAAAATTTTAGATAAGCCATAAATGCCTTTGCTTTTCATGGGCGATAAACCACAAGGTCTTATTATATCCTTAATTTCTTCTACCGTCATTTTAACCATATCAAAAGGGTTATCCGCTTTAGCGAATAATAAAGGTGTAATTTGATTTACCCGAACATCTGTACATTGTGCAGATAATAAGACAGCTATTAATAAGGTATACGGATCTTTATGATCTAAAGGAATAGGAATTTCTGGATACAATTCTTCTAATTTATCAATTACAAATTGTACTTTTTGTTGTTTCGTCATAATTTAGATTCTAAAATTGTAAAGTTAAAAGTTTCTAAAGTTTTATAGATAGTAAACTAAAAAGTTTTTAGAATGAATTTTACTTTTTAACTTTCCGTTTTATAAACTTAAAAGTTAAAACAATGACAACACTAAAAATAGGAGATAAGGCTCCACAATTTGAAGCAAAAGATAACGCAGGAAACACCATAAAACTGGCAGATTATTCAGGTAAAAAACTAGTGTTATTTTTTTACCCAAAGGCAAGTACACCAGGTTGCACAGCAGAAGCCTGTGATTTAAGAGACAATTATCAATCTTTTTTAGCTAAAGGATATGATGTTTTAGGGGTTAGTGCAGACTCGGCAAAAAGACAACAAAATTTTATAAATAAAAACGAGTTGCCTTTTCCGCTTTTAGCGGATGAAGACAAAGCTGTTATTGAAGCTTTTGGTGTTTGGGGACCAAAGAAATTTATGGGCAAAGAATATGATGGTATTCATAGAACTACTTTTGTTATTGATGAAAAGGGCGTAATTGAAGCTATTATTGCTAAGGTAAAAACCAAAGCCCATACAGCACAGATTTTAGAATAATATCTAAATTAACGTGAGTTCGATTTAAAAAATATTGTTTGTTTGTCAGTTACTATTTAAAATTTATCTCATTTCGTTTGAAAATGGAAAAATCTCTAATTAAATACGAGATTTCTCAACTACACTTCGTTTCGTTCGAAATGACAAATAACTAATTATAATAAGTATAACTGTTGTAGTTATATCGAACTCGCGTTAAATTATAAGATTTCTTGATAGTCTTTATTTATTTAAAATTGCATAGCAACTTTAAAGTTTAAAACTCTGCCCGTCATAAAATTTGGGATGCCAAATTGATTTTTAGAATTTACATCTCTCACCCAAGTATTGGTAATTGCATTTTGAATATCAAACATGTTAAAAAGCTCTAAACCAGCTGTAAGTTCTTTAAAATTTGCCAGCCAACCATTTTCATATTGTTTGTTTGCATCTGTAAATACATAAGAAACACCCAAATCTGCACGTCTATAATCTCTTAAACGTGCCTGAAAATCATAAACATCTGCATAGGCAGGCGCGCCACCAGGAACGCCAGTATTGTACACTAAGTTTAAATAAGCTTTTAGGTTAGGTAAATTGGGTACATAATCTTGAAACAAGATGGCAAATTTTAATCTTTGATCAGAAGGTCTTGCAATATAACCTCTACCATCAATATTTTCTTCGGTTTTTAAATAGCCAAAACTCACCCAGCTTTCACTACCAGGTACAAACTCTCCATTTAGCCTAGCATCAAAACCATAAGCATAGGCTTTTGTAAGGTTGTCTGCTCTATATCTAATTCTTACATTATCTACAGAGTACGAATTTACATCTATTAAATCTTTATAATATGCTTCTGTGGTAAGCTTAAAAGGCCTTTCCCATAAATCAAAACTATAATCCATACCAGTTACAAGGTGAATGGATTTTTGTGCTTTTACATCTACATTTATTTTTCCGTTAAAATCTTTTAACTCTCTGTAATTTGGTGGTTGCAAGTACCAACCTCCAGAAATACGAAACAGCATATCTTTAGTCCAATTTGGTTTTATGGCAAATTGTGCTCTAGGACTTATAATCGTTGTGTTTTTAGAGGATTTTCCACCAGAACTAACTAAAAAGTTTTGTGCTCTCACACCAATATTATACCATACTTCATTCTCACCAAGAAACAAACGTTCGTTAAATTGTAAAAAAGCAGCTACTCTATTAATATTTACACGATTGTCTTCTCTAATGCTTTGAAAAGGTATAATAGCACCATCAAAAGGTGTAAAAGGTTGATTGTTGCCAGGAGTACCTGGAGGTCTTACAGAAAAACCTAAAGAATCGATAACTTCCCATTCTCTAATACGTTCTCTAATGTCTTCATTTTGATATTTTACGCCAAAATTCCACTGTTGTTTGTCGTTTTTAATAGATCCTCTTATTTGTACATTGTTTATTAGTGCATCTAAATCGTTTCTAGCATGATTTAGTTGTGATCCAATTCCTTCAGAAAAACCAACTTCGCCAAAGTTTTCTGAACCAATATTGGCATCAACAGCACCTATATTATAAGAAGCAGCAATATCAAAATACTCTTCTTCTTGGGTGTTGTAGCTAGAAACAGTAGTGGTTAATGTAAAATTTTCATTCACTTTGTAATTACCAGATAAGGCATTAAACAACGTTAAATAATTATTTTCTTCTTTACCATTATAAAACACAACCAACTCTACAGGATCTGCAATTGTTCCAAAACGTGTTCGTCTGCTTACAGGTTGATAATCGTAATTATTCATAGAAAAATTACTCAAATAATTTAAAGAAAAACGTTCAGAGAAATCATAAGTAACAAACGATTGTAAATCTGTAAAACGAGGTCTAAAATTGGTTTCTATTTGTTTGCTATTTACAAACAAACTGTTGTCTCTATAACGTAAACTGGTAATTACACTTAGTTTTTTATCAAGTGCATTGGTTTCAAAAGTAGCACTACCACCAAGCAAACTAAAATCTATTGAAGTGGCTGTTTCTTTTGGTTTTCTATAAGTAATATCTAAAACAGACGATAATCTATCGCCATACTTGGCTTGAAAACCACCCGCAGAAAAATTAATATTTTGCACCATATTTGCGTTTACAAAACTTAAACCTTCTTGTTGCCCAGATCTTATTAAAAAAGGCCTGTAAATTTCAATTCCGTTTACATAAACCAAATTTTCATCAAAATTACCACCTCTTACATTATATTGGGTACTAAGTTCATTGTTATTATTTACACCAGGCAAGGTCATTAGTATGTTTTCTACACCTGCATTTGCACCAATAATTGTTCTTGCTTTTAAAGCATCTATAGTGGTAATGCCCTGTGCCTCTTTTTCTCTATTTTTTATAACAATTTCCTCCAGACTTTCCGATTTTGAAATTAGTGTAGGAGAGTAGCGCATTAAACTCCTGCTTTTGGCAGTAATTTTATGAGTAAACGTATGATAAGAAATGTGTCTAAAAACTAAAGTAACTTCTTTTTTAAGCGGAATTCTTAAGCTATAATTTCCATTTTTATCTGTTATGGTACCAGTTTTTCCAAATTTAACAGATACATTTTCTATGGGAATTTTAGAGGTGTTTTTAACTGTACCTTTTAGAATAGTAGTTTTTTGTGCTATTAGAAGAGTGGGGCAAATTAAAAGAAATAGTAAAATATTTTTCATTATTGGTTTTGATGTTATCTTTTAATATCGGTTGTCTTTCTAAAGAACGTTCTAGAAAGGCTTGTAGTATTGCCAACATTATCTGAGACTACAATTTTAAAGATATGTTTGCTACCCACCAATTTTTTATCATTAAAATTATAGGTTAAAATCCCTTTTTTATGATTAAACTCCATTAAAATCCAATTACCGTCTATAGTAGCATACCAATCTTTTATTCCAGAACCTACATCTGCAATTTTTACCTGCAATGTTTTTAAACTACTAATCCATTGTTGATCTTTAAAATACAAAGCACGCACAGTCGGTTTTTTACTGTCTTTTTTCAAGGTATATTTTCCTAATGATTTGGTTGTGGTGAAAAAAGTGCTGTCTCTTTTTCTGGTGTTTTGGTAACGTGGGTATTTTGCATAGTCCACATTAGCAATGTACAGTTGTTTTTTTTCGTCTTCAGAATACTTAGAAACATTAAATGTAAGTGTATAACTTTTATCTAAAGGCACAGTAGGTGTGTGTATTTGTGCAATGCCATTGGTAACCTTAAAATCTAAAAACAAATCTTCGTAAAATGTGTTTTTAGGAAAAGCAACTGTAACATTTTCCAAAGTGAATTTGTGAAATGCCTTTGCCTTTATTTTATAGGCAGTAGTATCTTTTTGTTTTTTAAAAATAGCATTAGAACTTGCACCTACAACCGGTATTTTAATGCTACTTGCATTGCCATTAAAATCTTTTGCAATAATTTCTACGGAATAATTTCTTTTATCTTCTATTTCAATTTTACCATTATTAAGTAAATCTTGATAAATAGATAATTTATTCGCTTCTTTTTTATACGTTTTTTGCAATCTGCTTCTATATTTTTTAAAGTAGCTGTAATCTATTAATAAATTTAAATATTTGGTTTCTGCAAAAGAAAAGGTTTCTAAATCGTGATAATAATAGCGTTTGCCATTTACAAGCATTTCTAAGCTGTAAATTCCGTTTTTATTGGGAGCTCTGTTTAATCTATCAAAAACATTTACACCAAAACCAATAGCACCACTGGCAGAAATTCTATCTGCTTGATATTTTCCTTTTCCTATATTTTTTATATTAACCTTAAAAGAATTAAACTGTTTGTTTATTCTTGCATTATCACTTAGTGGATAAACATGTAATGCTTGAAAAGTTGGTGCTTTTGTATCTGGTGTAGTAATCCCAAAAAACATGGGATTTATTACATTTTCAGATTTTGTATTTCTAATTTCAAAATGTAAATGAGGTCCTCCAGAGCCACCAGAATCTCCAGAAAAAGCAAAAATCTGTCCTTTTGTAAGTGTAAATTGGTTTTTCTTCGGATAAAGATTTCCCGTTTGGTAATTCTCTTTTTTGTATTGAATGCTTTTTACATACGTTTCAATTTCATCAGAAAACTTGCTTAAATGGCCATAAACGCTAGTATAACCATTTGGGTGAGTTACATAAATGGCTTTACCATAACCAAATTGTTGTACTTTTATTCTAGAAACATAACCATCTGCAACTGCAAAAACAGGCAAACCTTCTTTACCTTGGGTTTTGATGTCTAAACCCGAGTGAAAATGATTGCTTCGTAATTCACCAAAAGTACCAGAAAGCACAATAGGAATGTTTAACGGACTTCTAAAATAATCTTTAGGGTATTTTTCTTGGGTAAAACTACCTAAGGTAAAACAAAAAAGTAGGGCAAATAGGTATGCTTTCAAAGGTTAATTTTTGGTAAAAATAGTAAAATTTTACTGTTCATTTAAACTGTTAATAATTAGTCACTTATTATTATTGCAATTAAATGTTGTAAAGTTTAAAACAGATTGCTAACTTTGTCTAGATAGTTTTATTCTAGTTTTTTTATGAGTAATACCTTAGAAGTAGTTCATTTATTGGAAGATAGCTTAAAAAGTTTACTTTTTAATTATAATTTTTTAAAAGAAGAAAATGAGATCTTGCTAAAAAGGAACACAAAATTACAACAAAAATTACTAGAAAAAGAGCAACTTTTACAGCAACAAAAAGACAATTTTGATACTTTAAAAATTGCAAAAACTATTGAAGGCAGTAATCAAAATACAAGAGAAACAAAACTCAAAATAAATGCATTAATCAAAGAAATTGATAAGTGTATTATTCAGTTACAACAATAACGTTCTTTTAAATAGTGGATAAATTAAAAATTAATATTGTAATTGCAGGTAGAACCTATCCTTTAAGTGTAAATAACATTAAAGAGGAAGAGGGGATGCGTAAAGCGGCTTTAGCAATTAATACCTTAATTTCTAGGTTTGAACAAAACTATGCAGTTAGCGATAAACAAGATGTTTTAGCCATGTGTGCATTACAATTTGCATCAAAATTAGAAATTTCATCACTACAAAAAGATACAGAACAAGTTGAAACGATAAATAAAATTAAAGAGTTAACACAATTGGTGCAAACTCATTTAAAATAAGTTCTTTAAAACACATTAACAAAACACTGCCTACGTTAGTAAATTGTTTGATAAACTCAACAAATACCTATTATGAAGGATGAGTCTTAGTTGCCAAAGCACGCCATTATTATTGAACTTGTTTCAGTTTTTAGATGGATTCTTGATCAGCTAGTTAGTCCTAAACTTGTCATAATGGAGTTTATAAAAACCAAACTATCGTAGGCTTTTTTTATATACTAAACTTAAATTATGGATGGAATGTTACTTCCCATTATTGTGGGAATTATTGGAATATTAGTCGGCTTTATTATTGCCAAAACTATAGAGAAATCAAAGGGTACAAAATTGTTAAATGATACCAAGAAAGAAGCTTCAACAATTATAAAAGAGGCAAAAATTGATGCAGAATCAATAAAAAAAGATAAGATTTTACAGGCAAAAGAAAAGTTTATAGAGCTTAAATCTGAGCACGAAAAAGTTATACTTTCTAGAGAAAAAAAGATTTCTGATGTAGAGAAAAGAATTAGAGATAGAGAATCTAAAGTTGCCTCTGAAGTAGATAAAAATAAACGATTAAATCAATCTTTAGAAGCTAAAAATAAAGATTACGATTTTAAACTAGATTTCTTAGAAAAGAAGGAAGGAGAATTAGACAAAATGCACAAAAGACATGTAGATATGTTAGAACAAATCTCTGGTCTATCTGCAGATGAAGCTAAAAAAGAATTGGTATCTTCTTTAAAAGATGAAGCAAAGACAGAGGCAATGGCATTTATACAAACAGCTGTTGAAGAGGCGAAATTAACTGCGGAACAAGAAGCCAGAAAAGTAGTTTTAGGTACTATACAAAGAGTAGGTGTAGAGCAAGCTGTAGAAAATTGTGTTTCTGTTTTTAATTTAGAGTCTGATGATGTAAAAGGTCGAATAATTGGTAGAGAAGGACGTAATATTAGAGCAATAGAAGCTGCAACAGGTGTAGAAATTATTGTAGACGATACGCCAGATGCTATTATTTTGTCTTGTTTTGATCCAATTAGAAGAGAAATTGCACGTTTATCTTTACATAAATTGGTTACAGATGGTAGAATTCATCCAGCAAGAATTGAAGAAGTTGTAGGGAAAACAGAAAAACAAATTACCCAAGAAATTATAGAAGTTGGTAAAAGAACGGTTATCGATTTAGGAATTCATGGTTTACACCCAGAATTGATAAAAGCTGTGGGTAGAATGAAATATAGATCTTCTTACGGTCAAAATTTATTGCAGCACTCTAGAGAAGTGGCAAATTTATGCGGTATTATGGCTTCAGAAATGGGCTTAAATGCGAAGGTTGCCAAAAGAGCTGGTTTGTTGCACGATATTGGTAAAGTACCTAATGAAGAAAGTGAATTACCACACGCATTATTAGGAATGCAATGGGCAGAAAAATATGGTGAAAAGCCAGATGTTTGTAACGCCATTGGTGCACACCATGATGAGATTGAAATGAAATCTTTAATTTCTCCAATAGTGCAAGTTTGTGATGCAATTTCTGGAGCAAGACCAGGTGCAAGACGTCAGGTTTTAGATTCTTACATACAACGTTTAAAAGACCTAGAAGACATTGCTTTTGGTTTTTCTGGAGTACAGAAGGCTTATGCAATTCAAGCGGGTAGAGAATTACGTGTTATGGTAGAAAGCACTAAAGTGAATGATACCAAAGCATCAGAATTGTCTTTTAGTATTTCTCAGAAAATACAAAATGATATGACGTATCCAGGGCAAGTTAAGGTTACAGTTATTAGAGAAACACGAGCGGTGAATGTGGCAAAGTAGTATCCCATCTTAATCTTCCCTGAGGGAAGAGACACTCTTGTGTATTTTATAGAATAAAGACTTTTTTGCTATTTGCAGAAAAGTCTTTTTGTTTTTTGTTATTTTTCTTATAGTTGTCATTTCGAACTTGCGGAGAAATCTTTGTTTGTTTTGAGGTGAGATTTTTCGACTTCACTTTGTTTCGCTCAAAATGACATTTGATTGTCATTTCCACCTTGTGGAGAAATCTTTGTTTGTTTTGATATGAGATTTTTCGACTCCACTTTGTTTCGCTCAAAATGACAATTGATTGTCATTTCGAACTTGTGGAGAAATTTCGTTTGTTTTGATGTGAGATTTTTCGACTTCACTTTGTTTCGCTCAAAATGACGTTTGTTTGTCATTTCGACCTTGTGGAGAAATCTTATAAAGCAAAGCATTTAATAAAGTATAACAGATGTATTTCTTACTCTAATGGGACTTCTCTTAAAATCGAAGTGACAAGTTTGTGTGCTTACTGTTGTGTTGCATAGTAAAACCTTTTTGTCATTTCTGTCATTTCGACCTTGTGGAGAAGTCTTTGTTTGTTTTGATGTGAGATTTTTCGACTTCACTCTGTTTCGCTCAAAATTAAATAGTGATCTTCCACTTGTGGAGTTTAAGAATAAGAAGCCCTTGGGTGAAACGTTTCTACGACCTCTTTTAAATAGGTTTTGTCTACATGCACATAAACTTCTGTTGTGGTGATGCTTTCATGACCTAACATTTGTTGAATAGCTCTTAAATCGGCTCCATTTTGCAGTAAATGTGTAGCAAAAGAATGGCGCAATGTGTGTGGACTAATTTTCTTTTTCAAATCGATTTTGATGGCTAAATCTTTTAAAATTAGAAATACCATTTGTCTAGATAAACCTTTGCCTCTTCTATTTAAAAACAAGGTGTCTTCAAAGTTCTTTTGAGGATTTATGTGTGCTCTAATATCATTTATGTAAAATAAAATATATTTTTGTGCAGAAGGGTGAATGGGTACAAAGCGCTCTTTGTTTCCCTTACCCAAAACCCTTATAAAACCTTCTTCAAAAAATAAATCAGAAATTTTTAAGGTAATTACTTCACTTACACGCAAGCCACAACTGTATAAAGTTTCTAAAATAGTTCTGTTTCTTTCTCCTTGTGGATGACTTAAGTCGATACTAGCGATTAGTTTATCAATTTCAAATTGCGATAAGGTATCTGGTAATTTTCTACCAATTTTAGGCGTTTCTAATAAATCTGTTGGGTTGGTTTCTCTATAATCTTCAAAAACCAAATAATCAAAAAAACTGCGCAAACCAGATATTATTCTTGCCTGACTTCTAGGGTTTACTTGTTTAGCAACTTGATAAATAAATTCTTTTATAGTTTCGTTATCAATAGCAATTGGAGAAACAATTAGGTTACTATCATTTAAAAACAAAACCAATTTTTCTAAATCTTTAGAATAGCTGTCTATCGTGTTTTTTGCGAGACCACGCTCTATTTTTAAATACGTTTGGTAATCTTTAATTGCATTTTGCCATTTCATTTGTTAAAAATAAAATATATTTACAAACTAAAATTACAATCTTTTGAAAATTATTATAATTAACGGACCAAATTTAAATCTTTTAGGAAAAAGAGAGCCAGAAATTTATGGTTCTCAAACTTTTGAAGATTATTTTAAAGACTTACAATTGCGATTTAAAAATGTAGAATTATCCTATTTTCAATCGAATATTGAAGGAGAACTGATAGATAAATTGCATGAAGTTGGTTTTAATTGTGATGGTATTATATTAAATGCAGCGGCTTATACGCATACCTCTGTTGGTATTGGAGATGCTATAAAAGGAATAGAAACTCCTGTTGTAGAAGTGCATATTTCTAACATACATGCCAGAGAAGAATTCAGACAGCACAGTTATATATCGCCAAATGCAAGTGGTGTTTTGTTTGGTTTTGGTTTAAAAGGTTATGATTTGGCAATTCAGAGTTTTTTGTAGTGCTAAACTTGTCTCATAATCTGTTTTTTTAATGACCTTGATTGAAAATCAAATATTTGTCATTTGAACGTAACGCAGTGTAGTTGGGAAATCTATTATTAAATTTAAGATTTCTCCGTAAAGTTGAAATGACATTCGTTTTAAAATAGTATAAATTGTAACTGACTAACAAACGGTATTTTCTAAATCGATTTTTCCTTATTTGGTATAAAACAGATAACCACCTTGCGTTATAATATGTTCTTGTAGTTTGCTTAGTACTTGTTCATCATAAGGCTCTGCGTAAAAATATTTGGTTTACCACGCAACGTCTACCTCTTAAAAATCTTTAGAAAGCTCGTCTTTAAAAGGGATAATTTCAATAGAAATTGAGTTCAAAACTTCAAAGATTTATCAAATGTAAAAATAAAACCCTTCCTATTAAAGTTGGTCGATTTTAAATTAAAAAAATTATATTTGTGTCCCTAACCTTTACTACTAATGCAGAAAGAAAAATGGCTTTTCGAAATTTCGCCAAAAACCAACTTATTCGATTTAAATTTAAAAGAAGTTTGGCAATATAGAGATTTACTTTTTTTGTTTGTAAAAAGAGATGTAGTTACCGTTTATAAGCAAACCATTTTAGGACCACTTTGGTATTTAATTCAGCCACTTTTTACCTCCGTAATTTTTACTTTAGTTTTTAATAATATCGCAGGTATTTCTACGGGTGAAATTCCGCCTTTTTTATTCAATTTAGCAGGTATTACCATTTGGAATTATTTTAAAGATTGTTTAACGGCTACCTCAGATACCTTTAAAAAAAATGCCGCCATTTTTGGGAAAGTGTATTTCCCTAGAGTTATTATGCCCATGTCTATAGTGGTTTCTAATTTATTAAAATTCGGAATTCAGATTTTTATATTTATCTGTTTTTATTTGTATTATTATCTTTCTGGAGCTACTATAACACCAAATAAATTACTTATTTTTTTACCTATTTTAATAGTAGCCATGGGTATGGTTGGTTTGGGTTTAGGTATGATTATTTCTTCAATGGTAACCAAGTATAGAGATGTCACTTTTTTAGTAGGCTTTGGTGTGCAATTACTCATGTATTTATCTGCAGTAATGTATCCTTTAGATTTAATGCGCGATAAATTAAACAACATAAAAGGATACAATTTATCTTGGATTGTAGATTATAATCCTCTAGCACATTTAATAGAATTTGGAAGATATATTTTGTTAAACGATGGTAATTTTTCCGCTTTTGGTTTAATTTACACAGCCATATTTACAATTACCGTTTTCTTTTTAGGATTACTAATTTTTAATAAAACAGAGAAGACATTTATAGATACTGTATAATGGTTGATGGTTTGTGGTTGGTGGTGAATGGTTTTTGGTTGATGGTTTTTGGTTGATGGTTTAAAAAGTAAAAAAATGAAAAGCTATAAAGATTTAGATGTTTACAAATTGGCATTTTCTTACGCTGTAGAGGTGCACCATTTAACTATGCAATTGCCAAAGTATGAACTTTATGAACAAGGTAGTCAAATTAGAAGATCATCTAAAAGTATTAAAGATAATATTGTAGAAGGTTATGGTAGAAGAAAATATAAACAAGATTTCGTAAAGTTTTTAATTTATGCACATGCTTCATTATTAGAATGTTTATCACAATTAGAGATGATTTATAACATACATAAATTAGAAGCTTGTAATGATTTACAAAAGAAATATGATATATTAGGAGCAAAATTATTTACATTTATAACCTATGTAGAAAGAGAATGGAGAACCTGAGTAAATCAAACGAAGAAACGGAATCGAGAAACGAAAACCGACATGAGACCATGGATAGCCGTCAACTGAAAACAGGGAACAGAGAACCGACAACTGAAGTTATTTTAAAAGTCGAAAATCTCTCTAAACAATACCGTTTAGGAACTGTGGGCACAGGAACCATTAGTCACGATTTTAATCGGTTTTTGGCGCGAATTAGAGGAAAAGAAGACCCGTATTTAAAAATAGGCGAAACTAACGACAGAGCTTCTAAGGGAAATTCTGAATATGTTTGGGCTTTAAAAGATATTAATTTTGAAGTAAAAAAAGGAGAAGTTTTAGGAATAATTGGTAAAAACGGAGCAGGAAAATCTACTTTACTAAAAATATTATCTAAAGTTACTGGACCAACAACAGGAAGCATAAAATCTAAGGGTAGAATTGCCTCTTTATTAGAAGTTGGTACTGGTTTTCACCCAGAAATGACCGGTAAAGAAAACATCTTTTTAAATGGCGCCATTTTAGGAATGACCAAAAAAGAAATCGCGGCTAAGTTAGATGAAATTGTAGCTTTTTCGGGTTGTGAACGGTATATAGATACACCTGTTAAACGTTATTCTAGTGGAATGACAGTAAGGTTAGCTTTTGCAGTGGCTGCCCATTTAGAGCCAGACATTTTAATTATAGATGAAGTTTTAGCAGTTGGTGATGTAGAATTTCAAAAGAAGGCAATTGGTAAAATGAAAGACATTTCAGGAAAAAATGGTAGGACTGTCTTGTTTGTGAGTCATAACATGACTGCTGTAGCTAATTTATGCAGTAAAGTTATAGTTTTGAAAGATGGAGCGATAAAATTTATTGGTATTACAGAAGATGCTGTGGAAAATTATTTAAAAAATCAAAAAGATAATAATCATTTATACCAAGATAAGTTAATAGAAGATGATGAATTTAAATTAATTAATTTTGATTTAATTAATGAAAATGGAGAATCTAACTATAATTTTTACACCAATCAGGAAATAAGTTTTGAGTTTAATTTTCTGTTAAAAAAAACACTTAATGGTTTACGAATAGGTTTTGATCTAATAGACAATAATAACAGTGAAGTAGTATTTAGATCTTTTAATGACGACCTTATGGAACAAGAGTGCTATATGAAAGGTTCTTACAATTTAAATGCTAGTATACCCAAAAATTTATTGAAACCAGGTAATTATTTAATTAGTGTTGCAATAGGTATACATAATGTTAGGTGGATTTCCTTAGGGGAAATTAATATTCCAATTACTATTTTTAATATTAATGGAATTAATAAAAACTATGCAGATAAAAGACCAGGAGTAATAATGCCTTTAATCAAATGGGGAATGTAATTTAAATTACTTATTTTATTATTTTAAAACTAATACATTTGAAATTAATCATTTACAAAAAATAGAAAATGATAAGTATATTTAAAACTAGCAAAAAGAATAAAGGTAAATTACCAAAGGGCAATACTTCTTATTCACAATCTGGAGAAGATTTAATTATAAAATATATTTTTTTACTCAGAGGTATAAATAAACCATCCTATATTGATATTGGAGCAAATGATCCTTTTTTTATAAATAATACAGCTATTTTTTATAAAAATGGTTCCAGAGGTATTAATATTGAAGCAAATCCTTATTTGATAGAGTCATTTAAAAAACACAGAAAAAATGATATTAACTTAAATATTGGAATAGGCGCAAAAGAAGATTCTTTAGATTTCTATATAATGAATGACGTTACATTAAGTTCATTTTCTAAAGATGAATGTGAGAGCTATATTAAAACAGGAAAGTATAATATAGAAGAAACAAAACAAATAAATATAACAACTGTGGAAACAATAATTAATAAATATAGTTCAGGAGTATTTCCTGATTTTCTATCTTTAGATGCTGAAGGTATGGATTTTGATATTTTAAAATCTATAAATTTTAAGAAATCTATACCAAAAGTTATATGTGTAGAAGCAGCAGAATATTCCGAAGTTGGGACAGGAGCGAGAAGAAGTGAACTAATAGATTTTTTAGTTAATAAAGGATACTATGAGTATGCAAACACAAATCTTAACGCTATTATGGTAAGAAAAGATTTTTGGTTTATATGATTAAAAAACCTTATTTGTCAATTATAATACCATCCTATAATTGTGATTTAACACTTAAGAAATGTTTAGATAGTATTGTTAAACAAACTTTTATAGATTACGAGGTTCTAATTTTAGATAATAAATCAAAAGATAATACGCTAAGTATTGCTAGAAGTTTTAAAGATAATAGAATAAAAATTTTTAGCGAGACAGACAGTGGTATTTACGACGCTATGAATAAAGGTATTCATTTAGCTGAGGGAGATTGGTTATATTTTCTCGGAAGCGATGATAGTTTTTATGAAGAAACTACATTAGAGAAAATTTTTGAATGGAAGGATTTTAAAAAATATGATGTTGTTTACGGTAATGTAAGTTCACCTCGATTTAATGGAGTCTATGCAGGGAAGTTCACGTATTTAAGACTTGAAAATCAAAATATTTGTCATCAAGCAATTTTTTTTAATCGAAAGGTTTTTAGAATAATAGGTATATTTCAATTAAAATATAAGGTTCATGCAGACTGGGATCATAATATTAAATGGTTTTATCATTCTAAAATCAAACATGTCTATTTAAACATAATAATTGCAAATTATGCAGATGGGGGTTTCAGTTCAACTCAAGCGGATGATACATTTAATTCAGATAAATTCAAAATTATATTTAAATCAGGTAAAAAAATATTTACATTAAGTAAATTGATTAGTTTAAGTACTAAAATTATTGAAATTTATAAGGAGCAAAATAAAAATTATCATAGGTTTTACTATCAGTTGGTTAGATTTTATTTAAGAAAATTAAGAACAATAAAAAAAAAAGAAAATTGAAACCATTAGTTAGTGTTATAGTTCCTAATTATAATCATGCTGCATTTTTAAAAGAAAGATTAGATTCTGTTTTTAATCAGACTTTTCAGGATTTTGAAGTCATTTTGTTAGATGACTGCAGTACAGATGATAGTATTGAAATATTGTCAAATTATGCTTTACAACCAAAAGTTACTCATTGCGTATTTAATGAAAGAAATACAGGGAATACTTTTTCACAATGGAATAAGGGGCTTGCTTTAGCAAAAGGGGAGTTTATTTGGATAGCTGAAAGTGATGATTTCTGTGACGTTAATTTATTACAGGAATTACTAAAGCCTATGAAACAAAATGAAAATATCGTCCTATCATACTGTCAGTCGAATAGAGTCAATTGTGAGTCTTTAAATACAGGTGATTGGTTAAGCCACACTGATGATTTAGACAAAGAACTATTCTTATCAGACTTTATAATGAAAGGAAATGATTTCATTGAGAATTTTTTAATTTTTAAGAATGTTATACCAAATGCAAGTGCAGTTATTTTCAGAAGGGATGAAGTCTTTAAAAAGATTAAAAAGTTAAATCAAAGTTCATATTTAAAATACTGTGGAGATTGGTTGTTTTATATACAGCTTGTTGTAAATAAGGAGATTTGTTATAATTCTAAAAAATTAAATAGTTTTAGATATCATAATAGAAGTGTGATTGCTAGCGCAAAAAAAACAAATGATCGTATTACGATCATTGATATAGATTTAAAAATGAGAAACATTGTAATGAGTTTCTTAAAGCAACAAAAAATTAGTAAACTAAATATAATTAAATTAAGAAATAAAAAAATAAAAAGAAATCTTAATTATGAAAAAGCGTTACTTTTTTTTAGAAACAATAATAAATTAAAAGGTGTTATTCTCTTATTTGCTTTACCAGACCTTTTTTTAAAAAATTACAAATTTAAGAAGCATTTTAAATTACGAATTAATAGATTTTTAAATAAATGATGATATTATCCGTCGCTTTGTGTACTTTTAATGGAGGTGAATTTATAACCGAGCAATTGGATAGTATAATAAATCAAACACTAAAAGTAAATGAAATTATTATTTGTGATGATGGATCAAGTGATAAAACAATTGAAATATTAAAATCTTACAAACTGAAATATCCAGAATTGATAAAAATATATATTAATAATAAGTCTTTGGGTACAATTAAAAATTTCGAAAAGGCAATTTCTATCTGTTCTGGAGAATTAATATTTTTATCAGATCAAGATGATATTTGGTGCAATAATAAAGTAGATAAGTTTCAATCATATTTTATTAAAAACATGAACTGTAAATTACTTTTTTCTAACGGAGAACTTATAGATAATAAAGGAGGTAGATTAGAGTCAACATTATGGGATAAATGGGGTTTTAATGAGCAGTTACAGCTTTCGTGGATTAATAATAAAAATGTTTTTAAAGATTTAATTATGAATAAAAATAAAATTACAGGAGCTACATTATGCATTCATAGTAGTTTAAAAAAAAATATCTTACCCATTAGGGTCCCTCTTGGCTATTGGCATGATGCTTTTTTAGGAATTCATGCAGCGGCTCTAAATGGATTATATTTTATAAATGAATCTCTAATTTATTATAGGGTGCATAAAAGACAGCAAGTCGGTTTATCTAGTAAGATACAAGCAAACATTACAGAAAAATCGAATCCAGATTTCATACTCAAAAAAAAATTTTATAGCATTTTAAGAAAAAAACATCCTAAAATGAAACCTTTTATTCCAATATTACCAAGGGATTACTTTGTTAAAAAAATCATCAAAAAAATCATCAAAAAAATCAAAAGAAACAATGTCCGATAAATTAAAAGCTATTGCAATTTACTTACCTCAATATCATCCTATAAGAGAAAATGATAAATGGTGGGGTAAAGGGTTTACAGAATGGACTAATGTGGTTAAATCTAAACCTAGGTTTAAAAATCACTATCAACCACATCTTCCTGCTGATTTAGGTTTTTATGATTTAAGATTAGAAGAAATAAGAATAGAACAGGCTAAATTAGCTAAAAAATATGGTTTGCATGGCTTCTGTTATTATCATTATTGGTTTAATGGCAAGCGTATGTTAGAGAGACCTTTTGAAGAGGTTTTTAAAAGTGGAAAGCCCAATTTTCCATTTATGTTATGTTGGGCAAATGAAAATTGGACAGGAACCTGGGATGGTGGAAATAATAAAATTCTATTAAAGCAAAATTATTCGAAGGAAGATGATTTGGCACATATAAAATATTTAATAAAATACTTTAAGGATGATAGGTATATTAAAGTAAAAGGGAAACCAGTATTTATTATATATAGACCAATTTTATTTCCGAATTTAAATAGAACAATAGAAATATGGAGAAAAGAAGTTAAAAAGGCTGGTTTTCCTGATTTATACTTAGGTTATTCACAAAATAGTGAATACTCTGCATTTCCAGAAAATACTAGTTTTGATTTTGCCTTTAATTTTCAGCCAAGTTTTACGAATGTTCCAATAAAAACAAAAAATAATATAATATTAAGGTTATTAAAAAAAATATCAAAAAAGATTATTAGTAATAGAAAAAAAATTAGAGTTTTTGATTATGAGGAATATGCTAGTCTTCAAATGAAAAATACTTTAGGAAAAAACGTTTTTCCAGGAATAACACCAATGTGGGATAATTCGGCAAGAAAAACAAACTCTTTTGTTTTGCATAACTCTACTCCAACAAAGTATGGCATATGGCTTAAATATTTACTAGATAATTACAAGGTTGATGTAAATGATGATAACTTTTTATTTATAAATGCTTGGAATGAATGGGCAGAGGGAAATCATTTAGAACCTTGTAAAAGATGGGGTTTGGAATACCTAAAAGTTACTAAAAATCTTATAACAAATTTTAATAAGTAAATGGATGTAGTAACCATTATAATACCAAGCTATAATCATGGCAAATTTTTACGCAAAAGATTAACTTCTATTGTACATCAAACGTATACAAATTGGGAGTTGATTATTATTGAAGACTGCTCTAAAGACGATAGTCTAAAAATTTTAAGAGAATTTCAGTTAAAACATAGCTCAAAAATTGCTCACTTTATTGTGAATAAAGAAAACTCTGGCAGTGGCTATACTTCTTGGGAAAAAGGAATAACATTAGCCAAAACAAAATACATTTGGATTGCTGAAACTGATGATTATTCAGATCCTCAATTTTTAGAAAAGCAATTAGCAGTGTTAGAAAAAACAAATGCAGCCTTATCCTTTTGTGGCAGTAATTATGTAGATGAAAATGAAAACTATTTGTATAATTCTACTAAAAGAACAAGCGATTTAAATGTAGACATAGATTCTTATAAATTGTTTACATCAGACGTATTTATGAATGGGATGCCTTTTAACACTTACATTACAAATGGAAGCAGTGTTGTTTTTAAAAAACCAAAAGAAAAAATACCATCAGACATTTTTAAGTTTAAACAAGCATCAGATATTTTTTTATGGACTTATTTATTAGAGCACAATACATTTGTTTTTTTAAATATTGAGTTGAACTATTTTAGAAGACATGATGATTCTACTTCCACTAAAATAACCAAATTTAGACAAGGTTCAGTTTATTATGAAAAAGCCGCTTATTTAAATATGTTTAATCAACAGTCTAAATACAAAAAGTTTATAAAGCATTATATTAAATACTATATTTGGAAACATAAAAACCAAGTTTTAGACACCAAAGCTTTAAAAACAATCGATAAAGCACCTTTCAAAATTCTTAATTATTATTTAGAGTTTATTTCTTTTGGTTTTAAAAGAATTCTTAATAAGATACTAAAATGAAAGCACCTTTAGTTAGTATTGTAATACCTACATTTAATAGAACCCTATTATTAAAACAGACTTTAGTGTCTGTTATTTCACAAACCTACAAAAATATAGAGGTTTGGGTAGTAGATGATGGCTCTTCTGGCAAAGATAACGAACTACTATGTGCTTCCTTTGATAAAGTAAATTACATTAAAATTAGTAACACAGGTTCACCTTGTAAACCTAGAAATATTGGTATTGATAAGGCTAAAGGTAAATATATCGCTTTTTTAGATGACGACGATTTATGGGTAGAAAATAGGTTAGAACTAATGGTTGATATTTTAGAAAATAAACCTGAATATGGATTGGTGCATTGTTATTGTGAACTAATTGATTTAGATGGTAAAAGTTTGCATAAATTTGTTGGAAAACCAGGAACACCAAAAGTTAAGCATGGTACAATTTCTAAGAGAATGATAGGTAATTGGACCATTAGTGATTATCCGCTTACAAGAACTAAATTAATAAAAGAAATAGGTTATTTTAATGAAAAAATGAAAGCTGCAGGAGAAGATGTTGAATATTGGGCAAGAGCTTCTTTTTTTACTAAATTTTATTATTTAGATTTACCTTTAACAAAATATAGAATTCATGAAGAAAATAATTCTAAAGTAAATCAAAAATTGTATTTAGAATTAAACCTATTTATGAAAACTTTTTTGGATGATTTTTTGAAACAAAAAATAATAACAACTAAAAATTACAAAATCTTTATACAAAGTTTATCTGAAAATCAGATTAAAATAATAAAAAAAGGTGTTTTTAAAAGCCTATATGTTTTGCACAAATTAAATAAGTTATGGTTTTTAAAATATAGAAATTTTAAATTACTAGTTTTTATAATAATAAAGAGGTAAAGCCATGAATTTATTAATAACAGGTTCTAATGGTTTTATAGGTATAAATTTAATTAATCGATTAAGTTTATTAAATAAGTTTAATGTCTTTTATTTAAGTAGATATAATGATATTATTTACCCTTATATACCAGATAAATTAGATTATGTAATTCATTTGGCATCAGTTCACAGAGTAACGCCAGAGAAATTAATTGTTAATGAGAATATAAAAATAAATACTCATTTAATAGAAACATTAAAAAAATTTAATTTAAAATCTAATATGTTGTTTACGAGCTCTATACATGAAAAAAAAGACACTTTTTATGGAGAATCGAAAAGACATTCTAGTGATTATTTAAAAAATATTTGTGAAGAATGGGAAACTGAATACGTGAAATTGGTGTTTCCCAACATTTTTGGACCCTTTGCAAAACCTTATCACACCTCTGTTGTTGCAAATTTTTGTAATGATATTATTTTAGAAAAGAAGAGTATTATTAATAATGTAGATTTTGAATTAATTTATATAAATAAAGCAATAAATGCAATCTTACAGTTTAGAAATAATGTTAATTTTAACACCCAAAAAATTCATCTGTTAAAATTACATGAAAAAATTTATAATTTATATCATCAATACATTTCTAATAAATCTCTTATTATAAAAAGTAGTTTTGATTTTGAATTGCTAACTACACTTAAAAGTTATATGAATGACTAATAATATGAAATTATTTATTACTGGAGGAGCAGGTTTTTTGGGAAAAGAAATTGTAAAAAGTTATTATGGTAATGCAGAAATTACGGTTTATAGTCGTGATGAAGCGAAACACTATTTTTTGAAGAAACAATTTCCAAAGATAAAGTGCATTATTGGTGACGTTGCAGATTTTAATCACATGAATAGAGCTGCTAAAGGTCATACACATGGTATTTTTGCTGCCTCTCTAAAACAAATTGAGGCTGTCGATCAAAATGTAGATATTGCTATAAGAACAATAATAAATGGAGCTACCAATTCAAGAAAGGTAGCAGAGGAAAACAATTTTAAAGCAGCTTGCTTTATCTCATCAGATAAAAGTAGAGCAGCTACAACTTTATATGGTGCAATGAAGTTTATTGGTGGTGAAGCTTTTATTGTAAACGCTGAGGAATCTAATGTGAAATTAACTACCGCTATTTATGGCAATGTTTTAAACTCAACTGGTAGTATAATTCCTTTGATACTAGATTCAATTAAAAATAATTATGAACTTAAGTTATATTCTAAAGATATGACTCGTTTTATGATTGATGTGGATGAAGCTATTAGTTTAATTCAAAACTCTTTTAATTTTACTGGTTTTAATATCATACCAAACATTCCTAGTTTTAAAGTCTCTGATCTTTTTGAAATTTACAAAGAGGAATTTGGTCTCAAATATTCAATTGGTAAACCAAGGATTTCAGAAAAAATTCATGAAATTATGATAGCAAAAGAAGAAATACCTAGAACGTATTTAGATAAGAAAACAAATATGTTTATGATGCATTATCATGATGTACAGTTAAAAAGTAATATTAACTTTGAAGAGTTTTCTAGTGAAAATGTTGTGGTTTCAAAACAACAGCTTTATAATAAACTTAAATTAAATAACTTTTTTAGAGTATAACTATGCGTAAAGGAGTTAATCCAAATAACCATAAGACGATAAATGCTAAAAGCATTTCTCATAGGGTGATAATACCTGTATATATACCAAATTTTGAAGGGTATTTTAAAGATTCACTAAATGTATTTAAAGTTTGTGTAGAATCCTTATTAAAAACTATCAATTCTGACACGGTAATATCTATAATTTCTAACGCATCTTGTAAAGAAGTTAACAATTATATTTATAGTTTAAAGCAAGACAATAAAATTGATAGGGCTATTTTTAATAAAGAAAATGTAGGTAAAATGAATGCTATTATTGCAGAAACTAGAGCATCTTTTGAGAAATTTATAACCTACTCTGATGCCGATGTTTTTTTTGACAAAGGATGGCTCAAACAGACTTATACTATGTTTAAGAATGTGCCAAATGCAGGTTTTATTTCAATGAATCCAACACCTCAAAATTATGGCTATTCAGAATCTACTTTATTGTCAAATTTAAATATTTTGTTTTTTCAAAATAAAAAAACAGAAGAAGTTTGTTCTAGAAAAGATTTAATACATTTTCATAAAAGCATTGGTAAACCTGAAGAATTTACTGTACAAATGTTAGAAAGTAAAATACTTACTTTAGAAAATCATAATTATATTATGGGCGCAGGTCATTTTTGTTGTACTATAAAAAAAACACCCACTTTAAACTTTGTTCCTATGGAAAACTCAAATAAATTCGCTTCAGGCGGGTCAGAAGCACTTTATTTAGATATTCCATTCAATAAAACAGGCCTTTTAAAATTATCTTCCCCAAAATCATACGTTTGGCACATGGGTAACGTTTTAGAAAAAGACTGGACCTTAACTAAGTTAGATGAAATAAGCACTTTTAAAGAAGATGATTTTTCTTTTGATAGTTTGCCATCTGCAAAAGCAAACTTAATTTTACGTATCATTCCTTATAGGATAAGATTGAAAATTATTGGATTTTTAAAAAAAGTAAAATTCATAAAATTAAAGTAGATGATTTTTAATTTACGCCTTTCTATAAAAAAAAATATTATATTTTTTTCTTAATTCTTTGGAGAAGTATGAAAACGTGAAAACTTTTGGTTTTTCAAGAGGTTTACAAAACGTAAAGTTTGAAGGTAAAAACGCAATAGCAGATAGATGTAATTTTTCCGGAAATATTAGAATTGGTTGGGCTACAACATTAGGTTACAATAATGTTATTCAAGGTGATGTAGAAATAGGGAAATATTGTCAGCTAGGTTTTGATGTTGCAATTATATCAAATAACCATCCATTAAACTATATGACTACCTATATTAATAAAAATTTGTTTGATGGTGAATTGCATAATCTAAAAAAAAATGAAAAAATTGTAATTGGAAATGATGTCTGGATTGGACATAATGTAACGATAGTTGGTAATGTAAAAATTGGTAATGGAGCTGTTTTAGCAGCAGGAGCAGTAGTAACTAAAGATGTAGAACCTTACACAATTGTTGGAGGTGTTCCAGCAGAAAAAATAAAAAAGAGATTTAAAGATTCAATTATTAAAGAAATTGAAGAATTAGATTGGTGGAACAAAAAAGGAAAAGAATTAGAAGATTTAAAACCATTATTTTTTAAACATTTTAAAAATAAGGAAAGTATATATGAATAATCAATTTATAGAAATACAAGACAGAAAAGTGGGCATAGATTATCCACCCTTTGTAATAGCTGAAATAGGTATCAATCACGAAGGTTCTTTAAAAGTAGCCAAGGAAATGGTAGATGCTGCTTTTAGAGCAGGTGCAGAGTGCGTAAAACACCAAACTCATATTGTAGCGGATGAAATGAGTGGTGCTGCAAAGAAAGTAATTCCAGGAAATGCAGATGTTTCTATTTATGAAATTATGAAACGCTGTGCTTTAAATGAAGAGGAAGAAATTGCTTTGAAAAATTATGTAGAAAGTAAAGGCATGATTTTTATATCTACACCATTTTCTAGAGCAGCATCAGAAAGGTTAGAAAGAATGAATGTTGCAGCCTATAAAATAGGTTCTGGAGAATGTAATAACTATCCATTATTAGAACACATTGCTACATTTAACAAACCTGTAATTTTGAGTACAGGCATGAATACCATAGAAAGTGTAGCCAAAGCTGTTGAAATTTTTGAGAAAGCAAACGTACCTTTAGCGTTATTACATACTACAAATTTATATCCAACACCAGTGCATTTGGTTCGTTTTGGTGCAATGCAAGAATTATCTGAGGCCTTTCCTAAAAATGTTTTTGGTTTATCAGATCACACACTAACTAATCATGCTTGTTTGGGTGCAGTTGCTCTTGGCGCATCAATTGTAGAGCGTCATTTTACAGACCATAAACAAAGAACAGGCCCAGATATTGTTTGCTCTATGGATGAGAACGATTGCAAAGAATTGATTGAAGGAAGTAATTTAATTTGGCAAATGCGTGGAGGAACAAAAGAACCCGCCAAAGAAGAACAAGTTACTATAGATTTTGCTTTTGCCACTGTAGTTACAATAAAACCCATAAAAAAGGGAGAACTTTTTACGAAAGATAATATTTGGGTAAAAAGACCAGGAACAGGAGAAGTTTTAGCAGAACATTTCAATTCAATATTAGGCAGAAAGGCAACTACTAATATTAATAATGATAAACATTTAGTTTTTAGTGATTTTAATTAGGTTGATACCATTAAACTATGGAAGAAGAAAAAGAGATTAGAGATTTTGTGAAATTCTTACAATTAAAAGTTTATAAATCAATTTTAATTCCCAGTTTTATTATAGAAACTGCTTTTAAAAAAACAATAGAAGATGTTCAATATCACTTTAAAAGTAAGACTAAAACAGAAATTCTTAAAAATATTTGTTCTAATAACAATGAATTAGCTATTTTTTTATTCAGATTAGGTAATGAAATTCATTTAAATAATTTAGAGCCATTAAAATTTCAAATTCATTGGTTGTTAAAAGAAGTTTGTTGTTGTGAAATTTATTTTAATAATAGTATCGATGTGGGCTTTTATGTAGTGCATGGAGAAGGTTTAGTTATTGGAAGTAGAAATACAATAGGTAAAGGTTTTATAATTCACCAAGGTTGTACAATTGGGCATAAGATAAATGGTTCTGGTAAAGGTAATTTTATTGGTGATAATGTTACACTATATTGTAATTCATCAATTATAGGTGAATTAAACATCGGTAATAATTCAATTATAGGCGCTAATGTTGTGGTAAATAAAGATGTTAAAGAAAATTCGAAAGTAATTACATCTGGTAAAATGATTTTATTATAATGAAAAAAATAGTATTTCTTACTGGAACTCGTGCAGATTTTGGGAAACTAAAATCGTTAATTAAAATTACACAAGAATCTTTAAAATTTGATATCCAAATTTTCGCAACAGGAATGCATTTAGATGCCAAATATGGATTAACTGTAAATGAAATTTACAAAAGTGGATTTAAAAATATTGTTACTTTTCAAAACCATGTAGGGGCAGAACATATGGATAGAACTTTAGCCAAAACAATACAAGGTTTTTCAGAATATGTTGGCATACAAAAACCAGATTTAATAGTTGTGCATGGCGATAGAGTAGAAGCTTTGGCAGGTGCAATTGTAGGTAGTCTAAATAACATTTTAGTCGCACATATAGAAGGAGGTGAAATTTCTGGAACAATAGACGAACTAATAAGACATTCTGTAAGTAAATTGTCCCATTTACATTTGGTTTCTAATTCACAAGCAAAAAAGAGACTAATACAAATGGGAGAATTAGAGTCTTCAATTTTTGTTATTGGTTCACCAGATTTAGATTTAATGAACCCTCAAAAGCTTCCAAAATTGGAAGATGTAAAGAACTATTATGATATTCCTTTTGATGAATATGCTATTGCAATGTTTCATCCTGTTACTACAGAATATGAAGCTATAAAAGCACAAAGTAAAATTTTTGTGGATGTTCTTATAGAATCTAAACTAAATTACATTGTCATTTATCCTAATAATGATTTAGGGACGGAAGAAATTTTACAAGAATATAAAAGATTAGAACAGAAAGACCACATTAAAATATTTCCTTCTTTAAGATTTGAATATTTCTTAAGATTATTAAAAGAATCTAAATTTATTATTGGTAATTCTAGTGCTGGTGTTAGAGAAGCACCTTTTTACAATGTACCTACTTTAAATTTAGGAAGCAGACAAAATAAGAGGTCATTTGGTAATACAATTTTAAATATTACTTTGGAGAAATTACAAATTTTGAAAGCGATAAATAATAGTAATAAGTTAGACTTTAGAAATGATAAAATTTCAGAATTTGGAGAAGGAAATAGTGATTCTTTATTCTTAGAATTATTAAGTTCTAATAAATTTTGGGAAGTCAATTGCCAGAAACAATTTCAAGATTTATAATATGAAGATTTTAGCAATCATACCAGCAAGAGGAGGGTCTAAAGGGATACCAAGAAAGAATTTAATTAATTTTAGAGGTAAACCATTAATACAATGGTCTATAGACGTTGCTAAGAAAGCTAATTATATTAATGACGTTGTTGTATCATCAGATGATGATGAAATTTTAGAATATGCAAGTAAAACCAAAGGTGTTATTTGTATAAAAAGACCAAAGGAATTAGCTTTAGATGATTCTAGAACAGAGCCAGTTTTAACGCATGTTTTAGAAAATATCAATAATCATTACGATTATTTAGTGCTTTTACAGCCCACATCTCCGCTAAGAACTTTTGAAGATATTGATCTTTCTTTTTTGAGTTTACTAAATTCAAAAGCTAATTCGTTAATTAGTGTTTGCGATTTAGAACATCACCCTTATAAATCTTTTAGAGTTGATGAAAACGGATTTTTAAAAGGTATTATTAATAATGATTTTCCATTTTATCCAAGACAAAAATTACCAGAAGTTTATAAACCTAATGGAGCAATTTATATCATTTCAATTGCACATTTTTTAAAGAATAATCGTTTATTTACAAACAAAACAATTTATTATAAAATGTCTACAGAAACAAGCTTAGATATAGATACTTTAGAAGATTTAAAATAACATGAAAAAAATTTTAATTGTGGTACCAGATGGAGTTGGAGTAAGAAATTACTTGTATTCTAAATTTGTTAATCATCTTTTAGCAGATAATAATGAAATTATAATTTGCCATAAATTAACAAAAGGAGCAATTGAAGAAATTAGAAAACATAAACCCGAATTAAATAAATTTATAGAGATACCCAATTTTACAGAGGGCTTAAAAGCAAGAGTTTTAAGAGAATCTTTAGCTTATGCTAGATTATTACAAAACAAGAAAATTTTAAATAATAAAACGATAGTAAAGTTTTGGAGTCCAAATAAAAAAGGATTCAAAAAAAGGGTTTTATATTTTATTGCTGAAATTTTAGGAGCAATTTTATCCAAATCTAATAAATTAATAAAATTTGGTGATAAATTATTTGATGAAGAAATTAGTAAATCAGATGTTATAGCAAAAAATATATTCGAAAAACACAAACCAGATGTAGTTTTAAATCTTCATCAAAGAGCACCTATAACTTCACCTATTTTTTCTTGTGCAAAAAAAATGCAAATTAAAACAGCAACAGTTATCTATTCTTGGGATAACATACCAAAAGCAAGATTAATTTTTAGATATGATTATTACTTTGTTTGGTCTGAATTAATGAAACAAGAATTAGAATTATTGTATAAAGAAATAAAATCATCACAAATAAAAATTACAGGAACACCACAATTTGAGTTTTATTCAATCGAAAGCTATTCTAAGGATAAAAAATCTTTTTTTAAGACATATGGTCTAAATCCTTTGAAGAAGACAATTTGTTTTTCCGGAAACGATGTTACAACTTCTCCTTATGAAACTGCTTATTTAGAAGATGTTTGTGAAGAGGTATCTAAAATTGAAGAAGAAAATAGACCGCAAATAATTTTTAGAAGATGTCCTGTAGATAAATCTTCTAGGTTTGATGAAGTTATAAATAAATATAAAGAAATTTTATTTTGTATTGATCCAGATTGGAGAATAGATAAAGATTTAGAAAATTCATTTTCATCTATATATCCAGCTTACAACGATATTAAATTACTAGTAAATACAGTTTACCATTCAGATGCTATTATTAATTTAGGAAGTACTATGGCACATGATGCCGCAGTTTTAAATAAACCTTGTTTATATCTTAATTACAATCCAGTTAACAATGTATCTTGGAATGTTGAAGATATTTATAATTTTCAACATTTTAAAACTTTAAAAGATATTGAAGCAGTTGGATGGGTAAATAATAAAGATGAAATTAGAAAAAAAGTAATACTTAGTTTATTAGAACCTAATAAAGTTGGTAAGGATAGAAAGAAATGGTTAAAGAGAATTGTTTTAGAACCTCTGGAAAATAATTCGAATAATATAGTTAAAGCCATTAAAGAATGCATGTAGTTTTTTTAACTAATGAGTATCCTAAAAAAAATATTTCACATGGTGGAATAGGAACTTTTGTTCATTTTTTGGCCAATAAACTAATTTTAGAAGGTGTAAAGGTTACCGTTTTAGGGATTAATAATCTTTTTAAAAATGAGTTCGAAATAGATGCAGGAATTAATGTATTTAGATTAAAGAAATCTAAATGGAAAGTTGGTAAATTTTTTGATCAAAACAGAAGGATAATACAAAAAATAGCTCAAATAAATAATAATTTAAAAATTGATATTGTTGAAGGAAGCGAATTAAGTTTTGCTTTTTTTCCTAAAAGAACCTCTTATAAAAAAGTAATTCGATTACATGGTGGGCATCATTTTTTTGCCATAGAGTTGCATAAAAAACCTGTTTTATGGAGGGGCTATCAGGAAAAAAAATCATTTAAGAATGCAGATTTTTTTGTGGCTGTAAGTAACTATGTAGGGAAACAAACACAGCAATATTTGAATTATAAATTTAATTATGAAATCATTTATAATAGTATTAAAATTGAAAATTTTTATAAAGCAGATGCAGAAAAACAACAACAACACAAATTACTATTTATAGGTACAGTTTGTGAAAAAAAAGGAGTTGAAAATCTAGTAAAAGCTTTTGCGCTAGTTAAGCGGAAATATCCTTCAGCTATTTTAGATATTATTGGTAGAGATTGGGCATCTAAAGATAATAATTCATATATAAACTATTTAAAAAATAAATACGTTGAGATTGTAAAAACGGGAATTCATTTTAAAGGAATTTTGCCTTACAGGCAAATTCCTATAGCGATTGAAAGCGCAACAATTTGTGTGTATCCCTCGATATCTGAATCATTTGGCTTAACTATAATAGAGGCTATGTGTATGGGTAAGGCAATAGCAGTAAGTGATATAGAGCCATTTAAAGAAATTTTAGGGAATAGTAAGGCTGCCTTGTTGTTTAATAAAGAATCATCAGAAAATATGGCGAAAGTTATTATTAAATTGTTGGATAGTAAAAAAAATAGGGAAGGTTTAGAAATTAATAGTAGAAAACATATTTTAGAGAAATTTGATAATGATAAAATTTTAAAACAAAATATAGACTTTTATAAATCTGTAATTTAATTTTATTAAAAATTGTAATTGGCGTTTGAATTGGAATATTATAGTTTATTTTTACTTCATCTTTTAATATTATCATGTTTTTTAAATCAGATCTTTTTAAATATAAGCAATATAGTGGTAAATCGTCTTTAGTTTTAATTATAACAACTCAAGGACTTTGGGCAATTATTGTTTATAGAATTTCTAATTATATATTTAAAAGTAAATTACCCATAATTTTTAAAAAGCCACTTTTATTAATTGCTGTAATTTTTCAAAAATATATAGAAATTGTTACTGGTATTTCAATACCTTATTCTTGTAAAATAGGTCATTCTTTTTATATTGGACATTTTGGTGGTATTATTTTAAATGCTAATACTGTTATTGGTAATAATTGTAATATTTCTCAAGGAGTAACTATTGGTGTTAGTGGTAGAGGAGAAAAAAGAGGAGTTCCTGTAATTGGTAATAATACTTACATTGGTGCGAATGCTGTAATTGCCGGTAAAATAGTTGTTGGTAATAACTGTACAATTGCTGCAAACTCTTTGGTAATACAATCAATTGAAAATAATGCAACTGTTTTGGGTGTACCGGCAAAAGTTATTAATAAATTAGGCTCTAAAAGCTATATTTAATGAAATTTTTAATTATATCTGACGCGCCAACCTTATATAAAGAAGGCAAATTTTATTCATATGCTCCTTATGTGAATGAAATTAATTTATGGACTCATAATGTTACTACAACAACTATTGTTTCTCCAACAAAGTATAAAAAGAAATTACTGGTAGATTCTTTTAAAACTAAATTAAAAGTTTCCTCTATACCAGCTGTATCTTTAGTTTCCAATATTGAAATAATTAAAACATTAGTATTCTTACCTAATATTTTTTATAAAATTTTTATAAATATGTACAAGGCAGACCATATTCATTTAAGAATACCTGGTAGTATTGGATTGTTAGCATGTTTTGTACAAATATTCTTTCCTTCTAAGCCTAAAACAGTAAAATATGCGGGTAATTGGGATCCTAGAAGTAAACAACCGCTAAGTTATAGATTACAAAAATGGATTTTAAGCAATACTTTTTTAACTAAAAATTGTAAAGTGTTGGTATATGGAAAATGGGAAAATCAATCTAAAAATATCATTCCTTTTTTTACAGCATCATACAAAGAAGAAGAAATAGAAAAACTTGGTATTAAGGATATTTCGCAAACCATAAATTTAATTTTTGTAGGTAATTTTTCTAGAGGGAAACAACCTATGCTTGCCGTTAAAACTCTTGAAGATTTAAAAGATAAAGGTTTTAATGTTATTTTAAATATGTACGGTGATGGTGTTGAATTTAGTAAAGTACAACAATATATTGCTACAAACAAGATGGAGAATTCTGTTTTTTTACACGGCAATACTTCTAAAGCAGCCGTTAAAAAAGCCTATAATAATTCTCATTTTTTGCTTTTTATTTCAAAATCTGAAGGTTGGCCGAAAGTAGTGGCAGAGGCCATGTTTTGGAAATGTTTGCCCATAGCTTCTAATGTATCCTGTGTTGCAGATATGCTAGACCACGGTAAAAGAGGTACTTTGGTTTCTGCGGAAGTTACTGCAAAAGAAGTAAGCGCTATTGTGGCTAATTATTTAGCAAACCCTAAAATATATCAAGAACAAGTGGTAAAAGCAGCCAATTGGTCTCAGCAATATACCTTAGAAAAGTTTGAAGCTGAAATAAAAAAACTTTTAGCTTAGTGAAAAAAATAGGTGTTTTACAAATAATTGATTCTTTGCATATTGGTGGGGCAGAAAATTTAGCGGTTAATATTGCAAATGAACTGGCAGCTAATGATGTGCGTTCTTTTTTATGTGCAACAAGAGCAGAAGGCGCTTTAAAAATTAATTTAAAAGATGATGTTGGTTATTTGTTTTTAAAAAGAGCTAAAATAGTTGATTTCAGAGCCCTTTTTAGACTACGAACATTTTTAAAACAAAATAATATTACTGTATTGCATGCGCATGGCACTTCTTCTTTTTTAGTAATGTGTATTAAGATTGTTTGTCCAAAAATTAAAGTGATTTGGCATAATCACTACGGTAAAAATTTAAATTTATCAGGTTTACAACTGTTTTTTTTAAAAATAGAATCGTTATTTTTTGCAGCTGTAATAACCGTAAGTAAAGATTTAAAAGAGTGGGTAGCACTTCAATTGTATTGTAAAAAAGTATTTTATTTAACTAATTTTGTAATTTTTCAAAAAGTAAAAAAAACAACGACTTTAAAAGGAGAAAATGGCAAACGAATTGTACATTTGGCTAGTTTTAGAGAAGAAAAAGATCATGAGACATTAATAAAAGCATTTGCCAATTTTAGTTTAGATCATCAAGATTGGTCCTTACATTTGATTGGAAAATATTATAATGATGAGTATTCAGATAAGGTTTTCAATTTGATAAAAGAATTGAAGTTAAATAATACTGTTTTTGCATATGGCAGTTGTACTGATATTGAGTCTATTTTAAGTCAGTCAAATATTGGTGTACTATCCTCTAAATTTGAGGGATTACCTTTGGCTTTGTTAGAATATGGTTTGGCAAAATTACCGGTTATTGTAACTAATGTAGGGCAGTGTAATGCAGTAGTTCAAAATAATAAATTGGGTTATGTAGTGGAGACCAAAGATGCAATTGCTTTGGCTAGCAAATTAAAAAGTTTAGCATCTTCTAAGGATAAAGCTTTAATGTTTGCAGAAAATTTACACAACACAGTTAAAGAAAATTATTCGAAAGAAAATTTTATAGAAAACTTAATTAACATTTATACTTTTTCGTTTGATAGAGAAAATCTTAAATAATAAATTACAGTTTATTGCGATTCATATTCTCTTTGGTTTTTTAGGTACATTACCTGTATTTCCAAAGTTGTATGGTTTTATAGTGGTTGTAATTCCAATTTTACTAATCTATCAGTCTCAAAACAAAAGTGAAGAAGCTTTTATGCTGGCCGCTTATATTACAGGCGCTGAGGTATTCTTAAGAATGACTAATGGTTTTATACTCTATGAAACAGGGAAGTACAGTGTGATTTTATTTTTAATGTTAGGTGTCTTTTTCGGGAAATTTAAACAAGTTTTTGCTGTTCAATACATTTTTTTTATTCTAATGTTGTTAATAGGTATTGTTTTTACCCAAGTGCCAGAGGGAGAGTCTTTAAGGAAAGCTATTTTATTTAATTTGAGTGGTCCAATAGGTTTAGGAATCGCTGCAATCTATTTTTATAAAAGATCGATTACTAAACTGGAATTTTCAAATGCACTTTTTTTTATGTTATTACCATTGTTTTCCATGGTAACCTATATGTATTTTAAAACCCCAGATTTAAAAGAAATTGTATTCAATTCAGAAGCAAATTTTGCAACTTCAGGTGGTTTTGGCCCTAACCAAGTAGCCACCGCAATTGGTTTGGGTATGTTTATTTTAGTCGTTTTTATAGCCTCTAAAACAAAACTTTCAGGTTACTTGTTCCTAGATGCGCTTTTTTTAATCTATTTCTCTTATAGAGGTTTATTAACGTTTTCTAGAGGAGGAATTCTAACAGCAATCATTTCTATTGCGCTTTTTTTATTTTTTTACAGCTTGTATAAAAAAGTTTCCTTTTCAATACTTATAAAATATATTTTTATTGGAGGTTTCTTTTTAACAGCCATTTGGTTGTATACTTCTAATATTACTGGTGGAATGTTGGACAATAGATATGCAGGTAAAAACAAAATAGGAGTAAAGGAAGACATTACTAGCGGGCGTTTAGATATTATACAAGTACAGTTTGATAATTTTTTAGAATACCCTTTAGGTATTGGAGTAGGTAATGGAAAATACGAACGACAAAAAAGTATTGGAAAAATAACAGCAGCCTCACATAATGAAATAGGACGTTTATTGGAAGAGCATGGTCTTATTGGGTTTTTACTTTTAATTTTACTATTAATCGTTCCTTTGTTTAATTTTTTCCGGGGGAATTTTTATCAAAAAGCATTTGTAATTTCGTTTTATTTAATGTGGTTTTTAACCATTAATCATTCTGCCATGCGAATTGCCATACCTGGTTTTGTTTATGCCTTAAGTTTAGTTAAAATTACAGACTATGAAGAGGCCTAATTTGCTTTATATTGGAAATAATCTTACCCAAAAGACAAAATACAATTCCACACTTACGTTATTAAGTAATTTGTTGAAAGAAGAGGGATATCCTATTTTTATTAGTTCTGACAAAAGCAATAGAATAATTAGACTTTTAGAGATGTGTTTTGCCGTTTTAAAGTATAGAAAAAAAGTAAGCTATATTTTAATAGATACGTTTAGCAGCACTAATTTTTACTATGCTTTGTGTACTTCGCAAATGGCAAGATTATGCAATATAAAATACATACCCATATTGCATGGAGGTAATTTGCCAAACAGAATAAAAAAAAGTACTTTCTTTTCTAAATTAATATTTGATAATGCATATTACAATATTGCGCCATCTCATTATTTAAAATCGGCATTTGAAAAACAAGGGTATCAGGTAAAATTTATTCCAAACATTATTGAGATTGAAAACTATACATTTAAAAAGCGAGAAAATATACAGCCAAAATTATTATGGGTAAGGGCGTTTAAAAAAATATATAACCCAACAATGGCTATAGAAGTTTTGCATACTTTACTGCAAGAATATCCGAAGGCAACATTATGTATGGTTGGCCCAATTGTAGATGGGACCTATGAAAATTGTTTGAATTTAGTAGAAAAATATAATTTAAAGGATAAGGTAGTGTTTACAGGAGTTCTTATAAAAGAGGCATGGCATAAAAAAGCAGCTGACTATGATGTTTTTATAAACACCACCAATTTTGACAATACTCCAATTAGTGTTATGGAGGCTATGGCATTAGGATTACCAGTTGTAAGTACAAATGTTGGAGGTATTCCTTATTTATTGGAAGATAAAAAAGATGCACTATTGGTTGCACCAGAAAATTACAAAGAGATGACTTTAGCCATCGTTAGAATTTTGGAAGGAGAATTTAAAAATATACCATTTAAAGCAAGGCAAAAGGTAGAAACCTTTGATAGTAGTATAATTATAAATACTTGGAAAGAAATCTTAAAATAATGAACTTTTTAAATAAAATGTATCATGGTTTACCAATGCAATTGCAAAATTTTGCCATTACTATGTATGGTTTTTATTGGAAAAACAGAAGACTTGGAGCTACTTTTAAAAGAGAAGTACTAAAATTTAAAGAGCGTGAAAGTTTTACCCATTTAGAATGGGAAAATTATCAAGAAAAAGAACTTAGAAAATTATTAATTAATGCCTTTAAAAATGTTCCTTTTTATCACGATAAATATAGCAAAGCTGGTTTTAGTTTAGAAGATTTTACAAATTTTAAACTTTCCGATTTACCTAATTTGCCTTATTTAGAAAAGGAAGACTTGAGAAAGTTTGGTACAACAACATTATTATCAAAAGAAAAAGAAAAAGAGAAAGGGAAATTTCTTTTTAGTAGTGGAAGTACAGGAACACCAGTAAGTATTTATTTTTCTAAAAAAACACATCAAAAATGGTTTGCTGCCTATGAGGCAAGGGTTTTAAATTGGGCAGGAGTTTCTGCGGAAACACCAAGAGGAATGATAGGTGGAAGAAAAGTAATTGGAGATACTAAATCCAAACCGCCATATTTCAGAATAAATAAAGCCGAACAACAAACTTATTTTTCTGCTTATCACATTAACAATAAAACAGTGGCTAATTATGCAAAAGGTATTATAGATAATAAAGTTGAATACATGGTAGGGTATGCAATGAGTAATTACTATTTGGCAAAATTATTTTTAGAGCATAAAATTAATATTCCAAAGCTAAAAGCAGTAATCACTTCTAGTGAGAAATTGACTGATAGTATGAGAAAGATTTTAGAAAAAGTCTACGGTTGTAAAACATTTGATACTTATAGTGGAATGGAAGCTTGCGGTTTAGTATCACAAAATAGGTTTGGTGATTTTCTTTTTAGCCCAGATACAGGTGTATTAGAGCTAGTAGATAAACAAGGAAATGCTGTAGAAAATGGAAAGGAAGGGGAAGTTTTATTAACTGGCTTATTAAATTTTGATCAGCCTTTAATTAGGTATAGAATAGGAGATAGAGCTACTAAAAATATAAATCAAAATACTGTTTCAGAACTAAATATGCCGTCTATTTTAGAAATAAATGGTAGGATAGAAGATTGTGTTTTTACTAAAGACGGACGAGAAATTAATAGGTTTCATAGTTTATTTTTAGAAATTAAAGGCTTAATGTTAGGTCAAATTATACAAGAGGAAATTGAAAACTTTCGTATTAATTTAGTTGTAGAAAACACCTACGCTAAATCTTCTGAAAATATTATTAAAAGTCGTTTAGAAAATCAAATTGGAGATAATATCGAGGTTAAATTTATTTATTTAAAAGATGTTCCGAAAAACAAAAATGGTAAATTTAGAGCCGTTATAAATAACATAACAAATGGCTAAAGTAATTTGGGTAATTAATCAAACGGCAGGAAATTTAGAGTCTGGTTGGGGAGAAAGGCATTTTTTTTTAAGTAAAAAGTGGGTAGAAAAAGGGTATAAAATTAAAATTATTTCTGGGTCTTATAATCATCTGTTTATAAAACAACCTAATTTGTCTAATAAATGGTATACCAAAGAAAACATAAAAAAAGGTATTGATTTTTATTGGATTAAAACACCTAAATATTCCAATACAGGATTTTATAAAATTATTAGTAACTTCATTTTTACCTTAAAATTATTTTTTTTAAATACAACTATTATTGAGAAACCAGATATAATTTTGGTTTCTTCAATGCCTATGTTTCCCATTATAAATGGTGTGTTTTTTAGAAAAAAATATAAAAATGTAAAGTTAATTTTTGAAGTTAGAGATTTGTGGCCTTTAACTCCTATACATTTAAAAGGATATTCAAAAAAGCACGCGTTTATACAATTTTTAAGTTTTTTTGAAAAATATGCCTATAATAAAGCTGATGAAGTAGTTTCATTATTACCAAATACAAAAGAATATATTAGTACTGTAGCTAAAAATAAGGTTAATGTGAAGTACATCCCTAATGGTTTTGATGAATCTTTAGCAGAAAAAACAAACTTAGAAAAAGAAATAGTTAACTTAATACCTAAACATAAATTTATTGTTGGGTATACGGGTACTATAGGATTAGCAAATGCAATGGAGTTTTTTGTGCAAGCTTCAGTAGTAATGAAAACAAATACGAATATACATTTTGTAATAGTTGGAGATGGTTACTTGAAAGAATCTTTAAAAAAGAAAGTTGAAAACGCTAAGAATATTACCTTTTTAAGAAAAGTAAGTAAAGCTAAAGTACAAGCGATATTATATTATTTTGATGTTTGTTATGTAAGTAGGTATAAATCTGAACTTTATCATTATGGGGTTTCTTACAACAAATATTTTGACTATATGCTTGCTAAAAAACCTATTTTAGTGTCTTCAGAATTAATAAAAGATCAAGTAGAATTATCTGGTTGTGGTATTATAGTAGCTCCAGAATCTTCTGATGCTATAGTTAAAGGGATAGATAAGCTGTATCAAATGACTGAAAAAGAAAGAAAAGATTTGGGCTTAAAAGGCTATGATTTCATAAAAAAATACCACAGCTATAGTTATTTAAGTAATTTATATGAAAAAATATTTTAAAACCACCTCATATTAACCTATTTTTGGGAAAGTGTCCTTTTAATTAGGTTTTAGCAGAAAAGGTTTATCATGAATAAAAAATATAATTTTAACATTTCTGAGCGTAAGTTTTTTTTACGTCTAATAGATGTGTTTGCTATTATTTTAGGTTTATTCGTGTCTTTTGAATTCTTTAAGTTTAGTTATCTTAGTTTTTATAATGCATACATATTTCGTTGGCTGTTACTTTTAGCAGCGTACTACTTAATTTTTGGAGAAATATTTCAACTTTTTAATTTAAAGATTTCTAATAACAGGTATTTGGTAATTAGAAGTATTGTGGTAACTACCTTTGCTACGGTAGTATTTTATATTTTTACGCCTTATATCTCTCCTGTTCTACCAACAAACCGTCTACAAATTGTCTATTTTTTCTTGGCCATAACAGTACCTGTAATTATCTGGAGGTTTATTTATATTGCCTTTGTTTTTTCGCCAAAATATTTTAAAACCATAATATTTGTAGGTAAAAAAGAGCGCATAGAAGAAATGGTTCGTGCAGTATATGAAGACCATATTCATAATTTAATTGCATATTACACAGATAAAAAAATAGAAGGTGTGCCCGGTTTTAAAAACTTAGCAACTACAAAAATATCAGATTCTTTGAACTGTTTGCCAGTAAATGAATTGGTGATTTCTAGAATAGGTTTAGAAAAAGACTTTATAAATAATTTAAATAAAGAGCTCATTCTTTTTTTTAAAAAAGGGATTAATATTGTTAGTTACTCTAATTTTTATGAGGAAATTAATAACAGGGTACCTAAAGACTATTTAGCTGCTAATTTTTATGAATATTTAAATTTTAGTAAAAATAATACCAGTAGATTATATTTGTTTGGTTTGCGCTTTGTAGATATCTTAGTTGCAGTATTTGGTCTTTTTGTGTTTTTATGTTTGAGTCCACTTATTAGTATTGGTAATTTATTTGGGAATAGAGGTCCTTTGTTTTACACGCAAACAAGAGTAGGGCAGAATGGCAATTGTTTTAAAATATTTAAGTTACGCTCTATGGTTCAAAATGCAGAACGTAATGGTGCAGTTTGGGCACAACAAAATGACAATAGAATAACCACCTTTGGAAAATTTTTAAGAAATACTCGTGTAGATGAAGTACCTCAGTTTTTTAATATTTTAAAAGGAGAAATGAGTATTATTGGTCCAAGGCCAGAAAGACCTGAGTTTGTAAAGGATTTGGAAGAGAAAATTCCGTTTTATACAATAAGACATGTAGTTAGGCCAGGATTAACAGGATGGGCGCAAGTAAATTACCCTTATGCCAAAACCATTGCCGAGCAAGAGACAAAATTGATGTACGACTTGTACTACATTAAAGAGCGCAATACATTTTTAGATTTTAAAATCTTAATGAAAACCATAACTATCGTTTTATTTTATAAAGGATAGTAATGTTTAGATAGGTACAAATACCTTACAAAAATTAGTAATAAGATAGGAATGTTAGTGAGGGCGAAAACTTGAATGTTCAAAATCCATAGCAAACCAACACAAACAAGTAAAACTACAAGTCCTTTAAAATAAAATGGTAACCATTTTTTCGGAGTTTTTTGCAAGGTTAAAAAAGCAATAAACAAATTTGGAGCAAATGCCCATAAAATATTAAAATTGTTTGGTGCTGTTATATGTGATGAAAAAAGCCATAGATATAATAGAAAAAAGCCAAGGAGGCCGTTTGTAAATAGTAGTATAAAATCTAAGTATTTATTCCGCTGATTCGTCTGTTTATTTCTGAAGGTAGTCCATAGTACAAATATAAATAGGGCAGAAAAAATTACAACGGGACTAAAAATTGAGAAGCTTTCAGTATTTTCTTTGTAATCTAAAAGAACATCCTCTCGTTTTACTAAATTTTGATTTTTTGTATTTCCTAAAATTTTGCCCTCTTTAAACAATGCATGCACATAATCTGGTAAGTACATATATTCCGTTATCTTTCTTTCCTTATCTAAAATTGTACCTGCAATAAGGTTGATACCAAAATTACCCCAAGAATTCCAATGTAATTCTTTGTTCATTAAAAACCGTAAAGATTGTTTTTCTGGTATTGTTTTAGGGTTGAAGTCTATTTTATTTTGGAAAGCTATTTTGGTGATGTCTCTTAATTTGGTGGCGCAGTTGTTAAAAAAAGGATCATACAAATACGTGGCATTTTCTTTTAAAGTATTTTTTTCTAAATAGTTAAAAAATGCTTGTTTTTCTTTCTGACTAACGTTTAAAACTTGTTGTTTTACCCAGCGTTTATCGTGTCTATAACTGTTTAAAAAATATTTAAAGTCGTATTTCGCCAATAAATAGTACATTTTACCTTGTGCAAAATTGGTGTAAAAATTGGGTTGATTGAAATCGAAAATACCGTAATTGTAAATAACGTCTAAACCTATTGCAGGATCTTTAATACGTATGGCAGAGTGCCCAAATTTTTCATACAAAGCTTTGCCAGGACCTGCAGTAATAATACCGATTTCTGCAGTTTCAGAAAGTTTTATTTGTGCAAAAAAACTGTTTAAAAGAAAGATACTAAAAAATAAAAGAAAGTACTTTTTTGTCATTGTTTAGTACTGTTTTTTAAAGTCTAAAAAAAGAATAATCAAATGTAACTGAAAATATGTTAGAATATAAGGCATTGCCAACGCTACCAATATTACTAAGGGCATAATCTATTTGAATGCCTTTGTAATTAAAGCCAATACCTAAATTTGGCTGTAAAGAGAGAGATGTACTGTTGTCAAATTCTGTTGTGTTTTGAAAATTACCAACTCCAGCTCTTAAATATACCATATTTTCATAATCTAATTGAAAGCCTAAAGCAGGATCTATACTTACAAAATTAGTAGAAATTACATCATTTGTTCTTGCAAAGCGCGCATTTAAATCAATTTCTGTAAGTAAATTCATAAATCTACCAATTCTGAACACCTTTGCAGCGCCTAATTGCATCTTAGGTTTGGTAATTTCTGTAGTTTCTGGTAACTCTTGATTTTGGCCAGGAATGGCATTTCTTATTTTTTCAAATTCATTTTCATTAACTGTCCATGTATTGTAGGTGGTTGTAATATCTCTAACCATAAGTCCAAACATCCAACCTTTTCTTTCAAACTGTATACCTGCATCAAAACCAACACCCCAAGAAGAAGCAAAATTACCAATGGTTCTTCTGATAACTTTTGCATTCATACCAAATTTTAAGTCTTTAAAAATAAGGTTTCTAGCATAAGAAAAATTAAAAGCGTAATCTGCTGCAGAAAACAAACTAATTCTATTAAAATCTATGTTTCCTTCTGCATCAATTAATTCTGTTGTATTTAAAATATCATCTACACCAAAACGAATGATAGAAATACCTAAGGCACTTTCTTTATCTATTGGCATTGCAAAAGCAGCATGATTAAAATTAGCAATACCTGCAAAATAGGAGGCATGCATTACAGAACCTTCATAATCTTCTATACCCACCAAACCAGCAGGATTCCAATAAATAGCATTTACATTATTTGTAGAGGCTACTACTGCTTTGCTCATTCCAAGTGCAGCAGCATCTACCCCAATATTTAAAAATTCGTTAGAATAATTTCTAAAGGCTTGTGCACTGCAAATTATGGTGCTAAAAAGGAATATGTATAAAGCTTTAAATTTCAAATAATGTTCTATTTAACAATAACAAATATCTTAAATCCTATTAAAATAAACCCTAGTTTTATAAACTTATTGTTGGAAGGAATTAAATTAATATTTTTTTTCGAATAAAATTGTATATTCTTTGTTCTAACCAATTGTTTTCTTGAGATTTAAAAGAGCTTATAAAACCACAATGTCCGCCATAATTTGGAGTTTCTAAATAGAAATAATCCGATTGTTTGGCTTCTTTTTCAGGATAACATGCAGCAGACAAAAAGCTATCATCTTTAGCATTTATAAGTAGTGAAGGCAATTTTATTTTTGGAATATAGGGTTTTGAACTTGCTTTTTGCCAATAATCTTCCGGACTTTTAAAACCAAAAACAGGTACAGTGTACAAATGTTCTAAATGCTTAAATTTAGTAGCTTTAAATAGTTTTTCTTTGTCTAAATGAAACTCAGGAAATTTAAATGCCTTCTCTAAGATTTTGTTTTTCATGGTTTTAAAAAACAATTCAACGTACAATTTATTTTTTAATTTATCCAATTCCAATTCGGCAGAGGCAATATCTACAGGCACAGAAATGGCAATACCACCTTTAATACGCTCGTTTAATTGTTGTTGATATTCCCCAAGATATTTTAAAGTTAAATTGCCACCCAAGCTAAATCCAACAAGTATCACATTTTCATAAGCATAATTTTGTAGCAGATGGTTTACAACAAAATGCACATCATCAGTTTTCCCAGTATGATAGGTTGCTAAAAGTAAATTATCCTGGCCACTGCAGCTTCTTAGGTTAAAACAAACCGTGTCTATTTTTTTAGCATTTAAATAATTACTTGTTGCTGTAATGTATGTAGATTGTGAGCTGCCTTCTAAACCATGTATAAGTACTACTAAGGTTTTAGAATTTTGAAAAGAAAAATCTAAATCTATAAAATCTTTGTCCCAAGTTGTAATTCTTTTTCTTTGATATTTGCAAGTATCTTTCCTAAAAAGAGGACGATACATGGTATTGAAATGTCCGTTTTTAAAAGGTAAAGTAGGTGAGAAGGTAGATTTTATAATTGGCATATTACATTTAGTTTGCTAAATTTATTAAAAGTACATAAAAAAAGAAAGATTTTAAAAAACTTCAAAATAGGATTGCTTACTTTAGCGCTTTACTAGAAACTAAATGAAAAAACACATCCCCAATTTAATTACGCTTGGTAATCTTTTCTGTGGTATTATTGCTACAATTTATGCCGTAGAAAAGGCGTTTGACATGGCTGCTTTATTTGTAGTGTTAGGAATTTTATTAGATTTTTTTGATGGTTTTGCGGCGCGTTTATTAGGCGTTTCTGGCGAGTTGGGAAAACAACTAGATTCGTTAGCAGATGTGGTTACTAGTGGTGTTGTACCTGGTATAATTATGTTTCAATTGTTGGCTTTAAATACTTTTGAAGGTTCTTTTGAAGAAATTGAAACAATAACTGAATATGGACTTCAGTTTGCACCCATACAATTTTTAGGTTTATTGTTAACTTTAGGCGCTTGTTACAGGCTTGCTAAATTTAATATAGATACTAGGCAAACTGATTCTTTTATAGGTTTACCAACGCCTGCCATGAGTTTGTTTATAATTTCTTTACCTTTAATTAAAATGCAAACCGATTTATACTTTGTAGAAATTTTATTGCAAAATAAATACGTTTTAATTTGTATTACGTTGTGTTTAACTTTTGTAATGAATGCAGAAATCCCTTTATTTTCTCTAAAATTTAAAGAGTATTCCATTAAAAATAATTGGATTAAATATATTTTCTTATTGGCTTCAATTTTATTAATTGTGACCACAAAATATGCTTCAATACCGCTAATAATTATTTTGTATATTGTTTTATCTGTAATAGCGAATTCTAAAAGTAAAGAAACAGCAAAGTTGTCTTAGCAATTAAATATAGGTAGTTTTCTTAAATAAACTTTCGCTTTTTTAACTCAAAATCTTTACCCAAATACACTTTACGCACCATTTCATCTGCAGCCAATTCTTCTGGAGTACCACTTTTTAAAATGCTTCCTTGGTACATTAAGTAGGTTTTGTCTGTTATAGCTAAAGTTGCTTGCACATCATGATCTGTAATTAAAATACCTATATTTTTATTTTTCAGTTGTGCTACAATGCTTTGTATGTCTTCTACAGCAATTGGATCTACACCTGCAAAAGGTTCGTCTAAAAGTATAAAATTAGGATCTGAGGCCAAACAACGTGCAATTTCTGTTCTACGTCTTTCTCCTCCAGACAATAAATCTCCTCTATTTTTACGCACATGACCAATATTAAACTCTTCAATTAAAGATTCTAATTTTATTTTTTGTTCTTTTTTAGAGCGCCCTGTAAATTGCAATACAGACATGATATTATCTTCTACAGATAATTTTCTAAAAACAGAAGCTTCTTGCGCTAAATATCCAATACCTTTTTGTGCACGTTTGTACATGGCATCTTGCGTAATTTCTTCATCATCTAAATAGATTTTACCAAAATTAGGCTTTATCATGCCCACAATCATGTAAAAAGAAGTTGTTTTTCCAGCGCCATTTGGTCCTAAAAGTCCAATAATTTCACCTTGTTGTACTTCTAAAGAAATGCCTTGTACTACTTTTCTACTGCCGTAGATTTTTTGAATATTTTCTGCCTTTAAAATCATATTTAAAAATGTGTAATTGTTGAACTGTTGAATTGTTTAAATGTATTTAATCTAAATTTGTAAAATTCTTAAATCCATCACAAACATTCGCATAGCAAAACAAATCAATAATTATGCTTCTTTATTTTCAAGAAAATCCCAATATTCTACAGCTCTTCTTAAATGCGGAATTACTATAGTACCACCAACTAAATTAGCAATGGCCATAGTTTCCATCATTTCTGCTGTGGTTACTCCATTTTTTTTTGCGGCTTCTAAGTGGTATTGCACACAATCATCACATCTTAAAACTGCAGATGCTACTAAACCTAGTAACTCTTTCGTTTTAACAGGTAAATGTCCTGCTGCAAAGGTATTGGTGTCTAAATTAAAAATTCTTTTTATTACTTTATTATCAGATTCTAATATTCTTTCGTTCATTTTAGAACGATAATCATTAAATTCTTGGACTTTTTTGTGCATTCTTTTGTTGGTTTTTTATCACTATTTTAGAAACTCTTATACTTATTTCATACAATATTAATATGGGTATGGCTACAATTACCTGACTGGCAATATCTGGTGGCGTAATAATTGCTGCCACTATTAATACAACCACTAAAGCATGTTTTCTGTATTTTCTTAAAAATTCTGGTGTTATAAGACCTGCTTTTGTTAAAAAGTAAACTAAAACTGGCAATTCAAAAAGAATTGAAACACCGAGCAACATATTTGTAATTAAGCCAATATGAGATCTTAGTTTAAAACTATTTACAATTTCATCTGTTATTTGATAGTTGTATAGAAAGTGCACAGAAATAGGTGCAATTACATAAAAACTAAAGGCTACACCAATAAAGAACAATAAAGAAGCTACAAAGATAAATCCTCTTGAGTTTTTAATTTCTTTAGCGGTTAATCCTGGTGAAACAAAGCGCCAAATTTCCCACAATATATAAGGAAAAGATAAAATAATACCCAAGATTAATGAAGTCCAAATTGCACTCATTAATTGTGAAGTAACCTCTATACTTTGCAGTTTGGTATCAGAAAAAGAAACCTCACAAAAAGCACTCTCAATATGTATAAGTTGAAAAATATGACAAAAATAACGATAGGTAACAAAGTCTGACTTTAAATGCGCCAATAAAAAATGCTCATACACTTCTTTTTGAAAAGTAAAAATAACAATTGCAATAATTAGTATTGCAGCTGCACTTCTTACCAAATGCCAACGTAATTCTTCTAAATGTCCTAAAAAGGACATTTCTTTTTGTGTATCTGCCATTAGAAAATTCCTTCTTTAATTAAATCGTGTAAATGCACAACTCCTGTATATTTTTCGTTGTCATCTACCACAAGAATCTGAGTTATATTGTTGCTTTCTAGCTTTTCTAAAGCTTCTACTGCCATAGCATTTATACCAATCGTTTTAGGGTTTTTACCCATGATGTCTTTGGCTTTAAAATTATCAATTGCGGTAGTTTTAGCGAGCATTCTTCTAATATCACCATCTGTTATAATACCTACAAGTTTATCATTTTCTATAACAGCTGTAACACCTAATCTTTTTTCAGAAATTTCTACAATTACTTTTGCAATACTATCTGTGCTTTTAATTTTAGGAACTTCATTCTTACTAATTAAATCTGCTACTCTAAGATATAAACGTTTGCCTAAAGCACCTCCAGGATGATATTTGGCAAAATCTTTACTAGAAAAACCTCTCAGTTCTTGCAAGCAAATAGCCAAAGCATCTCCCATAACCAATTGTGCAGTAGTGCTGCTAGTTGGCGCTAAATTGTTGCCACAAGCCTCTTTTTCTACAAAGGTGTTTAAGGTATAATCTGCATTTTTGCCTAAAAAAGAGTTGATATTTCCTGTTATTGCTATAATTTTATTACCGTAGTTTTTAATTAAAGGTACCAACACTTTAATTTCTGGAGTATTGCCACTTTTAGATAAACAAATAACCACATCATTTTTTTGTACGTTACCTAAATCGCCATGTATGGCATCGGCAGCATGCATAAAAATAGCGGGTGTGCCTGTAGAGTTTAAGGTTGCCACAATTTTGGTAGCAATATTTGCACTTTTTCCTATTCCTGTAATTACAACTCTACCATTTGCATTTAAAATAAAATTTACAGCCTTTTCAAAATTATCATCTAAAAGAATTGCAAGATTTTTAATAGCTTCACTTTCCAGTATAATGGTGTTTTTCGCGGTTTGTAAAATAGTATTTGAATTTTTCAATAGTTTGTATTTATCAGAATAAAAAAAAGTTATATCTTTAGATTAAGAAACAGACAAATTTACTACAAAAAATAGTTACATCAAATTATAAAGTAGGTTTGTAGGTTCTTTTTATTTTAAACGAATATTTTACAAATGGATGTACACAGTCCTCTTAAAAAGTTTTTTGGATTTAGTAAATTTAAAGGCTTACAAGAAGAAGTAGTTAAAAGTATTGTTAACGGTAAAAACACTTTTGTGATTATGCCAACAGGTGGTGGTAAATCGCTTTGCTACCAATTGCCTGCTTTAATGCAAGAAGGCACTGCAATTGTAGTTTCTCCTCTAATTGCCTTAATGAAAAATCAGGTAGATGCAATTCGAGGGATCTCAGAAAATAATGGGGTTGCTCATGTTTTAAATTCCTCTTTAAATAAGACAGATGTTGCACAGGTAAAGGATGATATTAGTAACGGAATTACCAAACTTTTATATGTTGCACCAGAATCTTTAGTAAAAGAAGAATATGTGGCTTTTTTAAAGACTCAAAAAATATCTTTTGTTGCTATTGATGAAGCCCATTGTATTTCTGAATGGGGTCATGATTTTAGACCAGAATATAGAAATTTAAAACACATTATAAAGGCGATAGATGATGTACCTGTAATTTGTTTAACAGCTACAGCCACAGAAAAAGTACAAGAAGATATTTTAAAAACATTAGGCATTACAGATGCCAATAGATTTAAGGCTTCTTTTAATAGAGCAAATTTGTTTTATGAAGTAAGGCCAAAAACCAAAGAAGTAGAAAAAGACATAATCCGTTTTGTAAAGCAACGCGTTGGTAAGTCTGGAATTATTTACTGCTTAAGCAGGAAAAAGGTAGAAGAAATTGCGCAAATTTTACAAGTAAATGGTTTAAATGCAGTGCCTTATCATGCAGGTTTAGATGCGAAAACACGTGTAAAGCATCAAGATATGTTTTTAATGGAAAATTGTGATATTGTAGTTGCAACCATAGCTTTTGGTATGGGAATAGACAAGCCAGATGTGCGTTTTGTAATTCACCATGATATTCCAAAAAGCTTAGAAAGTTACTACCAAGAAACAGGTAGAGCAGGTAGAGATGATGGTGAAGGCTATTGTTTGGCTTTTTATGCGTATAAAGATATAGAAAAGCTAGAGAAATTTATGGCAAGTAAGCCTGTGGCTGAACAAGAAATTGGCCATGCGTTATTACAAGAAGTTGTAGGATATGCAGAAACGTCTATGAATAGGCGTAAATATTTATTGCATTATTTTGGTGAAGATTTTGATGAAGTGAATGGAGAAGGTGCAGATATGGATGACAACTCTAGAAATCCAAAGAAAAAACACGAGGCCAAGGAAGATGTTGTAAAATTGCTTTCTGTTATTAAAAACACCATGCAAAAATACAAATCTAAAGCAGTTGTAAATACTTTAGTTGGTAAAGAAAATGCTTTATTAACCAGCCATAAAACACACACACAACCTTTTTTTGGTATTGGTAAAGATAAATCTGCAGGCTATTGGATGGCTTTAATTAGGCAGATACTTGTGGTGAATTTCATTAAAAAAGAAATTGAGCAATATGGGGTTGTTAAACTTACGGAAGAAGGTAAAAAGTATTTAGAAAACCCTACTTCTTTTTTAATGACAGAAGACCATGTGTATTCTGAAGAAAATGATAATGCTATAATTACCAATGCAAAATCTTCTGCTGGCGTTACTGATGTAAATTTAGTGAAATTATTAAAAGATTTACGTAAAAAGGTAGCTACTAAATTAGGAGTTCCTCCTTTTGCTGTTTTTCAAGATCCATCTTTAGATGATATGGCTTTAAAATATCCCACAAATTTGGAAGAACTAGCAACTGTGCATGGAGTAGGAGAAGGTAAGGCCAGAAAATTTGGTAAAGAATTTGTGAAAATAATAGCAGCTTATGTAGATGAAAATGAAGTTTTAAGACCAGATGATTTAATTGTAAAAAGTACAGGAACAAACTCTGGGTTAAAGTTATATATTATACAAAATACAGATAGAAAATTGCCATTAGAAGATATAGCGAAATCTAAAGGAATAGAATTACCTACCTTAATTAAAGAAATGGAAGTAATTATTTATTCTGGTACTAAATTAGATATTAATTATGCTTTAGATGATTTTTTAGATGAAGACCAACAAGAGGAAATACATGAGTATTTTATGGAAGCAGAATCAGATAATATTCAAGAAGCTTTAGATGAATTTGATGGGGATTATGATGAAGATGAATTGCGATTAATGCGTATTAAATTTATAAATGAAGTAGGAAATTAAAGTAAGATAGAGATAGTTAAAATTCTATCTTTATCTTACATTAAAAATTACAATAAAAAATTGCTTGTTTAACTAAAAATCAGAACAATCAATACTGTTTATTGATCTTTGAGCGGCACTAGTATCTATACCACCACAAGCGCCTGCTTTACTTATAAAATCTCTAGCTTTAGATTTCATATTGTTACAGTTTGATTTAGTTGGGTTGTTCGAAAATTTACTAACTGAACTTAAATAAGCGTCATAAGCTGCGTCTGTGTTACAAACAACTTCTTCGGTAGCTTCGCATGAAGAAAATCCAATAGTTATTGCTAATACTAAACCTGTAAGTAATAAATTATTCTTTTTCATTATATAGAATATGTTGATTAATATGGGGTAAAATTACAAGTTCTTTTGGGTTATTTAAATACCTACAATTAGGTAAGTTTTAAAATAGTTTATAAAACAAAAATATCTCCGATTAAATTTTTTTTTAATGAATAGATTCACAGTTAGAGTATTGCTATTCCTGTATTTTGTTTATAATATCTTCTGTTTCCAATTTTAATATCCTTATTTATTTATGTATTTGTTGAGATGTACTAAAATTTAAAAGCAAATACTTTAGGTAGATTCTAGTCATGCCAATTATTATTAGTATTTTAATAGTAGAAAATAAAATAATAAGCAACAACCTTTCTTGATCATTTCGTTTGCTATTTATTGTTATAATTTCTAGGTTATTTAATAATATTAATTTTAGTATCGGGCTGGTTTTTGTAATACGCTAAAGCAATTTCTTTAATAGCGGCTATTCTACTTTTTTCCATAGCAACCTTATCTGTATAAATTTTCTTAGCAATATCTAATTCTTGCTTTTGTTTGTTATTAATATTCTTCTCAATTTTTTTCATTAATGAAAATGCATTGGTCTTACATTTTGATTCTGGACTTATGGATTGTAAAGAGATTATGGCTTTAGAGTATTGTTTTTCGCTATAATAACCATTTGCTCTAAGTAATTTTTGTTCGCAAACGCTGTTTGTGTAGTTTTTGTAATATTGAATAATTCTTGAATTTATTTTTGAATTACAGTTTGTAATTCCCGCAGGAATTGATAATAATTGAACTAGCGCCTGATCATACTTTTTACTAGCGTTGTATTTGTTCGCTTCAGAAATATATAAACTACAATTGTTTTGATAATGTGTTACAATTTTAGATTTTACCTTTTTTAAAAAAGTTTCATATTCTCTTCTATTAGTGTTTATTTTAGAAATTCCGTTTTTTATGGCCTTATATTTATTGCTACCAGAACCTTTAAAGTTTATAGAAACACTACCAAATTCCTTATTCGTAGAAGCTTGTTTTACAAAAAGTGTAAAATCTCCACTTATAATATGAATTGGTTGTAAACCTGCATCTATAGTTTCTTCATCGTAAATTTCTATACTTGGGTAAATTAAAAAATCTGAATAATACCCAGTAGATGCGACCCCATTTTTAGAAATAATCTGTTTTATTTTAGATTTTATTTTAGCAAAATTTGCGGCATTAATTTTTTCTTCATTTTGAGGCATTACAATAGATAAATTTATTCGAGAGCTTAATAACTCTTCACTTTCTTGAGATTTTATACTTTGTAAAGAAATTAAGTATAAAAAAATAAATGTTATTTTAATTTTCATGATATTGTATTTTAAGGTAAAATTATTCTTATAGTTCCCTCTGAAACAGAAGCTCTTCTTCTCTTAGCTTTTATGCCTTCTTTTTGACTACAAATTTTAGCTATTGCTTTAGAGATACTTTTTGCAAAATCGTTTATAGAATAGTTATTACCACTTTCTGTTCTTAAAGGGATTCTAACCTCATCAAAACTCAATATATTTTCTGAGTCTTGTTTAATTCTATATTGATTTTTATTAGCATTTTGCTTTACCCAATCTGTAATTAATTCAGAAATAAAATCGGCATCTTCGCCAATCTCATCATCCAATTTAAATAAACTGTCCTCGGTTACCATAATTTCTATAGTAATAGCCTTTCCTAAGTCTACAATTTGTTTAAATGCTTCATTTAAACCATCTATAAATTTTTCGATTCTATTTTCTTCTGTTAAAATTCTATCCACTAAATATCCATAATCTGTTGTTTTAAATGGTGGTGAGGTAGCTGTAGGTAAATCATACAAAGACATTCTAGACGATGTTTCTATAGCTTTTAATGAAACTTGTACGCTATTATTAATGCCATCTTCAGAAAAAATATTTATAAAAGCTTTTACAATAATATCTGTTCTGGCTTCCATATAAATAGCTTCTTCCACATTAAAATTTGCGTTTTTTAAAGAGCTAATTGCTTTGGTCTTTTTAACTTGATTTATAGTTTCTTGTAAATCTTTTGGTCTAAAACCTCTTTCTTGAAATGCATTATTTACTCTTGCAATAATAGATTGCCATTTAAAATCGTTTTCAAAAAGATCTAATGCATTCTGCCCAGACTTTGTAAACGGCATTACCATAATTGTAGGTTGAATTTGTTCTATCGTATCTTGCCCTAGAAGTTTAGGTGTAATTATTGCCATAAAGGCAATTATTAAAATTTTTGTTTTCATAATTTGTGTTTAAAATCCGAATTTTTTAATTACGCTTTGTTGTTCTAGGTTTTTTCTTAAAGGTTTAACATTAATTAAAAGATCAATTGCCACAACTTGCGCATTAACTAAACCTTGTTTTAACTCTTTTTTATTAATTTTAGTAGCAATTACTTTTTGATTTTGACCACCAATAAAAATGGTTTCAGAAATAAAAGAAAGAAACTTTTTATTTGTAAAAAAATCTCTAAAATAATAAGAGTGCTTTCGCTTTAATTCATTTTCATTATAGCCAATTAAAGGCTTAGCAATATTAGAGTTTGGTATTCCTCTAAAAAAAAGTGTTTCAATTGCCCTTATTTGTGCATCTTGAATTGCTGTGCTTTCATCTACACCATAACCTAATACTCTAACACTTAAAATGTCTCCTGTGTAATCTAAATAAGTAACCTCAGATGTTGGAAAAAATGCAACTTGATTTTTTGACCCGCAACTTATAATTAGGGTACATATTGCCATAATTGTTATGTATTTCATTTTATTATTCATTATTTTCACTTTTACAAATTAATACTTTGTTTTCATTAAAAAATTTTAAAATTTCCTCTCCTCCTTTTTTAACCTTTGCTTCAGAAAAATCTTCACTTAGAACTCTAGTTATTTTTACTTCGCCAATAAATTTTGGTAATGGTTTACCTAAAGAGTTGTCTGTAAAATAAACTTCAAAGTTGTTTTTTTCTGCCACTCCAATTTTAGATCCACCAGACAATAAAACAGTTATAGCTTTACCTTTGTTTTCTTTTTCTATTCTTACTAAATTAAGTTTTATAGGAAAACTAGATGAGAAGTAATGTTTTAAGGGATTAACAGTTGTTTGTATGGCACTTTGTAAAGCACTCTCTGGTGTAAGTTTGATGGAACTATTTATAGAGGAAAATGTTGCAGTACCGTTTTGGATAATTTCACCTGTTTCTGTATTAATAATTTTTGTGGTAAACGTTATACTAGATTTGTATCCTTTTCCTCCATTTAGCCGAATAAACTTTATACTTGTTACTATACCAGTTAGTGTATACTCTGCACTTATAGATTTGTTAGCCTCAATCCAATTGTCTGATTTATAATTTTCTTGAGATTTGGCAATAGCTTCATTACGGGCAGTACCATCTAAATCTATAACTTTAAACCTATTTTGATTATTTAAAATATCTAAAACTCTTTCTGATACCATACTTGCAAAACGCTGTTGTTTTACATTAGATGCAGAAAAATTTGCTACTCCAACAATCAATCTATAATCTTTATTTTTTTGTGCATTTGTAGTTTGGAATGTAATAAAGAAAAGGAATAATAAAATTAAATTTTTAACTTGCATGGGTAGTTGTTTTAAATTATTCCGCTTTTAGCTGTTCTATGTATTTTTTCGATTCTTTTAGGTTTTTCATGATTTTTGGTAATTGCCCTATAATAGCCGCTTGAAAAATACCTGCTGTTATAGCGTCTTTACCTGCAGTTAATTTAGTTAAATAGTCTGCACTAGCAATTTCGTTTGTGCTTAAGGCAGCTAAGCCAGTTAATGCGGCTTGTTTAAGCAAAAGACCGCCACCAATTTTAAGGGAGTTGTTTAACTTGTTTAACTCTTTGTTACTCATTTTTTTAATATCTTCAGGAGACATTCTATTGCACTTAGAGTCAAATAATGTATATTCTGTAATTGTGCCTAAACTTGGGTCTTCAATTTCTTCTATAGCAACAGAAAACAAATTGTAATTTTCTCTTAATTCTATTGTTTTAGTATATAATTCTTGTGCGGCTATTAAATACAAATAAGAGTCACCACTAGACCATGATTTTACTTTTTTTAAAGGTTTAGATATTTTTTTTACAAATATCACAGGAGCGTTGGGTGAAGCAATTCCTTTAATGATAACATTTTGTAATTCTTTTTTGGGTGATTTTTTTATTTTTTTTAGCCATTTCTTAGCATTTAATTTTTTACCAGATAGATTTTTAAGTAAAATGCCTGATGAATTTAATGTACAATCTTTAGTGATAAAAATTAATTTACCATTTCTATTTATAAAACTACCAGAGTAGGTGTCCAAAGAATTATCATCTATAATTTCTGAATCTAGATTAACCTTGTTTAAGTTAACTTTGTCTAAGTTAACATTATTTAAATTTTTGGCTAAATCCTGGGCTTTTAATCCAAAAAAAGTAAAAAGCAAAATAGCAAAACAAAAAGTGGTGATTTTTTTCATGGTATATGTTTTAATTAGTTCATCAAAAATAGTTTAAGAACTAACTAAAAAATATACCTATAAGTAGGTAAAATACCTTGTAAATTTAAGATTTAAATAAAGAGAGCAGTTTTTTAAAATTGATATTTCTGGTCTATAGCGTATTTAACCAGTTCACTACCAGATTTTAAATCTAATTTACGAATCATATTTTTTCTATGTGTATCTATGGTAGTTTTTGCTAAAAATAGATTTGCTGCAATTTCTTTAGAGGTTTTTCCGTTGGCAATTAAAGCTAATATCTCTTTTTCTCTGTTGGATAAAATTATCTTATTTGAAGTACCAATTTTTACGTTTTTATCAATATAATTGTTCATAAAATTAAAGGCAACATTGGGGTCAAAAAATGTGTTGCCATTTGCTACTACTTCTATTGCTTCGTGCAACATTTTTATACCAGAATTTTTTAGTAAATAACCAGATGCACCAGCATCTAACATCTGCTTAATAGCTTCTGGTTGGTCAAACATTGTCATGGCTAATATATTTACATAAGGGTGTAATTTTTTAATTTTTTTGGTCGCTTCAATTCCATCCATTTTTGGCATTCTAATGTCTGTAATTACTACTTTTGGTTGTTTTAAATTTACCAATTTTACCAGTTCTTCGCCATTATTAACTGTGCCAATTATATGTATATGATCATCATATTCAAAAAAAGATTTTACGCCATCTATTAGCATTTGATGGTCTTCTGCCATTACAATTGTTATCATAGTTTGTTTTTTATAAAAATACCATTATGTTCTGCTTAATTTATACTTATAAATAGGGATTTAAGCAACAGGAATATCAATAATAAATGAACTTCCTTTCCCAATAGTGGCGTCTATGGTAAAGTTTCCTTTTAGGTGTTTTACTCTTGTTTTTATGGAGTTAAGGCCTATACCATCTTTAAAATTTGTTTGGTTTGCATTAAAACCTTTGCCATTATCTTCTACAATAATATTTAAATTTTTATCATATAAAGCAATATTTATAGTTGCATTTTTTGCGTTGGCATGTTTTAGAATATTAGTAATTAGTTCTTGTATTATTCTAAAAATGGTAATTTCTAAACTGCTATCAAAACGGGCATCCAAACCAAAATCAATAACTTCAATTCTAATTTTGTCGGCAGCAGATATTTTTTCTGCCATCATTTGTACAGCAGGCAATAAACCATGATTTGCTATTACACCAGCATTTTTAGCATGTGCAATTCTTCTAACTTTTAAGTAAGCCTCATCAATTAAATTTTCTGTTTTGTTGAATAATTCTTCTTGATTAAACTTTTTCTTTTTATTATTCATTTTTAAGTTATCAAAATGCAATTTTAGTGTGGCTAAAACAGAGCCTAAATTATCATGTAAATCTTCGGCTACTCTTTTTCTTTCCTTTTCTTGGCCTTCAACCATAGCGTTAATGGTACTTATTTCTTGCTCTTTTAATAAAGTTAGATTTTTTTGAATTTCTAATGCCTTTTCTTGTTCTGCAAGTTTTCTTTTTCTTTTGGAGTTTTTTAGTGATAATACTGCTATAGCACCAGCAAAAAATATAAATAGTAAAGATCCCACTAAAAAATTTCTATTCTGAACTCTTTTCGCCTCTGTTTTTAAGTTTTTTTGTTTTAATTGAAGGTTTTCTCGCTCTTTTTTTTCAGTTTCATATTTAATATTAAGGTTATTAATATTATTTATAATGTTTTCATTCTGTAATTTATATTTAAGGTTATTATATAGTTCTAAATATTTAAGTGCTAATTTGTAATTTTTAATAGTGTAATAAGCAGAAAAAAGATTTTTAAAAATTAATAATTTATTTTCTGAGCTTGTTGTTTCTTTAGTCTTTGCATAACTTAATGATTTTAATAAAAGAGTAATGTTTTTTTTTGTTTGCTCTTTTTGTTTCGCAATCTTAGCGAAATTCAAATAAATTAAACTAAGTGTAGTGCTATCTTTTGCTGTTTGTAAACTTTTATTTAAATAGTAAAATGCAGAATCGCTATTTTTATTTAATAGATGTGCAGCTCCAATATTTTGATAGAGTAAAGCTTGGTTGTTCGAATAATGCAAAGCATTTCTATAGTATTTTATGCTTTTATTAAAATTTGTAGATTTATTATGATAAACACCTAGGTTATTTAATGCAGTAAAAATTGTTACCGCATCTTTAGACAGATAGGCATATTTTAATGACTCTTTTAAATTTTTATGATAGCCTTCAATTTTGTCTATTTCTGACGAGATAAGAGCTAATCCTTTATAGGCTATACTTTTAAATATATAATTCTCTATATTTTTTTCTGTATTAAATTTTAAAATATAGTTATATTGATAAAAAGCAGAATCATATTGTTTATTTAATCTAAAAATATATGCTTTATAGCTATGATATTTAACTTTATTGTGTCTACAATTTTTAATTTCATTTTTTGATTGTGACAAATATCTTTCAGCATCTTTTAAATTATTTTCCGCTAAAGCTGTTTTTAATGCTGTAATTAAATTTTTAAACGCGGTATTATCGCAGTATTTATTATTTAAATCAGACTCTTTTGCAATACTTTTTCCATTAACTACTGCTAAAAATAAAGTGTATATTATAAGCTTAATCATTATTAATTAATGGTGGTGGGTCAAAAGATCCACCATTTTGGTAACTCGCTATTGTCATGGTGCCAAGTATTGTGCTTTTGTTTTGACAAGATACTATCATAAAAGAATTTATATCATTAAAATGATCTTGAAGTACTTTATCCTTTTTCAATTCAATTTCTAAAATTTTAAAAGTATTAGTTTCTTGCGCATTAACCGTAAAGTTTATATTTATTATACAATGAATGTTGCTATCTTGAGTACTAGGATTTGTGTCGGCTATTTCTGTAGTGTGTTTAATATATTCAACAGTTGTGCCTTCTTCAACAATTGTAAGAACTTTTGCTATTTTAATATCGCCACTTTTTACAATTCTTACATAAGGTTTGTACATCCCAAAATTAGTAGATAGGCTATTTACTTCTTCACTTAATTTTAATGCTCTTATTTTATATTCAAGATTTTTCATTCTAATATGTTTTAATTAAACTCTTAGTTGAGTTCAAATATGATAAATATTTAATACCTATTTATACCTATAAATAGGTATATTCTGTTCTTTAAAAATAAGAAAAATATTATAAAGTAAAAATGGTAAGTAAAACCCCAAAAAGAATTGCAATAAATTTTTGCAAATTAAATTTATGGTTTTCACTAGTTTCAAAAAGAATTATGGTAGAAATATGCAGAAAAACCCCAACTATAAGCGCCGTAATTTCTGTAGTATAAGTTGTGAAAAAAGGAATTTTATCTCCTAAAATTACACCTAAAGGACTCATTAATGCAAAAACAAGTAAAAAACTAAAGGTTATTTTTTTAGTATATTTTGTATGAATTAAAAAAGTGGTTAACACAATAGCAATAGGTATTTTATGCACTACAATTGCCCATAGTAGGTTGTCATCTGCATTATGTATGGGTAAACCTTCAGAAAAAGCGTGCAAACACAAACTTGCAAATAATAATTTAGGAAAACTATTATTCTCTGTATGCATGTGAATGTGTCCATGTTCTGCACCTTTAGAAAAAGACTCTAAAACAGATTGTAAAATAATACCAATTAAAATAAAAATGCCAACTTTTTTATAAGGTGTTGTTGCTGCATAAACCTCTGGCAACAAATGTAAAATTGTCACAGACAGTAAATACGCCCCACTAAAAGCTAATAATAAACGTACAATTTTATTACTAGGTTTTAAAATATACACCAATAAAGCGCCTAAAAGTACTGCTAAAATTAAAAAAAGATAGGTCATTAATTGGCTACAATAATTAAACGATTCGCAGTTTTTTCGTCAAAAGAGTTTAAATTATAATCGCCAAATACATTGGTAACTGTAAAACCAACTTTTTCTAAATAAACAGTCATCTTTTCAAGATCTAAGTATTTTACCCTTTCTGTAAAATTATGTTGCTTTCCATCTGCAAAAAAGCTTATGTTTTTTGTAATAAAATTATCTTTTATTGCTCTGGTGATTTTAAAACTAATACCATCTACAACCTTAGTTTCTTTGGTTACAAGATTTGCTTTAATCTTTACCGCATTTAAAAAATCAAACACAAAAACACCGTTTGTTTGTAAACCATTTTTTATGTTCTGTAAAATTAAAATATCTTCTTGGTCATCATCAAAATAACCAAAACTAGTAAATAGGTTAAAGATAGCGTTGTATTTTTTGTGAAAAGGTTTACGCATGTCATGCTCATTAAAACGTAGCGTTTCATTTTCAAATTGTTTTGCAAATTGAATGCTATTTTCAGATAAATCTAAACCAGTAACAGTATAACCAAGATTGTTTAAAAAAACGGAATGACGACCTTTGCCACAAGGTAAATCTAAAATATGTGTAGTCTTACAAAGTTTAAGAAAAGCGGTAATGTTACGCATAAACAACTGCGCATCAATATCATTTCTGTCTTTATATAAAATATGGTAATAAGGTGTGTTAAACCAGTCTTTAAACCAATCGTTAGTTTTCAATTTGTAAATATTTAATCAAATTCTTAAACTGCAATTAGTTATCAGCCAAAAGCAATCCTTTATTTCTTATCAGAAACACAACAACTGCCGTCTGTACAAGTGCAATATTTCAAATTATAGAAATGCAAAATTACTAAAGTTATTGTAACTGCATACATAATTAAGTCAGGAAGATGAAATATTTCGTTTTTTTCATTAAGTACTAATAAAAATAGTAGGCTCCAAAATAACCATAAAAGTATTTTCATTAATGTTCTTGTGGTATTTTTAGTAGACTGAAAAACAGCAAAAAAGCCAATAACTAAAAAGAGATAGTCTAAATTACTCCACCAAAAAGGTTTTATTTGTTCGGTTACATTTGTGTTTATTTGACTCACAAAAATAAAAGGTGTTAGCAAACAATGTACCATGCATAATCCACTAGAAAACATGCCAATTGTATCCGATTTTTTAAAAACTAAATTCATTTTAAATAATTAATGCGACTAAGTTGCAAATATAATTTTTTTATTTGTTAGTGCAACTAAGTTGTAATAAATTTGTGTTATGGGAATTGTAAGAAAAACACAGTCATTACAACTAGTATTAAACGCATTTAATAAAACAACTGCGGCTATTTCTACTGTAGATTTAGTAAAAGACTTAAAATCAGAAATAAACAAATCTACTATTTATAGAATTTTAGATAAATTAACAGATGATGGTGTATTGCATGCTGTAATAGGTAAAAACGGTGTAAAGCAATACGCAAAATGTAAAAGTTGCTCAAAAAAGGAACATACAGATAATCATCCACACTTTCAATGTAATAGTTGTGGTAAAATAAATTGTTTAGACATTTCTGTAACCATTCCGCAAATTCCAAATTATAAAGTAAATACGGTTCATGTTTTAATAGAAGGCGAATGCAGCCAATGCCTTCAATAAATATAATGTAAAGAGTCAATTATTGCTTATAATTATTTATGTTGATTTCTTTTTTTAAAATAGAAAGCAGAAACCACAAAGGAATACCAAAAAAATAACAACTAAAAACTACCTTTGCAATATGAATAGAGATTTTAAAATGACAGCAACAACGCTTTTTGGTTTAGAAGGCGTTTTAGCAGAAGAACTTAAAAAATTAGGCGCACAAGAAGTAAAAGAAGGCATTAGAAGTGTCTCTTTTAGGGGCGATAAAGGTTTTATGTACAAAGCAAATATTGCTTTAAGAACTGCAGTTAGAATTTTAAAACCCATAAAAACCTGCAAAATCTACGATGAAGAAGATTTATATGAGGCTATTCAGAAAATAAAATGGGAAAATTATTTAGAAGCAGATGGCACATTTGCTATTGGTGCAGTAGTAAATTCTAAAAATTTTACAACCAATTCACATTACATTTCCTTAAAGTCTAAAGACGCCATTGCAGATTATTTTAGACACAAATACCATAAAAGACCAAATGTAGATTTAAAATATCCAGACGTTAAAATTCACGTGCATATACATAAAGAATGGTTAACCGTTTCTTTAGATTCTTCTGGAGATTCCTTGCATAAAAGAGGCTATAGAACAGCCACCAATATTGCACCAATTAACGAAGTTTTGGCTGCGGGTATGGTTATGCTTTCTGGTTATACTGGCGATGAAAATTTTATAGATCCTATGTGTGGTTCTGGAACTATATTAATAGAAGCTGCCATGATTGCCAATAATATTCCAGCAAATATCAATAGAAAATTATTTGCCTTTGAGCATTGGAAAGATTACGATGAAGATTTGTATTTTACAATTCAAGATGCTTTGTTAAAGAAAATACGCTCTTCTCACTTTAAAATTATGGGGTTTGATAAAGCACCATCTGCAGTACAAAAAGCAAAAGCAAACATTATTTCTGCCAATTTAGAAGAGTTTATTGGCGTGCATCACGTTAACTTTTTCAACTCTACAAAAGAAGTTTTTGGGAACACTACAATTTTGTTTAATCCGCCTTATGGCGAACGTTTAAATATAGACACGCACGAATTTTACAAAAAAATTGGCGATACTTTAAAACACAATTACCAAGGTTCTACAGCTTGGTTAATTACCTCAGATACAGATGCTTTAAAAGCTGTTGGTTTGCGTACTTCTAAAAGAATTGCCCTTAAAAACGGAGATTTAAACTGTAAGTTTGTAAAATACGAGTTGTACGAAGGCACACGAAAAACAAAAGAACGTAAAGAAGAAACTGAGTCTGATGCAAAAGACTAAAACAAGGTTGTCATTCCTGCGCAGACAGAAATCTTATAACGCCTTCTAAACTTTTTTTTAAACTGAGCTTGTCGAAGTTTTAGGAGCTTAATCGCGCTTTCAACACTCGCTTTTTTTGTTCAGAAAAAGAACAAAAAAGAGCTCAAACAAATGTTTCAATCACGGCTAAACTTGTTTGCCAACTTTTAGAATACGCATACAATAAAGTTCAATTTTTAAATTCCTTGTAATTTTTTTATTGCTTACATTTGAAAACATAATTTATAATTACAATTATCAAACTACAATTCTCTATAATTATTCCTGTTTACAATCGTCCAAAAGAAATAGACGAGTTGTTGACTAGTTTTTTAAAGCAAAATTTTAAAGAACATTACGAAATTCTAATTATAGAAGACGGTTCAACAGAAAAAAGTGATGTAATTGTAAACAAATACAAATCAGAATTAAATATATCTTATTTTTTCAAAGCAAATAGTGGCGCAGGCGCTAGCCGTAATTTTGGCATGCAAAAAGCAAGCGGCAATTATTGTATTATTTTAGATTCAGACGTTGTTTTGCCTTCACATTATTTAACACAAGTAAGCAAAGCTTTACAACGTAATTATACAGATGCTTTTGGTGGGCCAGATACTGCTCATAAAAGTTTTACGCCAATGCAAAAAGCCATTAATTATGCCATGACTAGTTTTTTAACCACAGGCGGAATTAGAGGTAAAAAGAAAGGTGTTGGTAAATTTCAATTAAGAAGTTTCAATTTGGGTATTTCTAAAAAAGCTTTTTTAGAAACCAAAGGGTTTTCTAACATGAAAACAGGAGAAGACATCGATTTAACCTTTAGACTTTGGCAAAAGGGTTTTAAAACCCAATTAATTACGTTCGCATTTGTGTATCATAAAAGAAGAAGCACATTACCACAGTTTTTAAAGCAAACCTTTAGTTTTGGTGTGGCAAGACCAATTTTAAACAGAAAATATCCTGAAAGCAAAAAAATAACATTTTGGTTTCCTACACTTTTTATACTTGGTTTTTTGCTAAGTTTAATTTTTAATTTATTGGGTTTTCCCTATTTCCTATACTTTTATTACATCTATTTTTTGTTGATAGTAATAGATTCTTTCATTCAAAATAAAAGTATAAGTGTTGCTTTTTTTAGTATAATAACTACGTTTACACAGTTTTTAGGTTATGGTGCTGGGTTTTTTAAAAGTCAGTTTTTAAACAAATAATTTATTTATATAGTTTATTTGCTTTCTATATTTTACCTTTCTGCTGTAAATTTAAAACAATAGAATTTATTTTAAATCGTCTCTTTTAGTACAAATTAGAGGCTATTGTATTTAAAAATCATCAAAAATCAATACTAAAAAAATGAACAACCAAAACAACAAATCTGCCTTAACTACTTTAGTTACGGTTTTCTTTTTCTGGGGTTTTATAGCCGCTTCAAATGGTGTATTTATACCCTTTTGCAAAACCTATTTTAACATCGATCAATTTCAATCGCAATTGGTAGATTTTGCTTTTTATGGTGCCTATTATATTGGTGCTTTGTTGTTATTTATTTTATCGAGCGCAGTAAATAAAGACATTTTAAATAGTTGGGGTTATAAAACAGGTATTGTTTATGGTTTAATATTATCCGCCTTAGGCGCATTTGTAATGTACTTTGTTATTAATGGCGCACAACAAGGGCAAACCGAAGTTTTTTACTTGGTTTTAATAGCATTGTTTATTGTAGGTTTAGGTTTTTCCTTACAACAAACGGCTGCAAATCCTTTTACAGTAGAGTTGGGTGAACCTAGTAAAGGCTCTCATCGTTTAAATTTGGCAGGTGGTGTAAACTCTTTAGGTACCACAATTGGCCCAATTGTTATTGCACTAATTATTTTTGGATCAACACCACTTTCTGGAGACGAATTGGCAGCTATGATAGCCAATAACCAAATAAAATTAACCACCTTACAATTGTTGTATTTGGGTGTAGGTTTCTCTTTTTTGTTGGCAGCAGCATTATTTCACTTTTCTAAAAAATTACCCCAAGGCAAGTCAGATGCTACTTTTGAAAAAGCCAACAAAGCAAAAAATATTTTAATAGTACTTTCTATTATTATCGCCATTTGTTTTAGTATGATTTTTATGACCTACACAGAAAAAACAGACGCTTTAGAGGCTTTAGAAAACAAAAGATTACTGTTATTATGTATTGCATTATTGGGCGTTATTGGTTGTATTTGGTTTGCTAATGCAAGCGCATCTAAAAACTCAAAAGGTTGGGGCGCAATGAAATATCCACAATTGGTTTTGGGTATGCTAGCCATATTTATGTATGTTGGTGCAGAAGTAACCATACAAAGTAATTTGGGCGAATTATTAAAGTTTGTAACCGATAAAGTAAAGAATTTAAACGCATTAAACTTACCTGCTTTAACAGACGCAGCAATTGCACCTTTTATTTCTTTATATTGGGGTGGTTTAATGATAGGACGTTGGGTAGGAGCAATTACAGTTTTTAATCCGAGTAAAGGACTTAAAAAATGGTTGTTAATTAGTGTGCCTTATATTGCGTTTGCAGTTATTTTGGGTGTAAATTTTGGCAAATATTCATTGCATGAAATTCTACTTTTTTCTGTGTGTGTTGCCGTACAAATTATCGGTTTTTTTCTAGCGAAAGATAATCCTGTAAAAACACTTAAAATATTTAGTTTTCTTGGTATTACAGGTATGTTATTAGGCGTTTTTACAACGGGTAATTTGGCATTATTTTCACTTTTATCTGGTGGTTTATGTTGTTCTATTATGTGGCCTTGTATATTTACATTAAGTATAGCAGGTTTGGGTAAATACACCTCTCAAGGTTCTGCATTTTTAATAATGATGATTTTAGGTGGTGCAATAATACCACCTTTACAAGGTAAATTGGCAGACATATTTAGCATACAATCTTCTTATATTTTGGCTGCTTTGTGTTTTGTATATTTATTATTTTACGCTTTTAGAGCAAAAACAGTTTTAGATAAACAAGGGGTTACCTATTAATTTTTGAGGTATGAAAAGAAGAAATTTTTTAAAAAAAGCATCTGTTTCTGGTTTAGGGTTGGTTGCAGTATCGTCAACTTTAGTAAGTTGTGATGATAAAAAAGTTGTAAGGCCTGTAAAAACAGCAGAGTTAGAAGTTGTAAAACCATTGGTTATTGCCACTTGGAAAACAGATTTAGCAGTAGAAACTGCAGCAGCAGTTTTAGAAAAAGGAGGTACAGCATTAGACGCAGTAGAGCAAGGTTGTAGAATAGAAGAGGCTAATGAAAAAGGACAATCTGTAGGTAAAGGTGGTTTACCAGACAGAGATGGCAATGTAACCTTAGATGCCTGTATTATGGACGATAAGGGAAATTATGGGGCAGTTTTGGGCGTAAAAAATATAAAACATGTAATTTCTGTGGCTAAAAAAGTTATGGAAGAAACACCACATGTAATGTTAGTTGGTGATGGTGCAGAGAGTTTTGCAGTTTCTAAAGGTTTTAAAAGAGAAAACTTATTAACTGAAGCAGCTAAAAAAGCTTGGGAAAAGTGGAAAATTAAATCTGAATACAAACCCATTATAAATATAGAAAATCACGATACTATAGGCATGCTAGCAATAGATAAAAAAGGCAATATTTCTGGAGCATGTACTACAAGTGGATTGGCTTATAAATTACCAGGTAGAGTAGGAGATTCTCCTATTATTGGAGGTGGTTTATTTGTAGATAACGAAGTTGGTGGGGCTTCTGCCACTGGTTTAGGTGAAGAAGTTTTAAAAACAGTGGGTAGTTTTTTAATTGTTGAGTTAATGCGACAAGGAAAATCGCCACAAAAAGCATGTGAAGAAGCTATTGGCAGAATTGTAAATAAACCCGGAAAAGATTTTAAAAATTTTCAAGTTGGGTATATAGCAGTTAATAAAAAGGGAGAAACTGGTGCTTATTCTATTCATGAATGGTTTAGTTACAATGTTTACAAAAACAAAGAAAATAAAAATATTAAATCAGATTTTTATAATAAACCTAAAGCTTAATTTATAAATTACTTTTTAATGGCACAAAAAAAACCTAAACTTTTAAAGTTTAGGTTTTTTTAAATTATAAGATGTTTCTAACTATCGGCCATTAAATATTACATAAATATTTGTTGCCGAAAAATAGATATGATATTTATTTTTAATTTTTACCTGCTTTGTTAAATTCATTTATCATGAAATATGCCCAAAGTATTACGCATATGCCCACAAAAATGGAAAGATAGAAAATTATATTATCTGCGCTCACGGCTTATTAGTTTTATGTAAATCATTACGCCTAATAAAGTCGGAGCCCAAAGGCCAAGAAAAATTCCGTGTAATTTATCACCTGTTAAAAAAAGATACTCTGCCACTATAATTATTAGAACACATAAAGCCAACATTAAGAAGTTAGCAATACCTATATTCTTTATGAAATTCATTCGCTTGTTAAATTTGACATAAAAGTACAGAAATAAAATTGTATTGTAATTAAATATATTCAAAACTTGCAAAATTAATTTGTGTAAGTAAAATAATAGCTCTAATTTCAGACACTATAAACTATACATTTAGTTTTTTAAATTATTTAAGATTCTTTATTACAGTTATTTATAGGTCTTTTTAACACTACATTGTTTTACATATGGGCACTCAAAAAAAATATTTATTTTTTTCATTTCTACTTATAACAAGTTTTTTTCAGTCTTTAAACTCGCAAAAAATCCCTCCTATACAAGTATATACTTCAAAGGACTATAAGGCAGAAAATCAGAATTGGGCTATTAGTCAAAACAAAACAGGTTTTATTTATGTAGCTAATAGTAAAGGGCTTTTAGAATTTAATGGTGCCTCTTGGAACTTGTTTGAAACTCCAAATCAAACTATTATGAGATCTGTTTTAGCTCACAAAAATAAAATTTTCACTGGTTTTTATATGGATTTTGGTTTTTGGAAAAAAAACAGTTTTGGAGATTTTAAATTTACCTCTTTAGTAAACCAATTAAATATTAAAATGCTAGAAGATGAGCAGGTTTGGAATATATTAGAATTAGATGGTTGGATTCTTTTTAAATCTTTAAAAAGAGTTTATTTATACAATTTAGAAACTTCACAAGTTAAAATTATAGAAGTTAAAAATAGACTACAAAAGATAGCCAATGTAAACGGAGTTATTTATTTTCAAGAAATTAATAAAGGTGTTTTTAAAATAGAAAATGGTAAACCAAAACTTGTTTCAAATCATCAATTGGTAAAAGAAAATTTAATTATAGATTTTTTTAAGAAAGATAATCAGTTGTTGTTTTTAACCGAAGAAAAAGGTTTTTACACCTTAAACCAAAACCAAATTAATAAATGGAATATAGAAGCTAATGAAATATTAGAGCAAAAAAAAATATACAGTGTAAAAAAACTTTTAGATGGTAGTTTTGCCATTGGCACAGTGTCTAATGGTTTAATTTATTTAAACAAAAATGGCACTGTAAATTATAATGTAACACAAGCAGATGGGCTTAGTAATAATACAATTTTATCGGTTTTTGAAGACCGAGATAAAAATATATGGCTGGGGTTAGATAATGGTATTAATTATATAAATAACACTGATGCTTTTAAGATGTACAATAGAAAAATAGATTTTCTAGGTACTATTTATACAACAATTGTTTTTAAAGAAAAACTTTATCTTGGTACAAATCAAGGGCTTTTTTATAGAGAAATAAATTCTGATAAACCTTTTAAATTTTTAGAAAAAACCGAAGGACAAGTTTGGAATTTGACCATTATTAACAACACGTTATTTTGTGGTCATAACTCAGGTACGTTCATAATTTCAGATACTAAAGCAAATACTATTTTTAATATTTCGGGTACTTGGAGTTTTTATAAAATTAATGATGCTACAATTTTACAAGGATGTTATGATGGGCTATATGTGCTTAAAAAGATAAATAAACGGTGGCAGCTATCAAACAAAATTGCTGGTTTTAATACTTCTAGTAAGAGTCTTGTAAGCATTAATAAAAACAATTTTTTTATAAATCACGAATACAAAGGGGTTTTTAATGTTACGCTAGATAAGGACTATAAAAGAGTACTTAAAGTTTCTAAAGAAAATTCTTTAGAAAAGGGAATGCATTCCAGCATGATTAAGTATCAAAATAAAATACTATATGCTGTAAAAGAAGGTGTTTTTATTTATAATGAAAATGAACATACTTTTAAGAAAGACAGTGTTTATAGTCAATTATTTTCTGATAATAATTTCTTGTCTGCAAAACTTATAAATGATAAAGCTAAAAACAGGGTGTGGCTATTTTCTAAAAATAGTATTAAATATTTATTTCCAGGTAAACTAAGTAATAAGGTAAATATTAAAAAAATTTATATTGAAGAATCTATACCTAAAGCAGTTTCTGGCTACGAAAACATTTTACATTTAAAACACGAGAAATACTTAATTGGGACTTCAAATGGATATTTAGAAGTAGATTTAAATGCAATAAAGAAACCCGAAAATTTTGAAGTTCATATAAATAAAATAGAAAATTTTATTACCGATGAAACTTCAAAAAAAATCAAATTATCAGAAAGTAAAACCTTTTTAAATAAAGAAAATAATTTTATTTTTTCATATAGTGTGCCTTATTTTAACAAAATAAATAAGACAAAATATCAATATCAATTAGTTGGTTTTAATAAAGGTTGGAGTGTTGCTCAAAATAAAAATTCAGTTTTATTTAAAAATATACCATTTGGAGATTATACCTTTAAAGTTAGAGCTATAATTGAAGGCACAGTTAGTGGTAATGAAGCTACGTATAATTTTTCTGTAAAAAAACCTTGGTATATATCTAATTTTATGTTGGTTATTTATGTGTTATTAAGTCTTCTTGCCTTTTATTTAGTTCATGTTTTGTCAAAAAATTATTATGCAAAACAAAAACAAGAAATGCTAGAAAAGGCAAATAAAGAGGCCGCCTTAAAAGAGTTAGAAAGTTCCCAGAAAATTATAAAATTAAATAACGATAAGTTGAGGGTAGATATTGAAAGCAAAAATAGAGAGTTGGCTACATCAACCATGAGTATTATAAAAAAGAATGAATTTTTAAATACAATTAAAAATGAATTAATATCTGGTAAAGGAAAAAATATAACTAATGTGGTTAAAATTATAGATACTAACCTTAACAATACAGACGATTGGAAACTTTTTCAAGAAGCTTTTAACAATGCAGACAAAAAATTTCTTGATAAAATTAAAGCAAAACATCCAGAATTAACGCCTAACGATTTAAGATTATGTGCTTACCTGCGTTTAAATTTATCCTCTAAAGAAATTGCACCGTTGTTAAATATTTCTCCAAGAAGTGTGGAAGTAAAGCGATATAGAATAAGAAAAAAAATGAATTTAAATCATAATGCCAACTTAACAAATTATATTTTAGAAATATAATACTACATCATTACTCATATTTACCACTACATAACCACAACATTTAGTGTTTTAAAGGTTTTTACTGAAATCTATATTCTTTAATAGTTAAAGGGAATTTTAAAGTTTTTTTAAAAAATTGAATTGTATGTTTTTTGTTGTGGTTATTTTTGTTGATTTAATAAAAATTTGTACCTAAATTTATCATAAAATTAAATAACCCATTTTATGAGAAAACAAATTTTATTTTTATTCCTCTTATCTATGGCTTTTTACACAAATGCACAAACATTTAATGTAAGTGGTATTGTTAAAGATGCAAGTAGCGGAGATGTGCTTCCTGGTGTAAGTATTGTTGTAAAAGATACAAATAAAGGTACTCAAACAGATTTTGATGGTAATTACTCAATTAAGGAGCTAAATACGAATACCATTTTAATTTTTAGATATTTGGGCTACAAGCAAAAAGAAGTAATGGTAACAGGGCCTAAATTAAATGTTTCTTTAGATTTAGAGACAGAGGCTTTAGACGAAATAATTGTTGTGGGTTATGGTAAACAGAAAAGAAAAGATGTAACTGGTTCTGTTTCTATTGTAGGAGAAGAAACCTTTGAGGTTTTAAGACCTATAGATGCTACAACAGCATTGCAAGGTACAACTCCTGGTGTTACAGTTAATTTATCTTCTGGTGCTCCAGGTGCAGCAGTAAACGTATTAATTCGTGGAGTTAGTTCCAATACAAATAACCAGCCCTTAACTATTGTAGATGGTTATGAAGGTAATTTAAACAGTATAAACCCTAATGATATTGAGTCTATTACCGTTTTAAAAGATGCACAAGCAGCTATATATGGTATTAGAGGTGCAAATGGTGTAGTCTTGGTAACAACTAAAAGAGGTAAACGAAATAAAGGGGCTACTGTAAAATACGATACATATACTTCCATACAGCAAACTACTAGAAAATTAAATTATTTAAATGCAACAGAGTACGCTTTGGTTTTAAATGAAGCATACGCAGCTAGCGGGCAGTCTTTACCTTTTAATGATGTTTCTCAATTAGGTCTGGGTACAGATTTTCAAGAACAATTGTTTAATAATGCTTTGTTAATGAATCATAATATAAGCGTTTCTGGTGGTGGAGAAAATTTCAGGTATTTTTTAAGTGCCAATAGAACAGACCAAGATGGTATTATTGCCGCAGATAATTCTAATTTTGAAAGAAATAATATCAAAATAAATTTTGATGTTGATATTACAGATAAGTTAAACTTCGCTTTAATTTCTAATTATTTTACCACAGCATCAGAAGGTTTTGATAATTCTGTGCTATTTAATGCCTTAAATTATTCACCTACATTTGGATTAAATGAAGATGATACTACTAATTTTTTAGGAATCGAATTAATTAATCCTCTAAATCAATTACAAAACACATTCAATAAAAATAATGGAAATGGTTTAGAAGGAAATTTTAAACTAGCATATAAACCCATAGATGGTTTAACAATTACATCTAGATTGGGGTATAAAATTTTTAATGAAAGAGGTAGAACATTCACTCCAATACAAAATTACGGAGAAAGTAAAGTCTTTAATACGCTACAAAGTTCTGTTTATCAATTTAAACAAACCTCTACAAGAGTAGTATTAGAAACTTTTGCGAATTATGAAAAAACTTTTGCAGAAAACCATAATACAACATTTACATTGGGTACAAGTGTACAAAACGATTTGTTTGACGGTATTTATGCAACAGGAATAAATGTGCCTAACAATTCTTTTGATTTCGCAGATTTAAGTTTAACAGATCCTTTTAATGAACAAAGAAGTTTAAACTCAGGAACATCAGACGTAAGATTAACATCTTATTTTTCTAGATTGCAATACGATTTTAAAGGGAAATACTTATTTTCTGGATTGGTTAGAAGAGATGCAGCCTCTGTGTTTGATAAAAATTTAAGAGTAGATCACTTTTGGTCTGCAACCACTGGTTGGAAAATTTCTGATGAAGATTTCTTAAAAGATAACAAAACTATTAGTTTTATGAAACTAAGAGCCAGTTATGGTACTTTAGGTAATTTAGTAGGAAACAACTTAAACAGATCTTTTTTAAGTGGCGAAGCAGAATATGTTTTTGATGGTGCATTAGTAAGTGGAGAAGCACAAGGTGGTTTGCCAAACCCTTTAGCACAATGGGAAACAGCTGTAAAGTTAGATATTGGTTTAGATATTAATTTGTTTAATGATAAAGTTGCTATTGTTGCAGATTATTTTGAAGAAAGCAGAGAGAATTTATTAATTCAAAACTTTCCAGTTTCTGGTATTTTAGGAAGTGCTGCTCCTGGTGGTGCAAATCCTACAGTAAATGCAGGTACTTCTAAAAATACTGGTGCAGAATTTGCTATTAATTATAACGCTATAAAAACAGAAAATGCTTCCTTAAATTTATCTTATAATGTAACTTATGTAAATAATGAAGTTACAGAAGTCGCAGGTGGCGCATTTTTAGAAGGAGGTTCTTTTGCTATTGGTAATTTACCGCCATCTAGAATGGAAGTTGGCCAGCCAATTGGTTACTTTTTAGGATTACAAACAAATGGTATTTTTCAAAATCAGGAAGAAATAGATGCACATCCTTCTCAAAGTGCATTGGGAGCAACCACAACTTCTCCTGGAGATATTAGATATGTAGATGTTAATGAAGATGGAGTTATAGATATTAACGACAGAACAAATATAGGAAAACCACAAGCAGATTTTTTTATGGGATTCAATATTGCTGGAACTTATAAAAATTGGGATTTTAGCGCTTACCTTTATGCTGAAACAGGAAGAGAAATTGTAAGAAATTACGAACGTTTTTTACCAAACGTAAACAAGCCTAACTATTATTTAGGAAGATGGACGGGAGAAGGAACAAGCAATACCATACCAAGATTAACAAATGATGCTACAAATAATAGATTGTTCTCAGACTTTTTTGTGGAAGATGGTTCTTTTTTAAGACTACAAAACATACAAGTTGGTTATAATCTACTTCCAAATACCTTAGAAAAATTAGGTATTTCAAAATTAAGACTATACACAAGTGTGCAAAACTTATTTACAATAACAGATTATTCAGGTTTTGATCCTACTATTAATGGAGGCGCAATTGGTGCAGGAATAGACTCGGGTACTTATCCTTCAGCAAGACAGTTTATCGTGGGTTTAAATATTGAATTTTAAAAAGAACAAAAGATGAAAAATATATATAAAACAATAGCTTTTACAATCATCATTACTACAAGTTTGTTCTTAACAACAGCTTGTGCAGATGAATACTTAGACGATCCTAAAATTTTTGCTATAGATTCAGAAAATTTCTTCAATTCAGAGCAAGATTATTACAATGCTTTAATAGGTGCTTATGATCCTTTACAATCTACATTTATCAATGTTTTAATGGGAGAGATAGCTTCTAATAATACTTTGGCTGGTGGAGAAAGCGCCACAGACGTTCCTGGTTATCAGCAAATAGATGATATGATTCATACACCAATAAATACACAATTACAAAATCTTTGGAGTTGGATGTATGGTGGTGTAAATAGAGCAACTTATATTATAGAGTTTGAAGATAAGACAGATTTTGAAGGCAAAGAAATTATTCTTGCAGAAGCTCGTTTTTTAAGAGCATATTATAATTTTGAATTGGTAAAATGGTTTGGGTCAATACCTATTAAACCAGAGGGTCGTTTTAATGTTGGAGACGAAAAGACAATTCCAAGAGCTCCTTTAGCAGAAGTTTATGCATACATAGAAAGCGATTTAGAATATGCAGTAGCAAACTTAAATTATACTGCACCACAAGTTGGTAGAGCAACAAAAGGGGCTGCAGAGGCATTATTGGGTAAAGTATATTTATATCAAGATAAATTTACAGAAGCGTCAAATATATTTGATAGTGTAATTAATAATGGTGGTTACATGTTAGAAACAGATTACAATAAAATTTTCGAGTTTCAAGGAGAAAATGGAGTTGGTTCAGTTTTTGAGGTGCAATACACAGATATTCAAGGTGCAGGTTTTGGTTGTTTACAATGCAGTGAAGGTAATGTTGCAGTAGGTTTTCAAGGTGTAAGAGGTTATACTGGAGATTCATTTACCTCTGGCTTTAGTTTTAATGTGCCAACGCAAGAAATGGTAAATCAATTTGAAGTCGGTGATCTTAGAAAAGATGTCGCCATTTTAGATATTGAAGCATGGGCTGCAACCACTGGAGCAACTTTTACAACCGGTTTTGAGCATACAGGTTTTTATAACAGAAAATATATTCCGCGTAAAAGAAGTACAGATGCTGCTGGGGATTTAAATTTAACAAATCCAAATAATTATAGAGCTATTCGTTTTGCAGATGTACTATTAATGGCTGCAGAAGCAAATAACAGAAAAGAAATTCCTAATGACACCAAAGCAAGATTGTTTTTAAATAGAGTTAGAGCAAGAGCTTTTGGCAATACAAATAATGAAATTACAGTTGGTGGTGCTGCCTTAACAGCTGCAATTTATCAGGAAAGAAGAGTAGAGTTAGTAGGCGAAGGTCATCATTTTTTCGATTTGGTTAGAACAGGAAGAGGAACGCAAATCCCTGGTTTTACTCCAAATAAAAACGAAGTATTTCCTATTCCATTTGAAGAAATTCAGTTTTCTCAAGGAAATTGGGAACAGAATCAAGGTTATACAAACTAAACATATTAATATTTAAAAATATGAAACAAATAAAAACAATATTTAAAGCATTTATAATATTAGTATTTGTAAGTGCTTGTACAGATAATGAAAATTTAGAATTCCTTGAGAATATTCCTGCACCTACAAACATATCTGCATTGCTAGAGATTACTCAAGATAATTCAGGATTGGTAACCATAACTCCAAACGCAGATGGAGCTATATTTTTTGATGTGTTTTTTGGAGATCTAAATGAAGAACCTGCTAAAGTAGAACAAGGTAAAAGTGTATCTAATATATATGCAGAAGGATCTTATGATCTAAAAATAGTAGCATTTAATGCTGTTGGAGATACAACCGAATTTATACAACCTTTAATAGTATCGTTTAACGCACCACAAAATTTAATAGTGGATATAGAAAATGATGCGAGTACTTCTAAACAAGTAAACATTACTGCAAATGCAGATTTTGCAACTACTTTCGAATTTTATTCTGGAGAGCAGGGTGTAACACAACCTGTATTAACAGGGAATATAGGTGATACAATTAATTACCAATATGTAGATGCAGGTGTTTATGATGTAAGAGTAGTTGCCAAAGGTGGTGCTATAGAAACAACAGAATTTACAGCATCTTTTGAAGTTACCCAAATTTTAGCTCCTTTAACGGCAGCTCCAAATCCATCAAATAGAACTGCAGAAGATGTGGTTAGCATTTTTAGTGATGCATATACAAATGTAACATTAGACGAATTACCAACTGATTGGTCGGTTACAAATTTTGAAGCGACAACTATAGAAAATAATAATGTTTGGAAATTAACAAATTTAGATTTTCTTGGTATTGTAACTAATTATACCAATGGCATAGAATTGTCTACAATGGAAAAAATGCATATTGATTATTGGGTACCAGAAGGAACTACAAATGGTTTATCTGTTAAAATTGTAAATACCATAGATGGAGGTGAAGGAGAGGCGTCTTTAGGAGAAACTATTGGTGGTACTTGGCAAAGTATAGAGTTAGATATTACAGCCTTTGATGAGGGAGATTTATCAAACAAAGAAAAAATCACACAACTTTTAATAGATTCAGATGGTGTTGCAGGAGTTGTTTATATTGATAATTTCTATTTTTATAAAGAGAGTTCATTGCCATCAACCTTTGATGACGGTTTATTAACAAATGGAGATTTTGAAAACGGAAGCGATTCTTGGTTAGTGGGTGTAGATGATAATTCTGCAGCGCCAGTTGTTACAGAAAACGGAAACACGTTTTATTCTGTAAATGTAACAAATGCAAACCCGTCAGAACCTTTTCAAGTAAATGTAAGTCAAAAATTAGAGATTGTACAAGGCAATACGTACACACTTACTTTTGATGCTTGGTCAGATAGAAGTAGAAGTATTATTGCAGGTATTGGTTTAAGTGGAGGCGCATTTACAAACGATTCACAAACCGTTGCAATTACAGCAACAAGAACTACATACACATTAACTTTATCTTCTGCCGAATTTGGTGCTGCAGACGCAAGAGTTTTATTCGATCTAAATGGTGAAAATGGCATGGTAAACATAGATAATGTGTCTTTAATTAGAGGTTTAGGTAATTTGCTAACCAATGGAAATTTTGAAAACGGAAGTGATTCTTGGTTGGTTGGTGTAGATGATAATTCTGCTGCACCAGTTGTTACAGAAAACGGAAATACTTTTTATTCTGTAAACGTAACTAGCGCAAATCCATCAGAACCTTTTCAAGTGAATGTAAGTCAGAAATTAGAAATAATACAAGGCAATACATACACATTAACTTTTGATGCCTGGTCTGATAGAGATAGAAGTATTATTGCAGGTATTGGTTTAAGTGGTGGCTCATTTACAAACGACTCACAAACAGTAGGCATTACAGCAACAAGAACTACATACACATTAACCTTATCTTCCGCAGAATTTGGTGCCGCAGATGCAAGAGTTTTGTTTGATTTAAATGGAGAAAATGGCTTAGTAAATATAGATGATGTTTCTTTATCTCTTAACTAAGATTAAAAAATATAAAAATAGAATATTATGAAAAAACTCAACAATATTTATATCATATTAATTACGTGCACCTTAGCATTTATTGGGTGTGAAGAAAAAGAATTTGAATTCGGAGAAATAGTTGCACCAAGCAATATAAAGGTTAATGTAAATGTTTTAGGTGCAGATGAAAATAACCCTTTTGGTGACGGTTCTGGATTAGTAACTTTTACAGCTACTGCAAATAATTCTAGTTCCTTTGTATATTTTTTCGAAGATCTTCCAGAAAAGGCACCATCTGGAATTTTAACCAAAAGATTTACTTCTGTAGGTGTAAACAAGTACAAAGTTGTGGTAAAGGCAAATGGTAAAGGCGGCGTTTCTTCATCAAAGACTATAGAAGTAGAAGTTTTTAGTTCTTTCTTAGATTTACAAGTCGAGTCTTTTTTAACTGGAGCGCAAATAACCCAAGATGCATCTGGTAATGATGAAATTAAACTAAATAGTGCAAGTTCTAAAACTTGGTATGTAAATAGTGCTGCAAATGGCGCTTTAGGTGTTGGCCCTACGTTTGCTTTTGATGTACAAATTAATGGAGGTCCTACGCAATATTATTTTCCAGCATTTTTTGCTGCCCCTTCAGGATCGGCCAATGAGTGTTATACAGATGACGAACTTACGTTTACCAAAAATGTAGATGGAAGTTTAACTTATGTTTTAGATAATAAAGGACAAACATTTTTTAACGGAAATGTAGCACATCAAGCAGTTGTGGGTGGCTCCGGCGCAAATGGAGATGAGTGTTTTGATTTTGATACAAGTACGGTAAGTACCGTTTCTCTTTCGCCAACTTCAGAAGATTGGTCTCAAGTACCCGACCCAGCTTTTAGTTCTAGAGGAACTGTATTAAATTTTTCAGATAATGGTTTTATGGCGTACTACGTTAGTGCAAACTCTTTTGAAATATTAGAAATTTCTGAAACTGAAATGCATGTTAGAGCTTTAGATGCCGTAGATTCTAATTTAGCTTGGTACTTTAAATTTACAACAGTAAAGCCAAATGATAATACCTTAGATTCTGCACTTACAAACTTAGTATGGGAAGACGATTTTAATACAGATGGTGCTCCAAATGCTGCAAATTGGACCTACGATTTAGGCGCAGGTGGCTGGGGTAACCAAGAATTACAAACCTACACAAATAATGCAGAAAATGTTATTGTACAAGACGGATTATTAAAAATAAAAGCGAAAGCAGACGGGGCAGGTTTTACATCTGCTAGATTAAAATCTGAAGGATTACAGGAATTTACATATGGTAGAGTAGAGGCTAGAGCAAAATTACCAGCTTCTCAAGGTACTTGGCCAGCAATTTGGATGTTGGGTGCAAACTTTAGCACAGTGGGTTGGCCAGAAGCTGGAGAAATTGACATTATGGAACAAAAAGGAAATGATAAAAACACAGTTTTAAGCACTATTCATTATCCTGGGAACTTTGCTGGTGGTGGACCATCAGAATCTACAGAGCTTACAACTTCTACCACAGAATTTCATAATTATACCGTAGAATGGTCTGCAATAGAAATTAAATTTGCAATAGATAATAAAGTTTATCACACTTTACCAAATGATGCGACTTTACCATTTAATGCAGATTTCTTTTTAATCTTAAACGTAGCAATGGGAGGTACTTTAGGTGGTGCTGTAGCCCCTGATTTTACAGAAGATATGATGGAGATTGACTACATAAGAGTTTATCAATAATATAAATCTTTATTGGTCGGGTATTTTAAAACGCGACCAATAATTTAGTTTCTTACACTTACAATAGGCTAATTATATAGCTTGTTTAGTAATTCTAGGCTCTTTTTTTTAAAAAAAACTAATATTTAATAAAATTCATTTAATGAATACCGCTTTTTTAGAACAAAATAATACAAAAACAACATTAGATCATAATGGCAGCATTGTTACAATAGGGAAAGAAACTTTTTACAAAGTTTCAGATACGCACAAAATGCGTCCTTTTTTTATGACGATTGTTTCAGACTCTAATCACTGGTTATTTATTTCGAGTAATGGAGGTTTAACAGCAGGTAGAAAAAATGCGCAGTTTGCACTATTTCCTTATTATACAGATGATAAAATTACGGCTTTAGCAGAAACTACAGGTTGTAAAACTATTTTTAAAATTCAAAAAGATAATCATATAAAATTATGGGAACCTTTTTCTGAAAGACAAGCAGGTTTGTACCAAATTACTAGAAATATTTATAAAAACATTTATGGTAATAAAGTAATTTTTGAAGAAATAAATCAAGATTTAGAACTTACGTTCACATACGAATGGAATTCTAGTGATCAATTTGGTTTTGTAAGAAAAGCAACCTTGATAAATATGTCTTCAATAAATATTGATATTGAAGCTTTAGATGGTTTTCAAGATGTATTGCCTTATGGTGTTGGGTCAGATATACAAGCAAGTACCAGTAATTTAGTAGATGCTTATAAGAAATGCGAATTAGAAAAAGAAGTTGGATTGGGTATTTATGCCCTAAGTGCAATTATTGTAGATAAAGCAGAACCAAGTGAGGCTTTAAAAGCCAATATTGTATGGTCTTTAGGTATAGAAAATGCTACTTATTTATTATCATCAACACAAATAAATAATTTTAGAAGAGGTATTTACTTAGAAGAAGAAATAGATGTAAGAGCAGAAAAAGGAGCTTTTCTAACAGTTTTTAATTTTTCTTTGGATGGGAATTCAGAAAAAACTTGGAGACAAATAGCCAATGTAAATCAATCTGTTACACAAATTACAGCAATTGCCGCAATGATTTCATCCCATAAAAATATGGATGAAATTTTAAATACTGATATTGATTTAGGTACTAAAAATCTAATAAAATTGACTTCTTCTGCAGACGGTTTGCAACTTACAGCAGACGATCTAATTAATACAAGGCATTTTTCTAATACCCTTTTTAATATTATGAGAGGTGGTATTTTTGATGATAATTATACAATAGAAAAAGAAGATTTTAAAAAATACTTAGCAAAAGCAAATATTGTTGTTTACAAAACAAATGAAGCAATTTTAAACAATTTACCAGCTTCTTTTGATTTAAAGTTGATTAAAGAATTGGCAAATAATAATGTTGATAAGGATTTTAAAAGATTATGTTTAGAATATTTACCACTAAAATTTAGCAGAAGACATGGAGATCCAAGTAGACCTTGGAACAAGTTTTCAATTAATACAAAAAGTGAAGTTGACGGTTCTAAAGTTTTAGATTATGAAGGCAATTGGAGAGATATTTTTCAGAACTGGGAATCTTTAGCACATTCCTATCCAGAGTTTATAGAAAGTATGATTCATAAATTCTTAAACGCCACTACTTTTGAAGGGTACAATCCTTACAGAGTTACAAAAGATGGTTTTGATTGGGAGGTTATCGAAGAAAACGATCCTTGGTCTTATATAGGTTATTGGGGAGATCATCAAATTATTTATTTGTTGAAGTTTTTAGAGTTTTCAGAAAAACATTATCCAAATGAATTGTCAAAACTATTTACAGAAGATATTTTTGTTTACGCAAATGTGCCTTATAAAATAAAGCCGTTTACAGCTATTTTAAAGAATTCTAAAGATACTATTGATTTCGATTATAAATTAAACGATGCAATAGATAAAAAAAGAGGAAAATTGGGTGCAGATGGCGCTTTAATTGAAGACAAAAACAACGGAATTTACAAAGTAAATTTAATTGAAAAACTATTAGTTACTGTTTTAGCAAAGATCTCTAACTTTATTCCAGAAGGTGGTATTTGGCTAAATACACAAAGGCCAGAATGGAACGATGCCAACAACGCACTTGTTGGTAATGGCGTTTCTATGGTAACTTTATATTATTTAAGAAGATTTATTAATTTTTATGAAACTTTAGTACAAAATGCCAACGTTGCAGAGGTTGAATTATCTACAGAATTAAAACAGTTATTTAGCGATATTTTTTCAACTTTAGAAGACAATAAAGTAATATTAACTAGAAGTTTTACGGATAAAGAAAGGAAAACCGTTTTAGACGGTTTAGGAACCCCTGCAAGTATTTACAGAGAAGAAATTTATAAAAACGGATTTTCAACCAAAAAAGAAACACTTTCTAAAACCGATTTATTAGCATTTTTAGCAACAACAAAAGCGTATTTAGAGCATTCTATAAAAGCGAATAAACGTAAAGACAATCTATATCATGCTTATAATTTAATGACCTTAAGAGGTAAAGATGAAGTGAAAATTTCTTATTTATCGGAAATGTTAGAAGGGCAAGTAGCTGTTTTGAGTGCTGGGTTTTTATCACCAAAAGAAACCTTAGATTTATTAGATGGTTTAAAAGCAAGTGCACTTTTTAGACCAGATCAATACAGTTATATTTTATATCCAAACAAAGAATTACCAAGGTTTACTCAAAAAAATAATATTCCTAATAAGAAGATAGAAACATCTCAATTATTATCCACTTTAGTGAAAGACAACAATAGCACTATTGTAGAAAAAGATATTTTAGGGAATTATCATTTTAATGGCAATTTTAATAATGCAAATAGTTTACAAGATGCTTTAGATAGCTTGTGTGAAGAAAAGTATGGTGTTCTAATAGCGCAAGAAACACCAAAAATATTAGCCATTTTCGAAGAAATTTTTGATCATAAATCGTTTACAGGACGTTCAGGAACTTTCTTTGGTTACGAAGGTTTGGGCTCTATTTATTGGCACATGGTTTCAAAATTATTAGTGGCCGTGCAAGAAAATTGTTTAAACGCCATTAATAAAGGAGAAAATGAAGCAATTATTGGCAGACTTTTAGACCATTATTACGAAATACAAGCAGGCGTTGGTGTGCATAAATCTCCAAGATTGTATGGTGCATTTCCTACAGATGCATATTCGCATACACCAGCAGGTAAAGGTGCACAACAACCAGGTATGACTGGCCAGGTAAAAGAAGATGTTTTAAACAGATTTGGTGAACTGGGTGTTTTTGTAAGGGACGGTAAAATAATTTTTAATCCTCGTTTACTAAAGCAAAGCGAATTTTTATCAGAAGAAAAATCATTCAATTATGTAACTGTTTTAGGCGAAGAAAGCACAATTCAACTACAAAAAAACGAGTTGGCTTTTACTTATTGTCAAGTCCCAATTATTTACTCTAAAAACGCTACAAATAAAGTAGAGGTTTTTCTTAAAGACAAAACTTCTAAAGTGTTTAATAGTTTAGCATTAGATAAAGAAATTAGCAGTCAATTATTTAAAAGAACAACTACTGTAAATTACATTAAAGTAGCCATTTAAAAGTCTATAATTAAAAGCTAAATTAATATGATAACCACAAAAAATATTCATCAATTTATTGCAAAAATTTGCAGTATACTGTTGTTGTTTTTTGTGGTTTCTTGCGCTCAGAAAGAGAAAAAAGTTGTTAAGGTAAAATCCAATTTAACTGCCAAAGAAATTTTAGAAAACCCTAACTATTTGGCAATTTCTTATGGTGGTTATAGAACAAAAACAAGAGATATACAGCCAACAATTGCCAAATTAAAAGAAGATTTAAAAATTTTATCTGCCCTAAATATTAAGATTTTAAGAACCTATAATGTGCATTTAAAGCATGCAGAAAATGTTTTAGAAGCCATTTATCAGCTTAAAAAAGAAGATAAAAATTTTGAAATGTATGTAATGTTAGGTGCTTGGATAGCTTGTAAAAATGCATTTAATTCAAATGGTTTAACACCAAATCATAATGAGGAAAGTGATAGAAATGTCACAGAAATAGCAACAGCAGTTGCTTTGGCTAAAAAATACTCAGAAATTGTAAAAATTATAGCGGTTGGTAATGAAGCTATGGTAAAATGGGCAACTAGTTATTTTGTGCAACCAAATGTTATTTTAAAATGGGTAAATCATCTTCAGAATTTGAAGAAAACAGGTGAATTATCAAAAGATATATGGATTACTAGTTCAGATAATTTTGCGTCTTGGGGTGGTGGGAGTGCAGCATATCACACAGAAGATTTAACCAAATTAATACATGCAGTAGATTTTATTTCTGTGCATACATATCCAATGCATGATACACATTACAATCCTACTTTTTGGGGGAATTTAGAAAGCGAAAAAAACCTTTCTAAAACAGAAAAAATAGATTTGGCTATGTTAAAGGCCAAAGATTATGCAGTTTCTCAATACAAAAGTGTACAAAACTATGTAAAAAGTGTTGGGGCAAACAAAACCATTCATATAGGAGAAACAGGTTGGGCAAGTTTTTCTAACGGACATTATGGAAATAATGGTTCTAAAGCTACAGATGAGTATAAACAAGCTGTTTATTATAAGTTCATGAGAGATTGGACGCAAAAAGAAAAGATAGCCTGTTTTTATTTTGAAGCCTTTGATGAACAATGGAAAGATGCACAAAATGCTAGTGGTTCAGAAAATCACTTTGGATTGATAAATTTAAAAAGTGAAGCAAAATTTGCGTTGTGGAATTTGGTTGATACCAATCTTTTTGAAGGATTAACTAGAGATGGCAAACCAATTACCAAAACCTACAATGGAAATTTAGACGCTTTATTAAAAGATGTACAATTGCCACCAATTAAAAAAGAATAAAAAATGAAAAATATTTTTGGAATTTTATTTTTTCTTGTTGCTTTTATCACTTGTAAAAAAGCCGAAAAAACAACTATTGTTAACATTTCTGATAGAAAAATAATGGTAAATAATTCACCTTATTTTATCAAAGGAATTTGTTATCATCCAGTTCCAAAAGGTTCGGATAAAAGAAGTTTTACCAATTTAAACCAAGATTTAGTTTTAATGCAAGAAGCTGGTATTAATACTATTAGAGTATATGAACCAATAGAAGAAATTAGCGTTTTAAATAAAATTGATGCAGCTGGTATTAAGGTAATTATTGGTTTTGGTTACAATCAAAATGGTAAAAATGATATTCTTTCTGGAACATTTATCAATTATGTAAATCAATTTAAAAATCACAATGCTATTTTAATGTGGGAGTTGGGTAATGAGTATAATTATCATCCAGAATGGTTTAAAGACGATATAAAAAATTGGTACAAGGTAATGAATAATGCTGCCAAAATTATTAAAGAAAACGATAAAAATCATCCAACAACAACTGCACATGGAGATTTACCAAATACTTTGGCTTTAGAAATGAGCAATAATATAGATGTTTGGGGCATGAATGTTTATAGATGGGACAATCCTACAAGTATTTTTAAAGAATGGGAAGCTGTTAGCAAAAAACCAATGTATTTATCTGAAGCTGGTGGAGATAGTTATATGCTTATAGAAAAAGTAGGTTACCATAAAGGATTTAATGAAAAAGCGCAGGCAGATGCTACTAAAAACGTTTTACAGAGTGTTTTTACAAATCAAGAAATTTGTAACGGAATTACACTTTTTTCTTTTACAGACGGTTGGTGGAAAGCTGGAAATAACAATACACAAGATATTGGAGGTTGGGCGCCCAACAGCTCTGGCGTTCCTTATGATGGAACTCCAAATGAAGAATTTTGGGGTATTGTAGACATCAATAGAAACAAAAAACTAGCTTTTGATGTTGTTAAAAATCAATATTTAACAAAAAGCAACTAACAGAAATTATTAAAACCATTTTTAATGGCAAAAAAGATTTAGTTGTAATAATTTTTAAGACTTCTGTAAAAGGAAATCAACCAACAAAACTTATAAAATTTGTAACTCTTTGCATATTCAAAATAAACACACAAGCAATACAAATAATTATTATCCCTTTAAACTTAACATTAAATGGCAATACAACAAATAACAGAAAAAAGTAAAGTAGCTTTTGGGCAAAAAGTAGCGTTTGGTTTTGGCATGTTCGCAAACCAAATGTATCCAGCAATTATAAGTATTTTTATTGTGGTGCTGGTTCAAAGCTTAGGTTTTCCTGGTTGGATGTGGGGTGTAGTTTCTTTGGTGCCAAGGCTTTTTGATGCTATTACAGATCCTATAATGGGTTTTATATCAGACAATACAAAATCTAAATGGGGCAGAAGAAGAAAATACGTTTTTATTGGTGCTATTATTATGTGCATTTCCTTTATAGTTATGTGGCAATTGTATAAAGATAGCAGCTTAGATTATAATTTTTATTATTTCCTTTTTTGGTCTTTACTATTTTATTTAGGATTAACCATTTTTAGTGTGCCTTACGTTGCCATGGGTTATGAAATGAGTGAAGATTTTCATGAGCGCACAAATATCATGGGAACTGCGCAGTTTGTTGGGCAATGGGCTTGGGTAATTGCGCCGTGGTTTTGGATTTTAATGGATGATAAAGATTGGTTTCCTTCTAGTGAAGTAGCTGTAAGAGAATTAGCAGTTTGGGTTGCTTTGGCGTGTACAATATTTGCTTTAATACCTGCTATTTTTATTAGAGGAAAATCTACTTTACATGAAAATTATGAGAGCATTACCTTTAAAAGTATTTTAAAAAAATTAAACACAATTTTTGTAGTTAATTTTGTTGAGGCACTTAAAATGAAAGCTTTTAGAAAATTATGTATAGCAACTTTTTTAATATTTAATGCATTTAATACAGTTGCCGCCTTTACGTATTTTATAATTGTTTATTATTTGTTTAACGGAGTTACAGGGCCAGATGGTGCTTGGTGGTGGCCAACACTTTTTGGAAGTGTTGGGGCTCTAGTTACTTCTTTTTTAGTGATTCCTTTAGTAACAAAAATGTCTAAAGCAATGGGTAAAAAGAAAGCGTTTATAATTTCGCAATCCACATCTATTGTAGGTTATATTTTATTATGGTTTTTATTTGTACCAGGTAAACCTTATTTATTTTTATTAGCATTGCCATTTTTCTCTTTTGGTATTGGAGGTTTATTTACAATTATGATGTCTATGACGGCAGATGTAATAGATTTAGATGAGTTAAATACAGGTAAAAGACGTGAAGGTATTTTTGGTGCCATTTATTGGTGGATGGTAAAATTTGGTTTTGGAATTGCAGGTGGATTAACAGGGCTTATTTTTTCGATTATAGGCTTTGAGTCTGGTGCACCAACACAAACAGAAGAGGCAATTACAGGTTTACGCTTATTTTTCTCTGGATTACCAATTTTAGGAACCCTATTTGCTATTTATGTGATGAAGGATTACGATCTTACAGAGGAAAAAGCTAATGTAATAAGAGCTAAATTGGATAAAAAAAGGCTCAAATTATAAGGCTGTTTTTAAGTACTATTAAAAATAATTCAATTTATTTATGTATCATTATAAAATTTAATTGGTCTAAATTTTAAGGTTGAAACAATTAATTTAAAAGTATTTCTTCTTTTTTTATTCTAAAACAATTTTCTGAGCCTAAAAAATCAGGATTGCCAAACTCTTCAGACCAAAAGCCTTCAAAAATATCTTTAGAAATACATTTGTAAACTACAGTGCCATAATACATTGTGTTTTCATCGCCTACATAATTAAAATTAATCACTAAAATATTATTTTTAAAAAAGCCAACACCATATTGTTCTTGACTTTTATTAATCAACCATTTTGCGAGTATGTTACCTTTACCATCAAAAGATAAATTTAGAGTGCCTTTGTATGTTTCTTCAGAGCTGTTTTGGTTTGTGCCTATAATGTTATAATCTCCAAGAATATCTTCTTTTTCCATTGCAATTTATATTGATTTCTTTTGTAAATTACTTAAAATAAAAATAGACTTTTTAAGCTTATTAGCAAAGAGAAATTAAAAACGTTTGTCATTACCAATACCAACAGACTAGGTACCAATATAGTAGGAACAATTGTCATAAAAAACAGTTGGAGAAACGAACCAATGCTTGCCAAATTTAATTTCATAGTCTAGCCCAATTCATACAATAAACAAGTTTTTGTTTTTCTTGAATTCTATAACAGCACCAAAAACGAATATCTAGTTTTTATGAAATTTATAAAGTAGATCTAAAGTAACCACTGCAGGAAACTCCTTTTCTACCAACAATTCGTTTTCTTTTTCAATCTCATAGGTTAACAATTCTAAATCACTATAAAAACCAAAACCCCACTTTTCATTTATCCAATCCTCTAAACCTAAAGAAGGTATAAAAACCGTTTTATTACCTTAGATAGTTGCTAATGAAATATTATAAATGCTAGTTTTTTTTTTTGAGAAATAATTGATGAAACATTTTACAGGTTATGTACTTAAATATCAGCATTTACATATACCCAATGATTGTTTTCTTTTGTGAAAAAAGATTTTTCGTGTATAATTTTTAAGTTGGAATCTTCGTAGAAAAAAGCTTTAAACTCGACCGTGTTTTCTGTGGATGATAGAATATCTAACTTTAGCCATTCTACGGATTTTGTCCAGGTTAAGATTTCTTCTTTCTCTTTATTAGATGGTCTAGTTGTACTATGATGACTTTTTTGCAAATAATCTACATTCGCCAAAACAAAAGCAGCATATCTAGAGCGCATTAATAATTCTGCTGTGGTTGCTAATTTTATATCTTGGTGTATTTTTTCACAACAATTGTTGTATGATTTTTCTGGGTTACAAAGACATTTCATTGTTTATAAAATTTTTATCTATTTACCAATACAAAAATTTCCAAAAATGTGTCCTAAAATATCTTTATCCACATCATAATCTCCAGTAATTGTGCCTAAATGCTGTAAGCAAGCTCTAATATCAATTGAAAATAAATCTGTGGATATTTCTAAATCAATGCCCTGTTGTACAGATTTTATGGCTTGTAATGCATTGTTTAAAGCCTCAAAATGGCGCGAGTTGGTTACAATCGTTTCATTATTACTTAAGGCGCCAATATTAACTAAAGCAGTCAATTCGTTTTTTAAGCTTTCAATACCTGTTTTGTTTTTTGCTGAAAGCGGTATTAAGTTTTCGATTTGTGATGAAAGCGTATCAACTTCATCACTAGAAAGCGTATCAATTTTATTCGCAATAACCAATAGTCGCTTTTTAGGAAAACGTTTTTTAATTTTATCAATTTCATCTTGAATCTTTGTTCTCTGTTCTTTATTCTTAGAAGAATCTATCAGGAATATAATCAATTGCGCATTTTCTGCTTTTTCGTAGGCTTTTTTAATACCTATGTTTTCTACAACATCTGCAGTATCTCTAATACCTGCAGTATCTATAAAACGAAAAGCAACTCCTTCAATAATCATTTCATCTTCAATAGCGTCTCTTGTGGTACCTGCAATATCAGAAACTATGGCTTTTTCTTCATTTAAAAGTGCATTTAGTAAGGTAGATTTACCCACATTAGGTTCCCCAATAATGGCAACAGGAATTCCATTTTTCATGGCATTTCCAAAAGAAAAAGAATCGATTAAACGTTTTAAAACAAAGGTAATTTTTGCCACCAATTCTTTAAATTTTGTACGATCTGCAAATTCTACATCTTCACCAGAAAAATCGAGTTCTAATTCTATTAAAGCTGCAAAATCTAGTAATTGTGCACGTAATTCTTTCAATTCATTGGTAATACCACCACGCATTTGCTGAATTGCCATTTGATGACTTGCAGCAGAATTAGAGGCAATAACATCTGCCACAGCTTCCGCTTGCGATAAATCCATTTTGCCGTTTAAAAAAGCACGCATGGTAAATTCACCATTATCTGCCATTCTGCAACCGTTTTCTAAAAACAATTGAATTATTTCTTGCTGAATAAAACTAGAACCATGGCAAGAAATTTCTACTACATTTTCACCTGTATACGAATTTGGGTTTTTAAAAACAGCAACCAAAACTTCATCTATAATAATACCTTGGTGCACAATATGACCCAAATGAATGGTATGTGTTTTCTGTTGTAAAAGTGTTTTACCTTTTTTAATAGATTTAAAAAAAGTATCTGCAATTTCAATAGCACTTTCTCCAGAAAGTCTAATTACAGCAATTGCGCCAACTCCGTTTGGTGTTGCTAGTGCAACAATGGTATCATTTTGAATCATACTGCAAAAATACAGAAAGATTTTTGGCTTTAAAATAAAAAGTCTTTTTCAAAAATAAACTGTTTTAAGTTTTTAAACTATCTTTTTGTAACAAATCAAATGAGATAACGTCCTATTCATGATTAACTGAAAAAATAAAGAAATGAAAGAAGATAATCAATTATTGGTAATTACACATTTAAGTCAGTTATTAGATTTTGTAAGTGGTATAGGCGGTTTTATTGTGCCTTTGGTGTTATGGCTTACAAAAAAAGACGAAGTTTTTGGAATGGATGCACACGGAAAAGCCATTTTAAACTTTAGAATTTCTATGTTTATCTATCTTATAATTTGTATTCCTTTAATTCTATTTTTAGGTTTGGGTATTTTAGGGTTTATTACAATTGGTGTTTTTTATTTAATTTTTCCAATTATTAATGCCATTCGTGTAAGTAATAATCAAGCACCAAATTATCCTCTTAGTATTACTTTTTTAAAATAGTGTTTAATATTTTAAATTTACAAAAGCGCTTCTTTTAATAAGGTAATTGGGTGTTTTGCAATACGTTTTGTACCATCAAAAATTTGATGCCTGCAACTTGTACCTGCAGCAGCAATTGCTGTATCTGTGCTACAATTTCTAACTTTAGGGAATAAAGTATCTTCCCCAACTTGCATAGAAACTTGGTAATGTTCCTTCTCATAACCAAAAGAACCTGCCATACCACAACAACCTGTATTCATTATAGTTACCTTATAATTTTCTGGAATATTTAAAATTTGAAAGCTGGCTTGTGTACCAGACAATGCTTTTTGGTGACAGTGTCCGTGAATTTTTAAAACTTTATTTTCTTTTGTAAATAGAGCAGTATCAATATTTTTGGCTTGCAATTCTTTGGCTAAAAATTCTTCAAAAGTAAACACATTTTTTGCAATTTTTTCTGCGGATGCTTTATCGTCTGCCAAACGTAAATACTCGTCTTTAAAAGTTAAGATGGCAGAAGGTTCTACACCAATAAGAGGCGTTTCTTCAGTAATTAAATCTTTAAAAATAGCTACGTTTTTGTTACAGACCTCTTTGGCTTGCTTTAAAAACCCTTTAGAAATATAACTTCTTCCACTTTCTTCGTGCTTAATTATCTGTAAATTGTAACCTAGTTTTTCTAATAAAATAAAAGCGTCTTTACCAATCTCAACATCGTAAAAGTTGGTGAATTCATCATTGAAAAGGTAAACTGTTTTAAGACCTCTCGACTGCGCTCGAGGTGACAATTCCAAAGAATTTTTTGATTTTCTATACCAAGAATTCAACGTTTTTTTAGCTAGTTTAGGTACTGTTCTTTCCACAGCAACACCCATTGCTTTTTTGGCAAAAGGCGTATTTAAAATAGCATTAGTTAGGGCAGGAGTTAAACTTCCTAATTTATTTAATTTACCATTATTAGCAAATAACTTACTTCTAAAAGAATAGCCATTTGCTTCTTGATATTGGTACAAAAACTCGGCTTTCATGGTAGCAATATCTACATTACTTGGGCATTCAGATGCACAAGCTTTACAACTTAAACACAAATCTAAAACTTCTTTTAATTCTTTAGAATTGAATTTGTTAACGGCTGTGTTGTTGGTTAAAACATCACGTAAAGTGTTTGCTCTAGCTCTAGTTGTATCTTTTTCGTTTTTAGTGGCTCTGTAACTTGGGCACATTGTTCCACCAGCTTCTACTGGTTTTCTGCAATCTCCAGAACCATTGCATTTTTCTGCTAATTTTAAAATACCTTCACTATCAGAAAAATCTTGAATGGTAGCAATGTTTGGCTCTTTTCTATCTACTTCATAACGCAAGCTTTCATCCATAGGAAAAGCATCTGTAATTTTTCCTTGGTTAAAAACGTTATTTGGGTCAAAAGCCTTTTTAATACGTCTTAATAATTGGTAGTTTTTATCGCCAATCATTAAAGGAATAAATTCTGCACGCACAATTCCATCTCCATGTTCGCCAGAAAAAGAACCTTTGTATTTTTTAACCAATTCTGCAGTTTCTGTGGTTATTTTTCTGAATAATACAACGTCTGCTTTTTTCTTAAGATTTAAAATTGGTCGCAAATGCAATTCGCCAGCACCAGCATGCGCATAATAAATAGCATCTTGCTGGTATTTGTCCATTATTTGGGTGAATTCCTCAATATAATTTGGCAAATCGTTTAGTGCAACAGCAGTATCTTCTATACAAGCCACCGCTTTCATATCGCCAACCATGTTTCCTAAAGCACCCAAACCTGCTTTTCTTAAATAATGTACTTTGGCAATATCTTTTCCGTATACTTTTGGGTGATGGTACCCAAAGTTATTCTTTTCTAAATCTGCAATTAAATTGTCTGCCAAAACTTCTGCTTCAGCTACAGTATTTGCAGAAACTTCTAACATTAAAACCGCTTCTGGATCTCCTTTTAAGAAAAAACGATTTTTAACCAATTCCCTATTGTTTTTTGTACAATCTAAAATGGCTTTATCCATCAATTCACAATTGTATAAATTATGATTCATGGCAGTTAATGTAGCTTTTAAGCTTTCGTTTATAGAAGTAAAATGGGTACAAACCATAATACTTTCTTTAGGTGCTAAATTGTCTAATTGCAAAGTTATGGCTGTAGAAAAAGCCAACGTACCTTCACTACCAGATAAAAATTTGGCAACATTTATACTTTTTTCTATTCCACCAAACAATTCAGAAGTTAAAAATTCATCTACAGCATAACCTGTGTTTCTTCTATGAATTTCTGGTTTTGGAAATTCTTTATGAATTTCTTGTTGATTTGCTTCCACAGAAAGTTCATCAAAAATAGCCTTATAAATTTTACCTTCTTGTGTGTTTTCTTTGGTTTTGCTGATAAATTCTTCCGAAGAAATTTCTTTAAAAATAGCAGTAGAACCATCACTTAAAATGGCATCTATTTGCAAAACTTTATCTCTAGTAACACCATATTTTATAGAGGTGCTTCCAGAGGAATTGTTACCTACCATACCACCAATCATACATCTGTTAGAAGTTGACGTATTTGGACCAAAAAACAAGCCAAAAGGTTTTAAATAAACGTTTAAAGAATCTCTAACAATACCAGGTTGTAAAGTAATTGTTTTTGCCTTTTCGTTTAAGTTGATAATTTTGTTAAAATGCTTAGAAACATCAACAACAATACCATCTCCTACACATTGGCCAGCAAGAGAAGTACCTGCAGTTCTAGGAATTAAAGTAATCTTGTTTTTGGTAGCAAAATCAATTAAAACTGTAATGTCTTTTTCATCTTTGGGATAGGCAACCGCTAACGGAATTTTACGATACACAGATGCATCTGTTGCATACAATGTTTTGTGTAAATTATCGAATAAAACATCGCCAGAAAGCGAATTATTTAGGTTTTTTAAAGCGGTATTATCTATCATCAAAAAAATATAAAAAAATCTGAATTACAAATATCTGAATAAAAAACCCAACATACTATTTTAAGAAACTTCTTTGCTTATTTTTATTGATTCTACAAAAAACACTTTTAAATTTTAATAAATATCGATTTGAATTTAATTATATGAGTTTTTTCAATTCAGAAAAATCAGAAATTACAGCGTCTGCATTTGCTAAAGTTTGTCCTTCAGAAAGTACATTGGCATAACCGAATACAAAAATATTGGCATCGTTTGCCGCTTTAATTCCGTTGTCTGAATCTTCTATAACCACGCAGTTTTCTTTTGATATTTTAGATAAAAGTGCCGCTTTATTAAAGATTTCTGGATGTGGTTTAGAGGCTTTTAAATCTGCACCACTAATTTTTGCTAAAAAATATTTTTCTAAATCGAAACGTTTAAAAACTCTATTGATATTGACCATAGCAGAAGAGGAAGCCAAAATTAAAGTAATGCCCTTGGCATAAAAATATTGAATAATTTCTTTTACGCCAGCAACCAAATCTAAATTTGGGCCGTTTTCAAAGAAATTTACATAACGCGCTCTTTTTTCTAAAACCAAATCTTCAGGATTGTTATCTAAATTGAAATGAGCAACTAATTTTTGAAAAGCATTTATGGTAGATGAGCCTGTAAAAGATTTGTACAAATCCTCAGAAACATCAACATTTAAAGCATTAAAAGTTTGGTAATAAGCTTTTTTATGAATTTCTTCAGAATTTATTATTACACCATCCATATCAAAAATTACGCATTTAATTTCTTTGGGAATCTTCATTAATTCAAGAATTTAATTAGATCGTTAATGTTTGCAATAATTATATAGGTAAATAAAATAACGGTTCCTGTATTTACAATTAAAGCCACTATTTTTTTGATGACACTCTTTTCTTTAATTCCTTTAATGGAATAAAAAAGTCCCATAATGCCAAAAATAATAATGATAAAAGTTAAAATGCCAATAATGGTAGATATGACATCAAAATATGGGCTTTTATCAAAAAGGCTTAAAATCATTACAATAACTATCAACAATAAAATTGATAAACTAAATTTGACAGCTTTTGTGGTATATGTACTCATGTGTTTTAATTTAAAAATTTTGCTTTTAATTCTGCTGTAGGCAGCATACAACTTTCTCTTTTTCCAAACCATTTATAGCGATTTTTTGCAATAAAATCATAAACCAAATCTCTAAAGCTTTCTGGGAAAAGCCAAAGTAGTTTGGTAAGACTCCAAAAACCACCAAAAGCGTTCATTATTTTTAATGCAGCTGTAGATTTTATATCATAAGCAATATTGGGTTCATATAAAATAATAGAATCTATTTTGGCCATATCTATTTTAAGGTAGTCTACAAGTTCTTTGCCTGTTTTAGATTGTAATGATGCAAATAAAAAGGCATTATTTTTATCATACTTAATAGCAGTTGCAACAGCAGTATTGCATAAATTACATACACCATCAAAGAGAATTAGTTTTTTGTTATTTGGAATTTGAATCATTAAAAAACCATTTGTTTTTGTATAATCAAAGATACTTCATCTTTTTTTATTTGAAATAATTTACAATAATCTTATGCTTTTATTTAACGTTTTTTAAATTATTACTAGCTTTCAATTTTATACTAGAATTCATAAAAAAAATTAAATAAAAAATTTTGTAACATTATTTAAAGTGATGCGTCTTATGGTTGTATTTGATTAAATTTTGTGGCTTTTAACATAAAATTAATAAGGCTACCTAGATGCTTTCAATACTTTTATAACCAAATTACTAACCAATGATTAAAATAGAAAAATTACACAAATCTTATCCTATAGGTAAAGATTCTTTACACGTTTTAAAAGGTATAGATTTACACATAAAAGAAGGTGAATTTGTTTCTATTATGGGATCTTCTGGTTCTGGAAAATCTACTTTATTAAATATTGTTGGTTTATTAGATGTACATGATGAAGGAAATTATTTTTTAAATGGGCAACTCATTAAAGACATGAATGAGAAGAAAGCGGCGCTTTTAAGAAATAAATTTTTAGGCTTTATTTTTCAATCATTCAACCTAATATCTTACAAAACAGCTTTAGAAAACGTTGCGTTACCATTGTATTACAAAGGTATTAGCAGAAAAGAACGTTTAAAAACAGCACTAGATTATCTAGAAAAAGTAGGTTTAAAAGAGTGGGCAGAACATTTACCAAATGAACTTTCTGGAGGACAAAAACAACGTGTAGCAATTGCAAGAGCTTTAGTTACCAAACCAAAAGTAGTTTTGGCAGATGAGCCAACAGGAGCCTTAGATTCTACTACAACAGACTCTGTAATGGATTTGTTAAAGGATATTAATGATGAAGGAATGACCGTTTTTGTAATTACCCACGAAGAAGAAGTGGCAGAGCAAACCAAGCGTGTAGTACGTTTAAAAGATGGTTTAATTATTAGTGATGAAATTACGGCTGTTGGTAAATCTAAAGCAGTTTAATTATGTTTGATTTAGATCGTTGGAGAGAAATTTTTCAGAGTATCAATAAAAACCGATTACGTTCTGTAATGTCTGGTTTTACAGTTGCCTTTGCAATTTTATTATTCACTTTATTATTTGGTATTGTAAGTGGTTTAAGCAACACGTTTAAGGGTGCTTTTGTAGATGATGCACAAAACGCCATGTTTGTAAGAGTTTGGAAAACCTCTAAACCTTATAAAGGTTTGCAAACCGGTAGAAGAATTCAACTAAAAAACAAAGATTATAATTACGTTACAGATGAGTATGCTAGTAAAATTCAATATCAATCTGCTAGAATCTACAAAAACTTTTCTATAAAATATAAAAATGAAGCAAGCAATTATAGCATAACAGCTGTAAATCCCGATCATCAATTTTTAGAAAAAACTATTATTGAAGAGGGTAGATATTTGAATGAACGCGATTTAAATGAAGCGTCTAAGGTTATTGTAATTGGTAGGTTAATTAAAAAAGATTTATTTGGCGAAAGACCTGCTTTAGGTAAAAGAGTAAATGTTAATGGAAGTTCTTATTTAATAATTGGTATTTTTTCTGATGATGGAGGAGATAATGAAGAAAGAAAAGCTTATATACCCTTAACAACCGCACAAAAAATGTATGGTAATAACGATTATGTGAGTCAAATTGCATTAGGTTATAACCCAAATTTAAGTTTAACAGAAGCTGTAACTTTTGGTAACCGACTAGAAAGAGATTTAAGAAGTAAATTAAACATTCATCCAGATGATCAAAGTGCGCTTTCTGTAAGAAATATGGCAGAAGCCAACAAAGGAATTGGCCAGTTTATGGGCATTTTATATGCTATTGTAATAATTGTAGGTTCTGGAACTTTGGTAGCAGGAATAATTGGAATTTCTAACATTATGATTTTTGTAATTAAAGAAAGAACCAAAGAATTTGGTATTAGAAAAGCTTTAGGTGCAAAACCAGCTTCTATAGTAGCTATGGTTGTGCAAGAATCTGTGTTAATAACCACTTTAGCCGGCTATTTAGGCCTTTCTTTAGGAACCTATATTTTAAGCCTAATTGGCGATAGTTTAGAAGAAAATTATTTTATAAAAGACCCAAGTGTAAGTCCAGGTATTGTAATAGGTGCCACTGTAGTTTTAATACTATCAGGCTTAATTGCAGGTTATGTTCCTGCAAAAAAGGCAGCAAATATTAAACCAATAGAAGCTTTAAGAGCAGATTAATTATGAAATTTTTATTCGATTCAGATTCTTGGCAAGAAATTTACGGAAGTATTCGTAAAAATAAAATACGAACAGGTATTACCATAATAGGTGTACTTTGGGGTATTTTTTTATTGGTAGTTTTATTAGGTGCTGCAAGAGGTATGGAAAATGGTTTCAATAAAATCTTTGGAGATTTTGCAACCAATAGTGTTTTTGTTTGGACGCAGTCTACAGATACTCCTTTTAAAGGTTTCCAGGAAGGAAGACGTTTTCGTTTAACCATGAATGATATTGATGTTTTAAAATCTGAATATGCAGATGAAATAAAACTATTGGCACCCAGAAATCAAAGAAATAATCTAGTAGTTAAGGATTTTAAATCAGGTGATTTTAAAGTAAGTGGAGATTACCCAATTTTAGATCAAATTCAGAAAAAACCATTAATATATGGCCGTTTTTTAAACGAAAATGACATTTTATCTAGTGCAAAGGTTACTGTGATTTCGGAAGAAATGTACAAACAATTGTTTGATAAAGGTGAATTTCCAATCGGACAATATTTAAAAATAAATAGTATTAGTTATAAGGTTATTGGGGTTTATAAACGTTCTAGTACTGTGGATATAGATGGCGATACTGCTTATATACCTTTTACCACTTTTAGAAAAGTATACAACAGCTCAGACAAGGTAGATTGGATGATGATTACTGCCAATGAAGGCACTGATATTGAGCAAATGGAAAAAGACATTTTACTTACCTTAAAAGGGTTGCATAAAGTGCATCCAGAAGATGAAAGGGCTTTTGGTAGTGTAAATTTAGGTAAAGAAATTGGCAAAGTAACCGGTTTTTTAACAGGTTTGCAGTTTTTAACTTGGTTTGTGGGTATTGCCACACTTATTGCAGGTGTTTTTGCAATTGGTAATATTTTATTAATTACGGTAAAAGAGCGCACAAAAGAAATAGGCATTAGAAGAGCATTAGGAGCAACACCCAAAAGTGTACGCCAGCAAATTATTTTAGAATCGGTTTTTTTAACCACAATTGCAGGTATGATAGGTATTATATTTGGAAGTTTGGTGCTGTTTTTAATAGACACTGCTTTTGGCCAAGGAGAAGATGCTGCACTTATTAACCCAACAGTAGATATACCTGTTATAATAATAGCGTTTGGTACACTTGTATTTTTAGGTACCTTAATAGGTTTAATTCCTGCACACATGGCAACTGTGGTAAAACCAATAGAAGCATTAAGAGAAGAATAAATTCAATCAATTAACATAAATCATGAGTAAAAGATCAAAAATTATTATAGGAATTATAGCAATAGGTTTTATTGCTGCACTTCTTTGGTTTGGTAAAAAGAATAAAAAGAATATTGTAGCTTTTGAAACGGAAACACCGTTTAAAACCACAATTGTAAAAAAAACTGTGGCTACAGGTAAAGTAACTCCTTTAGAAGAGATAGAAATTAAACCTCAAATTACAGGTATTATTGATAAAATAATGTTGACAGAAGGTTCTAAGGTTAAAAAAGGAGATTTAATTGCAACAGTTAGAGTAGTACCTAATGAACAGTCTTTAATTAGCGCAAAAGGTAGAGTAGACAATGCAAAAATTAGACTTAATAATGCAAAAATATCTTATAATAGAAATAAAAATTTATTTGATAAAGGTGTAATTGCAAGAGCGGAATATGAAGGTGTAGAGTTGCAATATAACCAATCTAAACAAGATTTATTAAATGCTCAAAACGATTATCAAATTATAAAAAGAGGTTCTGCGGGTTCAGGGGCATCTGCAAATACTAGTATCATAGCACAAATGTCTGGTACTATTTTAGAAATTCCTGTAAAAGAAGGAGATCAAGTTATACAGTCTAACAACTTTAATGCAGGTACAACCATTGCATCTATTGCAGATATGAATAAAATGATTTTTGAAGGAAAAGTAGATGAATCTGAAGTTGGTAAATTAGTAAAAGGTACAGATATAGAAGTTTCAATAGGAGCTATTGAAGGTACAAAATTTCCTGCAAAATTAAATTTTATTGCACCAAAAGGTACAGAAGAAGGCGGAGCAGTACAATTTAAAATTAAAGCAGATGTTTCTTTAGATGACAAATTTTTTATTAGAGCAGGTTATAGTGCAAATGCAGATATTGTTTTAGTTAAAAAAGACAGTGTTTTGTCTATTAAAGAAGCACTTCTAAGATTCAATAAAAAAACAGAAGAGCCTTATGTAGAAGTTAAAACAGGAGATGATACCTTTGAAAAAGTAACCTTAAAATTAGGGACTTCAGATGGTGTAAATGTTGAAGTTTTAGAAGGTGTTACTGCTGAAGATGAAATAAAAATTTGGAATAAAGCTTCTAAAGATAAAGAAGAAAAAAAGGGTAAATAATTACAATAATTAAAATTTTAAAAGAGGGATTTAAGCAATTAAATTCCTCTTTTTATTTTTAGAAATTTGGTTTTCAACCAGTCTTCAGTCGTCAGTATTCAGTATTCAGTCTTCGGTCACCATTCACCAGTCACCAGTCACCAAAAACCACCAACTAACCCCACCAAACTAAAAAGAATTTTTCTAAAATGCCATTTGGTTTTTTTAGCCAGCAAAGTGGCGAAAACTGTCTTTCTAGATAATCTTTAGATTTTTTGTTGAATTCTGTAGAAGAAATCCAATTTATTGCTGAGTGTGGCTGTATTAGCCAATCTTTTTTAGTAGGAATATAAAATTTACACTCTTTAAACTGTATCAATTCTTTTCGATTTATATAAAAACCAACAATACAATTTGTGTTTAATTGTTTTAGTTGCAAACCTTTATTAGAAAACGGCACAAATAGTTGCGCTTTAAAATATACTTTTTGAGTAATTTTTTCTGATGATAAATTGAGAGTTTCTAAATAGGCTTTGCATTCATTAGAATAGAACAATGGTAATTGTTTTTCTTTTAATTTGGTTAACTTTTCTATTAAAGCATCTTTCCTATTTGGTCCAATAAAATGTTCAATTTCTCTATTACCAGCTCGTTTATCGTATAAATAGAATTTATAGATGATTTCTAAATGAATAGGCTTGTTATTTTCTAATAAAAGACAGTCTAACTCACCTAAAGTTCTTTTTTCTTGTTGAATTTGAATATTTTCTGCTACTATTTTAATAGATTTTTCATTTTGTAATTGAAATGAAACAAAACGTTCTATATATTTTCCTAAGCGTAATTTCTCATTAAGATCGATATCAATTTTTAATGATTTTGGTTCGATATTAAAGTGATCTATATCAAAAACCGCTGTGTTTTTCCACAAACAAGGTGTTTGCAAAAAACCATCATATCTTTTCTGTATTTCTTTAGTTTTTTGATGCATTTCAAAATCGAAGTTACAAATCTATTTTGTAAATTTAGCTTTTAAAATTTCATAAAATGCAAATCGAAAAATCTACATTAAAGTACCTTCAAAATCTTCAGAAAAACAATAATAGAGATTGGTTTGCAGAGCATAAAGACACTTATACAAAAGCGCAAACAAATGCTAAAGAAGTGTTTGGTGCTATTCATCAAAAATTACAAGAGCATGATGAAATCGAAAAATCTAAAATGATGCGTATTTATAGAGATGTGCGTTTTTCTAAAGATAAAACGCCATACAAAGCACATTTTGCAAACTCGTTTTCTAGATTAGGGAAAGCGTTAAGAGGTGGTTATTTTTTAAGAGTAAGACCAGGAGAATCTTTTTTAGCAGGTGGCTTTTGGGAACCTAGTAAAGAAGACTTGTTTCGAATTCGCAAAGAAATAGAATTAGATGCTTCTGAGATTAAAGACATTTTAAAAGACAAAAACTTTAAAAAGCATTTTGGTGGTAAATTTGAAAGTTTTAGCGAATTAAAAACAGCACCTAGAGGTTTTGATAAAGAGCATCTAGATGTTGCTTTATTACGTAAAAAAGGATTTATTGCAGTTAAAAACTTTACCGATGAAGAAGTTTTATCTGCGGATTTTGTAAACCAAATAGATGAAAGTTACAAAGCGCTAAGACCTTTTTTTAATTTGTTTAGTGATATTTTAACGACCAATTTAAATGGTGAAAGTATTGTATAATTTGATAGGGTTTTATGTTTAAAGCCAATAGAAATTTATCAGAAATCTAATTCAAATTCTTATCAACCTCTCTTTTTAAAATCCAGATTGTGACTATTGTAGACAGTAAATCTGCAATAGGAAAAGACCACCAAACACCATTTACACCATAATAAATTGGTAAAAAATAAGCTAAAGGTATTAAGAAAATCCCTTGTTTTAAAAGTGTTAAAAATAAAGCGGGTAAAGCTTTACCAGCCGCTTGAAAATATGCAGAACCAATTAACTGCATAGTTACAATGGGTGTAACCAAAAAAACGATTAACATCGCATTTGGTGTTTTATATAACAAAGTTTCATCATTAGTAAAAATCCAAATTATTTGCTCTTTAAAAATTACAATTGCTATAAAAATAAAGGTTCCTATAATAGATCCAAAATAAATAGATTTTTTAATGGTTTCTTTAACTCTGTTATTTTTAGAAGCTCCAATATTAAAACCTGCAACAGGTAAAAAACCTTGAGAAACCCCTAAAACAGGAGACAAAGCAAACATCATAACTCTGTTTATAATACCAAATACAGCAATAGATATTTCGCCACCATATTTAAAAAGAGAGTAGTTTAAAACGATCATTAAAATACTAATTGCACCTTGCCTAACAATAGAAACACCACCTAATTCTGCAATTTCTTTTACAATTTTAAAATCTAATTTAAAGTTTTTTAGAATAATTTTCAACTCGCTTTTAGAAGATAAAAAGAAAGACAATATATACAAACCACAACTGGCATAGGCTAGGGAAGTGGCTAAACCTGCACCAAACATACCCCAATTAAAAACTTTTATAAATAGAACATCTAAAACTACATTTAAAACAGCAGGCACCATCATTGCATACATGGCAAATTTTGGTTTTCCTTCTGCTCTAATGGTTGGGTTTCCCATCATTGCAAAAGCTAAAAAAGGAACGCCGTAAATAATTACACTAAAATATTCTGAGGCAATTGGCAAAATATCGCCTTTGGCGCCAAATAAATTTAAAATAGGAACACTAAAAACATTGCCAAGAATTACAAAAATAATGGCTAAAATTACAGTTAAACAAATCTGATTTCCAAAGGTTAAAAATGCTTTTTCAGAATTTTCCGCACCTAAAGCTCTTGATATTATTGAACTACCACCAATACCAATTCCCATACCAATACTAGAAATTAAAAAGACAATAGGTAAAACTACAGTAATAGCTGCAATTGCCAAAACACCAATCCATTGACCCACAAAAATGGTGTCAACAATCATGTTTAAAGACATTACAAGAATTCCTATGGTTGCAGGAACTGCTTGTTTAATCAATAATTTACTTATTTTTTCTGTACCTAAATCGGTTGCTAGTTGTGCCATATTTAGGCAAATATCAATATAAAAAACAGATTGATAGTAAATCTAACTGTATAAATTCCTATAAAGATTTTAAAATATTTAATTTTGCAGAAATTTATAAAATGAGCAACGTTTTTTCTTTAAAAATTAAAGTTTCTGCAGACGATATAGATGTTTTAAAACATGTAAATAACTTGGTATATGTAAAATGGATGGATGCTATTGCAACAAAACATTGGGATTTTTTAACTCATAAAAATCCATTAAAACAATATCTCTGGGTGGTGTTAAGGCATGAAATAGATTATTTAAAACAAGCCCTTTTAGGAGACGAAATTTTAGTAAAAACATGGGTTGGAGAAACCAAAGGAATTACTTCTGTACGTTTTATGGAGTTTTATAAAAATGATGAGTTATTGGTAAAAGCCAAAACAAAATGGGTAATGTTAGATGCTGTTACTTATAAACCAGCGAGAATTCGTGAAGATGTTTTGCAGGTTTTGTATCCTGAGTAAATTTTGTTGTTGGCTGTTGGCTGTTGGCTGTTGGCTGTTGGAATTTTTGAAAATAATTTTAGAATTCAAAATAAAGTTTCACTTTTCACCATTCACCAATCACCCTTCACCCTTCACTAATCACCACTAACCATTTACCAATAAAAAAATAGCATTACACTTTCCGTTTAAAATCATTCCAATAAAAGTATCTTTGCCAAAGATTTAGAAATACAAAATTATGTCAGCATTTTTAGCATTAGGAGTTCAGCAAGAATATATAAAAGGTTTAAAAGAATTGGGAATTAAAATTCCGTCTGAAATTCAAGAACAAGCCATACCTATTTTATTAAAATCCAAAACTGATTTTGTGGGTTTAGCACAAACAGGCACAGGTAAAACAGCTGCTTTTGGTTTGCCAATACTTCAAAATATAGATGCTTCTAAAAATGAAATTCAGGCTTTAATTTTATCGCCCACAAGAGAGTTGGTACAACAAATTAAAAAACAACTTTTTAAATTTACCAAGTATTGCAATGATAAAATATTTTTAGAGGCTGTTTTTGGTGGCGAAAAGATAGATGTTCAAATTAAAAATTTAAAAAGAACTACACACGTAGTTATTGCTACTCCAGGAAGATTGGTAGATTTAATAGAACGTGGCGAAATTGATATTAGCAATATTAACACTTTGGTTTTAGATGAAGCTGATGAAATGTTGTCTATGGGTTTTAAACAAGATTTAAATCGTATTTTAAAGTTTACTAAAGGCGAAAGAAATACGTGGTTATTTTCTGCAACAATGCCAGAAGAAATTCAGCGTATTATTAAAACCTATATGGATTCTAATGCACCAAGAGTAGAAATTAATAGAAATGCTTTGGTAAATGAAAATATTAGACATCAATATGTAAAAACAACTATTAAGCAAAAAACAAATGCTATTATTGCTTACATTGAAAAAAGAGGAACAGAAAGAGGCATTATTTTTTGTAGAACAAAATTAGGTGTTCAAAATTTATACAATCAATTAAAAGAAGAGGGTTTTTCTGTGGGCGCTTTAGAAGGAGATATGCAACAAAGAGACAGAGAAAAAGCAATGAGAGCTTTTAAGAATGAAAGTGTACAATATTTAATTTCTACAGATGTTTCTGCAAGAGGTATAGATGTTAGAGGTTTAGAGTTTATTATTCATCATCAATTACCAGAACAATTAGAATATTATACCCACAGAAGTGGTAGAACTGCAAGAGCAGGAAAAACTGGGAATTCTATAGCTTTTATTTTACCAAGTGAATTAGAGAAAATTCATGAAATTCAGAAAGAATTAAATATAAAATTTACAGAATTAAGACAATAATATGACTATTATTTATGCCATAGATTTGTTAGGAACTTTTGCTTTTGCCATAAGTGGAGCACTTGTAGCCTTAGATAAAAAACTAGATGTTTTTGGTGTAATTATAATTGCTTTTATAACTGCTGTTGGTGGCGGAATGTTAAGGGATATTTTAATAAACGCACACCCAATAAATTGGATTGGAGATTTAAACTATCTCTACACTATTTTTACAGCGGTTATTTTTACATTTTTATTTAAATCTAAAATTGCCTATTTGAGTAAAACCATGTTTTTATTTGATACAGTGGGTATTGGAGTTTTTACATTGTTAGGTTTAAAAAAAGGACTTTCTTATAATTTACACCCCATTATAGCTGTTATTATGGGAATGATTTCTGCAGTTTTTGGTGGAGTTTTAAGAGATGTTTTAACAAACAAAATTCCGTTAATTTTTGAGAAAGAAATTTATGCATCTGCATGTTTGGCTGGCGGAATAGTGTATTTATTGATTTTAAACTTCACTATAATTCCAGAAAATATAAATTTTATAATTGCGGTTGCTGTAGTAATTATTATTAGAGCTATTGCAGTAAAATTTCATTTGGAATTGCCTAGAATTCATAATGATCTTTTTACAAAGAAATAAAATTTTATGTTGGTTTTTAATACAATTTCAGATTTTAAAAAACACTTAGGTAAAGATTTACCAACAGGAAATTGGTATAACATAACCCAAGAAATGATTACCAATTTTGCCAATGCAACATTAGATAAACAATGGATTCATGTAGATGAAGAAAGGGCAGCGCAGGAGTCTCCTTTTAAAACTATAATTGCGCACGGTTTTATGTCTGTTGCCATGATTTCTAAATTACTTGAAGATCTATTTGTAATTAAAAGCCTTAAAATGGGCTTAAATTATGGATTAAATAAAGTGCGTTTTCCTAATCCTGTACCTGTAAATAGCGAATTAAGAATGCATGCGAAGTTAATAGCTATTGAAGATTTAGCAAATAACGGAATTAAAGTAACTTTTTCTTGTAATATAGAAATTAAAGGGGAAGAAAAACCAGCTTGTGTAGCAGAATTTCTTTGCGCTTTGTTTGAGTAACACTATTATTTTTAGATTATTTTTTACAAAATGTAAAATAAACTTGTCATATTTAAAAATGTAAAGTATATCTGTCATTATAATAAATATGTTTGTCTAATTTTAAAATAAATAAGATGTCAAAACAATCAATATGTGAAAGGGAAAGAAGTCAGTTAAAAAAAATGAATAAATTTCAACTTGGGAATTCATATAAAAAAGTAGGACTTATTATTGCAGTTGTAAGTTTTCTGCTAATGATTTTAAGAAAATATGTAGAAGATTCAGAATGGGTTAAACCTATTTTACACGGTTTTTTATTATTCGGACTTTTACTAATATCAGTATCCAAAGAAAAAATAGAAGATGAGTTTGTAGATAGTTTGCGTTCACAAACGTATAGATTAGCTTTTATTCTAGCAATTGTATATGCTTTGGTGCAACCTTTAATAAATTATGGAGTAGCGGTTATGTTAAATAAAGATGACGAATTGCAAGGCTTTAGTTATTTTCAAGTATTATTTTTTATGTTGATTGTTCAGCTGTGTTTTTTCTGGCAATTAAAAAGAATGAATAATTAATATGAAAAATACTCTAAAAGTTCAACGTGCTATTTTAGACTTAACGCAAGATGATTTAGCTAAAAAAATTGGTGTTTCTAGGCAAACTATCAATTCCATAGAAAAAAATAGATACGTACCATCTACAGTATTAGCTTTAAAACTCTCTAAAGTTTTTAAGATTCCTGTAAATGATTTTTTTACGTTAGAAGATGAGGATTAACTAAAAAACCTTTCAAATTTGAAGATTTGAAAGGTTTTTATATTCTTTTAATGTTTTCTAATTGATTGTAATAACTGCTTCTTTAAACAGTGTTGCTTTAGATTTAAAGAAAGAATTTTCTAATTCAATTGCTTTTAATTTAGAGTCGATAAACTTTTGTTCTCTAGAATTTACTAAGAATAAAGAGCTTTCTCCTAAAAAGAATTTTCGTTCTTCTGCTCTTAACAAAATACTATAATCTCTTACATTGTTTGCTGTATAATCGCTTTGTATTATAAAAGATTCTAGCTCTTGTAAAATGGCATCAATTTTATTTTTAATTACTACTCTTGTAGCATCTCTTTCAAAAATTTGATCTTGTAATTTAATTTTAGCCAATCTTAAGTCTCCGCGTTCTTTCCTTATAAATAGAGGCATGCTAAAATTAATACCACCTTTATAATTATCGGTATTAAAACTATTAAATCCGTTTACCTCTGGCGCAATAAAATTATAATTTAAATCTATTTTAGGTAATAAGTTATTCATTTTTAACTTGCGTTCTACATCTAAACTTTCTACTTTAAAACCTAAAGATCTTATTTTGGGATGATTTTCTACATCAAAGTTTTCATTATTAAAAAGAGCAATATTAAAGGTTTGATCTACAGTGTTAAACGTATTTACATCTGGTATAATATTTTCTTTTAACTCAATAGGCGTGTTGTCATTCAACCATAAAAAATTAGACAATTCTAAAGAAGATTTAATTAGTTTTATTCGTGCTTTTTCTAGGTTTAATTTTCTTGTAGTTAGCGTTATACCTGCTTCTAAAGTATCTATTGCTGGTTTTTCTCCTTCTTCAAAAGCTCTTTTAGTACTTTGGAAACGTATTCTAGCATTTTCTAAAAAATCATTAAAAACCAATTTTTCATTATAGGTTCTTAGCCAATTAAAGTAAGATATAGAAGCATCAAACAAAATTTTGTTCACCATTATTTGTTGGTCTTCTTTGGCTTGATTTGTAAATAATTTAGCTTGTCTTAAAGACGCCATTCTATCATTAATTAAAAAGTTTCTGGCTAAAGAAACAGAAACCCCTGCACTGTATAAACCATCTAAAGGAACATTGTCTTGTGGGTTTAGAAAAACACCATCATTTTGTTCAAAACCACCTTTAAATTCGATACCATACCAAGTTGGAATTTTAAACGCACCGTTTAACTTGTTAAAATAATCGGTTTCTTTAAAGAACTTTTTATCGTAATCTACTTCAATTTTAGGATCAAAAGCGCCTCTAGCTTTTAATAATTTAGCTTCACTATTATTAATAATTAAATTGGCCTGTTTAACAATGGGATGATAGGCTTTTACATAGCCCAAATATTCTGACAAAGTCATAACAGACTCTAATTGATCTTGTGCTTTAGATTGCGAAAAAATCAATAAAAAGCATATCATTATATATCTTTTCATATTACTTTTTTTTCGAATCAGACTTTCCTTTTTTACTTCCAGCTGGCTGATAATAATTAGGAGGGAAGCTGTTTAATTGTCTCCAAAGTTCAAACCAAATTGGTACATCTTCTAAAAGTGCAATTGTTCTTGCGCCAGAACCTACTCTAATTGCATCTGGCCATTGATGATCTTCTTCATCTGGAGATAATAAAACTCTAAATTTACCATTTTCACTAATAAAATTTTCTACAGCAACCACTTTTGCGCCATACGTACCGTAAGAAACGTTTGGCCAACCAGAAAATACAATTGCAGGCCAACCATCAAATTCTACACGGACTTTTTCTCCTATATGTACCAAGGGTAAATCTATGGGTCTTACAAAAGTTTCTACTGCAAAATCAAATTTTTGTGGCATAATACCAACTAAAGATTCTCCTTCTTTAAATGTACCTCCAATTCCGCCCTTTATCGCTTTATTTATAAAGCCATTTTGTGGTGCAGTTATGTATAATAAATTTCTTCTAATTTTATAATTACTATTGCTGTTTTCTAGTTTAGATACTTGTACTTCTGCATCAAAGCCACTAGACATAGCTGTAGACATATCACTTTCTGCTTTAGATATTTTATTGCGGTATTCTGCGTTAATTCTATTTAGTTCTATTTTAGCATTAATCACATTATTTTTACTTTCTAGCAATTTATTTTGTTTACCAATTAACTCAGCTTGTGTTTTTTGTAACTTTAAGTTTTTCTCTTCTACGTCTTTTACTGCTGAAATTCCTTCATCCTCTAAAGTTACAGCACGATTAAATTGTCTTTCTGCAATTTTAATATTTGTTTTTGCCGCCTCAAACTCAATACTATCACTTTGTACTTTTAGTTTAGATTGAATAAGCTTGTTCTCTGCCATGTCTAGTTTTAGGCGTTGCTCTTTATTTAAAGAACTAATTTGTCTTTGCAAAGCGTTTACTTTTTGTTTGTAAGCGCCAACAGAAGAAACTTTTGCATTTATTTGCTGGTTGGTTCTTTCTATAAGTTGGTCATCAAAATAATCACTTTTAATTTCTGATATTCGAAGAATAGTGTCCCCTTTTTTTACAAAATCTCCTTCTCTCACAAACCACTCTTCAATTCTACCAGGAATTTGAGACTGTATACTTTGTGGTCTTTGATCTGGGGTTAAAGTGGTTATAGTTCCTCTTCCTGTAATATTTTGTGTCCATGGTAAAAACAACACAACAATACATACAATACCAAAAACAATTAAAAATTTATTAAAGGATTTGTAATATTCTTTATTAAAAATATCCTTTCCAGACTTAAATTGGGTTAAGTCTACTTCTTTACTTAATTTATTGTTAGATATATTCAGCATTATTATGAGTTTATATTATTAATTATTACTCCTTTTTCTAAGGTAATAGTTTGTGTACATTTGGTTTTCCAAATGTCGTTACTACTAATCACTATTAAAGACCATGGTCTTTTAGAGTCTGTTAAATAATTAATTATTTTTTCGGTTTCCTTATCATTAAATTGATCTAGAGGGTCTTCTAATATCATAACTTTAGGCTGCTTAATTAAAGCTCTAGCTAAAATTATTTTTTTAGTGATGGTAAAAGAAGTCTGTTTTCCTTCAGGATAAATAATAGTATCTAAACCATTTGGTTGTTCTTTTAAAAATTGTAATAAACCAATTTCTTCTAGTACTTCAAAAATTAAATCGTCTTTATCTTTAGAACTACTAAAAATTAAATTTTCTCTTATGGTACCTTCAAAAGGTGTTTCTTCACATAAAGACAAACCTAACTGCATTCTATAATGATTAAGATACAAGCTACTTAAAGATAAATTATTAACATAAATATTACCTCCAGTAGGCTTTATAACACCCGCCAACAAACGCAAAAGACTAGATTTTCCTGCACCACTTTCTCCTTGCACTAAAACTCTACTTTTCGCTTCAATTTTAAATGAAATATTGTTTAAAATAGGCTTAATTTTATCTGCTACTTCGTAGGAAACATTCTCTAATTCAATATTCATACCGTCTTTAAAAGTTGGGCTTTCTCCGTTTTGTGGCTCTAATTCTTTATCTACAACTTGCCCAATTTTTTCAATTGCTGTTAAAACATCATAAAAAGACTCTAAACCAACAATTAATTTTTCAACGGAAGTAATTACTAATAAAATAACAATTTCTGCTGCTACAAATTGGCCAATATTCATTTGTTGATTCAACACTAAAATACCACCAATTAATAATAAGCTAGCAGTTACAATAACCTTAAAACCAATCATTTGTGTAAATTGCAAAATTAATATCTTAAAGTGATCTTCTCTAGCATCTAAATATTTATCTACCAAATAATCATTTTTTTTCATGGCTAAATCTGTTTTACCAGAAAGTTTAAAACTAACTACAGCTCTTGCCACTTCTTGAATCCAATGTGCTACTTTATATTTTATTTTAGACTCCATTAAGCTCGTTTTTAAACCTCTTTGAATGGTAAACTTAAATACAATATAGATTAGTAATAATAGAAAAATACCAAATACAATAAAAAATGGGTGGTAAAATGCCAGTAAAATTAAAGCAAAAACTATCTGTAAGATAGCTGTTGGTACATCAATTAATAATTTAGTTAATCCTTTTTGAAAAGTTAAGGTATCAAAAAAACGATTGGCTAATTCTGGTGGATAGTAGTTTCTTAATTCATCCATTTTTACTTTCGGGAAACGAAAACAAAGTTCAAAAGCAGCTCTAGTAAAAACTCTTTGTTGTATGGTTTCTACAATTCTTAATTGCATTAATTGTAAACCTCCAGAAAACACAACACCTAAAGTTACAAAAACTACTAAAACAATCCAAGATGTAGAAACTTGTGCACCTTGTATTAAGTTGATAATTGCTTGTATACCTAAAGGTAAAGTTAACGATACTAAACCACCAAAAATTGAATAGTATAAAACTTGGTAAATATCTTTTTTTTCTAAACTTATGGCATTTACAAAGCGAGTCCAAGGTGTTAATAATTTATCACTCATAACTATTGTATCGTATTTTTAACTAATTGTGTAAAAAAATGGGTTGGAGTATTATTTTTATTATAATTGGTAATAGAAGGAAAATGCTCTGTTAAAAAGTGCTGTCTTAAACCACCTTCTAAAATTGTAGATGCCAAGCTTAGTGCATATTTATAATCTGGTTTAATTTCTAAGATCATCTGCTCTAATCTTACAATAATTCTTTTGTAAACTTCAAAATAACCGGCCTTATTTTCTTTGTCTACTTTTTTTGTTAAAAAAGATTTAGAACTTTCATTCACAATTATTTTATAGAGTACAGATTCGTTAATGTGAGAAAAGTTACTATCTAATTCTACATTTCTAGTAACAATATGTATGGCTTTCTCTAATTTATCTTTAGCATTTGCAATGCTATACGTTTCTATAACTAATTGGTATTCTAACCAAGCCCAATACCAAGAAGATAAATATAATAGTAATTTATGTTTACTTTCAAAATAACGATATAGAGAGCTTTCATTAGAGCCTATTTTAGAACCTAATTTTTTAAAAGTAAAATTTTCAAAACCAATTTCATCAATTAAAAAAATACTATGCTCAATTATTTTTTTTCCTAATACAGATGTTTCAGGATCTTTTAAAAATATCTTATCTGGTACAGATATTTTTAAGACTGATAATAAATTTTTCATGTTTTATTTTAAGTGACAAATATAATAGTATTGCTTTCATAAAAACGAAGTGAATTGTTATTTACATTTTTTTTAACATCTATATGCAAATGGTTTATAGTTATTGCATAATTTTGTATCTTTGTTGGACGAGATTAAAATAGAATTGGCAACTTTTCTAAGTAATTACCAAAAATCTTTTTGTTATTATTGTCCGTTCTTTTTTAAATCTTCATAGGAAATACTAATATTTAATACTCTATACTTATTAATGGCAAAATCGCAACAGACATTTAGTAAAAGTGAAAAAGAAAAGAAACGTTTAAAAAAGCGCGCAGACAAACGTAAGAAAATGGAGGCTAGAAAGGCTGAAAAAGATGAAAATGGAACAGGGGGAATTCAGTTCGCATATGTAGATCATAATGGTAATTTAACGGATACACCACCAGATCCAGAGTTAAAGGTAGAATATGAGTTGGAGGATATTCAAATATCTACAACTAAAAAAGAAGATTTGCCAGAAGAAGATCCTGTTAGAAAAGGAAAAGTCTCTTTCTTTGATACTTCTAAAGGTTTCGGTTTTATTATTGATTCAGAAAACAGCGAAAAGTACTTTACACACGTAAGTGGATTAATAGATCAAATTGCAGAAAACGACAAAGTTTCTTTTGAATTAGAAAAAGGAATGCGCGGTATGAATGCAGTTAAAGTTACTAAAATTTAGATTTTAAAATTAATTATAAAAAAGCCTTTTCATAGTATTATGAAAAGGCTTTTTTCTTTTTATTTGCATCCAATAAAATTTTACAACAAACCAATGAAAAATAGTATTGAAAAAACGATTATATATGTTGCAATATTTTTAATCACAGTTTCTAGTTACGCACAACTTAGGGGTAAAGTTGTAGACGCTGCAGATAACTATCCACTAGAATTTGCATCTGTTGCACTGTACAATGCTGCAACTAAAAAGATTATTAAAGGCGTAGTTACAGATAAAAATGGTTTGTTTGTTATCAATAAAATTAAGATTGGTAATTATTATTTAGAAACTTCTTTTTTGGGATATAAAGTTAGTAAGATAGAAAGCATAAGTATTACTATTAAAAATCAACAAATCAATTTAGGAGAATTAACCTTAACTTTAGGAAATGGTAGCCAATTAAATGAAGTGGTTATTAGATCTAAAAAAAACACAGTTTTACATAAGATTGATAGACAAGTTTTTGATAGTAAAAAATTTCAAAATACAGTAGGAGGAACTGCCGCAGATGTTATAAAAAATTTACCATCTGTAACTGCAAATGGTTTGGGAGAAATAAGCGTAAGAGGTAGTGGTGGTTTTACCGTTTTAATTAATGGTAAACCAACACAAGGAGATCCTGCTACTATTTTAGCCCAATTGCCAGCAAATGCCTTAGAAACTGTAGAGTTAATTACAGCGCCTTCTGCAAAATACGACCCTGAAGGAAAAGCAGGAATTTTAAATATTACCACTAAAAAAGGTGCTATAGATGGTACTTTTGCACAACTTAATGTTAGAGGTGGTTTTCCTTCTATAGAAGATTATGATACGCAAGTTCCTGCAGAAAGGCATGGAATAGATGCAACTTTAAATAAAAGGACAGAAAAGTGGAATTTTTCTTTAGGTGCTAGTTATCAGAGAAATGATAAAACAGGTAGAAGAGAAGGAGACCTTTTTATAATTAATACACCAGAAAATAGAACTACTTTTTTACCTTCTGATGGTGAACGTAGCTTTGACGAAATTACGTATAATGGGAGGTTTAATGTTGATTACAATCCTAACAAAAACAATAACTTTTCACTTGGCTTTTTTGCGGGAAAGCGCACCAAAGATAGGTTAGCAGATATTGTTTATAACAATTCTGCAATTTCACCAATTGGTAGTGATAATACCTTGTATGAATTCACTTATTTTAATCATAATCTTAGAACTAGAAAAGGAGATTTTGCTTTGGGAAACTTTGATTACGGTCATACATTTCAGAATTCGTCTAAATTGTCCACTTCTTTTTTATATGAATATACTTTTTTGGGAGGACCTACAGAAAATGATAATTTGGGTTTTCCAGATACTTCAATTGTATTTCAAAGAGAATTTAACACCAATGACAATCCTTTATACGGAGCACGTTTTAATTTAGATTATCAATTTAAATCGTTTGATTTTGGAACTTTAGAAATTGGATATCAATATAGAGACTTAGACCATACAGGTAAGTTTGTTTATGAGAGAGATGGTGTTTTAGTACCAGAATTTTCTAGTAATGTTAGCTTAAAAAGAAAAATTCATTCAGGTTATTCGCAAGTTACAGGTAATAAAAATAAGTGGAGTTATAATGCTGGGGTTCGTTTAGAGGCAATGGATAGAGTTTACAAAGAAACGCTAAGAAGTGATGCTGTTGAAAATACTTTTAATTTAAATTTTTTAAAGTTATTTCCATCTGCTTCTTTACAGTATAAACTTGATGACAACACCAATATTAAAACGGCTTACAGTAAAAGAGTAGAAAGAACAACTACTTTTGAAATGAATAGTTTTGCAGAACGTCAACACTCTGAAGTTTTTGAACAAGGCGATAATACTTTACAACCAGAATTTATAGATTTGGTAGAGTTAGGGCTTACTAAAAACTTAAAAAAAGGGAATTCTATATACGCAACTGCTTATTTTAGACATGTTAAAAATGTGATTAACCGAGTAAATACCTTGGCTTATCAACAAAATGGTGCAGTAATAGATAGTATAATTAATAGAGTGTATTCTAATGTTGGCAATAGTAATGCTATAGGTATAGAAATTGGTACTACTTTAAAACCTACCAAAAACTGGACTAACTTTATTGGTGCAAATATTTACAATTATGCCATAGATGGTGTTTTAAATTTTAAACATAGAGATGGTATTGCAAGAAGTTATGATATTAATACAAATGCAGCTATTTATTCTATCAACTTAAATTCTACTTATAATTTCTGGGAAAATGCATCTTTACAATTTACCTTTAATTATTTGTCTGATAGAAATACAGCTATGGGAGAAGATTCTCGTTTTTACTCGCCCAATTTAACCTTTAGAAAAAAATTACTTAAAGATAAATTAGTGGCCACCTTGCAATGGCAAAACATGGATATGGGTTTACTAAAAACAAACGAACAAAGAATTACAACAGCTAGACCAAATGAATTTTTTACCACTACAAATTATAGGTATGAAGTTGATATGCTAACTTTAAATCTGTCTTACACGTTTAACGCAGCAAAAAATAAAGCAAAGTTTATTGATAGTGAATTTGGAAAACGAGAGTTTTAAGAAGTTCTTATTTAAGAATTAAGTAAAATTATTGCTGCTGCTGCTGTTGTTGTTGTTGTTGTTGTTGTTGTTGTTGTTGTTGTTGTTGTTGTACATTTTGGTCTTTTGCAGGTCTTATATCTACAGATACCTTCATTGTACTTTTACCAGAACCATAAATAACTCCTTTTAAAGGAGGTACGTCATAATAATCTCTTCCATAAGAAGTGATTATAAGTTGATTTTTTGGTATTTGATCGTTTGTAGGGTCAAAATCTACCCAACCAAAATTAGGAATATAAACAGAAAACCAAGCGTGTGAAGCATCTGTACCCACTAATTTTTCTTTTCCAGAAGGTGGTAAAGTTTCTATGTAACCACTTACATAGCGCGCAGGTAAACCCACATTGCAGCAGACCAGACGAATTAAAATACGTTTTAGAAAATATAGATAAATTGGTTGTAAAACCAGTAGATGAATCTGGTGGTTATGGAATTTCTATAGGAAACAAATTAACCAAAGCAGAAATAGAAAAAGTAAAAGCTACTATTAAAGAAGACCCTAGAAAATACATTGCACAACCTATAATGTCTTTATCTACTCATGCTACATACATAGAAGAAGAAAATTCTTTTGAGCCAAGACATGTAGATTTAAGAACATTTACCTTATTAGGTAAAGACAAAGATTTTGTTTTAAAAGGTGGTTTAACAAGAGTAGCTTTAAAAAGAGGCAATTTAATAGTAAATTCATCACAAGGAGGAGGATCTAAGGATACTTGGGTTTTAAAAAAATAAAAGAATTTTATGTTAGCAAGAGTTGCCAATAATTTATTTTGGATGGGACGTTATTTAGAACGTTCAGAGCATATAGCAAGGTATATGAATGTCAATTATTTTTCATCTTTAGACGCACCTAATGAGCTATCACAATCAAGACAGTTTGTGTTGCGTTCCATGCTTTTTGTTGCAGATGAGGAAGAATTAAAGGAAAGCAAGGAGTTGGATGAGCAAACAGTATTGCATGATATTGGCTTAAATCCAGAAAAACCATACTCTATATATGCTGCTATTAGTAATGCGCAGCAAAATGCAAATAGCGCTAGAGATTTAATTTCATCAGAATTATATGAATCTATCAATACATTGCACAGAACTGTAAAAAAATACGACGAAAAACGTTTTGTAAAAAGTGGTTTATTCGATTTTACAACTATGATTACCAGTAATATAGCATCTCTAAGAACTAAGATTAGAGGCACTTTATTACATGATGAAGTTTATGCAATTATAATGTTAGGTATTTATATAGAAAGAGCAAACCAAGTAATTAGAATCATAAACTCCAAATATAATGATGCTTTAGTTGAAGAGGTAAATTTTGGCACAAAAGTAGAGGCTAGTTATGAGTGGACTACCTTATTAAAATGTATGGAATCTTATGACATGATGCGTAGGTTTTACAGAAAAGCACCATCTAGCCATACTGTTTTAGATTTTTTAATTTTAAACCCTGTTTGTCCGCGTTCTATAATAAAATCTTTGCACAACATACATTACTACATTGGTTATTTACACAAAGATGATATACCGCATAAAGATTCTGCGGCATTTTTAATAGGTAAATTAAAATACGAACATCTATATACAACCATAGAAGATGTGCAAGGTGATTTAAAAGGGTTTATAGAAAAATTAGTTGAAGATCTTTCTTTAGTTGGCGAAAAAATGGATAAAGATTATTTTAGTAGATGTTAAAATTTACAGATTGTAAAATTCCATACTTTCTACAATCAAATCTTCGTTAACCTTGCAGTCTAATTTATAGTTTTCGTAATTGTTAAGTAATACAAAATTAATTTGTCCGTTTACATTTTTCTTATCGTGCTTTAATAAATCCATTATAGCAACAAAATCTTCTTTTAAAAGACTAGTTTTATCATAAATAGATAAAACTACTTTTTTTATTTCATTTAATTTTTCTGAAGGGAAACCTAATAGTTTGTGAGACATGTAGCTTTCACAAACCATACCAATGGCAATAGCTTCGCCATGTGTTAAGTTTTCTTTATTTTCAGATTCTAAATAAAAAGACTCAATTGCATGACCTAAAGTATGCCCAAAATTTAAAATTTTTCGCAAGCCCTTTTCTTTAGGATCTTGTAAAACAACTTCGTTTTTAATTTCTATAGATCTAAAAATTAAATCGCTTATGTTTACATCTTTATTATCTTTTATTTCTTTAAATAAATTAATATCGTAGGTTAAACCATATTTAATAATTTCTGCGGTACCAGATTTTATTTCTCTAGGTGTAACTGTACTTAGATATTCATCATCAACAATAACCATCTCAGGATTTGCAAACAAACCAATCTGATTTTTTAAAACACCCAAATCTACACCAGTTTTACCACCAACAGAAGCATCAACCATAGAGAGTAACGTAGTAGGTATGTTTACAAAGTCTATTCCTCTTTTAAAACAAGAAGCTACAAAACCACCTAAATCTGTAATTACGCCACCGCCTAAAGTAATTACTAAACTTTTTCTATCTCCACCTAATTCTGTAATTGCATTCCAAACACCAATACAAGTTTCTAGATTTTTATTAATCTCTCCAGATTCTATTTCTATAACTTCAATTGGTCTTTCCGTTTTTAAATTAGGTATAAATTTAGGATAACAGTTATCCATTGTATTTTCATCAACCAAAATAAAAATAGTAGAGTAGTGGTTTGTTGCTATTAAATTAGAAAGAGCTGTGTAGCCTTTTTCTTTAAAATGTACAGGATAAGTAACGGCTTGTATGGTTTTCATCAATAAAATTATTCAGACTGCAAATTAACTAGAAATTATTCAAATATTACCATTCAATAGTTATATTTGTTTTACTAAATCGATGTAGTTATGAATCTATTTGACAATACAGAAGTTGCATTTGCTTTAAAAACAGACTCGCAGTTAGAAAGAGCTTATTTTTTATTTAAAATGATACAAAATGAGCCAATGGTAAAAATTGGCAGTGCTGTTACAAATTTTGCTTTAAAAGTACATTTGCCTGTAGAAGGTTTAATTCGTTCTACTGTTTTCGACCATTTTTGTGGTGGCGTAACAGAAGAAGATTGTTTGCCAATTATAGACAATATGTACCAAAATGGAAATGTACATAGCGTGTTAGACTATTCTGTAGAAGGCAAAGAACAAGAAGTTAGTTTTGATGGCGCTTTAAACAAAATTTTAAAAATTTTAAATTTCTGTGAAGAAAAACAAGCCATACCTTATGCTGTTTTTAAACCAACAGGTTTTGGTAGATTCGCTTTATATCAAAAAATTTCTGAAAATGTAACATTAACATCCGAAGAAAAAGAAGAATGGAATAGAGTAGTAGCACGTTACCATAAAGTATGTAAAGCTGCCGTAGAAAAAGATGTGCCTTTGTTAATAGATGCAGAAGAAAGTTGGATGCAAACGGCTGCAGACCATTTAATTGAAGAATTAATGGAAACCTACAACACAAAAAAAGCCATTGTTTTTAACACATTACAAATGTATAGGCATGATCGTTTAGCGTATTTAAAAAAACTTCATCAAAAAGCACAACAAAAAGGCTTTCATATTGGGATGAAAGTAGTTAGAGGTGCTTATATGGAAAAAGAAAGAGAAAGAGCCGAAGAAAAAGGATATCCATCGCCAATTTGTAAAGACAAAAACGCTACAGATATCAACTTTAATAAAGCCATAGCATACATGATGGAGCATAAAAATATGGCAATATTTGCAGGAACACACAATGAGGAAAGCTCCTATTTATTAATGGATTTAGCAAAAAAGCACCAAATACATAAAAATGATATGCGTTTATGGTTTGGCCAATTATTTGGCATGAGCGATCATATCAGTTATAATTTAGCAAACAGCGGATATAACGTGGCAAAATACTTACCTTTTGGCCCTGTAAGAGATGTTATGCCGTATTTAATTAGGCGCGCAGAAGAAAACACCTCTGTTGCTGGCCAAACCAGTAGAGAGTTAAATTTATTAAAAGCAGAAAAAAAGCGCAGAAAATTGTAATGCAAACGTTAGACGAAATAAAACAACTATTACATAGAAATAAATTAAGATTGCAACAAGAATTGCTGCAAAGTAAAGAAGCCATGCAGCTTATAAAAAAATCTGCAAGCACCAATTTAACAGAAGAAGAAAAAGAAAAAATAAAAATTCAGTTATTAGATATCTGTAAAGCAATACCAGCTTTGGCCGTTTTTTTATTGCCAGGAGGCGCACTTTTGCTACCACTTTTAATTAAATTAATACCAGATATTTTGCCATCTGCCTTTCAAGAAGATCTCCCAAAAGATAATAATTAAAATTTTTAGGGCATTACCACGCAAAAAAGCGTGGTCGCGCTTTCCACTATATCTTTTTTAAAAACCCTGAAAAAACAGGGTTTTTAAAAAAGGATGCCGTTTCAATCGCTAATGCACATTTCTGCTAACATTTTACCAAATTGAAAGCAATTTATTTTAAATTAGCAATTAGCAATAAAAATGTTATAAAATGTCTTTACAAATACAAAAACCAATAATAACAGTAAATTGGTTAAACAATAATTTAGATAACCCAGACTTAATTATTTTAGATTGTACCATTGCTAAAGTAAGAGACAAAGCAAAAGATAACAACAATAAAAGGCAAATTAAAAACGCCCGTTTTTTCGATTTAAAACAGGTTTTTTCAGAAAAATCGGCACCTTTTCCAAACACGGTTTTATCACCAGAAAAATTTCAAGAAAAAGCACAAGAATTAGGCATTACTAAAAAAGCAACAATTATTTGTTACGATACTTTTGGCATCTATTCTGCACCAAGAGTTTGGTGGATGTTTCAATTAATGGGTTTTACAAACTGTGCTGTTTTAGATGGTGGTTTTCCAGAATGGAATCGTAACAATTATCCAACAGAAATACCTTCAATAAAAACATATCCCAAAGGAGACTTTCAAGTAAATTATCAACCAGAAAAATTAAAATTTACAAAACAAGTATTACAAGCAATAGAAAACAAAGAAATTTTAATTGCAGATGCACGCTCAAAAGGTAGATTTTACGGCACAGCACCAGAACCTAGAAACGATTTAAAAAGCGGACATATTCCAAATTCTGTAAGTTTACCTTTTACAGAAGTTTTAAAAGATGGCAAATTAAAATCAGAAAAAGAACTCGCAACAATTTTTAAAGATTATAACACCAAAAAAGAAATTATATTTACCTGTGGTTCAGGAATTACAGCCTCTATTTTAGCATTATCTGCAACAATAGCAGGTATAAAAAACACTTCTGTTTACGATGGTTCTTGGACAGAGTGGGGCAGTACCAAAAACTTACCAATACACCTATAATTATGATATTAAATTGGACAAAAAAAGAATTTGAAGCTTATGTATTATTGTTTGCAGCACATGCAAATCATATAGAAGATAAAAAAGAAAACGAATTTATTAATACACTTGTAAATAAAGAAACGTTGCATAAAATACATACAGAAGTGGTGGTAGATTCTGAAAAAGAAAATCTACATAAAATTCAAGAATATCTATCTAATAACAATTTTACCAATGTAGAAAAAGAAAATTTGCTAAGAAATATTAAAAAAGTACTATTTGCAGATGGTTCTGTAGATGTTTTAGAGAAAAAAGTATATACAATTTTACAGAAAATGCTAAGTTAAAATTAGCATAAGTCTTGTAATTAATGTAATAATTCAAAAAAAGAAAAAAATCTATTTTTTAAAATATTTTAGAAGGTTTTATTCTTTAAAATAAAATAAAATTTAGATATTTGCATCGTTAAAATAAAAAGAATGAAATTTATTCAATTACATCATCATCATTTAAATAATTGCTCAATCGCGATTTAAAAATGTATTGAATAAAGTCAAAATATTTATAAACCCGTTTGAGAACATCAAACGGGTTTTGTATTTTTAATTTTAAAACAATTAAAAAACATAAAAATCAGTTTGTTTGTTCACATTTAGAACAATAAAAAGAGAACAATAAAGATGAAAAATTTAAGAATTGCAGTACAAAAATCAGGAAGACTAAATGAAGATTCTATGAGAATCTTAAAAGATATTGGTATTTCTATAGACAATGGTAAAGACCAATTAAAAGCAGCTGCAAGAGATTTTCCAGTAGAAGTTTTTTACTTAAGAAATGGCGATATTCCTCAATATTTAAAAGATGGCGTTGTAGATGCTGCCATTATTGGAGAAAATGTACTTATAGAAAAAGGAGCAGATATAGAATTTATAGAACGTTTGGGTTTTTCTAAATGTAAAGTTTCTATTGCCGTGCCAAAAGAATCTAAGGCAAACTCTTTAAAAGATTTAGATGGCAAACGCATTGCAACGTCTTACCCAGAAACTGTAAAAAAGTATTTAAAAGCGCAAAATATTAATGCACAATTGCACAAAATTAATGGTTCTGTAGAAATTGCACCAAATATTGGTTTGGCAGATGGTATTTGCGATATTGTTTCTAGTGGCTCAACTTTATTTAAAAACGGATTAAAAGAAATAGAAGTGCTATTAAAGTCAGAAGCCGTTTTAGCAGTTTCCCCGGCAATTTCAGACGAAAGAATGGCAATTTTACAGAAAATTCAGTTTAGAATTCAGTCGGTTTTAAAAGGTAGAAATTCTAAATATGTATTGTTAAATGCACCAAATGACAAGCTAGACGCTATATTAAATTTGTTGCCAGGTATGCGTAGCCCAACAGTTTTGCCATTGGCAGAAAAAGGTTGGAGTTCTGTACACACTGTAATTTCTAAAAATCAGTTTTGGGAAATTATAGACGAATTAAAAGCAAACGGCGCAGAAGGTATTTTAGTTTGCCCAATAGAAAAAATGGTGCTTTAATATTTGGGCGTTTTAACGGGCTTTACACTATATCTTTTTTCAGAAAAAGAAAAAAGGATGCCGTTTCAATCCCTAACGCTCACGCAAGTTTATAAGAGATAGTAAATTATGAAAATTATAAATTACCCTTTAAAAAAAGATTGGAAAAAAATCTTAGAAAGACCAACCAAAACCGTTGATGATATTGAAGGTATTGTAAACAATGTTTTTACAGATGTTAAAGAAAATGGCGATAAAGCCATTGCCAAATACACACAAAAATTTGACGGAGTTGCTATAGAAAACGCAATCGTTTCAGAAACTGAAATTAAAGAAGCAATTGGTTTAGTTTCAACAGAATTAAAGGAAGCTATACAAATAGCCAAATCTAATATAGAAGCTTTTCATAAAGCACAAAAAACAGAAAAAGTCTTTTTAGAAACCACAAATGGAGTGGAGTGTTGGCAAGAAAAAAGACCAATTACCAAAGTTGGTTTGTACATTCCAGGAGGAACTGCACCACTTTTTTCTACAGTTTTAATGCTATCTGTTCCTGCACAAATTGCAGGTTGTAAAGAAATTGTATTGTGTTCACCACCAAATGCAGCAGGTACAATTCACCCAGCAATTTTATACACGGCCAATTTATGTGGTGTTACTAAAATTGTAAAAATGGGTGGCATACAAGCCATTGCAGGTTTAACCTTTGGTACACAAACAATTCCACAAGTCTATAAAATATTTGGTCCTGGTAATCAGTTTGTAACTGTTGCAAAACAACTTTCTACAAAATTTGGTGTGGCTATAGACATGCCTGCAGGTCCAAGTGAATTGTTAGTGGTTGCAGATGATGCTGCAGACGCAAGTTTTGTAGCGTCAGATTTGTTAAGTCAAGCAGAACATGGTGTAGATTCTCAAGTTATTTTGGTATCAACATCAGAAAAACTAATTAATGATGTTGAAGTTGAAATCAACAAACAAATTTTAGAGCTACCTCGTTTAGAAATCGCAAAAAAAGCAATAGAAAATTCAAAATCTATTTTGGTAAAAGATGATGCTGAGGCTTTAGATTTAATTAACGAATATGGTCCAGAGCATTTTATTGTGTGCACAAGTGATGATGACTTTTATGTAAACAATATAGAAAACGCAGGTTCTGTTTTTATTGGGAATTACACACCAGAAAGCGCAGGAGATTATGCATCTGGCACAAACCATACCTTACCAACAAACGGATTTACCAAAGCATATTCAGGTGTAAATTTAGATAGTTTTAATAAAAGTATTACGTTTCAAAAAATATCTAAAACAGGAATACAAAATATAGGAAAAGCCATAGAAATTATGGCAGAAATAGAAGGTTTACAAGCGCATAAAAATGCGGTTTCTATCAGGTTAAAAACCTTATAGAAACCGTGCTGAACTTGTTTCAGTGCATTTAAAGTAAAAAGACCTGTCAGGTTTTTAAAACCTGAAAGATCTAGATTAAAATAAAATTGTCATCAGTAATTAGAAATTTATTATGAGATTTCTCAATCGCCTAAAAAGGCTCATTTCGAAATGACAGTTTTAAAATTAAAAATAAAAAGGACAAGTTATTCTTCCTTTTCAGGAAGATTTCCTAAGAAAAGATAATAACCCTTAAAGGGTTAGAGAATATTAAATATGAAAACAGGTTTTAATATTAATAACTTAGTTAGAGAAAACATAAAATCTCTAAAACCATATTCCTCTGCAAGAGACGAATATAAAGATGCTACTTCAGATGAAATGGTGTTTTTAGACGCGAATGAGAACCCGTTTGAAAACGGTGTAAATCGTTATCCAGATCCACAACAGCATGCTGTAAAAGAATTATTATCAGCAATAAAAAATGTTTCCAAAGAAAATATTCTATTAGGAAATGGGAGTGATGAGGTTTTAGATTTACTGTTTAGAGCTTTTTGTGAGCCAAAGGAAGATAATATCATTACTTTACCGCCAACTTATGGTATGTATGCTGTTTTAGCAAACATTAATAATGTGGAGAATAGAACTGTTTTATTAACGCAAGATTTTCAACCAAAAGTAGATCAGATTTTAGAAAATGTAGATGCAAATTCTAAAATGCTTTTTTTATGTTCACCCAATAATCCTTCAGGCAATAGTTTTTCAACAAAAATAATAGAAGAATTATTGCAAAAATTTAAAGGTTTTGTAATTATAGATGAAGCTTATATTGACTTTTCTAAAGAAGTAAGTTGGTTAGAAAGATTGGAAGAATTCCCGAATTTAATAGTAACACAAACCTTATCTAAAGCTTATGGTTTGGCAGGAATTAGATTAGGAGTTTGTTATGCATCACAAGAAATTATAAAGATTTTAAACAATATTAAACCACCTTATAATGTAAACGAATTAACCCAACAAAAAGCAATTGAGCGTTTACAAAAGGTAGCTGAAGTACAAGTAGAAATTAATAAAATAAAAGAACAAAGAACCTTATTAGTTCAAAGTTTAAAAGAAATCGATTTTATTACTAAAATTTACCCATCAGATTGTAATTTTGTGTTGGTAAAAGTTGATGATGCCAACCAACGCTACAACCAATTAATAGCCAAAGGAATTGTAATTAGAAACAGAACCACACAACCTTTATGCGAAAATTGTTTGCGTTTAACAGTTGGGACAGAAGAAGAGAATAATAAATTGATTAAAGCTTTAGAGCAATTAGCTGTTAGCAATTAGCTAAAAGCCAAAAGCCAAAAGCTAAAAGCGAGATCATGAAAAAAGTACTATTTATAGACAGAGACGGAACTTTAGTTCTAGAACCACCAGTAGATTATCAACTAGATAGTCTAGAAAAGTTAGAATATTACCCAAAAGTATTTCAATACATGGCAAAAATTGCGACAGAATTGGATTATGAATTGGTTATGGTTACCAATCAAGATGGTTTGGGAACAGATTCTTTTCCTGAAGATACGTTTTGGCCAGCTCAAAATAAAATAATTGATGCTTTTGCCAAAGAAGGCGTTATTTTTTCTGAAATTTTTATCGATAAAACTTTTCCGCATGAAAATGCAGCAACACGCAAACCAAGAACAGGTTTGTTAACAAAATATTTTTCTGAAGATTACGATTTAGAAAACTCTTTTGTTTTAGGTGATCGAATTACAGACATGGAATTGGCTAAAAATTTAGGAGCAAAAGGTATTTATTTATCAGAAGACCCTGAATTAGGAGCAGATGAAATAGAAACTTCTAAACAAGAAATTTTAGACTGTATTGCTTTAACATCTACAGATTGGGCTGCAATTTATGAGTTCTTAAAATTAAAAGATCGACTAGTAGAAATTACTAGAAATACCAATGAAACCAAAATTTACATCAAATTAAATTTAGATGGTTCTGGTAAAAATGAAATTGCCACAGGTTTGCACTTTTTTGATCATATGCTAGATCAAATTGGTAGACATGGAAATATGGATTTAACCATAAAAGTAGATGGCGATTTAGAAGTAGATGAACACCATACTATAGAAGATACCATGATTGCTTTTGGAGAGTTATTCAACAAAGCATTAGGTAATAAATTGGGTATAGAACGTTATGGTTTCTGTTTGCCAATGGACGATTGTTTGGCGCAAGTTGCAGTTGATTTTGGAGGAAGAAATTGGTTGGAATGGGACGCTGAATTTAAAAGAGAAAAAATTGGTGACATGCCAACAGAAATGTTTTTTCACTTATTTAAATCGTTTACAGATGGCGCAAAATGCAACCTAAATATTAAAGCAGAAGGTGTTAATGAACATCATAAAATAGAAGGAATTTTTAAAGCCTTTGCAAAAGCAATGAAAATGGCTGTAAAAAGAGATCCTAATAAGATGTTTTTACCATCAACAAAAGGAATGTTATAATTTAGCTACTAGCTTTTTGCCATTAGCTATTTGCTAAAAGTCAAAAGCCAAAAGCCAAAAGCTTTAAATATGAAATTAGTAATTATAGATTACGGAGCAGGAAATATAAAAAGTATTCAGTTTGCTTTTAAAAGATTAGGAGTAGATGCTATTTTAACAAATAATGTTGATGAAATTAAAGCGGCAGATAAAGTGATTTTTCCTGGTGTTGGAGAAGCAAGTTCTGCAATGAAAATGTTAAAAGAAAGTGGTTTAGATAAACTAATACCTACTTTAAAACAACCTGTTTTAGGAATTTGTTTGGGCATGCAATTAATGTGTAATTCATCTCAAGAAGGAAATACCAAAGGATTGGGTGTTTTTGATGTAGCTATAAAACGTTTTTCCAATAAAGTTAAAGTTCCACAAATGGGTTGGAACGTAATTTCTAATTTAAAATCGGATTTATTTTCAGGAATTAAAGAAAAAGAATTTATGTATTTAGTACATAGTTTTTATGCAGAAAAATGTGAGGAAATGATTGCTGAAACAGATTATGAAATTGCATATGCCTCTGCTTTACAAAAAGATAATTTTTATGGTGTGCAATTTCATCCGGAAAAAAGTGGAAATGAAGGTGCAAAAATTTTACAGAACTTTTTGGAACTAAAAACCAACAACTAAAAACTAACAACTATTTTGAGAATAATTCCAGCAATTGACATTATAGACGGCAAATGTGTTCGTTTAACAAAAGGTGATTACAATACTAAGAAAATCTACAACGAAAATCCATTAGAAGTTGCTAAAGAATTTGAAGATGCAGGTATTGAATATTTACATGTAGTGGATTTAGATGGTGCAAAAGCAAGCCAGATTGTAAACCATAAAGTCTTAGAACAAATTGCTACAAAAACCAATTTAAAAATTGATTTTGGTGGTGGTTTAAAAGCTGATAAAGATTTAGAAATTGCTTTTAATTCTGGTGCAAATCAGATTACAGGTGGCAGTATTGCAGTTAAAAATCCAACAATTTTTAAAAGTTGGATTGAGAAATTTGGTTCAGAAAAAATAATTTTAGGTGCCGATTTTTATCCAGATAATTCAGGAGGAAAAATTGCAACAAACGGCTGGCAAGAAGAAAGTAGTTTAGAATTAATTCCTTTTATTAAAGACTACCAAAAAGAAGGCATTCAGTATGTAATTTGTACCGATATTTCTAAAGATGGCATGTTACAAGGCCCAAGTTTTGATACTTATACAGATATTTTAAATCAAACTGTCATTTCCACTGAAGCGGAGAAATCTTTAAAGTTAATCGCTTCAGGAGGAATTTCAGCTTTTGATGAATTACCAAAACTAGCAGCAAATGGTTGTGAAGGTGTAATTATTGGAAAAGCGATTTATGAGAATAAAATTAGCTTAAAACAGCTGGAACAATTTATTATAAATAATTAAAAGTCCCTTCCCTTTGGGAAGGTTAGGATGGGATTATGTTAACAAAAAGAATAGTACCTTGTTTAGATATTAAAAACGGAAGAACTGTAAAAGGTGTAAATTTCGTAAATTTAATAGATGCTGGAGATCCTGTGGTTTTAGCAAAACAATATGCAGATTTAGGAGCAGATGAATTGGTGTTTTTAGATATTGCTGCAACGCTAGAAAACAGAGGAACCACGTTAGATATGGTTCTAAAAGTAGCTGAACAAGTAAATATTCCGTTTACAGTGGGTGGTGGAATTTCTTCTGTTGCACATGTAGACAAATTATTAAGATGTGGTGCAGATAAAGTTTCAATCAATTCATCTGCAGTAAAAAGACCAGATTTAATAAACGAATTGGCAGAAAAGTTTGGGAACCAATGTGTGGTGGTGGCAATAGATGCAAAACAGGTGGCTGGAGAATGGTTAGTGCATTTGGCAGGAGGCACAATTCCTACAGAAATTAGGTTATTTGATTGGGCAATAGAAGTTGAAAAACGTGGCGCAGGAGAAATATTGTTTACTTCTATGAATCATGATGGAACCAAAGCTGGTTTTGCAAATGAAGCCTTGGCACATTTATCATCCATAGTCAATATACCAATTATAGCTTCTGGTGGCGCAGGAACCATACAGCATTTTGCAGATACTTTTATTGAAGGAAAAGCAGATGCAGCTTTGGCAGCAAGTGTGTTTCATTTTGGTGAAATACCAATTTTAGAATTGAAACAAGAATTGAAGAAACAGAGTATACCTGTAAGATTATAAATATAAATGTCATTTCTAGCGCAGTCGAGAAATCTATAGTTTTGAGATTTCTCCGTTTTAGTCGAAATGACACATAACCAAATAAAATGAACATAGATTTCAATAAAAATAACGACGGTTTAGTACCAGCAATCATTCAAGATGCCACTACAAAAAACGTATTAATGTTAGGTTACATGAATGAAGAGGCTTTTGCAAAAACGCAAGAAACCAAATTGGTTACTTTTTTTAGTAGAACTAAAAATAGACTATGGACCAAAGGTGAAGAAAGTGGAAATGTGCTAAATTTAGTGGATATTAAATTAGACTGTGACAACGATTCATTATTGATTCAAGTAAATCCACAAGGACCAACTTGCCATAAAGGTACAGATACTTGCTGGAAGGAAGAAAACAATTCAAATTTTGGATTCTTTTCTACTTTAGAAAATGTAATTACAGAGAGAGTTGCCAATAAGGACACTAAAAAATCTTATGTAGCGAGCTTGTTTGATAAAGGAATTAACAAAGTTGCTCAGAAAGTAGGTGAAGAGGCTGTAGAAACTGTTATTGAAGCAATGGACAATAATGATGAGTTATTCTTGTATGAATCTGCAGATTTACTTTTTCATTATTTAATGCTGTTACAAGCCAAAGGTTTTACCTTAAAAGATATTGAAACAGAATTGATGAAAAGACAGAAATAGGCTAAATATTTATTAAATTTTAAATGACCAAATAGACTTTCTGTTCGGTCATTTTTTTTTTGTAAAACAAATTCTAATTTGTGGTTATCAAACTCTAATTTCGATCCCAAATTTTATTTATCAAAACTAATTTTGAAGAAATATAAACTTTAATTTTAGTAAAATGGAACAACACAACCAACAACCACATTGTATAAGCTTAAAAACTTTAATTTTTGCGATGCATTTAGTTCATTTATATCTAAAGCCCCTGTTAAATATCGGAACAAAAAAATCCCAAATTACGAAACCTAAAGTAAGTATAAAATAATGTTTTAGTGATGGATCAAAAAGATATTTCTTATCCAATTACAACTACTTTTTATTATTTATTTAATGCACAAATCACAATAAAACATAAGCAATAAATTATGTGTTTTAAACTAGATAAAATAGTGATTTGCAAAATAATAATAGTAATTTTGCAACTTTTAAAAAATAAGTATTGAAAGCTACTAAAACCCAAATATTAATTGTTTTTGCATTTATTGCTATTTATGTAATTTGGGGTTCTACCTATTTATTTAATAAAGTTGCAGTTACAGAGTTACCGCCGTTTTTTTTAGCAAGCATACGTTTTTCTACAGCAGGTGTTTTAATGATGCTTATTGCTAAAATTGTTGGTGCTAATTTCAAAATTTCTTTAAATCAATTTAAAAACGCAACTATTGCCTCTTTCTTTTTTTTAATTCTAGGAAACAGTGTATTTGTTTGGGCTTTACAATTTGTAGATAGTGGTTTTGCGGCTTTAATAGCATCTACACAACCGCTGTTTGTATTGTTAATTCTACGTTTTATCGACAGAAAACCAATGCAGAAAAAATCTATTATTGGCGTTACTTTAGGTATTCTAGGAATGTACTTGTTAATTAGTCAGCAAGAATTGGTTACTTCTGCACAAACAGCTACTGGTATTTTAGTAATGTTAGGTTGTGTTTTAGGGTGGAGTTATGGTGGTGTTTTTGTTTCTAAGGCAGATTTACCTAAAAACTTTTTAGTAAGCACAGGCATACAAATGATTGTTGCTGGTGTATTTTTGGCTCTAATAAGCCTAAGTTTTAAAGAAACTTGGTCTTTACCAACAAGTTGGAGTAGTAATGTGCAAATTGCAATGCTTTTATTAATTTTTCTTGGTGGTATTGTTGCTTTTACGGCATTTAATTATCTTTTAAAAGTGGTTTCTACAGAAAAAGTAGCTACATCTGCATACGTAAATCCTGTAATTGCCTTGTTTATGGGTTGGTGTTTTTTAGATGAAAAAATAAGTATGCAATCTATGGTTGCTTCTGCAATTTTGTTAACAGGCGTTTATTTTATAACTTCAAGAAAAAGAAGGTAAATCTATAGCAAATGAATCCGAATAAATACTCATTTATAAATCCAAAGAAATTTCCATTTTTTTATGGTTATGTAATTCTGTTTTTTGGCAGTATTGGTGTTTTGTTTAGTATTCCTGGTCAAACTGTAGGCGTTTCTGTATTTACAGATCCTGTTAAAGATGCTTTGGGTTTAACAAGAAATCAGTTTAGTAATGGGTATATGATTGGTACTTTACTAAGTGCCTTTTTTGTAACCAAAGCAGGTGTTTTGTTCGATAAATTTGGTGCAAGAATTGTTGCTTTTTTTGCGGCTACAGGCTTAGGTTTGGCACTATTGTTATTTTCCATATCAGAAAATATTAGTAGTTTTTTAAAAACTAGTTTTCATACAGATTCTTGGATTATTTCTTTTGTAATTATTTGTTTGTTGTTCTTTTTCATTCGTTTTTGTGGCCAAGGCGTTTTAACTATGGCTTCTAGAAACATGGTAATGATGTGGTTTGATAAAAACCGTGGCAAAATGAACTCAATAAGTAGCATAACCGTTTCTTTAGGTTTTTCTAGTTCTCCAATTTTAATAAATTATTTAATTGATAAAAGTGGATGGGAGGTAAGTTGGCAAATTCTAGCACTTTGTTTATTTATATTCAGTGTTTTAATACTTCAATTTTACAGAAACAAACCAGAAGATTTTGGATTTATTCCTGATGGTTTTGTTAAGAAAACAAAAAAAGAAAATACGCCTGTTACAGAAATTAATTTTACCTTAAAAGAGGCAAAAAAAACACGTGCCTTTTGGATGTTTGGTTTGGCATTATCTTTTAATAGCTTTTTTGCTACAGGCTTTACGTTTCATGTAATTTCTATTTTTAAAAGTCAAGATTATAGTAAAGAAGAGGCGATTGCTATATTTTTGCCAGTTTCTGTAATTGCCATAATCACATCAACATTAGCCAATATTTTGAGTGATTATGTACAACACAAAATTTATTTGTTTATAATGATCTGTTGTGGATTTTTAGTCGCCTTTGGTTTACTTTTATTAAATGAATCCTATGGCGTTTATCTTTTAGTAATTGGTTTAGGTGGTTTTAGTGGTTTATTTGCAGTTGTAAATGCTGTAACTTGGCCTCGTTATTTTGGTAGGAAGTATCTAGGGGAAATTACAGGTAAAGTAATGAGTTTTTTAGTAATTGCTAGTGCTTTGGCGCCAAGTTTAATGAGTTATTGCTATACAAAACTAGGTAGTTATAGCTACGTGAGTTATGTTTTAATTGCTTTTTTGGTGTTTTTAGCTATTGGATCTGTAAAGATGAATAAGCCATTAAAATAGATAATTAACAAGTTCTACGATAATCAAACTTAAAATTATTTTTAATCTTTTAAAAAATCAACACAACATTTTATAATTTCACTCAACAACTTCAATTTAAACCACAACATTACCCATACAATTTGTATCATAGGCGATTTAATTCATTGAAATTATTGTTTTTTTTATAACCGAAATGTCTATGTTTATTCATAACTATAAAAAATTAAACATCTTTTTTTATATTGTATGTTTTTTATATAGGTTTTTTTTGCGAATTTAATAATATGTTCTATTAAATTTACGGAAACAATAATTACAAACACATTTAGATATGAAAAAAATTACTTTACTCATTTTATTATTGAGCACAGCAATAGGCTATTCTCAAAAAGCACCAGTAAATTTTGAAACTGGTGGAGAAGGAACTACTTGGAATTGGGTTGTAAATGATAATGACTCTAATCCAGCCTTAGAAATAGTTGCAAATCCTAACACTACAGGTATTAACACATCTGCAACAGTAGCAAAATTTACGGCTTTAACAACCGGTAATCCTTGGGCACTTGTAATTAGCGAAGATATTGGAAGTTTTACTTTTGATAACACCAATAGTCTAGTTAAATTAATGGTTAGAAAAGATGTAACTACAGATGTTGGTGTAAAATTAGAAGGAGATGGCGGTGTAGCCAAAGAAATTAGAGCTACTACAACTATTATTAACGGAGAATGGGAAGAGTTGACATTTAATTTTCAAACAGAAATTGGAGTTACTTATAATAAATTGGTTATTATCCCAGATTTTCTTGCTAGAACTCAAGATAATATCATTTATTTTGACAATCTTACTTTTAATGCGCAAGAAGGAGATTCTAATCCTTATAACTTAGAGCCAATAGATTTTGAAAGTAATGGTTTTGGTAAATATTTTACTTGGACAATAGATCAAAATGATAGCAATCCAGCTTTAGAATTTGTAGAAAATCCAAATAAAGCAGGAATTAACTCTTCTGAAACTTGTGCAAAGTTTACGGCTAAAGCTGCCGGCAACCCATGGGCTTTAACTTTTACAGACATACCTAATTTTATTTTTGATGATACAAACAATCAAGTAAAAATTATGGTTAGAAAAATGATAGCAACAGATGTTGGTATTAAGTTTGAAGGGCCTGCAGGAGTTAATAAAGAAATAAAGGTGGCAAATACCATTTCCAACGGAGATTGGGAAGAATTGACTTTCGATTTTAGTTCAGAAAACGGAAAAACTTATAATAGAATCGTGTTAATTCCAGATTTTTTAGAAAGAAGCCAAGACAATGTACTTTATTTTGATACCATTACATTTAATGCCAAAGATAATGAGGAACAATCATCCAATGATAACAATATAGTTACCATAGATCCAGCTGTTGCTTGGAAAGGTTATATAACCGTTTTTGATACTTCTGGTGGTTATCAATTTGGATCAGAATGGGGTTTTGCTGATGTAAAAACTTCTTTTGATGGATCTAGTATTGTTTTACAACCTAATTTTAACGCTTATGCAAACGCCTTAGGTGGTGCAGATGGAGATAGAGCTTTTTGGACAAACTCAACTGATGGAGGTGTTACAGCTGGTGCAAAAGGGAATAAAATTATGGAAGCTTCCTCTTTTGTAGAGCCAGGAGAAACTTTTAACGGTAAAGATTTAACCTTTACAGGAAAAATAGTTGCTAATACTTTAAGTGAAGCGTATACTGGTAAGTTTTTTATAAAAGCTTTAGATCCAAATAATGGTTTTGCTGATGTTTTTAACGGCTCTAAAGTATTGGATTTGCCTACTTCTGGTGCATTTACTATAGCTGCAACTGGAGATGAATTAGCTGCTGGTTTAATTATACAGTATGGTTTTGTAATTAATGGTTTAAATGCAAATCCAGCAGAAGAAACTTCTTTGGGAAGCATTGTTATAGAAGCAAACACTTTAAGTACAGCAAACGTTCAAAAAGCTTTGTTTACTTCTTATCCAAATCCAACAAGAAATTCTTGGACAATAAACACTGCAGATACAAAAATTAAATCGGTAGAAGTATATAATTTATTAGGTAAAAAAGTAGCAACTGTTAAAGGTAATACGAACACTGCCATAGTAGATGCCTCAAATTTAAGTACTGGAATTTATATGGCAATTATAAACAGTGAAAAAGGTACAAGTTCTTTAAAATTAATTAAAGAGTAAATTCTTTTTCAAATTAAATTAATTAAAAGAGTGATACTTAAAATATCACTCTTTTTTAATTAAATAAATAACTCATGATTCATAAAAACACACTTTTATTTTTATTTTTATTGATACAATCATTTTTGTTTAGTCAAATAAATGTTGGTAAAGGAAGCTATACAACTACATTTCCGGGTACAGATGCTGCAGGTAGAAATGGTTTTCCATCAGGTGCTCCTCAACTGAGTGGAAATGCACTAGGTAAGCCTGTGCCAACAAATGATTGGTGGTCTAAATTGATAAAAGAAAATCATGCAGATAATTTATTTAATTATCCAATGACCTTAAAAACAACCAACACAGGTTTAATAGTTACTTATATTCCCTGGGGTGTTATTGGAGATTCTGCTCCAATAGAAGTTGGTTTAACGGGTTTAAACACAAATAAAACAACAGTTTCAGATTATTCAGATTGGACAGTTACTATGAATTGGCAAGATGCTGATAATAATTTAGAGACTACAGCTGGTATTGGACTGCCATTTTTGTATTTTGAAAAAGATGCAAATGATATTGTCGAAATAAAAATAAACGCTGGAAATGTAACTATTAATAACGAAATACTAATTGTAGAAAATGCTTCTAGTGATGCAGATTTTGTTTTTTATGCACCCACAGGGAGTACTTGGTTGCAAAACGGAAACTTGTATACTTCTAATTTAAATGGCAAAGAATATTGGTCTATGGCAATGCTGCCTTTAGATAATAATAATGTAAATACTACTGCACAAGCGTATAAAAAATATGCATACGTTTTTCCAAAAAACACAACAACATCTTGGTTGTACAATGAAAATAATTCAATAGTTACTACAACTTTTACAGTAGAAACTTCAGTAAAGGAAGGCACAGAAACAAATGTGCTCTTAGGTTTGTTGCCTCATCAATGGAGTAACTTGGCTACAACATCGCTTAAACCAGAAGAAGCAATTTACAAAACGTTAAGAGGAGATTTAAAAACATTAAACGGCAATAGTTTTGTGGTAGAAAATACTTTTAAAGGAATTTTACCAACATTGCCTTATTTAGCAAATTACAGTAATGGTTTTAGTCCGTCTGAATTGGAAAGTAAAATTGCTCAAATAGAAAATGATGGTTTGGCTACTTGGACAGATTCTTACAATGAAGGTCAGGTTATGAATCGTTTAATTCAAACAGCAAGAATTGCAGATCAAACAGGAAATTTTGTAGCTAGAGATAAAATGATTGCCACTGTAAAAGAACGTTTAGAAGACTGGTTAACCTATCAAACGGGAGAAAAAGCTTTTTTATTTTATTACAATAGCACATGGTCTACAATGTTAGGGTATCCTTCTGGTCATGGGCAAGACACTAATATTAACGACCATCATTTTCATTGGGGTTATTTTATACATGCTGCTGCATTTATGGAGCAATTTGAACCGGGTTGGTCAAATAATTGGGCAGAAATGATTGATATTTTAGTAAGAGATGCAGCTTCACCAAATAGAGATGATACTCAATATCCTTTTCTTAGAAATTTTAGTCCTTATGCGGGTCATAGTTGGGCAAATGGTTTTGCGACTTTTCCTCAAGGAAACGATCAAGAATCTACATCAGAAAGTATGCAATTTGCTTCATCTTTAATTCATTGGGGCACAATTACAGAGAATAAAACCATAAGAGATTTAGGAATTTATATTTATACCACAGAACAAACTGCTGTAGAAGAATATTGGTTTGATGTACATAAACGTAATTTTAGACCAGAACAACAATTTAGTTTGGTTTCTAGAGTATGGGGAAATTCTTATGATAATGGTACTTTTTGGACGGCTGATATTGCTGCTTCTTATGGTATAGAAATGTATCCTATTCATGGAGGTTCTTTATATTTAGGACACAATCAAAACTATGCAAAAGAATTGTGGAATGAAATTTCTGTAAATACAGGAATTCTAAGTAATGAAGAAAATCCAAATTTATGGCATGATACCTATTGGAAATATTTATCTCTAATAGATTCACAAGCGGCAATAGATTTGTATAATTCTAATCCAAATAGGAATTTAAAATTTGGCATTTCAGACGCTCAAACCTATCATTGGTTACACAGCATAAATGCTTTGGGTATTGTAGATGCTACAATTACGGCTAATTATCCTATTGCAACTGTTTTTACTAAGGATTCAGAAAAAATATATGTCGCACATAATTATTCAAATACAGCAATTACGGTTACATTCTCAGATGGTTACAATTTAAATGTTCCTGCAAATAAAATGGCTACAAGTTTAGATGTTAATTCAACAGGAACGCTTTCATCCGATTTTAAACAAGCATTTCCCAACGGTAGTATCAATTTATCTGCAACAGTTTCAGGCACAGGAATTACGAAAGTAGCATTTTTTGATGGAGAAACTTTTTTAGGAGAAGACACAACTGCTCCTTATTCAATTAAAGCAGAAAATCTTTCATTAGGAATTCATGGAATGTATGCTAAAATTTATGAAGGAGATAAGTTTAATGTCACTAATATCGTCAGCATCCAAGTTGGAGAACAAGTTCCGTTTTCTGGAACTCCATTTGCAATTCCAGGAACTATAGAATCTGGTGAATATGATAAATTTGAAGGTGGTTTAGGACAAAATATTGCTTATGTAGATACTTCTGTTGGTAACAATGGGAACTTTAGAACAAGTGAAAACGTAGATGTTGCATCAATTAATGGAGAAGGAGAAACTGTGGGTTGGATTTCTTCTGGAGAATGGCTAGAATATTCTGTAAATGTTGCAACTGCAGGCTTATATAATTTGAATTTTAGGTATGCTTCTGGAAACGATAATGGTGGTGGCCCTTTCTTTTTTGAAGTTGAAGGTAAAAAAATAAGCACAGATTTTAAGGTTTCTAGCACTGGAGGATGGGATTCTTGGAGTTCAAAAACTGTTTCTGATATTGCGCTTACCAAAGGAGAAAATGTATTAAGATTATTTTTTAGTGATGGCGAATTCAATCTTGGTAAAATGACGTTTACTTATAAAGAACCATTTGATTTTACTCTTCCTACAGCAAATGCTGGAGAAAATGTAACTGTAATTTCGCCAGCTACTAATGCAAATTTAGATGGTTCATTAAGCAAGCATCCAGAAAATAAAAATATTACCTATTTATGGGAACAAATTTATGGACCAACAACTGTAATTTTTAACGGTTTTACAGAAACATCTCCTATTATATCAAATTTAGAAGAAGGTGTCTACAAGTTTAAATTAACAGTAAATGATGGCAATTACACTGATTTTGATGAAGTTCTAGTAATTGTTTCCAAAACGGGAAATACAAACCCTACAGTTGCCATTACTTCTCCAAGTAATAATAGCACGTTTGAAGAAAATAAAACAATTAAAATAACAGCAACTGCAAGCGATTTAGATGGTAACATTACTTTAGTAGAATTTTATGATGGAACTACAAAAATAGGAGAGGATGCAACAGAACCTTATCGCTTAGATTGGGAAAATGCTAGTATTGGAAGTCATGCAATTACTGCAGTTGCAACAGATAATAAAAATGCTAAAACTACATCAGAAGTTATAATTTTAGATGTTGAGGAAGTAGTGTCTTGTTCAGAATCTTCAAATGCTGCACAGCAAGGAGCATTTTCTAAAGGTTATAAGGCTAATTTTGAAACTGTTGGTAATACAGTAACCATTTCTTTTGAATTGTTAGATACCGATAAACAAGGTGTTATTGCTTTTTTATGGCAACAAACTCCTTTTGCAGAAACACAAATGGAAAATACTACTGGTTTAAAATTCACCAAAAAAATTAATGGTTTTACAAAAGGAGAAACCATAACGTATGCATGTAAATTTGCTTTTGCTGGTGGATTGTCTGTTACCAAATACATAAGCTATGTTGTTGGAGAAAACTGTGGAGAAAATTCTGGAGATACAGAAGCACCAACAAATTTTACAGCAACTTTAGGGAATGTTACCTCTAATTCTGTAGAATTATTAGTACAAGCTAATGACAATTCTGGTACAGTTGTTTATGAAGCCAATTATAATGCTAACAAAACAAGTATTACAGGAAACTCAGGAACTCAAAAATCTTTAATAATTGCAAATTTAACTGCAGAAACTACTTATAATTTTCAAATTGATGCCGCTGATTTAACAGGAAATAAAGCAGTTAACAATTCAATAGAAATTGAGGTTACAACAAAAGCAGATTTAAGTACAGAATGTGCTGGAAATAGTTCAGATGCACAACAAGGTGCTTTTAGTTTGGGTTATACCTATGATTTTAAAACAGATGGAACAGCAGTAACTTTTACTTTTGAGTTGTTAGATACTGATAAAACAGATGTTATTGCGTTTCTATGGAAACAAAGTCCTTTTAATGAGGTACAAATGGACAAAATTTCTGGAAATAAATTTTCTAAAACTGTAAGTGGTTTTACAGACGGACAAACTATAAGTTATGCTTGTAAATTGGCTTTTGCTGGTGGTTTAGCCGTTACAAAATACTTTACATATACTGTTGGAGAAAATTGTACTTTAAAAACTGTGAATGAGATCTTTGATTCATCTATTCAGTTGTTTCCAAACCCTACAAAAGACAAAATTTCTATAAGTTCTAAAACAAGTACAATTCAAAAGGTTGAAATTTATTCCACACTTGGTAAAAGAGTATATGAAACAACGAATTCTTTTATTGATATTTCTTTAAAAGATATTTCTAATGGCATTTATATTGTAAAAATATATGGCGAAAATGTTATCAGTCTTAAAAAAATAATGAAACGATAAGTTTAACTTTTAAAAAAAATCATAAATACCACTGTTGGATAACAGTGGTATTTTTTTATGCTTTTTAGAAAAAAAATTACAAATGCTTGTAATAATTCTTTAACCCAACAAGTCTGCCTATATTTGTGCACTTTTTAAAATTATACAGCAATGGCTAATCAAATTAAAAATCAACAAGAAATCTTGCAAAAACTGGGTATTACGCAGTTGAATAGAATGCAAGAAGAAGCAGTTGCTACCATACGTAAAAATGATAATGTAATATTATTATCGCCAACAGGAACAGGAAAAACTTTGGCCTTTGCCTTACCATTATTAGAGTTTTTAGATCCGAATTTAGAAGAAATTCAGGCTTTAATATTAGTTCCTTCTCGCGAATTGGCAATACAAATAGAGCAAGTAATACGTTCTATGGGTTCTGGTTTTAAAGTAAATGCTGTTTATGGTGGTAGGCCTATGTCTAAAGACAAAATAGAATTGAAACATTTGCCAGCCATTTTAATTGGAACTCCAGGAAGAATATCAGACCATTTTGCAAACGAACGTTTTTCTAAAGAATACATTAAAACCTTAGTTTTAGATGAATTTGATAAGTCTTTAGAGGTTGGTTTTGAGTATGAAATGCGTGGCATAATAAATGAATTAACTACTTTAAATAAACGAATCTTAACTTCTGCAACACAAGGAGTTGAGATTCCTGATTTTGTAGCATTACAAAAACCAAACATTGTTAATTATTTAAAAGCAACTACTTCTAAATTACAAATTAAAACAGTTGTTTCTCCTGCAAAAAATAAGCAAAACACCTTATTACATTTATTAAATTTTATAGGCAATAAACAAGGAATTATCTTCTGTAATTTAAAAGATACAATTAATACGTTAAGCAACTTTTTGGAAACAAAAGATATAAAACATGGGTGTTTTAGTGGAGGAATGGAACAAAAAGACAGAGAACGTTCTTTAATAAAATTCAGAAACGGTACCAACCAACTTTTGGTTGCTACAGATTTAGCTGCAAGAGGTATAGATGTGCCTCAAATGGATTTTATAATTCACTATGAATTGCCACAAGCCGTAGAAGAATTTACACACAGAAACGGACGAACAGCAAGAGTTGCTGCAGAAGGAACTGCGTTTATTTTAAAATGGAAAGACGAACGTTTGCCAGAATTCATAAAAGAAGAAAGCATACAAAACATTTCTAAACAAGCAGAAAGAGAAGCTGTTTTTTGGGAAACTTTATTCATTTCTGGTGGTAGAAAAGATAAAATTTCTAAAGGAGATATTGCTGGTTTGTTTATAAAACAAGGTAAATTAGGTAAAAACGAATTAGGTATAATAGAACTGAAACAAGATTGTGCTTTTGTAGCAGTGCCTGCAACCTTAAGCAATAAATTAGTAGACCAACTTAATAACTCACGTTTAAAAAAGAAAAAAGTTAGAATTTATAAAGTTTAAAATTCAATTATTTTCAAAAAAATACAATATGTCAAAGCAGTTTTCAGATTTAGGAATTCAAGAAGAACTTCAAAAAGGTTTAGCCGATTTAAATATCTCTAAACCCACAGAGGTTCAAGAAAAAGTAATTCCAGTTTTATTAAACAAAACAGCAGATGTTGTGGGTTTGGCAAAAACAGGAACAGGTAAAACTGCAGCTTTTGGTTTGCCTTTATTGCAATTAATTGATACGAAAAACAAAGAAGTTCAAGCTGTAATTTTAGCGCCAACAAGAGAGTTAGGTCAGCAAATTGCTAGTAATTTAGAAGCGTTTGCAAAATATATTCCTGCTATTTCTATTGCCTCAATTTGTGGCGGAATTCCCATTAAACCTCAAATAGAACGCTTAAAACAAGACACACACATTATTGTTGCAACTCCTGGTAGATTAGCAGATTTAGTAAAAAGAGAAGCTGTAAACCTTAAAAATATTGCTTATTTCATTTTAGATGAAGCAGATGAAATGGTAAGTGCTCTAAAAGAAGGTTTAGATTTAATTATTAAAGAAATTCCTAAAAAAAGAAGAACATTACTGTTTACAGCAACCTTATCTGGTGGAATTAAACAATTGGTAAACAATTACATGTCTAAAGAAATACTTCAAATAAAAGTAAATATGGAATCTTTAGGGCATGAAGGAATTGACCACAAATATGTGGTTGTAGAACCCATAGAAAAATTAGAAGTTTTATTACATTTCTTAAATTCTAATGCTGGTAAACGTGGTATTATTTTCTGTAAAACAAAAGCAGCAGTTAATAAATTGGCTAAAAAACTGGCTATAAATAAATTTTCATCGGGTGCAATTCATGGAAGCTTAACTCAAGGCATTCGAGATCGAATTATGAATCAGTTTAGAGATGGCCATTTAGATATTTTAGTGGCAACAGATTTGGCTGCAAGAGGTATTGATGTTAAAGACCTTTCTTATGTTGTAAATTATCATTTACCAGACACGTATGATGCGTATGTGCACAGAAGTGGAAGAACAGCTAGAGCAGGAGCAAGCGGACTTTCACTAACCATTATTCAGGAAGAAGAAGTACAAGATATTGCCGATTTTGAATATGAATTAGACATCCGTTTTGAACGATTTAAAAAAGCAGACGCAAAGTCTATAGAGGAAAATAATGGTTTAATTTGGGCGAATAAAATTTTTAAAACAAAACCTAACAAACAAGTTTCAGAGGATTTTAAAGCGCAAATAAAAACCATATTTCATCATTTAACAAAAGATGAATTGGTAGATAAAATATTGGCGAATTATTTAGCAAATGTAAAAACAGCTAGTAGTACAACAGAAGTTTCAAAAAAGAAGAAAAAGAAGTAATTTTATCATCAATGAGCGATAAAAAACATAATAAAGAAATAGAAATTTGTATCAACACACTTCAAAAGTATTTAGATGATACAAATCAGTTATTTGAATTACCAGAAGAACAAAGAGTTGCTTTATTTAAGGTTGCAGGAGAACTTTCTCGCCCAAATAGAGACGAGTTTCAGCGCAGAAGAAAAGATGCAAAAAAAGCGGCAAAACGCAAGCAAATAGAAAGCGATAAACACGCTAGAAAATCAACAGGAATTCGTTCTGCAAGAGAAGCAGCTTTATTTGTAGCTCCAAAATTATTGAGTGCTGCAGCAATACCAGAAGACACACCAGAATTAAAATCGGCAAGAAACTGTTACGTTTGTAAAACACCATTTACCAAATTGCATCATTTTTATGATACAATGTGCTCAGCATGTGGCGATTTAAATTATGCAAAACGTTTTCAAACCGCAGATTTAACAGACCAAGTCGCAGTAATTACAGGTTCACGTTTAAAAATCGGGTATCATATTACCTTAATGTGTTTGCGCGCAGGTGCCACTGTTATTGCAACCACACGTTTTCCTGCAGATTCTGCCATTCGTTTTTCTAAAGAAGAAGATTATAAAGACTGGAGCCATCGTTTGCACATTCATGGTTTAGATTTAAGACACATACCAAGTGTAGAAATTTTTTGTAATTATATAGAACAACAATACAAAAGACTAGATATTCTTATAAATAATGCAGCACAAACGGTTAGAAGACCTTCTGGATTTTACTTCCATTTAATGGAAAATGAAAAGAAACCTTTAGAGCAACTGCCTAAAAAAGCACAAACCTTATTAAAAGCGCATAAAAGTTGTTTAGACGAATTGCAAAATTTAAGCGTTTCCACAGCAAAAACGAGTAAAAACAATGTTTTACCTGTAACTTGGCATGGTCCAGAACCAGGTATTGGTTTAAGAAATTCAGCAGAATTATCTCAAATTCCGTATAGTTTTGATAATTCTTTGCAAACTGCAGAAGTTTTTCCAGAAGGCGAGTTAGATGCAGATTTACAACAAGTAGATTTAAGAAAAACCAACAGTTGGCGTTTAAAATTAGGCCAAATTGAAACCACAGAAATGGTAGAAGTACAGTTGGTAAATGCAGTAGCACCTTTTGTTTTATGCAATCGTTTGTCTAATTTAATGATGAAAGAAAACACGGGCAAAAAACACATTATCAATGTAACTGCAATGGAAGGCAAGTTTCATCGTTTTAAGAAAGAAGACAGGCATCCACACACAAATATGGCAAAAGCCGCATTAAACATGTTAACGCACACATCTGCAAGTACCTTTGCAAAATCTGGTATTTACATGAATGCAGTAGACACAGGTTGGGTTACAGATGAAGATCCTGCAGAATTGGCAAAAAAGAAAGCAGAAACGCACGATTTTCAACCACCTTTAGACATTGTAGATGGCGCTGCAAGAGTTATGGATCCCTTAATTGATGGCATAAATACAGGCAAACATTGGTGTGGTAAATTCTTAAAAGACTATTTTCCAATAGATTGGTAATATTTCAATAATTTTTATTTGAAGCCATTCGCGCTTTCAACACTCGCTTCCCGCGAGAAAGCGGGAGAGCTCAAACATTAGCCTGTCCTGAGCGGAGTCGAAGGGTTTCAATCACGGCTAAACTTGTTTGATGCTTAATGCTTTATTGTAAAGTAACTCCTGTTTACTTACTAAAGTAAAAATAATTCATAAAATAGTTTTTAAAAATCTTTACAAACCAAAGAACAAATTTTAACTTTAAAACCTTCCAACTTAAAAACTTTCCAACTTTATAAACTTTATAAACTTTTCAACTTTACAACTTTACAACTATCCAAACTTCCTAAGCATACAAAATCAAGAAAACACCCAACAGAATACCAAAAAGAGGGACTAATTTTTTACGTTTATTTTGTTCTTTAAAAAGTAAGCCACCAACAACCACAGCAATAATTAACTGACTTCTTTTAATAGCAGAAAGTAACATAATTAAAGCCTCAGGATCTTGTAGCGCTTTAAAATAGAAGTAATCTGCGGTTTGTAATAAAATACCAACACCAATAATAGTCCATCTAAACGTAAAAGCCTTTCTTTTTTCTTGATAAGGAAACCAAGTAATACTTAATATAACCAGTAAAATTAATATGGTATAAAAACAGAACCAAAATTGCAAGGTTTGCGGATTCAAAAACAAACTTTGCACCAAAAACTTATCATACAAACCACTTAAAGCACCTAAAAAAGTTGCTCCAATTATGGCGAAAATCCATTTATTGCGTTTAAAAATAATCCCTTCTTTTTTTCCAATTTTAGAATACAATAAAACAGAGAGTATAATTACAAAGAAACCAATCCATTGTAAAAAGTTAGGCGATTCTTTATAGATAATTATCGCCCCAATAAAGGTGAAAAAGGGTCCTGCAGAACGTATAGGCGCAACAATTGTTATGGGTAAATGTTTTAAAGCCTGATAAGCTAAAACCCAAGAACTCGCCATAATCATCGATTTTATAAAAATAAAACCATGGGTTTTTAAAGGAATGGTATCAATAAAAAAACCAAGTTCTTTAGTAGCATCAGGATAATAAATAGATCCAATAAAAAAAGGAACAAAAACCATAAAACCCGCTAAAATTGTTCCTAATAAAACAGGAAAAACTTCATTGCCTTGTACCGCATGTTTTTTGCACAAATTGTGCAAACCTAAAAACAATGCCGCTAATAAACCTAAATACATCCACATAATGCGCGCGAAGATACTTTATTGAAGAAAACTGAAGTAAAAAATTGAATATTTATTTTCTAATCTGGGTAATATTCCCATTTGTTAATTTTACTAGAATAAAAATGAGTTGTTCCTTTTGTTCCTATATAATAGTAAAGTCTGTAGTCATTAGATTGTAGATGATAAGAAAAATTTCTAGTCAATTTTTGATTTTCAAAAGAATAATCAGCAATACTTTCAGGAAATTCACCATTCTTACTTTTGTAATTATCAATATAAGCTATAAGTGTTGCAGATTCGTTTTTTAATGTAAACCATTTAAAAACTAAAAAAGATTGATAAGGGATAATGACTAACCCAATAATGAATGCAAAAAATAAAGAGGTTACTTTTTTGCGTAAATAATAGAATAAAAACGGAATAACATTTAGAAATAAAATTAAAATAAATAGAAATTGCTTTACTTCACCCAATGTAAAATAGGCAAAATAGCAGCTTAGTAATTCTAAAAACAATAAGCTTATTAGAATTATTTTAAAATTTAAATCACCTTTGTTATTTAACGCTAATTTCATTCTATTTAGTAACAACAAATATAGAACGACTTTAAATGTGTGTTATTTTATATCTAGTTGTGCAACATTAGTAAAAACCGATAGAATTTCGCATATTTAGAATACAAAAGCATAGCAAAATGGCAACAGTTGACAAAATAAGAACCGGATTAATTGACAAAATTCTTTCAATTAATAATAAAGAATTTTTAGAAGCACTTGATAAATTAATTTCATCTAGCAAATCTGAATCAGAAATTGTGGAATTAACTAATGAGCAGAAGTTAATGTTAGAAATGAGCGAAAAGGATATAAAAGACGGAACGTTGATTTCTCAAGAAGCGATGAATAAAAGAAATCTGGAATGGCTAAACGCAATGTAATTTGGACAAGAATTGCTGATATACAATTCGTCGGAATTTTAGAATATTGGGTTAAGAAAAACAAATCAACCACATATTCAAAAAAACTTATAAAATTAACTTCAGAGAGAACTAAAAAAATTGCAGAAAGCCCTTATATTTATTAGGAAACTGATTTCAAAAATGTAAGAGTTGCTTATTTAGGAAATTTTAGCATTTACTACAAAGTATATGATGAAGAAATTATTATAAGTGCTTTTTGGGATAATCGACAAGACCCGAAAAAACTTCTGAAAATATTAGGAAATAAGCAATAACTTTAACCGCCTTCGTTTAAAATTTATTTTCATTTAAAACTTACTTAATAAAAGTCTTGTACACTTCAAATGCAATAAATTCTTACTAACGTTATGCAAAATCCAACACATCAAATATTATACAATCACAAAAGCATATTTTTTAAGCAATTCTAAAGAAACATATTTTAAGGCCACTTTATGAGTCGCTTTTAAATCTACTAAAGGAGCAACTCTCGCTTTTTCTGCTTCTTTCCATCTAGAAACGCATAAGCACCATTTGTCTCCTGGTTTTAAACCCGGAAAATTATAAAAGGGTATAGGCGTAATTAAATCGTTTCCTTTAGATAAAGAATATTTTAAAAATTCTTCGGTAACAACTGCACAGACCACATGTGTACCAGAATCTTGCATATTAGTATTGCAAAAACCATCTCTAAAAAAGCCAGTTTTTGGCTTACAGGAGCAAAGTTCTAATGGTGTATCCAACACATTTAACACTCCGTTTTTGGTGTTTTCCATATTACAAAATTTCTTTTAAAATTATCCAAACATTTTCTGCTAAAATGCTATGACCTTCTGCTGTTGGGTGTATGCCATCAGTTTGATTTAAAGCTGAAATTCCACCTACATTTTCTAGTAAAAAAGGAACTAAAGCCAATTTGTTTTTTGCTGCAAGATTTGGAAAAATGTTTTTGAAAGCTGTAGCATATTCTGGACCCATATTTGGCGGAATTTGCATTCCTGCCAGTACAATTTTTGTATCAGGATATTTCTTTTTTACACGACTGATAATGGTTTGTAAATTCTTTTCGGTTTCTTTTAAAGGCAAACCACGTAAACCATCATTTGCACCCAATTCTAATATAAAAATGTCTGGTTTTGTGCTTAAAACCCAATCTATTCTGTTTTTACCTCCAGCAGTGGTTTCACCACTTACGCCAGAATTAACAACGGTATATTTTAATTGTAAACTGTCTATTTTTTGCTGAATTAAGCCAGGAAAAGCATCGTTTATATCGTCTAAACCATAGCCAGCCGTTAAACTATCTCCAAAGAAAATAATTTTTTTTGAAGTCGTTTTTTGGGATTTTACAACTTTAGTTGATTGCTTTGAATCAAATGATAAGTTCGTTGGCTTATCAGTTTTATTTTTACAAGAAACAAATACTATCAACAAAGAAAAATAACAGAATTTTAAGAAAATAACTCGTTTTAAAAAGCCTTGTTTCATTTTCAATTGATTATTTTTCGATGTGTTCATTTTTACTTCAAAATTAAGAGATCAATGTCAAAGATATTAAAGATTCAGCAGTTAGAGAAGACTTATAGCAGTGGTTCTAAACAATTAACAGTTCTTAACAATATTTCTTTTGAAGTAGAAAAAGGAAGTGTTTTTTCTATAGTTGGTCCTTCTGGAAGTGGAAAAACTACTTTGTTAGGTTTGTGTGCTGGTTTAGACTACCCAACCACAGGTAAAATTGAATTGTGTGGCACCAATTTAGAAAACTTAAATGAAGATGAAAGAGCTGCTTTACGTAATAAAGAAGTTGGTTTTATCTTTCAGAATTTTCAATTATTACCCACGTTAACAGCTTTAGAAAATGTAATTGTGCCTTTAGAATTACAAGGAGTTAAAAATGCGGCTAAAACCGGAATTGAACTGTTAACCAAAGTTGGTTTAGCAGATAGATTACAGCATTATCCAACTCAATTATCTGGTGGAGAACAACAAAGAGTGGCATTGGCAAGAGCATTTGCTAACAAACCGTCTATTTTATTTGCAGATGAACCTACAGGAAATTTAGATGAAGAAACTGGTGAAAAAGTAATTCAGTTATTGTTTGAATTAAACAAAGAAGCAGGCACAACTTTGGTAATTATAACGCACGATTTAGAATTGGCCAATAGAACCCAACAAATTTTACGTTTAAAAGGTGGTAAAATTATTGCAAACGAAAAAACTGCTGAAATTCATGCATAAAAATACATCAAAAACACCTTTTAATTGGCTTTTAAAAATGGCTTGGAGAGATGGCAAAGCAAGTCTATCTCGATTGTTATTATTTATGGCATCTATTGTTTTGGGCATTGCTGCTGTAGTTTCCATTCAATTGTTTAGCAATAATTTAAAACAGAACATAAAAAAACAATCTAAGTCTTTAATGGGCGCAGATTTTACTATTGATGCTCGTAAAACACCTTCAAAAAAAGTTTTAAAAATAATAGACTCTTTGGGTGCAGATGCTTCTGAAGTAAATTTTGTTTCTATGGCACTTTTTCCAAAAAGAGAAAGTACAAAATTGGTAAAAGTTAGAGCTATGGAAGGTAATTTTCCGTTTTATGGAAAGTTAACTTCAGTTCCTAAAAGTGCAGGAGAAAACTATCAAAAACTAGGAGGTGCCTTGGTGGATGCCACTTTGTTGTTGCAATACAATTTAAACCCTGGTGATTCTATAAAATTAGGTAAGGTAACTTTTCCTATTATTGGTGCGTTAAAAGCAATTCCTGGCAGCACAGCAATTTCTTCTTCTATTGCACCAACAGTTTTAATTCCTTTTTCTTATTTAGAAAAAACCGATTTATTACAATTAGGAAGTAGAAAAGAATACCAATATTTCTTTAAGGCTCCAGAAATGGATTTGGAGTTGTTAAATAAAAAAATAGATACTATTTTAGATGCAGAAAATGCAGATTTAGATACGCATACAAGTACAAGCCAAAGATTAGGCAAAAGGTATGATAATGTGGGGCGTTTTTTAAATTTAGTTGCTTTTATTGCCTTATTATTAGGTTGTATTGGTATTGCAAGTGCTGTACATATTTACATTAAAGAAAAACTAAAAAATGTTGCTATTTTAAAATGTTTAGGCGCTTCTAGAAAACAGACCTTTATCATATACTTATTGCAAATTATTTGTGTTGGCTTTATTGGCGGATTAATTGGTGCATTAATTGGTACAGGCTTACAATATGCTTTTCCTTATATTTTACAAGAGTTTTTACCTTTTTCTGTAGAAATAAGTATCTCATATCAGCCTATTGTAATGGGAATTATATTAGGGATTTTAATGTCCGTTTTATTTGCCTTATTACCTCTATTAGGTACATGGTATGTTTCTCCTTTAGAAGTTTTAAGAGGACAAGAAGAAAACCATCAAAAACCAAAAAAAGCACGAATAATAGTATTTTTAGCCATTTTAGGATTCATCTTTTTGTTTTCTTTTTGGATGCTAAAAGACGCTAAAAATGGATTTTTCTTTACGCTGGCCATTTGCATCATATTTGCCATAATTACTGGAGTATCCATGCTTTTTATACAATTGGTTAAAAAGTATTTTCCCACTTCGTGGGGATTTGCAAGCAGACAAAGTTTATTGAATCTATTTAGACCAAACAACCAGACTTTAGTATTGGTTTTAGCCATTGGTTTTGGTACTTTTCTAATAAGTACCTTGTATTTTACGAAGGATATTTTATTAGCAAAAACGAACATCAACAGTAAAAAAACAGAAGCAAATATTATTTTGTTAGATGTACAAAAAAACCAAGCAAAAGACTTAGTTGCTAATTTTGAAAATAGAAATTTAGAGGTTATTGATAATATACCCATTATTACAATGCGAATTGCAGCAATGCAAGGAAAAACAGCCAACGAAATTAGAAAAGATACTACAATTAGCATGCGAAAATGGATGCTGAATAGAGAATTTAGAGTTACGTATAGAGCTGAATTAAGCGAAACAGAAGAAGTGATAGCAGGAAATTATCTAGGAAAAAAAGAAGATGACAAACCTGTCTACGTTTCTATTTCTGATAATTTGGCAACAGATGCCAATTTAAAAATAGGAGACGCTTTAACTTTTAACATACAAGGTTTGGTATTAGAAACTTTTGTTGGCAGTATTAGAAAAGTAGATTGGAGTAGTATGCAAGTGAATTTTATGGTGTTATTTCCTGAAGGAGTTTTAGAAAATGCACCGCAATTTAATGTGATTTCTACTTTTGCACCATCAGCAGAAAGTGCGGCAGACTTGCAAAGAGATTTGGTACAAAAATTTCCCAATGTTACTATTTTAGATTTAAGACAGGTATTTACCATTGTAGAAGATATTTTAAGCAAAGTAAGTTGGATTGTTAATTTTATGGCGTTTTTTAGTATTCTTACTGGTTTTATTGTGTTGATTGGCTCTGTAGGAAATAGCAAATATCAACGTGTAAAAGAAAGTGTACTATTAAGAACTTTAGGCGCAAAAAGTAAGCAAATTTTAAAAATTACGGCTTTAGAATATATTTATTTGGGTGTTTTAGGTAGTTTAACGGGTATTTTACTTTCTCTAATTTCTAGTCAATTATTGGCAACATTAGTTTTTAAAGAACCTTTTGTTCCGTCTGCAATTCCGTTTGTTGTTTTTCTACCAATAATTACCCTTTTAGTAGTTTTTATTGGGTTGATTAATTTAAAATCGGTAATAAAAAGTCCGCCTTTAGAGGTATTGAGAAAAGAAGTCTAAATTCAAAATTTAAAAAAAAAGTAGCATTTAAAAAATATGATTCCAGAAATTTTAGAAAATTTAAAGCACGAATTGATCAATGGATTTAGTAAAAGAAAACATCCATTTCGTTATTTTACTTTTGGAACACTTCAAAAGAATAATTTAAGATTAAGAACTGTTGTTTTAAGAAAAGTATTACCAGATTTTACTACGATTATTTACACAGATACAAGGTCTGAAAAAGTAGCGCATATTAAAGAAAATAGTAATGTAAGCGCCTTGTTTTATCACCCTAAAAAGTTATTACAAATTCGTTTAGATGGTAAAGCAATTGTAATTACAGATAAAGAGGAATTAAAACCATATTGGAACACGGTTGGAGAAAATGCCAAGAAAGATTATACCACAGATCTGGCTCCTGGCTCTAAAATTAGGAATCCAGATGCTGTAAATTATAGTGATAATGAACCTAATTTTTGCATTATAAAAATTATACCAACACATATTGAATATTTGCAATTGAAACGCCCAAACCATATTAGAGTTGCATTTGATAAAACAGAAAGTGGTTTTGAAGGCAGTTTTTTAGTGCCTTAGAACTTGATCTAAATTAATTTAAACTGTCAGGTTGAGCGCAGTCGAGAACTTGTTCTATTTGAAAATTTAGGATGTAACTGCTCTCAAACACGCATTATTTGGAGCATTAATTAAAAATATATTATTTTAAAAATTCAACCATAACCAATGAAATACATCTCTTTTATTTGTTTTTTACTTTTAGCTATTTCTTGCAATACAGCAACAACTTCGCCTAAAAATCTTACTAAAATTACAGCTAAAAATATCGCTATTGATAGCACTTTAGTTGCTGATGCTAAAATAGATAGTATGATAGCGCCTTACAAAGAAAAGATGGTGAGTGAAATGAATCGTGTTTTGACAAAAACAGCTGTAGATATAACCAAAAAAGCGATTGGCATGCAAAGTACTTTAGGAAATCTAATAGCAGATTTATCCTATGAGATGGCAAATCCCATTTATCAACAAAAAACCAAACAAAACATAGATTTTGCAATGTTTAACAGTGGTGGTTTGCGTGCGCCAATTTCTGCAGGAAATGTTACCAAAGAAAGTGCCTTTAAATTGATGCCTTTTGAAAACGAGTTTGTGGTAGTTGAATTATCTAGAGAAAAAATTATTGAACTTGTTAATTATCTTATTCAAAATAAAACTGCACATCCATTATCTAAACAGATTCAATTAACCATTATTAATGATGATTTTGACTTACTAATTAATGGTAAAAAGTTTGATAAAAACAAGAATTATAGGGTTTTAACATCAGATTATTTACAAACGGGTGGAGATCGTATGAATTTCTTTAAAAACCCAATTTCTCTAACAAAATTGAATTACAAAATAAGGGATGCTATTATCGCTTATTTTGAAAAGGAAGTGGAATTGAAAGCTGTAATTGATAATCGTATAATTGTTCAATAATTATGAAAAGAAGAAAATTTATAAAACAATTAGGAAATGCATCCGCTTTAGCGATGGCAAATGGTCTGGTTTTACCAACCTTAGAAACCACTGCGAAAAAACACATTACAATTTTACATACAAATGATACACATAGTCATATAGAGCCCTTTAAACCAACGCATAATAGAAACCCAAATAGAGGAGGAGTGGCAAGAAGAGCTACTTTAATAGAACAAGTTAGGCACGAAAATAAAAACACGTTGTTGTTAGATGCTGGCGATATTTTTCAAGGAACACCGTATTTTAATTATTTTGGAGGTGAACTAGAATTTAAATTGATGAGTATGTTAAAATATGATGTTGCCACTATTGGAAATCACGATTTTGACAACTCAATAGAAGGTTTGTATAAACAATTGCCAAATGCAAAATTCGACTTTGTTGCTGCAAATTACGATTTTAAAAATACCGTTTTAGACACACATGTTAAACCTTATAAAATTATTGTTAAAGACGACATTAAAATAGGAATCTTTGGACTAGGAGTAGAGTTAGAAGGTTTGGTTGGTAAAAAAATGTACAAAGAAACCAAATATTTAGATCCTGTAACTGTAACACAAGATATTACAGCAAAGTTAAAAAATATTGAAAAGTGTGATTTGATTATTTATCTATCGCATTTGGGGTATTATTACAAGAATAATCCTAATAAAATATCTGATTTAAATTTAGCAAAAATTACAAAAAATATCGATTTAATTATTGGTGGACACACACATACTTTTTTACCTAAACCAACATTGGTGAAGAATTTAGATGATAAAAACATCTTAGTAAATCAAGTTGGTGCTTATGGTGTTAATTTAGGTAGAATTGATTTTTATTTTGATGAAAACAATAACAAAACAAGCTCTGGAACAACAATTTTAGTTTAAAATACATTAAACAGTTTTCCAAACTTCTTGTAAATAGTTCAAATCCTTTTGTATACGTTTTAGAACTTCTTCTTTAGGTATTGTAATCGATTTGCGTCCTTTTTCTGCACCACCTAAATCGTGTTCTACATGCAAAGAAACAGGTACGTTAATGTTGTACTTTTTAAGCAACTTAAAATAACGTTTAAAATCTACCATACCTTTGCCCATTGGTACACTAACAGGTTTCCATTTGCCTTTTACTTTGCTCCATTTTACATCTTTTATAACAATGGAATTGATGTACGGCTTTATAACTTTTAAACCCAATTCCCAACTTTCTCCTCCTTCTATAACTGCATGTCTAATATCATACTGACTGCCAATAAACTCGCCTTTTGTGGCTTCTAAAATGGGAATTAAATCCCAAATTGGGGCGCCTACATTTTTGCCTGTATGATTTTGATAGCCTCCAATAATACCCAACTTTTTATTTAAGATTTCTAAAACTTTGGCTTGTTTACCAAATAAAAGCTGACTTTCTTCTATCGATTTATTTTCTGGGTATTTTAACCAATTGGTTCTATAATGTGTAAATCCTAAATTACTTGCTGTTTTTAATACATTTTGATTTGTCAAATCATTGACATCCCAGACATTGGTAGTCATCATTTTAGTGGTTAAACCTTGTTTTTTGATGGCTTTAACTGCTTTTGGTAAATCCGTTTTTACATTTTCAGGTAATACATGTCCGTTTTTACGAACGGTTAAGTCCAAACCATTAAAACCCATTTCTGCAGCAACTTTAGCCATTTCATCATACTCCAAAAATTGTAAATGTTTAGAAAATAAGTGAATGTCCATTTTTTTTGGAACATCTGTAACATCATCATCAAAACCATTTTGAAAAGAGAGTAGTGGCATACCAACAAAAGCGGTAGCTGCTAATTTTGTAAAATTTCTTCTAGAAGAGTTGTAAGAAGATTTAGGCATTGTTAAGATTATGATTTAATTTTAAGCAAGATAACGATAATAAATCTAGTTGGATATTGCTTATTTCTTCAAAAAATCATATTTTTCAAAATAACTTGTTAACTTTAAAGTAGGTTTAAAAAGAACTTTATGTCCATAAGGAATTGCTGGTCTCACTTCATAAACAACATTGGTACAGCCAATATCGTTCAGCAAAATTTCTAAGGTTTTAACTTTACTTGTAGAATTTGCAACACTTATTTGATGCAGAGAATCTAATTGAGAACCATATCTAACATAAGCTCCAGTGATAAAAGATAATTTTTGTTTGTTCGTTTTAAAAACGTTTGATTTTAAGCTTCCAACAAAAATGCTATCATAATTTTCTTGAATGAAATTCTTAGACTTTATTAACGAGTCGATATTTACAGCATCAAAATCAATGTATTTTTTAGCTGTTCCACGTCCAGAATATTTATAAGTATAATAAGCGTCTAAGGTATCTTTTAGTTTTTTGGAACGAAGTTCATATCTAATATAATCAGTTTTGTTATTTTCAAAAATAGTTAGTTTCAAATCTGTATATAAATTTTGAAACATAGCATCCATCTTTGTATATAATTTTTTCTCTGATGGATGGTATTTCTCTACCAAATCTTTTTCAGTTTCATGTTTTTCACGTCCCATGTAATCGCCTAAAGTTCCCACAGCAAAAGCATATTTATCTAATGGTGTTTTCTCTTTTTGTTGACAACTAAACAGAAGTAAAGCGAGTATAAAAACAATTATTTTTTTCATAAAATTAGATTTTAATTCAAAAATATTTAAATTGTTTTAAGTGTAAAAGTAATAATGAGTAAGTGCTTGGTTTGGATTAGTAAAAAAACCTTTTGAAAAAAGTAAACGATTAATTAGGTTCTTTTCAGGGCTATTGATTAATAGCTTAAAATTTATAGCATATAAGTTAACTTTTAGTACTATTTTTTAATCGTAATGGAACCTACATTTTGCAATTAAAATTTCTCCTTCTTTGTATTGATAAATCAATCGATGTTCGCTATCTATTCTTCTTGACCAAAATCCAGCATATTTATGCTTTAAAGGTTCTGGTTTTCCAATTCCATCAAAAGGATTTCGAGCAATATCTTTAAGAATTTCATTGATCTTTTTTAGTTTTTTCTTATCGATTTTTTGCCAATATAAATAATCTTCCCAAGATTCATCAACGAATGTATACTTCATCTTAATTTTCGATTAGATCTTTGTCTAAAGTCTTTCCGCTTTTTAATTTTTCAATTGCAGCGTCTAATCTTAGTTCATTTTTTCGAGATGAAAGCTCATGATTGGTAGCCATTAAAGAGTTATATTCTTCTAAAGACATCACTACAATTCCAGAATCTTTTCCTCTGTTGATAATTAGAGTCTCAAAATTCTTTGCTACTCTGTCCAAGTACCTTTTAATATCTTTCCTAAAGTCAGAAACAGTTGCTATTTGCATAATTTTGTATTTTATATTGTACAAATATATGTACAAAAATTAATAATTACAATTCTCAAATTTTATCAGATAATAATAAACGGAATTAAATGGATTGTTTAATTCGCAATGGGAGCCTCCAAACAATGTTCAGGAATTCCAAATCCATCAACCAAAACCCCAATATGTGGCCTTAATTCTGTAGAAAGACGTTCTACTCGTTTACGAATTGCTTTCGATTTTGTACCTCCAATATATCCTTGCTCTAAATACCAAGAAGCCTCTTCTTTCATTTCATTTAAGGCGAACAAAGTTCCCAGTTTTTCAAAAAGTTGCTTGTTTTTTTCATCTTCAATAGTAGCCGTAAAATCTACAAAATTATGGTAAGCCAGTGCTATACTATAGGCTTTTCCTAAAGCTAACAAGTGCGTTTGTACTTTTAAAAATGCTTGATACGCAGGTATTCCTTTTTTTACATAATCACGAATACGCATAGCAACTGTATAGGTTAATCTTCTGGTTCGATAATCAAGAGCGTGTTTATGAAATTTTGGATTGTACAAATGCGCTTTGTCTACATTGTTGGTATAAATTGGGTTTATGGTATTAAATTTATCGCCAATTCTATTGCCTAATAATTTTAATACTGCTGTAAAACCAGCACTGTTAAATTCCGATTTAAAATCAGATAAAACCCCTTTTGCAGCCAATTGTAACAAAACGTGATTGTCGCCTTCAAAAGTGGTAAAAATGTCTACATCTCCTTTTAAATCTGCAATTTGATTTTCAATTAAATAGCCTTTTCCTCCACAAGCTTCTCTACATTCTTGTATGGTATCATTGGCAAACCAAGTAATTATAGATTTTAAACCGGCAACTTGAGTTTCTATTTTTCGTTTGTCGGTTGTGTTTTTGTCACTATATACTTTCATTACATGTGTTAAAGTAACATCATACACAAAACAAGTAGCAACAGCTGGCGTTAATCGTAATTGATGACTTGGATAATCCATCAATAAATCTTCTTGAATTTTAATGCTATCATTAAACTGTCTTCTTTTTAAAGCATGTTTTACAGCAATGGCTAACGCCTTTTTTGCGCCACCTAAGCCAGCTCTAGCAACACAAATTCTACCACCAACCAAAGTACCTAACATGGTAAAAAAACGTTTGCTAGGATTTTCTATTTGAGAAAAATACTGCCCATCTTTAGTAATATCACCATATTTATTTAATAAATTTTCTCTTGGCACTCGTACCTGATAAAACCAAATTTTACCATTATCTACACCATTTAACCCTAATTTATAGCCATTATCTTCAATAATTACGCCTGGCATTAAATTGTGTTTTTCATCGCGAATATTTACTAAAATTGCATGTACACCATGGTTTTTACCATTCACAATCAATTGTGCAAAAACAGATGCCATTTTAGAATCTAAAGCATTTCCAATATATTCTTTATTATCATTTTTACCTGGTGTATGTATTACAATGCTATCTGTTTCAGCATCATACGTTGCTGTGGTTTTAATACCTCTAACATTAGAGCCATGGCCCGTTTCTGTCATAGCAAAACAGCCTAAAATATTCGCTTTTCCTGTTTCTAACAAATATTGATCGTGGTGTTTTTTGGTGCCTAATTTTTGAATACTTCCACCAAAAAGTCCAAATTGTACACCAAATTTTATGGTTAAACTGCCATCTACATACATCATGTTTTCAAAAATAGCTGCATAGCCATTCATGTTTTCTGTACCACCATAAACATCTTCAAAAGCCATGGCTCCATAACCTTTGGTAGCCAAATATTTTACTTGTTCTAAAACATGTGCTCTAAAATCTTCTTTAGTTCGTTTAATTTGCCACTTAAAAAGCGGATGATTTACTGTTGCTCTAAAACCATCTATAACAGCAACTTCACTGCCTTTTAAAATAGCATCTATTGCTTTTGCATCGTAAAAATCTGCTGTAGTTTCTTTGTCAATCTCTATTTCAAATAAATGATTGTAATGATTTGGCTGAATGCCTAAATTGATTTCTATATCCTTTAAATGTGGATTAAAAGGACAATCTTCAAAATGATGGCAAATCATTTTCTGACTAAAAGTGGCTAGGGGATAGGTTTCACTTTCCACCAATTTGATATTGGAATTGTCTATGGCGTTTTTCCAATCTTTTAAGGTTTCATTTGCTGGTGGATTCTTTTTATCTAAACAGGCGCTTAAATACGCAAAATCTTCTTTTGTTAGTGTTTTATCTGCTGCCAAAGCTTTGGTAACCACAGAAATTTCTGAATATGACAATAAATCATCGGACCAAATCACATAAAAAAAAGGAATGTATTGTAAAATACCTGGTGTAAAATACTGTTTTTTCATAGTAGTAATTTACGAAAAAATCAAATACTATTTTCAAATAGATAAAAATTGCATTGTTAAATTGTTCTTAACACATTTACAATTTTTAGCATGCTTTTCTTATAGTAAAACTATTATTTACAGAAAAATTTATACGATATCTAGACCATAACTATTCTAAAAATAAAAAAGTTGTTTTAATTTAGCAGTATTGTAATTCTATAAAGCAACAAATTTGTTACAAGAAAGACCAAAACTACCACAAGAACATCTAAAAGAAACCGATTATTTTATTTACTGTTTAGAAGCTGTAAATGATATTGAAACTGATGTAATTACAGAAACTCAAAAAGATTTATTGCAATTAACGGCGCAATTTGGTATTGCTAGTATTCATAAAACTTGTGACACTATAGAAGGTTTAGAAGATAGTTTAACGGTTTTATTATCTGACGATCATAACTTTAAAGATTACGAAATTATTTACCTAATTATAAATGGCGAAGGCAATAATGTGTGCATAAACGATTACTATTATAGCTTACAAGAAATAGCAGAATTGTTTGAAGGTAGGCTACAAGGTAAAATTTTACATTTTTCTAATGCCAAAATTTTAGATTTAGACGAAGAAGAAGCGCAATATTTTTTAGACATTACAGGCGCAAAGGCTGTTTCTGGCTATGGCAATCCGTTTCACGGAATTGCAAGCACGCAATTAGACAAAGCTTTTTTTAATCTTTTTAACGAAGATGAAAACATTTTGGAGGTTGTAGAAGAATTGCATCAAAAGTTTTATAAGGCTTGTAAATTGTTAGATTTTAGGATGTATTATTAGAGAGAACTCAATTAAAGTATAGATTTTATTTTTTTAAAATCAGCCTTAATTTCCCTTTGTACAATTCAATTTTTTCCTTAATTTTAAAAAAAAAGAATTGCACTTGTTTATGAAACCAATTTCATAACAAAAATTACACATTTCAATGTCAGAAAACCAACTACAATTGCACCAAACTTTATGGAATATTGCCAACGATTTACGTGGTAATATGGATGCAGACGATTTTAGAGATTACATCTTAGGCTTTATTTTTTACAAATACCTAAGTAAAAAAATGAGCTTACATGCCAATATTATTTTAAAGCCAGATCTTTTAAGCTATGATGATGTTTTAGGTCACGAATCTGAAGAATTGCTTTTACAAGAAATTAAATTTTCTTCTTTAGACGCTTTGGGTTATTTTTTGCATCCTACAGAATTGTTTGATGAACTCGCCAAAAGAGGAAATTCTGGTGGTGCAAACAAATTTATTTTAGAAGATTTACAAAAAGTACTCACCAATATAGAACAAAGTACTATGGGCAGTGAATCTGAAGAAGATTTTGGCAATCTTTTTGAAGATTTAGACCTAACCAGTTCTAAACTAGGTAAAACCGAAGAAAATAAAAACGATTTAATTGTAAAAGTATTAACACATTTACAAAGTATCGATTTTGATTTGGCAAATAATGAGAATGATTTGTTAGGCGATGCTTACGAATATTTAATTGGACAATTTGCATCTGGAGCAGGGAAGAAGGCAGGCGAATTTTACACACCACAACAAGTTTCTAAAATTTTAGCACAATTGGTAACCACCAATAAAGAGCGTTTAAAATCGGTTTACGACCCAACTTGTGGCTCTGGTTCTTTGCTATTGCGTGTGGCAAAAGAAGTAAAAGAAGTTGGCGCTTTTTACGGACAAGAAAGCAACCCAACTACGTACAACTTGTGTAGAATGAACATGATAATGCACAATGTACATTACAAAAAGTTCGATATTTATAATGAAGATACGTTAGTAAACCCGTCTCCAAAACATTTAGAAACCCAATTTGAAGCCATTGTTGCCAATCCGCCTTTTTCTGCAAAATGGAATCCAGATAGCATTATAAGCGACGAGCGTTTTTCGCCTTATGGCAAAATGGCACCAAAAAGTAAAGCAGATTTTGCTTTTGTACAACACATGGTGCATTTGTTAGACGCAAACGGAACAATGGCCTGCGTTTTACCACATGGTGTTTTGTTTAGAGGCGCTGCAGAAGGGCATATTAGAAAATATTTAATTGAAGATAAAAACCAATTAGATGCTGTTATTGGGTTGCCCGCCAATATTTTTTATGGTACAAGTATACCAACATGCATATTGGTTTTAAAAAAAGACAGAAACAGCCATATTGAGCGCAGTCGAAATATTTTGTTTATAGATGCCAGCAACCATTTTGAAAAAGTAAAAACCCAAAATGTATTAACAGATGCGCATTTACAAGACATTATACAAACCTACAGAAACCGAGAAACCAAAGACAAATACAGTTATGTTGCCACTTTAGACGAAGTGAAAGAAAACGACTACAATTTAAACATACCACGTTATGTAGATACCTTTGAAGAAGATGAGCCTGTAATTTTAAACGATGTTGCCAAAGATTTAAAAGCATTAGAACAAGAAATAGCAGCCACAGACAAAACCATTGCAGACTTCTGCAAAGAATTAAATATTGATACACCATTCTAAAAGTCATTGCGAACACCCCAAACGTCATTGCGAACGCAGTGAAGCAATCTTAAATTACAAACTAACCAATTAAAATGAACAACTCACAAACCAATAAAACAGCGCGTACAACAGATTGCTTCGTACCTCGCAATGACAAATCAAACGTCATTGCAAACAAACCAAACGTCATTGCGAGTGAGGAACGAACGAAGCAATCCGTTTCTTTAATTCCCAAACTTCGTTTTAAAGAGTTTGAGGGGGATTGGTTACTTGATAAAATGGACAATCTTACTTCTTATGTTGATTACAGAGGAAAAGCGCCAGAAAAAGCGAGTAAAGGAATATTTTTAATTACAGCAAAAAACATAAAAAAAGGATATATTGATTATGAAAAATCTAAAGAATATGTTCCTGTGCAAAATTATGATTTAGTAATGAGTAAAGGTAAACCAGAAATAGGAGATATTTTATTTACTACTGAAGCACCGCTTGGAAATATTGCTCAAGTTGATAAACAAAAAATAGCTTTGGCACAAAGAGTTATAAAATTAAGAGGTAAAGAAAAAATAGAAAATTTGTATTTACTTCATTATATGCTATCTCCAGTTTATCAAAAATTAATTAATAGAAAAGCAATTGGAACTACAGTTCAAGGTATATCTGGTAAAGAATTACGAAAAACTAAAGTAGGTTTCCCTACCCTAAAAGAACAACAAAAAATAGCCACATTTTTAACAGCAGTAGACACTAAAATACAACAACTTACCAAAAAGAAAACGCTTTTAGAAGCCTACAAAAAAGGCGCAATGCAACAAATTTTTCCTTCGGCAAACTCAGGACCAAAATTGCGTTTTAAACCAGACGTCATTGCGAACGATAGTGAAGCAATCTCAAAGTTACAAAACGCAAATTCTAGTTTCCCAGATTGGGAAGAGAGGAGGTTGGGGGAGATTGGAGAGTTTAAAACAAGTAGTGTAGATAAAAAAATAGTTCAAGGTCAAAAGATAATTAATCTTGTAAATTATATGAATGTTTATAGACATGAAGAAATTCTTAATAAAAACCTACATAATTTAATGGAAGTTTCGGCAAATGAAACACAGTTAAAAATGTCAGATTTAAAAAAAGGAGATATTTTATTTACACCATCTTCTGAAACACCTTCAGATATAGGGCATTCAGTAGTAATTTTTGAAGATTTAAAGAATACATTGTATAGCTATCATTTAATAAGATTTAGACCAAAGTTAAAATTAGATTTAATGTATTCACATTACTTTTGTAATACTCAAAATGTTTTAAGACAAATAAGTCGTTTAGCTACTGGAAGTACACGTTTTACAATATCTGTAGATTCTTTTTCAAAAATTAAAGTTTCTTTACCATCCTTAAAAGAACAACAAAAAATAGCCAATTATTTAAGTGCTATAGACGCAAAAATAACCACAGTACAAACGCAAATAGAAAAAACACAAACGTTTAAAAAAGGTTTGTTGCAACAAATGTTTGTTTAAAAACAAAACAGTTTTAAAGTTCTTTATTATACTAATATAGAAACTTTAAAAAAATATAAAATGAAAGAAAAAGATAAGATAAGAATAAAAGAAGGAACAGAAGGTTTTATTAAAATTAAAAACTCAGTCATGTCAGATTTCAATAGGCAACAAACTTATTCTGGTTTAGTTAAAGGTTTAAAGTTTTGGTTTATTCAATTTGGTAAAGATCATGACTTGTTTCATCAATCTGGATTTATTGATAATGAACACTTTACAACAACTCTAACACAAAAAGGTATTGATATTATTGATACAAAAAATGGTTTTAAAAAGTATTATATCAGTAATGTCATAAGAAAACAAAAATTAGAAGATTATAAATATTATTCAGTTAAATATTGGTGGTTACCAATTTTGATTTCAATAATCGCCATTATAATTTCTTTGATTAGTTTTATAAAAAAATAGACAACCTTCAAACACAAATAGCAAAAATACAAACCTTTAAAAAAGACTTGTTGCAGGAAATGTTTGTTTAGAATAATAGTTATGAAAAAAGAATTTTTAAATAACGAAATTTGGATACTCACTTTTGGTGGCGCTTTTCAACGTGCCAATATTTATAAAGAAAACTATTCCGAAAAGATTAGAACGGAATTTAGAAAAGCTTTACGTAAAGAAGTAGAAAAAATTGTTGCTAAAAAATACCATCAAAAAGTAGAGCAGGAGCAACATATTGAAAGTATTTATGAATTAGTTAAATATAGCCAAAACCTAAGAATTGAGGGAAATTGTATTCCAATTAACTTTGGAGTTGGTCAAAAATTAATCAATCTTTATTTAAAATATTTGTGGTGTTTAAAAGAAGTACAAGAGCCACCTCATTTTCCTATAGATAGAATTATACAAGAAAAAATCATTAAAATATTAAAAGCGAATAATTTAGATGCTTTCCAACTTTTACCTTGGACTCAATTTGAAGATGAAACACATTACGAATTAGTTATTGAGAAAGCGAAATTAATAACCAAAAATGTAGAAGATTACAAAGGTTTATCTTTAGCAGAATTAGAGTTAAAAATATTTGATAGGAGTAATTTATAAGTTAAAAAAATACTTATCTCTAGGTATATTTAACAATAATTGCATTTCCTATTTTTATGGTTAACCAAAAAAATTAAATATTATGAAGATTGTAAATAATTTATTAGTCATTTTATTTGTGTTAAGTTATTTCAATAGCTTTTCACAAGATGTGCCTTATCAACTTTATCAAAGAGATTTAGAGGCCACAGATACCAAAGATGCTTTGTTTAATGACAAAATGTTAAACGTCTTTTTTGCCAGTGAAATAGGTACTGCTTTTGCAGGTTCTAATAATTTATCATTACAAAAATTTTATGCAAGTATAGACGCAAGCGATAAATCTTTATCAATAGGTTTTAATTATGATTCTAGAACTAAAAATAAGCTTCAAAGATTAAAATATATTCATAGTGGTAATTTTAAAATAAAGTCATCAAATAAATTTGCTACATTATTTGATTTTAGTGAAGAAGAAGCTTTTCAGAAAAATAATATAGGATTTACTTATAAATTTTCAATAATTGGAAGAGGTATTTTAAATTTTAAAAACACAGATGGCTTAGACAGAAAAGCAACCATAAAAAGAAATAGAGCTAAATTATATAAAGAATATAATACAGTGTCAGATAATGCAGAAGAGTTATATGTAGAAATGGTAGAAAAAGAAATTAAATATATAAAAGCAAATAACCTTTATAATTATCAATGGAATCATTGGTACTCTTTAGAAGTTTATCTGCCTTTTGGTGAAAAGACTTATCAGGTTTCGCCAAATATAACTGTTGAAGACAAAGAACATAGTTTTTGGGAAGCTTCTGTAAGTTTATCAGCAAATACAATGTGGGAATTCTCTAAAGGTTACTCTATATTCTTGAAGGGATTATTTAATGCAAAGAATAATAACAATCTTTTAATAGAGAATCTTAGTCCAAATGTATTTCAAACTTTAGAAACAGGTTTTAATAATACTAGTGTAATTACTAATACTGAAAATATATTTATTGCAGATTATAATCCTTTTGTGACACCATCCATATTGTTAGAACCAGCCTTTTTTGTTAACACCAATTTTGGGTCTTTTGGATTTAGTCCTTCAGTAGAATTTAACTTTGGAACTTATGACGGAATTAATTGGAAATTAGGCGTACCAATAAGTTTAAATGATAGTGAGGGAAAACCTAAAGTAAATTTTGAAATTCAATGGAAAGAAATTAAAACACTTAATTCTAATGTTCACTTAATAGGCTTAAGTACTAACTTCTTATTTGGTGATTTAATTAATTAACTATGACAAAAACATCTGAACTTACCCTAGAAAACAACCTAATTAAACAATTAGCAAGTTTAGGCTACACTAAAGTTACTGTTTTAGACGGAGAAGCTTTGGTTGCTAATCTAAAAACGCAATTAGAGCGTTTTAACAATTGTGTGTTTTCTAACAAAGAGTTTGGTAAAATACTGAATCACTTAGAAAAAGGTAATGTCTTTGAAAAATCGAAAACGTTAAGAGGTCGTTTTCAGTTTGAAAATGATCGAGGAGAAGCTACCTACATTCGTTTTTTTAATAGCGAAGATAATAGCAAAAATTTATACCAAGTAACCAACCAAATTACGCAAAAAGGTACCTACAAAAACAGATATGATGTTACTTTATTGGTAAATGGTTTGCCTTTGGTACAAATAGAATTAAAAAGGCCAGGTTTAGAAATTAAAGAAGCGTTTAATCAAATTAATCGTTATCAACGTCATTCATTTTGGTCTAATTATGGTTTGTTTCAATATGTACAATTGTTTGTAATTAGTAATGGCGTAATTACAAAATACTTAGCCAATAATGCTTTACAGTCTGTTAAACAAACCTTTTATTGGGCAGATGCACACAATAAAAATATTAAAGAATTAACACCTTTTGCAGATGCATTTTTAGCACCAAATCATTTGGGTAAAATGCTTGCGAAATATATTGTGAGTAATGAAACACATAAAATTTTAATGGTATTAAGACCCTATCAATTTTATGCCGTAGAAAATTTAGTTGCACAAGTACAAAACACCCAAGAAAACGCCTATATATGGCACACCACAGGTTCTGGTAAAACCTTAACTTCTTTTAAGGCAAGTCAAATTATTATGAATTTGCCAACTGTAGACAAAGTGTTGTTTGTGGTAGACAGAAAAGATTTAGACTACCAAACCATGAAGGAGTTCAACAGTTTTAAGAAAGATTCTGTAGACGTTACCAACAATACTAGTAGTTTGGTAAAACAATTGGCAGACGATTCTAAATTGGTGTTAAGCACCATACAAAAACTAAACAATGCCATTTCTAAAGAGCAGTATAAAAAGAAGTTAACGCATTTAAAATCTCAAAAAATAGTTTTAATTTTTGATGAATGCCATAGAAGTCAGTTTGGAGAAACCCATAAATTAATAACCAATTATTTTACCAATGCACAATTATTTGGTTTTACAGGAACGCCAATTTTTGCAGACAATGCTTCTAAAAATACTTTAGGTAAAAGAACCACCAAAGATTTATTTGGGAACTGTTTGCACAAATATGTAATTACAGATGCCATTGCAGACGATAATGTACTAAAATTTGGGATTGAATATATTGGGAGATATAAGAAAAAGAACAATACCTTATTAGATATTGATGTAGAAGATATAGACAAAAGCGAGGTTTTTAAAGATGAAAAACGTCTTGAAAAAATTGCAGATTATATTATAAAATATCACGATACAAAAACAGATTATAAAAACTTTTCTGCGTTGTTTGCAGTATCAGATATTAAAACATTAATTAAATATTACGATATTTTTAAGGCGAAAAAAATAGAAGGGAAGCACAATTTAAGAATTGCCACTATTTTTTCTTACGGTGCAAATGAAGCCAATGAAGATGCACAAGATTATTTACCAGATACAACAACACAAGCAGCTGCAGAACCTGATTTAAGTTATGCTAGCCATTCTAGAGAAAAATTAGACGAATATATTGCAGATTATAATGCCATGTACAACACAGGTTTTTCTACAAAAGATGGTGTACAATTTGAGAATTATTTTAAAGATATTTCTAAACGATTAAAAGACAGAGAAAAGAAATCTTTTAATGATGCTAAAGATAGATTAGACCTTGTTATTGTGGTAAATATGATGTTGACTGGTTTTGATGCTAAGAAAGTAAACACCTTGTATGTAGATAAAAATTTACGTCATCATGGATTAATTCAAGCTTTTTCAAGAACCAATAGAATTTTAGGCGAAAAGAAATCGCAAGGAAATATTTTGTGTTTTAGAAACTTAAAAAAAGCTACAGATGAAGCCATTACTTTATTTTCTAACAAAGATGCAAAAGAAACTATTTTAACGCCAGATTACGAAAACGTAGCTAAAAAGTTTGATGAATCTTTAGAAGCTTTATTTAAAATTACACCCACACACCAAAGTATAAATAATTTGGTAGGAGAGGAGCAACAATTCCAATTTGTGCAAGCGTTTAGACGTCTTTTAAGAGCAAAAAATGCTCTAGAATCTTATGTAGATTTTGATTGGGAAGATTTAGGGATAGATGAACAAACGTTCTATAAGTACCAAAGTGAATATTGGGAATTACACGATCGTGTAAAACAAGAAAACACCACACAAAAAACATCAATTTTAAATGATGTAGATTTTGAGTTGGAATTGATACATAGAGACCAAATAAACGTAATTTATATACTGCAATTGCTAGCAAAATTAACATCTGCCACAAAAACAGAAGCTCAACAACAGAAAAAAGCCATTATAGATTTATTAGGTGGCGATGTGAAGTTAAGAAGCAAAAGAGAATTGATAGAAAAATTTATTGAAGAAAACTTACCAAATATCACAGATGCAGATGCCATTACAGATGAATTTGAACAATTTTGGAAAGAAGAAAAATTCTTAGCCTTGTCTAAAATTTGTAAAGAAGAAAATTTAGACCAACAACAGTTTAACGCTTTAATACAAAGTTATACCTATAATGGTCAAGAGCCTATTAGACAAGATATTTTTAAATGTTTAGACAATAGACCAAGTATTTTAAAAGCGCGTGAAATTGGCGATCGAATTATTCAAAAAATGAAAAAGTATATCGATATTTTTATTACAGGAATGACAGGTTAATATTTTTGAGAACAGTCAGTTTAAAAAATTTGTAGTTTAAAGAAATCACAATTTACTTAATATAATTATTGTTGATAATAGCTTATTCATAGAATCTCTATAATTATGTTAAATAGCATCTATAAAGCTAATTTTAGTTCATTTTTATAAACCGTCTGAGAATCGCGTATTTATAAAAACCAATACAATTGTATCGTAAATTAAATTTAGCCAAAGGCAGAATTGATAATTTTTAATCATAAAAAGCCATAAGATTTTCTGTAAATAGAATTCCTGTCGAACACTAACATATTATAAAATTATGATTCGCAAATAATTTATTTAGTTTATAATCCACAATTAGCTTAACATAATTACTATCGATATAAGTCTAAAGACATTATATCTGCAATTATGTTAAATATCGCCCAAAAGCGCTATTTCGCTAATTGTTATAAAATGTACTATAATTTATATTATGTTAAATAGAATGTTTAACACCAAAACTCAATAACGAACTTCTACATCTTCTCTGTATAAAAATTGTAATCTTTTAAAATTGCGTCAATAAATTCTGCATCCGTTTTATGCTTGCTAACAATGCCTGTAACTTCTATAATTTTAGAACGCAATTTAATTTGAGTTTTATAATCGTTAAACTTTCTAGCCGTTATAAAAGTTTCTTTAATAATTCGCACATCATTGTCAGATAATTTAATCACATTAGGATACGTTGGTCTGTAGGTTTCCACCAAATCTTCTAGAATTGTATCAGAGAATTTAGCGGCATCTTTCACATCAATTACAATAGTATTTGCAATAATATCTCCAAAACGCTGATTTTTTTTAGTAAAGGCTATCAATAATAAACCCACTACTTTGCCAAAAATAAAAAGTATTCCAATTAAAATTTCTGATTTGGTTCTATTTTCCGCGTACACATAAACTGCTAAAAGAATAAATAAATTAAAATCTACAATTCTTAAAAACCATCTAATTAAAAAATCTGTGGTACTTGGTTTAAAACCCTCTTCATTTATTACCTTAAGATGTACCAACTTTTTACCTAGAGTTTGCCCATTTAACAAAATTTCTGAATACAAGGTATAAAATGTAACGGGTATTAAAACTAGTATACCTACGGCTTGTATGGTCCAATTGTCACCAGAATACAATTTTTCTACAGCTTGAAAATCAAACACATAGTAAATAAAAAACACGTAAGCAAACTTAATTACATTGTCTAAGGCAAAAGCTAATAAGCGCTGACCAGCATTAGCAACCGTAAAATTTATATTTACATTTTGTGCAGCTTTTATTTGGAGTGTTTTCATGCAATGATTAAATTCGCTATTAATGAGAGAGGTCGCTTTTATAAAGCAAAATAAAGAAAAATGGCTCGAATTCGAACAAGTTATTGCAAATAAATCGAAAAAAAGTCCAGATAACATTGCCAACCTGCATATAAAAATCATGAATGATTTGGTATATGCCCAAACCTATTACCCTAAAAGTAAGGTTACTACCTATTTAAATAAATTGGCAAAACATAGTTTTGATAAGGTTTATCACACCAAAAGAAGAGATCAGAATGTGTTTCTTTATTTCTTTTTTGATAAAGTGCCACTACTCGCCTATCAATACAGAAAATACATTTATTTATCTTTTGCTTTCTTTTTCATCTGTTTTTTTATTGGTTTATTGTCTACTTTTAACGATGAAACCTTTGCCAGACAAATATTAGGAAACGAGTATGTAGATCAAACTTTAGAAAATATAGCAAGTGGAGATGCTATGGCCATTTACAAAGGTGGTAGCAATTGGGGTACTTTTATTGGCATTTACAACAACAACCAAAGAGTTGGCTTAAATATGTTTTTATCTGGCTTATTTTTAGGTTTAGGCACTGGTTATTATGTGGTTGTAAACGGAATTATGGTAGCTGTTTTTCAGGCTTTCTTTTACCAACAAAATAGTTTATTTGATAGTATTAAAGGGATTTGGATTCATGGTACTTACGAAATTTTTGGGATTATTATAGAAGCAGCAACAGGCTATATTATTGGAGCAAGTATTTTATTTCCAGGTACTTTAAAACGTTTCGAATCTTTTAAAAATGGTATGCGAGACGCTTTTTATATTTTTATAAGCACCATTCCCTTTACAATTATGGCCGCGTTTTTAGAAGGTTACGTAACGCGTTATTCTAATATTATGCCCACAATTTTGTGTTTTGCAATCATACTTTTTAGTTTGGCTACTATTAGTTATTACTACTTAATTTTGCCTTTTAAAGTGGCAAGAAAACACCAATTACGTTAATGAAAAAAATACTTTTCTTTTTTATTTTCGTGCAGTTTAGCTTGCTTTCTTATGCGCAATATGAAATTGAAGTTTTAGATTCAGTTCCCGCTATAAAAGATACTACAAACTACGTTAAATCTTTAGACTATACTTTACTTAGAAAATTTGATGAAAATTTTAAAGAAAGGTATGCAGATGATGATTTTATTTATAAAGAAGAAAAAGAGGAAAAACCAAAAAAGAGCTCCTCTCCTACTGATTTTAGTTTCCTAAAAGGAATTTTCTCTTTTTTACAAACCATTTTTCCTTTTTTATTAGGTGGTTTTGTTATCTTTTTAATTCTGAAGTTGGTTTTGGGTGCAGAACTAGGCTTGTTCAATTTTAACAAAGGAAAAAAGAAAGTAGCCGAAAAACTAATTTATGAAGAAGATGATATACATGATGTTGATTTGGAAAGTTTACTTAAAAAAGCAATAGCCGCAGAAAATTATAGACTAGCCATTCGTTATGCATATTTAATTGTTTTAAAAGAATTATCTACATATAAATTAATAGATTATCATAAAGATAAAACCAATACTGAATATAAATTTGAACTAGAAAAGGGCAAAATTAGAGAAGATTTTTCTTATTTAGCCTATGTTTACACTTATGTTTGGTATGGCGAATTCCCAATAAGTAAAGAAGAGTTTGCTAAAGTGCAAACAAAGTTTTCATCGTTTAAAACCAATTTAAAATAATGATGAAAAGCAGTTTACATAAAATATTTTTTCTCTGTTTTGCAGTTGGTTTTATCAGTTGTAAAAAAACAGATTGGCAAGAGAATTATAGAGAAAAAGAGAAAAGTCCGTTTGGGAATTACATTATTTTTAATGAAGCTGAAAGCCTATTTAAAAATCAAGAAATAGAAGTTTTACAAGAACATTTTTACGATTATACCTTGTTTAATTATGATGAGGATTCTATCAATAAAAAAAGTTATGTATTAATTAAAGACATTGGTTTCAAGCAGAATTCAGAGGGCAACAAAGCACTTTTAGAATTTGTAAAGAACGGAAACACTGCCTTTATAGCGTTAAACTATTTTAGATCAGATTTTAAAGACGCCTTAGAATTTACAACCAATTCTTTGGATAAATTCTCATATAATCGAGTCAATTTAAAAAAGTTATCTGGTAAATTTTCTTTGAAACACTATCATTTTAAAGATTCCGTTTACAATTTTGAAAGAAATATTAGAACACAATATTTTTTAGAATTTAATAAAAAGAAAACCATTGTTTTAGGTACTACAGAAATTGGTGGAGAACAACTCCCTAATTTTATAAAAATTTATCATGGTAAAGGGGCTTTCTACTTACACATAAACCCTGTAGTTTTCACCAATTATTATCTTTTAAATGATAAAGAAGATTATATTGAAAAGGTATTTTCTTACTTACCTAAAAATACAATTTTATGGGATAAACACATAAAAAATAGCACTTATGGTGCAAAACCAAAAGCGCCATCAATTTTTAAGTTCTTTTTAAAACACCCAACACTAACTTGGTTTTTAGGGGTTGCTTTTACAGGTTTATTATTATTTATGCTGTTTAATGCCAGAAGAAAACAACGCGCAATACCCGTTATTGCACCTTTAAAAAACACAACTGTTGCCTTTACGCAAACTATTGCAAACTTGTATTTAAGTGAAGGCGATCATAAAAATTTAGTAGATAAAAAAATAGCTTTTTTCTTACAAAAAGTACGCTCTAAATTTCTGTTGAATACCAACAATTTGAATACAGATTTTATTGGTAAATTAGCATTAAAATCAGGTAACGATTTGCAAAAAACAAAGTATTTAATAAATACTATTATTGCTTTAAATAAAAAGACAACTTGTTCTGAAGAAGAATTAATTGTCTTACACAAAATGATAGAAAAATTTTTGAATAAATAACTATGGAAACACCAGATATAGAAAACACAAATCCTGAAGAAAACAATGCAGATTTAGCATTTACAAACAGAATAGATTTGTCTGAATTACAAGAAAGTGTAAACAACATAAAACAACAATTAAAAAAAGTAATTGTTGGGCAGAAAAATATGTTAGACTTGTTGTTGGTAGCGTTACTTTCTGATGGACATGTTTTAATTGAAGGTGTGCCAGGTGTAGCAAAAACCATAACCGCTAAATTGTTAGCCAAATCGATAGAAATTGGCTTTAGTAGAATACAATTTACGCCAGATTTAATGCCTTCAGACATTTTAGGAACTTCTGTTTACAATCAAAAAACTACAGAATTTGAATTTAAAGAAGGCCCTATTTTTTCCAATATGATTCTTATTGACGAAATTAATAGAGCACCTGCAAAAACACAGGCGGCATTGTTTGAAGTAATGGAAGAACAACAGGTAACTATAGATGGTAAAACCTACAAAATGGACTTGCCTTTTATGGTTTTGGCCACACAAAACCCAATAGAACAAGAAGGTACATATCGTTTACCAGAAGCACAATTAGATCGTTTTTTGTTTAAGATAAACGTGTCTTATCCAAATTCTGAAGAAGAATTTGAAATTATTTTAAGAGAACAAGCATTAAAAGACGGTAATAAAATACAAGCAATAGAAAAAGTAATTTCTGGAGCTAAAATTATGGAATTTAGAAGTTTGGTTTCTCAAATTGCTATTGAAGAAAACCTTTTAAAATACATTGCCAATATTGTAGTAAATACAAGAAGTAATTCGTTTTTATATTTAGGTGCTTCTCCTAGAGCAAGTATTGCAATTTTAAATGCTTCTAAAGCGTTTGCAGCTATCGCTGGAAGAGATTTTGTAACACCAGAAGATATTAAAAGTGCAACAATACCTGTTTTAGAACACAGGGTAATTGTTACACCAGAAAGAGAAATGGAAGGAATTACCACCACACAAATTATTAGTGAAATTATTGAAACTGTAGAAATACCTAGATAATATTTTTATTGGTTTGTGGTTGATGGTTGATGGTGTTTAGTGTTTAGTGTTTAGTGACAAGTTGTAAAAATATAACCTGTCATTTCGAACGAAACGCAGTGAAGTTGAGAAATCTAGAAACTAAAACCTTTAGATTTCTCCATAAAGTCGAAATGACATTTAGAATTTAAAAAAATAGTAAAAATATAACCTGTCATTTCGAACGAAACGCAGTGAAGTTGAGAAATCTACAAACTAAAACCTTTAGATTTCTCCATAAAGTCGAAATGACATTTAGAATTTAAAAAAATAGTAAAAATATAACCTGTCATTTCGAACGAAACGCAGTAAAGTTGAGAAATCTATGAACTAAAACCTTTAGATTTCTCCATAAAGTTGAAATGACATTTAGAATTTAAAAAAATAGTAAAAATATAACCTGTCATTTCGAACGAAACGTAGTGAAGTTAAGAAATCTACAAACTAAAACCTTTAGATTTCTCCATAAAGTTGAAATGACATTTAGAATTTAAAAAAATAGTAAAAATATAACCTGTCATTTCGAACGAAACGCAGTGAAGTTGAGAAATCTACAAACTAAAACCACTAAATTTCTCCATAAAGTTGAAATGACATTTAGAATTTAAAAAAATAGTAAAAATATAACCTGTCATTTCGAACGAAACG
>NZ_CANNFH010000006.1 GCF_947503875.1 uncultured Polaribacter sp. | reverse complement strand
TGATGGTTGATGGTTGATGGTTGATGGTTGATGGTTGATGGTTGATGGTTGATGGTTGATGGTTGATGGTTGATGGTAAATTCCAAAAAACTAGCTTCTTTTCAATCTTTAAACAAATAAACTTATAAACAATTTTCACATTGCAACTTTGCAACTTTTTAACTTTTTAACTTTTTAACTTTAAAACTTTGCAACTTTTTAACTTTAAAACCCATATCAATCAATTTTTCTCCTCTAACATTGGTACAAAAGCGAAATCTCCTAATTCTTCTTTTTCGAACTCTTTAGCAGATTTTCTTGTAAAAAGGGTCATTATTTGGGTTTTATCTCCAACAGGAATCAACAGCTTACCTCCTATTTTTAGTTGAGCCAATAAAGGATTTGGCACATAAGGTGCTCCTGCTGTAACAATAATTTTATCAAAAGGTGCTTTTTCTTTTAGTCCAATATAACCATCTCCAAAAATAAATTTTTTAGGCTTATACCCTAGCTTGGGTAAAAAAAGCGATGTTTTTTTAAACAATTCTCTTTGTCTTTCTATTGTATAGACTTCTGCTTTCAGCTCTAATAAAACTGCAGTTTGGTAACCAGAACCTGTACCAATTTCTAGTATTTTTTCACCAGAAACAATCGCTAAAGTTTGCGATTGAAAAGCAACAGTATAAGGCATAGATATGGTTTGTTCTGCAGCAATAGGAAATGCTTTATCTTGGTAAGCGTGAGACTCAAAACTAGAATCTATAAACAAATGCCTTGGTATTTTACGTACTGCATTTAAAACATTTTCATCTACAATTCCCTTTGCCTTTAACACAATAGCTAATTGATTTCTAAGTCCTTGATGTTTTGGTGTATCTTTCAATTTTAACAAATTTCTAAGACCTAAAAATAAGGATAATTATATTTACAAACTCATAAAATTGTATCTTTGTTTGGCTCGTTTTTTAACGAATTAAATAAATCAACACAAACGTTTAACTTTAAAAGAGTTAAATATAAAAATACATATATGCTAAAAGTAGGAGTTTTAGGTGCTGGCCATCTTGGTAAAATTCATTTACGTTTATTACAACAATCTAAAAAATATGAATTGGTTGGTTTTTTTGACCCTAACTTAGAAAATGCTAAAAAAGTAGCTGAAGAATTTGGTTACAAAATGTTTAATTCTGTTGAACAATTAATTGCAGCAGTAGAGGTTGTAAATATAGTTACACCAACATTATCTCATTTTGATTGTGCCAAAAAAGCAATAGAAAGTGACTGCCATATCTTTATAGAAAAACCCATTACAAATACAGTTTTAGAAGCAGAAGCCATTAGAACTTTAGCAAGCCAAAATCACATAAAAGGGCAAGTGGGTCATGTAGAGCGTTTTAACCCTGCATTTACTGCTGTAAAGGATAAAATAAACAATCCTATGTTTATTGAAACACACAGACTGGCAGAATTTAATCCTAGAGGTACAGATGTACCCGTTGTTTTAGATTTAATGATACATGATATAGATATTATATTATCTGTTGTAGATTCTAAAGTGAAAAATTTACATGCAAGTGGGGTATCTGTAATTTCTGATACACCAGACATTGCAAATGCTAGAATTGAGTTTGAAAACGGTTGTGTTGCGAATTTAACAGCGAGTAGAATTTCTATGAAGAACATGCGTAAAACACGCTTTTTTCAGAAAGATGCTTACATTTCTGTAAACTTTTTAAGTAAAGAGTCTGAAATTGTAAGAATGAATGATGTACCTGAAAATCCGGATGAATTTGCCATGATTTTACAAAATGCAGAAGGCGTTAAGAAACAAATCTATTTTGATAAGCCAAAAGTCCTAGAAAATAATGCCATTTTAGACGAGTTAGAATCTTTTGCAGAGGCTATTGAAACCGATAAAGTGCCAGTAGTTTCTTTAGGTGCAGGTACAGAAGCTTTGCGCGTTGCACAAATGATTATTGATTGTTTTTAATCCCATCCTTAATCCTTCCCAAAGGGAAGGAAATACTATTGAGTTTTAGGTATTGCAATGCAAATTGATAACCAGTATAATAATAATGAAATTTTTATTCACCCAAATAAAAATTCCTTCAATTAAGTAAGGTCAATATGGGGCTTTTTTTATGAAAAATATAGCTGTAATCGGTGCAGGAACCATGGGAAATGGCATTGCACACACCTTTGCTCAATTTAACTATAAGGTTAATTTAATAGATATTTCTAAAAGTTCTTTAGAAAAAGGAGTGGCAACTATTTCTAAAAATTTGGATAGAATGGTTGCTAAAGAAAAAATTACAGAAAGCGATAAAAACAATACTTTAGACAATATAAAATTATATACCGTTATAAGTGAAGGTGTTAAAAATGTAGATTTAGTGGTTGAAGCTGCCACAGAAAACACAGATTTAAAACTAAAGATTTTTAAAGAATTGGATGAAAATTGTGCAGAAAAAACAATTCTTGCAACAAATACATCTTCTATATCTATAACGCAAATTGCAGCAGTTACAAATAGACCAGAAAAGGTAATAGGAATGCATTTTATGAATCCTGTGCCAATTATGAAATTAGTAGAAATTATTAGCGGGTACAATACTGCTGATGATGTAATGGATACCATTGTAGATTTGTCTAAAAAAATTGGTAAAATTCCCGTTGCTGTAAACGATTATCCTGGTTTTGTTGCTAACAGAATTTTAATGCCAATGATAAACGAATCTATAGAAACCTTGTACAATGGTGTTGCTGGTGTGCAAGAAATAGATACTGTAATGAAGTTAGGCATGGCACATCCTATGGGGCCTTTACAATTAGCAGATTTTATTGGTTTAGATGTTTGTTTGTCTATAATGAATGTGCTTTATAATGGTTTTAAAAACCCTAAATATGCGCCTTGTCCACTACTTGTAAATATGGTTACTGCTGGTAAACTTGGTGTAAAGTCTGGCGAAGGATTTTACGATTATTCCGCAAACAAAAAAGCGGAAATTGTAGCCAAAATGTTTGCATAAAGTTAAGTCTACAAAAGCAATTTGACTTTTTTAGTTTGTTTATTTTGCTGTAACTTTTTTTAACCAAAAGGTTAAAAAAAGCATAGTAAAGGTAGAAAAAATTGGCTTTTTCTATACTACTACAAACATAAATAACGTTTTATTTTACTTTCTTAATTATTCTTTTTTAAGAAATATTATTAACAACTTACTTTTTATAATTTAGAATTATAAAACATTGCAAATTTACCTTTGTAAACAATAGTTATTATTGATAGTTTTTATACCTTTATCGTAAATTATTATTTAATGACAATTACGCAATTAAAATACGTTTTATCTGTTGCAGAATATCAAAATTTTACTGTTGCAGCAGAACACAGTTTTGTTACACAGCCTACTTTAAGTATGCAAATTCAAAAGTTAGAAGACGAGTTAGATATTAAAATATTTAATCGTGCTAAAAAGCCTATTGAACTAACCCAAGTTGGCGAAAAAATAGTAGAACAAGCTAAAGTTGTTGTAGATGAAAGTAACCGAATTCTAGACATTGTACATCAACAAAAAGGTTTTATTGGTGGAGAATTTAGGCTGGGTATTATACCAACTGTAATGCCTACTTTACTGCCAATGTTTCTGCAAAATTTTACTAAAAAGTACCCTAAAGTAAAATTAATTATAGAAGAATTAACTACCGAAGAAATAATTAGAAAACTTACAGATGGCCATATAGATGCTGCAATTGCTGCTACACCTTTAGAAAATGAAGCCATTAAAGAACAACCTTTATATTATGAACCTTTTGTTGGTTTAATTCCGCAAAATCATCGCTTTTTTAATCAAAAAGTAATTAAAGAAGAGGAGCTAGAAATGGAAGATATTTTGTTGTTGGAAGATGGGCATTGTTTTAAAGATAGCGTAATAAATTTATGTAGAAATCATAAAATAGACAACAAAAAAGGCTTTCAGTTAGAAAGCGGAAGTTTTGATACTTTAATTAAACTCTCTAAAGAAGGTCTAGGTATGACTTTGTTACCTTATTTACATACGTTAGATTTAAATGATGTAGATAAAAAACATTTGCGTGAGTTTACAAATCCGCCTCCTGCTAGAGAGATCAGTTTAATTTACCATAAATCTCAATTAAAAATGCAATTAATAGAGGCATTAAAGAAAACTATAGATGGTGTGGTTAGAGGTGCAATTTCCTTTTCTGACGTTAAAATTATTAGTCCAATAAATAAAAAATAAGTTTAAAAGTATAGACAGTTTACGTATTTAAGAATGCAAACAACAAAGCGATAATTCAAATCATAAAAGACAAAAAGACACAATAAAATAGTTTTTTAACTTAAAGCTAAGTAATATAAAAAGCGTTTATTATCTTTCTTATTTTGCGTTACAAAAAAACCTAAAACTACGTGTAGTTTTAGGTTTTTTTATGAGTTTAAAGTTTTATGTTATTATGAATACATTTTTTCACGTAATTCTTTCACTTTTGGATCCGTTAAATAATCATCAAAAGTACTGTATCGGTCTATAACGCCTTTTGGAGTTAACTCTATAACTCTATTGGCAACAGTTTGTGCAAATTCATGATCGTGTGTAGAAAATAAAATTGTTCCTTTAAAATTAATTAAAGCGTTATTTAAAGATTGTATAGACTCTAAATCTAAGTGATTTGTTGGTTCATCTAAAACCAAAATATTAGCCCTCTTCATCATCATTCTAGACAGCATGCAACGTACTTTTTCTCCTCCAGAAAGTACATTACTTTTCTTTAAAGCTTCTTCTCCAGAGAAAATCATCTTCCCTAAAAAACCGCGTAAAAAAACTTCTTCTCGCTCTTCTTCTGTTTGGGCATATTGCCTTAACCAATCTACCAAATTTAAATCTCCATTCTGAAAAAACGAAGAATTATCTAGTGGCAAATAAGATTGTGTTGTGGTAACACCCCAAGCAAATTTACCTGCATCTGCTTTTTGATTTCCGTTTATAATTTCATAAAAAGCAGTAATGGCTCTAGAATTTTTAGAAATAACGGCCACTTTATCACCTTTATTTAAATTGATGTGTACATCACTAAAAAGCTTTTCTCCCTCAAAGTTTTTTTCTAAACCTTCTACATTTAAAATTTGATCTCCTGCTTCTCTATCACTCTTATAAATAATTGCTGGGTAACGTCTGCTAGAAGGTTTTATATCTTCTACATTTAACTTATCAATCATTTTTTTACGCGATGTTGCTTGTTTAGATTTGGCAACATTGGCCGAAAAACGTCTAATAAATTCTTCTAACTCTTTCTTTTTATCTTCTGCTTTTTTGTTTTGTTGTGCTCTTTGTTTTGCTGCTAATTGAGAGCTCTCATACCAAAATGTATAATTACCAGAATAATGATTTATTTTACTAAAATCAATATCAGAAATATGTGTACAAACTGCGTCTAAAAAGTGTCTGTCATGCGAAACCACAATAACACAATTGTCATAATTGGCTAAAAAGTTTTCTAACCAACCAATGGTTTCAAAATCCAAATCGTTGGTAGGCTCATCCATAATTAAAACATCAGGATTACCAAATAAAGCCTGGGCTAACAGAACACGTACTTTTTGTTTCCCGTCTAAATCTTTCATTAATGTATAATGTAAGGCTTCAGAAATACCTAAATTAGATAGCATAGCTGCTGCATCAGAATCTGCATTCCAACCATTCATTTCTTCAAAAACAATTTGCAACTCCCCTATTTTCTCTGCATTTTCGTCTGTATAATCTGCGTATAACTCGTCTATTTGCTTTTTAATAGCAAACAACTCTTTATTACCCATTACAACTGTTTCTAAAACCGGAAACTCATCAAATTCGTTATGGTTTTGCGTTAAAACAGACATACGCTTGCCTGTTTCTAAATGTACACTGCCAGAAGTTGGGTCTTGTTTGCCAGAAAGAATCTTTAAAAAAGTAGATTTTCCTGCACCATTTGCACCAATAATTCCATAGCAATTGCCTGTTTGAAATTTCGTATTTACTTCATCAAACAATATACGCTTGCCAAACTGTACAGATAAATTAGAAACTGATAACATAACTCTATTTTTAAATTTTGTGCAAAAGTACAAATTCCTTTCTTTTTATCAAGTTTTAAAAAGAATAGATTTACATCCACTTAAGTAAAACTTTGCTCTTTTCTTAAGGCTATTTTAACAGCGTATTAACAAGCATAAGACAGGGTTATATCTACTTTTGTTCACAGCGCAATTATTTAACATGAACCATCAAAAAAACATATTTCTTATACTACTTTTTGCTTTTAATTTTCTGGGTTGTTTAAACCAAGAAGAAAAGGAAGAAACTTATTTTGGTGGAAAAATAATTAACCCTAAAACTAAGTTTGTTGTGCTACAAACTATGGATAAAGTTATAGATACGCTTTATTTAGACGCCAAAAATAAATTTTTAGGAAAATACACTTCCTTAAAAGAAGGTTTGTATTATTTTGAACACGGTAATGAAAATCAGTACATATATCTAGAACCTAAAGACAGCTTAATGCTGCGTTTAAATACTTGGGATTTTGATGAATCTTTAGTTTATGCAGGTAAAGGCGCAGAAAGAAATAACATATTAATTGATATTTTTATAGAAGACGAAAATCAAAATTCTTTTTTCTATAAACTTAATACGCATAATTCTGACGTTTACCTGAATAAAATGGATTCTCTAATCAAGCAACGCTTAACAACTTTTAGAGATTATGTAGAAAAACATCCAGAAGAAACTACCAGTTATTTTAATATCTTAAAAACTGCACTTACGTATCCCATTTACTCTAGAATTGAAAGGTATCCCATTAACCACGCTAAACTTCATAAAAAGGTAGATTATAAGATTAATAATACGAACTTCTATAATTACAGGGAAAACATTCGTTTTAATAACGACAGTTTAATGTACTATACACCTTATACAAGATATATAAGAAATTATTTGTATAATTTAACCTATGCTTTAGGTCATAAACCTACAAGATTAGAATTCTCTTCGGAATTTACAGTTGATTTATTAAAAACTATAGATCGTAAAATTAATACTGAAAATTCTAAAAATGCATTTTTGAAAAGAACAGTTTTAGATCATTTTTATAAAAAATCAAGCTGTAATATTAATCAACCAACATTTGCTACATTTTTTGAATTAAGTTCTAATGAAGATGATAAAACCTTAATTAGTAAATTACTAGAAGACAACAAGACTTTACATAAAGGAGACGAATTAAAAGATTTTAGTATAATAGACTTCACGGATCAAAAAATAAACATTCAAGATTTTACTTTAAATAAAAATACGGTACTCGTGTTTTGGAATAAAAAATATTTTTCTAACTCTTTCTTAAGTACAAGAATACCATACTTAAAGAAAAACTTTCCTAAATTAAATTTTGCCGTTATAGAAATTGATGGAAATAGCAATAGTAGAATACATAATTTAGATATAAAAGACCAATATTATATTAATGCAAAAAGCTTAAAAAACAATTTTTTACAAAGTGCAATGCCAAGAACAATTCTAGTAAATAAAAACGGAATTATAGAAAACGGCTACGCCAGCATTTCCTCCAATAATTTTTATAAGCAGCTACAAAATCTTACTAAAAATAATTAAATAGCACAAAACTTGCTATGTTTATAATTTACTGTAACTTTGCACGGTTTTAATTTTGAGTATTTTAAAACAAAACCAAGTCGAAATTTATTAACAAGGTTTGCAGGTGGGCGTTCTGTGAATCTACAAAAACACAGTAATGTCAACATTTTTAGAATTAGGCCTAAAAGAGCCTATAAACAAAGCATTAACAGATTTAGGTTACGAAAAACCAACTGTTATACAAGAAAAAGCAATTCCACAAATAATATCTTCTACAGACGATTTAAAGGCTTTTGCACAAACAGGTACAGGAAAAACAGCAGCATTTAGTTTGCCAATATTAGAACTTTTAGATGAAAGTAATTCTAATGTGCAAGCAATTATACTATCTCCAACAAGAGAATTAGCCGTACAAATTGGTAAAAATATAGAAGACTTTTGCAAATATTTAAAAAATGTAAAAGTAACTACCGTTTATGGTGGTGCTAATATGGATACACAAATTAGATCTTTAAAAAGAGGATCTCAAATAGTGGTAGGAACTCCTGGTAGAACAGTAGATCTTATAAATAGAAGAGCATTAAAGTTAGGTAATGTGCAGTGGTTGGTTTTAGATGAAGCTGATGAAATGCTAAACATGGGCTTTAAAGAAGAACTAGATAAGGTTTTAGAAGCTACGCCAGAAACCAAACAAACGTTACTTTTTTCTGCTACTTTTCCTAGAGAAGTTGAGGCTATTGCCAGAAATTATATGACCAAACCAGTAGAAGTTACTTCTGGTGAAAAAAACCAAGGTTCAGATAATGTAAGTCACGAGTATTATGCTGTTACAGAAAGAACACGTTACCCTGCACTTAAAAGAATTGCAGATTTAAACCCAAACATATATGCAATTATTTTCTGTAGAACAAGAAGAGAAACACAAGAAGTTGCAGATAATTTAATAAAAGATGGGTATAGTGCAGATGCTTTACATGGAGATTTATCTCAAGGTCAAAGAGATTCTGTAATGGGTAAATTCCGTAAGAAAACCATTCAAATTTTAGTAGCTACAGATGTTGCTGCAAGAGGTTTAGATGTTACAGAATTAACACATGTTTTAAACCATAAATTACCAGATCAAATAGAGAACTATACACATAGAAGTGGTAGAACTGGTAGAGCTGGTAATAAAGGTATTTCTATTGTCTTAGTAAACGGTAAAGAAAAAGGAAAACTTAGATCTATAGAAAGAATTATTAAAAAGAAATTTGTAGAAACTAAAGTGCCAACAGGTAAAGAAATTGTTGAGAATCAGTTAATGCATTTAATAGATAAAGTAAAGGCTACAGAAGTTAACAGTTCTGAAATTGAAGAATTTTTACCAAATATATATACTAAATTAGAAGATTTAGATAGAGAAGAACTAATTCAAAAGTTTGTTTCTTTAGAGTTTAATAGTATGTTAGCATATTATGAAAACTCAAAAGATTTAAACGATTTATCTTCTAGAGATAATTCTAGAGCTAGATCTACTAACGAAAACATGACGCGCTTTTTTATTAATATTGGTAGAAAAGATAGCCTAAACCCTGGTAAGTTAATTGGTTTAATTAACGAACAAAATATTGGCGATAAAATTGAAATTGGTGCAATAGACATCTTAGACACTTTTTCATTTTTCGAAATAGATAAAAATTTTGAAGACAAAACTTTAGAAGCTTTTGCAGAAAATCAACCTGATTTTGATGGGAGATCTGTAAATGTTGAAATTACCAAGAAAGAACGTTCTGGAGGTGGAAGACGTGGAGGAAAGAAACCTTTTGGTAAAAAAGATGGCGGATTTGGAAGACGTAGAAGTGCAGAAGGTTCTTCTAGAAGATCTAAAGATTCTAACAGGAGTTCTGAAAGACGTTCTTCTGGCGGTGGAGACAGGAAATCTGGAGGTTTTGGCAGAAAACGAAGAGAAAGAAGTTAACAGAAATCTATAATAAAGAAGCTGCTTTACTAGTAATTTATAATCAGATTTGTTCATAAAATAGTAGCTCCAAATAGATGTCTTTTTAATTGAAACATAGTAGAATCAAAAAATTTCATGTGAAATTAAACCAAGATTTCTCTACAAATTGAAAATGATATATAATATCTAAATAATTACTTTTAAAAGAGTTAGTAGTATTACAAATAATACTTCAAAAAAAAATACAAGCAATTAATTGCTTGTATTTTTTTTGAAGAACTATTAAATAAAAATTATCTTCTTACAGTTCCTGTTGGTAATGTAGCTAAATTTTGATTTAGAGTATGTGTTGCTGGTGCAGTTTCATTTCCTGCAGCACCTAGTAATGGCTTCATTGCAAAAGGTGCAGGAGAATCATCTGGAGAAGGCTCTATACTAATAACTGCTGTTCTTCCTCTAACATCTAAAGGGAATGTAAAACCTGTTGGGGCATTTAAGAAAAAATCTTCTCCAGGAATTGGTGGTCCTGCATTACTTTGAGTTCCACTAAAACCATTAGTATCATCTCTTTCTGCAAGTCCTGTAAATGTTCCTGTAGAAATTGGACCAACTCCATCTACAACAACCCAACCTTCATATTGCCATCCTGGAGCTAATGTTGGTAAACTTAAGCCTACAGTTGGTGGCGCTCCCGGAGTTCCAAACCAAATTCCATATGCATCATTACCATTATTTCCAGAACCAGCCATTTCATCCGTTGGTGTTCTTAAGAAAAATTGTCCAGATATGTTTGTAAAATCATTAGCATCTGATGTTACAGGTGCAACCCATACATTTGCAGTGTTTCCAGAGAAATCCCCAGCTAAAACTTTTGTTGCTGCAGGTGCAGGATCTGGATCTATTGCTGGTTCTATAGATAAAACAAATGTAGTGGCTGTTTGTAAATCATTACTGTCTACGGTGTAAGTTTGCGGGAAGTTTACACTAGTAAAAGTTCCTGTGCTTACTGGCGTTCCATTCACTATTAACCAACCTTCATATACAAAATCTGGTCCTAAAGCTTCTAAGCCAGTAAAATCTACAGTTAAGTTACCTGTTGTAGGTTCATTTTCTTCATTATCGCTACACGCCACAAAAAATGCTGTTAAAGCGAATACTATTGCTAAATTTAATACTTTTTTCATTTTATTTACTATTTATAATTAATTGTTGTTGGTGACAAAATTAAACGTTAAGATTGTCTTTAAATGTTCGCTAGCGAACACTTAGGCTATTTCTTGTAAAATTCTTAATTCTTTTCTATTAAAATTGATGATACTTGCTTCCTTTAACTCATTCATAAGTACATTTAAGTTAGATCTAGAAGTCCCTATTAAAGAAGCAATATCTTTTTGAGTGTAAGGATGAACAATTATTTTATCGCCAGTTTTTTCGCAATCATACCCATATTCCTCGCACAACTCTTTGGTAAATTCTAAAAAACGTGTTTTGGTGTCCTTAAACAAAATAAGTTGTAATCTGCGTTCTAACTTTTTAAAACGTAATCCTAAAAATTTATATATTTTTAAGCTGAAGGTTCTGTTGTCTCGCATTAAATCATGCATCGTTTCAATACCTATAGGACAAATAGAAGTGGAATTATCTAAAGATTGTGCAAACTCATTTCTCTTTTCTTCACCTAAAATTGCTTTCTCTCCAAATAATTCGCCTTTGGTAAGTATTGCATTTACTACTTCTTCTCCTTCCTCTGTATAGTAACCAATTTTTACTTTTCCTTTCTGAATTAAAAAAACCTTATTTGCTGCATCCTCTGCAAAATAAACGTAATCGCTTTTTTTGTAAACATCAAAAGTGTGGCATTTTTGGTATTCTTTAAATTTATGTGGACAAAGCAAATTGAATAAGTTTACATTATCGAAGAACCAGATATTTTTCATTTTATAATTTAATTTGATACCTGTATAGTCTAAACTAATAATTTTTACTTACAAAAAAACTCCTGAATTTCTTCAGGAGTTTTAATAATCTTTAGTTAATTATAAAATTAAGCGTTCTGTTTTTTTATTAAATTTAAGGCAGAACCTTCATAATACCAATTTATTTGTGCCTCATTATACGTATGATTCAGTTGAATAGCATCTGTGCTGCCATCTGCATGAATTACTTCTAAAGTTAATTGTTTATCTTGGGCAAATTAATTTAAATCCAAAAAGTTAAACGTATCGTCTTCTTGTATTAAGTCATAATCTGCTTCATTTGCAAAAGTTAATCCTAACATTCCTTGTTTTTTAAGGTTTGTTTCATGAATTCTTGCAAAAGATTTTACAATTACAGCAGCAACACCTAAATGCCTAGGCTGCATTGCAGCGTGCTCTCTAGAAGAACCTTCTCCATAGTTATGATCTCCAACAACTATGGTTTTAATTCCTTCTTTTTTATACGCTCTTTGTGTTGCAGGCACAGCATCGTAATCTCCAGTTAATTGATTTTTAACAAAGTTTGTTTTTTGATTAAAAGCGTTAACAGCACCTATTAAGGTATTATTTGCAATATTATCTAAATGACCTCTAAAACGCAACCAAGGTCCTGCCATAGAAATATGGTCTGTAGTACATTTTCCATCTGCCTTTATTAGTAATTTTAATCCCTTTAATTCATTTCCTAATGGCGTAAAAGGGGTTAATAATTGTAATCTTTCAGAATCTTCTTTAACGGCTACTTGCACATGACTACCATCTTTTTCTGGTGCTAAATAACCATCATCTTTTACTTCAAAACCTTTTGGTGGTAATTCCCAACCTGTAGGTTCATCTAACATTACTTCTTCCCCATCTTGGTTAATTAATTTATCTGTAATGGGGTTAAAATCTAAACGACCTGCAATAGTTACCGCTGCAACCATTTCTGGTGATGCTACAAAGGCGTGTGTATTTGGATTACCATCTGCTCTTTTAGCAAAATTTCTATTAAAAGAATGTATAATTGAGTTTTTTGGTGCGTTTGCAGGATCTGAATATCTTGCCCATTGACCAATACAAGGACCACAAGCATTGGTAAAAATAGTTGCATCTAATTTTTCAAAAATGTCTAAAATACCATCTCTTTCTGCTGTGTATCTTACTTTTTCAGAACCTGGATTTATTCCAAATTCTGCTTTAATACCAAGTCCTTTATCTATGGCTTGTTGTGCCACTGAAGAGGCTCTAGATAAATCTTCGTAAGAAGAGTTTGTACAAGAACCTATTAGACCCCATTCAACTTGTAAAGGCCAATCATTTTTATTTGCAATGGCAGTCATATCTGAACCCGCTTTTGTAGACAAATCTGGCGTAAAAGGTCCATTTAATAACGGACTTAATTCTGATAAATTAATTTCTATTACTTGATCAAAATATTTTTCTGGATTTGCATATACTTCTGCATCTCCTGTTAAATAATCTTTTACCTTATTGGCTGCATCTGCAACATCACTTCTGTCTGTAGCTCTTAAATAACGCTCCATAGAATCGTCATAACCAAAGGTAGAAGTAGTGGCACCTATTTCTGCTCCCATATTACAAATGGTTCCTTTTCCTGTGCAAGACATAGCAATTGCTCCTGGTCCAAAATACTCTACAATAGCACCTGTTCCTCCTTTTACAGTTAAAATATCTGCAACTTTTAAAATAACATCTTTTGGCGCTGTCCAACCAGAAAGTTTTCCTGTTAATTTAACACCAATCAACTTTGGAAATTTCAATTCCCAAGCCATACCTGCCATAACATCTACAGCATCTGCACCACCTACTCCAATTGCCACCATTCCTAAACCACCAGCATTTACGGTGTGAGAATCTGTACCAATCATCATTCCGCCAGGAAATGCATAATTTTCTAAAACTACCTGATGAATAATTCCTGCTCCTGGTTTCCAAAATCCTAAACCATATTTATTAGAAACAGATTCTAAGAAATTAAAAACTTCGTTACTTGTATTTAAAGCCGATTGTAAATCTGAACTTGCACCATTTTTTGCTTGAATTAAATGATCACAATGCGTTGTTGTTGGTACTGCCACTTTATCTTTACCTGCTTGCATAAATTGCAACAATGCCATTTGTGCAGTTGCGTCTTGTAAAGCTATTCTATCTGGCGCAAAATCTACATAATCTTTACCTCTAACAAAATTCTTCTTGGGTTTTCCTTCCCAAAGATGGGCATACAAAATTTTTTCTGCTAATGTTAATGGTTTACCTGTAATTTCACGTGCAGTATCAACTCGTTTTGAAACGTTTGCATACACTTTTTTTATCATATCAATATCGAAAGCCATATCAATTATTTTAATTATTCACCTCTAATTTAAATAATTATTATTGATTTAAAAACTTTTTTACCTTAATAGACTTTTTTGTCTCTAAAACTAAGATTAAAAATACAACAAGAAGTATTTCACAAAAAAAGCCTGAGTACTAGACTCAGGCTTATTCACATATTATTATATTTTATTTATGCTACTACCAAATTCTTGTTAGAAGGCTTAAATTTAGTTAACACAATACCTTCAACAGCAGCTTCATATTCTGCCATAGTTGGTGTTCTACCCAAAATAGAGGATAACACTACAACTGGTGTTGATGACAATAATGATTCTCCTTTTTTCTCTCCTGTATCTCTTACCACTCTTCCTTGAAATAAACGTGTAGAAGTTGCCATTACTGTATCTCCTGGTTCTGCTTTTTCTTGATTACCCATACATAAGTTACATCCAGGACGTTCTAAATACAACATGTTTTCATATTTAGTTCTTGCCAAACCTTTTGGTGCACTATCATCAAACTCAAAACCTGAATATTTTTGTAAAACTTCCCAGTCTCCTTCTGCTTTTAATTCATCAACAATATTGTAAGTTGGTGGTGCCACTACTAAAGGTGCGTTAAATACTACTTTACCTTGTTGCTTTTCAATATTTTTTAGCATTTGTGCTAAAATTTGCATGTCTCCTTTATGAATCATACAAGAACCAATAAAACCTAAATCTACTTTTTTAGTTCCACCGTAAAAAGATAAAGGTTGAATGTTATCATGCGTGTAACGCTTAGAAACATCTTCATTATTTACATCTGGATCTGCAATCATTGGTTCAACAATTTGATCTAAATCAATAATTACATCTGCATAATATTTAGCGTCTGCATCTGGCTTTAAAGCAGATTTAGTTCCTGTTTTAATTTCAATGATACGTGTATTTGCTTTATCTACTAAACCTTTTAAGTCTTGCTTAGGATTATCCATTCCTTTATCGATCATAATCTGAATACGATCTCTTGAAATTTCTAATGATTCAATTAAAGTTTCATCTTCAGAAATACAGATAGATGCTTTCGCTTTCATTTCTGCTGTCCAATCTGTAAAAGTAAACGCCTGATCTGAAGTTAGAGTACCAATATGTACTTCAATAATTTTTCCTTGAAAAACATTTTCGCCATCAAACTGATTCAACATTTGTTGTTGTGTAGCATGCACTACATCACGGAAATCCATATAAGATTTCATTTCTCCTTTAAAGGTAACTTTTACTGATTCTGGAATTGGCATTGTAGCTTCACCTGTGGCCAAAGCTAAAGCGACTGTACCTGAATCTGCACCAAAAGCAACTCCTTTTGCCATACGTGTATGAGAATCTCCACCAATAATAACATCCCAATCATCAACAGCAAGGTCATTTAATACTTTATGAATTACATCTGTCATTGCATGATAGTTCCCTTTAGGGTCACGTGCAGTAACCAATCCAAAATCATTCATAAACGACATTAACCTTGGTATGTTAGCTTTAGATTTATCGTCCCAAACAGAAGCGGTATGACAACCAGATTGGTAACCACAATCTACAATTGGAGAAATAACTGTTGCAGCCATATTCTCTAATTCTTGAGAAGTCATTAATCCTGTAGTATCTTGAGAACCTACAATATTTACTTCTACTCTAACATTAGAACCTGCATGTAATGTTTTTCCTGGTGTAGTTCCTACTGCATTTCTGTTAAAAATCTTTTCAACAGCAGTTAAACCTTGTCCTTCAATAGATACTTCTTTTGCAGCTGCATAAACTTGAGGAACATCAATTCCTAACACTTTACAAGCAAAAGTTTGTAACTTTTTACCAAAAACAACAGCATAAGAACCTCCTGCTTTTATAAACTCCTTTTTTGGTGGTGTTAAGGCAGTAGAAATATCTTTTAACTCTTGGTCTCCTTTATATAATTTTTTTGTCTTCGTATTAATGGTAAGAACAGTTCCTGTTGCAACAGAATATTCTTCTTTTAAAATTGCCTCACCATCTTCATCTACAACTGTGTTACCATTTGCATCTTTTTGCTTAACCCAGTTTTTTAAATCAATTCCAATACCTCCAGTTACACCAACAGTTGTTAAAAAGATTGGTGCAATTCCATTTGTACCAGCAATAACTGGCGCTATATTAATAAATGGTACATAAGGACTTGAAGGAATCCCTGTCCATAAAGCAACATTATTTACCCCAGACATTCTAGAAGAACCAACTCCCATTGTTCCTTTGTCTGCGATTAACATCACTCTTTTATTTGGATGCTTTTCTTTTAATGCCAATAACTCTTGTTGCATTTCTTTATTGTGCTCAAACATAGATTGTCCGTGTAATTCACGATCTGATCTTGAATGTGCATCTGCACCTGGGGATAATAAATCTGTAGAAATATCTCCAATACCTGCAACAAAAGTTACAATTTCTATTTCTTCTTCTATTTCTGGTAATTTTGTAAAAAACTCTGCTTGCGCATAACTTTCTATGATTTCTTTAGCAATAGCACTTCCCGAATTTAATGCAGTTTCTAAACGCTCCATATCTGCTTCGTATAAGAAAACCTGAGTTTTTAACACCTTAGCTGCTTCTGATGCAATGGCAGCATCATTTCCTAAAGCTAAATCTAATAAAACATTTATAGAAGGCCCACCTTTCATGTGCGATAATTGTTCAAAAGCAAAAGCGGGTGTAATTTCTTTTACTGTTTCTTCTCCAAGAATAATTTCTTTTAAAAACTTGGCTTTTACACCTGCAGCACTTGTAGTACCTGGTAAAACATTATAGATAAAAAAATGAAGAGAACCTTCTCTGTATTCATTATCTACGTCTTTTATTTGTGCAATAAGTGCGCTTGTTAATTCTGCACCATCAATTGGCTGTGGGTGAAGTCCTTGACCTTTTCTATCTTCTATTTGCTTAAGATAATCCGTATAAATGCTCATAAATGGAGTTTTTTTTATGTTTAGTTTTTTCTAAGTTTTATAATTTTCGCTACAAAAATTCATAAGAACATGTAATAGCAAAACTACTCTTTTTCCTTAGATTTTGAAAGATAAATAATAGAAACCGTTAATTAATGGATAATAAAAAACTATTTGAATTATAACTGAATAAAAATGAATAAAAATGAATGATTTTATTCATTTTTTGAGAAAAATATAAAAAAAAGCAGACTAGTAAGCCGAATTCTGTACCTTAAAAAGGTTCTTATCATTTATCTAGTTCTAAAATTACTCTTAGAATCTATCTGCCTACCCTTTAGAGTCGAGCGAGAAGCTCTCAAATTCTAATATACATGGCATTGCACCTCATAGAGTTTACCTGGTTTCACTACAGCTTAACCTGTACATACTTTCTGCTGCACTTGTCCTCAGCTTTCGCTGGACGGATGTTATCCGCTATGATTCTCTTTGGTGTCCGGACTTTCCTTCACGCTAAAGCGTGACGATAAGATAAGTCTGCTAAATTTTTATATTATATGCAAAATTACACTTTCTTTTATAAAAAAACCCACTCAAAAAAATTGAGTGGGAAAATTGCTATGAAAAAGAAAAAGTGTTATCGATTTCTCAATAACTGTGCGAATATATATCAAAAAACCATATTAGTATGCTAAAATAATGTGATTTTTATTACTTTAACATTAATTTAAGAAAACATGTCTTTTACTTTTTCAAAAAATGATTTGTCTGATTTATTCGGACTTGGTACAAAGTTAACATCACCTTGCATTTTATCAAAAAACTGTCTTTGTTCTTTTGTTAGCTCTTGAGGTGTCCAAACATTTATATGGATTAAGAAATCTCCTGTTCCATAACGTTCTATGCTTGGTAATCCTTTACCTTTTAATCGTAAAATTTTACCAGATTGTGTTCCTGCATCAATCTTAATCTTTACCTTTCCCGTTACGGTTTCTACTTCTTTGCTGACTCCTAAAACTGCTTCAGAGAAATTTACATACAAATCATAATGAATGTTAGTACCTTCTCTTTTTAAGTTTTCGTGCGGTATTTCTTCAATTAACACTAATAAATCTCCTGAAACAGAGTTTTTACCTGGTGCATCATTTCCTTTTCCACCTACTTTTAGCTGTACACCTTCTGTTACACCTGCAGGAATGTTAATAGGTACTGTTTCTTCTTTGACCACCAAACCTTGTGCATCTGCGCCATTTGGTTTACTACTTATCATTTCTCCTGCGCCAGAACATGTGCTACAAGTTGTAGCGGTTTGCATTCTACCTAAAATGGTATTGGTAACACGCATTTGTTGGCCAGAACCATTACAAGTAGAACAGGTTTTGTAACGTACACCATCTGCTTGTACTTTTCTCCGCACTTTTACCTTCTTCTCTACTCCTTTGGCTATTTCTTCTAAAGTAAGTTTTACACGAATACGCATATTAGTACCTTTAACTCTGGCTTGTCTTTGGCCGCCACCAAAGCCACCTCCAAAGCCGCCACCAAAACCACCTCCGCCAAAAATGTCTCCAAATTGGCTGAATATGTCATCCATATTCATGCCACCACCACCAAAACCGCCACCACCTTGAGGACCATCAAAAGCTGCATGACCATATTGATCATAACGTGCTTTTTTGTTTTCGTCGCTTAAAACTTCGTAGGCTTCTGCTGCTTTTTTAAAGTTTTCTTCAGCAGTTTTATCATCTGGATTTTTATCTGGATGATATTTGATTGCCATTTTTCTATATGCTTTCTTAATTTCTGCTTGAGTAGCTGATTTAGAAATGCCTAATATGTCGTAAAAATCTTGTTTTGCCATTTGTTCAGTTTTCAGTATTTAGTACTCAGTAGGCAGTCCAAAAACTGGAAAACGCAACTGTATACTGCATACTTTTTATTGACCTATTACCACTTTTGGATAACGAATTATTTTGTCTCCTAACTTATATCCTTTTTCTACACAGTCTATAATTTTACCTTTCATATCTTCAGATGGTGCTGGTATTTGTGTAATTGCTTCATGAATTTCTGCATCAAAAGTATCGCCAGCGTTAGTTTTTACTTTGGCTAAACCTTTTTGCTCTAAAGTGTTGTAAAATTTATTGTAAATTAATAAAACACCTTTTCTTAATTCCTCTGCTTCTTTATCATCTTCTATATGTGACAAAGCGCGCTCAAAATCATCTATAACTGGCAGTAAAGATGTCATAATTTCTTGTCCTGCTGTTTTAAATAATTCTATTCTTTCTTTTGAAGTTCTCTTCTTATAGTTTTCAAACTCTGCAAATAAACGTAAAAACTTGTCTTTTTCTACCTGTACTAATTCTTCTGCAGTTGGTTCTTGTTTTACTTCTTCTACCTCAACATCTTGATTATCTTCGGTTTGAGCCGTTTCTTGCTCGTTTATAACTTCTTCTTCTTTTATATCTTCTTTCTTACTCATTTCTTAGTAATAATTTAATTATCTACCTTTATTATTCAAATATGTTGCCAACAAAAAAATAGTGTCAAACTGACACTATTTTTAATTGATGCATTATTGCTGGCAAACAAGTTTAACCCCGATTGTAGTGACATCCTTTTTGCTTTTTTCAGCAAAAAGATATAACGGAAAGCGGGAAATAGTTTCTAATTATTTAAACAAGATAAGCCTAATAACTTTTTTTTATGCTTATGAGGTTTTGGAAACCTATCCATAAAATAATATTAATCTACTATTCTTTCAATTTTTGCGCCTATAGATTTTAGTCTTGCTTCTATGTTTTCGTAACCTCTATCTATTTGTTCTATATTGTTTATTATTGATGTTCCTTTAGCTGATAAAGCTGCAATTAATAATGAAATTCCTGCTCTAATATCTGGCGACGTCATTTTGGTAGCTTTTAATTGCGATTGGAAATTGTGACCAATAACTGTTGCTCTGTGTGGATCGCACAAGATTACTTTTGCGCCCATATCTATTAATTTATCTACAAAAAACAAACGGCTTTCGAACATTTTTTGGTGGATTAAAACTGTACCTTTTGCTTGTGTAGCAATTACCAAAACAATGCTTAACAAATCTGGTGTAAACCCAGGCCAAGGTGCATCTGCAACGGTTAAAACAGAGCCATCTATATAATTCTGAATTTCGTAAGATGCTTGTTCAGGAATGTAAATATCGTCTCCTCTTTTTTCTAGAGTGATACCCAATTTTCTAAATACGTTTGGTATTTGTCCTAGGTTTTCCCAAGAAACGTTTTTTATAGTTAATTCAGACTGCGTCATTACTGCAACACCAATCCACGAGCCAATTTCTATCATGTCTGGTAAAACTGTATGCTCACAACCACCTAAAGCTTTTACACCTTCTATAATTAGTAAATTAGAGCCAACACCAGAAATTTTTGCACCCATGGCATTCAACATTTTAGATAGTTGTTGAATGTAAGGCTCGCAAGCGGCATTGTATATTTTTGTGGTGCCTTTTGCCAAAACTGCTGCCATTAAAATATTTGCTGTTCCTGTTACAGAGGCTTCATCTAACAACATTTCTACTCCTGTTAATTGGTCTGCTTCTACTCCGTAAAAAGATTCTTCTTTATTATAACGAAATTTTGCTCCTAAACGAATAAAACCTTCAAAATGTGTATCTAAACGTCTTCTACCAATTTTATCTCCTCCTGGTCTTGGTATGTATCCTTTACCAAAACGCGCCAATAATGGGCCAACAATCATTATAGAACCTCTTAAAGAGCTTCCGTCTTTTTTAAATGCCTCAGATTCTAAATAAGGTAAATTTACTTCATCCGCTTGAAAAGCGTAAGAATTTGTGCTTAATTTTTCTACTTTTACACCTAACTCACCAAGAATAAATATTAGTTTATTTACATCTATAATATCTGGTACATTATTTACCACTACTCTTTCTGGCGTTAATAAAATCGCACAAAGTATTTGCAAAACTTCATTTTTTGCACCTTGTGGCGTAATTGTTCCGTTTAATTTATGTCCGCCCTCTATTTTAAATGATGCCATAGATTAATATCTTTTTCTGTTTTTGTTTTGGTTGTTGTGGTGTGGCTTTTTATAGTTGCTTCTAGAATGATTTTGCCCCTGTGAATTTCTTTTCTTTAATAGACTTTTACTTTCTGCAAGTGTTTCTTCAGAATTTCTTAAATCTATTTTCCTGTCAGATAAGTCGTATAAATGGTTGTAAATAACAGCATCATCTACAGTATCTTTGTTCCAATTTAAGTAACATTTTTTCATGTGATTGGCAATAGTAAATACCAATGCTTGTTTCTTTTCGTCTTCTTCCCAACTTAAAGCAACATCTATCATAGTTTGTATGTTGTTGCCATAATAACGATATCTAGAAGCAGATTTTGGATATGCTAAAGCTTCTGGTTTTTCTTGTAATTCTTCTTTTGAAGGTGTTGGATATGGAGATTCTGCATCTAATTTGAAATCTGACATAATATACAACTGATCCCAAAGTTTGTGCTTAAAATCTGGCACATCTCGCAAATGTGGTTGTAAATTACCCATAACATCTACAATGGCCTTTGCCATTTTATCGCGTTCTTCTTTAGTTTCTAAAGCTATGCAATGGTCTACTAATTTTTGAATATGTCTGCCGTATTCTGGTATAATCATTAACGGTCTTTCTGAATTGTATTCTAAATCGAATGTCATTTATGTAATTTTGTGAAGTTTTTAAATTTCTAATCAATTTTAGAAATTTATAGAGTTCTTGTCTTTTTTAGAACTGTCAACTTATTCTTGTAGTTATTTAATGTTGCAAAATAATTAATTATTATGAATTACGAATTACGAATTCAAAATTTATTACCCAACCACCTTTAATTTAGCAAATTGTAGCAATAATTTCTTTTTACCTGCAGTTGCAAACTGAATTTCAGCTTTTTTATCTGGCCCTTTACCTTCTAAACCAACTACAGTTCCTTTACCAAACCTGTTGTGCTCTACAATATTACCAACTACAATTTCACCATCAAAAAGATTCATTTTAGGCGAAACTTGCGATACTTTTTTTAAATTTTTAGGAATGATAACTTCTTTCTTTTTTGCCAAATCACGTTCCATTTTTTTACGTTGAATTGGTTTTTGAAAACGGATTCCTTTTGGCGCATCATCAAAAATAGATTTATCTACAAATCTATTAATACTAGGTTCTGGTACTTTTGGTGTGATGTAATATAAAAATTGATCGTCTATTTCTTCTAAAAATCTACTTGGTTCTGCGTCTACTAATTTTCCCCATCTATAACGGGTTTGTGCATAAGTTAAATAAGCAACCTTTTCTGCTCTTGTTAGAGCAACATAAAATAATCTACGTTCTTCCTCTAACTCACTTCTAGTATTCATGCTCATGGCAGACGGAAATAAGTTTTCTTCTAAACCAACAATATACACATACGCATATTCTAAACCTTTAGATTGGTGAATGGTCATTAAAGAAACGGTAGGTTTGTCATCGTTTTTTTCTGAATCGAAATCTGTTGCTAAAGCCACATCTTCTAGAAAAGAGGTTAAAGAGGCATCTTCTCCTTGTTCTATTTTGTCGGTAATAAAATCTTTAATTCCGTTTAAAAGTTCTTGTACATTTTCTACTTTACTTACAGCTTCTGGTGTGCCATCTTTTTCTAAATCTTTAATTAAAAGCGTTTGTTTTACAACCAATTCTGCAATTTCAAATGCATTTTTAGTTTTGGCTTCAATCTGAAAACGCAAAATCATATTCATAAAATTCTGTAACTTGTTTTTAGTTCCAGAATTTATTTTGATGTCTAATTTATCGATATATTTTACAATATCGAAAATAGATTTTTTGTAATGATTTGCAGCTATTGTTAACCTATCTATAGTAGTTGCACCAATACCACGTGCTGGGTAATTAATAATTCTTTTTAGCGCTTCTTCATCATTTGGATTGATTAAAATACGTAAATAAGACAAAATGTCTTTGATTTCTTTACGTTGATAAAAAGAAATTCCTCCGTAAATTTTATAATCAATATTCTTCTTTCTCAAAGCATCTTCAATAGCCCTAGATTGTGAATTGGTTCTATATAACACGCAAAAATTATCTGGTGTTAACTGATTGTTCATCATGTTTTCCCAAACAGATTGCGCCACAAAACGGCCTTCTTCTCCATCTGAAATGGTGCGCATTACATTTATAGAATCTCCTGCATCATTGCTTGTCCAAACTTCTTTATCTAACTTGGTTTTATTTTTAGCTATAACAGAGTTTGCAGCGTTTACAATATTACTTGTAGATCTATAATTTTGTTCTAATTTAAAGGTTTTAACATCTGGATAATCTTTTTGAAAATTTAAGATATTTTGAATGTTAGCTCCTCTAAAACTGTAAATACTCTGAGAATCATCACCTACCACACAAATATTACCAAATTTATCTGCCAAGGCTCTTACAATAATATACTGTGAGTGGTTTGTATCTTGATACTCATCTACCATTATATAACGAAAACGGTCTTGGTATTTTGCCAAAACATCTGGAAAACGAGCCAGTAATTCATTGGTTCTTAATAACAAATCATCAAAATCCATTGCGCCAGCTTTAAAACACCTATCTACATATTCTTTATAAATATCGCCTACTTTTGGTCTGCTTGCATGCAAATCTGCTTCTTGTAAATCTGAATTATTAAAATAAGCTCTTACAGTTATTAAACTGTTTTTAAAAGACGAAATTCTTCCTAAAATTTGTTTGGGTTTGTAACGTTCTTTGTCTAAACCCATTTCTTTAATAATAGACGAAATTAAACGAACAGAATCTTGAGTATCGTAAATGGTAAAATTACTTGGAAAACCTAATTTATCTGCCTCTGAACGTAAAATACGTGCAAAAACCGAGTGAAAAGTTCCCATCCAAAGATTTTTAGCTTCACTTGCACCTACTACAGATGCAATTCTCGCTTTCATTTCTTTAGCGGCTTTGTTAGTAAACGTTAACGATAAAATATTAAAAGAATCTACACCTTGCGTCATTAAATGCGCAATTCTGTAAGTTAAAACACGTGTTTTACCAGAACCTGCGCCCGCAATAATTATCATTGGACCATCTTTTTGTAAAACGGCTAATTTTTGAGGTTCATTTAAAGAATCTAAGTAATTGCTCAAAAGATATTTTTTTGTAGAGTTTAAGCTACTAAATTAAGAACTCTCATTTTATTTTTATGCTAAAAGTTGATAATTTATTCACAAGTTATTATCATACAAGTTCGTCTTAAAACCCGAATTATATCAAATTCGTCTTAAAACCCGAATTATGTAATATTCGGGTTAATAGCCGAATAATTTTAGTATCTTTGAAAAAAACTAGTTTATGACCAGTATTATCACAGGAGACATTATAAACTCTAGAAATGTAGACACTAATATTTGGATGTCTTTACTCAAAAAAACATTTCAAGAAATAGGAGCATCACCAAAAACTTGGGAAATTTTTAGAGGAGATAGTTTTCAGGTTGAAATAGAGCAACCTGAACATGCCTTGTTTTTTACCATAAAATTAAAAGCCATTTTAAAGCAAATTAAAAATTTAGATGTTAGAATTGGAATTGGAATTGGTGAAAAAACCGAGAATTATAAGCGTATTACTGAAGGAAATGGAGAAGCTTTTACATTTAGTGGGAAAGCTTTTGATACACTTGTAAAAAAACAAAATTTAGCTGTATTAACAAACGATGAAAAGTTTAATACATTAATGAATACCTCATTAGCTTTGGCGCTATTAATAATGGATAATTGGACTAAAAATTCAGCAGAATTTACTGTAAAATATTTAAATAATAAAGGCACTACCCAAAAAATACTCGCTAAAGAATTAAATATTTCTGAAAGTAGCGCCAGCGAAAGAAGAAAAAGAGCAGGTTTAGATGAAATTATGCAATTCGAAAAAATATATCGTACAATGGTAACGCATAAAAAAATAAACGGATGCTATTCTTTATAAAACTTTTACTAGCGCATATTATTGGCGATTTTGTTTTGCAACCTACAAAATGGGTTAAAGACAAAGAAAAAAAGAAAATAAAATCTTTATACCTTTATTTTCATATTGGTATACATGCAATGTTACTTTTATGCTTGCTTAAATTTGAAGTAGAACAATATGCTTTTGCCATTGTATTTCTCTTAATTTCTCATTTTTGTATTGATGTTGCTAAACTTTATTTTCAAAAGAAAAATAACAAAAGAGTTTGGTTTTTTATAGATCAAATATTACACATTTTGGCTTTGGTTATAGCCTCTTTATACTATGAAAACACATTTTCTTTATCAATACTTTTTAATGATAAAACTGTACTTTTTTTTACGGCGCTGTCTTTAATTACACATGTATCTCCTTTACTTATAAAAATAATTATTAGCCAATGGACACCAGAAAAAAAGAAAGAAAAAGATGCTTCTTTAGCCAAAGCAGGAAAATATATTGGTATTTTAGAACGCTTGTTTATTTTTACTTTTATTGTAACCAATAATTGGCAAGCGATTGGTTTTTTATTAGCTGCAAAATCTGTTTTTAGGTTTGGAGATTTAACAGCATCTAAAGACAGGAAATTAACGGAATATATTTTAATTGGTACTTTGTTAAGTTTTGGATTGGCTATTTTAATAGGAATCTTATATTCGTATTTAATAACATTATTATAAATTATGGAAGATAAAATTATAGAAAGTATTGCATATATTTTACCTGCTGCAGTTACAGGCTTTGTAGCTTATTATATGTTTAACGGATTCATCAATAATAAAAATGAAGAAAAAAGATTAGAACTCTTAGCTCTAAGAAAAAAAGAAGCTTTGCCCACAAAATTGCAAGCCAATGAAAGAATGTTGTTATTTTGTGATAGAATAAACCCTGTAAAAATGCTAATGCGCATTCAGCCAATTTCTGATAATACCCCAGATTATTTACAGTTATTATTAGCAAATATAGAACAAGAATACGAACACAATTTAGTACAACAAATTTATATTTCTGATGAAACTTGGATGGCCATTTTAGCCGCAAAAAACGCAGTAATTAATAAACTAAGACAGCTTTCTGAAACCTCTAATTCTGCGAACGATTTAAGAGAAAATGTGTTAATAGATTATTCTAAAACTTTACCACCAACAGAAACTGCCATTGCTTTTATAAAAAAAGAAGTAAAAGATTTATTGTAATTAAAAAAGCCACCTGTATTCTATGAATACAAATGACTTTTTAACACTCTCTCTTCTCTTTTTCGTTATGTTTTTCTAATTAAAGTAAATTTTTGATGCACCTAAAGCAACTTCTTTTGTTTGTGTTTTTAATTTAGTAGCAATGCTATAAACATTCAAATCACTAACATCAGAAAAATTGGCATTTAAAGTAAATAAGTTATCTCCTTCTACCTCAAAACCGTACAAGAAACCTTCTGCAGTAATAATTTCTGAAGTAGCTAAACTAGTTGCATCTGCAGGAATTGCATATATTTTACTACCTAAATTGTAATACAACGTATTGTTTTCTAACACCATTAAAGATGGGTGTTCTCCTAATTCAAATACAAGTTCGTTTGTAATGCTTAAGCTTGTAGTATCAATTGTTGCAATACTACCTAAAGTATTACCTATTACATTAAAATCTGCATCAAATATAGTTCTACCAGAAGACAGTGCTATTAATTGCCCTGCACTATTAAAATACATTTCATCTGGATTGTCTTTTACAGTAACTTCTTTTACTTCTTTAGAGGTAATATCTATAACAGAAATAATATTATTAGTTGTAAAAGCTCCTTTATGAGACACATATAATTTATTGTCTCTTTCTATAATTCGCTCAGGACCATTACCTACAGGAATTGTGCTTTCTACAGTTAAAGTTAACAAATCTACAACTGCAATAAAATCGTCTGTTGCACTAGCAGTAGATCCCCAATTGGTCACATACCCTTTATTACCAGCAATTGCCATAAATCTAGGCGTAGATAAATCTGTTGTAATTTCCCCTCTTTTCTCGAAAGTAAATCGATCTGCAACTGTAATTGTATTTTGATTATCTACTACAATAAATGCATTCTCACTATCAAAAGCAACCGACTGTAAAAACGTACCTAACTCTAAATTATTTACATCTTTAAAAATAAGATTGTCTGTTATTGTAAAATCATTAGATACATAAGATATAGAACCTGTTCCAGCTCCAGAACCTTCGCCACTAATTAAAATACCATTTTCAAAATCTCCTTTTGGTAAAATATCTTCTTCACTATTTTTACATGAAGTTAAAAAAAGCACGGCAAGTGCTAGTGTTATTGGTAATTTTTTCATTTTCATTTGTTTAAAATTTATAGTTTATGTTTAAGTTAAAATTTCTATTTGGTAAAGGCCTTCTAGGCTGGGTAAAATAAAGTTGATTCAATACATTATTAATTTTTACTCCTAAAGAAAGTTTTGTTTGCGCTGTTTTTAGAAATAGATAATCTACCCCAACATTACCTACAAAAAAACTAGGAATTACAAAATCTGGCGAATTACTTTCTGTAGTAAAAGTAGCACCTGTATATAATTGTTGATAAAAAGCACTAATCTTTTTATATTGATACCCAACACTTCCATTAAATAAATGTTTCGGCACAAAAATTAAAAAGGTATCGGTCTCAGTGTTTTTTGCATGTGTATAACTATAATTCGCATTTATTTGTAGCGTATGCGCACCAATATTCGTTGCATATTCTAAAAGCGCTTCAACTCCTTTATTTTTTGAGTCTGATAAATTAATAGGCGTCCAAATACCAGCTCTTTGTGGGTCTCCATTTGGGCTCCAAACAATTTTATCTTTCGCAGAAATATAAAAACCTGCAACATCTATTTTAAAATTTTTGTTGGCATAGACTATACCAAACTCACCTTGTAATGCTGTTTCTGGTTTCAAGCTTAAATTTCCTTGGCCAGGCCAAAACAAATCATTGTAAGTAGGCGCTCTAAAGTTTTTAGAAGCGTTTGCTCTAAAAGAAAGGTGTTTAAAAGCCTTTAATTTTGTGCCAACCGCATAAGTAAAAGGCACTTTATAATCAGAGTTAAAATCTTTTCTAATTTTAACATCATAAAAAAACAGGTTATTAATATGTTGATTAAACAAAATAGACTGCGAAAACTGTCTTCTATTTTTTTCTGATATTTGATCTGTTTTACCAAAAATAGATTCGTATTCTGTAAAAGAACTAATTGTTGCATTTATATTTTTGAAATCATACCCAAATCGATTACTAACCAGATATCTTTCAGAGCTTCCAAAATTGAAATTCTCACTATTTTTATCATCAAAAAAACGATACTCTTCAGTTAGATAAGCAATATTAACTTGATTTGTATAATTGTTTTTAGCAATACTATAAGTTATTAAGTTTCGGTGATTAAAATCTTTATATTTATCATTGGCAACCAAAGGATTTGGCAGTTCACCAGAAAATAAACGTTCTCCTAAATAAGTGGTAGAATACAAGTTTAATTCAGAACATTTAGTGATTTTATGGGAAAAACCCCCATTAAAACTAACATTTTTATATGCACCATTCTCGTTATTTAAATTGGTACCTAATAATGGATAATCGTTATCTGAAGCATTATAGGAAACCCCAAATTTTACAGCTAAATTATTAGAAAAATACTTAAATTTATACAAGTTATTAGAAGTATTATAACTACCTGCAGATACGATAAACTGGTTTTCTATAGTTTCAGCATCCTTAAAAACAAAAGTATCGTTTAAATGTACTGTACCACCAATTGCACCAGAGCCATATTCTAAACTACCACCACCGCTTCTAATATTAATATCATCAAACAAACTTACAGTTAAAGAGTTAAAACCTGTTTGGCCGTTATTTATAGAGTTTATATTAATTCCGTTCCAAATTACTGCTGTATTAGAACTACTAGTACCTCTAAAACTTGCAGAACTTGTACCACCAGCACCAAATTCTCTTATGTAAATGGGAGCATTAAAACGTAATAAAGATGCAAACGACTCTGTGTTTTTAAACAATACAGAATCTTTTAAAGCTACTACTTTAGAACTTTTAGAGTTCTTTTTAAAAGATTTATCCGCAACAACTATTACTTCTTTAAGCAAGGTTGCTAAAGAATCTTTTTGGCCAAATACATTGCATGTATACGTGCCTATTACTAAAAAAAATAAGACATATTTTTTCATAATCACTAAAACTTTTATCCCGAAAGTTTTTATAGATTTTTAAAATTAGGCAGGTCTCCTGACTCGTTCTTGTTATGATGCCTTCCCATTTTTATTCTGAATATTCTTCAGAAAGCAAACAGTGGCTTAAGATTTCATAACAACCTACAAAGAGGTGCTACATAGTAGCATAAACTTACAGTTGCGGGAACAGCTTTGGATTTACACCAAATTCCCTTTTAATTTACTCTAGTTGCCTAGAATAAAACCTTAATTTTTTTCAAATGTAGGCTATTTTATGTTATAACAAACAAATTAAGACTTATAATTCACGAATTTTTGTTGTAATGCAGCAGTAGTTGTAAAGTGTTTTGGATGTATCATTTGCGATAAACAAGAAATGCCATCTACCAAAGTTTTGGCAGATGATTGTGTAAACATATCAAAATCTGCAATATAAACTTGTTGGTTTTGTATAGCTCTTAAAGTTTTCCATTCTGGTTTTTCTTCTAAAAACTTCATGTCTTCTTGCGTTCTTTTTACGTCATAACCACAGGGTGCAATAATTAGTACTTCTGGATTGTATTTTACAATTTTATCCCAAGAAATTACAATACTATCTCCAGAAGGATGCGAGAGTAAATCAATACCACCTGCATAACCTATTTGATGTGGAATCCAATGCCCACAGTTAAATAATGGATCTATCCATTCTAACAATAAAACACTCTTAGACTGCAATCTTTTTGCTCTTTGTTGATCTACAATAGCATGAATTCTTTCTTTTAATTGCGCTACATAAGCCAAACCAATTTCCTTTTTATTCATTGCTGAGGCAATTGTTAACGCATTATCAAAAACATCTTCTAAAGAATTTGGTGTTACAGAAATTAAATTGGGAATTTTGGGTAATTTATAAGCAGAATTTGCAACACATTCCGTGTCTATTTGGCAGACATCACAAACATCTTGCGTAAAAATAATATCTGGTGCAACCGCTTCTAAAACAGATTCATCTACATAATACAAAGTTTCTCCATCAGCTTTAGCTTTAGAAAAAATAGTATTAATTTCTTGGCTAGTTAACGTTTGCCCTTCTAATTTATAACGCACAGCAACTTGCTTTTCTTTTAAAGCAATTGCAGGACATTCAAAGGTTATTCCGTCTAAATAATCTTGTAAACCCATATCATAAATCATTTGGGTAACTGCTGGCATAAAAGAAGATACTTTCATAAAAAAATATTTTTAAAGCAAATTTACATTGTTTTGTAAGTTTTATCTTAAAAAATAAAAAAATGTTTCTAATCTTTGTAGAGTTAATTGTTACAATTAAATCTTATGAAAATTTATCCTATTTTATTCTTTTTTACTTTTCTATTATTTTCCTGTAAGAATGAAAAAAGTACAGAAATACATTTAAAAAACAGCAAAACTATAAAGTATGCAAAGGGTTTTGATATTGTTAAAGAAGAAAAGATTACAAAATTAATTATTAAAAAACCATATCAAAAAGCAAAAAAAGAGTATACTTTTATTTTAGGTAATGTTACAAATTTAGCTGAAAACAAATTAAAAACTCCTGTTAAAAGTCTAGTTGCCACAAGTACAACACACATACCAATGTTAGAGTTGCTAAATGCAGAAAATGCCATTGTTGGTTTTCCTCAGACACAATTTATTTCATCAAAAAAAACAAGAAAGCGCATTGCATTGGGTAAAATTAAAGAGCTAGGCACTGCACAAAGCATAAATACAGAAAAATTAATTGAGCTATCTCCAGATGTAATTGTGGCTTTTAGCTTAGAAGGCAGCAATAAAAGCTTTAAAACAATTTTAAAAAGTAAAATACCCGTAATTTACAATGGAGACTGGTTAGAGGAAACTCCTTTAGGCAAAGCAGAATGGATAAAGTTTTTTGGGGCTTTACTAAATAAAGAAAAAGAGGCTGATAGTATTTTTAAAGCCATTGAACAGCGATATCTTGCTACTAAAGAGCTAGCTTTAAAAGCAAAAGACAAACCAACTGTTTTGTCTGGTAATTTATTTAGTGATGTTTGGTATGCCCCTGGAGGAAAAAGTTTTATTGCTACCTATTTTAAAGATGCCAATACCAATTACCTTTGGAAAAACTCTAAAAAAACGGGTAGTTTACCTTTAAGTATAGAAACCGTTTTAGACAAGGCACAAAATGCAACTTATTGGATTGGTTGTGGTTTGTATAAAACCAAAAAAGAGATGGAAAACTCTAGTGAACAATATCAAAATTTTAATGCTTTTAAAAATAATAAAGTGTATACCTACGCTAATAAAAAAGGAGCTACTGGTGGTTTAATATATTTTGAAACTTCTGCTATAAAACCTGATGCACTGTTAAAAGATATTTTGAAAATTACACATCCAGAATTACTACCAAATTACCAGCTTACTTTTTTTGATAAAATCAAATAAAAAAACTTCAACCAAAATGGTTGAAGTTTAAAATTTTAAATTTTAAAGTGGGGGATTTGTGGGGGAATGCCACAAATATATTATTATTAAGTTTAAAAATTACATTTTAAATGGGTAGTTTTTGGGTAGTTCTGCACTTAAAACCCTTTGTTTAAGGGCTTATTTAAATTTTTAGCTTCTTTTCTACTCTTAATGTTTAGTTTATCATAAATATTTTTTAAATGAAATTTTACAGTGTTAATAGAGATGTTAATTTCATTAGAAATCTCTTTATTTGTTTTTCCGATAACTATTAAATTAAAAACTTCTAATTCTCTTAAGCTTAAATCTAAAACTCCATTCTTTGTATTGTCTTGTTGGTTATTTGCTTTTAAAGTTTTCAATTCATTAGAATATTGTATAATGTCACTTCGCATAAACTCATTTTCTTCCTTAATAACCTTTACTCTATATAAAACGGCAATAGATAAAATAATCATTTCTAAAAATGCACCAATTTTTATATTTATAGGGTTTATATTACCAAAGGGTATTCCTAAAAATTTAAAAATGTAAAAATCTATAGCAGAAAATAAAATAATTGCATAGCCTATAGTTAATATTTTAATGTAGATGTTTTTATTGAAAAGTAATACTGCACAAAACCAAAACAACAAAAATATTCCAAATACAAGTAAATTTAAGTAAAGTAAAAAGTAGTAATTACCATAATAAAAATACAAAACAGTTAGTAATACTATAGCACCACCAATTAGATTAGTTAACTTTTTAATTTTTGGGTAATACCTATCCAAAAGCATGTAACTGTACGCAAATTTTGAAGAAAAATAGGCTAATGAAGAGTAATTTAATGTCATTAAAATAGTATTTACATTTTCTGGTATGTTGTAAAAATTTAACATTCCATCCATAGTAAATAATCCAAAGGTCATACTTGTCAAAAACAACGCATAAAACAAAAAAGCATCATCTTTAAATAAAAAGAAGTAAAATAAATTGTAAATAATAACTAAAACAGCAAAACCATAATAAAATCCGTTTAGTAACAATGCATTATTATTAGCTAAAGTTGATTTTTCTTTAGTTTCTAAAGAAACAGGTATGTACCCATGCAATTTGGGGTTTACTTTTATATATACAGTAGTATCTCTAGAAAATTGATATGTGAGATACCTTTCATTTTGCAATTTTCTTAATTGCTGTTTCCCTTTATAAACTTTAGCCTGCTGTATTCTCTCATATAAAACTTTAAAAACATAAACGGAATCTGTATTTTTTGGCGGTACTTTAAACCAATAAACAGCCTCTGAATACTCTTCTAATATTTGTTTCTCTAAAACTTTAAATGATTTTTGTTTTACTGTTGCAAAATCTAAATTACCAGCCACATCTTTAAAGAAAAAAATGTCTGATTGCGCATTAGTTAAACTAACTACTAAAAATAAAATGAAAAAAAGAATTCTAAACCTCATCTTGTGCTAGATCTATTTTTTGTTGCCTTAAATACAAAAACAAAGGAAATGTAAAAGCAACTGCTACTAAAAAAGTGAGCGGAATTAAAACCCACCAAAACTTAATTTTTAATCGTAAAGATTCAGGTATTAAAAAAGCGAAAAAAGTAAGGCAAACCACAGTTAAGTCTGCTCCAAAAGATTTGCCCGCAAAATTTTGTTGCGCATCTTTAAAAAAACCAATAAATGTTGCGTTTTCTACAGTATTAAAATATTGAATATTATAATACCAAGTATAGCAAACACCTAAAATCGCTAAAAATAGATACCAGTGCTTTAATTTCATAATTTAAAAATGTTATTCAATTCTGTCATTTTAATCTTGTCTAGAAATTCTACTATTTATGAGTTAAATCTTCCTTTTTATGTGTGAGATTGCTCTGTAGTAAAAAATGAAAAACCCTAGGTGCTCTCTGCAAAAAATCTACTACTCAGTTTTTAAAATCTTAAAACAAAGTCTGCTGATTTTCATCATCTGTTTTCTCTTTTTTCTTTTTTATTGCTTTCTTCAACAAATCATTCTTTTTATGCTCTTTACTTAATGCTGAAGCTGACTTAGCATCATGTTCATCTATAACCGCTGTTTTTTTAACTACAGGTATTTCTAAAGGCAATTTATCCTCTAAAAAAGGTTCTTTACTTGTTTCATTTTTTTCAACTTCTTGTTCCTTTGGCTCTTCATAAGGCAAAGAATCTAAAAGATTTACATTTTTAATTTTATCTGTAGTTAATTGATTTCCTTGCGCTTTAATCCCTTTAATAGCTATAAATTCCTCAAAATTAACCTTTTCGTTTTCTAAACTTCTTTTAGAATATTGAATTTCTGCTACAGGTCTAAAATCTGTAGCCACAATTTCTAACTGACTTTTTGGATGTTCAGAAATAAAATCTTCTTCTTTATCTGTAGTTTCAATTAAAAAACGTTTTACATAATAACGTTCTTTTTCACCATCAAAATAAATGGCAGAGATAGGTTTTTTAGGGTTCCATTTTTCTAAAACAATCATATCATCCTCAAAATGCATTGCCAAGTCTGGTTTTACAGCCATAGCTTTTCCACTCTGGGTTATAATTAATAGCTTGTCCTCTGCTTTAAATTCGCCTAGCAACTCTCCTCTATCATCTACATTTAAACGTTGTACAGCATCATCAAACCAAATTTTACGTGGTTTTAATGTAGAAACTCCAGCAGATTTAAAATCGATACTTTTAATAGCATATTTAGTAATTACATTACCTCTTACAGCTCTACCTTTTATAGACAAATCTGCAAAATTTATATCTAATTTAGGTTTCTTTAAACGACTAACTAATTTTAAGGTAACTGTAACTGTTTCTGCTTCTCCATTTGGATTTGCAGAAAAATAATGTACAATAGAGCCTTTATTGCCATTAGTTAAATCGTATTCTTTGTCTCTTGTTACAGAAGTTACATTAAAACGTTTCATGTAAGAAGTACCTTTTGTACCATCTCTGTACATAAAATTATACACCGTTCTTTTGTCTTTCTTTTTAAATACAGCAACATGAATAATATCTTTACCAACAAAAGTTTTAGAGTCTATTTTAGTAACAGACATTACCCCATCTTTTCTAAAAATAATAATATCATCTATATCAGAACAATCGCACACAAATTCATCTCTTTTAAGTGATGTTCCAATAAAGCCCTCTGCCCTATTTACATAGAGTTTTGTGTTATTCATAGCAACTTTAGACGCTACAATATCATCAAAAATTCTAATCTCTGTTTTGCGTTCTTTTCCTTTACCGTAAGTTTCTTTTAAACGCTTAAAATAATCGATTGCAAAATCAATTAAATTTGCTAGATGATTTTTTACAATAGCAATTTTTTCTTCTAAGCTTTCTATAAATTGTTTGGCTTTGTCAATATCAAATTTTGATATTTTTTTAATACGAATCTCCGTTAAACGCGTAATATCTTCAACAGTAATTGCTCGTTTTAAGTGTTTTATATGTGGTTGTAAACCTTTGTCAATTGCTTCAATTACACCTTCCCAAGTTTCTTCTTCTTCAATATCTCTATAGATTCTATTTTCTATAAAAATACGCTCTAAAGAAGAAAAATGCCATTGTTCTTCCAATTCATTCAACTGAATTTCCAATTCCTTTTTCAACAATTCTACCGTTAAATCTGTAGAATGTTTTAGCATATCTGAAACGCCCGTAAAAACAGGAGTGTTGTTTTGAATGGTACATGCCAAAGGCGAAATAGAAGTTTCACAATTGGTAAAAGCATACAAAGCATCTATACTTTTATCTGGTGATACATTTGGCGGTAAATGCACCAAAATCTCTACCTCTGCAGCAGTATTGTCTTCAATCTTTTTTATTTTTATTTTTCCCTTATCATTCGCTTTTAAAATAGAATCTATTAAAGAAGAAGTTGTAGTAGAAAACGGAATTTCATTTATGACCAACGTTTTTTTATCTAACTGAGAAATTTTAGCTCTTACGCGCACCTTTCCTCCTCTTTTACCATCATTATAATTGGTGAAATCTGCAATTCCGCCAGTTAAAAAATCAGGTACAATTTTAAAACTACGTCCTTTTAAATATTTTATAGAAGCATCAATTAGCTCAATAAAATTGTGTGGTAATATTTTAGTAGACAACCCAACTGCAATTCCTTCTGCACCTTGTGCCAACAATAATGGAAACTTTACTGGCAAATCAATTGGCTCTTTTCTACGTCCATCATAAGACAATTTCCAATCTGTAGTTTTCGGATTAAAAACCACATCCAACGCAAATTTAGAAAGTCGCGCCTCAATATATCTAGAAGCAGCAGCTCTATCTCCAGTTAAAATATTTCCCCAGTTTCCTTGCATATCAATCAGCAATTCTTTCTGACCAATTTGCACCATTGCATCTGCAATAGAAGCATCTCCATGAGGGTGATATTGCATAGTATGCCCAACAATATTGGCTACTTTATTGTAACGTCCATCGTCTAAATCTTTCATAGAATGCATAATTCTACGTTGCACAGGTTTTAAACCATCCTCTAAAGAAGGCACTGCACGCTCTAAAATTACATAACTCGCATAATCTAAAAACCACTCTTTGTACATTCCTGTAACTTTGGTAATGGTTTCTGTTTGCTCTTCTTGCAAGTTTTCTAACTCCTCTTCGTGTTCGTTCTCGTTTATTTCTTCACTCATTTAAAAAAACGTTTAACTGTTTAATCGTTTAATAGTGTATTTGTTCATTATTTTGGGCGTTTAAACGGGCTTTCACTACTCGCTTTGCGCTAAAAAAGCGCAAGAGCTCAAACATGCCGTTCAATCCCTAACGCGGGCTTATTAATTAAATCTTCGCCTTTTTTAATCTTTTTTATAACCTATTTTGGTTCTTGCCTTTTCATCCTCTTTTTTCTCAACCAATTCATCTAAATAAGAAAATACCAATTCAATATTTTTATCATGATTGTTCATTTTCTTTTTAATGTCTTCAATTTCTAATTGTAAACTTAAATTATCAGTCAATAAATCTCTCATTTTTGTAAATATTCTAATAATTTTAATATTTACGGCTATAGCTCTATCACTTTTTAAAACACTAGACAACATTGCAACTCCTTGTTCTGTAAAGACTGATGGTAAATATCTAGTTCCTCCCCAACTTGAGGTCACAAATTGTGACCTCAAGTTTTCAAACTCTTTTTTAGTTAATTGAAACATAAAATCTTCTGGAAAACGATTTAAATTTCTTTTTACAGCTTGTTTTAAAACTTTTGTTTCTACCTGATATAAATCGGCTAAATCCCTATCTAACATTACCTTTTGATTACGAATCAAATAAATTTTATTAGAAATTATTTCATCAGGAATTATTAAATTATCTTCTTTCATTAGCTTTTTATCATCTTAAAACCAAAAATTGTCATCTACAGTTTCTGTTATTTTTTACTTCATTTTCTTTTTTAGAATTAAAAACGAACGATAAAAAAATAAAACTTACAGAAATAATACTCCAATATGCTCCACTATTCTCTTTCCAACTTAAATTATCATAATTTAATTCTAATAAATTCACTAGAAATATGATTCCTACTGCAATAAAACAAAATATTTCTATCAGTTTTCTATTTTTATTTTTCATTCTATTTATAATTCAAAGAATCTATAAAAAATTATCTTGTATCAATCAGACCTTTCAGGTTTTAAAACCTGAAGGGTCTATATAATATATTACTTCTTCTCTTTAATGCCACCCTTAATCATTTGTAAAGCAAACGCCATCATAAAAGAAGATAACAAACCTAAATAAGCAGACGTGTTTTCTTTGAAAGAAAAATCACTATAATTTATCTGAGTCAACCAGAAAATAAAAATCAACACAAAAATTATTGAAAATATATTAAAAACTTTTTTTGCTGTTTTCATAAAATAGATTGCTACTTTTAATTAAAAGTTATTTTATATTTATTTCTTGTAACTGTTGTGCAATACCTGCACCTGCGCCAACCATAATCATCTTAACTTGATATGTGTTTGCTAAAGAAATAAAATAATTAATTTTATCTTCCCAGAGGTTATTCATGTATTACAATTTTAAAATTATTACAGCTTTTTTCCTTTGTTGGAAACTTCTTTAACCTTTCCATTAATCTATAAAAGTAAAGAACTCTAACTTCGGGAGCAAGGCTCAAAAAAATCTTTTTCTGTTCTAGATTACTCTCCTCTTTTGTTTGAAACTTTATTTTCATAAAATTATTTTTTTTAGCTTTATCTTTTAGGTTTTAAAAACCTATCAGATCTATAATACCTTTACTTCCTCTTTTATAATCCTATTTTTATCATCTGTAAAGTAAACGCCATCATAAAAGAAGAGAATAATCCTAAATATTTTCTGTTTCTAAATATTGTTCTTTAATTAAAATTTTAAATTATGTATTCTTTTTCATCCCTCAAAGGGTTTAAAACCCTTTGAGGGATTTTTAAATTTATATTTAACCAAAACCATTAACAAATCAAAGTCCTCTCTAAAGCCTGCATTGAGCGCAGACGAAATGGAAAAGATTTAGGGTAGGATTAAACTTCATCCTCCACATAATCCAACTCAACCTTCAAATTCTCTATAATAAACTTTTGTCTATCAGGTGTATTTTTACCCATGTAAAACTGCAACATTTGATCTATGGTCATGTCTTTATCTAACATTACTGGGTCTAAACGAATATCATCACCAATAAAATGTACAAATTCATTTGGTGAAATTTCACCCAAACCTTTAAATCGAGTTATTTCTGGTTTTCCTCTTAATTTTTCTATTGCTTCACGCTTTTCTTCATCAGAATAACAATAAAACGTTTGTTTCTTGTTACGAACTCTAAACAGCGGTGTTTCTAAAATATACAAATGCCCCTCTTTTATCAATTCAGGAAAAAACTGCAAGAAAAATGTAATTAATAACAAACGAATGTGCATTCCATCAACATCTGCATCTGTAGCAATTACAATGTTGTTGTAACGTAAATCTTCTAAACCATCTTCTATATTTAAAGCGGCTTGTAGTAGATTAAATTCCTCATTTTCATACACAATCTTCTTAGTTAATCCGTAAGAATTTAAAGGTTTACCCTTTAAACTAAAAACGGCTTGTGTATTTACATTTCTAGATTTTGTAATAGAACCAGAGGCAGAATCTCCCTCTGTTATAAACAAAGTGGTATCTAAATAATTGTCTTTTTTAACATCACCCAAATGAATTCTACAATCGCGTAATTTTTTATTGTGTAAACTGGCCTTTTTAGCTCTATCTTTTGCTAATTTTCGTATTCCAGAAAGTTCTTTTCGTTCTTTTTCTGCCTGAATTATTTTCTTCTGAAGCGTATCTGCTACAACTGTATTTTTGTGCAGAAAATTATCCAACTTTGTTTTTAGAAAATCATTAATGTAAGTTCTCACCGTTGGTAAATCTCCTCCCATATCTGTAGAACCTAATTTTGTTTTAGTCTGACTCTCAAAAACAGGTTCCATCACTTTAATGGCAATTGCAGAAATTATAGATTTACGAATGTCTGATGCTTCAAAGTTTTTACCGTAAAAATCTCTAATTGTTTTTACAACAGCTTCTCTAAATGCAGATTGATGTGTACCTCCTTGTGTGGTATGTTGTCCGTTTACAAAAGAATGGTATTCTTCTGAATATTGTGTTTTGCTATGTGTAATGGCAACTTCAATATCGTCTCCTTTTAAATGAATTATTGGATACAACATATCATCTTTATTGTTGTTGTCTTCCAATAAATCTTTTAATCCGTTTTCTGAAAAGAATTTTTCTCCATTAAAAATTATGGTTAAACCTGGGTTTAAGTACACATAATTCTTCAACATTTTTGCTACATATTCATTCCTGAATTTGTAGTTCTTAAAAATCTCTCCGTCTGGTATAAACTGTACTTTTGTTCCTTTTCTTCTAGAAGATTCTTCTAAAAACTCTTGATTTTCTAAATTACCTTGACTAAATTCTGCAGAAGCAGATTTCCCTTCACGTGAAGATTCTACTCTAAAATAAGAAGATAGTGCATTTACGGCTTTTGTACCCACACCATTTAAACCAACCGATTTTTTAAAGGCTTTAGAGTCGTACTTTCCACCAGTATTCATTTTAGAAACTACATCTACCACTTTTCCTAAAGGAATTCCTCGCCCATAATCTCTAACGGTAACTTTACTGCCTTGAATAGAAATCTCTATGGTTTTACCAGCGCCCATTACATACTCATCAATAGAGTTATCTAAAACTTCCTTAACCAAAATATAAATTCCATCGTCTGCAGAAGAACCATCTCCTAACTTACCAATGTACATTCCTGGACGCATTCTTATATGCTCTTTCCAGTCTAAAGATCTAATATTATCTTCTGTATATTTTGTTTCTTGACTCATAAAAAATCGTTACTAGAATTAAGTTTGCAGTACTCGTAAAAATAAGGCTTCACATCAAAAAAAGAAACAATTAAAGCAATTAGTTATCAACATGATTTCAACGAAGATTTAGCTATTTGTTTATGGCTTTTTGCTGTTAGCTAATGTCAAAAATCGAATAGCTAAAAGCCGAAGAAAATCACAATAAAAAACAATTTGTTTTATTTTTAAACAAATAATATTTAACCCTATTTTTTAATTACTTTTGATAAAAATTAAATAAAAATATCGTGGAAAACGCACAACTTTTAGAATTAGCAAATAAATACGGAAGTCCTTTATATGTTTATGATACTGCAAAAATAGCATCGCAATATAACCGATTAACAGGCGCTTTTAATGGAGTTAAAAATTTAAAATTAAATTATGCTGTAAAAGCACTTTCTAATATTAATATTTTAAAAGTTTTAAAAAACTTAGGTGCTGGTTTAGATACCGTTTCTCATCAAGAAGTACAATTAGGTTTAACTACAGGAATTGACCCAAAAAATATAATTTACACACCAAACGGAGTTTCTTTACAAGAAATTGAAGAAGTGGCTAAATTAGGTGTGCAAATAAATATAGATAACCTTTCTATTTTAGAGCAATTTGGACAAAAACACCCGAATATTCCTGTTTGTGTGCGTATCAATCCACATATTATGGCTGGTGGAAATTCTAAAATTTCTGTAGGTCATATAGATTCTAAATTTGGTATTTCTATTCACCAAGTTCCACATATTCAAAGAGTTGTAGAAAACACAGGAATGAATATTAACGGAATTCACATGCACACAGGTTCAGATATTTTAGATATCGATACTTTTTTACGTGCATCAGAAATTTTATTTGACGTTGCTAAACAATTTAAAAACATCGATTTTATAGACTTTGGTAGTGGATTTAAAGTGCCTTATAAAGAAGGAGATATTTCTACAGATATAGAGCAATTAGGTGTACAATTATCAGAACGTTTCAATCAGTTTTGTAAAGAATATGGTAAAGAAATTACCTTAATGTTTGAGCCTGGTAAGTTTTTAGTTTCTGAAGCTGGCGTGTTCTTAGCAAAAGTTAATGTAGTAAAACAAACAACTTCTACAGTTTTTGCACATGTAGATTCTGGTTTTAATCATTTGGTAAGACCAATGATGTACGATTCTTACCACAGAATTAGCAATATTTCTAATGAAACTGGTAGAGATAGATATTATTCTGTTGTTGGTTACATTTGCGAAACAGATACGTTTGGTTCTAATCGTAGAATTGCAGAAATCTCTGAAGAAGATATTCTTTGTTTCCACAATGCTGGTGCCTACTGTTTTTCTATGGCATCTAACTATAACTCAAGATATTTACCTGCAGAAGTAATGGTGCACGAAGGAAAAGATTATTTGATTAGAAAACGTCAAACCATTCAAGATATTTTGCATAATCAAGAAATTATAGATTTAAAACCTTCAACTAAAAAAGCATCTGTTTCTGCTTAAAGTTTTTAAAAATAACAAATCAATAAATCCACTTTAAAGTATTCTTTTAAGTGGATTTTTTATTTACATTTACACCACAATCAAAAGTAAAATACCATGAAAATATTAGGAATTGGAAGTAACTATGTAGCCGATTTAAAAGACATTCCAGAAAAGAAAAAGGGCAAAAAATTTATATTTTCTAAACCAGAAAGTAGTTTGGCTGTTAATTGTGATGTTCATTATCCTAGTGAAATTACAAACCAACTAATTTACGAAGTTGAATTGGTAATTAAAATAGGTAAACAAGGCAAAAACATAAGCAAAGAGAATGCAAATGCTTACATTTCTGAAATTGCTGTTGGAATAGATTATACCGCTAAAGATATTTTAGCAGATGCTAGAGAAACCAAACATCCTTGGGAATTTGCCAAGGGTTTTGATGGTGCTGCACCAATGTCTAGTTTTAAACCTGTTACTAATTATAATTTAGGTGATATTAATTTCGATTTAAAAATTAATGGCGAATTAAAACAAGAAAGCAATACAGCTTATATGATTCACGATTTTGCAGATATTATTGTTTTTATTTCTAAATATATGACCTTACAACCTGGAGATTTAATTTTTACAGGAACTCCTGCCCTTGGTAAAGGAGAAATTTTTAAAGGAGACCATTTACAATGTGCTGTAAATGGCGAATTATTGTTAGATTTTAAAATGATTTAATTACTTTTTTATGAAAATTAGACTTTCTACAACAGAAAATATTCCTGCAATAATGACTATAATTGATGATGCAAAATCCTATTTAGCATCACAAAATATAGAGCAATGGCAAAATGGATATCCTAATGCAGAACAAGTAGCAAATGATATTAAAAATGGCGAAAGTTTTGTTGTTTTTAATGATGATGATAAAATAATTGCTACTTCTATGTTCACCTTAAGAAAAGAACCAACTTACCAAAAAGTGATTGATGGTGAGTGGATTATTTCTGAAGATGAAGTTTATGGCGTAATTCATAGAATGGCAGTAAAAAAAGAGCATAGAAAAGAAGGTTTAGCGCTTTTTTTGTTTGAAGTATTTCACAAACAACTAAAAGACAAAAACGTAAAAAGTTTAAAAATTGATACGCATGAAGATAATGTTGGAATGCAAAATCTTATTAAAAAATTAGGCTATAAATATTGCGGAATTATCTACACAAGCTACAACGCAAAACGTTTGGCTTTTGAGAAAGTGATTTCTTAAAGTAATATTCTGAATTAACTTCTCGATAAAAAATTCTTGAAAAAAGAATTTCACTAGAAGTAACAGATTTCATCAATTTTTATGAATAAATGCTGATCTTTGTTACTTCTAGTGATTTCGCTTTTTTGCGAAATTGTATCGAGAAGTCTTAAACTGATAATTAACATTTATTATCTTCTTACCTACAACACAAAATGCAAATTCTTCAATACATAATTCAGCAAACACAACTTTCTGAGAAATCTGTAAAAAACACGCTTTCTTTACTAAAAGAAGATGCTACTATTTCTTTTATCAGCAGATATAGAAAAGAAAAGACTGGCAATTTAGATGAAGTAGAAATTGGTGCTATTGTAAAATTTAAAGAAATTTTTGAAGGCTTAGAAAAACGTAAAAAAGCAATTCTAAAAGCTCTAGAAGAACAAAATGTTTTAACTACAGAATTATCAGAAAAAGTAAATAGTGCTAAAGATTTAATAGCTTTAGAAGATTTGTATTTACCTTACAAGAAAAAACGAAAAACCAAAGCAGAAACTGCACGTTTGCAAGGCTTAGAACCATTGGCAAAAATGATTATGAGTCAGCGTGTAAACGATTTGCATTATACCGCTTCAAAATACATTTCCAACAAAGTTGAAACAAAAGAAGATGCTTTAGAAGGTGCTCGTTTTATTATTGCAGAATGGATTAATGAAAGAACAGATATTAGAGGTACAATTAGAAGGGAATTAGAAAAATTTGCAATTATTTCATCTAAAATTATAAAGAAAGAAAAAGATTCAGAAAAAGCACAAAAATTTAAAGATTATTTTGATTGGAGTGAGTCTTTAAACAAAATTCCTTCACACAGATTATTAGCAATTTTAAGAGCAGAAAGTGAAGGTTTTATAAGAATTAAAATAGAAATTGATTCTGAAAGAATTCTGCAAAGAATAGAGAATAGAGTAATAAGATCTCAAAACGAATGTTCACCTCAAATAGAACTCGCCATAAAAGACGCTTTTAAACGTTTATTATACCCTTCTTTAGCCAATGAAAGATTAACTTTAGCCAAAGAAAAAGCAGACGATGAAGCAATTTTAGTGTTTACTAAAAACTTAAAACAATTGCTTTTAGGCGCTCCTTGAGGAGAAAAACGAGTTTTAGCAATAGATCCTGGTTTTAGGTCGGGTTGTAAAGTGGTTTGTTTAAATGCTCAAGGAGATTTAGAACATAATGAAACTATTTTTCCACACGAACCACAAAACAAAAAGACAGATGCTATTAAAAAAATTAGTTTTTTAGTAGATGCTCATAAAATTGAGGCAATTGCTATTGGTAATGGAACAGCTTCTAGAGAAACAGAACAATTTGTAAAAAAAATTCAGTTTAAAAACAAAGTAGATGTTTTTGTAGTAAGTGAAGCTGGGGCATCAATTTATTCGGCTTCTAAAATTGCTAGAGAAGAATTCCCAAATTATGATGTTACTGTTCGTGGATCTGTTTCTATTGGTAGACGTTTACAAGATCCATTAGCAGAATTGGTTAAGATTGATGCAAAATCTATTGGAGTTGGACAATATCAGCATGATGTAGATCAAACCAAACTTAAAAAAGCATTAGACCAAACTGTAGAAAACTGTGTAAATACAGTTGGTGTAAATATAAACACTGCCAGTGAATCTTTGTTGAGTTATGTGTCTGGTATTGGACCAAAATTGGCAGAAAACATTGTTAATTATAGAAATGAAAACGGTGCTTTTTCTTCTAGAAAAGAAATTAAAAAAGTACCAAGATTAGGAGGAAAAGCATTTGAACAAGCCGCAGGTTTTTTAAGAATTAAAAATGGTAAAAATCCTTTAGATGATTCTGGGGTTCATCCAGAAAGTTATAGTGTTGTTGATAAAATTGCCAAAGATTTAAACTTAAAAGTTTCTGATTTAATTGGAAATAAAGAAATTATTCAACAAATAATATTAGAAAATTATGTGGCTACAAATATTGGCTTACCTACTTTAAAAGATATTGTTAAAGAATTAGAAAAACCTGGCTTAGACCCCAGAGCAAAGGCAAAAGCTTTTTCTTTTGATGCCAATATAAAGACCTTAAACGATTTAAGAATTAGCCAATTGTTACCAGGAATTGTAAATAACATTACAAATTTTGGTTGTTTTGTAGATTTAGGCATTAAAGAAAGTGGTCTAATTCATGTTTCTAATTTGTCTGATACTTTTGTAAAAGACGTAAATGCAATTGTAAGTTTACAACAGCAAATTATTGTAAAAGTTTTAGAGGTGGATGTGGTTCGAAAGAGAATTCAGTTGGCTTTGGTGAAATAATTTTATTATCTTTATAAAAAAGAATATGAATATTCAAACTAAAAAAATAGAGCTTATAAAAAAGATTTTGGCAATTGAGAAATCAGAATTACTTTTAAAAATAGAACATATTTTTGAAAGATATAATTTTGATGCTGACATTGTAAATGAGGAAAATTTAAATTACAACAACCTAAAATCTTCTAAAGAAAAGAAAAAACTAGCATTTATAAATGATTTTATCAATTTAGATAACGAAGAAACAATCTCAAAACTTGAAAAAACACTATGGAATAATAACGATTTCTGGTATGAATTAACCCCTTCTCAAAGAGAAGAAATTGAACAAGCTGATATAGAGATTATTAATGGAGAAACTTCAGATTATGAAACTTTTATAGCTCCTCACTTAAAATGATTAGAAATATAATTATTTCTAAAACTGCAAAAAGAAAAATAGAAAAATTATTTTGAGTATTTAGTAGAAAATTGGAACTTAAAAGTAAAATCTGATTTTGCAAAAAAACTTAACAGAAGTATCAGAATAATTCAATTAAACCCTGAAATATTTTCAAAATCTTCTTTTAAGAAAGGCTTACATAAATGTATGATTACCAAACAAACTACCTTATTTTATAGATTCAATTCAAAAAGAATTGTTATTGTTACTATTTTTGATACTCGACAAAATCCTAATAAGTTAAAAAAGGATTTATAAAACTTCTCAATTATTTTCTTACTTTCGAAATTCTAAATTAAGAAATGAAAGTCTGCATTGCCGAAAAACCATCTGTAGCAAGAGAAATTGCTAACATTCTAGGAGCCAAAACAAAACGTGATGGTTTCTATGAAGGTAATGGCTATGCTGTAACCTACACTTTTGGGCATTTATGCACACTTTTAGAGCCCAAAGATTACAAACCACATTGGAAAAGTTGGGATTTAAACAACCTACCCATGTTACCAGAACGTTTTGATACCAAAGTTACTGGCGATTCTGGCATAAAAAAACAATTTGATATCGTAAAAAGTCTTTTTGAAAAAGCAGACGTGGTTATTAATTGTGGAGATGCTGGTACAGAAGGAGAATTGATTCAACGTTGGGTAATAAATCAATGTAATTATAAAGGTAAAGTGCAACGTTTATGGATTTCTTCATTAACTGAAGAGGCCATAAAAGAAGGATTTAAAAATTTAGAATCTTCAGAAAAGTACGATAATTTATATTACGCAGGTTATTCTAGAGCCATTGGAGATTGGTTATTGGGTTTAAATGCAACGCGTTTATACACCGTTAAATTTGGCGGTTACAAACAAGTTTTGTCTGTTGGTAGAGTACAAACTCCTACCCTAGCCATGTTAGTAAATCGTTTTAAAGAAATTCAAAATTTTAAACCACAACCTTATTGGGAACTACAAACTACCTATAGAAATACACTTTTTAATTATGAAGATGGTCGTTTTTTAAAACAAGAAGATGGCCAAGTTTTAGCAGATAAAGTAGCAGAATCTGATTTTGAAATTGTTTCTGTAACCAAAAAGAAAGGGAAAGAATATGCACCAAAATTATTCGATTTAACAGGTTTACAAGTGTATTGTAACAATAAATTTGGATTTTCTGCAGATGAAACCCTTAAAATGGTGCAGAAATTATACGAAATGAAAGTAGTAACCTACCCAAGAGTAGATACTACTTTTTTACCAAACGATTTATATCCAAAAGTACACGGAATTTTAAGCAAGTTAACCAATTATAGCGAACTTACACAACCACTTTTAGGAAAGAAAATTAAAAAGACAAAACGTGTTTTTGATGATAAAAAAGTCACAGATCACCATGCCATAATTCCTACAGGAATTCAAGGAAATTTGCAATACAATCAGCAACAAGTGTATGATATTATTACCAAACGCTTTATTGCTGTTTTTTATCCAGATGCAGATGTTTCTAACACCTCTGTAATAGGTAAAGCTGCAGATGTTCCTTTTAAAACAACAGGTAAAGAAATTATCAATAAAGGATGGAAAGTTGTTTTTACTCCTCGTCGAGCTAAGAGTGATAATAATAAGATTTCTCCACAAGGTCGAAATGACAACGATAATTCTAATGTCATTTCGAGCGCAGCCGAGAAATCTCAAAGTGATAAAGGAAGTTTACCTTCCTTTGTAAAAGGAGAAAAAGGGCCACATGAACCTTCTTTTCTTGAGAAAGAAACCAAACCACCAAGAAATTTTACAGAAGCTTCGTTATTACGTGCCATGGAAACTGCAGGTAAACAAGTAGATGATGATGAAATGCGTGAGTTGATGAAAGAAAACGGAATTGGAAGACCATCTACAAGAGCAAGTATTATTGAGACTTTATTTAGAAGAAAATACATAGAACGTAAAAAGAAATTGGTTTTACCTACACAAACTGGTATCGATTTGATTCATATTATTGATAACGAATTGCTAAAATCTGCTGAACTCACAGGTCGTTGGGAAAAACGTTTAAAAGAAATAGAACGTGGCGAGTTTAATGCAGGAACTTTCATCAATAACATGAAAAAGATGGTAGATGAATTGGTATATGAAGTACGTTCTAATACGGTTAAAAAGAGAATTTCTTCGAACTCTAATTCGAATTCAAATGTCACTTCGAGCGCAGTCGAGAAGTCTCCACAAGATAAAAATGACAAGAAAGTAAAAAAACAAGTAGCAGGGAAAACCTGTCCAAAATGTAAAAAAGGAAAACTATTAACAGGTTCTACTGCTTTTGGCTGTTCAGAATATAAAAATAATTGCGATTTTAAATTATCATTCTCTTTTGCTGAAAAGAAAATTTCTGAAAATCAGCTTATTCGTCTTTTAGACAAAGGATCAACAACCAATTTAAAAGGTTTTAAAACAGAAACAGGTAAAATAGAAGCCTTAATTCGTTTTGATGAAAATTATAATTTGAAATTAGAACCTAAAGTCATTGCAAACAAAGTAAAGCAATCTTTAAATAATAAAGAGATTGCTTTGTCAAAAACTAGCAAAAACATTAATTGTCCAAAATGTGCAACAGGAAGCATTTTAAAAGGTAAAACTGCCTATGGATGCTCTAACTATAAAACAGGTTGCGATTTTGTATTTACTTTTGAAAACATCAAAAAAATTGCAAATGGTCAACCCTTAACCAAAGAATTGGTATTGTCTATTATTTCTAAATAGAATAGAACTCCAATCAATATCTTTTGCTAATTTTGCAATTCAAAAATTAAGAAAATGCCACGTAGAGAACGCAATAAATTTGTTAAAAAAAATCAAGTTTTAGAATTAAAAATTGAAGATTATGCCTTTGGCGGAAAAGGAATTGCAAGAATACACTCAGAAGAAGGTAGTTTTGTTGTTTTTGTAGCCAACACATTACCTGGGCAATTGGTGAAAGTAAGAATTAGTAAATCCAGTAAAAAATACGCGGAAGCCAAATTAATAGATGTTTTAGAACCCTCTAAAGACGAAGTTGAAGTAGCATATCAAGATATTCCTGGTGCACCATACATTCAATTGCCAATAGAACTTCAACACAAATACAAAAAAGAAAGCACACTTTCTCTATTTAAAAGAATTGGTAAAGTAGAAAATATAGACACTTTATTTGACGAATTTGTAACCTCGCCAAACGTTTTTCATTACAGAAATAAAATGGAATATGGTTTTTCTGCCATTGGTTACGATCGTGTAAACAAAACCGACAAAGACATGTTTACACTAGGTTTTAAAAGACGTGGTGTTTGGTGGATGGGCGATAATTTAGAAAAAGATTCTGGTTTGTTTGACAAACAATTAGAAGACAACATAAAAGCAATTAAAGAATATTGCGAAAACACAGGTTTAGCACCTTGGCATGGACCAAAAAGAGAAGGTTTTTTCCGTTATTTTGTGGTTAGAAAATCGTTTAAAACAGATGAATTATTATGTAATTTAGTTACCACTTCTCCAGATTTAGCCAAGTTCGATCTAAACAAGTTTGCCAACTTCTTAAAAGATATTTTAGGAAATCGTTTGGCAGGTTTATTACACACAATTAATGATGAAACTGGAGACAGAACCATTGCAACTTCTGGAAGTATCGATTTAATTTACGGTAAAGATAAAATTGTAGAAGAATTACTCGATTTAAACTTCGAAATTAGCATGAAAAGCTTTTTTCAAACCAATCCAAAATGTGCAGAAAAGTTATATTCTAAAGTGGTAGAATACGTTTTAGCAGACAAAACCAAAGTAGACAATACTGTAGTTATGGATTTATTTTGCGGAACAGGAACAATTGGCCAAATTGTAGCTTCTAAATCTAATAACACAAAAATTGTTGGTGTAGATATTGTAGCTTCTGCCATAGAAGACGCAAAAAAGAATGCCACAAGAAATAATATAGAAGGTTTAAAATTTTATGCTGCAGATGTTGGTAAATTTCTAATTGCACATCCAGAATATCAAAATAAAATTAAAACCATCATTTTAGATCCTGCAAGAGCAGGAATTGCCCCAAAAACCTTGCAGAAAATTATCAACTTAAATGCTGATAGAATGGTGTACGTTTCTTGTAATCCTGCAACACAGGCTAGAGATACAGAATTATTAGCAGCAGCTGGTTATCAACTTAAAAAAATTAGTTTGGTAGATCAATTTCCACATACAAGCCATATAGAAACTGTGGTTTTGTTTGAAAAAGCGTAAAATGCACTTCGACAAGCTCAGTGTGACTTTCGCTATTCAATTATAATTTTTAAATTGTTGATAATTGTAATTAGATAAAACCAGTAAAAACTCAAAATGTCAGTCTTAGCTTGTCGAAGACATATTCTTAATTAAATTAAAATATATTGAATTCATTACGTAATTCGAAACTAGACAAATACCGGTAAAAATGAAGAAACTAACAGAATTCGAAATCAATAAAAAATTGGAAAAATTAGTTGACTGGGAATATTATGACAACGCATTACACACAGATTTTGAGTTTGATAATTTCAAAGACTGCATGTCTGCTATGAATAGAATTGCTTTTGAGTGTGAGGCATTAAACCATCATCCAGAATGGACAAATATTTACAATACTTTAGACATTACTTTAACCACACATGATGCAGATGGTGTTACAGAACTCGATTTTAAATTGGCTAAAGCCATTAATAATATTGTTGAAGTTGAAGAGGAATAATCCTTAAAAAAACAATTGAATTAGTATATTTGACTTGTGAAAAAAACAATTTTATATTGCTTCCTATTGTTATTTGGTTTCTCAGCCTGTGAAAAGGATGATTTCTGTGTTCAAAACCCGGTAACGCCCAAATTGATTATTCGTTTTTACGATAGTACCAATAGAGAAACTCCAAAAAGAGTTCAAGGTCTTCATATTTCTACTGAAGCCAATACAGATACCATTGCAAGATACAATAATGTAAGTTTAGACAGCATTGCCATACCTTTAGACCCAAATGCACAAGAGACTATATTTAATTTATCTAAAAATAACGTGGTAAATCAATTTTCTGTGGAATATGATATTCAGGAGGAATATGTTTCGCGTTCTTGCGGCTTTAAATTGGTATTTAATAATGTAGAATTTACATCGCCAAACAACACTTGGTTTGTAGAATTTACGCCATCTACAATTCTTAATTTAGATAATCAAAACACAGCGCATGTACAAATATTTCACTAGTCTTGTTTTATTATTTGTTGTTGTTGCTAGTTTTGGGCAACAAAAAAAGGATAGTCTTTTTACAAAAAAATCTGACACCTTAAAATACAAAACAACTTATGGTTTAAGGCTTGGAGTAGATATAAGTAGACCAATTTTAGCCAGTTTAAATTCAGATTATACAGGTTTTGAAATTGTTGGAGACTATAGAATAAAGAAAAACTTATATATAGCAGCAGAAGTTGGTTTTGAAGAAGAGACTACCGAAGAATTTAGAGTAAGTAACTCAACTTCCAAAGGAAATTTTATAAGATTAGGTATCAACTATAACGCTTATAAAAACTGGTTAAATATGAATAACGAAGTTTTTATTGGTTACAGATATGGTTTTGCTTTATTTAATCAAACCTTAAATAGTTTTACGCCAAATGTTTCAGATCCAGCCAATAATAATTTTTTTACTGCTGCAGAAAATGAAGTAAACGCTACAACAGAAAACTTAAATGCGCATTGGTCTGAATTAATGGTAGGTGTAAAAGTAGAAACCTTAAAAAATGTTTTTGTAGGATTTAACGTTTCCTATAAAATTATGATGTCTGTAAAAGATCCCGAAAACTTTAAATCTTTATTTGCGCCAGGTTTTAATAGAATTTTTGAAACAAATACTGGTTTTGGTTTCAACTACACCATTTCTTATCAAATTCCGTTTACTAAAAAATAAGTATTTTAATAAAACTCTAAATTTTAGTAACTTTAGCTACTCTTTTTAAAATTTTAAAAAATGAATACAATTCCTAGTGTAAACTTAGTAGACTTTTTGTCTGAAGATCCACAAAAAAAACAAAAATTTATAAATGAGATTGGTAACGCCTATGAAAACATAGGTTTTGTTGCTTTAAAAGGTCATTTTTTAGATGAAAAATTGGTATCTGATTTATATTCAGAAATTAAGAACTTCTTTGAATTGCCTCTAGAAACAAAAGAAAAGTATGAAATTCCAGGAATTGGTGGACAAAGAGGTTACGTTTCTTTTGGTAAAGAGTCTGCAAAAGGAAAAAAAGAAGCCGATTTAAAAGAGTTTTGGCATTTTGGGCAATATGTAGAAAATGATACAGAAAAAGCCAAAGAATATCCAGAAAATGTTTTGATTGATGAACTACCAAAATTTAATGAAGTTGGTAAACAAGCTTATAAAATGTTAGAAAAAACAGCAAAATATGTTTTGCGCTCTCTAGCATTGCATTTAGGTTTAGAAGAAACGTATTTTGATGATTATATAAAAAATGGGAATAGTATTTTACGCCCAATACACTATCCTCCAATAAAAACAGAGCCAAAAGGAGCAGAAAGAGCTGCTGCACATGGAGATATCAATTTAATTACGCTATTAATGGGTGCACAAGGTAAAGGTTTACAAGTGCAAAATAACAATGGAGATTGGATAGATGCCATGGCTGAGCCAAATGAATTAATGATTAATGTGGGTGATATGTTGTCTAGACATAGCAACAACAAATTAAAATCTACCATTCATAGAGTTGTAAATCCGCCCAAAGAAATGTGGGGAACTTCTCGTTATTCTATACCTTTCTTTATGCATCCTGTTTCTGAAATGAAATTAGATGTTTTAGAAAATTGTATTGATAGTAAAAATCCTAAGAAATTTGGAGATATTACTGCAGGACAATTTCTTGATGAACGTTTAAAAGAATTGGGGTTAAAAAAATAGTTATCCCCTCTTAATCTCCCCAAAGGGGAGAAAATCGAACTAAAAAATAATAATCACAAAAAACACACAACAGTGTCCCTTCCCTTTGGGAAGGTTAGGATGGGAAAATGGACTTAAAAGATCAATTAAAAAACTTGTTTCCAGAGCATAAAGAAACAGAGGTGCTAAAAGAAAAAAAATCTAACATTTGGTTACAAGACGACCCTATTATTTGCAAATACGAAAAACGTAAGGGAAAACCCATAACTATTTTAGAAGGTTATACAGGTGCAACAGCTGATTTTAAAATTCTTGCGAAAGAAATTAAAACAAAGCTTTCTGTTGGTGGTAGTTTTAAAGATGATAAAATTATAATTCAAGGCGATTATAGAGATAAAATTATGCAAATGCTAAAAGACAAAGGGTTTAAAGTAAAACGTGTTGGCGGCTAATTTTATACGAATCAATTTTATTTGAAAACCGATATTTTACATATTACTAATGGAGATACCACCACAAACTATCTCAAAAAATTAAATTTCTCTGGAAATTTTATTACTTGGAGAGAAATGTTGTGCGAAGGCAAAACAGTAGCAGATGTTGGTAGTGATTTATTTTGGAAAACTAGATTTCGTTTTTTAAATACCACATATAACATAAGTAAACAACAATTTAAAGCATATACCATAAATGAATACCAGCAACTTTTTGGTTTAAGAGAAAGTAGGCAGATTATTTTATGGTTCGATTCTGACTTATTTTGTCAAATAAACCTTTTGGGGTTACTTAGTTGGTTAAAAAAATACCATAAAGCGTCTGATGTCTTTTTAATTTGTGGTGATAAAGTTAATCATAATAAAAAACTATTTTCCTTTACAGAACTTTCTAAAGCACAAATAACAAAACATTATAACAATAAAACACTGCTCTCTGAAGAAGATATTGCTTATGCAGCTTATGTTTGGCAGTTGTATTGCTCTAAAAATCCGTTACGAATAGAAACAGTAATTAAACAAAGGCAAAATACCACATTTATTTACTTAGAAAATGCTTTAAAACTTCATTTGCAAAGATTTCCTTCTGTAGAAAACGGATTGAATAATTTAGAACAATTTGTACTTAAAACTGTAAAAAATGGCACCTTTTCTTCTAAAAAAGAATTGGTTTTAAAACTATTAAAAGAGCAAGAAGTGTTTGGTTTTGGAGATATACAATATCTAAATTGTATACAACAATTAACAGCTCTTTTTTCGAATTTAAATCCTGTAATATTAGCTAAAAAAGGGGAAGAAGTTTTAAACAACAAAATTATTTTTTTAAGCCAGTTACCAGATAAAAATCAATATTTTGGTGGAGCATATAAATATAACTTTGTATATAATAATACCACCAAAAAACTGATGAAAAACACAAACTAAAATATGAGTTTAAAACAATCTGAATTAATATTAAATGAAAATGGCAGCGTTTATCATTTAAATTTGTTGCCTGAAAATATAGCAGAAGATATTATTTTTGTTGGAGACCAAGAGCGTGTGGCAACTGTTACAGATTATTTTGAAACCATTGAATTTACCACACAAAAAAGAGAGTTTAAAACCACTACAGGCAGATATAAAGGCAAAAGATTAACCGTAATTTCTACAGGTATTGGTCCAGATAATATAGATATCGTTTTAAACGAATTAGATGCTTTAGTAAATATAGATTTACCTACTAGAACTATAAAAACAAAGTTAACACAACTTAATATTGTAAGAATTGGCACATCTGGCGCTTTGCAAAAAAATATTCCTGTAGATTCTTTTTTACTTAGTTCTTATGGGTTAGATTTAAACGGAATGTTGCATGCATACAAAATTGAACCCATTGTTCACAAAGCAATAGAAGATGCCTTTATTAAGCATACCAATTGGAATGCTAATAAAGCCAGACCTATTCTTGTAAAAAATAGTAGTACATTAGAAAATAAATTAAAATCTAAAAATACCTTTATTGGCATTACTGCAACCGCAGGAGGCTTTTATGGACCCCAAGGTAGGGTTTTGCGTTTGGCTTTAGCAGACGAAAGTTTAAACCATAAAATAGATAGTTTTCACTTTAATAACCATGTAATTTGTAATTTAGAAATGGAAACTTCTGCAATTTATGGTTTATCTAAGCTATTAGGCCATAAAGCCTGTTCTATGAATGCTATTTTGGCAAATAGAGCTACAGGAACTTTTAGTAAAAATCCTAAAAAAATTGTGCAAGAATTAATTTTGTATACTTTAAATAAGTTAGCAAAATAAATGTTTAAAGATGAAAGAAATATTCGATTTTATATAAAAGTGGAAGATTTGATACTTTTTAAAACATTAATGCGAGAAAACAACATACCTATTAAAAATGAAATTGAAACATTTACAAACACCAATAGTCTAGTTTTTTACGCTTTAGAACAAGATTTCTTAAAAATAGATATAGTTTGTGTTAAAAATAATATTGAAATTATAGATAATATAACTCCTTATTTTACTACAAACTTTAATTTTAGAAAATTACCAAAATCAATATTAGTAATCTTAAAAATTATACTTTTTATTATAATTTTATTTTTTATGCTTCAATAATGTTATGACAAATTTAAAAGTTGGTGGCGTACCAGAACATTTTAATTACCCTTGGTACTTAACTTTAAAAAATAAAGAATATACCAAAGCAAATATAAATTTACGTTGGCAAGATTTCCCTGGTGGAACAGGACAAATGTGCAAAGCTTTAAGAGAAGGTTCTCTAGACATTGCTATTGTTTTAACAGAAGGTATTATTAAAGATATTGCAAACGGAAATCCATCTAAAATTGTACAAACTTTTGTAAAAACGCCTTTAATTTGGGGCATACATGTTGCTGCTAATTCTAATTTTAAAAATATTGCAGACTTAGAACATGCTACAATTGCTATTAGTAGATTTGGTTCTGGTTCGCATTTAATGGCTATTGTTAATGCTTACAACCAAGGTTGGAATATAGAAAAGTTGAAGTTTAAAGTAATTGGTAATTTACAAGGTGGTATTGCTGCTTTAAAAAATGGTGAAGCCGATTATTTTATGTGGGAACATTTTACTACCAAACCTTTGGTAGATAATGGTACTTTTAGAAGAATAGACGACTGCCCTACTCCTTGGCCTTGTTTTGTAATTGCTGTTAGAAATGAAGTTTTAGAAAAGAACTTTGCAGAAGTACAAAAGGTTTTAAATATAATAAATGCACAAACTACAGGTTTTAAAAATATTAAAAATATTGATGAAATTTTAGCAGAAAGATACGAACAGAAGATTGAGGACATACAAAAATGGCTAAAAATTACATCGTGGAATGAGGGAAAACCGATTACTAAAAATTTAGTAACCCGCATTCAAAATAAAATGATTAAGTTTAACGTTATTGAAGAAAAGAAAAATTCGGGTGAGTTCATAAAAAATATGTACTTTTAACCTTTAAATTATATTAAAATGAAAAAAGTAGTATTTGTTGCAATTTGTAGTATAGGAATAATTTGTTTTTCTTCTTGCAGAAGCACTTCTAAACCTTGTGGTTTAGCAGATATAGAAATTAACCAAACAACATTAAAACAAATAGATGTAATGTAATTTTATTTGTTTCTTAATTTCAAATTCAACGAATCCGCTTTTTGTAGCGGATTTCTTGGTTTAAAAAGGCTATTTGTTGGCTTTAGTAAGTAAAGCTAACAAACTAGTTTAGCCTAGATTGAAGCCTTTCGATTGCGCTCATCAGGACAGGCTTCTGTTTGAGCTCTCACGCTTTTGGGCGTGAAGCGAGTGCTAGAAGCTGGAACCTGCCTGTCGCCAAACAGCATAGCTTCAAGAAATATTACTCAAATTTTTCCATAACAGCATCACTTACGCCCATGTTTGAGAAACCACCATCGTGAAACAAATTTTGCAGTGTAACTTTTTTGGTTAAATCTGAAAATAGAGAAATGGTATAATCTGCACAATCTGCAGCAGATGCATTGCCTAAAGGGCTCATTTTTTCTGCATAGGCTATAAAACCATCAAAACCTTTAACGCCTGTACCTGCAGTTGTTGGTGTTGGCGATTGTGAAATGGTATTTACACGTACCTTAAAATCTCTACCAAAATAGTAGCCAAAACTGCGTGCAATGCTTTCTAAAAAGGCTTTATTGTCTGCCATATCATTATAATCTGGAAAAACTCTTTGTGCTGCCATGTAGGATAAAGCGACAATACTTCCCCAATTATTCATGGATTTTTTATGGTACAAAACATTCATTAACTTATGAAACGAAACTGCGGAAACGTCCCAACCTTTTGTGGTAAAATCGTAGTTTGGGTCTGTATAATGTTTCTTTTTTCTAACGTTTACAGACATGCCTATAGAGTGTAAAACAAAGTCTATTTTGCCACCTAAAATTTGTGTTGCCTTTTCTAATAAATGTTCTAGATCTGAAACAGAAGTGGCATCTGCAGGAATTATTGTGGCTTTAGTTTTGTTGGCTAATATTTCTAAATTACCCATTCTTATTGCAGCTGGTGCATTGGTAAGTACAAATTCTGCACCTTGTTCAAATGCTTTTTCTGCTGTTTTCCAGGCAATAGAATTCTCGTTTAATGCGCCAAAAATAATTCCTTTTTTACCTTTTAATAAGTTTTGCATTTTGGTTGTTAGTTTGTGGTTTGTGGTTTGTGGTTTGTGGTTTGTGGTTTGTGGTTTGTGGTTTGTGGTTTGTGGTTTGTGGTTTGTGGTTTAAATTATATTTTTTGGCGAAAAAACAATATTTTATTGTGAATAATTTGTGTTTTTTTCTTCTTATTCCTCAATATTCACTATTGACTATTCACTATTCACTTCTTACGCTTCACTCCTACTTTCTTTACTCTAAAAAAACTAATTCAGTAATTCTTTTGCGTGGGTTAATGCAGATTCAGAAATATCTTTACCACTTAGCATTTCTGCTATTTCTACAACCCTCTCTTGGGTAGAAAGTTCTTTTAAATTTGTTGTTGTAACACCTGCAACCTCTTTTTTAAATACTTTATAATGGTTTGCCCCTTTTGCCGCAATTTGTGGTAAGTGTGTAATGGCAATTACCTGCATATTTGTGCTCATTTGCTGCATAATTGCTGCTATTTTATTGGAAACTTCCCCTGAAACTCCTGTATCTATTTCATCAAAAATTATAGTTGGCAATTTTGTGTTTTCAGACAAGACTTGTTTTACTGCTAGCATTATTCTGGACAATTCTCCACCAGAGGCAACTTTTTTAAGTTCACCAAAATTACCGCCTTTGTTTGCAGAAAATAAAAACTCTAAATTGTCTTTTCCGTTAGCAAAATAAATAATTGTTTGTTTTATATTGATAGAAAAACGTGCGTTTTCCATACCTAAATCTCCCAAAATAGTTTCTAGCTGTTTTGTTAGTTTTGGTATTGCTTTTTTTCTTGCTGTGGTTAATAAATCTGCAACTTTATCTAACTTTTCTGAAACCTCGTGAATTTCTCTCTTTTTTTGTAAAATAGTATCTGCTGCAGAGGCTACTTGTTCTACTTTTGTTGCAAGTTCTTCATACACTTGCAACAATTGAGCATTAGAACTTACATAATGCTTCTTCTGTAAATTGTATAATAGTTGCAATCTATCATTTATTTCTTCTGCTTCATTGGGATTAAAATCTACATTTTCGTTTGCACTTTCTAATTCTGTAACAATATCATCTATTTCTATTTTTACAGAGGTAATTCTATTAGCTAACTCTTGATATTCTCTAGAAAATGAGGCTATCTTAGAAATTTTAAATTCTAGTGTATTTAGTAAATTTTGTAAGCCAACTTCTTCATTTATAGAGATTTCTAAACTTTCAGCTATATTTAGTTTAATATCTTCTATGTTATTTAGTTTCTCTAATTTTTCTTCTAAAATCTCCTGTTCTTCTTCTTTTATATTTGCTTCTTCTAATTCTTTAAAAAGATGCAAATTATAATCGTATTGCTTATTGGCTTCTTTTTGTTGTTCTTCTAAATCTTCTAATTCTTTTTTTAATTGATTTAGTTTTAAAAATCCCTTTTTATAAGAAGTAAGGCGTTGTTGGTTTTTTGCCAAAGCATCTATAATTGCAAATTGAAAAGTAGCGTCTGATAATTCTGTAGTTTGATGTTGTGAGTGCACATCAATCAACTTGGTTCTTAAGCTATTTAAAACACTTAAGGTTATTGGTGTATCATTTACAAAAGCACGAGATTTACCAGAAGGTAATATTTCTCTTCTTATAATAGTTTCTGCTTCGTAATCTAAATCTGCGGCTTCAAAAAAACTTTCTAAGCTATAGTTAGAAATGGCAACTTTAGCTTCTACAATACATTTTTTTGTAGTGTCTTTTAGAGAAGATAAATCTGCTCTATTACCAAGAACTAAACCTAACGCACCTAACAAAATAGATTTTCCTGCACCAGTTTCACCTGTTATAATAGATAAGCCAGAAGAAAAATCTATTGATAAACTGTTAATTAATGCGTAGTTATTTATGGTTAATTGTGTAAGCAAATTTCTATAATTTTTAAAGTCTAAAATTAATGAAAATTTGTTGAATTTTACAAAATCAAACAGAAATAAAATGAAGTAAAAGTGTTAATTAAACTTACTCCAACTTGGATTGTTGTTTGGGGAAATTCTTTTTAAAGCTTGCAGTAAACGTTGTTTTCTCTTGGTTTCTGTAGGTTCTGAATATAAATTTACCAATTCTTCTGATTTTGCATCAAAAAAGACTCTAATTAAATAATTACCAACACTTTTGTTAAAGATAGATTCTAAAGAAAGTACACTATCTTCTATTTGTTGTTGTGCAATAACTTTAGAACTTATTAAATTATCCATGCCTTTTCTATGATAATCGTATAAAGTTTTTCTGTATGCTTTTAATTTTGAAGACAATAAATTATCTATAAGTAGAAATCTATTTTGTTTACCAACCACGTTTTGCCAAGATGCAATACCACTTTGTTGCGCTTGTAACATAGCGTTTTGTGCTTCTTTTAATTCTGGCTCTCCACCATACAAAGCAAACGTATCTGCATCCAAGCCTAAAATAACATATACATAAAAAACTACGGTAGATATTAAATTACTATCATACTGGTTTTTATTGTAAAAAATAGGATCAAATTCATTGTACTTAAAATTGAATTCGTTGTCTTTTAAGTTTAATACTGGCGCTGCATAACTTGAGTTATAAACTGGTCTTGTAGATTGTACCTGTAAAGTTGCTGTAAAATTGTTATCGTTTCTAGAAGTTACAATTATGGTCATTGCACAGTCTATACGTTCTTCAGACTTTACCGTTTTATTAGTCCATTTTGTTTGGTTAATATACTCTGTTAATGCTTTTTGTAATGTACCAAATACTTGCTGGTTAGAACCTGCAATTTGATCTGAGTTTATGGTTACCAAACAATTTAATTCTTGCCCAATTCCGTTGAAAACGAATAAAAAAAATAAAAAAAGTAATGCAGTCTTGCGCATATAATTTAAATTGTTGTTTTCTTAAAAGTAATTCTAAAGTTAAAATTAAAAAAAAAATGTTTCTGTACAATAATACTTTTTATGTATTCTATTGGTTTTTAACTATAAGCTAATTCTGTTAAGAATCTCATTGATAATATCTACAGCAACTGCTGCTTTTGATTTTAATTCAAAGGGTTTCTCAGCTAAAGTTTTATCAATAAAAGTAATTTTATTGGTATTAGAAGCAAAACCTGCACCTTTGTCTTGTAATGAATTTAATACAATAGCATCTAAATTTTTTCTTTCTAATTTAGATTTTGCATTTTCTAGCTCGTTATTTGTTTCTAAAGCAAAACCTACTAAAAACTGATTTTCTTTAATTTTGCCTAAAGAAGCTAAAATGTCTTTTGTTGGTTCTAATGCTATATCTAACGTTGAGTCTTTCTTTTTTATTTTACTCGTTGCTACGTTTTTTGGTCTATAATCTGCAACAGCTGCAGCAAGTATGGCAATATCTACATCTTTAAAATATTTGTGTGCTGCTGTATACATTTCTTCCGCAGAAACTACATCTATTCTGTGTACTAAATTATGTTGTATTTGTTGATGACTAGGACCACAAATCAAAAATACTTCTGCACCTAAATTTGCTGCAACATTTGCGATAGCAAAACCCATTTTACCTGAAGAGTGATTACCAATAAAACGGACAGGATCTATAGCTTCATAAGTTGGCCCTGTTGTTAACAACAACTTTTTACCTCTTAATGGTAATTTATTTAAAATATCCTTTTCAATAAAAGTAACAATATCTTGCGGTTCTGCCATTCTACCTTCGCCTACTAAACCAGAAGCTAATTCGCCAGAAGTGGCAGGAATCATAATATTACCAAAAGACTGTAATTTATTTAGACTTTCTTTTGTAGAAGGGTGAATATACATATCCAAATCCATAGCAGGTGCAAAATATACAGGGCATTTTGCTGATAAATAAGTAGCTAATAACAAATTATTACAAGTACCATTTGCCATTTTAGACAACGTATTGGCTGTTGCTGGTGCAATTAGCATATAATCTGCCCAAAGACCTAATTCCACGTGATTATTCCACATTTCGTTCTCGTCTTCTTTTGCATAAAACGCTGAGTTTACTGGATTTTTAGAAAGTGTAGAAAGTGTGAGAGGTGTTATAAAATCTTTAGACGCAGGAGTCATAATTACTTTAACCTCTGCGTCTAATTTTATAAATAAACGAACTAAACTAGCCGTTTTATAAGCTGCTATACCAGCTGTGATTCCTAAAAGAATTTTTTTTCCTCTGAAAACAGACATTTACTCTGTTTCTGGTGTTCTGTGGTATACTTTATTATTTAACCATTCATCTACAGCAAGTGCCGTAGGTTTTGGCAATCTTTCGTAAAACTTAGAAACTTCAATTTGTTCTTTATTTTCAAAAACCTCTTCTAAAGAATCGTTATAAGTAGCAAACTCATCTAACTTATCTACCAATTCTCTTTTTAAATCAGAGTTTATTTGTTCTGCTCTCTTAGAAATGATTGAAATCGCTTCATAAATATTTTCCGTAGCAGCTTCTATCTCATTTTTATTATACGTAATTGTACTTAAAGCCGCATTTGTTTCTTTATAATCCATATCTTATTTTGTGGTTTCCTTTTTTAATTTTTCTATTTTCTCAATAATAGCGTCTATCCTTACTTCTTCCTTTTTCAAAGTTGCTAACATTTCTTTAGCTTCCTTCATATGCTCAGACTCTGGAAAACTATTGGCAAATTTTTCGTAAGCATCAATAGCTACTGTAATACGTTGTTTCTTTCTTCTATCTGTACTTTCTAATTCAAAGTCGTGAGCAGCTTTAAATTTTAAAAACAAGGCCTCTTCTTTAAAACTAGTTCCTAAATAATCTTCTAAAAGATTATCTACAGCCTGCATAGCTGCTTTATAATTTCTTTTATCGTAATCTGCTGTTCTATAATATGTTTTAGCAATTTCAAATTGTTTCTTTTCTAACTTATATCTTAATTCACTGTAATAAGTATTTGCTTCATCAATTTTATCTGAATCTGGGTACGTATTAATAAAATTTTGAAAAGATTCTAGTGCTTTATTTGTATCTGTTGGATCTAAACTAAATCTAGGTGAAGCCAGCTTATAACTGTAAGCGGATAGAAATGCAGCCTCTTCTATCTTAGAACTTTTTGGATAACTTTTTACAAATCTATCAAAATAATAACCGGAAGTGGGATAGTTTTTAACATTAAATTCAGATTGTGCAGTCATAAAAGAAATACGTTCCATTTGAGGTTTTCCTCTATAGGTAGGACCAACCTTTTCAAACAAACGCAATGCCTTACTGTATTTTTGACTCTCGTACAATTTTACAGCCAACTTATACTGCTCTTCTGTAGTACCTTTATTTAATACTTTTTGATACTCGCCACAAGAGGCAAGTAACAAGCTAAACAATACTAAAAACGTTAAATTTTTAATTTTTTGCATCGGGCAAAATTAGTGATTAATTATGGATTATAAAAACAATTATTTCTAGTTGAATAATTTTATTTTTTCTAAACTAAAACCTTAATATTTCTAACGTAGAATTAGATATTAACAAGCGCTACTTTTTTTATAAAATTATTTCTTTACAACGTAAAATATAAGACTTAATTGTGCAACACAATAATCTCTAAAAATTCTGAATTGAAAGTGTATTTTCTGCTAAATGTTTGTTAATCTATTTTAAAACTTTTTACAAAAGCTGCAATTTGTTCTTGTAAATTGTTAGATGCTTTAACAAGTGGTAAACGAACTGCATTCTTACAGATGTCTAATTCTTGTAAAACTGTCTTAACACCTGCAGGATTATTTTCTGCAAAAATTAAATCAACAATTTGCATCATTTTAAAATGAATGGCATAACCTGCTTTATTTTTCCCTTGTAAACCACAATTTATTAAAGTAGAAAACTCTTTTGGATAAGCTTGTCCTATAACCGAAATTACACCAGAACCACCAGCCAAAGTAACTCCTAATGCTAAATCATCATCACCAGAAATAACTAAAAAACCTGAAGGTTTATCTCTAATTAATTCTAAATATTGCTGCATATTGTTGCCTGCTTCTTTAACACCAACAACATTTTTAAAATCATTTGCTAATTTTAGTGTTGTTTCTGTATCCATATTTTTGGCTGTTCTACCAGGAACATTATACAAAATAATTGGTTTTTCTGTAGCTTGTGCAATTGCTTTAAAATGTTGATAGAAACCTTCTTGTGTTGGTTTGCTGTAATATGGTGCTACAGATAAAATACCGTCTATATTAGATAAATCTGTGGTTTTAATATCATCTATAACTGCAAGTGTATTGTTACCTCCTATACCCAAAACCAATGGTAATCTACCTGCATTTGTTTTTACAATAGCGTCTATAATTTGTTTTCTTTCTTGTTTGGTAATAGTTGCACTCTCTGCAGTAGTGCCATTTATTACCAAATAATTGGTACCATTAGCAATGTTATATTCTACTAATTTTTCAAGCGCAGTAAAATCTATACTTAAATCTTCTTTAAATGGGGTTATTAAAGCAACTCCTGTACCTACAAACTTTTGCATTTTTAAATATTTTAGATAGCAAAACTACAATTTTAAGATGATATTTCGATGTGTTTTTAAGCATTAATAACAAGAATAAACAACTTTAAAAGGAAAGTTAAATTTTACAATTTATTTAAAATTATAAGGTATTTTTTTAGTTCTAATAAAAAACCGCTTACATTTTCTATATTTTCAGAAAACTCCATAAGATACAAGTCTTCATTCACATTTGAAAAACCAACTTTAAACCTTGCTTTAGACTGCGCTACTGCACTTTCTAAAAACACATTACTTTCACTAAAATAACCTATTAATAAATCAAAAGGTTTGTTCAAAAAATTTTTAAATTCAGGTTGTGTAAACTCTCCTTTTAAGTTGATGTCTTTTTCTGTAAACTGTTGCTTGGTAATTTCCTCTTTTGGTAGCACTTTTACCAAATTATATTGAGTAACACCTTTAACTTGCAATTCACGCTCTATTTCTAATGCTAAATTTATTTTTGATGCTACTGCTAGACTTGTTACAATACCAATTGTTTGTATTTTTTTTACTTCGGAAACTTGCTTTTGTTGCTGATTAGAAATTAACTGAAGTAATTTTTTCTTTAAAATTTTCTCTTTAAAACCTTGTAGCATTTAATAAGTGTTGAATTAGGACTTTTAATAATGGTATCTATTTTTTTATCATTTCTAATAAAATAAACTGATTTAATTGTTTTCCGTAAAGTTTAAAATTATCATCAGCAACCAAAATTAAGGAAACATTTCCATTTTCTAACTCAGGTCCAAAGGTTATTCCTTCAATATTGTCTATAATACCTTCTGTTAATTTATCTTTATAATCTTTAAAATCTAGCAACAAACGTTTTTTAATAGGTATATATCTAGTGTTCTGCAAAGCTGTTGTATTTAAAATGTTAGAGGTGTTTTTGGTAATTTCTGCATCAAATATTCTTATTATATTACCATAAGCACCATAATTACTTTGGTAAGTTCTTTCTATTATTAAAAACTTGTTGGTTGCATAAGCTAAAATTGCAGTTACCCCATTTACATTCACATTTCCCTTTGCAGGTTTTGTTATGGGCTCTAATTCATAAGCAAATTGTTTGGTTGCTTTTCTAGAAAAAGCATCAAAATAGGTAATTCTTACTGGAGATTGTGTTGTTTTAAATTTTGGTTCTTCTCCATCACTTTTTAATGGCGCTTCCATAGCAACCCAAAAACCATTATGAGCTATATCTTTAGAAGAACCTTCAAAAACCCCATTATGTCTTATATTGCTTAGGTTCTGGAATGATTTTGGTAAATCAACTTCATTTTTAAAATTACCGCTAAAATCTGTTGTAAAAATTAAAGGTCTTTTATTTTTATTAATAGAACCTTCACTCGTAAAATTAATTTGCTGCTTTGCTAAATCTATAAAAATAGATTCTAAATCTAAGTAATTGTTACTGTCAATATTTTTCAGATAAAGAGCTTTTTTAAAAACTATAGTATCAATACGTTTGTTTTTTATGTTTATGCTTGCTTTTAAAAATCTTGGGGCTTTAGGGTCATCTACAACTATATAATAAAAATTATTAGCATAGTCTATACCTGAAAGTCCACCAACCTTAGTAGAATCATTAAGCACATTACTTTTTAACACATACTCATGTAAAAAAGCAAGTTTTACATTACTTTTTACTACACAAGCTTGCAATAATAGAGCAGTTAAAAATAAAAGAAAACCAAATTTTCTCATAATTATTACTTTAAATTAAATTTTGTTTTACAATCATTAGATGTTTTCTATAATCATTAACCCCAGTTAAGTACATCTTTTAAAAAATAATTTGCCCTAAAAGAATTATGATAATTAAAAGTACTTAAAACCGGTAAATAACCTTATTTATGTTTGTAGCCCTAATAATTAAACATAAATTCTTATAACATTTACTCCTATCTAAAAAAGCAATTCCGCAAAACGAAATTACTTTTTTAGATTTTATAAGGTTTTTCTATTATCGTCAGACTTTGTATCTATTAATTTATTGTAGGGATCTATACCTACTTCTGTTGGTTTTTCATCAACAATTATAGAAACCTTATTATTTATGGTAGTAATTTTATGTTTTTTAAAGTACAATTGTTTCTCCTTCTTTTTACCATCAATTTCCTCTTCTGTAAAAATACCCAAATCTATATAATCTGCTAAAGGCACAGATAAAAGTGGCTTATTCATTTTTTCTGTTTGATAAGACAAGGTATCTCCTACTTGCTCACCATAAAACTTTTTTCCTTTTTCATCATTTCTATATTTAGAAACTTCAAATTCTATATCTACTTTATATTTACCGTTTTCTAATGCTGTAGATTTTACATCTACAATTCTATTTTTGTATAAAGTTATGGTTTCAAACATGTCTTTAATTACGTATTGTAAAGAATCTGGCGTAACCTTTCGTATGTAATCTACCATTTCTATAGAAGTTGTATACGGTGGTTCTTGAAATGCTACTTTTTCTACATATTTTTTAAGCGCTCCGTTTAACTTTTTTTCTCCTATATAATCACTTAAAGCATAAAAAACTAAAGATCCTTTTTGGTAGCGAATATAACCTTGCCCATCATTATACATTAATGGTTTTTCTCTTTTAGTTTCAAATGTTCTTTGCATTAAATATGCATCTAAAGATTGTTTTAAAAACTTGCGCATTTTTTCTTTTCCATGTTGATGTTCTAAAACTTTTAAAGAAACATATTCAGACAAACTTTCAGACAACATAGTCGCCCCTAAAACATCTGCACCAATAACTTGATGTGCCCACCATTGATGTGCAACTTCGTGCGCAGTTACTGCAAACGGATAATCTACACCGTCTTCATTTTCTTCATCTACATCTGCAATAAAACCAAAGCCTTCAGAGAACGGAATTGTATTAGCAAAAGCTTGTGCAAATGTACCGCCAGTTCTTGGAAATTCTATAATTCTTGCTTGTCTGTGTTGATAAGGACTAAAGTGTTCTGCATTGTATTGCAAGGATGCTTTCATACCTTTCATCATTCTATCTAAATTATAGGTATGTGGTTTGTGATAATAAATTTCTAAACTAATGCCATTCCATTTTTCTTTTTTTACCTCATATCTTGCAGAGTTAAAGGCGTAAAAATTTAATATTTTACTATCCATTTTATAATGGAAATATTTTCTGCCGTCTTTTACCCATTCTTTTTGTAAATAACCTGGTGCAATTGCAATTTGATCTTCTGAGGTAGAAACAGTTGCTTCAAAATCTATCCAATCACTATCTTTAGAAATATAAGTATTGCCTAAAGCAGTAGAATCTGATGGATGTGGACGTAAATTATTTTTAGGTAAATCGTATTTTTCCCTTGTTTTATCGTCTCTTAATTCGCCAACAGAAGAATACCCCAAAGAAGGAAAAATACCATTGTTTATAAACGTACCGTTTTCTCTTACAGGAGATCTTCTTCTAAAAGTTGTGTTTTCTTTACTTTTAATAGTTACAGAAAGCTCTAAAGAATCTCCTGGTTGTAATTTTTGTTCTAGTTGATAAATATCAAAATGAAAAACAGTATCTTCTAATACCAAATTATTTGGTTTATTAAACTCAAAGGTAGTTTCTAAAGAATTGTGATTTAAGAAAACACTATCTATAGCTTTATTGGTTTTATTAACCATTTTAAAAACTGCAGACGCTTTGTAGGTTCTCTTTTTGGGGAAAATATCCATATTTGCTACCACACCAACTATCCTTGGTTGTTTGTAATTCTCAAATTTTTTATATGTTTTTTCCCATTTTACAGCGTCTAATTCTGCTTGTTTAGAACTAGAGTTTTTAGAATCTGATTTTGTAGCTTGGTAAATAGTAACACCTAAACTTAAAAAAGCAATAAAAAAGAGACTAAAAGCTGCTATTTGTGGTAATTTAAAACGTTTAGTTGCTATAGAAAGTCGCTCAGAAAAATTATTAGGTATTCCCCTAACCCACATTAATAAACTTAATATTAGTAATAAGGTTCCTCCTAAAATCCAATACAATTTATACCATAAATATCTTGGTAAAGCAGAGCCATAACCATTCATATCTGAATAGCTAAACCCTGGACCTTCATTGTACTTAAACACTGCTAATTCTATACCTATTAAACTAGAAAGCGGAATTACAATCGTTAAAATTAACAATACAAAAAAGCCTAAATATTGATTTTTAAATAAGGTTTGTATAAAAATGGCTAAAAATGCCCACACTGCATAATTCAAAAACTTTAAACCAAACAATTCTTTAACATAGTGCATTATTTCATAATCATAAAACCCTTTATAGGTTTGAAACAAAATACCAGCCACCATAATTACAGCCAATAAAACCAATTGCATTTTTAATATTGCAATAAATTTAGAAAATAGCAAAGCCCAATTTGGTATGGGTGTGCTGTCTACTAAATGATTCATTTTAACAGTTCTTGCTCTTTGTATTAACATACCTGCATACAAAAAAGTACATAAATTTATAATTAATGTAAAAGTTGCACCTCCTGTTAACATTTGCCAAGTAACTGGCAATGTTTTAGTTCCAAAAATTTCTCCAATTCCAAATAAAGCGATAACCAATATTAAAATACCAACAAGAAGAATACATATAAAAGGTAAACTTTTAAAAATGTATTTAAACTCCAATACAGAAAGTCTCCAAGTAGTTTTTAAATTTTGTAGAAAAGAATAATCGTAAGAAACTTTAGTTAACTCTATGGTTGTAATACCACTAAAATTAGTTTTGGTAACACGTTCTCCTTTCCTTTTCTTAAAAGAAATGGTTAATGCATTCTGACTAAATTTAAAATATTTATACACCAGGCCAAATATTAAAGAAGATATGGCTAACCAAAATAAACGATTGTAAATAATGTATTCTTTTATAGGAATCTGCAACTCATTTTGCTCAGACATTGTCCAATATTTGGTGTATTTTTCTATAGCAGAAGACCCAAAAGGATCTAAAATTGCCAACCAATTTGCTTGTTCTGGTTCTGATAAGATACCTCCTATTGCTCCTTGAAAAAATAGTAAAATAATAACCGTAATAAAACCTGCACCAATATTTCTAGAAAAAGTAACGACTGCAAAAACTACGGCACCAAAAAACAATACATTTGGTAAAATAAAAACCAAATAAGACTGTGCGTAGGTAACAAAATTAAAACTACCAACCAAATCTTGATTGGTACCTGGAAAACGAAAACCAATAAAAAGACCGAATGCAATTACCAAAACAATTGCAGAAACCACTACAATACCACTAAAAAACTTGGCAAATAAATAATTTGCTTTGGTAAATGGATAAGAAAACAAAATGGTATGCATTTCACTTTTAAAATCTCTGTATATAGAAACCCCTATAATTGAAGGGAACAAAAAGAAAATAAATACGGTTAATGCATTAAAAAGACCTGTAATTTGTATAGGTGAATTTACAATTCTAGAAGAGCCTGTGGTTCCGTTTATGCCATCAAACAAACCAGCTGTAGTTCCCGCAATAAAAAAAGATAATAATAAAAAAATAATGATGTAGATATAAAGTAAAGGCTTGTTAAACCAATATTTTAATTCTTGTTTAAATATTGTTGAAAACATATTTTTAGATTGTTAGATAATTAGAAAGTAAGATTTTTAGATTGTCGGATTATTTTAGTATTTCCAACTTTTAAACTTTCAACTTTTAGACTAATATTGGTTCGTCTTGTTTTAAAGCTATAAAATACACATCATCTAGTTGTGGTTTAGCTGCTATAAATTCTTCAGAAGGTTTTTCTTCTGAATATACTCTAATGTTTAAAGTATTATCCGCATTAAAACTTCTAGACAACACATTGTACAATTTCATATGTTCTTCTAAATCTTCTTTTACTATAGCTTTTGTAAAAATTGTTCCTTCTAATTCTTGCGTTGCTTTTTGTGGCGTGGTGTGTTTTAGTATTTTTCCGCCGTTTAAAACCGCCATTTCATTACACAATTCCTTTACATCTTCTACAATATGGGTAGAAAATATTATGGTACAATTACTACCTACTTCTCTTAAAACATTTAAAAACTTGTGCCTTTCTGCAGGATCTAAACCAGCTGTAGGTTCATCTACAATTATTAACTTTGGGTTGTTTAATAACAATTGTGCAATCCCAAAGCGTTGTTTCATTCCACCCGAGTAACCTGCCACATATTTTCTTCTTACATCATACAAATTGGTAATTTCTAAAACCTCTTTTACAATAGTTGCTCTTTCTGTTTTATTTGAAATTCCTTTTAAAGTGGCAAAATAATCTAACAAATCTTCTGCAGACATTTTAGGATATACGCCAAAAGATTGTGGCAAATAACCCAATACTTTTCTAAGCGACATGTTATCTTCTAAAACATTAATATCTCCAAATTTTATGCTACCAGAATCCGGACTTTGTAAAGTGGCTATGGTTCGCATTAAAGAAGATTTACCAGCACCATTTGGCCCAAGCAAACCAAACATTCCTGTTCCAATTTCTAAACTTAAATTATCTATGGCTTTAACTCCGTTTTTATAGGTCTTTGTTAAATTTTCTATTACTAATTTCATATCAATTGGTTATTTTAGTTGCTTTTTAATTGTTACTGTTGATGATTTTGTAAAGTCACCATCTTTCATTTCTTCTTTAAAAATAACATTTAAAAAATCATAAGAATCTAATTTTAGTAAACTCTGTTTGGTTTCAAATTTAATAACTTCACTGTGTTTGTGCATTCTTTCATTAGACATCATACTTAAGTCTTTTACTTTAAAAGTTAAGTTTAAACCGGTTTTAGAAATACCAAAGTTTCTATCTAAAGAAGTACCTACAAGAAGTTTTTCAAAATCAAAAATGGTTTGTAATTTTTTCTCAAAACCTGTTTTACCAATTTTAAAATTGGGTGAAGGTGGTGTGTTTTTAGGTGAATTGTTCACATTACAACTCGCAAAAAATAGCATTAGAAATACCAGGAAGAATTTTGAATTATGCTTCATATTTTAAAAAATTAAATATAAGTGTTTTATCAGTATTCTGCTAGTGCTTTTTGTTACATTTTTTATGACAATTTTAATGCAATTGCTAAAAAAACGTTTTATTTTTACCAAGAACAAAGAACAATAGAAATTCTACAAAACAATTAATAATGGCAGAAAAATCAATATTAAATAAAAAATCTTTAGACTTTTTAGAGAAATACTTAAATAATGCTGCTCCAACAGGTTATGAGTGGGAAGGCCAAAAAATTTGGATGGATTATTTAAAACCTTATGTAGACACTTTTATTACAGATACTTATGGTTCTGCAGTTGGTGTAATCAATCCAGATGCAAAATACAAAGTAGTTATAGAAGGTCATGCAGATGAAATTTCTTGGTATGTAAATTACATATCAGATAATGGCTTAATTTACGTGATCAGAAACGGAGGTTCAGATCATCAAATTGCGCCAAGTAAAGTAGTTAATATTCATACTAAAAACGGAATTGTAAAAGGTGTTTTTGGTTGGCCAGCAATACACACTAGAGATAAATCTAATGAGCAAGCTCCAAAACCAGACAATATTTTTATAGATACAGGCTGCGCTACCAAAGAAGAAGTTTTGGCTTTAGGCGTTCATGTGGGTTGTGTAATTACGTATCCAGATGAATTTCACATTTTAAATGGAGACAAATTTGTATGTAGAGCTTTAGACAACAGAATGGGTGGTTTTATGATTGCTGAAGTAGCACGTTTGTTAAAAGAAAACAAAAAAGAATTGCCTTTTGGTTTATATGTTACCAATGCTGTACAAGAAGAAATTGGTTTGCGTGGTGCAGAAATGATAACCCAAACCATTAAACCAAATGTTGCTATTGTTACAGATGTAACTCATGATACTACAACACCAATGATTGAGCAAAAAAAAGCGGGTCATTTAGAAATTGGTAAAGGTCCTGTTGTAGCTTATGCTCCTGCAGTGCAACAAAAATTAAGAGATTTAATTACAGAAACTGCAGAAGAAAAGAAAATTCCTTTTCAACGTTCTGCACTTTCTAGAGCCACAGGAACAGACACAGATGCTTTTGCTTACAGCAATGGTGGTGTAGCTTCTGCTTTAATTTCTTTACCTTTAAGATACATGCATACTACTGTGGAAATGGTGCATAGAGATGATGTAGAAAATGTAATTAAAATGATTTACGAAACATTATTAAATATTAAAGACGGAGAGACTTTTTCTTATTTTGATTAATCCTATTCCATGCCTTTCCTAAGGAAAGGGCTTTTAAATTTAGAAGTGTCATTTCGAAATGAGCTTCTTTAGGCGATTGAGAAATCTCATAATTCTATTAATTAATTATGAGATTTTTCATTTCGTATAAATTACAATTTTACTTCATAAAAAATGGATGAACTTATAGACATACTTACTCCCGACGGAAAACCAACAGGAAAAACTGCTCTAAAATCTGAAGCGCATAAAAACGGCTGGTTTCATGCTACTGTGCATATTTGGTTATTTACTAAAGATGAAAAAATATTACTCCAAAAAAGAGCTATAACTAAAAAAGTGTTTCCTGGCTTATGGGATATTTCTGTGGCAGGACATATTGGTGCAGGAGAATCTGTTTTAGAAAGTGCCAAAAGAGAAGTTTTAGAAGAAATTGGCTTATCACTAAATGAAAACGATTTTATTAAAATTGGCACAAGAATTCATCAAGTAGCGCATGCAAACGGAATTAAAGACAATGAACACCATCATGTTTTTATTGCCGAATTAAAAGTACCTGTTTCTAAATTAAAAGTTCAAGAAGAGGAAGTTGATGATATAAAATTGTTTGATTTAACTGTTTTAAAAGATACAAAAAACCTCGAAAACGTTTTGCTTTCAAGGTTTCATGAATATTATGTTGGTGTTTATGAGAAGATTATAAATCATCTAAAATGAATAATATTAATTCTCTCCACAAATAAATTTATCGTAAATTATTTAACGGGTTTTGCATAAAAACTATCGGCTAACTTTGCATTACTTAATAAAGGTAACGTGAATTCTGTTGCTGGCCTTGCAGGTTCTGTTGGGTTTCCTTTTTCATCTTTTTTATACCAAGTAATTGCTTTTGGTAACACCAAACCTGTTGAACTCTCCCAAGAATTATAACGAATTAAACTATATTTTTCACTCGGTTTTTTAGAACTAAAAGTTACCGTATAAGCCAACCACTCCATTTTATAGCTTTTTGGGTTGTAATAAATAATATAGTTGTCATCTGGTGAAGTTCCTTTGTCTGACGCATAAGAAATTTTATAACCTGGATAATTTACACCTTCAAAAACTAAATCTTCTACTTTAGTGTACGTAATTCCGTCATCTGCTAAAACAAAAGGCATTGCATAAAAATAGAAATACAAATTGTAATAAAAAGCTGGATTACCTTTGTATGTTCCTTCTTTTTCTTCATCTAGCCAAACTTTTCCATTTTGATATCCTAAAGAAAAATTAGGAGAATTTACAACAATATCTCTTGTATGTAAATCTGTAGTATGTACTTCTTCGCCTTTATTAAAAGACAAGACTTTTGCTTTTTTCCAAACATCAATGCCACCGTGCGCTTTAAAAACTTTAGCTAATTCTGCAGGATAATTTTCTGAAACAATTTCTTGTTTTGTAGTTTCATCGGTATCTTTTTTAGTTTCATTTTTACAAGATAAAATTGTAATTGCTACTAAGAATATAAAGGCGTATTTTTTCATGATTGTATTGGTTTTATGTTGATTTTCCTAAAGTCGATTTTAAAGACTACTACTTACAAAAATAAGAAATGTTTAGTTATTTATAACGTTATTTACTGGTCTTCGACAAGCTCAGACTGACTTGGTATGTTTTATTGATATATTTGAAAATAAGTAACTTTTAAAAGCTTAAACAACCTTCTTAACAAAACGGAGTCACACTGAGCTTGTCGAAGTGTTTTCCATATCATGATGAATACTAAATAGTTGGTCTTCGACAAGCTCAGACTGAATTAGTTATTATTAATTGAGAATATTTAAGTTGTAAGACCACGCTTTTCAGCGTGGTTAGTTCGACTTGCAATTTTTAATGCGTTGCTTTGCAACTTTTAAAAATTGAGTCTCACTAAATCCTACTTTGATAGGTATACAAATCAAAATATCTGCCTTGTTTTGCTATTAGCTCATCATGTGTGCCTCTTTCTGCGATTTTTCCGGCTTCAATTACCAAAATTTGATCTGCTTTTTTTATAGTACTTAATCTGTGCGCAATTACAATGGTAGTTCTATCTTTTATTAATTCTGATAAACTTTTCTGAATTAAAGCTTCACTTTCTGTATCTAAATTTGATGTGGCTTCGTCTAATATAATTATTTTAGGATTTGCTAATATAGCTCTTGCAATTGCCAAACGTTGCCTTTGTCCGCCAGATAATTTTATACCTCGCTCGCCAATTAAGGTATCTAAACCATCCTCAAATCTGTCTGTAAATTCGTTTACATAGGCTGCATTTACAGCATTTTGCAACTCTTCTTCTGTAGCGTTTGGTTTTGGAAATAAAATATTTTCTCTAATTGAACCTTCAAACAGAAATTCGTCTTGTAAAACTACACCCAAGTGTTTTCTAAAACTGTTTAACTTTACTTTGGATAAATTATGATTGTCTATAGTAACTACACCCGACTTTGGATTTAAAAAAGTAGCAGATAAACCTGCAATAGTAGATTTACCTGAACCAGAACTACCCACCAAAGCCGTTACAGAACCAGCAGGAACGTTAAAATTGATATTATGCAATACTTCTTTTCCTTCATCATAAGCAAAAGAAACATTCTCGAAATTTAGTGCCCCTTTTAGATTTTCTAGTTCAATTGTTCTGTCTTTATCATCTTCTTCTGCAGGTAAATTCATTAATTCTTCTGTTCTGTCTAAACCTGCCAAAGCTTCTGTAAGCTGACTCCCAATATTGCTCATTTGCACAATTGGTGCTACCATAAATGCAAGCAAAAATGTAAATTGTACAAAATCTCCAAAAGTTAAGGTTCCTTGCATCATAAAATAACCGCCAATTCCCATAACTCCTGTTGTTGCCAAACCAATTAAAAAAGTGGAAGCACTCGTCATAATTGCAGTGGCTGTCATGCTTTTTTTAACGTTTACGAAAATTTCTGCAACGCCTTTTTCAAAGATTTCTGTTTCTTGTGCTTCTGCATTAAAAGCTTTTATAACTCTAATTCCGCCTAAAGTTTCTGTTAAACGTCCTTTTACCTCTGCATTTATTTTTCCTCTTGCTCTAAAAATTGGGCGAATGTAATTGAAAGATTTTAAAGCAATTAAACCAAAAATAGATAATGGAACGAAGGTAAAAACGGTCATCCAAACATTCATTTTTAAGAGAATTACTAAGGTTAAAATGGCAGTAAAAGAACCACCAATTAATTGTACCAAACCTGTACCAATTAAGTTTCTAACACCTTCTACATCACTCATAATTCTAGAAACTAAAGCACCAGATTTTGTGTTATCGAAAAAACTGATTGGCAAAGACAACACCTTTTTTTGCACTTGTGCTCTTAATTCTGATATTAAATATTGCGCTTGAATACTTAATATTTTTGTAAGTAAAAATGAAGTAATGGCTTGCACTGAAATGGCTGCAATTACAACTCCAATTACAAGATATAATTGATTAAAATCTTTTTTAGGAACAACCTCATCTAACAAAACTTTACTTTGTAATGGTAATACAAAACCCGATAAACTTCTAATAATAATTAAAATTAAACCAATAAAAACCAAATTTCGCCTTGGCCAAATAATGGTTTTAAACGCTTGTTTTAAAGTTACTTTTGGTTTGGTTTTACTCTTTTTAGATTCTTTTAAATGTTGCATATTTAGAAATAGTCAATTTTTATGCCTGAATTATTTAATCTGCCACCTTTACAAAGTTAACATAAAAAGACCTGACAGGAGATGCTAAATCAAGTTTAGTGCATTACCTGTCAGGTCTAAAATAAAAAAGAAATATACTTTAAGATTTGTAATTAGCTATTAAATAAACCTGCGTGAGCGATTGAAACGGCATCCTTTTTGTTTTTCAGCAAAAAGATATAGTGAAAAGCGCGGTTTTTGTTTTTTCAACAAAAACACGCCATAAAAAAATTCTAGCTTACCTATTATCAGAAACTGAAACAAGTTCAGTTTAGCTTGTGCTATAATCTATTTTCTATAATATTTTGCACAACTTCTGGATTTAGAAGTGTACTTGTATCTCCTAAATTATCCATTTCGTTACACGCAATTTTACGTAAAATACGTCTCATAATTTTTCCTGAGCGTGTTTTTGGTAAGCCTTCTGAAAACTGAATTTTATCTAATTTTGCAATTGGGCCAATATGTTCTGTAATAATTTGATTGATTTCTTTGCGCAAATTATCGTGATTTCTGCTTTCTCCTGTGTCTTTTAAAATTACATAACCGTACAAAGCACTTCCTTTAATATCGTGAGGAAAACCAACTATGGCAGATTCTGCAACTGCAGGATGCTCATTTATAGCGTCTTCTATTGGTGCAGTGCCTAAATTGTGGCCAGAAACAATAATTACATCATCTACTCTACCTGTTATTCTGTAGTAACCCACTTCGTCTCTTAAAGCGCCATCGCCTGTAAAATACATGTTTTTATAGGCAGAAAAATAGGTTTCTTTATAACGCTCGTGATTGCCCCAAATGGTTCTGGCAATACTTGGCCAAGGGTGTTTTATGCACAACCTACCTTCTACTTGGTTTCCTTTTAATTCTTGTCCGTTTTCATCCATTAAACAAGGCTGAACACCTATAAAAGGCAAGGTTGCATAGGTTGGTTTTGTGGCAGTTACATACGGAATTGGAGTAATCATCATTCCACCTGTTTCTGTTTGCCACCAAGTGTCTATTATTGGACTTTTGTTTTTTCCAATATTATCATTATACCAATGCCAAGCTTCTTCGTTTATGGGTTCTCCTACAGAACCTAGTACTTTTAAAGACGATAAATTGTATTTATCTACAAGTGCAGAACCGTGTTTTGCCAAAGCTCTAATGGCTGTTGGTGCTGTGTAAAATTGATTTACTTTATGCTTTTCTACAATTTCCCAAAAACGACCAAAATCTGGATAACTTGGTACGCCCTCAAATAGTACTGAAGTTGCTCCGTTTGCTAAAGGACCATAAACAATGTAAGAATGCCCAGTAATCCAACCAATATCTGCTGTACACCAATAGACATCGTTTTCTCTATATTGAAATGCGTTTTTAAAAGTATAGGCTGTATATACCATATAACCTGCTGTGGTGTGCACCATTCCTTTTGGTTTGCCTGTAGAACCAGAAGTGTATAGGATAAATAACGGATCTTCTGCATCCATAATTTCTGCCACACATTCTTTAGAAGCATTGTCTAGCAAAGGCTGTAACCATTGGTCTCTGCCTTCTTTCATTTTTATATTAGAATTGATTCTTTTTGCCACTAAAACAGTTGCTACACCAGGACAATTTTCTAAGGCTTCATCTACAATTCCTTTTAAATCGATTGTTTTTGAGCCTCTATAAGAACCGTCTGAAGTAATTACCATTTTACAATCGCAATCGTTTATTCTTGTGGCTAATGCTGTTGATGAAAAACCTGCGAAAACAACGGAATGAATGGCTCCAATTCTTGCACAGGCTAAGGTTGCAATTGCCAATTCTGGAATCATAGGCACATAAATACAGACTCTATCTCCTTTACCAACATTGTTGGATTTTAGTACATTTGCAAACTGATTTACTCTTTCGTGCAATTGTTTGTAGCTAATATGTTCTGTAGCTTCTTTAGGATCATTTGGCTCAAATAAAATGGCGGTTTTATCGCCTCTTGTGGTTAAATGCCTGTCTATACAGTTTTCTGTAATGTTTAATTTGGCACCTTCAAACCATTTTACTTGGGGTTTAGAAAAATCCCAATCTAAAACGTTGTCCCATTTTTTGCGCCATAAAAAATGTTCTTCTGCAATTTCTTCCCAGAAATTTTCTGGTTCTCTTACAGATTTTCTATATACTTTATAATATTCTTCTATGTGTTTTATGTGATAATTACTCATAACTTAAATGTTTTGTTTAATTTGATTTTGTTGCATAAACATAAATGCAACAATTATTCTAAAATTAAAATTCTGGCATAAAAACCGCCAAATGATAAAATTAATACTATTTATTTTTTTGTTGAAATTTTACGTTGTTTCGTATTTATTAAACCAAACCAATTTGGATTTAGAATTTTAAGTTTAATCAATGCCCAAATTAAGGCAACAAAACAAATTCCCAACACAATAGAAAGTGCAGGATCTATAATTTTACTATTTTCAAATTTGAATCGAAAATACAATGTAGTAATTACATAGATGGTTATAAAAACATCTGATGTAAGAGAATTAAGTTGAAATTTCATAATATAATACTTAAATTAAAAATTGTTTGTTTGCACACAAAACCAAAATTTAATTGAGTAGTTCTAGAATTTCTGAAACTATTTTTTTTACTGAAAAAGGTTTTGTTAAATATTTGTCTGCTCCAAGTTTTAAACCCTTTTCAATATCTGAAGCTTTATTTTTTGCTGATAAAAAAACTACTTTAGTAGCTGTTAAATTTACTGTTTCTTTTATTTTTTTTATGGTTTGATACCCATCTACATTTGGCATCATTACGTCTAAAATAATTACGTCTGGTATTTCTCCTTTTAAAATCTCGAAAACCTCACTACCATCTCTTGCTATAAATACTTCAAAATTTTGTTTTTTAAATGCATATTCTAAAGACATTACAATGTTTGGCTCATCATCTACAATTAAAATCTTTTTTTTCATATAAGACGTATAAAATTACTTAAAAGGAATGGTAAAAACAAATTTAGCACCACTTTTTTGGCGTTTTTCTGCCCATATTTTTCCATTATGTTTTTCTACAATTTGTTTTGTAATGGCTAAACCCAAACCACTGCCTTCTGGCTTTATTGTATTCTGATTTTTAGATTGATAAAACTTATCAAAAATATAGTTAAAATCGTCTTTTGGTATTCCTTTACCATTATCTTCAACAGTTATTATGGCTTCTTTATTTCCTAAATAATAATCTATACTAATTGTACCATTTTTTTCTGGACAAAATTTTAAAGCATTAGATACTAGATTTGTAAGTACCTGATGCATCTTATCTTCATCAAAAAACAAGTGCAATTTATATGGGTTTTTATTTATTAATTTTATTCCTTTTTTAGCCGCTAGTTGAGAAATACTTGCAAAAACCTTTATTATGGTTTTTTGGATGTCGTTTACTTGTAAATCTAAATTTAACTGACCCGATTCTAATTTTTCAAAATCTAAAATATTATTAATTAACCTACCTAGTCTGTCTGAATCCTGTAAAATATTATTTAAAAATTGTTTTTTTAATTCTGTTGGCATTTCATCCATATCATCAATTAAAAGTTCTGTTGCTGCACGTATGCCTGTTATTGGTGTTTTAAGTTCATGAGCCACTGTGTCTAAAAACTCATCTTTCTGTTTGTCTTTTACCACCAATTCTTCATTTACATTTTTTAATTCTGATGATATTTTAGAGAGTTGATCTGTTTTTTCAAGTAGCACTTTATTGTTGCTAATATTTTCTTTAGATTCTTCTAAAATTTTTAAGACTTCTCTTAAACTTATTTCTTCTTCTTTTACAACATTTGCAATTAAGATTTTTGCTGAAGCACTTCCAATATTTCCTGTTAATAGTTTTTCAGAAAAATTTATTAATCGAGCATCTGCCAATTGTGTATTTGCATCTAAATTATACTTTTGAAAAAAAAGTTTTAATGCTCTATTTGCCTTTACATCTCCTAAAAAACGGACTAAAACATTTTTTATATCTTTTACATAAGCTTCTCCTTTCCAGACAAATGCATTGTCTTGCAAACTACTAAAACTACTACTTTCTACAAACATTTCTGCATAATTACGTTCTCTATAATTACTTTTTAAAGCTAAAGAAAAAAACAAATAACATATTGTATTTAAAGAAATACTCCAGAAAAAAGCGTGTGCAGGCGGACTTAAAAAATCGATATGAAATAATTGATGTGGTTTTAATATATCTAATCCTAAAAAACCACTTTCTACAAAAGTGTTAGCACCAGTATAGGCAAACATTGTAAAAGGCAAAATAAGTGTGTACGCCACAATTAAAAAACCAATAATAATACCAATTATTGATGCTTTGGAGGAACCTCTATTCCAAAATAAACCAATAAAAAATGAAGGCGCTAACTGCGCTATAATTACAAAAGAAATTAAACCAATAGCGTATAAGGACAATTCTTTAGAGAAAGATATATAGAAAAAATAAGAGATAATAATTATTGTGAAAATAGAAATTCTTCTAATGTTTTTAATGTATTTAGAGTTTCTATTTGTTTCATTTCGTTTAAACTTATTTAAAAAGCCATAAGGAATTATTAAATTATTACTAACCATATTAGATAATGCCAAAGTAGAAACAATTACCATAGATATTACCGCAGAAAATCCTCCTAAAAAAACTAGTGTTGCTAAAAAAATATTGCCATTTTTTAAAGGTAATAAAAGCGAATAATATTCTGTACTAATATCGTTGCCAAAGGTTAATTTCCCTGCCCAAGCAATAAATATTACAAAAATATTAAACAATAATAAATACAAAGGAAACAACCATATTGCTTTTTTTAAATGTTTTTCTCTATTATTTTCTAAAACAGATACTTGAAATTGTCTTGGCAACAAAAAAATGGCGAAGAATGAAAGTGCAATCATAAAAAACCAATTTAAACCGTCTTCTAATCCATTTAAAGAAGTTAACGCTTTAAAATTTTCTTTCTTAGAAATTTGGTTATGAATATCAATAGTCCCATCAAACAAATAAAAAGTTATATAAACCCCAATAACTAGAAAAAAAACTAATTTTAATACAGACTCAAAAGCCACAGATGCAATAATACCTTTATGTTTTTCTGATGCATCTGTTTTTTGAGTGCTAAAAAAAGTAGCAAAAACAGCTAATAAAAGTGCTACATAAAAAGTAGAATCTCCTAAAACACTTGTTGAATTATAACTAGTATTATGAGTCATAATTTGAAATGTTTCTGAAACGGCTTTTAATTGCAAAGAAATATAAGGTAATGTACCAAATAAGCAGATAAAAGTAACTAATGCGCCTAAAAAACGATTGTTTCCATAGCGTAATGAAATAAAATCTGCTATAGAAGATATTTTGTGTTGCTTAGAAATTCTCATGATTTTCTTTAGAAGCAATATCCAAAGTGGTGCAGCAATAACTGGCCCTAAATAAATGGGTAAGAAATTTACACCACTATCTGCAGCAATACCAATACTGCCATAATAAGTCCAGGCAGAGCAGTAAACAGCTAAAGACAATGTATATACATAAGGATTATTTACCCATTTACTATGTTTTTTCTTTTCTGCTAAAAAAGCAATGTAAAAAAGCAAAGAAAGGTAAATAACAATAATAAAAAACAGTAAATAATTATTCATAATAACGATTTAAGACGTTAAATGAAATTATAATTGAAAGCAACCAAATTAAAAAAATTGAAAAGTAAAAAACAGGAATTCCTAGTATGTTTCCATCAATATTAAAAATTAATATGAATGGAATATTTAACAACAAAAAAAGCACAATTGAAAGTATGATTAACTTTTGAGAATGGTGTTTTTTCATTTTTACAATAATTTTGGTTAAATTTTGTCTAATATAAGAAATCAGCAATACAAATTGTATTACTGATTTCTATAACTAACAAAAAATGAATAATTTTTAATGAGAAGAGGCTTCTCCTGCACCAGATGGTATTCTAATACTTTCTACCAAATCTTGAACCTTTTGAGGTGGTGCAGGTGTTAATCTAGACACCCCTAATGATACAATTACATTAACTAACATTGCTATAGTACCAAAACCTTCTGGAGATGTACCAAACCACCAATCTTCTTTTGTACCACCTCCAAACATATCTAGTTTGTATTTCATCATATAAAACAACATTAATACAATACCCACAATCATACCTGCAATAGCACCTTCTTTGTTCATTCTCTTATCGAAAATTCCTAGAATAATGGCAGGAAAAAATGACGCTGCAGCCAACCCAAAGGCCAGTGCAACAACTGCTGCTACAAACCCCGGGGGATTTAAGCCAAAGTAACCTGCAATTATAATTGCACCAAGTATACTTAATCTAGCTGCTAACAACTCTCCTTTTTCAGATATTTCTGGTTTTAATTGTTTTTTAATTAAATCATGAGAAACAGAGGTAGAAATTACCAATAATAAACCTGCTGCTGTAGATAAAGCTGCAGCCAAACCACCTGCTGCTACTAAAGCAATAACCCAATTTGGTAAGTTTGCAATTTCTGGGTTTGCTAATACCATAATATCTCTATCTACATACAGTTCATTTTTTGCAGACATATTTGCATTGGCAATTACTCTTTCTCCATAAGTACCTCTTAATTCTGTATATACTGGTTTTTTTCCATCTAATGCATTACCAGCTACATATTGTATTTTACCATCTCCATTCTTATCTGTCCAAGAAATTAAACCTGTATTTTCCCAGTTTTTAAACCATTCTGGTATTTCAGAATATTTAGTTTCACTAACAGTTTCTATTAAATTTGTTCTAGAAAAAACAGAAATTGCTGGTGCTGTAGTATATAAAATTGCAATTAAAAGTAAAGCGTAACCCGCAGATTTACGTGCATCTTTAACTTTTGGTACGGTAAAGAAACGAACAATTACGTGTGGCAAACCTGCTGTACCTGTCATTAATGCTAAAGTAATTGCAAAAACATCCCAAGTAGTTTTTGTTCCGCTTGTATATTCATTAAAACCAAGCTGAACATGTAATTTATCTAATTTATCTAGTAAAAACTCTCCACCTTCTACAGTACCTCCCATTCCTATTTGAGGTATTATGTTACCTGTCATTTGCATAGAGATAAAAAACGCTGGCACCATAAATGCAAAAATCAATACGCAGTATTGTGCTACTTGCGTGTATGTTATTCCTTTCATTCCGCCTAAAAAAGCGAAAACTAAAACAACAGTCATTCCTATTAAAACTCCCCAAACAATTTCTACTTGCAAAAATTGAGAAAATACAATTCCTACACCTCTCATTTGGCCAGCAACATATGTAAACGAAACTATTAAGGCACAAAATACAGCTACTGTTCTTGCAGTATGAGAATAATAACGATCTCCAATAAAATCTGGGACTGTAAATTTACCAAACTTACGTAAATAGGGTGCTAAAAGTAAAGCCAGAAGCACGTAACCACCTGTCCAGCCCATCAAATAAACGGAGCCATCATAACCTGCAAAAGAAATAATACCTGCCATACTTATAAAAGAGGCAGCACTCATCCAATCTGCAGCTGTTGCCATACCATTTGCTAATGGAGAAACGCCTCCACCAGCAACATAAAATTCTCTTGTAGATCCTGCTCTTGCCCAAATTGCTATTCCAAAATAAAGAGCAAAAGTTATTCCTACTAATATCCAAGTCCACGTTTGTACGCTCATAATAAATATATTTTTTTTAAGTTTAGTTGATTATTCGTCGAAACCGAATTTTTTATCTAATTTGTTCATCAATCGTACGTATACAAATATTAGTAATACAAATACATAAATTGATCCTTGTTGTGCAAACCAAAAGCCTAGTTTAAAACCACCAAGTCTTATTTCATTTAATTCTTCTCTAAAAAGAATTCCACAACCAAAAGAAACTATAAACCAAATTAAAAGTAAGATAATTAGGTATTTTAGGTTTTGTTTCCAATACGCTGTTGCATGCTGTTGTTTATTTTCCATTTTTTATTGTTTTTTATAAATAAATCATTGCTTGTAAAGTTAAAGCGCTTGTAGAAGTACCAAAACTTTGATTTTTATATTCTAAAGTTAATTTGGAGTGATGCCCACTCATATAAGCGTTAATTCCTAAGCCTAAAATATTTCTATTATTTGATGTTGCATCATAATTATTACTACCATAAGAAAAATAAGGTTGAAACCTTGTTTTTGTTTTATCACCTGCAAAAACATAACCCACGTGCGAGTACAACATTGTTCCTGTACCATAAGCACTAAACAAATAATTTTCTCCGTAATTGTTAGATTGATAGGTTGCATAAGCCGTTAAAGCACTTCCATTATCTCCTAATGGTGTATCATAAAAAGCGTCTAAAGCAAAAATTGAAACATCATCACCTACAGGATTGCCACTTTCTAGTTTTACTGAACCATTTGGATGCAGAAAAAATCCTGCACCTACATTAAATATTTTTTTACCACCAAGATAAGTTCCTACTTTAAATGGTAAAAAATTAGATTCTTGATCTAAAAAATTATATTCAAAATACCCAGCAAAAGTTTTACCTGCGTCTCTAGTACCTAATATATTAGCACCTGTGTAAACAGCTTCTCCATTTACAGCAGGTCTTGTATCCAACCCATTGCTTATGGCATCATTTATGGCAACTCTGTATTGAAGTTTACCAAATTTACCTTTCATAAAAACGCCAATATGTCTTGCAAATTGATCTGAAAGACCCAGGGTTGCCCAAGATTGACGATTGTTATCTAAGGTCATCATATTTAAAGTACTTTGGTTATTTAACCTAGATATTCCATTAAAATAATGTAAACCTGCTCCTATAGTATGATCCTTATTTAAATTATATTGTGCCCAAAAATCATGAAAAAACAATTGAGCACCATCTCCTTTTCCTAAAGGATGAAGTGTGTTGCTATTTAAACTATTTAAACCAAAATGGGTTAGTATTAAAAACTTATCTGTAATTTGAGAGAACATTAAAATACGTGCTCTTCTTAAATTGAAACTCGTTTTACTTGTTGTTGGTCCTGCATCATTATTATAAGTTGCTTGTACCTGACCCCATGAAATTAAACGAAGGTATTTTTTACCATCATCATCAAACTTAATTTTAAGACCTCCATCATAATCTGGAGATCCTTGGGCGCTTAAAAATTGATAGGATACTAAAAAAAGTCCTAATAGTAATAATTTTAGTTTTCTCATTAAATAATAGTTTAGTTATTGAATAATTGATTTTGTGTGCACTGCTAAACTCTTAAAATAAATTAGTTAAAAAAATATTACTATATTTTTATGTTAATTTACTATACTATTCTTTAAATCGTTCCCATTTTATTAACATAAACTTATCTCCTAACTCTGTTACAACTACTCCCGCGCCTTTTATATTTTGAGTTTCCTGAAAAAAATTACTTAATTCTTTTGCATTAAAAATTTTATAAGTTGGGTGATATTTAGAATTATAAGGTCTTTTTATGTTGTATTTTTTAACCCAATTCATAATACTTACATGCGATATTCCTAAAATACGCTCAATCTCTCTATAAGTTAAACCCTCTAGATATAATTGCAATGATTTGTTTACATAATAATCATCAATATTTTTACCCACCTTATTTACGGTAAAAAAATAATTGCATTTTTTACACTTATAACGCTGCCTATTTTTAATTACTCCACTTTTAATGTACTCATTAGAACTACAATTAGGACAAAATTCTATAGTCATATATATTAATTTAGCATAAATATATTAAATTAGCACAATAAATATGTACTAAAAAATAAATTTTTAAACATTATTTACAAAAAAAGCCTTTAAAAAAAACAAATATGTTTAAATTTAAGCCTTTTTATAACAAAAAGGAAATACTTATTTTTACATCAACTTTCAAAAAAAACAGCTTCTTATTTAGTTTATATCTGAAAATAAATTAAAACGAAAAGCCTAAAGAAAAATTAATCACAAAAAATATTGGTTTAAATTTATTATCAAAAAAGGTGCACAGAAGTTTATAAAATCAATTCAATTATAGGCAACCTTTAAGACTTTTATGATTATTTTTGAAACAATTATAATAATTATCTACTAATTTATTTATTATTTGATTTTTGAAACCATTTTACAAAACTGGCATATTATTTTGCTATTTTTTATAGTTGCCATTTTATATGCTGCCGTTGGTTTTGGTGGTGGTTCTAGTTATTTAGCAATTTTAGCCTTAACAGGAATTGCTTTTACACAGATAAGAGCCACCTCTTTATTGTGTAATATTGTTGTGGTTTTGGGCAATGTTCTTCTTTTTTATAGACAGAAAGTAATTGATTGGAAAAAAATTATTCCATTAGTACTTTTTAGCATTCCTTTTTCTTTTTTAGGCGGAAAATTAAGAATTAGTCAAAATTTCTTTTTTATTTTATTAGGTTTTACTTTGCTTTTTGCTGCATTAACCATGTGGTTTTCTAAAAAACATAGTGTAAAATCAAGTCCTAAAAGAAACCAAAACAAAATAGTAAATAGTACTTTTGGTGGATTTATAGGTTTTATATCTGGAATGGTTGGCATTGGTGGTGGCGTATTTTTAGCTCCACTTTTACACCTTACAAAATGGGACACACCCAAAAAAATTGCAGCAACTGCCAGTGTTTTTATTTTAGTAAATTCTATTGCAGGTTTGACTGGGCAATATGCGAATACCAACTTTTATATAGATTGGAATTTGACCACCATTTTATTGGTAGTTGTTTTGATTGGCGGACAAATAGGCAGTAGATTAAGTACTAATTTTTTTACACCTATTCAGCTTAAAAAAGCAACTGCAATTTTAATTGCGTTTGTAAGTCTAAGAATTTTATGGAAATATTTGGTTTAGTGGTTTGTGGTTTGTGGTTTGTGGTTTGTGGTTTGTGGAATTTAAAAAAAATTAAACTTTAAAACCTGATAGCCTTAAAACTTTAGAACTTTAAAACTTTAAAACTTTAAAACCTTAAAACTTTAAAACCTTAAAACTAAATAAAATAAAAATTGCACAATACATGCATTAAAAATACCTTTGAAAACTTCAACCAAAAAAATAAAATAAATGTTACAAGTTATTTTCACCTTAATAATGCTAATATTATTGCAAGCTGTATTGGGGTTTGACAATCTTTTATATATCTCTTTAGAGTCTAAAAAAGCACCGCTTAAAGATCAAAAAAAGGTAAGAAAAATTGGAATCTTAATTGCTATTGGATTACGTATTGTTTTACTTTTTATATTAGTTTCTCTTATCAAATATTTTCAAAAACCTTTTTCCTTTTTAACTGCAGAAATAAAAGATATTGTGGCCTTTGCTTTTAATGGTCACAGTCTTATTGTTTTAATAGGAGGTGGATTTATAATTTATACTGCAATTAAAGAAATTTGGCACATAATTTCTACAAAAGGATTAGAAATTAACGAAATGGCTTCAGATAAAGGAACCAAATCTTCTAACGCTGTTGTTTTTAGCATTGTACTAATGAATTTAGTGTTTTCTTTTGATTCTATTTTAGCGGCTATTGGACTTACAAGAGAAATTGAAAACGAAACAACTGCTTTTTTGGTTATGGCTGCAGCCATTGTTGTAAGTGGATTATTAATGCTTTTTATGGCCAACAAAATATCTGAATTTTTATCTAAAAACAGAATGTATGAGGTTTTAGGCCTATTTATTCTTTTTATAGTTGGTATTATGTTGCTTACAGAAGGTGGCCATTTAGCACATATTAAAATCTTTGGAGAAGAAATTGTGCCAATGAGTAAAACTACATTCTATTTTGTAATAGGGATTTTAGTAATAATAGATATTGTACAAGGAAAATATCAGAAAAATTTATTAGCTAAAAAATAAATTATTTAAAATTAAAAAAGGAGTTATAGAGACATTTATAGCTCTTTTTTTGTGAGTATTTTAAGTTTTGTTTAACTTTTATTGAATAATAGTAAACAATAATTAAGTATCTTTGTAGTGTAAAAATATTATATTTTACTTCTTACAAACAGATTTTTAAAGCGGTCTGTTTTTTAAACATAAGAAGTTTTTTGGTTGATTGATAGACCGTTGCTGAGGAGCAACGGTTTTTTTATTCCAATTCTTTTATAGAGTCTTGTACACGCTGTGTAATTATTTGTAATATTCTTCTATTAATTTCTGATGTATTTTCTGCATAGAAATGAAACTCATCAGTAGTAAAATCTCCAACAATAAGACCTATAGTAAAGTTTTTATAATTGATATCTTTTGTAAAAATACCTTTAATTCTGCTTTTTTTCTTTTGATCTGTTAAAACCGAAAAATCTATTTTTCGGTTTAAAAGGTAATTTTTAAATGATTTTATCAGTAACAAGTGCTGCATTTTTATAACAGGTCTTAAAGTTTTGTTCTGAAAAACTTCAGTTATAGACATGTTCTCTTTTATAATATTTTCTAAAATTGGTCTTTCTTTATGCATCTTCTAATAAATTATCTACCTCTAGTTGAAAGTCGTATTGTAAATCTTCGTGTAATTTTTCTATGGCTTTTTTTGCCATTCTTAACTGCATATCAAAAATACCTTGCAGTCTTGTACTTCTTTTTATAGATGGTCTAAATTCTTTTAATTTTTTACAGAAATATAACAACAATTCTGCTTCTGTTTCTTTCTTCTTAGAATAACGAATGTGCTTTTTTATAGCCGCTAAAATTTTACGCATACTTTTTCTAATATAATAAAAGCTATTTGTATTTATTTCATCAAACTGCTCGTCTACCTCTTCTTTTATTGTTGCTATATAACCTTCTTCATCTGTAGATTCAAATAATAAGTATGTTAAGAGCTCTTTATTCTCTTTTTTAAATCTTGCCAAATGCAAACACAAATCTTTTAACTCAGTGGCAGATTTGTGAGATAATTCGTCTTTTAATTGTTTTATAGTAACTGCTTTCAAAAAAATGGTGTTTTACAAAAAACCTCACAGTATTTAAAATCATTTAAACAACTGTGAGGTTTCTATAAGTTATGTGTTTTTATTTTTATTGCTCACTTGGTATGGCAACCACTTCGTTTACATCTGCTGTGTAATCTACTCCTGGCACTTTAAAACCAAATAGTTTAAAAAACTCATTGCTATAGCCTTCTAAATCTCCTAATTCTGATAAATTTTCTGTAGTTGCTTTTTTCCAAAGTGCAGCAATTTCTGCTTGCACATCTTCGCGCATTTCCCAATCGTCTACTCGTATTCTGCCTTTATCATCTAAATCTAAATTCCCACCAAATAAACGTTGGCTATACAAACGCTGAATTTGCTCTATACAACCTTCATGAATTCCCTTTTCTTTCATTATTTTAAATAATAAAGAAATGTATAAAGGAATTACAGGAATTGCAGAACTAGCCTGTGTAACTAATGCTTTGTTTACAGAAACATAAGCCTTACCTCCTATTGTTTTTAAATCTTCAGCAATTTCAAAAGCTGTAGCTTCTAAATGATCTTTTGCAGCACCAATTGTTCCATTTCTATACACTGGTTTTGTAACTTCTGGGCCAATGTAAGAATACGCAACAGTTGTTGTACCTTCTTCTAAAACGTCTGCTTCTTTTAAAGCATCCATCCACATTTTCCAATCTTCACCTCCCATAACAGTTACTGTATTTTCTACATCTTCTCCTTCTGCAGGATTTATAGAAATTTCTGAAACGTTACCGGTATGAAAATCTACTGTTTTATTGGTAAAAACTTCACCAATTGGTTTTAAGGTAGATTTAAATCTTTTACCTGTAACCGGATGTTTTCTTACTGGTGATGCTAAACTATAAATTACTAAGTCTATTTTACCTAAATCTTCTTTAATTAGATTTACAACTTGCTCTTTTATTTCGTTAGAAAATGCATCGCCATTTATACTTTTTGCATACAAACCTGCTGCATGTGCTTCTTGCTCAAAAGCTGCAGTATTGTAATATCCTGGAGAACCTGGTCTGCCTTCTGTTGCTGGTTTATCAAAAAAGACACCAATTGTAGCAGCATCGGAACCAAATGCACTGGTTATTCTAGATGCCAATCCAAATCCTGTAGAAGAGCCAATTACTAATACCTTTTTTGCGCCATCAATTTTTCCTTTCGACTTTACGTAAGCAATTTGATCTTTTACATTTTGTGCACAACCTGTAGGATGTGATGTTAAACATATAAAGCCTCTTGTTCTTGGTTCTATTATCATTATTTTAGTTTATAATTGTTTGTTTTGGGTTGTTAGTTTGCTAAAAAAGCATTTACGTTGTCTTCAATTCTTTGCAAAACATTTGCTGTAGCAGCTTTTACAAAAGTTTCTCCTGTAATTTGCTCGTATAATTCTATATATCTGTTAGAAATTTCTAATATTTTTTCATCAGACATTGCTGGAATCTGCTGGCCTTCTTTGCCTTGAAATCCATTTTCTATTAACCATTGTCTTACAAATTCTTTAGACAATTGCTTTTGTGCTTCTCCTTTATCTTGTCTTTCTTGGTAACCTTCTGCGTAGAAATAACGAGATGAATCTGGTGTATGAATTTCATCTATCAATACAATTTTACCATCTTTAGTTTTACCAAATTCATATTTGGTATCCACTAAAATTAAGCCTCTTTTTGCTGCTATTTCTGTTCCTCTTTGAAATAAAGCTCTTGTATATTTTTCTAAAACAATATAATCTTCTTCAGAAACAATTGCTTGAGAAAGTATGTTTTCTCTAGAAATATCCTCATCATGTTCTCCATTTTCTGCTTTGGTTGAAGGCGTAATTATAGGTTCTGGAAATTTATCATTTTCTTTTAAACCTTCTGCCATGGCAACACCACAAAGCAATCTTTTACCTGCTTTATATTCTCTTGCTGCATGTCCAGAAAGGTAACCTCTAATTACCATTTCTACCTTAAAAGGTTCACACAAATGCCCTATAGCCACATTTTCATCTGGATTAGCAATTAACCAATTAGGAACAATATCTGCAGTATCATTCATCATTTTAGTAGCAATCTGATTTAGAATTTGTCCTTTAAAAGGAATTTGACGTGGTAAAATTACATCAAAAGCAGATAATCTGTCAGATGCTATCATTACCAAAAGGTCGTCGTTTATATTGTAAACCTCTCTAACCTTACCTTTGTAAACAGATTTCTGTTTTGGAAACTTAAAATTTGTTTCGTTAATTGTATTCATCTTTTTAAATTGATGTTTTTAGTTTGTGATAACTGGCGACAAAAATAAGCTTTTCTAAGCTTATTTCTTTTTCTTTTCCAATACTTTTATTTGCTTTAAATTATCTGAAATTGGCGTTGCAGTAATCACTTTTTCACCAGGAATAAAATAGAAAAAATAAGCCGAGTTTTGGCCAATTTTTCTAACATTTAAATGCTGATTGTCCTTAAAAACTAACGTGTAGTTTGGTATAATTTCCTTTTCTTGATATTTGTGTTTAAGTCCAAACCCTAAACCAGTTCTCATAGCAACAAATAGTAGAAAAAAAAGAAACATCATTCCTGGAATTAGATTTTTTTTCTCTTCTAAATCTGCATAACGTTTATCCCATTTCTCTATGTTGTATATTTTTTGATACCATTTCTTTACCCTTAGTTTTTTATATAATTTTGGAGCCCATTTTGTTAAATAAACATATAGCAATGTAAACATAACAGCTAATGTCAAAGCAAGTTTCCAATTATTTGTTAACAGACTTATTGGAGATATTAACGCATCTAGAATAGTGGTATAATTTAAATAAGAAACGCCAAAAATTCCGTAAAAAATAGCATCGCTAACTATACCTAAAATTATTAAATACAAATAAGCAATGTAAAATAGGTCTTGTAAATGTAGTTTCTTCTTTTTAAATTTCATTATTCTATTTGTAAAATTTTAGCTGAAGTATGTATTCTTTAATCAATTTATTTTCTAACAAGCCTTTATCAATTCATCATTCTTTCGCAATAAGTTCTATACATTTTAAAACCTCTAAAATTCTTATAAACAAGATAGCTGTTTTTTTGATAAATCTATTTGTTAAGAATAACCTTTAGTAAAACTTATAAAAACGTGTTTATTGACTTACAAAATTGATACCAATATTAAAGAAAAAAGGATTGTTTAGATTATTAACCATGCCAAGTTGTTGCTCTCCAAAAAAACCTCTAAAAAAGTCTGTATTCCCGTTTAATTGATCTGCATTAAAAGACCAATCTATTCTATATCCCGCTTTTAAACTCAACCAAAAATATCCTTTTAAGCGTTTCTGAAATTCAATTTTTGGACGAACTTCTCCTCTTCTTATTTCAAAAGAATTGCCTCCAAAAGAATAATCTTCTATTCGATAACTTTGCCCTTGAAGATCAAAACCTGCTAAAAAAAGTGAGTTTGGATTCACATTATATCTAACATAAGCTCTTGCTGGAAACAAAATTTCTGTTCCCCATTTTCGATTTTTAGAAGTCCAATCATACATTACAACTGGTACATAATTTAAATTACCAACTCTGTATGTTCTTGCCACACCTAAACCCCATCTAAAATAATCATTTACTCTTTTTCCATAGATAGCAGCAGCACTAAACCTAACTGTATTTAAAGGTTGAAAATCTCCAAAATTGTAATTTCCACTTAAATCCATTTGACTTTGAAATACAATAAAATTTTTCTCATTCAGTGGAAAAAAGAAAGTATTTGTCCAATTTAAATTTCTTAAACCATCTTCATTTAATATTCTTCCTAAACTTCTTACTTGCGTGCCATCGGGTAACGAATTTGGAGTATTTGTATTTTCTGTAATATTGTATCTAGTATCTATAAAATTAATACCTGATTGCCAAACAAAACTACTTTTAGAAATTATTGGAATATTGGTATTAAATCGTAATCCTCCAGTAACATTAACTCTACCGCTCTCGTTAATGTTAGGATTTTCCTCGTCTACATTAAAGCCACTTCCTGGGTTGGTTTGAGGAAATCTTAAATCAGAAAACTGATAGTTATATGGCATTTGAGCATCAAATGAAATGCTTATAAATTTTTGTGGGCTCATACCAGAAATAGTAGGTTTTGCATACCTTTTTATAGGAGTACTATCCACAGCGCCAAAATTGCTGTAATCTTCTTCCTCTTCTTGAGAGAAACCATAGTGAAAACAACCGAAAATTAATAACGTAATTAGAATATGAACTGATTTCATCTTACTTTTTCTTTTTTTCTAAACGTTTCCAAGTATCTGTTCTTCCAAAAGTTTTAACACCTACATAACCTCTTAATTCTATAGTGTTTTTGTTTTTTAAATTGACTACACAATTATATGTGGTTCCATTTTGTGGATCGTAAATAGTACCGTCTTTCCACTCACTTTTCCCATCATAAACCAAGTCCTTTAGCATTCTATAACCTTTTAATGGAACATTTTTCATGCTTTCATCAGGGTTATTTTTATCTGTTTTTGGTTTACCTGTATCTGTATCATTAGGTTCTCTTAACCAGACAATTTTACCATAATATTTATTATCTATTTTACTAATTTTTACATATACTTTACCATTACTTGGCTCCCAAACGCCCACTATTGCATTGGCATCTTGAGAAAAACCAACATAAGCGAATAAACAAAATGCAACTATAAAAATCTTTTTTTTCATTGTATTACTATTTTAAGATTGTGTTTATATTTTTGTTTTTACTTCAAAAGTTAAGTCCAACTCGAATTTTATATCATCAAAAAATTCTTCTACTTTTAAATCGAAATCAACTACAAACGTTAATCGCTCTTCAGTAAAACCTTCTTTAAAATCTTCTTGATTCGTAGCAATTGTTAATTCATTCAATTTATTTTTATCAAAATTACCTTCCAAGAGACCAACTCTGCTCATCCCCTGGTTTCCTGGTTTTAGTTCCATAACTATTTTACCAATCTCAGGATAATCAGCATCTTTGATTGGTTTAATTGTAATACTAGAAATTCTAAAATCTTCAATCTGAATTTCCTTCGTAAATTTAGGAACAAGCTTTTCCAATTTATAACTCCATGTAACTGTTGCCGTATTTGATCCTTCAAACATTGGACCTGCAGCTATCAATTTAAGGGTTGGAGATTTTATAGTATGCGTTTTTACTTCTCCTGTGCAGGAAACAAATAAATACGAACTAAAAATAATTAAAACTATGTAAAGTCCATTTTTCATATTATTTATTTTAAAATATTTAAAACTTTTCTCAAAATTAAAATTAAACCCTTAACTTTTTTAACAATTTCAAATTAAGCTGTTACAAAAATAACACTTATAAATTAACCATAGTTTAGCTTTATTATTCGGTTTCTATACTTTTATATGCCGTAATTATTTGTTTAACCAATTTGTGTCTTACTACGTCTTTATCATCTAAATATACTTGTGCAATACCTTCTATATCTTTTAAAGCCAATAAAGATTCTTTTAAACCAGAGACTTGTTTTCTTGGCAAATCTATTTGACCAGGATCTCCTGTTATTATAAATTTTGCACTTTTACCCATTCTAGTTAAAAACATTTTCATCTGGGCATGCGTAGTATTTTGAGCTTCATCTAAAATTACAAATGCATTATCTAGAGTTCTACCACGCATAAATGCCAAAGGTGCAATTTGTATGACTCCTTTTTCTAAGTATGATTCTAATCTTTCGTGCGGAATCATATCTCTTAAACCATCATATAAAGGTTGCATGTACGGATCTAATTTCTCTTTTAAATCGCCGGGTAAAAACCCTAAATTTTCTCCAGATTCTACAGCAGGTCTTGTTAAAATAATACGTCTAACTTCTTTTTCTCTTAAGGCTTTTACGGCCAAAGCAACCGCTGTATAAGTCTTTCCTGTTCCTGCAGGACCTACAGCAAACAGCATATCATTTTTACCCATTAAGGTAACCATTTTACGCTGATTTTGGGTTTGTGCTTTAATTAGCTTGCCAGAAACCCCATGCACCAAAACATCTTTTGCGTTTTTAGCGGCATTTGTTTTTTCTTCATTTCCTGTAGATGTTAATATGCGCTCAATACTATTTTCGTCTAATTTATTATAACGCTCATAATATTTTATCAACCGTTCTAAACGAATCTCAAATTCATCTAAAAGATCTGCAGATCCATAAATTTTAATTTGAGCACCTCTAGCCACAATCTTCAATTTTGGAAAATATCTTTTTAACTGTTCTATGGTACTATTATGTGCACCAAAAAAATCTTTTGGATTTACTTCTTCTAACTCTATTATGCGTTCGTTCAAATGTTTATTTTTTTTAAAAAAATGTTGTTTTAATTTCAACTAAAAATAACCAATAAAAACTCTAAATTCATTAGATTTGTACAAAATAATAAATAACTTTTTCACAACTTAATTAACAGTTAGTACAAATGTCTTTTATAACGCTTACTACAGATTTTGGAACAAAAGACCATTTTGTTGGGGCTGTTAAAGGTGCAATATACTCAGAACTACCAGAAGCAAAAATTATAGATATTACTCATGAAATTTCGCCGTTTAACATTACAGAAACTGCGTATATCTTAAAAAACTCCTATAAAAGTTTTCCTAAAGGAACCATACATGTGGTTGGCGTAGATTCAGAAATATGCTCAGAAAACAAGCATATTGCTTTAGAATTAGATGGTCATTTTTTTGTGTGTCCAGATAACGGTTTAATTTCTATGGTAGCATCAGAAATTAAACCAACTAAAATTGTTGAAATTAATATTCACGATAGAATTGAAAGTAGTTTCCCTGTTTTAGATGTTTTTGTGCAAGTGGCTTGTTTTATTGCAAGAGGTGGAAATTTAACAGTAATCGGAAAAGAAATTAATGATTTTAAAAAAATTATTGAAATTCAGCCAAAAGTAAATCTCCAAGAAAACCAAATTATGGGTGGTATTATATACACAGATAATTATGGCAATGTAATTACCAATATTAGTAAAAAAATGTTTTTAGAAATTGGTAAGAATAGAAAGTTTACCATTACTGCTAAAAAGCATATTTTTACCAAAATATTTTCTAAATACAATGAAATTGCGGAAAATACAGCCTATACAAAACAACAATATGAGGGGCATAAATTGGCAATTTTTAATGCTGCATCTTACTTAGAATTGGCTATTTACAGAAGTAATTTAGAAAGTGTTGGAGGCGCAACAAGCCTTTTAGGTTTAAACTATAGAGATGCAGTAACTATAGATTTCTTAAATGAAACTAAACCAGAATATAAACCACTGACCTAAGTATGTTTGTAAGAATTGTAAAAATGAGCTTTCATCAAAAGCATGTATCTGCATTCTTAAATATGTTTGAAGACAAAAAAGTGCGCATTAGAGCATCTAAAGGTTGCCAATTATTAGAATTGTATCAAGATAAAAACAATCCAGATATCTTTTTTACCTATTCTTATTGGCAAACAGCATCGGACTTAGAAAATTATAGAAATTCAGATTTCTTTAAAGAAACTTGGCAAGAAACCAAAACCTATTTTAATGACAAACCAGAAGCTTGGAGTGTAGATAAGAAAGTGAGTTTAGCTTAATTTTTAAAACGAATACGTAGTAATACAAAAGTGGTGTAATGAGTTTCAATTTTAATTTTTTCCCTGAAATAAAAACAGATCGATTACTTTTAACAAATGCTGACATAAACGATAATAATCATGTTAAAGAAGTTTTTAAATTGCGTTCTAGTGAAGAAATTAATAAGTTTATAGAGACTAAAAGAGTTGAAAATTTAGCTGAAGCCAAAACTTTTATTATGAACTGTGATCAGCTTTATAAAAATAAAAATCGTGTTTTTTGGTTGATAAAATTAGGAAACGAAATTATTGGCAGCATTGTTATACACCAAATCTCTGTAGAAAAGCAATATGCTGAAATTGGTTACAAACTAAAGCCAAAATATCATAAAAAAAGAATAATGAGTGAAGCTTTAAAAGCTGTTTTAAATTTTGGTTTTCATAAACTAAAATTAAAAACCATAGAAGCTTTTACCCATAAAAATAATTTAGCCTCTATTGCGTTGTTACAGAAACATCATTTTATATATCAACCAGAAAGAAGAGACTCGGGTATAAAAGATAATAGAATTTGGAAGTTAGAAAACTTTAAAAATTAATAATAATAATAAAATTTGATAGCAATACTAAAAAAAGAATTCAACTCATTTTTCGCAAGCCCTATTGCGTATTTGGTAATTGGGGTTTTCTTGTTGATTAATGGTTTATTTCTTTGGATTTTTAAAGACGATTTTAATTTACTAAATGCAGGTTTTGCAGATTTAAACCCGTTTTTTTATTTAGCGCCTTGGGTGTTTTTGTTTTTAATACCTGCAATTACTATGAAAACTTTTTCAGAAGAATTAAATACAGGAACTATAGAATTGCTGAAAACAAAACCCATTTCTGACTGGCAAATTGTATTGGGTAAATTTTGGGCTTCACTCCTATTAATAACAATTGCTTTATTACCAACACTTACCTATGCGTATACCATTTATAGCTTAAGCAATCCCGCAGAAAATTTAGATTTTGGCAGCACAATTGGTTCTTATATGGGTTTACTTTTTTTAGCAGCAAGCTATACAAGTATTGGGTTATTTACATCTACCCTTTCTAAAAACCAAATTGTAGCTTTTATTTTAGGCGTTTTAATTACCTTCTTTTTTTATTATGGTTTTGATGCAATTGCTGATTTATTAGGACATAACTTAAGCATTAAAAATTTTGGAATTAACCAACATTTTAAAAGTATTTCTAGAGGTGTAATAGACACTAGAGATTTAATTTACTTTGTAAGCGTAACCTTTTTCTTTTTATTTATTACTAAAACACGTTTAGAGAATGAATAAAAAGATAAAAAACATTGCATTTGTTTGCATAGGGTTAATTGCTTTAAACTTTATGAATCAATCTTTTTACAAACGATTCGATTTAACTGCAGACCAACGTTACACCATTTCTAAAACCACAAAAACAGTAGTAAACAAGGTTGATAAATCGTTATATATAACCGTTTATTTAGAAGGCGATTTTCCATCAGAGTTTAAGAGGTTGCAAATAGAAACGCGTCAATATTTAGAAGAATTAAGTGCAGTAAATAAAAACATTACCATTTTATTTAAAAATCCTGATAATTTAAGAGAAAAACTCATTAAAAAAGGCATGATGCCTAGTCAATTAACCGTAGAGGAAGATGGTAAATTATCTGAAGCTATTATTTTTCCTTGGGCAGAAGTTAATTATGGTAAAAAAACTGAAATTGTTTCTTTATTACCAACTGCCATTGTAGCATCACAAGAAGAACAATTGCAAAAAGCCATAGAAAATTTAGAATATGGTTTTTCTAATGCGATAAATGATGTTACATCAAAACAAAAAAAGAAAATTGCAATTTTAACAGGTAATGGCGAATTGGAAGACATTTATCAATATAGTTTTTTGAGCGAAGTTGCCAAAAAATACAGATTGGCTAAATTTACCCTAGATTCTGTTGCTAGTAATGCACCACAAACGCTAAAAGATTTAAACAATTTAGACTTAGCCATTATTACAAAACCTACAGAAACATTTACCGAAAAAGAAAAATTCACTTTAGATCAGTTTATTACAAATGGCGGTAAAACGTTGTGGATGTTAGACAATTTACAAGCCGAACAAGATAGTTTGGCTAACAATGGTAAAATGCTGGCCTACCCAAAAGATTTAAATTTAACGGATTTATTATTTGCCTACGGAATTAGAATAAATACTACGCTAGTAAAAGATTTATACAGCGCGCAAATACCTGTGGCTACAGGCGTTGTTGGTAACCAAACACAGTTTAAAAATTTAGATTGGTTTTATCATCCGTTGGTAAACGGAAATCCTAACCACCCAATTACCAAAAACACAGGAAATGTAAGGTTACAATTTGCAAATCAAATAGATACACTAAAAAACAATCTTAAAAAAACACCTTTATTAGTCAGTTCTTTGTTAACGCAAAAAGTAGGTACACCAACACTAATTGAGTTGCAATCTATTGCAAACGAAGTGGTAGAAAACGATTATAAGAGTGGTTCTCAATTATTCTCTGTTTTGTTAGAAGGCGAATTTAACTCGGCATACAAAAACCGCGTAAAACCATTTAAAACCAGCTTATTTAAAGATAAATCTACTGCCAATAAAATGATTGTTATTGCTGATGGTGATGTTGGCAAAAATCAACTTTTAAAAGGAAAACCTTTTGATTTAAATCGTGATAAATGGACCAACCAAACCTTTGCAAATAAAGATTTTTTACTAAATGCTGTAGATTATTTACTAGACGATTCTGGTTTAATGACGCTAAGAAATAAATCGTTACAAATAAGAATGCTAGACAAACAAAAAGCGTTTAAAGAACGCGGTTTCTGGCAATTTTTAAATGTTGGTTTACCGTTAATTTTGTTATTTGCGTTTGGCTTTGTATTTAATTATTTAAGAAAAAGGAAGTATCGTTAGTGGGTTTTGGTTTTTGGTTGATGGTTTTTGGTTGATGGTTTGTAGTTTGTAGTTTGTAGTTAATTACAAAAATCTAATTTTTATAACCCATGTCATTTCGACTTTATGAAGAAATCTCATTGTAAATCTGTTTTGAATTGTATGCAGTATGCAGTATGCAGTATGCAGTATGCAGTATGCAGTATGCAGTATGAAAATTAAAAAATAACTTATTCCAACTTTACAATCTTAAAAAAATAACTCAAAACTGCTAACCGCCAACTGAAGACTGAAGACCGCTAACTGAAGACTGAAGACTGCCAACTGAAAACTAAACACTAAATCTCAAGCAAATTATCGTGTTTAAAAGTATACCCTAAAACCTCTTGTACTTTTTTAACACTAATAATTTTCCATTCATATACTTCATTTTCTTCAAAAATAGGGATTTCTAAACCTTTACTTGCTCGTGCATTCAAATAAAAATCTTTTCTTGTTGGATGATGATTGGCACATGCATTAAAAATAGTATTCCAACAATTTTGTTTGATAACTTCATGAATAATGCCCATACAATCTTCTCTATGAATCATATTTACAAAACCTTTAGGTTGTGGAATTTTTCTACCGTTTTTAAACCAATTTCCAGGATGTCTATCCCCACCAAATAAACCTGCAAAACGAATAATTGTGCTTTCAAAAAAAGTATTTTCTCTAAAAAGATTTTCAATGATTACTAAAGGACTATTTTCTACCAACGCATCTTCCTCATTCATTACCTTATTTATTCTAGGGTAAACAGACGTAGAACTTATAAATATCACCTTTTTAATTGTTGATTTTTCTATTTGAGCAACCAAATTTTTAAAAGCATCTATAGCTTTAGAAGTTATGGCAATAATTAAAATATCAGCCTCTAAAAAAGCGTCACACCCTTTTTCTTCGGTAATATTTACCAAATGCCCTTCAATATTCAAATCCTCTAAAACCTTAATTTTTTCTACAGAAGTTGTAGAACCTTTAACAGAAAAACCGTTTTCTAAAAAAGAAACTGCTAAGGGTTTCCCAAGCCATCCACAACCTAAAATGCTTATTTTATTCATTATCAATTTAAAATATACTGCAAATATAATTTAAAGTTCTCTTGATTTAATTTAAGTTTTTGTTAACGCTTGCAGTTTTTTCAATTTGTAATTTTGAAAGAAATATAAATTATATCATGAAAAAAATAATATTAAGTTTATTTGTATTGGCTGTAACTTATGTTACCAATGCACAAATTGAAACACCGGCGCCAAGTCCGTCTCAAAAGATAGAACAAAAAGTAGGTTTAACAGATGTTACTTTAGAATACTCTAGACCTAGTATGAAGGGTAGAGAAATTTTTGGTGGTTTACAAGATTATGGAAAAATTTGGAGAACAGGTGCAAATGCAAATACCAAACTAACTTTCTCTACAAATTTTATGGTAGGTGGTAAAACATTAAAAGCAGGTACGTATGCTTTATATACGATTCCTGGTAAAAAAACTTGGGATATTATGTTGTACACAGACGCTACAAATTGGGGAACTCCAAGAAAATGGGACGATGCTAAAGTTGCTGCTAAAGTAACTGTAGATGCTGAAAAAGTGAAGTCTACTATTGAAACATTTACCATTACTTTTGATGATTTAACTAACAATTCTGCGGTTTTAGGAATCATGTGGGAAAATACGTATGTTGGTTTAAAATTTGAAACACCAACAGACAAAATGGTTTCTGGTAGCATTGCTAAAGTAATGAACGGACCAACTGCAAACGATATGTATGGTGCTGCTGTATATTATTTACAAGCAGGAAAAGACATTAACAAAGCACAAGAATGGATTGACAAGGCTGTAGAAATGACTTCTAATAAGCCACGCTTCTGGTTTTTAAGACAACAATCTTTAATACATGCAAAAGCGGGTAAAACTGCTACTGCCATTGCTGCTGCAAAACAATCTTTAGCATTAGCTGAAAAAGCAGGAAATGCAGGTTATGTAAAAATGAACACCGCTTCTTTAAAAGAATGGGGCGCAATGTAAATTGTTTTTACTTCTAAAAAATATTAAAACTCTCAAGTTTAGGCTTGAGAGTTTTTTTTGGTTTTAATTGACAGTTTGGCTTTCAGTTTTTACTTCAACATAAAAAAAGCGCTCTTTCCAGAGCGCTTTTCAATTCTATATAAAATCTAATTATTAGATGTTTTGAGCTAACCAGTCTCCTACTTCTTTGGTTCCGTAAGCTTTTCCGCCATCGGCTAAATCTTCTGTAACAATACCTTTTTCTAGGGCAGTATTTACAGCATCTCTAATGGCTTTTCCTTCTGCTTGTAAACCAAAGTTTTCAAACATCATAGCCGCAGATAAAATGGTAGCCATTGGATTGGCAATATTTAAACCGGTTGCTTGTGGATAAGAACCGTGAATTGGCTCAAATAAACCAATATCTGTTCCTAAAGAGGCACTTGGCATTAAACCCATAGAACCAGAAATTACAGAAGCTTCATCTGTTAAAATATCTCCAAATAAGTTTTCTGTAATCAATACATCATAGCTATTTGGCCATTGTACCAAACGCATAGCAACTGCATCTACAAACTCATAAGCAACTTCTACTTCTGGATAATCTTTTTCCATTGCCTGAACCGTTTCTCTCCATAATCTAGAAGTTTCTAAAACGTTGGCTTTGTCTACACAACATAATTTCTTACCACGTGTCATTGCCAATTCAAAACCTTTTTTTGCAATTCTTTGCACTTCTGCTCTTGTGTACACACAATTATCGTAAGCCGTTTCTCCTTCGTCTCTTCTCCCCTTTTCACCAAAGTAAATTCCTCCTGTTAATTCACGTAAAAAAACCAAATCAGTTCCTTCTATACGTTCTCTTTTTAAAGGAGATTTGTCTAATAAACTTGGAAATGTAAAGGTTGGTCTTACATTGGCAAACAACCCCAATTTTTTACGCATTTTAAGCAAACCTTGTTCTGGTCTTACTTTTGCAGAAGGATCATTATCAAAACGTGGATGCCCAATTGCACCAAACAAAACAGCATCTGAAGCTACACAAATTTCATGTGTTTCATCTGGATAAGGCTCACCAACTGCATCTATGGCAGCAGCACCTGTTAAGGCTGGTTTCCAAGTAATTTCATGATTAAACTTTTTTGCAACAGCATCAGATACTTTTACAGCCTGATCTATTACTTCTGGTCCAATTCCGTCTCCGGCTAATAAGGCAATATTTAATTTCATTCTATTAAGTTTATAAAGTTTAAAGCTTTAAAAGTTTTAAAGTTGACAGTTTATAAGTTGTAATGAGAACTTTTTAACTTTCAACTTTTCCAACTTTTCAACTATATTATATTCAACATTTTTTCTGTGGCTTTAATTGCAGATACTGTTTGGTCTGAATCTAAACCACGTGTTATAAATTCTTTTTCTTCACTTTTCCAAGTAATAATGGTTTCACACAAAGCATCAGAATGACTTCCTGGTGGTATTCTAACAGCGTAATCTATTAAATCTGGTAAATCTTTTTTACTGTGTGTTTTGTACAATTTACGCAATGCATTCATAAAGGCATCAAATTGGCCATCTCCTTGTGCATGTGCTTCATATTGCACACCTTCTACCCTTAATTGCAAAGTTGTAGACGGTTTCATACCTCTTGCATGGCCTAAAACATAGTTTTCTACAACCACACGTTTTTCTATCGTATCAGAATCTAAAACATCAGAAATAATGTAAGGTAAATCGTCTTGAGAAACCACTTCTTTTTTATCTCCTAGTTCTATAATTCTCTGGGTTACTTTCTTTAAATCTTCGTCATTTAAACTTAAACCTAAATCTTGTAAATTCTTTTGAATATTGGCTTTACCTGAAGTTTTCCCTAAAGCATATTTACGTTTTCTACCAAAACGCTCTGGCATTAAATCGTTAAAATACAGGTTATTTTTATTGTCTCCATCTGCATGGATACCTGCAGTTTGTGTAAATACATTGGCACCAACAACGGGTTTATTTACAGGTATTCTAAAACCTGAAAACGTTTCTACCAACTTACTAACTTTATGCAGTGCTTTTTCGTTTACAGAAATACTAACCTCTTCTAAAAAATCATTAATAACAGCAATAACACTTGCCATTGGTGCATTTCCAGCACGTTCTCCCATTCCGTTTATGGTTAAATGCAAACCATTTACACCGGCTTTTACAGCCTCCATAACATTGGCAACTCCTAAATCATAATCATTATGTCCATGAAAATCAAAATGCGTATTTGGGTATTTTTCGGTTACTTCTTTTATAAAAGAAGCCGTTTCTGTATGCGTTAAAATACCTAAAGTATCTGGCAACAGAATACGCTCGATATTTTGAGTAGTTATAAAATCTAAATATTCAAAAACATAGGCCTTAGAATTTCGCATTCCATTAGACCAATCTTCTAAATATACGTTAGTTTTAATTCCGTTTTTAGCAGCTAATTCAATAGCACTTTTTATTTCTGTAAAATGTTGTTCGGGTGTTTTTTTAAGTTGATGCGTAAGATGATTTAAAGAACCTTTGGTTAATAAATTCTGCACTTTTGCACCAGCATTTAACATCCAATTGATAGACTTGCCAGCATCTACAAAGGTTAAAACCTCTATTTTTTCTAAAAAGTTATGCGCTGTAGCCCAAGCTGTAATTCTTTTTACTGCTTCTAATTCACCATCAGAAACACGAGCAGAAGCTATTTCTAAACGATCTACTTTTAATTCTTCTAACAATAATTTGGCAATTGTTAGTTTTTCGGAAACTGAAAACGACACTCCTGATGTTTGTTCGCCATCACGCAGTGTCGTATCCATTATTTCTATTTTTCTTTTGGTCATTATTTTATAATGATAAAGGTGCAATATGTCATTTCGACTTTAGGAGAAATCCCATAATATTAATAAAAATGAAACTTTATGAGCTTTCTACTTTGGTATATATGACATTTTTAAATTGACTCCACTTCGACAAGCTCAGTATGACTTTTTTTTTTACAAAATTACAATTAGCAATTTGTAAGTCCGTCTGAGCCTATGGAAGACTATATTCCCTAAAACGGTCTTGTTTCAGCAAACGCAGAAATTTCGTTTTCGATGTTTTTTAAATAATCAATATCATCAAAACCATTTAACATATTGTCTTTTTTATAGCTATTGATATCAAAAGATTCTGACTGACCTGTTGCGACTAAAGTAACTGTTTGGTTTGGTAAATCTACTTTAATTTCTGTTTTTGGATCTGCCATAATTGCATCAAACAACGTGTCTGCAAATTCTGGAGAAACTTGTACAGGTAAAACCCCAACATTTAAACAGTTGTTTTTAAATATATCTGCAAATGCAGAAGAAATTACACAACGTAAACCAAAATCGTACACAGACCAAGCTGCATGCTCTCTAGAAGAACCAGAACCAAAGTTTCTACCTCCTACTAAAATTTTAGAACCTGCATAGATTTCTTTATTTAAAGAAAAATCTGGTTTAGGTGTTCCGTCTTGTTCAAATCTCCAATCTCTAAAAAAGTTGATATCAAAATCTTTACGCTCTGTTGCTTTTAAAAAACGCGCAGGAATAATTTGATCTGTATCTACATTTTCTGTTGGTAATGGATATGCTGTACTTGTTAGTACATTAAATTTATCGTAAGCCATTGTTTATTGTTGTTTGTAAAGTTTCAAAGTTCAAAAGTTTCAAAGTTCTCACTGTTACGAACTTTTACTACTTTTTACTTTTCAACTTTTGTACTTTATAACTTTTATACTAATAAGGTTCTAGGATCTGTTACAACACCCTCAACTGCAGATGCTGCTGCTACTAATGGAGATGCCAATAATGTTCTAGATCCTGGTCCTTGTCTTCCTTCAAAGTTTCTGTTTGATGTTGAAACTGATAATTTTCCTGAAGGAATTTTATCATCATTCATTGCCAAACATGCAGAACAACCTGGTTCTCTTAATACAAAACCTGCGTCTGTAATTATCTTATCTAAACCTTCAGCTTGTATTTGATCTACAACCTTATGTGAACCTGGTACCAACCAAGCAGTTACATTATCTGCTTTTTTGCGTCCTTCTACTATAGAACAAAATGCTCTAAAATCTTCAATTCTACCATTAGTACAAGAACCTAAAAATACAAAGTCAATTTCTTTACCAATCATAGCATCGCCTTCGCTAAAAGACATATACCCTAAAGATTTTTTATACGTTTCTACACCACCTTCTACATTTTCTGCATTTGGTATAGATTTGGTTACGCCCATTCCCATTCCTGGGTTTGTACCATAAGTAATCATTGGCTCAATATCTGCTGCATCATAATTAAATTCTACATCAAATTCTGCATCATCTTCTGTGTATAAAGTTTCCCAGTATTTCATGGCTTTATCCCAAGCTGCACCTTTAGGCGTTTGAGAACGTCCTTTTAAATATTCAAATGTTTTTGCATCTGGAGCAATCATTCCTCCTCTTGCACCCATTTCAATAGACAAATTACAAACAGTCATTCGTCCTTCCATAGTCATGTTTTCAAAAACATCACCTGCATATTCTACAAAATAACCTGTTGCACCAGAAGTAGTTTGCTTAGAAATAATATACAAAGCAACGTCTTTAGGAGTAACTCCTAAACCTAATTTTCCGTTTACGTTAATACGCATAGATTTAGGTTTTGGTTGCATAATACATTGTGTAGACAATACCATTTCTACTTCAGAAGTACCAATACCAAAAGCAATAGCTCCAAAAGCTCCGTGAGTTGAAGTATGTGAATCTCCACAAACAATTGTTGCTCCTGGTAATGTAATTCCATTTTCTGGACCTACAACATGCACAATTCCGTTATTTTCATCACCTAAACCCCAGTGAGAAATACCATATTTAGCCGCATTATTTTCTAATGCATCTAACTGATTAGCAGATAACGGATCTTCTACTGGTAAATGTTGATTTATTGTTGGTGTATTATGATCTGCTGTTGCGAATGTACGCTCTGGATATACTACACTGTTTCCTCTACTTTCTAATCCTAAAAAAGCTACAGGACTTGTAACTTCGTGGATAAAATGACGGTCTATAAAAAACACATCTGGTCCGTCTTTAACCTGACGAACTACATGCGAATCCCAAACTTTGTCAAATAATGTTTTTGCCATTTTTATTGTTGTTTATTGATATGATTAGGTATCAGCTATCAAAAATAACATTTATTTGAAGTTTTAATTGGTTTTAAACTTTTTAACTAACGATTTCTAACTGTTAAAATATAAGTTAACATTTTGTTTTTCAATATTTTAAATGATTTTAAAATACGATGTCTATTAATTTTATAATGTAATGGATTGTTTATAAAACTAGAATCAATCAGTTTGTTTTTATAAATCTCTTTTAACATTTTAGTTTTAGGTTTTTGTTTTCATTTAAAAAACAAAAAATTAGATTCACAAAGTATTTTTACAATAAGTATTTAAATGATAGTATCAAATGATACTATCATTTAAATATTTTACGACCAAACAATCCAGTTTATTTCTATTCTTGTACCTTTCCAACTTAAAATCAATTTTATGAAAATAAATTTATTATCCTGCGATGCACAAAGACCAGACAAAAGAGCAATTGCAAAGTGTATTGCAGACATTTCTAGTAATGTGAGTGAATCTTTGGCTAAAGAACTTACAGAAATTCTTATGGAAGGTGATGTAATAGACATAGAATTGAATGACAAAAGTAAAGGCTCTGGCTTACGATCTTTAAGAAAATTAGAAATTGATTATGAAATTATTGAATAAATAATTTTTACTATTTATCTTTTTTCTAAACGTTTTTAAAAAATGTTTTTAAGTTTAAAAGTTCGTTAAAAAGATATACAATACTACCACAAAAAACGAAATAATGTATATTTACAACTTCTCTAAAAAGCTGAAAGATAATGCAGAATTTTATACAAGAAGTATTGCTAAATATGCCAAAAGATTGGCTTAAACTAACTACCCATAGATTAGATATTTATAACGAAAAATTAGCTAAAAGTGAGTTTTTAAAACAATTTGAAGACCTATTTATTAGTAAGAATTCTGAAGCAATAGCATTAGCTGAATTACCAACTGCTTATGATTACATTAGATTAGGGCATCCTTTATCTTGTGTACTAGAATGGGTTGTTGCAAAAACGCATAAAATAGCAGCAGAGCAAATTATAAGTTTTGATTCTAAGCTAATGCCAATACTGGCAATTTTAAGAAAAAACGCTTTAGAAAATAAAAAAACAAGAATTCTATATACAGACCATTTACCAGAAACTTTTGATACAGATACTTTAAAAAAAGTATATCAATATAACTTCGAATTAAAGCAAGTAAAACAAGGAGAAAAAGTTACCAATTTTGATGGAAGCACTATTTTTATTCAAGAAAAAGAAGCTATTTCTGATTTTAAGATTACACCTAATATCGACTTTTTTATAAACACAAATTCTACCTTAGGTAGCATTGTTTTGGTTCACAAAAATGAAAATTATATTGCTAAAATTCAACATGTAAGAAGAAGAGAAACTATTGCAATGACACCAGAAAACTGTTTGCTTGCTTTACAATCTTATGCGACAAACACTACAATAGCAATTAGAAAAAAAGATACTTCAATACATAAAAAGAGTGTTTTAGAATCGATTCAAAAAGTTACAGAAACTAACTTGGCGCCTTTAGTTGCCTCTAGTGGTTTGTCTATGCAATATGCAATAATGATGGGATTAGTTGCTGCTGCTATTGAAAATTACCCAACAAAAGACATTAAATTTATTGTGCCACCAAATTGTTATGGTGGTACTAATGACCAAGCAAGGCGAGTTGCAGCTGCTATTAAAAATGTAGCTGTTGTAGATTTACCTGTAGATGGTAATAATGATATGGTGCAAAGTTTAGAAAAAGTTTTAACTAAGGTAGCAGCACAAGATGCAATACCATATATTATTGCAGAAATACCAACAAACCCAAGAGTTGAAGTGCCAAATTTAGAAGCTTTAAAAAACACTTTAGCTAAAAAGAGAACAACAAAAACTGGAGATACAGCAGTAGCTCCTGTATTTATTTTAGATCAAACATTTTGCCCCAATGTACATTTTTTAGGTAAAAATGCCATTTTATCTAATGTAAAAGCAATTTCTTATGCTAGTGGTTCTAAATTTCCTAGTGGTGGAAAATGTACAGCTGGTTATTGTGTTGTAAATGAGGAAGCTGCAGATCTATTAGAAAAAATAGAAAAACATCTTTTGTTATGTGAAAACGAAGCAACACCCTTACAATCTGAGATTTTAGCAGCGCAATTACCTGCTATGAATCAGCGTATATATGATGCTTACGTAAACACAAGAGCATTCGTAAATTACATAAATGAAGTTTTACCAAGCGCAAAAATAAATTTTGTTTCAGAAGAATTAGCAGCGCAAGGTTTTACGCCTTCTGTATTTTCTTTGGACTTACCCACAAAAGGTAATTCTGCTGAAGAAAAAGAGACTTACAAAAGAGCTTTAAATTTAAAATTAATCAATTTAATGATTAGTAAAATACCAAATGAAAGCAAGTTTTGTGTAAGTTATGGCCAATTAAAAGGATGCTATTGGACAATTCCTGCAACCTCTACACAGGGCACAACCAAAGAAGGTGATAAAGACTATATTGTACGCACAAGTCTTTCTGCTAATTTGGATTTAGAATTGCATAAAAAAGTATTTTTAGAATTTGTAGAAAGTATGTAACAAGCTATGTTTGAAATAAACATAATTTCACTAGTTCTAAAATATTAATTTATAAAACCCAAGTAAGTATATAAGGCAATTACCTATAATTTTCCTTGGGAATTGGATTGTCTTCATAAAAATCTTCGAAGGTCTTATTAGTAGTATATTTGTCTTTTAAAACTTTATAAACCATTATCAACACAAATAACTGACCAATTACTGTTAAATAAAAAACCCAACTAAACGAAAAATTTAAACTTGCTAAAATTGTTACCAAAACCAAAAGAAAAGTAGTTAAAGCAACGTAAGTAAATATTGATGTTTTCATAATACTTTATTTTTTGTTTAAAAATAATTAATAAAACTTAAACAAAATATAATTTAACACATTATAACATTTTGTAAACTAGTTATTTTGATTAAAATAAATAATTTGATACTTTTAAGTAAGTAAACAAAAATTAAAACTGCTCAATAAAATGGAACAAGAAGTATCTTTTGAAGATTTTTTAAAAGTAGATATTAGAATGGGTACTATTATAGCCGTAAATGATTTTGAAAAAGCTAGAAAACCTGCCTACCAATTAAAAATTGATTTTGGGAATTTAGGTATTAAAAAATCGAGTGCACAAATAACTAATTTATACACAAAAGAAGATTTATTGCACAAACAGGTAAGTGCAATTGTAAATTTTAAACCAAGACAAATTGCTAATTTTATGAGTGAAGTTTTAGTTTTAGGGGTTTATAATAAAAATGGTAAGGTGGTTTTATTACAAGCAAATAAAGCTGTTAAAAACGGTGAACAATTGCGTTAAATTATTATTTTAAAAATACTATTATTGGTGTTTCTTATTGATGAAAAAGTAGCAACATCAATAAAACGAATCAAACTTGCATAACCAATTTTATATAGAAAAGTATGAATGATAAAAAACTAACAATAGTAGCCAAAATTTTAGCCAAACCAGAAAAAAGAGCATTGGTAAAAAGTGAGCTATTAAAATTAATTGATATTACAAGAGCAGAAAAAGGTTGCATTAATTATGACTTGCACCAAGACAATGAAAATGAAAATTTATTTTTGTTTTATGAAACTTGGGAAAATAGAACTTTATGGCAAAACCATATGAAGAATGAACATTTAGCTGAATATGTAAAAGCAACAGATGGTGCTGTAGCAGATTTCACATTACATGAAATGAGTCTTATTAAGTAAAACTTTACGTTAATAATCACAAAAAAAGCGGTTTAGATAGTATCTAAGCCGCTTTTTCTGTTGATACTTCTTAAGCTAATAAAAACTACATTTTATCACCAAAGAAAACAGCATTCATTAGTAACTTATTTGTACCGTACCAAAATGCCCTAAAATTGGTATTGTCTGTAAAAACAATAACCTTACCACTACCAAAACGTGCAGTTTTAAAAGGTACAGTTTCTGGAATAATTGCAGCATTCTCCTTAGAAATATAACCACTTAATAATGGATTTTTACTATACTGAATAGGATTATTATAACTACGCTTATCTGCCTTTATAAATAATGTAGAATTTCTAAATAAAGCAATTTTATTATTTTTGTAACCAAAATTAATTGGATGAGAACGATCTATATTTGCTTCAAAAATGGCACCTCCTATATATTGCGCTCCAGATTGTAAAGACCTGTTTTCAAAAGAAACATTTTTAACAGTATCTATTTTAGAACGCTCAAATTCTAATGCAATCATTTTGTTGCTTGCCAACCATTTTGCTGTATTTTTATAGCCAATAACAACGCCACCGTTTTTAACCCAAGTTTTGATTTTTTCTATGGCACTTCTTTCTAATCCACTACTGTTAGGAATTATAAGATGCGTGTATTTACTCATACTTATTCTATTAAAATAACGTGTATCTAATCTTGTAAGATGCATATCAAAACGTTGATCAAATAAATGCCAAACCTCTCCAGAATCATTTCCTGTAATACCATCACCAACCAACATAGCTACTTTTGGTTTAGTAATGGGCCTAAAGTTATTTGAACCTAAATCTATACCATTATTTAAACCTGTAGTAACACCTGTTATATTTACATGGCTCTCTTCTGCTAATTTTTCTAAGAATTGAAACAGCGCAAATTTATCTAAACTTTGATTTTGAACAGGAATAAAAATAGTACCATATTCGTATGAATTTCCTGCATTTTTAAAGTTTTTCATAGCCACTTTTGCACGTACTCCTTTTTGCAAAATTGCGTTTAAAATTTTTGGTGTGTAATATTCATTCCATGGCATTAAATAGCCATAATCGCTATTAAAAGAAACACTACCTTTAGGCGCTTTTAAGTTTGTAATTTCTGCACCTGCTTTAGAAAGTGCTATATTTTCTGCATAATCTACGCCAAAAGCGTGGTTGAATGTCCAAGCAGAAACATCGTAAAACAGACTATCTTTAAAAGTGGTTTTTACATCAAACATAGCTTTTACCAATCGTTGATTTTTCTGATTCATAGGAACTACATAGCTATACCCTTTTTTAAATGTTTTGCCGTTTTTTGTAAAATCAGCTTTTACTTCGTGAATTTTAATTTGCTGACGTTTTAAAACGGCTGCTAAATGATAACTTTTTGCGGCATCTTTTTCATCACCAAAAACAATAGCCTTTTTACTGCCTGTATTTCTAGATTCTTTGTAGAAATCTTGTTGATATTTTAAGATTTTTACGCGCATATTTTGGGCTGCCTCTAAAGTAGATAAGGCTGCAGTAAATTGATTTCTAATCGTAAAGGGAAATGTTAATATACCATTTGTAGTTTCTTGTGCATGGCCTCTAGAACTGGCTTGTTCAAATAAAATACCAATGCTTCCATTAATGTCTGGAAACGTTGATCCTTTTCCGTAGTAAAAATCATCAAAACTTTCTTCTGAATAATATAATGAGCCAATTTTATCGAAAGCTTTTGCGTGATAAGTTGCAATTTCTTTAGTTAAATCTTGATTTAATTGAGGTGTTAAAGGATTGGTTCTACTTGGAATACCTGGTTGAAAAAAGAAACTAGAATTGCTTCCCATCTCATGATGATCAGTTAATATATTTGGCAACCATTTATGAAAACTTGCTATTCTAACTTTGCTTTCTGGCAATTGAACTGGTAACCAATCTCTATTCATATCAAATTGATAATGATTGGTTCTACCTCGTGGCCAAATTTCTGTATATTCCCTATCATTAGGATCTGGATTTATGTTTTTACTTTTATTGGTATTTGCCCAATATGCAAAACGCTGTAAACCATCAGGATTTAAAGATGGATCTAATAAAATAATGGTATTTTTCAACAACATATTAATCTGATTGCCTTCTGCTGCAGCTAAATAATAAACCAAAGCCAAAGCTGCGTTTGCACCACTTGCCTCATTACCATGTATAGAAAAACCTTGATAAACTACTATTGGATTATCAGTAACAGATACACCAGCATTGTTTGTAGCTTCTATATGTTTTTGTCTTATACTTTCTAGGTTTTTATGGTTTTCTGTGGCTGTTATGGTTAACAACAGTAAAGGTCTATCTTCATAAGTTTTCCCTCTATTTTCTATGGTAATTCTGTCTGAAGACTTTGCAACAGCTTTCATATATTCCACCAATTTATCGTGGGTAATATGCCACTCACCAACTTGATGCCCAATTACAGACTCTGGCGTAGGAATTTGTTGGTTATACGTTACATTATCTGGTAAGTAATAGTTTAAATCTACTTGTTGAGCAGTAATCGTAAAAGATATAAAGAGTAAAAAGTATGCGAAATTTCTCATTTTAAGTTGTAATTTAATCTTGTTAGTCGTTCAAATATAATGAAACCTAAAGTTAAATCTTAGGCTTTAACATGCCTTTAAGAGATATTGCAGTAATAATAATTTTATATTTTTTTTAGTAAATATAAATTTTTAACAAACTAATTTTATAAAATGAATTTAAAAAAACAATTACTGCTGATAATCTTCAATTTTTTGTTAGTATTTACTTCAATTTCACAACAAAAAGAAAATAACGACAAATCCTACCAAATTAAAAAAGGAGATTTCAACGGAATTGGCAAATGGTACCTAGGAAGAGAAATTGCGCATGTAATGGGTTTTCAAGGTATTAATTGGCTGGAAAGAGTAACAAGAGAAAAAGAAGAAAACACAAGTAAATTAATAAAAAATATGCAAATAAAATCTACGGATTATATTGCAGATATTGGAGCTGGCTCTGGTTATCACGTTTTTAAAATGGCTCCTTTAGCGAATAAAGGAAAGGTTTTTGCCGTTGATATTCAAATAGAAATGCTAGCAGCTATGCTAGAAAATAAAAAATTTGAACAAAATAAAAACATACAACTTGTACAAGGCTCTGAAAAAACAGTAAATTTAAAAGAAAATTCTATAGACAAAGTGCTTTTGGTAGATGTTTATCACGAGTTTAGTTTTCCTAAAGAAATGCTTGCGTCCATTTACAAATCTCTTAAAAAAGATGGTAAAATATATTTAATAGAATACCGCTTAGAAGATAATAATGTACCTATAAAAAGAATACACAAAATGTCTGAAAAACAGGCCATAAAAGAATTTAAAGCAAATGGTTTTAAACTAGAAAAAAACCTTAACAATTTACCTTGGCAACATTGTATGATTTTTACCAAAGCCTAAAATTAACTAATATTACTCCAAATTTTAGATGTTTTAGTGAGTTTAGCAAAAGTAGTTCTTATGGGTAAATTTTCTTCTTTTTCTAAATTAGGGTCTTCTTGTAATAATGCTATTGCAGAATTTCTTGCAGCCACTAGAATTTTAGAATCTTTTACAACGTCTGCAATTTTTAAATTTAAAACACCACTTTGCTGTGTGCCCATAATATTTCCTGGGCCACGTAATTTTAAATCTACCTCTGCTATTTTAAAACCATCTGTAGTTTCTACCATTGTTTTTAATCGAGTTTTACTTTCTGCAGATAATTTATAACTAGACAACAAGATACAGTAACTCTGATCTGCACCTCTACCAACTCTACCTCTTAATTGGTGTAATTGACTCAGCCCAAAACGTTCTGCGCTTTCAATAATCATTACACTGGCATTAGGTACGTTTACACCAACTTCTATAACTGTTGTTGCTACCATAATTTGGGTTTCACCTTTTATAAAACGCTGCATTTCATGATCTTTATCTGCAGGTTTCATTTTACCATGTACAATACTTATTTGGTATTTTGGCGATGGAAATTCTCTAGAGACACTCTCATAACCATCCATTAAATCCTTGTAATCCATGGCTTCTGACTCTTCAATTAAAGGATATACAATATAAACCTGACGCCCTTTTGCAATTTCGTCTTTCATAAATTTAAAAACAGAAAGCCTATTGCTATCAAAACGATGCACTGTTTTTACTTCCTTTCTTCCTGGAGGCAATTCATCTATAACAGAAATATCTAAATCTCCGTAAACAGACATGGCTAAAGTTCTAGGAATTGGTGTGGCTGTCATTACTAAAATATGAGGTGGTAAATCACCTCCAACATCTTCAATAGCATGGCTTTTATCACTATGATATTTTTCTTTATCTGTTTTAATTTTATTTTCCAAAACAGTTTCCTTCCCTTTGGGAAGGCTTAAAGGTGAAATTTTGTTTTTCGCCCACAATTTTGCTCTTTGTTTTACGCCAAATCTATGTTGCTCGTCAATTATAGCAATTCCTAAGTTATTAAATTTAACTTTGTCTTCTAACAAAGCATGTGTACCCACCAAAATATGCAAAGAACCATCTTCTAAATTGGCATGAATTTCTCTACGTTTTTTTGCTCTTACAGAACCTGTTAAAATATCTACATTAATATTCATACCGGTTAATAGTTCTGAAACTGCTGTAAAATGTTGATTTGCCAAAATTTCTGTTGGCGCCATAATTGTTGCCTGAAAACCATTATCTATTGCCAACAACATACTTAACAAAGCCACAATAGTTTTACCAGAACCAACATCTCCTTGTAAAAGCCTATTCATGTGCGCACCAGAAGCCACGTCTTTTCTAACTTCCTTTAAAACTCTTTTTTGTGCGTTGGTTAAACTAAAAGGTAATTTTTCTGCATAAAATTCATTAAAAACAGCACCTACTTTTTCAAAAACAAACCCTTTAATTTTTGTTTTGTTGATGAGTTTCTTGCGCACCAATTGCATTTGAATAAAAAATAATTCCTCAAATTTTAATCTATTTTGGGCTTTCGCTAATCGCTCTTGATCTTTAGGAAAATGCACATTCAATAAAGCATCACGTTTTGGCATCAACTTAAAGTCGTCTATAATTTCTTGAGACAAACTCTCTTTTATGGTTTCAAAAAATTGCTGCAACAAATTTTGGATGTAAGTGCGCATTAATTTATTAGAAATACCAGAATTGGTTAGTTTTTCTGTGGAAGGATAAACAGGTTGCATTGTAGAATGCAATTTTTTCTTGTACTCTGAAACCAATTCTATTTCTGGATGTGGAATACTAAAGCTACCATTATAATGATTCAGTTTACCATAAACCACATAAGGCTGATTAACTTTTAACGCATCTTTAATCCACTTTTGCCCTTTAAACCAAACCAATTCCATTGTACCTGTAGCGTCTTGAAAAGTAGCTACTAACCTACTCCCTCTTTTTTGAGCTACAGATTTGATCTGCGTAATTTTACCCACAACCTGCACTTCTGCACTGATAGGCTGTAACTCTTTAATGGTATAAAACTGTGTTTTATCAATATATCTAAAAGGAAAAAAGTTTAATAAATCGTTACAGGTTTTTATGCCCAGCTCTGTGTATAACAAAGTGGCTCTTTGTACGCTTACGCCTTTAATATATGTAATGGGATTTTCTAAAGTCAAAACCTAGTTTATAACTAACGAAATTAAGGAAAAAACCACTTAAAATTAAGTTTTAAAAAATATTTTTAACTAATTTATACTGAACAAAATAACCAAAGCACTAAAGCTTTTTAAAGACGTTGTAAACTCTTAAATTTAGCGTATATTTGCGCCCCATTAAAACCAAGTAATGAGATTACACAGAAACTTAACATTTGCTGTTATAGACAGTATTAGAGACATATTTAACGAAGGTGTTTACGCAGATAAAGCCGTAGAAAAAGCTTTAAAAAGAGACAAACGTTGGGGCGCAAGAGATCGTAAATTTGTAGCAGAAACCATTTATGACATTGTAAGATGGAATAGATTGTATTCAGAAATTGCAGAAGTTAAAACTCCATTTGATAGAGATAATATTTGGAGGTTGTTCTCTGTTTGGTGTATTTTAAGAGGTATAAAATTACCTGATTGGAATCAGATTGGAGATGTGCCAGAACGCAGAATAAAAGGGCGTTTTGCAGAATTATCTAAAACAAGAAAATACAGAGAATCTATACCAGATTGGATGGATGAAATCTGTGTTACAGAATTAGGAGAAGAAATTTGGACCAAAGAAATAGCCGCTTTAAATGAGCAAGCAAAAGTTATTTTAAGAACCAATACTTTAAACATTTCTAAAGAAGTATTGCAGAAAAAGTTACATTCAGAAAACGTAATTACAGAGTTTGTTCCAAATCATCCAGATGCTTTGGTTTTGCCAGAAAGAGCCAATGTTTTTAAAACAGAAGCTTTTCATAATGGTTTTTTTGAAGTGCAAGACGCATCATCGCAACTTGTTGCAGCATATTTAGATGTAAAACCAGGTATGAAAGTTGTAGATACTTGTGCTGGTGCAGGAGGAAAAACCTTGCACTTATCTGCTTTAATGGAAAACAAAGGGCAAATAATTGCCATGGATATTTACGAAAGTAAATTGCGTAAATTAAAAGTAAGAGCTAAAAGAAATAAAGCGCATAATATAGATCTGCGTGTTATAGATTCTACCAAACCTATTAAAAAATTATATGGCAAAGCAGATAGGGTTTTAATTGATGCACCTTGTTCTGGTTTAGGAGTAATTCGCAGAAATCCTGATTCTAAATGGAAGTTGCAACCAGAATTTATAGACAATATTAAAAAAGTTCAGCAAGACGTTTTGCAGAGTTATTCTAAAATGGTAAAACCTGGCGGAAAAATGGTGTATGCTACATGTTCTGTATTACCATCAGAAAACCAAGATCAAGTTAATACTTTCTTAACATCAGAAGCAGGAAAAGAGTTTACCTTTATAAAAGATAAAAAAGTATTGGCTCATATTTCTGGTTTCGATGGTTTTTATATGGCGCTATTAGAAAAGAAACAATAGTTAAAGATGAATAAAACTGAAACTTATAACTTATAACTTAAATTAATTTTCAAAAAATGATTAAAAAATTATTTCTTTTTATTTTTACAATTGTATCGTTAAATGTTTTTTCTCAGGTACAATCTTATTATGACGATGTAGATTTACAGTTAACCGGTTTGGCTTTAAAAAACGAATTGGCTACTAAAATTACTGCAACTCACGTAAAATTTCTAGACTACACGCCAGAAGTTTGGATTGCTTCTAAAACAACTGATGTAAACCCTAATAATCCTAATGAAGTTTTATTAATTTACGGTTTTGAAAATGGTTCTGACAGCAATTTAGAAAATGATAGAACTAGAAACATTAATGTAAACGGTGGTTCACCTTCAGATTGGAACAGAGAACACGTTTTTGCAAGATCTTTAGGAAACCCTAATTTAGGTACAGTTGGGCCTGGTGCAGATGCACATCATTTAAGACCTGCAGACCCTGGTAGAAACTCTTCTAGAAGCAATCGTAAATTTGGTCGTGGTTCTGGTAATTCTGGTTTTTCATCTATAGATTCTCACCAAGGTAATGATGGTCCAAATACAGCAGCTTATTATCCTGGAGATGAATGGAAAGGAGATGTAGCAAGAATGATAATGTACATGTACGTTCGTTATGGTAATGTTTGTTTACCATCTGCAGTAGGTGTTGGAAACAACACAAACACACCAGATGATATGATTGATTTGTTCCTAAAATGGAATGTAGAAGATCCTGTCTCTGATTTTGAAAGAGCAAGAAATACGTATCATGAAAACACAAATAATACTGCCGCACAAGGAAACAGAAATCCGTTTATAGACAATCCTTTTTTAGCAACAAGAATTTGGGGTGGAGATTCTGCACAAGATACTTGGGGAATTTACACTAATAATGATAATGAAGCACCAACAGTGCCAACAAATGTGGTTATTAGTAATATTAGTTTTACTTCTTTTGATGTTTCTTGGACAGCTTCTACAGATAATGAAGCAGTTACCGGTTATGATGTTTTTGTAAATGGTACTTTAACACAACAAATTACCACAAATAACACTACTATTACCAATTTAGAACCAAACACAAATTATGCAATTACCATTTTAGCTAAAGATTTAGTTAATAATAAATCTGCTTTAAGTACTGCTGTAAATGGCAGAACATTAGAAGACACTGTTGCTCCTTCTGCTCCAACAAATGTGGTATCTAGTAATATATCAGACACTGCATTTACCATTTCTTGGACAGCAGCTACAGATAATAATGAAGTTGCTTCTTATGATGTTTATTTAAACAATCAATTAGACCAAAACGTTACAGAATTAACAGCTCTAATTTCTGGTTTAGCAGCAACTACAACATATACAGCACACGTTATTGCAAAAGATACTTCTGGTAATGTATCTTTAAAATCTAACACCATAACAATTAATACTATAGAAGGTGGTAATGGAGTTGCAAATGAACTTTTTATATCTGAATATGTAGAGCCAAATTCTGGAAATAACAAAGCCATAGAAATTGTAAATCTTACAGGTAGAACTGTTAGTCTAGAAGGCTATTCTTTGCAAAAACAATCTAATGGAGGAAATTGGGTAGATAATTTAGCGTTAGATAATGAAACCTTTATTTTACAAGGTTCTTCTACCAGTATTTTACCAAACGATGTTTTTGTAATTATACATTCTGGGGCATCAGAAATAGAGTTAACTAGCAATGCAGATATGGAAGTACCAAGTAACGCAAATCCACCTTACCAATTTGCATCACCTTTAAATTTTAATGGGAATGACCCTATTGGATTGTATAAAAATGGCGTTTTAATAGATATGGTTGGAGAATTAAACAACTCTAGCAATCATATACAAAATATTACATTAAGAAGAAACGGAGATATTAGCCAACCAAATCCAGTTTTTAGTGAACAAGGAGAATGGGAAGCTTTCCCAGTAAATACCTATAGTGGTATTGGTTCTTTTACAAGTACCTTAAGTACAGAAGACAACCAAATTTTAAACGCTATAGGAATTTATCCAAATCCTGTTAAAGGGAATAAACTTTCTATAGTTAATAAAGAAGAGGTTACTCTTAATATTTATAACATTTTAGGAAATTTAGTAAAAACAGAAAAATTAAAAGCAAACGCTAAACAAATAGATATTTCTACATTAAGTTCTGGTGTATATTTAATTAACTTTACTTCTGGACAAAAATCTAGTAGCAAAAAGTTTATAAAGTTATAAGAACTTAAAAATTATTTTTTATTGTTAATAACCCTATTAAAAAACTCGCAAATATTGCGAGTTTTTTTATGCCTTAAATTCAAATCAAAGAATTAAATTTGCAACCTATAAATTATTGCAAACTATATATGATGATTCATTTCTTTGGAAACAAAAGCAGTAAAGTATTTGCTGTGCAAACAACAAAAGAATTTACTCCAGAAACTATTGCTAAATTAACATGGTTATTTGGTGATGCACCAAAAATAGATGAGGTATCATTAGATGCTTTTTTTATTGGACCAAGAGCAGCAATGATAACTCCTTGGAGCACAAATGCGGTGGAAATTACCCAAAATATGGGAATTTCAGATATTATTAGGATTGAAGAATTTACAGCAGTCTCAGAAGATTTTGCCGACTTTGATCCAATGATTTCAGAGAAATTTAAAAACCTAAATCAAAAATCATTTTCTATAAATATACAGCCAGAAGCCATTTTAGAAATAGAAGATATTGCTGCTTATAATGCACAAGAAGGATTGTCTTTAAGTGATGAAGAAGTTACTTATTTAGAAAGTGTAGCAACTAAAATTGGCAGAAAGCTAACCGATTCTGAAGTCTTTGGTTTTAGTCAAGTAAACTCAGAACATTGCAGGCATAAAATATTTAATGGAACCTTTGTCATTGATGGTGAAGAAATGCCAACTTCGTTATTCAAATTAATAAAAGAAACTTCCAAAGAAAATCCTAACGATATTGTTTCTGCTTACAAAGATAATGTTGCCTTTGTAAAAGGTCCAAAAGTTGAGCAATTTGCACCAAAAAGAGCAGATAAGCCAGATTTTTACACAACTTCAGCTTATGAATCTGTAATTTCATTAAAAGCAGAAACACATAATTTTCCGACTACTGTAGAGCCTTTTAACGGAGCTGCAACAGGCTCTGGTGGCGAAATTAGAGACAGGCTTGCAGGTGGTAAAGGTTCTTTACCATTAGCAGGTACAGCTGTTTATATGACTTCTTACTCTAGACTAGAAGCAAAACGACCTTGGGAACAAAAATTTGAGGCCAGAGATTGGTTATACCAAACACCAATGGATATTTTAATTAAAGCTTCAAATGGAGCATCTGATTTTGGTAATAAATTTGGGCAACCGTTAATTACGGGATCTGTATTAACTTTTGAACACGAAGAAAATGCAGCTTCTAGCGATGCTGCTCCAAGAAAACTTGGTTTTGATAAAGTAATTATGCAAGCTGGTGGAATTGGTTATGGAAAAGCAGAACAAGCATTAAAAGATACTCCAAAAGAAGGCGATAAAATAGTAATTCTTGGCGGAGAAAATTATAGAATTGGTATGGGAGGTGCAGCAGTTTCTTCTGCAGATACTGGAGAATTTGCATCTGGAATTGAATTAAATGCCGTACAGCGTTCTAACCCAGAAATGCAAAAACGCGCTGCAAATGCAGTTCGTGGAATGGTAGAAAGTGAAGAAAATTTTATTGTCTCTATTCATGATCATGGTGCTGGAGGTCATTTAAATTGTTTGTCTGAATTGGTAGAAGATACTGGAGGAAAAATAGATTTAGATAAATTACCTGTTGGAGACCCAACCTTATCCGCCAAAGAAATAATTGGTAACGAATCTCAAGAAAGAATGGGATTAGTTATTGCAGAAAAACATACAGAAAAGCTACAAAAAATAGCAGAAAGGGAACGCTCGCCAATGTATACCGTTGGTAATGTTACAGGTGATAATCGTTTTACTTTTGAGTCTAAAACTACAGGAGAAAAACCAATGGATTTGGCTTTAGAAGATATGTTTGGTTCTTCGCCAAAAACAATAATGACAGACAAAACTGTTGTAAGAAAATATAAAAATCCGCGTTATAAAACCAAAAACTTACAAATTTATCTAGAGCAAGTTTTACAGTTAGAAGCTGTAGCTTGTAAAGATTGGTTAACAAATAAAGTAGACAGGTGTGTTGGTGGTAAAGTTGCCAAACAACAATGTGTTGGTCCGTTACAAATTCCGTTAAATAACGTTGGTGTAATGGCTTTAGATTACAATGGTAAAGAAGGTGTTGCAACTTCTATTGGGCACTCGCCTATTTCTGGATTAATTCATCCAGAAGCTGGTAGTAGAAATTCTATTACAGAGGCATTAACCAATATTATTTGGGCACCTTTAAAAGATAATTTGGCTTCAATTGCATTATCTGCAAATTGGATGTGGCCTTGTAAAAATGAAGGTGAAGATGCACGTTTATACAAAGCCGTAAAAGCAATTTCTGAGTTTTCTATAGATTTAGGCATTAACGTACCAACAGGGAAAGATTCGCTTTCTATGAAACAGAAATATGCTGATGGTGATGTAATTTCTCCTGGAACAGTTATTATTTCTGCAGCAGGAAATTGTAATGCAATTACCAAAGTTGTAGAACCTGTTTTACAGATAGATGGTGGTAACATTTACTATATCAATATTTCTCAAGACGAATACAAATTAGGAGGAAGTTCTTTTAATCAGACGTTAAATGCTATTGGAAATGAAGCGCCAGACGTTACCAACTCTTCTTATCTAAAAAATACATTTAACACCATTCAGAAATTAATTAAAGCAGATAAAATTAAAGCAGGACATGATGTTGCTTCTGGTGGACTAATTACCACCTTATTAGAAATGTGTTTTGCTGATGTTAATTTAGGTGCAGATTTTGATATTTCTGAATTGAATGAAGACGATTCTATAAAAGTATTATTTTCTGAAAATGCAGGAATTGTTTTTCAGGCAGATGAAACTGTAGAAACTATTTTAGAAGAAGCAGGTATTGTCGCATTTAAAATTGGTAAAGCAAATACTTCAGGTGCAGTTACTATTAAAAACAACGATGATAATTTTAGTTTAAATGTTGCGCAATTAAGAGATACTTGGTACAAAACCTCTTATTTGTTAGACGATAAGCAAACGGCAAATGGTTTGGCTAAAAACCGTTTTGATAATTATAAAGCACAACCTTTACAATATACTTTCCCAAAGAATTTTACTGGTAAATTAAGTGAGGTTGTTGGTACTTGTCATTCAGAGCGAAGTAAAACGAAGTCGAAGAATCTCAAAGGTGAAGAGATTTCTCCACAAGGTCGAAATGACAAACCAAAAGCAGCTATTATTCGTGAAAAAGGAAGTAACTCTGAGCGAGAAATGGCAAATGCGATGTATTTGGCTGGTTTTGATGTGAAAGATGTACACATGACAGATTTAATTTCTGGTAGAGAAACTTTAGAGGATATTCAATTTATTGGAGCTGTTGGTGGTTTTTCTAATTCTGATGTTTTAGGTTCTGCAAAAGGTTGGGCAGGTGCTTTTAAATACAATGAAAAAGCAAATACTGCGCTTAAAAATTTCTTTAAAAGAGAAGATACTTTATCTGTTGGTATTTGTAATGGTGCACAGTTGTGGATGGAATTAGATCTGATAAATCCAGAACATAAAGTACATGGTAAATTAGTACATAACGATTCTAAAAAGCACGAAAGTTCTTTTACTTCTGTAAAAATTCAAGAAAATAATTCGGTAATGTTAAGTTCTTTAGCGGGTACAGAGTTAGGTGTTTGGATTTCTCATGGTGAAGGAAAATTTAATTTACCTGAAACAGAAGAAAACTATAATGTGGTTGCAAAGTATGGTTACGAAGGATATCCTAATAATCCTAATGGTTCTGATTACAATACAGCTATGTTATGTGATGCTACTGGGCGTCATTTAGTTACAATGCCACACATAGAACGTAGTACTTTTCAGTGGAATTGGGCAAATTATCCACAAGGTAGAAAAGACGAGGTTACACCTTGGTTAGAAGCTTTTGTAAACGCTAGAGTTTGGATAGAAAATAAATAAAACCAACATATATTTTAAATTAAAAACAGCTTTTAGATAGTTCTAAAAGCTGTTTTGCGTTAGGGATTGAAACGGCATCCTTTTTTTTAGGGCTATTTAGCTACTTTAAAGCATAGGTTTCATTTTCGCAAAAACGAACTTTATAGCAATTCGTTTCTTCTAAAAAAAGATATAGTGGAAAGCCCGTTAAAACGCTCAAATAATAAAAAACAAACCTTTTACAAACTAATTATTTAAAAACGGGTATTTATACGTACTGTAGAAAATTAATTTGGTACTATATTGCAATTGATTAGGTAAATATTCGTTTAGGGGCGAATATTAGCTTGAATTAAAACTAGCTTCTGTTAATTTAAGAGGCTAGTTTGTTGTTTTAAACAGATTTAAAATACTTCTTAAAACTTAAAACACCTTATTATTTAGGCAAACTATTACTTAAAAAAGACCTACAATTATTTTATGAATAGTTAATTTATATACAGCAATTATAAATATTTCTTAAAAAAGAGCGTATTAAAATAACTATTTGTTAAATACAGCTAAATTGTCTAATTTGCATTTAACAAAATTACATTTATGGCAATAGAAATAAAAAGGTTATTCGATTTTCCTTATTATCAGTTAGAAACATACAACTTACAAAAGGCGTTTACAACAAATTATAATAATACTTGGGAAAGCATTTCTACTAAAGAATATATAGCGCAAGCAGATTTAATAAGTAAGGGATTAATTAGTTTAGGTGTAAAACCAAACGATAAAATTGCAGTAATTTCTTCTACCAACAGAACAGAGTGGAATATTTGTGATATTGGAGTTTTACAAACTGGGGCGCAAAATGTGCCTATATATCCTACTATTTGTAAAGAAGATTATGAGTACGTTTTAAACCACTCAGAATCTATTTATTGTTTTGTTTCTGATTTAGAAGTTTTAGAAAAAATAAATGCTATAAAAGCAAACACCCAACTTAAAGCAATTTTTACTTTTGATGATATTGCTGGTGAAAAATCTTGGAAAGAAATTTTAGAACTAGGTAAAGATACAGCAAATGATGCTGAATTAGAAACTAGAAAAAACAATGTAAAAACGGAAGATTTAGCTACGCTAATTTATACTTCTGGTACTACAGGAAAACCTAAAGGTGTTATGCTTTCTCATCAAAATATTGTGAGCAATGTTTTGGCTTCTAGAGATAGAGTACCCTTAGAATACGGAAAAGATATTGGTTTAAGCTTTTTGCCTGTTTGCCATATTTTTGAGCGTATGATTTTGTATTTATATCAATATTGTGGGGTTTCTATTTACTTTGCTGAGTCTATAGAAAAACTATCTGAAAATGCGCAAGAAATTAAACCAAATGTAATGACTGCTGTACCGCGTTTATACGAGAAAATTTACGACAAAATCATCTTAAAAGGTGAGGCACTTACGGGTATTAAAAAAGGTTTGTTCTTTTGGGCTGTAAATTTAGGTTTGCAATACAAACCTAATGGAGAAAATGGTTGGTTGTACGAAAAAAAGTTGGGTTTAGCTAGAAAATTAATTTTCTCTAAATGGCAAGCAGCTTTAGGTGGCGAGCTAAAATTAATGGTTTCTGGTAGTGCTGCTTTGCAACAAAGGTTAACCAAAGTATTTACGGCTGCAGGCATGCCAATTATGGAAGGTTATGGGCTTACAGAAACATCTCCTGTGGTAACTGTAAATGACCAACGAAACAGAGGTTTTAAAACAGGTACTGTTGGTAAACCTATTGATAACGTAACCGTTAAAATTGCAGAAAATGGTGAGATTTTAGTACAAGGACCAAATGTAATGATGGGTTATTATAAAGATCCTGAAAAAACAGCCTCTGTATTAAAAGATGGTTATTTTCATACAGGAGACAAGGGCGAATTTGATGCAGAAGGATTCTTAAAAATTACAGGTAGAACTAAAGAAATGTTTAAAACTTCTGGCGGTAAATATGTAGTACCTCCTTTATTAGAAGGAGAACTAAAACAGTCTTTATTTATAGAGCAAGTAATGGTTATTGGTGAAGGGGAAAAGATGCCTGCTGCTATAATTCAGCCAAATTTTGAATTTATACAAGGCTGGATTAAACATAAAGAACTAACTATTGGTACCTCTAACGAAGAAATTGCGAGTTCTGACATTGTTATAAAAAGAATACAGCAAGAAGTAGACAAATGCAATAACAATTTTGGGAAATGGGAGCAAATAAAACGTTTTGAGCTTACCAAAGATGTTTGGTCTATAGATGATGGACATCTTACGCCTACAATGAAAATGAAAAGAGAAATTATTAAAGATATTTACAAAAATCTCTACGAAAAAATATACAACAACTAAATGCTAAAAATACCGATGTTTAAAACATCGGTATTTTTTTTGCGTAAATTCTACCTTTACTAATGGTAAGAAATAAGATTAAAGATTTAAAAAATGATTAAATCTTTGTACTATTGTAGTAGATAAAAAATCTATTTTGAGTAATTCTAAAGAAAATAATAATTGGAAACATAAGCTACATGAAATTATTTATGAGGCAGATACCAGAGAAGGTAAAATTTTTGATGTAGTACTATTAATAGCTATTCTTGCTAGTATAATTTTAGTAATGCTAGAAAGTGTAGCAAGTATAGATACCAAATATCATGAACTTTTATATATAGGAGAATGGATTATTACCATATTTTTTTCGCTTGAATATATTTTAAGAATTATTTCTATAAACAAACCCTTTAAGTATATTTTTAGCTTTTACGGTATTATAGATTTTCTATCTACAATACCCATGTACTTGTCTTTTATTTTGGTGGGCTCGCATAGTTTAGTTGCACTTAGAGCGTTACGTTTATTACGAGTTTTTAGAATTTTAAAATTAGCAAGATACACAGGCGCTTCAGAAAAACTTACTTTAGCAATGAAAGCTAGTAAAGCTAAAATATCGGTCTTTCTTTTCTTTGTTGTAATTGTTTGTATCATTTTAGGTACAATAATGTATATGGTTGAAGGTGAAGAACATGGTTTTACCAATATACCCAAAAGCATTTATTGGGCAATTGTAACGCTAACCACAGTAGGTTTTGGAGACATTGCACCACAAACTCCTTTAGGCCAATTAATTGCAAGTATTATTATGATTTTAGGGTATGCAATTATTGCAATTCCTACAGGTATTGTGAGTTCTGAGTTAACAAAATCTAATTTAAATGAAGATAATAATACGCAAGCCTGCCCCAATTGTTTAAAAGATAAACATGCAAAAAATGCTACTTTTTGCTATAATTGTGGAAACACTTTAAATTAAAATGAACAATACTTTAATTACAATTGTTGGTCCTACTGCAATTGGTAAAACTGCATTAAGCATTCAATTAGCACAAGCTTTTAATGCTGAAATTATTTCGTGCGATTCTAGGCAATTTTTTAAAGAAATGACCATTGGAACTGCCGTTCCTGAGCCTGAAGAATTAAACAGTGCAAAACACCACTTTATACAAAATAGAAGCATTTTTGAGGCATACAATGTTGGCGAATTTGAAAGAGATGCTTTAGCTAAATTAGATACTCTTTTTACAAAAAATAAAATTCAGGTTATGGTTGGTGGTTCTGGTTTGTATGTAGATGCAGTTTTAAAAGGTCTCGATTATTTTCCTGAAGTAGATATTAAAATTCGTGAGAATTTAACCAAAAAACTAGAAAAAGAAGGTATTGAAGTGCTTCAAAAACAATTAAAAAAATTAGATTTAGAAACCTATAATGTAATTGCCTTAGACAATCCTCATAGAGTTATGCGTGCTTTAGAGGTTTGTATTGGATCTGGCACACCCTACTCTACTTTTAAAAACAAACCCAAAAAACCAAGAAACTTTAACGTTATAAAAATTGGCTTAAAAGCAGATAGAGAAATAATTTACAATAGAATAAATAAACGTGTAGATCTTATGATTGCCAATGGTTTACTTGAAGAAGCGAAAGCACTATACCCAAACAAAGCATTAAACGCATTACAAACCGTAGGTTATAGAGAATTATTCTCTTATTTTGATGGCGATTTTACCAAAGAATTTGCCATTTCTGAAATTAAAAAAAATACAAGACGTTTTGCAAAAAGACAACTTACTTGGTTTAAAAGAGACAACAATACCCTTTGGTTTGACTATAAAACCAACCCTAACCAAATTATAGAAACCATTACCAATACTATTTCTAAAAATTAAGATCAGTGCATTTTTAAAATTCATTTCCTTTTTTATCTTTGTCTTTTAAAAACATAAAATGAAACAAAAAATATTTATACTAATTGCGCTGGCAATAAACACAATAACACTTGCACAAACAAAAGTAGGTACCGTAGATAACGATTATATACTCAACTTAATGCCAGAAGGCAAAACCGTTATAAAATTAACGCAAAAGTATGGCGCCAAATTAGATTCTTCTTTTAATATAAAACTAAATGAGTTGAAACTAAAAATAGAAGACTATAAATTGAAAGAGAAAGAAATGGGTGATTTAGAAAAAAAAGTTACTCAAAAAGAATTGACTGAATTAGACAAAGAAGTGCAACAGTATAAAAAAAATGGGAACACTTTAATGGGTTTAAAACAAGAGGAATTAATGCGACCATTATATAAAAAATTAGGTAAAGCTATTGAAGAAATTTCTAAAGAAAACGGATATTCTCAAATTTTAACAGTTAAAGGAAATCAGTTTGCGTATTTAGACCCTAAATTTGATATTACAAAACTAGTTTTAAAACGACTAGGCATAAAAGAACCAGAAGTAAAATAATAATTTACTTTACCAATTTAAAAAACCTCACTTTTAAGTAAAAGTGAGGTTTTTAATTTTAAATACTATAATTGGCAGTATTTTTTATTGATATTCTTTCATTTCCTCATCATAAAAAGCTCCTGCTTTATCCATTAAATCTGCCAATTCTGTGGCAATATCTTCTTCATTTTCCCCTGTAAGGTCTTCAAACCATTCTACTTCATCATCTTTTAAGTTAATTACAAAGCGCGGAAATTCTGTGTGCAACACAAAAATATCCTCAGGAAAATTACTATTATCTGCTAATAAAAATTTTGGTAAATCCATTTCTAAAAATCTAAATTGTATAAACTCGAACGCAGCCGAAAATTATTGTATTTCATTTAATTTTTTACCTGCGTGCAAAAAATTAGTTTCCTCTTCTTTTTCTTTTATCAATTTTAAAGTTAACAAATTAAAACGAATAAAAAGTAAAACAGCTGCCGTAGACAACCCTGCCAATAAACCTAACCAAATACCAAAGCTACCATACATTTCTTCTTTACCAAAATAATAAGAAATAGGAAAACCAACTACCCAATAAGAAATAAAGGTTAAAATAGTAGGTATTTTTACATCTTGTAAACCTCTTAAAGCGCCTAAAACAATAACTTGTATGCTATCTGTAATTTGAAAAAATGCAGCAGCTAATAATAATTTAGAGGCTATTTTTACCACCTCAATATTATCATAATAATTCACAGTATCGTTTAAATCTACATAAATATTTGGTAAACTTTTATGAAAAATAAAAAAGAAAATTGCAAAGACAAAAGCAAAAATAGTACCTAATAAAAAAATAGAAAAAGCTATTCTACGTAGTTCTTTATAATTTTTTAGTCCTTTTTGATTGCCGACTCTAATCATAGAAGCCACACTTAGACCCATAGCAACCATAAAAGTCATAGAAGCCAAGTTTAGTGCAATTTGATTTGCCGCCTGCGGATTTTTCCCCAACAAACCACTCAACCAAATAGCTGCAGTAAAAATAGCAACTTCAAAAAACATTTGCATGGCACTTAATGCTCCTAAATTTGTTATTGTTTTTATAGAAACAATATCTACAACAAAGAATTTAATGTTTTTTACAATTTTTACAGATCTTTCTTTGAAACGTAAATACGTCCACAGATAAATTACCATAACAACTCTAGAAACAAGTGTACCATAAGCTGCGCCCACAATACCCATTTCTGGAAAACCAAATTTTCCAAAAATTAAAACATAATTCAAACCTACATTAATAATGTTGGCTAACAAGGTAGCATACATAGGATATTTTGTCATAGACATACCATCACTAAATTGCTTTATTGCCTGAAAAATAATAAGCGGAATTAAAGAAAATGCAACTAAATCTAAGTAAGGCAAAGCCAAATCTACCACCTCTTTAGGTTGTTCCATTAAATACAATAAAGGTTTGGCAAAATAAATACCTAAAAAAAGAAGTATACCCAAACTTGTACATAATAACAAACCACTTTTATAAACATTTTTTGCTTGCTGTAAATTATTAGAAGTATCTGCCTCTGCTATTAAAGGTGTAATAGCTGTAGAAAAACCAATACCTATAGACATGGCAATAAACATAAAACTATTTCCCAAAGAAACGGCAGCTAACTCTGCAGTACCCAATTGCCCAACCATAATATTATCTATAAAACTAACAAAGGTGTGCCCTAGCATGCCTAGCATTACAGGTGCGGCAAGTTGCCAATTCTGTTTAAATTCTGATGTATAAAGACAAAGTTGCAATAAAAATAGTTTTTAATTTTGTGCAAATATAGATATTAAAGTTGCAATATTTTTGGGAAGAACTTATCATTTCTTACTTATTTTTTAAAAGAAAAATAAGTACTTTTGATTTCAATAAAATATAAAAATTATGGCAAATATCACATTACAAGGTGGCCCAATACAAACAATAGGTAGCTTACCAGAAGTTGGCTCTAAAGCACCAAATTTTTCATTAAAAACTGTAGATCTAGGTGAAAAAACATTAGCAGATTTTTCTGGAAAAAAAATAGTTTTAAACATTTTTCCATCTATAGATACAGGTACTTGTGCAACCTCTGTTAGAGAGTTTAATAAAAAAGCAGCTAGTTTAAAAAATACAGTTGTTTTATGTATTTCTAAAGATTTACCATTTGCACAAGCACGTTTTTGCGGTGCAGAAGGTATAGAAAATGTAGTAATGTTATCTGATTTTGCAATAGGTAGTTTTGGTAAAGATTACCAATTAGATTTTGCATCTGGCCCACTGGCACCTTTACATTCTAGAGCGGTTATTGTTATAGATGAAAACGGTACAGTAACTTATACAGAGCAAGTAAATGAAATTGTAGACGAACCAAACTACGAAAACGCCTTAAAAGCAATCTAAAATTACATGAAAAACGCTAAAGACGGTTTTTTAAAAGGTAGAATACGTAGCTTAAAGTTTGCCTTTAGAGGTGCTTGGTTACTAATTACTAAAGAAGATAGTATTAAAGCACAACTAGGTATTGCTGTTTTTGCAACTGTTATCGGTGTTTATTTTAATATTTCTGGCACAGAATGGATGATCCAATTTTTAGCCATTGGTTTGGTATTAGTTGCAGAAGCTTTAAATACTGCAATAGAAGAAATTGCAGATTTTATTCACCCAGATTTCCACGTAAAAATTGGTTCTATAAAAGATATTGCGGCAGGTGCACCCACCTTTGCCGCAATTATTTCTTTAATTATTGCAGGTTTTATTTATATTCCAAAAATCAATTTGTTATTTTAGCAAAATAGATTTTAAATACCTAAAGTATTAATGGCTAAAAGAAAACCTAGCACCATAAAACCAGCAGAAAATAATGGAGAGAAAAGTCCATTTTTCGCTTTTTTAAAAACCAAACAAGCAAAAACTATTTCGGGTTTTTTTCTAATGTGTTTTGCTGTTTTTTTATGTATCGCCTTTATCTCTTTTTTCTTTAATTGGCAAGAAGACCACAGTACCTTAACAGAATTAACTAACAAACAAGTTAAAAGCAGTAATTTGTTGGGTAAATTTGGGGCTAATTTGAGTCACTTCTTCATTTATAAAGGTTTTGGTATTGCTGCTTTTATTTTATGCTTTCAACTTTTTTACACAGGTTTATCCACTTTAGTTCAAAAAAAACTATCTAAAATAATTGTATCATGGAATTGGGGCTTGGTAGCCATGTTATGGTTATCTGTAACACTAGGTTTTGTAAATAAAAAATATGCTTTATTATCTGGTACCGTTGGTTTTGAAATTAATGATTTTTTACAAACATTTATTGGTAAAACTGGTTTAATTATTGCCCTTATTTTCTTTTTTATAACTTATATGGTATTGCGTTATAAGGTTACTTTTGATAGCTTTTTAGAAAAACTAAAACAAAATAGAATCGCCTTAGCAAATAAAAAGAAAGAAGATTCTACTAAAGAAAAGGAAACTGTAATTCCTGAAATAACAACACAACCAAAAACAGAAACGTCAAGTTCAAATACAAATACTCCTTTAAAAACAGAGGAAAAATCTACATTTGAAAAATCGATTATTGATTTAAAACCAACGATTACAAAACATTCTGATGTCTCTGAAAGTAAAGACAGCATAAAATTAAAAGTAGAAACTACAAAACCAGAAGTTAAAGCACCTATTTTAAAAACAGATTTAGTAATTGAAGAACCAATTAACGAAGCACAAGAAGAAGTAACTGAACTCGAGGTAGAAATAGATGTGGCTATAAATAGAGATGAAGAACACGCTACTAAAAACTTAGCAGACCAATTGGTAAAAGATTTTGGTGAATTTGACCCCACTTTAGAATTGGCTAATTTTAAATTTCCAACTTTTAATTTACTAAAACAGTACAACGAAACTATTTCTATTGATCCTGAAGAATTAGAGGCAAACAAAGATAGAATTGTAGAAACTTTAAAAAATTATAAAATTGGTATTGCAGAAATTAAAGCAACTGTAGGGCCAACTATTACATTGTATGAAATTGTACCAGAAGCAGGTATTAGAATTTCTAAAATTAAAAACCTAGAAGATGATATTGCCTTATCTCTTTCTGCTTTAGGTATTAGAATTATTGCGCCTATACCTGGTAAAGGAACTATTGGTATAGAAGTACCTAATAAAAAATCTACAATTGTATCTATGCACTCTGTAATTTCTTCTAAGAAATTTCAAGAATCGCCAATGGAATTGCCTATTGCTTTAGGTAAAACCATCTCTAATGAAACCTTTGTGGTAGATTTAGCTAAAATGCCACACTTACTAATGGCGGGTGCAACTGGGCAAGGTAAATCTGTTGGTTTAAATGCAGTTCTAACATCACTTTTGTATAAAAAACACCCAGCAGAAGTTAAGTTTATTTTAGTAGATCCTAAAAAAGTAGAACTTACTTTATTTAATAAGATAGAGCGCCATTATTTGGCAAAATTACCAGATGTAGAAGAGGCAATTATTACAGACACTACCAAAGTTGTACATACCTTAAATTCACTTTGTATAGAAATGGACAATCGTTACGATTTGCTAAAAGCGGCAATGGTTCGTAATATAAAAGAATACAATGCAAAATTTAAAAAACGTAAATTAAACCCTAATGATGGGCATCAATTTTTACCTTATATTGTTTTGGTTATTGATGAATTTGCAGATCTAATAATGACTGCTGGTAAAGAAGTAGAAACACCAATTGCAAGATTAGCACAATTAGCTAGAGCCATTGGTATTCACTTAATTGTTGCCACACAAAGACCATCTGTAAATGTAATTACAGGTATTATTAAAGCAAACTTTCCTGCAAGAATAGCATTTAGAGTAACCTCTAAAATAGATTCTAGAACAATTTTAGATGCTGGTGGTGCAGATCAATTAATTGGTAGAGGAGATTTATTATATACAGCAGGAAATGATATTAATAGAATACAATGCGCATTTGTAGACACACCAGAAGTTGAGAAAATTACAGACTTTATTGGCTCTCAAAAAGCCTACTCAGAAGCCTTTTTATTACCAGAGTATGTAGATGATGAAAATGGCATAAGTATTGATGTTGATATAGCAGATAGAGACAAGCTGTTTAAAGATGCTGCAGAAATTATTGTTACAGCACAACAAGGTTCTGCATCTTTATTACAGCGTAAATTAAAGCTCGGCTATAATAGAGCTGGTAGATTAATAGACCAACTAGAAGCTGCTGGCATTGTTGGCGGTTTTGAAGGTAGTAAAGCAAGGCAGGTTTTAGTATCAGATTTAGTAGCTTTAGATCAACTATTAGAAAACGAAAAAAACGCATAACCTCTGATGTAATAAAATAAGAGCCATACAATTTTAACCTTATGAAAAAAATATTATTTTTAGTAATTACTGTATTTTTTACCACACTTACTTTTTCGCAAAACTCAGAAGAAGCTAAAACTTTGTTAGATGAAGTTTCTGTAAAAATGGGTGCTTATAAAAATATGTATATCGGCTTTAGCCAAACTTTAAGTAATGAAGATGCTGGTATAAATGAAGGTGATGAACCACCAATTAGAGGCGAAATTAATTTACAAGGAGAGAAATACAAGCTCAATTATTTAGGAAATCATTTTTTATATGATGGCAAGAGATTACATATTATTAATAACGATGAAAAAGAGGTTTCTATTACTGAGGGAGATTTAGGTGAAGATGATGGCTTCGTATATCCATCTAAACTTCTAAGTTTTTATAAAGAAGGTTATAATTTTGTAATGGGTAAGTTGCAAAACACAAAAGGTAGAAGCATACAATATGTAACTTTAAACCCTATAGATAGTACTTCTGAAATTGTTCAGGTTGAATTAGGTATAGATGCGAAAACAAAGCATATTTACAAACTAATTCAAACCGGCGCAAATGGCTCTAAAACCACGTTTACAATTACAACGTTTAAAAAGAATCAAGATTTGTCTCCTAATTTTTTCACCTTCAATAAAGAAAAATTTTTAGGGCAAAACTATACCATAGATTAATATCTTCTTTTAGTAAAATATTAGTAGCCTATTTACATTTAAGAGCGTACTTTTGATGCAATGAAAATTTTAGATAAATACATCTTAAAAACTTTTTTAAGACCTTTTATAGCTACATTTTTAATTGTGCTTTTTGTCTTGGTTATGCAATTTCTTTGGCAAATGTTCGAAAACATTGCTGGTAAAGGAATTAGCTTTGTTTTTATTGCTAAACTAATGTATTACACTACGTTAATGATTGTGCCACAAGCCTTACCAATTGCCGTACTTTTATCATCCATTATGGCTTTGGGTAGTTTAGGCGAAAACTATGAATTTGCAGCTGCAAAATCTGCAGGAGTTTCTTTGCAAAGACTGGTAAGACCATTAATATTTTTAACCCTATTACTAAGTGCTGTAAATTTTATTTTTTTAAACAATATTTTTCCTTACTCAGTTTTTAAACAGCGTAATTTATACTACAATATAAAAAAGAAAAAGCCTGCGCTAGCCTTGGTTCCTGGCAGTTTTAACAATCTAGAAAGTTTTCAAATTAAATTTGATGAAAAATATGGTGAAGAAGAAAACCTACTTAAAAAAGTATTAATTTATGATTTAAGTGGTAGATATGGTAACACAAAAGTTATTACTGCAGAACGTGGTAAAATTGTTTCAGAAGATGGCAGTAGGTATATGACTTTTATTTTGTACGATGGTTATTATTATGAAGACCATACAAGAATGGCTAGAACAACAGCTAAAAGAAAAAAAATGCCTGCTTCTTCGGCTACATTTGAAGAATACGAATTTAATATTGATATTTCTAAATTGGTTGGTAATGATGCTTTAGAAGATGAAAAAGTAAAGAACAATTATAATATGCGAACCTTAAATCAGCTTAGTGATACCATACCTGTTTTAAAAAATTCATATAATGAACTCTTAAGATCCAGAGCCGCAACAATTACTTCTTTATCCTCTGCAAAGTTATTGTATAAATATCAAGATTCTTTAATACCCAAAAATCTAGACAGCTTAAATATCTTAAACAACTTTACGCTAGACAATAAAATAAGTATTCTTAATAGTGCAAACACAAAAATAAACAGTGCTTTAACCAATGTTTCTAACAACATGAAACCCATGAAATGGAAAAGAAAGACGTTAAACTTTTTCGATTCTGAGTTTTATGGAAGAATTGCGCTATCTTTTTCTTGTTTGATACTCTTTTTTATTGGAGCTCCATTAGGTTCTATTATTAGAAAAGGTGGTTTTGGTTTGCCCATGATTTTGGCAATAGCCATCTATGTAATTTACTTTTTTGGGAATACTATGGGTAAAAACTTAGCAGAAGAAAGCTCTATAACCTCTTTGTTAGGTGCATGGATTTCTGCAATGGTAATGGTACCTTTAGGTATTTTATTAACTAGAAGAGCTACTAATGACAAAGGTATTTTTAACACAGATGCCATAACACAACCAATTAGTAATTTCTTTAAAAAATTCAAGTCTAAAAAAGACAATTAAAATATTATGACAACTTTATCTAGCAACACAAAAACACAATTACACAATATTGCAGAAGCCATAGAAGATATTAGAAATGGTAAAGTAATTATTGTTGTAGATGATGAAAATAGAGAAAACGAAGGCGATTTTTTAGCTGCTGCAGAAAAAGTTACGCCAGATATGATTAATTTTATGGCAACTCACGGTCGTGGTTTAATTTGTGCTCCGCTTACAGAAAAACGCTGTAAAGAGCTAGAATTAGGCATGATGGTTAATAACAACACAGATCCTATGGAAACTGCATTTACAGTTTCTGTAGATTTACGTGGCAAAGGCGTTACTACAGGTATTTCTGCATCAGACAGAGCATTAACCATAAATGCGTTAATAGATAGTAACACTAAACCTCACGATTTGGCTAGACCTGGCCATATTTTTCCATTAAAAGCAAAAACGGGTGGTGTATTAAGAAGAACAGGCCATACAGAAGCTGCTATAGATTTTGCACGTTTAGCAGGCTTAAAACCTGCTGGAGTTATTGTAGAAATAATGAATGAAGATGGCTCAATGGCTCGTTTACCTGAGTTATTAAAAGTTGCTAAAAAATTTGATATTAAAATTGTTTCTATTGAAGATTTAGTGGCTTACAGAATGGAGCACGACTCTTTAATTGAGAAAAAAGAAGACTTTGATATTGTTACACGTTTTGGTGAGTTTCGTTTAAGAGCCTACCAACAAACTACAAATAACCAAGTGCATATTGCCTTAACCAAAGGTTCTTGGACCAAAGAAGAAAGCATTTTAACTAGAGTAAATTCTACCTTAGTAAATAATGATATTTTAGGTACTTTAACCAATAATGCAGATCAGAAACTAGATCAAATGTTTCAGGTGATAAATGATGAAGGCAAGGGTGCCATAATTTTTGTAAATCAACAAAACCAATCGCAGAACTTATTAAGTAGGTTAAAAATTTTAAAAGAAAACCAAGAACAAGGAGAAATTAAAGCACCAGAAATTAAAATGGATGCTAGAGATTTTGGAATTGGTGCTCAAATATTACACGACCTTAATATTAGTAAACTAAAATTAATTTCTAATTCAGAACAAACCAAACGTGTTGGTATGATTGGTTATGGTTTAGAAATTGTAGATTATGTGAAGTATTAGTAATATTGAAGTTGGAAGCATGAAGTTGGAATGTTGAAAAAATTACACAAAATTTTTCCAATCTAAAGCTCCAATTTGCAACTCTTTTGCTTTTTTGTTTTTTTGAAATAATCTTGCTAAATGGTTTCCTCTTAAAATGATGTTTTCCCCTATTACCTCTAACCAACTTCCTTCTCGTAAACCTAACACAGGTGTATCATTAAAAACATGAAACTCTTTTATTCTAGTTTCACGGGTTTCCCCCATGTGTTTAGAACCTTTTTCTGGATCTAAATAATGTGCATTAATGTTAAAAGGTAGACAACCTAAAGTTGTAAAACTTGGTGGATATACAATTGGCATATCATTAGTATTCATCATAGAAACCCCACAAATATTACTACCTGCACTTGTACCCAAATAAGGTGTGCCACTCTCTAAAACTTGCTTTAAACTGCCAACAATATCTTGTTTATAAAGTTGATTTACCAACTCAAAAGTATTGCCACCGCCTGTAAAAATAGCTTCAGCATTTACAACCGCATTTTTAGGGTTTTCATATTCATGTATACCTTTAACATTAATATCTATAGTAACAAAAGCCTTTTTTGCAATGGCTGTATAAGAAGCATAAGAAATACCACTAGGTCTTGCATAAGGTATAAAAAGTAGTGTTTTAACATTTTTAAAATGAACTTTTAAAGTAGGTAAAATGTATTCTAAATATCCACTGCCAAAAACGGTAGATGTACTTGCAATTATCATGTTTTTCATAAGTCAAAAATAATTTATTTTTTTTGTAATATTTCCTTTTTTTAAAAGTGAATAAAAAGTTATTTAACAACTTTTTACAATTGTATTAATAGAGTTTTAAGAGCGTTTACTGCTTTCTTTGTTGCAAAGCAAACAAATGAAACTAAAATTATTTCCCTTATTTTTGGCAATAACTACTTTTTGTGTTGCTCAAAAAAAAGAAAAAATATTCTACGGTAAAATTGTAGATTCCATAGACGTTGTTATAAATGTACATGTTATTAATCTAAAAAATAACAAAGGAACTTTTTCTAATAAAAACGGACTTTTTGAAATTATTGCAACAGAAAATGATAGTTTACAAATTTCTGCAATAGGCTACAAAACCCAAAAAATAAAGGTAAAACCATATCATTTTAGAGAAAAGCTAAATATAATAGTTTTAGCAACAGAAAGGTATAATTTAGATGAAGTTACTGTAAAAAAACATAATCTTTTAGGTAATCTAGATTTAGATTTAAAAGAAGTGCCCGCACCAGATATAGAAGAACTTACTTTTATTAAACTCTTGCAACTTGGTGGTTACAAGAAAAAAATGGAAAAGCAAGATAGAGAAATATTTACAGCAACTTCAAGTGCTGGAGGTATTTCTTTAGACGGTATTATTAATACATTCTCTGGCAGATTAAAAAAATTGATTAAGAGAAAAGCACTAATTGAAGAGATTCAAGATACGGATAAACTATTTCAAAAATATCAGCATTTACTATTACCAAACTTTAAAATTAAAGAAGAAGACTCCTATAAATTTTTAAATTACTGTGTGCAAGACAGTCTTTACAGCAGAAACTTATTAGGTAACGAGTTTGAATTGATTAAATTTTTAGAAAAAAAATCTAAAAATTACATCGCAAACAATTATAAGTAAACGTTTTATGTTTCAAAAAATAATTTTCTTCGTTTTAATTATCAATATTTCTTGCTTTGCACAAAGTAAAAATATTTTTAAAGGAACAATTATAGACTCTACCCATGTTCTTAAAAATGTACATATTGTTAATCTTCAAAATAATAAAGGAACTTATACCAATGCCAAAGGTTTATTTACAATTCCCGCAAAAATTAAAGACAGTTTACAAATTAGTGCCATAGGTTTTACAACTAGAACAATTGTAGTAAAACCTTTTCATTTTAGAGAAAAACAAAATATATTTTTTTTAAGTAAAGCAACAATACTTTTAGATGAAGTTGTAGTTAAAAACACTAATTTAACCGGTTTTATGGAAGTTGACATTAAAGCAATGAAACTTACCTATAAAGAAAAAGCCGTAAAAAGTTTAATGGATGGCTTGTTAGGTTTAGATCCTTTTAAAATTGCAAATATGGGTATTGGTGCAGATGAAACGCACCTAATAAAAGCTACAAAAGTAAATTTACCAAGCTACGGGTTTGGAGGCGTTGGGTTTGCTACAAGCTTAACAAGTAATAAAAAAAGAGAATTCGCACAACAATTGCGAGAATACCAAAAAATACCCGATAAATTATTAAGTGAACTAGGATCGTATTTCTTTTTTACTGAACTTAAAATTCCGAAAGATAAATATTATCATTTTATAGAATATTGTACGTTTAAAAATTTGTTTCATCTTTATATGGAAAAAAAATTAGGAGCTGTTATAACTATTTTAAAAACAGAAAGTAAAACATATTTAGCCATTATAAAACAAGAGTAATGGCTATTTAACAGAATTTTAAAGTACATAATATTTTATAAAAGCAGTTTTTATGTACTTTGTGCCATATATAATTGAATATATGCTAAAAAAGCTACTTTATCTCTTTTTTTTAATTTTCACTTGTTACACAACCTTCTCACAACAAAGGCGAGCACTTATTAATGGAAAAGTAACAGATTCTTTAAGTACCGTAAAAAATGCTAATATTATCAATCTAAAAACCAATCAAGGTACTTTTTCTTCCGATAATGGTAGCTTTATCATGTTTGTTAAAGAAGGAGATTCGCTTAGAATTTCTTCTGTGCAACACTTTACCACATTTGTTGTTGTGAAGAAAAGAAATATCAAGAAGAAAAATATTGAAGTAAAAATAAAATACAAAACAATTGTTTTAGATACTTTTGAAATAAAAAGACACGATTTATCTGGCAGATTAGGTATAGACGCTAAAGAAGCACCCGTAGATAAAAGAGATTCCCTTTTAAGGGTGAGAATGGACTTTTCTAAAATTGATAAAAACGTTGTTGGTCCAATAGATGAAATGGATTTGGCCAAACCTCCTATGAATAATGTAGATCCTACAGCACAATTTGCAGGTGCTGGTGCTGCAGTTGTAGTGCCTTTTGGGTATTCTGAAAGACTTTGGGCACTTAGAAAAAAGCTACAAAGAAAAAAGGAGTTTCCTTATAAAATCATGTCAGAATTAGGAGAAAAATTCTTTTTCGAAAATTTAAAAATCCCTATAGAAAGATATTTTCATTTTTTAGATTATTGCAATCCTTTAGGCATAGAACAGATGCATAAAGACAATAAAATTTTAGATATCATTAAAGTTTTTCAGCAAGAAAGCAAAAGTTATTTAGAGATTATAAATAAAGAATAGTAATTTGGCGCAATAATTGTTTTCAACCACTTATGAAATTAAAAAAACACTTTTTACTAGTACTTATTATTCCACTACTCTCCTTCTCTACGCACAAATATTACTTAAGTCTTACCCAAATAAAATTTAAAGAAAGTGCAAAATCTGTGCAAATAATTACAAGCGTTTTTATGGATGATATTGAGCTTGAAGTAAACAAAGAATTCGACATAAACTTGCAATTAACCACCAAAAAAGAATTGGCTAATAATGATTTTTATTTTGAAAAATATCTAAAAAATGCACTTGCTTTTAAAATAAATGAGGTAACAAAACAATTTAAGTATATTGGCAAGGAGTATGAAGGAGATTTGGTTTATTTTTATTTAGAAATAGAAGAAATACCAGATGTACAATCTATAATAGTAGAAAGTAAATTATTACTTAAAAATTTTCCTGAACAGCAAAATTTAATAAAATCTAAAGTGGGTAATACAAATAAAAGCGTATTACTTACTGCAAAAAATCAAGAAGAAAAACTAATCTATACCAATTAATATTAATCTATTCAAATACACAATTATGAAAAAACTAGGACTACTACTCTTTTCACTATTATTTGTTTCTAGTGCATTTATGGCACAAGAATCAAAAACAAAACAAGGGCATGTAAATAAAAACAAATTTCGCCAAATGAAAGATGTTTTACCTACACCAAATTTACAAAGAACTGCCTCTGGTGCACCTGGTATAAAGTATACACAACAAAAGGTAGACTATAACATGGACATCGTTTTAGACGATGAAAATACTAGAATTTATGGTAATGAAACCATAACCTACCACAACAATTCAGACGATACTTTAGCATATTTATGGGTGCAATTAGACCAAAATATGCGTGCTGCAGATTCTAAAACGCCAGATATTCAGCCAAGTACCATACCTAGCAAAACCTCAAAAACAAGATTTAACACTGCATATATAGAAGATGCTTTTGATGGTGGTTTTAAAATAGAAAGTGTAACCAATATAGATGGTAGCAATTTATCGCACACTATAAACCAAACCATGATGCGTATTAATTTAGCAAAACCATTGGCATCTGGAGAGAAGTTTAAATTTAAAATAAAGTGGTGGTACAACATCAACAACCACAGAACACAAGGTGGTAGATCTGGTTACGAACATTTTAAAGAAAACGGAAATAACAATTATGTAATTGCACAATTTTACCCAAGAATGTGTGTGTATGATAATGTAGAAGGTTGGCAAAACGACCAATTTTGGGGAAGAAGTGAATTTGCTTTAGAATTTGGAGATTTTACAGTGAATATTACTACTCCAGAAGATCACATGTTAGGTGCAACAGGAGTTTTACAAAACCCAAAAGAAGTTTTTTCTAAGAAAGAATTAAATAGAATAAAAAAAGCAAGAAAATCTTTTAACGATCCTGTAATTATAAGAACTCAAAAAGAAGCTACAGCAATTGAAAAAACAAAATCTAAGAAAACAAAAACTTGGAAATTTGTAGCAGAAAATGTGAGAGATTATGCCTTTGCTTCTTCTCGAAAATTTATTTACGATGCTATGGCTGTAGATATTAATGGTAGAACTGTAATGGCAGAATCTTTATACTCTAAAGAAGCAAATCCTTTATATGGAGACCACTCTACAAGAGCTGCAGCACAAACATTAAAAACATATTCTAGATACACGTTTGATTATCCTTATCACAAAGCAATTTCTGTAGATGGACAAATGGGTATGGAATATCCACAAATTTGTTTTAATCCAGGAAGACCAGATTTACCAGATGGCGGATATTCTGACAGAGTAAAGTACAGAATGATAAAAGTAACCATACATGAAGTTGGACATAACTTTTTTCCGATGATTGTAAATTCAGACGAAAGACAATGGACTTGGATGGATGAAGGCTTAAACTCTTTTATGGAAATGCTAGCAGAATTAGATTATGATCCTAACTTTCCTATTGTGAGAGGATATCCTAAAAACATAGTACGTTATATGGCTGGAGATCAATCTAGAATTGCACCAATTATGTCTAAAGGAGATAACGTTTACAGCTTTGGTAACAACGCCTATGGTAAACCAGCAACTGGTTTATGGATGTTAAGAGAAACCATTATGGGTAAAGAGTTATTTGACCATGCATTTAAAACCTACTCACAAAGGTGGATGTTTAAACACCCAACACCTGCAGACTTTTTTAGAACTATGGAAGATGCCTCTGGTGTAGACTTAGATTGGTTTTTTAGAGGTTGGTTTTACACCACAGATGTTACAGATATCGGTATAAAAAGCGTAAGAAAATTTTATGCAAAAGATGCAGGAAACAGTAGTGTAGATTTTATTGAAGACACTAGTGATGGCCTAAAAATTAACAAACCTAACAACGCGCAACCAAAGTATTTCTATGAAATTACTTACAATAAACCAGGAGGTTTGGTAATGCCAATTATTGTAGAGTTTACTTATGAAGATGGTACAACAGAGAAAAAAATGTATCCTGCAGAAATTTGGAGATATACAGATGCTCAAGTAACTAAAGCTGTTCATTCTGATAAGCAAATTACTAAAATTGTAGTAGATCCAGATTTAGAAACTGCAGATGTAGATACGTCTAACAACAGTTACCCAAGACAAATGGGAGATCAATTTAGCAAGTTTAAGGCAAAAAATAAAAACTAAAACAAAGTTAGATTTATAGTTTTTAAAAACGAGAACTTTCAACAAAATAAAAAAACGATGTAGATATGATTCTACATCGTTTTTTGTTCTAATAAAGATTTGTTAAAAAGATACACATTTTTACTTTATTCCCAAGATATTCTTAATTTGCCAATTATTTTTAAAATCAACTTTAGTTTATGAAAAAACTCTCTTTACTCGTATTTTCTCTTTTTTTTATCTCTTTTGCAACCATTGCTCAAGAAAAAAAGGGAACCCAACAAGGTCATACAGATCAAAATAAGTTTAGACAAATGAAAGATCTTTTGGCTACACCAAACGATCAGCACAATGCAGCTGGTGCCCCAGGACACCAATACACACAACAAAAAGTAGATTATATTATGGATATTCGTTTAGACGAAGCCAATAATAAAATTTATGGAGATGAAGACATTACGTATCACAATAACTCTAAAGATCATTTAGAATATTTATGGGTACAATTAGACCAAAACATGAGAGCAGACGATTCTCAAACACCTTTGGCTAGCTCAAATTCTGCGCGTCCTTTTGTTACACCAGATAATTTTATGAGTTCTTACATGGGTAAAAAGAAAGGTTTTGGTTACAACATTACAAAAGTAGAAAGTGGCGGTAAACCTTTATCACACACAATTAACAGAACCATGATGCGTATTAATTTACCAGAACCTTTAGCACCAGGTAAAACGTTTGAATTTAGCATTCAGTGGAACTATAAAATAAACGACATAAACAAAGATGGCGGACGTTCTGGACTAGAAACTTTTAAAGACGGAAACAATAATTATACTATCGCTCAATTTTTTCCAAGATTAGCTGTATATAATAATGTAGAAGGATGGCAAAATATGCAATTTTGGGGACGCTCTGAATTTGCTTTAGAATTTGGAGATTATGAAGTAAGCTTAACAGTGCCTGCAGATCATATTGTAGAAGCAACAGGAGCATTACAAAACGAAAAAGAGGTGTTAACAAAAACACAACGCAAGCGTTTTGAAAAAGCAAGAAAGTCTTTTGACAATCCTGTACTTATTGTTTCTCAAGAAGAGGCAGAACAAAATGAAAAAGGAAGAGCAACAGCAACCAAAACTTGGAAGTTTAAAGCAGAAAAAGTAAGAGACTTCGCTTTTGCTTCTTCTAGAAAATATATTTGGGATGCTATGGCTGTTAACATAAACGGCAAAACTATTATGGCTACTTCTTTATACCCAAAAGAAGGTAATCCTCTATGGGAAGAGCATTCTACAAGAGCAGTAGCTACTACGTTAGAAGAATACTCTAAATTAACTTTTGATTATCCTTACCCAAAAGCAGTTTCTGTACACTCAGAAAGACAAGGTATGGAGTACCCAATGATTTGTTTTAATTTTGGAAGACCAAATCCTGATGGAACATATTCTAATAGAACTAAAAAAGGAATGATTGGTGTAATTATACATGAGGTTGGACATAATTTTTTCCCAATGATTGTAAATTCTGATGAAAGACAATGGACTTGGATGGATGAAGGATTAAATTCTTTTGTAGAAATTTTAGCTTCTGATGTTTATGATGCAGAATTGTTTGCCTCTAACCCTGCAAAAGGAATTACAAGATACATGGGTGGAGATCAATCTAACATCTCTCCTATTATGTCTCAAGGAGATTATGTAAAACAATTTGGACCAAATGCTTACACAAAACCAGCTGCTGGTTTATATATTTTAAGAAAAACAATTATGGGACCAGAATTGTTTGACCATGCTTTTAGAACATACTCACAAAGATGGATGTTTAAACACCCAACTCCAGAAGATTTCTTTAGATCTATGCAAGACGCTTCTGCTATGGATTTAGACTGGTTTTTTAGAGGTTGGTTTTATACTACAGATGTAACAGATATTGGTATTAAAGAAGTAAAACCACTTTACTTAACAGACAAACCAAGTGAGCGTGTTACCAAATTAAAAGAGCAATACAAGCAATATTTTGATAGTTTAGGTGACTTAGTTTACATTACTGATAAAAAAGAAGATGCTAACGCAAAAGCTTTAGACAAATATGCTGATGGTGCTGAAGTACCTGCTTATTTATATGCTGTAGAATTTGAAAAGCCAGGAGGTTTAATTATGCCATTAATTGTAGAATTAACTTATGCAGATGGTACTACAAAAAGAGAAACTTTTCCTGCTCAAATTTGGATGAAGAATGACAACGCTGCAACAAGAGTTTTTGCATCAACCAAAGAAATTAAAAGTATCGTGGTAGATCCAGATTTTGAAACTGCAGATGTAGATACTTCTAACAATACTTGGCCTAAAAAAGAAGGCGATAAGTTTGATGAATTTAAAAATAAACAGAAAAACTAAAGTTTGTTTTTCTAGATTAAAAAAGCCTCGTTTACAAGTTGTAAACGAGGCTTTTTTAATTGTGTTGTAATCTTTAAAATTACTCTCCAGAATAACTTACAAAGTTTCTAGGAGTTTCGTACAAAGTAATTTCTAAATCTAAATGCGTAGGTAATAATTTTCTTAACTTTTGATAAGAAACCACACAAATATTTTCTGCAGTAGGGTTTAAATCCTGAAACTCTTCAACCTCTAAATTTAAGTTTTTATGGTCAAAACATTCTTCAATTTCAGACTTTATATGATTTTTTAAAATACCTAAATCATACACATAACCTGTTTCTTGATCAATTTCTCCTTTTAAAGAAACAATCATCTCATAATTATGGCCATGAAAGTTTGGATTGCTACATTTATTAAAAACCGCAAAGTTTTTCTCATCACTCCAATCCTTTCTGTACAATCTGTGTGCTGCATTAAAATGCGCTTTTCTATGAACGGTAACTTTAGGCATATTTTTATTTGATTAAGTTGTAATTCGCAATTTTCTCGTAAGATTTTTCAAAAATAATTTTAAACCAAGCTGTATATAGCTCAGGTTTATCTTCAATATCTTTCTTAACATCTTCCAAAGGCATCCACTTATAAGCTTCTACCTCTTCCCTATTTACAATAGGTGCATCATTATAAAAACCAACCATAACATGGTCTAGTTCGTGCTCAGTTAATCCATTATCAAAAGGCGCCTTGTAAATAAAAGAAAAAACCTCTTTTAACTCTGCTGTAAAACCCATTTCCTCCATCAATCTTCTTTTACCTGCTTGTAAATTGGTTTCTCCATCTCTTTGATGAGAGCAGCAAGTATTCGTCCATAACAAGGGCGAATGGTATTTAGAGGCCGCTCTTTGTTGTAACATCAATTCTCCTTTATCATTAAAAATAAAAACAGAAAATGCTCTGTGTAATAAAGCTTTTTCATGTGCTTCTATCTTTTCCATTAAACCAATTTTTTGGTCATTAGAATCTACTAAAATTACGTTTTCTATCATTTTAACAAAAATAGCAAATGAGGTAGCAATAAATCATAAAAAAAAATTAAAACAAATCAAATTTCCGTTTTATTTTATGTTGATGATTTATATTTGACTTCTCAAAAAATCATCTTTTCATGAAAATAGTTGTAAAATTTTTAATTGTCTTTTTTAGCGTATTTCTTTTTCAATGCAAAGGAGAAGAAACCATTAAAAACAATAAGGCAACAAATCCTCAAAAAAATCTAGAAAAAAAAGTAGAAAAACGTTGGGACAGTTTAAATGAAAGCAATGTTGAAGCCTTTTTTACAGCATATGGCAAGACAAATAAAGAAAATAAGGTTATTATAAAAACAAGGTTTGGTAATATTAAAATACGTTTGTACGATGATGTGCCTGTGCATAGAGCTAATTTTATTTTTTTAACTAAAATAAAATATTTTGATACTACAGAAATCTACAGAGTGGCTAAAAACTTTGTAATACAAGGTGGTAATTCTGATGATACATATACTTTAAAACAACGCAGATTATATGGTAATTACAGAATAAAACCAGAGTTTAGAAGCAATAGAAAACACAAATATGGTGCTTTAGCAGCTGCCAGAGATTGGGAAGACAATCCTGATAAACTTTCTAACCCATTTGAATTTTATATGGTACATAGCAAAAGAGGTGCCCATCATTTAAACAAAGAACATACAGTTTTTGGTGAAGTAATTGCTGGCTTTGATACTATGAATAAAATATCTAAAGTAAAAGTTGGTGTAGATGAATGGCCTATGGAAGATATTAGAATGACTATTGAAATATTAGAATAAAATTTACTTATTTCACCTTAAGAAAAAGTAAAATCTCCTTAAAATTTACTGCTATAAGAAGTAATTACGATTTCAGAAATTTAATCTTAAAAAATAGGTAAAAGCTACCTTAAGTTTTTTGTGAGTATAGCACTAAAAACGCTATAAAAATTATATAATAAAACTTATCTTTGCACCTCAATTTTTGTAGATGAACTTTTTAAAAGAAATAGAACGTAGAAGAACTTTTGGTATTATATCGCATCCTGATGCTGGTAAAACCACATTAACAGAAAAGTTGTTACTTTTTGGTGGTGCAATACAAGAAGCAGGCGCTGTAAAGAATAACAAAATTAAAAAAGGCGCAACTTCAGATTTTATGGAAATTGAGCGTCAGCGTGGTATTTCTGTAGCTACCTCTGTTTTAGCTTTTATCTACAAAAACAAAAAAATAAATATATTAGACACACCTGGTCACAAAGATTTTGCAGAAGATACGTTTAGAACTTTAACTGCTGTAGATAGTGTTATTGTTGTTATTGATGTTGCCAAAGGTGTTGAGCCACAAACAGAAAAATTAGTAGAAGTTTGTAGAATGCGTAGCATACCTATGCTTGTTTTTATAAATAAATTAGATAGAGAAGGTAAAGATGCGTTTGATTTATTAGATGAAGTTGAGCAAAAACTGGGTTTAACAGTTACACCAATGAGTTTTCCTATTGGTATGGGTTATGATTTTAAAGGAATTTACAACATTTGGGAAAAGAAACTAAACCTTTTTTCTGGTGATAACAAAACATCAATATCTGAAGGTATAGAATTTGATGATTTGGCAAACCCTAAATTAGATGAAATTATAGGAGAAACTGCCGCAGAAACCCTAAGAGAAGAAGTTGAATTGGTTAGTGAAGTATATCCTACTTTTGATAGCGCTCAGTATTTAGAAGGTAAATTACAACCCGTATTTTTTGGTTCTGCATTAAATAATTTTGGGGTAAAAGAGTTGTTAGATGCTTTTATAGAAATAGCGCCATCACCTCAACCTAAAAAAGCAGAAGAACGTCTAGTAGATTCTAAAGAAGAAAAATTAACAGGTTTTGTATTTAAAATACATGCCAATATGGATCCTAAACACAGAGATCGTTTGGCTTTTATAAAAATTGTATCAGGAGTTTTTAGAAGAAATTCTCCTTATTTACATGTTAGAAACGGTAAAAAAGTAAAATTTTCTAGTCCGAATGCTTTTTTTGCTGAGAAAAAAGAAATTGTAGACGAATCTTTCCCGGGAGATATTGTAGGAATTCATGATACTGGTAATTTTAAAATTGGAGATACCTTAACTGAAGGCGAACAATTGAATTTTAAAGGAATACCAAGTTTTTCTCCAGAACATTTTAGATATGTGAATAATGCAGATCCAATGAAATCTAAACAATTATACAAAGGTTTAGATCAATTAATGGATGAAGGTGTTGCGCAATTATTCACCTTAGACATGAATGGTAGACGTGTAATTGGTACAGTTGGTGCTTTACAATATGAAGTAATTCAATACAGATTAGAACACGAATATGGTGCAAAATGTACATACGAAAATTTACAAGTACATAAAGCATGTTGGGTAGAACCTGAAGATGCTAAAAACGACGAGTTTAAAGACTTTAAACGTGTAAAACAACGTTATTTAGCAAAAGACAAACAAGGGCAATTGGTGTTTTTAGCAGATTCTGCATTTACAATACAAATGACCCAAAGCAAATACCCAACTGTAAAACTGCATTTTACAAGTGAGTTTAAGAATAATTAAGATGAAAAAAAGTATCCTATTTTTACTGTTTTTATCAACTTTACAAATCTTTTCTCAAGATTTTACTATAAATGATATTAAAACTGTAGAATTAAAAAACGGAATTCGTTTAAATCATATTATTATAAATCAACCAGACATTACTTATCAATATGGGGATGGTTCTACTTACGATTTAAAACCAAAAATGGGGTTTTTAGGTTTAAATTATAATATTCCTTTAAATGATTGGCTGTATACAGGTGCTGGTTTTCATGCAGCAAGTATTGGAGATCAAGGCGGTTTATTTACTCTAGGTGTAAATTTAGGAGTAAATTTACCAATCTATAAAAACTTATACTTTGATGCTAACGTGCACTTTGGTGGTGGTGGTGGATTTAGAAGTTTGGTAAATGGTGGGGCTATCTTATACCCAAATGCAGGTTTGCAATATAAAACTAAATATGCTTCTTTTGGTGTACAATATGGTATTGTAGATTTTTTTGATGGCATTCAAGGAGGAGAAAATGTATCTTTTTTTGTAGAAATACCCACAACTATAAGAGCTGGCTCTTATAAAAATGCACATGAAACCTACAACATAGTAGCTTCTGATGATCCTTTTTGGGGAAAATCTGCCGTTAAAAGTGTACAACAAGTAAAATTCGATTTCTTTTTTCCTATAGGAGATACCAGAAACGATGGTTTAGGTAACTTTAACAACACAACACCTATAAACCAAACACTTTACATTATTGGTTTTGAATATCAACGTTATGTAAATACAAATACATTTTTATATGCGCATTTAGATACTATGTATAGTGGCTTAAGAGCAGGTTTTATGGATATGTTTTTTGGTATTGGTAGAAACTTTATAGAAACTAAATATGTAAATTTCTTTGCCAAAATGGGACTTGGTGTTGCTGGTGGTAGAATTTTTCCAGAAAACGGTTTAACTATGTACCCAAGTGCAGGTTTTGATGTAAGAATGTCTGAACATTTTGGTATAAGTGCTCATGGAGGTTACCATAGATCTATTGGTGGTACCTTTGAGGCAATTACAAGTGGTATCAGTTTAAAATATTATGGTTTAAGTGGTGGCACAAAAGACCCAAAAACAGGTGAAGTTTTAAAAACAATTAAAACACAAGGCGTGCAAATTGGTGTACAAAATCAAACTTATTTTGATGTTGCTATTTTAGATAGACCTGATAGAGATTTAGAGCAAATAGCTTTAAAAATAAATTACGATATTTCTGAAAGAGTATATGTTTCAGGAGAAGCCTCATTTGCCTATTTAGGCAGTGCTGGTGGTTATGCGCATGGTATTTTTGGTTTAGGAATTAAATCTAATAAATTTGTAAAAGACAAACTTTCACTTTTTGCAGAGGCAGCAACAGGTGTTGCTGGTGGTGGTGGTGTAGATTCTGGTATAGGTGTTTTAATAAGACCTAGTGTAGGTATTAATTATCATATTACAGATAATTTTAATTTAAACACTTCTTTAGGGCAAATGTGGTCTCCCTATGGAAACGTAAACTCTACGAATTTAAATGTAGGATTTACATATAGTTTGTCTGTGTTAAACGCTAAAAAATAATATTTTTTCTGATATTTTTCAGAAAATAACTAAATGTAAGTTCGAGCGCAGTCGAGAACATAAAATAAAACAATAGCTCTCGACTGCGCTCGAGAAAACCAAATTAAAATAAAATGAAAGACGGAATTTACGCAAAATTTAATACTCCTAAAGGAGATATCTTAGTACAATTAGAGCACGAAAAAACACCTGGAACAGTAGGTAATTTTGTTGCTTTAACAGAAGGTAATTTAGAAAACTCGGCAAAAGACCAAGGAACACCTTATTATAATGGTTTAAAATTTCATAGAGTAATACCAGATTTTATGATACAAGGTGGTTGCCCACAAGGCACAGGAACTGGAAACCCAGGTTATAAGTTTGATGATGAATTTCATCCTGATTTAAAGCACGATACGCCTGGTAAATTAGCTATGGCAAATTCTGGACCAGCAACTAATGGTTCTCAATTCTATATCACTCACGTACCTACACCTTGGTTAGACGGCAAACATACTGTTTTTGGTTCTGTAATAGAAGGACAAGATGTGGTAGATGCTATTGCACAAGGAGATGAGTTAAAAGCAGTAGAAATTATTAGAGTTGGTACAGATGCTGAAGCATTTAATGCGGTAGAAGCGTTTAGGACTTTTGAAGGTTCTAGAGAAAAGAGAGAGGCAGAAGCAAAAGCTGCTCAAAAAGAAATGTTAGACAAAGTTGCTGCAGGTTATGATGAAACTGCTAGTGGTTTACGTTACCAAATCTTACAAAAAGGAGAAGGTAAAAAAGCCACTAAAGGTGCAGGTGTTTCTGTACACTATAAAGGCCAGCTATTAGACGGTACCGTTTTTGATTCTTCTTACAAAAGAAAGCAACCAATAGACTTTAATGTAGGTGTTGGTCAAGTTATTTCTGGATGGGATGAAGGCATACAACTATTACAAGTTGGAGACAAAGCTCGTTTTGTAATTCCATCTGATTTAGCTTATGGTTCTGCTGGTGCAGGAGGTGTAATTCCACCAGATGCAACACTTATATTTGATGTTGAGTTAATGGATGTGAAATAAACATTAAATTAAGTTATAAAAAAATAACCCTCAAAAACTATATAGTTTTTGATGGTTATTTTTTTATTTAATACAAAGATAAAGAACAGTTTAGTTTTAATTTCTTCTTAACTTGATAGTGTTATTAATTCTAACGTTGTTTATGTATTTTATATTCCTTTTGCAATTTTAAAATTATAGCACTAATATCTACTCTAGATTCTAATGCAAAACCTAACTTTTTTAAACTATTTTGATACGCACTAATTTGCTTTTTGCATGTATTTTCTTTGGGCAGCAGTCCACTTATTTAAAGGTTTAAATTTCTCTCTTTTTGTATAATACAGCGGCTTTAGATTTTATCTTTTTAACTAAAAACGTTTTATCGTTATAAAATTTGTCAAACTCTATAGCTTTTTAAGTTCAATTAACGGCAGTACTCCGCAGCGCAAGTCTAAATAAACTAAATTAGTATTATTCTTTAAATATTGTTTTAAACTTACAAATTTAAAAGACTATTTAAGTATTGTTAAACCAAAAATAATACACAAAAAAAAGTCATACAAAAATATGATTTTTATATGACTCTTTTATTTTAAAAAAACAATTAAACTATCTAGCTCCCAACACTTTAATTGGTAATATAAATATTTCTGAAGCTGTTTTAGTAGAGACTTTCTTATAATTTAATCTCCTTTTTACAAAAGCATCTACTGCACTGTTATTGGTATCTACAGATAAAACTACAATTTCGTTCTTACTATTAATCATAATTTTTACCGTCGCTTTTTCTGTATCAGCTAAAGTTAATTCGGAATTTTTTAAAAGCTTTTGTACATCTTTTGTAATTGTTGTTTTTACCTCCTTTTTATCAAAAGATGGCCCTTCATTTGATGCGGCTACTAAAGTACTAAACCCTAATAAAAAGGCTACTACTACTGTTTTAATTTTTAAAGTATTCATTTTGTTTTTTATTTATTTTATTTGTCTATTTTAAAACTGCCGCAAAAATACGAAGGAATAAAACTTCTAAATGTTATAAATTCCTTAAAAAAATAATCAAAAAACACCATAAAAATAAATTATTTACATTAAATAAACATTAAAATTACATATTATTCATATTTTAATTATTAAACAGCTAAAAAGAATTGGCTTTACTTGTAATTATTGATGTCTTTTAAAAGAAGTAGCTCACTATTATTACACCTGACAAATAAATTGTTACGAATTCTGTAATACTTTTTTTAAAAAATCTAATTTGTGAAAATTAAGTTCATTTAGTGTTATTACAGAAATTTTTATAAGTACTTATTTGTAAAAAAGTTTATGTAAAACTAAACACCAAATTTAGTAAACTCTTTTAATTCATATTTTTTTTCAAAACAGTTAATTAATTTCAGTACAACACTTTAAAAAGAATTGTTTTTTTGTAAATTTAAAAAATTGCTTTCTAAAAAGTTAGTTATGAAAAAATCCTACTTGTATTATATATTTATTTCTTTTAGTATCCTACTGCAGAATAACGCGAAAGCGCAAATTAAAAAAGATACTATAGATATTGATAAAATTGCATACGCAGAAAAAATATACCTACAATTAAACAGTACAATTTTTACAAGTGATCAAAATATATGGTTTAAAGGAATTGTAACCAATATAAACCAAAAAAACACAATTTTAAGTAATGTATTGCACGTACAACTTATTAATTTTGATGAAAAAATTATAGCTTCTAAAATCCTAAAATTAGAAAACGGTATTGGAAATAATTTTTTTGATCTAAAAACCATAGAACCTTTGCTACCTGGTAAATACATGGTACGCGCGTACACCAAATGGAACAAAAATTTTAAAGAAAACTTTACAAACAAACAATACATTGATATTTACAAACCCACAAAAACAGCTTATGATAAAAAAGTAATTAGAAATGTTGTTATTTCAGAAAAAGCCAACAAACAATTAGAACTTTCCGCAAAAGTGTTTCCAAAAATTATAAACCCTAGATTTAAAGGAAAACTAAAAGTACTTTTAACTATTAATGGCAAAAAAGATTCGGTATTAATTAAAGAAGATAAAAACAAAGAATACACATTTAGCTACCCGCTTACTAATGGTGCTGTTAAAGCTAAAATTGATATTCAATTAGATTCAATTCGAGTTAAAAACAACAATTTTATCACCTTTAATTCACACAGTAAAACCATAGCCATTGATAAAAATTTTATCGATTTACAATTTTTTCCTGAAGGTGGCAAACTAGTGCATGGCCTAACAAGTAATATTGCTTTTAAAGCTTTAGATTATAAAAATGAAGGCCTTCCTGTTAAAGGAATCATTAAAGATGAAAATAATTTAATTGTTACTGAGTTTAAAAGCAATCTATTAGGAATGGGCTTTTATCAATTAAAACCTGATAAAAACAAAACTTATTATGCAGAAATTCTTAATAACAAAAGCACTACTTACAAATTTCAATTGCCTAAAATATATGAAAAAGGATATGTATTAACAGTAAATTCTAGTCAAGATTTTTTTAAGTTATTAGTTCGTTCTAACTTTTCTAAAACTGATAGTTTGTTTGTTAAAGTGCAAGCGAGAGGTATCACTTATTTCAACTCTAAAATGCAATTTATAAACGAAAAGGTAAAAATGGCTTTTAAGAAAAGTTTATTCCCAGAGGGAATTGTAACGTTTACCGTATTTAACAAAAATAACCAACCGATTTGTGAACGCTTGGTTTTTAATTTTAAAGAAAATAGCAATCGATTAAACGTTAATGCTAAAGCCGATAAAAAGGAATATAAACAACGAGACAAAGTTACTTTTGACCTTAATATTAAAGACGGCAAAAACACAAATACATCTTTTTTAGTATTAAACAAAAAACAGCTGGGTGAGATGCAATTGCAAAGGGGAAATATATTGTCTTACTTTTTACTAGAATCTGAATTAAAAGGAAAAATTGAGCAACCTAATTTTTATTTTGATAGCCAAAACAAACATCGTTTTTATGCAATGGATGCTTTACTACTAACCCAAGGTTGGCGAAATTATATCTTTAAACCAACAAAAGAAGACGTTTATTTTAAAAAACAACCTGAAAAAAACTTGCAAATTTCTGGGACTATTGAACAGTATAAAAAGCGTAAAAGAAAGCGTAAAAAACCAATAGAACTCACTTTAATGACTTTAGATAAAAAAAATCTTCAAGCTAATGTTACCACTATAGATAGTGTGGGTAGATTTATTTTTGATTTGCAAGATGTCTTTAAAGACGATTTAAAATATTTAATACAAACTAAAAACCATAAAGGAAGAAAGAAAGAATTGACCATTGCTATAGATAAACCCACTCCTTTAAAAATAAATTTTGAAAAACAAGAAAAGCTACAACTTGCAGATGAATTTAATATATATGTAAAAGAAAATAGAAAAAGGTTTGTTAAAGAAAATCCGTTTAGTGTAGATAAAAATGGTTTTGTTTTAGATGAAATTATTGTTAAAACAAGGATACTATCTCCTATTCAAAAGAAAATGACTGATGAACATGGAGAACCTGATGTTATTATTGAAAACGAAAAGTTAATAGAAAAAAATGAAAAATGGATGTCTGGGCTTTTTAGCTTACTTTTATTTAAGTTTCCTGATGACATAAGTATTATAGATATTCCATTACCACAGGTTATGGATGATGAGGTAAAAACAGTACCAGCTATTGGAACAGATTTAGGTTTTTCAATAGAAAATGGAGTAATTCTCTCTATAGTTGACTTTACATATGCGAGAAAACCAGTTCCCACAATTAATGGTGAAAGATTTAGATATGCTCATGTTGATGAGTCTTTATTTACGTTTGTAATTATAGATGGAAAACCAGTTCATATTGAAAATTATCCCATTCTAGAAAATATTCCAATTGAAGAAATTAAAAGTGTTGAAATTATTAAAAACCCTAAACTTCCTGCAATATATCTAAGTGATGTATTTGATCAAGTTCCGATAGCAACACCCAATTATTCATTTTTAAATATTTATACCTACCCTGGCAAAGGATTATTTGGAATTACAGAAACAAAAGGCATCTTTAAAAATACATTACCAAGTTTTTCAATTGAGAAAGAGTTTTATGCTCCAAAACACGAAAACGTAACCAAAAAAGACTGGGAAGTTCCAGATTTAAGATCCACCGTTTTTTGGCAACCCAATTTAAAAATAAACAAAAACGGAACTGCTAAAGTGGAGTTTTATGCCGATGATAATATTGGAGAAATGTTAGTTATCATAGAAAGTATTAATGAAGATGGAAAATTAGGCTATTATGAAACCTCTTATAAAGTAAATCAGAAACTAATCAATAACAATACTAAATAAAATCTTTATGAGCTTTTAAGTAATTTCAAAATTGATACTCTTTAAATAAATAATAAGAAAAAAACCTCAAAACAAATTTTCATTCGTTTTGAGGTTATTATCATAAACAATAAATTTCTTAATTATTTATTTCTACGTTTAAAGCTAGCATTAGCTCATCTTATATGTTTACTTATTCACTAACAACGATATGAAGAATATTTAAAATTTTCTGAAAACAAAAAAACCAAAACAATGATTTGTTTTGGTTTTAATTTTTTTTAAAAGTAGTAATTTTAATTTCTAGATACACTTAAATCATCTTTCCATAAAATTTCTGCTCCTCCTCCAACACATCTATAAGCTCCCATGCGAATTCTCATTTCTGTTGGTTCTGCTGATTGACCTGCTGTATTCTGAACTGAAATTTCAAATGTTTTTGCAACACCGTTAATATTCACTCTTACTCGCTGTCTTTTTGTACTACCACTATTATAAAATTCTGTTCTAATGTTAACATTAAAATCTCTATTACGTTTAACTGTTGTAATTTTTATAAGTCGTCTTCCAGAATTTGAAGACCCCCCTCTTTTTCTTACAAGTTCTGCATAAATAACAAACTCTTTTATTTTCCCGTTGCTATCTCTAATCACACTTCCAGTTCCATTATTGAATCTTTTAGGTTTTGCAATAAATAAAACAATTGCAGGATCTCTAGACTCATTTAGGTCAGTTCTTAAATTGGTATGCTTACCCTTTACTTGTGCAATGTAAGTTCCATTTTTATCTCTAAGATCGTTTGGAGCATAAGGTCCGTTAACCAAACCTGCGTTTAATATTCTTACTGTACCAGACAAATCAATATATTTACCATTAGCATAGTTTGTCTGTCTTGTAGAACGTTCCATTCTAACTTGCAATTTTCCTGGTTGGTTATTAGAAGCTCTCAACCTATAACCTCCCCAATTAAAGCTAGAACCGTATGAAGACTGTCTATAATCAAAAGAACAGCTTCTATCGTCAATCTGCGTACTTACAGCATCATTATAATCCGTACCTGATATGGCATCTATAAGCTTAAATTCATTGGGGTCACAAGTACCTTTTGCTGCATACTCATCTTCTAAAGCTACTTCTTTCCCAGAAGACAGTTCTTCATTTAATAATTCATCTTCTTGCTGACAAGAATAAAAAGTTCCAAGAGACAATACAATTCCTAACACCCCTACTTTAATGTTAAAATTTTTCATATTTTAGTTAATTTAGTATATATTTTTAAACAAAAATAGAAATGACATTATGTTATGATGTCCTGTACTGTCCTGTTATGGTTTAATAATACTCTTAAATTACTAATAAAACCATAATAAAAACACTAGAATAAAGAGTTTTTATTAAAAACAAAATAAACTAAAAAATTTAAAGTTTTTTTAACATTTTAAAATTTTAATAAAAAAAGCCTCGTTTTCACGAGGCTTTTTTTACAATAAGGTTATGTATTTTAGAGCTGTCTAGCCTAAAACTTCACTTACTTTATCTGCTGCTTCTTGAAATTCTGTAGCAGAAATAATTTCCATTCCAGAATTGTCTATTAGCTGTTTTGCTTCTACTGCGTTTGTACCTTGTAATCTACATATAATTGGCACTGTAATTTTGTCTCCCATATTCTTATAAGCATCTACAACACCTTGTGCAACCCTGTCACAACGCACAATACCACCAAAAATGTTTACTAAAATTGCTTTTACAGCTGGATCTTTTAATATAATACCAAACGCAGTTTCAACTCTTGCTGCATCTGCTGTACCACCAACATCTAAAAAGTTTGCTGGTTCACCTCCAGATTCTTTAATTAAATCCATAGTCCCCATAGCTAAACCTGCTCCGTTTACCATACACCCCACATTACCATCTAAATCTACATAATTTAAACCTGCAGCTTTCGCTTCAACTTCAATTGGGTTTTCTTCTCTTAAATCGCGCATTGCTGCGTAATCTTTGTGTCTATATAACGCATTTTCATCTAAAGAAACTTTGGCATCTACCGCCATAATTTTAGAGTCAGATGTTTTTAATACTGGGTTAATTTCAAACATAGAAGAGTCTGAACCTATATATGCTTTATATAAATTAGTAACAAATTTTGTCATTTCTTTAAAAGCAACACCAGATAGACCTAAATTAAAAGCTACCTTACGCGCTTGAAAAGGCATTAATCCTAATAAAGGATCTACTTCTTCTGTAAAAATTAAATGTGGCGTTTCTTCTGCAACAGTTTCAATATCCATTCCACCTTCAGTAGAATACATAATCATGTTTTTACCAGTTGCTCTGTTTAATAAAACAGACATATAATATTCATCTGGCTCTTCATCTCCTGGATAGTAAACATCTTCTGCTATTAAGACTTGATTTACCAACTTTCCTTCTGCTGAAGTTTGTGGGGTAATCAACATCATACCTAAAATATCATTAGAAATACTTTTTACTTCATCTAAGTTTTTAGCTAGTTTAACTCCACCACCTTTACCACGGCCACCTGCATGCACCTGAGCTTTTATAACATGCCAACCTGTACCAGTATCTTCTGTTAATTTTTTTGCTGCTGCAACCGCTTCTTCTGGCGTATTTGCTACAATTCCTCTTTGAATTCTAACTCCAAAGCTATTTAATATTTCTTTTCCTTGATATTCGTGTAAATTCATCCTTTTAATATTTAAAACGAAGGCAAAAATACAAATTCAGATATAATATTCTGTAATCTCACTCATAAAAAAACTTAAAAATAAAACGAAATGTATTCTTTATGAATTCTTTAACATTAACAAGCACTTACTACTCTCAAAACAACAATTCTTAAAATTTTTTCCTAATTATTTTGCGTTCCAACAAACATTTTTATCAAGTCACAAAATTAAAGTAACGATACTTGTAAGTTTTACAGAAATTTATAGACCAATACATAAAATATATTTTTAATATTATTTTTTTGAATTATTTTAAGTTTTTGAGTTTAGAAATCAGAAGTACTACTATGTAATTCTGATTTCTTTTTTATAATTTCGTTACAAATTAAAAAGCATGATAATTTGTAAAAATATACACAAATATTACGGTGAAGTTGAAGTTTTAAAAGGCGTTGATTTAGATATAAAAAAAGGAGAAGTTGTAGCTATAGTTGGCCCTTCTGGAGCAGGTAAAACAACATTATTACAAATTTTAGGAACGTTAGACAAACCTTTAAAAGAAAATGACTTTGAACTTGCTTTAAATAATATTTCACTGAAAAACCTCTCTGATAAAGAAATTTCTGCTTTTAGAAATAAACACATTGGTTTTATTTTTCAATTTCATCAGTTATTGCCTGAATTTACCGCTTTAGAAAACGTTTGTATACCTGCATATATTGCTAAAAAAACGAAATTAGAGACAGAAAAAAGTGCTAAAGAAATCTTAGCATTTTTAGGATTATCACATAGAATAAACCATAAACCAAATGAACTTTCTGGTGGCGAGCAGCAACGTGTAGCTGTTGCTAGAGCATTAATTAATAATCCATCTGTGATTCTAGCTGATGAGCCTAGTGGAAATTTAGATAGTAAATCTGCTAAAAATTTACATGAATTATTTTTTAAATTAAGAGACCAATTTGGGCAAACATTTGTCTTAGTTACTCATAATGAAGAGTTGGCAACAATGGCAGATCGCAAATTAACAATGATTGATGGTAAAATAGCTTCATCTTAAAAAAAGGCTATGAAACAAACACTAAATACACTTTTAGGTTACATAAAAAACCCTGTTTTAGAAAAAGATACGAACCAAAACATTAATTACAGGTTAAACATATTTTTTCATCTACTTCTACTCAGTTTAATAACAGGTATTGTAATTTCGCCTTTATTTGCTTTACTAGAAATGCTAAATCTTATAGATTTAGATACCCATAAAATACAAGAAATGTTTACTGATATGAGTAACCTAAAAATATTTTTATTTGTGGTAGTTTTAGCGCCTTTAATAGAAGAAACCATTTTTAGAGCACCACTTACACTATTTAAAAATAAAATTGCATTTAAAAATGCATTTTACATATTTGCTATAATGTTTGGTTTTGTGCATATTTCTAATTTTGAAATAACCACAAATGTTATCCTATTATCACCTTTATTGGTATTACCACAAGCACTACTTGGTCTTTATTTAGGTTTTATAAGAGTGCGTTTTGGCTTAATTTGGGCCATGTTATTGCATGCAGCTTACAATGGAATTTTAATTTCTGTTAGTTTTTTAGAATAATTACAAATGAAAAAAGCCGATTTAAAGATATTCTTAGATGAGAAAGTAGCGTTGTATAATAAACCCAACTTTATAGAGTCAGATCCCATTCAAATTCCGCATTTGTTTACCAAAAAAGAAGATATAGAAATTGCCGCCTTTTTAACGGCCATTATTTCTTGGGGAAACCGCACAATGATTATTAGAAACGCCAATAAAATGATGGAGTTGTTAGAACAATCTCCTCATGATTTTATAATAAATCATACCAATAAAGACCTAAAAAGTTTTGAGAATTTTGTGCATAGAACATTTAATTTTATCGATTTTCAGCAATTTGTAAAATCATTAAAACACATTTACATACATCACGATGGTCTAGAAAGTGCTTTATCTATAAAAGACACCACCACCACTTACCAAACTGCTATTCATAATTTTAAGCAAATCTTTTTTGAAGTCCCTCATGAACAGAGAACACAAAAGCACATTTCTGATCCTTTAAAAAATTCTGCAGCAAAACGCATTAACATGTTTTTAAGGTGGATGGTTAGAAATGATAAAACTGGCGTAGATTTTGGAGTTTGGAAAACACACAACCCTGCACATTTGTCTTGTCCTTTAGATGTACATTCTGGAAATGTAGCAAGAAAACTAAAACTACTAACAAGAAAACAAAACGATTGGAAAGCGGTTGCTGAATTAGATAAAAACTTACGAAAATTAGATAAATTAGATCCCGTAAAATATGATTTTGCGCTTTTTGGTTTAGGCGTTTTCGAAAATTTTTAATTAGAAGTTAACAACAGACTACTAATTAAGTTAATTGTAATAATTTAGACTTTTTTAAAAGGTAAAATGTAGCATATTAGATATACTTTTTAAGGTATTTAAAATAATGAAAAACAAATTTAAAAAACAAGTAATTACACAAATTTTACAATCAATATCTCTAAGACAAAAAACATAAAAAAATAAAGTGGAATGCAATTTAAAAATCCAGAAATTTTATATTTTTTAAGCTTACTAATTACACCAATTTTAGTACATCTTTTTCAGTTACAAAAATTTATAAAAGTACCATTTACAAATGTTGCTTTTTTAAAAAAATTAGAGCAACATACCCGTAAAAGTTCTCAAATAAAAAAGTGGCTTATTTTGGCTACCAGATTGCTTTTATTTAGTGCTATTATTTTAGCATTTGCTCAACCTTATTTTGGGAACAAAAAAGCAGAAGAAAAGCAACATAATTTTATTTATTTAGACAACTCTTTAAGCACAAATACTAAAGGAGAAAAAGGAGACTTATTAAAAATAGCAGCACAAGAAATTATAGAAAATACGCAAAAAGAAATCTCTTACTCTTTATTAACAAATACAAATTTCTATAAAAATATTACTAAAGATGAATTAAAAAATACACTACTAAATATAGAAAATACAACCAAAACATTAAACCTAAACACCGTTTTCTTAAAAATAAAGCAAGAAGAAAAAAATAAAACCAAAACTTTAAATAAAAATATATTAATATCTGATTTTCAGGGACTTTACACAGATAAGTTTACAGATGTAACACCTAGTTTTAAAGCAATTCAATTAACACCTACTGTTAAAAATAATATTTCTATTGATAGTGTTTTTGTAAGCGATGCGAATAACACCAATTTTGTTGTAAACACTATAATTAAAAACCAAGGTAGCAAAATAGATAATGTACCACTTGCCCTTTTTAACAAAGAAAAACTACTAAGTAAACAGTCTTTCTTTATTGACAAAGATGAACAAAAAACAATAAAATTTACTATACAAAACGAACCTGAATTCCTAGGAAAATTAGAAGTAAATTTTAGCGATACTTTCAGCTTTGATAATCGTTATTTTTTTACCATTAATAACCAAACAAAAACCAACATTTTAGCCATAGGAGAAAACCTAGATTACCTCGCAAAAATTTACACAAAAAACGAGTTTAATTTAACTAAAGTATCGCTATTAAATCTAAATTATAGTAGCATAGAAAAACAACAATTAATAGTTTTAAACGAGCTAAAAAACATCCCTGAAATACTAGCTAAAAGCTTACAGCAATTTCACAAAAATGGAGGCAATATTATTCTAATTCCTAATGAAGAAATCTCACTAAATTCTTACAATAATTTTCTAAAAAAATGCAACTTAAATGCATTACAAAACAAGACATCTATCCCATTAAAAATCACAAAAATTAATTACAACCATCCTGTTTTTGATAAGGTTTTTTCTAAGCAGGTAAATAACTTTCAATACCCAAACCTTAAAAGCCACTACCCTATTTCTGGTAAAACGATTGCTTTGGTAAGTCTAGAAAATAACACTGCATTTATTAGCGAACTAAAAAACAACTTTTACTATGTTACAGGTGCTCTTAATAAGAAAAATAGTAATTTTTTAAACTCTCCTTTAATTGTACCCATCTTTTACAATTTGGGTAAAATGAGTTTTAAATATCCAAAAATAGCATACAGACTACAAAAGGAAAATAATATCGAAATTGATACAAAAATAGGGAAAGATGAAATTTTAACTTTATCAGGTACAAAAGAAAAGTTTATTCCGTTACAGAAAACCTATCAAAATAAAGTAGCTATAATAACAAAAGAGCAACCATTAACTGCCGGGTTTTATAGTGTTTTAAAAGAAGATTTTACCCTACAAAACTTAGCTTTTAACAATCCTAAAGAAGAGAGTTTGTTAAAGTATATAGACTTAAAAACACTGCAAGAACAAAACAAGAGTATAGAAATCTCATCTTCTATTGCAAATGTTTTTAAAAAAATAACTAAAAATAATGAAGTTCAATGGCTTTGGAAATGGTTTTTAGGCTTAGCAGTTGTATCTTTGTTATTAGAAATTTTTATCTTAAAATTCTTTAAATCATGATTACGCTTATTAAATCGGCAACGATTATAGATTCCTCAAGCACTTACCATCAGCAGAAAAAAGATATTTTAATAGAAAATGGTTCTATTAAAAAAATAGCAGATTCCATAACATCAAAAGAAAATTATCAAATAGTAGAAAAAGAAAATTTACATGTTTCTTGTGGTTGGTTTGATGCTAGTGTATCTTTTGGAGAACCTGGTTTTGAGGAACGCGAAACTATTGATAATGGCTTAAAAGTAGCCGCTAAAAGCGGATTTACTGCAATTGCAATAAATGCAAATACCAACCCAGTAATAGACAATAAATCTAGCGTAGAATTTTTAATACATAAGGCAGCCAATAACGCTACCTCTTTACACCCAATTGCAGCGTTAACTGCAGGCAGTAAAGGCGAAGAAATGGCAGAACTGTATGATATGCAGCAATCTGGAGCCATTGCGTTTGCAGATTATAACAAACCAATTGCTAATGACAATCTAATGAAAATTGCATTATTGTATGCACAGAATTTTAATGGATTAGTTTTAAGTTTTCCTAAAAACAATGCAATTGCAGGAGAAGGTATTGCAAACGAAGGCATAAATAGCACAAAGTTGGGCTTAAAGGGAATTCCTGCTTTAGCAGAACATATACAAATTGCTAGAGACTTGTATTTATTAGAATATACTGGTGGTAAATTACACATACCTACCATTACTACAGCAAAATCTGTTGACCTAATTAAAGAGGCTAAAAAGAAAAAATTAAATATTACCTGTAGTGTTGCTGTACATCATTTAACACTGTCAGATATAGAGCTGCATGGTTTTGATAGTAATTTTAAAACCAACCCACCTTTAAGAACAACTAAAGATGTTGATGCATTGCAAAAAGCGGTAAAATCTGGTGTTATAGACGTGATTACCTCCGACCATAACCCTATAGACATAGAACATAAAAAGGTAGAATTTAGCCAGGCAAAAGACGGTGTTATTGGTTTAGAAAGTGCATTTGGAGCCTTAAACACAGTATTTAACTTAGAGGATTATATAGAAAACATTACCAACAAACCAAGGGCTATTTTTGGCTTAAGTGAAGTTAAAATTAAGGAAGGAAATCCTGCAGAACTTTCGTTCTTTAATCCGTTTGAAAATTATGTTTTTAAGAAAGACAATATACTTTCAACTTCAAAAAACAGTCCTTTTATCAACAAAAAAGTAAAAGGTAAAGTGTATGGTGTTTTTGCGAATAATCAGTTAATTTTAAACGAATAACAAGGATGATAAACCAAACGTTTAAAGAGGGTAAAACACTTGGTACAGTAAGTTATATAACAATAATTGGCTTACTCTATGCATTTTTCACAAACAGACAAAACAACAATTATTTTGCTAGCTTTCATATTAGACAAAGTTTAGGTTTACATATTTTATATTTTGCTAATAAATGGATCGTTTTCGCATATTTTGGAACTACTGCTGGTAATATTGGTAAAATTGGAGTTTTGGTTCTTTTTGTTTTAGGTATAATTAGTGCCGTACAAGAAGAGTTAAAATTGGTACCATTATTTGGAGAAAAATTTCAAGAATGGTTTAAAAATATTTAAATAGAGTTTACAGAAATGAGTTTACATTATATAGTTAGAGAACCTAAAATAGCTGCTAAAAAGAAACCTTTACTTATTTTACTACACGGTTATGGAAGTAATGAGCAAGACCTATTTTCTTTTGCAAAAGAATTACCAGAAGAATTAACAATTGTAAGCGCACAAGCGCCTTTACCTATGAGCTTTAGCGCATATGCTTGGTACTCTATTAATTTTGATGATATAAATGGTAAGTTCTCAGATTTAAAAGAAGCAAAAGAATCTATAGATAAAATTGCTATTTTTATTGATGAAATAAAATTGAAATATCAAACAGAGCAAATATTCTTGCTAGGGTTTAGTCAAGGTGCAATTTTAAGCTATTCTTTAAGTTTTTACTATCCAAACAAAATAAATCATGTAATTGCCTTAAGTGGTTATATTAATAAAGAGTTATTACCAGCAGAAATTTCTAAAGAAATTAATACAGATTATTACTGCAGTCATGGTTCTGTAGACCAAGTTTTGCCAGTAGAGTGGGCAAGAAACTCAAAACCATTTTTAGATAATTTAGGTTTTAAAAATGAATATTCTGAGTACAATGCTGGCCATGGTGTTGCACCACAAAACTTTTTTAGCTTTAAAAAGTGGATTGAAGAGCGTTTGTAAATTAATTGGGTGATGTTACAACCTTAATTTTTATTACCTACACTTTTAAATTTTCTGCAAATAGCAAATTCTGTAGTTATAAATAAGTATAGAACAGCAATAAAAACTAAAATTAATTGGTGCTTTGTGCTGAAATAGTATTGTGTATCTACAAAAAAGTTAATTAAAACAACTAACCATAAAAATAAACCAATCTGTAAGCTTTTTGTTGATGAATACTCCTGAGCAAATACCCAATGCTCATTAGATTTCATTGAACTAGGTGTTCTATAACCAAAAAGAAAACTACGTTCTTTTGGTGCAAATATTTTTAAGATGACACCTACAAAAACAAAAATTCCTCCAACAATTAAAGGGAAATAATAAATATTTAGATTCTCCATAACGTTAAATCAAGCTCCTTAAGGATTATAATTCTAAGATAAGTTAATTTTCTGTATACTTTTAAAAGTTTGAAACTAAAAATATGCCACTCACAATCTGTAAAGTTTAAAAATTGAATTATGAAAATTCTACTAAAATTTAAACTACTCAAAATACATTTACTTTAAACTTTTATTACATTTCTTTATTTTTAAGATTTGATTTAATTTATTAATCGTAATATTGCAATATAGTAATTGATAAAATTATGGGTCTTACAAAAACAGAAAAATTTACAGACTTGCAGAACCAAATTGCAGATTTTGCAAAAGTCTTTGGGCATCCTGCAAGAGTTGCCATTTTAGAACATCTTTTTCAATTGAATAGCTGCGTTTGTGGAGACTTAGTAAAAGAAATTGGTTTAGCACAACCAACAATATCCCAACATTTAAAAGAATTAAAAAAGTTAAATTTAATTAAAGGAAACATAAGTGGTACAAGTGTTTGTTATTGCATTAATTCAGAAAAATGGACGAGCATGAAAACAGTTATGGAGCAATTTTTAAATCAAGATTTAAAAAACCTGAATTGCTGTTAATACCAAACGTACCTTTTAATTACCTCACTAAAAATAGCATAAAATGAAATTATCTGAAGTAAAACAAACATTAAAAACATTAAAAACTATTGCTTTTCAATTGCCTAATGGAGAATTGGTTCCTAGCCATTTTCACGTAACTGAAGTTGGTAAAATAACTAAAAATTTTATTGATTGTGGTGGGGTTATGCGCAAAGAAGAAGTTGCCAATTTTCAATTATGGAACGCTAACGACTACAATCATAGATTACACCCAGAAAAGTTAATGAGCATTATAGAACTTTCTGAGAAAATTCTAAAAATAGAAGATCTAGAAATTGAAGTAGAATACCAAGCAGAGACTATTGGTAAATTTGGGTTAGATTTTAAAAACGATACTTTTTTATTAACTTCTAAACAAACTGCTTGTTTAGCAGAAGATGCATGTGGCATTCCTCAAAAAAAACCTAGAATTAGAATTTCAAATTTAACGCAGGCAAATGCTTGCGACCCAAATAGTAATTGCTGCTAAATAAGTTATGAAAAAAAAATTAAGTTTTTTAGACAAAAACCTAACGTTATGGATTTTTATAGCCATGATTTTAGGTGTAGGCTTTGGATACTTTTTTCCCAAATTACCAGATTTTGTAAACTCTTTTAATAAAGGTACTACAAATGTTCCTATTGCCATAGGTTTAATTTTAATGATGTATCCGCCTTTGGCGAAAGTAAACTATGCACTTTTACCTAAAATATTTAAAGACCTGAAAATATTATCTATCTCTCTAATTTTAAATTGGATTATTGGACCCGTTTTAATGTTTTTATTAGCCATTATTTTTCTGCAAGATTACCCAGAATATATGGTAGGGCTTATTTTAATTGGTTTGGCAAGATGTATTGCTATGGTTTTAGTTTGGAATGATTTAGCAGAAGGTAGCAGTGAATATGGTGCAGGTTTAGTTGCACTTAATAGTATTTTTCAAGTATTTGCCTACTCTTTTTATGCTTGGTTATTTATAACCATTTTACCACCATACTTTGGTTTTGAAGGAGCAATTATAGATATTTCTATACAAACAATTGCAGAAAGTGTTGCTATTTATTTAGGTATACCTTTTGTTTTAGGTATTTTTAGTAGATTAATTTTAGTAAAATTAAAAGGAGAACAGTGGTATACAGAAAAATTTATTCCCACAATTTCTCCGTTAACTTTAATTGCGCTACTTTTTACAATTCTAATAATGTTTTCTTTAAAAGGAGAGCTTATTGTGGCTATTCCTTTAGATGTATTAATTATTGCAGTACCATTACTAATTTACTTTACAATAATGTTTGTAATAGGTTTCTTTTTTACAAAAGCAACTGGCGCAACTTATAATAAAACTGCAGCTGTAGCTTTTACTGCTGCTGGTAACAACTTTGAACTTGCCATTGCAGTAGCTATTGCCGTTTTTGGTTTAAATTCTGGACAAGCTTTTACAGGCGTAATAGGACCATTAGTAGAAGTGCCTGCACTAATTTTATTAGTTAAAGTTTCCTTTTGGCTAAAAAAGAAATATTTTAAAACAACAAATTAAAATATAAATCGCCTTAAAAGTAATTTCATCTTATTGTTTTATCTTATCTGTATAAATTTAAAAACGTATTCAAATTTAATTGAATACGTTTTTTAATTTCATTGCATTTCTATCAAAAATTAGCAATACTTCATACTTTTAAGTCAGCCAATTCTGTTTGCTAAAACTATTGTTTCTATTTAAGAAACTAAAGCTTCAGCAATTTTTTTATACGTACCATTTTCTAATTTTGCTCTAATTGCAGAAAAGGCAGCAATTGTTTCGTCTATATCTTCTTGCGTATGCGTTGCTGTAGGTATTAATCTTAAAATTATTAATCCTTTAGGTATTACAGGATATACTACAATTGAACAAAAAATTCCGTGATTTTCGCGTAAATCATTCACCATTGCCATTGCCTCTGGTATATCTCCTTTTAAGAAAACAGGAGTAATACACGTTTGTGTTGTTCCTAAATCGAAACCTGCAGCACGCAAACCAGATTGTAAAGCATTGGTGTTTTCCCAAAGTTTTTCTTTTAATTCTGGCATTGTACGTATCATATCTAAACGTTTTAATGCGCCTTTAACCATTGCCATTGGTAATGATTTTGCAAACATTTGCGAACGTAAATTATACTGTAAAAACTGAATTACATCTTTATTTCCTGCTAAAAAAGCACCAATACCCGCCATAGATTTTGCAAAAGTTGCAAAATATACATCAATGTCATCTTGTACACCTTGCTCAAAACCAGTACCTCTTCCTCCTTCTCCTAAAGTTCCAAAACCATGTGCATCATCTACTAACAATCTAAAGTTGTATTCTTCTTTAAAAGCTACAATTTCTTTTAAACGCCCTTGTTCTCCTCGCATTCCAAAAACACCTTCAGAAATCACTAAGATTCCTCCTCCTGTTTTCTCTGCCATTCTTTTGGCACGTTTAATGTTTTTCTCAAAACTTTCCATATCGTTATGCTTATAAACAAAGCGTTTACCTGCATGTAAACGAACACCGTCTATTATACAAGCATGCGTATCTATATCATACACAATAACATCGTTTTTAGTAACCAAAGCGTCTATTGCAGACATAATACCTTGATAACCAAAGTTTAATAAATATGCTTTTTCTTTATCTACAAATGCAGCACATTCTTCCTCTAATTGTTCGTGCAATGGTGTGTGGCCAGACATCATTCTTGCACCCATTGGGTAAGCCATACCATGCTCTAAAGCTGCCTCTCCATCTATTTTTAAAACCTCTGGATGATTTGCCAGTCCTAAATAGTCATTTATACTCCAAGTAACTACTTTTTTACCATTAAAAGACATTCTGTTAGAAATAGGTCCTTCTAATTTTGGGAATACGTAGTAGCCTTCTGCTTGGTCTGCCCATTTCCCTAGTGGCCCCTTGTCTTTTATGATTCTGTCAAATAAATCTGTTGTCATTATTCTGTTTTTTTTGAGGAAGCAAATTTAAAAAAATTTAATCGCTTTCGCAATTTAGAGATGTTAGTTGGTGGTATTACTATTTAGTCTAAAAACCCTTGCTCTTGCATCCAAGAATCATTGTAAATTTTGTTTAAATACCTAGAGCCATGATCGGGAAAAATAAGTACCACAAAGCTATCTTCTGTAAAATAATTTTTAGCTGCGTATTGCTTAGTAGCCTGCATAACTGCACCACAAGTATAGCCAGGAAAAATACCTTCTGTTTTTATAATTTCTCTTGCTGTAAATGCAGCTGCTTTATCTGCCACTTTTTCATAAACATCAATTACATCAAAATCTGTTGCTGTAGGTATTAAAGCCTTACCCAAACCCTCTATTTTATAAGGTTTTATTTCGTTAGTATCTAATTCTCCTGTTTCGTGATATTTCTTTAAAACAGATCCAACAGCATCTACGCCTAAAATTTTAATAGCAGGATTTTGTTCTTTTAAATATTTCCCTGTACCAGAAATGGTCCCTCCTGTTCCGCTTGCGGCTATTAAATGGGTTATTTTACCCTGAGTTTGTTTCCAAATTTCTGGCCCTGTAGTTCTATAATGCGCTTCTATATTTAGCTCATTAAAATATTGATTGATATAAACGGAATTTTCTGTTTTTTTATGAATGGTTTTAGCTACTTCGTAATAAGATCTAGAATCATCTGAAGGGACATTAGCAGGACAAACATGCACCTCTGCTCCCATTGTTTTTAATAAATCTATTTTGTCTTGTGAAGCTTTGTCTGAAACTGCTAAAATACATTTGTAACCTTTTACAATACTAGTCATTGCTAAAGAAAAGCCTGTGTTACCTGAGGTTGTTTCTACAATAGTTGCTCCTTTTTTTAGAATACCTTTTTTTTCTGCATCATTAATTATATGTAAAGCAATTCTGTCTTTAGAAGAGTGGCCAGGATTAAAGGATTCTAATTTTGCATAGTACTTTCCTTTTAAATTTTGTGTTATTTTTTGAAGTTTTACAATTGGTGTGTCTCCAACCAATTCCAGTAAACTATTGTGTATATTCGGATTACTTGTCATTCTACAATTTCATAAAAAACCTTTAAGTTATTACTATAAGGTTTATCTTTTCCTACTACAAAAATACATTTTCAGTTTGAATAATAAAATTGAATTTAATGCTTTATGAAACCTTAGTCTAATTTATTTTCTAAAGCTAAAAAGAATGTATAGTCTTTTGCTGTTTCTTTTAAAGCATCAAAACGTCCAGATGCTCCTCCATGCCCTGCTTCCATATTAGTTCTAAGCATTAAAAGATTGGTATCTGTTTTTAATTCTCTTAATTTCGCTACCCATTTTGCAGGCTCCCAATATTGCACCTGGCTATCGTGATAACCTGTGGTAACTAGCATATTTGGGTAAGCTTTTGCTTCCACTTGATCATAAGGAGAATATGATTTTATATACTCATAATAGGTCTTATCATTAGGATTTCCCCATTCGTCATATTCACCTGTGGTTAAAGGAATAGAATCATCTATCATTGTAGAAATAACGTCTACAAATGGAACTGCTGCTATAATACCATTGTATAATTCAGCATTCATATTTGCAATTGCACCCATTAACAAACCTCCTGCAGAACCTCCCATTGCATACAAATGTGCATCAGATGTATAATTATTTGCTATTAAATATTTAGAACAATCTACAAAATCGTTAAATGTATTTTTTTTGTGTAGCATTTTACCATCTTCGTACCAATCTCTTCCTAAATACTCACTTCCCCTAATATGTGCAATAGCATACACAAAACCTCTATCTAATAAACTTAATCTGGTAGTAGAAAATCCGTCTGAAATAGTATAACCATAAGAACCATAAGCATATTGTAATAAAGGTGTATGTTTATTTAATGCAGTATTTTTATGATAAACTAAAGATATAGCTACTTTTTTGCCGTCTCTTGCTGTTGCCCAAACACGCTCACTTTTATAGTTTTCTTTATTGAATTTACCTCCTAAAACTTCTTGCTCTTTTTTAATCTCTTTAGATTTATCTGCCATGTTAAAATCTATAATAGAGCTTGGCGTTGTAAAAGAATTATACCTATATCTAATAATATCTGTATCAAATTCTGGATTATTATAAACACCAACAGCGTAGGTTTCTTCATTAAAAGGCAAATAATAATCCTCTTTATTATCCCAACGTTTTATGCGTATTTTATTTAAACCATTCGCACGTTCTTCTAAAACCAAATACTCTTTAAATATAGAAAAATCTTCTAAAAGCGTATCTTCTCTATGAGGAATAACATCTACCCAATTCTCTTTTGTTGTGGCAGATACTGGAGTTTTCATCAACTTAAAATTGGTAGCATTGTCTTTATTAGTTAATAAATAAAAATGGTCTTTAAAGTGAGAAACACTATACTCTAAATCTCTTTGCCTTGGCTGCAACATTTGCAAATTACCTGTTGGGTTATTCGCATCTAAAAATTGCGCCTCTGTAGAAACTGTGCTATGAGAACCTATTATAATGTATTTATCTGATTTTGATTTGGTAACATAAGTTCCAAACGTTTCATCTTTTTCGTGATAAACAAGAACATCTTCAGCAGTTGGTGTGCCTAAAACATGTCTAAATATTTTTACACTTCTTAAAGTAACTGGGTCTTTTTTGGTGTAAAAAATGGTTTTATTATCATTTGCCCAAACAGAACCACCACTTGTATTTTCTATAATATCTTTATAAATTTCACCTGTTTCTAAGTTCTTAATCCTTAAAAAATATTGTCTTCTACTTACTGTATCTGTTGCAAAAACGGCTAATTTATTATCTGGAGAAATGTTTAAACCACCTAGTTGAAAATAATCAAAACCCTTTGCCATTTCGTTTACGTTAAACAAAACTTCTTCCTGGGCTTGTAAATTTTCTTTTTTACGGGTATAGATTGGGTATTGCATCCCTTTTTGATAGCTTGTAATATAGAAATAGCCATTATCTTTATAAGGTACAGAAGAATCATCTTCTTTAATTCTACCTTTCATTTCTTCAAATAATTTTTCTTCGAAATTTTTGGTATATTGTGTTACCTCTTCATAATAAGTATTTTCTTGCTCTAAATAATTAATTACTTTTTGTGTTTGTGCATCTTTTACCTCGCCCAACTTTTGTTGGTCACTTAAACGCATCCAAAAATAATTGTCTGTTCTAATATCTCCGTGTTTTTCTAATTCTATAGGTTGTTTTTCTGCAACTGGTATTTTTGCATCTGTACTTTTCATATTCTTATTTTTACAAGCGATTGCAAAAATAAGGCTTAAAAACCATGTTTTTAGAAATATTTTATTCATTTTTTTAGAATCTATTTTATTAAATTTGTTTACTTAAATTAATAGAAAAAATATAAGATTATGTTTGGAGATATTTCTGGAATGATGGGTAAATTAAAAGATGCCCAACAAAAAGTAGAAGTAACTAAAAAAAGACTAGATACTGTTTTAGTAGATGAAAATTCTACAGACAATAAAATTAAAGTTACTTTAACGGCAAACAGGCAAATTAAAACGATAAGCATAGACGAATCGTTACTTAATGATGCTGAAGAATTAGAAGATTATCTTATTTTAACCTTAAACAAGGCCATTAATAAAGCAACACAAATTAATGAAAATGAAATGGCAATTGCTGCAAAAGCAGGAATGCCAAACATACCTGGTATGGATATGTTTAAATAACCAATAGCTTATTTAATAGTATCTTAACAAAAATACCTCTTGTAAAAGAGGTATTTTTGTTTTGGACCACAAATCAACCTAAAAATGAATACAGAAAAGAAGAAAAAAAGTTCGTCAAAAAAAATAATAAAATGGTTATTAGTTGCCATATTTTTATTGGTTATTGGCTTAGTATCTATTCCGTTTTTATTTAAAGATAAAATTGTGGCTATGATAAAAAGTACAGCTAACAACAATATAAATGCAACGCTTAGCTTTAAAGAAACAGACTTAAGTTTATTTAGAGATTTCCCCAACGCAAGTTTAAGAATAAACGATATAGCTATAATTAATAAAGCACCATTTTTAGGAGATACTTTATTCTTTTCTGAAAAGTTAGATATTAACCTAGAAATTACCGAACTGTTTAAAAATGAAACAGAAACTTTAAGTATTAAAGATATTGTAGCAGAAAACAGTATTGTTAACATCTTATTTAATAAAGACAATTTAGGTAATTATGATATTGCAAAAACAACAGAAGTTACCAAAACACAAAATACAGAAAGTGCTTTAGCTTTAAATATAGAATCTTACAGTGCAAGCAATTTAAAATTCACTTATTTTGATGTAAATTCTAAAATTAAGCTTGTAGCAGATAGCATTTACCATACTGGTAAAGGAAATTTTGCTAATGCTATTTTAGATTTAGATACCAAAAGTGCTGCTAATATTTCATTTTATATGGAAAACAGTAATTATTTAAAAGAAGTTCCTGTAAAATTAGATGCTATTTTAGGCTTAGATATAGAAAATTCTAAATTTACCTTTAAAGAAAACACGGGTTATATAAATGAATTACCATTGCAATTTGATGGATTTATGCAATTATTGGAAAATGCCCAATTGTATGACATAAATTTTAAAACCCCAAATTCCTCTTTTAAAAATGTTTTGGCCTTACTACCTAAAAAATATGCAGGTAACTTAGCATCTATTACTACTTCTGGTAATTTCAATTTAAATGGTATTGTAAAAGGCACACTTTCTGAAACAAAAATACCTAACTTAAATATTACATTAAGTTCTAAAAATGCTAGGTTTAAATATGCAGATTTACCTAAAGCTGTAACTAATATAAATATTGATGCATCTATTATTAACAAAACTGGGTTTCCTAAAGACACCTATATTAATTTAAATAATTCTTCTTTTAAAATAGATGAAGATGTGTTTAACGCAAACGGAAGTATTGCTAATTTTACTACAAACGCATTAATTAAACTAAAAGCTAAAGGCATAATAAACCTAAAAAACATAAGCAAAGTTTACCCTGTTGCATTAGAAAAAGAATTGCAAGGAATACTTAAAGCAGATGTTATTACTAATTTTGATATGAATTCTATTGAAAAAGAAAACTATCAAAACATAAAAAACGAAGGACAGATTTCTTTATCAAATTTTAAATACGAAGGAGATGATGTTGCAAATCCTTTTTTTATAGACAACACAACAGTAACATTTAATACAAATACTATTAAATTAGAAGATTTTAAAGCAAAAACAGGAAGCTCTGATGTTGATTTAAAAGGAAAACTAGATAATTTTTACGGTTTTTTATTCAAAGACAAAAAATTGCAAGGTAGTTTCAACTTAAATTCTAACAATATTAAAGTTGATGACTTTATGTCTAACACCAAAGAAACTAAGGATAACGAACCAACAAGCGCATTAAAAATCCCTGAATTTTTAGACATTACAATAAATGCAAAAGCAAATAACGTTTTATATGATAATATTAAATTGGCTAATGTAAATGGCGCATTATTGATAAAAGAAGAGACCATAAGTTTAAAAAATGTAAACACAGATGCATTTAGTGGTAACATTGGTTTTAGTGGTAAGGTAAATACTAAAGGAGAAAAGTCTAAATTTAACATGAATTTAGACCTGAATAAATTAAGTATTAATAAAGCTTTTGGCAATTTAGAAATGTTAAAAGCTATAGCTCCTATTGCTAAAATTATAGAAGGTAAAATAAATACTAAATTAAATGTGCAAGGCTTTTTAAAAGATGATTTAACACCAGATTTGCAAAGTATTTCTGGAGATCTAATTGGTACACTTTTAAATCCAAAATTAAACTCAAATAAATCTAAAGTTTTAAATGCTGTTGGTTCTAAGATAGATTTTTTAGATATGAATAAACTAAATTTAAAAGATTTAAAAGCATTGCTTACGTTTAAAAATGGGCAAGTAAATGTTGCTCCATTAGCTATAAAGTATAAAGATATTGGTATGAATATAGATGGCACACATGGCTTTGATAATAATATGAATTATAATATTACTTTTGATGTACCTGTGCAATATTTAGGAAATTCAGTTACCTCTATATTGGCTAAATTAAACGCAAAAGACGCCAGTGAAATTAAGAGCATTCCTATAAACGCAACTTTAACAGGTAGCTTTTCTAGCCCTAATTTTAATACTAATATTAAACAAGCAACCACAAGTTTAGTAAAACAGCTTGTAGCAAAACAAAAAGCTAGCTTAGTTGATAAAGGTAAAAATAAGCTTTTTAACATTTTAGGTAGTAAAAAAGAAAATGAAAAAGATTCTATTAAAGGCAAAGAGACTGTAAAAGAAGCGGCAAAAGAAAAGGTAAAAAATGTTTTAAATGGTCTTTTTAGTAAGAAGAAAAAAGATACGGTAAACTAGATATATGAAAAACACCTATCAAATTTTAGGAATGACATGCCAAAACTGTAAAAATACAGTTCTTAAATATTTAGAAAGTGTACCTGATGTTAAAGAGGTAACTATAAATCTAGAAGAAAAAGAAGCAACAGTTTTTAGTAACAAAAAAATTGAAATAAAAGAATTTCAAAACATATTATCAGAGAAATATAACATAACTTTTAAGAAAGAAAAAGCTATTTTTTCTAGTGGCAAAGATGAATTAAATAAACCTTCTAAACTAAAGCAATTAAAACCTCTTTTTCTTATTTTATTCTACATTACAGTGTCTTGTGTATTATTAAATTATAAAAGTTGGAACACAAAAGAAGTAATGTTAGATTTTATGGGTTTATTTTTTGTTGTTTTTAGTTTCTTTAAAATGTTAGACTTAAAAGGTTTTGTTACTTCTTTTAAAATGTATGACCCTTTAGCTAAAAAGGCACATATTTATGGTAAAATTTATCCGTTTTTAGAAACAATTTTAGGGCTATTTTTTTTAATGCGCTTTCAAGTTGATGTTGCAATTATAACCACTATACTAATTTTAGGAATTACAACTATTGGAGTAACCAAAACACTCTTAAAAAAAAGAGAAATTCAATGTGCTTGTTTAGGCACAGCTTTAAAACTTCCAATGACCCAGGCTACATTAATAGAGAACACCATTATGATTTTTATGGCCTTTGCTATGCTCCTTTTTTAGAAATAAAAATTAAGCAAAAAAGGCAGCGCCTGCAATACCTAAAACAAAAAATAAAAGGTAAATAGAAATAATAATAATTGTAAATACACCAACAAACTTGTAGTGTGATTTTAATTTTTCTAAGGCTAATGCCAAATCCTCATCACCTTTAGATTGCAATGCTTTTCTCATTTTTACAGAAAACTGATATAAATATAATATTGGAAAAAAGTAAATAACTGCAAAAATTAAATAAGTAACTGTCATAACTGGCCCTATATCAAAAGGCATTTGCTCCATATTAGGAAGGTTATTAAAAATAACTCCAGCAAAAAAACTAAAAATCACCATTAATCCTACAAAAATAAACCCCATAATAGATAGAAAATAGGTCCATTTTGCAGTTTCTTTTAAAAAGCTTTTAGATGCTGAGTTTAATGTTAATTCCTCTAATTCTGTTATTGCATTTTTCATTATTTATTTTTTAGTGAGTTAATTCCTAGTGTAATCAAAAGTAAATATTTTTTTTTAACAAAAAACCACAAATTCATAAATAGAACTTGTGGCTTATATTATTAAATAAAATTAAAATTATTAAAAATCTGTGATTGTTTTTTTAATTATTGCAATACAATCTCTAAGCTGAGCCTCTGTAATTATAAGAGGTGGCGCAAACCTAATAATATTACCGTGTGTTGGTTTTGCTAATAAACCATTATCTCTTAACTTTATACAAATATCCCAAGCTGTAGCACTATCTTCTGTATCATTTATTAAAATTGCATTTAACAAACCTTTACCCCTAACAGATTTTACTAAGGCATTTGTTTTACAAAACACAGCAATTTCTTTTCTAAAAATTTCACCCAATTTATCTGCATTAATCGCTAAATTCTCTTCAGCTACTACCTCTAAAGCAGCCATAGCAACAGCAGCAGCTACAGGATTGCCTCCAAAAGTAGACCCATGATTTCCTGGTCTAATTACATTCATTATTTGGTTATTTGCTAATACTGCAGACACTGGGTATGCACCTCCAGAAAGGGCTTTTCCAAGAATTAAAATATCTGGTTTTACTTCTGGCGTACCAGAACAGTTTTTATCTTTACAAGAACAATTACCACAAGTTGCCAATAAACGACCTGTTCTTGCAATTCCCGTTTGTACTTCATCTGCAATAAACAACACATTATGTTTTTCGCACAATGCTTTAGCAGCAGAAAGATACCCTTTAGAAGGTACATAAACTCCTGCTTCACCTTGTATTGGTTCTACCAAAAACGCAGCAATGTTTGAGTTGTTTTCGAGTGCTTTTTGTAACTCCTTTAAATTATCATATTCTATCTTAATAAACCCCTGAGTATAAGGACCAAAATTTTTGCGAGCTACAGGATCGTTAGAGAAAGAGATAATTGTGGTTGTTCTGCCATGAAAGTTGTTTTCACAAACTATAATTTCTGCTTTATTTTCATCTATTCCCTTAACTTCATAAGCCCACTTTCTTGCAATTTTTAAGGCGGTTTCTACAGCTTCTGCACCAGTATTCATTGGTAGTAACTTATCAAAACCAAAATATTCAGATGCAAATTTCTCGTACTTTCCTAACATATCGTTATAAAATGCACGAGATGTTAATGTTAATGTTTGCGTCTGCTTTATCATTGCAGCTACAATTTTTGGATGACAATGCCCTTGGTTTACAGCAGAATATGCTGATAGAAAATCATAATATTTTTTTCCTTCAACATCCCAAACATGTACTCCTTCTCCTCTACTTAAAACTACTGGTAATGGATGATAGTTGTGTGCACCATATTTGTTCTCTAAATCTATCGCCTTTTGCGAACTTAAATTATCTAAAACAGTCATTTTATTATTTTTAAATGTTTAAACTAAAACATTCCTGTTCTACCTTTATCTTTCTAGAAAGTACTAGAAATTCAGCGTGGGAAAGAAATCATCCTCGAAGTTGTACAAAAATAATATTTTTTAAGGATATTAATGATATCTCTGAATAAAATATATGGTGTTGTAGTGCGTTTTAAATTTTAGAAATATTCAATAATACGCATAAACTCATTAGTGGTTTGATTAGCATCATTACTCAAATCTTTCGGTACTAATTTACCTTTTTCTAAATCCTTTACATTTATAGAAACGTTTTTTATTTTCCGATTAATTCTTTAATCATTTTTGGCACCTCTTTTTCTGGTGTTGGGAAGTTATGTAATTCTTTATTTTTGTAAATACTAAAATGCGATTTTGCAATAACTTTATTTCCTTTTGGAGAGATAAAAGAAATTTCAAGTTCATCTAATATCTTTTTAAAATCCCACCTCCATTTATCTTTGTATTTTACTATTAAGTCAAAATTTTCAGGTTCGTCTCCTTTTTTTCCAATTACAGCTAAAATTCCACGTTTTTCTAATTCTCGTTTTATTATTGTGTCTGTATTTCCAATAACCTCAACTTTCTTAGCTTTATCGTCTTTTGATGGCAAATATCCTGCGTAAGTAAAATTACCAAACTTGAATTTTATATATTCAGAATTTTCTAATGAAATTATAAATGCACGTTTAAATTTTTTCGGACTATTCTCCGAATATCTCACCGTATTTATTGTCCCTTTACAACTAAAAAATATCGTTGCAAATAAAACCAATATTCCTAAAATTTTCTTTTTCATTCTAAATTTTCATTTAATGCCTTGCTCAAAGGTCTAATGCAATAAAAATAAAACAGTTGTAAGCGTTACTTTTCGGATTAAACTAAAGCGAAATTTTTAAATTTTGTTAATTATCTTCTCTCATTTTAATTATATCAAATTTAAAAATTTGGCGACTTGCAAATACACATAGACTTTTCGACAAAGCACTTTTTACCCTATTTTTTTATACATTTTAAGCGGTAGTGTTTTCGTCATTTCTACTACCAAATTCAATTTCTTTTCCTTTTTCTTGCTCAAAAAATTCACCATCGTCGTAAACTAAATTTCCGTTCACAAATGTTTGTTTTATTTTCGTTTGAAAAGTCGTTCCTATTAATGGTGACCAACCGCATTTATACAAAATATTATCTTTAGTGACTGTCCATTTGCTGTTCAAATCCACCAAGGTCAAGTCTGCAAAATAACCTTCTCGGATAAATCCTCTCTTTGTCATACTGTATAAAATTGCTGGATTATGGCACATTTTCTCCACTATTTTTTCTAAAGAAATCAGACCTTGTTTGTAAAATTCCAACATACAATTTAAAGTATGCTGAACCATTGGTGCACCTGACATAGATTGAAAATAAGGTTTTTCTTTTTCTTCTAAAGTGTGTGGTGCGTGGTCAGTAGTTATAAGGTCAATCTTGTCGTCAAGAAGTGCTTTTAATAAACCTTTTCTGTCCTTTTCTGATTTTATTGCTGGATTCCACTTTATAAGCATTCCAAGTCGGTCATAATCTTTTTCTGAAAACCATAGATGATGTACTGAAACCTCAGTAGTTATTTTTTTGTCTTTTAACGGAGTGTCATTTTGAAAAAGGTGGGTTTCTGCTTCAGTTGTTAAATGTAAAATGTGCAGTCTCGCATTGTGTTTTTTTGCTATTTCAATTGCACGTTTAGTAGCCTCAAAACAGCCTTGAGTACTCCTAATAACTGGATGAAATTTTGCAGGAATGTCCTCTCCATATTTTTCTCTGAAAGCCTGTTCATTTGCCTCTACAATTTCTTCTTTTTCTGAATGAATGGCTATAATCGATTTACAGTTAGCAAAAAGTTTTTCCATTTTTTCTGGACTATCAGCCAAAAGATTACCCTTTTTTGTAAAATATAATCCGTCATCTGAAACACCAATAAATTGACTAGTATCCATCTTTATAACTTCGTCAATATTATCTCCGTTTACACCAAGAAAAAATGAGTAATTTGCTAAAGATTTTTTTGAAGCAATTTCAAATTTTTCTTTAAGACTTTTAACCGTTAAAATATTCGGAACTGTATTTGGCATATCAATAAAAGAAGTAACTCCACCAGCAATGGCAGATTTACTTTCGGTATATAAATCGCCTTTATGTGTAAGGCCAGGGTCTCTAAAATGAACTTGTCCGTCAATAATTCCTGGAAAAAGGTATTTCCCTGCTCCGTCAATTATTTTATAATTTGATTCAATGTCAATATCTCCAATTTTATCAATTAGTCCGTCAATTAAAAGTACATCTGCCACAAATGACTTTCCTTCATTTACTATTGTAGGTTTTTTTATTAAAATATGCTGATTCATTTTTCAAGTTCTGTTAAGGTTGTTGGTTTTCTTAATTATACTGATATAGGATGACAATTTTTTGGTCTTTTTTATACCTTCCAAACTATCTTTTTTGGCCGTTTAGAACGGTAAAAAATAATTTGAACTAAGTTGTTGCTTAAATTTCAAATTCGTCAAATTTAGTTTATTTTTTCGATATGACTTGTATTTGATATTTGGATTTTGATGTACTTCGCTTGGTTTTCTTAATTTTAGACTACAATGTGCTCTTAAATGATTGTAAATATACACTGCTTGCATCGCTGTTTTCTTTGCTATATCTGTATTTTTAAGCGTTTGTCTTAAACCATATTCATATTTTAAAGTTCTATTAATACGTTCTGCAATTGCATTTCTGCCTGCCGGCAGGCAGGTTCATAAGGGTCATATTGCTCAGTCATACTCATTGTAATTCCATTTTTCTCAGCAAACTGAGTATATTTAGGATTACAATATTGAAAACCTCTATCAGAATGATGTATCAACCCTTTATTAGGATATTTTCTATTTTTAATAGCCATAGCGAGTGCCTCTGTACAAAGTGATGTTCTCATATGATTTGCTAATTTATAGCCCATAATTTGCTTAGAATATGCGTCTGTTACGATTGCTAAATAGTTATGTCCGTTTTCTGTTTTTATATAGGTAATATCGCTAACCCACAACTGCTCTGGTCTAGTGGGTACTTTATCTTTAATTAGGTTTTTGTATTTTCTAAACTGATGTTTAGAGTCTGTTGTTGTTATATAGTTTTTTAACTTTGGAACAAGAAAATTGTACATTCTTAAAACGTTGTAAAACTTGTCTCTACCAATTTTAATATCATTGGTTATAAAATCTTATTTTAGTTCGCTATAGAGCTTGATTCCAGCTGTTCTCATACCAACTGACTTTCTATAATTTAACACTAACACAACTATTTTTTGTTGATTGATTTGTTGTTTTTGTTGGCTTTTAAGTCTTTTGCAAAAGGCTTGTTTACTAATCCCAAAACATCCATAGAACCACTTTGTTTTAAACGGTTTTTCTTCTTTAGCGCTATTTCTTTTGCTAATCTGCCTGCCGGCAGGAAGGTGTTTTGGGTAATGACTTTTTTGACATATCCACGCCTCTAAAAATTTCCATATTAGCAAAAATATCTTGCCGAAAGTCTTTTACAAACTCAAATTTTTCAGTTTTTTCCTTCATTTTTTTTATTTCATCGTTTTTACTCATACCTGTGTTTTGTTGCACTAAAGTATTGTATTTTTTTATCCAAATAACCAATCGTTGTTCTTGGAACATCCTATTTTTTGGAAGCAAAGTTTCTTGAGATTTGACCATTTTGAATTTGGTCAACGACAAATAATTTGGTTTCTAATGTTACTTTTTAGTACTTTCTTCTCTGCCAGTGTTCTTTTTGCGTTTTCGTAACTGACTATAATTAAGTGTTTAATTTTTAGTCAACCTATTTCAGGAAAGTACATTTTCGTAAATGGTGTACAACGTTGTTGTGTATGAGTTGTTGCGTTGGTTTAGCGTAAAGTTAGTGAAAATTTACTACATTTAAAGTGTGCGAAATCTTTCCCAAGTAAGCCAAAAATAGCAATAAAATTTATACGCTGTTGTGCAAAGTATTTATCTTTCAATTATTATTTTTTCAGATATTCTTCTTAAAACATAAAGATATGGTGTCAATAAATCGTCATTTTTTGCAGTCGGAAGTATAACTTTATTTTCACGAGATTCTCTTAAATGTACAAGACTATTTCTAATACTGACAATATTTTCTTTAATTATTTTTATTGTATTTTCAGGTAATTGTTCAATTCCAGTTAATTCATTTTTCATTATTGGGTCTAACTTAAATCCACCTTCAAATTCTAATTTTCTACTAAAATATTCAATATTATCTTCTAGTTCGATTTTCAAATCTTTCAGTTTAACGTGTTCAGATATTAGCATTTCTAATTTCGCTTTATCATCATTGTTTTTAAAATGATTTTTAAATTCTTCAATTATAGTTTTACTATATTCTTCTGAATTATAAGATATATCTGGTTTTTTTAATAGTGTTGTTAATTTGTGTTTAATATCTGATTTTAAATAATAATATGATGCATATTCTAAAATTTGATAATAAAATATAAAACTCAATCTATTATCTGTTGTGCTATTTGCAACTGTTATTATTTCTAAAAGAATGTTATCTATTTCTGTACCATTTATTGTATCTGGAAAAGTATCGAATAATGAATAACAAGGAACTTTAAAGTTTTCTTTTTTATAACTCTTTTGAAATATCTGAACGTTGGGTGTTAATCTGTCAAAATATGACATATAAAAGTTTAGATGTCGACAAAATTCCACGATTTCGTTTTCTATGGGTTTAAAGTTTCCTTTTATGAAGAAGTTAAACGGTTCCTTATCTTTAAAATATTTAGATAAAAAATCAGGTAATTCATCTTTTCTATAATAATCTCGAAATTGTCTTAAGTTTCTGTAAGAAGTTTTGCTTTCTTCTTTATCTTCTCTAAAAGCTGTTGCTATTTTTTCAAAGTCTTCTGTAGGTTTTTCCCAATTACATAAATATGAATTCCCTTTATAATTGAAAGTAAAACTTCGCTTTACCAATTCTTCATTTGGGTCTAATGGAAATGCGTAAACTTCTATAATTCCTTTTTCAATTGAGTAAGAAGCCATAAGTTCTTCAGGAAAGTACAAACTATTCAAAAAAGTTAAATCAGTATCTTTATTAAATCGCAATAAAAAACTGTCATCATTCCATAAGTTTTTTATGTGAACTCTATTTTCTTCTACTTCTTCTAAAACTACTTTTGGGTATCTTTCTGTTAAATTCATTCAATTAGTTTCGGGTTTGGATATTTTGCACAACTTGATTGTGTATGGTTTGTTGCGTTGATATAACGTAAAGTTAGTGAAAATTTAATACATTTGAAGTCAACAGAAACTTTCCAAAGTTGCCATAAATAGCAATAAACTATACACGCTGTTACCAAAAGTAGTGATTTTTATTAGGAATTTCAGATTTCATTAATTTCTCATTTTTTTTATTTTTCACGTTTGAGAGATAATTCCACATTTTTAATTCCTGTTTTAGTTCAATTCCACTTATAATAAATATCTAGGTTGCTAAATTCAACATTCGAGTGATTATTCTGCCATTTTAAATTCCCCATTTTAAGAAAAAATTGAGCAATTTTGGTTTTCCGTATTTTGCTCAATTCAACATTTGAGTGATAATTCCGCAATTTTGTTTTCAGCGTTTGAGTAATTTTTCACGTTTTTAGAAATTCCGCAAACTTTGGGAAAATTCCGATTGTTGAGAGGTTGTTTAAGCGATTTTAAATTTCACTTTTTTTAGTTTTCATTCACTATTTTCAATTCAACATTTGAGTGAGTGAGCTATTTTTGGTAACGTGTTTGTGTATGATTTCGTTGCGTGTTTAAGCACTAAAGTTAGCAAATAAATCACAGATAGAAAGTCCGCGAGGACTTTCGTAAGTAGGCTATAACTAGCAATGAATTATACACGTTGTTAGGCAACGTTGTTGTTTTCGTAATGTTTTATATTTTTCAATTCAGCTTCTTTAATTTCCTTTTGATTTTCAATATCAAAGTCATCTTGGATTCCTAACCAAAATTTTGCAGAATTTCCAAAATATTTACTTAACCTTAAAGCTGTATCCGCTGTAACTCTTCGATTTCCTTTTATAATTTCAGAAATTCTTGTTTGAGGAATTTTCAAGTCTTTTGAAAGTCTATATGCAGAAATTTCAAGAGGCTCAAGAAATTCGTGAAATAAAATTTCTCCTGGATGAATATTTGCTAATTTTTCCATAATTTTCTTTTTTAGTGATAATCAACTATTTCAACTTCACTTGCGTTTCCGTTGTTCCAAATAAAGATGATTCTCCATTGTTTATTAATTCTAATACTATAATATTCTTTCAGATTTCCTGTTAACTTTTCAAGTCGGTTTGATGGTGGAATTCTTAAATCAGCAATATCTTGTGAGTTATTAAGCATTCTCATTTTTCTCCTACCTACATTTTGAATTTCGTTCGGCAATTTCTTTACTCGAATTCCATTCCAAATTTTTTCAGTTTCTTTCGTTCCAAAAGAAATTATCATATTCTTGTTTTACGTTACTAACGTCAAAGGTATGTGTTTTTTTTCGTTCCACCAAATGTTGCCTAACGTGATTGTATAAGATTTGTTGCGTTGATTTAGCGTAAAGTTAGTAAATATTTACTAAAATTAAAGTGTGCGAAACCTTTCCCAAATAAGCTAAAAATAGCAATAAAATTTATACGCTGTTGTACAACGTTTTTTAAATTCCACCATTTATAATGTTCTTTCGTTCCTAAATAAAATTTAATATTTATCATTCCAATATTTTCATTTTTGTCTGAATGTATATCAAGTCTATACCAACCTAAAAAAGTTTCAGAAATATAAATATCTCCTTTTATATCATAATATTCAGATGTCAGAGATTTTCCAATTTGATTTTCCATTTTAATTCTGGAATCACTAATTTTAATTTTATTCCAATTATTAGGATAATTAGGATGTGAAAACCAAACAATCATTATTAAAATAGTTGTTCCAGTTATTATTTTAAATACGTTTTTCATAACTTTTAATTGTCTTTATACTTCTTTATTTTCGATGTATTGTCACAAAGATTATAAATTTTCCATTCGCCAATTTTTTTTCCATTCAATCTTTTTCCAGCTTTCCACAATTTCAGTTTTTCTCCTTTTTCCGTATTATTAAATTCTTTCTCAAAACTCTCAATTATTATATTTTTGTTAGTGGTAAATAATTCTTCAACTGAAATATTCTTTTTTAATTCAATTCGGTTTGTTTCGATTATTTTATAAATTTCTCCAAATTCATTAAATTGCTTTTGATACAATAGGATTCCAAAACTGTCATATAATTGTTCAAAAATCAATTCTCCTTTTTTATTAAATAACTGCTGTTTATCACTCATTAAATCGTAATTATATTCTCCATTTTCGTAGACTAAAAATTTAGAAATCTGTTTAGTTTTTCCGTTTCTATATTTTTTAATTTTAATTACGGAATCAATTGGTTTCAAGTTTTTTGTCAATTCAAGGTATTTTTCAGATTGTTGAGAATATATAGTCAAACTGAAAGCAAAAAATATAATTATTATAACGGATTTATTTTTCATTCTTTATGTTGTACAACGGTTTTGTGTATGATTTCGTTGCGTGGTTTAAGCACTAAAGTTAGCAAATAAATCACAGATAGAAAGTCCGCGAGGACTTTCGTAAGTAGACTATAACTAGCAATGAATTATACACGGTGTTGTACTTAGTGCTTTTTCAATATTTCTATCAATTTTGTATTTACGTAAACACTTTCTCTTCCAATTTTTTGAGAAGTTAATATTCCAATATCTTCCATTTTTTTTAAATAGCGTGAAGCCGCTTTTCTTTCTACATTTAATTTTTCTACAACAAATTCTATTTTAGAATAAGGTTGTTCAAAGAGTAATTCAATTAATTCTTTTCTATAAATTTTAGGTTCCTTTTCTTGAGCAAATAATATAGTTTTATCCAACAATATTTTAATTGAATTTATTTTTTCAATAGTTCTATTTGATGTTATTTCAATAGCTTTTAGCATATAGATTATATATTTAGACCATTCATCTTTATTGTTAACTGTGTTTAGTAAACGGTAATAATCCGCTTTATTTTCGTTGATATATGAACTTAAATATAAAATAGGAATATCTAAAAGGTCATTTAGAATTAGGTATAAAATATTTAGTATTCTTCCTGCTCTTCCATTTCCGTCATAAAAAGGATGAATACTTTCAAACTGATAATGTAAAATAGCTAAATTAATTAATGGATTTAAATCGTTTTGTTTAACATTAAAATGTTCTAAGAAATTACTTAATAAATCCAATATTTCGTCTTTTTCTTGTGGTGGTGTATAGACAATTTCTCCAGTTTTATCGTTTTTTAGCACAGTTCCAGCCATTGAGCGAATTCCAGCATTATTTTCGATAATGGTTTTTTGAATAGTTTCTATATCTTTTAACTTTAAAAATCCTTGTTTCTTAACTAATTCAAAACCAGAAAAAATAGCACTTCTGTAATTTATAACTTCTTTAACTTGAGTTGCTTGTTTTGTGTTTGTAGCTAAAGCTTTATATAATTCATCTTGTGTTGTAATAATATTTTCTATTTCAGAACTATCTTTAGCTTCTTGTAAGACAACAGCATTAATCAGCATTTCTTGATTAGGAATAGTTTTGGCAATTCCTTTTAATTCTCCTAATGAATTTGAGGATTTACTCAATTGACGAAGAATTTCAATAGTTTCTACTTTTTCTCTTTTCGGTGGAAGTTTTGCAAGTTTATTGATTTGGGACATTTTATCTCTTGTAAATTACATATGTACCAAAAATACAAAAAATAGTTCAATTAAATTCAATATGCGACTTTTTGTCCCGCATTAAGTACAACGTGAATGTGTATGGAAAGTTGCGTTTAAAGTGTGCGAGTATTTTCCGCAGGAAAATAGTTGCAACTAAAAAACAACTAACCTTTAATTAAGCGAAATATAGCAATTTTTTATACATGCTGTTATGTAACGTTTTTTCTCCTTTTTGCTTTTCGTTTCTCTCGTTTTTTTAGTCTTTTATTTCGTTGGTAATTCCAAATTATTGATTTAATTCTACTCACACTAATTGGTAAAATTCCTTTATTTCCAGTTTTTAATTCATTCGGTAATTTCCAAATATCATACTCACTTTTAAATTCGGCAACATTGTATTCTGAAGGAATAAATTCAAATCGCCTTTTTTTAAATTCACGATTTTTAATTTTTGAAATTATGTTTAATAGTAAATCAAAAATGTCTTTATCACTTTCGCTTATATTTTCAGTATTATATTCCGTATAATAATCAGGTTCAGCTTTCCAAAATATTAGAGTTGCAGTTCCTAAATCACATTTTGGACTATTTACAATCCAATTCAAAACTTCAATTCCATCGTCCCAATTATAATTTTCAGCCAGAAAATATTGGTCAGTCGAATTTAATTTTTTAAAAATCTCAAAATCTGGCGTAAAGTCATAATCGTCATTATCAAATGAATATTCGATAAAATTCTCGATTATAAGTTTCTCTTTTGAAGGTGTAATTATCATTTTTGGTTAAATGTTACATAACGTTGTTGTGTATGGTTTGTTGCGTTGGTTTAGCGTAAAGTTAGTAAATAATTACTACATTTAAAGTGTGCAAAAACTTTCCAAAATTGCCTTAAATAGCAATAAATTATACACGGTGTTAGGGCACGTTTTTTTCACATTCTTTTATTCCTAATTTCTCAATCGCACTTCTAAATTTACTATTAATTCTCAATTCTGACAATTTATTTTTTCCAATTGGATTACTGCCTCCTGAAATATTAATATGATTGTTCCTTAATAAAGTTTTTAAACTATCCGTATTTTTTGTACAAATCCTAATTTCCGTTTTATTTTCAAATTCCAATGCACCATTACCTTGATAAAACTCAAATTCGTTTCTAAAAGTTTCTAAATATTCTTTATTGTTTTCTGTTAACCAGTCAAATTTCAGTACTTTATTTATTCTTTCTACAGCTCTTTCTTTCTGCCCTGAAAAGGTCTCAATCATAGCATAACCTACAAGAGAGTTTAAGTCTTTTTCGTTTTTAATTTCTCCTATTTCACTTAAATTATAAGCATTTACATAATTTATTTTTGCATTTTCAATATCTCCATTTAATTCAAAAATTCCAGCTTTTGCTTGATAATAATAAACTGTGCCTTTCTGTTTTTCGGGTAGTTTTTCTAAAAGTTCAAAAGCTTTCTCAGTCTCCTTTTCTTCTCCATAAATTCCAATTAATGCAAAACGTATATTCAAATTAGTTCCATCAATTTTCAATGCTTTTTCGTAGATTTTTTTAGCTTCTTCCATTTTTCCGTTAATCCTCAAATCTACAGCCTGATTATTAAGTTCAATTGCCTTCTTTTTATCTTTATCAGAAATACCGTCATTTTCACAACTCCAAATTGTAAATAATGATATTAAAATTAGCGTAATTTTTTTCATTTGAAATGTGCCCTAACTAGTTATATCTCTACAAATATAACCTATTATCATTAAAATTTACGGGATAACAGAACATTTTTACTTTGTTTATCAGTAGGTAAAAGCTTCTTTAAAACAAAGTTTACAATCTCATACCATTTAATTACAACAAACTAATTTTACTCTAAAACAACCTTAATATTCTCTGTATTATAAAGCTTTGATACATAATTCTCATTATAAACAACTCCTTTTTTAACAACCGCAAACGCCTGTTTTATAAGCTTGTTTGCTACTGCAATCATTGCTAATTTTTTACTTTTTCCTTTGGCTATTATCCGTTCATACAACTCCCTGCAGGCCCTATTGTATTTACTAGCCGTAAAAGAAGCTAAAAATAAAAGGTTTCTTAACTTTTTATTCCCCATTTTACTTATTCTACTTTTGCCTCTCACACTACTTCCAGATTCCCTAATAGCAGGTGTAATTCCGGCATAATTACATAGTTGTTTTCCCTTCTCAAATTTTCTAAAACCATTGGAAATAATTATCAAATACATAGCTGTTTTATTACCAATACCAGGAATTGTTTTTAATAAATCCAACTGATCTTTATACTCTGTACTTATTAGGCCAACCAACTCCTCTTCTATCAGAGTCATTTCATTTTTTAAATATTCTAAATTCCTTTTTAAAGAATCAATCACTGCTTTTGATGGAAATCCTAATACTTTTTCACCATGAATTTTATTTTTAATAGCAGTACTTTGCTTTACATAAATATCTAATAATCGGTATAATTGCAAGCACTCAAACTGTACCTCTGATAAAACCTTATATTCTGGCATTTTGTTGGTTAAAGCATATTGATAAATAAATTTTGCATCACTCTTATCCGTTTTTACCTGAGATAGCTTCATCTGTATAAAACGCTTTACACTTAAGGGATTAACAACAGAAACACTTACATTATGTTTAACTAAAAATTGGGCTAACAAGTAATGATAATAGCCAGTAGCCTCTATAACAACCAAAGCGTTTTCTGGTAAAATTTTAAGTAATTTCTTAAAACCTAACTCCTCGTTTCTCAAAACAAAATTACCTTTACAGCTAGAATATAAATCTAACTTGTCTTTACTAACATCTACACCAAAAATATGTTTTAAAGTTTTCATTAAAAAAAATTAATAATTTTAAGTGTGCGGATTATCGATGTTGTCGAAGTCAAATGCTTCACCGTGTATTTTAATCTTATCACACACTTTTATCCAATTGAATTTTGCAAAATTAAACAGATTTTAATTAATTTTAAAAACATAAACTTTGTTCTGTCAATCTATTTTTATTTCTTAAATTTAAAACGGAACAAAAAAGCTTTAAGAGTCAATTAAATCATATATTCAAAATTTTACACTCAATTTAACGCAAAACAAATGAGAATTACACCAAATAAAATGCAAAAGGTACTTACAAACCTTTTTGTGAAATATAAATTTACTCAAGAAAAAGCAACAACTCTTGCAAACACATTTACAGAAAGCACACTAGATGGTGTAAACTCTCATGGAATTAATAGAGTACCTCTTTTTATAGAATACATAAAAAAAGGAGTTATTAAAATTAATTCAGAGGCAGAAAATGTAGGCACTTTTGGCAATATAGAAAGATGGGATGGTAATTTAGGACCAGGAATTATAAATGCTACTAAATGTACTAATAGAGCAATTGAATTGGCTAAAAACCACGGAATGGGCATGGTCGCATTGCGCAATACAAACCACTGGATGCGTGGTGGAACTTACGGGAAACTTGCCGCAAATGCCAACTGTATTTCCATTTTATTTACAAATACACAACCCAACATGCCACCTTGGGGTGGAAAAGATAGTAGAATTGGTAACAATCCTTTTGTGGTTTCTATTCCTAGAAAAAAAGGAAACATAGTTTTAGATATGGCCATTTCTCAGTTTGCCTTTGGTACCATAAATAACTATAAATTAAAAGGAGAAAAACTGCCTCATTTTGGTGGTTGGGATAACAACAACCAACTCTCTAAAGATCCTGAAAAAATATTAGAAAAAGAACGTGGCTTGCCTATTGGTTATTGGAAAGGCTCTGCACTTTCTATGGTTTTAGATATGTTAGCTACTGTTTTATCTGCAGGAAATTCTACCTATGAAATTGGAAAAAAGGAAATAGAAACTGGAATTTCTCAAGTATTTATTTGCATTTATCCAGAAATTTTTGGCGACAATGTTTTACAAGATAGGTTATTAGATGAAATTATAAATTTTACTCACGATGTAGAAGTAATGCAACCTGAAAATAAAATTTACTATCCTGGAGAACGAAGTTCACAAACTAGAGCTAAAAATTTAAAAGAAGGTATTTTTGTAGATGAAACGATTTGGGATAAAATTACAAGATTAGAATCAGAGTAAGACTGAAATAAAAACAACTTAAAACTAATGGGAATAATTCTTTTACCGTTTTTACTTATTGCCTTAATTATTGGAATAATAGCTATAACCAAAATAATTAAGCTTTTCAAATTAAAAGCCTTAGCTGTTAAAGATTTTATGTGGGGTTTTGTAGCATCAATAACTATTTTTAGCCTAATTTGTCTGGTTTATGTCTTCGAAGGCAAAGCTTCAGAATTAAGTCCTATTTTTAGAATCCCAATATTTATGTTTGTACTACCCTTTACAATTCATAAAATAATTAAAAATAATAGCAACAAAAAGTTGCAATACTTTTCTAAAATATTACTGATAAGTATTGTTTGCACAATAGTTTTTGCAATTGTTTTTAATGATATATTTTTTGATTTAATTAATTATTTAGGCTTAGAAAAACAATATTAAAAAATACTATTTTTTCTATTGTAATTTCTAAAACAACAAAGAAAATCTAAAGAAGTACTTTGTTATTTACCTTACAAAACAGTTAGTTGAAGGTACATAAAACCGCGAAGTTATTAAGATTTACATCTTTATTTTAACTAAGACATTTACTAAAATTAGTTTAAATTGAATTTAAAAATCTATTAAAACTATTTCAACATATTTTTTAGATAAAACTGTTCTACTTTTTCTCTAGCCCAAGGTGTTGTTCGTAAAAATTTTAAAGAAGATTTATAGGTTGGATTATTTAAAAATGCCTTTATACCTAAAGAATAGCCTAATTCTTCCCAACCATATTCTTTAAATAGTTGTTCTAAAATGGTAGCTAATTTTATACCGTGCAAAGGGTTATTTGGTTGTTCTTTACTCATTATTATTCGTCTAAATTAGGCAATACAAAATCATCTAAAACAGATTTTTTAGCCATCATTTTTTCTATTTCTTTTACGGTTCTTGGGGCTTCTGCAGATAGGTTTACAGGTCCATTTTTAGTCACTAAAATATCATCTTCTATTCTTATACCAATTCCCCACCATTTTTTATCACAATTACTACCTTCAGGAATATAGATTCCAGGTTCCATAGTAACTACCATATTTTCTTCAAAATTTCCATAATTACCTGGGTCATGCACATCTAAACCAATATGATGTGATGTACCATGAGGAAAATAAGGATGTTTTTCATCTAAACTTTTAATAATACCCAAATCTAATAAACCTTGGTTAACTACTGCTATTGCAATTTGATTTGGTTTAGCCATACTTTCACCTACTGTATAGGCTTTAATACCAGCTTCTTGCGCATCATAAACAATATTATAAATTGCTTTTTGTGCTTTCGTAAATTTACCATTTGCAGGTATAGTTCTAGTAACATCAGCTGTGTAACCTCTATATTCTGCACCTAAATCCATTAAAACCAAATCGTTACCAACTTTAGTTTTACTATTTTCTATATAATGCAAAATACAACCATTATTGCCTGCTCCTACAATACTTGGGTAACCTTCATATTCTGCACCATATTTTTTATAAACGAATTCATGAATTCCTTGCAATTCAATTTCAGACATGTGTGGTTTCATGGCTTTCATTACCTCTATTTGTCCAACAGCAGAAATACGAATTGCCTTGGTTAACAATTTAATTTCTGCGGGAGTTTTTACCTCTCTTAAAGTAGCTAAATTACTAGATAAGAAAGAAATATCTATATTAGTTTTGGCGTTTAATTTTAAAGTAATCTTCTCTTTCAAATCTTTTTTTATGGCTATTTCTGAGGCATCTTTAAATTTCATTAAATCTGTATCTTCCTTTAAAGAAGGGTCGTAAGCAATTGCTCTACCAATTATTTGTGCAACATTAGCACTGTTTTCTATTGGAGTAGATTTTACCAACTCGTAAATTTGTTTTTTTATGGGTGATAAAAAATTATTTGGATTGTAGTCTGCATTCTGTTTAAACGCCATTACCAAATCATAAATTTCGCCAGTATTGTTTGTCGAATTTCTATAATCATCATTAAATTTCTCAACAAAAATTCTATCAAAAGCTTTAAAATTGATGCCAGCATTTTTAAAATCTTCGCCATTCATTACCATTTTAAAACCCAATCTTTCCTTTGCTCCTTCAATTCCCAAACGTTTTCCATCCCATTGTTCTGCACGTTTATCTTTCTTTTGCACAAATAGCATTTCATTATATACAGTGCCATCTTCAGCTTGCTGATCATCAGAAAATAACACTAAAACCCCATTTGGTTCTCTATAACCTGTTAAATAATAAAAATTAGGATCTTGATGAAATACATAATCTACATCATTGGCTCTATTTCTTAACGGATTTGCAAAAACTACAGCTACAGAATTTACCGGCATTTTGGCGCGTAATGCTTCTCGCCTACTTTTATGAAATTCTTTGGGTAAATAATCTGTTGGTGTTTGCGAAGATATATTCAGCGTTAATGTAAAACCAAGAACAAATAAAAAATAACGTAATAGCATTAATAAGTAGTTTATATATGTTTATCAAAAGTAAAAGAAAAAAATTTGTGAAAGGAAAAAATTAACAAAAAATTAGTGATGCTATATTGTACATTTTTCAATAATTTAGCCCAAAAATTAAGAAATCTACATAAATGAAGAATATAGCTTTAAACGATATACATGTTGCTTTAGGTGCAAAAATGGTTCCTTTTGCAGGTTATAATATGCCTGTGCAATATGAAGGTGTTACTGCAGAACATTTAACGGTTAGAAATGCTGTTGGTGTTTTTGATGTAAGTCACATGGGCGAATTTTTAGTTAGTGGAGAAAATGCACTTGCTTTAATACAAAAAGTAACTTCTAATGACGCTTCTAAATTAGCTGTTGGCGATGCACAATATAGTTGTTTTCCTAATACAGAAAACGGAATTGTAGATGATTTAATTTGTTACAGAATTAAAGAAAACACCTATTTATTGGTTGTAAATGCTTCCAACATAGAAAAAGATTGGAATTGGATTTCTAATTATAACAAAGAATTTAATGCAGATTTAAGAGACTTGTCTGAAGCGTATTCTTTATTGGCTATTCAAGGTCCAAAAGCAATAGATGCCATGCAATCTCTATCTTCTTTAGACTTGGCAGATATTCCGTTTTACAAATTTAAAATTGGCGATTTTGCAGGAATAGATAATGTAATTATTTCTGCAACTGGTTACACAGGTTCTGGCGGATTTGAGATTTATTGTAAAAACAATGAAGTAGCACAAATTTGGAACAAAGTTTTTGAAGCTGGAGCAGGTTTTGGAATTAAACCTATTGGTTTAGCAGCAAGAGACACCTTAAGAACAGAAATGGGCTATTGCTTATATGGTAATGATATAGATGATAGCACCTCTCCTATTGAAGCAGGTTTAGGATGGATTACAAAATTTACTAAAGATTTTGTAAACTCAGACGCTTTAGCAAAACAAAAAGAAGACAAACCAGAAAGACGTTTGGTTGGTTTTGAGTTAGATGAAAGAGGCATACCAAGACATGGTTATAACATTGTAGATGGCAATAGTAATATTATAGGAAGTGTAACTTCTGGAACCATGAGCCCTAGTTTGCAAAAAGGAATTGGCTTGGGTTATGTACCTACTTTATTTGCCAAATCTGGTGCTAAAATTTACATTCAGGTGCGTAAGAAAGCAATACCTGCAACTATTGTAAAATTGCCTTTTTACAAAGGATAAAATAAAAGCGTATAAGATTAACACAAACCTTAGTTCTTAAATTTAAGAATTAAGGTTTTTTTATTTTTAAAAAAGTATTTTTACACTTTAAAAATATAGAAAAATATTTTATGAATTGTTTATTAACGGGTGGTGCAGGAATTGTTGGAAGTCATATTATTTTTGAGTGGATACACAAAGCACTGGTAGAAAAAACAATAAATCACTTATATGTTGTTATAAGAAATGGAGAAAAATCTGCAAAAGAACGTTTGCTAGCCATTTTACAAGACGCTTCTAGGCCCAATTTTTTAAATCAATTTAGCTTAGAAAACTGTTTGGAAAAAATTACACCTATAGCAGAAGATTTAACTACAATTCAAAAAAATACTTTAGAAAAATATAATTTTAATACAGTAATACATTGTGCTGGCTCTACAAATTTAGCAAGCACTGCAGATTCTAAAAATACAGTTCATTCTCAAAATTTTCTAGTAACCAAGCAACTTTTAGAACAATTACCAAATAGTGTAAATCGGTTTATTTACATAAGCACAGCATTCTCATTTGGTATACAAAACACTAAAGTGAACGATACCATTTCTAATTATAAAGCAGAAAAATTTAGAAATCCGTACGAAAAATCTAAGTACGAAAGTGAGCGTTTTGTGCAAAAAATGTGCGCACAAAAAAACATACAATCTCAAATTTTAAGACCTAGCATTATTTGTGGTCGTTTAATAGACAAACCGTTTTTTGAAACTCCTAAGTTTGATGTTTTTTATGCTTGGGCGATATTTCTCGATAAATATGCTAACAAATCCATAGATAATTTCAGAATTTGGATTGATAAGAAAAGTGGTTTAAATATTGTACCTGTAGATTTTGTGGCTAAAGCTATTTTGCATGCTTTTCTAGATCCTTCTATTAAGGAATTGAATATTGTAAATCCTAAACAGATATTACACAAACATTACATAGGTAAGGTTTTAGAGTATTTTAATATGAATTCTTATGAATATGTAAATGAAAAACCTAGTAACTTAAATTCTTTCGAGCAATTGTACTATAAAACGATTGGTACAATTTTCGAAAATTATATTTCTATACCAGATTTACAGTTTAAATCTGATCAAATTTTAAAATTAATACATCAATTACAACTAGACATTACCTTAGGTGTGCATGATAATTTTATGAACTTGATTCACTTTTCTGCAGAAAAAAAGTTTAAGAAAAGTTATTAAACCAAATACATTAAGTTGGATTCTTTAACGCAAATAGTATTAGGTGCTGCAGTTGGTGAAGCTGTTTTAGGCAAAAAAATAGGTAACAAAGCCATGTTATATGGTGCAATTGCTGGTACTATACCAGATTTAGATATTGTTGCTACACTTTTTACAGATACTGTAACTGCTTTAGAAATTCATAGAGGTTTTACACATTCTACCTTTTTTTCTGTTGTATTTGCACCCGTTTTTGCATTTATTGTCTCTACATATGAGAAATACAAAAATTTAAAAGATTGGTCTTGGCTGTTCTTTTGGGCTTTTATTACACACCCAATTTTAGATGCACAAACCACTTGGGGTACACAATTATTTTGGCCTTTAGATTTGCGCTTGGCTTTTAAAAATGTGTTTGTTATAGACCCGCTTTATACATTACCATTTCTGATATGTTTAGTGCTGGCGCTTTCTAAAAAAAGAGGCCATAAAAAAAGACGATTTTACAATAACTTAGGTTTACTACTTAGCAGTAGTTATTTAGTAATTACAATATTTTTAAAAAGTATTGCTTTTACTAATTTTGAAAACGAATTAAAAAATCAGCACATAACTTATCAAGAATTAGAAACAAAACCTAGTCCGTTAAATACCATTTTATGGACTGCCAATGTAAAAACAGAAGATGCTTTTCTTATAGGAAATACTTCTTTTTTTGATACAAAACCTATTCAGTTTTCAGAATATAAAAAAAACCATCATTTATTAGGCAATTTAAAAAATCACCCTAAAACACAAAGAATGATTGCTATTTCTAAAGGTTGGTTTACCATCAATAAAAAAAATGATACACTTTATTTTAACGATTTACGATTTGGCACTTTAAGTTTAGCATCAAATGCAACCAATTTTGTCTTCAAGTATAAAATTACAGTAGATAAAAATGGAATTCCATTTTTTACGGAAGAAAAAAAAGCAAAAAGAGATGGTAAAAAACTAATTAAAGAGCTTTGGGCCAGAATTAAAGGAAACTAAAAACAGTCAATTTATATTTTGATAAATCCTAAAAATTAAATTTTACAAATCGCTAAGTAATTCATTTTTAGCACTATTATAACAGTAATCTTTTTTATTGAAAAAAATGGTTGCAGATGTTAAAAAACATTTTATATTTGCAACTCTTTACCACGCGAAAGTAGCTCAGTTGGTAGAGCGTCAGCCTTCCAAGCTGAATGTCGCCAGTTCGAACCTGGTCTTTCGCTCAAAGACTTTATCAAAATGATAAGGTCTTTTTTTATGCAATAATTTTAAGAAAATAAATAAACTAAGGTGAGAAGTTTATATCGAGCGCAGACGAGATAAACTTGGTCTTTCGCTCAAAGACTTTATCAGCAATGATAAAGTCTTTTTTTATGCAACAATTTTAAGAAAATAAATAAACTAAGGTGAGAAGTTTATATCGAGCGCAGACGAGATAAACCTGGTCTTTCGCTCAAAGACTTTATCAAAATGATAAGGTCTTTTTTTATACAATAATTTTAAGAAAATAAATAAACTAAGGTGAGAAGTTTATATCGAGCACAGACGAGATAAACCTGGTCTTTCGCTCAAAGACTTTATTAGAAATAATAAAGTCTTTTTTTATGCATTTGAGTTTACTAAAAGTGTAATTTTAAATTAGCTATTCATCATTAAAAACAAAATAAAAAAATAACAAAAATTAGATTATTATCGATTATAGGTCTCTAAGTTTATCGCCAAATAAAATCACTAAAACTATAGGAACTGCTAACAAAACGACCAATAAAGTGTTGGTGGTAAACAAAATTGGATTAAAAATCAACGTTAGAATAAAGCCACCTATTGCCCCTCCTAAATGCGCAGAATGCCCAATATTTCCCAATTGTTTCTTCATACCATAAATAGAATACAACAAATAACCAACACCAAAAATATAACCAGGAATTGGTATCGGTATAAAAAACAAATACAAACTCATATCTGGATATAATAATATAGAAGCATAAATAATACCAGAAACGGCGCCAGAAGCACCAACAGCAGAATAATAAGATTCTTTTTTGTGATAGTTTAAAGAATATAAATTACCCGCCAATAAGCTTCCAAAGTAAATAAGGAAAAAGTATGGCATACCTAAGCTATTGGCTACAATACCACCAAATAAGTACAATGCATACATATTAAAGCCTAAATGAATCCAGTCTACGTGCAAAAAACCAGAGGTAATCATTCTTATTTTATCCCCAGATAAGATACTACTTACCTGAAATTTGTACTTGTTTAAAAAAGGATAATCTTTAAAACCTTTCATTGAAACCAGAACATTGGCCACAATTATTATTAAAACTGCTTGATTTATAGTGCCTATCATATTACAAACATACTAAAAACCTAGTGGTAAAAAAGCGAACAATTTAAATTTATATACGATATTTGCAAAACACAAAATACATTATGCAATTTTTAGCTTTTGCCTTTACTTACCCTTTAATATGGTTGCTTTCAAGGTTACCTTTATCATTATTATATGTAATTTCAGATGGTTTTTACTTTTTAATCTATCATGTTTTTGGTTATAGAAAACAAGTGGTTTTAGATAATCTAAAATTGGCATTTCCCGAAAAATCAGATTCAGAATTAATAAATATTAGAAAAAAATTCTTTAAACATTTTACCGATTTAATTGTAGAAAGCGTTAAGTATTTTTCTATTTCTGAAAAACAAATTAGAGCCAGATACAAATTTAATAACCCAGAATTAGTAGATAAATATGGTAAACAAGGTAAAAGTATAATTATAGTTGGTGCACACCAGGCAAATTGGGAATGGTCTACAAGCATGCCTTTAGCATTAGAAACTACTATTTTAGGTGCTTATACAAGAATTGCAAATAAATACTACGAAAAAGCTATTAAAAAAAGCAGAAAAAGGTTTGGTATAGATGGTTATAAAACCTCACAAACTGTTAAAAACATTACTAAAAATAAAATAAACAAAATAACTGCTGCTTATATCTTGTTAAGCGATCAATCGCCACAATTACACAAAACATTTTATTGGAGTAATTTTTTAAACGTAAAAGTACCCATACACACTGGCGCAGAAATGTTAGCCAAAAAATTTGATTTTGTAGTAATTAATTATGTAGCAAAAAAAGTAAAAAGAGGCTATTATGAAATTGATTTTGAGTTAATTACAGAAACACCAAAAGACTATAAAGACTACGAAATCACTGAAAAGTATTTAAAAATTACAGAGAAAAACATACTTGCACAACCCGAATTTTACCTTTGGTCTCATAAGAGATTTAAGCATAAAGATAGATTTGCAGAGTGGCAAAAAATTAAACCGCAAACCAAGAAGTAACTAAATCTTTTTCTAAGGGTTTTACAGTTTTATGCACAAAATCATTTTTAATAGCATCATATTTATAGTCTTTAGACCAATCTGCTATATTTTCTGATAATTCTTTAAGAGCATTGCATATAAAACTTAACTCTGCTGTGGTAATTGTAGGATGCAAAGACAAACGTACCCAACCTGGTTTTTCTGTAGTACAACCTTGTAAAATTTGGTCTTTAATTTTGTTTGAGGTTTCTTGATTTACATTGAGTAAAAAATGACCATAAGTACCAGCACAAGAGCAGCCACCTCTAGTTTGTATTCCAAAACGATCATTTAAAAGTTTTACTACCAGATTAAAGTGATATTTTTCAAAGTAAAAAGAAAAAATAGAAAGTCTATTGGTAGAATTTGGAGCTAAAATTTGCACACCTTTTAAACTTTCTAAGGTTTTAAAAACAACTTTATTAATTTCGTTTTCTCTATTTTTAATATGTACTGTGCCCATTTGCTCTTTTACTTGCACTGCTAAAGCAATCTTTATCGTTTGTAAAAAAGCTGGTGTACCTCCATCTTCCCTAGTTTCTACATCATCAAAATAATCATGTTGTCCCCAAGGATTTGTATAACTTACAGTACCACCACCAGGATTATCTGGCACCGTATTTTTATATAAACTTTTATTAAAAATTAAAACTCCTGAGCTTCCAGGACCACCCAAAAATTTATGCGGTGAAAAAAAGATAGCATCTAAGCGTTCATCTTCATTTTCTGGATGCATGTTTATATGAACATATGGCGCACAACAAGCAAAATCTACAAAACATAAACCATTATAGCTATGTATTAATTTGGCTACTTTATGATAAGGTGTTTTTATACCGGTTACATTAGAGCAAGAGGTAATAGAAACTATTTTTATTTTTCTATGTTGATGTTCTTTTATGCAATCCTCAAAAATTTGCAAACAAATTAAACCTTCTTCATTACAAGGCACAACTACAACATCTGCAATAGTTTCTAGCCAAGATGTTTGGTTAGAATGATGTTCCATATGCGATATAAAAACAATAGGTTTAATATCTTCTGGAATAGTAGTATGATTTTTTAAGTTTTCTGAAACTTTTAAACCTAAAATTCTTTGAAATTTATTGACAACTCCTGTCATACCAGAACCAGATGTTATTAAAACATCATTATCATTTGCATTTACATGACGTTTTATAATTTTTCTAGCTTCATGATACGCTAAAGTCATAGCAGCACCAGAAGTAGAAGTTTCTGTATGTGTGTTGGCAACAAAAGGCCCAAATTTATGCAGTAATTTATCTTCTATAGGTCTATATAAACGTCCACTTGCAGTCCAATCTGCGTAAACTAACTTTTGTTCTCCATAAGGAGAAACAAAAGTTTGGTCTATACCTACTATATTTTTTCTAAACTGACTAAAATACTGCTCTAAATTCATCACATATTGTTTAAATTATGGCTTTAATTTCTTTTATAAAACGTTCTGCCAACGCATCTGCTTTTTCTTGAGATTTTGCTTCTGTATAAATTCTAATAATCGGTTCTGTATTCGATTTTCTTAGGTGAATCCATTCCTCTGCAAAATCTATTTTTACACCGTCAATTGTATTTACATTCTCAGTTGCATATTTATTTGCCATAGTTTCTAAAACTGCATCAACGTTAATTTCTGGAGTCAATTTCATTTTCTCTTTACTCATAAAGTAACTTGGGTAACTATCTCTAAGTGTTTTACAAGATACTTTTTTATGCGCTAAATGCGATAAAAACAAAGCAACACCCACCAAAGAATCTCGTCCATAGTGAGAAGCTGGGTAAATAATACCTCCATTTCCTTCTCCACCAATAACAGTATTGGTTTCTTTCATTTTAATTACTACGTTTACTTCACCTACTGCAGATGCTGTATATGTTCCACCATGTTTTTCGGTTACATCTCTTAATGCTCTTGAAGATGATAAATTAGAAACAGTATTTCCACCACCTAATCTACCTAAAACATAATCTGCACAAGCAACTAAAGTATATTCTTCGCCAAACATAGAACCGTCTTCAGATATTAAAGCCAATCTATCTACATCTGGATCTACAACAATACCAAAATCTGCTTTTTCTTTTACAACCAATTCAGAAATATCTGTTAAATGTTCTTTTAATGGCTCTGGATTATGAGGAAATTGTCCATTTGGAGTACAATACAACTCTATACATTCTACATTTAATTCTTTTAACAAGGCAGGTATAAAAATACCTCCTGTAGAATTTACGCCATCTACAACCACTTTAAAGTTGGCTTTTTTAATGGCTTCAACATCTACTAATTCTAAATTTAGAACTTCATCTATATGTTTTTGCAAATAAGTATTGTCTTTGGTATACGTTCCTAAATCGTCTACGTCTGCAAACTCAAAATCTTCGTTTTCTGCTAATGCTAATATTTGTTCTCCTTCTGCTCCGTTTAAAAATTCTCCTTTTTCGTTTAGTAGTTTTAAGGCATTCCACTGTTTTGGATTGTGTGATGCTGTTAAAATAATACCTCCGTCTGCTTTTTCTAAAGGAACAGCAACTTCTACAGTTGGTGTGGTTGATAAACCTAAATCTATCACATTAATACCCAAACCAACTAATGTATTGGCAACTAAACTAGAAATCATTTTACCAGAAATACGGGCGTCTCTTCCAATAACAACTGTAATGCGATCTTTATTTGGATTTCTACTCTTGATAAAAGCACCATAAGCCGATGCAAATTTAACGGCATCTATTGGTGTTAAATTATCGGCAGTTTTACCACCTATGGTTCCTCTAATTCCTGATATTGATTTTATTAATGTCATTAAATATTATCTTTTTTCGATTGATTCTAACAAAGATAATTCTATTAAATGAGAAGTAAAAATGGTTAAAATAGAATACATAAAAAAACTCATAAACATTAAAGTCTATAAGTATTTTATATTAAGAAAAGTTATCGAGCTTCTAATCTAATGCATCTACTATAGCATTGATATTTGAGGCATAACAAACTCTAACACCTTTTTGAACAAAACCAACTTTTCTAGGAGTCATGGCAAAAAACACTTGTTCCTTTTCATCACCAGCTGTATCTACTAAGGCTTTTTCAATACAACTTTTTCCACTACAAGTAGTACAGGTTGCTGTTTCATTATAAAATCCTGATGAATGTACTTTTTGTAAAGCTATACCCTTTTCTTTACTGGCAATCTTTATCAAAGATTCCATATTATTTATAGAATAAAAAGTTTTACCATTCTTAATTTTAAATAAGAATATTAAATCTTTATCCATCTTCGCAATCTCATCAAAATTACTATCGATAAAACGTTTGAAATTCTGTTTTTCAAGAAGTTTTTCTTCTCCAAAACCAAAATTAATATTTAGTTTTAAATCTGATAAATCTAAGGCTCCCATTTCTAAGTTTGTGGGAATTTGTTTATTATTTGATTCACAGCGAATGAATATCACCAGAGAAAATAATACTAATAGACTGATAATATATTTATTTTTCATATTTAGATTTTTAATTCATAATTCAATAACACATTTTTTTCTGTAAGTTTTAAAATAATGTAGGCAATTTTTAAAATATTGTTTTTGCTAGCAATTTTTAACTAATAGTGATCAGTTTGTACTTAAAGACAATTAAATGTACTAAAAAAATATCACGTAACCTTTACACAAATTAATCAAATTTTAAACCTAGATATTATTTAATTATAAAATACTTACTGAATATAACTTTTTACAAAATATAATTTAATTATGATTTATTGGGAATAATAGCTATTTGTTGGCAAATACGCGCGTTAGGGATTGAAGCGTTTGTTTGAGCTCTTGGACTGCAAGGACAAAGCGAGTGCGTAAAGCCCGACCACACTTTTTCTGTGTGGTAACGCCCAAATTAGTTGCTAAAAAAATTAAAATCACTCTAAGAATATAGAAAATTTAAAACAATAGTTTCTACTTGATTTAGAGATGCTGAAACGAGTTCAGCACAAAGAAAAACCCGATACAAAAATGTATCGGGTTTTAAAATATATTAAGAAAAATAAGGAATTATTTACCTTCTTCCATTTTCTTTTTTAAGGCAGCTAAACCACCAATATCTCCTAATGTAGTTTTTTCTACATCTGCAGATTTCTTAGCAGCAGCTTTAATATTTCTCTTTTCTTCTTCTCTAAAGATAGAAGTATGAGAAACTACAACTCTTCTGTATTCTTTAGAAAATTCTGTAACAATAAATTCTACAGTATCTCCTTTAGCTAACTTAGAACCGTCTTCTTTTTCTAAGAAACGTGTTGGTGCAAAACCTTCTACTCCATCAGAAAGTGTTACAACAGCTCCTTTATCATTCTTGTCTTTAATAGTACCAGTGTGTGTAGAACCTATTGCAAACGTAGCTTCATGTAAATCCCAAGGATTGTCTTGAGTTTGCTTATGACCTAAGTTTAATTTTCTGTTCTCTACATCTAATTCTAATACTTGTACTTCTAATTTATCGCCAACAGTTACAAAGTCTGATGGGTGCTTAATTTTCTTAGTCCAAGAAAGGTCTGAAATGTATACTAAACCGTCTATACCTTCTTCTAACTCTACAAAAACACCAAAGTTTGTGTAATTTCTTACAGTACCTGTGTGTGTAGATGCAATTGGGTATTTAGTTGTAATATCTGTCCAAGGATCTGGGTGTAATTGCTTCATACCAAGAGACATTTTACGGTCTTCTCTGTCTAAAGTTAATACTTGCGCCTCTACTTTATCGCCAACTTTTACAAAGTCTTGTGCAGAACGTAAGTGTGTAGACCAAGACATTTCAGAAACGTGAATTAACCCTTCTACTCCTTGTTCTACTTCTACAAATGCACCATAATCTGCAATTACTACTACTTCTCCAGTAACTTTATCGCCAACTTTTAATTCGTTGTCTAAAGCTTCCCAAGGATGTGCAGATAATTGTTTTAAACCTAACTGTATTCTAGATTTGTTATCATCAAAATCTAAAATTACAACGTTTAATTTCTGGTCTAATTCTACAACCTCATTAGGATGATTAATTCTAGACCAAGATAAATCTGTAATATGTACTAAACCATCTACACCACCTAAATCTACAAACACACCATAAGAAGTAATATTTTTAACAATACCTTCTAATACTTGTCCTTTTTCTAATTGGCCAATGATTTCTTTTTTCTGTAATTCAATATCTGCTTCAATAAGCGCTTTATGAGAAACTACAACGTTTTTAAATTCGTGGTTTATTTTTACAACCTTAAATTCCATTGTTTTTTCTACATACTGATCGTAATCTCTAATTGGCTTCACATCAATTTGAGATCCTGGTAAAAATGCTTCAATTCCAAAAACATCTACAATCATACCACCTCTTGTTCTGCACTTAACAAACCCATTAACTACTTCTCCAGTTTCATGTGCATTGTTAACTCTTTCCCAAGCTTTAATTACTCTTGCTTTTTTGTGAGATAATACTAACTGACCAGAAGAATCTTCTCTCTTGTCAACCAATACTTCTACTTTGTCTCCTTCTGCTAAACCTTGGTTGTAACGGAATTCGTTTAAAGAAATAACTCCTTCAGATTTTGAGTTAATGTCTATAATTGCATCTCTATCTGTAATTCTAATTACAGTTCCTTCAATTACATCACGCTCGTTTACAAACCCTACAGTTCCTTCTAAAGCTTTTTCAAACTCAACTAATTTTTGCTCATCAACTTCATCAATACCTTCTTCGTATCTGTGCCAATTGAAATCTGCTAAAAATTGTTTTGGATCTACAGCAGGAGTTGCTGTTTCTTGTACTTCAGTAGCAGCTACTTGCTCTTCAGTGTTTTTTGTTTCTTCAGACATGTGTCTAAATTAATTTTGTATCTTATTGTTTTACAGATTTTTAACGATTAAAACGCAAAGAGATGTTTTTATAAATAATTGTTTTTTTGCTCCTTCTACAAATCTGTTCTCGTAAAAAGGAGTGCAAATTTACAAAAATCATTTGATTTTTAACTACTTACAAGTATTTTATTTACTGTAATAGTATTTATATTTGCATTTGATAATCAGAATATTATGAGAAAACTACAAAATTTATGCTTTCTATTTTTAATAGTAATCAGTTTTGCCTGCAAGCAAGAAGCTAAATCTACCGTTAATTTTTACAAATCGCACGAAAAAAGTAGACAAAATCTACCTTTTTCAGATGCTGTACAAGTAGATAATGTATTCTTTTTAACTGGTCAAATTGGCAAAAACCATAAAACTGGTAAATTAGTTACTGGTGGCACTGCAGCTGAAACCAAACAAGCATTAGAAAATATTAAAGCTGTTTTAAAACAACATAATTTAACACTAAATAATGTGGTAAAATGCACAGTTATACTTTCTAATATTGATGATTTCTCTAAAATGAACAAAATTTATCGTACTTTTTTTACTGATAATTTACCTGCAAGAACTACATTTGCAGCCGATTTAGTAGGCAATGCTAAAATTGAAATTGAAGTAATTGCTGCCAAAAAGTAAAACATGGATAAAAAAACACAAGATTTAGTAGATAAAGGTATTATGCTACCTCTAATGGAAGAGTTTTACACCATACAAGGTGAAGGTTCTCATACAGGAACTGCCGCTTACTTTATACGTGTTGGAGGTTGTGATGTGGGTTGCCATTGGTGCGATGTTAAAGAAAGTTGGAATGCCGATTTGCACCCACCAACTTTAGCAGACACCATTATAAACAACGTTAAAAAACATGCAAATACAGTAGTTATTACAGGTGGTGAACCCTTAATGTGGTCTATGGATTACATTACAGAAAATCTACAAAAAAATAATATAAAAACTCATATAGAAACCTCTGGCGCATATTCTTTTTCTGGAAAATGGGATTGGTTTTGTCTTTCACCAAAGAAAACAAAATTGCCTTTGGCCGAAGTTTATCCAGAAGCAGATGAGCTAAAAATGATTATTCATAACAAATCAGATTTTGACTTTGCAGAAGAACAAGCTGCTAAAGTATCAGAAAAATGCCAACTTTTTTTACAACCAGAATGGTCTAAAAAAGAAAAAATGACCGAAGAAATTGTAGATTATGTGATGAAAAACCCAAAATGGAAAATTTCTTTACAAACGCATAAGTATTTAAATATCCCTTAGTGTTGCAATTTTAGTAAAAACAAGAATTTATTTTTTTTGAAGCTATTTCACGCTTTACACTATATCTTTTTATTATTGCTGAAATTATAAATCTACTAAAATAATATTAACAAATAACTTTTAAAAAACGATACTGAGTTAAAATAAGTAATAAAAAGGATGCCGTTTCAATCGCGGCTAGACTCGCTTGCAAACAATTAGTTTTGAGCTATCTTTTGATCTACCAAGCTACACATTCTTTCAAATTGCTCAGCAATACCCATATCAGAATTATCAAATTCAATTGCATCCTCAGCCTTTAATAATGGTGAATCTTCTCTTGTAGAGTCAATTCTATCACGCTCTTGAACATTAAATAAAATATCATCAAAAGAAACCTTATCACCTCTATCAAGTAATTCTTTGTAACGCCTTGTTGCTCTTTTATCCGCAGAAGCCGTCATAAATAATTTTAATTCTGCATTCGGAAAAACTACAGTTCCAATATCTCTTCCATCCATTACAACACCACCTTTTTCTCCAAATCTCTGTTGTTCTAAAACTAATTTCTTTCGAACTTCAGAAATGGTGGCCACTTTGCTAACCAATTTAGATACTGCTAACGTTCTTATTTCTTTTTCCACATTTTCTCCATTCAAAAACATTTCAGCATAACCTAAATCACTATTAAATATAAATTCCAAAGAAATGTTTTCAAGCTGTTTAACTAAATCTTCCTTTTTAAGAAAATCAATAGTTACCAAATTATTTTGCATTGCAAATAAAGTAACAGCTCTATACATAGCACCAGTGTCTACATATACATAATTATACTTTTTTGCAATTAATTTTGCTATTGTACTCTTTCCTGTAGATGAAAATCCATCAATAGCAATAGTTATATTCTCCATAATCAAAATCTCTTACTATCTAAATCTATTTCTAAACTAAATGTACTCACATTAGTAGCAGAATGAAATCTAGAATTTGCAAAATTAAACTTAAAACGGTTCATTTTAATACCAAAACCAAAAGAAATACCACTAAAGCTTCGTGCATTTTGTAATTTTAATTCAGCAGCTCTCCTAAAATTGTATCCTAACCTTAAATTTATTAAACTTTCCGGAAATAACTCTGCACCAATAACAAAATGTCTTATTGCATTTCCTAGAAAACCAACTTCTCCTTCTGTAATATTACCTTCTAAATCAATTATTTGATCAGAGGGATTAGCAACAGAAATATCCCATTGCTGTAAATTATCAATTGTAGCATACCATTTTAAAGGCACATATTCCAATTGATAACTCCCTCCTAAAGCAATTTCTAAAGGTAATTTTTCAATAACTCCATTAAAAGATCGCAATTGTGTACCTATATTTCTTGCAACCAATGTAAAAGTGTATGGTTTGTATTCACTTCTATACATTAGTGCTAAATCTAAAGCCAATCCAAAAGAACTAAACGTATTAATATTAGAAGAAATAAATTTAATATTCGTACCAAAATAAAAATTAGTATTTGGCACATTATATCCGTAGCCAATTGCAACAGCAATGTCCTTTGCTCCAAAATCTCCTGTTTCGTTACCGTCTTCATCTGCTCCTATGAGGTTACCATAATCCAAATAAGTAATGTTTGCATAAATAGTACCAAATCTTCTAGAAAGTTCAGTTGCATAAGCCAAAGAACCTATGTTTATATCAGCCAAATAGTTAGAATAATTAACACCAATTTTACGGTCTAAGCTGTTATCAACTGTAGCAGGATTCCAAATAGGCTGATTAATATCATTTGTTGTATTAAAAATATCTCCACCTAATGCAATTTGTCTGGCAGATGTAGGAACATTCAAAAACTGGTAAACAGACTGCCCACCAACTTGAGAATACCCAAAAAAAGAGCAAAAAATAAAAAGTATAAATAGTAAGTGCTTCATAAAAATGCCTAAAACTACATCTATTATAATAACGTAAAAATAGTTCAATATTATAAAATAAATGAATATATCTTATTTAAAATAAGCTTTAAATCAATTTTATTTTTGAAAAGTGTCAGTTCAAATTTGAAAAAAATCGTATGAAACGTAAAAAATCTCAAAACAATTTAACTTAGAAAATTTAAATTATTCATTGTACTTTAAATTATGGTATTTTCTAGTTTTATGTAGGTTTTTGTAATTTTTATTTAGCTTTAGTGTAAAAAAAAAGTCTCAATTCATAAGAATTGAGACTTTAGTTTAAGAAAGGCGGCGACCTACTCTCCCACATAAA
>NZ_CANNFH010000005.1 GCF_947503875.1 uncultured Polaribacter sp. | reverse complement strand
TCGCCATCGGTATCTTCTCCATTGTCGTTGGTTCCATCACCATCAACATCGGCATCTTCATCGTTTGGAATACCATCGCCATCAATGTCATCGTCTGTTAAGTCACCTTCACCGTCATTATCCGTATCAATATCTATGAATAAATTAAAATTAACAGTACCTGATCCTGCTGCATTCGTAGCTGTTATAGTAAACTGGGTTTGCGCTAAAGCAACTGTTGGAGTACCTGTAATAACACCTGTTGTAGAACTAAAACTTAAACCAGAAGGTAAGCTTGGTGAAATAGCATATGAGACAATTGTACCTCCAGAATTTGTAGTACTAATTGTGGTTAAGGCAACATTAATTACACCATTGTAATCAGATTGACTTGAAGTAATAGCTGGTGGAGCTAGTGTTTGAATATTTGTATTTGTAGCAGAAGCTATAGGGTTACTAAATACATCTTGATAGCTTATTGTTACATTATAGACTGTAAATGAAAGCGCTGCACCCGAAGTTACATTTGTAATTGTTGTTGGGTCTGACCCAACTTCATAATTAAATGTAGCTGAAGTAGCATCTGTCATAGTCCAAACTGTAGCCATACTTCCGTCTGTTGGGGAGAAGGTTAATGATACAGAACCACTTAATGGTGCTTCTGGTAAAGTATAAGCTACTTGTAATGTAGTAGCACCTGTTGTATCTGTAGCTGGTAATGTTAGTAATGGCTCTTGAGTATTACCAACAGTAACTGTAATTGGATAATCTACACTACAACCGTTTATATTCGTATACGTAATAACTGTGTTTCCTGGAACCAAACCACTAACTTCACCATTTGCATCAACAGTCGCGTTTGTTGGACTAGAAGAAACCCATGCATTTGAAGTTGCAGGGGTTGTGGTTGCTGAAAATGTTACGAATTCACCAGCTGCAACTGAAGTGTCACCAGAAATAACTGGTGTAGGTTTAACAGTAACATCTATTGTAGCTCTATTACTCTCACATCCTGTAGTATCATTCATCTGAGAAACATAATAGGTTGTTGTTCCTGCTAACGAAATAGCTGGGGTTGGAGCTGTTGTACTTGCAGTTCCACCTGTTGCAGTTGTATACCAATTTAATGAATGGCCTGCTAATGCTGTTGCATCTAATGCTGAAGCAGTATCCCCTGCACAATAAGAAACGTCACTCACAACCGGCGCTGTTGGTATATTGTTAACTGTTACAACTATCGCTGCTCTTGGACTCTCACAAGGATTTGAAGATGAATCTCCAGATAATTCAAAATACATATCATCTGACTTAAGAACTCCGTTCAAATAACGATTTCCTGAAATAGCACTACCTTTATAAAATCTTAAACTTCCTGAACCTGTTTTTGTAAGTTCAAAATAGTATTCAGATCCTGCAGTTAATAAAATATTAGAATTACTAAATGTAAAAACAGGTGAATTTGCTGTACCTCCGGACTCAAGATAATCTGAATCTCCTTGTCCTAAAAGAGTTGTCTTAGATGGAGAATCATAAATCTTAGCAGTAATGTTAACTGAACCTGAAAAAGTATAGTTTCTAACAACAAGTTGCTTTAATGTAAAGTTATCGGAAACTGTAAACGTTTGACCAACACTACCACTCGAAGAAATATAATCACTTGTTGCTAATGAACCTCTAGAATTCTTTATTTCAATTAATTCTGACTCTTCTTTTTGACTTACATAATAAGTAGTAGTGCCTGCTGTTGAAGAATCAGGAATTGGCGCTGTTGTACTAGGTATTCCACCTGTTTCAGCTGTATACCATTGTAATGTATGGCCAGATAAAGCTGTTGCTGTTAAAGCACTCGCTGTTTCTCCTTCACAATAAGAAACATCACTTACAGCTGGAACCGTTGGTAAATTATTAACTTTTACAACAATGGATGCTCTAGGAGTTTCACAACCTGTAACATCATTTTTTTGACTTACATAGTATCGAGTTGTACCAACTGTAGATATATTTGGAGTTGGTGCTGTTGTACTTGCTGTGCCTCCTGTAGCAGTGGTATACCACTGTAATGTATAACCTACTGATTCAATTGCTTCTAATGGACTAGCTACATCCCCATCACAATACGTAAAATCAGACACTGTAGGAAGAGATACTACTGTTACCTCAATTGGAACTCTATCACTCTCACAAGTTGTTACATTACTTTGTTGAGAAACATAGTAAATTGTTGTACCTGCTGCAGTTGTAACTGGAATAGGCGCTGTAGTACTAGCTGTTCCTCCTGTAGCAGCTGAATACCAATTCAACGTGTTTCCAGATGTAGCCGAAGCAGTTAATGAAATTGCAGTTTCGTTTACACAGTAAGAAACGTTAGATACAATCGGTAAGGATGGTATTGCATTTACTGTTGCAGAAACAGCTATAGTTTTTGTAGTTGCTCCCGTAGATGAAATTGAAATATTCTGTGACAAATTTCCAGTGGTAGAATCTTTAAGCCTTACGTAAATAATTTTAGGAGAAACTACTGAATTTGACTGAGCTAGTGTAAGATTAGCAGAAAAATTAGATGAACTTGAAGTAGATATTTCATAATTACTAGGTGCATTTATTGTAATATCAGTAGTCAATAAGTTACCAGAAATTGTAAAAGATTGAACTGATGATGATATACCTTCACAAGACTCAAATGTGTTTAAGCTAGATGTTACATTTATTGTTGGTGGATCTGAAAGTGTATTTCTATAAATATTTATTCCTGTACCATTAGCACCTGCAACTATATCTGGTTTCCCATCTAAATCGATATCTATAGTTATAGGCGCAGTAGGATAACTGGGAGTTGGAACAGTAGAAAGGTACCCCAAACTATTTAGAACACCATTACCATCGTTTTGATGAAGCCTATTCTCAGATAAAATGTCAGGGTAGCCATCTCCATTTAAATCATCGGCAACTGTAAAGTCTGAATCGGAATTATTGCTAGAATAATCTGTCCTTGAAAAAGAGGACCCAGTGTATGAAGTTGCCGCAATTGAACCTGAATTATTGCTGTATACAGAAAGCCTACTACTTCCATGAGATGCAATTACATCTAAATCTCCATCACGATCTATATCTGTTATATCAATACTACGAACCCTATTACTAAAAGTAACAACATTTAAATCATTAAAAGTATATCCTAAACTATACGTGTTCATAAAAATATCTAAACGTGGACTAGAATCACCACCAAAAATAATGTCGGCTTTACCATCATTATTTAAATCTGCTAGTTTCGGAAATTCTCTTGACCCCATACGTTTAGTGAAAGTATGTGCGGCTGAAGTATTAAAAGAAATTACACCTGTACCAGGAGAAGAATTCTCAAATATTTTTACTTGCCCAGAAAAACCATTGTGCGTTAGTAAATCAATCAAACCGTCACCGTTCATATCTCCAGCTATCAAACCAAAACCACCTGAACTAATCGTTAAAGGAGTGCTGTCGTAAGAAAAGGTAGACGTACCATCCGAGGTAGTATTTGTATAGATGAAAATATTCTGATCGCTATTTTGCACTGCAAAATCAATTTTACCATCATTATTAAAATCTTCAACTACAACCGAAGCAATTGTTTTATTACCAACATTTATTGCTGTATTTGAAAAATCACTTGCTGAAATCTGACCTGGTGTAGAATTAGAATTTATAAAGATATGAAGTGTTCCGTCTTCACCTCCTACTAGAAGATCTGGCTTACTATCGTTATTTAAGTCCGCATAAACTAATGCTTCTCTATTAGTTGTATATCCAAGTTGAGCAAAAGAGTTATAATTAGTATTTACCCCACTAAGATTAATTGGTTCAGAGAAAGTAGAAGAGCCAAGAGTTCTATCTGTTAAAGAATTGGTTATTGCTAATTGAGTTGAGGAAACAACTTGTTGTTTGTTTGTTAAATTAATTACACTAATAGTGTTTATTCCTTTTGTTCCTTTTGGAATTTTAAATTGAATACTTGTACTACTAGCACTAAGAATTTGTGCTTTAGTTTTACTAACTAAGACAATATTATTAGAAATAGAAGAATCAAAACCTGTTCCTGTTAAAGTAAACGTAGCTCCTACAACTGCATTTGTAGTAGTGAAAGGCGTAATAGTTGGCACCGGGCGCTTTACTGTATATGTTAAGTTATAAACTTCACTAATACAACTAGTACTACTGTTCTTAACAGTTAAAACAAAGTCGTAAGTTCCTGCTACTGTATTAGAGGGTATTGTTATTGAGAGGTTACCAGAAGCACCTGTAAAAACCTCATCTACAATTTCTGTAAAGTTTTCTAATGCGTTTGTACCCGTGGTTAAAGAATAGGAATCTGGAGCATTCGAAACAGAAGTGTAAGGAATTGCAAAGGAAGTAGCTCCTAAAAATCCGCTATCTATAGCTGCTAAAGTAATTGAAGGGCTAGCGTTCACCGCTCTTGTAACATTAAACGTTTCTGAAGTAGCACCTGTAGAAGAAATTGTGATAGTCTTAGAGGCAGAGGCTGCTGCTGTAGCGTTCGCTTTTAATCTAGTATAAACTGTAGTTTCTTCAATACTACCAGAAGATTGATTTATTGTTAAAGAATTCGAAAATGTTGTGTTATCCGAGGAAAACTCTATATAAGAATTATCGTTAGAAGAAATACTTATATCACTTGTTAAATTTGAACCTTCAACCGTAAAACTTTGAGAAGACGAAGTTCTGCCTGCACATGTCTCAAAATCTGACAAAGATTGTGTAACAGTAATAACAGGTATTTCACCAACTTTATTTCTAATTAAATAAAATGAATAATTATCATTACCAATAATATCTAATTTTCCATCATTATCGAAATCTAAAACATTAATATCATTTAAATCATCAAGAGTACTGATTATAAGAGGTGATTCAAAGTTAGTGGATGTAGATAAAGAGGTTGTTATGTTTTTAATAAATTTTACGCCATCATTATCACTTGCAATAATATCAACATTGCCATCACCATCTAAATCTGCGAAAGTAATATCTAAAGAATTATTCATTGCAATTGAGTTTTGCATAGAAAATGATGGAGATCCGTTTGTTGAAGTGTTTAGATAAATTTTTAAATTTGATGATGTTGAGTAAACAATATCTAATTTTCCATCTTGATTAAGATCTACACTACCAATTCCTTTTACGTCTCCCGCTGAAGTATGAATTGAAACTGCTGCGCTATTAAAGTTTAATTGATTTGATCCAAATGATGTTTGATTATGATAAACATAAAAAGTAGTATTAGTTCCATAAAGCATATCAACTAAACCATCCCCGTCAGCATCAAAAATAACCGTAGCAAGTGGTAAATGAGGATAATTTCTATCGTTAGAATTATAATTTGAAGAAGATCCATTTCCACTATCCATCGAAAAAGAGTCTCCTGAAGAAGTATTTACTGAATTATACAAAAAATAACCACTGTTGTAGAATCCAATTAAATCGAATAACCCATCGCCGTTAACATCATAACTTGCAAGGGTATTTACATTATAACCTAATGGAGCAATATCATATCCATTATCAAATTCAAGCGAAGCAGGCGATGAATTATTAATATTAACCATACCGTCACTATGCCCGCCATTAGATAATGCAAAATCTAGTTTTCCATCATTGTTAAAGTCCATTGTTAACATTGCACCATTTGAATCATACCAACCTGATATTGCCTTACTGAAACTTTCTTTCACAAAAGAAGATGAAGACAATGTACCGGGCGTTGAAATATTTTTATAAATATTAAGGGTACCATTTTTCTCATAATAAGCAATATCCATTTTCCCATCATCATTAAAGTCACCAAACAAATGTGAATTTGATTTATTATAACTAGTTGATCTAAAGGAATTTGTTAACAAAATATTTTCACCAAATGAAGAAGAAGTTAATAACTCATTAGAATAAGAAGCTGTAGTTAAAAATTTATTATTTGAATGGACGCTTTTATTTGTAGCGATATTTGTTACTAGTAATTTTCCATAACCAGTTCCTGAAGGTATAGTAACTTTTAACTGCGTAGCAGTTGCTTCAGTCACAGTACATTTCATACCATTAAGTCTTACAATATTTTCATCTGTATTACTACTAAATTGAGTTCCGGTAATTGTAACTGTATCACCGACCTCTGCACTAGTTGGACTAAAAGAAGTAATTGTTGGTGCTGGATCACTAATAGTAAAAGTTATATTGTAAACTTGGCTCTCACATGAACCAGATGTGTTTTTTACAGTTACATTAAAGTCATATGCACCAGGTGCAGAACCAGCTGGTATAGCTACAGCTAAATTACCTGAATTACCCGTAAAAGCTGCATCTGTTATTGCTGTAAAATTAGGCATTGCATTTGAACCTGTTACAACCGAATAGGCATCAGGGGAATTTGTTACCGAAGTAAAAGGAATATTAAAACTTGTTGCACCTAACACTTCTTTAATTGAAGAACTCATCGTTATTGTAGGAGAGGCATTTATAGAACCTGAAAGTGAAATATCAGACCTATCAACAGGATAACTTCTATATCTAAGATTTCCTGAAAAATTACCCGAGCTATTATAAGATAAGCGTACGTATACTTTTTTATTGAATATATTACCATTTGTTCTCGTAAGAGTTAGAGAAGAAGTAGTATATCCAGAGTTTTCACTTTCTGATATTTCAAAACCTCTAGGAGGATATAAAATCAAGTCGTTATCTAGGGCAATCCCCTCTATTTCAATAAATTGAACAGAAGCTTGATTATTAATACATTTTGTGAAATTGTTTAAATTCTCCGTAATATTAACAGTTGGAGTAGCAAATCCGTATTCTGAATCTGCAATTGCAAATTTTTGAGTATTTAATGGTTCTGTATAATTAGTTAATGTTAGCGTTGTTCCGTTTACAGCTACTCCAGTTGTAATCTTCTCCCAAGATGAGGTTGTAGTATCAAAAAAGTATAAGGCCGGATTTGTTAAAATTCCAGTTACTAAATCATCACTATTCCAATTAAATTCTATCGTTGATGAGTCGCTACTATTTGTATTTGTCTTAGAAATCAAAAACAATTTTTGTAAAGCGTTTTTAGATCTTGAAAAGGAACGAGAGGGACTATTACCATCATTAGCAACATCGTCTATAACAGCAACGGAATACGAATCTAAAGTGCTTCCGTTATTAGTTATTTTAACGGGGTTGAATGTAGTCTCGCCAACAGGAAATTCTACTACTTGACCAGATGGAACATCTCTTTTAAGAGTTGGGCCAATGTAAGACATACTTACATAGTTTGAAGCAGAAAAATCTAAAATATCTCCTTGAACGTATAAGGTAGCGCCTATATTAAATTTGCCATCATAAAATTTCAATTTTCCTGAAATGGTTATTGGATTATTCATGCTATAACCACTAGGAAATCCTTTTAAATTAAAGGTTGCGTTAGTAAATGTAAAAGCAGCATCTCCAAACCCTCCTTGAGCCCAAACGCCTTGATCTAAAAACCATCTTCCGTGAAAATCTAAACTAGATGAGTATCGAGGAAAAAAATCAAGGGGGTCACCAATTATATTTCTACCTATATGAATTTTACTTCTAGAAAAACCTAAATAATCTCCTTTACCATCATTGTTAAAATCAACCGAAAATATACCCGAATAAGAATCTGCAGAGGTTAGAAATAAGGTTTGATCAAAATTAGTACTTAAAATAGGACCGCTAGTTAATGTCTCATTCTTAATTATTCTAATAGCAGAACCTCCATTAAAATCTCCTGTAACAATATCTAAAGTTCCATTACCATCAAAATCAGAAACAGCAGATTGCCACACATAATTGGAGCCCGCACTATTGAAGTAAAAGTTGTTTGTAAAGTGAGAAGCAGCTAATGACCCTGAGGAATAAGCATTTTCGAAGATAACAATTCCATTAGTTACTCCCAATACTATGTCTAGTTTATTGTCATGGTTTAAATCTGCTGTTGAAATTGAAAAACCAGTTTTAGAAAGATTTGGAATATTTATAATGTTGTATGTAAAATTACCACTTATAGAAGTATTATCTATGATTACCATACCAGTACCATTGTAAGTACCTGGTAATAAGATGTCTTTATCACCATCCCCATCTAAATCAGCCGCTTCAATATCATTAATTGCAGCGGTTGTTGTTATTGAAATAGGAGAATCAAACAATATGGTGTTTGTACCCGATACAGTATTATTTAAATAAACATCTAAAACGCTTCCACCTCTAGTTGAAGACATTACGTCTAGCTTGCCATCATTATTAATGTCAGCTATTTCAATAATAGAAGCGCTATTAAAGGTAATTGTTTGTAAGGCATTAAATGAAATTGTTGATAATGACGAGTTGTTCACTAAAATTGATACTGTTGTATTGCTATGAGTAGTTATTAAGTCTGGTTTACCGTCATTGTTTAAATCGGCAGATACAATATTTATTGGAGCTGAATTAACAGAAAATGTAGAAGATGTAAAATCGGATACTGAAAATTCTGTCGTAGAAATATCATTCTTAAATATTTTAACAGCTCCTTGCAAATTGTCTACTTTCGCAAAATCGATCTTACCATCTAAATTAAAATCATTTGGTACACCTACGTGAATGGCAGAATTCCATGCTGCAGAAGATACGGAAGAAGGGTTAGTGGAAGATGTGATATCAAATTTATCAAAGAAGTTCCTGCCCAATTCTCCTTGATCTCCACTTTTAGAAACAATAAATTTATTAGAAGAACTAGCATACAAACCAGAACTAATATTTAAAACTGAAATAGTTGAATAATTTGCTCCTGGAGGAACCGTAACAACTATTTGAGTTCCAGAAGTACTTGTAACAGCCGCCTTTATTCCTCCAAAATAAACTACATTATTTGCTGCAGTGGCATCAAAACCTGTACCATTTATCGTTACTGTGTCACCTACCTCTGCGCTCGTTGGAGAGAAAGAAGTAATTGTTGGTGGTAAAACCGGAACTGTATATGAACTAGAAGACAAGGTGCTACCAAAAGAATTTGTTACACTTAAATTTCCAGCAGTAGTGTTTGCAGGTGCAACTGCTTTTAAATATGTATCAGAAACTACATCAATAGAGGCAGCATTTACGTTATTAAATTTAACAGCAGATGCATTACTAAAGTTACCGCCATAAATATTTATAGTTGAACCTGCAGTAATTACACTTGGATTAAAAGATGAAATTATTGGTTCATAATTAGGGATATATAACCTAGGCTCAGACCTTGAACTTGTTGCCACAAAACTTGGAACGTTACTATTTGCAGTATCAATAAAAAGTCTCATTCCAGCTTCTACAAAAACACCTCCTACTTGGCCACTTCTATATAAATCCCAATTGGATGTTGAAGCGTTATATTTTTTTAGGTAAGCTCTCCAATCTACTCCCGTATTCTGATATACAACAAAAGGAGTATTATCACTATCAAACGAAATATCAAATGAAAAGCTATTGAAATTATTATACGTACTATTAAAAATCTTAGTCCCGGAATTGGTTAAATCAACCCAAGTTGAACCATTCCATTTATGTACAAAAACTTTACAAATGTTTTCAGAGTTTGAAACTTGAGAGTACGCAACATATATATCTCCATTTGGAGCATTTACTACCCTCTGATTTCTAACTCTTGTTCCTCCTGGTAAATTATTACCCATTTGAGTCCAGCTTCCCGAAGCATATTTCATTACAATTACTCCGTCATTACCTATGTATGGAGAACTGACAGCTATAATTATATCCCCAGAAGAATTAACTAATGGAAAATAATTATTAAGTATTGTGGCTCCTCTATCTCCTTGCTGATATAAAATATCTAAAGGAGTTGTGGCCGGGGTTGCATTTGGCGGGTTCAATGTTAAATTATTCCAACTTATTCCATCAAATTGATAAACATAAAATCCAGAAGAAAAATTACCACCCCATGGCGTTACAATAACAGGATTTCCCGAATTATCAATTGTAATTCCTGGTTTGCCTTGACCACCAGTTACTATAAATCCTGGCAAACCTACATCAACCCAATTACTGCCATTAAATTTTTTACAAGAAAGTTTGTAAACACCTGAAACAGACTCTATATATGTAGCATATAAATCACCATTTGATTGGTTTATTGCAATATTTGGACTGTAAACTTGAAAATCTGAAAAACCTGCAGAACCGACCACATCCCATGAAACACCATTGGATTTTTGCACAGTTGCTTTATTTCCATTATCAACATCTTGCAATATTGAGTATACTTCTCCAGTAGCTTTGTAACTCACAGCATTATGATAACCCTTTGAGCCGCCACTAGTTTTTGTTTTCCATTGACCGTAAGAAATGCTTGTAGTAAACTGTAAAAAAACAACAACAAGTTGAAAAATGTATTTCTTTATTACAACATTTTTTTTTGTTTTTCTAAATGGCTTTTCCATCATAATTTATTTCTATGGTGATTATATTCTTAGTAATCCGGGTTATAATTAAATTTTGTTCGATTTTTTTAGTTTTATAGGAATTCGATTACCTAAAATAATGTTACAGTTTGTTGGATTTATTTGTAAACATTTTTGCATTTTACTTAACAACATTTCTTTTTCTTGCAAACACTATTGCTTTTTTCTAATTGAAATTTTTGTAATTCTTTTTTTAAAAAAACATACTTTAATAGAAGCATTGCGAAAACGATTTTTCTTCTTAAAAGACAATTAACAAGCAAAATAACAATTCCACACAACAGTGTGCACTAGTTTGTATGAGCTAGTAATACTTTTTTTAATAAACAGTACTCTTGTTTTTAAAAAAAAGTACTACTTTTGCAACCTATAATCCCCCAATACAGTAACTAATGGAATTTCTAATATTGGCACTATTCTTGTGTCTTTATATTTTTTCGAGAAAATATAAAAATTTAAAAATTAGACTTTTAAGCACCTCGGTAGGTATTTTTCTGTTATATGCCATAGCGCATACATCAGTTAACTCTTCAGGATATAGCATACTAAAAACTATATTATTTAACCATTGCACACCACTATATCTATTGGCAGGGCCAAGTTTTTATTTTTTTATTAAAATAGCTATAAATGATCGTTTTGAGTTTAAAAAGAAACACTTATTTCACTTGATACCGTTTGTCATTCAAATTATTGCGATATCTAAATATACCTTGAGTCCTTGGGCAGATAAAATGCAAATTGTTGGTAGTATCTATCAAAATCCAGCAATACAGGCAGGAATTAATGTAAATATATTCTTTAGCTCTCAAACTAATTATACTATTCGATTTATTCATTTATTAAGCTACTTTATAATTTCTTTTTTTCTTTTAAAAAAAGAAAAAAAATGCAAAAAGGTTGTAAAATTAAAAAGGGTAACAAAAATTATGATTGCTATAATTTTATTATACTCTCTGCATTTGCTCTTAATTATGTCTCAAGGCATTTACAATTCAATAATAATTAAAGTAATTATAGCTGTAGATCTTGTTTTATTATTTGTGCTTATTTTTGAATTTATTAAATCTCCAGAGCTTTATTTAAGTTATAAAAAAATGAGAAAATCTTATTTAGGAGAGTCACCTTATGTTTATTCAAGAACTCAAACAATGATTAAAGATGATCATAAAAAAAGGATAAAACTAAGACTAGAAAAGATTCAAGAAAATCATTCATTTTTTACTGATCCTAAAAATAATTTTAATGACTTCGCTGCTTTAATTAATTATCCCGATTATTTAATTAGAGCCTATTTAAAATCAGAAAATACAAGTTACATTGATATAAAGAATAAAGTGAGATTGGATTTTGCTAAAAAAATATTAAAAGAAACTAAGCTTACCTATAATTTAGATTATGTAGCAAAAAAAGCTGGTTTTAACTCTAGATCAAATTTCTTCTCTATTTTTAAGAAGTATGAAAATTGTACACCAAGAGAGTATTTAAAAAACAAATAACTGTTTATGAAGTCTAACCATTCATAAAAATTTATAGCTAAAATATGTTTTGTTAAAGGTTTACCATCTCCTAAATATTTTTAATATGCTTTAACTTATTTCTTTTGTCTTTTCGCTGTACTTTATATGTATCATTGGCTTTGCTTACTAATTTTTAATTTTTACTATCAAATATAAATCACAAGCTATTTCATTTATTTTTCGTTCAACTATACCTTAATCTACTTAAAAATCTCACTACCTTTGCAGCATGACACATAAAGCAGGTTTTGTAAATATTATTGGTAATCCTAATGTTGGTAAATCAACTTTAATGAATGCCTTGGTAGGCGAAAAACTATCCATTATTACGCCAAAAGCGCAAACCACAAGACATCGTATTTTAGGTATTGTAAATGATGAAAATCATCAAATTGTATTTTCTGACACACCTGGAATTATAAAACCAGCCTATGAGTTGCAATCTTCTATGATGGATTTTGTAAAATCTGCCTTTGAAGATGCCGATATTTTAATCTATATGGTAGAAGTTGGCGAAAAAGAATTAAAAAATGAGGCGTTCTTCAACCGAATAATTCATAGTGAAATCCCTATTATTCTTTTATTAAATAAAATTGACAAGTCGTCTCAAGAACAAGTTGAGGAAAAAATTGAATATTGGAAAAACAAAGTACCCAATGCAGATGTTTTTGTAATTTCTGCGATAGAAGGCTTTAATGTATCTGCAGTTTTTGATAAAATAAAAGCTTTATTACCAGAAGGACCAGCTTTTTATCCTAAAGACCAATTAACAGATAAACCCGAGCGCTTTTTTGTAAACGAAAAAATTAGAGAAAAAATTCTAATGCATTACAAAAAAGAAATCCCTTATTCTGTAGAAGTAGAAACCGAAGAATTTATAGAGGAAGAGAATATTGTAAGTATTCGCTCTGTAATTATGGTAGAAAGAGACACTCAAAAAGGCATTATTATTGGGCATAAAGGAACGGCCATTAAAAGAGTTGGCGCAGAGGCCAGAAAAGATTTAGAAAAATTCTTTGAGAAAAAAGTATTTATAGAACTTTTTGCTAAAGTGAATAAAAATTGGCGAAGTGATAAAAACCAATTGAAACGTTTTGGTTACAATCAGAAGTAATTTTTTTTAAGGCGCCTGCCTGCGGTAGGCAGGTTTTAACGGGCTTTCCATTGTATCTTTTTGGCAAAAAAGCCAAAAAGGATGCCATTTCAATCCCTAACGCGCTTACTCATTCTCTAAAAAAGCCTAAATATTAGCTATCATAAATTCGTGCAATTGCTTCATTTGGGGGGTACCAGTATCTTTCCCTATTTTTCCTAAAAAATAAAGTAAAAACCAAATTAAGGGTAAAACTACCATCATAATTATAGGAAAAACAAATGATTCTTTTAAAGACAGTTTAGAATACAACATCACACAGAAACCAAGAAAAGCAATAGCAACTGCAAAATGAACGAACATAAAAAGCGTCCAAACTTGTGGTTTAGGACCAAAAAGCCCTTTTAACTCTGTTGTATTATTTTCTTTTTCTAAAAATTCTAAATGCAATTGAGGAGACCAAAAATGTTCTTTATTTTTGGGAACCGATATAAAAACATGCCCATCAACAACCTTCCCTCGAAAAGTATTTGCACCGCTTTGTAAAACCGATTGAAACCTATTTAATAATTGTTGATGATCTTCTTGTAAATCAATAGAAAATCTTGGTCTTAAAAACAATTCGCTATTTCTTTTTTCAATTAAAAGTTGCTTTTCATCATTCATAAATACGGAATTTAGAAGTGTTTCAATTTACAATAATTTATCGTTCAGTTAATTGTATCTTTGCAAAAAATTTCAACCAAATGAATAGTATTGTTGCCATTGTAGGAAGACCAAATGTTGGTAAATCTACACTTTTTAACAGATTAGTACAACGTAGAGAAGCAATTGTAGACTCTGTAAGTGGTGTTACTAGAGACAGACATTATGGAAAATCTGACTGGAATGGAAAAGATTTTTCTGTGATAGATACAGGTGGTTATGCTATTGGTTCTGATGATATTTTTGAAGAAGAAATTAGAAAACAAGTAGCTTTAGCCATTGAAGAAGCAGATATTATTGTGTTTGTGGTAGATGTTGAAGAAGGTATAACACCTATGGATGCTGAAGTTGCCAAATTACTTAGAAAAGTAAAAAAACCAATTTTTGTTACGGTTAATAAGGTAGACAATGCAATGCGAGAAGCAGATGCTGTAGAGTTTTACAACCTAGGTTTGGGAGATTACCATACTATATCTTCAATAAACGGAAGTGGAACAGGAGATTTACTAGACGCGTTAGTGATAAAAATGCCAGAACCAGAACCTGTAGATTTAGAAAAAGACGAATTACCAAGATTTGCTGTAGTTGGTAGACCAAACGCAGGAAAATCTTCTTTTATAAATGCTTTAATTGGTGAAGATAGAAACATAGTTACCAATATTGCTGGTACCACAAGAGATTCTATTGATACTAAATACAATCGTTTTGGTTTCGATTTCAATTTAGTTGATACTGCAGGAATCCGTAAAAAATCTAAGGTTAAAGAAGATTTAGAGTTTTATTCTGTAATGCGTGCAGTGCGTTCTATTGAATATTCAGATGTAATTGTTTTAGTGGTAGATGCTACTAGAGGTTTTGAAGGGCAGGATCAAAATATTTTTTGGTTAGCAGAAAAAAACAGAAAAGGTGTTGTTGTTTTGATTAATAAGTGGGATTTAATTGAAAAAGAAACCAACACAATGCGTGATTTTGAAGCCATGGTTAAAAAACAAATAGAACCTTTTACAGATGTGCCTATTGTTTTTATTTCTGCATTAACCAAACAACGTTTGTTTAAAGCTATAGAAACTGCAGTTGAAGTTTTTGAAAAAAGAAAAAAGAAAATACCAACTAGCAAGCTAAACGATGCCATGTTAGACTTGATAAAAAGCTACCCACCACCAGCTACAAAAGGTAAATTTGTAAAAATTAAATACTGTATGCAGTTGCCAACACAAACGCCGCAGTTTGCTTTTTTCTGTAATTTACCACAATATGTAAGAGACCCATACAAACGTTTTTTAGAGAATAAACTAAGAGAAATTTACGATTTTTCTGGTGTACCCATTACCATTTATTTTAGGCAGAAATAAGTTTTAACGTAAGCTTAGTGTTATTTAAAAGACTAATAGCTTAGTATTTTGTAAATTGTCTCCCATGAAAAGTTTTGTAAGTAAAAGTGTTTCAAACAGAGAGTTGCCTTTACATCTTAATATATCTTTTAATAAAGTTTATAATCTTTTTAAAAAATATGCAAACCCTGTTTTAAAAAATCACCCTTACTACACTGCTGCTAATGAGATGATTAAATTGTTTGAAGATAATCCTGAGTTTAAAGATGGTTTTTCTGATTATACTTTATTAGACAAACATAAAGATAAAATAGATTTAATTTTAGATCCTCTTTTTCCAGAGGCTTTACAATTAAACGAAATTAAAGCAGCTAGTATACCATTTTCTTTTACTTCTTTTCGGTTTTCCCAAAGATTTCAAAATATATTAAATAATGCAGGAGAAGATTATGAGCTTTCGGTTAGAAATTTTGAAGACGAAGGCATGTATATTACAGCATGTACCTTTATTTTAGCCAGAGTTTATGGGTATACTGTAGACATTAAAAGACCTTTTTATTTTGATATTCCAGACCAAAGAACTGGAACCATGAAGTATTACAGAGCTGCTTTTAATGCAGATTTCTCTGAAATTACACCCACAAAAAATGCTCCCAAAATTACAGAAGAAGACTTTAAAAACCTTCTTAATAATTTTGATGATATAAATGCTTGGAAAGAAAAATTCCCGCCAAATAGCTATATTTTTAAAGGCTTTGGTATTATTAATTTATTTGACGTTACTTCCGAAGAAACGCTCTCTGCTATAAAAGCAAATTTACTTGGAGACGGAGATCAATTAATTTCTAAACTACAAAACAACTTAAGAGATTTTTATAGTTTAAAAGACTTAAAACTTGGGTATTCTATTTTTGACAATACCAACCATAAGCTTTGTGAAACTATTGGAAATAGATCCAATAGTATTATTTTAGGTACAGAAGAAAGTATAGATTGTTCCTCAGGCTATTTTTGTAATAGCGTCTTAGAAAAGGTATTTAAACAACAGCAAACCTTTGTAATTGCAGATGTTGAGGCTTATGGGAAAGGTTCGAATTACAATAGCTTTTATAAAAACCTACATAACGCTGGTATTGCCTGTATTATTTTAATTCCAATAAAAGCAAATACAAATAAAGATTTAGCGCTCTTAGAAATTGCTTCTCAAACAGCTTATGATCTTAATTCTGTAAACATAACCAAACTAAAAGATATTATTCCTGTATTTGAAGCTGCTGTAAAACGAACTTCAGAAGAAAGGCAAAATGTTTTAGAAGCTACAATTCAAGAAAACTACACAGCTATACATAATTCTGTAAAATGGCGCTTTTATGAAGCCGCAGAAAAATTTCACGCAGAATCTCAAACCAATGAAAATGCCAATTTAGAGGAAATTGTATTTCATAATGTTTATCCACTTTTTGGGCAAAGTGATATTAAAGGTTCTTCTTTGGCAAGAAATATTGCTATTCAGGAAGATCTAACAACCCAATTAACGTTAGCTATAAGTGTTTTAAAAGACGCCTGTAAAACAGAAAAACTGCCTATATATAACGAATTAATGTTTAGGGTTGCTACCTTTTTAAAAGAGGTTAAAAACGGTTTAAATGCAGGTGATGAAATAACTATTCTTGATTTTTTACAACGCGAAATTTACCCAGTTTTTAAGCATATAAAAAACATCAACAAAAACCTTTCTAAAAAGGTGACTATATACACCCAACGTTTAGATAGCAAATTGCAAGTAGTCTATGAAAAACGTAAAGAATATGAGCAAAGTGTTACTATAATTAATGAAAAACTAGCAAAATATATAGATACCAAACAAAAAGAGGCGCAAGAAATGTATCCTCATTACTTTGAGCGTTACAAAACAGATGGGGTAGAGTTTAATATATATATAGGCCAATCTATTGCTAATAAAAAACCTTTTGACGAGCTATATTTATATAACTTAAGATTGTGGCAGCTGCAAACTATCTGTGAAATGGAAAATATTGCATTTTCTTTAAAAGATAGTTTAAAACATCCTTTAAGAATTGCCTCTTTAATATTGGTACAAAGCAATCCTATGGCAATTAAATTTAGGATGGATGAAAAACAATTTGATGTGGATGGTGCTTACAATATTCGTTATGAAATAATAAAGAAACGAATTGATAAGGCCAACGTTAAAGGCACAACAGAAAGAGTTACACAACCCGGTAAAATTGCTATCATTTATTCGCAAGATAAAGATGCTTTAGAGTATATAAAGTACATTAATTTTTTACAATCTAAAAAACAACTCGGTAAAATTGAATTCTTAGAATTAGAGGATTTACAAGGTGTTGCTGGTTTAAAGGCATTACGTGTAACTGTAATTTATCAGAAAGACTTTGACGAAAAAAAGGCAATTACCTTAAACGATTTAATACAAGAAATTGAAGCTTAAATTGGTAAACCTTGCGATTTAAATGAAACACCAAAAGCAATTACACTAGCAATTATACCAATCATAAAAACAGCATAGGTAATTCTTAAAATTTTATATTTTCTATTTAATACCAAGCCTAAAAAATACAAATCTTTGGTAAGCGAACCGTACAAATAGTCTTTGTCAGTCATCATTTCTGAAATACCCCATTCAAAATCTTTCAGTTGCATTTGATGAAAATTACCAAAAAATAACAAATTTACTTTTTTATTAGCTACGTCTTCTTTAGAAAACTTCCCTTGGGTTACATTTGGCCTGGTAGCAATTATAGATAAAATAATAGAAGTTACCGTAAAAAATATAAAAATCATGGTAGGTATAAGTAAATGAGAGTTTGACGGATTATCTAATTTTGGCAATAAACTAGACAGTGCCAAAGAAACAATAATTGCATTTACAGAGAGTAAAATATTGGCTTTGGTATCTGCAATATTACTTAAAGTCATGTGGTTTTTAAGCGCCACTCTAAACATAGTTTCCACACCTCTTTCTGGCACAGAACTTTTATTTTTCTTTAAATCTAAGGCTACCTTTTTCTGTTTTAATTTTTTACTTTCCTTTTTTAAATTCTTTTTAGCTTTTAATAATCTTGCTAAATTTTTCTCTTTTCCTTTACTCCAATTTTTTAAAGCAAAATCTGTGTAATAACGATGCTTATTGGTTAGAAAAGACAAATTCATAGCCAACCATTCAGCGTTTGTATATTTTTTACCCTCAGAAAGATCCCATTCTTCTCTTAAAAGCGAAGCCAAATTTATGTATTGCTTTTTTGCCAAATGCGCTGCATCTGCATCTTTAATAATTTCTTCTAAACTATTTTTAGGCAAAACATTTAGCTTGGTAGCCAAAATCAGGTCTGCTACAACCTTAATGCGTACTTCACTAAAATTTTTATTCTTTAAAAAAACTGTTGCAATTTTCACACTTTCCTCTTCATGATTATCACAACTAACAGTGTAACCCACATCATGAAACCAAGCTGCAATTTCTAAATTTTCTTTAGTTTCTTCTGATAACTCCATACTTGCAGCAATCTCTAAAGTATGCTCCACTACTCTTTGCGTATGCGCCAAATTATGGTATAAATACTTGGCGTGTAATTGCTCACTTAAAAGTGATAAAACATATAATTCTACTTCTTTAGCTACTGTGCTCATTGGGTAAATTTTAACAAAAATAAACAATTAAAACGGTTTACTTTATTTTCATATTTGTCGTAAATTTAGGTATTGATTTCAAAAAGAATGTAAAAAACTAATTTTGAAAGCATTTAAAGCGTTTTTCGTCTAAAAAAGACAACATCAAGATAAAACCATACTATGATTACTTGGAAAGAAGTTATACATTTTGCGAGTAAGGGAAATCCTACTCCAGACAAAATAATAGAAAAATCAGAAACAGATTGGAAAGCATTATTAACGCCAGAACAATTTAGAATTACTAGGCTTAAAGGCACAGAAAGACCACATTCTGGAGAACTCTGTTCTATTTATGATGAAGGGCAATACAATTGTGTTTGTTGCAATACTCCTCTATTTGATTCTACCATAAAATTCGATTCTAGTTCTGGTTGGCCAAGTTTTACCCAACCTATTAAAGAAAATGCAATAAAATATCACAAAGACATTTCTTTTGGTATGGTAAGAGTAGAAGTTTTATGCAATACTTGCGATGCTCATTTAGGACATGTTTTTCCTGATGGACCAGAACCAAGTGGCTTACGCTATTGTATAAACTCTGAATCGATGATTTTAAATAAAAAATAACTAAAAAAACTTCTTTCAAAGAAGATTATAATAATGAATAAAAATATACAAATTGCAACAGTTGGCGGAGGATGTTTCTGGTGCACAGAAGCAGTCTTTCAAGAGGTAAAAGGCGTAGAAAAAGTAGTTTCTGGTTACGCAGGGGGCAATGTTCCTGGTAAACCAACTTACAGAGAAATTTGCTCAGGTTTAACAGGGCATGCAGAAGTAATACAAATTACTTTTGATGCAAATATTATTTCTTTTGAAGACATTTTAGTCATTTTTATGACTACGCATAACCCAACTACTTTAAACAGACAAGGTGCAGACAGAGGTACACAATACCGTTCTGTAATTTTTTATCATAATGAAACACAGAAATTGATTTCAGAAGAAGTTTTAAAACAATTACAACCTCATTTTTCTGATGCTATTGTAACAGAACTTAGTGAATTACCAACATTTTACGAGGCAGAAGCAGCACATCAAAATTATTATAGAGAAAACACGCAGCAAGGCTATTGCTCTTTTGTAATTGAACCTAAATTAGCTAAATTAAGGCAATTGCATGCAGATAAATTAGTAGAAATTTAGTTAACTTTGTTATTATGAAGACAATAACCATAAATATTAACGAACGTACAAAAGCAGGCAAAGTTTTTTTAGCCATGTTAGACACCTTTTTATCTGGTAAAAAAGGGGTAGAAATTGTGGAAATTGAAAAATCAAAAGAAGAAATTATTGAAGAACTTTCAAAATCAGCTAAAAGAAACATCACTAAAAAATATTTAAAAGAATATTTATAGATGATTGTAATCACAGACACAAACATCATTTTTAGTGCACTAATAAGTCCAAATAGAAAAGTTGCAGAAGTATTAAATGCGAAAAGTAATATCCAATTGTTTGTACCTGATTTTTTATTTGAAGAAATAGACAATCACCTAGATAAAATCATTAAGCATTCCAATAAAAATAAACGCGAAATTTTATTAGAAATAGCTAACTTTAAAAATAGAGTATCAATTATAAACAGAATAGATATTCCTAAAAAAGATGTAAAAAAAGCAATCTCAATAGTCAATGATATTGATATTGATGATTTTTTATTTGTTGCATTACATTTCTATAAAAAACATAAACTCTGGACCTCTGACAAAGCTTTAATTAAAGGTTTGCTTAAAAAAGGTTATGATATTTGTATTACTACAGAAGCACTGCAAAAAAAGTTATACAAGTAAACATGAAACTAAACATTAAAAATACATTTATAGAAAATTTACCTGCTGACAAGAATCTAGAAAATTCTAGAAGACAGGTAGAAAATGCAGTCTATTCTTTTGCAAATCCAAAACAAACACAAGCACCAAAAGTGTTACATGTTTCTGCAGAAATGGCAGAAAAATTAGGAATTTCAATCGAAGAAACAAAGAGCGATTTCTTTAAAAACATTGTTACAGGCAACGAAATATATCCCAACACAAAACCTTTTGCCATGTGTTATGCTGGTCATCAATTTGGCAATTGGGCAGGACAATTAGGAGATGGTAGAGCAATTAATTTGTTTGAAGTTGCCCATCAAAATAAAAATTGGAAAGTACAGCTAAAAGGCGCAGGCGAAACACCTTATTCTAGAACTGCAGACGGTTTAGCTGTTTTACGCTCTTCTATTCGCGAATATTTATGTGCGGAAGCCATGTTTTATTTAGGTGTGCCAACAACACGCTCTTTATCTTTAAGTTTATCTGGTGATGAAGTTTTGCGAGATGTATTGTACAATGGCAATCCTGCTTATGAAAAAGGTGCTATAGTTTCTAGAATTTCACCATCGTTTTTACGTTTTGGCAATTTTGAAATTTTTGCCGCTAGAAACGATCTTAAAAATCTAAAAATCTTAACAGATTATACCATAAATCATCATTTTAAACATTTAGGCGCTCCTTCTAAAACCACATATATATCCTTCTTTAAAGAAGTAACAACTCGTACTTTAGATATGATAATTCATTGGCAACGTGTTGGTTTTGTGCATGGTGTTATGAATACAGATAACATGTCTATTCTTGGTTTAACCATAGATTATGGACCTTATGGTTGGTTAGAAGGTTTCGATTTTGGTTGGACACCAAATACCACAGATCGTCAAAATAAACGTTACAGATATGGCAATCAGCCCAATATTGGGCTTTGGAATTTATACCAACTTGCCAATGCTTTGTATCCTTTAATTGAAGATGCAAAACCTTTAGAAGAAATTTTAGAGCAATATAAAACTGATTTTCAGCAGAAATCTTTTGCAATGATGAAAACGAAACTTGGTTTATTTAAAGATGATGAAAATGATTTAGAACTCATTCAACAATTGGAAGATGATTTACAATTGGTAGAAACAGACATGACGATTTTCTTTAGAAATCTTAGTAATTTTACCAATGCTAAATTAGGTTTAACCCTAATGCAAGATGCGTTTTATGATTTAACTGCTATTTCTAAACCGATAGAAAAACGTTGGAATTCTTGGTTTAAAAAGTATGAAGAAAGATTGTTATTAGAAACGATTTCCAATACTGAAAGAAAACAAAAAATGGATACTGCAAATCCTAAATACGTACTTAGAAATTACATGGCACAATTGGCAATTGATAATGCTGATAAGGGTAATTACGATTTAATTGATACTTTATTTCAACTCTTAAAAAAACCATATGAAGAGCAACCCGAAAATGAAAAATGGTTTGCAAAGAGACCAGAATGGGCAAGAAATAAAGTAGGTTGCTCCATGCTTTCTTGTAGTTCTTAAAAACAATGCTGTCATTTCCACCTTGTGGAAAAATCGCTGAAAATTATAATATCACAATCTAATTAACCATCAATAAGACCACACAGGTTTTTAAAACCTGTGAAGTCTGAAATTAAAAAACACATGAATTTAGGATTAGGAACAGCCGCCTTAGGAAGACCTCAATATATTAATGTACGCTTAGAAAGTTGTGATAATTCTGACTTAGAAATCTTCAGAAAACAAAGTTTTCAAGTTTTAGAAGAAGCTTATAATTTAGGACTACGCTATTTTGATACTGCTCCTGGTTATGGTTTGGCAGAAAAATTGTTGCTAGAATGGTTACAAACAAAAAACGATAGCAATATTGAAATTGCCACTAAATGGGGTTATACGTATACTGCAAACTTTAAAAAAAACGCAAAAATTCACGAGGTAAAAGAACATAGTTTAGCAAAATTAAAAGAGCAATGGCAATTTTCTAAACAATTATTACCACATTTAAAAGTGTATCAAATACACTCTGCTACTCTAGAAACTGGCGTTTTAGAAAATACAGATGTATTAAATTATTTAAGCGATTTAAAAACAAAATTCAACTTAAAAATTGGCTTAACCACAACAGGCACAAATCAAGTAGAAGTTATTAAAAAAGCATTAAAAGTTAAGGTAAAAAACGAATCTTTATTTGATGTTTTTCAGGTAACTTATAATTTTCTAGAGCAAAGTTTATTAAAAATTTCTGATGAATTAATTGCGCAAAATAAAAAGCTCGTAATTAAGGAAGCATTGGCAAATGGTAGAGTTTTACTCAATAAAAATTACCCAAATTACCAAAAAGCATATAATGCATTAGAAAAAATAGCTGCAAAACACAAAGTTGGTGCAGATGCAATTGCACTACAATTTTGCAAGCAAACTATACCAAATAGTGTTGTTTTAAGTGGAGCAAGTTCTAAAACTCAATTGCAACAAAATTTAAAAATGGTTGATATTTTTCTTTCAGAAGAAGAAATTGCGCTGCTCAAGTCTTTTAAAGTTTTACCAGAAAACTATTGGGCAGAAAGAAAAAAACTGCTGTGGAATTAACCAAAATTGCTTTTGGTGGTGGCTGCCATTGGTGTACGGAAGCTGTTTTTGAAAGCTTAAAAGGTGTTTGCGAAGTTAACCAAGGTTGGGTTGCTTCAATAGCAAAAAATAAAACATTCTCAGAGGCTGTAATTGTATCTTTTGACGCTGATAAAATTAACTTAAAAACGTTAATTGAAATTCATTTACTAACCCACAAAAGTACAAGTAATCATTCTATGAGAAAAAAATACAGATCTGCTGTATATTATTTCTCCCACTCGCAAAAACGAGCTAGTGAAAAGATTATAGATCAATTACAAATTACATTTAGCAAAAAAGTTATCACACAAGTATTACCTTTTCATGAGTTTAAACCTTCAGCAGTAGTATTTCAAAATTACTATCAATCTAATCCTAAAAAACCATTTTGTAAAAACTACATCAATCCAAAGCTAAAATTGTTAATAGAAAAATTTGCTTTTCATGTAGATAAAAGTAAAGTTTCACATCTCATTTCGACTATCTAAAAAATCAACTGTATGAAGACAATCAAACTAGACATCAAAAATAAAAAAGGACATAATTTACAAGCATATTTAGAGTTACCTGCAAATGAAAATCCTAGCCATTTTGCCATTTTTGCACACTGTTTTTCGTGCAATAGTAATTTTAATGCCGTAAAAAATATTAGTCGTTCTTTATCTAATCATGGTTTTGGTGTTTTACGTTTCGATTTTACAGGACTTGGTAAAAGTGAAGGTGAATTTGCAGAAAGTCACTTCTCTGCAAATGTAGAAGACCTTATTGCTGTAAATACTTTTTTAAGCGAAAATTATAAAAGTCCGGTTTTATTAGTTGGACATTCTTTAGGCGGTGCAGCTGTAATTGTTGCTGCTGCTAAATTAGAAAACATTAAAGCAGTAGCAACAATTGGTGCACCTGCAACTGTAAATCATGTTACACATTTATTTTCTCACGCAATAGAAGACGTAAAAGAAAAAGGAGAAGTTGAAGTAAAAATTGGTGGTAGACCTTTTAAAATTAATGAAGATTTTGTGAATGATTTTAGCAAAACAGATTTACCAAAAATTACAAAGGACCTAAGAAAACCAATTTTAGTAATGCACGCCCCTTTTGATAATGTTGTGGGAATAGAAAATGCACATGAAATTTATCATAACGCAATGCACCCTAAAAGTTTTATTAGTTTAGATGATGCAGATCATTTATTATCTAACAAAATAGATAGCATTTATGTTGGAAACCTAATTGGAACTTGGGCAGATAAGTATTTTCCTGCAGAAGAAAATAATATACTATCTACAAAGGGCGAACAATTGGTTGCACATTTAAATGTTTTAGAAGATAATTTTACAACCTCTATACAAACCAAAAAACACTCTTTTTTAGCAGATGAACCTGCTAGTATTGGTGGCGATGATTTTGCGCCTTCGCCTTATGACTTTTTAAGCGCTAGTTTAGCTGCTTGTACAGGTATGACTTTAAAAATGTATGCAGCACGTAAAAACTGGGATTTACAAGAGGTTTTTACTTATATTACCTATTCTAGAAAAAACAGTGCTGATTTAGGTATTGCAATTGAAAAACCAACACTTTTCAATCATTTTAGTAAAAAATTAAAGTTAATTGGTAATTTAGACGATGCACAAAGAAAACGTTTAACAGAAATAGCCTCTAAATGCCCTGTTCACAAAACCTTACAAAGTGAAATATTAATTGACACGGAGTTAATTTAATTTTTAATAGTATCATTTTTATGACAAACTAAAATTGTCTATAAAAACTAACAGCTCTACCTACATACAGTAATACATAAAGTTTTATCTTAGTGCCCTTATTGTAGCACATTCTATGATTCACGAACTTAAAGAAATTATCAATCAGGCATTCATCAACCAAAAAAAAGGGTTGAAAAATGTTATGGCTACTGTAGTTTTTTTAGAAGGTTCTTCTTACAGAAAACCAGGAGTAAGAATGCTAATTTCTAAAGATTTAGCTTGCGTAGGCGCTGTTTCTGGCGGTTGTGTAGAAAAAGAAATCATAAAAAGAAGTGCATCTGTTTTTAAAGATAGTAAACCAAAAGTTATTACTTATGATGGCAGGTATAGATTAGGTTGTGAAGGCATATTGTATATCTTAATAGAACCCATAATTATATCTGAACAATTTTTAAGTACTTTTTTAGAGTCAACTGCTAATAGATTACCCATACAAATAGACAGTTATTATGCAAAAGCAGATGAAGTTTTTGGCAACTTTGGCTCTATACTTACTTTTAATAATCAAGAAAAATATGCGCTTTTAGACAATTTCTCCATTAAAAATGAAGAAAACACAGTAAAATTTACTCAAAACTTAAAGCCAAATTTTAAATTAATTATCATTGGTGGTGAGCATGATGCTGTAAAATTATGCAATATAGCCAGTAATTTAGGTTGGCAAATAGAGGTAATAACAGCTGCAAAAGAAAGCAAACAATTAGCCAATTTCCCAGGAGCAACTGCAGTAATTGGTACATCACCAGAAATGGCAAATTTTACTGAAATAGATAGCAATACTGCAATTGTTATTATGAATCACAGTTATGTTTTAGATTTAAAATACTTAGTAAAATTATCGGAATTTAAACCAAAATACATTGGTATTTTAGGCGCTCCAAAAAGAAGAGAGAAACTTTTTAATGAGCTTTTAGAATTTGCACCAGAAACCACAGAAACGTTTTTAGACTGTATTTATACACCTGCTGGTTTGCACATAGGCGCACAAACACCAGAAGAAATAGCAGTTTCAATTATTGCAGAAATTTTGGCTATTATTAGAAAAAAAGAACCTTTTTCCCTGAGAAGAATAACAAATAAAATAAATATTTAAAACATGGTAAATATTGCCATTTTGGTATTGGCTGGCGGACAATCATCTAGAATGAAAAGCCCAAAACAACTGGTTAAAATTGGTAATAATTTTTTGTTAGAAACTGTTTTAAATAAGGCTAAAACCATCAACAGAAACCATGTATATTGTGTTTTAGGTGCAAATGCCTGTTTAATTCGAAGAGAAATTTCATCTGCAAACATTCATTTTATATACAATGCAAATTACCAAGATGGTTTAAGTACAAGCATAGTTTGTGGCGTGAATCACATAAAATCTACGCCCAAAAAATATAGTGGTATTTTAATCCTTTTAGGAGATCAGCCTGCGTTAGAAAAAAAATATCTGTTTCATTTAATTGATTTACATAGCAAAAACCCGTCTAAAATTATAGCTTCAAACTACCCAAATAAAAAAGGTGTGCCCGCAATTTTTCCTGAAAATTATTTTAATCAATTAAGTTTATTAAAAAACGATTTTGGCGCCAAAGAAATTATACAAAATAACAAAGATGTTATTACACCCTTAATAACTACAAATCTTATAGATATTGATACTCCAAAAGATTTACATACGTTTAAAAACTCTATTTTAAATTAGATACTTTTACAACATGAAAATAATACAGAAAACTCTTGTTTTACTTTTGGTCTTGTTATTAGTTTCTGCTTGCGCCACTTTAAAAATGCAAGTAGCAAAAGACCATAAATTTGTAGCAAAACAAGATACCTCTGAAATTTTACATTCCTTTTACTTAATTGGAGATGCAGGCAACTCTAATTTACAAGAAAGAGATACTGCCTTATCTTATTTAGCGGAAGAATTAAAAAAAGCAAAAAAGAACAGCACTTTAGTCTTTTTAGGTGATAATGTGTATGAAAAAGGAATTCCTAAAAAAAGCAAAAAAGAATATAAACTTGCCAAACATCGTTTAAAAGTACAAACAGATTTGGGTAAAAATTTCATAGGAAAAACACTTATAATTCCTGGAAATCATGACTGGTATAGTGGCTTAAAAGGATTAAAAAGACAAGAAAAATTAGTTGAAAAAGCTTTAGGTAAAAACACGTTTCAACCAGAAAATGGTTGCCCTTTAGAAAAAATTGAAATAAATGAGCATATTAATATTATAGTAATAGACTCACATTGGTACATTACCAACTGGAACAAACACCCAGGAATAAATGATGATTGTGCCATAAAAACAAGAGCCAAGTTTTTTGACGAACTAAAAGGAATGCTTAAAAAATCGCAAGGTAAAACTACGCTTGTTGCTTTACATCATCCTATTTTTACAAACGGACCTCATGGAGGTTATTATTCGTTTAAAAGCCACTTAAAACCTATACCAATTTTAGGTACTTTAAAAAATGTTCTTAGAAAAACAGGAGGCACCATTAATACAGACCAACAACACACTAAGTATAACGAATTGCGAAAACTAGTGTTAACACTAGCGCAACAAAATGAAAAAATAATTTTTGTTTCTGGGCATGAACACAGCTTACAATACATTGTTAAAAATAATATTCCGCAAATAGTTAGTGGTTCTGGCTCTAAAAAATCTGCTACAAAAAATGTAAATGGAGGCATATTTTCTTACGGAACAGAAGGCTTTGCTAAACTAGATATATACAAAAATGGAGCTTCAAAAGTACAGTTTTATGCTGCAAAAGATCAAAAAGTAGTTTTTGAAACAAATGTATTTCAAAAAGATAGTTTACCTAAGTTTACAAAGTTTCCTAATGCAAAACTAACTGTAAAAGAAGCTTCTATTTACGAGCCAAAAGAGGCAAATAAAAGTAAAATCTTCGATTTTCTTTGGGGAAAAAGATTTCGCAAATATTATGGTAAAAAAATAATAGCACCTACTGTAAATTTAGATACACTTTATGGTGGCTTAACACCTATAAGAAAAGGAGGTGGTAACCAATCTAAATCTTTACGCTTACTAGACAAATACGGCAGAGAATATGTAATGCGTGCTTTGCGTAAAAATGCTGTGCAATACATACAAGCTGTTGCCTTTAAAAATCAATATATAGCGGAAGAATTTACAGATACATTTACAGAAGACTTGCTTTTAGATATTTATACAGGGTCTCACCCTTATGCACCTTTTACCATAGATAAATTGGCAGAGGCTATAGATGTTTACCACACCAAACCCATACTGTTTTATGTGCCTAAGCAAAAAGGGTTACAAGCATATAATGCAGATTTTGGTAACGAATTGTATATGATTGAAGAACGAACAGCAGATAATCATGGAGATAAAAAAAACTTTGGATTTGCTAATAAAATTATAAGTACAGACGATTTACGAAAAAATTTAGCCAAAGATGAAAAATATCAATTGGATGAGACTGCTTATATTAGAGCACGATTATTTGATATGCTTATTGGAGATTGGGACAGACACCAAGACCAATGGAGATGGGCAGAATTTAAGAATAAAGATAAAATAATATACAAACCTGTACCTAGAGATAGAGATCAAGCATTTTCTGTTTTTTCTGATGGTCCTTTGCTAAATATAATTACAGCAATAATACCAGCTTTAAAAGGAATGCGATCGTATACAGAAGATCTTAAAAAACCAGAAAACTTTAATATTGCAGGCTATTCTCTAGACATGCGTTTTATTAAGGAAGCTGATAAGAAAATTTGGGACGAGCAAGTAAAGCTAATTCAGAATAACATAACAGATCAAGTAATAGAAAGTGCCTTTGCTAAAATTCCTACAGAGATAAATGACAAAACTACCTTAGATATTAAGAGAAAACTAAAAGGTCGAAGAAAAAATCTTCAAAACATTTCAGATAAGTATTTTAAATACCTCAACCAATTTCAGGTAATTACAGGCACCAATAAAGATGATTATTTTGATATTGAACGGTTTTCGGACAACAAAACTAAAATAACAGGCTACAGAATTAAAAATGGTGAAAAAGGCTTAATTTTTCATGAAAGAACATATAGCAGAAACATTACCAAAGAAATTTGGGTTTATGGTTTAGACGATAAAGATGTATTTGTTGTAAATGGAAAAAATGGTAAATCGCCTATTAAAATTAAAATTATTGGTGGTTTAAACAGTGATGTTTACGAAATAAATACACCAAAAAATATTAGAATTTACGATCAAAAAACAAAGAAAAATACATTTCAAACAAAAAAAATCTCAAAAAAATTAACCGATAATTACAATACAAATACTTACAACTACAGAAAATTAAAAAGCAAAACTCATTTAATTGCGCCAGCAATAGGCTACAATCCAGATGATGGTTTAAAATTAGGTATAAAAAACACCTTTATAATTAATAATTTAGAACAAAATCCTTTTAGCCAAAAACATACCATAACTGGTGCTTACTTTTTTGCTACCAATGGTTATGAATTAAAATATAATGGAGAATTTGCCAATGTTATCAAAAATTTCAACCTTGGTTTTAATGCGCAATTTAATAGTCCCAATTATGCTACCAACTTTTTTGGATATGGCAATAACAGTTTTAATCCAGAAGCAGAAAATCTAGAAAACATAGATTTTAATCGTGTTAAAATAGAACAATTAAAACTTGGTTCATTTTTACAATGGAAAGGAGAATTGGGAGCAAGATTTTTAATAGGCGCAAACTTTCAACGTTTTACTATAGAAAATACACCAAACAGATTTTTAGAAGAGCAATTTGGCCCAGAGAACAGCGTTTTTAATACGCAAAACTTTTTTAATGTAGAAACCAGTTATACATACAATCATACAGATAATTTAGCATTTCCTACCTTAGCACTTTCTTTTAAAGCATTGTTAGGCCATACTAGAAATATAGCAATCAACAATAATTTTTCCTATGCAAATACAGCTTTAGGTGTTACACACAAATTAACACCAAATGGCAAATTAGTTTTAGCCACTAAAGTGGATGGTTATTTTACATTTGGAGAAAATTTTGAATTTTATCAAGCGCCTTCAATTGGTGCTAATAATGGATTAAGAGGTTATAGAAATGAGCGTTTTACAGGTAAAAATGCCTTTTACCAAACCACAGATATTAGATATAATCTTAAAGATTTAAAAACAGCTATTATACCTATACATTTGGGTATTTTTGCTGGTTTTGATTATGGCACTGTTTGGGGTACACCAAACATATTAACGGTTTTGCCCTGGGAAAACCAAACTTTTAACACCTCTTATGGTGGTGGTTTTATTTTAAACGCAGCAAATATGTTAACAGGAAATCTAGGTGTGTTTAATAGTGATGATGGTTTACGAATAAACTTTACGCTAGGTTTCGATTTTTAAATATTATGAATACTACAGCAATTATTTTTGGAGCAATTTTTGGCTTTCTTTCTATTATTTTGGGCGCTTTTGGGGCACATTTATTAAAGAAAAAACTAAACGTAGAACAATTACAAAGTTTTGAAACGGGTGTAAAATATCAAATGTATCACGCTATTGTTTTACTCGTTTTAGGTTTTCAACTAAGCAGTAAATTAGCAATAGACAACTATATTATAAATGCGTTTATAATTGGTACTGTTTTATTTTCTTTTTCTATTTATGGACTTGTAATATCTTCTGCAAAAAATAAGAAATTAAGATTTTTAGGACCAATTACGCCTTTAGGTGGTTTAATTTTGGCTTTGGGTTGGTTCTTAATTATTTACAAATACTCATTTTAAAGATTTTACAGCTTTATTTCATACAAGTTGCCTCCAGCTCCATAAGCACGTTCATCTGTAATTAAAACTGTATTATTATCTTTAAATGTTATGCTCTCCTTTTGAGAAACGTGCTCTAAATCTACTACTTTAACTTTTCCCGAAAAGAAATTATCAGCCTTAAAATCTGTAAAAACTAGTATGCTTTTTTGCGATAACAGCACCACTTTTTTACCATCTGTAGAAATATCTGCAGAAGTTATCCAACATTCCATAGCTGCGCAAGATTCAAATTCAGCTACTTTTTCTGCAACAAACTCACCTTTTTGTGCTGGAACTTTATACAATGTAGTTTTACCAAAATTATCTTTAACTCTGCTTTTCGTAAATATGTATAAATAGCTTTTAAAATAAAAAAAAGCTTCTGCATCAAAATATCGTTTTGCTTTTTTAGGCGGAAATTGATTTTGATCAGGATACTCAAATTCAATTTCATCTACCTCAGCATTTTTCTCGTCCAACTCATTTTGTTCTACAATAATTATAGATAAATTTTTTCTACTATTATCATTGTTTCCAAAATCACCAATATAAATAGTGCCATTTTCGTCAGAAGTTAAATCTTCCCAATCATGATTTTTAGCTATAATATTAATTTCTTTTTTAATTTTCCCTCTCTTATTTAAACCATATAACTCTGGTTTATTTCCACTATCATTTATCATCCAAATTAAAGAAGAATTTGGTACAATTTCTATACCTGAAACTTCTTCTAACTTCTTTGGCAAATCTGCAAGCAACCTTAATTGACCAAAATTTTGGCAACCTACAAAAATTGTAAAAACAAAAATAAATAATACGTTTTTCAAAATGATTTTTAATTTGAATAATAAAAGAAAGATAAATAATTATACAATCTTACCAGCTACCACCAGCTCCTCCTCCTCCTCCAAGACCACCGCCAAAACCGCCACCAAAGCCTCCACCGCCAAAACTACCACCTCTAGAAGAAGAACTACCAAAACCGCCACCAAAGCTACCTCCACGTCTACCTGAATTTGTTAAAATAATAGTTTCAAAAATGTCTGCTACAATAGTTTTTTTTCGATAATTTCTTCCACCTCCTCTATTATTTTTATTTCCTCTAGAAATTAAAATAAAGAGTATTATAAAAAAAATAATAAATATGATAATGCTAGGGTCAAAACTATTTTTACTTTTTCGAGTTCCTTTAAACTCACCTTGTAAAGTCCTAAAAATATAATCAGCTCCTTTATTTAAGCCTGCATAGTAATCTCCCTTTTTAAATTCAGGTAATATTACTCTTTCTACAATCCTTTTCGATTGAAAATCAGTTAGCAAATGTTCTACCCCGTAACCTGTATTGATAAAAATTTTCCTATCATTTTTTGCTAAAAGAATTAAAACTCCATTATCTTTTCCTTTTTGTCCAATACCCCACTTAGAAAGCCAGTTTGCTCCTAAAAAACCAATATTTTCTCCTTCAGTAGAAGGAATAACAGCCAATACGATTTGGGTAGATGTAGTATCTGAATATTGAACTAGTTTTCTTTCTAAATTTTGCTTTTCAGTAGCTGATAAAAGTTTAACATAATCGTAAACACTGGTTTGAAATTTTGGTTTCTCTGGTATTTTAAATCCTTGAGAAAATAAAGATAGCGAAAGTAAAAATGTAAGTAAAAAAAGTGTTTGTTTACCCAAACCTAAAAATCGAGCACTAAAAACTGTTTTCATCATCCTTTAGAAATCTCATTAGTAAGTTCATTAGTATCATCTTCTAAGTAAGGAAAATGTTTTTTTAATTCTTCTCCTGCTTTTAAAGTACCCGCCACAATGCCTTCTTTAAAGTTGCCTTGTTTAAAATGAGATTGCATGATGTTTTTTGTAGTATTCCAAAAATTATCTGGCACCACATTATTTATTCCTTTATCACCATAAATTACAAATTTTTTATCGTGAACAGCAACATAAATCAACACACCATTAGCGTGCTTTGTAGCGTCCATTTTTAAAAGATAAAATACTTCTAGTGCTCTTTCATAATGCGCTTTCTCTGCAGATGTTTCTATATGAATTCTTATTTCACCAGAAGTATTTTTCTCTGCAATTTTAATAGCATTTACAATTTCTTGCTCTTCTGCTGGTGTTAAAAATGCTTCTACTTTAGACATTTCTTATTTGAAATTAAAATCTACATCTGGTGCATTTTCTGAACCTGCATCTGATTTAAAACGCGCCATTGCATCAAAATTAAAAACACCTGCAAGTAAAGACCCTGGAAAAATTCTAATATGTTTATTGTAACTATTTACACCGCCATTAAAACGATCTCTTGCAACATTAATTCTGTTTTCTGTACCTTCTAATTGGCTTTGTAATTCTAAGAAATTCTGATTGGCTTTTAACTCTGGATAACGTTCTACAGATACTAATAATCTAGATAATGCGCCACCTAAACCACTTTGTGCTTTTTGAAATTGTGCCATATTCTCTGGTGTTAAATCGCCAGTATTAATTGTAGTAGATGTTGCTTTGGCACGTGCTTCTATTACTTGTGTTAACGTTTCTTTTTCAAAATCTGCAGCGCCTTGTACTGTTTTTACCAAATTACCAATTAAATCGTTTCTACGTTGGTAAGAACTTTCTACATTAGACCATGCTGTTTTTGCATCTTCTTGCAAAACTACAGCTGTGTTATTAAAACCTACTGCCCATTTGTATATTGCAAATACTACTACTAGAATTACAATTACTGGAATTAACTTTTTTTTCATGATTTGTATTTTAAATTTTAGTTGATTTTTTTTGTTGGAAAAATATGTATTGAAATGAATATGTATTTTGAATAAAAAACACAATATTTAGACACAAATTTAGGCTTAAAGTTACAACTGACTTTTAATTTTAATTAATTCGGCTTTTACACCTTCTAATTTTGATATAATTTCATAATTGTGAAAGGTACTTTCAGGATTTTTTTTAAGTTTTTGCTTTGCTCCTTCTAAAGTAAAACCTCTTTCTTTTACTAAATTAAAAATTAGTTTAAAGTTTTTAATATCATCCGCAGTAAACAAACGATTGCCCTTGGCATTTTTCTTAGGTTTTATAATAGCAAACTCTGTTTCCCAAAAACGAATTAATGAAGCATTTACATTAAAAGCTTTGGCAACTTCGCCAATCTTATAATAACGTTTTTCGGGTAAATCTATGTGCATGTTCAGTATTCAGTATTCAGTATTCAGTATTCAGTATTCAGTATTCAGTATTCAGTATTCAGTATTCAGTATTCAGTATTCAAAAATAAAAAGACTTTTGCAAGCTTAGCCTGATTTTGTGAACACTTATTAAAATTGTTATTAGATGTATTATTTTTTAATTGTAATAATTTGTATTTGTCACTTTTAAACAATTCAACAGTTAAACAGTTACACTTTTGCTAGTCAAAAGACTGGCCTTCTTCTTCTGCCGCCTTTTGCATGGCCACAAACTCTTCTGGTGTTAAATCTCCGTAGTAAAAATTTATAGGGTTTAAAGCTCTATCATTTTTATGGACTTCGTAGTGCAAATGAGGTGCAGCAGATAAGCCTGTATTTCCAACATAACCAATTAAATCTCCACGTTTTACGGTTTGTCCTTTTCTTGCTTTCATTTTACTCATGTGAGCATAAATGGTTTTATAACCATAACCATGTTCTATATACACTACATTACCAAAAGTTGCACTTCTTTGCGCTCTAATAACTTTTCCATTTCCTGTGGCAAAAATTGGTGTTCCTGTTGGTGCTGTAAAATCCATTCCTTTATGAAATTTCCTGTATTTTAAAATGGGATGCATTCTAAAACCATAACCAGATGCCATTCTTTTTAAATCTTCGTTTTTTACGGGCTGTATTGCAGGTATAGATGCCAACATTTTCTCTTTTTCTTTTGCCAAAGCAACAATTTCATCTAAAGATTTAGATTGTACTACTAATTGCTTAGACAAAACATCTACACCTTTTGTTAATTGTTTTATCATGGTAGAATTGTCATAACCATCTAAATGCTTGTACCTATTTACACCTCCAAAACCAGCTTTTCTTTGTTCTTCTGGTATAGGATTTGCTTCAAAATACATTCTGTAAATGTTATTATCTCTTTGTTGCAATTTGCCTAGAATAGAAGATGTTTCTTCTATTCTTTTAGAGAGCAACGCGTAATTTAATTTTAAATTCTCGTTTTCTCTTTTTAAAGAGCGTTCACTAGGAGACATTATAAATTGACTAAACACAATAAAACCAATAAATGCAATTAACAAAACTGCAAATGCACCAAAAATAGTTCTCTTATAGTAAGCGCTTTTTTTTACCGCAATTTTTCTGTAAGAAAGCGTATCTGCATCATAATAATATTTTACTTTTGCCATAATTGTAAATGTACTATTTTTGCTATTTTAGAAACAAAATTATTATAAATTTCAATTTTAATAACTCGCTAATTTACAAAATGTTTTACAACTGCTTTTTTACAGTAGTTTTTTAAAAATATATTAACAAAATTTCAATCCGTTTTTTACGGTTAGCAACTTAGTTCTACTATGAAATCTCAAGACGTTCGTACCACTTTTTTAAACTTTTTTAAAGAAAAAAACCATTTAATTGTGCCTTCTGCACCTATGGTAACAAAAGACGACCCAACTTTACTTTTTGTAAATTCTGGTATGGCACCTTTTAAAGAATATTTCTTAGGAAACGGAAAACCTAAAAATAATCGTATTTCAGATTCTCAAAAATGTTTGCGTGTTTCTGGGAAACATAACGATTTAGAAGAAGTAGGTTATGATACTTACCACCACACTTTGTTTGAAATGTTAGGCAATTGGTCTTTTGGCGATTACTTTAAAAAAGAAGCAATTGCATGGGCTTGGGAATTACTAACAGAAGTTTACAAGATAGATAAAGACATCTTATATGTAACTGTTTTTGAAGGTTCTGATGATGCTGATAACCTTAAAATGGATACCGAAGCTTTTGATATTTGGAAACAATACATTGCCGAAGACCGAATTTTAAAAGGAAATAAGAAAGATAATTTTTGGGAAATGGGAGAGCAAGGCCCTTGTGGACCTTGTTCTGAAATTCATGTAGATATTAGATCTGCAGAAGAAAAAGCCAAAATTGATGGGCGTACTTTAATTAATGAAGATCATCCGCAGGTTGTAGAAATATGGAATTTAGTTTTTATGCAATTCAATAGAAAAGCAAACGGAACTTTAGAAGATTTACCCAACAAACATATAGATACTGGTATGGGTTTTGAGCGTTTGTGCATGGTTTTACAAGACGTACAATCTAATTACGATACCGATATTTTTAAGCCAATAATTACAGAAATTAGCACCATAACCAAGACAAAATATGGTATTAATGAAAAGCAAGATATTGCAACACGTGTAATTTCTGATCATGTAAGAGCGGTTGCATTTTCTATTGCAGATGGTCAATTACCAAGTAATACAGGTGCTGGTTATGTAATTCGTAGAATCTTAAGACGTGCCATACGTTATGGATTTACCTTTTTGAATAAAAAAGAACCTTTTATTTATAGGTTAGTTGCTATTTTAAGTGAGAAAATGGGCACTGCTTTTCCTGAATTAAAAGCACAAAAACAACTGATAGAAAATGTGATTAAAGAAGAAGAAACTTCTTTTTTAAGAACTTTAGATAAAGGTCTTATTTTATTAGACGGAATTATCAACCAAAATAAAACCAAAGAAATTTCTGGTGAAAAAGTATTTGAATTATACGACACTTTTGGTTTTCCTGTAGATTTAACGGCTTTAATTCTTTCTGAAAAAGGCTATACTTTAGATGAAAAAGGGTTTAATGAAGAGCTTCAAAACCAAAAAAATAGATCTAGAGCTGCTAGCGAATCTTCTACAGAAGATTGGACTGTTTTAAAAGAAGATGCTGTTGAAGAATTTATAGGTTATGACAGTTTAGATGCACTTGTAAAAATAACAAGATACAGAAAAGTAACCTCTAAAAAAGACGGTGAAATGTATCAACTCGTATTTAACTTAACACCTTTTTATCCTGAAGGTGGTGGGCAAGTTGGTGACAAAGGTTATTTAGAAACTGCTACAGGAGATGTAATTTATATTTTAGATACCAAAAAGGAGAATAACGTAATTATTCATTTTACTAAAAACCTACCCAAATCTTTAAACGACCGTTTTAAAGCAGTTGTAGATAAGAAACAACGTTATAGAACAGAATGCAATCATACTGCCACACACCTACTTCACCAAGCATTAAGAGAAGTTTTGGGCACGCATGTAGCACAAAAAGGTTCTGCAGTACACTCTAAGTATTTACGTTTCGATTTTTCTCATTTCTCTAAAGTAACTTCAGAAGAATTGCAAGAGGTAGAAAACTTTGTAAACAACAGAATTGCAGGAAAACTACCTTTAGTAGAAAACAGAAATATACCAATGCAACAAGCCTTAGACGAAGGTGCAATGGCTTTATTTGGCGAAAAATATGGCGACACTGTACGTGCTATAAAATTTGGGAGTTCTGTAGAATTATGTGGTGGAACACACGTTAAAAATACGAGTGATATTTGGCATTTTAAAATAAAATCTGAAGGAGCTGTTGCCTCTGGTATTAGAAGAATTGAAGCCATTACAAATGACGCTGTTAAAGACTTTTATACCGAAAACAACACTACATTATCTGAAATAAAAAACCTACTAAACAACGCTAAACAGCCTGTAAAAGCAGTGCAAAAATTACAGGAAGAAAATACAGAATTACAAAAACAAATTGAGCAACTTTTAAAAGAAAAAGCACAAAACTTATCAGGCGAAATTAGAAACCAATTGCAAGAAATAAATGGTGTACAATTTTTAGCAACTAAAGTAGATTTAGATGCCAATGGTATTAAAAACCTTGCTTTTAGTATTGGTAAAGAACATCAAAATTTATTTTTATTATTTGCATCTGCTCCTAAAAAAGACAAAGCAATGCTTACCTGTTATATCTCTAAAGAATTAGCAAATGAGCGTGGTTATGATGCTGGTAAAGTAGTTAGGGAATTAGGCAAACTGATACATGGAGGTGGTGGTGGCCAAAACTTTTTTGCAACAGCTGGTGGTAAAAATCCTGGTGGCATACCAAAAGTTTTAGAAAAAGCGCAAGCATATATAGTTTGAGTTTAAAATTTCTAAGCATTTTTTGTATTCTAAATAGCTAGTAAACAATTAAAATAATTTACTTAACTTTGATACAGAGCTAAGTAACTTTAATATACTAGCCAACATATTATGCCTTATTTAGATACTTTTTCTGGTGAATTTTCTTATAAACGAGCAAATCACTTATTAAAAAGAACATCTTTTGGAATTACTGAGACTATGGTATCTGAAGCTGTTTCTTTAGGTTTAGAAGCCACAATTACCAAACTTTTTGAAGAAAAAGCATTACCTGCACCACCTTTAAAAAACTTGCCTGATGGCAATGATAGAGGTCAATTAAATGATCCTGATGTAAAATATGGAGAAACATGGGTTAGTGCACCTATTTACCCAGACTTACCTACATCTCAAGAAAGAAATCGTGTTTTTAGGTATAGAAATAGGTCTTTGTATGCTTGGTCTTTTCTACAAATGCAAAATTCTGGAATTTGTATTAGAGAAAAACTAACACTATTTTGGCACAATCACTTTGTTTCTGTTAACGCAAATCCGCATAGAGAGTATTTTTACATAAATCTTCTTAGAAAAAATGCACTTGGTAATTTTAAAGAATTAACCAAACAAATTACAATTAATCAAAACATGCTACTTTATTTGAGTGGGCATGAAAACACAAACAAAGCACCTAACGAAAACTACTCAAGAGAATTATTAGAGTTGTTTACTATTGGTAAAGGAGAACCTGTTGGTAATGGAGACTATACGTTTTACACAGAAGAAGATGTAGTACAAATTGCTAAAGTATTAACAGGTTGGCGTGCAAGATGGATTAGACATGAAGCTCCTTTAGAGGCATACTTTACAAATAACAGACATACTAAAGGAGATAAAATACTATCTCATAGATTTAATAATGCCGTTATTAAAGAAAACGGAGCAGAAGAATATAAAGATGTAATTGATGTTATTTTTAAACAAGATGAATGTTCTCGTTTTATTACTAGACAACTTTATAAGTGGTTTATAAATGCAGAAATAACAGAAAATACTGAAACTAATATTATAGAACCTTTAGCAAAAATAATACGCGATAATAATTATGAAATTGCACCTGCCTTAAAAGTTCTATTAAAATCTGAGCACTTTTTTGAAACTACTTTCTGTATGATTAAAAGTCCTTTAGATTTAATGCTTTCTGCTACAAAAAGCTTAAACGCAAATTCACCCAATAATACTATAGAAGAAGAATACAATTTTGCCTACATTATGTATTTGGCTTGCACAGATTTAGGTCAATCTCTTTTTCATCATCCAGATGTTGCTGGCTGGAAAGCCTATTACCAAAAGCCACTTTATTACAAAACCTGGGTAAACACCTTCTTTTTACCTAAAAGGTTAGACTACTGTAAAACTCTTGTAACAGGTGGTAAATTAACTATAGATAAAAGAAAATATACTGTGCCACCTTTGGTGCCTGTTTTAGAAATTGCAGCTAGCATACCAAATGCACTAGACCCTAATATTTTAATTACAGAACTGGCAAATAGATTATTCAATTATGCGATTACACCATCTCAAACAGACAGCCTTAAAGCAGTTTTAATAGATGGCTTACCAGACTTTGAATGGACTATAGAATATGATAAATATTTAGAAAACCCTAATAATACAACCATAGCAATTTCTGTAGATAAAAAACTGCGCAATCTAATAGTGATAATGGTACAAATGTCAGAATTTCAAATCATGTAATATGAAAAAGAGAAAAACTTTAAATAGAAGAGATTTTATAAAACTAACTTCTGTTGCTTCTGCATCTTTACCTTTCGCTTTAAGTGGTTTTCCATTATATGCAAATAACAAACCTAAGGAATATCAATTTACAACAGATAATGAAAATGTATTAGTTTTAATTCAATTACAGGGTGGTAATGATGGTTTAAATACTGTTTTTGACTTGAATCAGTATGATAATTTACAAAGCGTGCGCTCTAATATAATTATACCTGAAACAGATTTATTGTCAGTAAATAGTACTACTAAATTTCATCCTGCTATGGCAGGTTTGCAAAAAGTTTGGAACGAAGAAAAATTGGCAATTGTACAAAATGTAGGTTACCCAAATCAAAATAGATCTCATTTTAGATCATCAGATATTTGGAATTCTGCCTCTGATGCAGATGATTTGATTTCTACAGGCTGGATTGGACGTTTTTTTGAAGAAAATAATTCTACTTTTCCAGAAAATTATCCGAATGAAAATGCAACTGATCCTTTTGCAATTACCATAGGTAGAATTGTTTCTGAAACTTGCCAAGGAACACAAGCCAATTTTTCTATGGCTTTAGAAGACCCACAAAACCCAGGCACAGCTTTAGCTGCAAACACAGGAAATATACCAGACAATTGCTATGGTAGCGCATTAAGTTTTGTAAACAGTACTATTGCACAAACCAATGCGTACGCTAATATTATAAAAAAAGCAGCTGATTCTGGCAATAATTTATCTGACAAATATAAGAGTACAGACTTATCTGAAAAATTAAAAAATGTTGCCAAATTAATTTCTGGAGGCATAAAAACTAAAGTTTTTGTAGTACAAATTGGTGGTTTTGATACACATGACAATCAAATTGTAGAAGGAGAAAGAAGTACAGGAAGACAGGCTGTTTTACTAGAAGAATTGTCAGATGCAATTGCCGCTTTTCAAGAAGATTTAGAATTGCTAAATATTGATAAAAAAGTAATTGGCATGACGTATTCTGAGTTTGGTAGAAGAATTCGTTCTAATGGAGGTCTTGGCACAGATCATGGTAGTGCAGCACCACTATTTATGTTTGGCAATTGTGCAAACAATAGTATTTTAGGTGATGCCCCAGAAATTGATACAGCTGTAGGTGAAAAAGAAGGTGTGCAAATGCAGTTTGATTTCAGAAATATTTACAGCACTATTTTAACAGATTGGTTAGGCGCAACAAAACAAGAAGCTACTAATGTATTATTTAATAATTTTGAAGCTTTACCACTATTTAAATCTGGTTGTTCTGCCGCACTTTCTACAGAGCGTTTTTTAAAGGAAGAATTTAATTTAAAGGTGTACCCTAACCCTGTAACTACCACATTAAATATTGAGTTTTTAGGTAATAATAACGCTGTAAACATTACTATTTACAATAGTATTGGCGCTGTAGTAAAACATGTTACCAACAAAAAATATTCCTTTAACCAACAAAATGTTACTGTAAATGTGGGTAATCTAGCAAAAGGTAATTACTTTGTACATTACCAGTCTAAAGGAGTTTCTAAAACTAAAAAGTTTTTAAAATATTAAATATTTTAAGGTGCTCCAAAAACCTTTACTTACTTTCGCTTAAGCGAAAAAATAAAAGATGAAACTTCAAACACAATTAACCCTAAAAAAACAGACTGAAAAACAAATTAGTTACCAGTCTAAAATTTTACTGTTAGGATCTTGTTTTTCTGAAAATATAGGGAGTAAGTTACACTATTATAAGTTTGATACCACCATAAATCCGTTTGGTATATTGTTTCATCCAAAGGCTATAGAAACTTTTATTACCAAAGCTATAAGTAAAACAGAAACAAAGGAAAGTGAGCTTGTTTTTAGTAATGAGTTTTGGCATTCTTTTAATGCGCACTCTAGCTTTCGCAATAGCGATAAAACTGAACTTTCAAAAAACCTGAATTTAATATTAGCAGATACATTTAAGGAATTAACTACAACATCGCATGTTGTAATAACTTTAGGCACTGCTTGGGTATATCGCTTTTTAGAATCTAAACAATTAGTTGCCAACTGCCATAAAATACCACAAAAAAACTTTACTAAAGAATTGCTTTCTATTGAAGAAGTTACCACTAGTCTACAAAAAATAATTTCACTTTTAAAAAGTATAAATAAAGATATAAATGTAATTTTTACGGTTTCTCCTATTCGTCATTTAAAAGATGGTTTTATAGAGAACACCTTAAGTAAATCTCATTTAATAAGCGGAATTCATAAAACAATAAATACAGTAACAAAAAATGTTTTTTATTTTCCGTCTTATGAAATTATGATGGACGAATTGCGTGATTATCGTTTTTATAAAGAAGATATGCTTCACCCAAATAAGGTTGCTATCAATTATATTTGGGAAAAATTTGTTGCTACTTGGGTTACAACTTCAGCAGAAAAAACAATGCTAAAAGTAGATACTATTCAAAAAGGACTTATACACAAACCTTTTAACCCAAATTCTGAACAACACCAAAAGTTTTTAAAACATTTAAAAGCCAAAATCTTAGAATTAGAACAAGAAATGCCCACTATAGATTTTCATTTAAACGAAAAATAAGCGCATTATTTCTAATCAATATAGAAAGTAATGCGCTTTTTTATAGGTTACTTTATTTTCAATTGAAATTACTACTAAACCTCAAAATTTAATTCTGAATTAAACGTAACTTGTTAAAGAAAATATTTCAGAAATTAATGCTAATCTAAAACTGCGGCAACATCTCCCCAAGGTCCACCATTTATAGCCTCTACTCCATTTTGGTTTAAAAACTGTGTTGCTTGTCCGCTTCTTGCGCCACTTCTACAAACGGCAATTACAGGCTTGTTCCAAGCTTTTATTTGTTCCAACTCTGTTGGTATTGTATTTAAAACTATATGTTTTGAATTTTCTATATGCCCTTCATTCCATTCTTCTAAAGTTCTTACATCTAAAATTACGGCATCTTTTGCTAAAAATTCTTTTATCTCTACACTCATATTTTTTCTTTTAAACATGCTAAATAAACCCATGCTATATTGTTTTGTTAATTACACAAAGCTAATCCATTTTCAATTAATTTTGTGTAACTTTTATTACTTTTTAAAATTTCTAAGTGTTGTAATATATCATTTTTAAGGGAAAAATTATATTTTTTGGCCAATTCATATAATTCTAAAGTTAACAACCAATCTTTTGGAAATGTTGTTGTTAATTGATTAAAAACGTTTTCTAGTTTTTTTTCTACTACTATATTACTTTCTCTTAATTGCCTAGTTTGGTCATATAAATTATAGAGAACTTTCTCTTTTTCCGAATATTTAATTTTATGCGTTTTTGTTTTAGAAACTTCACTTTTATCTAAAAAAGAATTTACATCTGCAGCATTAGAATACGCAGAAACTACTTCTTTACCAACTGCCATATCAAAAACACCCCATTCTGGTTTAAATAATATTTCTGTGCCATAAGAAACGGTACAATTTTTAAAAGTAATTAATAAAATTTTACCTCTTAAATCTCTAGTACCTGTAATTACATCTCCTTCTACTTTAACGCCTCCTTCAAACTCTAAACAAATTGTTTTTCCTTCGTAAATTTGGTAAGCTTCTAAATCTCTAGGACTCATGTTTTCTATAGCAATATTTATGCCTTTTAACTTACCAATTGGACTTCCAAAACCATTTTTATGAGTTTCTACACCATGGCCTATTAATTCTTTATCTCTATTTGCCAATGCAGTTTCGCCTGTTGTCTGAAAATAAATAGGTTTATTATTTTCATCTGAAATCACATTAGTAAAAACACCAGAAATTTGAATTCCAGTACTTAATTCTATAGTTCCTAAATTTTTAGAATTTATCAACTTTTGTATGCCTTTTAAGCCTCCTTTTCTTATGGCCATTTTATTGGCAAACTGCTCTAAAACCAAACTTAAATGTGCAAAATCTGGAGTTACAAATAATTGTGGTTGTGGTTTTGTAATATCAAAATTTACTGTGGCTGCTTCTATAGAGTAAGGTACTTTTTTTACTTTATCCTTTAAACACCAAGCACTTTCTCCTATAGATGAAAGTAAACCTGCACCGTAAATTTTAGGTTGTTCTAAAGTGCCAATTAAACCGTATTCTACAGTCCACCAATGCAAGTTTCTTATTTGTGCCATTTCAGACAATTCGCCCATATTATTTTGCAGAAACTCTACTGCTTCTTGTGCTTTTTGTATTTCTTCTTCAGAAGAATTTGGGTTTTCTTTTAAGATTGATAAAAGCCTGATCGCTTCATACATTTCGTAATCTGTTGCAGAAGATATTGCTTTGCTTCCAATTTCTCCAAAACGTCTTAAATATTCAGCATATTCTGGGTTTGCAATAATTGGTGCATGGCCTGCAGCTTCATGAATAATATCTGGCGCTGGCGTATATTCTATATGATTTATAGTACGCATATCAGATGCAATTACCAAAACATTATACGCCTGAAATTCCATAAAAGCATTTGGTGGAATAAAACCATCTACAGAAACTGCTGCCCAACCAATGTCTTTTAAAATTCGGTTCATGCCTTCCATATGTGGAATTTCTTCAACAGAAATACCTGTTTTTGAAAGTCCTTCTAAATAAGATTTATGTGCAACTTTACTTAAATAATCCACATTCATTCTCATTACGTAACGCCAAACAGCTTGGTTTTGTGCTGTATATTCGTTGTAAGGTTGTTTTACAACAAATTTATGCAGGTGTTTTGGCAACTTTTTTGTGACATTATTCAATTCGAAGTGTGTTTCCATAATATTATTGAATTATTCTTACAAAAATACGCATTTTAATAGTTAATATTTAAAATAATAAAAAGCTATTTTTTATCTTAGCCATCAATTACACTAAAAATGAAAAAAAGTTATTTTTTGATTTTTTTTACAATTCTATTTTCCTGTAAAAAACAAAGCTTAAATTTAGAAACAAGTTTTTTTAAAGATCTCGTAACACCAAAAACATACGTTGTTTATAAAACAGACAAACCACTTACTATTGATGGTATAGATGACGAAGATATTTGGAAAAACACAAAATACACCTCTAATTTTATAGATATAGAAGGCATAAAAACACCTAAGCAAGTTACCAAAGTTAAAATGCTTTGGGATGATGAGTATTTATACATTTATGCCAAATTATTTGAAGAACACATTTGGGCAGATATTACAGAAAGAGACCAAGTTATTTTTTTGAATAATGATTTTGAAGTATTTATAAATCCATCTAATGATGTTTACAATTATGGTGAAATAGAAATTAATGCCTTAGAAACTGTTTGGGACTTACTTTTAGACAAACCCTATTCTTTAGGAGGTAAACCCAAAAATGAGTGGAATTTAGAAGAATTAAAAGCAAAAGTTTTTATTGAAGGAACTTTAAATAATGCTAAAGATATAGACACATTTTGGTCTGTAGAAATGGCAATTCCGTTAAAATCTTTTGTAGCGCTAAAAAACTTACCTAGAGCAAAAATTAAAGATGGAGAACAATGGCGTATTAACTTTTCTCGCGTTAATTGGGATTTTGATTTGATAAATAACACATATGCAAGAAAAAAACGCGACAATAAATACCTACCAGAATATAATTGGGTTTGGTCTAACCAAGGCGAAATTAACATGCATTTACCAGAAAAATGGGGTTATATTCAATTTTCTAAAAATACACCCAAAAATGCAATACAATTTAAACACAAAACAGATGTACTTACAGAACAAATTATTTACACCCTTTTTAGAAGTATTTTATATAAAGATTTACAGTATCTAAAAAACAAAAAAGTTGGCACAATAACTGTTTTTGAGCCAATTAAAATTGAAAACAAGATTATTAACGTAACCTTTTTAAAAACCTTTTCTGGTTTTAATTTAAAAGTTACTACAGAAAATTCAACATATACAATTAACGAAAGCGGTTTTTTAAAAAAAGACCAGTAATAAATTTAAAATTATGATAAAAAATATTAGTTTATTTTGCTTAATGCTATGTATAATTTCTTGTAAAAACAATTCAAAAGACACAGAAGCTAAAACAAAGAAATTTATTATAAGCACTTGGGTTGGAGCTGGAAATAATTTTGAAGAAAACAACTGGAAAGAAAAATTAAGTTACTATGATTCTTTGGGTATAAGTGAGATATTAGTTGGAGCACCTCCAGAAATTTTAAAAAAAATAATCCCTCTTGCAAATCAAAAACAAATTAAAGTTCATGGTTGGTTATGGACTTTAAACAGGCCCAATGATACAATTGCTCAAAAGCACCCAAATTGGTATGCTGTAAATAGAAATGGTAAAAATTCTTTAGAATACAGAGCCTATGTAGATTATTACCAATGGTTAAGCCCTTTTCATCCCAAAGCAAAGGAATATATAATTAATAATGCTAAAAAACTTTTAAAAATAGAAGGTTTAGCATCTGTACATTTAGATTATGTTAGATATCCAGACGTAATACTGGGTGCAGATTTGCAACCAAAATATAATTTAGTACAAGAAACTGAAATGCCAGAATATGATTATGGCTACCATTCAATAGCAAGAGCAGGCTTTAAAAAAATATTTGGTAAAGATCCAATAGATTTTAAACATCCAGAACTATCTACAGAATGGAGACAATATCGTTTAAACGCAATAACTAATCTGGTTAATGAAATTGCAGAAATTGCACATGCTGAAAACAAAAAAATAACAGCGGCTGTTTTTCCTTTCCCAGAAATGTCTAGACAAATGGTTAGGCAAGCTTGGAACGATTGGAATTTAGATGCTGCCTATCCAATGTTATATCAAAATTTTTATCGACAAAATATAAATTGGATTGGTTTTGCTGCAAAACAAGGTGTTTCAGATGTTAATTTTCCAGTTATTGCTGGCTTGTATTCTCCTGCCCTAAGAAAAGCTAAAGATTTAGAAAAAGCTATAAAACTAGCGAAAGAAAGTGGTACAAAAGGTATTTCTATTTATACTGCAGACGATTTAACTGAAGAGCAGAAGCAAGTTTTAGTAGCATTAAAAAACAAGAAATAAAAAAGACTATCCTAAAACTAGAATAGTCTTTAATCTCTCTTTAATAAATTAATTCAAATAATTATAAAATAGAGTAATCTGATTTTTAAATTGTTAACTATTTATATAGACTTCTTTTTTTAAAAAACATTTCAAAAAATTAATTATTTTAACTGTTATTTAACATTTTGAATTTAACGTTATCGGTTTCGTAAAATAGTATTACAAAGCAAAAAAACTTTCTTATTTTTACCACTTAATTTTAGAAAATGGACAAGAAAGTAATCTTAATGATTTTAGATGGTTGGGGCATAACCCAAGACCCAAAAGTATCTGCAATATACAATGCAAAAACACCTTACATAAATAGCTTATATAATAAATATCCAAATGCAGAATTAAGAACAGATGGTTTACATGTTGGCTTACCAGAAGGTCAAATGGGTAATTCTGAAGTTGGCCATATGAATTTAGGTGCTGGTAGAATAGTGTATCAAAATTTAGCGAGAATTAACAAAGCAGTAGAAGATAAAACTTTAGGTAAAGAAAAAGTATTACTAGATACTTTAAAATATGCTAAAGAAAACAATAAAGATGTACACTTATTAGGCCTGGTCTCTAACGGTGGCATACATGCACACATTAATCATTTAAAGGGAATTTTAGATGTTGCTAAAGAAAATGCTGTAGACAATGTTTACCTACATGCATTTACAGACGGTAGAGATTGCGACCCTAAATCTGGCACATTTTTTATAAACGATATCCAGGAATATATGAAAGAAAGTACAGGAGAATTAGCTTCTGTTACAGGACGTTATTATGCCATGGATAGAGACAATAGATGGGAAAGAGTTAAAGAAGCCTATGATGGTGTGGTAAATGCTGTGGGTACAAAAACTACAGATGTTATTGCAGAAATGAATGCAAATTATGAAGAAGGAATTACAGATGAATTTCATAAATCTATTATAAATACAAATGCAGATGGTAGCCCAAAAACCCAAATAAAAGAAGGCGATGTTGTACTATTTTTTAATTATAGAACAGATAGAGGAAGAGAATTAACCAATGCTTTGTCTCAAAACGATTTCCCAGAATTTGGGATGAAAAAATTAGATTTATATTACACAACTATTACTTTATATGACGAAAGTTTTAAAGGAATTAATGTGATTTATAATAATGATAATATTAAAAATACTTTGGGCGAAGTACTTTCTAATGCTGGTAAAAAACAGATTAGAATTGCAGAAACAGAAAAATATCCACATGTTACTTTTTTCTTTTCTGGAGGACAAGAAGCACCTTTTAAAGGCGAATCTAGAATTTTAAGAAACTCACCAAAAGTTGCAACTTACGATTTAAAACCAGAAATGTCTGCTTACGAATTAAAAGATGCTTTGTGTGAAGATTTAGAAAAAGGAGAAGCAGATTTTGTATGTTTAAACTTTGCTAATGGAGATATGGTTGGGCATACAGGCATTATGGAAGCAGCTATTAAAGCCTGTGAAACAGTAGATGAATGTGCAAAAGCAGTAATAGAAACAGGTTTAAAAAACGGCTATTCTACATTATTAATTGCAGACCACGGAAATTGTGAAACGATGATGAATTCAGATGGCTCACCTCATACAGCGCACACCACAAACCCTGTACCTTTTATTTTAATTGATGAAGAAATAAAGTCGATAAAAAGCGGTATTTTAGGAGATGTTGCGCCAACTATTTTAGATTTATTAAATGTAGCGCAACCAAAGGAAATGACTCAAAAGTCGCTTTTGTAAATTACAAAAAATGAGATTTTATTTTATTTTATCATGTATTGTATTTGCCTCTTGTAGTAACACAAAGCAGGTAATTAATGCTACCAAAAACAAAAAAGGGGATTTAGTAGGTGTTGCTAACAAAGAATCTTTAAAAGCAGCACCTTACAATGTGTGGTTTAATAAAGGTTATACTAATTTTAAAGTAGACGAGACTACCATAACTGCAATAGAAAAAAACCTTAAAGGTGTTAAAATTAAAAGCTTTATGGGTACTTGGTGTAAAGATTCTAAAAAGGAAGTTCCTCATTTTTTTAAAATCTTAGAAGCAGCCAATTTTAACTTAAAAAACCATGAATTAATTACTGTAAATAGAAATAAAAAAACACTAAACAAACTAGAAAAAGGTTTTCAACTTTTACGTGTACCTACATTTATTTTTTATAAAGATGGCGCAGAAATTGGACGTTTTGTAGAAAGACCGATAGAAACATTAGAAAAAGATATTTTAAAAATTGTTTCAGGGAAACCTTATAAACACGCTTACGATAGTAGTAAATAAATGAAAAGTAATAATTTAATAGTAGCAATAGATTTTGACGGCACTGTTGTAAAAGATGCTTATCCTAAAATAGGGAAACCCCAATTATTTGCTTTTGAAACTTTACGCAAGTTAAATTTAGAAGGATACAGATTAGTGCTATGGACATATAGAAGTGGCCAAAAACTTGATGAAGCTGTTTCTTTTTGTAAAGAAAATGGTGTAGAATTTTATGCTATAAACAAAAGCTTTCCAGAAGAAGAATTTGACCCAAAATACAGTAGAAAAATAAATGCAGACATTTTTGTTGACGATAGAAACATTGGCGGCTTTATTGGATGGACAGCTGTTTACAGACAACTACTAAATCATGATATTAAACCAAAGAAAAAAAAAGGTTTTTTATCTTTTTTCAAATAACAATTAGCACTAACCATTTGCTTAAATTATAGTAACTTTGTGGTTCAATTTTTTTAAAATGATTAAAATAAAAACCAAAGAAGAAATAGAAATTATGCGCGAAAGTGCATTAATAGTTTCTAAAACACTAGGTATGCTTGCTAAAGAAGTTAAACCAGGTGTTTCTACTTTATATTTAGATAAACTAGCAGAAGATTTTATTAGAGCAGAAGGTGCAATACCCGGTTTTTTAGGACTGTATGATTTCCCTAACACATTGTGCATGAGTCCTAATGCGCAGGTAGTACATGGTATTCCTAATAAAGAACCTTTAAAAGAAGGAGATATTATTTCTATAGATTGTGGTGCTAAAAAAAATGGTTTTTATGGAGATCATGCCTATACATTTGCTGTTGGCGAAATTGCTGAAGAAACCAAAAAATTACTAGATGTTACCAGACAAAGTTTATATGTGGGTATAAAAGAATTTAAAACGGGTAATAGAGTAGGAGATGTTGGTTTTGCTATTCAAAAATTTACCGAAGAACATGGTTATGGTGTTGTAAGAGAATTAGTAGGTCATGGTTTAGGAAGAGAAATGCATGAAGACCCAGAAATGCCTAATTATGGCAAAAGAGGACGAGGCAAAAAGTTTGTAGAAGGTATGGTTGTTGCCATTGAACCGATGACAAATTTAGGAACACACAAAATTAGACAACATGCAGATGGTTGGACAATAACTACCCTAGACAATAAACCTTCTGCCCATTTTGAGCATGATGTTGCTATTTTAAACGGAAAACCAGAATTACTCTCTACCTTTAAATACGTACATGATGCATTAGGTATTGTTACCAATGAAGAAGATGAATTTAGACAATAAAACAGTTTTAAATTGCATATTAATAACGTATACTATAAATGTCTCTATTTAAATCTGTCTTAAACACCATACCAAGACCTTTACTTATAAAAGCAAGTTACTGGATAAAACCATTGATAACTTGGTATTTAAAAGGAGACAATTTTACAGATCCCATAGATGGTAAATCTTTTAAAAAGTTTTTACCTTATGGCTACAGCAAACAAAGAGAAAATGCACTATCACCTTCTACTCTATCTTTAGAAAGACATCGCTTAATGTGGCTTTTTTTGCAAGATGAAACCGATTTTTTTACTTCAACAGAAAAAATAAAAGTATTACATATTGCACCAGAACAATGCTTTTTAGATCTGTTTAAAAAACAAAAAAACTTAGAGTATACAACATCAGATATAGAATCTCCTATTGCAGATGTAAAAGCAGATATTTGTGATTTACCTTTTAAAGATAATTCTTTTGATGTTGTTTTTTGCAACCACGTTTTAGAACACATTAAAGACGACACTAAGGCAATGCAAGAGCTTTTTAGGGTATTAAAAAAAGGCGGTTTTGGTATTTTCCAAATTCCGCAAGATTTAGCTAGAGCACTAACCTTTGAAGATCATTCTATTGTAGATAAAAAAGAACGTACTAAAATATTTGGGCAATATGACCATGTTAGAGTGTATGGAAGAGATTACTTTGATAAATTAAGGCAAATTGGTTTTAAAGTAGATGAGGTGGATTATACAAAAAAAATCGCTCCAGAAAAACTAGAACGATTTTGTTTGATGAAAAATGAGATTCTTCCTGTTTGTTATAAATAATTTACTTTTGAAACTTTCTAAGAAAGTCAGCCATTTTTTCTAGTTCTTCTTCACCTTTAATAATCTTACCTTCATTAAAAATCTGGTAAACTCCATCTTCTAACTTTACAATTTTAGAGTTACCTTCATACACTTTAAACGGGTCTACAGGTTCATTAATTTCTGTTCCATTTTGGTTAATCCAACAAACAGTATCATCTTTAAAAGCTTGTAATTTATTTTCGTGAAAAGCTCCAATATATTCTAAATTAGTTGATGCTAAAAGCATAGTGCCATCAATAGAAAACAAATAACCATGTACTTTATAGTTTCCTTTAGCGTAAATTGGATGCACACCACCTCCTAAATGACCACCAAAAAAATACCAATCTTTACCCAATTTAATTTCACCATCATTATTGTATTTCTTAATTCTATCATTCTTTTTCAAAGCTTTTAAAACATCTTCTAAATTTGCAAGTCTAACTACCTTATGTTGCACTAAATCAAATACTAAAGGTTCATAAGAATTATTAAGATAAGTAACTAATCTACCATTTGCCCTAGGCAACATTACTTTACCATAGTGTGTAGAAAGTGGATTAATATCAGAAGGCGGTGGTAAAGTATTTCCAGATCCATTAGTCGTATTTAAATAATAGATTTTTGTTGGTCTCGTTTCTGTGTTTTGCAGCACAATATAACCATCGTAACTTACACCAAAACCATATTCTTCAGCTTTTACAATAACCTCTGCTCTATCATTTACAATTCCATAATTACCATTAAATGTAAAGAGCGCAAAGTTCTTAGAATTAAAGCTATAAATGGTATCTGCAACTATGGACAAAGCTTTTGACTTATTATTCCAAATAGTTTTTAAAGAATCTATTTTTTTTAATTCTTTTTCCTTTCTAATTCGTTCTAATTCTTTTTTAGTTATTTTTTTTTCAACTTCTTTAATGGCATCTATAATAGACAGCTGCATGTCTAAATTTTCTGAAAACACTTCTGTTCTATTATTTTTATCCAACAAAAAGTATTGCTTAGAGTAGTAAAGCGCTTTATTTAAAAAATCTAATTGTAACTCTTCTGTTTTTTGTTTATCAAATTCATCAAAATAAATTGTGGCACCCAAAGAGGCAACTTCTTTATCTTTTATAGCATCCATATAAGTCATTGCTTTTTCAAAGGAAACACGAGCTCCTTTAAAATCAATTTCTGCTGCAGAAATTCTAGCCCTTTTTAGATAAACTCTAGCAAAATCTGCATTTGACTGCGCTAAAATAGGTGTTAAAGATAAAATACCAATAATTAACAATATTTTTTTCATAGTAGATTTTACAGTTAACTGTTTGATTGGCAAGATAATGAAAAAATATTTTTTAGACCTATTAAAAACCTACCTAATTATAGGTATAATTAGTAAATTCTAATAAATCACCCTCATTATTTGTATAAATTAAAATTGCCTGAATTTCTGGGTGTTTTTGTAAAAATTCTATTGAAGATTGTAAGCCCATAGCCATAAATGCAGTTGCATAGGCATCTAAATCTGCACAATCCAAACCTCCAATAATAGATGCACTTAATAAATTGCTCTGCAATGCATAGCCAGTTTTAGGATTAATGGTATGCACATACTTTGTGCCGTCATCAAGAATTCTAAATTTTCTATAATTTCCAGAAGTAGCCATGGCTTTATTAGAGAGGTTTATTTTTTTAAATCCGTTATTTGTTGCAGACTTTACTGGGTCTATTAATTTAATTACCCATGGTTTGTTTTCTTTTTTAGTGCCTTTGGTTCTAATTTCTCCACCAATTTCTACTAAAAAATTTACAACCTTATTCTTTTCTAAAAAACGTGCAATTACATCTAAAGCATACCCTTTTGCAATGGAGTTAAAGTCTAAATAAACTTCTGGATACTTTTTTACAATTTTATTATTTTGTAGGGCTACATTGTTTAATCCCACAAACTTCATTTCTTTTTCAATTTGCTCTTGTGAAAGATTGTTTTCTTCATTCTTTGGCCCAAAACCATAAGCATTAACTAAATTGCCCACTGTAGGATCAAAATAACCATTTGTTTCTTTAAAAATTCTTTTAGATTTTTTAAATACCTCAACAAAATATTCATCTACAATTACAGAGGTATCTCCTGCATTTATTTTAGAAATATCTGAAGTTGATATGTAAGTAGATAGTGAATTGTTAATATCTTGAAATAAACGATCGATATCTTTTTGATAATTCTGTTTTCCATCTAAATAAATAATCTTGTACGTAGTACCAAAGACAAAGCCTTTTAAAGTATAATCTTTTGAAACCTTCTGTTCTTTGCAAGCACATAAAATTAAAATAAATAGCAATAAATGGATGTATTTAAGATGTTTCATAAAAAATTGTTAGAGAATACAAAAATAGTGCATAAAAATTTCACAAAAAATAAACAAATCTTATTTTAATTCGGCTAATTTATTAAATTTGTAATTCACATTAAAGTTAGAAGTAGATAACAATGAAAAAAATATCGTTAATACTATTATCAGGAATTTTAGTAACCTCTTGTGTTTCTAAAAAAGAGTTTGTAGCCTTACAAGAAGCAAAGTCTAAAACAGAAAATGAACTTTTAGCAGTTAAAACTAATCTGCAAAAATGTTTAATTGAAAATGAAAAAGAATCTGCAAAAGCTTTTGCCTTATCTGAACAAGTAAAATATTTACAAGAAGATAAAAAAGTAGCCCTAAAACAAGTAGAAAATTTAACTGTTTTAACACAATCTTCTTCTAATAACATTAAAAATGTAATTTCTCAATTAAGTGAGAAAGACAAGTATATTAATGGGGTTAGAAAAGCCATGACGCAAAAAGACTCTTTAAATTTAGCTATAAAATATCACTTAACAAGAAATTTAACAGATGGTATACAAGATAAAGATATTGAGGTAAATGTAGAAAAAACTGTAGTTTTTATCTCTATTTCGGATAAGTTGCTATTTAAAAGTGGAAGCTACAACGTAACTGAAGGTGCATATACAGTTTTAGAAAAGATAGCAAAAGTTGTAAACGATCAACCACAAATGGAAGTTATGATTGAAGGCCATACAGATGCTACTCCAATTAAAAGAGATTTAATACAAGATAATTGGGATTTATCTGCATTAAGAGCAACTTCTATAACTAGAATTTTACAATATAAGTATGCTGTAAAGCCAGAGCGTTTAATAGCTGCTGGTAGAAGTCAATATATACCTTTAGCTGGAAATGATTCTGTCGAAGGACGCGCTAAAAACAGAAGAACAAAAATTATAATTATGCCTAAATTAAATCAGTTTTTTGATTTGTTAGAGCAAGATGCTAAATAGTTTTTTAGTCACAATAATTCTAAAAGAGATTACTTGTTAAAGTAATCTCTTTTTTTTGTCTTTGCAGATGCATATTTTAAATCTAAAAAAGGATAAGGATAGTAATATTTAAATTTACAGAAAGGCTTTACTTGGCATAAAAATGCATAATTTTAAAATATTATAACAACGTTATTTTAAAAAGAAAGAAAGTATAAAATATTCAAAAAAAAAAAAAAAACATCTAAAAATTATTTTTTAGATGTTTTTTTTATTTGAATCACGTATAAAACTGCTTAATACGCTCTTTTATCATTACCTTCATAAAAATTAATAAACGCCTGATTCACAACTCGCATTCCTCCTGGAGTTGGGTAATTACCAGTAAAATACCAATCTCCTAAATTATCTGGACAAGCTTTGTGCAAACCTTCTATAGATTGATAAATAACCTCAACATCTGCATTTATATCTTTCGTTTTTAGCATTTCTGCTATTTTGGCAGAAATTTCTTCTGCTGCAAAAGGTTTATAGATTTCCTTTACATAATTAATAACATCTTCATCTTTTGCATTTTGCTGAGCTTTAGATTTGTTGTAAACGTCTGTAATTATGTGTTCTTGTTTGGTATCTTTTAATAATGCTATAGCTGCTTTAAATGCTATAAAAGCATCTATTCTTGCCATATCTATACCATAACAATCTGGATAACGAATTTGTGGCGCAGAAGAAACTACCACAATTTTTTTAGGACTTAAACGATCTAAAATTTTAATAATACTTTTCTTTAATGTAGTACCACGTACAATACTATCATCTATAATTACTAAATTATCAGTTGGTTTTACAACGCCGTAAGTAATGTCGTAAACATGTTCTACTAAATCGTCTCTAGAATTATCATCTGCAATAAACGTTCTTAGTTTTGCATCTTTAATAGCAATTTTTTCAAAACGCGGTCTTTCAGATAAAATTTGGGTTACTCTTTCTGCTGATAAATTTTTACCACCGGCTAAAATTTTGGCCGTTTTCTGCTGATTTAATAAATCTTCAGCAGCCTCTGTCATTCCATAAAAAGAAGTTTCTGCTGTATTGGGTATGTAAGAAAATACCGAATTTGAAATATCTGAATCTATCGATTTTAATATTTTAGGAAAAACATTTTTTCCTAAATTTTTTCGTTCTTCATAAATACCTGCATCACTACCTCTAGAAAAATAAATACGCTCAAAAGAACAAGATTTTTTTTCTTTTGGTTCTATAACTTTTTTTATTGCAGTTACACCACTTTTCTTTATAATTAAGGCATGCCCTCTTTCTAACTCTTGAATTTGATCTATTTTTAGATTGAAAACAGTTTGAATTACAGGTCTTTCTGACGCTACAACAACAACTTCATCATCTTCATAAAAATAAGTAGGTCTAATTCCATTAGGGTCTCTTAACACAAAAGCGTCTCCATGACCTACTAAACCTGCCATTGCATAACCACCATCCCAATTTTTAGAAGATCTTTTTAGAACCTTTTTAAGACTTAAATTTTCTTCAATAAAAGGAGAAGCATTTTTCTTACTAAATCCTTTTTTCTTTGCTTTTTGATATAATTTAGCGACTTCATCTTCTAAAAAATGACCAATTTTTTCCATTACAGTAACCGTATCTGTAAACTCTTTTGGATGCTGCCCTAATTCTACCAACTCTTCTAACATTTGTTTAGAGTTAGTCATATTAAAATTACCTGCAACAATTAAGTTTTGATGGCGCCAATTACTTTGTCTTAAAAAAGGATGCACACTTTCTATACTGTTTTTACCAAACGTACCATAACGCACATGACCTAAAAATAAATTCCCTATATAAGGCATGTTTTCTTCTTGCCAAGCAACATCATTTTTTTTATCTGGGTTTTCTTCTAAAACACCATTTAAACGCGAATTTATTTGTCCAAAAATATCTTGTATGGGCTGGGATTGATTTGAACGAACTCTACTTACATATCTTGTACCAGGTGCAACATTAAACTTTATACTTGCAAAACCAGCACCATCTTGCCCACGATTATGCTGTTTTTCCATTAACAAATACATTTTGTTAATTCCGTAAAAAGCAGAACCATATTTATCTTTGTAAAATTGAAGTGGTTTTTTTAATCTTACTAATGCAATTCCACATTCATGCTTAATAGCGTCACTCATTTTTGTGTAGTATTATATTATGTTTTGTAATAAAAAAAATCCGCGTGTATAAACGCGGATTAAAATTATGATAAATCTATATCAAATTGTGTTAATTCTTTAAAAGCTTTTAAGCGATTTTTTACCTCTGCCAATGTTAGCTCTTGCATACGCTCTGTACCAAATTTCTCTACACAAAAGGATGCTAAATTAGAACCATAGATAATAGCATTCTTCATGTTTTCGAAAGAAATATCTTGTGTTTTTGCCAAATATCCGCAAAAACCTCCAGCAAAAGTATCTCCTGCTCCTGTTGGATCAAAAACCTCTGCTAAAGGCAAAGCTGGTGCAAAAAACATTTTATCTTCATTAAATAACAAAGCACCATGTTCTCCTTTTTTAATAACCACATATTTTGGCCCCATTTTATGAATCTTTTTAGCGGCATTTACTAAAGAGTATTCTCCAGAAAGTTGCCTTGCCTCTTCATCATTAATCGTTATTACATCTACTCTTTTTAAAACCGCATGCAATTCATCTAAAGCAATATCCATCCAAAAATTCATAGTATCTAAAACTACTAATTTTGGTCTTTCTGTCATTTGATCTAATACAGATGCTTGTGTTAACGGGTGTAAATTACCCAACATAACTATAGCTGAATCTTTAAAACTATTGGGTACAACTGGTGTAAAAGTTTCTAAAACATTTAATTCTGTGATTAAAGTATCTCTAGAATTCATATCATTATGATATTTACCACTCCAAAAAAACGTTTTACCGTCTTTATCTATTTCTACACCATCTGTATTAATTCCTTTGGCGTTCATCATTTTTAAATCTGACTCTAAAAAATCTGCACCAACTACAGAAACCACACCTGTTTCTATACCAAATTGAGACGCTGCTAAACCTATATAACTTCCTGAACCGCCTAATATTTTATCAGTTTTACCAAATGGTGTTTCTATGGCATCAAACGCAACAGTACCTACTGCTAATAATTTACTCATATTTTTATAAACCTCTTTTAATAGAGGAATTTATTTTAGTAATTGGTATCATAAAAACCTATTTACTATTTTAATATTCTATTTACTTTACAGGTTCTACGCCTTTTTTGTCGTATTTTTGTACTTAGACTAAAGGAAGTAATAACTACCGCAAAAATAAGTTTTAAAAATGACTATCAAAGAAATACAAGAAGAAATTATAGACGAGTTTTCTATGTTTGATGATTGGATGGAACGCTATGAATATATTATAGAGTTAGGCAAATCTTTGCCCATGATTAACGAAACCAACAAGTTGGAAGAAAATTTAATAAAAGGATGCCAATCTAAAGTTTGGTTATTTTCTGAATTAGAAGCTGATAAAGTTAAATTTTCTGCAGATAGTGATGCCATTTTAACCAAAGGAATTGTAGCGCTTTTATTACGTGTTTTTTCTGAACAAAAACCAGAAGACATTTTAAATGCAGATACTAGCTTTATTGATAAAATAGGGTTAAAAGAACATTTGTCTCCTACTAGAGCAAACGGATTGGTTTCTATGCTAAAGCAAATTAAAATGTATGCCATTGCGCAACAAACTAAACTAAATTAAGTTTATTAAGATTTTAAACCCCTATTCAAACAAAAAAAATAAAAAGATGACAGATAAAGAATTAGACGAAATTGGAGATAAAATTGTACGTGTTTTAAAAACAATATTCGATCCAGAAATACCCGTAGATATTTACGAATTAGGTTTAATTTATGATGTTTTTGTTTCTGATGAAAATAATGCTAAAATTTTAATGACATTAACATCGCCAAACTGCCCTGTTGCAGAGAGTTTACCAAGAGATGTAGAAGAAAAAGTAAAATCTCTTAAAGAAATTAACGAGTGTGAAGTAGAAATAACTTTTGATCCTACTTGGACACAAGAAATGATGAGTGAAGAAGCAAAGTTAGAGTTAGGGATGTTGTAATTGGTTTTTGATTTTTGGTTGATGGTTGTTGGTTTATAGTAGAAATATAAAAACTTCTCAACTTTGAAACTTTGAAACTTTGAAACTTTGAAACTAAAGAACAATGGAAAAACAAATTATAAATAGAGTTGCCAATAGTGTTTTAAAAACATTCGATTTAGAAGAAATATATCCAGAAGGAAAACGAGTAGTCTTTGATATTAAAGATTGGCTTTTTGAAGAAATTATTTTAAAAGAGCAAGACTTTAGAGTTTCTGTTAAAAATCATGATTGGTCTCAATACAAAAAATGTTTTGTTGCAGTTACTTGTTCTGTAGATGCAATTATACCTTCTTGGGCTTTTATGCTTGTTGCGTCAGAGCTTAATCCGCACTCAAAAAAAGTAGTAATCGGCAATTTAGAGTTATTAGAAACCGTAATTTACCAAGAGCTTTTAACTTTTGTAGATTTTAGAGACTTTACAGATAAACCAGTAATCATAAAAGGATGTGCAGAAAAACCAATACCAAATTCTGCTTTTGCTTTTTTAATTAACAAATTACAACCTATAGCAAAATCTATTATGTTTGGTGAGGCTTGCTCTACTGTGCCACTTTATAAATCTAAAAAATAATTTTATTTTTTTATAGATTATAGTACTTTTACTGCTTAAATTCTATAAATGAAGAAGATACTCCTTCTTTTACTGTTTTTCGTCTGCTGCATTAGTTACGCGCAAAAAAAGAAAAAAGACACACTACCACAACCAAAATGGAAAATTCATGGGAGGTTTGCTTTTATCTTCAATCAATCTTCTTTTACAAACTGGGCTTCTGGTGGAGAAAACACCATTGCAGGTAATTTGAATTTAAATTACGATTTCAATTACAAGAAAAATAATTTAAACTGGGATACAAGATTAATAACCAGTTATGGTTTAAGCCATATAGAAGATAAGGGGTATAGAAAAACAGACGATAGACTAGAACTAAACACCTTAATGGGTTACAAAACTGGTAAGTATTGGTTTTTATCTTTTCTTGGTAATTTTAGAACGCAATATACAGACGGTTTTAATTATAGAACCGAACCTAGAACATTAGTATCTCAATTTTTTTCTCCTGCATATTTAACCTTTGGTCCTGGAATGCTCTGGAAAAAATCTGACGACTTAAATTTTAATATAGCACCAGCCACAGCAAGATATACATTTGTAAATAAAAATTTTGCAGGTCAGTTTGGTGTAAATGAAGGCAAAACCACCGCTTTTAGTTTAGGTTTTAACCTATCTGGATATTATAAATTTACGATAACCTCTAATATAGAGATGGAAAACATTTTAACCTTATACACAGATTATTTGGCAAATGTTGGTAATATTGATGTTGACTACTTAACCAACATACGATTTAAAGTAAATAAAAACATTAAAATGTTAATTACTTTACACACTATTATAGATGATAATGCTTCACCTAACATACAGTTTAGACAATTATTTGGACTGGGATTAAATTATAGTTTCCACGAAAAAGTGACTTATTAAAATTTTCTTGTCTAAATTATAAAAAGTGTGCATTTGCTCGCTAAATTAAAAAATCAAAAACATGAAAAAATCATCAATCTTACTTATTTTAATTTTAATAAGTTTTTCTTTTCAGGCTCAAACTGAAGAAGAGCTAAAAAAAGAATTAAGCGAAAAAAAGTCTTCTATTTCTAAATTACAAGGAGAGGCTAACGGAATTCAAGCAAAATTAGATGCGTTACCTGGTTGGAGAAAAGGCGCTTTTGGTACAGTTGGCGCTAGTTTATCTGGTTTTAACAATTGGTATGCAAGAACTGCTCCAGATGCATCTGCAGGAAATATTGGAATAACTTTAAATGGTTTTGCTAACTTAATTCAAGATAAATTTTTCTGGAGAAACTCAGCAAACGTTAATCTTGGGTGGGTAAAATTAGATGATAAAACAATACAAGGTGATGAAGATTTTGAAGCAGCTACAGATGTTTTTACAATTACTTCTTTATATGGTAGAAATTTAAGTAAAACATGGGCAGTTTCTGGATTAGCAGAATACAGAACTACAATAATTGATAATTTTAATAACCCAGGGTATTTAGACATAGGTGCTGGTTTAACTTGGACACCTACTAGCCATTTAGTAGTAGTAATGCACCCAGGAAACTACAATTTTGTTTTTAGTAATGGAAACAGCGTTTTTGAATCTTCTTTAGGTGCAAAAATTGTTGCAGATTACACAAACCAATACGGAGACTTAAGCGTAAAATCTAATTTATCTGTTTTTCAAAGTTATGAATCTTCTGATTTATCTAACTGGACTTGGACAAACTCTTTTGGTTACACCTTATACAAAGGTATTGGTTTAGGTTTAGAAGTAGGGTTAAGAGGTAACAGGCAAGAAGCAGCAAACTTTCAGGGTGTTGCTTTAAGTGATGCAGATAATAAAACACAATCTTACTGGTTATTTGGTATCAATTATTCCTTGTAAGAATTAAACAAATAGAATTAAAAAAAGCCTCAAAAAAAATATTTTTTTGAGGCTTTTTTTAATTCAAAATAATGGAAAAATAATTATGGATTATTAACAAATTTTAAGTAAAAACCACACTATTAATGCAGATATAGAAAGCTAATATCCTATTTTTTAATTATTTTTACATTTCAATTTACGTTTTATGACTTTATTAATAATTTACGCTACTATTTCTATATTTTTCTCTTTTCTGTGCTCTATACTAGAAGCCGTTTTATTAAGTATAACACCAACTTTTATTAATCTTAAAAAAAGTGAAGGAGAAGCATACGCCGCTAGTTTAGAGATACTAAAAAAAGATGTAGACAAGCCTTTAATTGCAATTTTAACCATAAATACCATTGCACATACGGTTGGCGCAATTTTAGTTGGTGTACAAGCCAAAGTTGCTTATGCAGAAATATATGGTGCAGCAGTAAAAACCATACTTGGCGTTAAAGTAACAGAAGATGTTATGGTAGGTGTTGTTTCTACTGTAATGACTATTTTAATTTTAGTAGCATCAGAAATTATACCCAAAACCATTGGCGCAACTTACTGGAAACAATTGGCAAACTTTACCTCTAAAGCACTTAACGTAATGATTTTTCCGTTAAAGTACACTGGCATTTTATGGGTTTTACAGCTAACTACGAAGCTAATTGGTGGCAAAGGGCATGGTAGTGTTTTAAGCAGAGAAAGTTTTTTGGTGATGACAGATATGGCAGAAAAAGATGGTGTTTTTCAAAAAAATGAGAGTAAGGTAATTCGTAATATGCTTGGATTTAAAGAAATAAAAGTAAACGATGTAATGACACCAAGATCTGTTATAGAAATTGCAGATGAAAACTTAACCATTAAAGAGTTTTATGATGCCCATAAAAATCTACGTTTTTCTAGAATACCGGTTTTTGCAGAAAACCCTGATGAAATTACAGGATATTTCTTAAAAAATAATTTACTAGAGGCATTAGTTAAAAATAAAGGTTCAGAAAAATTAGCAAGTATTAAAAGAAATATTACTGTTACTAATAGAGATTTATCTATTGCTGATTTGTTTGATGAATTAATTAAAGTAAAAGAGCATATTGCTTTGGTTGTAGATGAATACGGTTCTGTTAGCGGATTGGTTTCTCAAGAAGATGTTATAGAAACTTTACTAGGTTTAGAAATCATGGATGAATCTGATAATATTGCAGACCTACAATCTTATGCTAGAAAATCTTGGAAAAGCCGTGCAAAAAGAATGGGTATTGCTGGTGATGATACTAAAGAAATATAAAATTTTGTTTTTAAAATAATTCGCTCAAAAATCTTTTACTAAGTTTTAGTTTACACAACTAATTACTTCTAGATAAAAGAATAAAGCTCCGATACTTTTTTGTTTATAATTAAAACTAAACTTCTACAAAATAAAATAAGTGTTTAAATTACTCTTAATGTATTTTGTATTAGGGATTGCAGTATTGTTTTAGCTCTTGCACTTTTTTAAGTGCAAAGCGCGTACGGAAATCCCGTTAAAACCTGCCTGCGGTAGGCAGGCGCCCAAAAAAATAAAATACTATTGTTCTTCTTCTTTGTATTCGTAATACAAAAAGTCGTTATAAGGAAAACGCTGTATATGAATTTTCTTTACTTCTTCGTAAGTTTTATCTTTAAAATCGTTTAAGTTTTCTTTGTTTAGGGCAGATATAAATATAGATTCCACGTCTTTGTCATTCATCCAAGTTTTTTGCCAATCTTCTAAAGTGTAGTGTTCTTTAGTTCTTTCTGTTTCTAAATCGTCTTCTGCAATGGTTTCGTGTTCATAAGCATCTATCTTATTAAATACCATTAGTGTAGGCTTGTCTGCGCACTTTATATCGTCTAAAATAGAATTTACAGAGCTAATATGATCTTCGAAATTTGGATGTGAAATATCTACCACATGCAATAATAAATCTGCTTCTCTAACCTCATCTAATGTAGATTTAAAAGATTCTACCAACTGGGTTGGCAATTTTCTAATAAAACCAACAGTATCTGTCATTAAAAAAGGAATATTTTTAATAACTACTTTACGAACAGTAGTGTCTAAGGTTGCAAAAAGTTTATTTTCTGCAAAAACATCGCTTTTACTAATTACATTCATTAAGGTAGATTTACCAACGTTGGTGTACCCTACCAAAGCAACACGCACCATTTTACCACGGTTTTTGCGTTGCACTGCCATTTGTTTGTCTATGGTTTTTAAACGCTTTTTTAAAACAGCAATTTTATCTCTAATAATACGTCTATCTGTTTCTATTTCTGTTTCTCCAGGTCCACGCATTCCAATACCACCTTTTTGCTTGTCTAAGTGCGTCCAAAGTCTAGTTAAACGTGGTAAAAGATATTCGCTTTGTGCCAATTCTACTTGGGTTTTTGCAGAACTTGTTTGTGCTCTTTGTGCAAAAATATCTAGTATTAAATTGGTTCTATCTAAAATTTTACAGTCTAATATTTTTTCTATATTTCTTAGTTGTGCTGGAGATAGCTCATCATCAAAAATAGCAGTTCCTATACCTTTTGCTTCAATAAAAGATTTTACTTCATCTAACTTACCAGCTCCCAAAAAAGTTTTAGGATTGGGCTTGTCCATTTTTTGCACAAAACGCTTTACAGGAACTCCACCAGCAGTTTCTGTTAAAAATTGTAACTCATCTAAATACTCGTCAGACTTTGCTTCGTTTTGTTGCTGCGTAATTATACCAATTAAAACAGCTTTTTCTGAAATGGCTTCTTTTGCGTCTATCATAGGTTGCAAAAATACAAAGTTTTAGATTGGAAATGGCACAAAAAAACCCGAACTAAAATTCGGGTATTATTTTATTAATTCAAATTATGAAACACAAAGTTTACTACGTTTTGTGCATTACAAATTTAATATTTTCATTTGTATAAATTACTTAATGATTTATTAAGAAATCCTTTTTTTTATGTTAAGAAATTATTTAATCTGCAAAAAAAAGTTGGTACTAAAAGATTGCTCTTTATGGTACCAACTAAAAATCAAACAAAAAATTAATTAGCTTATATAAATTGTACTTTACCAGTTGCCATATTATAAACAGCTGCTACAATTTTAATTTTACCTTCTTTTTCTAAGGATGCCATTTTAGGTGAAGCTATTCTAATATCTTCAACCGTTTTTACAGCATTGTTATGTATTACATTATTTGTAAACTCTGTATTTTTAGAGGAAACTTCTCCTTTAATTTCTGTTTTTGCCACAGAAGGCTTAATTTCATTTAACAAATTTTGTAAGGCATTCATTTCCATAGCAGCAGCATCTGTATTGTCTATGGCATGTTTTACTGCACCACATGCAGTATGCCCCATAACAATAACCAATTTAGAACCTGCAACGGCTGTGGCAAACTCCATAGAACCAACAATTTCATCATTTTCTATATTACCTGCAACTCTTGCCACAAAAATATCTCCAATACCTAAATCAAAAACATCTTCTACGGGCACTCTACTATCTACACAAGATAATACAATTGCCTTAGGATATTGCCCAATCATAGCTTCTCTTCTTTGCGCAGAATGGTCTCTTTGCGTTAAATTATTGGCTACAAAATTTTCATTACCTTTTTTTAAACGCCCAATAATCTCATCTGGACTCATATTGATTTGTTCCTCTGCCGTTAAAATGCTTTTAATTGGCGCTTTTTCTATTGCTGTAGCAACATTTTTACTAACTTCTTTTTTATCTGTAGCACAAGCTAACATTGATAATGATACTACTACAATACCTAAATAATTAAATACTTTTCTCATTTTATTGTTTTTTGTTGTTATTAAAAATTATGATGCATACTGAACTGCAACTGCCCTTTACTCCAATTATTTGTAGTTTGTTCCATCCACCCTACTTGAAACCTAATTTTAGGGTTTAAAACATAACCTAAACCCAAATAAGTTCTATTTCTATCAAAAAATTCTACAGATTGATTATTTCCAATATTTCTTTCGCCATTTATAAAAAGCTCGTTGTAAAAAGCCCCGTAAATTGTTTTTGGACTGAGAGTTTTACTATTAAATGGTACATTTACAAATAGATTGTATCTGTATCTTGTTCTAAAATCTTGGTTTTCTACCCATCTTTGCTCATATCTAAAACGATGTGTTAGTAAAAATCGGCTACCTATTTTTTGAGGTATTAATGCTTCTTGATAAATTCTGTTTTCATTTGTAGTACTATCATCATCTCCAAAAGTACCTGTAGTTATATTAGCAAAACCACCAGTAAACAAAATATTAGCGTCTTTTGGCTTATACGTAATACCAGAACGTAACATTAATTGTTCTTGATCTCCAAGAATTTGCCAATCTCTATGTTGTAAATCTCCTTGAATACCCCATTGCGAATTTTTAAATTGATGATTAAAAAAATACATATACCAAGCCCCTGTTTGGCTTTCATCTATTTGTGAGAATGCACTGCCGCTTAAAATAATTGCAACAATTAAAAGGATGTTTTTTTTCATTTTTAACATTTATAAAGTAAATATAAAAGTATTACTATTAATAAAGCGTTTTAAAATTAACATTAACATCTATTTAACTTAATACACAAATAAGAACCTAATATTTAATACATTTACCTGAACTACAAAAGCCTTTTATGTTTCTATCTATTTCGTCTAAAAATCAAAGTAAAAAAATTACAACTATTGGTTTTTATAATGTAGAGAATTTGTTTGATACCAAAGACAACCCTAATACTTTAGATGATGCTTTTACCCAAAAAGGCAAGAAACAATGGAGCCACAAACGATATCGTATAAAAATTAAAAAATTAGGTTCTGTAATTTCTCAAATGGGTTTAAATCGCTCTAAATTTCCACCAGCAATTGTGGGTTTAGTTGAAGTTGAAAATGCCAATGTTGTTGAAGATCTGGTGAACTCCTCTAATTTAAGAAAGTTTCCTTATGGTTTTGCGCATTACGATTCGCCAGACGAAAGAGGAATTGATGTTGCATTGCTATACAACAAACATTTTTTTGAATATTTAAATTCTAAAACGCATCCTGTTTATTTAAAAAATGAAGAAGGGAAAAGAGATTATACTAGAGATATTTTAGAAGTTACTGGAAATCTGCATGGAGAATTAATTCATGTTTTAGTAAACCATTGGTCTTCTAGAAGAGCAGGACAAAAAGAAACTGAACCTAAAAGAATTATTGCAGCAGAAACAGTTAAAAGCATTGTAGCCAATATTAGAGACAAAAATTTTGATGCCAAAATTATTATTATGGGCGATTTTAATGACGACCCAACCAGTAAAAGTGTAAAATTAATAGAAAAAGCTGGCTTTATAAATCCGATGATTAGTCTTTGGGATAAAGAAAGCTCAGGTACATTAACCTATAGTGGCAAATGGAATTTATTTGACCAAATTCTATTTTCTGAGAATTTTAAAGAGAAAAAAGAAGGCAAACTATATCTTAAACATGCCGAAGTTTTTAACAAAGAGTGGTTGAAAAACTTTAAAGGAAAATTAAAGGGAAGTCCGTTTAGAACTTATATTGGCAAATGGTATCAAGGTGGTTTTTCAGACCATTTTCCTGTATATGCTTTTTTAAAGAAGAAAGATTAATTTTTACCATGCTGCTTAAATGCTTTTCTTAAAATTTCGTCATTTATAATATACTTTTTATACCTGCCACCTTTATACCTCGCATAAATAAAAATAGGCATAAATATAAAAGAAAGATATAAAACACCTAAACCCATAACTATTTGTGCCTTTTCGTGCTCTGTGTTGATTAGATAAAAACCTACAGACATCCAAACTATAAATATGATAAAAAGTATTTTTAATGCTAATTTCATATTGCAAAATTACAAAAAGTATATCTTTACTTTTTATTGTTGCTAAAGAAAATTAAAAATACATAAAGCATTTAATGAAATTAATTTATTTACTTCTAATTGGATTCTTATTAGTTTCTTGTAAGTCCCTTAAAATAAATTCGCAAAACATGAACAAAAAAGTTGTAATTGCACACAGAGGTGCTTCTGGTTATTTACCTGAACATACCATGGAATCTAAAGCCATGGCTTTTGCAATGAATGTAGATTTTATAGAGCAAGATTTGGTATTAAGTAAAGATGATGTGCCTATTGTAATACATGATATCTATTTGGATGATGTTACTGATATTGCTACAAAATACACCAATAGAAAAAGAGAAGATGGTAGGTATTACGTAGTAGATTTTACTTTTGAAGAACTAAAAACACTGCAAGTTACAGAGCGTTTTAACCCTAAAACTGGTAAACAATATTTTTCTAGTAGATTTGCTAAAGGAATAGGAGACTTTAAAATACATTCTTTTGCTGAAGAAATAGCCTTTATACAAGGCTTAAACCAAAGTACAGGTAAAAATATTGGGATTTATCCTGAAATTAAAGAACCTAAATTTCATAAAAACGAAGGCAAAAAAATCACAGAAATCGTATTAAAAACATTAGCTGATTACAGTTATACTTCTAAAGAAGATAATTGTATTTTACAATGTTTTGATGCTAAAGAATTAAAACGTATTCGTAAGGAATTAAAGAGTGAATTGTTCTTGGTACAGTTAATTGAGTTTGAAGAAGAGACCAAAAATCTGAAACATTTTGCCACTTATGCAGACGGAATTGGACCTTGGTACAAACAGATTTTAGATAAAAAAATTGCGGGAAAATGGGAGTTTACTTCTTTAGTAACTGAGGCCCACAAATTGGGTTTACAAGTGCATCCTTATACGTTTAGAGCAGATAAATTAGATGAGTTTACGTCTTTTGATGAATTGATGCAAACCCTTTTAATTGAAGCAAATATTGATGGTGCTTTTACAGATTTTCCTGATTTGATGGTTGATTTTTTAAACAAATAATCAATTAATGTTCAGCCCTTACAGCGTTTTGAACCCTTTAAGGGCTATGTAAAAATGATTAAATATAAGTGGCTTTAAAATTAGTCCTAAAAGCTGGCAAACAAGTTTAGCCCTGACAGAGCACTTCGACTTCGCTCAGGATAGGCTAAATGTTTGAAATCTTTTTTACCATTTTTTATGGTAAAAAAATTGAGTAGTGATGGCAGGAAATAGCTTCTAATACGACTAATTGGTTACTTCTACCAATTTATTTCTATAGGCTGTTAACAACTTAGATTTAGAGATAAAACCAACGTAAACACCATCTTTTACAACAGGCAAATTCCACGCTTTACTCGTTTTAAATTTTTGCATTACTTTTTCTACATTATCATTTATAGCAATGGTTTCTGGCGACGCTTTCATAAAAGTTTCTATGGTGGTGCTTTTGTACAAAACGGTATCAAACATTACAGGTCTAAGATCGTCTAACAAAACAATACCCAAAAACTGATTTTTGCTGTCTACCACAGGAAAAATATTTCTAGAAGATTTAGCGACTGCATTTTTTAAAACATCGCCCAAGAACATGTCTGGTTGTATGGTTTTAAAATTGGTTTCTATAAGTTCATCAATCTGCATCATCATCATTACGTTTTTGTCTTTATTATGCGTAATAAGTTCTCCTCTTTGTGCTAATTTATAGGTGTAAATGGAGTTGGATACAAAGTATTTTGTAAAGGCAAAAGAAATGGCAGCTACCAACATTAAAGGCACAAATAAATCGTAACCACCTGTAATTTCTGCGATTAAAAAAATTGCAGTTAAAGGCGCATGTAAAACTCCGGCCATTAAACCTGTCATGCCAATTAGTGTAAAATTTGTTTCTGAAACATGAAAACCTAAACCTATATTATTTATAATTTTTGCAAATGCATTACCAACTGCACTGCCCATTACCAAGGTAGGAATAAATATACCACCAACGCCACCTGCTGCAAAAGTGGTACTCATTGCAATGGCTTTAAAAATGGTAATTAACAGTAAAAAAAGTATGATTAACCAAATGTTGTTCTTATCGAAATTGAAAGGCATATCTCCAATTGCAGCCAAATGGTTGCCTTCTAACAAATTATTTATTAAGCCATAACCTTCTCCGTACAAAGCTGGCATTAAAAAAAGTATAAAACCTATAACTATGCTACCAATTAAAAAACGGGTAAATCTTTTTTCAAACTGATAAAAGAATTTTCTAATAGCAAAATAAACTACAGAAAAATAGATAGAGACAATACCTGTAAAAATGCCTAAAATGGCATAGAAAAAAATTTCTGAAATTTTGAATTTATTTGCCAACTCAAAACCCAATAAAACATCATTACCCAAGAAAAAATAAGAGGTTATAATTGCAGAAACAGAAGCCAACAACAATGGTACTAAAGACACAAATGCAATATCTAAACTAAATACTTCTAAAGCAAAAACAATACCTGCAATGGGCGCTTGAAACATAGAAGACATGGCACCTGCAGTTGCACAACCAATTAACAACATGCGTGTTTTTGTAGACATGTGAAACAACTGCGATGTGTATGATGCTAAGGCTGTACCTGCACTTACAGCTGGCCCTTGCAAACCTACAGAACCACCAAAACCAGCGGTTAAAGGTGCTGTAATTAAAGAGGCAAAAATATTGTATTTGGGTATGATTCCCTTTTTTTTAGAGATGGCATATAATGTGGTAGAAATACCATGACCAATGTGTTTTTTTAACCATTTTTTTTTGATAATAGCCACAATAAACAAACCTATAATAGGAAAAATAAAATAAAGCGAACTCTTATAGTTTGTTAAAAAATCTATAGAAAGTAATAACTGAATGGCGTGTGTTAAGTTTTTAAGAATAACTGTACCAAAACCTGCTAAAAAACCAACTAGGATACTCAGGATAAACAAAAACTGACGTTCAGAAATACTTTTGTAACGCCAAATGAGTATTTTTTTGAATATATTTTTGGTTGATGGCATTTATAGTTTAATTGTTAATTTTAGGGGAGTTTGATGGTTTGTTTACTATATTTTATTGAGATTTCTCCACAAGGTCGAAATGACAATTTTTAAATATTATTTTGATTTTGATAAAATATCAGTTCCTAAATAAACATTGTCTTTATTATAAAACCAAGCTCTTGTTTTTGGCATTTTAATAGCATTAATAGTTTCTAAACCTGATAAAAGAATATATTCTCCACTAGTTTTTGTGTCTTTAAAAAACTGATACACTTCCATAGCATAGGTTTTTGGATTGAAATAAAAGTACCAAGTATCTTTACCAACTTCTTTTGTATACGTTGCTTTTAAAACTAAATATTCTTTACCTTTAAAAGTTTTCTTTGTTACTTTTTGGTCTATAATAGTGCCTTCGTCTTTTAACTTCATTGGTAAACCATACAAATAGGTGTAATAATTTTTATACATATTTGCTCTATCGCAGTTCAAACTGTATTTCTTTTTCAATTCCTTAGACGGATTTGTATTTCCGTTTATTGCGAAACTGCAATCGGTTTTGTTTACAGCAAATTCTGTAATAATGGTATCTCTTTGTGCTTTTACAGAAAAATATTGTTGGGGTAAATTTATACGAATATTACTTTTTCTTGGCGAACGTTTTGGAATTTCCATAGTTACAAAAAGTTCTCCTTTAAAGGTTTCCCAATTGTTATTTGAGTCGTGAAATTTAATTGCTTTTTCTAGCAATTGGTCTCCTGTAATTTCTTGTGAAAATGAAATTATTGAAATAAAAAGTAATAAAAGTGTGGTTCGATTTTTCATACTTTAAATGTAATAAAAAATCCCGCAAAAGCGGGATTTAAAATTTTTATGATTGTATATCCAATTTCAAGCTCAGCTCTTTCAATTGTGCATCATCTACAAAAGCAGGTGCATCAATCATAACATCTCTACCAGAATTATTTTTTGGGAATGCAATAAAATCTCTAATGGTTTCTTGGCCACCTAAAATAGCTACTAATCTATCTAAACCAAAAGCCAAACCTCCATGAGGTGGCGCACCATATTCAAAAGCATCCATTAAAAAACCAAATTGTGCTTTGGCTTCTTCTTCAGAAAAACCTAAATGTTTTAACATGGTTGCTTGCGTTGCTTTATCGTGTATTCTAATAGAACCTCCACCAATTTCGTTTCCGTTTAAAACCAAATCGTACGCATTTGCTTTTACTTCTCCTGGTTTAGAGTCTAGTAATTCTAATTGCCCAGGTTTTGGCGATGTAAATGGATGGTGCATTGCATGATAATGCCCTGTTTCTTCATCTAATTCTAACAAAGGAAAATCTATTACCCAAAGTGGTGCAAAAACTTTTGGATCTCTCAAACCTAAACGTTCTGCCAATTCCATACGTAAAGCAGACATTTGTGCTCTTACTTTATTGGTTTCTCCAGATAAAACACACACTAAATCTCCAGGTTTTGCATCTGTTGCTGCTACCCATTTTGCCAAATCTTCTTGATCGTAAAATTTATCTACAGAAGATTTAAACGTTCCATCTTCATTTACTCTACAATAAATCATACCTAAAGCACCAACTTGCGGACGCTTTACCCATTTTATAAGATTGTCTATTTCTTTTCTTGTGTAGCTATTTGCTCCAGGAACTGCAATACCAACCACCAATTCAGCGCTATTAAAAACACCAAAATCTTTGTGCTGTGTAACTGCATTTAATTCTGCAAACTCCATTCCAAATCTAATATCTGGCTTGTCATTTCCATACAAACGCATTGCATCATCGTACAACATTCTTGGAAACTTATCTACCTCTACTCCATTTACTTCTTTTAGCAAATGACGTGTTAAACCTTCAAAAATATTTAAAATATCTTCTTGCTCAACAAACGCCATTTCACAGTCTATTTGAGTAAATTCTGGTTGTCTGTCTGCACGTAAATCTTCGTCTCTAAAACACTTTACAATCTGAAAATATTTATCCATTCCACCAACCATTAATAGTTGTTTAAAGGTTTGTGGAGATTGTGGTAAAGCATAAAACTGCCCTTCATTCATACGCGAAGGCACCACAAAATCTCTTGCACCTTCTGGTGTAGATTTTATTAAATATGGTGTTTCTACTTCTATAAATTCTTGATCAGACAAGTATTTTCTAACTTCCATTGCCACTTTATGACGAAAAATTAAACTGTCTTTTACAGGATTTCTTCTAATATCAAGATATCTGTATTTCATCCTAATATCTTCTCCACCATCAGTTTCATCTTCAATAGTAAAAGGTGGCGTAATAGCTTGGTTTAAAATTTGTAATTTAGAAACCAAAACTTCAATTGCGCCAGTTGCCAATTTGGTACTTTTAGATTCACGCTCAATTACAGTACCTGTAACTTGTATCACAAATTCTCTTCCCAAAGACCTTGCTTTTTCCATCATTTCTGCTGGCGTGCGCTCTTCATCAAAAATAAGTTGCGTAATTCCATAACGATCTCTTAAATCTACCCAAATTATAAAACCTTTGTCTCTAGATTTTTGTACCCAACCTGCTAAGGTTACCTCTTTATTAATGTGTGTAGCGTTTAACTCGCCACAAGAATGACTTCTATACATACAAATTGAAAATTTGTAATTCTGAACTTTTATGCTGAACTTGTTTCAGTATGATTCAGAATCTTTATTACGTTTCTATAATTCTGAATTTCTTTCAGAACTTGGCGCAAATTTAATCAAAATCATTAGAAAAATAGTTTTTTGGGCGTTCATTTCTTATTAGAAATACCCCGCTTTCCACTATATCTTTTTATGCTAAATTTATTCAAACATTTTTTCTTCCAAAACAACTATTTACTTTAACAAACAAATAGCTATTTTAGCAGAGCATAAAAAGGATGCCGTTTCAATCGGTAACGCAAAATGCGATCCCATACTCTATAAACTTGCAATTATGAGCGTAATTAATATTCAAGAAAAATTTAATTTGTTTGAAGACCAATGGTCTCCCAAAAAAATTGGCGAATTAAACGGACAACAAATTTTATTAGCAAAAATAAAAGGCGAATTCGTTTTTCATAAACACGATAATGAAGACGAACTTTTTATGGTACAAAAAGGCGTTTTAGAAATGCATTTGCGTAATGAAATCATCACCATAAACAAAGGCGAATTTTATGTTGTACCAAAAGGTGTAGAACACAAACCTGTTGCAAAAGAAGAAGTACATATTTTGTTATTTGAGCCTTTAACCACCAAACATACAGGAGATGTAAAGGCAGATATTACAGTTGAGAATTACGAAGAAATTTAAATTAGTTAATGGTTTTTGGTTTTTAGTGGTTAGTCAAATAAGCTATAAATAAACCAAAAACCAGCAATCAAAAACCAACAACCAAATACAATGAGCAAACTATATTTAGTTCCCACTCCAATTGGTAATTTAGAAGACATTACTTTTAGAGCAATCAGAATCTTAAAAGAAGTCGATTTTATTTTAGCAGAAGATACCAGAACTAGTGGAAAACTACTAAAACATTTTGAGATTGCTACACAAATGCATTCGCATCACATGCATAATGAGCACAAATCTGTAAAAGGAATTGTGCAAAGAATTCAAAACGGAGAAACCTGCGCCTTAATTTCTGATGCTGGCACACCTGCCATTTCAGATCCTGGTTTTTTACTAACTAGAGCTTGTGTAGAAAATAACATTGATGTTGAATGTTTACCAGGAGCAACTGCTTTTGTACCAGCTTTGGTAAATTCTGGCTTACCAAACGATAAGTTTGTCTTTGAAGGTTTTTTACCAGTAAAAAAAGGACGTCAAACACGTTTTTTACTTTTATCCGAAGAAAAAAGAACCATGATTTTTTATGAAAGTCCGCATAAATTGGTAAAAACTTTAGGGCATTTTATTGAGTATTTTGGTGCAGAAAGACAAGTTTCTGTTTCTAGAGAACTTACCAAAATGTTTGAAGAAACCATTAGAGGAACTGCCACAGAAGTTTTAGCACATTTTACTAAAAAAGCACCCAAAGGAGAAATTGTGGTTATTGTTGAAGGGAAATCTTCCAAATAAAAAATAAAAAATAAAAAAATGAACTACAGAAAATTAGGTAAAACCAATTTAGACATATCAGAAATAAGTTTAGGAACTTGGCAAGTTGGAGGTAAATGGGGAAGTGATTTCAGTTTTAAGAATGCAGAAAATATTATTAAAACTGCTATAGATAATGGTATTAACTTTATAGATACTGCAGATGTTTATAGTGATGGTTTAAGCGAAAAAGTAGTTGGAGAAATTGTTCGTTCTAGTAATGAAGAAGTTTATATTGCTACAAAATGTGGGCGCCAATTGAATCCACACACAAATAATGCATATACAACTGCCGCTTTAAGAAAATTTGTAGAAGATAGTTTAACAAATTTAGGTTTAGATAGAATTGATTTGATTCAGCTACATTGCCCGCCAACAGAAGTTTACAATCGTCCAGAAATTTTTGGTTTGTTTGACGATTTAACAAAAGAAGGTAAAATTAGAAACTATGGCGTAAGTGTAGAAAAGGTAGACGAAGCTTTAAAAGCAATAGAATTTAATGGTGTAAGTACCGTACAAATTATCTTTAATATGTTTCGTCAAAAACCAAATGCACTATTTTTTAATGAGGCAAAACAGAAAAATGTAGGTATTATTGCACGTGTTCCATTGGCTAGTGGTTTGTTAACAGGAAAATTTAATACAGATACTACTTTTGGTAAAGAAGACCATCGTTTTTTTAATAGAAAAGGAGAAGCTTTTGATAAAGGAGAAACCTTTTCTGGAATAGATTACAATTTAGGTTTACAAGCTGTTGCAGCATTAAAAACAATATTTAATGAAGATGAAAACCTTGTGCATAAAGCTTTACAATGGATTTTAACTTTTAACGAAATTAGTTGTGTAATTCCTGGTGCTTCTAGTACAGACCAATTATTATCTAACATAAAAACCAATAATGCAAAACCAATTTCTAAGGAACAACTAACACAAGTAAAAACAATTTACGATACTTATATTAAAGAAGAGGTACATCATTTATGGTAATTTTTTCAACAAAATAATTTATACATCATTTTACAATTTTTATATATGACAATTCAAGAATTTAAAACAAAATTACAAGAAAATACAACAGTAGCATTTTCTGATACAATGCAGGTTATAGAAGACAATTACAAGTTTACACCAACTGCATTTACAAATGGTACAATAGAAAATAAAGCTGGCGAAAATTCTGGTTCTTGTAAATTATTTGCTTTCGCAAAACTTCAAAAATTATCTAAAGCAGAAACTTTAGCTTGTTTTGGTGAGCATTACCAAAATGTTTTGGAAGATGCAAATGGAGACGCTCACCAAAATATTAGAAATTTTATGCAAACTGGCTTTGACGGTCTAAATTTTAATGGAGAAGCATTAGCGTTAAAGTAGATCTATTTTGTTATTTGTAATAACATTATCTTATAATAAAAAACCACGCTTAAAAAGCGTGGTTTTCACCTATTAAAAAAAGCCTACTTAATATTTAGAACCATCGTGTTTACCAACTTCAAAACCGTGTTTTCCTAAATATTGATTTCCAGAATCTATTGCACCTTGCTCCATAGTTGTTCCCATAGAATCGTTCCATCTATTTAAATACCCAAATAGAGAAATTACACCTAACATTTCTACAATTTCACCTTCATCCCAATATTTATATAGTTCTTTTTTAATTGCTGCATTCACTGCATTTGGCACAACAGATGCTGCTAAAGAAAAATCTAAAGCGGCTCTTTCTGCATCTGAAAATGCAGGATGCGTTTTGTATTCCCAAATGTTATCTAACTGTTCTTGTTCTGCTCCATAACGTTCTGCAGCTCTAATTGCATGCGCTTGGCAATATCTACAACCTGTAGCATTACTAGAAACCCAAGCAATCATTCTTTTTAAAGCAGACGTTACTTTCCCTTCATTTGCCATAACTGCTTTATTCAAATTGATAAAAGCTTTGGAAATTGCAGGTCTGCGTTGCATGGTTAATACAGAATTGGGACAAAACCCTAAGGTTTCATTAAAAAACTCTGCCAATTCTTTGGTTTCTAAATCGTGTGCTGCACTTAAAGGTGTTACTAAAGCCATGTATTCTTTTTTTAGTTATTTTCTTAATAGGCTAAAATTGCCTGTTTTTTCTATTGTAAATCCGTTAATATCTGTAAGTTTTGCCTTAAACCAATAACTATCAGATGGTAATATTTTTCCTTCATAAGTTCCATCCCAACCTAAACTATCAATATCTATTTTATGAATTAAAACTCCAAATCTGTTAAAAATATAAATCTCTGAAATGGTGTAAAAATCTTTATCAAAACCTTTAATATTCCAATAATCATTAATACCATCATTATTTGGTGTAAAAAATTTAGAATATTCTAAAATAGAAAATTTGTAAGCTTTTACTCCACAACCTCCTTTATCTCTTATAAATAAAGTATGAATTCCTGTAGTAATATTATCAAAAAAGCCAATTTCTTGATACGTTCCAAACTCATTATCTAAAGCAAATTCATAATCTCCAACTCCTAAATTATCATTTACAATTTCTATAGTAATGTTATCAGCATAATCCATAATAACAACATCTTCTTTTACAACTGATGCAATTTCTGAATTTTTAACAATAATCGTTTGTTCTAAAGATTCACAACCGGCTTCAGACACTGCTTTAACAGTATATTCACCTATTTGGTTTGTTGTTATTTCAGGTGAATTTCCAGAAAAAACTGTGTTATTTCTTGTCCAAAAATAATTATAGCTGCCCAAAGCATTTACGGTTCTTAAAGTTACAGATCCAACATTATTACATAAAACATAATTTTCTTGTTCTATCTCAAACGTTGGCACTGTAGCGTCTAAGGTTGCAATAATTTCTGTTCTATTAAAAGAAACACAATTAAAACTACTTGCTTCAACAAAGTAAGATCTAGTTGCTGTTAAAACAGGTGTTCTAAAATTTACACCTGTTGCAATTACTTCTGTACTCGTTTCAGTTTCATACCAAAAAACACTTCCAGAAGAAGGTGTTGCAGACAAAAGAGCTGTTCCAGAACAAACTAAATCGTTTGTAACATTTGTAATTGACGGCCTATTTATTACATCTACTAAAACAGGTATTTTATCAAAATTTAAACAACCATTTAACGCTATTGTAGCATAATAAGTGGTGGAATTTGTTAAGATTGGTGTTGTAAAATTAGAACCTCTTCCAACCTCTAAACCTCCTGTTTCTGAATCAAACCAAACTATTTCTCCTTCAGAAGCATTAGCTGTAATTGTTGCAAGACCAGATTCGCAAACAATCGCATTTTCTGTTGATATTATTTGTGGTATGTAAATTCTAGTACTTACAGCAATATTTAAAACAGGATCTCCTGGTGCACCATATTCTACAATATAACCTCTAGGAACATATAAATTTGTTCCTCCTTCGTTAGGTAAATCATTCCAAGCACCAACTATTCCAATAGACGGATCTGTGATATGCGCATAATGCTCTCCTTCAGGGTTTTCTAATCTAAAATCATTTGGTTCATTATTATTCCATTTTGCAAAATTTGGTGTTGTTCCATTAACTTGTCCATTCCAAAAAACAGTTCCTGCTTCTGGTCCAGTAACCCATTTCCAAACTCCTTCTGTTTCTTCGTCAGAACCACCAATCCAACCTGCACCAGAAACCTGTTTACCGGCAAAATTTGCCTCTTCTTCGCTAGTTAATGTTGCCAAGTATCCTTTTCTACCAAAATACGTTCTATTTTCTGCGGCAATTTTAGCATTTTGCCAAGTAATGCCCTCATTAGAAACAAATTCATAAAAATGGTCTGTTGCTGGTAAATAATTTGCATCGTCTATTGTTAAAGAAAAAGTTTTTTCTAAGCTTATATCTGTCGCTGTTGTAGTAAAAACTACCTCTTTAACAGCATTTATTAAATCTTGAAAAAGCATTTCTGCTCCATTTGTGGTGGAAGAAAGTGTTAACTTCCCATCGTTACCACTCCAACTTTGTGAAATATTAGGATGATTTCCTGTTAATTCTAAAAAATCGAATCCTACTTGATAACCTGAAGAAATCTGAATAAAAAAATTTGCAGTTCCAGTATCATCATCATCTGTTATATTAAAATCTGTAACAATTGGTATAGCTGTGCCAGGGCAAAAAACTTGATTACCACTTGCAGTAAGTTCTGGTGCAACATCTTGACTATAGTTATGCTGTATTACAACAAAATAAAAGATAAAAAATAAGTTAAACTTATACAATCGAGATAATTTCATTTTAATCTATTACTAGTTGTCTTTTTTCTATTTTTGTAATCCAAGCACAATTTAATACTTCAATCCTTAAAAATACAATTTATGACACAAAATATAATTACTACAACTTGGACAGGAAAATCTCATTTTAAAACAGACAATCCTGCTGGGCACGAATTAACTATGTTTGATAAATCTCAAGATAATGGAGATACTGTTGGTTTTGCACCAAAAGCTTTAATGCTATCTTCTTTAGCAGGTTGTTCTGGTTTAGATGTGGTTTCTTTATTAGAGAAAATGCGTGCAGAAGTTGCAGATTTTAAAGTAATCGTTACTGCAGAGTTAACAGATGAACACCCAAAGTTTTACAACAAGGTAAAAGTAGATTATCACTTTACAGATGCAGATTTAAAACCAGAAAAAATTCAGAAAGCGGTGAATTTATCAGTTACAAAGTATTGTGGAGTAATGGAAATGTTTAGACAATTTGCAGCAATTGAAACAGAAATCCATTTACATGCTATAGAAAAGTAAAAAAAAGACATTAAAACTAGTTGTGCACAATTGATGACAGAAATTAGAAGAAACATTTTACAAGTTTATTTACGACCAATATTAATTATTCTTTTCACATTTTCAATAGGAATTTTTGGAATTATAATATTTTTAGAAACATTAAAAGTCGAAAATGAACCTCAAAATTATAAATTTTTTATTTCTTTTGGAGCGTGCTTTTTATTCATTTTAGTTGGTATTTATGAATTATATAACAGGCTGAAAAAAGTACCAAAAATTAGATTTTCTAAAACTGAAATCCAAGTTAATAAAAAGAAATACTCGATAGATAAAATTAAAAGAATAAATCTTACAGGTAAATATTTTTTTCAATATAATAGGTACAGAATTAAAGAATTTATGTTTAAAGAGGGAATGGAAATTGAATTAGAAAATGAAATAATCCTTCACTTTTTTGACGAATATTATGAGAATCTTAATGAACTAAAATTACTTTTACAGGAAAAATTCCAAGAAAATAATAAAAGACCAAATATTAACTTTAAAAATATTGAATTTAGAAATAATCAGTTCTTAAAATTACGTGGTATAACTACTTGGGGAATTATTTTTTATCTTTTAACCAAAAACCTATTTTTATCTGAGAATATAAATAATAATGGAATAATCTTTGTCCTTATTGTTTGTTTATTGATTTGGTTTTGGCAATCAAAATTTATGTATTATTTCAATTTTCAAAACAACCAATTAACTATAAAAAATGAAAATTTCTTTTGGGTAAAAAAAAGTATTAACATCAATAATATTAGAGAAATTGTTATAGAAAAAGATGCAATGCTTTTTGAAATTTTGAAAAGAAAACATTTGAGGATAATTTTAAATAATCATAAGCAATATAAATTTGGAGCAGATCTTTTCACAAAAAAAATATGGAATAATTTAAAAAAAGAATTGTTAGATGTGGATTTAGAAATAAGAGACGAAAGACAAAACAACTATGTACAACACCATATATAATTTATTGCTAGATATTTGCTTACTTGCGAAAATCCTCGCGAACTTTCTTGGTTAATTTTTATTTAGTAAATTAGTTGCTTAACCACGCAACAAACCATATATAAACACGTTCTATAAAAATTTATGAGGTGGACTTTAAAACCTGAGCCTAAAGCTGAAAACGTAATTGCACTCGCCAAAGAATTGCAAGTAGATAAAAGTATTGCAAAAATTCTTTGTCAGCGTAATATTACAACTTTTGAAGCGGCTAAAAATTATTTTAGACCTAGTTTAGACGACATTCATGATCCTTTTTTAATGAAGGATATGGAATTGGCTGTTGCTAGAATTGAAAAAGCAATTGCCAACAATGAAAATATTTTAATTTATGGCGATTATGATGTAGATGGAACTACCGCAGTTTCTTTAGTTGCTTCCTATTTAAAAACAATTCACCCAAATATAGCAACTTACATTCCAGATAGATATGCAGAAGGTTATGGTATTTCATATATAGGAATTGATTTTGCACACGACAATGATTTCTCTTTAATTATTGCCTTAGATTGTGGTATTAAAGCTATTGAAAAAGTAGCTTATGCCAAAGAGAAAAATATCGATTTTATTATTTGTGATCATCACAAACCAGGTAAAGAAATACCAAAAGCCGTTGCTGTTTTAAATGCAAAACAAGAAGATTGCCACTACCCTTTTGATGAATTGTGTGGTTGTGGCGTTGGCTTTAAATTGATACAAGCTTTGGGTGTTTCTAGAAATCAAAATATTGAACATTTTGTACCATATTTAGATTTGGTAGCTACTGCAATTGCTGCAGATATTGTACCCATAAATGGGGAAAACAGAGTTTTAGCTTATTATGGATTGCAGGTAATTAATCAAAATCCCAGAAACGGAATTAAAGCCATTATTCATCAAATAAAAAAGAAAGAACTTACCATAACAGATGTGGTTTTTATAATTGCACCTAGAATTAATGCCGCTGGCAGAATGAAACATGGTAATTATGCTGTAGAATTACTTACTGAAATGGATTTTGAATCAGCTGTAGAATTTTCTGCAGCCATAGAAATTTTTAATGCAGACAGAAAAGATTTAGACAAAAAAATTACCAACGAAGCTTTAATTCAGATTATTGATAATAAAGAGGAAGAAAAATTTACCTCTGTTGTTTATAAAGAAGATTGGCACAAAGGCGTTATTGGTATTGTAGCCTCTAGATTAATAGAAAAATTTTACAGACCAACCTTAGTTTTTACTAAAAGTGGCGATAAATTAGCAGCTTCTGCACGTTCTGTAAAAGGTTTTGATGTTTACAATGCGCTAGAGGCTTGTAGCGAATTTATAGAACAATTTGGTGGCCATAAATATGCAGCAGGTTTAACTTTGTTGCCAGAAAATTACCAGAATTTTAAAAACAAGTTTGAAGAAGTAGTCTCTAAAACCATAGATAAAAAACTACTAACTCCAGAAATTAGTATAGATGCTGCTATAGATTTCACTGAAATTACGCCAAAGTTTTTTAGAATTATTCAGCAAATGGCGCCTTTTGGACCTATGAATATGAAACCTACTTTTACCACAACTTGTGTTAGAGATAATGGCTATGGTAAACAAGTTGGTGCAGAAAAAACACACTTAAAATTAAATGTTTTTCAAGGTGATAATAAAAAAACCTACAATGCCATTGGTTTTAATTTGGGTGATAAATTAGAAACCGCGCAAAACGATTTTGATATTGCCTATAATTTAGATGAAAATGAATGGAATGGACACAAATCCATTCAGTTAGTTTTAAAAGATTTAAAATAGTCTTTATTTTATCGGTTCAATTGCTAACTTCAACAAAAAACTTAATTATTTTTGTACTATGAAAGTAGATTACATAATTGTTGGTTTAGGTTTGGCAGGGTTGGCTTTTGCAGAAGAATTAATTACTGCTAAAAAAACCTTTATTGTTTTTGAAGATGCTTCGCAAACTTCTTCTTTGGTTGCAGGTGGCGTTTACAATCCTGTTATTTTAAGACGGTTTACACCTGTTTGGAATGCAGCAGAACAAATAGATTTGGCAATGCCTTTTTATGAGGGTTTAGAAAAAAAACTAAATCAAAAATTCGATGAAAAATTCGAAATTAAAAGAGCCTTCAAGTCTATTGAAGAACAAAACAATTGGTTTGCACTTTCTGATAAACCAAAACTAAAACAATTTATGAATTCTAAAATAGCACATGAAAAAGTAACTGGTGTTGTTGGCGATTTTGGTTTTGGTATTGTAAATGAAGCTGGTAGAATAGACACTTTAAAATTGGTAAGTGCTTACAGAAATTACCTAAAAGAATTAAACGCAATTCGCTTTGAAGCTTTTGAGCATCAACAATTAGAAATTTCCGAAGAAAAAATAACCTACAAAGATATTAGTTGTAAAAAAATTGTTTTTTGTGAAGGTTTTGGAATGAAAGAAAATCCGTTTTTTAATTATTTACCTTTAGATGAAGTAAAAGGAGAATTAATTACCATTTATGCACCAGAAATTAATATCGAATTTTTATTAAAATCGGCTTTATTTTTAATTCCTTTAGGAGATCATCATTACAAAGTTGGCGCCACTTTTAATCATAAAGACAAAACCTCTAGTCCGTCTGAAGACGGGAAAGAAGAACTGGTAGAAAAATTAAAAAAGGTAATTGATGTTCCCTATACAATTATTGACCAAACTGCAGGCATAAGACCAGCAACTGCAGATAGAAAACCATTTATAGGCTTGCATAAAACTCATAAAAACTTAGCTATTTTAAATGGTTTAGGCACAAGAGGTGTAATGTTAGCACCAACTATGGCTAAAAATTTATTCAATCATATTACTAAAAATGAGGCTTTGGATGAAAAGGCAGATATAATGCGATTTAATTAACTTTTCTTATCCTTTTTATAACCAACAAACATATTTATCCAAAGAATTCTAGACAAACGCAAGTTTACAGGTGCCAAAACAATTAATGCAATAACAATTGCTAAAAAGGAGTGTAATAATTCCAAACCAAAAAATACAGAGGCAATTACAAAAACGGCAACAGAAAGTGCTACTGTAATTCCGTAATTTACATACATGGCGCCATAAAAAAAAGAAGGTTCCATCATATATTTTAAATTACAATTTGGGCAATTGCTATGTAATGTTGTAATTTTTGCAGGGTTAAATGTAAATTTATGCTTAAAAAAATCACCTTCATGACATTGTGGACACTTCCCTTTTAAAATACTGTAGATTTTTGTTCCTTTTTTAAACATAGTAACCTTAAAAATTATATACTTTTGCAAAGGTAAATTTTTTACAACTTTAATTCAGTAACAATCATTACATTTCATGCTAAACGTACATAATTTAACAGTTTCATTTATGGGAACTGATTTATTTTCAGGAATAACCTTTAAACTAAATAAAGGAGATAGAATTGGTTTGATTGGTAAAAATGGAGCCGGAAAATCTACCCTTTTAAAAGTACTTTCTAAAGATATAGAAACCAGTGGTGGTACTATGGCTTTTGATAAAGATATTAGAATGGGCTTTTTAAGACAAGACATAGATTTTGTAGAAGGAAGGACCATTTTAGAAGAAGCTTACCAAGCTTTTGAAGAAATAAAAGCAATAGAATTAGAGTTAGATGCTATTAATAATCAACTTACCACCAGAACAGATTACGAAAGCGATTCTTACACAGAATTAATACAAGAATTAACAGACAAACAAGAACGTTACGAACTTTTAGGAGGATACAATTACCAAGGAGATACCGAAAAAATACTGCAAGGTTTAGGTTTTCAAAGAGAAGATTTTGATAAACTTACCGATACTTTTTCTGGTGGATGGAGAATGCGAATTGAATTGGCAAAATTGTTATTACAAAATAATGATATTCTACTTTTAGATGAGCCAACAAACCACTTAGATATTGAATCTATTATTTGGTTAGAAAACTTTTTAAAGTCTTACGCTGGCGCGATAGTTTTAGTTTCTCACGATAAAATGTTTTTAGATAATGTAACCAATAGAACCATAGAAATTTCTTTAGGGCAAATTTACGATTACAAAAAACCTTACTCGCAATTCTTATTATTAAGAGGAGAAATCAAAGAAAAGCAGTTACAAGCGCAAAAAAATCAAGAGAAAGAAATTCGTCAGAAAAAATTATTGATTGATAAATTTAAAGCCAAAGCAAGTAAAGCTTCTATGGCACAATCTTTAATGAAACAACTAGATAAAGTTGAATTGATTGAAGTAGACCAAGATGATAATCAGGCAATGAATGTGCGTTTTAACATTTCTAAAGAACCTGGTAAAATTATTGTTGAAGCCGAAGATTTATCTAAAAGTTATGGAGAAAAACACGTTTTAGATGGTGTTGATTTATTAATTGAAAGAAATAGCAAAATTGCATTTGTTGGTCAAAACGGACAAGGAAAATCTACCTTGGCAAAAATGATGGTTGGTGAAATTCCTTTTGAAGGTCATTTAAAATTGGGGCATAATGTAGAAGTTGGTTATTTTGCTCAAAATCAATCTGAACATTTACCACCAGAAAAAACCGTCTTAGAAATTATGGAAGACGCTGCAACAGACACTAATAGAATGCGTGTTAGAGACATGTTGGGCTCTTTCTTATTTGGTGGAGATGCTGTAGACAAGAAAGCAAAAGTACTTTCTGGAGGAGAAAGAAACAGGTTAGCATTGTGTAAATTATTATTACAACCATTCAATGTTTTAATAATGGATGAGCCAACAAACCACTTAGACATTGCCTCTAAAACTGTTTTAAAAGAAGCGTTAAATAATTTTAACGGAACCTTAATTGTAGTTTCTCACGATAGGGAATTTTTACAAGGCTTAACTACAACTGTCTACGGCTTTAAAGACAAAGAAATTAAAGAATATTTAGGCGATATTGATTATTTCTTAGAGCAACACAAAATGGAAAGCTTACGTGAAGCTGAAAAGAAAACGGTTGTAAAAGTTACTAAAGATTCTTCTAAAAAAGGAGCGCAACAATTGTCTAGAGATCAAGAAAAACAATTGAAAAAGCTAAACAATAAGCTGTCTAACATAGAAACAGAAATTGCAGATTTAGAAAAAGAAATTGAAAAGCAAGATTTAGAATTGGCTAACAATTATGCAGAAGTTTCTGCAAGACCAAATTTCTTTGAAAAATACAAAGCTAAAAAAGCCAAAGTAGATACTTTAATGGAAGATTGGGAAAAAGTTGAAGCAGAAATCGCTAACTTTTCTTAAAACAAAAAAGAAGTGTCTAAAAAGTACAATTAGACCTGTCATTTCCACTTTTGGGAGAAATCCCATAAAGCAAAGCAAGCGTTTAAGTAAGGTTCACAGTTCATACTCTTATGAGACTTCTCTTAAAATCGAAGTGACAAGTTTGTGGGCTTACTGTTGTGTTACAATTTTTAGCGCTTTTTTGTTTTTTGGATCTTTTGAGAGAAATCTAAACTCTTAAATTTTATAGAATTATATTCTAACTCAGTTTTAGCATTTTAAACTACTTACAATAAAATGTGTTTTATTGCAAGTAGTTCTAAAAAATGATAAACTTTGGTACTTTTTAGAGTGCCTCTTTTTATACTTACTTTTTTATAGCGCAAGTACTTTTACCTAAAACTGCATAAATAGGGCAAAAACTTACAAAACTTGTCGCTAAAAATACGCCTCCTGCAATTACCAATACTAAACCTAACGTTCCAGAAATAACCCCTGTAAAATATAATACTGCTAATACAATGGCAAGAATTACTCTAATAATTCTATCTGGATTTCCTACGTTTTTTTTCATGATTCTTTATTTTTAAAATGATTGTTAAATTTTAGAGAGATTGCAAAACAACAATCTAACTGATACAAAAGTATTTTAAAAAAAAGAGCTGTGCAGTGACTAAAGTCACTAATCGTGTAAATAGATTACTTTGTTTTTTTGAGATAAAAAGCCTTCGTTTTCTAGTTTTTTAATAACTCTACTTACTACTTCTCTAGAAGTACCTAGCTCTTTCGCTATTTCTAAATGGGTTAGTTTTAGTTGTTTTGTATTGGTAAATTTTGCTTTATTGGTAAGATAATCTATTAATCTTTTGTCCATTTTATTAATAAAAACGTCTTCTAAAGTTCCTAATAAATCAGAATATCTTAAGTCATATTCTGCATAAAACAAATTATTAAATTCTGGATATTCTTTTAAAAGTTGCGGAATTTTCTGAAAAGGAATCAGCAAAATTTTAGAGTCTTCTTCTGTAACCGCAAAAATTTTACTGGTACTATTTTTTAAACCTGCAGTAAAAGACATTACACAACTTTGGTTGGGTTGTATGTAATACAACAGCAATTCTTTTTCTTCAAACTTTGCAAAAACTTTTACTAGGCCACTTATAACAATGGGTAAAACATTTACATATTGCTCAAACCGTAAAATCTTTGTGCCTTTATCAAAATTAGCTAAAGTGCTATTTTCTAACAAGACATTTACCAAAGCAGGTTTTAAGAAAGAGAGTTGTTTTTTTATGTCTTCCATAAAATGTTTAAAATAAACTTACTTTTTAAGAAGTTTTGCCAGTTTATACCCTTTTACATGCACATAATAAACACCTGTAGTTAAATCACTAACATCTATTTTATTACTTTCTTTAAATAAATCAATAGATTTTACAAGTTTACCAGTAATGGTGTAAATCTGTATTTGTGCTTTACTATTCGTGCTATTTTTTAAAACAACCTGCACCTCTTTATCACTAGGATTTGGGTAAATATTCAAAACACTTACAGCGCTATCTGCAACAAAATCATTTATAGAAAGTGTTTTAGGTAACACATTATCTACGATATAATTATAACGATTTGGCAAGTGTGTGTTTACCCAATCTTTTACATCTGTAGTTAATCTTTCTGGATATCTTACCATAGTGTACACAAACAGCATTGTTTCTGCAAAATCTTCTTTAAAAACATTTTCTGATGCATAGTTGGTAATAAAATTACCATCTGTTGTTTGTGCATTCATCCAACCACTTTTATTTAAATGAAGTAAATCTAAAGAAGCGTGTACAGACTCATGAAAAACAGTTTCTTCTAAATCGTTATTTTCTATTCTTACATCCATATTATCAGAATACAAAACAAAAAAGTTGGCTTCACTTTCTGCAAATGCGCCTGCATCACCTTTATGCACAACTACATGATTTACATTATTTCTCATAAAATCTGGTAATTTACCAAGTCTAGGCGCCAATTTATCTGCATATTCTTTGGCCGCAGAAGTGTTACCAAAAGAACTATGGCACCAAATTTCAATAGCTGTATTATCAGAAAAATTTGCTTTAAAAATAAAAGTATTGTTATCAAATAAATTATCGTTTCTACTATCTGGCATTTCTTTAGTTTCTCGCCCTAAAAACTGCACATTTACCAAAGCATCTATATCTGTTGCTTTTATAAAATCTATATTTGTAGAAACTATAGAATTTCTAAAAAGAGGGTTTACTTTTGGTGGAGTTTGTGCACTTACTTTAATAGAAAAGATAAAAAGAAATAGTATAAAAAAATTTCTCATAATAATGAAAGGTATAAGGGTTTTTACAAACTTAAGCATTTCTAGAGATAAAAAAATATGCTTTTACTGTTAAATAGTTTATAAAACCCCACAAAAACAGCTTGTTAGTTTATTTCTTAAAGTTATCTTCAAAATAAACTAACCAAACTCCGTCTTTAAAAACCTCTCCATATTCCCTAAAAGAATCGTCTTCTAAAAGTTGAAAAACAAATCGTTTTTCAGGATTGGGAGAAACTATAAATTTATCATCTTTTAAAATAGCAGTATATTTTGCTGAACCATTATTGTAATAAGGATTGTACAAATAGCTTTGTTTTTCATCATCATAATAAATTACAGTATGCAATTTTAATGTTTCCGAATTTAAATCTATCGTAATAATATTTTGATCTACCTTGTAACTTATAACTTGAGATGCAGGAACTTGCTTGTTTATTTTACCATTTTTATAACTTGTAGATGTACCCACCCAATTGCCAATCATAAAATTTAGTTTTGCCATTTGTTGGTTTCCGTTAGTTTGTGCATTTGCAAAATAACTTGCTAGAAATAAAAGCATTGCAAATAAAGTGTTACTTGGTTTATATATTAATTTCATTGCTGTTTTTTTTATTCGAAAGTTAAAGATACTTAAAATGAAATTAGCCTTACTTTACAACTACTTTCTGTATTTTTGCACATATACCATATGATGTTACAAACAATAGAAAACAACTTTTTTAGTCAAGATTTTGTTGCCGAAAATCAACAAATAGAATTACCAATTTTAAAAGAAAAACAAATAGAACTCTTTATTAAAAGAGAAGATTTAATACATCCTTTTGTTTCTGGAAATAAATTTAGAAAATTAAAATACAATTTAGCTGAGGCTAAAAAATTGAAAAAAAAATCGATACTTACTTTTGGTGGCGCTTTTTCTAACCATATTGTGGCTACAGCTGTTGCAGGTAAAATGGAAGGTTTTGCCACTGTAGGAATTATTAGAGGAGATGAATTAGGCAAAAACCTAAAAGAAACACTAGCTAATAATGCTACTTTAAATGAAGCCCATAAAAACGGAATGAAATTTCAGTTTGTAGATAGAACCATTTACAGACAAAAAAATTCTTTTGGCTTTATAGAAAAATTAAAAAATAGATATGGCGATTTTTATTTAATACCAGAAGGTGGCACAAATTGCTTAGCTGTAGATGGTTGCCAAGAAATTTTAACAAAACAAGATACAGATTTCGATTATATTTGTAGCTCAATTGGCACTGGAGGCACAATTGCAGGTTTAATAAATGCCTCTAAAAAAAACCAAAAAATAATTGGATTTCCTGCCTTAAAAGGTGGATTTTTAAAAGATGAAATTTCTAAGTTCACAACAAAAAGAAATTGGAAATTACATGTAAACTATCATTTTGGTGGTTATGCAAAACACAATAATGAATTGATTGATTTTATTAATGATTTTAAAAACAAAACTGGTATTTTATTAGACCCAGTTTATACTGGAAAAATGCTTTTTGGAATTTTAGATTTAGTGGCTAAAGATAACTTTAAAGCAGGTAGTAAATTATTAGCAATACATACAGGTGGCATACAAGGAATAACAGGTTTTAATAAAACTTTAAAAGAAAAACAAGAACAAATAATTAATGTATAATGAGGTTAAAAAGTGTATTTTATATTGTATTTCTATTATTCTTAGCGAGTTGTGGTTCTAAAAAAAAGGCAATAAAAACAAAAAACACCGGTGGTGAAATTGTAAAACACAAACCTTTAAATTCACCTGATATAAAAGCTATAGTGCTAACGGAAAAGTTAGCAAAAAACAATAGCAACCTTAACTTAGAAACCTTAGCTTATATAAGAAAATATGCAGCTATAGCAGTACAAGAAATGCAAGACTATAAAATACCTGCAAGTATAACTTTGGCACAAGGAATTTTAGAATCTGGAAAAGGAAAAAGCGAACTGGCTTTAAAATCTAACAACCATTTTGGTATAAAATGCCATAGTGGTTGGCAAGGCAAACGTGTTTATCATGATGACGATGAAAAGGGTGAATGTTTTAGAAAGTATAAACACCCAGAGACTTCTTACAAAGACCACTCTTTGTTTTTATCTCAAAGGAGACGTTATGCGTTTTTATTTAACTACCAAATTACCGATTACAAAAAATGGGCTTATGGCTTAAAAAAAGCAGGTTATGCTACAGATAAAAAATACCCTGTAAAGCTTATAAAAATTATAGAAGACTACCAACTGTATCAATTTGATACTGCTAATAACGAAACTTTTAAACACGATCTAGAAAATAGAAATACTATTACAAAACCTGCTGTAATTGTAAAAAACAATTATCATACTGTACAAAAAGGGGAAACTCTATATGCCATTTCTAGAAAATATAATATTTCTATAAACTTACTTAAACAGATTAATAATTTAAAAAACAACGATATTGCTATTGGTCAAAAGCTATTAATTAAAAACGAATAAACACTTTACTCAATAGCAAATTTTACATAAATAGAAGTTTTAATTACTATTTTTTCAAACTGAATTATAGATTGTCCTCTATTAATTTTAGAAATACCAGCACTGTAATTATTAACTTGCAAAGTATTAGCAGTTGCAAAATTCTGGTTATTTTTATTATTTATTTCATTAACTATCAGAGATTTCCCAACTTTTTCATCTATTGCATTTAATAAGTATATCGCTTTATTTTTTGCCGCTTTTATAGCATTAATTCTATTTTCTTCTCTTAACTCTGTTATTTTAGAGTGTGTTGCTTTTGCAATATTTACTTTCGTAATTTTTAGATCGTCTAAACAATCAAAAAACATTTTTAATTTTACTGCACTGTTTACTTTTAAACTATATTTAGCTTTAGACAACTGCTCTTTTGTAAACCAACCCGTTTTAGCAATAACAGCATTTACATCAGCAATAAATAAATTGTTTTCTGGTATTCCTAGATTTTTTAATTCTTGTTTTAGTTGATTCTCTAAATATTCTAAATTTACTTTTTGCCCTTTTTCCATGCGTTCATTTAAAAAAATGTCCAAATAAATTTCATCTGGTATGATTTCTTTTTCTGAAGTACCTACTACTTCAATAAAAGGTTTTACAATACTGTTGCTTTGTGCAAATGAAAAAATGGAGATAAATAAAAAGAGTAAAAGTGCTTTGGATTTCATGGTTTTTATATTTTGATACTATAAAACTAGAAATAACCTTTTGCAAAAAATAACTACAATGAGCGAAAACTACTTTTTATTGAGTAAACCAAATAAAACAATTAGTTAAAGCGAAAAAATAGCCGTTTAAAGCGCATTTGCATAAAGTTTTAGTTTTTTTACATGCTTTTTTGTGTGTATGTTTACAGTAAATAAAAGTAAAAAGTCACTTGAAAAAATACCTTTTTTTAGCGTTGCTGTTTTTACAAACTATATTCTATGCCCAAATAGAAAATAGTTCTGCTACAGAAAATTCTTTTTCTGTAAAAGTTGTTGTGGTATCTAAAGAAACAAATATTGCCATTAAAAACGCAGATGTTTCTATTAATGGTAAACAATTTCCGTTTTCTCAGATTTACGACTATTACAAAGTTACTGCCAAAAAAAATGACGAATTAGTAATAACACATCCTGATTTTGAGCCTGTTTATTATACAATTTTGTCTAATGAAGAGATTAAGATTTTAGTAGAAAACTTTCCAGATAATAACAGTTCTTATGGAAGTTTTGGAACAAAAAAACCAAAAGATTTTTACTTACAATATTTAGATTCTGCTAAATATTACAAAGCTAAAAACATAGATAAAAGTTTAAATTTTGTAGAAAAAGCACTTAAAAACGGCAAAACAAAAGAGAGAAATGCAGCGTCTTACAAAACTTTAGCTGCTATTTATTTGCATTGGAAACAATATGATTTAGCCATTTACAACTATAAATTAAGCAATCAGATTTCTGAAAACACAGATACACAAATAGCACTTGCTAAGGCTCAATTCTTATTAAAAGACTATGTAAATAGCGAAAAAACATATGCACAACTAGAAAGCAAAAAACTTAAAAATTACCCTAAAACGTTTGTTTTAGAGGGATTAGGAGATGTTTATTTTGAACAAAAAAAATACAAAGAAGCCAAAAACAAATACAACAAAGCTTTAAAAATTGCTCAAGAAAATAAAATTACCTCTAAAATAACAGATATCAATTCTAAATTGGCTACTGTTTTTTCTGCGGAAGGAAATATTTCTAAAGCAAAAAATAGGTTTACTACTTCTTTAGATTTAGCCGAAAAAGAAAGTGAAAAACGTGTTTTAGAAGAAGAAGAAAAAGTGGCAGATTTTTTAAATGCTGCAAAAAAATACGATGAAGAAATAGCGCTTAGAAAAAAAAGCTTGTTAAAAACAGCAAAAATCAAAAAAGATACTGCTCGTATTTTAGATGAAAATAAAATTACCTCACAAAAAATAAATTATAAAATAGGAAACGCCTATCTTTTAAAAGAACAATATAAGGAGGCGATTCCGTTTTTAGAAAAAAGTAGAGCCGCTGCAGAAAAAAGCAAAGATATTGTTGTAGAAAAAGATGCTACAAGAAAAATTTCGGAAGTTTTTGCCAGTTTAGGAGAATATGACAAAGCACTTAAAAATTACGAAAAATATGTAACCCTAGTAGATTCTTTATACATAAGAAAAGAGCAAGAAATACAACAGGCAAAACGTTTTTCTAAAAAAATTGCAGAAAATCAAAATAGAATTGCAAGTTTAGAAAAAGATAAAAAGTTGGCGGAAAGTAAAATAAATTTGGCCTATAAAGACCAAGAATTAACTAGAGAAAACAACCAAAAACAACGAATTATTATTTATGCATTAATAGGTGTTTTTTTATTAATGACTTTATTAGCCTATTTTATGCATAAAAATAACAAACAGCAAAAATTAGCCAATAATTTACTCGCTTTAAAATCTATGCGTTCGCAAATGAATCCTCATTTTATATTTAATGCGCTAAACTCTGTAAATAGTTTTATTGCTGTAAATGATGAGCGAAATGCAAACCGTTATTTAAGCGAGTTTTCGGTATTAATGCGTGCTGTTTTAGAAAATTCTGATGAAGATTTTATATCGTTAAGTAAAGAAGTTGCTTTGTTAGAATTATATGTAAAATTAGAACACAACCGTTTTAAAGACAAGTTTAATTATAAAATACATGTTGATAAAAGTATAAATTTAGAAACATTTACAATTCCGCCAATGTTGCTGCAACCTTATATAGAAAACGCCATTTGGCACGGATTAAGGTACAGAAAAACCATAGGAAACTTAGCAATTTCTGTAAATGTAAAAGACAAAGAAACACTCTCTATTTTAATTATTGATGATGGTATTGGAAGAGCAAATTCACAGGCTTTAAAAACCGATAATCAGCTAAAACAAAAATCTAAAGGAATGAGTACCATAAAAAACAGAATTGCTATTTTAAATGCCATGTATAAAGATAGAATTTCTGTAAAAGTGTCTGATGTTTTAGAAAATGGAGAAGGTACAAAAGTGGAATTATTATTAAAAAAAGAATAGTTTGTTATTTTATAAATAAGCATTTACAATTGGCTAGTAAATATGCTAAAAACAGTTATTAGTACAAAAGCTGGCAACTGCGCTTAGCCCTGATTGGAATGACATCCTTTTTATGCGCAATTAAATAAGTTATTGGCTACAATTTATAAATACACTTTTAAAAATAGAAAGTTGTAAAAATAAAGGAAGCATAAAAAGATATAATGTAAAGCAGGAACCTGCCTGCCGGCAGGCAGGATAGCTTCAAAAAAAAAAAAACAAAAAACTATGAAACTAAAAGCAATATTAGTAGAAGACGAACAAATTAGCAGAGAAATTCTTCGTAATTATTTAGGTAAATATTGCCCAAATGTAGACTTGTTAGGGGAAGCTAGCAATATAGTGGATGCCGAAAAATTAATACAAAAACACGCTTTAGATTTGGTGTTTTTAGATGTAGAAATGCCTTTTGGTAATGCTTTTGATTTGCTAGAAAAAGTAGAAAATAGAACTTTTGAAACCGTTTTTGTAACTGCTTACGACCATTATGCAATAGAGGCTTTAAACAACCACGCGAGCTATTATTTGTTAAAACCCATCTCTATAGACGAGCTTATAAAAGCTGTAAATATTGTTACAGAAATTAAAGAAAAAGAGCAGGAATTAGAACATAAAATTTTAAAACCCAGCACAAATTCTGCTACAGGTAAAATTACAATTCCACAACAAGATGGTTTTGAGGTTTTAGATATTAACGATATTGTTTTTTGTAAAGCAGATGATAATTATACAGAAATTCATTTAGCAAATTCTAAAAAATTGGTGAGTAAAACGCTAAAATATTTTGAACATTCGTTAAAAGAATATACGTTTGCCAGAATACATAAATCTTATTTGGTAAATGTAAATGCCATTACCAAATACAAAAAAGGCAAAGGTGGCAGTGTAGTGGTTTCTAACGGAAAAGAAATTTTAGTTTCTGCCTCGCAAAAAAGTAATTTATTGTCTTATTTTAAGTGAGATAGTATGGATATTCCTATTCCTATTCCCATCCTATCCTTCCCAAAGGGAAGGGAAAACTGTATGGGAATTGTGTTTAAACTGACTGGAAAATATAAGATATGCCATTAAGTGGTTAAATAAACACCAAAAACCAAATAACCAAAAACCAAAATATGCCAATAATAAAACCAGTTAAAGGGAAACATCCACAAATACCTGCAGATTGTTTTGTTGCAGAAAATGCTACTATTTTAGGTGAAGTATCATTAGGAAAAGAATGCTCAATTTGGTACAATGCTGTAATTAGAGGCGATGTACATTTTATAAAAATTGGCAATAAAGTTAATATTCAAGATGGTGCTGTAATTCATGCAACGTATCAAAAAGCGCCAACCACAATTGGCAATAATGTTTCTATTGGGCACAATGCCATTGTGCATGGTTGCACAATTCACGATAATGTTTTGGTAGGAATGGGCAGCATTATTATGGACGATTGTATTATAGAATCTAACTCAATTATTGCAGCTGGTGCAGTAGTTACCAAAAATACGCATGTAAAAAGTGGCAGCATTTATGCTGGTGTACCTGCCAAAAAAGTGAAAGACATTTCTAACGAACTTATTTCTGGCGAAATTGATAGAATTGCCAATAATTACGTAAAATATTCGAGTTGGTTTAAAGAGTAGAAGTTTTATGTTTTTATGGGCGTTCCTAAAAAGGCCGCGCTTTCCATTATATCTTTTTATACAGTCTCTATGTTAGAATTTGTTTTACTTAAAGCTGTTTTTTTATGAATTTTAACCAATTACTTATTAAGCAAAGCATAAAAAGGATGCCATTGCCATCGCTAACGCAAATTCGTTAACAAAAAAAGCCCCGTTTTATTTAAAAAACAGGACTTTAAATCAAATAAATCAACTCTTATTTTTCTTTTTTAGCACCTCTTCTCTGTGCTTTTTTACCCTTGCTATTTTTTTGCATTTTTTTCTTAACCATCATTTTTCTTTTTTTCTGCATCTTTTCAAATTTTGCAAACTGCTCCTTATCTAAAATGTCTTTCATTTGCGCTTTCATAGCAATTGCGTTATCTAATCTTTTAGTTTGTATTGCATAGATTTCATCTGCAGAAGGTTTTTTCTTTTCTTGCCTTGCTTGTTTTCTATTTTCCATAAAAGCTTTTCTAGCTTCTATCTTAGAAACAATCATTGGCTTTAATTGGTTTTGTTGCTTATTAGATAAGTCTAAAGCCAAGGTCATTTTTTTAAGCGCAATATCTGTTTGTTGTGCAACTGTAAACTGTGGTCTCTCTCTTTTTTGTTTGTTCCCTTTTCTTTGTGCATTTGTACTTAAAGTAAATGCAAAAATGAATACTAAAATGCTTGCTAAATTTTTCATGTTTTATGGTTTTAATAATTTATATTTTTTAATTACTACACTCTTAAGACTGAGGTAAACAAAAAAGGTTTAAAATAAAATGTTGTAAATTTTATTTTAAACCCGCATTTAATAAAAAAAAACTCAGATTCTTAATAGAACCTTAGCTACTTTTTAAATAGAAGTGCTTATAAAAACAACTTGCACTATTTTTATTGTCTTTTTTGCTTTTGTTTTTCTTTCATTTTTAAAAATTGAGCATACTGTTCTTCTGTTAAAATACTTTGCATACTTTTCTGCATATCTTGCTCCTTTTCTAAACGATTTTCTCTAAGTAATTTTCGTTCTTGTTTAGAAAGTTTTACTCCAGAAGTTTGCATTTGCTTTCTTTTTTGCATCATTTTCCTTCTATCTTTTAACTGAGTTAAAAGTAATGGCTTTATTTTTTCTTGTTGGTCTTTAGACAACTCTAATTGTGTAGTCATTCTTTTTAAAGTTCTTTCTACCTGTTGTTTTAAAGAAACCTTTTTTCTTTGGTTTTGAGAGTTTACACCTAAGTTTACAAATACAACCAAAAGAAATACGCTAATTATTTTTTTCATTATTTTTAAAATTAATATTTATAAATCTTTGACTTTAAAAAAGTGAAAAGGTTTAAATTTGTGTTTTGGTAAAATCTTCTAAATAATGCACATGAAAAATATATTATTTCTTTTATTATTTGCACCGATTCTTGTTATTGCTCAAAATCAAGAACAAGACTCTATAAAAGTAGATTTAAGCAACCCACACGCAACCATTTACACGCACTTATTTTTCCTGCAGTCAGATTCTTACGAACCTAAAAAAGCAGCGAAAACCATTTATGGTATTTCAGAAAAAAAAGCAATTGACAAAGCCATAAAAATTAAGCAAATTTTAGATGGTAAAGGTTTGTTTGTAGATGTTAATAGAGTACCTACAAACCCACAATACAAAGATTCTACAGGGTATTCTGCATATTCTAGATATGTTTTATTTCCACAGCGTATGCCACAAGTTTATGTAGAAAGAATAAACGGAAAATGGTATTATTCGGCAGAAACTGTTGCCAAAACAGAAAGTATGTACAGAGAGGTTTTTCCTTGGTATGTGCAAAAACTACAAAAAATTATACCCGTTTCTGGTCATAAAAAGTTTTTAGGTGTGGAACTTTGGCAATTTATAGCACTTTTAATTTTACTAATACTAACCTACCTTTTATTTTTAATTGCTAAAAAAATAGCGTTTTCAATTTTATTAAAAATACAACATCAAATAACAAAAAACACCAATTTAGAAGTAAATAAGGTCATTAAAAAATTAGCACATCCTATTAGTCTATTAGTTACTGTCGCTTTTTTAGATAAATTTTTTCCTTCTTTACAATTCAATTTAGAAATTAACAAGTTTGTTTTTTTAGCCTTAAATATTGCAAAAACTATTTTTTGGATTTATGTTTTCTTAAAATTAGTACAAGTAGTAATGCGCATTTATGCAGAATTTACAGAAAGAACACATGGTAGATTAGATGACCAATTGGTACCAATTTTACATAGTTTTTTAACAGGAATTGTAATTGTTGTGGGTATTTTCAGAGTTTTATTACTATTTGGTGTAAATGCAACAACTATGTTAGCAGGAGCAACTATTGGTGGTTTGGCTGTGGCGTTAGCTTCACAAGACACGGTAAAAAACCTTATTGGTACTATAATGATTTTTATAGACAAACCTTTTCATATAGAAGATTGGATTGAAGCTGGAGAAGTTGTTGGTACAGTAGAAAAAGTTGGTTTTAGATCTACTAGTGTTAGAGCTGCAGATACATCTGTGTATAAAATTCCAAATAGTAAATTGTCTGAAATTGTTATTAATAACAAAGGTTTGCGTTTGTTTAGACGTTACAGCACCAATTTAGGTTTGCGTTATGATACGCCACCAGAATTAATTGAGGCTTTTGTAAAAGGCGTCAGAGAAATTATTATTGCACATCCAGAAACACGATCTGATTCTTATAATGTAGAGTTTACAGGTTTTGGAGATTCTGCATTATTAGTAATGGTAAATGTATATTTTAAAAGTTTGGCTTGGGGCGCAGAGCAATCTTCTAAACACAGATTACACATTGCAATTGTAAAATTAGCTGCTGCATTGGGTGTAGATTTTGCGTTTCCATCTACAACAGTTACTATTGAGCAATTTCCCGACAAACAAAATCTGAGTCCAAAATACAATACCGAAAAAACCAGAATTGATAACGCCATTACCAAAGTATTAGGGGAATTTACTCAAGAAATTAAAGAAGGTAAAAACGAAGAAAATAGATTGGAATAATTTTACTAAGTCTTGAGTCTAGTTTCTTGATTCTTGACTCCTAAGTCTAGAATCTTAAATCTGAAGTCTAACTCTTAATTCTAAAACTTTTTCGCTTCATTAAAAATTTCTCTAACGGCAATTTGATATGATTTTGCGTTAGAAGCTTTTTTAATTTTTTTATATGTTTTCTTCGGATTTTGAAAACTTTGTGAAAAGTACTCCCAAAAGCCTAACATTTTCATTTTAATAGGTGTTGGTCCAGAAAGTGCAGCATCATATTCTCTGTAAATTCTCTCATGAAATTCTTCAAAAATAGCAAATCTGTTGTTAGGATACGTTGTGGTTTGCTTTTTTATCATACTTGGTAAAAAAGGATCTGCAATTAAACCTCTACCAATCATCCAATGGTTTATGGTTGGAAAACGTTCTTCTAGCTTTTTAAATGCTGCAACAGAAGTAATATCTCCATTATAATATAAAAGGTGTTTTGTATGGTCTATACATTTTTGAAACGAATCTAAATCTGTACCACCTTTGTACAATTGCTTGCCAATTCTTGCATGAATTGCAATATTTTTTAACGGATATTTATCTAAAACAGGAAAGGTTTCTAAAATTTCTGATGCGTTTTCATAACCCATTCTCATTTTCATAGAAACCAACACATCAGACTCGTTATGCACTCTTTTAAGAATTACATTTATTTTTTCTGCATCACTAATTAAACCAGAACCCATACCTCTTTTTGTAACCATTGGATAAGGGCAACCTAAATTCCAGTTGAGTTCTTTATACCCTAATTCTCTTATATATTTAGCCACAAACAGAAATTCTTCTGCATCATTGGTTATAATTTGTGGTATCACTTCTAAGGTTTTATTATTTTCTAACAATACATCTCTTTGATAGGAGTTTTTAATCACCATTTTACCATTTAAACGAATGTAAGGCGAATAAAAAGTGTCTATTCCACCAAAAAAATGATGAAACGCATTTCTAAATTTAAAGTCTGTAAAACCTTGTAATGGAGATGATAAAAGTGTGTGATTCATTGCTTAAATTAGAGCTGCAAAGATAGGTTAGTTTTTAAAATATTTAAAACTGAAAATTGTAATGATTTAGCAACTATCAGAAAAATAAATCCATTTGATTTATTTATAAAACCAAGTTGATTTAAATTACAAAACCACGTCAAAAGACGTGGTTTTATTATCGATATAAATGATATAGAATTACTTAGGATCTAACATCATATCTATTCTATCTACTACATCTTGCAAGTGATAACGTGTTAAGGTATTCCCTCTTCTAGATGCTGCTTTTACATCTTTTTGTAAACGTTTTAACTCTCCTCTTGCTACAGATTTCACATCAGATTGGTTGATAGTAATACCACTTCTTTTTAAATAACCACTATTAAAACCTCTTTGGTCTCTTGCTTCATTTAATAAAAAATCTAATCTATCTAAATGTGCTCTTTGCAGGTTTCTTCTATAGGTATCTATAGAACGTCCTTTGTAAATTTCACTCCAAACACCTTTACGTAAATCACTCATCATGTTTACCAAAGTATAGGCGTTAGAAGAACCATTTAAAGTTTCATTTTCAATCATTCTAGCCATTCTACCTGCATCTAAAATGTTATTTAACGTTCTTGCTTGTAAACCTCTAACTCTTTCTACAGAACCAGAAAATTCTGTTTTGCTAAAAATATTTTCATCTAACATCCAAGTTGGCGTTTTAAATAATTCATTAATAACAAACTGTAAGGCTTCTTTTTGTTTTGCTTTCGCTACATGTGTATATACTGCACCTTCTTGATCTGAAGTTTTATAGTATTCATAAACACCACCAATATTTGCAGAAACATGGCCCATATATCTATTAAATTGCCCTAATAACTGACCGTACATTGTAGACAATTCATCGTAATTTTCTCCTTTTTCAGAAGTCCATTGTTCTAAATTTGGCAAAATTCTTTTTAAATTTTTAATTCCATACATAGAGGCTTTCATTGCATCATCTCCTAAATCTTCTGTTTGAGAACTAGGATCTACAACTCCACCAGCTTGTTGATGACCAAATCTGTACATTGGATCTCCTGCGTGTTTTAAAATCCAAGAATCTAAAATTGGCTTTTCTTCTTCTGCTGTTTTATCTAAAATTGGTTTATAACCCCAAGCAATTGCATATTTGTCATAAATACCAACATTTGGCATTAAAGAAACGCCTTTGTCTTCTGGTTGTGCTATGTAGTTAAAACGAGCATAATCCATTATGGAAGGTGCTGTACCATATTTTTTGGTGAAGGATGCAGAACGTAAAGAATCTACAGGATAGGCTACAGAACTACCCATGTTGTGTGGCAATCCTAAAGTATGACCTAACTCGTGAGAAGAAACAAAACGAATTAAACGCCCCATAGTTTCTGTCTTAAAATTATTACCTCTAGCATCTGGATTAATAGCAGCAGTTTGTATAAAAAACCAATTGTGTAATAGTGTCATTACATTATGGTACCAATTGATATCTGATTCTAAAATTTCTCCAGATCTTGGATCACTTACGTGAGGTCCGTTTGCATTTGGTATTGGAGAAGCTAAATATCTAATAACAGAATAACGCACATCTTCTGGGCTATATTCTGGATCTTCTTCTTTTGTTGGTGCTCTTTTACCAATAATTGCATTTTTAAAACCTGCTGCTTCAAAGGCAACTTGCCAATCGTTTACACCTTGTATTATGTAAGGCACCCACTCTTCTGGAGTTGCTCTATCTACATAATACACAATTTGTTTTTTAGGTTCTACTAATTCGCCTCTTTTAAACTTTTCAATATCTTCATCTTTAACTTCTAAACGATATCTATCTAAATAAGTAACTGTTTTACTTTTTTGATCTGGCAGACCATAATCTGTTTGTCCTCTTGCAAACCAACCTACTCTTTCATCAAAATACCTACGTTTCATTGGTACTTTTGGTAATAAAACCATAGAGTTACTCATTTCTAATGTAATAGAACCTACAGCACTATTGGATGGTGCTCTGTTTGCAAAATACGTTTTTACATGTCTTACCTCTATATTTCTTGGGTAACTGCTTACTCTATCTATATAAGAACGAGATTTATCCATTCTTGAAGCCTGATAACGACTTCTATAAAAGCTAGGAAAACCTAAAGGCTTAACATCTGTAGAAAATAGAGAAGTTGCATCTATAACAGTTGCAGTAGAATCTTTATTAATGGCTTTTATTGGAAACGAAAATAAAATAGGCTCTAGATTAGAGTTTACCACAGCTTCGTGCACTGGCAAAAGTGTATCTGCAACTACATCATGAGAAACCACTCTTAATAGAATGTTTTTATTTTTTCTTTCCCAACGTAAAACTTGTGTATTGGTTTTACCACCACCAAAACCAATATTACTAGCAGTTTTAGCTATTCTAGTTACCATTAACATTTCTCTTTTTAGTAATGTATCTGGTATTTCAAATAAATACGTTTCGTCTTTTTTGTGCACTTTAAACAAACCTTCGTCTGTTTTATGCTCTTTTGTAACCACTTTACTATAAGGCTGCATAGCACCTTTTTTAGGTTTTGACTTGGGTTTTACAGCTGATTTTGGCGCTTCTTTTTTCTTTTTCTTCCAGAATTGTGCTGTTGTTTCTGTTGAAAAACCAAAAACAAAAGCTACCAAAAGTAGTTTAATTAGTATCTTTTTAGTCATGATAAATTTGTTTGAATTATAGTTTTCGAAGTTAAGGAAACCATTATCTACGGAATCTTAAATATTTGTTAAACAGAATACAGTTTTATTAAAGATAATTTAACGATTTTAAAGACATTCAAACAAAAATTTATTTTGCGCTTTACTACTTAAGATTGGTTTTACTTGTTTAAAATTTATCTAATACACTCATTACTTATATTTTCAAAATAAATAATTTTACTTTATAAATGCATCTATTTATTTAAAGCGATAGTGTTATTTATTTCATATTCTTTATCAGTTAAGGATTTTATAAATTGTATAATAGCCTTAATTTCTGTGTCATCTAAATTAAGTGAATCTACTGGTAAAGTTTGATAAGGCACCTCTAAACCCATACCTGCACCACCACCATTGTTATAGAATTCTAAAACCTTTTCTAAAGTTTTGTAAGCACCATTGTGCATGTAGGGTGCTGTTAACTCTGCGTTTCTAACTGTTGATGTTTTAAAAAAACGTTTTCTTTCATCTACTTTAAAAGGAAAATAAAGTCCTAAATCTTCATCTAGTATTGGCTCACTAAAATCATCATTTTTTGTTACACCTAAATTTTCAAATTCTGTTTCGTTAAATTTTGGAGGAACTGTACCATAAAAAGAAGGTGGAAAATGGCAAGTGGCGCATGCTGCTTTTCCCATAAAAAGATTAAAACCCTTTTGTTCTTCTAAAGTAAGTGTGTTTTCTTTATTTTGCAAATTCCTATCAAACTTACTATTAAAAGGAGTTAAACTACGAACGTAAGTGGCAATTGCATTTCTAACATTAAAATTGGTAATTTGCCCATTATAAAGTGCATTAAATTGATCTAAATACTTTTTTTCTTTATTTATTTTTTCTACAATAGTATTTAAATCGGTGTGAAACTCATTTTCATTATTAGTAACACTTACAATTTGATTTTCTAAACCACCTGACCTACCATCGTAAAAAAAAGATTTTTGATATACGGTATAGGCTAAAGTTGGTGTATTTCTACTTAATATTTTACCATTTTCACCTATAGCTAAAGTTTTACCATCTGTAAAAGCTTTCTCTTTTTTATGGCAACTTGCACAACTAATAGTATTATTTTTAGACAAAGAGGTATCATTAAACAATTGCTTTCCTAAAGCAACTCTTTCTGGTGTAATTTCTAGAGCATTTGGTGGCCCAAATTGTGTTATATTAAAAAAATCTTTAGAAAAAAGATTTGTTGCTTTCGGGTTTAAAGGTCTTGATGAATTTAAGTTAATTTTAAACTCTAAGGCTGTTTTATTAATTAATGTTAATTGCTTATTCGTATGATTTTTAATAAAAGAATATCTATCAAAATCATTAAAATTACTCCCTTTTAAAGTTGCTATTGTTTTATTAATTTCAATTTTCCATTCGTTATAAACATTCTTATCTAAAAAACCAGTTGCATAAATGTCTATAATAGAAGCAATAGTTTCATAATTATAAATTGCTTCTTGAAGAGAGTTGGCAAGCATTGGAGAATCGAAACCGGTAATTCCTTTGGTAGCTATATTTACTATTGCATCTCTAATCATCTGTAAATGGTGGGTATCTGTTTGCCTAATTAAAATATGGTTTTTTCTAATAAATGGTAGTCTTACGCTTAAATAATTGTAAACTTTAAACAAATCTTTATTATTAATTGCATCATCACCAAAAAGATACTCTTCTAATACTTGGTAACTTTTGGGTTTTAATTTTTTAATTTCTGTGTAATCTTCTATTTCTACTTTTAATAAATTGGGGGCATTTATAGAAAGGTAATTTTCATAATCATAAGCTATAAGTAAAGGCTCTGCTTTCTTATACCATTTTCTAGTTTCCAAAAACAAATTTTGATTCTCTTCTAAGTTTTTTAAAGTATCTATTTTTTGCATGTAAAAGGTTGCGCTATCTAACACTTTAAAATAATACTCTTTTATTGGCTTTGTAAATAAAGAAGGTCTAGTAGCCGATAATTGCGTATATTTCTGATGAGCTTCTTTTGTATTACAAGAAAAAAAACAGGTAAAAACAGATATAATTACAAAAAGATTTTTAAATATTTTCATTGCAAAAAAAATTATGTGTTAAAAGAGACTGTCTAAAAAGTAATTTTAACTTGTCATTTCTACTTTATGGAGAAATCTAAACTATTAAAATTTAATAAAATAGATTTTTCGACTCCATTGCATTTCGCTCAAAATAACAAAATCTAAGACTTTTTAGACAGTCTTATGTATATTTAAGTTTTTTATTTATCTAGGTAAGCCTGTAACTTTAAATAAGAAAGAACCTTCTTTTCTAGCAGATCCTTCATCTATGGCATTTTCATCAAAGAAATATTTACCATCTGCTCTTTGTGCGTTGTTAGGGTTTACATCTGGCCTCCAACCATGTACTTGTGCTCCACCAATAAAAGTCGGTTCTGTGGCTCCAACAATATCTGTAACATCTATAAGCCCAGTAATTTCCCACATACTATTTGTGTTTCCAATATCTAAACCACTAGCTACAGTTTGGTTACACTCCATTACTTCTGTAAGTGTTTTGGTATTAATATTATATTGCCAAAGTTTAGCAAAACCATTTATATTACTATTTAAAGCTGCATAGCCATTAGGATCTTCTTGAATATATGCATAGTTTGCAGTAACTAAAATATTATCTGGAGAGTGCATACCGTCTCCAATACCACCATCCTTATCACCATCTACCACTAACGTTATTTTAGCATCTGCTATTGGATCTTCTGGATTTAATTCTAATTTATAAACTCTACCAAAAGTAGTACCTCTATTTGCCAAATCTGGATTGTTTGCTCTGTATCTACCAGTTGCGTTAAAAAATACATTTCTATTTGCAGCAGCAGAACCTTTTTGCCAATCTATATCTTCTATTCTTTGAAAACCTATTGCAAGAGAATCTATTGCTTCTTGGTTTAACTCGTTTAAAGTTCTTTCTTTAACCTTTACCCATTCTACATCATACGTAATATCTTCAGACATACCCATTTCAAAAAGTAAACCTCCTTGTCCTGGAGCACTTTCTACAGCATTTTTACCTCTTAATACATATAGATCTCCAAACTCTAAATCTCCTCTGTTACCCACGTACATTGCAAAGTGCGCTTCTGGGTAAGCGTTATTACTATCATCATCTCCCATAAAAACAACTGTTTTATTTGGGTAAGCATCTTTACCAATAACTACTGCGTTTTCTGTAGACCATTCTCCTAAAGCTGGCAATCTATCAACAGAAACACGATTTTCTTTTAACCTAAAAGGATTTACTTTGTAGACACCTTTTGCATTACCTCCCCATTCTCCTCCAGAAAGATATAAGGGTCCAAAACCATGTTCTTCTATAGTTACAGAAGAACCAGAACACATTGCTGTAAATGCTGTTGCTGTAGAGTTTACAATATAATCTCCCTCTAAAGGTTGTAATTTTTCATTTAAACGAATTCTAGCTATAGAGTAATCTGCTTCTAAATTGTTGATAAATGCAAAAGTTCCATCTCCATAAGGATACAGAGCTGCACCATCCATAAAAGCGCCATAAACAAAAGTAGAGTCTGAAGGTAAAATATCTTGAGACGTCATAATCATGTCTAATTTTGCTGTCGAACTAAATTCCCCTTTTAATTCAAATACAGAATTTGGAACTAAAGATTTTTCTAAAGGAATCATTTTTGAAACGGTTAGATCTTTACCATCAATACCATTTAGACCATCAAGGCCATTTATGCCATCTTTGCCATCAAGACCATTTAGACCATCTTGCGTACAACTAAAGAATAAAAGTTGCCCGGTGACAATAACTACAGATAAAAAAGTAATTTTAAATAAATTTTTCATTTTTTTTGTTTTATTGAGTGTTAATTAGATGTTACAAATCTATCTTCAACTTTCTTCTAAGACATTAAAATAATGAAACGTTTTTGTTACAGTTTTGTTTATTAGATGTTAAGATTGTTAGGAAAAGCTTACTAAACCTAATTAGTCCAAATAACGGAAGTAGGCACAAAAACTGCTTTAAGCTTATTAAAATAGGAGATTTACACCTAATTAGTTTTCCAAATAAGCAATTTGAATTTGTTGTATTTATTTACAAAAAATTAAAGTAGTTAACATTAATTTTCCATTGATTTTAAAACAATTCTAAGTTCTGAATATGTAAAATCTGGGTCTACCTTTTCTTTAAGCTCTGTAAGAGTTTTAAAGTCTACGTTTTCTATTTCTGCTACTATTTTTTGATACTTTTTAATAGGTACTAATTCTAAAATATCTACATCGCCAGACTCTAAATAACTTGCCAAATGGTTGGTTATAGTGCCAGTGGTTAGTTTGCGTTCTTTTGCAATTTCTAAAATTGCCATGCCAGACTTAAAAAGTTCTAAGGTAATTTGTTTGGTAGATTTTTTACCTTCTTTGTTTTGCTCATTAAAACTGTTAATTCCGTTTTCTTCGCAATATGTATTGATGAGTGCTAAAATTTCTTCCCCGTATTTAGCAACTCTAGTTTTACCCATACCTTTAATATTGATTAATTCTTGGGTTGTTCTTGGTAAAGTATCACACATTGCATATAAAGATTCTTGTGTAAAAATTTGAAAAGCAGCAATATTTTCTGCTTCGCGAATTTCATCTCTCAACTCGCGTAATTTAAGTGCTAAAATAGGATCACGTTTAGAAAGTGTTTTTTTCTTTTTGGGTGCTGATTTTTGTAAAACTGCATTTGCTCTAACCGCCAAATAATTTTTGGTATTAAAACCAGCTTCCATTTTTTGTAAAGCAAATAATTTTTCTTCTAATTTTTCTTGAAGTGCATCAAATTGAGCCGAAAAGTCTTTTTTTACAGCTTTATTGTCAGATGAAAATTGCAGTGCCTCTATAGGTTTTTCTATATTTGTTTTGGTTGTATTTAAAAAATAGGCCACTGCTTTGCCAAATCTTTCCTTAATTTTAGTACTATTTTCTGGTACAACTCCATTTTCTGAGAGTTTTAACAACTCATTTTTAAAGCCATTGGCTACTTTCATAAGTGCTACTACTCCATCATCTTTTATGGTTTGTAAATGATCTATTACATCTCCTTTAATACTTGTTTTATTCTTGTAAAAAATATCTATCAACCTTGTAATGGGATACAAAAAAGGCTGATAATCTAACAATTCTGCAATTAAATTAAGCTGAAACTGTGTTTCTGAGGCATTTAATATGTTTTCATCTGGATGATTTTCTTCTACAGATTCATTAAATACACTTACAGTTCTATCATTTATAATTGCATTGCTTGTAATTTTAGTTTTTAAGATCAAACCTTCTAGAGAAGTACATCTGCTTAAAGCAACATACGTTTGCCCATGTGCAAATGAGGCTTCTGCATCTATAATTGCTTTTTCGAAGGTTAAACCCTGACTTTTATGAATAGTAATTGCCCAAGCCAAACGCAACGGAATTTGAGTAAAAGCGCCAATTAACTCCTCTTTTATAGCTTTTGTTTCTTCGTTTATAGAATAATTAATATTAGACCAAGTTTCTCTTTCTGTTACAATTTCATCTGCATCATTTGGGCATTTAACCGTTACAGTTTCTTTAGAAATCTTTGTAATAATACCTATCTTTCCATTAAAATATCTTTTTTCTTGAGAAGAGTCGTTTTTAATAAACATTACTTGAGCGCCTAATTTAAGCTCTAAATTCTCATCATTAGGAAAAGCGTTTTCATTAAACTTACCAGAAATTTCTGCTTTAAAAAAAACACTTTTATCTGTTAGTTTATTCAGTTCTGAGTTATTGATTAAATTGGCTCTATTATTATGCGTAGTTAACGTTATAAAACCTTCTTCCTTGTCTGGAGAAAAAGACGGATTGTAATTTCTATTTAAAATTTCTGCAGATTCGTTTGATAAAGTATCTGTTCTAACTTCATTTAAAATTTTAATAAAATCTTCGTTTTTTTGCCTGTAAATATGTTTCAATTCTATAGAAACTACATTGGCTTCTTGGTACGCTTTAGAACTAAAAAAATATACAGTTTCATAGTGATTTTGCAGTAAACTCCATTCGTTTGGTTTTACAACAGGTGCTAATTGTTGTAAATCTCCAATCATTAAAATTTGTGCACCACCAAAAACTTTATTTCTGTTTTTATAACGGCGCATTACTTGGTCTATACCGTCTAATAAATCTGCACGAACCATAGAAATTTCATCTATTATTACTAAATCTAAAGATTTTATAATATCAATCTTTGTTTTAGAAAACCTACGTTGTTGGTTATTTGGTGGCTGATTTGGTAAAATAGGCCCAAAAGGCATTTGAAAAAATGAGTGAATAGTTACGCCTTTTGCATTAATTGCAGCAACACCTGTTGGTGCTACAATTACCATTCTTTTTAAAGACTCGTTTTTAATTTTATGTAAAAAAGTAGTTTTTCCTGTGCCTGCTTTACCTGTAATAAACAAGTTTCTATCGGTTTTTTCAATAAAATTTAAAGCAAGTTCTAATTCAGGATTTTTTGACATTTTAGCTTTTTATGGCAAGGTAAAAAATTAAAAATTATTTTGACTAAGTAGTTTTAGTAAAACGCTCTTTTATCGAATGGAGAATTTGAGAAATTGTAAAAAAATATTTTTTTATTTGTTATATGGGTTGTTGTACCCTTTTTATTTTCGATTTGCAATAAATTCATCGGCAATTATATATGGTTGACCTAAATTAAAATTGTTTGGACTAATATCTTCATTTCCAAAAATCAGAAGTTTAGCATTTGGTCTATTCGAATAACCTTTATCATATCCATCTGTTTCCTTTTTTACTTTAAAATCTATTCCGTGTTTTTTACAAACTTTTTCAATCGATTCTTTTAAAGGTTTTGGTATTGACAAATTCCGCTTTCCGTTTTGTTTATAATATTCATTCAGGTCCCAAAAATTCTTGTGAAGCGGAATCCAATTTCCAGCAACTTTTTCATATTCAAAAAATAAATCGCCCATAAATTCGCTTGGATTTTCTGGATACTTTATTAGTTCACATTCCAATTCTGCCTTATTATAAGTCCAAAGTAGTGGATGGTCAATTAAAATTTTCAGCTTAATGTAGGGAAGATACAAGTCAGCGTAAATTCCGTTAAAATCTATTGTTTCATGAGCAATTAATCTCCAATGCTCAATATTATGCATTTTTCCAAAATCGTCTTGCTCTTCAACCACAAAATTGAATTCCATTTTTTTATATTGACTAGTTTGACCTTTTAATTCAGTCAAATGTAAATGCCCATTTTGATAGAATTCGGTCGTATTTGTTCTTTCTATTAATTTTTCAATCATTGGTTTTTTAAAATGTGTGGTAGCCTATTTACATAAGCTTTACTGCGTTAATTTAGTAGTAAAGCTAGTAAAAATTACTGAATAAAAAGTGTGCAAACACTTTTCCAAAATAAGCCATTAATAGCAATAAAGTTTATACGCTATTACCAAACATATTTATTTTTTCGCTTTCTGTTTTTTATTGTCACTATCGAATGTCCACTTGCTTGATACCAATTATAATAACCTCTTGGAAGTCGTTTGAACAGTTCAGAGAATTTTTGTTCTAAATTAATGTGTTTATAAACAATTGTAATTAGATTCTGTGCTTTAATGCGTAATTCAATTTTCTCTTTATTATTCTCTTTTAAAGGGTAGATCTCTACAAATCCATATTCTCGTTCAATTTGAGTTGATTCAATTTTAAATGAAACTTCTCCGCCGTCAAGAAATCCGTATTTATTACATTCTTGATCTTTACTGCACTTTTTTATAGTTTCAATTTCATTTTTTTTGAGTTCGTTCATTAAATTTTTTACAACTTTTTTGTCTATCTGGTTTTTATCAACTATTTCTTCATCTTCAATATTCCAAATATCTCTCCAAGTTCGGATTAACCATCCTGTTTTCCATTTTCCTTGTGTGATTACTGTAATTACATTTCCAACATACTTTCCGTTTTCGTATTCGATTAATTCAACTTTTTGAGGTTGACTAATAACTGAAATTTCATAAGTTCTTTTTTTATTCTCTTGAGCAAATAATAAAGAGATGTTTATGAATAAAAAGAATAATATGTAAAGCACTTTTTTCATTTAGTTCTTATTTCATACGAATTTAAGGTCAGTTTATCTTATTAAAAAATCAAAATGAGTGAAATTGTCGTTTCTATTAGGTAAAGTGCTGTTATAGGCGTAGTAAAGTAATTGTCTATGTTTTCTGGCGTTGATTTAGTGTAAAGTTAGTAAAAATTCTCTACACTTGAAGTGCAAAAAAACTTCCCAAAGTTGCCAATAATAGTAATAAATTATACACATTGTTGGTTATTTGGTGGCTGATTTGGTAAAATAGGCCCAAAAGGCATTTGAAAAAACGAATGAATAGTTACACCTTTTGCATTAATTGCAGCAACACCTGTTGGTGCTACAATTACCATTCTTTTAATATTTTTTTGAATTTTGCTTACCTTATTAAAAAAATGAATATCCCAATATTATTGAAAATGAATTGTAGCCTGTTTTTACAGTAACATCATCACTAAAAATATCTCTATTTGTTTGGTATCTTAATTCTAAACTATAGCTATCTCTATAATTATAACCAAATCCAAAGGCTAAGTTATCTCTTGATTTAATTTCTAAAGGCTCTAAATCAAACCCATCTTTTCTTTCGTATTCGCTTGTTGAATTCAATGTAAATCCTGTTACGTATGAAGCATTTATAAAAAGTTTTGAATTATTACTTAAAAATAAATAATGCCTAACGCCCACAGGAAATTCAATTGTCTTATAATTAATTATTGTGGTTAACTCTCCTCCAAAAAAAGTACGCGTATTAACAGTTGTTTCAGTCTTTAAATTTTGATATGTAGGTTCAATAATAATAGCCCACTTGTTTTTATTAAAAGGCAAGATAAATTCTGCTTCAACTCCTATACCAAAAACAGTTTTATTTCCAAAATCTGCATTTCTGAATTCAAAAATTGAGTTAATTTCTAAAGAGGTACTTACTAAACGAGGTCTAATATTTAAATTGAAAATATCTCTCTTTTTTGTTGTTTCAAAATTTGTATCTGTCTTATTAAAGCATTCATTGTAGTCAATAAATAAATCTAGTAATTCTTTCTTTTTGTATTTCAAATTTTTAAATCTATTGCTTGTAAATTTTGGACATTTTAAGTTATTTAAAAGTTGTTGTCTAAACAAATTATTCTCACCATAATAATTACCACTAGCCGTAGAATAAGTTTTAAATACTAATTGCTCAATACTTAAATTACTATTTTTGAAAAAAAATCGTTTTAAATTATTATCAATATACTCATACAAAGCGTTTTTACCTTCTATTAATACTTTTAAAAAAAGTTGTTCTTTAGTGAAAATAGGGTTTTTATCATTACTTAATTTATTTACATTTTCAGTTGACCTATCAATATTTACGGTACATCTTATATATTTTGAGGTGTTATTAATTCCAAATTCTTTTACTAAATTTATATTTAATTTTTTAGAGTCACTTTGTTCGGTCAATTTAAAGTCAAACTTTGTTGGGTTACTTCTCCAGTCAATATTTTTAATGAAACAGTTAATTTTTTCATCATCATTATTTATATAATATCCTTTTTCGAATCTAATTTGGGAATAGGAATAGGTGCATACAAGTAAAGCTAGTATAAGAATTAGTTTCTTTTTCATATTTTAATTATTACTGTTATTAGTTTGTTCAATTGTGGTTTCTTAATAAGCCATAACGTTACATACAAATATAACGTTGTTTTAATGTTTTTTTAAACACCACAGTTGTTCTATTTTTCTGCTGTAACTTTCATAGCAAAGGTAATTATGCAGTAATTTACAAAATTCTTGGAAGCATAAAGCTAGCAAACAAGTTTAGCCCTGATTGAAACGACATCCTTTTTTGAGGAACGAAAAAAAGATATAGTGTAAAGCAGGAAAAAGCTACAAACAAAAAAAATCCTGAGTAAAAACTCAGGATTTTAATATTTTTATGAGAAACGTTGCCAAGCGCAGTTTTACATACTTATAAACCCAAATTTTGGGTTACATTTCTAATGCTTTTGTTGGATTGTTATCCATTAACAATTCTACAGGATTTTCTAGCGCTTCTTTAACAGCAACTAAAAAACCAACAGATTCTCTACCATCTACAATTCTATGATCGTAAGATAAAGCCACATACATAATTGGCTGAATAATAACATCACCATTTACTGCCATTGGTCTGTTAACAATATTGTGCATTCCTAAAATTCCACTTTGTGGCGGATTAATAATTGGCGTAGATAACATAGAACCAAACACACCACCATTGGTAATGGTAAAAGTTCCACCAGTCATTTCATCTATAGTAATTTGCCCATCTCTTGCTCTAATTGCCAAGCGTTTTACCTCACTTTCTACGCCTCTAAAAGACAGGTTTTCTGCATTTCTAATTACAGGCACCATTAATCCTTTTGGGCCAGAAACTGCTATAGAAATATCCTGAAAATCGTGCTTTATTTGGTAATCTCCATCTATCATAGAGTTTACATCTGGATACATTTTTAAAGCTCTAACTACCGCTAAAGTAAAGAAAGACATAAACCCTAAACCAACACCGTGCTTTGCTTTAAAGTCTTCTTTAAATTGTTTACGTAAATCAAAAATAGGTTGCATATTAACCTCATTAAAGGTAGTTAACATAGCTGTTTCGCTTTTTACAGCTACCAAACGCTCTGCAACTTTTCTACGCAACATAGACATTTTTTTACGCGCTGTACCACGTGTTCCATTTGCTGGCTGAGTTCCCATAGAAGGCACCGCTTTTACAGCATCTTCTTTGGTAATTCTACCATCTTTACCAGTTCCTTTTACAGATTTTGCGTCTATCCCTTTTTCTGCCAATACTTTTTTAGCAGCAGGAGAAGCAGTTCCTGTAGCGTAAGTTGCTGTTTCAGGTTTTGGCTGTTCACTTTTAGCTTTTGGTTCTTCTGGTTTTGACTGCTCACTGCTTGCTGAAGACTCCTCACTGTCTGCTGGTTTTGCAGCACTAGTGTCTATTAAACAAACAACCTCTCCAACAGCCACAGCATCACCTTCTTCTGCTTTTAAGGTAATAATTCCACTTTCTTCTGCAGGCAATTCTAAAGTAGCTTTGTCAGAATCTACCTCTGCAATTGGTTGATCTTTTTCAACATAATCTCCATCTTCAACTAACCAAGTTGCAATTTCTACTTCTGTAATTGATTCTCCTGGAGAAGGAACTTTCATTTCTAAAACACTCATGGTTTCTAAATTTACTTGCGCTAAACTAATTTTAGCATTTAATTATTTTATTATTTATTTTTTGGGCGTTTTAACAGGCTTTCCACTATATCTTTTTACTAAGTTTTCTACAATTACGCTAAAAAAGCGTAATCAATCAAACTCAGTAAAAAGGATGCCGTTTCAATCCTTAACGCAACTTACTCAGACGTATTAAAAACACTATCGATTACTGCTTTATGACGCTTTTTAAAACGCGTACTAGAACCAGCTGCAGGCACTGCATAATATTTACGAGAACAAACATTTAATTTTACCAAATCAAAACGTTCTAACATAAAACTCCATGCACCCATATTTCTTGGCTCTTCTTGTGCCCAAACATAATCTGTTACATTAGGGTATCTATCTATTACCTGCTGTAATTTTTCTAAATGTAAAGGAAACAGCTGCTCTATTCTTACCAAGGCAACATCTTCTCTTTCTAAATTTTCTCTTTCCTCTAAAAGATCATAATAGAATTTACCCATACAAAACACCAATTTCTTCACCTTTTTAGGGTTTAATGTATCATCTATTATTTCTTGAAATTCTCCTGTTGCCAAATCTTCCATAGATGAAATAACTTTAGGATGACGCAATAAACTTTTTGGTGTAAATACAATTAAAGGTTTTCTATAATCACGTTTCATTTGCCTACGCAACAAATGATAAAAGTTTGCTGGTGTTGTACAGTTTGCAACTGTCATATTATCTTCTGCACACAATTGTAAATAACGTTCTATTCTTGCAGATGAATGCTCAGAACCTTGTCCTTCATAACCATGAGGCAATAAAACCACAATTCCGTTTTGCAGTTTCCATTTGTCTTCTGCAGCAGAAATATATTGGTCAAACATAATTTGCGCACCATTAGAAAAATCTCCAAACTGAGCTTCCCAAATAGTTAACGTGTTTGGGTTTGCCATGGCATAACCATAATCAAAACCTAAAACCCCATATTCAGATAATAAAGAATTGTAAATATACATTTGCCCTTTATTGTCTGGATTTGTGTTTAGCAAATTAATTCTTTCTTCTGTAATTTCATCCCTTAAAATAGCATGCCTATGCGAAAAAGTTCCTCTTTCTACATCTTGTCCAGAAATACGTACATTAAAACCCTCTTCCATCAAAGAACCGTAAGCTAAATTTTCTGCCATTCCCCAATCTAATTCATTGGTTTCAAAAGCCATTTTATCTCTAGTTTTTAAAATACGCTCTGCTTTTCTTAAAAACTTAGCGCCTTCTGGCACGGTAGAAACAACTTTTGCAATATTTTTTAAACCTTCTATTTTATAAGAAGTATCTACTTTTTCTAACATTGTAGACAGGTCTTCTCTATCAAAACCTTCCCAAGTAGATTGCATAAATTCTTTTACTTTTGATGTTTCTACTTTCTTAGATTCATCAAACTCCCTTTCTAACATCCCCTTAAACTCACTAGTAATTTCAGAAACGTAGCTTTTTTCTATGCTTCCTTCATCTAGCAATTGTTGAGCATATAACTCCTTTACATTTTTATGCTTAGAAATAGTTTTGTAAAGTTTTGGTTGTGTAAAACGAGGCTCATCACCTTCATTATGTCCGTATTTTCTATATCCTAAAAGATCTATAAAAACATCTGTTTTAAAACGCATTCTAAATTCTAATGCCATTTGCATTGCATGGCAAACAGCTTCTGTATCGTCTGCATTAACATGTAAAACTGGCGATAAGGTTACTTTACCAACATCTGTACAATACGTACTAGAACGTGCATCTAAATAATTGGTAGTAAAACCAACTTGGTTGTTTACTACAATATGAATGGTTCCACCTGTTTTATAGCCATTTAACTTTGCCATTTGCACTACTTCATAAGCAATACCTTGGCCAGCAATAGCAGCATCTCCATGAATGACTATTGGTAGAATTTTACCAGAGTCTCCATTATATTTTCTATCTATTTTAGCTCTTGTAATTCCTTCTGCAACTGCAGCAACAGTTTCTAAATGAGACGGATTTGGAACTAAATTCATTTTTATCTCATTACCATCTCTATAGGTTTTACTTAAAGTTAAACCTAAGTGGTATTTTACATCTCCATCAATATCATCATCTTCAAAATCCTTTCCTTCAAATTCACTAAATAAATCTCTAACTGGTTTTTTAAAAATGTTTACCAAGGTATTTAACCTACCTCTATGTGCCATACCTAATACACATTCTTTAACTCCATAAATTTCTGCAGCATCTCTTAGAGCTACACTAATCCCAGGTATTAAAGCTTCTCCTCCTTCTAAAGAAAAACGTTTTTGACCAACATATTTTGTTTGCAAAAAGCTCTCAAAAGTTACTGCCTGATTTAATTTAGAAAGAATATATTTCTTAGCGTCATTAGAATAACTTGGGTGATTGTAATTTTCATTCAATCGTTTCTGCCACCATTTCAGCTTATCTGGATTACGCATGTACATGTACTCTACACCAATAGAGTCACAATAAACCTTTTGTAAGTGACTGATAATTTCAGAAAGTTTCACTTTACCTAATCCTAAAACTTCACCTGCAGAAAATTCCAACTCTAAATCAGCATCTGTTAAACCAAAATTCTCAAGATCTAATGTAGGCTGATATTGTCTTCTTTCTCTAACTGGGTTTGTCTTGGTAAATAAATGCCCACGTGTTCTGTAACCATTAATAAGATCTACTACTAAAAACTCCTTTTTAACTTCTTGCGGAATTTCTGTAGCTTCATCTTCATCTGTTAAAGAATAATTTTCATTGGCCAAATCATAGCCCTGAAAAAAACTTCTCCAACTCGGTTCAACCGTATCTGGGTTTGTTAAATATTTATCGTATAAATCGGCTATAAAGCCTGTGTGTGCTGCGTTTAAAAACGAAAATTTATCCATATTATAATTTCTGCTTTTTTATAAGCTTATAGGAATAAACAAAAATACAATATTTGCTATAAAAGCAAGAATTTATTTGTATTATAAAAAGCAAAATAAAAAAAATATTTTTTTTTCTACTTTTTGTTTGGTGATATTGTAAAAAGATATATATTTGCACTCGCAAAACGGAAATACCCGTAGCAAACTCCTCTTTAGCTCAGTTGGTTAGAGCATCTGACTGTTAATCAGAGGGTCCTTGGTTCGAGCCCAAGAAGAGGAGCAATTTCATAATAATAATGACTGCGAAAGTAGCTCAGGGGTAGAGCATCACCTTGCCAAGGTGGGGGTCGCGGGTTCAAATCCCGTCTTTCGCTCTATTATGAAAAAATACCAATGCTGAAGTGGTGGAATTGGTAGACACGCTGGACTTAAAATCCAGTGAGCAGTAATGCTCGTATGGGTTCAAGTCCCATCTTCAGTACTAAAACCGTAACATTTATTTGTTATGGTTTTTTTTTGTATCATACTTTAAGGGATTATAACAAAAAGCAAAAGAGCTAAAACAATAAAGTTTTAACTCTTTCTAATAATCGATAAATCCCCCCGAATTCTGATTATTTTCCATTATATTTTTACTAACTATTACCAGTATTTACCTATAAATATAAAGTAAATGTAGAATAATTACAAGCCGACTTTAAGAAAAAATCGATAAACCGTGCAAAATTCTCTACAATTTAACGTATTTCGTAGATGGTGATGTGTTACAATAAATTAAGTCTTTCCATTAGTTCAGCCTTCTTAGACCTACTAATTGGCACAACATATTTTCTTATTAGCACACTGTTATCTTCAATATCTATAATTTCTAATGTATTAATAATATACGACCTGTGAACTTTTAAAAAAATAGCAGAGGGTAGCTTTTCTTCTATTTTTTTAAGTGTACAGTGCACTATATAGCTTTTACCATCTGTTTTAATACTAATATAATCTCCGTTTGCCTCTATTAATAGTATCTTAGGTATATCTAATTTAACTAGCCTTTTATCTACATTTACATATATAAATTTGCTTTCTTCTTGCTTTTTATTTGTCACCACATCAACTGCTTTTGTAGTAAACTTAGATAATTTTTCTACTGATTTTGTAAATCTATTTAACTCAATAGGTTTTACTAAATAATCTACAACACAATCAAACTCAAACGCTTGTAAAGCAAAATTTTTATCGGACGTAGTTAAAATAATTTTTGGTGGATTTTTTAAGGTTTTTATAAAATCGAAGCCTGAAAAAGTAGGCATATGTATGTCTAAAAAAATAACGTCTATTTCATTAGCATTTAAATATTTTATTGCTTCTATTGCTGATGAGAAGTCTTCTAAAATCTGTATGGAGGTGTTTTTACACATCTGCTTAATAATTAATCTAGCAGATGCATCGTCATCTATAACAATACAATTCATAGTAGGGTTAGCTGTTTATGGGATAAATATACAGCTATTCTATCTAAAATTAATAACAAATCATCGTATTCTTCTGTAATACCTTTCTTTATGTCGTATTCAACTTTACTAGCAAATTCCAAACTATCTGCCATCCCTAGCAGTCCTATTTTATGCTTTATTTTATGTATATCTAAAGTAACTTTTTCAAAATTTTTGGCCTTAAAATTTAATTTTAACTCTTTGAGTTCCTTTGGAAATTCTAATTTCAAAATTTGTAACAATTCTTGTTCAAACACTTTATCTCCACCAGACATTTGTGATATATAACTTAGATTAGGGGTTTCCAAAATTTTAGATTTTTATTTGACGATTAGTGTATTGTTCTAAAGAAATAAAAGTTTCTGTTCTTAACACTCCTTTTATTGTTTGTATTTTTTCGTTTAAAACATGCATTAAACTTAAATTATTTTTACATAGTATTTTTACAAAAAGTGCATAGTTTCCTGTTGTATAATGACTTTCAATTACTTCTGGTATTTCTTCTAATCTTTTTACAGTAGGTTTTATCTGATTTGTAGCATCTAAATAAATACCTACAAAAGCAGTTGTTGTATATCCCAAAGCTTTAGGATTAACCACCAATTTATAGCCCGCTATTAAATTAGATTTTTCTAACTTTTTAACTCTTTGATGAATAGCTGCACCTGACACCCCTACTTCTCTTGCAATGCTTAAAATTGGTGTTCTAGCATCTTGTATTAGTCTTTTAATAATGATTTTATCAATCCCGTCAATCTTCATAAAATTAAATAAAGGTTAAAGAAAAAAAAAAGAGAATACATTTTGTATTCTCTTTTTTTTAAAATTTCTTTCCACAATAAATGCTAAGATTGCATTTCAAAGTCTTCCATAAATTTAGTTGTATAGTTACCAGAAACATAATCTGGGTGTTCCATTAACTGTCTATGAAATGGTATCGTTGTTTTAACGCCTTCTATTACAAACTCATCTAAAGCTCTTTTCATTTTATTAATAGCCTCTTCTCTTGTTTGTGCAGTAACAATTAATTTGGCTATCATAGAGTCGTAATTCGGCGGAATCATATAACCTGCGTATACATGTGTATCCATTCTAACTCCATGCCCTCCAGGTGTATGCAAAGTTGTTATTTTTCCAGGCGCTGGTCTAAAACCATTAAAAGGATCTTCTGCATTAATTCTGCATTCTATAGAATGTAATTGTGGATAGTAGTTTTTTCCAGAAATTGGTATTCCTGCAGCCACTAATATCTGCTCTCGAATTAAATCATAATTTACAACTTCTTCTGTTATGGGGTGCTCTACTTGAATTCGAGTATTCATCTCCATAAAGTAAAAATTTCTATGCTTATCTACTAAAAACTCAACAGTTCCTGCCCCTTCGTATTTGATATATTCTGCAGCTTTTACAGCCGCTTGCCCCATATCTTCTCTCAGCTTATCAGTCATATACGGAGAAGGTGTTTCTTCCGTTAATTTTTGATGACGTCTCTGAACAGAACAATCTCTTTCCGACAAATGACATGCTTTACCAAAAGAATCCCCTATAATCTGAATTTCTATATGTCTTGGCTCTTCAATAAGCTTTTCCATATACATATCGTCATTACCAAAAGCAGCTTTAGATTCTTGCCTTGCAGAATCCCAAGCATCTTTTAAATCCTCAGCTTTCCAAACAGCACGCATACCTTTACCTCCGCCTCCAGCAGATGCTTTTAGCATTACAGGATAACCTGTTTCTGCAGCTAATTTTTCGCACTCCTCAAAATTTTCAATAACGCCTTCACTACCTGGTACACAAGGCACACCAGCAGCAATCATAGTAGATTTAGCATTCGCCTTATCTCCCATTTGATCTATCATTTCTCCAGTAGCTCCAATAAACTTAATATTGTGCTCTTCACAAAGTCTAGAAAATTTCGCGTTTTCAGATAAAAAACCATAACCTGGGTGTATGGCATCTGCATTTGTAATTTCTGCAGCGGCAATAATATTTGACATCTTTAAGTACGATTCTGCACTTGGTGCAGGACCAATACAAACTGCCTCATCTGCAAACCTCACGTGCAAACTCTCTGCATCTGCAGTAGAATACACTGCCACAGTTTTAATACCCATTTCTCTACAAGTTCTAATTACACGTAGTGCAATTTCTCCCCTGTTGGCAATTAATATTTTTTTAAACATAATTTAAGAGTTTTTAAAATGATAAGTTTTTTGTTTTGAGTTAGACATGTCTAAACTCTAAAAATTATACTCTAATTATGATGGATCTACTAAAAATAGTGGTTGATCAAACTCTACAGGTGTAGAATCGTCTACTAATACCTTAACGATTTTTCCTGAAATTTCAGATTCGATTTCATTAAACAGTTTCATTGCCTCAATAACACAAACTGTATCTCCAAGACCTACTTCTGTACCTACTTCTACGAAATTAGGTTTGTCTGGAGCAGGCTTTCTATAAAATGTACCAATAATAGGAGATTTAATAGTTACATATTTTGAATTTTCAGAAGCTTCTTTACTGGCAGGAGTTGAAGTTGTTTCTGCCACTGGCTGGGCTGGCATTATAGGTGCTGGAACCTGAGGCACACCCTGAATTGGAGCGGCTTGCACTATAGTTGTTTCTGTTTTTTCTGAACCTGTTTTAATAGTAAGTTTAATATCTTCCATTTCTAACTTAACCTCGCTTGCACCAGATTTAGCTACAAATTTTATAAGATTTTGAATTTCTTTAATATCCATATTTCTTATTATTTAGTTTGTTTGTATTTATGAATTATATGCCCATTTTAAATAAGCAGCTCCCCAAGTGAAACCACCACCAAACGCAGCAAAAATTAAATTATCTCCTTTTTTTAATTCTTTTTCATAATCTGCCAATAACAATGGTAAAGTTGCAGATGTTGTATTTCCGTATCTTTGAATGTTCATCATAACTTTTTCTGATGAAACCCCTACTCTATTTGCTGTAGCCTCAATTATTCTTTTATTTGCTTGATGCGCAACTAACCACTGAATATCTGGTTCTGTTAAGTTATTTCTAGTTAACATTTTTTCTGCGACATCTGCCATATTAGAAACCGCATATTTAAAGACCGTTTTACCTTCTTGATATACGTAATGTTTTTTATTTGCTACAGTTTCTTGGGTTGGAGGCATAATAGAACCTCCTGCTTCTATTCTTAAAAAATCTCTTCCTACACCATCGCTTCTTAAATATTCATCTTGCAAGCCCAAACCTTCTAAACTCGGCTCAAATAACGCTGCTCCTGCACCATCTCCAAAAATAATACAGGTTGCCCTGTCTTTATAGTCTATAATAGAAGACATTTTATCTGCTCCTATCACCAAAACTTTTGTATATCTACCCGATTCAATATAGCTTGCAGCTGTAGACATACCATATAGAAAACTTGAGCATGCTGCTTGCAAATCATATGCAAAAGCATTTACTGCTCCTATCTCAGAAGCCACGTATGCTGCTGTAGAAGCTACAAGTAAATCTGGTGTAGCAGTAGCCACTATAACTAGGTCTATTTCTTTAGGGTCTAAATTTCTTTTTTGAATTAAGTCTTCAGAAGCTTTTATGGCCATGTAAGAAGTACCTAGGCCTTCTCCTTTTAAAATTCTTCTTTCTTTTATTCCTGTTCTAGAAGTGATCCATTCGTCATTAGTATCTACGTAAGTCTCTAATTCTTTATTTGTTAGAACGTACTCAGGAACATATTTTCCTACAGCTGAAATTGCAGCAGTAATTTTAGTCATAATTATTATGTATTATCCTAGCGTTAAGGAAAGTCAAAGAAATGAAAATTATTTCACTTTTTCGACTAAAAGTTATCAAAAACAATGAATTTTGACTTAAAAACGCAAAAAAACCCTCAAAAATGAGGGTTTTTCATGTTTAGTAAAATTGGGTTTATGCTTCTGCGACAGCAGATTCTAAAACTATTTGACCTCTGTAATATAATTTACCTTCGTGCCAATGTGCTCTGTGGTATAAATGTGCTTCACCTGTTGTAGGATCTGTAGCAATCTGTTGTGCAGCAGCTTTATAATGTGTTCTCCTTTTATCTCTTCTTGTTTTAGATATTTTTCTTTTAGGATGTGCCATTTTATCTCTTTTTTTCTGTTATTAAATTCTTTAATTTATCCCACCTTGGGTCTGTTGCTTTTTCTGCAACAAATTTATCTTTATTAATTTGTAATTCTTGTAATTTGTTTAATGCTTCAGATTCCATTGTACCATCTAAAACCTTAGGATGTACTCTTTTATTTGGAACTGCTAACACAATCATTTCATAAATAAATTGTGCTACATTAAATTGATATGCCTCATGAGGTAAGATTAGAATCTCTTCATTATCGTCATTAAATTCTGGGCCAAACTTTACTACTAATGGTAATTCTGATGTGATTTCTAAATCAAAATTTACATTGGTAACGTCACATGGCACGTTTACTGAACCAGATACTGCAAAAACCAATTCAAAAAAGGTACTTTTTTTTACAAAATCTAATTGTACATTTAATGAAGATTTATCAAACTCTTCATAATTATATATCTTAAAGAACGTATTATCAATGGTGTATTCAAACAAATGTTTACCTTCCTTTAATCCTACAAACGGTATGTTGAATTGTTTCAAGTGTTTCATTATCAAACATCAATTGAGCGTGCAAAGATATAAAAATTTGTGTTTATACACTCTTTTCTATAAAAAAAAGAGCATATTTTATTTTTATTTCGTTTTCAGCTTATTTTTCGATAGTAATTTATACTCTTTTCTTGTTTTAAAAATCTTTAAGGCGCTAAATAAAGCTTCCTTAAAAGAAGAAGGATTTGCCGAATTTTTTCCAGCAATATCAAATCCTGTTCCATGATCTGGTGATGTTCTAATATGACTTAAACCCGCTGTAAAATTAACACCATTACCAAAAGACAACGCTTTAAAAGGCGCTAAACCTTGATCGTGATAAGTAGCCAACACTCCATCAAACTGCTTGTATGTTTCTGAGCCAAAAAAGCCATCTGCAGCGTAAGGACCAAAAACTAATTTACCTGCTTCTCTTATTTTATTTACTGTAGGTTTTACGATAGCATCATCTTCTTTTCCTATTACTCCATTATCTCCGCAATGCGGATTCAACCCTAAAATTGCAATTTTTGGCTTAACAACAGCAAAATCTTTTTGCAATGTTGCATGCATTGTATTTACCTTTTCTGTTATCAAGTCTTCGGTAACGGTCTCTGCTACTTTAGAAATTGGTATATGCCCGGTTATTAAACCTATTCTTAATTGATTAGTCATTAAAATCATTAAACTTTTACCGGCTAATCTATCTTCTAAAAATTCTGTGTGACCTGGATAATTAAATACGTCTGATTGTATGGTTTCTTTGTGTATAGGCGCTGTTACTAAAACATCTACAGTTTTATCTTTTAAACAATTAACCGCATACTCTAAAGATTTTGCGGCATATTCGCCAGATTGCTTTGTAGCCTTACCCAACTCTACAGGTACATCTTCTTTCCAGATGTTTAAAACATTAATTTTTTGGTGGTTTAGCTGCTTTAAGTCTGTAATACTATTAACTGTAACATCTACATTTAAAGCTTTCTTGTGAAACAATACAACTTTTGTAGAACCAAACAATACTGGAGTACAAAAATCTAACATTCTTTTATCTTGAAATGTTTTTAGAATTACTTCTATGCCAATACCATTTAAATCTCCTATAGATATTCCTACAATAATTTTATCAGTTTTATCTGCCATAACTCTTGCAATCTTCTTATTTTTGATATGATACAAAAGTAACTAAAATTTAAAGAAATGTTTACAGGAATTATAGAATCACTTGGCGAAATTACAAACAAGAGAAAAGAACAAGAAAACCTTCACTTAACAGTAAAAAGTAATTTTACACAAGAACTTAAAATAGATCAAAGTGTTGCTCATAATGGAGTTTGTTTAACTGTTGTTGTTATAGATAAAGATGAATACACTGTAACCGCTATAAAAGAAACACTCGACAAAACAAATATTGGCAATCTAAATTTAGGAGATCGGGTGAATTTAGAGCGTGGTATGAAGTTAGGCGACAGACTAGATGGCCATCTTGTACAGGGGCATGTAGACGAAACCGGGATTTGCACAGCAATAGAAAATCAAGATGGAAGTACTCTGTTTACCTTTACATATAACTCTAACAACAACAATGTTACCATAGAAAAAGGTTCTATTACAGTAAATGGTGTTAGCTTAACTGTTGTAAACTCTAAAGAAAATAAATTTAGTGTTGCTATTATACCTTACACCTTGAACAATACAGTATTTAAATTTTTAAAAGTAAATTCAATTGTTAATTTAGAATTTGATGTAATAGGAAAGTATGTAAGTAGGTTAACTAAACAATAAATTTATTTATTTGAGACTCTAACTCCATAAACTAAACCTGCAATCATTAAGAATAAGAAGCCAAAGTTTATTGGCAAACCAGGTGGTGGCGGTGGTGGTACTGGTGGCCCTTGAGCCTGTACGTAAAAAGTAGAACCGAAAAAAAACACTAATACCAGTGTTAACAATCTTTTTTTCATCATTTTATTTCTCCCCAGAATAAAATATTTAAAATTTGATTTTCGTCAACAAATATATGTTTTTTTTATCATAAAAAATAGTAAATTCAAATAATTAACTTGAAAAAACCTACTGTAATGCAACAAAAAAAGTGAGAAATAAAGTGGTCCCACTTGGGCTCGAACCAAGGACCACCTGATTATGAGTCAGGTGCTCTAACCAACTGAGCTATGGGACCAAAATTATTGGGTGCAAATGTAATACTTATTTTAAAATATGCCAACAAAAAACAAAAAACTTACACAGATCTATTCATTAGCCACAAACCAAAGTTTTTTAAGTTAGTTTTACTTTCTTCAGAAACATCCATTTTAGCTAACTTACCAAAGGCTTTCTCTGTATATTCTTCTATTTTATTTTTAACTAAAATAGGAATATCATTTAACTCAAAAAGACGTCTAACATCGGCAATTTTAACGGTGTTTTCTTTCAATTTTTTCCTGTATAAATACTTTAATTTCCCTCTATCTTCCTCATTAGCTACTTCTAAGGCTTTTAAGTACAAATAGGTCTTTTTATTTTCTATAATATCTCCTCCTACTTGCTTGCCAAAAGTTTCTGGATCACCAAACGTATCTAAAAAGTCGTCTTGCAGTTGAAATGCTAAACCTAAGTTTAAGCCAAAATCATAAATTAAGTTGGCGTTTTCATCTGAAGTTTCAGCAACAATTGCACCCATTTTTAAGGCAGCAGCCACTAAAACAGATGTTTTTAAACGAATCATATTAATATATTCGTCAATCGTAACATCGTTTCTAGTTTCAAAATCAACATCTAATTGTTGGCCATCGCAAACTTCTAAGGCTGTTTTACTAAACAATTTTGCTAATTTTTGAAAAACAATTGGCTCATAATTTTCAAAATACTGGTAGGCTAAAATCAACATTGCATCGCCAGAAAGTATCCCTGTATTTATGTTCCATTTTTCATGAACTGTTTCTTTACCTCTTCTTAAAGGCGCAGCATCCATAATATCATCATGCACCAAAGTGAAATTATGAAAAACCTCTACTGCTAATGCAGCAGGTAAAGCATTTTGGAAACCTCCAGAAAAAATATCTGCGGCCATTAAGGTTAAAACGGGACGAATTCGTTTGCCGCCTAACTTTAAAATATAATCTACGGGTTCATATAAATTTTTTGGTTCTTGAATCCATTTTTCCGACTCTAAGTAGGTCAAAAATTCTTTTTGATAATGTAAAATATCCAAATCTTTATTTTTTATGTAAAAATAAAAGTAAACAAAGCACCCGTTTCAAATGAAATGTTAAAAAAACATTAAAACTTTGGAAACTATTTTTGTTTCTAAAGTTTCCTTCTGTACATTTGCAAACTAATTACTAATACGATTTATATTAAACTGTAAAAAAACCAATTAGAAAGCTACACATTTGGCTACACAAATATGACTGAGAAAATATTAGAAATATCTAAAGATTTGTTTTTAAACTTAGGATTTAAAAGTGTTACTATGGATGAAATTGCAAGTAAATTAGGCGTTTCTAAAAAAACCATATACAAACATTTTAAAAACAAAACAGAACTTGTTACAGCAGTAACAAACTACATGTTTAACAATATATGTGTAGGAATAGATGAAATATGTGAAAGAAAACTGAATCCTATAGAAGAAATCTTTTCCATAAAAAAAATGGTGATGCTGCATTTAAAAGATGAGAAATCTTCACCACAATATCAATTGCAGAAATACTATCCTAAAATTTATGCATCCTTAAAAAGGAAACAATTGGAGATTATGCATGAAACCATAAAAGACAATTTAACTAGAGGTGTACAGCAAGGCTTGTTTAGAGCACAGATTAATGTAGATTTTATTGCACGCATTTACTTTTATGGTATTAATGGAATTAAAGACCAAGAAGTTTTTCCACTAACAAATTTTTCTATGAATGAATTAACGTTAAACTATTTAGAATATCATTTAAGAGGCATTTCTACAGAAAAAGGAGTAAAAGAATTAAATAAACAACTAATAGAAAAATAAGAATGAAAAGAATAAGATTACTATTTTTTACACTCTTCTGTTCGCTTTTAGCGAATGCACAAGAGAATAGCATGCAACTTTCTCTGCAAGAAGCTATAGATTATGCTTTAGAGAATAGCTACAACACCAAAGCTGCAAAAAATGATATTGAATCTGCAAACGAAAAAGTTTGGGAAACTACAGCAACTGGTTTACCTCAAATAAACGGACAAATAGATTATCAAAAATTTATTAAGCAACCTGTTTCTTTATTACCTGCAGCCGCTTTTGATAATACAAGTAGTACTGTTAGTACCGTTGAAGATTTTTTCGATTTACAAGCCAACAGAACGCCAACTGTACCAGAAGGCTTTATACCTGTTGTTTTTGGAACAGAACAAAACGTAAACGCCTCTGTAACTTTATCTCAATTAATTTTTGACGGTTCTTATCTGGTTGCTTTACAGGCTTCTAAAACCTTTTTAAAAATATCTGAACAAGCAGAGGAAAAAACAGATTTACTTACTAGAGAGGCTGTTATTAATGCCTATGGCAATGTTTTAGTAACTGAAAAAAGCATTTCAATTGTAAAAAATAATATAAAAATATTAGAAAAAAATTACAATGATGCTAAAAAGATTTATGAAAACGGTTTAAATGAAGAGGAAGATGTAGAGCAGTTAGAAATAACTTTGGGAAATTTAAAAAATCAATTAAATAGCGTAATTCGTTTAAAAGATATTGCTTACCAAATGTTGAATCTTGCCATGGGAAGCAGCATAGAAACCAACCTTACATTAACAGATACTTTAGATGGTTTAGCTACAGCAAACATAAACCTAGCTTTAATTGGCGAAACTTTTAATGTAAATGATCATATTGATTTTAGAATTTCTGAAAACGATAGGGAAACCAAAAGATTAATGGTAAAACTAGAGCAAAGTAAAGCCCTACCTAGTCTATCTGCCTTCATTAATTATGGTACGCAAGGTTTTTCAGAATCGTTTACCTTTTTAAATAGCAATCAGCAATGGTTTCAACAATCACTTTTAGGCGTAAGTTTAAGCGTGCCTATTTTTAGCAGTTTTAGTAGAAAATCTAAAACAGCACAAGCCAAAATAGCCTTAGAAAATGCCGATTTAAAATTAGAAGAAACCAAACAGCGCTTATCACTTCAAGCACAAAAAGCTAAAAGCGATTACCAATTGAGTATAGAAAATTATGAAACTAATAAAAAGAACGTTGGCTTGGCAGAACGTATAGAAAAGAAACAACGCATAAAGTTTTTCGAAGGAATTTCTACAAGTTTTGATCTCTTACAAGCACAAAATCAATTGTACGCACAACAACAAAATTACATACAATCTATGTTAGATGTAATTGCTAAAAAAGCAGCATTAGAAAACGCATTAAATATACCTCTTAAATAACAAATTTGTCATGAAAAAAATATATCTATTATTAATAACTGCATTTGTTTTAAATGCTTGTGGTGATAAAAAAGAACCAACAATAGCAGAAATAATTGCAAGTAAAGACATTAAAAAAATTCGCACAAAGAAAAGCGAATTGGACAAAAAACAACAAGAACTTTCAGATAAGGTTAAGACTTTAATTAGCGCAATAGATGAGTTAGATACACTAAAGAGAAACCCTTTAGTAACTGCTTTTACTATTAAAAATGAAAAATTTATACACTATTTAGAATTACAAGGAAATGTACAAACCAAGCAAAATGTTTTGGTGTACCCAGAAATGCCAGGTACCTTAGAACGTGTATTTGTAAAAGAAGGCCAACGCGTATCTAAAGGGCAAATCTTAGCAAAAATAGATGATGGAGGAATGGCGCAACAAGTAGCTCAATTAGAGGCAACAACTGCACTTGCCCAAACTACTTTTGAACGTCAGAAAAGATTATGGGCTCAAAAAATTGGTTCTGAAATACAGTATTTACAAGCAGAAACACAATTTAAATCTCAAAAAAACGCATTAGCGCAATTAAAAAAACAGTTAGATAAAGCCTCTATTAGAGCACCTTTTTCTGGAATTGTAGATGCTGTAATGAAAGAACAAGGTACAGTGGTTGCTCCAGGACCTGGATCAGAGGTTTTTAGAGTTATTAATCTAAATAATATGTACTTAGAAACTGATGTACCTGAAGCATACATTGGTAATGTTTCTAAAGGAAAAAGTGTGATTGTAACACTACCAATTCTTGGAAAAACAATAAACACGGTTGTAAGGCAAACTGGTAATTACATAAACCCAACCAACAGAACTTTTAAAATAGAAGTTGGCGTGCCAAATACAGATAAAAGTATAAAACCAAATTTAACGGCCAAACTAAGTATTAACGATTATACAAGTGAAAATGCAATTCTAATTCCGCAAAGTGTAATTTCTGAAAACGCGGTTGGTAAGCAATATGTTTATGTAATTAAGAATAAAGAAGGGGCATTTGGTATAGCAAAACAAGTTATTGTTGAAACTGGAAAAATACAAGGAGATAAAATAGAAATTCTAAGCGGAATAAAAACTGGAGATCAATTGATAGAAGCTGGAGCCAGAAGTGTAAAAGATGGTCAGAAAGTTGAGATTAGAGGATAACTATAGCTGGTAATTTTCAGATTTTTAAAAATTAAGCAAAATCAAATTTATATTTCAGTAATAAAAAATAAACAATTCAGCTTACAACTTACTAAACTATCTAAAATGATAGCAGGTTTAAGAAAATATTTAACAAATAACTAATGTCTATAGAAAAGCTCTAAAGACTAAAGACCAAAGACTAATGACTAACAACAAAAAAACCGATAAAGAATTTAAACTATCCTCGTGGGCTATTTCTAATAAAACCACTATGTATGTTTTAATTTTCTTAATTCTTGCACTAGGTATGTCTGCTTATTTTAGTATGCCAAGAGAAGATTTTACGGAAATAAAAGAAACCAAAATTTACATTAGTACTTTATATCCTGGTAATACCGCAGAAGATATAGAAAAACTAATTACAGATCCTTTAGAAGACCAATTAAAAGGACTCAGTGGTTTGGTAGAAATTACATCAACCTCACAAGAAGATTATTCTATGATTATTGTAGAATTTGAAGATGATATGGATGTTGAAGTTGCCAAACAACGTGTAAAAGACAAATTAGACACCGAAAAAGCATCTGAAGATTGGCCAACATTTAATGGCGCAAAAGTAGATCCCAATGCCTTTGATTTAAGTATTTCTGAAGAAGTACCTTTTTTAAATATTAATATTTCTGGAGATTTTCCGCTTCAAAAATTAAAAGAATTTGCAGAGTATTTACAAGATGATATTGAAGATTTAGAACAAGTAAAACAAGCAGATATTAGAGGTGTGCAAGACAAAGAAGTAGAAATTGCCGTAGACATTTATAAAATGATGGCTATGGAAGTAAGCTTTAATGATATTGTTGGCGCCATACAAAATGGTAACATGACTTCTTCTGCCGGTAATTTAATTGCAAGCGGCCAAAGAAGAACCATTAGAATTTTAGGAGAAATAGAAAAACCAGAAGAATTAGAAGACTTTGTTATTAAATCTGAAAAAGGAAGTGCTATCTATTTAAAAGATGTGGCAACTGTTTCTTTTAGAGAAAAAGACAAAACTACATTTGCTAGAAAAGATGGCAAACAAGTGGTAATGTTAGACGTTAAAAAACGTGCGGGTAAAAACATGGTTGCTGCTGCAGATCAGGTAAAAGTTATTGTTGCTAAAGCAAAAGAAAACTATTTTCCTTCTAACTTAGAGGTTTCCATTACAAACGATTTATCAGACAAAACAATTGGACAAGTAGATGATTTGGTAAACAACATCATCTTTGGAATTATATTGGTAGTAACCGTTTTAATGTTCTTTTTAGGTTTTAAAAATGCATTATTTGTAGGTTTTGCAATTCCTATGTCTATGTTTATGTCTTTAATGATTTTAGGCGCAATGGGTTATACCTTAAATACCATGATTCTTTTCGGATTAATTATGGGACTGGGAATGTTGGTAGATAATGGAATTGTGGTTGTAGAAAACGTATATCGTTTAATGGACGAAGAAGGTCTCTCTAGAGTTGAAGCCGCTAAAAAAGGAATTGGCGAAATTGCATATCCAATTATAATTTCTACAGCAACTACAGTGGCTGCCTTTGTTCCTTTAGGGTTATGGCCTGGTCTTTTTGGCCAATTTATGATTTATTTCCCAATTACACTTTCTGTAGTTTTAGGATCTTCTTTAGTGGTAGCTATTTTCTTTAACTCGGTCTTAGTTTCTCAGTTTATGACCACTGAAGACAAAGACATGCCTTTAAAAAGGATCATAATCATATCGTCTATAGTTGCCTTTATTGGAATTCTAATTTTAGTTTTTGGTGGCGAATATAGAGGATTAGGTTCTGTAATGGTATTTACGGCTGTAATGCTTTGGGTATACAGATTAATCTTAAGAAAAGCCGCAAATTACTTTCAGAAAAACACCTTAGTCAGTTTAGAAAACTTCTATGAAAGAATTTTAAAAGCATCGTTAAAAACTTGGAGACCTTTTGGAATTAGTTTTGCCTCTTTTTTCTTGTTGATAGGTTCAATGAGCGCTTTCGTTTATTCTTGTAACATTCAAAGAACCAAAATCGAATTTTTCCCAGACAACAAACCAAATCAAGTAGTGGTTTATATTGAATATCCACAAGGAACAGATATTGTAGAAACCAATAAAATTACCAAAGAAATAGAACAAAAAGTTGCCAGCGTTTTAAATGAAGATGTTTATATGGATGGTGATTATAATTTTTTAGTAGAAAGTTCGGTTTCTCAAGTTGGTGAAGGTGCAGGAAATCCGCAAACAGATGGTGGTTCTGCTGCAGAAATGCCGCACAAAGGAAAAATTACGGCTTCTATGCGTCAATACAAATACAGACGAGGACAAGATAGTGAAGTGCTAAGACAAAAAGTGCAAACTGCCTTAACAGGTATTTATCCTGGGGTATTAATTTCTGTTGAAAAAGATGCAAATGGACCACCAACAGGCGCACCAATTAATATAGAATTAGAAGGTGAAGATTATGAAGAATTAATTGTTGCCGCAGAAAAAATGCGTGTTTTTGTAAACACTAGAAATGTACCTGGTGTAGACGAACTAAAAATAGACGTAAACAAAGACAAACCGTCTATGAAGGTAATTGTAGATCGTAAAAAAGCAGGAGAATTAGGTGTGGCAACTGGGCAAGTTGGGCAACAATTGCGTAATGCTATTTTTGGTGCAAAAGCTGGTATTTATAAAGAAGATGGAGACGATTATGATATTAATGTGCGTTTTAATGAAGACACTAGATATGACAAAAGTGCTTTGTTTAATCAGAAAATAACGTTTAGAGACAATACAGGGCAAGTAAAAGCAATACCTATTTCTGCAATTGCAAAGCAAAGTAACAGTTCTGGTTTTAGTGCTATAAAACACAGAGATACCAAACGTGTGGTAACCGTATATTCTCAATTAGCACCTGGTTATGTAGATGCTGCTGCTGTGGTAAATCAAATTAAAGCAGAAATGAAAAATTATGACGGCATTTCTGATAATATAAAAATAGATTATACAGGACAAATTGAAGAACAAAACAAGCAACAAGCCTTTTTAGGCGGCGCTTTCTTTAAAGGCTTAGGACTAATCTTTTTTATCTTGATTTTCCAATTCAACTCCGTATCAAAACCAACTATTATAATGATTGCTATTTTCTTAAGCTTTATTGGAGTTTTTGGTGGTATTGTTTTAACTGGTAGTTCTTTTGTTATTATGATGACGATGATGGGAATTATATCTCTCGCAGGAATTGTAGTAAATAACGGTGTGGTACTCTTAGATTATGCACAACTTTTAATAGATAGAAGAAAAGAAAATCTAAATTTAGATGAAACACAATTTTTACCTTTAGATGAATTATACGACTGTGTTGTAAGAGCAGGTAAAGCACGTTTAAGACCCGTTTTATTAACAGCAATTACTACCATTTTAGGTTTAATTCCGTTAGCAATTGGTTTAAATATTAACTTTTTTACATTGTTTAGTGAGTTTGATGCCAATTTTTACATTGGAGGAGACAACGTTATCTTTTGGGGCCCATTAGCAAAAACTGTAATTTATGGTTTATTAATTGCAACCTTTTTAACCTTAATTGTGGTACCTATTTTATTCTACTTAATAACTAAGTTTAAAATGAGATTAAAAGGTCAATTAAATACAAAAATAGAAACTTTATAAAATAATCAAGTTTAATTTATTAAAAATGTTAAAGGTTGAAATCACAAAGATTTCAACCTTTTTTGTATGTTTGAAGTAATGTTTCAGAAAAAGAAGAAAGTTTTTACGGTAAACGAAATCAAAAGAAAAATAGAGCAATATTGCATCTATCAAGATCGCTGTCATAAAGAGGTAGCACAAAAAATGCGCGATTATGATTTAATACCAGAAGCCCAAGAAATGATTCTTTTAGATTTAATGAAAGATAATTTTTTAAACGAAGAGCGTTTTGCAAAGAGTTTTGCACGAGGAAAATTCCGCATTAAAAAATGGGGAAAACAACGCATTGTTAGAGAATTAAAATTTAAAGATATTTCTGCTTACAACATTAAAACTGCACTAAAAGAAATTGACGAGCAGGATTATATTAGCACTATTTATACCATTACAGAAAACAGAAACGAGGTAATTAGTGAACCTAATCTTTACAAACGAAAACGCAAACTCATCGATTTTTTAATGCGCAAAGGCTTTGAAAGTGAATTAATTTACAAGGTTGTAGAAGAAACTACTGCTAATATTAGTAATAAATAGCTATAATTTTAAACTTAGTAACTGCTTTTCTGCAAGAATAGATCAAACATAAAAAGTAATTGAAACTTACGGTTTTTCACGTTTACTCGAATACTTATTACAAAGCTTGCTTTAAATCTGCAATAATATCTGCTACATTTTCTAAACCTACAGAAACTCTAACCAAACCTTTGGTAATACCAACTTCTAAACGGTCTTCTTCAGACAAACGCCCATGAGTAGTAGAAGACGGATGTGTAACAATAGTTCTTGTATCGCCTAAATTTGCAGATAACGAGCACATTTTTATTTTATTTAAAAAAGTTCTTCCAGCCTCTATACCGCCTTTAATTTCAAAAGCAACAATATTACCACCCAATTTCATTTGTTTCTTAGCAACTTCATATTGAGGATGTGATTTTAAAAAAGGATATTTTACAAACTCAACCTTTTCATGCGATTCTAAAAATTCAGCAACCTTTAACGCATTTTCACAATGTTTTTCTACTCTTACTGCTAAAGTTTCTAAACTTTTAGATAAAACCCAGGCGTTAAAAGGAGACATTGCAGGCCCTGTATTTCTTGCAAACAAATATATTTCTCTTAACAAATCTGCTTTACCAACAGTTATACCTCCTAAAACTCTACCTTGCCCATCTATTAATTTTGTTGCAGAATGAATTACTAAATCTGCACCAAATTTTATAGGTTGCTGTACATAAGGCGTTGCAAAACAATTATCTACAATATAAATTAAGTTGTGTTTTTTAGCGATTTTACCTATTAATTCTAAATCTAAAATATCTACAGCAGGATTTGTAGGCGTTTCTATGTAAAGAATTTTTGTGTTTTTTTGAATTAAACTTTCTACTAGAGCAACCTCATCAACCTTAAAATAAGAAGTTTCTATATTCCATTTTGGTAAATATTTGGTAAACATAGAATGTGTAGAACCAAAAACAGAACGACAAGAAACTACATGATCTCCTGCATTTAATAAAGCTGCAAAAGTTGAAAATATAGAAGACATACCAGTAGCAAAAGCATAACCTGCCTCTGCACCTTCCATTTTTACAATTTTTTCTGTAAATTCTGTAGTATTGGGATTGGTAAATCTACTGTATAAATTTCGCTGCTTTTCTTCTGCGAAGGAAGCGCGCATCTCTTCTGCATCTTCAAAAACAAAACTTGATGTTAAATATAATGGTGTAGAATGCTCAGAAAACTGTGTTCTTTCTGTTTGATTTCTAATCGCGTCTGTTTCAAAATGTTTGCTCATTATTATGGTTTTTGGTTGATAGTTTTTGATTGATGGCATTTACAAATAACCAACAACCATAAACTAAAAACCACTTTTAGTTGTTATGTTTTGCTAATCTTAAAATATCTCCAAAAACACCTCTTGCAGTAACACTTGCTCCTGCTCCTGCTCCCTGTATTACAATGGGTTGTTCTCCATAAGATTCTGTATAAATCTCAAAAATTGCATCAGATCCTTTTAAAGAGCCTAATGGTGTGTTTTTTTCTGTGGAAACCAATTTCACCTCTAAAATACCTTTATTTTTAGATAAATCTCCACTTAATTCTCCAATATAACGCAAAACATGATTTGGTTTTTGCGCTTCTTTTATTTGCTGATATTCGTCATTTAACAAGGCTAGCTTTGTTAAGAAATCAGCAGCAGAACCGTCTCTTAAATGTTCTGGAATCAAATTTTTAATAGCCACTTCATCCAATTCATTTTCCAATTCTAATTCTCTTGCTAAAATTAATAGCTTTCTAGCAACATCATTACCACCTAAATCTTCTCTTGGATCTGGCTCTGTAAACCCTTTGTCTATGGCTTCTTGTAAAACTTTCGAGAATGGTTCGTTTTTTTCAGAAAAATTATTAAATAAATAACTTAAACTTCCTGAGAAAACACCTCTTATTTTAGTGATATTTTCTCCAGATTCATGCAATAACCTAATTGTATCTATTAAAGGCAAACCTGCACCCACATTAGTTTCGTACAAATATTGCTTTTTATATGCTTTTAATTTTGCTCTTACTTCTTTGTAAAAATCAAAAGATAGCGTATTTGCTATTTTATTACAAGAAACCAAATCGAAACCAGCTGCTATTAAAGGAATATAATTGGCTACAAACTTTGAACTTGCAGTATTATCTACAGCAATTAAATTCTCAAAATGATGTTTTTCTGCAAACGCTATAATGTCTGATATTGAACAATTTTCACTACCTGATGCTAATAAATCTTGTTCCCAATTTTTATCTAATCCGTTTTTACGTAGCAACACTTTTTTAGAGTTTGCTACAGCAAAAACATTCAGCTGTAGTTTTCTTCGCTCTAAAACAGAAGGCGTATTTTCTATAATTTGGTCAATTAATGTACCTCCAACCAAACCTTTACCAAAAATGGCAATATTTATTTTCTTTGTAACTCCAAAAACCTGACCATGAATTACATTTACAGCCTTTGGTAATTCTTCTTTTTTAACTACTAAACTTACATTTTTACCAGTTACTGTATTGTTAAATAAAACAGGTACAATTTGGTTTTTAATTAATGCATTGTATGGTAAGTGAAATTCACTTAAATCTTGCCCAATAATAGAAATTACGGCCACATTTTTAACCACAGAAATCTGATTTACATCTTGCGAATAAAAGTCGTTTTCAAACTCGTTTTCTAAAGCTAAAACAGCTTCTGATGCCCTATCTGCATCTATAATTAAACCAATACCTCTTTCTGATGAACCTTGAGAAATTATACTTACACTAATGTTTTTATTACTTAATACCTTAAAAATTCTAGCATCTACCCCAACTTTACCCAATAAACCTCTTCCTTCAAAATTTAAAAGTGCAACATTATCTAATGTTGAAATGGATTTGATGCCTTTTGTAGAAGATGCTGCAGTAATTAAAGTACCTTGATCTTCTTTGTGAAATGTATTTAAAATTCTAAGATCTATATTTTTTTCTAAAAGCGGAATAATGGTTTTGGCATGTAAAATAGTAGCACCAAAATTTGCCAATTCATTGGCTTCAGAAAAAGACAATTGTGCTATTTTTTTTGCATCTGCAACCAAATCTGGATTTGCAGTATAAATACCACTAACATGGGTATAATTTTGCAATTCTTCTGCATCTAAATAATTTGCTAATAATGCTGCAGTATAATTACTTCCATTTCTACCTAAAGTTGTAGTTTCTCCTTTTTTATTAGCAGCAATAAAACCGGTTACAACAGCTATTGCATTCTTGTTTTTCTTAAAATATCTATTTGTATTTTCTTTGGAAACTGCAGTAATTGGTTGTGCATTTCCAAAATTATCATCTGTAATTATTAATGCTCTTGCATCTACAGCATTTGCATTAATACCTTCTTTTTCTAATAGACTTGCTAGTAATTTTACGGCTAACAATTCGCCTTGTGCTAAAACCTCATCTTTTATTTTGTTACTATAATCTCCTAATAAAGAAACACCTTCAAAAATAGTTTGTAATTTGGTAAATTCTTCATCAAAATTTATGGCAATATTTGGCAGTTGCTGGTCTTTTTTAAATGCTTCAAACTTTAGTTTATAGTCTTTCTTACTACTGGCAAGGTTTAAAATAGCCTCTAATTCGTTTGTAGCATTTCCTCTAGCAGAAGCCACAATGGCTATTTTATCTCCGTTTTTGTGTTTATCAACTATAATTTCTATGGCATTTTGTAAACCTTTACCATTTGCTAATGATTTGCCACCAAATTTTAAAATTTTCATTTTATTTTCTCTGTAATCTTTATTAAAAATAGGTCCAATAATTTTTTCTAACTGGTCATATTCCATTAAAAAAGCATCATGCCCATGTACCGAATTTATTTCGTTGTAGGTGACATTATCTTTTGTTAACGCCAATTTTTTATGCGTTTCTCTATTTTCTTCAGCTGTAAAAAATAAATCAGAATCAACACCTATAATATGAATGTTAGCATCAATTTTATCTAAAATGTTTTCAGATTTTTCTCCACCAATAGTTACATCAATAGTTTTTAATAATTGATTCATTAATTTATATGAAGACAGTTGATAGCGTTCTTGCAAAGATTTACCATGATGCAACAACCAACTTTCTACATTAAAAATATCTGAATCTTCTCTTTTAGAACGCTTAAAACGTTCTTTAAAAGATTCTGGTGTTCTGTAACACAACATGGCGTGCATACGTGCATCATGCACAGGATTGCTAGAATTTACCAAAAATTGTTCTTGAATTTGGCAATTGGCAATTAACCAATCTGTAGATTTCCAATCGGTTGCAATTGGTAAAAAATGTTGGGTAAACTTATTGTTTAGCACCATCATTTCCCATGCAATGCCGCCTCCTAAAGAACCACCAATTAAAGCAAAAAGTTTATCGATTTTTAAAATAGACAAACCTTCTAAAAATATTTTTGCAATATCTCTAGCAATAAAATCTTTGTAATTATCAATTAAAAAACCATCAAAACCATTACCTGGAATGTTAAAAGAAAGAATTGTATACACATTTGTATCAATTGCTTTTTTTTCTCCAACAATATCTAACCACCAACCTTTATCACCACCAACTTCACTATTACCAGTAAGTGCATGGTTTATTAAAATAATAGGAGCTGTACCTAATGCTTGCCCAAAAACCTGATAACTCAAATTTAGTTCAGCTATAGTTGCACTTGCCTCTGTAGTGAAATTTTTTATTTTGATATGTTGTAGTTGGTCTTTCAATTAATTTACAAATGTTTAAATTAATCTGTCATTTCGACCTTGTGGAGAAATCTAAAAAATAAGATTTTTCGACTCCATTTCATTTCGCTCAAAATGACAGTTTCATATCAATTATATTTCAGAAAAAGATGCTTTTAAATCAGCTTTTAAATCTTCTAAATCTTCTATACCAACAGACAATCTAATTAAATCTTGAGAAACACCAGCGCTTGCTTGCTCTGCTTCATCTAATTGTTGGTGTGTTGTACTTGCTGGGTGAATAATTAACGATTTTGTGTCTCCAATATTAGCTAATAAAGAGAATAATTTTGTTTTATCTGCAATTGTTTTTGCCGCTTCAAAACCTCCTTTTGGTCCAAAAGTTACAATTCCACTTTGTCCTTTTGGTAAATATTTATCAGATAACGTTTTGTATTTATTGCTAGCCAAACCTGGATAATTTACCCAAGCAACTTCCTCTTGTTGCTCTAACCATTCTGCCAATGCCAATGCATTTTCTGAGTGTTTTTGAATTCTAACAGGCAATGTTTCTAAACCTTGAATGATATTAAATGCGTTTGTTGGACTTAATGCTCCACCAAAATCACGTAATCCTTCTAAAATTAATTTAAAAACAAAAGATGCTGCTCCTAAAGTTTCGTAATATTTTAAACCATGGTAACCTGCAGATGGTTCTGTAAATTCTGGGAATTTTCCATTTGCCCAATTAAAAGTTCCTGCATCAATAATTGCACCTCCTAAAGAAGTACCTTGACCAGCAATATATTTAGTTAAAGAATGAATTACTAAATCTGCACCATGTTTTATTGGGTTTAATAAAGATGGAGTTGCCACTGTATTGTCTACAATAAAAGGTACTTCTGCTTTTTTAGCCTGTGCAGATATTGCTTCTAAATCTAATACATCTAATTTTGGGTTACCTAAAGATTCTACAAAAACAGCTCTTGTATTTTCTTGTACAGCTTTTCCAAAATTTTCTGGATCAGAAGCATCTACAAATGTAGTTGTAATGCCAAATCTTGGTAAAGTAACACTTAATAAATTATACGTTCCTCCATACAAACTACTAGAGGCTACTATATGATCTCCTGCTTTTAAAAGCGTCATTAAACCTGTAGAAATTGCTGCTGTACCAGATGCAAAAACTACGGCACCAATACCACCTTCTACAGCTGCCAAACGATCTTGTAAAATTTGATTTGTTGGGTTGTTTAAACGGGTGTAAATAAAACCTAATTCTTTTAAAGAAAATAAGTTTGCAGCATGTTCTGAATTGTTAAAAACATAAGCTGTAGATTGGTAAATAGGCACTGCTCTAGCACCTCCATTTGTAGTTACATCGTGTCCTGCATGCAACGCGTTAGTTGCTAATTTGTGTGTACTCATTTTTCTATTTTTTTTGAGTTAATTAAAGCTCCTGTTTTACAGGAATTCCATTTTTCAAAAGCATCAAAATTTTTATATTTTGATACAATTTGAGATTAAAACAAAAGTCAAATACATCAATTTTATATTGATGGACTTACTAGAAAAATGTTATTAAGAATTTAACAATTACAGCGAAAAGCAATTGTTTTTGAGTTATCTATCCAATTTCCGATAAATGAATCTGAAATTAAGTAGAATTTAGCACCTTCTTTTCCTCACAAAAAGGGTTGCTAAGGCTTCAATGGGTCTAATCCCTCTGCCTTTCTTGATAACATTTCAATAAGTTATTGAACTTTGTGAGTGCAAATATAGTTATAGAAAAAATTAAAATCCAAATAAAACTTCACTTTTTTCTATAATCAAAAACTAGTTTAAAATCAAATCTAAATACTAAACAACCATTTAGATACAATTAAAAGTTACTTAAAACTATTTAATTGATAACACCATCAGAAATAATTATAACAAAAAAATATTTGTATTTCATTTTAAAACGTAACTTTGCAATCAATTAAGAGGAAAAATTTGAACTGATTGCAACCTCTCGTGCTAGATTAATTTCTGCACCCTTTACTATATTAAGGTATTACTTTAAAAGATACCAAAACAAGTTTAGGATAAAATGCTAAAGCAGTAAGCATCTACTTCTTTTGGCGACCAACGCAATCTGTTTACCTTTTTCACCCAATTTCAATTCAATAAAAATTTGAATAACATTTAATATAAAAGAATAATTTTATGTCATATTTATTTACCTCAGAAAGTGTTTCTGAAGGACACCCAGATAAAGTTGCAGACCAAATTTCTGATGCTTTAATTGATAATTTTTTAGCTTTTGATAAGTCTAGTAAAGTAGCTTGTGAAACTTTAGTTACAACTGGGCAAGTGGTTTTAGCTGGTGAAGTAAACTCAAATACATATTTAGATGTTCAGCAAATTGCAAGAGATGTAATAAACAAAATTGGTTACACAAAAAGCGAATATATGTTTGATGGAAATTCTTGTGGCGTTTTGTCTGCAATCCACGAACAATCTCCAGATATAAATCAAGGTGTAGATCGTTCTTCTCCAGAAGAACAAGGAGCTGGAGACCAAGGTATGATGTTTGGTTATGCAACAGATGAAACTGAAAACTACATGCCTTTAGCATTAGAATTGTCTCACAGATTGTTAATTGAATTGGCGCTTTTAAGAAGAGAAAATAAAGAAATTACCTATTTAAGACCAGATGCAAAATCTCAAGTAACTATTGAGTATTCTGATGATAATGTACCACAAAGAATAGATGCCATTGTAATTTCTACACAGCATGACGATTTTATTAAGCCTACAACAGAAAGTAAGGAAGATAAAAAGATTGCAGAAGATAAGATGTTAGCAAAAATTAATTCTGATATAAAAACTATTTTAATTCCTAGAATGGTTGCAAAACTTCCAGAAGAACTTCAAAAATTATTTACAGATAGTATTACCTATCACATAAACCCAACTGGCGTTTTTGTAATTGGAGGACCTCATGGAGATGCTGGTTTAACTGGTAGAAAAATTATTGTAGATACTTATGGTGGTAAAGGTGCGCATGGTGGAGGCGCATTTTCTGGTAAAGATCCTAGTAAAGTAGATAGATCTGGCGCTTATGCAACCAGACATATTGCTAAAAACTTAGTTGCTGCAGGTTTGTGTAAAGAAGTTTTAGTACAAGTTTCTTATGCTATTGGTGTTGCCAAACCTACAAGTATAAATGTAGAAACTTATGGAACTTCAACCGTAAATTTAACTGATGGAGAAATTAGTAAAAAAGTAGAAGCAATTTTTGATATGCGTCCTTATTTTATAGAGCAACGTTTAAAATTAAGAACGCCTATTTATTCTGAAACTGCAGCTTATGGACATATGGGAAGAACACCAGAAATAAAAACAGTAACATTTACAAACCCAATGGGAGAGACCGTTTCTGAAGAAGTAGAAACCTTTACTTGGGAAAAATTAGATTATGTAGACAAAATTAAAGCAGCATTCTCACTATAATTTTTTTGAAATAAAGTATTCAAAAACCCTTTAAAATTTAATTTTAAAGGTTTTTTTGTTTATAAATATTACTTAAATATGAGTTCCAGCGCAGTCGAGAACTAGTAAAAATCTTTTCTATCAAAAAATATTTCTACTTCTCAATCATAAAACAAAACATTAAATTCAAACTACGGAAGTCAGATTGAGCTTGTCGAAATCGTTAGAAGATTAGCAAATTACTTTCTAGTTGTCATTTCTTTATAGAGAAACCTAAACGATAAGTTTTACCTAAATAGATTTTTCGGCTCCACTGCGTTTTAATCAAAATTAGTTTCTTTTTAGACACTCTTTTTTTAAAAAAATTAATATTTTTAGTTTTTTCTCCTTTCAGTCGGAAGGAAATGAATAGCCGTAGAATTTACGAATTTATCGAAATATCACTTTCTAGGTCTAAAGCTATCGCCTTTTCCAAATCTAATAAATGTTGCTTTCTTACTTTCAATTTTGTTGCTGCATGTGCTTTTTTGTTTAATGTAGAAAACATTTCTGCGACTTTAATTGCAGTTGGTAATACATGTGTTTCTTCCACTACCAAATCTAAAAAACCAGCATTTACAGCTTGTTCAGGATTGTAAATTTCTGAATTCACTACACTTCTATTTAAATACACTTCGCTTAAACGTGCTTTTGCAATGGCAATTCCTGCATTGTGCATGGTCATACCAATTTGCACTTCATTAAAGCCTATTTTAAAGTCGCCTTTTACACCAATTCTATAATCTGCAGAAAGTAGTAAAAAGGCACCTTTGGCAATTGCATGTCCTGAACAAGCTATAATAATTGGCTGTGGAAAAGACAACATTTTTAAAGACAATTGAGAACCTTTTGTAACCAATTCTTTTGCAGATTCTGGCGATTTTGTCATCACTTTTAAATCAAATCCAGCAGAAAAAATACCAGATTGTCCAGTAATAATTACGACCTTATTTTCTTTGGCAGCTTTGTCTAACGCAATATGTAAGCCTTCAATTACTTCATGAGAAATTGCATTTGCCTTTCCATTATTTATGGTAATTATTGCATATTTTTCTTCAGATTGATATGTGACAAGTAAATTCATGCGATCTATTTTTTGATTTTGCTACAAGATAAATTAAAAAACTTGAATTGTATTCTATAAAATCCAATCAGCAGATAAATTACTGCTTTGTTTTTATTTGTTTATTTTTGCCCATCAACACAAAACATGAATAAAATCAAAGGTTTATTTTTCTCTATCGAACAAAGTTTTTCTTTACTTTTTCTATTAAAATGGACGTTTATCTGTTTACTTATTGGTGCTTTTGCAGGTAGTGCTTCTGCCGTATTTTTATGGTCTTTAGAATGGGCTACCAATTATAGAGAAGCCAATATTTGGATTATTTGGTTGTTACCCATTGCAGGTCTTATAATTGGTTTACCTTATCATTACTATGGTAAAAGTGTTGTTAAAGGAAACAATTTAATTCTAGACGAATATCACGAACCTAAAAAAGTGATTCCTTTTAAAATGGCGCCTTTGGTATTTTTAGGCACAATTCTTACCCATTTATTTGGCGGTTCTGCAGGTAGAGAAGGCACTGCTGTGCAAGTAGGTGCCGCAATTGCAGACCAATTTACCAAACTTTTTAAACTTTCTAAATTCGATAGAAAACTTATTTTAATTTGCGGAATTAGTGCTGGTTTTGCCTCCGTATTTGGTACACCTTTGGCAGGTGCTATTTTTGCTTTAGAAGTTTTAATTATTGGGCGTATGCGTTTTGATGCGATTATTCCTAGTTTTTTAGCCGCAGTTTTTGCCAATTATTTTTGTGATGTTTGGCAAATTTCTCATCATACACATTATACTATTTCAGAAGTAGCAAACTTAACACCTATTGCTATTTTATGGGCATTATTAGCCGGAATTATTTTTGGATTAGCAAGTATGTTGTTTTCTAAATCTACTCATTTTTGGAGTAAATTATTCAAAAAATCCATTTCTTATCCGCCTCTTAGACCTGTAATTGGCGGAATTGTAATTGCAGTTGCTGTTTATTTTATGGACACAACAAAATACATTGGTTTAGGTGTACCTACAATTGTAGATGCATTTAATAGCAACCTGAATTCTTATGACTTTTTACTAAAAATACTATTTACTTCTTTTACTTTGGGCGCAGGTTTTAAAGGTGGTGAAGTAACGCCATTATTTTTTATTGGCGCCACCTTAGGTAATGTGTTAATTTGGTTTATACCTTTACCAATGCCTTTATTAGCAGGAATGGGTTTTGTAGCTGTTTTTGCAGGAGCAACAAACACACCAATTGCTTGTACTATTATGGGTATTGAATTATTTGGAATAGAATCTGGAGTTTTTATTGCCTTGGCATGTACCACTTCTTACCTATTTTCTGGGCATTCAAGTATTTATGCTTCCCAATTTATTGGTAGCCCAAAACATCTCTTTTTTAAAGATGAAAAAGGTTTACAACTTACAGAAATACCCGAAAAACGAAAAAAGAAATCTTTATAGTTCTATATCTTCTGCGTCTACCCAGTTTTTCTTTTGGGTAACTGTTCCCTTATTTAAAACCATAATTCCTGGGTTTGCACGAATCATAGTTTTTAATGTAGTTTCATCACAAAACAAAAAATCGAACGCTAAATCGTGCTCTTTTTTTGCTTCCAATAAATCATCTGTAAAAGATGCAGAAACACCATAAACTGTATACCCTTTTGCTATGGCTTTGTCTGTTATATTTTCAATGTTGGCAAATCCTTCTTTGTTGGCATTTTCTAGATTGTAAACAATTACCAACATTAGTTTTTCTTTTTCTAAAAGTACTGGCGCTAAATCTTCCTGTTCATTTTCTAAAACAAAATCGTGCACTGGCGGAATTGAGCCATCTGCTGGATATTCCATTCCTTCTTGCAAATTCTTGCCAACTGCATAAGCTCTAAAATCTACAATTGGCAAATGCGTCAGCACATGTTGCACAATAAATAGAAAAACTCCTAAAGACAAAAAGGTAATTGCCTGTGTTATTTTACCACCAAAAATTGGTTTAATAAGGTTTACTTTAATAACCAATAATAATATAAGCGCTATTAAAATTATGTTTTTGTAGAAGGTTTCCCAAGGAGATAATTTTATAGCATCGCCAAAACAACCACAATCTGTAACTTTGTTATAATATGCAGAATACCAAGTTAAAAACAAGAAAATTAAAGTAATTAAGAATAGGCTCCACACTGTAGTTTTAGGTTTGTAACCAATTAAAATAGTAACACCCAAAAGAATTTCTGCAATGATTAAAAGAATTGCAAAAGGTAATGCATAAGGAACTAAAAATTCCATATTTAAAACACTCTCAGAAAAGTATTCTTGAAACTTGTATTGTGAACCAATTGGATCTACCAATTTTACAAAGCCCGAAAAAATAAACAAAGCGCCTACTATTATTCTTGAAAGTTGTACTAGTATTTTTAAAATCATGTTTGTTATGTTATTTTCTTATTTATAATAAAATAATCTTATTAGCTATTTTTGTGGCTCTAGTCTAAAACAATCAAAAACTTCACTTGAAACTTTTAAATTACAAACTTTTTAACTTTACTACTTTTAACCTACCCCAAATGTATCATCGCAAAAACCGCATAATTAATCATGTCTTGGTAATTCGCATCAATTCCTTCAGAAACAATGGTTTTTCCTTTGTTATCTTCAATCTGTTTTACGCGTAACAATTTCTGTAAAATTAAATCCGTTAAGCTAGAAACACGCATATCTCTCCAAGCTTCGCCATAATCATGATTTTTATTCAGCATTAAATCTTTTGTAATTTTTATATGCTTATCATACAAAATAGTGGCATCTTCAACATTTAAATCCGGATTTTCTACAACACCTTTTTCTAGCTGAATTAAAGCCATAATCGAATAATTAATAATTCCAATAAATTCAGATTTTTCACCTTCATCTACCTTTCTAACCTCATTTTCTTGCAATTGTCTAATTCTAGTTGCTTTAATAAAAATTTGGTCTGTTAAAGATGACAATCGTAAAATTCTCCACGCGCTTCCATAATCGCTCATTTTATTTATAAATAAACTTCTACATTCCGCTATAACAGCATCATATTGCTTTGCAGTATCTTGCATTTTCTTAAATTAAAAAAGTATTTGCTCAAAAATACTAAATACTCTAGGCTTTTCTTTTATTTTTACAAAAGAATTTTAAATACCAGTAATTTGAAAAGAGTTGTTGTTTTTTGTGGGTCTAGCCTAGGTTTTAATTCCGTTTACAAAGAAGCTGCCGTTGAATTGGGTAATTATTTTGCTAAAAACAATATTGGCTTAGTTTACGGTGGTGGAAAAATTGGAATGATGGGCGCCATTGCAGACACAATTCTATCCCAAAAAGGTGAAGTTATTGGCGTAATTCCTAAATTATTAGAAAAGGAAGAAGTTGTGCATGCAGGCGTGGAAGAAATGATTATTTGCGACAAAATGAGCGATCGTAAAGTAATTATGAGTAAATTAATAGACGGCTACATAACATTGCCTGGAGGTTTTGGTACCTTAGACGAACTTTTTGAAGCACTTACTTTAAATCAATTACAGATAGAACAAAAACCAGTTGGCTTATTAAATATAAATGGTTTTTTTGATGCAATGTTGCAACAAATCGATAAAATGATTGCAGAAGGTTACATAAAACCGATAAACAAAAAACTGCTAATTATTGCCAATTCTGTAGACGAATTAATGCAAAAAATGAGCAACTACAAAGCCCCAAAAATTAGCCACGTAATTAACAAAGTAGTAAAATAAAATGACCATAAATTGTAAAGGAACACTTGTAGATTTAAGCACACCAAAAGTAATGGGCATATTAAACATTACGCCAGACTCTTTTTACGATGGTGGTAAATATAAAAACGCAGCAGACATTTTACAGCAAACCGAAAAAATGCTTACAGAAGGCGCAACTTTTATAGATGTTGGCGCCTATTCTTCTAGACCAGGAGCAAAACACATTACCCAAGAAGAAGAACTGCAAAGAATTGTGCCTGTAATTCATTTATTGGTAAAAAATTTCCCAGAAATTATACTTTCCGTAGATACTTTTCGCAGTAAAATTGCCCAAGAAACCATACATGCAGGTGCAGCTATTATTAACGATATTTCTGGCGGAAAAATGGACAAAAATATGTTTGAAACCGTTGCTAAATTGCAAGTGCCTTATATTTTAATGCACATGTTGGGCACACCACAAAACATGCAAAAAAACCCGGTTTATAAAGACGTAAATAAAGAAATTATAGCCTTTTTTGCCGAACAAATCTTCAAATTACAGCAACTAAAACAAAACGATATTATTATAGATATGGGCTTTGGTTTTGGCAAAACCATTGCACACAATTATGAGATTTTAAAAAATTTAGCACACTTTAAAAGTTTAGATGTGCCCATTTTAGCTGGTATTTCTAGAAAATCTATGTTGTACAAAACCCTAGATATTTCTGCACAAGAAGCCCTGAACGCCACCACCTCTGCAAACACAATTGCACTTTTAAACGGCGCAAATATTTTACGCGTGCACGATGTTAAAGAAGCTATGGAAGCTGTAAAAATTGTGAATCAGGTATTGTAATTTTTTTTGAAACTATATCCAGCTTTACGCACTCGCTTCACGCCCAAAAGCGTGAGAGCTCAAACAAAAGCCTGTCCTGAGCGTAGTCGAAGGGCTTCAATCTGGGCTAAACATGTTTGCCAACTTGGTGCATAATTGTAAGTGCAATGTTTTACATCAACCTAAAAATAAAACTCTGTAAAAACCACCTTAATTTTTAAACTTTCAACTTTCAAACTTTCAAACTTCAAAAAAACAAAACCAATCTAAATTGATATTGTACTCCAAAATAATTATTAGTATTTTAGCCTAAAATGTTACTTCATTTCCATGTTCGATTTTATTGAATTTTCTTTGTTAGATGTATTAGATATTTTGTTGGTAGCAACACTACTCTACTACATTTACAAACTTTTAAAAGGAACAGTAGCCATTAATATTGTTATTGGTATTGCCTTTATTTTCTTTATCTGGAAAATTACACAGGCGCTTAAAATGGAAATGCTAAGTGGTATTTTAGGTTATTTACTTTCAGGAGGTGTGATTGCCTTAATTATTGTGTTTCAGCAAGAAATACGTAAGTTTTTATTAATGATTGGTACTACCAATTTTACCAATAAACGTAGTTTTTTAAAACAATTAAAATTTTTACAAACAGAAATAAGTACAGAAATAGATACTGAGCCTATTTTAAATGCTTGTAAAAAAATGGCCAAAACAAAAACAGGTGCACTAATTGTAATTGAAAGAACCAATAGTTTAGATTTTCTAATAAATACAGGAGATAAAATGAACGCTGTTTTAAACGTAGCGCTTTTAGAAAGTATTTTTTATAAAAACAGCCCTTTACACGATGGCGCCTTAATTATTAGAGACAATTATATAGTAGCTACAAGAGTTGTTTTACCCATTTCTGATAGTACAAAAATACCAGCAAGATTTGGTTTAAGACATAGAGCTGCCATAGGCGTATCTGAAAAAACAGATGCTGTATGTTTGTTAGTTTCTGAAGAAACAGGAGAAATTTCTTACATTAAAGACGGTGGTTTTGTGCTTTATAAAGACTACGATAATTTAAACGAAAAACTAAAGAAAGATTTAATGTAACGCAAAAATCAGTTCTTTAATTACTTTAAGATAACGCCCAAACATTTCAACCAAAACTATCTTTTTTTACATAAATACAGTAAAATATTAGCTTGCAGATTTCTTATCGCTATTCATTAATAAAAATATTGCAACTACTAAACCTACAACAACTAGCGCAAAAACACCAATCATAATAGTACCATTTATCCAAGAAACTAAAGGTAAATTTATATAACTCATAATCTTATAATTTTACTGTAAAAGTAAACTGATTTTATAAGCTGTAGTATGATAAAAGTCAGGTTTTAAAATTTTACATTCATAATATCTCCACTCAATTGTAACAACTGTAATTCTATTAATTTGGCATCAAATTTTGCGTTGTTAAAAGCTGTTTTTGCACTAATTAAATTTATTTGCGCTTGCCTAAATTCTATAGAAGTTACCTGCCCCAATTTGTAACGTTCTTGGGTTCTATCAAAATTATTTTGCGTAGTTAAAACGTTGGCTTCTTGCGCTTTTAAAATATATAATTGGTTCTTGTAATTCTCCCAAGTATTTTTTAAATTATTTGCAATGGTAACTTTTTGTTGCTCCAATAATATTTGCTGATTTTCTAAAGCAATTTTAGCGTTGGCAACTCTTGTTTTTGTTGCACCACCATCAAAAATATTCCAAGACAAAGTTAAACCAGCATTTAAACCATCAGAAGTTATTAAACGCGCACCAAAAGGATTTATTAAATTTTCATTTACAGTTCTGTTATAACCATAAGAAGCGTTAAAGTTTAAAGCAGGTAAAAAATTTGCCTTATTAATTTTAATATTAAATTCACTTATAGCAATGTTTTTTTCATTTTGTAATAACAAACTGTTGTTCTGCATTGTTTTTTCTTCCAAGTCTTCTAAAACAAGCATTTTATTAAAATCTACTGCTGTTTCTACCACAAAATTTACATCTTTTTCTATTCCTAAAATTACGTTTAAACCACGTTTTGCATTACTTAATTGCTGTTTTGCGTTTATTAAAGTAATACTATCGTTATTTACATCTACTTGTGCATTTAACAACTCTAGTTTTGTAGATTGCCCATATTCATATTGATAAGTAGCACGTTTTAAACGCTGTTTAGAAATGGTTAACGCCTCTTTTATATTGTCTGTATTTTCTGATAAACGTGCAATTTGAAAATAGCTTGTAAACAATTGCAAATAGGTGTTTTCTATAGTTTCTCTTGCTTGTACTTCTGTTAGATTGTACGTTTCTTTTAGTTGTTGATAGTTGTATTTTCTACCCAAACCATCAAAAATAGTGTAATTTAAACCCAATGTAGCATTGTAACTTTTTGTAATAATACCATCTCCAGCAATTTCTGCATCATTACCAGTATCTCTGTCTGTAAAGGTTAAACTTTGGTTGTTGTTTCTATAATCTGCGCCAGAATTTAAACTAATTGTTGGTAAATATCTATTATTTAAAATACTAGTATTATTTTCTGCAACTTTTAAATTGTTATTTGCAATTTTTACACCAAAATTATTTTCTAAAGCAATTGCCAAAGCTGCTTCTTTGGTTAAAATTTCTTGAGAAAAAAGCTGAAAATTCGTTAAAAAAACAACACAAATTAAAATAACATTCTTCTGTTTCATGGTTTCTCTTTTAAACATCTAATGGTAATTTTGATTCTTTAGCACTTTCTATTTCAGCAGGCTCTTCGTCATCAAATTTAGATTCTATAATTGCTCTTTCTACCTCTTCTTTAGTAATTTCATCACCTGTTCTTAACCATTTTATTTTCACCTTAATACTGTTAGATACAGAAAGCATTAACGGCAACATTATTAAGGTTAAAACGGTTGCAATAGCAATACCATAGGCAATAGAAATGGCCATTGGTATTAAAAATTGTGCTTGCCTACTTTTCTCAAAAATTAAAGGTGCCAAACCTGCAATAGTGGTTAATGTGGTTAAAAAGATGGCTCTAAAACGAGATTGACCTGCTTTAACCAAAGCTTCATCATACTTAAAACCTTCTTTTAAATAACTGTTGAATTTTCCAATAAGCACCAAACCATCATTTACCATAATACCAATTAGGGCTATAATTCCTAAAAACGATAAAATTCCGATAGAAAAACTGTGAAAATAATGTCCCCAAATAACACCAATCATGCTAAAAGGAATCATAATAATTAATAAAATTGGCTGACTGTAAGAACGAAATGTAAATGCAATTACAATATAAATTAAAAGTAAAATAATTGGTCCAACTACATTTATGGAATCTGTGGTTTTTTTCGCTTCTCTATTCTGGCCTTCGTAAATAGGTTTTACAGTTGGGTATTTAGACAAAATTTCTGGCATAATTACCGTTTTAATATTGTCTAAAATATCCGTTTCGCTGGCAGATAAATCTTTTAAATCTGCAGTAACTTGTATTTCTCTTTTTCCTTCTAAATGATTAATGGCAATGTCTCCTCTTTCTATAATGTAAGTAGCAATTTCGGCAAACGGAATTCTGTTTCCTGTTGGCGTAACAATGCGCATATCGTCTAAATCTTTTATAGAAGATCTGTCTTTTTTATCATAACGTACCCAAACTTTAATTTCATCTTGCCCACGTTGAAAACGTTGTGCTTGAAACCCGAAAAAACCAGCTCGCACTTGACTCATTACCGCTTGTAAATTTAACCCTAAAATGTAAGCATTGTCTTTTAATTGTATGCGCACTTCTTTAATTCCTGCAGGATCATTATCTGCCACATCTTTTAAAACAGGATTATTTTCTAAAACCGTTTTCAATTCATCTTTTACAGCTTTTAGTTCTCTAATATTGTTTCCTAATAAAGAAACTGCAACAGGACTGCCTCCAAAATTACCACCAGAACCAAAAGTTAAACTTTCTACACCGTAAATTTTACCTACTTTTTCTTGTATAGAATTTGTAATTTCTGGTGATGAAAAATCTCTTTCTTCACCTGGTAAAAGGTTTACCGTTAACGTAGCATTTGCACTTCCTGGCCCCACTCTTTTTATAACATTCTCAACAATAGAAATATCGCCTGTTTGCTTTTCAGAATATTCTTGCTCTGTTAGCCACACTTTCTCTTCGATTACAGAAATAATAGAATCTGTAATTTTCTCATTAGTTCCTTGTGGCATATTCAAATTAATCTGAATACGATCACTAGCAATTCTTGGGAAGAAAGAACTTTTAATAACACCACCTTTTAGCGCAGAAAAACTAATTAATAACGTGGCTATAAATACACAAAAAATAAAAATTTTATTCTCTAAAGAAAACTTTAAAAATGGTACGTAATATTTATCTCTAAATTTGCTTAAATACTTGTCTGCTTTCCCATTTATTTTACGAAAAAATACATCTAACTTACTTTCTTTAAACAATACAATTCTTTCACCATTCTTTTCAACAATTACTTCGCTACTATTCTCTTCAATTACAAAAATATTCGACTGATTAAAATCAAAATTATTTACCGAAAACTCTTCATTTCTTCTCTTTAAAGCTTTAGAATGTGCAATATGCGCAGGTAAAATTACCAATGCTTCAATTAAAGAAACACTTAAAGTTAAGAGTACAATGGTAGATACTTCACCAAAAAAACTACCAATTCTACCATCTACAAAAAAGAAGGTAGAAAATGCAATAATTGTGGTTAAAATAGCAGAAACAATAGGTGGTATAACTTCCATAGTACCATCTATAGCTGCCTTTATTTTAGATTTTCCTAAATCGTAATAATGGTGATAAATATTTTCTCCAATTACAATACCATCATCAACCAAAATACCAATTACAATAATCATCCCAAAAAGAGACAATACATTTATGGTAACATCAAACTGAGCCGCAAAAATAAACATCCCAAAAAAGGCAACTGGTAACCCAAATGCTACCCAAATTGCCAATCTTAAATTTAAGAAAAGTGCTAAGAAAAAGAGTACTAAAAGAATTCCTACAATTCCGTTTTCTAACAATAATTTTGTTCTTCCATTTAAAGTGATAGAAGCATCGCTAGAAACATTTAATTGTACGTTTTGTTGTTTTTGGTTGAATTCGTGTATGTAATCTTTAATTTTATCTGCAGAAGAAATTAAATCTTCATTGTTGGTATTACTAACCGTAATATTTATAGCCAAATTACCATTATAAAACAATCTATCTGGGTTTTCTGACCAAACATCATTTACAGCAGCAATGTCTTTTAAACGAATAATATTACCATTTTGCTCTGTTCTAACTATTATATTCTGCAATTCTACACCATAATAAGAACGATTGCTTGCTCTTATTAAATAATCTTCATCTGCTGTTTTAATATTACCACCTGTAATTAACAAATTAGAATTTCTAACAGCATTAGAAACCTCTGTAAAAGACAAATTATAGGCACGCAAATCGTTTTCACGAACCGCAATTTCTATTTCTTCCTCTGGAAAACCAGAAATAGCTACTTGCGAAATTCCGTCTAAACCACGAATATCATTTTCTATATTTCTAGCATATTGTTTTAGTGATTTTAACGAAACATTGTCTCCACTAACCGTAAAACTAATTGTAGATCGTACACTTTCTACCTTAGCAATTACAGGAGGCTCCATACCCGTTGGAAAAGAAGGCACCCTATCTACCGCATTTTTAACATCAGACAAAACAACGTCTATATTTTTGCCCTTTTCTACCTCTACATTTACGTTTGCACTATTTTCTCTGGAGACAGAAGTTACTCTTTCTACCCCAACAATTCCTTTTAAATTGTCTTCTATTTTTAGCACAACGCCTTCTTCCATTTCTGCAGGAGAAGCACCTGGATACACTAAAGATATTTGTATTAATTGTGAATCTACCAAAGGAAAAAAGGAAGATTTCATACTAACAGCACCTACTGCTCCAAAAATAATAAATGCTAAAATCATAACATTTACAGCAACTGGATATTTTATAAAATAGGTAATTATTTTTTTCATTTTGTACTGAATTTTATTGTGCTATAATTTTTACAACCTTCAATAATTACTTCTTTTTACCAATTTTAACTACCATGCCTGAGAATGCTCCTGGCAGGGTTTGGGTTAAAATTTTATCGTTATTTTGTAGGCCTTTTATAACGACATTTTCTGCACCAAAATAAACCGGATTAATTTCTTTTAAGGTTAAAACGCTATCGTTTTCTACGGTATAAACTGCTTTATTATCTACCAATAATTTTCTAGAGATTTTTACAGCATTACTCTCAGATTTTGCTACTAAATTCCCCTCTAAAAACATACCTTCTTTTAAATCTGGATGTTTTACATCTATATACGCTTGTATGGTCTGTGAAACTTGATTTACTCTCCCATTTACACGAACCACTTTACCTGTATAAGATTTCGTTTTTTCTAAATTGGTTAATTGTACAGCATTACCCACTTTTAATAAATCTGCAAACGCTGCATTTAAAGAAACTTCCATTTCATAAATACTTGGATCTATAAATTCGCCCAACTTTTGTCCTGCTCTCACCAAAGTACCTGGCGTAACTAAAGCTTCCGTTAAAATACCCGTATAAGGTGCTTTTATATTGTGTTTAGAAAAACGTACTTCTAAGTTTTTAACATTGTAATATGCCGTTAAAACACCTCTTCCAGAAATAAAATATTTCTCTTTATCTGTAGTAAAAATTGGTAATTTAGGTACACTTTTATTTAAATTGAAACTTTTTAGATAGCTTTCCCATTTTGGAAATTCGTTAGGATAATCTAAACGAATATCTGGCATAATTGCCGTAATTAGATTGTATAAATTGCTTTTTTGAGATTGTAAAGTTGCGTAAAATTCATCGCTATTAATACCTAATAAAGTTTGCCCTTTGTAATACTTAGCACCTGCTTTAAAAGGCGTGTTGGTCCTTTTTAGAATCCCTTGCACTTCAGAAAAAATGGCAATTTTATTTTTTGCTACTAAATTACCACTCGCTGTAATAATTATTGGTACTTCATTATTTATAACATTTTCTACAAAAACAGTTTTAATTTGTTTTTTAAAAGTGGGTCTTGGTTTGTTATTTTTTTCAACTAAAATATTACCAAAATATACAGCAGCTGCAATGGCTAAAATGCCTAGTGCTGCTAAAATTATTTTTCTCATAATGAATTGATTGTACTTTCTAAACTCTGTATAAAAAGTTCTTTTATTATGCGTACAAAGATACTTTTTCACCTTAACCCTAGTAGTTTTAAGCACTTTTACTTTGTTAAATATATGTTATAATTCCGTTTTTTAAGAATCATTCATTTAGTTCATGTTTTTTTAGCGACCTTTATACCTCAAAAAAAATATCGACTATAATTCGATTTTATACATGCTTTGTAAAAACATAAATACTTCCTTATTTTATAATTCTATTGATGAAATTCCGGCTAAAATTTGGGAAAATTTAGATTGTAGTGGCACTATTTATTTTAATCCGCTATTTTTAAAAGCTATTGAAAAAAATCATCCGAAAATCAAGTTTGCTTACATTATTCTGGTAAATGAAAACGATAACGCCATTGCATTTTCTAGCTTACAAATTGTGGATTTTTATTTACAATCCATTCAAAATGATTTTGAGTTTATAAAAAACATAGGCACTAAATTACACCTTTTAAAAGAGCACAAACCTTTAAAACTATTAATATCTGGCAACACTTTTGTTAGTGGAGAACATGGTTTATTTATTCATAAAAATGAAGACAAACCAAAAGTTATGACAGCTTTAGGTGAAGCAATTAATTATTTTATTAATAGCAATAGAGATTTAAAAAACAGTGTAGACGCCTTTTTAATTAAAGATTTTGTACAAGAATCGCTTATTATTACTAACGAATTAAAGCAATTTAACTACAATCCGTTTTCTGTAGAGCCTAATATGCATTTGAATATAAATACAGATTGGTTGCAATTTGATGACTATTTAAATGCCCTGAAAACTAAATTTCGTGTAAAGGCTAAAAAGGCATTTCAGCTTAGTAAATCTCTTAAAATAAAAGAGATTACAATAGAAAATATTGAAGCACAAATACCTGAAATAACAAAGCTTTACAACAAAGTAGTTGACCAAGCAGATTTTAATTTGTCAAAATTTAATGTAGAAACCTATGTAGATTTTAAAAAACACTTAAAGGAAAACTACATTTTAAAAACGTTTTATTTAGAAGACAAAATGGTTGGTTTCTTATCTGGAATTATCAATAAAAACGAATTAGATGCGCATTTTGTGGGTATTGATTATGATTTGAATAGAACGCATGCCATTTACCAAAGAATGCTCTATGAATATATTGACATTGCTATTTCTAAAAAATTAAAAATTATTAATTTTGGAAGAACAGCAAGCGAAATAAAGAGTTCTGTTGGAGCAACTCCGCAAAATTTAACCATTTATTTGCGTCATAAAAAAACAATTACAAATAAAATTTTAAAGTTATTTTTGCAAAAGGTACAACCTACTCCTTTTCAGCAAAAATTTCCTTTCAAAAAAATTAAATAAATGCAAAATAGTAAAGATTTAATTGCCCTTTTAGAATTAGAAAATTTAGGGAACCATAATTTTAAAGGACATAGTTACACTATTGGAAGTCCACATGTTTTTGGTGGACAAGTAGTTGCACAAGCTGTAAATGCGGCCTATAGAACTGTGCCAGAAAACAGGTTTATACATTCTTTACATTCCTATTTTTTAGAGGCTGGAGATTTAACCATTCCCATAAATTACAAGGTAACAGAAATGAGAGACGGTGGCAGTTTTTCAACAAGAAGAGTAACTGCTAGTCAAAACAATAAGACTATTTTTATTTTGGCAGCTTCTTTTCACATTAAAGAAGACGGTTTTGAACATCAAACTGCGTTTGAAAAAGAAATAAAACAACCTGAAGAATTATTATCTTGGGATGATATGTTGCAACAATTTGGAGATGTTTTACCAAAATCTACCAAAGCTTTTTTAAGTATTGAAAGGCCAATAGAATTTAAACCTGTTAGAGTTCCAAATCCTTTAAAACCAAAAGATTTACCTGCCAATGAGCAGGTTTGGTTTCGTTTAAAAGGAGATCATCATGAAAAACTAGACTTTAGAACCAAACAAGAAATATTGGCTTATATCTCAGATTATAATGTTTTAAATGCGGCTTTTAATCCTAATGGAAGTAAATTTAGTTTTGCAAATACGCAAACAGCAAGTTTAGATCATTCTATGTGGTTTTTTAGAGATTTTAATTTTGATGATTGGTTGCTATTTTCAGCAGAATCGCCAAATGCTTATGGTGCAAGAGGTTTAGCTAAAGGAAATATTTTTACAAGGACTGGTGTTTTAGTAGCCTCTTTTGCGCAAGAAGGTTTGTTGAGACCTAAGAAGAGTTAGGTGTTCAGAGTCAAGAGTCAAGAGTCAAGAGTCAAGAGTCAAGAGTCAAGAGTCAAGAGTCAAGAGAAATTAAAAAAACACAATTAGATTTAAGCGAATAAAAAAATAAACTTATAAACTATTTTTAACTTTGAAACTTTTTCAACTTTTCAACTTTTCAACTTTACATCTCATAAAATAAAAAACATGAACGATTCTTTAATTTACATTTTTACCACAAACGGATTACTATTTTTAATAAGTATTATTTTCTGGAAATTTCCACCGAAAAAAATAAATAGTTTGTACGGTTACAGAACCCCAAAAGCAATGCAAAATCAAGATATCTGGGATTTTGCGAATGCAACTTTTAATAGGGCACTTTTAATATATACTGGTATTTCTTTTATAGGTATTTTAGCGCTTGCCACAACTGCTACAAAAGTATTAAGTTGGGAACCTATGGTGCTAGTAATGCTTTCTATTTTAGTATCTATTATAAAAACAGAACGCGGCTTAAATGAAAACTTTACAGATGAAGGAAAACGAAAAAAAAAGTAACTTAAAAATTAGCAATTAAAGAAATTGACAAGTTTCTTCCTTGTGAAGCTATACCAGATGCAAATTCTCTAAAATGCTGATCGAAAATATTATCTAGTCTTGTTTGTACAGTAAAATTAGCGTTTACCACATAACTACCATTAAAACCTAAAGTAACCCAACTGGGTGAACCAAAATAAATATCAGTTTCTATTGTGCCATTAGGATTTATAATTGGTGTTAAATCATGATTATCTATACCTTCTGTAATATTAAAATCTTTAATATCTTTTTTGGCATTAAAACGCACTTCTGCACCTAATGCCAATTTATTAACACTATAATTTACCTCAAACTGACCAAATAAAGGCGGTATAGAAGACATTGGTTCATTAGTATCATAGGTTCTACCTTTGGTGTAGGTTACAAAACCAGATGTTTTCCATGCTTTAGAAATTCTGCCTAAATAATTTGCTGTAAACCCAGTAATATAAGCAGTTCCTTTATTTTGATTAGAAACTGCATTACCAAATTCACCATCAAATTCTACTTGCTGTATAGAACCATCTTCATTAAAAACAAAATCTCTTTGTATGTAATTATTTAGTAAAGTGTAGTATACATTTGCCCCGATTCTAAACTTCTTATCATTAAAATATTTTAGAATTCCTAACTCTGCATTGTAAGCAAATTCTGGTGTTTCATTAATATTTGGCACAGTAACATTACCTGCTTTTTCTCTTACTCTACCTACATCGTCTATATTTGGTGCTCTAAAACCAGAAGATAAAACACTATTTATTTGCCAATTTTTATTGGGCTTATACACATAACCCAAAGTTGCTGTAATTGCAGAATGGTTTGCTGTAATATCTGCATCTTCCAATTGTATAAAGGTTTGATCTATCCACCTTGCATTTAAATTTGTATTGGTAAAACGCATTCCTGTATTTAGAGTAGATTTGCTATTTAAATCTTGCCTGTAACCTACATAAGCAGCGCTGCTAAAATAATTACTACCACCATCTGGATAACGAGATTGCACTTTAAATTCGTTAGAAAAACCATCAATAGCTCCATTTACAATATTTAATTCTCTACCAAAAGCGTTTGATTTAACATCATTATACGCTAGTTCAAAACCATAAGAAAGTGTTCTTGTTTTATCTTCTGTAAGTGGTTTGTAAAAATCTCCATTTACACTAAATACATCTACAGTTTCTTCTCTATTAGATCTATTTAAGCTACCAAACCTGCGTTGTATTCTGCTTTCTTCTATATTTTGATAAGCAGCTGTAATTGTTCCTTTTTCTAACCAACTGGTATTGGGATTGATTAGTAATTGTGAGGACACTAACAATCTGTTTTGTGGACCATAATACCATTCTGCAAATTTTAAAGAACTTACCTCTGTAATATCATTAAGCTCTGTAAGTCTATCAAACCTAGGAATATCTGATGATGTAGAATACTGTAAATTTATCTTTAAATCTGTATTTTTAGAAAGCGGAATAAAAAACTTTTGCAAAACATCTGTTTGATTGTAACCTGTATTTCTTTGCAAATTCGGATTGGAATTTAGTGTAGGCGTTTCTTTGTAATTTCCATTTAAATTTTCTGAAAAATAAAATACTTTGCCCCAGTCTGCAAAACCATGTGCTCTATTTCTACCTGCTCTTAAATCTCCAAAATCTGAATACGTAATACTTGTTAACGATGCCCATTTTTTTCTTCTAATTTCTGCAGAAATATTTGTAGTTATTTCTTGATTCACAGAAGAAAATCTAGAAAAAAACTGACTTTTTACTTCATTATTGTCCGATAATTTTGGTGTTTTTGTGTAAAAATGCACTACACCACCTAAAGCATCTGAACCATAAATTACAGAAGAAGGGCCAAAAACAACTTCGGTTTTTTCTAGCATATTAGGCGTTACCGTAATTGAATTTTGCAAGTGTCCTCTTCTGTAGATTGCATTATTCATACGTACACCATCTACCACAAGTAAAACTCTATTAGATTCCATACCTCTAATTACAGGACTACCACCACCAAATTGCGATTTTTGCACCTTAATACCTGGCACAGTCGCTAGTAAATCTGCAGATGTTTGTGGCGATACTTTTTGAATATCTTTTGCGGTTATTACTGCAATTTCTTCTGCAATTCTTTTTGATTTTTCGTCTGTTTTAAATAAAGAAACTACAATTTCATCTAATTGCTCTGATTCTTTTGTTAGATAAACTATGTAATTTTTTATTTTAATTGCTGATTTTTTCAATCTTAAAACAGCATAAGAAAGGTGCGAAAAAACAATTACCTCATTCTCGTTAAATGAAGATATATCTGCAAAACCATTTTTATTAGTAGTAATGTTTATAGTGCCACTATCATTAAAAACAGAAACATTTTTAACCACTTTACCCGTTTGTAAATCGACTACTTTCACCTTTTGAGAAAAGAGCAGACCACTACTAAAAAGAGTAATAATAAAAAATAATTTTTTCATTAACTAAAAACAGTTTCTAATATTTGTAACGATTTTGGTTTTCTAAAACCGTCCAAATGTAATTGAAAATATTGTATTATAATTTGTAAAACAAGTTGTCTTTCATTTTTACCGAAAGAAACTTTTTCTATGGCATCAAAATTTATGCCTAAAAGCTTTTTAAATTGATGAAATTGATTGCCTGTAATTGTGTTTTTTGTGGTTATATTTTGCGAGAAACTGCCATCTAATAAGTTAAAACTATTGCCATTTACATCTGAAATATCGGGATAAAAACCTAGGTATTTTGTTAGGTTTAATAAAAATAACAAATGAAAATTAGCTACTGTATCATTTACATCTAACCAAATAAAAGCAGTTTCTAAATAATTATAAAAAGAAATATTTTGCTCTTCTTCTTGTATACTATTAGACAATACTTCCGACAAAAATAAAACCACAGACTGTTTTATAATATCTTTATAAATGGTTTTATACGGATTAACTATTTGTACTTCTTTTAAGGTATGTAATGTACTCTTATTGCTATGGTTTGCAACAATTGTTAATTGCGTTAATGGCTGAAAGTAAGCCACTTTAATACCGCCTTTTTTTGATTTTAAAACGCCTTTTACTATATAAGATTTTAGCCCTGCTTCTTCTGTAAAACATCTTACAATTAAACTGGTATCGCTATATTTTAAAGCACTTAAAACAATAGCCTTTGTGGTAATCGCTGGCATATTAGTTTACAATAGCTATTTTGGTGATAGCTGTTTCAGAGGCATCATCATTAGATAAGAGCACAATATAAATACCAGAAGCTACTTTTGTACCCGCTAAATTTGTTTTGTTCCACACTACTTTACCTCCTTGTAATTCTTGCCCTTCTACTACATTAGTTTCATGCACCAAATTACCAGCAACGTCTATTATTTTTACGTTTGTTCCTTTGGGTAAAGTTGTATTATTTCTGCCAGTAATGGTTACAGTTTCATGGTTTTTAAGCGCAGGATTTGGATACGCATATACTTCACCCAAAACTACTCCAAAAGGTGCAACATTACTATTGTATGCTACAATTCCTTTATCCGTCGCAAAAAATACTTTACCAGTAGCATTATCTGCACTAATCTTTAAAATTCTATTAGATGGTAAAGGTGAATTTTGCTTACTAAAATTAGCAATGGTTGTTTGGCCACTTGGGTTTGTATATAATACACCACCATTATCTGTTCCAATCCATTTATTATCTGCACCATCAACAAAAATTGACCGTATATTTTGGTCTCCTCCTAATCTTCTTGCAACGCCATCATCTAAAATTATAATTGGGTTTGCATTAGAAACCGTTTCTTGAAAAACACCTGCAGCATTGTTGTAAACCACTAAGCCCGTTTTTGTGCCTATCCATATTCTATTACTATTATCTACAGCCACAGAGTTTACAGACGCATCTGGTAAATTACCTAAATTGGGTGTGGTTATAAAAGATTTTTTTTGATTTCCATTTTCATTAAAAATAAATACACCATTATTTCTAGAGCCATACCAAATGGTATTATTTCTATCAATTGCCATTTCTGTTAAGCCAAATGAAGGGTCTGTTTTAACGCTACTCATATCTATACCAGACCAATTTCCATTGGTTGCTAATTTTTTAAGCTCATTAGGTACACCAATATTAGTTACCCATAAATTACCTTGACTATCTATAGCTGAACCACTGGTTCTTACAGTAACCCTATTTGGTATGTTTACCACAATATCTTCTAAATCGCTATTATTCTGGTTATAAAATTCTACAATTTCATCATCTTCTACCACTAAAAGTCCGCCAGTTTCTAAACTATTAATATTTCTAGTGTCTCCTGCAGAACTAATATATACCTTATTTTCTGCATTAACATCTATGGTAATCGCATTTAAATCTGTGAGCGGCGTTTCTGGTGTAGAGATTGTATTTATCCAATTTTCTCCGTTAAAATGACTAAAACCTTGCCTTCTAAGTAAAGGTGTAAATGTTGCTGAGTAACCACCGTAAACTACCCACAAGTCTTTATTATTGACCGCGATAGAAAAAATCTCATTAGATAATGGGCCTTCTGGATGAATTTCTAAATAATTATTTGGCGCACTTAATGTAGCTGCTAATATTCCAAATTCTTTTGTTGCTAAGAAAACCAAATTATCTTCAAAAAAAGCATTGTTAAGCGTATAATCAAAAGCTGCTGTAGCAGTGTACTGGCCAATTTGGTTTGTATTGTCATCTAAAATAATTGCACGTTTATTTAAAGTGATATTTATATTATTTTCTGAAGATTTAATCCCTTTAATTTCTTCAGAAAAATTACGAACTTCATTTAAATTAGCACCATCAAAAGAAAATAACCTAGAATTTTCTGTAACATACAAGTTGCCTAAATTGGCAAAGCCTGTAAAATTTCTACCAAAAAATAACTGTTCCCAATTATTGAAATCTATTAAAAGATTACTTAAAACATCTGCTTTAAACAAACCAGATTCTGTTGCTGCATAAATTGTATTATTGGCAATAATAGTTTGGTTAATTTTTATTGATGATGAGTTGTTGCCTATAAAATAAGTATCTCCAAATTCTAATTTTTCAATATCATAAACAACAATTGCAAACGGTGTAGCTAAATAAAGTTTGTTATTAAATTCTGATATATGATTGATACTTTTTTCTCCAGATTGATTAAAATTTACAATATCTGATGAAATTGTTATTTCACCATTTTCATCGACTACTTCTATTAACCCGTTCTCGTAACCAATTACTAACCTATTAAAGGTAGTATTAAAGTATAAAGCTGTAGTTGTTTCTCCAGATAAACCTTGTACAGAAGACAGTTTCTCTAAACTACCATCTTGTGTATTGTAGGTAAAAACGGCATTGTCTGCCAATGCATAAATTACATCTTCTACCTTTACAAAATCTTTTACATTGTTATAAGAGTAAAAATCTTCCCAAGAATCGCTAAAATCTACTTGAGAAAATGCACCAAAACAAAAAAGGAACACATAAATTGAAAAAAGTTTTTTCATTTTAAAAAATTAGTTTCAAAGATATTTATTTATTGTTACAATAACGCTAAAACGTAGTACATTAGTACAAATTTAGAGGTAGTTTTTATGAGTATAGAAATAGAGAGAAAGTTTTTAGTAAAAAACATGAATTTTAAAGAGCAGAGTTTTGAAAAAAAATATTTAAAACAAGGGTATTTAAACTCCAATAAAGAAAGAACGGTAAGAGTAAGAATTGCAGATAACGAGGCTTTTATTACAGTAAAAGGAAAATCTAATAAAGCTGGTACTACTAGATTTGAGTGGGAAAAAGAAATTACAATTTTAGAGGCAGAACAATTAATGCTGTTATGCGAAAACAATAGTATCGAAAAAAATAGATTTCTTGTGAAAAATGATAATTTTATTTTTGAAGTAGATGAATTTTTAGGCAAAAACAAAGGCCTGATTGTAGCAGAAATAGAATTAAATACTGAAAATGATACTTTTAAAAAACCAAATTGGCTGGGTAAAGAAGTTACAGGAGAAGTGAAGTATTATAACTCTTCTATTAGTAAACACCCATTTAAAAATTGGTTACAAAAAACCTCGAACAAAAGCTCGAGGAAATTTAATAAACCTACCCCTAAATAAATTTATTTTGTTTTGACCGATAATATATATGTCAAAACAGAGTAAAAGTAAATCTTTTTTTATAAATATCAAATTTATTTACTAATTTTCTCGTTTTCATTACTTTAAAAGCAAAAAATATCCCAAAAAATTAAAGTTAAAATAATTACTAGTATTTCTTTTAATTTAAAGATAGTAAATCGAAAAAAAATGACTAAAACTGCCTAACAATACAAATAAATGAAAAATAGCGTGGTTGTATGGTAGTTTCCTAATCATATACAATATTGCGCCTATGCTATAAAATACCCCTCCTAAAAATAACAAGTTTATACTAAACGAAGATATACTATCCATTAACGGGCCTATAAAAAAAACAACTTGCCACCCCATTAATAGATACATAGCTGTAGATATTTTACTAAATCTACCTGTAAAAAATAATTTTAAAATAACACCAATTAACGCAAAAAGCCACACAAAAATTGCCATGTAATTGCCCAAACTAGAATCTAAACCAACCAAACAATAAGGTGTATAACTACCTGCTATTAAAACATAAATTGCTGCATGATCTAAAATATTTAACTTTCTTCTTTTTTTAGGGTCTTTTGCTGCATGATAAAAAGTAGATGCTGCATACAAAATAATCATACTAATACCATAAATGATAAAACTTACAGGTTTCCAGAATCCACTGTAATTAAAAGCTTTTATCAACAAAAATGGCAAAGCAATAACACTAACTAGCAAGCCAAAAGCGTGCGACCAAATATTTAACTGCTCTTCAGTATTTGAGTATTTATAATTTAGTTTTTCACTCATTTTTTTCTATTTGTATCTTTCATATACTCAAAATCATTTTCTAAATCGTTTTTAAGAATTGCAAACGTTTCCTCCTTTATATCAAGTAAATCTTCTTTTATCGTTTTATTTTTAGTCGTTATAAATTCATGTTGTTTTACTCTTAAAATACCAGGTCTTCCTTTAAAAATATCCCAAGAAAAAAAACGTTTGCAATCATAATAAGTTTGTGGTACAATTGGTATTTCAAATTCTATAGCTAAACTAAAAGCTCCTTTTTTAAATGGTGCTAAAACTACATTTTCCTCTGGCACTAATCCTTCAGGAAAAATAGCCATACTTACTCCGTTTTGTAAGCGTTCTTTTGCCATTTTAAAAACACGTTTTCTACTCTCTAAACTACTTCTATCTACCATAATAACCACCTTTTTATAGAAAAAACCAAAAACAGGTATTTTCACCAATTCTTTTTTCCCTACAAAAACTATTGGGTTTTTACTTAAGGCTATTAAAACAAACGGATCTAAAAGTGAAGTGTGATTTGGGCAAAACATATAACTTTTATCTGCCTCTATTTTTTGATTTTCTTTAAAATCTAATCGAAAACCCATACCATAAATTAAAATCTTTGCGATGATTCTAGCAATTTTCCAAAAATTATGATACTGACTTGGATTTATTGTGAAAATTAATAAAAAAGGTGACAAAATTAAAATGCTAGCAAACATTAAGAGGTAAAACCACAAACGCCATACGAACAAAAAAGGAATTTTAAGAAACTTCATACACTGCAATATTACTAATATTCTTTTTGTTTATAGATTTTATCTAATCAAAACCTTATTTTTACGCTTTCATAGCGAAATTTGAAAAGGCTAACACAAAAACTATAAAATTTTAAATTAATGGCAAGAATTTTAACGGGTGTACAAAGCACAGGAACGCCACATTTAGGAAATTTATTAGGCGCTATTTTGCCTGCCATAGAAATGGCGAACAATCCAGAAAATGAAGCGTTTTTATTTATTGCAGACATGCATTCTTTAACACAAATTAAAGACGGTAATCTATTAAGAGAAAATACGTATAGCACTGCTGCCACTTGGCTCGCTTGTGGTTTAGACATTAACAAAACTGTATTTTACAGACAAAGTGATATTGCTCAGGTTACAGAATTGTCTTGGTACTTAAGCTGTTTTTTTCCTTATCAACGTTTAACATTGGCACATAGTTTTAAAGACAAAGCAGACCGTTTAGAAGATGTAAATAGTGGTTTATTTACCTATCCAATGCTTATGGCTGCAGATATTTTATTGTACGATGCAGAAATTGTGCCTGTTGGTAAAGATCAGTTGCAGCATTTAGAAATGGCAAGAGATGTTGCGAATCGTTTAAATAATAGTATTGGCGAAACATTAATTGCACCACAAGCAAAAATACAAGAGCATACAAAATTAGTGCCTGGTATTGATGGCGAAAAAATGAGTAAATCTAGAAATAATACCATTAATATTTTCTTACCTAACAAGAAGCTGAGAAAACAAATTATGAGTATTAAAACGGATAGTTTAGCTTTGGAAGACCCAAAAGACCCAGATACAGATAATGTATTTGCCTTGTACAAATTATTGGCTTCCGAAGAACAAATTACAACTATGCGTGCCAATTATACTGGAGGAAATTACGGTTATGGACATGCAAAACAAGCTTTATACGAGTTAATTATAGATAAATTTGCAACAGTTAGAGCTCGTTATCATCATTTTATGGAAAATAAAAATGAAATTGATGACGCTTTAAAGGTAGGTGCAGAAAAAGCAACTTTAGTAGCTAATGAAGTTCTAAAAAGAGTAAGAGGCAAGGTTGGATATTAAATATTACGACAAATCTTATAAGAAAACCATGCAAAGTTTTGCATGGTTTTTTTGTAGGTTTATTTTATTGAGTAGGACTTAGATAAGCTCAGTTTGACTTTTTAATGTTGAATTAGGTTCTAACGTATGCATAAAGTTTACGTTGCTTTAAATAAAGAGTAAAAAGGACTTCGACAAGCTCAGTCTGACTTTTTATTTTGAATTATAATTTAGCTTTTTCATGAAGTTTGCGTTGCTTTAAATTAAAAGTAAAACGGACTTCGACAAGCTCAGTCTGACATTTGATGTTGAATTAAATTTTAACGTTTGCATAAAGTTTGCGTTACATTAAATCAAGAGTAAAAAGAACTTGGTCAGGCTCAGTTTGACTTTTTATTTTGTAATCGAACTTTGGCATTTTTTAAAAACTATTATTATACCCATTTGCATACAATACCTGCCATAATTGCGAGGGTAAGCAACCAATATCCTGCATTTATTAAAATATACTTAACAGTTTTTTTTTCAAATAAAGCTTGAATAGTTAAAACTGGCATGCTTAAGAAAAAACCATAAATTATACCATGAAAAGCACCATGTTTAAAAGTTCTAAAGCGGTCTCCATAATTGGTCATAAAATCCTCATAATAAAGGTAAGTTGCACTCGTCTGATTTGTAAAATCTGGTTCACCTGCTAATGTAGAATACATTCCCATTTGATGCACTGTCATTGGCATTAAAGCAAATGCAATTAAAAAACTAAGCACATAACAGATTAAAAGCACTTTAATTATATTGGTACCTGCTAAAGTTTCTTTGGCAAACCCCATTTGAAGCATCCAAGTTTTGCCAAATAATGGGCCATACCAAATAAAACCAACCAACATAGGTACAAAAGCGGCAATTACAAAAGCAAAATAATTTATGTCTAACATATATAAGTTTTTAGCGTTGTTAATTCCAAAGATATAAAATCTGAATTTGACTCATAGAAAGACAAATAAAAACCCAAAAAGAGGCTCTTTTTGGGTTTAAAAATTATAAGTAAATCGTATTAATTAATCTTTAAAGACTTTCCTATAGCTTCTAACTCAAAAACAAAAGCCCGCTTATTTACAGAGGGCGCATACGTAAAACCTTCAAAAACAATAACTCTATTATTTTTTTGATCTATTACTGAATAATTGATAAAAGGACCTGCCATAAAATCATTTTTAACTTCCCATTTACCTCTAGTTTCAAAAGCTTTATTGCCTTGAATAATAGTTTCTTCTGTAAATGGCGTGTACGCTTCCTCTGTAATCATATGCATGGTTTCTTGGTCAGAACCTGGTATGTGTGCTTCTCCAATACTATCTCTAACAGCTACAATATTTTGTGCAACTTTAGTTTCCTCTTTTAATGGAATAGAATATACCAAAATATTATTGCTCCCTGTTTTCGCAATACCACTTGTTAAATGCTGTCTTAACCATAAAAAATCTCCTGTATCATCTACAGTTCTATAATTATCTGGTATGGTAAAACCTATTCCTAAATTTTGTAGGGTTCTATAATTGGCATTATCTACTTTTCTAGATTCAAACACATTTTGTGTCATTTTTATATCAGAATCTATAAAAGTTTTAATAATTTCTGCTTCATTTTTTTTAAATGTTTCTATTGCACTTGCAACATCTTCACCATATACATAAACAATAGTTTGTGGCTGTGCATAAACATTATTCTTTACGTAAAACTCGTTTTTTGTACCTTCTCCAATAATTAATATGTTTCTAGAAACCTTCATCATACTACCAAAACCATTTGGTGCAATTTGCGATACTTTTAAAAGTGGCTCTGGTTGTGGTAAACCTAGCACCAATTCGCCAAAAGAATTTCTAATTTCTTTGCCTAATTCATCATTCCAATCACTTGCTTTAGTTACTACCATAACTTTATTAAGCGATCCTATAGAGTTTCTAAGCACAAACTTATCATCTCCTTTACAAGAAGAAAACAAGATAAAAAACACACAAATAACTAGTAGTTTTTTCATAATTGAATGGAATTATTTTTAAAAGTTTGATTCTGTTATAGCTCAAGTACTAGCAACAATTATTCCAAATTAAAGTTTTTATCAAAAAAAATGAAATAATTTAAAAAATAAATAGGCTTTGCTTTTACTATAGTCTTTTAGGATAAATAGAAAGTTTTTGCCCTATTTTTAACTGACTCGTTTTAAGACGATTCCATCTTTTTAAATCACTAACTCGCACACCATATCTTTTTGCAATTTTACCTAGATAATCGCCACTTTTCACTTTGTAACGCACTCTTTGGTCCATTTCAAAATACTTAGGCAAAGGTTTTTCTCTTTTGGCATCATCTTCATCTGCCAAGGCATAAATAGCATTTTCTTGATCTAAAAAAGCAATAATTTTATCACTTGGTAACCTTAATGCATAATTTCTTTCTTTTATGTAAGGAATAATATCTAATTTATAAGACGGATTTAAATTTCCAATTAGCTCTTCATCTATTGCTATTTTTTCTGCAATTTGATCAAAACCAATTGTTCTTTTTACACGAACAGTGTCTGTTTGAAAATTAAAAAACTCAGGCACCTCTGCATAAATATTATGCGCGTTTGCATGTTCAAAAATATACATGGTTGCATAAAATGCAGGCACATAACCTGCAGTTTCTCTTGGTAAATATGGTCTTATATTCCAATAATTTTTATAACCTCCAGAACGTTTTATAGCTTTTCTAACATTACCTGGCCCAGAATTGTAGGCTGCCAAAGCCAAATCCCAGTCTCCAAAAATACTGTATAACTGACTCAAGTATTTACATGCAGCAATGGTTGCTTTTACAGGATCTTGGCGCTCATCTACATAGGAACTCACTTTTAAACCAAACTGAATACCTGTACCATACATAAATTGCCATAGACCAGTTGCACCAACTCTAGATTTTACTCGTGGTCTTAAAGCAGATTCTACAATGGCCAAATATTTCATTTCTAAAGGAATATCATATTCGTCTAAATATTGTTCAAACATTGGAAAATAATAAGCAGCCTTTGCCATTAAAGCCGGATAATATTTTTTTCTATGCAACAAATAACTATTAATTACCTTTTCTAAAGCAAGATTATAGGCTAAATTAAAAGGTGTAGTTTTGTTTAAGTTGGCCAAACGTACCTTTAATAAATCCGAAGAAATTGCTGTTTTTACTTCGCCAATAATATCCTTATCATTAATAACATAGTTTAGCGTATCTACTAAAGCAGATTTAAATTTTGCACTTACCCATAAACTATCTATTCTAGTTAGGTCTTTGTCTGCAAAAAGCGTGTTTTGTATGCTATCTTTTTTCAAAGCCAAAGTATCTGAAGCCTTTGTAAAAAATTCAGCGTTTTTTGTTGTTACTGTCGTATCTAATTTTGTTTCAATTATTTGTGTATTTTTTTCAGAAATTTCTTTTTCAACTTGAAAAATAGTGTCTTTTTTAGTCTGAAAGATGGTATCTTTTTTTTGCTGTGAAAAAATAGTGCTAGAAATTAGCAGGAATAGAAATAGTTTTTTCATTAAGTATTTTTCGGTTTTATAAAGATAAAACTATTTTTAATTTTAAAGATCTAACTCTACTGCAATTGGGCAGTGATCTGAATGTTTTGCTTCTGGTAAAATATACGCTCTGCTTATTTTTTCTTTTAGTGGCTCTGTAACCATAGCATAATCTAAACGCCAACCTTTATTATTTGCTCTTGCATTTGCCCTGTAACTCCACCAAGAATATTCTTGTCTGTCTGGATTTAAAAATCGAAAACTATCTATAAAACCACTATTTATAAACTTACTTAACCAATTTCTTTCTTCTGGTAAAAAACCAGAAACACCTTTCATTTTTGGGTTGTGAATATCTATAGGTTCATGACAAATATTATAGTCTCCACAAACCACTAAATTTGGTATGGTTTTTCTTAATGCTGATAAATAATCTAGCATTTCATCCATATAATTAAACTTATAGTCTAATCTTGCTGTATTTGTACCAGAAGGCAAATACATACTCATTACAGAAACGTCATCAAAATCTACTCTTAAATTTCTACCTTCAAAATCCATAGATTCTATTCCTGTTCCATATTCAATATGATTTGGTTTTTCCTTACAAAAGATTGCTACAGAAGAGTAGCCTTTTTTTTCTGCAGAAAACCAATAATGGTAGGGATAACCTGCAGCTTCAAATTCCTCTAAATTTAATTGCTCTTTATGTGCTTTGGTTTCTTGTATGCAAATCACATCTGGATTAGCAGCTTTTAACCAATCTAAAAAACCTTTTTTAAGTGCAGCTCTTATTCCGTTTACGTTGTATGATATTATTTTCATATGTCCCTTTTAATTCCTAATCCCATCTTAATCTTCCCTATTTCGACTTCGCTCAATATAAACTAGGGAAGAAACACTCTTGTGTTTACTTTATAATTCTTTTAACCAATTTACTAAATTTAGTATTGGTTAAAAATTTTTTGAATTTCTTGCCTCATCCGCAGCTATAGTAGTTTCTAAATTAAGTCGTTTAGATTTATTCTCATTGAAGGTAATTGTACTATTCTTGCTCATCTAACAGAATTGGTTTTTTTAATAAAATCCATGTAATTTGTTTCACTTTTCCTGTTTGTGTTTCAATTATTTTCTTTCTAGGAGACAAAATAAAACCAATAGCTCCAGCAATTGTAGCTCTAATTAAAAAATTATCTACATTAAAAACTTTATCTAAAATAAAAAGGCAGGTTATCAGTAGAATTGGGTAAATAATCCAATATATTTTTTTGAATAGTTTCATTTTGTCTTATATCTTTTTATTAATTACTTTTTTAAAGAATAACCATCTTATTTGTTCTTCTTCTCCGGTTTGTTTTTCTACAATCCTAACTTTAGGCGATAAAATAAATGCCAACGCACAAGCAACACCTGTGTTTAAAAAAGTGTTTTCAATTTTAAAAACCTTTTGTGCCAAAAGCATAAAAATTACAATTAAAACTGGGTTAATTAACCAATAAAATTTCTTGAATAATTCCATTTTATAAACGCATTTCTGGTATTTGTCCATCAATAACCAAGGTGCCTTCTGTAGCTTTTTTAATTTCTTCTACAGTAACTCCAGGAGCTCTTTCTAATAAGTGAAAAACATTATTTTTAATTTCTAAAACAGCCAAATTCGTAACAATTTTAGTAACACAACCAACACCTGTTAATGGTAAAGAACATTCTTTGAGTAGTTTACTTTCGCCTCTTTTATTGGTGTGCATCATGGCAACAATAATATTTTCTGCAGAGGCTACTAAATCCATAGCACCACCCATACCTTTTACCATTTTACCGGGAATTTTCCAATTGGCAATATCTCCATTTTGCGCAACTTCCATAGCGCCCAAAACTGTTAATTGTACATGTTGCCCACGAATCATAGCAAAACTTGTGGCAGAATCAAAAATAGAACCACCATCTAAAACCGTTACAGTTTGCTTACCTGCATTTATTAAATCTGCATCTTCTGTACCTTCTATTGGAAAAGGTCCCATACCTAACAATCCGTTTTCTGACTGAAACTCAACCTCAATTCCTTCTGGAATATAATTAGCCACTAAAGTAGGAATGCCAATACCTAAATTTACATACCATTTGTCTCGCAACTCTTGTGCAATTCTTTGTGCAATTTGATTTTTTGTTAGTGCCATAATTTACGATTTTGGAGTTACCGTTCTTTGCTCAATTCTCTTTTCGTACTTTTCTCCCTGAAAAATACGTTGTACAAAAATACCTGGAATATGAATTTGGTTAGGATCTAAGGCTCCTGCAGGAACCAATTCTTCTACTTCTGCAACCGTAATTGTGGAAGCACCACACATACACGGATTAAAATTACGAGCTGTACCTTTAAAAATTAAATTTCCAGAGGTATCTCCTTTCCATGCTTTTACAAAAGAAAAATCTGATTTAAATGCGGGTTCTAACACGTACATTTTCCCATCAAATTCTCTAGTTTCTTTACCTTCTGCCACTTCTGTACCAAAACCTGCTGGCGTGTAAAATGCTGGAAAACCAGCTTGCGATGCTCTACATTTTTCTGCTAAAGTACCTTGTGGTGTTAACTCCACCTCTAACTCTCCCGATAACATTTGGCGTTCAAACTCATCATTCTCACCAACGTAAGAAGATATCATTTTTTTTATTTGCTTGTTTTGTAATAATAAACCTAAGCCAAAATCATCTACACCTGCATTATTAGAAATACAAGTTACGTTGCTAACCTTACGCTTTACCAATTCTTTAATTGCGTTTTCAGGTATACCACACAACCCAAAACCACCCAACATTAGCGTCATATTATCTGTAACACCAACTAAGGCTTCCGTAACATTTTTAACTGTTTTATTTATCATCTTACAAGGTTTTAAGTGTTTTTAAAATAGTGATATTAAAAATCTGTATCCTCTTTAATATCTATTTTAGGTTTTGTTTCTTCACCATTCCCATTCTCAGTCTCATCTTTTTCGTCACAATTAATGTTTATAGACAAATTAGATGGTTTTGCAAATTTAGATTTACTAATTTTTAGACTTTTATCTGCATAGCATTTCTGCATAAATAAAGCCCAAGAAGGCAAAGCCATTGTTGCTCCTTGGCCATAACCAATTCCTGGAAAGTGTGTTGCTCTGTCTTCTCCTCCTGCCCAAACACCGGTTGCTAAATTGGGTACAATACCCATAAACCAACCATCAGATTGATTTTGAGTTGTCCCTGTTTTTCCTGCAATTTCATTATCAAAATAGTAAGGAAAACCTGTTACAATTTTAGGATAACCAGTTCTTGGTGTTCTTAACCTTACTCCAGAGCCAGATTGTGTAACCCCTTTTAATAAATCGATTACCACATATGCAGCTTCTTCACTTAAAACCTCTTGTGTTTCTGGTGTAAATTCTTCTAACACAGTTCCATTTTTATCTTCTATTCTTGTAATAATCATTGGACTTACGCGCAAACCACTATTGGCAAAAGTTGAGTAGGCACTTACCATTTCTAATAAAGACAATTCAACAGCCCCTAAAGCAATAGAAGGATTTGCAGGAATATCACTTTCTATACCTGCAGATTTTGCTAAGCGTACCACATTTTGAGGAGAAACCATATCAATTAACCTTGCAGACATAGTATTTATAGAACCTGCCAAACCTTCTTTTAAAGTTAACATTCCTCCGTACTTGTCGTTAGAATTATCTGGCATCCATTCTTCAGGGATTCCATATTTTCCTTTTGGAATAGTATAATGAACATTTGGAAACTGATCACAAGGAGACAATCTTAATTGATTAATTGCAGTAGCATACACAAATGGTTTAAAGGTAGAACCTACTTGTCTTTTTTGTTGCCCAACTGCATCAAACTTAAAATGTTTATAATTTACACCACCAACCCAAGCTTTTATATGACCTGTTTGTGGTTCTATTGATAATAAGCCTGAACGTAAAAAATATTTATAATACCGAATAGAATCGTTAGGCGACATTATGGTATCCAAATCGCCTTTGTACGAAAATACTTTCATTTTTGTTTTCTTCTTAAAAACTTCATTGATGTATTTTGAAGATTTGCCAGCACGTTTTAAACGTTTGTATCTATCAGAATTTTTCTTAGCACGATCTAATATTCCTTTAATTTGTTCTTTCTCAATATCATAAAAAGGTGCTGTTTTATTTTTTTTCTGCTCTTTAAAAAAGAAACTTTGCAAATTAGACATGTGCTCATTTACTGCCTCCTCTGCATATTTTTGCATTCTAGAGTCTATGGTTACAAAGATTTTTAAACCGTCTCTAAAAATATCATATTGCTCGCCATTTGGTTTTGGGTTGTTTTTAACCCATGTACGCATTACTTTTTGCAAATGCCCTCTAAAATAAGTAGCATAACCTTCGTTATGATTTTCTGGTGTATAATTTATTTTAAGCGGCAGTTTTTGTAACGAATCTTTTTCTTGTTCACTTACAAAACCGTTTTTTTCCATTTGGGCAAAAACTACATTACGCCTTCTTTTAGACTTTGCTTTAGAGATTTTTCTGTGCGGATTAAATTGTCTCGGGTTTTTAAGCATCGCTACAATTATGGCAGATTCTTGCAAATCTAAATCTTTGGCTTCTTTACCAAAATAAATTCTTGATGCAGATCGTATACCAGATGCATTAAACAAGAAACCTTGCGTGTTTAAGTACATTGCAATAATTTCTTGCTTTGTATATTGACGCTCTAGTTTCACAGAAACCACCCATTCTTTCATTTTTTGTGCAATTCTCACAAAAATATTAGAAGAAGCTTTTTTAGTAAATAAGTTTTTTGCCAATTGTTGGGTAATGGTACTTGCACCACCACCTGCGCCAAGTTTGGCAACTGCTCTAGCTAGGCCTTTAAAATCTATTCCTGAGTGCTCATAAAAACGTTCGTCTTCTGTAGCAACTAATGCTTTTATTAAATTATGTGGCAATTCATTAAAATGAATGGGTGTTCTATTTTCGGTTGCATATTTTCCAATAGTTTCACCATCTATAGAAATAACTTCTGTAGCTAAATTGGTTTGTGGGTTTTCTAATTCTTCAAAAGTAGGTAAAGCTCCAAATCCACCTACAGAAGCTATAAAAAACAGCAGTAATAGTAATGCAAATCCGCCTAAAACAATACCCCAAAACCACTTTAGGTATTTTTTAAAATTAGTAGTTTCTGTTTTTTTTGTTGCCATAATAAAAAGTTGTCTTGTATTAAAAAAGACGAAGTTATTTGTACTCTTTTTTTAAGAGGTAATTATTTTGTTTTTTCGATGCTAAAACCTACATCTTGTATTCCTTGCAGCGCATTTATTGGGTCTACTGCTCCATTTTTTCGCATTGCTTGTCGTATTGTAAAACTATATATGCCAGCAACAGGAAAAATTTTACGCTCTTTATAAAACAATTTATTTTCTTTTATTTCTGAAAATCCATTTCCTAAAAAACGCCCATTTGCATCTGCCATTTTATATTGTAAAGTGTCTATTACTATAGTTTTGTCTGGGAAATTAAGTTCTGTAATTACATATAAATTACTAAAAGCATAAACACTATTATTTCTTATGTTGATGAATGCATTTTTAGGTGAAATGGTATCTTTTATTTCAAACTGAAAAGTTACTTTCTCATCTGCTTTCCACGCATTATTTGCAATGCTTTTGTATGCATTAAACTCAGCATTATCATTACAAGCAAACAATGAACCCATTAAAAACAGTAAGAAAAAATATTTATTTTTCTGAATCGCCTCCATTTTTAGGGTTGTTATTTTTACGATTTCTATTTGGGTTTCGCCTTGGTTTGTTTGTTTTTTTTACTTCGCCTTTAGGCTTATTCTCGTTTGCTTTTGCATTAGGATTTTGCCTAGGCTTTGGTTTTGGCTTATTTTTTTGTTGTGTGTTATTTTGCTGTTTTGCCTGTGGTTTTCTATTGGTGTTTTTTCTAGCAGGTTTGTTACCACTAGGTTTGTTATTACCTGCTGTTTTGTTTGCATTCGCATTAACCGGTTTCTTTTTATTACGGTTGTTTCTTCTGCGCTTGTTTTTCTTTGGTGCATCAAAACGCGTTAAACTATCTTGCCCAACTGCATCTTCAAAATCTACTTTTACAGCCACTTCTACATCAGCTTCATATTCTTCTAAAGTTGCAGATTTTTCTCCTTTTTTGTTCAACTCAATAATTTCTAAAACCTGTTCTAGCGTTAAACGGAACCATTTAAAACGCTCTTCTTTATAAGTATACCATAAATGCCCTTTAAAAATATCCATTTTCACAAAAATGGCCTCTCCTTTTTCTGTTTTTAAAACAACATCTTGTTTTGGAAAACTTTTTAAAGCATCTAAATACGTGTCTAATTCAAAATTTAAACAACATTTTAATTTACCACATTGCCCTGCTAATTTTAGCGGATTTAAAGACAATTGTTGGTAACGTGCTGCAGAAGTACTTACTTTTCTAAAGTCTGTTAACCACGTAGAACAACACAACTCTCTACCACAAGAACCTACACCTCCAAGTCTTGCTGCCTCTTGCCTTGCACCTACTTGTTTCATTTCTACACGAATAGAAAAAGCACTTGCCAAATCTCTAATGAGTTGTCTAAAATCTACACGAGATTCTGCTGTGTAATAAAAAGTAGCTTTGTTACCATCTCCTTGATATTCTACATCAGATAGTTTCATTTGCAAACCTAAACCGCCTAAGATTTCTCTTCCTCTGCGTTGGGTTTCTTCTTCTTTGGCTCTAGATTGTTGCCAAACATCTATATCTCTTTGGCTTGCTTTTCTGTAAATTTTCTTTACATCTTCATGATCTGCAGTAATTTTGCGCTTTTTCATTTGCACTTTAACCAATTCTCCGGCTAAAGAAACGGTTCCAATATCGTGCCCAGGATTTCCTTCTACAGCCACAATATCACCCATTGTTATGGGTAAATTATCTACATTTTTATAAAAATGTTTTCTTCCGTTTTTAAAACGAACTTCAAAAATATTGAATCTTTCTTGTCCTGATGGTAATGTCATGTTAGACAACCAATCAAAAACGGCTAGTTTTTGACTGCCGCTTCCACAGGTTCCAGAACCACAATTACCATTACTCTTACATCCTTTTGGTACTCCATTTTCTGCTGTACCACAACTACCACATGCCATATATATTGTTAGTTTTTAGTGGTTGGTTTTTAATTGTTAGTGTTTTACTGTACAAAGCCTTACCTAACTTTTAAATAACGAACTCTACAAACCTTTATTTTAAATTGATACTCAATTGTTTGCAATAAAAATATGCTTTATTGCTTAATCAGTAAATATATAAAAATGGATTGAGAATAGAAAGGTAAAAACACCAACTGTTAAAAATTTATAGAATTAACAAAAATGGTATGATGAATTCACCATATTAACATAAATTAAGAAAACATGCCTTTTATTTGCGAGTTCAGTTTTTTTTACATTTACTCGTTTTTAAAATAAAACTGATCTTTTTATTTTAGAAACTTGCTAGCAAAAGAAAAAGAATGTTTATAAAAATTGCGCACATTCTTTTTTTAATTTATTTGACCTTAACAAGAAGATATTCTTGTTTGTTTTTTTTAGGTTCTGTAACTAGATTTAATAATGTAATTCATCTTCTATTAAATATTTAAAATTCAAAACATAAGCCTTAATAAAACTGCTTTTCTAAGCAATAGTGATAATAAGAAAATACAATTATTCGTTTTGAGCTAATTACCTATTACCCCATTTTTTTTTATGAAAAAAATATTTTTTACCCTAATTTTACTAATCAATAGTTTTGTTCACAGTCAAAATTGTGATATAAAAAAAGACAATTATGGTCTTTTAAACGTTGATTTTACAGATATTAAATGTCTCGCAAAAAATGATAAAGAATTTACCCTAATTTATACTTTTGGATTATGGTGTGAACCTTGTATAGTACATTTAAAAGATGTTTTGGATTTAGCTGAAAATTATAATCTTAAATTATTAGTACTTGTTATTGATAGAAACGAAACTAATTACGCCTACAGTAAAAAATAGTTAGAAAGCAAAAAAAAGGGAATTACTGTAATGTCTTTAAAAAATATTTATGGAAAAAAACAAAGAAAACGTTACAAAAATTTTCTAACTGAAATTACACCTAAAAAATTTAAGAATATAAATGATATGTCCAAATACATTTTACTAGACAAAAGTGGTAATGTTTTAATGGTAACGAGTTATAAAGATAATTTGAAAGGTGAAGATTGCTGAGATGATAAACCGCTGTTAAAGCGAAAAATTATACCTCTTTTAACTGGAGCATAATACTTATAAACTCAGAAAACACTATTTTTTTTAAGAATCCTACTATCTGCTTTTTGCCAATACAGATAACCTTTTCAAGAAGTTGTAGACCAAATTAGTTGCATTTAGTCTATTATTTCTTTGGCTATACTTTTACCACCTTCAAGCTCTTTTATAGATTTTAATAAAACCTGTCTATTTTTTCCGGTTAGTAAATAGGTAGTTTCTTTTAACGAATTGTATTCATCTAAAGATATTAATACCAAATCTTTACCGCCTTTTCTTTTTATAATAATGTCACTTAAATCATTAATAACTTTGTCTAACCAATGTTTTAAATTCGATCTAAAATCTTTGTAATTTACCGTTTCCATCTTATAAAATTACAGAAAAATAACTTAATTAAGTACTTAATTAGTTACTTTCTTAAACTTCAAAACTTCGCTTCTACCCTTTTTAAAGATTTTGTTACTAGCGTGTTTGCCTTTTCTGCGTTCTTTTTGTTCTTCAAAAGATAACTGAATTATTTCTTGGCAATCTGTAGAACAGGTATTTTCCATTTTTTCTGAACATGCATCACACTGAATAAATAGCAAATGGCAACCTTCGTTAGCACAATTGGTGTGTGTATCACAAGGTTTCCCACATTGGTGACAATTAGAAATTACATGGTCTGTAATTTTTTCTGCTCTTCTATGGTCAAACACAAAATTTTTACCAATAAATTTATTTTCTATTCCCTCTTCTTTTACTTGGCGCGTGTATTCTATAATACCACCTTCTAACTGAAAAACGTTTTTAAAACCTTTGTGTTTGTAATAAGCAGATGCTTTTTCGCAACGAATGCCACCTGTACAATACATCAATAAATTTTTGTCTTCTTTGTTGTCTTTTAAATCTGCTTCTATAATGTCTAAAGAATCTCTAAAAGTATCTACATCTGGAGTTACAGCACCATCAAAATGCCCAATTTCACTTTCGTAATGATTTCGCATATCTACACAAACTGTATCAGGATTTGCCAACATTTCATTAAATTCTTTAGCATTTAAATGCACGCCTTTGTTGGTAACATCAAAAGTGGTATCGTTTAAACCATCTGCCACAATTTTATCGCGTACTTTTACCTTCAACTTTAAAAACGATTTGTTGTCTTGCTCAACAGCAACATTCAAACGAATATCTTTTAGAAAAGAAATGCTATCTAATTGGTCTTTTAAGGCATAAAAATTTTCTGAGGGTACAGAAAGTTGTGCATTAATGCCTTCAAAAGAAACATAAATACGTCCTAAAACGTCTAAAGCGTTCCATTCTAAGAATAATTTGTCTCTAAAAAGTTGTGGATTTTCTATCTTAAAATATTTATAAAAAGAAATGGTTAAGCGGTCTTTACCGGCTTCGTCTATTAAGGCAGCGCGTTCTTTGGCGCTTAATTTATTGTACAGTTGCATGCTATACTAATGTTTTAAGCTGAAGTTGTTTTGGTGATAAAACCAAAAAAAAAATCAGGTATTGATTGATATGTATTTGAGCTACAAAATTACATTTTTTCGGGAAACAGCAGTTAAATTTTAAAAAATGTTTCTAATAACACAAAAAGTTGGCAAACAGGTTTAGCCACGATGGAAGTGACATCCTTTTTGCCTTTTTCGGCAAAAAGATATAACGTACAGCGTGATTAAGCTTCTAAAAACAAAAAGTTTAATTTTAAACATTAGAAATTTAGTTGCTTCAATTTTAAACTTTACCTAATTTATAAGGTTTTAGATAATTTTAAACCTAATATTTTTTAAGATATTTGCAGTGTATTAATAAAATATCATAAAAATTTAAAGTGATGAAAGTAGCTGTAGTAGGAGCAACAGGAATGGTAGGAACTGTAATGTTGCAAGTTTTAGAAGAACGTAATTTACCAATAACAGAATTAATTCCTGTAGCATCTGCAAGATCTGCGGGTAAACAATTAAAATATAAGGGTAAAGATTATACAGTGGTAACTTTAGAAGATGCTGTAAAATTACAGCCAGATGTTGCTTTATTTTCTGCAGGTGGAGAAACTTCTTTAGAATGGGCACCTAAATTTGCAGCAGTTGGTACTACTGTTATAGACAATAGTTCTGCTTGGAGAATGGACCCAACTAAAAAATTGGTGGTTCCAGAAATTAATGGTGATGTTTTGTCTAAAGACGATAAAATTATTGCAAACCCTAACTGTTCTACAATTCAGTTGGTGGCTGCTTTATCTCCTTTGCATTTAAAATATAAAATGAAACGTGTGGTAATTTCTACGTATCAATCTGTTTCTGGTACTGGCGTAAAAGCGGTACAACAATTAGATAATGAAGAAGCTGGTATTGATGGCGAAATGGTTTATCCGCATAAAATTGGTAGAAATGCATTGCCACATTGTGATGTTTTCTTAGAAAATGGCTACACCAAAGAAGAAATGAAATTGGTAAAAGAACCTAAGAAAATTTTAAGAGACGATTCTTTTTCTGTGACAGCAACTGCAGTTAGAATACCTACAGCTGGCGGACATTCTGAAGCTGTAAATGTACAGTTTGAAAATGATTTTGATTTGGCAGAAGTACGTAGCATTTTAAACGAAACTCCTGGTGTTATTGTGCAAGATGATTTGGCAAACAACGTTTACCCAATGCCAATTAATGCGCATAATAAAGATGAAGTTTTTGTGGGACGTATAAGAAGAGACGAATCTCAAGAAAATACCTTAAATTTGTGGATTGTTGCAGATAATCTACGTAAAGGTGCTGCAACAAATACAGTACAAATTGCAGAGTACTTAATAGATAAGAAATTAGTATAATTAATGAGATTTCTCCACAAGGTCGAAATGACAATTGTGATGTCATTTCGAATGAAACGAAGTGAAGTTGAGAAATCTTATGATTTAACTTTGATTAAAGAAAATATTTAATGCCAACATTTCATAAAGTAACAATACAAGAAATAAAACAAGAAACCGCAAACGCGGTTTCTGTTGTTTTTAATATTCCTGAAAATTTAAAAGAAGATTTTAAATTTACTGCAGGGCAATACATCACTTTAGAGCAAGAAATTAACGGAGAAAAAGTACGTAGAGCTTATTCTATTTGTTCAACTCCGCAAAGTGGCGCGTTAAGAGTGGCTATAAAAGCAGTAGAAAACGGTGTTTTTTCTGGCTATGCAACTTCAGCTTTAAAAGAAGGAGATGCTATAGAAATTGCAGCGCCAGAAGGTAGGTTTTTACTAGAGCCAAAAGCCAATAAAAACTACCTAGGTTTTGCTGCAGGTTCTGGCATTACGCCAATACTCTCTATGTTAAAAACGGTTTTAGAAACAGCGCCAACTGCAACTTTTACTTTAGTTTACGGTAATAAATCTATTGCAGACACCATCTTTTTTGAAGAATTAAATCAGTTAAAAGAAACGTTTGGAGATCGTTTTAACCTGCATTACATTTACAGTAGAGAAGACGTTAAAAACGGTTTACGTGGCAGAATAGATGCCAATGTTACCAACTACTTTGTGAAAAATATGTACAAAGAAACTTCTTTTGATGAAGCTTTTTTATGTGGCCCAGAAGAAATGATTAAAGAAGTTTCTGCAAAGCTAAAAGACAATAATATTGCAGAAGAAAACATACATTTTGAGCTGTTTACAGTTACTACAGATGAAGATGCTTTAGAAGATGTAAAAGAAGGCACAACCACAATTACCGTAGTTTTAGATGATGAAGAAACTACCTTTGCTATGCAACAAACAGACAATATTTTGTCTGCAAGTTTACGTAACGATTTAGACCCACCCTACTCTTGCCAAGGTGGTGTTTGTAGCTCTTGTTTGGGTAAAGTTACCGAGGGAAAAGCAGTTATGGTTAAAAATTCTATTTTAACAGATAGCGAAATTGAAGAAGGTTTGGTTTTAACCTGTCAAGCGCATCCTACAACACCAAAAGTTACCATAGATTTTGATGATGTTTAATTTGTTGTTGAATTGTTCACTGTGTAATTGTATAACTGTTGAATTGTGTAACTGTTGAGTTTTAGAGTAGTCACTTGAATACTTTCATTTCGACCTTGTGGAGAAATCTCATAAAGAAAAGAACGGATATTGTATTTAAGTTACCCCACTTTTCAATTCGTTAAAAATAAAATATTTTTTATTTGGGCGTTTTAACGGGCTTTCCATTGCAATCTTTTGTGCAAAAAAGCACAAAAGGATTTTCATTGCAATCCCTAACGCAAAATATTGCTACCTAAAAAGCTTTTTAGAAAACAATTCAATTTCGTCTTTTGCAATTGCTAGCAAATCATTTACCTTTAGCCTATGGATATTTACGATTTTAAAAATGCATTTCTAATTGGCTTTTTTATGGCCTTTATGATTGGTCCTGTGTTTTTTATGTTAATTCAAACTAGTATTCTTAAAGGTGCAAGAGCAGCCATAGCTTTTGATTTAGGCGTAATTTTAGGCGATGTTTCTTTTATTTTAATTGCTTATTATGGGAGTAGATCTTTACTAGAAAAAATTAAAGACGATCCCAGACTTTTCTTTATCGGTGGTTTGGTATTAATTGTTTACGGCATAATTACGTATTTAGACAAACAGAATAAAAAAGACGCTTTAGCCTCTGCAAAAGTGCCAGAAGTTTCTCTAAAAAATAACTATGTAAAACTCTTTTTTAAAGGCTTTTTTTTAAACTTTATTAATGTGGGTGTTTTGGCTTTTTGGCTTGGCACTGTTTTGGTAATTGGCCCTACTTTAAAAATGAATCAAAGTGCTATTTTTTCTTATTTTGGTGTTATTATTCTAGGTTACTTTATTACAGATGTCTGTAAAATTTTATTAGCCAAACAACTAAAAACAAAAATGACGCCTTTAGTTATTTATCGCGTAAAAAGAATAATGGGTATTCTACTTATAGTTTTTGGTGTTCTTTTAATGTTAAAAGGGTTTATACCTAATAACAAGCTTGAACAACTAATGAATTAATTTTTTTAATCTTCTGTTTCTACTTTTATAGGATTCGCAGTAAATCTTAAAATTAAATAACCCAAAATTGCCGCTATAAAAGAACCAATTAAAATACCAATTTTAGCAGAGCTTATATATTCTGGTGACGTTGCAAATGCCAAACTCGCAATAAAAATCGCCATTGTAAAACCAATACCTGCAATAAAAGAAACACCTACAATTTGTTTAAAATTAATATCTTTTGGCAACTGAATTAAGTTCGCTTTTTTTGCTAAAAAGATGACTAATGGTATTCCAAATCCTTTACCTAAAACCAAACAAATAATAATATTTACTACCAATTGGGTTTCTATACCTGCAGAACTGTCTATTAAAACCCCTGCATTTGCCAAGGCAAAAATGGGTATAATAAAATAGGCTACCCAACCATGTAAAACATGTTCTAAATGCTGCAAAGGCGATCTAAATTTATCGCTCCAATCTTCTAAGGTATCCATATGTGCTATTTGTTTTTTAGAAGGTGTTGGTTTGTTTTTATTGGTAGCTTCTTCAATTTTATCTTTTATTTTATCTAATTGTATCAAAAATTTAGACGTATTTATCTTTTGTCTAATTGGCACAGAAAAAGCCAATAAAATTCCTGCTACAGTTGGGTGTACACCAGATTTTAAAAACAATACCCAAACAATAATTCCCACAAAAAACAATAAATATTTAGAATAAAAACCTTTGTAAGACAATGCATATAAACCCGCTAAAAGCGCCATAGCAATAAGCAGTAAAGTAGTATTAATTGCACCACTATAAAAAATAGCAATTACCAAAACAGCTTCAATATCATCTACAATTGCAAAAGCAATTAAAAATATTTTTAAACTTAATGGCACTCTTTTGCCTAAAGCATTTAAAACAGCTAAAGAAAATGCTATATCTGTTGCCATTGGTATGCCCCAACCTTTAAAAGTAGCCGGATTCTGATTTAAAAGCATATACAAAGCAACCGGAATTAAAACACCACCTAAAGCACCAAATAAAGGGAAAGCCAACTTTTTTAGAGAATTTAATTCGCCAATTAAAACTTCTCTTTTAATTTCTAAACCTATTAAGAAAAAGAAAATCGCCATTAAACCGTCATTCACCCAAAGTAATAAAGGCTTTTCTAGCTTAAAATTTTCTCCTGTAATTCCTAATTTATAATCCCATAAGCTTGTGTAACTATCTGCAAAACCAGAATTTGCCCAGATCAATGCTATTACTGTACTTAACAACAATAAAATACCGCTAAAACCTTCAATTTTTATAAATTTTTGAAAAGGAGTAAGAAAAATCTTTTGAATCATTTTGTATGGAGTTTTAGTGGGTTGATAATACTTAAAAAAACCTCTTTATCCATTTCAGTTAAAGAGGTTTACTCTTATACTAGGTCTTTTTTATTTTGCTTCAAAAATATTATTCTCAGCATTAACATCTGCCATTAAATTGCTTTTATCGATAACAACAGATTTTACAGTTTTGTTAGTTGTAAAAGAATATACAGGATTTGCCCATGCCCAATCTTCTATAACTGTTGCGCTAGTTGGCTTGCTGCCACGCATCATTCTTAAAGGAATGTTGAAATTTTCTACTGAACCATCTGTATAGGTTACTTCTAAGTCTATTGGCATTGGCATCTGCCCTATTCTTTCTAAAGTAATTGTTTTGTCCTTAACAGATTTAATGCCATAATCTATGGTGTGCAACGTTTGTATCCATTCATTTAAATACCAGTCTAAATGAATACCCGAAACTTTTTCCATAGAACGTTTTACATCATTTGGAGTTGGATGCTTAAAAGCAAAATCATTAAAGTATTTTTTTAATCCTTTAGCAGTATTTTCTGGGCCAATAATATATTCTAATTGTGCTAAAAACATACTTCCTTTACCATAACTCGCAAAGCCATATGCTCTATTTGTATTGTATCTATCTGCATGCGTTGTTAAAACCTCTTCTGTTCCAGAATTTACCATATAATTATATCCTCTGTATGGTCCTGCATTTGGATTTTTATCGTTTTTACTTGTAATTTCTGCCATAGCTTTTCCAGAAATATAACTTGTAAACCCTTCATCCATCCATGGATGTTTACTTTCATTAGATGCCAATAAAAATTGAAACCAAGTATGTGCCAATTCATGAGCTGTAACCCCTAAAAGACTACCAAACTTACGTTTTCCTGTAATTAATGTAGACATCGCATATTCCATACCACCATCTCCACCTTGTATTACAGAATATTGTTTGTAAGGATATTGACCAATATTTTCAGAAAAATAAGTCATTAATTCAGCCGTTTTAGGCTGTAAATCTTTCCAGTTTTGTAAAAATTCTGCGTTTAAATTCCTCTTATATAAAAAATGTAAATCATTTCCATTTTCCATAGTTAAAATATCATGCTTGTATTCTGGGTCTGCAGCCCACATAAAATCGTGTACTCTTGGTGCTTTAAAATGCCAAGTCAATTTATCTGTATTTGGCACATTTAAAGGTTTGGTTTTATCTTCATAACCATGACCAATTTCTTGCGGATTTTGCAAATATCCTGTTCCACCAACTGTATAATTTTTATCAATAGAAATTTTTACATCAAAATTACCCCAAACTGCGTGAAATTCTCTAGCAATATAAGGTGGTGTATGCCAACCTTCAAAATCGTATTCTGCCATTTTTGGATACCACTGAGACATAGATAAAGCTACGCCTTCTGCGCTATCTCTACCAGAACGTCTTACTTGCAAAGGCACTTGCGCATCAAAAACCATATCTAAAGTTACGCTTTCGCCAGATTTGATAGGTTTATTTAAAGTAACTTCTAAAATAGTACCAACTGTTTCAAATTTTACAGCACTACCATTTTGTTTTAATGAATTTACTTTTATGTATCCAATTTCATCTGCATTTAATTTACTTATTCTGTCTCTAACTCTTCCATCTGGATCTTTAATATTTAAAGAACGAACGTCCATTTGAGAACCTGGCTGAAATGCATTAAAATACAAGTGATAATATACTTTGTCTAATTCGTCTGGAGAATTATTGGTGTATACCGCTTTTTGTATTCCTTTATATTGATGTTTTTTTGCATCCACATCAATATCCATTGTATAATCTATATGCTGTTGCCAATAAGTTGTAGAACCAGCATCTTTGTTTGTTTTAGAAACATAACCAGCAGTATCTTTTGCATTTGCGCAAGCAAACAACAAGGTTAAAGAAAAAATTGATAAAAATATTTTTTTCATTTTTTAGGATTTAGTTTGGTTTAAAACTAAAAAAACAGCAGAAAAATTACCGCTGTTTTTTACTTTTTATTTTTTGCATTTGCAATTCTATCTGCCATAATAAGGGCATTGTATGCATTTACAATTCTACCAGAAACAGATAAATCTGCAAAAGGTACTTTTACCCCATTAGGATTTTCTCTACTTTGAGACCCTGGTTTAACAACATCAAAATTAATTTTTACACCAGAATTCATAATAATGTGTTTTACCTGACTTGCAGATAATTTTGGATAATAAGAACGAATTAAAGCAGCAACACCAGCTGTAGAAGGAGCTGCCATAGACGTACCACTTATTGATTGATATTCATTTTCTGGAAATGTTGCATATATTTGAACTCCTGGTGCAAAAATATCTACATTTCTTTTTCCGTAATTAGAAAAACTAGCTGGTAAATTCTCATTATAATTTACACTCATAGCACCAACTGTTAAGACGTTATCAGAAATTTCTGAAACTAAATTTGCAGAATCATTTGGATACGTTTTTTCTACATCTATATCTTTACCATCATTACCTGCTGCATTTACAATTAAAACATCTTTTGCTCCTGCATATTTAATTGCATCATAAACCCATTCTTTTTTTGGTGAGTATCCTTTACCAAAACTAGTGTTTATAATTTTTGCGCCATTATCTACTGCATACCTAATTGCTAATGCAATATCTTTATCATACTCATCTCCATCTGGCACTGCTCTTACTGCCATAATTTTAGCATTATTTGCAACACCATTTACACCTTTTCCATTATTTCTAGACGCTGCAATAATACCAGAAACGTGAGTACCATGTGCTTCATCTTTTGTAGAGTGCCCAGTATTACCATCACCATAAACTACAACATCCATAGTATTTGGATCATCTTTAAGCACTGCTCTATAATTTGTAATGGCTTTATTATTTAATAAATTTGCTGCATCTGTAACCAAATTGGTTAGTTCTTTTTTTGCAGTGTTTAAAGAAGGTACACCAAAACCATACATCTGTTTTGCAATTTCTATACTTCTTTGTAAAGTTGGGTTTTCTGTTTTTATAGCAAAAACCTCTTCTTTAGTAAATTCCTCTTTATTTAGTTCTTTAGAGATTTCATCTATAGAGCCGGTTACTGCTTGCAGCATTTGCTCATATCTCATTTTATTCATTTTAGCTGCACCTACTTTTTCAGCTTTAGCAGCTTTTGCCCTCGCCACTTCTGCTGCAGTAGTTATAGCAGGATTGTCTAAAATTCTAGCTTCTTCTGAATTTTCTTTATAAATACTTCCTAAGAAATTCCATCCATTAATGTCATCTGCATAACCGTTATTGTCATCGTCCTTATTATTATTTGCAACCTCTTTGGTATTTACCCAAGCCACATCCTTTAAATCTTCGTGCGTTAAATCTGTTCCAGAATCTACAACACCTACAACTACTTCAACCCCAGTTTTACCTGCCAAAAATTCGTAAGCCTTATCAATACTCATTCCAGGAATAGAATCAGTTGCCAAATCTGCATGAGACCATCTGTTCATTTCATCTGGTGATAAATCTCCTTTTTTTGCGGGTATATTTATGTAATTATCTGTTCCTGAAGGTACAGGTATGTTGCTTACTGATTTACAACTGGCTAATAATACACCTGCAAAGGCTGTATATAAAATTGGTTTTATTATGTTCATTGTTATGATTAATTAAATATGTCTAAAAATTTGTGTGTTTCTTTTAATCGAACTCCTTTTTCTGTATGTTTTACTGTGCAAAGCTCATGTTGTGCATCGTGCTCTAAAAAAAGATAATAATTGTTATCTGCCGCTAAATTTAAAAAGTCTTCTTTTTCTTTTATCGTTAGCAAAGGTCTTGTGTCATATCCCATAACATAAGGCAAAGGAATATGACCAATAGTTGGTAGTAAATCTGCCATAAAAACAATGGTTTTACCTTGATATGTTATCTTTGGAAGCATCTGCTTTTCTGTATGCCCGTCCATAAACAAAACATCAAAACCAATTTGATTTTTATAATTTTCATTAATAAAATTTAATTGACCACTTTGCTGTATTGGCTGAATGTTTTCTTTTAGAAATGATGCTTTTTCACGGGCATTTGGTGCTGTTGCCCATTCCCAATGATTTTCATTAGACCAAAACTTGGCGTTTTTAAAAACAGGTTGTAAAATAGTTTTTGAGGCATTGTATTCTATAGCACCTCCACAATGATCAAAATGCAAATGTGTTAAAAAAACGTCTGTAATATCATCTTTATGAAAACCATGTTTGCGCAGTGACAATTCCAAAGAAAAATCTCCAAACAAGTAGTAATAGCCAAAAAATTTATCAGATTGTTTTGCTCCTAAGCCTGTATCTATAAGAATTAGTCTATCGCCATCTTCTATAAGCATGCAGCGCATACTCATCTCTATTAAATTATTAGCATCTGCAGGATTGGTTTTTTGCCAGATTGTTTTAGGTACAACACCAAACATGGCGCCACCATCTAACTTAAAGTTCCCTGTTTCTATTGCATATATTTTCATACTGCACAAATATGAAGAAAAAACAGTGGATTTGTGTTAATAAAGTTTTAAAGGTTTCTGTTTTGTATCGTAATAGACTATCTAAAAGAAAGATGCAAAATTTGGTTTTTTTACCCCCTTCATTTTGCTAAAAAATTTAGCTATTTTAATAATCATAAAAACACCAATAGCTAGGCCAATTATAACCAAAATTAACTGTGCGTCTACATGAGATGCTTCTTTAGGCACTTGGTTATTTGAGGGTGAAATTGATAAAATCATTTTTGTACAGTTTTGTTAGCAATCAAATTTAAATTAATGAAAAAGAGCTTAAAGCGCTTTTAAGACGAATGACGTTTAGCGAACGTCTAATAGCAAATTTTAGAGTCTAATTTAAAACGTATTAGATAAATTGCTGGTATTCAAATTTTGATTACTAAAAAGTAAAAAATAAGCTGATTTTAAAAAATGTTTGAAATTTCGCAGAATATCTGCACTGAGGTTTGATAAAAACATACATTTAGGGGTTAATGTTTTAAAATAATAAATTTACAATTGTTATTGATTGCAATATAAAATTATTATTTTTAAAATGCAATTTAAAGCTGAAATAAATTTCAACTTTAAGTTTAATATCCGTTTTTAAAATATTTAAAACCCCTCTTAACCCAAAAAAAGCATTGAATAAAAAAATCTAAACGTGTTTTCATCAAAAACAAACCTCATAACAGTACAGGATTCTTTTACCTGTTTCTTCTTCTATTTTTGAGAAAGTAATTTCAACTGAAACCTATGAAACCAAATCATATAAAAACGTACTTACCATTATTACTTACCATTGTTTTTTTAGTAGCATGTAAAAATGTAAAAAAAGAAGAGGCACAAGTAAAACCTTTAAACATTCTTTGGTTGGTTACAGAAGATATGGGGGCTTACATCCCTCCTTTTGGAGACAACACAGTTGCAACTCCAAATTTAAGTAGACTAGCTAAAGAGGGCGTCATTTACCCGAATTTATATTCAACATCTGGGGTTTGTGCACCTAGTAGAGCTGCAATAGCAACAGGTATGTACCCATCAAGCATTGGAGCAAACCATATGCGTACAACATCATATACAGCAGTAACAGGATTACCAAAATATGATGCTGTTCCTCCATCTGAAGTAAAAATGATTAGTGAGTTAATGCGAATGAATGGCTATTATTGTACAAATAACTATAAAACAGATTATCAATTTGCAGCGCCAATTACAGCATGGGATGAAAGTAGCCCTTATGCACATTGGCGAAACCGAGGAAAAGATCAACCCTTTTTTGCAGTATTTAATTTTACAGATACGCACGAATCTGGTTTGTTTGAGCCTTATGGTCATCGAAATATAGAAACAAGACACTACCAATCTGGAGATAGAAGTTATTCTTGGAAAACAAAAACCAAGCCTTCTGCTGCAAAAGGAAGAATGACAGAAACTGAAACAACTATTCATATTTCAAGAGACACCAAATTTAAAGTTCCACCCTATTTAGTGGATAATGAAGTTACCCAAAGAGATTTATGGAAATTGTACAATAACATTGCAGAAATGGATAAGCAAGTGGGTGCTGTTTTAAAACAATTGGAAGAAGATGGCTTGTTAGAAAACACCATAATTATGTTTTATGGTGACCATGGAGGCCCTTTACCAAGAGAAAAAAGACTGATTTATGATTCAGGATTAAACACACCAATGATCGTTCGTTTTCCAAATAAAGTAAAAGCAGGAACAAAATTTAATAATTTAGTTAGTTTTGTAGATTTTGCACCTACATTACTTTCTTTAATCAACCAAGAACCTAAAAGTTATATGCAGGGTGAAGCTTTTTTAGGCAATTATCAATCAAAAAAACCTCGTAAATATATACATGCCGCCGCAGATCGTTTTGATGGATTTACAGATGCTATTAGAGCTGTAAGAGATAACCAATTCAAATATATTAGAAATTACAGACCAGAACAAGGTTATTATTTACCAGTAGCTTACAGAGAAAAAATTCCGGCTATGCAAGAATTATTGAAGTTGAAAAGTGAAGGGAAATTGAATGAAATTCAAATGCAATGGTTTAGAGAAAATAAACCTAAAGAAGAATTATTTGACTGTAAAAATGATCCTTATGAGTTGAATAACTTAGCCGAAAAACCTGAATATAAAGAAAAATTAGTTGAGTTAAGAAATGAAATGGACAGATGGCTTGCAGAAATTAAAGACAACCCTAGTTTACCAGAAAAAGAATTGGTAGCAAAATTATGGAATGGCAAAAAAACAAAGCCAGTAACAGCAAATCCGCTTATAACTTTTGAGAGTGATACAGTTATTATTAACTGTCCCACAGAAGGCGCTTCTATTGGATACAAAACAGACCCAAAAGCTAAAACTTGGCAAATATATACCCAACCTTTTCAGGTAGCAGCTAACAGCAAGATAATGGTAAAAGCGCACAGAATTGGCTTTGAACCAAGTAAAACGATTACTACTGAAATATCAAAAAAATAATATGAAAAATTTTATAGTATTCCTTTTATTGGCAACTACAACTACTGGCTTTTCTCAAATAAAACATGGTTTAAGAGATAACCAAGGAAGGCATATCATACCTAGAGGTTTTGTAATAAATACAAACGATCATAAAGGTGAAGTATTTTTTAATAGCGATGATTATGCAAGACAGGTTCGAATGGGAGCCAATCATCAAGTAATTCGTCTAGAATTAGGTAAATTGAGTAAGTTTCCTGGCGGAAAACTAGAGCCAAATTATTTGCTAAAATTAGATTCATTAGTAGCCTTAGGTAAAAATCACGATATAAAAACAGTGTTTAAAATGACCGTTTACGGAGTGGATAAATTTGTTTGGGAAGAGTTTTGGGAGAATAAAAAAGACAAACAATATACTACTTACATAAATGCTTGGAAGGTTATTTGGGAACGATTTGCAGAAGAACCTTACGTAGTTGGCTATGATGTGGTTAATGAGCCTAGAAAACTAGATATGAAAATATCTTACAACGATTTAACGGATAAATATCTAGTTCCTTTATACCAAAGAATTATTGATGAAAGTCAAAAAATAAATCCTGATAAAAAGATTTTATTTCAATCTATTTTTATGAATAAAGGAGAAAAAATAGACAACAACCAGTATTCGGAAATTACTTCAGCCATAAATCGTAAAAACATTGTTTTTGCACCACATATTTATCAAAATAACGTCGATTTTATCAAAAAAAACATGGATCGTTTTGAAAGGGAATCAGATATGTTAAAAGCACCCATTTTAATTGGAGAATGGGGTTTTCCAACGTTTGCAAAAACAGATACCACAATGGTTGGTAAATTAGGGCAATTAGAATATAGAAAACTATATATAAAAACGGCAGAAGTTTTTGATCAAATGGGTGTAGGTTCTATAAAAGCTTGGTTTTTAGGAAACAGAACTATGCAAAATTTTCTTGCTGGAGGACCATCAACGTGGTCTATCTTTAGTGATAAAACAGATGCAGGTACTGTTGAACGTAAATACATTACAGATGTTATTTCCAGACCTTTTCCACAAACCATTGCTGGTGATATTCAATCCTTTTTATTCAACTTTGCCAAAAGAGAATTGAATATACATTTCAAATCAGACAATAAAAAAGGTGCTTCTAAAATTTTTATAGGCGCAAACAGACACTATCCAGATGGATTTTCAATTATTGTGAATAATGACTTTGTAATGTATTACAATCCGCTAAAAAATGTGGGACTAGAAGTCTATAAAACTACTAAACATTCAAATCCAGCAGATTTTATTTGGGATACAAAAACCCAAAAATTAATTGTCTTAAAATGGGGAAAAGACAAAGCAGATTATTCTATTAAAATAGTGCCAGGAATTCGTAATTTTTAAATCCTCTTTAAAATACAATGTATAACAGGAAGTTTAAAATAATGATAAAATATAAAAATGTATAAAAATTTGAAAAAGTGCTTATTACTACTTTTGCTTCTTGTAGGATTCTCATGTGTTTCAAAAGCACAAATTGTATTAGCATCAGATTTTACAGATGTTGCTAATGCCAAACAAGCAATGCCATATCACTTAAATGTGTACAATAGAATTACACCTATTAATGGCGTAAATCCGGCAAATAATAAAAATGCAAAGTTTTGTATTGTAAGACCTTTGGGAGGTATTGCCAAAAAAGGAGTTGCAGACCTAAGTAAAGACTCTTACAAATGGAATGCTAAATCTAAAAAATTCTATACAGATTTTAGCTTGCTAAAAAAGCAGTTGGATGGTATATTTAATGATGGTAAAGGAATTCATCAAATTGTTTTAGACAATCCTTCTTGGGCTTTTCAAAGAAATGCAAAAGGAGAATTGGTTGGTGATTCTTTAAAAGTAGCCACTTACGGAAACGCAGAACCACCTAGAGATTATAAAGCTTGGGAGAATTATTTAAAAGAAGTGATGCGATTTCTTATCACTACGTATGGAGAAGATAAAATCCAGAACATTCAGTTTGATATTGGTAGAGAAATAGGCACACCAACGCATTGGTCTGGCACAAAAGAGCAGTTTTTTAAGTTTTACAAAACCTCTGTAACTGCTATACATTCTGTACTTCCAAACGCAAAAGTAGGTACCCATTTTCTTTGGGGAACCTCTAAAAAAGCTTGGGGAAGAGATTTTGTAAAATGGGCAAAAATTAACAAAGCACATTACGATTTTGTTGGGGTTTCCTATTACCCTTTTTACCACCAAGCAGGAAGAACAAATTTTAATGAAGTTTATGCAAAAGACTTTGCAGTAATTAAAGATACTCCAGAATGGAATAAAAATGCCAAACTAGAAATGCACGAATATTCTTTAATTAAAAAGCTAAGCAAAGCAGGTAATGCTTTTGAAAGCGCTCCAAACGCGCATCAAAATTCATTTATGGTTGGGTTAATGAAGATGTTTTATCAAAATAATATGCAAAATGTTTTTCAGTGGGGCAATGGCGCTTCATATGCACCAGCAAGTAAATTGTTATTAGCAATGGAAGGAGATACTTATTTTGAAAACACAAAACAAGGTAAATCAGAAACAGAAGAAAATTATATTGATGCTATTTTTGCAAAAGATACAACTAAAAATAGATATCATATTTTGGCCTACAACTATAATGCAAATCCAAATGCTACAAATAAAGAGTCTCTTAAAATTAGCGCCACTTTTAATGTTCCTCCAAATACAAAACTTAAATATAGAGTAGCAAACTATAATAAAGAAAAAAATAATGTGTCTTGGTCTAAATGGCAAGAAACCATTACCAAAGGGAATTATAAACAAAAATCTACCATCCTATTTAATAAAGATTTAGCAGTATTTTCTTTTCTAAAATATGAGGTTGATTTATCTTTCAAAACGAAATAAACACGAACTAAATTAAATATTTTAAAATGAAAAAAATAGTAGTTTTTTTATTGATGGCTCATTTTGGAGCAATTATGCATGCTCAACAAGTAAGGCATATAGAAACCATAAACGATGCATGGCATTTTTACAAAGGTGAAGTTGAAAAACCATTTTCTCCTGCAACCACTGTAAATTGGGAAACAGTAACCATACCTCATTCTTGGAATACAGAAGATATTTTAGATGATGAAGATGGCTACTACAGAGGAGAAGCTTGGTATAAAAAAACTATGGAAATTCCACAAGTATATGAGAATCAGCAGGTGTTTTTATTTTTTGAAGGCGCAAATCAAGTTACTTCATTATTTGTGAATGGGAAACCTGTTGGAGAAGATCATATTGGTGGTTACACCTCTTTTGCAAGAGACATTACAGTTGCCTTAAAAGCAGGAAAAAATGAAATTGCCATTAAAGTAAATAATGAACATAATGATGAAATTGTGCCACAAGCAGCAGATTTTTCTTTTTATGGAGGTATTTATAGAGATTTACATTTAATTATTACCAAACCAGTGCATTTTGAAGTAGCAAACTTAGGAGCAAACGCTATTTTTATTAGAACTCCAGAAGTTTCTGAAGCTTCTGCAAAAGTTTCTGTAGAATCTAAATTGATAAGACCAAAAAAAGGTACATATTATGTAAAACAATCTTTGTTTGATGCGAATAATAATTTGGTAAAAGAAGTAAAAACTAAGACTAAGTTTGGTAAAGATACTTTTAGTGATTTTTCTGTTGAAAATCCAAAATTATGGTCTCCAGAAAACCCATATTTGTACAAATTAATTACAGAAATTGTAGATAGAAAAGGAGTTATTTACGACAGAATTGAAAACCCTGTAGGTTTAAGATGGTTTAGTTTTGATGCTAAAAAAGGTTTTTTTATCAACGGAAAATCAACCAAATTATTAGGTACGTGTAGACATCAAGATTTTTACGGAAAAGCAAATGCCGTAAGTGATGAAGTGCATAGAAACGATATGCGTTTGTTAAAAGAAATGGGTTCTAACTTTTTACGTATTGCCCACTATCCACAAGATCCAGCTATTTTAGAAATGTGTAACAAAATGGGATTTGTAGCTACTTTAGAAATTCCTTTTGTAGACAAAGCTGCTGCAAATGAAGCTGGTAAACAAAATACTATTAAAATGCTTAAAGAAGCTATTCGTTACAACTACAACAACCCTGCAATTGTAGCTTGGAATTTAGGAAACGAAACCACAATGAAAGAGCCTAAAAAATTAGGCGAAGATTACATTAAACATTTTGTAGAAACTCACAAAGTTTTAGCAAAAACCATTAAAGACGAAGATAAGACCAGAAGTTCGTACTCTGTATTTTTTAGAGAACCAGCATACCAAGATAATTTTGGAATTCGTATAACAGATATTATTGGATACAATAAATATTTTGGTTGGTATGTAGAAGAGTTAGAAGATATTGATAAAAACTTAAGAAGTTTAGTAGAACGTTCTTTAGCTTTGGACCCAGACAAACCTTTTATTTTAAGTGAATATGGTGGTGGAGCAGATCCAAGAATTCGTTCTTACAATCCTACTCGTTTTGATTTTAGTATGGAATATCAATTCGATTTGCATAAAGCATACATGAAAACAATTTTAGACATGCCAGAAATTGTAGGTGCCAATGTTTGGAACTACGCAGATTTTCAAGTAGAACACAGAAAAGATGCTGTACCTCACATAAATAACAAAGGTTTAGTTTCTGCAACTAGAGAGAAAAAAGATGCGTATTATTTATATCAAGCATTATTAAAGAAAACACCATTTTTGGCAATTGCTTCTAAATCTTGGGTAAAAAGAGCTGGTATTGCAGATACTGAAGGTGGCAATGTAGCAACACAACCTATTGTTGTTGTTGGTAATGGAAAAGAAGTAGAATTATTTGTAAACGGAACATCTTTAGGTAAAAAAGCATTTGATTTTGCTTCTACAACTTTTAATGTGCCTTTACAACAAGGCGAAAATTTAATTGAAGTAGTTTCTAAAAAAGATGGTAAAACAGTGAAAGATTTTGCCAATATAGAATTTACACTACAGCCAAAAAACTTAAATAGCACTTCTAATCCGTTTAAAGAAATTGCTGTAAATGTAGGTTCTACTTGTTACTTTATAGAATCTCATAATGTAGATTATTTATGGATGCCAGATCAAGCGTACACAAAAGGTAGTTTTGGTTATGTTGGTGGCGAATTGTTAAGACACCCAAGTAAAAGAAGAAATACTATTGGTACAGATGTTAGTGTAAAAGGAACAGAAAATGATCCTATTTATCAAACACAATTAATAGGTATAGAAGCTTATAAATTTGATGTACCAAAAGGAACTTACGAGTTGTCTTTAGCTTTAGCAGAATTAAAATCTAAAAAAGACAACAGTATGGATATTTTAGTAAATGGTAAAAAAGTTTGGTCTAATTTAAATTTAAAAGCAACTTATGGAGATGACAGAGGTGTTACCAAACGTTTCTTAATTTCTGTGGATGATGCCAATGGAATTACCATCGACTTTAAAGCTGTAGAAGGTAAAACAAGATTAAGTGGAGTAAAGTTGAGAAAGGTAAATTAATAAATTTGACTAGATATAAATAATACATAAAAAGCTTCTTGATTCAATATATCAAGAAGCTTTTTTAAATTAAAAAAGATTTTAGATGAGAAACAAATATTTAACTTTTGCATTTGTACTCTTTTTTTCGATTTCCAGTTTTTCACAAATAGAACCCTATGATTTAAAACTTGAATATCGAAATAATCCAGAGGGAGTTGATACAGAAGCACCACGTTTTTTTTGGAAATTACAATCAGATGAATCTAGTCAATTTCAAAAAGCTTATCAAATAATAGTAGCAACTTCAAAAGAAAATATTGATAATAATATTGGAGACGTTTTCAATTCTAAAAAAGTAAAAAGTTCAGATAATATTCAAATAGTTTATAAAGGGAAACCTTTAAAAGCTGCATCAGAATATTATTGGAAAGTAAGGATTTGGGATAAGCACAATAAAGTGTCGTCTTGGAGCAAAGCTGCATATTTTTCAACAGGTTTATTAGAAAAAAAAGATTGGAAAGGCGCCCAATGGATTGCTTGGAAAAATCAAAAAGAATGGGAGACAGAATGGTGGCGAAAAAAAGATATCGAATCTCAAGCCACAGAATTTCAATTACCAAGTTACTTTGGAGCAAGACTAAGTATGTTTGAACGTTATCAATTTTATAATGACAAAAAACACGACCCTGCCCCACTTTTACGTAAAGGATTTAATGTAAAAAAGAAGGTTAAAAGTGCCAAGGCATATATTAGTGGAATAGGGTATTATGAGTTATACATTAATGGCGAAAAAATCGGGAATTCTGTTTTAGATCCTGGTTGGACAGATTATAGGAAAACAATTTTATATGCTACACACGACATTACAGCGCAGGTAAAAAATGGCGCAAATATGGCTGGTGTTATGCTAGGTCGTGGTTTTTATGGTATGATGGCTTACGATCATTGGGGCTTTTACAAAAAAGGAAGTTGGATTGGTCAGCCAAAATTAATATGTAGAATTAAGGTAGATTATGAAGATGGTACTAGTAAAGACATTGTTAGCGATTTAAGCTGGAAAGTTACAGGCGGCCCTGTAGTGTATGATGGTCCACATATGGGAGAAATTTACGATGCCTCTAAAGAAATTAAAGGTTGGAGTAAAGTTGGTTTAGATGATGCTAATTGGGATACAGTGAATCCTGCACCAAATCCAGGAGGAGAATTGGTTTCTCAAATGAACGAGCCAATTCGTGTTACCAAAACATTTCATCCAATAGCTACAAAAAATTCAAGTAGAGGACAATGGTTTGATGTAGGTACAAATATGTCTGGTTGGGTACGTTTACGTATCAAAAATGCTAAAAAAGGGCAACGTATTACTATTTATTTTGGTGAAAATGAAGATCCTATTACAGCAAAACAACCAGGAGGACTTCAGCAAATGGCGTATATTTGTAAAGGTGGTGGTGTGGAATATGCGGAATGTCGATTCTCATATAAAGGTTTTCGCTATATAAAAGTAAAAAGTTTTAGAAAACTAAAGTTTAAATTAGAGGATGTTGAAGTAAAATATGTGCATTCTGATGTGCCAAGAGTGGGACATTTTGAATCGTCTGACAAAACCGTAAATGCAGTACACGATATCTGTAGAAAATCATTAATTTTTAATTTACATAGCATTCCTACAGATTGTCCACATCGTGAAAAAAATGGCTGGCTAGGTGATGCAGTTACAGGAATGGAATTTGGAATGGCGAATTACGATTTAGCTGCTTTAATGACCAAATTTACCAGAGATATTTTTGATGGACAAGATGAATTTGGTGGAATTCCTGCAATAGTTCCTGCTAATTATTATGGTCCAGGAAAATCAAGTTTATGGTCATCTGCTGGTATTCATATTCCTTGGTATATGTACCAATATTATAACGATACACGTTTGTTTGATTTGTATTGGGATAAAATGATGCTTTTTATAAAACGCTCTTGGGAATTCAATAATATTCCCGAAAAAGACGGTATGTTTAAAGAACGGTTTAATGATTGGGTTACGCCTTATGATGCTACGTATAAAGGAGGTGGTAAGCCTGGTGGAAATGAAGTAATTGCTTCTATGAATTTCTATTTAGTGTTAAAACGTATGGCTTATATGGCTGATAAATTGGGCAAAAAGAAAGATAAAAAACAATTAGAACAACAAGTTAATCGTATACACAAAGGCATTCAAAAATGGGCTTTTGATGAGGAAAAAGTAGAATATGTTGGATTAAAACCGTTTCACGAATTTTTACCAGTAGTCAACATTTTGGCATTGAATTACGCCATTGTGCCAGAAAAATATCGAAAACAGTTAGAAAAAAAGGTAGTAAATAATATTGTAAAAGATAAAGACTACCATATATGGGGTGGCATATTTACTGTGCATTCTGCATATGAATATTTGCCAAAAAATGGATATGCAGATATGATGCATAAAGTAGTAGTTAATGAAGAATGGCCATCTTTTGGGTGGATGATTAAAAATGGTGCGACAACATTGCCAGAAGGTTACAAGTTCACTTCTTCTAACATTCATCATTTTATGGGTGCTGTAGATAATTTCTTTTACAGACATATAGTTGGTATTAATGTAGATGAATCCAATCCTGGGTTTCAAAATATCATCTTAAAACCTAATTTTATAAAAGCGATGGATTTTGCGAAAGCAAGTTACAACTCCATTCACGGAGAAATTAAAGCGGAATGGAAAAAAATAGATGATACTACTTATGAATATTTTGTTGTTATTCCACCAAATTGTTCGGCGAAAGTACAATTGCCAAATAAAATGGAGATTATAAAATCGGGGTCATTTAAGTATAGTGTAAAATTAAATTAACACGATTAAGATGTATCTAGATGCTTTTTTTATTAAGGATAGTACAGGATAAGTTTGGGTTCATAAAATTGTATCTTTAGATATATTTTGTTAATATGAAAAAAAAGATACTTCTAATTGCAATTTTACTATTTGCTTCAATAACTATTGAAGCCCAAATATTTACGCAAGATTTCGAAAGCTCAACAGCTGTTTCAGCCTACGAAAGTGCAAACCCAAATATTGGTCAGTTTAATAATATAGGTTCAGGTTCTAGTGCTACAAATAGCATTGCAAACGGAGCCTTAAAGTTTGAAAGAACTGGCAGAGCTAGTATGTTTGCTTACCGCAATTTTGACTTTGAAACAGACCCAAAATTTGTTCAGCTAAAGTTTGATTTTGAGCTAAACAATTATCAACAAGGCACACAAAACCCATCTTTTACCGTATTTATAGGTTCCAATTTTTCTACTGCTTCTTTTGGGCAAAGTTCTACGTATGCTAGTAGAATTGGTTTAATAGGAAAAGATAATTCTAATCAATTTAGAATATCTACAGTAGACAATATTGGAGGAGTTGGTGGTTCCAACTTTTTTTCTGGAAAACAAACCATAACATTTGTAGTTAACAATTCTGGAGAGAATCAAACTTACATTTCTCCTGATGGAGGTGTAGAATTTGTACCCAATGAAAAAATGGATGTTTGGGTTGGAACAACCAGAGTAATTAATGATTTTTCTTTAAAAAACACAGCTTTACCCAAAGCAGCAATCAGTGGTTTTAAATTTCAAGCCACTTCCCTATCAGGTTTAGGTATTTTTGAGTTCGATAATATAGAAATGCTAGATTTGTTAGCTGATGGAATAACAAAACCAAACATCGATTTACAAGATACTCCAGAAGAATATGTAACCAGAAAGTTTCCAAATATTTGGACTTCTTACGCAGAAAGGCAAGATATTGTAGATAATATTCGCCAGCACAAATGGGCTTTGTCTTTATACACACAATTAGTCTCAAGACAAGAAACAGCAAAAAACAATCACACTAGCAATCCAGCTGCAATATTAGCAACCATTCCAGATATTCCAGGAGATAGAACCATTTACAGAGAAACCTTAAATGCTGCTGTAGAAGCTGGAATATTATATTTTTTAACTGATGATGATACTTATGCCCAATTTGCTTCAGATATTTTACATCATTATGTAGGATTATTAAGTGATAAAAATCCTAGCACTTTACAATTTTATCAGCCAAATTTCAGTCATTTAATTCAGTGTAGAGAATTGTTTACAAGAGTTGCAATGATTTACGATTTTGTGCAACCTTTTCTATCAAAATCAGAAACTAAAGTGTATGATTTAGATACAGCTACAAATATTCCTTTCAACTTTAATACAGCCCAAAAAGCATTTGAAGTTATGGCAAATAATGTTATAAATGTGGGAGGTAACAATTCCAATCATCCAGTTTTAGAATTGCCAGGAGGTTTGTATAGTGCATTAGCCATTGAAGATAAAACTGTAAGAGATAATTTGTTTGATAAATTACTAAATGGTGCAGGAAACTCTAGACAACCAGGCATCAATTGGATGATAGATAGATTTAGTGAAGAAAGTTTATGGCCAGAATCTGCTGGTTATGCAAAATTTACGCACGCGCTTTTTATTCAAATGATGAATGCTGTAGACCAATATAAACCTGATTTAAACATCGTAGAAAACAACAAAGATCTTTTAGAAAGTATTTTTATTTATGAGAATTTCTTGTATCCAAATGGAGCAACTATGGCTTATGGAGACATAAACAGAGATTTTGCAGACCATGCACATATTTTTAGAACCGTTTTAAAAATTGCAGATAGAAAAGGATATGCAGCTTTAAAAAATAGAGCAGCAACAACACTTAAAAAAATATATGCTAAAGACGGTGGTTACATTCCTGTAATCGAAACCCAAAGATTAGAATGGAATAATCCTTTACAATTACTTTGGGGTATAAATTTAGAAGATACTGTAAGTGATGCAGGAGATAAAATATATACTACTGCAAAAGCAACACATGCAGGTGTTGTAATGCAAAGAAATGATGTTGCAACAAATAATATAGATTACGGATTAATGTATTACACAGGTGGTGGTACCTACGTGCATACACATGCAACAGGTTTAGATATGGAAATTTATGGAGCTGGTTATGTAATTGGTCCAGATTATGGAAGTTCTAATTATGGTTCAGATATTCACGAGCAATATGCAGTTTCTTATGCTGCTCATAACACTATAATTGTAAACGGAGCATCAGGTAGAGGACCAAAATTAAATGGAAACAGTACGTGGCAAAATATAGTAGACCCTATTGTTTTAAAAGCTAGTGAACCTGCAGTTTATGAAGATCCTATTAGCAGTAATTTTAGTTTTGCTACACAATTTTTAGATGATAATATCAATAATGTAAATCAACAAAGAACAAATAGTATTATTAGAACTAGCCCTACAACAGGCTATTATGTTGATATGTATAGATCTTTTTCATATGCATCTAATAATTTTCATGATTATTTATTTCACGGATTAGGAGATGATTTGCAGATTAATAGTGAAAACAATCCACTAATGTTAACAAGTACACCAAACCGTTATCAAAATGATGTTGGAGATTCTAGAAAACAACCAGGTTGGCGTTGGTTTTCAGAAGCCAAAACCTCTGGATTGACAGATGCAAGTATTTCTGCTAGATTTGATATAGCATTTGATAATAAATACTTGCATGTTACTATACCAAAAGGTGTAGCTAGAGAATATACATCCGCTTTAGCGCCACCAACAAAAGCTGTAAAAAATGGTTATGATAAAAAAGACACACAACTACTTGTTTTAAGAAAATACGGAGAAGCTTGGGATAAACCTTTTATAGCCATATATGAACCTTCTGGCAATAGTGAAAGTACGATACAATCAGCTGAGCATTTGTATGAAGAAGACAAAATAGTTGGGGTTAAAGTAGTCTCTAAAGTTGATGATATTTTAATTACGGATTATGTCATTTCAAATGAATATAATTGGAGTACTTATGAATCTGTTGCTTTGGGAATTAAATTTACAGGAAGATTTGCCATTGTAAGAACAAAAGAGGCAGCAGATAAAGAAACTGCAACTGTTTCTATGTATATAGGCGAAGGACAACAACTTACTTTTTTAGACGAAGTTTTAAATACAGATGCAAATAATAAAGCATATTTAGAAGTGGTTAACAAAACTTTATCTACCAACGATAACGCATTTAATACCACATCTATTTTTGCTTATCCAAACCCAACAACTGGTTTTTTTGAAATTAAAATTCCTGAGCAATATCAAAATGTAAGTTCTCTAATTTACGATGTAAAAGGCAAGTTAGTTTCGTCAAATCACCAGGTATCTAATAACAATAAAATCAGTTTAAACCTTTCTAATTTTGCCAAAGGCATTTATTTTGTGAAGGTAAATTTAGACAAGCCAGTTTTTGTAAAAGTGATTAAAAAATAATTGTCAATTAACTTTATTAAAAAAAGCACTAGACTTCTAAAGTAATACCTATTTGTTAGTTTACATAGTATCAATCAGTACTGTACAGGATATTAATAAGAGTTTGTTGAAGTATTTTGCAGAACTTTATTATGGCATTAAAATTTTTTTATATGATACATAAATCAATAGTCTTATGTTTTCTTTTTAGCTTTGTTATTCACTTAACTAACGCACAGGAATACCCTTTTAATTTACCCAATACAATTACAGCTACTTTAGATGTAAATACGGCTGAAAAAGAAGTGTTTAACAATAAATTGATTGGTTATAATATAGAAGGATTTGATACGAGAACTCAAAAAGATTTTTTAGAATTGGTTAACCCAGTAACCATCAGATTTCCTCATGGTGTTTGGGCAAATTTCTACGATTGGGAAACAGATGGTTATCAACAAGACAGTTACGATAATAGAAATCATCAAGCAGTATTAAATAACTACGTTAAATTTATAAAAGGACATATCAATGGTATTGCAGCATTAAATACCCGAAAAAAGAACAGAACAGGAGGCGAAGGTTATGACATGATGTGGACCTATACCATTAATTTTGATGATGGAGCAAGCAGTGTTGCAAGAGCCAAAAAAGATATTGGTTTAGGCTTAGAAGTAAAAGCTATAGAATTAGGAAACGAACATTTTTGGAGAGGACAAAGAGCACTAAGAACAGAAACACCAGAAATGTACTTAGCAGCTGCAACCGAAGTTTCATCAGCATTAAAAGCAGAATTCCCAGATATTAAATTATCACTGCCCTTAAGTTGGAGAAGAACTCACCAAGATTATAACAATACTATAAAAGGTGATGGTAATTTTTTTGATGCCATTACCATTCACAAATATTTAGGTTCAGACCCAGATATTCCTGGAGAAAGTAATAATGCATATAGTGCTTTGTTAACTGCAAAATTAGAATTGGCAGAAGATGTAAATTGGGTAAGAAGTTTTGCGCCAGGAAAACCGGTTTGGTTAACAGAATGGGGAGTTTCTGCAGGTAGTAATGTACATGGAGGAGCCTGTTTAGGAATGGCAGATGTATTTATGTTTATGGCAGAAAACCAAGATATTTATGAAAGAGCAAATTGGTTTAGTTTTAATCGTGTTTTAAATGCTATGGTAGTTGTAGGTGATAGAAGACAACCAGTTTATCCCTTACAAAAAAGAGGCTATTTATCAACCTATGAAATTATACAAGACGTTTACAGAGATGCTACAATGCTGCAAAGCACAATTACGTCCTCTGCAAAGTTAACCGTTTCTAGAGGCTCAGTAAACGCAGTAAATGCAAGTGCAACTACCAATGAAGCTGGAGAAACAAAAGTAATAGCCGTTAATTTAACCAATAAACCCGTAAGTTTTCAACTAAATTTTAATGGAGCGAATTATGCAGAAGACTTTAAACACGAAGCGTTAATTTTTGACAATTTAGGTTTGGTAAATAGTGTTCCTTACAATAGCAACCAATTAGAAATCGTTAAAGAAGGCTCAGGATCAATTACACTGCCTCCATTATCGGTTAATAAAATTTCACAAATCTTTAATGTAGAAACTTTATCTACCAACGATAACGTATTTAACACTACATCTATTTTTGCTTATCCAAACCCAACAACTGGTTTCTTTGAAATTAATATTCCTAAGCAATATCAAAATGTAAGTTCCGTAATTTACGATATAAAAGGCAAGTTAGTTTCGTCAAATCAGCAAGCTTCTGATAACAATAAAATCAGTTTAAACCTTTCTAATTTTGCCAAAGGTATTTATTTTGTGAAACTAAATTTAGACAAACCTGTTTATGTAAAAGTTATTAAGAATTAATTACAATCTTAAAAACAATTAGTTTTATGGCAATATATCTGGTTCGTTTTAATGTTATCAACTAGACATCAACTGTTTATAAATTTCATTTAATTTACCGAATAAAATTACAATACAATTAAATGTAAATACCTCTCAAGTAAACCCTAAATTAATAATGTGGTTTCAGTAAATAAACCAGTTTTTTATTTCACGTTAAAATAATACGACTTAATTTTGCGCCGTTCTCATAAAGGGGTGCTGTTTTTAGTAAGCAGTTGTTAGTGGGCAGTAGGCAGTAAAACTGTAAACTGCAAACTATAGACTGTAGACTTTTACCGGCTGAGATCATACCCGTTGAACCTAGAACAGGTAATGCTGTTTAGGAAAACTGCAGCTTTTTTAAGTTGCAAAAACTAATTATTCAATATTAATTACAAGAATAATTACCTCTTTTTATTCGTTTTAATAAACCATTTAAAATGAAGAAAATTACATTTCTTTTATTCTTGTTTGCAAACATTATTGCAAACGCCCAACAGTTTACACTTTCTGGTAAAGTTGTAGATCAAAACAAGAAACCTTTATCAGGCGCGTCTATAGTAGTTAAAGAGCTTAGAAAAGGTACTTCTACAGACAAATTAGGAAACTTTAATTTTAACTTACAAAAAGGAACATATACTGTTGAAGTTTCTTTTTTAGGTTACAACAAAGTATCTGAAAAAATTACAATTGGTAAAGATGAGTATTATTTAATTCAACTAAACGCAGCATTTTCTGTTTTAGATGAAATCTTAGTTTCTGCGGTTCGTGTAAATACAGATGTACCTGTAACATTTTCTAACTTATCTAAAGAAGAAATTGCCAAACGTAATTTAGGGCAAGACATTCCTATCTTATTAAATTACTTACCTAACGTAGTTTCATCATCAGATGCAGGCGCAGGTATAGGATATACCTATTTAAATGTGCGTGGTTCTAATTCTGAAAGAATTAATGTAACCATTAATGGTATTCCTTATAATGATGCTGAAAGTCAAGGTACTTTTTGGGTAAATTTAGGAGATTTTGCTTCTTCTACAGAAAACTTGCAATTGCAACGTGGTGTTGGAACATCTACAAATGGTTCTGGTGCTTTTGGTGCAAGTTTAAATATTTTAACAGATGCCATTTCTACAGAAGCTTATGCAGAAGTTAATAACTCTTTTGGTTCTTTTAATACCAGAAAAAATACGGTAAAATTTAGCACAGGTAAAATTAACGATCATATAGAAATTGCAGGACGTTTGTCTAATATTTATTCTGATGGTTATGTAGATAGAGCTTTTGCAGATTTAAAATCTTATTTTTTACAAGGAAGTTATACAGATGAAAATACCTTAATTAAAGCCATTACTTTTGGTGGTACAGAACAAACTTACCAAGCTTGGTTTGGTTTAACCGCAGAACAATTGGAAGAAGATAGAAGGCAAAACCCATATACTTATGACAATGAAACGGATAATTACCAACAAGACCATTATCAGTTGCACTGGAATGAGCAAATAAACAAAAACTGGTCTACAAATTTAGGTTTAAATTATACTAAAGGTGCTGGTTTTTTTGAACAATTTAGAGAAGAAGAGAGTGCTGCAGACTTTAATAATTTAATTGAAGAAGGCAGTGATGTTATTGTAAGACGTTGGTTAGATAATGATTTTTACGTAATTAATTTTAACACCAATTACAAAACAGAAGACATTAATTTAATTTCAGGTGTTTCTTACTCTAGTTATACTGGAGATCATTTTGGAGAAGTAATTTGGGGAGAAAATTTAGCGCCAAACACCAATATTAGAGATCGTTATTATTTTTCTGATGCTTCAAAAAGCGATATTTCTGTTTTTTCTAAAGCTACTTTTGCAATCTCAGAAAAATTTTCTGGTTATTTAGATTTACAAGGAAGGTTTGTAAGTTACCAAACGGCAGGTTTAACTTCAGACAGAATACCTGTAGATGTAGATGCAAATTTTGATTTCTTTAATCCAAAGTTTGGTGCAAACTTTAAAATTAATAGCAATAATAAATTATACGCCTCTTTTGCAGTTGCCAATAGAGAACCCAATAGAAACGATTTTGAAAATGGAGTTTCTACACCAGAAACTTTAAATGATTATGAGTTTGGATGGCGTTTAAACAAAGAAAATGTAAAAATAAATACCAATTTATATTACATGGATTATAAAAACCAATTGGTGTTAACTGGTGCTATTGATGATGTTGGTCAGCCTGTTAGAGCTACTTCTGGAAGTAGTTATAGACTAGGTTTAGAAATTGATGCAGATATTAAAATTTCAGACAAATTTACAATTAGACCAAATGCAGCTTTTAGTCAGAATAGAAACAGAAACTTTGTATCTACAATTAATGGAAATTTAGAAGATTTAGGAAGTACAAACATCTCCTTTTCGCCAAACATTGTAGCTGGTAATATTTTTACTTATCAACCCGTAAATAATTTTCAAATCTCTTTCCTATCTAAATATGTAGGACAACAGTTTATGAGTAATTTAAACAGTGCTGTTTCAGATGCAGATCTTTTAGAAGACTTTTTTACAAGTGATTTAAATATTGTTTATCAAATTAATCCAAAAAAGATTTTTAAATCGATTACAATTACGGCTTTAATAAATAATATTTTTAGTGAAGAGTATGTAGATAGAGGTTATTATGGAACGTTTGATTTTGATGGTGGAAATGGAAATACAATTACTGGTGACTTTGCAGGATTTTATCCGCAAGCAACTAGAAACTTTTTGGTTGGTTTAAACTTACGTTTCTAAAGCTAAAAAGAATGACTACTTTAAAACTAGCTTTAGATTGGACACCAAATGTAAATCATATAGGTTTCTTTATTGCAAAAGAAAAAGGGTTTTATAATGCTGAAGGTATTTCTTTAGACATTATAAACCCTTTAGATGACAATTATAAACTTACACCTGGTAAAAAATTAGAATTAGAAATTGCAGATTTTGCAATTGCGCCATTTGAAACCGTTATTAGTTTAAATAACAAACAAAATGTAGTAAATGCTGTAGCAATTTATGCAATTTTACAAGAAGATTTAAGCAGTATTGCTTCTTTAAAATCTAATAATTTAACAAGTCCTAAATTATTAGATGGTAAAATTTATGCTTCGTACAAAGCGCGTTATGAAGATAAAATTATACAAGAATTGGTAAAAAATAATGGTGGTACTGGCAACTTTAAAATTACATATCCAGATAAATTAGGCATTTGGAATAGATTGATAAACGGTGAAGCAGATGCCACTTGGATTTTTGACAATTGGGAAGGAATAGAGGCTAAAGGCAAAAACATAGCTTTACATACATGGTCTTTAAAAGATAGTGATATTCCTTACGGATATTCTCCTGTAGTTCTTGCAAAAAAAGAAGTATTGGAACGCAAAAAAGAAGCTTGTCTTAATTTTATAAAAGCCACTAAAAAAGGATTTCTTTTTGCAGGTGACCATATAGATGAATCTGTAAAGATTTTAGAGAAATACGTAACTGATTATGATAAAGAAAATATCAATTTAAAAGAAACTATACTTGCTACAAAAGCTTATTTTGGAACAGAAAAAACCTGTGGTTTTATGAATTCTGAAAGAGTAAGTTCTTTTTTAAACTGGTTGGTTTCTCGTAAATTAGAAAATCAAAAAATTCTTAATCAAAACTTATATCAGAATTTACTATAATTACGGTTTTACTTTAAAAACTTCAATTTTTAGTCAAAAAAGGTTAAAAATCATATAAAACGAGTCATTTTTTGTATAAATGACTCGTTTTTTGTATTTTTACATTATAGGATGAATACACTACAATCTATTTTCACAAAAACGTATCAGTTTAATTTAACCACGTTCTTAGTGTCGTTAAATTCCTTTAGAATTTCTGCTTTCTAACTCGATTTATTTTCATCCTTTTTTAGTACCATTTTTTTATTTCATAGAACATTTGTTCTTCTACTTCTAAATTAATTTCACTTAAATAGTAAACACATGAGACAACTTAAAATTGTTAAACAAGTAACCAATAGAGACGCAAAATCTTTAGAAAAATATTTTCAAGAAATTAGTAAAATTGGTTTAATTACTGCTGATGAAGAAGTGGAACTTGCTTTAAAAATAAAAAAGGGAGACAACCGTGCTTTAGATACTTTAGTAAGCGCAAATTTAAGATTTGTAGTGTCTGTGGCTAAACAATACCAAGGGCAAGGTTTAAAGTTATCTGATTTAATAAATGAAGGTAATTTAGGTTTAGTGAAAGCTGCAAAACGCTTTGATGAGACTAGAGGTTTTAAATTTATTTCTTATGCTGTTTGGTGGATTAGACAAGCCATAATGCAAGCGCTTGCAGAACAATCTAGAATTGTGCGATTGCCCTTAAATAAGATAGGAAGTATAAGTAAAATAAAGAAAATTTACGCTAGTCTAGAGCAAAATGGTGAACGTGAACCAACATACAAAGAAATTGCGCAAAAACTAGACATGACAGAGCGTGATGTAGAGCAAGCCATGAAAAATTCTGGAAGACATATATCTATGGATGCTCCTTTTAAAGACGGAGAAGAATCTAATTTATATAATGTACTGCAATCTGACGAATCACCAAAACCAGATAAAAATTTAATGAAGCAATCTTTAGATATTGAAGTAAATAGGGCTTTACAAACACTTACTTTTAAAGAGGCTAAGGTTTTAAAAATGTTTTTTGGACTTGGTAATGAAACTCCTTCTAGCTTAACAGAAATTGGTGAACAAATTAACCTATCTAGAGAGCGTGTAAGGCAGGTAAAACAAAAAGCTATCATACGTTTAAGATCTACATCTAAAACACAAATGTTACGTACATATTTAGGCTAAATATTACTAACATAAATAAAAAGAATTTGTCTAAAAAGCGTTGAATTTTTACATTTTAGCATAAGTACAATCAAATGTGTTTCGTTTAAAACAAATAGTATATTAGCGATAAAGCCCAAAAAACGATTTAATTTAAATTAAATCGTTTAGATTTCTACTAAATAATAAAATGACCATTTAAAACCACTTTTTAGACAGTCTCTTATTTTAGCCATCCATTTTACCAATAGCACAACTTACAAAAGACTTTGCTTTGTGTACAATGGTATTTTTATGTCCCACTTCTGGATAACCTAATTTAGATAATTTTTCTTTTATTACACCTAAATCTGCATTTTCTTGAGTAATTATAACTAAAGATTTATCAACATTAACAGATACCTCTTTTACGTTTTCTATAGTTAAAATTTCTTTTTTTATGGTTGCTGCACAACCACCACATTTTAAATTTTCTATTTGTATTGCTGTTGTTGTCATCTTAATTTTCTTTTTTCCATTGATTAAAACCTCCTAAAACATTTACCACATCATAGCCTTCTTTTTTTAGTAATTTACAAGCTTTTCCACTTCTGTTTCCACTTCTGCAAACCAAATAAACCGTTTTATTTTTATCTAATTTTTTTGTCGCTTTTCTTAAAAAATCAGCATCAAAATAATTAGTGAAAATTGCAGTTTGTATTGCACCCAATTTTCTTTCTTTCGGTGTTCTCACATCCATAAGTTGAATGTTTTCTTTCTTTAAAAGTACTTTTAATTGCGCTGTAGTAATTGTTTTTATATCTTCTTGTGAATTACAACTCATAAAAAATAAGCTACAAATAAATAAATTTAAAAAATATTTCATACTACTATTATTTTAAAGTTGATGGACAAACAAAAGCAGTTGTTTTAATTGCTGTTTTTTTAATTGCTGCATAACCTCCAGCAACATCTATAACATTATGAAAACCTCTAGCTTTTAAAATAGAAGCCGCAATTACAGAACGATAACCACCTGCACAATGCACATAAAAAGGTGCTTTTTCTGGAAATTCTGTAATGTGATTATTTATGAAATCTAGAGGAGTATTGGGTACATTTTCTATATGTTCACTATTGAATTCTCCTGGTTTTCTAACGTCAAAGACAAAAGCATTTTCCTTTATTTTTTCTGCTAACGCTAAAGCTGAAACAGATTCTAAAGCATCAATTTCCTTTCCTGTACTTTTCCAAGCGTTAAAACTTCCATCTAAATAACCCAAAACATTATCAAAACCAACACGAGATAATCTGGTAATTGTGTCTTCTTCTTTGCCTGCTGGCGTTACCAATAAAATAGGCTGATGAATGTCTTTAATTAAAGCCCCAACCCATGGTGCAAATCCGCCATTAATTCCTATAAAAATAGATTGTGGTATAAATCCTTTTATAAAATCTTCTTGATGCCTTACATCTAAAATAATTGCATCTGTTTCATTTGCAAGCACCTCAAATTCTTTAGCATTTAAAGGTTTTGCACTTCTTTCAATTACTTTATCCACATCTTGATATCCTTCTTTATTCAACTTTACATTTAAAGGAAAATATGCAGGAGGAGGCAATAAACCGTCTGTTACTTCTTTTATAAATTCGTCTTTAGACATATCTGCCCTTAAAGCATAATTGGTTGCTTTTTGATTGCCAATTGTGCCCACAGTTTCTTTACTTAAGTTTTTTCCACAAGCAGAACCTGCACCATGAGCAGGATATACAATAACATCATCTGCCAAAGGCATAACCTTCTTGCGTAAACTATCAAAAAGATAACCCGCTAAATCATTTTCTGTTAAAGTTCCTTTTTGTGCTAAATCTGGTCTTCCTACATCACCTAAAAACAAGGTATCTCCACTAAATAATGCATGATCTTTGCCGTTTTCATCTTTTAAAAGATAACAGGTACTTTCCATAGTATGTCCTGGAGTGTGTAAAACAGTAATTGTTAATTCTCCTAAAGTAAAAACTTGTTTATCTTCGGCAATAATCGCATTAAAGTTTGTTTTTGCAGTTGGCCCAAAAATAATTTGTGCATTAGTTTTTTCTGCTAATGTAACATGACCGCTCACAAAATCTGCATGAAAATGAGTTTCGAAAATGTATTTTATTTTAGCGTTATTTTTTTGTGTCTTATCGATATAGTCTTGTACTTCTCTTAGTGGATCTATAATAGCAACTTCACCCTTACTTTCTATATAATAAGCTCCTTGTGCTAAACAACCTGTGTAAATTTGTTCTATAACCATAATAATTGTAAACTAATAATTAGACTTCAAAGTAACGCTAATTAATACTTTTTGTTGGTAACATTTATTACAGAGTAATAAATGCTAATATGCTTGGTGTATGTATTTTGCAAATTTTTCTTGTTGAGATCTATCTCCAGTTCTGTAACATTTTACTGCCTGGTTTACACGCATAAAAAAATGATTACTACTTATAATATCTAACATACCACTTCTAAAAAAATCGTCTCTAACAGGACCTTTTACGCCTGCGAAATAAAAGGTAATTCCCTTTTTTTGGCAATATTTTACACGTTCTTTTAGCATTTCTATACCTGTACTATCTACTCTATTTATACTCTCAGCATCAAGAACCACTAATTTTAATTGTGCTCCTTTGCTATGCATCATCTCGTCTAACTTATCTCTAAAATAGCTAGAATTGGCGTAAAACAATTGGGCATCAAATCTAAAAATTAAAATATCTTCTTTAATTTCTACATCTTCAAAGCGCACTTTATTTCTATAAAAATAAGAGTTTGGTACTTTACCTAATTCCGCAATATGCGGCCTAGATGTTCTATATATTAAAACAACCAAAGACAAACCAACCCCAACAATTATGCCGTATTTTAAACCTAAAATGAGTGTCGCTAAAAAGGTAATTAGCATTAAGTAAAAATCTAATTGATTCGCTTTCCATAAAAATTTTGCTTCTTTTACATTTACCAAACCAACAACAGCAACTATAATTATGGCGGCTAAAACAGTTTTTGGTAAATAGTAAAATAAGGGTGTAAGATAAAGCAGTGTAAAAACTACCATTATTACAGCTATTAAGGCTGCCATACCTGTTTTTGCACCACTTTCTTGATTTATAGCAGATCTAGAAAAACTAGAAGTACTAGGAAAAGCTTTAAAAAAAGAGCCAAATAAATTTGCAAAACCTAAAGCAATTAATTCTTGATTTGGTCTTACTCTATAATCATCTTGTTTGGCTTCTAAAGATTTACCTATAGAAATGGTTTCTAAATAACCTACCATAACTAATGTAAATGCAATAGGTAATAGTTGTTTAATTTGGGTAAATTCTAATGCTGGTATACTAAAACTGGGCAAACCAGATGGAATATCTTTTACAATAGCAACATCTACAAGCGTTTCTTGAAAGAATTTTACAACTAGAATTCCTAAAATTACCACAATTAAAGCATTTGGTATTTTTTTATGAATGCTTCTAAAGAATATAATTATTAAAACTGCTACCAAACCAATTATAGTAGTGTAGCCATTGTAGTCTAATATTTGCATCCAAATATCTTTTAAAATAATGTGAATTTTATCGCTTTGCACAAAATTTACACCTAACAAATTACCCAATTGATTGATACCAATAGTTAAGGCAACTGCGGAAGTAAAACCTGTAATTACGGGTTTAGATAAAAAATTTACAATAAAACCTAAACTAAAAAAACCCATGATTAACTGAATAGCGCCAACCATAAAAGCCAACAAAATGGCTATTGCAATATAACTTTCTGAACCTGCAACTGCTAAAGTAGATACACCAGTGGCAACTATTAAAGAATCCATGGCTACAGGACCAACTGCTACCTGCCTAGAAGAACCAAAAATGGCGTACATAACTTGTGGAACAAGTGCACAGTATAAGCCATATATTGGTGGTAAACCAGCAATTAGTGCATAGGCGATACCTTGTGGAATTAAAATAATACCCACAGTTAAACCAGCAACTAAATCTCCTTTAAATAAAGAGGTATTGTAGTTGGGTAACCATTCTAAAATTGGAATTAGTTTCTTTATATTCATTGATACTTTCCCATCCTAAACTTCCCAAAGGGAAGGGACGCTTACTGTTGGTTTATCACTCTTGATCTCCTGTTTCTATTGTCTTGCCTCCTGTCTCTTAAACCTAAAACAACTCTCCTTGATTTCTACCTTTAGTTCTGCCCAAATGTTTATAGGCTAATTCTGTGACTTCTCTTCCTCTAGGTGTACGCATTATAAAACCCTGCTGAATTAAAAAAGGTTCGTACACTTCTTCTATAGTTTCTGTATTTTCACTAACTGCTGTTGCAATCGTTGAAATTCCAACAGGACCTCCTTTAAATTTATCTATGATGGTTGCTAAAATCTTATTATCCATTTCATCTAAACCATGCGCATCAACATTTAAAGCTTTTAAGGCATATTTTGCTATCTCTATATTAATACTTCCATCTCCTTTTATTTGAGCAAAATCCCTTACTCTTCTTAACAAAGCATTTGCAATTCTTGGCGTCCCTCTACTTCTGCCTGCAATTTCAATGGCACCTTCCATAGATATTGGTACACCTAAAATATGTGCACTTCTTTGTATAATAGTAGTTAAAAGTTCTGTTTTATAGTAATGCAGTCTACTACTTATACCAAACCTTGCGCGCATTGGCGCTGTTAGCAAGCCAGAACGCGTAGTTGCACCAATTAATGTAAAAGGTTCTAAATGTATTTGAACTGTTCTTGCATTTGGCCCAGACTCAATCATAATATCAATTTTATAGTCTTCCATAGCAGAATATAAATACTCTTCTACAATTGGGCTTAAACGATGAATTTCGTCTATAAAAAGCACATCTCTTTCATCTAAGTTAGTTAATAAGCCAGCCAAATCTCCTGGTTTGTCTAAAACTGGGCCTGAGGTAACTTTTATACCAACTTGCAATTCATTTGCCAAAATATGTGCTAATGTGGTTTTACCTAATCCTGGAGGACCGTGAAAAAGTGTGTGGTCTAAGGCCTCACTTCTTTGATTTGCAGCCTCAACAAAAATCTTCAAATTTTCAATGGCTTGGTCTTGCCCTGTAAAATCTTCGAAAGAGAGCGGACGTAATTTTTTTTCTACGTCCAAATCTTCGTTGGATAAGTTTTCGTTATCAGGATTTAAGTTTTCATTCATACAAACAAAGATAATTTATTTTAGGCTAAATTATTGCAACTTTTATTACTCAAAAAAGCTGGTGACGAATTGTAAATTAATTTGGCGATAATCCTTTTTTATAAATTTCTATTACATCACCCTCGAATAGTTTTAGTTACGCAAATCTAAAACATACGCCTTTACTACTACTTTTATTACAGAATGATCATCAAAATGATAAAAGATCATAATGTTTACCAGCCTATCAATATTTAAATATCTAGAGGTAACCGCCACTTCCTCCACAATTTTTCTAATTACAGTAACATCCCAATCACTAGTGAATATAAACAAACTATAGAAAACTTTTAACAACAAAAAAACCTTTCCAATAATGGAAAGGTTTTCTTATAAATATTCTTTTAACTACGAAGGTTCTTCTCCTTCTAATAATGGTGTAGTTTGTAACACATAATCTTGACCATGTAAATAATCACTATCATCATCTTCTGAATCTACACGCTTACTATAATCATAAGCCCATCTGTGTACTTCAGGTAATTTGCCTGGCCAGTTTCCGTGAACGTGTTCTACAGGAGTGGTCCATTCTAAAGTATTCGATTTCCAAGGATTTTGTGTTGCTTTTTCGCCTCTATACATAGAGATAAAGAAGTTTGCTAAGAAGAAAATCTGTGCAATACCTCCAACTAAAGCAAAAATAGTAATCACAACGTTTATATCTGCTAAATCATCAAACATAGGAAAGTTTGTGTTTGTATAATATCTTCTAGGTAAACCAGCTAATCCAATAAAGTGCATTGGCCAGAATACACCATAAGCACAAATTATTGTAACCCAAAAGTGCCAATATCCTAATGTTTTGTTCATCATTCTACCGTACATTTTAGGGAACCAGTGATAAATACCTGCATACATTCCAAATATAGCAGATACACCCATTACCAAGTGGAAGTGAGCCACTACAAAGTAAGTATCATGTATGTTAATATCTAATGCTGAATCTCCTAAAACAAGACCCGTTAAACCACCCGTTACAAATGTTGAAACTAAACCAATAGAAAATAACATTGCAGGGTTTAACTGAAGATTACCTTTCCAAAGTGTAGTTACATAATTAAACGCTTTTACAGCAGAAGGAATAGCAATCAACAATGTAGTAAATGTAAATACAGATCCTAAGAAAGGATTCATACCTGAAATAAACATGTGATGACCCCAAACAATTGTTGATAAAAATGCAATTGCCATAATTGAACCTACCATTGCTCTATAACCAAAAATTGGTTTTCTTGAATTTGTAGATATAATTTCTGAAGTAATCCCCAAAGCTGGTAACAATACAATGTATACCTCTGGATGCCCTAAGAACCAAAATAAGTGCTCAAATAATACTGGCGATCCACCTTGATAGTGTAATACTTCTCCTGAAATAAAAATATCTGATAAATAAAATGATGTTCCAAAACTTCTATCAAACACTAATAATAATGCTGCTGATAATAATACTGGAAAAGAAACTACACCAATAATTGCTGTAACAAAGAATGCCCAAATTGTTAATGGCAATCTTGTCATTTTCATTCCTTTTGTTCTTAAGTTTAAAACAGTAACTATATAATTTAAAGCTCCAATTAAAGAAGAAGCAATAAACACTGTCATAGAAACTAACCATAAAGTCATACCTGTTCCAGAACCTGGTATTGCCTGTGGCAATGCACTTAATGGAGGATAGATTGTCCATCCTGCAGATGCTGGACCTGCTTCAACAAATAGTGAAATAACCATTATAATACTAGATAAGAAAAACAACCAATAAGAAACCATGTTAAGGAATCCTGAAGCCATATCTCTTGCTCCAATTTGCAATGGAATAAGTAAATTAGAAAATGTACCACTTAAACCTGCTGTTAGTACAAAGAATACCATTATTGTACCATGTATGGTAACTAAAGCCAGATAAATATCTGGGTTCATAATACCATCTGTTTGATGTGGTCCTAAAAATGCTTCTACTACCGAAAATGAAGTATCTGGCCAAGCAAGTTGTAAACGAAACAACATTGACATTAATACTGCAATGATTCCCATAAACATACCAGTTACTAAGAACTGCTTAGAAATCATTTTATGATCTTGACTGAAAATATATTTTGTTACAAACGTCTCTTTATGATGATGATCTGACATAACCTTAATTTTATTTGTATTTTAATTTTTTAAATTTATTGAATTACCTCTGATAAAGTTGGCTGTTCTGACAACCACTTATTATACTCATCTTCTTCTACAACAGTAATTTTCATTTGCATGTTGTAATGTGAAGCTCCACAAATCTTATTACATAGCAATAAATAATCGAAAATATAAGGATCTTCTCCTTTAGCTCTTCTAATTTTATTGATACCAATAGATTTCTCTATCACCTCTGGTTGATTTCTCATTTCTTCTGTGGTGTACTTTGGTGTAAAACCAAACTCCGTAACCATACCTGGTACACAGTTCATTTGTGCTCTAAAATGCGGCATATATGCCGAGTGCAATACATCTTGAGAACGGAATTTAAAATGAACCTTTTTACCTTTGGGTAAATATAGTTCTGTAACCTGCTTATCATCCGCAGAATTTTTATCAGACATATCTACCCCCATAGTGTTAATACCCTTAATAAAATTGACATTACCTAAACCTAATGTATTGTCTGCGCCTGCATATCTAGCATCCCATCTAAACTGCTGCGAGTAAACTTCTATAACAATCGCATCATCTTCATCCGAAGAAAGATCCATAACATTATTCCATTGCCATAAACCATATCCAATTAAACCTACTAATACAATGGCAGGAGTTATAGTCCATATAAATTCTAGTTTATGACTATCTGCATAAAATTTAGCTTTTCTATCTTTACTTCCTCTGTACTTAAAAGTGAAGTAAAAAATTAAGAATTGCATAATAAACTGTACAATACCTATTAACCAAAAAGTTATATCAAATAAGTTATCATCATGCTCTCCTTCAATTGAAGCAGATTCTGGTAACATTATTACGTTCATGTAGATTAAGCAATAAATCATCATTGCATAAAAGAATGCCATAAATGCCATGGCATATTTACCCTGAGCAGCATTATCCTTATCTGTAGCAATAGATTCTCTAAGATTTAAAATCCTAGTAATTTGCCAAACACTTACACCAATTGCAACACCTATGAAAATATAAAATAGAGCTAGCATATTTATCTTGTCTTAATTATTTTTATTCAATTATTTATTAATGATGATCTCCTGAGTCTTCTCCTGTATGTTCTATATTGTAGTAGTGAAAATGTTCACTTTCCTTTAAGAATGGATTCGCTTTTGGAATTGGATTTGCCTTCGAGAATGCATTTAAAGTAGTGTAAATTAACAACCCTATAAAGAAACAAATTGCTCCAATCTCTGGAATACCAAAAAACCATTGTGAACCTACTGTACCTGGCATAACCATAATGAAGACATCTATGTAATGTCCAGCCAAAATAACTGCACCTCCTATAAATACAAACCATGGTTTACTCTTAAAATCACTATTAATTAAAAGTAATACTGGAAAAACAAAGTTCATAACAACCATTGCTAAAAAAGGAAGTTTATAATCTGTAAATCTCGCAACGAAATACGTTGTCTCTTCAGGTATATCTGCGTACCATATTAACATAAACTGTGCAAACCATAGGTAAGTCCAAAATACTGAGAAACCAAACATGAATTTAGCTAAATCGTGTATATGACTATCATTTATCCCTGGTAAAGCATCTTTAGATCTTAAATAGATTGTGAAGAATGCAATAACAGTTAAAGCACTTACTAATAAAGTAGATAATACATACCAAGAAAATAAAGTTGAGAACCAGTGAGGGTCAAATCCCATAATCCAGTCCCATGCCATCATTGACTCTGTTATCATAAATAAGAATAAAAATATTACTGATGCATTATAATTTTTCTTATACGTTTTAAGTCCATCATTAGCAGTATCTTCTTTAATAGAACTTTTTCTAATGAAAAATCTGTATACATTCCAAACTACTAAATATACAATACTTCTTATAATGAATCCTGGAGTGTTAATCCACCAAGCCTTACCAGCAACAACCGCATCATAATTCTCGCTTGTCGGATCAAAAGTTCCCTCTTTCATCCAAGGAAATAAATGATTCCAATGCATTGCAGACAATACCAATATAATAATCATAAAAATAGATACTGGTAATAAATTAGCCGTAATTGCCTCCATAACTCTTAAAAGAACCACAGACCAACCTACTTGCGCAACTCTTTGTATGGCATAAAATGCCAAAACTAATAACGTAAGCCCTAAAGAAAAGAATAAAGCCACATAAAACGCAGACCATGGTCTGTTGTGCATTTGATGTAAAACATGTTCTTCATGTTTTGCTATCTCTGCAGCAGTGTGCGCCGAATGTGAATCAGCTTCACCACTGTTAGCCACTGCGTGCGTACTATCACCATGACCACCTGCATGAGAAGCCTCAATAGCGTGCTTAGCATCATCTATTGTTTTATTTGAACCATTATAAAAACCTAATGCAATACCAACAACACCTAAAATAATTAGGACTATTGAGAATGTTTTTAATTTACCTGAGAATTGATACATATCTTTAATATTCTATCTTTATAACTCTATTTTAACAAATCTGCACGCAAAACTTCTACATACTGCGCAATTTGCCAACGTTCTTTATATGTTAACTGACCTGAGTGAGACCCCATTAAGTTTTTACCATGCATTAAAACATGATAAATACTACCTTCTGTAATATCTCTATCTTTATAACTTGGTATACCTGCAAATTTCTCTGAAGTAGCTAAATACCCTTGACCAGCACCTTTTTTACCATGACAGGAAATGCAGTAAATCGTATACATCTTCTTACCATTATCTAAATTTTTCTCATTTTTTTCTAACGGAGACTTTAAGCTTGTTTTAGCCAATTCATAACCCTCTATCGTATCAGGTATATCATATGCAGGCGTTCCACCTCTAGGTATAGTTCCTGAAACCGGTTTACTATTTACAGGTTTACCCCCTAAGCCATTTTCTGCATCTACATCATAAGGTATAGACTCATACATATCTGGCATGTATTGATATTGTCTCTTCGTTTTATCATTACAAGCTACAAGACTTGTTAGAACTACTAAAGCAATAATTAATTTAAAATTCTTCATCATCTATATATTAGTGCTTATCTACTATATTAATTTCTACGGCACCTGTTCTAGCCAACAATTCAGTCAATTCTTCTTCGTTATTATTAACAGGAATTTCCATTAAAAAATGATCATCTGTTGTTCTAGGATCAGGATTTTCTGCTTCTTTAAACGGCCATATTCTACTTCTCATGTAAAAGGTAATAACCATTAAATGCGCCGCAAAAAATACTGTCAATTCAAACATTATTGGCACAAATGCAGGCATATTTTCCATCCATGAAAAACTTGGTTTACCACCAATATCCTGAGGCCAATCTTCAATCATCATATAATTAGTCATCCAGATGGCTACAGATAATCCTGTAATACCATAAAAGAAAGCTGTGATAGCCAATTTTGTTGGTGCTAAACCCATAGCCTTGTCTAAACCATGCACAGGAAAAGGACAAAAAACTTCTTCTATATGATGATGATCTGCTTTTACAGCCTTAACTGCATCCATCAGAACCTCGTCATCATTATAAAACGCATGTATAACTTTTGATGATTCCATAATTATCCGTTTAATAAATTTTTAGCTTGCTCCGCCCAATTGTCTCTCTCTGCTCTACCAGGAAAAGAACCCGTAATTGAATCTAACAAATCATATTCTTGTTTTGTCATTTTACTAACCTGTTCAAAAGTATATAAACCAATACCGTTTAAAACACCCTCTAGTTTAGGTCCAACACCACTTATCTTCTTTAAGTCGTCTGCAGTTTGAGTAGATGGGTCAAAAATACCTACTTTACTAAATAGACTGTTTAATTTTTCCTCTTTCTCTTCCTCTGAAACCACAACACTAATTTCAGGAGTGCTTGAAGTTACATTAATAGCTGGTTTAGATGGAATTCCTTGTTCTCTTCTTTTTTTGTAAAACTCACCAGATGATTTCAAAATTGTTTTTACTTCTGCTTGCGCAATTACTGGGAAAGTTCTTGCATACAATAAAAATAGTACAAAGAAGAAACCAATTGTTCCAATAAATATACCAACATCTACAAAAGTTGGCTCAAAACGCCACCAAGTTGAGGGTAAATGACCTTTACTTAATACAATTGCAATAATATCAAAACGCTCAAACCACATCCCAATGTTAATAAAAATTGATATGATAAAAGACCATATAAAACTTCTTCTTATTTTCTTAAACCATAATAACTGAGGCGTTAAAATGTTAAAAAACAATAAAGAATAGAATGCCCACGCATAAGGACCTGTTGCAGCCCCTACAGATAAATACGTATAATATTCGTAAGGTGAACCTGTGTACCATGCAATAAAAAATTCTGTTGCATACGCTACTGCTACAATACCACCTGTAAGAATAATTACAATGTTCATATATTCCACATGAAGCCTAGTAATATAATCCTCCATATTGGTTACTTTACGCATAATACCTAATAAGGTTTGAACCATTGCGAAACCAGAGAAAATAGCTCCTGCCACAAAATAAGGAGGAAATATTGTTGAGTGCCAACCTGGATTAATGGATGTTGCAAAATCCATAGATACAATTGTATGCACAGAAAGTACTAATGGCGTTGCTAAACCAGCAAGTACCAAAGACACTTCTTCAAAACGCTGCCAATCTTTAGCCCTACCTGACCAACCAAAACTTAATAAAGCATAAATCTTTTTCTGAAATGGTTTTACAGCTCTATCTCTAATCATTGCAAAATCTGGTAATAAACCTGTCCACCAGAATACTAATGAAACCGATAAATACGTAGAAATTGCAAATACGTCCCAAAGTAAAGGCGAGTTAAAGTTTACCCATAAAGATCCAAATTGATTTGGAATTGGTAATACCCAAAACGCATTCCATGGACGTCCCATGTGAATAATAGGAAACAATCCTGCCTGAAATACAGCAAAAATTGTCATTGCTTCTGCAGAACGGTTAATTGCCATTCTCCATTTCTGACGGAATAATAAAAGTACTGCGGAAATTAATGTTCCTGCGTGACCAATACCTACCCACCATACAAAGTTTGTAATATCCCAAGCCCAACCAATGTTTTTGCTTAGACCCCAAACTCCAATACCTGTTCCTACAGTATAAAAAATACATCCAAATCCCCATAGCATTGCTGCTAATGAAATTCCAAATGCTATATACCAATGCTTATTCGCTTTACCTTCTATAGGTTTTGCAATATCTTCAGTAATATCATGGTAACTTTTATCACCTAAAACTAAAGGTTCCCTTATGGGTGCTTCGTAATGAGACATATTTTTATATCTTAAATTTAATTACGCTTCGTTTGTGTTTCTTACTTTTACTTGATATATTACATTAGGCTTCGTTTGAAGGTAATCTAATACATTGTATGCTCTTTTGTCTACTGCTAAAGCAGCAACCTTGTCTTCTTTGTTATTTACATCACCAAAAACTAAAGAACCAGTAGTACAAGCAGATGAACATGCTGTTGAAAATTCATCTTTGTTTACTTTTCTTCCTTCTTTTTTAGCTTTAAGAATTGTAGCTTGAGTCATTTGAATACACATAGAACATTTTTCCATAACTCCTCTTCCACGAACAACTACGTCTGGGTTTAACACCATTTTACCGTATTCGTTGTTCATATTGAAATCGAACTCATTGTTGTTCGCATACTCAAACCAGTTAAATCTGCGTACTCTATAAGGACAGTTGTTTGCACAATATCTTGTACCCACACATCTGTTATATGTCATTTGGTTTTGACCTTGACGACCATGAGTTGTTGCCGCTACAGGACAAACAGTTTCACATGGTGCATGGTTACAATGCTGACACATCATAGGTTGAAAAGTAACTTCTGGATTTTCTGCCTCCGTTTCTAATGCTTCGTAAGTATCTCCTCTACTTAAGCCTAATTCCTTTGCATCTTCTCTTGTTTCTACTGTAGAAGAGTAGTATCTATCTATACGCAACCAGTGCATATCTCTACCAACTCTAACTTCATTTTTACCAACAACTGGTACATTATTTTCTGCATGACATGCTACTACACATGCGCCACAACCTGTACAAGATGTTAGATCTATAGAAAGATTAAAATGATGCCCAATATCTCTATTGTGCTCATCCCATAAATCTATGGTATTTGCCTCTACTTCTTGGTGATCATAAGATACATAAGCAGGCTTGTTCCATCCTTTCTTATGATCTTTAGGATCCACAGTTTTAAATTCTTTTAAAGAAGCTACTTTTAAAATATCATGACGACCTGCAATTGTTTTTTGTACTTGTGTACAAGCAAACTTATGCACTCCCGATACTTTTTCTATACTCACATTATATTGGACGTTATTACCATCCTTATAAAAAGGATACGCGTTAACACCAACTTTCATTTCGTCCTTTAAACCAAATGTTTTACCGAAACCTAATGATAAACCAACAGAACCTTTGGCCTGTCCTGGTTGAATCATTACTGGAACTACAACATCATTCCCATTAACTGAAACTTTTGCGTAATCTCCATTGATAGCGCCATTATCTTTAACAGGATTAGAAAAACCTAACGCCTTGGCATCTGCCATAGACATTGTTAAGTAATTATCCCATGAAGTTCTTGTAATAGGATCTGGAAATTCTTGTAACCAAGGATTATTCGCTTGTCTACCATCTCCCAAACCTGTCATTATATATAAGTTCAACTCCATTCCTGAAGAAGAATTACTTTTCTTTAATTGATTAGCAACATCACTAATAACAACCTCTGAGACAAAATCGGTAGCACTAGAAGTTACATTAGCTGAATGGTAACCATTGTGTAATGCTTTGTTCCAAGAAGCGCCATCTAAAATTTCTGTAGACCAATAATTCTTTAGATAATCATAATAAGAAATAGTATTACCAGACCAATTTAATAAAACGTCTTGTACTTGTTTCGTATTGAATAAAGGTTGAATAGTTGGTTGCATTAAACCATATTTACCCTCTGAAAAATTGGTATCTCCCCAAGATTCTAAAAAATGAGCAATTGGTAATGCGTAATCCATAGCGGCTACAGTTGCATTATTTTCTGTAGATAAACCTACTTTTAATGAAACTTTACTTAAAGCTGTTGTAAATTCTGAAGCATTAGGTAATGTGTAAGCAGGATCTATGTTGTAAGTTAATAAACCACCAACTTTTCCAGATTTCATATCTGAAATTACATTTTGAACTTCTTCAAAATTACCTTGGCGAATATTAATTGTATTTGTGGTATCTAAAATCTCACTATTTAAAGCTTGATTTATAGCTAAAGATATTAATTGTGCATTTACATCATTAACACCAGTCATTACAACTGCTTTACTACCTGCGCTTTTAAGAATCCTAGCTAATTTTTTAATTTCTGCATCTACAGGCGTTGCTTTTGATGCAACAACGTTGCCTGTAATTTCTTTATACAAATTCAACAGAGCGAAAACAACGTCAGAAGGTTTTGCCACTATACGCTTATCTGCATTTGCACCGGTTAAAGACATATTACTCTCTACCTGAACATGATAAGACATAGCTCCAGTTTCTGGCTTTCTACCAGCTATATATGCTTTCTCAAATCCTCCATGAAAATCTCCTAAAAAATCAGCGCCAAAAGAAACTATTGTTTTAGCATTTTCTAGTTTATAATTAGGCAATGCTCTTTTGCCGTACATTGCTTTAAAAGCATCTGCAGCTCCAGATTCTGAAATAGCATCATAAACTACGTGACTTACATTAGGGTTTGCAGCAATGAATTCTGATATTATTTTTGACGTTGATGGGCTAGCAAGTGTTCCTGTTAATAAAACAACTGACTTATCTGCGTCTTTTAATTTTAATAATTCTGCAGCAATCTCTTTATTTGCTTCTGCCCAAGAAATAGCTGAACCATTCTTAGTTGGCTCTTTTAAACGCAAAGTCTCGTCATATAATGATAAAACAGAAGCTTGTACTCTAGCACTTGTAGAACCATCTGCCTCTTTGTTTGGCATGATTTGGATAGGACGACCTTCACGCGTTTTTACTAATACATTTGCATAATCGAAACCATCTGCTATAGAAGTCGCATACCAATCAGCAACACCAGCAATAATATCATCTGGTTGCACTACATAAGGTATAGATTTTACAACTGGTCCTTCACAAGCTGCTAATGAAGCCGCTGCGGTGGTAAAACCAACGTACTTTAAAAAATCTCTACGCGATGTAGAAGAATTCTCTAACGTCTCTTTATCACCTAAAAAATCATCTGTAGGTATATTTTCTACAAATTCATTTTTAGCCAACGTTTCAACAACAGAACTACCTTGCAGTTCCTCAACACTTTTCCAGTATTTTTTGTTTGAAGCCATTTATATTTAGTTATTAGTTTTTAGTTAATTGTTTAAAGCCTGCGCCTAAACTAAACTATCTTTCTTCTTTATTTAATAATGACACTTACCACATTCTAAACCACCTAACTGCGAAATAGTAACTTTCTCTACTCCGTATTTTTCAGCTAATTGATCATGAATTTTTTCATAGTACTCATTACTCTTTAGATCTACATTTGTTTCTCTGTGACAATTAATACACCAACCCATTGTTAATGGAGAATATTGATACATTTCATCCATTTCCTCTACAGGACCGTGACATTTCTGACAAGCAATACCAGCAACTGTTACGTGTTGTGCGTGATTGTAGTACGCGAAATCTGGTAAATTATGTAAACGAATCCATTTTACTGGCTTTTCTTCTCCAGTATAAACCAATTCATCTTTATCCCAACCTACAGCCTCATACAATTTATCTATTTCTAAATCTAATTGCGCTTTTCCATAAGTCTGTCCATTCCATTGGATTTCTGTAGTCTCTGCAACCTCTGCAATTGCTTTATGACAGTTCATACAAACATTTAATGATGGTATTCCTGAATGCTTACTGTGTTTTGCTGAAGAGTGACAGTATTGACAATCTACTTTATTTTCACCAGCATGAATTTTATGAGAAAAAGCAATAGGTTGTATTGGCTGATAACCCTGATCCACACCAACTTTAAATAACGTTCCAAAGGTAATATAAGCACCAATCAACAATAAAAAGATTGTAGATAAAACTTTTAAGAAAGTATTATTTTTAGCACCTACCCATAGTTCTTGTAAATCTCTTTTCAAGTTAGATTCAACACCTGGCTTTGCCCCACCTTTTAATTCGCTTACCTGTTTCAACAAACTAGCAATCATTAAAAACGCAACTACAATTGCTGCAGCCAATAAATATATTAACCATTCAGGCGCGCCTGATTTCTGTAACACTTGACCTCCTACAGCAACTTCACCGACAACAGCAGCTTTCTTAATTTCACCTACAGTTGTGTAATACAAAATATCATCAATCTCAGCATCACTTAACTGAGGAAAGGCATTCATTGCACTAGTTGCATACAAAGCCGCTTCTGCTGCCTCTGTATTTACTTTTTGAAATTCTGCATTATTCTTAATCCAAGCTTTTAACCAAGCATTTTCTCTACGCTCTTCAACACCACCTAAAGCTGGTCCTACTAACTTCTTATCTAATTTGTGACAAGAAGCACATTGCGACTTAAATAATTTTTTTCCCGCTTTTTGACGAGCTTCATCTACATCTTGCGCATAAGTAGAAATGCTAAATGCCAAAACTAAAAGTAATGTAAAACTTTTATGAAATACTGAAAACAATCTATTATACAATCCTACGCTTTTCATATTTACAAACTATAATTTAATATCTTATAAATTGGTCTAAATTCTTATTTTAAACAGTTACACAAAAGTACTACATATTGCTAAATTTAGGAAAGAGAATATCGAGTTAAATAATAATTTATAATAATTCTAAATAACGGATTTTATGACTATATTAACAACTAAGTATCTATTTTTGTACGATATGATAAAAATGAAAAATATCTTATTTATTGGGGCTTTCCTGGGTGCTATAACCATAACAAATGCTCAAAACAAAACCAAAATTAGTGATAATGTAATTCATTTACTAAAGAAAAAAAAAGCCTATAACAAGGCTGATAATTTTGGATTTACAGTACAAATTTACAACGGTTATGAGCGGACAGCAAAAAGTAAACGCGCTAAATTTCAAATGCTATATCCAAATGTAAAAACAAAGCTTGTTTACAACGAACCAGACTGGAAGGTACAAGTAGGAAATTACAAATCTAGACTAGAAGCAGATAGAGCAATGTTATTATTTAAAAAAGAGTTTTCGGGTATTATAGTTGTACCAAAGGGAAATAAAACTTTCTAACTTTTTACTAGGCTAAAAACAAATTAGACATAAAAAAAACCGAAATTTAAATGAATTTCGGTTTTTTATTTATTTGGTGATCAACTTTTTATTTTAGTTTCTTTTTTACTGCAACTTCTTTGTAAGCTTCAATTACATCGCCCTCTAAAATATCATTGTAGTTCTTAATTTGAACCCCACAATCATATCCTTTTGCAACTTCTTTAACATCGTCTTTAAAACGTTTTAAAGCTTGTAAAGTTCCGTCATGCACTACAATACCATCTCTAATAATTCTAATTTGAGAATCTCTAAAGATTTTACCAGACATTACCATACACCCTGCAATATTACCTACCTTAGATATTTTGAAAATTTCTCTAATTTCTACAGTTCCTGTAACTTCCTCTTTCATCTCTGGAGATAACATACCTTCCATAGCATCTTTAAGATCGTTAATTGCTGCATAAATTATAGAATATGTTCTAATATCTACTTCTTCTCTATCTGCTACTGCCCTTGCATTTCCTTGCGGACGCACATTAAACCCAACAATAATAGCATCTGAAGCTGTTGCTAATAATACATCACTCTCTGTAATTGCACCTACACCTTTGTGTAAAATATTTACTTGTATTTCTTCTGTAGATAACTTTTGGAAAGAATCAGTTAAAGCTTCAACAGAACCATCAACATCACCTTTTAAGATAATATTTAATTCTTTAAAGTCTCCTAATGCAATTCTACGACCAATTTCATCTAACGTTAATGTTTTCTGAGTTCTTACAGATTGTTCACGCTGTAATTGAGAACGTTTAGAAGCAATTTGTTTTGCTTCTCTTTCGTCTTCAAATACATTAAACTTATCTCCTGCTTGTGGTGCACCATCTAAACCTAATATAGACACTGGTGTTGATGGACCTGCAATTTCTAAATTATTACCTTTATCATCAAACATAGCCTTTACTTTACCACTATGTTTACCTGCTAAGATATAATCTCCAATTTTTAAGGTACCTGCTTGTACTAAAATAGTGGTTACGTAACCTCTACCTTTATCTAACAATGCTTCTACTACAGCACCAACTGCGTTTTTCTCTGGATTTGCTTTTAACTCTAAAACCTCTGCCTCTAACAATACTTTCTCTAATAACTCATCAATTCCTTGACCCGTTTTTGCTGAAATATCTTGAGATTGAATGTTTCCACCCCATTCTTCTATCAATAAATTCATAGAAGATAATTGTGTTTTCACATTATCTGGGTTTGCGTTTGGCTTATCAATCTTATTTATTGCAAATATAATTGGTACTCCTGCTGCCTGAGCGTGAGAAATAGCCTCCTTTGTTTGTGGCATCACATCATCATCTGCTGCCACTACAATAATAACTAAATCTGTTACTTGTGCTCCACGCGCACGCATTGCTGTAAAGGCTTCGTGACCTGGAGTATCTAAAAATGCAATTTTTTGATCTCCCACGTTTACAGAATACGCTCCAATATGTTGCGTAATTCCTCCACTTTCACCTTCTATTACATTGGCCTTTCTAATATAATCTAATAATGAAGTTTTACCATGATCTACGTGACCCATTACTGTAATAATAGGCGCACGTGTTACTAAATCTTCTGGCTTATCTATTACTTCTTCTATAGATTCTTCTACTTCTGCACCAATAAATTCTACTTTGTGGTCAAATTCTTCTGCAACAATAACTAATGTTTCTGCATCTAAACGCTGATTCATAGTTACCATCATACCTAAAGACATACAAGCAGAAATAATGTTGGTTACAGGAACCTCCATCATTGTAGCAACTTCACTTACTGTAACAAACTCGGTTACTTTTAAGATTTTGTTGTCTAATGCTTGTGCTTCTTGTTCAGCTTCCGATTGTTCTCTACGAGCGTCTCTTTTGTTTCTTCTATATTTAGCACCTTTCCCTTTAGAAGATTTCCCCTGTAATTTTTCTAAGGTTTCTCTTACTTGTTTTTGGATATCTGCTTCTGTAGGCTCTTCTTTTTTAACATTAGCAGGTCTTTGGTTTCCTCTACCTTTAAAACCACCTCTATTATTACCAGGACCTCTGCTACCTGAACCTTTACCAGCAGTTCTACTACCTGGACCACTAGCTTTATTTACAATACGTTTACGCTTTTTTCTAGGGTCTGAATTCCCTTCTTTCTTAACCTCTGGCTTTTTCTTCTTCGGCTTTTCAAATTGCTTTAAGTCAATTTTTTTACCTGTAAAATTAGGGCCATCTAACTTTTTATATTGTGTTTTTATAGCTTCTGCATTTTCTGCAGTTACTTCTTCTTTTTTTGCTACAGGTTCTTCTACTGGCTTTGCAACTTGTTCTTTTACAACCTCAACAACCTCTTTTTTAACTTCTTTTGAAGTTTCTTTAGGCGTTTCTTTCTTCTTAGGTTCTAACTTAGATTTTATAACTAAACCATCTAGTTTTGGAGCTTTCGCCTTAACAACCTCTACCTCTTTCACTTCTGGTTTTTCAACAACAGGCTCCTTTGCTTCTTTAACAGGAACAGCAGGCTTTTCTACTTCCTTCTTAGGATCAGGTTTACCAACTTTATCTATATCTATTTTACCTACAGTTTTAAACTCTAATTTTTCGGCTTTTGCTTTAAGAACTTCTTCTTTTTTAGCGTCTTCTGCTTTTTTTCTCTCTTGCTTAGCTTCTAGTTCTAAACGAATTGCTTCTTTCTCTTTACGCTTTTCTTCACCAACTTCCTTGGATGCCGCTTTTTTGCTTGCATCTGTTTGGAAACCATCAAGAAGCACTTGATAAACGCCACCAGAAATTTTAGTAGTAGGTCTAGATTCTATCTCATGCCCTTTATCTGCTAAATATTCTACTGCTCTATCAAGAGAAATGTTTAATTCTCTTAAAACCTTGTTAAGCCTCATTGTTTTGCCTTCAGACATATATTATTTTTTAGCCTTTAATTTTGTAAAAATATCACTTTTTACGTTTACTCTATACTTTTAAACTAATTATCTAGTCTTCAAATTCTTCTTTTAAAATTCTTTGAACGTCTAAAATAGTTTCTTCTTCTAAATCGGTTCTTTTTACCAACTCTTCTACACTTGTATCTAAAACACTTCTTGCAGTATCTAAACCAATCTTTTTGAATTCTGTAATTACCCAGTCTTCAATCTCGTCTATAAACTCTGTTAATTCTACATCTTCTTCTTCTAAACCTTCTCTCTTAACATCAATTTCGTAACCAGTTAATTCACTTGCTAAACGAATATTAACACCACCTCTACCAATTGCTTTAGAAACTTCTTCTGGCTTTAATAAAACGCTAACACGTCCTTTTTTACCATTTTTTTCTTCTTCATACATTTCAATTTCCATTGAAGTCACTTTTGCAGGACTTAAGGCTCTTGAAATAAACAATTGCTCATTTTTAGTATAATTAATTACATCTATGTTTTCATTACCTAGTTCACGCACAATACCATGAATTCTGGATCCTTTAACACCTACACAAGCTCCTACAGGATCTATCCTATCATCATAAGAATCTACAGCAACTTTGGCTTTTTCGCCAGGTATTCTTGCAACACCTTCTACAGTAATTAATCCGTCAAATACTTCAGGAATTTCTTGCTCAAACAATTTGGTTAAAAATGCTGGCGAAGTTCTAGACAATACAATTGCAGGTTTATTACCTCTTAATTCTACTGTTTTAATAACTCCTCTTACATTATCTCCTTTTCTAAAAAAGTCTGAACGAATTTGCTCACTTTTCGGTAAAACAATTTCATTTCCTTCATCATCTAACAAAATAATTGCGTTGTGACGAATGTGGTGCACTTCTGCACTGTATAAATCACCTTCTAATTCTTTAAATTGTTTAAAGATATTAGTGCTGTCGTGTTCGTATATTTTAGAAATTAAGTTTTGTCTTAATGCTAAAATAGCTCTTCTTCCAAGGTCGATTAGCTTTACTTCTTCAGAAACGTCTTCGCCAATTTCAAAATCTGGCTCTATTAACCTTGCCTCTGCTAATTCAATTTCTTCATTATCATCTTCAGAAAAACCATCTGCAACTACTACTCTATTTCTCCAAATTTCTAAATCTCCTTTATCTGGGTTAATAATAATATCAAAATTATCATCTGAACCAAATTTACGTTTTAAGGCAGCTCTAAAAACTTCTTCTAAAATAGACATTAGAGTTACTCTGTCTATACTTTTATTATCTTTAAATTCTGAAAACGAATCAATTAACGCTATATTTTCCATTACATTTTTGCTTAAAATACAATCTTCACTTTTGCTTCTTTAATATCTATGTATGCTATAGTTGCTGTTTTTTCTACAGTAACTTTTCCTTTACCTATTGGTTTTGGTTCTCTAGCTTTCCACTTTAAAACGATTTGGTTTTGGTCTGCTTCTACTAAAGTACCTTCTAATTCTTCTGTAGCAGTTTTAACTTTAAGAATTCTATTTACATTCTTAATATACTGTCTTTTTTCTTTAAGAGGATGTGCAATATCTGGTGTGGTAACTTCTAAAGAAAAATCTGCTTCTTCCCTATCTAAATTATTTTCTACACTTCTGCTAATTCTAATACATTCGCTTAAAGGAACACCATTATCTCCATCTACCGTTATTTGAATTTTATTGTTTTCAGAGATTTTTAAATCTATTAAAAACAAGCTATCATTCTCTTGTAACGCTTCCTCTACTAAGTTTTTTACTTTTTTCTGATCCATTTTACACCTTAAAATAAAGTATAAAAAGAGGGGACATTTAGTCCCCTTCTTTCTTCATTTACCTTAATTTCCGATGCAAATATACAAATTGTTTATGATTTATCAAAGTTATGTTTACTTCAATCTTTTATCAGCATAATAGCAATGGCTAAAATAGAACAACTCTAAGTTTGCAACACTTAAAAAAACACTTTATAAAATATAATCTGTACTAATAAAATTAGATGATTTTTTATCTAATAATTCTTCTAAAATTGCATTGTTGTACGGAGTATCTTTAGAAGCCACAAAGGTTCTAATAGAAAAAGAACGCAAAGCATCATGCACACTTAAAGTAGCTACTGCAGAATCTTTTCTACCTGTAAAAGGATAAACATCTGGCCCTCTTTGTGCAGCACTATTTAAGTTTACTCTACACACTAAATTTACTAAAGTATCTATTAATGGCGCTAAAGTTTTTACTTCGCTACCAAAAACACTTACTTGTTGTCCGTAGTTAGATTCTGCCATATCATCTAAAGGTTCTTGAATATTTTTAAAAGAAACTACAGGAATTACTGGACCAAATTGTTCTTCTTCATAAACGCGCATCTCTTTAGATACAGGGTACAAAACAGCAGGAAAAATATAGTTTTCTGTAGTTTCTCCACCTTTTTTATTGATGATTTTAGCACCTTTAGCAATAGCATCATCTATTAATTCTTGAATGTATGCTGGTTTACCAGGTTCTGGTAATGGTGTTAACTTAGCGCCATCTTCCCAAGGGTTTCCAAATTTTAAAGCATCTACTCTTTCTGCAAACCTTTTATTAAATTTATCTACAATATGCTCATGCACATACAATACTTTTAGAGCTGTACATCTTTGACCATTAAAAGAGGTAGCACCTGTAATGCACTCGTTAATTGCCAAATCTAAATCTGCATCTGGCAATACAATACCAGGGTTTTTAGCCTCTAAACCTAATACCAAACGCAATCTATTTTTGTAAGGATGGTTGGCCTGTATTGCATTTGCAGATTTACTGTTTCCTATTAATGCTAAAACATCTACTTTACCGGTTTTCATAATTGGAGTTGCTAAAACCCTACCTCTTCCATATATAATGTTTACCACACCTTCTGGAAAACTATTTTGAAAAGCTTCTATTATTGGCGAAAGTAATAAAACACCATGCTTTGCTGGTTTAAAAACAGTGGTGTTCCCCATTATTAATGCAGGAATTAATAAAGCAAAAGTTTCATTTAAAGGGTAGTTGTAAGGCCCTAAACATAAAACCACACCTAAAGGACCACGCCTAACATGTGCGTAAACCCCACTATTTTTTTCAAACTTAGCAGAATCTCTATCCATTTGTTTGTAATCTTCTATAGTATCGTAAATATAATCTACAGTTCTATCAAATTCTTTTTCAGAATCTGGTAAAGATTTACCAATTTCCCACATTAAAAGCTTTACAACTTCTTCTCGTTTGGTTTTCATTTGCTCTGCAAACTCTTCCATACATTCTATTCTATCTGCAACACGCATTGTAGGCCATAAACCTTGTCCTTTATCATAAGCTCTGTAAGCTGCATTTAAAGCTTCTAAAGCTTCATCTTCTGTTAAATTTGGCACGGTACCTAACAATGTAGGTTTATATTCTTTGGTAGAAGAAATAGTAGAATAAACGTCGGTAAACTCTCCTTTCCATTCTTTTAATTCGCCATTTACTAAATAACTCTTTTGGTGCAAAAGGTTTTTAATTTGATAAGCTTCAGGAATTTCTTTAAATTGTTTTTTCATATTGCTATCTGCATATAGGCATTATTGCCATTATTACACTTATTTAACAAAATTAAGCTATTCTTAAATGAAATGAAATTTTTATCACGAAAAGGTTTTCGGCTTAAATTAAAATAACAATACCTTGCTTACACCAGAAACTGAAACAAATCTGGTTTATCATTTAAATATTCTCCAAAGAAATTACGGGCTTTCATCCTTTGAACTAATGGCAGTAAATCTTCCGAAGATTTTAGCTGTAAACCAACTACTGCTGCTCCGTTTTCTCTATTTGTTTTTTTGGTATACTCAAAATGTGTAATATCATCATCTGGGCCCAAAATTTCTACCACAAATTCTTTAAGAGCCCCTACCCTTTGCGGAAATTTCACAATAAAGTAATGCTTTAAATTGGCATACAAAAGTGCTCTTTGTTTAATTTCTGCAGTTCTAGTAATATCATTATTACTACCACTTACAATACATACTATATTTTTACCTTTAATTTCTTCAGCAAAAAAATCTAGTGCAGCTATACTTAAGGCACCTGCAGGTTCTACTACAATAGCATCTTTATTATACAAGTCTAAAATAGTTTGGCATACTTTACCTTCTGGAACTAAAATTACATCAGTTAGGTTTTGTTTACAGATTTCAAAATTTAAATCGCCTACTCTTTTTACTGAAGCACCATCTACAAAAGTATCTATTTTTTCTAACGCTGTATTTTTTTTGTTTTTTATTGAAGTTAGCATTGAAGGAGCACCTGTTGGCTCTACACCAATTATTTTTGTTTCTGGCGATAAATATTTAAAAACGGAAGACAAACCCGCAGATAAACCACCACCTCCAATTGCTACAAAAACATAATCTATTTTTACGTTTGATTGCTCTAAAATCTCTAAACCTACTGTTGCCTGCCCTTCTATAACTTTTTCGTCGTTAAAAGGATGGATGAATGTCTTTTCTTTTGTGTCACACTCTAATTTGGCTGCGTTAAAAGCATCATCAAAAGTATCTCCTTCTATAACAATATCAATAAAATCTTCACCAAACATTTTTACTTGGTTTATTTTTTGATTTGGAGTTGGCGAAGGCATAAAAATAGTACCTTTTATTTGTAGTAATTTACAAGATAAAGCAACGCCTTGTGCATGATTACCTGCACTTGCACAAACAATACCTTTTTGTTTTTCCTCTAAAGTTAAAGAAGACATTTTATTATAAGCTCCTCTAATTTTATAAGAACGTACTACTTGTAAATCTTCTCTTTTAAAAAGAATATTTGCATTGAATTCTTTAGAAAATGTGCTATTGTTATTTAACGGAGTTTTATAAGCAACACCTTCTAATTTTTTTACAGCAGATTTTACATTTTCTAAACTTGGGAAATAAACTTTTTTTGTCTGCATATTAAAAATATATAATAACTATTCAAATTTCTAATAACCAAAGTACATTCTTTTAAAGATAAAAAACAATATTTATTCTTGATATTTTCAGAAATAAATAGATTCTACTTTTTTTTTAGTCAATAAATCTGTTGAATATTTTAAATGACTTTCTGGTACTAACCAATCTTTTGAATACAGTCTTATCAAAAAAAAGGTACAGTTTAAAAAACTGTACCTTTTAAATAATAATTTATTATAAAATAATCTATGCAGATTTTATTACTTTCATTGCAGTCATAGAAGCTCTTAATTCTGCTCCTACAATTTCTACTGGGTGATTTCTAATAATGCTATTAATTTTAATTAATTCTTGATTATCTACACCATTATCCGAACTAAATGGCTTACCAATTACATTTGTAGAAACCGTTTTCATGAAGTCTGTTAATAAAGGCTTACAAGCGTGGTCAAATAAATAACAACCGTATTCTGCAGTATCAGAAATTACACGATTCATTTCAAATAATTTTTTACGTGCTATTGTGTTTGCAATTAACGGCGTTTCGTGTAAAGACTCATAATAAGCAGATTCTGCGATAATACCAGCCTCTGTCATTGCTTCAAAAGCCAACTCTACACCAGCTCTAACAAAAGCAACTAATAATGTACCATGGTCAAAATATTCTTGCTCAGAAATTTCAGCACTTGTAATTTCTTGCTTTTCAAAAGCAGTTTCTCCTGTTGCTGCTCTCCAAGTTAATAAGTTTTTATCATCATTTGCCCAATCTTCCATCATGGTTTTAGAGAAATGACCAGATATAATATCATCCATATGCTTTTCAAATAATGGACGCATAATATCTTTTAATTCTTCAGATAAACGGAATGCTTCTACTTTAGCAGGATTAGATAATCTATCCATCATATTTGTTATTCCACCGTGCTTTAAAGCTTCTGTGGTAGTTTCCCAACCATACTGAATTAATTTTGCAGCATAACCTGCATCAATACCTTCTGCTACCATTTTATCAAAAGATAAAATAGCACCCGTTTGCAACAAACCACATAAAATAGTTTGCTCTCCCATTAAATCAGACTTTACTTCAGCTACAAAAGAAGAAGCTAATACTCCTGCTCTATCTCCACCTGTTGCCACTGCGTATGCTTTTGCTTGAGCCCAACCTTTGTTTTCTGGATCGTTCTCTGGGTGAACTGCAATTAAAGTTGGTACTCCAAAACCTCTTTTATACTCTTCACGTACTTCAGATCCAGGACATTTTGGTGCCACCATAATTACTGTTAAATCTTTTCTAACCTGTGTACCTTCTTCAACAATATTAAAACCATGAGAATAACTTAATGTTGCTCCTTTTTTCATTAATGGCATTACTGTATTAACTACTTTGGTATGTTGTTTATCTGGTGTTAAATTTAATACCAAATCTGCAGTAGGAATCAACTCATCATAAGTACCAACAGTAAAACCATTAGAAGTTGCATTTTCATAAGATGCTCTTTTTTCATCTATGGCTGCTTGACGCAAAGCATAAGAAATATCTAAACCAGAATCTCTCATATTTAAACCTTGGTTTAAACCTTGTGCACCACAACCTACAATAACTATTTTTTTACCCAAAAGTACATCTACTCCTTCTGCAAATTCAGAAGAATCCATAAATCTACATTTTCCTAATTGTTCTAATTGTTTCCTTAATGGTAACGTATTGAAATAATTTGACATTTTTTTAATTTTAGTTTGTTGATAAAAGCAAAGAATGTAAATAAGATTTTTTCTAAATCTATGCTTTTGTATCTTATTTTAGTTGTTAAATTTTGCTAATAAATCTGTAATTCTCATTTCGTCTTTTGTAACAGAAATTAATCCAGAACGTGTGTACTGCATAATTCCAAAAGGAGCTAACTGCTCATATAAATCTACAATTTCTTCTTTCTTTCCAGATTTTTCTAATACAAAAAACTCTTTATTTACAGTTACTATTCTTGCGTTACTTTCTTTAATTATATTTTGAATTTGACGCTCTTCGAATAGCAATTCAGATTTAATCTTGAACAGGCCTGCAATTTGGTATATAATTTCATCTAAACCGTGATAATAAGCCTTAATAACCTCTACTTGTTTCTCTATTTGACCTATAATTTTTTTTATGCCTACTTCATTCATATTTACCACAATAGTAAATTTAGAAACCCCATCTATTTCTGATGGTGAAGTGTTTAAACTCTCTATATTAATGTGTCTTCTTTGAAAAATTGCTGAAATTCTATTTAACAATCCAATATTATTTTCAGTATAAACTGATATTGCATGCAATTGTTTTTCTGTATCCATACTTTTAAGTTGAAGGTTCAAAATATAAAGTTTAAAAACTACTATGCTTCTTTATATTCTTTACTCTTTTTTTCTCTTTTCTTTTTATTATTTATTACTCTAATCTAATGTCTGCAACACTTGCTCCAGAAGGCACCATAGGAAAAACGTTTCCCTCTTTTTCTACACGTACTTCTAAAAAATATGGTTCTTTACTCTCCATCATTTCTTTTACCGCTTCTTTTAAATCTGCTCTTTCAACAACTTTTCTAGCTTTTAAATAATAAGCCTCTGCTATTGCAACAAAATTAGGATTTATCATTTCTGTTGATGCGTAACGTTTGTCAAAAAACAACTGTTGCCACTGACGCACCATACCTAAAAATTCATTATTTAAAACCACAACTTTTACTGCTGCTTTTTGTTGAAAAATAGTACCCAACTCCTGCAACGTCATTTGATAACCTCCATCTCCAGAAATAGAAACTACTTCTCTTTCTGGCGCAGCCATTTTTGCGCCAATTGCTGCTGGTAAACCAAAGCCCATTGTACCTAAACCACCAGAAGTAATGTTACTTTTGGTTTTGTTAAAATCTGCATACCTACAAGCAATCATTTGGTGTTGCCCTACATCTGTTACAATTGCAGCTTCACCTTTACTTTGTATGTTAATTTCATTAATAACTTCTCCCATTGTTAGACCTTCTTTGGTTGGATGGATATCGTTTTTAATGACTTTATTATATTCTATTTCATATAAATCTTTAAATTCTTGATGCCACGCTGTGTGAGAGTTCTCTTGAATTAAAGGTAAAATAGCAGTTAAACTAGTCTTTGCATCTCCTAAAACTGCAATGTCTGCTTTTACATTTTTACTAACCTCTGCAGGATCTATTTCAAAATGAATAACTTTAGCTTGCTTTGCGTATTTATTTAAATCGCCAGTAACCCTGTCATCAAAACGCATACCAATGGCAATTAAAACATCACATTCATTAGTCAATTTATTTGGCGCATAATTACCATGCATACCCAACATACCAACGTTTAAAGGATGTGAAGTTGGTATTGCAGAGGCTCCTAAAATTGTCCATGCTGCAGGAATACCTGCTTTTTCTACTAAAGCAATTAATTCTTTTTCTGCTTCACTTAAAATAACACCTTGTCCCCAGATAATAAATGGTTTTTTAGCACTATTAATTAATTTTGCAGCTTCTTTTACAGCCTCTATATCTGTTTTTGGAATGGGATTATAACTTCTAATTTTTGTGCATTTTTCGTAAGAAAAGTCAAATTCTTCAAATTGAGCATCTTTTGTAATATCTACCAATACAGGACCAGGTCTGCCACTTTTTGCAATATAAAATGCTTTAGCTATTGCTGCAGGTATATCTGCTGCTTTGGTTACTTGGCAATTCCATTTTGTTACCGGTGTAGAAATACCAACAATATCAGTTTCTTGAAAAGCATCACTTCCCAACAAATGCGAGGGTACTTGCCCTGTAATGCACACCATTGGTGTAGAATCTATTTGAGCATCTGCAATACCTGTAATTAAATTAGTTGCTCCAGGACCAGAAGTTGCAATAGCAACACCCACTTTACCAGAAATTCTAGCGAAACCTTGTGCAGAATGTGTAGCTCCTTGCTCATGACGTGTTAATACATGATGAATTTCATTCTGATACTTATACAATTCATCATAAACAGGCATAATTGCTCCACCAGGATAACCGTAAATTATCTTTACTTCTTCTTCAATTAAACATTTAACAATTGCCTCACTACCAGAAATACGCTCTGTAATCTTGGTAGTATTTTCTGTTGATTTTATGGTTTGTGTTTCCATGTTTTTAATTTTAAATGAAGGATTGGAGACAGAAGAATTAAAACTTTCTTGGCTTATGTCTATTGTCTTTTATCTTTCTTCTTTTGTCTTTAGTCTATTTAATTTACTTTCTAAAATTCTCCCACTGAAAAAACTTCAGTAGAAAAAACTTAAAAAGTTTTTTACAAATCGGTAACACAACCTTTAGATGCTGAGGCTACTGTTTTTGCGTATTTATACAAAATTCCTTTTTTATGCTTGGGTTCTGGAGCAATCCATTTTGCTTTTCTTTCTGCTAATTCCTCGTCAGAAATTAAAACGTTAATAGAATTGTCTTCTGCACTAATTCTAATTTTATCTCCAGTTTCTATTAAACCAATTGCACCACCACTAATTGCTTCTGGTGTAATATGACCCACTACAAAACCGTGTGTTCCGCCAGAGAATCTACCATCTGTAATTAATGCCACAGATTTACCCAAACCTGCTCCCATAATTAAAGAAGTTGGCTTTAACATTTCTGGCATCCCTGGTCCTCCTTTTGGTCCTACATATCTAATGACAACTACATCTCCTTTTTCTACTTCTCCATTAGAAATACCTGTATTGGCAGCTTGTTCCCCATTATAAACAACGGCTTTTCCTTCAAACAACAAACCTTCATTACCAGAAATTTTGGCTACAGCACCCTCCTCTGCAAGATTACCGTATAAAATCTGTAAATTCCCAGATTTCTTTAAAGCGTTTTCCTTTTGATAAATAATGTCTTGTTCTTCAAACTCCATAGCTTCTATATCTGCCAAGTTTTCTGCTAAGGTTTTACCTGTAACCGTCATACAATCTCCATGTAAATATCCGTTTTCTAGTAAATATTTCATAATTGCAGGAATACCTCCAATACCATGAACGTCTTCCATTAGATATTTTCCAGACGGTTTTAAATCACCAATTAAAGGAGTTTTATCAGAAACTCTTTGAAAATCATCCAAGGTAAAATCGATATCTGCAGCGTGTGCAATGGCTAAAAAATGCAGTACTGCGTTTGTAGAACCACCTAAAGCGTTTACTAAAGTAACCGCATTTTCTAAAGACTTTTTAGAAATAATATCTTTTGGCTTTAAATCTAGTTCTAACAAGTTTTTTATGGCTCTTGCTGTTCTTTCTGCCTCAGATAATTTATTAGGGTTTTCTGCCGGAATTGATGAGTTATAAGGCAGTGCAAAACCCATACATTCTATTGCAGATGCCATTGTGTTTGCAGTATACATACCACCACAAGCCCCAGCTCCTGGTATAGCTCTTTTAATAATTTCTTTATATTCTGCTTCATCTATTTCTCCAGCAACTTTTTGTCCTAAAGCTTCAAAAGCAGATACAATATTTAATTTTTTTCCTTTGTATTTTCCTGACGCTGTAGAGCCTCCATACATCATTATAGAAGGTCTATTTAAACGCAACATGGCAATAATAGAACCTGGCATATTTTTATCACATCCAACAATTGCTATTAAAGCATCATAACTTTGGGCGTTCATTACAGTTTCCATAGAATCTGCAATAATATCTCTAGATACTAAAGAGTAGTTCATACCAGAAGTTCCCATAGAAATACCGTCTGAAACACCAATAGTATTAAACCCTAAACCTACCATGTCTGCAATGTTACACTCTACTTTAACTTCATCTTTTAAACGGTTTAAGTGCATATTACATGGGTTACCATCATAACCTGTGCTAGCTATACCAATTTGCGCTTTTCGCATGTCATCATCTGTTAATCCTGCTGCATACAACATGGCCTGAGAAGCTGGTTGAGATTGGTCTTGTGTTAACCTTTTGCTATGTTTATTTAATTCCATTTATCAAAATCTTAAAATTATTGACGAAATTATTCTATTTCTCTAATTTCTTTGCATAAAACGCAATACTATTCTTTAAATTCAGGTACTCACTAAAACAATTAACTTATTTATTTACAGTTATTTAAACCTAATTAATTATGATATCCAATGCTTAAAATAATTTAATAAAAAAACCTTCCAATAATAGGAAGGTTCTTTTTAAATATTTCGCAAAACCCTTCCTAAATCATTTCGTAAAAATTACGATGACTTTTAAAACGGAACTAATATGTGCGCTATTACAATTCATTTATTGATACAAAAATTTTATATTTTTACTGAACATTTAATGCTCCATTACTTCTTTAAAAATCTATAAATTAACCTTTACTTTTAAATAATTGTACTTTGCCCTGCATGAATGTTAATAAAATTCATGTTACTATCTTCTTGATTTAAAATATAATCCGCTATAAAATCACCTACTTTAGAAGTAGAAGCTGCATATTTATTTTTACCTTTTAAATCTTGCGTAGTAATGCCCAAATCTAAAGATTTTTCTACAGCTTTCTGTATTGCCTCTGCCTCATCTAACAAACCTAAATGTTCTAACATTAAAGCTGCAGATAAAATAGAAGCTAATGGATTTGCAATATCTTTACCAACTGCTTTAGGATATGTACCATGAACAGGAGTAAACAGAGCATGCTCTTCTCCAATACAACATGAAGCCAACATACCTATTGAACCTGTAATTACAGCAGCTTCATCCGATAACAAATCACCATATAAATTATCTGTTAAAATAATATCGAACTTCTTAGGCATTAAGATGAGCTCTTTTGCAGCATTGTCTGCAAACAAATATTCTACCTTAACCTTTTTATAAGACTTTGCAATTTCTTTAACGGTTTTTCTCCATAAACGAGAAGTTTCTAAAACGTTAGACTTATCTATTAAAGTCACCTTTTTTCTTCTTGTTTGCGCTGCTTTAAAAGCCAAATGTGTAATTCTAGATATTTGTGCTACAGAATAAACAGAAACATCAGATGCTACTGTACCATCTTTGCTCAATTCTTTTTTACCTGAATAACTACCACCACTTAGCTCTCTATAAATAACAATATCTGTTCCTTTAATAATTTCTCTTTTTAAAGGAGAGTTTTTAATTAACTGATCATAAGCTTTTGATGGGTTTATATTACAAAAAAGATCTAATTCTTTTCTTAACTTTAACAATCCTTGCTCTGGTCTTATTCTTAATGTAGGATCCTCATCATATTTTACATCACCAATAGCACCAAACAAAATGGCATCTGCATTTTTACAAATTTCTATTGTTTTCTCTGGTAATGGATTTCCAGAACCTTCAATTGAGACAGCGCCTATTTGTGCTTCTTTGTATAAAAAAATATGGTCATACGCCTCTGCTACTGCATCTAGCGCTTTTTTTGCTTGATTGGTTACTTCAGGACCAATCCCATCTCCAGGAAGTACGGCAATTGTATATTTCATTGTGTTGCACCATTTGTATAGCAACCTAAGAGGATATTTAACTTTAATAAATAACCCATTATAGGTTTAATGTACTCTGATTGATCTTATTTTACAACATTGCAATTTTAGAGATTTTATTTACCTCTGCCATAATTGCATGTATATCTTTATCTTTAACTTCCTTCTGCTTATCTGCTGTATTTAAAAAAGAGGTGTAAGCAGTATCTAATTGCACCTTGGTTAACTCGTAACCAATCTTTTTTGCCCTATAAGCCAATGCTGCTCTACCACTTCTTGCGGTTAAAACAATAGCACTCTCTGTAACGCCAACGTCTTCAGGATCCATAATTTCATAAGTTTCTCTGTTTTTTATAACGCCATCTTGATGGATACCAGAACTATGCGCAAAAGCATTGGCACCTACAATTGCTTTGTTTGGCTGCACAGGCATACCCATACTTTCTCTAACCATTATAGAAGTATCATACAGTAGTTTGGTATTTATAGAAGTCTCTAAATTTAAGTAAGGATGCTGTTTTAGTACCATAACTACTTCTTCCAAAGCTGTGTTTCCTGCACGTTCTCCAATACCATTAATAGTACACTCTATTTGTCTTGCACCATTAATTACTCCAGAAATTGAATTGGCAGTTGCCATACCTAAATCATTATGACAGTGGCAAGAAAGTGTTACATTTTCTACTCCTTTAACATTATCACGTAAATATTTAATTTTAGCGCCATATTCTTCTGGCAAACAATAACCAGTGGTATCTGGAATGTTTAAAACAGTTGCGCCTGCTTTTATTACAGCTTCACAAACTCTAGCTAAAAACTCATTATCTGTTCTACCTGCATCTTCTGCGTAAAACTCTACATCTTCTACAAAAGTTTTTGCATAAGAAACAGCTTTTACTGCTCTTTCTATAACTGCCTCTCTAGTAGAATTAAATTTAAACTTAATATGAGAATCACTTGTACCAATACCTGTATGAATTCTGGGGTGATTTGCAAATTTTAGTGCCTCTGCAGCAACCTTAATATCATTTTCTACAGCTCTTGTTAAACCACAAACCGTCGCATTTTTTACAATTTTTGCAATTTCTGAAACTGAATTAAAATCACCAGGGCTAGAAACAGGAAAACCGGCTTCTATTACATTTACACCTAATACATCTAATCTTTCTGCAATTACTAATTTTTGCTTAGTATCTAACTTACAACCAGGAACCTGCTCGCCATCTCTTAGTGTAGTATCAAAAATTTGCACTTTATTATCTTGCATAATATTTAAAGATTATCTTATTATTAATCAAATCTATATAAATAGATAATATTATTTAGTTATTTTTACAAAACCATACGATTTCTAATAACCTAATAGAAAATATAAGTATTTTATTATCAGTATTTTATGAGTAAATATGTTACATCAGCCAATCAACAAAATGACGCTCTTTTTGTTTTAATTAAATCTTTAACCAAATCTGAAAAGCGTCAATTTAACCTTTATGTAGGTAGATTAGGTGGCAATGTTGATGCTAAATTTTTCTCCTTATTTAAGTTTTTAGAAAAACTAAAAGCTTACGACGAAAAGGTTATTATTGGAACAGGTATTGTTTCTAAACAGCAACTCTCTAATTTAAAAGCACATTTATACAAGCAAATATTAATTAGTTTACGTTTAAATCCTGCTCATAAAAATGTACGAATTCAAATACGTGAACAATTAGATTTTGCAACAGTTTTGTACCAAAAAGGACTGTATAAACAAAGTTTAAAGCTATTAGACAAAGCCAAAAACATGGCTTTAGAAAATGAAGAAAAAAATATTGCTTACGAAATTGTAGAATTAGAAAAAGTAATAGAAACGCAATACATCACCAGAAGTCTAAGCAATAGAGCAGACCAACTATCTATACAGGCAAAAAAACTAAGTCAGCATAATGTAATTGCTAGTAAACTTTCTAACTTATCATTACAACTATACAGCCACTTGTTACAAAATGGTTATGTTAAAAATGAAGACGAGTTGCAGTTTGTAAACACCTATTTTAGTGATAGAATGCCAAAATACAATTATACAGAATTGGGTTTTAGAGAGCGTTTGTGGCTAAATAAGGCGCATTTATGGCATAGTTTTTTGGTGCAAGATTTTTTATTGAGTTACAAATACGCAAAAAAATGTGTAGACCTTTTTGACAATTCAAAACTCATCAATTTACACCCTGTATTTTATTTAAAATCTAAAAATTACTTTTTAGAAGCCTCTTTTTTAGTAAAAAACTTAACTGTTTTTACGCAAGAATTAACTCATTTTGAGAAGGAGATTGATCAGAAATTAATACCAATGAATACCAATACAGAATTGTTAATTTTCTTGTATTTGTATTCTAACAAGTTACACCTTCACTTTTTAAAAGGAAATTTTGAAAAAGGAGAATATTTAGTAGGTATTATTAATGATAAGATTGACAAATTTAAGAACAGACTAGACAATCATTATGTAGTTTTATTATACTATAAAATTGCTTGTTTGTATTTTGGAATGGGTAAAAACAAGCTTTGTATAGCTTATTTACAGAAAATTATTCGTTCAAAAAACATTAGTGCTGCAGAAGATTTACAATGTTTTGCACGTATTTTAAATTTAATTGCGCATTATGAGTGTGGTTTAGATTATGATTTAGAAAGACAATTTGTAGAAACCTATAAGTACCTTTTAAAAATGGAAAATTTACAAGAGGTACAAAAAGTATTTTTAACTTCTATTAAAGATTTAAATGATGTTTTTCCGCATGAAATTAAGAATGAATTCAAAAAAATTCATGCCAAATTAAAAGTTTTCGAAAATCATCCTTATGAAAAAAGAGCATTTTTATACTTAGACATTTTGTCTTGGTTAGAGAGTAAAATACAAAACAAACCTATTGCTGAGATTATAAAAGAAAAAAATAGACTCAGAATTAAATAATTACTTTTAATTTCAGAAAAAAAAGAACGACGAACACTAAATAAAGGAAATAAAATTTTTCTTTATTTAGTTTAAACGAATTATCTGTAAAAACTACCAAACGTTGTTTCTAAAAACTTATCAAAAGGAATTTCTTCTTGCTTTATAAATCCTTTAGATGGCAGTGTGCCTTGATCTACCATTTCTATAACTGCTGCTATAGACGCTGCTGTTGTCCAAGAAATAGCTCTCCATTTTTCCCCTTTAATGGATCTTGGAGAATAGGCTTTGTAAAACTCATTTCTAGCTAATTTTTCTCCTTTCCAGCCTTCTACTACAGCATAAACATAAACAACATCTTCTTCTACAGGTGGTTTTGCGTTCTTTAAAATTTCTGTAAGTGCTTTTTTATCATCCTTTAAAATAAGCTCATGTATTAAAAATTTCATAAGCTTACCATGGCCAGGATATCTAATACTTTTATAATTTAAAGTGTCTAATTTACCTTCGTAAGTTTCACACATAGTGCCTAAACCTCCAGAGGTTGTAAACGCCTCAAATTCTTTTCCTTCAATATTAATATATTCTATGCTATCTAAAGAAGTTACCATTTTTCTTTTACCATTATGTATGGCTTCAGCATCATTTATATACTCATTAACCACACCTTCTGGAGACCAAGTAAAAGAATAAGCTAGCGTGCCATTTGGGTATTTTGGCAAGGCACCAACTCTTAGTTCAATATCTCTTAATTTAGTAAAATCGTTGGCTAAATGTGCACCAATAATACCAATAACACCAGGAGCCAAACCACATTGTGGTGCCATTGCTGCTGTGGCTGTTTTTGCTAAGTCTCTTATGTAATTTGTTGTGATTACATCTTCTGTTAAATCAAAATAATGCACACCTTTTTCGTGTGCTATTTTTGCAATTTCTTTATTCAAAAAATAGGGAAGTGCAGATACTACAGCATCATGGTCAGCAATCAATTTTGTCATAAAAGATGCGTCTGTAACATCTCCTTCAAGAACCTTAAAAGGCATCTCAAAATCATAATGTGGCTTTTTAAGATCTACACCTGTTACCTCATATTTTTCACTTAATAAAACACCAACTAAAGTACCTACTTTTCCTAAACCTAAGGTTACTATTTTTTTTATCATTTTAGTTTGTTGTTTTTAGTTTGACTTGTATAGGTACTTTCAAAAATTTTGTCTGCATTTGCTGCTTCAAAACCTTCTCTTCTATATATTCTTTTAATTTCATTTTTAGGTAAATGACTAAATTCAGGTAACACTCTTCTTTCTGCAAATTCTACATAACTTCCAGCTATTTCAAATTGATCTCCTGCTGAAAAAGTAGCATTACACAATTCTGATACAGTTGAAGATTGCAATAACAACCCGTCTTTACTTTCTTTTATAATTCCGCCTGCATCACTTAAAACAACCCCTATATCCACTAAAAAAGTATTAAAATCTTTTAAGTTATTATAACCTTCAGGTAAATTATCTACATTTATAGTATAATGATTTAAATAATATCGATTATAAATTACCCAAGCAGCATATTCACTTTCTGCAAGTAAACTTTTATAATCAGCGGATAAGGGAGTTCTCCATAAAGGAGAATGCAAGAATTGTCCTACAGCATTTGCATCATTCAAATTGAGATCATCTACAGGGTCAGCCTTAACTTCATTAGTGTAAGATTTAATAATTTGTTGCGTTGCCTCAGAAAGCTCTGCTACTTTAAGTTCGCTAATAAATATTCTAGGAAATTTATTTTCTGGCGGAGCATACCAACGCGCTTTTAGTTTTTTCTTTTCAAAAACATAATGATCTTCTGCTTTATAACCATAATGCAGAAAAATTTTCTCTAAAGATTGTATGCCTAAATGAGCAACACCCATTGTACGAAAAGCAATATGATCATTTTCAATATCTTCTGGTACTGCAATAACACCTTTTGCTATTAATGCCTTATTAATTATAGAAACACTTGGCACCTTTTCTCTATAAGTAGTCATTAACTTATCTAAAACTTGTTCTAATACACTCATAAATCATTTAAATTTTATTTATAAAAATATCGTTATTTTGTAATTAATTCATCATATTTAACAAAAATATAGGACTATTACCCTTATCGCATACAACTTAAAATTAGCTTCTCAAAACGTACACAAACACAAAATAAGTTTCTTAAAAATGTACAAATCCTTAAAACGCTTGCTTTTTAGACATTATAGGAAATTTAAATAAAATACCTAAAAAATAAATTTTTTATATTTAAGATGCTTTATATTATTAAATTCATATTAATTAACCCAAACCTGAAAAAAATCTTTAATACCTAAAGTTGTTTTAATTAATACCATTATTTTTGCTTTGTGGATATTTCAAAAATAAACATAAAAAATTTTCAAACTACTACTGTAGTTACTATTCCTATGGGAAATATTACACGCACTTCTACTACCATTACCCTTTAGGGGTTTCGCAATTATTATACAAACTCAGGTTACATTTATTTCGATAAAATCGAAATAAAACTCATAAAACATTAATTTTCATTATTTTACATTATACAAAATGAAAGTATTAAAATTCGGCGGTTCATCTGTCGCAAACTCAGAAAACATAAAAAAAGTATTGGCAATTGTTGCAAAGGCATCTCAAAAAGAAAAAGTTGCAGTTGTAGTTTCAGCATTTGGTAAAACCACTAACAATCTTTTAGCAGGAGCAAGTTTAGCCTTAAGTGATGTTAAAAAAGCAAAAGAGAACCTTTCAGAAGTTGAAGATTTACACAACCAAATTGTGGAAGATTTAATTCCAAACAACAAAACAACTGTTATAGATAAAGTAACTAGCCTCTTTGATAACTTATATTCTATTTACGAAGGCGTTTTTTTATTACAAGAATTGTCTGACAAAACATTGGCTAAAATTTCTAGTTTTGGCGAAAGATTATCGTCTTATATTATTGCAAACGCAGCGAATGAAACTTTAGATGCTACACATAAAGAGAGTAGGGAGTTAATTATTACCAATGACGATTTTCTAAACGCACAAGTAAACTTTGAGCGTTCTAACAAAAATATTGAGGCGTTTTTTAAAGAAAACAAACATCAAGTTACCCTTTTAGGTGGTTTTATTTCTGCAAACGATAAAGGAGAAACCACTACTTTAGGTAGAGGTGGCTCTGATTTTTCTGCAGCTATTTATGCAGCAGCTTTAAACACTAACGAATTACAAATCTGGACAGACGTGCCTGGCATGTTTACTGCAAATCCTAGAGTTGTAAAACAGGCTTATGCCATTTCAGAGATTTCTTATGAAGAAGCAATGGAATTATCGCACTTTGGTGCAAAAGTTTTATATCCGCCAACAATTCAGCCAGCTTTAAGAAAAGAAATTCCTATTCGTATTAAAAACACTTTTGAACCAGAAAATGTAGGTACATTAATTTGTAAAAATCCTAAAAACGGCAACGAAGTTAAAGGAATATCTCATATAGAAGACATTAGCTTAATCACTTTAGAAGGTGGAGGAATGATTGGAATTCCTGGTTTTTCTAAACGATTATTTGCTACACTTTCAGTAGCCAAAATAAATGTAGTTTTTATAACCCAAGCGTCTTCTGAACACTCTATTTGCGTTGGTGTTTATGAAAACGATGCTTTAAAAGCACAAGAGTTATTAAACGAAACTTTTAGTATAGAAATAGATCGTAAAAAAATACAACCCATTCATGTAGAAAACAATTTGGCAATTATTGCTGTAGTTGGAGAAAGCATGAAAAATTACCAAGGTTTAAGCGGACAAATGTTTAGCGCTTTGGGTAAAAACAATGTAAATGTTAGGGCAATTGCACAAGGTTCTTCAGAAAAAAATATTTCTGCAGTAATTAACAAATACGATGCAAAAAAAGCTTTAAACACATTACACGAGCAGTTTTTTGAAGAAAAAACAAAACAGTTAAATCTGTTTGTAACAGGTGTAGGTAATGTTGGCGAACGCTTTTTAGCGCAATTAGAGCAACAAAAAAGCTTTTTAAAGAAAAACTTAAAACTTAAAATTAGAGTAATTGGTCTTTCTAATTCTAGAAAAATGGTTTTTAACAATTCTGGTATCGATTTAAAAAATTGGAAAGAAGCCTTAGAAAATGGAGAACCAACAAGTTTAGATAATTTTTATAACGAGGTTAAAAAAGCAAACCATAGAAATAGTGTATTTATAGACAACACAGCAAATCAGGCAGTTTCTGAGGTTTATGAGAAATATTTAAGAGATAGCATTTCTGTAGTTACCTGTAATAAAATTGCTTGTGCTTCTAATTATGACAATTATAAAACCTTAAAAGAAGTTTCTAGAAAATACAATGCAGATTTCTTATTTGAAACGAATGTTGGTGCAGGTTTACCAATAATTGATACGCTTAAAAATTTAATAAATTCTGGTGATAGAGTGCATAAAATTCAGGCAGTTTTGTCTGGTAGTTTAAATTTTGTGTTTAATAATTTTAATGAAAAATCAACTTTTCATAATGTTGTTGCACAAGCACAAAAAGAAGGTTTTACAGAACCAGATCCTAAAATAGATTTAAGTGGTGTAGATGTTGCTAGAAAAATTTTAATTTTAGCTAGAGAAAGTGGTTATCAATTAGAATTAGAAGACATTGCCAACAATTCTTTTTTAACGGAAGAAAGTTTAAGCACAACTAATAATGATGATTTTTATGCTTCTTTAACTAAAAACGAAGTGCATTTTCAACAAATATTTAAAGACGCAAATGACAAAAATTGCAGGCTAAAATATGTTGCTGAATTTGTAGATGGAAAAGCAAATGTTGGCTTGCAACACATTGCCTCAGATCATCCATTTTACAATTTAGAAGGAAGTGATAATATTGTTTTATTTTTTACAGACAGATACCCAGAAAACCCACTAATTATTAAAGGTGCTGGTGCTGGCGCAGATGTAACTGCTTCTGGTATTTTTGCTGATGTGATTAGAATTGCTAATAAATAAGTTGGCAGTATTCAGTTGGCAGTAATCAGTAAAAAACTGACCGCCTACTGAATACTGCAGACTGAGAACTAATAAAAATGGATTATTTAAAAATATTTTCTCCAGCAACTGTTGCTAATGTTTCTTGTGGGTTTGATTCTATGGGTTTTGCCGTAGATGAAATTGGCGATGAAATGACATTTACAAAAACAGCAGCAAAAGGAGTAAAAATAACAAATATTACAGGTGCTGATTTAACTTATAATGTTGATGAAAATGCTGCAAGTGCTGTAGTAAAAAAAATGTTACAAGACGCCAATGCAGATTTTGGTATTGCATTAACCATTCATAAAGGGTTTTCTCCTGGAAGTGGTTTAGGAAGCTCTGCTGCAAGTGCTGCTGGTGCTGCTTTTGGTGCAAATAAGTTTTTAGAGCATAAGTATTCTGAACTAGAATTAACCAAATTTGCCATGTTTGGCGAACAAGTAGCTTGTGGAACACCAATTGCAGACAATGTTGCTGCAGCAATTTACGGTGGTTTTGTATTGGTTAGAAGTTACGAGCCTTTAGAAATTATTAAATTACCAGTTCCTAAAGAGTTAAGAGTTGTAGCCATTCATCCACAAGTGGAAATAAAAACAAAAGACGCTAGAGCAGTTTTACCAACTGAAATTCCGCTAAAAAATGCCATTACACAATGGGCAAATGTAGGTGGTTTGGTTAGTGGTTTGTATACAGATAATTACCAATTAATAAGTAATTCTTTGGTAGATTTGGTTGCAGAGCCTGCCAGAAAAGCTTTAATTCCGTTTTTTGACGAAGTGAAAAACAGTGCCATAAAAGCAGGTGCTTTAGGTGCAGGAATTTCTGGTTCTGGCCCAACTATTTATGCCTTGTGCGAAGGAAAAGAAAATACAGAAAACGTATACAACGCCATAAACGAAACGTATAAAAAAACAAACATAGATTTCACCCTATTTACTTCTAAAGTAAATGCAGCAGGAATGAAAATATTAGAATAGTTGTTGGTTATTAGTTTTTGGTTGTTGGTATGCTCATCAACTAAAAACTAAAAACCTAATTCTAAAAAATTATAATAACATAAAATAAAGTCCAAGACAAAGCTCTTTATAAGAGTAAGAGTCCCTTCCCTTTGGGAAGGTTAGGATGGGATTAAAGTATATAATATGAACTACTACAGTTTACACCATAAATCGCCAAAAACAACTTTTAAAAATGCAGTTGTAGAAGGTTTGGCAAAAGATAGAGGAATTTATTTCCCAGAAAATATTACACCTTTATCTAAAGATTTTATTGAAAATATAGAGAATTATTCTAACAATGAAATTGCTTATGAAGCCATAAAACAATTTGTAGGTAATGAAATACCGACAGAAAAATTAAAAGACATTATTGCAAACACACTTTCTTTTGATTTTCCTGTAGTTTCTGTATCAGAAAATATTGGTTCTTTAGAGTTATTCCATGGCCCAACAATGGCTTTTAAAGATGTTGGTGCTAAATTTATGGCACAATGTTTAGAATATTTTAACCAAGGAAATAAAGAGGAAGTTACGGTTTTAGTAGCCACTTCTGGAGATACTGGTGGTGCTGTTGCAAACGGATTTTTAGGCGCAAAAGGCATTAATGTGGTTATTTTATATCCATCAGGAAAAGTAAGTGATATTCAAGAAAAACAATTGACTACTTTAGGGCAAAATATTACTGCTTTAGAAGTAGATGGTGTTTTTGACGATTGCCAAGACATGGTAAAAACTGCTTTTTTAGATGAAGAAATCACCAAAACCTTAACCTCTGCAAATTCTATTAATGTTGCACGTTGGTTGCCACAAATGTTCTATTTTTTCTTTGCATACAAGCAACTAAAAAAACTGAATAAAGAAATTGTATTTTCTGTACCAAGTGGAAATTTTGGTAATATTTGTGCAGGAATTATGGCACAAAAACTAGGTTTACCTGTAAAGCACTTTGTAGCTTCTACGAATGTAAATGATACAGTTCCTAATTTCTTAAAAGATGGTATATACACACCAAAAAAATCAAAAGCAACTATTTCTAATGCAATGGATGTTGGTAACCCAAGTAATTTTATTAGAATTAGAGAATTGTTTAATAACGATTTAGAAACTTTAAAAAGTACGTTTTCTTCGTTTAGTTTTTCTGATGATGCTACGCGTGTAAAAATGAAAGAAATCTATAAAAATTCTGGTTATGTTGCAGATCCTCATGGAGCTGTAGGTTATTTAGGATTGGAAGAATACAACTTAAACGAAAACGAATATGGTGTGTTTTTAGAAACTGCACATCCTGTAAAGTTTTTAGATGTAGTTGAAGAAACTTTGCCAGTAACAGTTGCCATTCCACCACAAATTCAAAAAGTAATTGACAACAAGAAAGTTGCTATAAAAGCAAGTTCTTATGAAGATTTGAAAGCTTTTTTGCTGAAGGAATAATAAATAAAAAGTACGATTGTCATTTCGAGTGAAATGGAGTGGAATCGAGAAATCTCACCATTATAATCTAAAAACTATAAGATTTCTCCATAAAGTCTAAATGACAGAATTCGAGTGTAAAGGGTTTTAAAACTTAAAATTATTTGTAACCTTCAACATTTGTCACTTCGAATTTATGAGAAGTCACATAACCTAGCTCACACAACGTTTTATAATTCTTGTGAGATTTCTCACTATTATTCGAAATAATATATAAACTAAAATTCTCAGACCTTACAAGTTTTCAAAACCTGTAAGGTCTTTTTTTTGATGCTTAAAAAAGTCTTTTAATAAACTTATGACTTCTTTTAGAGTGCGTGTCATTCCTGTTCAAGCAAAAATCTATAATTAGCATACTTTGGATTCCTGCCTTCGCAGGAATGACAAACTAAACCACAAAAACACCATCATCTGTAAACGCGAAATTTTTACAATTTGCCAACAAATTTCTTGTATTTAAACCCGTAAACAAACTAAAAGCAGGTAAAATTAACTGATTTTTACTCATCTGAAAACAGGGTAATTTAATTCGTTGTTTTCCTCTTCCTTTTATAAAAACTCCTGGATGAATGTGTCCAGAAATAGTAAAAACTTCTTCATTTTCTTCAACAGCATCGTGCACAAATTTTAAATTGTTAATGCTTAATTGTGAAGGAAAAACTTCAATATGAAACTTCTCGTAAATAGTATTAGATAAACGATCGTGGTTTCCTTTTACCAATTGCAATTTTAGGTTATTAAATTGTTGCAACCATGTTTTAAATTCGTCTAAATCTTTGTTGTACCCTGCGTGAAATAAATCGCCCACAATAATTAAATTTTCTGCTTTAAAATGGATGATTAATTGTTTTAATCGTTCTAAATCTGTTGTTAAAACGCTTTTAGGAATTGGAATTCCGCTTTTTTGAAAATGAGCAGCTTTACCAATATGCAAATCACTTAAAATTAAACTTTTTTGGGTTTCCCAATACAAAACACGCTGATTAGTAACTTGTAAAATTTCGTTTTTTACTGTAATTTCTTTAGTAACTATAGTTAAAGGTTGCATTTTTTTAGGCTTTTAACGCTTGCTTTTGTATGCGTTCTATTCGCTTACTTAAATCTTCGTTAGACATGGTTCCTCTTAAACTATCTACTTTTAAAGGAAAGCTCAAAGGTGTAAAATTATTGGCTTTTTTCAAAATGATTTTACTCTCAGAAATCCGTTGAAATGCTTCTTGCAAACGTACTTTTTCTAGCTCGTAATCAAACACTTCATTATAGGCTTGTTTCAACAATAAATTATTGGGTTCATGGTCATTTAAAACTCTAAATATTAAACCTGAGGAAGATTGTAAACTTTTGCTCGTTTTTTTATTTCCTGGTTGTGTTTGAATTACCAAACCTGCAACCACTGCAATATCTCTAAATTTTCTTGATGCCATTTCACTAGCATTTATACTTGCTGTAACGTCTTTTATTAAATTTTCTTTTGAGAAAATCGCTGTAATATTTCCTTCATTTAAGGGAATTTCTTGATCGCTTAACAACTCAAAACCATAATCATTCATGGCAATTGTAAAGGTTAACTTTTTAATTTGACTAATTCTATACGCAATTAAAGAGGCCATAATTTCGTGCACCAATCTTCCTTCAAAAGGATACGCAAACAAATGAAAACCTTCTTTGGTTTCTATCATTTCTACCAGAAATTCATCGTGTTTTGGAATGTGTGAATTTCGTTCTTGCCTTTTTAATAAAGGATGTAAAAATTTCAACTCTTTTTCTCTATTATTTGGTGTTAAAGCGTCACTTAACTTCAACCTTAAAAAATGAGTTAAATAAGACGTTAAAGGCAATCTACCACCTAACCAACTTGGTGTAATCGCTTTCTTTTTTTTGCTTCGTTTTACCAAAACAGTCATGTCTTTTATTTGTTTTACTTCTAAAACTCTTCCGCCTAAAATAAAAGCATCTCCTTTTTTTAATTTAGATATAAAAAACTCTTCAATCATGCCAATATAACCGCCAGAAAAGAATTTTACATAGAGCATTACTTCACTTACAATAACGCCAATGTTCATTCTGTGCATCATTGCAATTCGCCTGCTTTTTACCTTGTACAAACCATCTTCTTCATCTAAAACTACTTTATGAAATTCTTCATAAGCATGCAACGTTTTTCCACCTTTGGTGATAAAATGAATACACCAATTGAATTCCTCTAAAGTGAGATAATGAAACGCATGAATTTCTTGCAACATTTCAAAAGTTTCATCAGTTTTAAAACCTTCGCCAACGGCTAAAGTTACTAGAAACTGCACCAAAACATCATAGGTTAACACCATTGGCGTTCTAGACTCTATTTGATGTTGTTTTACGGCTTCTTTTACGGCTGCAACTTCTATCAATTGTAAAGAATGTGTGGGAACTGCGTACATTTTAGAGGTTTCAAAAGGCGAATGCCCACTTCTACCTGCTCTTTGCATAAAGCGTGCAATTCCTTTTGCAGAACCAATTTGAATAACGCAATCTACAGGTTTAAAATCGACACCCAAATCTAGAGAAGATGTGCAAACTACAGCTTTTAACAAACCGTTAGAAATGGCATCTTCTATAAAATTACGCTGTACTTTGTCTATAGAACCATGATGAATGGCAATTTGCCCAATTAAATCTGGTTCTTCTTCAATGAGAATTTGATACCATAATTCACTCTGATTTCTAGTATTTGTAAAAATTAAAGTGGTTGTATTTTCATAAATTATAGGAATAATTTTAGAGCTCATTGTTTTTCCTAAATGACCTGCCCAAGACAACTCTTCCACTTGATCTGGCAATAAAGAAGTAATATTAATTTTCTTCTTTTCTTTGGCACGAATCATGGTTGTTTTTACATCATAAGGAATCAGCACATTTTTGGCTTCTTCTAAATTGCCAATGGTTGCAGAAATTCCCCAAATTCTTGTTTTAGCTGATAAATTTCTGATTCTTGCAATAGCAATTTCAGTTAAAACACCTCTTTTAGAACCTAACAATTCGTGCCACTCATCTACTGCAATACAGTTTACGTTTTTAAACCAACGCGAGTTTCTTTTTTGAGAAAATAACAAGTGCAAGGTTTCTGGAGTAGTTAGCAAAACATCTGGCATTAAACGTTCTTGTTTTCTGCGGATGTTGGTTGGTGTATCTCCATTTCTAACAGCCACTTCCCAATCTAAACCTATTTCTTCTACAGCAGTTGCCATTGCTTTTGCCAAATCTTTTGCCAAAGAACGCAAAGGACTAATCCAAATTAATTTTAAGCCCTTTTTGTATTTTTCAGGTTGATTTAAATAATCGATAACCACTGCTAAAAAAACTGAAAATGTTTTTCCAAAACCTGTTGGCGCCACCACCATTCCACTAAAATTATTGTGGTAACGTTCCCAAGTTTGCGCCTGAAAACTAAAGGGCGTTTGCCCTTTTTCTTCCATCCAATTTTGGATGATTTTATAGCCTTGGGTTTGTTTGAAGTTGCTCATTAAAAGTGTTTTCCCATCCTAACCTTCCCAAAGGGAAGGGACTCTTACTGTTGTGGATTGTTTGGGTTTTGTTTGTTGGTTTTTTGTGTTTCGTTGTTGGTTTTTAGTATCATTTCGACGATAGGAGAAATCTCATAATTTTTAAAATATAATTATGAGATTTCTCAATCGCATAAAAAGGCTCATTTCGAAATGACAATCGTTAATTATATTTTATTTTCACTGTTAACTCATTATTATTTATCCTCATTTTTAAACTGCCTACTGAAAACTGAAGACTGCCAACTGAAAACTGCCCACTTAATTAGCATCAATCAACGCTTTTACACTCTCAATAGTATCTATATCTTTTACGGTTTTGTCTTGTCGCCAGCGTTTAATTCTTGGAAAACGTAAGGCAACACCGCTTTTGTGTCTTTTGCTGTAGGCAATGCCTTCAAAAGCAATTTCGAAAACCAATTCTGGCTTTACAGTTCTTACTGGCCCAAATTTTTCGATTGCATTTTTATTTACCCATTTAGAAACCTCTGTAATTTCTTTATCGGTTAAACCAGAATAGGCTTTGGCAACTGTTACCAATTTGTCTTCGTTTTTAACAGCAAAGGTATAATCTGTGTATTTAGAACTTCTTCTTCCACTTCCTTTTTGAGCGTAAATCATTACCACATCAATGGTTAAAGGATCTACTTTCCATTTCCACCACTCGCCTTTTTTTCTTCCTACGTGATATAAAGACGTTTTTTTCTTCAACATTAAACCTTCAGAATTAAAACTTCTGGCTTCGTTTCTTAGTGCGTCTAATTCGTTCCAGTTTTTAAAATTTATCACTTCTGAAAGTTGTAACAATTCGTCTGTCTCTTGTTGAAATAATTCTTCTAATTTACGGCGTCTTTCTTCCATAGAAAACTCGCGTAAATCTATGGTGTTTAGCTCTAAAATATCATAAACGTAAAAACCAACAGGTACTTCTTCTAGCAGTTTCTTGGTTACATTTTTTCTGTTCAAACGTTTTTGCAAATCGTTAAAAAGTAAAACTGCACTGTCTTTTATGGCTAAAATTTCGCCATCAATTACAAAATCGCCTTTTAATTGGGCAATGGCTGCTACCAATTCTGGAAACTGCTGTGTAACCAACTCTTCACCTCTACTCCAAATAAAAACCTCTTCTTTTCTTTTGATGATTTGTCCGCGAATTCCATCCCATTTGTACTCTACTTGCCAATCGTTTTCAGCTCCTAAATCTGGTAATTCTTTTTCTAAAGCATAGGCCAAACAAAACGGATAAGGTTTAGAATTATCGTAATTTATATGTGTCCCATTCAGTAAATCTTCAAAAGAAATGGAATTTGGCGTCCAATTACCAATAATACTGTGCATAAGCTGATTGGCATCTATACCCGATAATTTTGCCAAAGCATTTACCAAAGTTTTTTTAGAAACACCAATTCTAAAATTTCCGCCAATTAATTTATTAAAAATTAATCTTTCTTGCGCTTGCAAACCATTCCAAGCCTCTAAAACGTACGCTTTTTTTTCTTCGTCTGTTTTTGGTTTTAGGTTGATGAGTTCCTCAATCCAAACATGTAGTGGTTTTTCTATTGTATTTTCTGGATTTGGTAACAAAAGTGCAATGGTTTCTCCTAAATCTCCTACAGAACTGTAACTTTCTAAAAACAACCATTCAGGGAGTTTGGTAATCTCCATTACCCAACTTTTCATTAGATTAGATTTTACGGGTCTGCTTGGTCTTTTTCCTGTAAATAAAGCAATTAACCACAGTTTATCTTTGTTTGGTGCTGTTTTAAAATAATTAACCAAAGCTTCTATTTTGGCATTGGTTTTATTGGTGATTTCTATGGCGCTAATTAAGTTAGAAAAGTCTTTCATACGTTATGCAGTTTCTTTTTTACCTTCACCTTCTTTCGTCATTTCATCATCACCAAACTCTGTTTTTAGTTCGTGTGCTTCTATGCCAATTTCATTCAAATATTTAGAAAAAACGGCTTGTGAACCATGTGTTACATACACTTTTTCGGCTTCTGTGGCTTTTACGGCTTGTAAAAGTCCATCCCAATCTGCATGATCGCTAACAGCAAAACCTGCATCTACACCTTTCCAACGTCTGTTGCCACGAATATGCATCCAACCAGAGCAAATTGCAGTAGCTGCATTTGGTATTCTTTTTAACATTTTAGAGCCTAAAAGTGCTGGTGGTAAAATGACGATTTTATTCTGAATAGCTGCCTTTTTAAAATCTGGCGTTAGTAAGGTTGTTTTGGGCAACGCAATTCCAGAATTTGTAATGGCATTATTTAAATGATTAATTGCATTGTGTACATAAATATCAGCTACTCCATCTAACAAACTCATCATTCTTTGTGCTTTACCTAAACTATAGCCTAAAAAAACACTGGTTCTATTATTTTGCTGATTTTGCAATACCCAATCTTGAATTTCAGTTTGTAATTCTTGCTCTGTTTTCCATTTGTAAACTGGCAAACCAAAAGTACTTTCTGTAATAAATGTATGGCATTTTACAGGGGCAAAAGGTGTGGTTAAAAAATCTGATTGCGTTTTATAATCACCAGAAAAAACAACTACATAGCCTTTGTATTCTAAGCGAATTTGAGCTGAACCAATAATATGACCTGCAGGAAAAAATGAAACTTGAACTCCGTTTATATTTTTTGGCTCATTATATGCCAAACTTTCAATAGAAATATCTTGCCCTAACCTGTGTTTTATAATGGCTTTAGAATCATTCTGACATAAATAATGCTTATTTCCCCATCTTGAATGATCTGCATGACCGTGAGAAATAACAGCATAATCTACAGGATACCAGGGATCTAAATAAAACTTTCCTGGTATGCAATAAATTCCTTTTTTTGTGAATTTTATAAGTTTCAAAAAACGTTTTTTTGTTTCTATAAAAATAAAGGTTTATAAAGGAATGGAATCTATTATTAAAAAATTTAGTAATTCTTTAAGTTTTTAATTTCCATACAAATTACAGCAAGCAAAAAACCTAGTGCATTGCCTTTTTTAAAGCTTCTAACTCTACACCTAAACCGTTAAACATTTGTATAATGCTACTAATTTTTAGTTCGTGTTCTTCATACTCTTGTGTGTTAATGCTGCAGGTAAATTGCCATAATTCTAAAACCTCAGAAACAGAAATTTCATAAGGTTGGTAAGCAGCATTGTCTGGTTTTAATAAAAAAGTTTGCTTTTCTTCTACTTGATTGTAAACCCGTTTATACGTCATACCATCATCTTTAGTAATTACAATATAAGATTGCCCGCTTTTTGCGTTTTTAATGTCTTCTACAAATTCTGCAACTACGTAAGAACCATCTTTCATAGGCAACATAGAATCTCCTTTTATAGGGAAAGCTCTGTGTTTTCCTGTGGGTAAAAACGGGAGTTTTATTTTTTCTAATTGTTCTATATATTCAGGATCGTCATAACCTAATAAATAGCCTGCAGATGCTTTTGAAGGTACAACTTCAATTAAATTTTCATTATCACTATCTACAGAAATAGGAAATAATACTCTTTTGTTACCTACTTCTATAAAAGAAACATCGGTAGCTTTGGTTAAATCGTTTTTAACAATAATGTCTATTGGTATTTTAAAGTATTTAGAAAAATCGATTAAAAACTCAATTGTAGGCGAAGATCTATTTTCTTCATAAGAGCTAATTCTACTTCTTGTTACCTTTAATTCTTCTGCCAAAACCTCTTGCGTTAACTTTTTGAGATTTCTTAAATGTTTTATGTTTTTTGATAAATTAATCATAATGCTACAATTTTGAGCAACAAATGTATTAATTTGTAGCTAATTTTACAACGTGAAAAAAAATATATTACATCTCGATTTAGATACTTTTTTTGTTTCCTGCGAGCGTTTAATTGATAGTAGGTTGCAAAAAAAACCTTTGTTAGTTGGTGGTACAGGAGATAGAGGTGTTGTTGCTGCTTGTAGTTATGAAACTAGGCGTTTTGGTATACACTCTGGCATGTCTATGAAAATAGCCAAAAGATTGTGCCCAGAAGCTACTGTAATTAGAGGCAACACAGGTACGTACTCTAAATTTTCTAATATTGTTACAGAAATTATTAAAGAAAAAGTACCCGTTTTTGAAAAAGCAAGTATTGATGAATTTTATGCAGATCTTTCTGGTATGGATGCTTTTTTTGGAAGTTACAAATATGCATCAGAATTAAGACAGCGCATTATTAAAGAAAGTGGTTTGCCCATTTCTTTTGGCTTGTCTCAAAATAAAATTGTTTCTAAAGTGGCTACAGGAGAAGCCAAACCTAACAATCAATTAAAAATAGATCAGGGTTTTGAGAAATCTTTTCTAGCGCCTTTATCTATACGTAAAATTCCATCCGTAGGAGAAAAAACATACAAAATACTTAGAAATTTAGGTGTAGATAAAGTAAAAGTAGTACAAGAAATGCCTTTAGAAATGATGATGAGCGTTTTGGGTGCCAATGGAAGAACCATTTGGAAACGTGCCAATGGTATTGATAATCCGCCAATTATTGCTTTTCACGAACGCAAATCTTTGTCTACAGAACGTACTTATAATAGAGATACCATAGACGTAAATAAACTAAAGGAAACCATTTTTGCAATGGCAGAAAACTTAGCTTATCAGCTAAGAAAAGGCGATAAATTAACAGGAACAATTAGTGTAAAAATTAGATATGCAGATTTTAATACCTACAGCAAACAGATTAAAATACCATACACAAGTGCAGATCATATTATTATACCAAAGGTTTTAGAACTTTTTAAAAAGTTATATAACAGACGTTTATTAATACGATTAGTTGGTGTTAAGGTTTCTGATATTGTAAGTGGAAATTACCAAATTAACCTTTTTGATGATACTGAACAAATGTTGCATTTGTATAATGCCATGGATACTATTCGCAATAAATATGGCGAGTTAAGTGTAATGCGAGCCACTTCTATGGGCGCAAAAACCATTGGTAGATTTAGCAATCCGTTTAGTGGAGAACCTCCTTTGGTTTTGGCACACAGAAAACAGTAATTGTTTTTTACAATGCTTCTTAATAAAATTATTGCAAACCATATTTTAAATGTATTTAAATTGCCATACTTATTATTCTTTACGTTTTGGTACGTTTTCAGAAACAGAATTGTTAGAACTTGCCGTAAAAAATGGCGTTAAAACACTTGCTTTAACAGATATTAATAATACATCTGCATGCATGCGTTTTGTAAAACAATCAAAAAAATACAATATTAAACCTATTTTAGGTGTCGATTTTAGAAATGGAAACAAACAAGAATATGTTGCTATTGCTAAAAATAATAATGGTTTTCAGCAGATTAATACTTTTTTATCACATCATTTAGAGTCAAAACTTAATTTTCCAGACAAAATTCCTTTTTTAGAAGATGTTTTTGTTATTTATCCTTTTGAAAAAGTTTTAGAATTAGAGATTACATCGTTTTGTAAAAACGAATTTATTGGTGTTTCTGTTGCTGAAGTTCATAAACTTAAGTTTTCTCACCTTAATCGTTTAAAAGATAAAATTGTAATACAGCAGCAAGTTACCATCAGAAATAAAAAAGATTTTAACGCACACCGTTTGTTACGTGCTATAGATAAAAATGTATTGCTAAGTAAATTATGTGCTACAGAACAGTGTTTGAAAACAGATGTAATGTACACAGCAAAAGAATTAGAAGAAGTTTATAAAGAAATGCCTTATAGCATTAACAACACCAAAAATATACAAGCCCAATGCGAAATACATTTTAATTTTGATGAAAAAAGAGAAAATCAAAATAAGCAATTGTATTACCATAGTTTTAATGAAGACTGTAAAAAGTTAGTAGCACTTTGCGATGCTAAAATTCACAAACGCTACAAGGTAATTACGCAAAAAATAAAAGACAGACTTCAAAAAGAACTCAAAGTAATTATCGATTTAAAATTCGTTTCCTTTTTTTTGATTAATTATGATATTGTTTCTTATGCAAAAAAAAACAACTTTTTTCATGTAGGAAGAGGAAGTGGCGCCAACAGTATTGTTGCTTATATTATTGGCATTACAGATGTAGATCCTATAGAATTAGATTTGTATTTTGAGCGTTTTATAAATCCTTACAGAGCTTCTCCGCCAGATTTTGATATTGATTTTTCTTGGAAAGATAGAGATACTGTTACACAATATATTTTTAATCGGTTTAAAAATGTTGCGTTATTGGCAACCTATGTTACCTTTAAATACAAAGCTGTTGTTAGAGAATTGGGTAAAGTTTTTGGTTTGCCAAAAGAAGAAATAGACAAACTAAGCAAAGGTATTAAAGAAAAGAAAACCCAATCTTCTGCGCCAAAATCTACCAGTGTTTTTAGCCTTTCATCAACAGAAAATACACAACAAATTACGGCATCAAAAAATCAGTTTGATTCTATGGCGCAGTTGGTGTTAAAATATGGCAAACTTATAGAAGGTTTCCCCAATTATGTGAGTGTACATTCTGCAGGAATTTTAATTTTAGACAAACCTATTCATTACTTTTCTGCAACAAGTTTACCTCCAAAAGGTTTTTCAACCGTTCAATTTGATATGAATATTGCAGATGATGTGGGTATTTTTAAGTTTGATATTTTAGGCCAGCGAGGTTTGGCAAAAATTAAAGATGCTTTAGAAATTATCAAAAAAAACAACCCTAAAGCACCTGCAATTGATATTACTGATGTTGAGCGTTTTAAAAACGATAAAAATATTAACAACCTTTTAAAAACAGGTGGTGCAATTGGCGCATATTATGTAGAATCTCCAGCAATGCGTGGCTTAATGCAAAAACTGCAAACTCAAGATTATTTAGGTTTGGTAGCTGCAAGTTCTATAATTAGACCCGGTGTTTCTGGTTCTGGCATGAAAGAAGAATTTATAAAAAGACACCGGTTTCCTGAAAAACGAAAAGAAGCGCATCCTATTTTATTAAAAATTATGCCAGAAACATATGGTGTTATGGTCTACCAAGAAGATGTTTTAAAAGTTGCCAATCAATTTGCAGATTTGTCTTTGGGTGAAGCAGATGTTTTACGAAGAGGAATGAGTGGAAAGTACCGTTCTTTGGCAGAATTTAAAGCCGTAGAACACAAATTTGTTGCCAATTGCCGTAAAAAAGGATATAAAGATAAGTTGATTTTTGAAGTATGGAATCAGATTAAAAGCTTTGCAGGCTATGCTTTTGCCAAAGGACATTCCGCATCTTACGCCGTAGAAAGTTACCAAAGTTTGTTCTTAAAATGTTATTATCCAATAGAATTTATGGTGGCAGTTTTAAATAATGGTGGTGGATTTTATAGTGCAGAACATTATATACATGAAGCAAAAATGTGTGGTGCAATTGTAGAGTTGCCATGCATAAACACTAGCGATCATGCCAATATTGTAAAGGGGAAAACCATTTATCTGGGTTTTGGTTATTTAAAAAGTTTAGAGGCTTTGGTTATTCAAAGAATTTTAACAGAAAGACAATTAAACGGAGTTTTTAGTTCTCTGGAAGATTTTCTAAATCGGATTTTAATTTCTATAGAACAATTATCTATTTTAATACGTATTAATGCATTTCGCTTTACAAATCAACCTAAAAAAAACTTGTTATGGCAAGCTACTTTTAGATTGAATGCAACCAAAAATAAAAAAGGACACGACCAAGAAAAGTTATTTCCTATCCAACGTCAAAAATTTACATTACCTAATTTACAAACGCATTGGTTAGAAATTATTTATGATGAAATGGAATTGTTAGGCTTTACTATTCATAATTATTTTTCTTTGGTTTCAGAAACGTTTTGCAAGCATATAAAAGCAAAAGAAATGGTGCAATTTGCAGATAAAAATGTATTGTTATACGGGCAATTGGTAACCACTCGTTACAACAAAACATCACAAGGTAAACTCATGCGTTTAAGCACTTTTATAGATACAGAAGGTAATTATTTTGATGCAGTTCATTTTACAGATGTTGTACACCAATATCCCGTAAACGGAATGGGAATTTATGCTTGTTATGGTAAAATTACCAACCGATTTGGATTTTGTAGTATGAATGTTTTAAAATCTAAGAAAGTTAGTATCTTAGGAGATCCTAGAGGTTTGTAGTGCCATTAATTTTTAATAATTATTATCTTTATCAACTATTTTAAACCGTTTCAAATCAAATGAAAAAAAGAAGCAAAGATTGTGCAATTTGTAATACTGCTTTTGATACCATGTATCGCATACAGCACAAAAACCCTAAAACTTGGGTGTTTGTTTGCAAAACTTGCTTGGTAAAAGTAAAAAAAGACAATCCTTTGTATACTTATGGAGGTACTTGGAAACGATAAGCGTAATTTCTTTAAAAAACAAAAACCTCATAATCAAAAGATTACGAGGTTTCAAAGTTGGCCTACAAGGACTCGAACCTTGAATGTCGGTACCAAAAACCGGTGTGTTACCAATTACACCATAGGCCAATGCTTTTATGCGGGTGCAAATTTAATCTATTCTTTTAATCTTGCAAACATTTTTTTAAAAATTTTGACTTTAACAAAGTTTTGTGAGCTATTTATAGTCAATAGCACCTTAAATCAACCTTTTATTAAGATTTATTATTAAATTCGCCACACATTATTTGTTTATTTATGACACCAGACAACTTTAAAAAGTGGAACATCATTTTAGGATGGTTAACTTTTGCTATTGCATTAATTACTTACGGTTTAACTATAGAACCTACAGTAAGTTCTTGGGATGTGGGAGAATATATAGCAACCGCTATTAAATTACAAGTTGGGCATCCTCCAGGAGCACCTCTTTTTCAAATGCTAGGTGCATTTTTTGCAATGTTTACTTCAGATGTTTCTGAAATTGCTAAAATGGTAAATTTCATGTCTGCCTTAGCTAGTGCTTTTACCATATTATTTATGTTTTGGACTATTAGCAATTTGGGCGAAAAACTAGCAAAAAAATCAGGTAAAATAACAGATGGTTCTTCCATTGCTATTTTAGGCAGCAGCGTTGTAGGTTCCTTAGCCTATACATTTTCAGATAGTTTTTGGTTTAGCGCCGTAGAAGGAGAAGTATACGCAATGTCTTCTTTTTTAATGGCTTTATTATTTTGGTTAGGCTTAAAATGGGAAAGCGAAATAACTAGTGCTAGAGGCAACAAATGGTTAATATTAATCAGTTTTGTAGTAGGTTTATCTTTTGGTGTACACATACTTTCTTTACTGGTTATTCCTGCAATTGTAATGTTGTATTTCTTTAAAACTTATAAAAACATCAATATTAAAACTACAGCAATAGCTACTATAATTTCAGTTTTTGTATTGGCATTTGTATTTAAGTTTTTGTTTCCGTTTACCTTAAAATTCTTTAGTGCATCTGAGTTATTTTTTATAAACACCGTAGGTTTACCTTACAATTCTGGTTCTATAATTGCTGGGCTTATTTTAATTGCATTGTTTTACTTTGGTTTAAAACAAACTCGCAAAAAAAACAAGGTACACGCAAACACTTTAATTTTATCTGTTTTGTTTATAATGATTGGTTTCTCTTCTTGGATGATGCTACCAATTAGAGCAAACGCAAACACTACAATAAACGAGAACAACCCTTCTAGTGCAAGAGAACTATTAGCGTATTATGAACGTGAACAATATGGTGATGCCAACGTTTTTTACGACACCTACTACTCTAACACTTACAATAATGCCACAGATCCAGATGAACCATTTACAGATGATAAGCCAAAATATGAAAAACAAAACGGCAAATATGTTATTGTAAACAAATACAAAAATGTAAACAGAAATTGGTCTAGCAAACACAAAGGTTTTATTCCAAGAATGGTAAACCCTGCTTCAGAAAAAATGTATAAGGCTATTGCTGGTATTCCTGCCAATTCTAAAAGAAGACCAACTTTTGCAGAAAACATTAAGTTTATGATGAGCTTTCAGTTTGGCTACATGTATGGGCGTTATTTTATGTGGAATTTTGTAGGAAGACAAAATGATATACAAGGTAGATTAGACATTTTTAATGGAAATTGGATTAGTGGTATAGATGCTATAGATGAATTGCGTTTGGGTTCTCAAAAACAATTACCAAGTCAGGTTTTAGAAAATAAAGGAAGAAATAGATACTACTTTTTACCCTTAATTTTAGGGCTAATTGGTCTGTTTTTTCAAATAAAATGGGACAAAGAAAACTTTTTTGTGCTCTTACTTTTCTTCCTGTTTACAGGAGCAGCAATTATTTTTTATACCAACCCTAAACCTTTTGAGCCAAGAGAAAGAGATTATGCAGTTGTAGGTAGTTTTTACATATTTGCAATTTGGATAGGTTTTGGAGTACTTGCTCTTTATGAATATTTAAAAAACTTCGCCAATAAAAAAACCATAGCAATTGCAGTAAGTGTAATTTCTCTTTTAGCAGTACCCACTTTAATGGCTTCAGAAAATTGGGACGACCATGATAGAGCTGAAAGATATACAACACGTTTAAATGCACAAGCTTATATAGAAAGCACAGACAAAAATGCCATTATGTTTACTATTGGAGATAATGATACTTTCCCACTTTGGTACATGCAAGAAGTTGAAGGTATTAGAACCGATGTAAAATTGGTAAACACCAGTCTTTTTGCAACAGATTGGTACATAGATCAAATGAAACGTGCCACTTATGATGCACCTCCAATACCATCACAATTAACGCATGACAAGTACAAATATGGTAGTTTAGATGTTGCTTATTATTTTGATGAATTAAAAGCAGTGCCTAAAGATTCTGTTATTTCTATTAGCGATTTTATGCGTTGGATAGAAAGTGATAACAAACGTACTTTTTACGATTTAGACGATAATGGTATTCCAGAAAAAATATTACCTGCAAATAAAATTAGGATTCCTGTTAACAAAGAAAATGTATTAAAAAACGGAGTTGTAAAACCAGAAGATGCAGATAAAATTGTACCCTATATAGATATTACTATTGATAGAGGTTTAACCAAAAACCGAATTTTAATGCTAGATATTTTAGCAAATAATGATTGGGTTAGGCCTATTTACTTTACAGGTGGTGCAAATGCAGACGAAGAATACATTTGGTTAAAAGACTACCTGCAATTAGACGGTTTGGCATTTAAATTAGTACCTATTAGAACACCTGCCAAATATTTAGATGCAAATGGCAGACCAAGAGAAGTGAGTTTGTTTGATATTGGCAGAATAGATACCCAAAAAATGTATGCAAACATTCAAAAATTAGAATGGAGAAATATAAATAGTGGAGAAATTTACTTAGACGAACAAACCAAAAGAAATGCCATTTCTTTAAGAAATAGTTTAATGCGTTTGTCTGACGCTTTTTCAAAAGAAGGAGACACCATAAAAGCCATAGAAGTTTTAGATTTATCTTTAGATAAAATGCCTATAGAAGATTTTGATCATTACAGTTTATCTTTAGGCTATCCAGAAAAGTATTACAAGCTAGGTGAAGTAGAAAAAGCAGAGCAAACCACAAATACTTTAATGCGCTTAATTAAAGAAAAGTTAGCGTGGCTAAGTACTTTTGATGACATACAAAATGAAGTGATTTTTGATGAAATAGATACTTCTTTATACATGTTTAAAAATTTAATAGATCAAGTAGAAAGCGGCAGTAATGATAAGGAGTTTGTATCTAATATACAACAAGAATTTATGGCCACCATTAACCTTTTTAGTGATTTAATGCCAGATGAGGAAGAAGAAATACCTACAGAATTTGAACCTATAAAGGAATAAATTGAGATTTTATTTACCAAAAACGCCAAGTATTATTATGAGATTTTTCTCTAATTATATTTGGCGTTTTTCTATGGAAAAAAAAGAAATATTTTTAACTTTTGATGATGGTCCTACTCCACAAATTACGCCATTTGTTTTACAAGAATTAAAAAAACACAATGCAAAAGCTACTTTTTTTTGTATTGGAAAAAACATTAAAAATCACCCAGAGCTTTTTAAAGAATTAATAGAACAAGGTCATGTTATTGGCAATCACACTCAAAATCATGTAAATGGTTGGACAAATAATACTAAAGGTTATATTGATAATTGTTTAAAGTGTGACGCAACAATTCAACAATTTAGCAAAAACCCAACCACACAAAAATTATTTAGACCTCCTTATGGTAAGATTAAAACAAAGCAAGCAAAACAACTAATTAAAAAAGGTTACAAAATTATAATGTGGTCTGTACTTTCTGCAGATTTTGACTCCAACATAACAAAAGAAACGTGCTTAAAAAACGTATTAAAAAACACAAAAAACGGTAGTATTATTGTTTTTCATGATAGTATTAAAGCTTCAGAAAAACTGCGCTTTGTATTGCCTAAAGTATTAGATTACTTTTCCAAGAAAGGTTATGTTTTTAAGAGTATTAATACCTAAAAAAACACTTACAAGAAGGCGATATCTTTAAAGAAGGTGTCTTTTTATATGTACTTGTTGAGCAGACTAATAAGTGCAGTTTCATCTTGTACCCCTGTTTCACGCCATTTCATTTCTCCATTTTTATAAATCATAAAAGTGGGGTTTGTGTTAATATCCAAAGCGTCTGCTAAAAACTCATTTTTAGAAATGTCTATTTTAATAATCTTTGCCCTACTCCCAAAAATGGCAGCAAGATTTCTTAAAATTTTAAGATTATCATTTTTACCATCAAACTCTTTATAAAAATCTAATAAAACGGGTTTTTGTGTACTAATTAACTCTCCAAATTTTTTCATTTAAACTGTAATTTTTATGGGGAATTCATTAAAAACTAAAGTTTGGTTATGTTGTAAAGATAATAATTCTTATTTAAAAACCTGATTATCATTTTTTTTTAAGCTCAATAACTGTAATTTCTGGCCAAATACCTACTCTACCAGGAAATGCATGATACCCAAAACCACGATTTACATTTATATATCTACCTGCTTCTTCATACAAACCTGCCCATTGTTTGTACACAAACTGAGAAGGACTAAATTTAAACCAACCCGGAATTTCTATACCCATTTGCAAACCATGTGTATGGCCACTTAATGTAAGTTGGTAATTTAAAGGATCTTTTTTTACTTTTTCTTGCCAATGGCTAGGATCGTGAGACATTAATATTTTAAAATCTTCCTTATTCACACCAGAAGATGCTCGCTTCAAATCTCCAGCCTGATTAAAACCTTTGCCCCAATTTTCTACACCTAAAAGTGCAATTTTTTGTCCGTCTTTTTCTAAATATCTATGTTCATCTAGTAATAAATCGAAACCAATTTTTTGATGTATGTCTTTTACTTTCTGAAAATTATCTATTTTATCTTGTGGGTTCTTCCAATTCATATAATCTCCATAATCATGATTTCCTAAAACAGAATATTTACCTTCTTTCGCTTCTAACTTGTCAAAAACATCCAACCAATTGTCCATTTCATCTGCTTTATTATTTACAATATCTCCAGTAAATAAAATCACATCAGATTTTTGCTGATTAATTAAATCTACTCCATATTGTATTTTTTCTTTATTAGTGAAACTCCCTGAATGTATGTCTGAAATTTGCGTAATTGTAAAACCATTAAAAGCATCTGGCAAATCTTTAAAACTTAGCTGGTATTTTATAACTTTATAATTGTATTTACCTTGTATAATGCCGTAGATAAAACTAGCAAAAGGTATAGCTGCCAAACCTAAAGCAATTTGCGAAATAAACTTTCTTCTACCTACTAATGGTTTTGTTTCTCCTGTTATTACAGCTATCAACTTTAAAACTCCCCTGTAAATATCTTCACCAAAAAGCACTAAAATAACCACCAATTTTGGTATAGAAATGGTAAGCAACAAACCCATAGCCATTTGAAATTGTGGCGTTTGCCCATTGCTTCTATCATAAGTAATTAAAGTGATAAAAAAGTTGAGATACACTACAATACTTATCGCCACAAAAGAAAAACGAATAAATCTATTCTTAGAAAAGGTTTTAAAAGCTTGAAATGTGTAAAATTCTACTGCAACAATAAGTACAATTAATAACAATAAAGGAATTAACCAACGAGGCATAAAATTTGTTTTTTACAAATTTACTTCTAATAAACCCGTAACTATTTTATTTTTGGAAGACTTTAACAAAAAAGAACTCAAATTAGGCGCTTTTCATATTTGATAATTGCCTTTAAAATTTTAGTATGTCTCTTATTTTAAAACTTTTACCAATTCTATACTTATATTATTTATAGCCAAACTAGAAGAATTATCAAGAATTACCAAACAATTTTTTAATTGTTCATTTCTGATAATTAGTGTTCTTACACCTAACCAAGCATAATCATGAGAATGTGCAACTGGATTTAAAATAACCCATCCAAAACCATAACTAGATTGTGTACCATTATTAAGAATTGGTTTTTTAAAGGCTTCACTTGTTGTTCAAAATTGTTTGCAACAATCTCCAAAACACCAACTTTTACTATTTTACCATACACCCAAAACCAGCAACACCTGCTCCTATTAAAAATACTAGAATTAAAGCAACTACTATTTTTTAAAAAATTTTTATAATTAAAGTATACAATTTGGGTTTGATTCCTTTGTTTCAAATTTCCTCATTTTTTTTTATATGGACGTTATATTTCGTAATTTTATCGATCTCAACATAAAATACAATGTCAGACCAAAAAAGAGTTTTTTTAGTAGATGCTTATGCATTAATTTTTAGAGGATATTATGCTTTTATAAAGAACCCAAGAATAAACTCTAAGGGTTTAGATACCTCTGCAATTATGGGGTTTATGAACTCGCTTTTAGACGTAATTAAACGTGAAAGACCAGATAAATTAGCCGTTTGTTTTGACAAAGGTGGCAGTACAGACAGAGTAGAAATGTTTGAAGCTTACAAAGCCAATAGAGATGAAACCCCAGAAGCTATAAAATTAGCAGTGCCTTACATTTACGAGATTTTAAATGCCATGCATATTCCTATAATGGTAAAAGAAGGTTTTGAGGCAGATGATGTTATTGGTACACTTTCTAAGCAAGCAGAAAAAGAAGGCTACAAAACCTATATGGTTACACCAGATAAAGATTTTGCACAGTTGGTTTCTGAAAATATTTTTATGTACAAACCACGTTTTGGTGGTGGTTATGATATTTGGGGCGTGCCAGAAGTACAAGAAAAGTTTGGTGTAGAAAAGCCAGAACAAGTGATTGACTTTTTAGGAATGATGGGCGATTCTGCAGACAACATTCCTGGTTTACCAGGTGTTGGAGAAAAAACAGCAAAAAAGTTTTTGGCAGCCTATGGTTCTATGGAAAATCTTTTAGCAAACACACATGAGCTAAAAGGTAAAATGAAGGAAAAATTAGAAGCTAATGGCGAGTTAGGTTTACTTTCTAAAAAACTAGCCACTATAATGCTAGATGTGCCTGTAACTTTTAATGCTGAAGATTTTGAGCTAGAACAACCCAACACAGAAAAAGTAACCGAACTTTTTAACGAATTAGAATTCAGAAATTTATTAACCAATTTCTTAAAAACGTTTGCAGTAGAAAATGCAGCAAGAGTAAATTCTGTTGAAGATTCTCCAAATGTCACTTCGAGCGCAGTCGAGAAGTCTTCTACAAACGCCCCAGAAGGTCAATTTGATTTATTTGCTGCTCCTGGTGCTGGTAATGTTTCAGAAACAGAAATTGCAAGCGGATTTAAAACCATAGCAAATACAGATCATTTTTACCAACATATAGATTCTCCTTTTTCTAGGAAACTATTAATTCAGAAATTAATGCAACAAACTTCGGTTTGTTTTGATACAGAAACTACCGGTTTAAAAGCCTTAGAAGTAGCATTAATTGGTATTGCTTTTTCTTTTGAAATTGGTAAAGGCTACTACGTTTCTTTTCCAGAAAACCAAGAAGAAACCTTAGCTATTTTAGAAGAATTTAGACCTTTCTTCGAATCTAAAATCGAAAAAATTGGACATAATTTAAAGTACGATATTAAAGTATTATCCAATTACAACATTCCAGTAAAAGGAAAATTGTTTGATACCATGATTGCGCATTATTTGATTAACCCAGATATGCGCCATAATATGGATATTTTAGCAGAAACGTATTTGAATTATCAACCAGTTTCTATAACAGAATTGATTGGTAAAAAAGGGAAAAACCAACTTTCTATGCGTGTTGTTCCTATAAAAGACCAAACAGAATATGCAGTAGAAGACGCAGATATTACCTTTCAATTGAAACAATTATTTACAAGAGAATTAGAATCTGGAAACGTTACAAAATTATTTAATGAGATTGAGTTGCCCTTAGTATCCGTTTTAACGGCTATGGAAATTGAAGGGATTAATCTAAATACCGATTTTCTAAAGCAACTTTCTGTAGCACTCACAGAAGACATTAACAGACTAGAAAAAAGTATTTATAATGAAGCTGGTGAAGAATTTAATATTGCATCGCCAAAACAACTGGGAATTGTTCTTTTTGAAAAATTAGAGTTAGTAAAAAAACCAAAAAAGACAAAAACTGGGCAATACAAAACCGGAGAAGATATTTTATCCGCTTTAGCGAAAGAACACGAAATTATTAGAAATATTCAAGAATATCGTCAGTATAAAAAACTGCAAAGCACCTATGTAGATGCTTTACCTAATGAGATTAATCCAAAAACGGGCAGAGTGCATACACAATACATGCAAGCTGTTGCTGCAACAGGCCGTTTAAGCTCTAACAACCCGAATTTACAAAACATACCAATTAGAACAGAAAGAGGAAGAGAAGTTAGAAAAGCGTTTGTGCCTAGAAACGAAAATCATGTGTTACTAGCAGCAGATTATAGCCAAATAGAATTAAGAATTATTGCAGCTGTAAGTGAAGAAGAAAATATGATTAATGCTTTTAAAAACGGTGAAGATATTCATGCTTCTACCGCCGCAAAAGTATTTAATGTGCCTTTAGAAGAAGTTACTAGAGAGCAACGTAGCAATGCAAAAACGGTAAATTTTGGTATTGTTTATGGGGTTTCTGCATTTGGGTTAAGCAACCAAACCAACTTATCTAGAGGTGAAGCCAAAGAATTGATAGACACCTATTATGAAACTTACCCAAAGTTGAAAGCATACATGACAAAACAGGTAGAATTTGCCAGAGAATATGGTTATGTAGAAACCATTTTAAACAGACGTAGGTATTTAAAAGACATTAATTCTAGAAATGCAATGGTAAGGTCTGGTGCAGAACGTAATGCTGTAAATGCACCTATACAAGGTTCTGCTGCAGATATTATTAAATTAGCTATGATTAATATTCATAAACGTTTTACAGCAGAAAATTTTAAATCTAAAATGTTACTGCAAGTGCATGATGAATTGGTTTTTGATGCGCATAAAGACGAATTAGAAACCATAAAACCAATTATTAAGCACGAAATGGAAAACGCTTTTAAAATGAGCGTGCCTTTAGATGTTGAAATGGGAATTGGGCAAAATTGGTTAGAGGCGCATTAGATTTCTCCACAAATTAGCAACAACAAAACAAATTGTAATTTTGAGTGAAACGATAGTGGAATCGAAAAATCTCTAACAAGGAAACTTTATAAATTTGCATTCTTGAGGTTTTTACACAAGCACAAAATTACCTTGGCGTATGTCATTTTGAGAGAAACGATAGTGGAACCTAAAATTCTCTATTATGTAAACATTGCAAATTTGCATTCTTGAGATTTTTACACAGGGACGAAATTACCTTGGTGTATGTCATTTTGAGTGAAACGATAGTGAAACCGAAAAATCTATGTTGGTTTTAATTGTTTTATTTTTGTTGTGTGAGATTTCTCCACAAGGTCGAAATGACAAGTAAATACAAGTGAAAGAATAAAAAAACATGCAGTTAGACTACATAGACAATTACAACGGTTTACACGAAAACATTCTACGTTTGTTTGATTTCATCAAAAAACCACAACTTAATTTTACTTTTTAATATTTTAAATAATGGATAATCGTTTTGTAGACATCGTTAAAATAATTAAACAATCTCGCGCTAGTGCAATTAGAATTATAAATGCAGAACTCATAAATCTATATTGGAATATTGGAAAATATGTTAGTCAAAAAATTGAAAAATCAGAGTGGGGAGATGGTGTGGTTGCAGATTTAGCAAAATATATAAAAACAAACGAGCCAGAAATAAAAGGATTCTCTGATAAAAACATTTGGAGAATGAAGAAGTTTTATGAAACCTACAACAATACTCCAAAACTCTCCACAGCATTGAGACAAATAAGTTGGTCTCATAATTTAGCTATATTTTCTAGGTGTAAAACAAAGGAAGAAAGAGAATTTTACCTAAATATCTCTGAAAAAGAGAACTATAGTGTTAGAGAGCTAGAAAGACAAATCTCTGCAAGTCTTTTTGAAAGAACTTTAATTGGAAACTTAAAAACCTCAACAACGTTGAGAGAATCTAATGAAAATGTATTAAACTCTTTTAAAGATAGTTATGTATTTGAATTTTTAAATATAAAGGAAACGCATAGCGAAAGCGATTTACAAAATGCTCTAGTAAATCAAATGAAAGATTTTATTCTAGAATTAGGTAAAGACTTTCTATTTATTGGAAAAGAATATAAAATTCAAGTTGGAAATAGCGACTTTTTTATTGACTTACTTTTTTACCATCGTGGTTTGCAATGTTTAGTTGCCTTCGAACTTAAAACCGATAAATTTAAACCCGAACATTTAGGGCAACTCAACTTTTACCTAGAAGCGCTAGATAGAGATATTAGAAAAGATAACGAAAACCCAAGTATAGGAATTTTACTTTGTAAGGATAAGGACAAAGAAGTTGTTGAGTATGCTTTAAGCAGAAGCCTATCACCAACTATGATTTCAGAATACAAAACCCAGTTACCGAACAAAAAATTACTACAAGAAAAATTACATAAAATATTTACAGATTCAGAATAGCCAACGAAATGGAATTAGACTACATAGACAATTACAACGGTTTACACGAAAACATTGTTCGCTTATTTGATTTTAATAAAGCAGAAGCCATACAATTTAGAGATTTAATTCAGAATGTAGTTATTGAGCAAAAACAGAAATTAGATTTGTCTCAAATCGATTTTATAAATACCGAAGATTACAATTTAATTTTTGGTTTATTTAAAACAGATGAAGGAATTTTAACCAAAGACTACAGAACCTTTTTTTGCATTTTAACTTTAAACGGTTTTAAAGAAATGTTGCGCCTTTTAGCGCCTTTTTGTGTGAAAGACACTAAAGCACATCAATATTTATATGATTTAGATACACCAACAGATTTGTTGTTCGCGCCCTATGCAACTGCTATTTAAATGAGTTTAAATTTAAAATTGAATAAAATACAATCTGTTTAAAATTCTTTAAATTAATTGTAATTTTGCGCCCGAATCATGAGCATTATTTCTAAAGACATACAAAAAGCAGTTGCACTTTTAACCGAAGAAAACGTTGTGGCAATTCCTACTGAAACCGTTTATGGTTTGGCAGGAAATATTTTTAGCGAAAAAGCCATAAAAAGTATTTTTTCTACTAAAAAACGTCCGTTTTTTAATCCTTTAATTGTGCACATTCCTTCTATAGAAAGTTTAGATGGAATTGTAACGCATATTCCAGAAAAAGCAAAAGTATTGGCAAAAGCTTTTTGGCCAGGTGCTATGACTTTGGTTTTAAAAAAACACAAAAATATACCCGATTTAATTACAGCTGGCAAAGATACAGTTGCAGTTCGCGTTCCTAATCATCCTGTAACTTTAGAATTATTAAAACAACTGCCTTTTCCTTTGGCTGCACCAAGTGCAAATCCCTTTGGGAGTATTAGCCCTACAAAAGCAAAACACGTAGCAAACTATTTTGAAAACGATATTAAAATGGTTTTAGATGGTGGTGCTTGCCAAAATGGAATAGAATCTACCATAATTGGTTTTGAAGGTGAAAAACCTATAATTTACAGATTGGGTGCTTTAGCTTTAGAAGATATTGAAGTTGTTATTGGCAAAATTGAAGTGAAAAACAAAAAAGAAGACAAACCAGATGCTCCTGGAATGTTGGCAAGACATTACGCACCAAAAACTACTACTTTTTTGGTTGATGATGTTGCCAATGAAATTACAAAACATATTGGCAAAAAAATAGGTGTTATTGTTTTTGAAAAATCCACAAACAACACAAATATTACCGAATTTATTTTGTCTAAAAACGGCTCTAAACAAGAAGCGGCTGCAAAATTATACGACACCATGCATACGTTAGACCATTTAAATTTAGATGTAATTATTGCAGAGCGTTTTGCAGAAGATGGTTTAGGAAAATCGATAAACGATCGTTTGCAAAGAGCTACTTTTAGTAGTTAGTATTTTTTACTTAATATCTTTTTATTGAAACAATTGCATTCTTTTTCAACTGATCTTTCTGGAATAAAAACTCCAGAAAATTTTACGTTTCCTTTTTACTACCAACCTCATCAACTAGCAAAAATTGCAGCAAAACAATTGCAAGATTATTTAGAAAAGCAGCAAGATTTTAAACACAATTTTGTTTTTTTTGATGATAAAACCAATGCTATTGGTAAAATGTTTGGTGTTTTAGTGGTTAAGGATAACCATAATAATTTTGGGTTTTTAGCCGCTTTTTCTGGTAAATTAGCAGATGAAACTTGTCCTGATTATTTTGTGCCACCTGTTTTTAATTTAAGAAGTAAAAATAGTTTCTATAGAAAGGGAGAAATTGAAATTGAGCAATTAAGTGAAGATTTAGCATCCTTAGAAAGTAATATTGATTATTTAAAACTTAAAAAGAAGGTTAACAAACTAACCAAAGCTATTGAAGAAGATTTAGCATTTCAGCGCAAGAAAATGAAGGTTGCTAAAAAAGATAGAAAACTCAGAAAAAAAGAAGGTTCAAATACACTTTCTAAAAAAGAGTTTGCATTGTTACTTCAAAAATTAGAACAAGAAAGTTTTAACGACCAGTTTTTTTATAAAGAATTGGTTACTTATTATGACGATAAAATTGCTAAAGACAAAAAACAACTCATCCATCTAGAAGAAAAAATTGCTTTCTTAAAAAGTGAACGCAAAAGAATTTCTGCGAATTTACAACAAACGTTATTTGAGAAGTTTCAATTTCTAAATCAACAAAAAGAATCTAAAGCATTAATTGAAATCTTTAACAATCCTGAAATAAAACCACCTGCAGGTGCTGGAGAATGTGCTGCACCAAAACTTTTACAGTTTGCTTTTTTAAACGATTTAAAGCCTATTTGTATGGCAGAGTTTTGGTGGGGAATTTCGCCAAATTCAGCAATTAGAAAACACAAAAACTATTATCCTGCTTGCCAAAGCAGATGTAAACCCATTTTAAATCACATGTTAAAAGGCATTAAAATGGATGAGAATTTACTATTACAACAAGCTGCTGAAAATTTAGAATTAGAAATTATCTTTGAAGATGATGCCATAATTGTAGTGAACAAGCCAGCTGAATTTTTATCAGTTCCTGGAAAAGAATTGACAGATTCTGTATATTCTAGAATTAAAGAAAAATACCCCAATGCAACTGGCCCGTTAATTGTGCATCGTTTAGATATGTCTACTTCTGGTATTTTAGTGTTAACCAAAACCAAAGAAGCAAATAAGATTTTACAAAGTCAGTTTATAAATAGAACGGTTAGAAAACGTTATGTTGCTTTATTAGATGGCGACATCAACAAAGAAAAAGGCACTATAAAACTACCTTTACGCGTAGATTTAGATGATAGACCAAAACAACTCGTTTGTTTTGAACATGGTAAAAATGCAGAAACCTACTACGAAGTCATCGAAAGAAAAAACAACAAAACCAGCATTTATTTTTATCCAATAACAGGCAGAACACATCAATTAAGAGTACATGCTGCACACAAAAACGGATTAAATTCGCCCATAATTGGTGATGATTTGTATGGTAAAAAACAAAATAGACTACATTTGCATGCAGAATTTATTTGTTTTTTACATCCATCAACAAGAGAAAAAATGAGTTTTAGAATTGCACCAGAATTTTAGGATTCTTCTATTCAAGTGTCACTTCGAATTTATGAGAAGTCTCACAAGTACATCAAATATTTTTAATCTTTTGCATTGTATGATGATATTCAAATTTTAAAAACCAATTTGCATTTCTTAAGAGAAGAGTATGAATTACAATCCAAAATTATGAGATTTCTCCTAACGTCGAAATGACAGGATTCGAGTGTTAAAAGTTTAAAAGGCCAGTAATCCTAGAAAATTTGTCACTTCGAATTTATGAGAAGTCGCATAAAGTAGCTCACATAAAGTTTGTAATCTTGTAAGATTTCTATCTATTGTTTGAAACGACAAAAGCATTGAAAAAAGATATTACCTTACAAATCTATACGTAGCTTTTATTAAAAAAGTATCCTCTGCTGGTGCATTCAAAACCTGTTCTCTAATACCATCTCTTAAAGAATCTGCTGCATCTCTGTTACCAACAGAACCTCTTGCCCAAACAAAAAACAACTCAGAGCCTGGTATATATTCCCAACGCACAACCAAATTGGTTTGCAATTGTGCAAAAGAAAAATTAGGATTATTAAAGCTGTAATCTTCTATTTGATCTCTATTTTCATCAACACTAAAAATAGAACGACCAGAAGTATTTGTAATTTCCTGAATTTGATTTTCATCATAGAAATTTACACGATCTGTAAACTTTTCTGCAGTGGCTTCATTCACAAAATTGAAGTTAGAAAACCTTCCTCTAGAAATAAAAGGTTACCCATAAAACTGAATAGAAAAATCTGGATTGATACTGTAAGTAAACCTTAATGTAGACGTAAATTGATCATTTTTAATATTCCCTAAAATGTATCTATTATTCCCCATAAAATTGCTAACGGTAACATATTGAGATCTATCTTTAGTGACTTCAAATTCGTTTTCAAAAGAAATATTGAAAGCATCTGTAGGTTGATACGCCAAACCTATTGTGTATCGATTTCTACCCAATACATTTTCGTCTGAATGTACATTTAAATAGTTTAAAGAATATCTAAAAATTTTGCTATTATCAGAACCAAAAGAAGCAAAAACGTATCTACTATTAGCACGTCTCCATCTTGGACCACCTCTTAAAAAAAAGTTAGAAAATCGTTTAAAATTAGCGCCAAAACCAATTCTTGTTCTTGAATTATCTATCCAATTAATATCTCCAGAACCTTCAAAACGCAGTCTGTTTAAATTCCCTTGAAAATCGTATTCCGTTAATTCCTCTGCATTTACACCTGCATTTCTATACGTTTCTGTAGGAATTTGCCACAAATAAGAGGCATTTGCAAATTGTATTACTTCGTCTGTATTTCTTAAAAAACCAACATCATTTAACTCTAACTCTGGAGAACGCCAAATTACACCTCCATTGTAACGCCAATTTCCACCTCCTGCTTTACCCAATTCTATTCTACCACCAGAACCAGATAATGAAGTTCTAGTAGGATCTACAGTAACATGTGTTGCACCAGGTCTTTGAAACAAACGTGTTATAGATCTTTGTGTTCTTTCTATAGCTTCTGCACTACCCAAAACATGACTGAAAATTACATTACCATCTAAAAAGTAATCTCTGTTTTTCCAGTTGTGCTGAAAATCAATTCCACCAGAATAAGCAGCCTTATGCAATTCGTTAAAATTACCATTTAAATTTCTGTTGGTTGCTGTAAAAATTGCACCTAAAAAAGAATTTCTTTCGTTAAAATCTTTTTGTGCTCTTGCCACAAAAAAGTTGGTTAAAGGTTCTACAATTTCTTCTCTTGTATCTCCATTTACTTCTCTAATTTCTGCAAATTCATTGCCAGTTACCGTTTCTAAAATACCTAAAGACCAACCGTCTTGTGTTTTTCCAGAAAATTTTGCCGCACCTAAAATTCTAGAATTTAAAGGTTCGTTGGCAAATTCACCTTCTTCTAAATTGGCTCTTCTATTGGGACTTCCTCCAATTCTTCTACTATAAAATAAATTGTCTTGTCCGTTGGCAAACTGAAAATCGAAAATATTTCTGTTTTCTACAAAAAAGGGTCTTTGCTCTCTGAAGAAAATTTGAAAACCGTCTAATGCAATCGCTCCAGGGTCTGCTTCTACTTGACCAAAATCTGGATTTACAGTTAAATCTAAAGTTAAATCATTAGTAACACCAATTTTAGCATCTAAACCCACATTTACTTTAAAATCTGAACCCGTTCTAAAAGGGTTTCCAGCTTCTGCTGGATAATTATCATATTGTAAAACCGTGTAAGGTTGAATTTCTAATTGCTTTTGCGATGGCAAATCTACCAAACCATGCAACTCACCTGCTTCACTAATAAAACCAGCTTGATTATTGGGTATTCTTTGCCAAAGAGAACGTTCTTGAACTCTAAAAATAGTTCTATTGATATTAAAACCCCAAATTTGTTCCTTCGCTTTCCCAAATCTTAATTGACTAAAAGGAATTTTCATTTCTGCAGTCCAGCCTTTGTCATCTACATTGGCATCTGTGTACCAAACAGGATTCCAACTATCGTCCCAATTATTACCATTTTCAGACACAAATTCTTCACCTTTAACACCTGCTGCAGTTGTTGTAAAAACAAAGGCAGTTCTTTTATCATGGTAACTGTCTATTATTACGTTTACACGATCTCCTGCAAAACCATCTCTTCTACTTAATCTTTTCTCTATTAAATCTGGCTCGCCATCAAAAGCACGAATAGCAATGTACAAATACTTAGCATCGTACATTATTTTAAATTTTGTTTGATATAAAGGTGGCGTGCCTTCATCTGGTACTCTTTCTACAAAGTCTGAAGACCATGACACAGCTTCCCAAGCGTCTTCATTAATACTACCGTCTATAATCGGTGTTTTCTTTAATTTTTTAGTTGTATAAATTCGTTTTTCTATGAAGATATCTTCTACAGCCGTTAACTCTTGAGTAACACTATTTAATGCAAAGAAAATACTTAAAAACAGAGAAAAATGTATAAATTTCATTGTAAAAGCTTATTTTTTTATGAATTTTTCAAAGAAAACAAGGTACAAAAGTAGTTTACTTTTTTATTAAGGTTATGTTAATTCGTGCTTTCTTATTTTCTCTATTATTTTTAATGAAGAAATTATTGTAAAACACTATTTGTCAATCAAATAAAAAGCTATACATTTGCACTCCTTTTTTAAGGAAAAATTAATTATTAATAAACAAAAACTAAAAGTGTAATTATGAACACATTAAGTTACAAAACTGTATCGGCAAACAGCGCTACCGTAAACAAGGAGTGGGTTTTAGTTGATGCGGACGGTCAAACGTTGGGTCGTCTAGCTTCTAAAGTTGCAAAACTAATTAGAGGTAAATACAAGCCAAATTATACTCCTCATGTAGATTGTGGAGACAACGTGGTTATTATCAACGCAGAAAAAATTAACCTAACTGGAAACAAGTGGAGAGACAAATCTTACATTCGTCACACAGGTTACCCAGGAGGACAAAGATCATTAACTGCAACAGAAATGTTTGAGAAAGATCCTACAAGATTAATCGAAAAAGCAGTAAAAGGTATGTTACCAAAGAATACTTTAGGTAGCGCTTTGTTTAGAAACTTGTATGTATATGCAGGCACAGAGCACAAACAAGATGGGCAATCGCCTAAAGCTATTAACCTTAACGATCTTATATAACAATGGATACAGTTCACAAAATAGGTAGAAGAAAAACAGCAGTTGCTCGTATTTACTTAAATGAAGGTAAAGGTAACATTACTGTAAACAAGAAAGATTACAAAGATTATTTTTCGACAGGAACTTTACAATATAAAGTACAACAGCCATTAATGTTAACAGAAAACTTAGAGTCTTATGACATTAAAGTTAATGTTTATGGTGGTGGTATTACAGGTCAAGCAGAAGCTATTCGCTTAGCAATTACTAGAGCATTAGTTGCTATAGATGCAGACCATAGAGCAGTCTTAAAACCAGAAGGATTATTAACGAGAGACCCAAGAATGGTTGAACGTAAGAAATTTGGTCAGAAGAAAGCACGTAAGAAATTTCAATTCTCTAAGCGTTAATATTTTTCTGAAAGTCACACTGAGCTTGTCGAAGTGTATTTCAAGATTTATTAAACTTTATAGAGAACTGTTATTATTACATTATTTTAATATTAAACAGTTTAGTATCTAAATAATTAAGACTCGTAAGACTACTTAATTATTGATTTCAAAAACAGAAAGTAAACACATTTTAAAAAATGGCAAACGTAAACATTCAAGAATTATTAGACAGTGGTGTACATTTTGGTCACTTAACAAGAAAGTGGAATCCAAACATGGCACCTTACATTTATACAGAACGTAATGGTGTACACATCATCGATTTGTATAAAACTGCTGCAAAAATAGAAGAGACTTCAGAAGCTTTAAAAAAGATTGCTAACTCTGGTCGTAAAATTTTATTTGTTGCAACAAAAAAGCAAGCAAAAGACATCGTATCAGAAAAAGCGAAAGCTGTAAACATGCCTTTCATTACAGAAAGATGGCCAGGTGGTATGTTAACTAACTTTGTTACTATTAGAAAAGCTGTTAAAAAAATGGCTCAAATTGATAGAATGAAGACTGATGGATCTTTTGACGCATTGTCTAAAAGAGAAAAGTTACAAATTAACCGTCAGAGAGAAAAATTAGAAAAGAATTTAGGTTCTATTTCTGATATGACTCGTTTACCTGGTGCTTTATTTGTAATAGACATTAAAAAAGAACACATTGCAGTTGCAGAAGCGCAAAAATTAAACATTCCAATTTTTGCAATGGTAGATACAAACTCAGACCCAAGACAGGTAGATTTTGTAATACCAGCAAATGATGATGCTTCTAAGTCTATAGACAAAGTATTATCTTTTGTTACTGATGCTATCGCAGAAGGTTTATCTGACAGAAAAGCGGATAAAGAGAAAACAAAAGAAGCTAAAGCTGCTCCTGTAAAAGAAGAAGTTAAAGCAGAAGTTGCTGAAAAAGCTACTGAAGAAAAAAAATAATTTAATAACAATTTAGGAACGTTACGTTTCTTTAAAAATATAAGTGACATGGTAAAAGTAAGTGCTGCTGATGTTAAAAAATTAAGAGAAGCTACTGGAGCTGGAATGATGGACTGTAAAAAGGCATTAGTTGAGGCAGAAGGTAACTTTGATCAAGCAATAGACGTTTTACGTAAAAAAGGACAGAAAATTGCTGCAAAAAGAGCTGATAGAGAATCTACAGAAGGTGTTGCAGTAACTAGAATTAACGACGCAAAAACAGAAGGTGTTGCAATAGTATTAGCTTGTGAAACAGACTTTGTTGGTAAAAACGAAAAGTTTGTTGCTTTAGGTGGTGAATTTGCAGATATCGCTTTGAATTATGATAGCAAAGAAGATTTCTTAGCTGCAGATTTTGGTGGTATGTCAGTTGCTGATAAATTAGTTGAACAAACTGGTGTTATTGGAGAAAAATTAGAAATTACTGCTTTTGAAAAAGTAAGTGCTGCTTATGTTGGTGCTTATACTCACATTGGTAAAATTGCTGCTTTAGTAGGTTTATCTAGTGCAGTTGATAAAGCAGATGAGTTATCTAAAGATATTGCAATGCAAGTTGCTTCTATGGGTGCTAGTATTTTATCTTACAAAGATTTTGATCCTGCTTATGTAGCTGCAGAAACTGAAGCTAGAATTGCAGTAATCGAAAAAGATAATATCGAGTTAGGTAGATTAGGAAAAACATTAAAAAATGTTCCTCAATTTATTTCTATGTCTCAATTAACTCCAGAAGTTTTAGCTAACGCTGAAGAAGCTGCAAAAGCAGAGTTGAAAGCAGAAGGTAAACCAGAACAAATCTGGGACAGAATCTTACCAGGTAAAATGGAAAGATTTATTTCGGATAACACCACCTTAGATACAGAGCAGTGTCTTTTAGATCAAGCTTTTATTAAAGATGAAAAGAAAAACGTTGCACAATACGTTAAAACGTATGGTGATGTAGAAGTTTCTACTTTTAAAAGAGTTACTTTAGGATAAGACAATTTTGTCATTCCTGTAGATACTGAATCAAGTTCAGTACAAATGCAGGAATCTAAATATTTTAAGCCTCACATTCTATTTTTAGAATTGTGAGGTTTTTTTGTGTTTCAAAAAAAGAAACAGTAATTTTGCCAAACTCTTAAAATAAATTATGCAATACAAAAGAATTCTTTTAAAACTAAGTGGTGAAGCCTTAATGGGTGATAGACAATATGGTATTGATCCTAAAAGACTAGCAGAATATGCAAAAGAAATCAAACAAGTAGTTGCAAAAGGTATAGAAGTTGCCATTGTAATTGGTGGTGGAAATATTTTTAGAGGTGTTGCAGGTGCTGCAAATGGTATGGACCGTGTACAAGGAGACCATATGGGAATGTTAGCCACTTGTATAAATGGTTTAGCATTGCAAAGCGCATTGGAAGAAGAAGGTGTTTATACACGCTTGCAAACTGCCTTAGAAATTAAAGAAGTTGCAGAACCATATATTAAAAGAAAAGCTATTCGTCACCTAGAAAAAGGACGTGTTGTTATTTTTGGTGCAGGAACAGGTAACCCTTACTTTACAACAGATACAGCTGCAGTTTTAAGAGCAATAGAAATAGATGCAGATGCTATTTTAAAAGGTACTCGTGTAAACGGAATTTACAATGTAGATCCAGAAAAAGATAAAAATGCAATAAAATTTGAAAGTATTTCTTTTAAAGACGTTATTTCTAAAGGCTTAAAAGTAATGGATATGACTGCCTTTACATTAAGTGAAGAAAATAAATTACCAATTATTGTTTTTGATATGAATACCAATGGAAATCTGTTAAGGTTGGTTTCTGGAGAAAAAATTGGTACTATTGTTGATAATATTTAAGTAAATATGTTCTTATACTTTTCTTGTAAATGGGAAAGTAAAAAGAGCACCACAAAACATTTTTAAGATGAACGAAGAAGTTGAATTTATATTAGATACTGCTAAAGAAGCAATGAACAAAGCCATTGCACATTTAGAAAAAGAACTAGTCTCTATTAGAGCAGGTAGAGCAACTCCTGCAATGTTAAGCACAGTTATGGTAGATTATTATGGCGCACAAACTCCTTTAGGGCAAGTAGCCAATGTAAATACTCCAGATGCTAGAACTTTAAGTATTCAGCCTTGGGAAAAAAATATGCTACAAGAAATTGAAAAAGCAATTCAAATAGCAAATTTAGGGCTAAACCCAATGAATAATGGAGATTTAATTATGATAAACGTGCCACCTTTAACAGAAGAACGCAGAAAAGGTTTAGCTAAACAAGCTAAAGCAGAAGCGGAAGATGCAAAAGTAGGTGTAAGAAACGCACGTAAAGATGCAAATAACGATATTAAGAAAGTAGATATTTCTGACGATATGAAAAAAATTGCAGAAGATGACGTGCAGAAATTAACAGACACGTTTGTAAAAACCATAGAAGAAAAATTAGCCGTTAAAGAAAAAGAAATTATGACTATATAATCTTCTTTAATTTATAAAATTAAAAAAAGAGTGTTTTTAAAACACTCTTTTTTTTGTGAAATACCCTGCTAATTTAATTACCTTTGTCGCAAATTTTTACACATGAATTTCTGGCCAAAAGCAGCAGGTTTAATTCTTAGAAATCGCTTTTTAGTTTTATTTTTAATTGCAGTAGTTACTGGTTTGTTAGCCACACAAATGAAGTATATGCAATTCTCTTATTCTGAGGCTAATTTATTACCAGAAGATCATGAAGCCAATTTAGAATACAACAAATTTTTAGAAATTTTTGGAGAAGAAGGCAACCTAGTAATTCTTGGTATAAAAGACACTACAGTTTTTACACCACAAAAATTTAATGCTTGGAATAATTTAGTAGAAAAATTTAATAATAAAGAAGAAATTGACTTTACTGTTTCTATTGCAGACGTACAAAAACTAAAAGCAGATAGAAAACAACGAAAATTCATTTTAGAACCACTTTACGAGAAAAACCCTACTACAGCAGCAGAAGTAAATACGATAAAAAAAGAGCTTTTTACAAAACTACCTTTTTATGATAATTTACTTTACAACAAAGAAACGGGTACTTTACAAACTGCAATTTACATTAAAAAAGAAATTGTAAACACTCCAAAACGTAGAGATTTTATATTTAACTATTTAAAACCTACTATAGAACAATTTGAAAAAGAAACAGGTTTAGATGTTCGTGTTTCTGGTATGCCTTATATTAGAACATTAAATGCACAAAACATACAAGACGAAATTATGTTGTTTGTAGTTGGTGCTTTATTAATTACAGCAATTATCTTTTTCTTTTTCTTTAGGTCTTTTAGAGCCACATTTATTACGCTTTTAGTGGTAATGATTGGTGTTACTTGGGCTTTTGGTTTTATTGGCTGGTTTCGTTATGAAATCACAGTCTTATCTGCTTTAATTCCGCCTTTAATTATTGTGATTGGTGTGCCTAATGCAGTGTTTCTTATTAACAAATATCAACAAGAAGTAAAAAAACACGGTATGCAAGCCAAAGCATTACAAAGGGTAATTGCAAAAATTGGTAATGCTACGTTAATGACAAATATTACTACAGCTTCTGGCTTTGCCACTTTTGTTTTTGTAAAAAGTAGTTTACTTAGAGAATTCGGAATTTTAGCCTCTGTAAATATTATTAGTATTTTTATTTTGGCATTGTTAATTATTCCAATTATCTACAGTTTTATGCCACTTCCTAAGAAAAAGCATTTGAATCATTTAGAAAAAAAATGGATTGAGAATGTAGTAGATTGGATGGAAAGAATGGTGAGAAACCACAGAATTGGAGTATATTTTGCTACGGTAATCGTTATAATTTTAGGTATTATTGGTGTTTATCAAATAAAAGTTTCTGGTAGTTTAATAGAAGACATGCCTAAAAAAGCTGGTTTTTATAAAGATATTAAATTCTTTGAAAAAGAATTTGGAGGCATAATGCCCTTAGAAATTTTAATTGATACCAAAAAAGAAAAAGGAGTTATGAAACTTTCTGTCTTAAAAAAGATGGAGGAGTTGAATGAAACTATAGAAAGTTTCCCAGAATTATCGAAACCAATCTCTGTAACTAATATTGTAAAATACTCTAAGCAAGCTTATTATAAAGGAAATCCTAAATATTATCAGTTGCCTACAAATCAAGAGCAGAGTTATATTTTTTCTTACACTAAAAACTCTAATAGTGATGCTGGTATGCTAAAATCTTTTGTAGACTCTACAGGACGTTATGCCCGCATAACTACATTTATGAAAGACATTGGAACAGATAAAATGGATGTAATTCAGGAACGTTTAAAAACGGTTATTGCAAAAGAATTTCCATCAGAAAAGTTTGAAGTATCTATAACAGGTAAAGCCTTGGTTTTTATAAAAGGAACAAATTATTTAATTAAAAATTTAGTTATTTCTTTATCACTAGCCATTTTGTTAATCGCCATTTTTATGGCCTGGATGTTTCGCTCACCACAAATGATTCTAATTTCTTTAATACCAAACATATTACCTTTACTAATTACAGCAGGTTTAATGGGTTTTTTAAACATTCCTATAAAACCATCTACCATTTTAGTATTTAGCATTGCTTTTGGTATTTCTGTAGACGATACCATTCACTTTTTAGCCAAATATAGGCAAGAATTAATTGCCAACAAATGGAAAATTAAACCTTCTGTTTACGCTGCCTTAAGAGAAACAGGTGTTAGTATGTTTTACACTTCTATTGTGTTATTTTTCGGGTTTTTAACCTTTACCTTATCCAGTTTTGGAGGTACAATTGCCTTAGGTGGTTTAGTCTCTGTAACCTTGCTTTTAGCCATGGTTTCTAACTTGCTTTTACTGCCATCTTTACTGCTTACTTTCGAAAAGAAAATTGCGAATAAAAAGGTATTTAAAGAGCCTAAAATAGCTATATTTCCTAAAAATGACGAAGAAGAGAATAAACATTAAACTTTGATTCTCTTTTGTATTATGTATTAAACTATATTTTTCTCTACAGTAGTTTTTAAGCCCAAACTCAATTAGTATGCAGCATTTTACAATATAATTAAGACATATAGATATTCCTTTTTTTAAGAATAATTTCCTTTCAAATAAAGTATATTTGTTTTAAACTATAATCAACTATTTTTTATAAATTTTTATTTTTTTAAATGATGATGAACAACAACGTTGCAGCAATTTTAGAAACAGGTAAAATATTACAAGAAGTAAATTTAAAAGGATGGGTTAGAACATTTAGAAGCAATCGTTTTATTGCTTTAAATGATGGTTCTACCATTAAAAATATACAATGTGTTATCGATTTTGAAAACACAGCAGAGGAAACTTTAAAAAGAATAACAACAGGTGCTGCAATTGCTATAAAAGGTACATTAGCAGAAAGCCAAGGAAAAGGGCAAGCTATAGAAGTTAAAGTAGCAGAAATAGAAATACTTGGAGATTCTAATCCAGATGAATATCCTATTCAACCTAAAAAACACAGTTTTGAATTCTTAAGAGAAAATGCACATTTACGTATTAGAACTAACACGTTTAGTGCAGTAATGCGCGTACGTTCTAAATTATCTTTTGCAGTACACAAATACTTTCAAGACAATGGCTTTAATTATGTAAATACACCTATTGTAACCGGTTCAGATGCAGAAGGTGCAGGAGAAATGTTTAGAGTTACTGCTTTTGAAGACAACAAAGCACCCGTTACAGAAGATGGTAAAATAGATTACGCTAAAGACTTTTTTGGTAAAGAAACCAACTTAACCGTTTCTGGGCAATTAGAGGCAGAAACCTATGCTATGGCTTTGGGTAAAGTATACACTTTTGGACCAACATTTAGAGCCGAAAACTCAAATACAACACGCCATTTAGCAGAGTTTTGGATGATTGAGCCAGAAGTTGCTTTTATGGATTTAGATGGCAATATGGATTTAGCAGAAGATTTTATAAAGTCTGTTTTAAATTACGTTTTAGAAAACTGTAAAGACGATTTAGCTTTTTTAGATCAACGTTTTACCCAAGAAGAAAAAAGCAAACCACAGGCGCAAAGAAGTGATCTGAGCTTGTTAGAAAAATTAAAGTTTGTGGCCGATAATAATTTTAAACGCGTTTCTTACACAGAAGCTTTTGATATTTTAAGAAACTCTAAACCCAACAAAAAGAAAAAATTTCAGTTTCCTGTAAATGAATGGGGCGTAGATTTACAATCTGAACACGAACGTTATTTAGTTGAAAAACATTTTAAATGTCCTGTAATTTTATTTGATTACCCAGCAGATATTAAAGCATTTTATATGCGTTTAAATGATGATGGAAAAACAGTTAGAGCCATGGATGTATTATTTCCAGGAATTGGAGAAATGGTTGGTGGCGCACAACGTGAAGAACGTTATGATGTTTTAGTGGAAAAAATGAAAGCCATGGATATTGATGAAAAAGAATTGTGGTGGTACTTAGATTTGCGTAAATTTGGTACAGCTGTACATTCTGGTTTTGGCTTAGGTTTTGAAAGGTTGGTGCAATTCACTACAGGAATGGGTAATATTAGAGACGTAATTCCTTTTCCTAGAACACCTCAAAACGCAGAATTTTAATCTAAATTTCGTACATTTAATTTCATGCTAAAACAAAGTTTACAATACAAACTACTTCAAAAATTATCTCCTCAGCAAATACAGCTGATGAAGCTAATTCAGTTACCTACACAAGCTTTTGAAGAGCGTTTAAAACAAGAAATTGAAGAAAACCCAGCATTAGACACAGGTAAAGAAGAACCAGAATCTTTTGAAGATAGTTTAGCAGATGAATATGATGATGCTGGTACAGAAAAAATAGAGGCAGAAGACATTAATATAGATGAATACTTGAGTGATGATGAAATACCATCCTACAAAACGCAAGCCAACAACTATTCTGCCGACGATGAAGAGAAAAATGTGCCTTATGCAGCTGGTACAAGTTTTCATCAATCTTTAAAGGACCAACTAAATACTTTTCGTTTAAACGAAGAAGAGCGCAGTATAGCAGAATTTTTGGTAGGTAGTATAGATGATAGTGGCTATATTAGAAGAGATATTTTAGATTTGGTAGACGACCTTGCTTTTACAGCAAACGTTTTTACAACCGAAGAAAAAGTGGTTGGTATACTTAAAAAGGTAGTACATACTTTAGATCCTTTAGGAGTTGGTGCAAGAGATTTAAAAGAGTGTTTAATTATACAATTAAAGGCAAAAGAAGAAAATAAAATTAGAAGTTTATCTATAGATATCTTAGAAAACGCTTTTGATCATTTTGTAAAAAAACATTACAAAAAATTACAAGAAAAATTTCATATTTCTGAAAACGAGCTGAAAGCAGTAAATACAGAAATTGGGAAACTAAACCCTAAACCAGGAAGCTCTTATGCAGGGAATAACAAAATAGCAGAGCAAATTGTACCCGATTTTTCTATTAAATTAATAGATGGCGAGTTAGACTTGACTTTAAATTCTAGAAACGCTCCAGAATTGCATGTTTCTAGAGAATACAACAACATGTTAAAGGGTTATCAAGAATCTACTGTAAAGACAAAATCTCAAAAGGATGCCGTATTCTTTATTAAGCAAAAATTAGATGCTGCTAAATGGTTTATAGATGCTATTAAACAGCGTCAGCAAACGCTTTTAGTAACCATGAATACTATTATGCATTATCAATATGAATATTTTTTAACGGGAGATGAGCGCAAGCTAAAACCCATGATTCTAAAAGATATTGCAGATAAAATTAATATGGATATTTCTACAGTTTCTAGAGTAGCCAATAGCAAATTTGTTTCTACACCTTATGGTACAAAACTAATAAAAGAATTCTTCTCTGAATCTATGAAAAATGATCAAGGAGAAGACGTTTCTACCAGAGAAATTAAAAAAATCTTAGAAAACGTGGTTGCCGAAGAAAACAAAAAGAAACCACTTACAGACGAAAAATTAGCTGCAATTTTAAAAGAAAAAGGATATCCAATAGCCAGAAGAACAGTAGCCAAATATAGAGAGCAATTAGATTTACCTGTTGCCCGATTAAGAAAAGAAATTTAGTGCTTAAATTTTACAAAACAATATCTATAATTTTTCATCCTATTGTAGTGCCTACTGCAGGTATAATGCTTTATTTCTTATTAATTCCAACACCTTTTAATAGTAACGAGAAACTAAGACTTCTTGGTCTAATTTTTATTTTCACTTATTTAATTCCATTAGTAATTTTGATATTCTTTAAGCGTTTAAAATTAATTAAAAGTTTCAACGCAAAAACCATAAAAGAACGAAAGATACCTGTTTTAATAATGATTGTGGTCTTTTACTTATTGGGTAAAAATATTATTAATAGTTATTTCTTAATAGATATTGGAATCCTATTTTACGCTACTAGCATTGCCTTAGTAGTTGTATACTTACTATTTAGTCTACAAATAAAAACTAGCCTTCATTTACTCTCATTAGGCTGTTTTACTGGGTTTTTTCTACTGATAGGATCTATTTATAATCAACAGTACTATAGTATTATTATAGCTAGCTTATTATTATCTGGATTATTAGGAAATGCAAGATTACACTTAAAAGCGCATACTGCTATAGAAGTTTATTTAGGCTATTTTATAGGTTTTATCGCTCCGTTTGCTGTCTATCATTATTTATAACAAATAATAAATTAGACCAAATTGCAATATTTTTGTATGAATTGCTACTCCATTTAAATTGGCATCTTTAAAAATTGGAGATAATCCATAAAAGGCATGTATATTAAAAGCGTCATAACCCGCAGATAAGGTTAAACCCAACTGCAGATTATTATAAGCACTTACATTATTATAAGAAATCTCTGCTTCATTACTATCTACAAAAGAAAACGTATTGCTAAGGTTATATAACAGTTTAACACCTGTATAAATTCGCCAGAAACTAAACTTTTGTGCTGTAGATGTGCGCCATCTTAACTCTAAAGGTAATTCTAAATTAAAAGTATTAAAGCTATTAGAAGTTATAGCATTGTCTATACTAAACGTTGTAGTATTGCCATTAACCTCATCTACCCTTAAGCTATGGTTAAAAGAATTATAGTTAACACCTAAACCACCTGCTATAGAAACTGAACCCCGTTTATTTAGAATAAAATCTTTAATAAAACCAGTAGAAAAAGCATAAGAAAAATTACTTTTAAGCACACCTGCAGGCTGATTAGTTAGTTGCCCGTAAGTAAGGGAAATATATAATTGATCTTCTGCATACTTATCACCTAATTGTAAAGAATCTTTTTGAGCCCATAAACCTGAACTGAATAGAAAAGTAAATAAAACAATATAAATCTTATGCATAGCAATAATAACTTACTATAAAGATACAATTTTCTGTTTTTAAAAAACAAAAACTAAAAAACAAAAAAGGGATAATTCTTAAGAATTATCCCTTTTTTATAGTTTACTTATAAATTACTCTCCTTTACCTGCAGAATAACTTATTTTAAGTGCATTTACATCTCTAAGTTTTAATCTAATATCTGTAATAGTACCTACATTAGATTCTCTATCAGCTTTAATAGAAGTAGTCATAAAAGGTACTTCTGCCTCAGAAACTTTAGTTCTTGCATTAATAATAAAAGCAGGTACATCTTCTGAACTTGCAATTTTATCATTTAATTGAATTCTATTATAACCAGTACCATGCTTTTCTGGAGTATTTGATTTACCTACATAAATTGTACTCACTAAGCTTTTATGCTCTAACTTTTTAACTTCTGTTGCTGTTGGTAATCTTGGATTTTCTATCTTTAAATCAGTTTCTCTCATAGTTGTTGTAACCATAAAGAAAAATAACAACATAAAAACGATGTCTGGTAAAGCTGCAGTATTTACTGCTGGCATTCCTTTTTTCTTCTTTCTAAATTTAGACATATTGTTAGATTTTAAAAATTAATTTGCAGAAGTTGGTTCTGCATCAGAAATAATTTGAGGATAGGCTTTTTTAATATCTTCTACCTTTCTTTTTAAGCTTTCGTTATCTCTTGCATTTTTATAAGCTTCTTCTAGCTCAGTATATGTAACACCATAACGTTCTTTAGCCAATCTATTTCTAAGTTCAGAATAGGCTCTAAGTAATTCGTTTTGTACTTTTAAATACACACCATACTCTGTACCTCTATCACTTAAAACAGAAATAACTGCTTTGTTTGGGTGATCTGAAGATTCATCTAATCTTTCTCCTTTACAATAATCACAAGGACCAGATACAACACCTTCTACAATTTTACCAACGCCACCACCATTATCTATAAACGCTTTAGCAGCCTCTTTTAGATCTTTAATTTCCATTCTTTCTCCTTCTACCTGAAGCTCGTTTTTAAAGTTTAAATTCACTTCAAAAATGTTCTTCTTTTTAATAATTGGAGGAACGTAATCTTTGGGTGGTTTTTCTGCTAACTTTTTAGAAACCCCAGAATCTACATTCATAGTTGTGGTTACTAAAAAGAAAATTAATAGCAAGAAGGCAATATCTGCCATAGAACCTGCATTAATTTCTGGATTCTCTCTTCTTGCCATTTTATTAAGATTTTATTAAGCCTTTAACTAAATCGTACACAAAAAATAAAGAAGCTATACCTCCTAAAATTAAACTGTACCATATACCTGTACCTACCCATTTGTTAATAGAAGAACCTTCTTCACCACCAGGACTAATACCACCAGCAGCATTAATAACAGCTTCTGAGTCTGATAAGAAGTTGGCTACAATTAAAAGTACAGCTAAAACAGCTAATCCTAATAAAGTTTTCTTTAAGTTTTCTGGGTTTCTAATTAAACTCCATAAAGAGAGTAATACTGCGATAACTACACCTGCAATAAGTAAAAAAGTCGAATAATAAATAATAGGACTAATTACACTATTTTGTAGTTCTACACTAGTTTCTATTGCTTCTGTATCTTCCATGAAAATTTTCACGAAAAGAAAAGCACCAACCAGTGCAACTGCAGCTATAATAATATTTAATATTTTATTGCTTTTCATTGGTTGGGTTTTATTTTTTATACTTAACTAATAAATCTACTAATTGAATAGAAGCATCTTCCATGTTGTTTACAATTCCATCAATTTTTGCAACAATGTAATTATAAAAAATCTGTAAAATAATTGCTACTATTAAACCAAATACTGTAGTTAATAAGGCAACTTTAATACCACCTGCTACTACCGCTGGAGAAATATCATTTGCAACTGCAATATCATTAAAGGCTCCAATCATACCAATTACAGTTCCCATGAAACCAAGCATTGGTGCCAAAGCAATAAATAAAGATATCCAAGAAACATTTTTCTCTAAAAGTCCCATTTGAACTCCACCGTAAGAAACTACCGCTTTTTCTGCAGCTTCTACACCTTCGTCTACTCTATCTAACCCTTGGTAAAAAATAGATGCTACTGGCCCTTTTGTATTTCTACAAACTTCTTTTGCAGCCTCTACACCACCTGAACTTAATGCATCATCTACATTTGCTACTAATTTCTTAGTATTTGTAGTTGCTAAGTTTAAATAAATAATTCTTTCGATAGCAATTGCTAAACCTAGAATTAATGCTACTAATACAATACCCATAAAACCTGGACCACCATCAATAAAATTTTCTTTTAAAATCTGGTGAAACGTTTTTTCAGTTGTTTCAGCTGCATCTTGTGCGAAAGTTGATTGAATAGCTCCAAAAAACATGAATCCTGTTACAGATAGGACATTTACTACTTTTTTCATCGTTGTTGTAATTAATTTTTAATAGTTAACGGGTTAAAGATATAAATTTTAATTTCATAGTGATAAAAATACTAGCGCAGTCTTATAACTATTTTATGAAATGGATTGGCAAGTAACAAAAAAAAATTTGTCTCTCAAAAAAAAACAATCCTTATTTGTGGTAAAAATAAGGATTTTTTAATTGCCACAACTTTTTTTTATTTATTTCTCGGAAATCTCTCCTCTTAATGATTTTTGAAAATATGTTTTAAACGCTTCTGTACTTAAATCTTCATTTAATAAATACATTAATTTTGCCACGGCAGATTCTGTTGTTATATCTAAACCACTTATAACACCAATCTCTTTTAAACCAAAACTAGTATCATAATGCCCCAAAATTACACTACCTCCAGAACATTGTGTAACATTTACAATTTTAATATTTTGCTGAATTGCCTTTTCTAACAAATTTAAAAACCATGATGTATTTGGTGCATTACCAGAACCATAAGTCTCTAAAACTACACCTTTTAAATTTTTTATTTGTAGTATAGTTGCCACAACTTGCACTGTAATACCAGGATATAGCTTTAAAACAACAACATCTGTAACTAATTTTTTTCTTACTATTAAAGGTGCTTTTTGGTTTTTATTTTCAAGCAACAGGTGTTCATTAAACTTTAAATGTACACCACTTTCCGCCAAAGGCGGATAATTCATAGCTGCAAAAGCCTCAAAATGCTCTGCACTAATTTTTGTAGTTCTATTTGCTCTATACAGTTTATACTCAAAATACAAACCCACTTCTTTAACTATAGGCTTGTTATTCTTTCTAGAGGCAGCAATTTCTATAGAAGTGATTAGGTTTTCTTTTGCATCTGTTCTTAAATCTCCTATAGGTAATTGAGAACCTGTAAAAATTACTGGCTTTTGTAAATTCTCTAGCATAAAACTTACAGCAGACGCTATATAAGACATGGTGTCTGAACCTGTTAAAACCACAAAACCATCAAAATTCTTATAATTTTCTTCAATAATTGTAACTAGAGTAGCATAATAATCTGTGTTCATGTTAGAAGAATCTATTGGTTCTTCAAAAGAAATACTACTTATATTACATTTTAGCTGCTCTAACTCAGGAATTTTCTCTACAATTCTACTAAAATCAAATGCTTTTAAAGCATTGGTTTTGTAATCTTTAATCATACCAATTGTACCACCTGTGTATATTATTAGTATGTTTATTTTGCTTGTCATTTTGTCATTATTTTAAAAAAAGTAAATACATTTTTTATTTTTATTACTGACAAAAATTAAATTTTTACCTCAAAAAAATAAATTGGAATACTTTATGTTGTAAATTTATGAAACAAAACAATATAAAAATTTAAAACAATATAAATTATGATGGGATTTTATGTACTAGTAGGCCTTATCTCTGTTGTAAGCATGGTAGTAAGTAACAAACTAAAAAGTAAATTTAAAAAATATTCTAAAATTCAGCTTAGAAATGGAATGTCTGGAGCAGAAATTGCAGAAAAAATGCTGGCTGATAATGGTATTTTTGATGTAAAAGTAATTTCTACGCCAGGTATGTTAACAGACCATTACAACCCGCAAAATAAAACCGTAAATTTAAGTGAAGGTGTTTACAACCAAAGAAACGCAGCTGCAGCCGCTGTTGCAGCACACGAAGTTGGGCATGCGGTGCAACATGCAACTGCTTACAGTTACTTAAAAATGCGCTCTCAATTGGTACCTATTGTTAGCGTTTCTTCTAAATTCTCTCAATGGTTGGTATTTGGTGGATTAATTTTGGGTGCAGCCTCTGGTTTAGGGTTTTATGTTGCAGTAGCAGGTTTAGTACTTATGGGAATGGCAACGCTTTTTAGCTTTATAACTTTACCTGTAGAATACGATGCCAGTAATAGAGCTTTAGCTTGGTTAAAAAATAAAAACATAGTTTCTAGAGAAGAATTCGCCGGCTCTGAAGACGCCTTAAAATGGGCTGCCAGAACGTATTTAGTTGCGGCATTAGGTTCTTTGGCAATGCTAATTTATTGGGGATTGCAAATTCTTGGAAATAGAAATTAATTTTGCTATTAACCGCTTTAAAAATCTTACTAATTACAATACTCTTGATGAATTTCAAGAGTATTTTTTTTGTTCAAAAAATTTAAAGTCTAAAATTTATCTTTTAAATTATTTTTCTTTGGAAGCTGAGCCTGAAACTCAAAACAATACGTTGGTGATAAAAATTTATGAAAAATCTAAAATACAAATTCTTCATTCTAAAAAATAGATAATTCATTTAAAAATTACTTTTTGAAAGCATCTTTAAAATAACACGACTACTTTTTTATAAACCCTATTATTATGAGAAAGTTTCTTTTTAGTTGCATACTTATTTTATCATTAAACCATTTGTCTGCACAAGAAATGAGTTTAAATAAACTAGATAAAATGCTAACTGAAATTAGCGATAGTATTGTAAGCCATAAAAGTCAATGGCAGTTTAAAATTAAACAGGTTCCTTTTATTTGCATTGCAGATTCTCTTCACAATAGAATGCGTATTATTTCGCCAATTTTAGATAGTAATCGTATAACTGAAGAATTAAAAACAGCTACTTTAATGGCTAATTTTCATACAGCATTAGACGTAAAATATGCAATTTCAGATGATATTTTGTGGTCTATCTTTGTGCATCCTTTAAAAGAACTTACAGAAAATCAAGTTTTAAGTGCAGTGAGCCAAGTATATTATGCTCATATTAATTTTGGTACTACTTTTTCTAGCACATCTTTAGTTTTTCCTGGTAATTTATCTAAAAAAGAAAAGCCTAAAAAGAAACAAAAATTATTAAAACGGATTTAATTTTTAAAAGCTGTTGGCTACAAACAAATAAAAATTCGTCATTCAATGAAAATTTAGATAACAAAATGAAATTTAGTATCTTTGATCAAAAGGAATTACAATGGATTTACAAACGAGAAAAATAGAATTTGTTCAAGAATTTCTTAAACTACAAAGCGAAGAAGTTATATCTCGTTTTGAAAAAATATTAAGAAAGGAAAGTGTGAGTTCTATACAAACGGAATTTACTCCAATGAGTGTTGAGCAATTAAATTCTAGAATTGACCAGTCTATGGATGACTCAAAAAATGACAGACTTATAAGTTCTAATGAATTGAAAGCCAAAATTGAAGAATGGAATTAAATATATTTTGGACTAAATTTGCTCAAGACGAGCTTAAAGAAATCTATAAATATTTTAAAAGAAAGGCAGGAATTAAAGTTTCTAAAAAGATTGTAAAGGAGATTTATAATGCAGCGCTAATTTTAGAAAAACAACCTGAATTAGGACAAATTGAGGAATTATTAAAAAAAAGAAAAGAAGGGTTTAGATATTTAGTTCATAAAAATTACAAATTAATTTATTGGATAAATTTTGAGAAAAATCAAGTGGAAATAACTGATGTTTTTGACACAAGGCAAAATCCACCTATAATCAAACGAACAAAATAAGTAAAGCTAGTTGCCAATAGTGTATAAACTTTATTGCTATTAATGGCCTACACAAATAGGCTTCTGAAACAAAAATAACTAGAATTTAAAGCAAAAAGCTGGCAAACAGGTCTAGCCCTGATTGAAACGACATCCTTTTTGGCTTTTTCGACAAAAAGATATAGTGGAAAGCAGGAATTAGCTTCAAAATAAAACTAAGATTTCTCCATAAAGTCGAAATGACAAATTGAAATTATTTTTTAGATAAACTAATTAATAACTCACTTTTAATATTGATTTTAATAATTAAAAAAATCAAGAATCTACTACTAAAATTTATCGCCTATGCTCAGAATGAAATTTAGATTTTAATGCGAACCAAAATTAATAAAAACTAACCTATTTCTTTCCTTTGGAAAGATGTCACGTAGTGACAGATAGGATTAATCATTCAACTTTAAAACAGCCATAAATGCTTCTTGTGGAATTTCTACATTACCAACTTGACGCATACGTTTTTTACCTTTTTTCTGCTTTTCTAATAATTTACGTTTACGTGAAATATCTCCACCATAACACTTTGCAGTAACATCTTTACGCAAAGCTTTTGTAGTTTCTCTGGCAATAATTTTAGCTCCAATTGCAGCTTGTATAGGAATATCAAACTGTTGTCTTGGAATTAATGTTTTTAGTTTTTCTACAATTTTTTTACCAATTGTATAGGCATTATCTGCATGCAATAAAGCAGAAAGTGCATCTACAGGATCTCCATTTAAAAGTACATCTACTCTTACCAATTTCGATTCTTTCATACCAATTGGATGATAATCGAAAGAAGCATATCCTTTAGAAACGGTTTTTAAACGATCGTAAAAGTCGAAAACAATTTCTGCCAATGGCATTTCGAAAATTAATTCTACTCTTTGGGTTGTTAAATAGGTCTGATTTACAATTTGCCCACGTTTTTCGATACACAAGCTCATTACTTGCCCAACAAAATCTGCTTTTGTTACAATAGACGCTTTAATAAATGGCTCTTCTACTCTATTTAATTTACTTGGTTCTGGTAAATCTGATGGATTGTTTACAATTAAAACATCCTTTGGATTTTTATTTGTAAAGGCGTGGTAAGATACGTTGGGAACAGTTGTAATAACTGTCATATTAAACTCACGTTCTAAACGTTCTTGAATAATTTCCATGTGTAACATTCCTAAGAATCCACAACGGAAACCAAAACCTAAAGCGGCAGAACTTTCTGGTTGAAACACTAAAGAAGCATCATTTAACTGCAGTTTTTCCATAGAATTACGCAATTCTTCGTAATCTTCTGTATCTACAGGATAAATTCCTGCAAAAACCATTGGTTTTACATCTTCAAAACCTTCTATTAAATCTGTTGTAGGGTTTGCAAAATCGGTTATGGTATCTCCTACTTTTACTTCTTTTGCGGTTTTAATACCTGTTATTAAATACCCAACATCACCCGTTTTTACTTCTTTTTTAACAACTTGTTCTAGCTTTAAAGTACCTACTTCATCTGCACCATATTGCTTGCCTGTTGCCATAAATTTTATTTGCTGATTCTTTTTTATAGAACCATCAATTACTCTAAAATAAGTTTCTATACCTCTGTAAGAATTAAAAACAGAATCGAAAATTAAGGCTTTTAAAGGCGCATCTGGATTTCCTTTTGGTGCAGGAACTCTGTTTATAATTGCCTTTAAAATATTATCTACTCCAAAACCTGTTTTTCCACTGGCGTGAATTACCTCTTCTGGATCGCAACCTAATAAATCTACAATATCATCTGTAACTTCTTCTGGATTTGCACTTGGTAAATCTACTTTATTTAAAACAGGAATAATTTCTAAATCATTCTCTAAAGCTAAATACAAGTTAGAAATGGTTTGCGCTTGTATGCTTTGTGCTGCATCTACAATTAATAATGCGCCTTCACAAGCGGCAATTGAGCGAGAAACTTCGTAAGAAAAATCTACGTGACCTGGTGTGTCTATTAAGTTTAAAATATATTGCTCGCCTTCAAACTCATAATCCATTTGTATGGCGTGCGATTTTATGGTAATACCACGTTCTCGCTCCAAATCCATATTGTCTAATAACTGATTTTGCTTTTCGCGCTCAGTTACCGAGCCTGTATAATCTAACAATCTGTCTGCTAATGTACTTTTACCATGATCTATATGTGCGATAATGCAAAAGTTTCTAATATTCTTCATTCGTTAAATGTATAATGATATTGTTGTTTACAAAGATACGATATAGTTGCTATTTTTTAGGAAACTTAACTACAGAAAAATAATTGCCTTTTTTGTGCAGTTTACAGCCATTTTGTGCAGTTTACAAAAAAGTAGTTTTATAAACTGAACTTTACCAGTTCTTTTGTGGTATAAAATTTTAAATTTACCACTGATGAAGAAATTGATTGTTTACTTAGTTTTATTTTTAAGTTTTTTGAGTTTTGCTCAAGAAGAAGAAAAATTACCAAAAGAAGTTTGGGAAGAAATTGTTGAGATTAATCATAATGAACGATTTCCAATTTTAAAATGGAATACAGATATAAAAATTGAATTAATAGGCAACTATTCAAAAAATGACTCAATTGCTATTGTAAGAATTGCTAACAAATTAGATAGTATTACAGAAACTATTTCAATTAAATTATCTAGCGATGATAAACCTAATTTTAAAATCATATTTCTAAAAGATGGTGATAAAATTAAAGAAAATTACAAAAGGGTAACAAGTAGTAGTCCTACAAATACAACTACATATATTAGAAGCACAAAATTATTTATTCATAATACTGATAATACCAATAATAATTACCTACACACTTTAGAGTCTAGAATTGCTCAACAATTAATTCAAGGAAGTTTTGAATTCTATCATATAAGGGACCTAAAACCAGCAAAAAGGAAAAGTATTTTTAACCCAATATTTGGAAAAGGGAAATCTACAAAAACTCTAGATGAAAAAGACATTGCAATTCTTAAAGAAATTTATAAACCTAATTTCGAAAAAAAACTTGAACTAGCTAAAAAAGAATTTTCATATGTAATCGAAAATATGGAAAATGCTAAATCCTTAAGAAGAGATAAATCTCTTTGGTGGGTAAAAAACCCAATAGCCATAATTATTTTACCAGCGTTACTTTTTATTCTATTTTCAATCTACTTACTTAAAAAAATAAATAACTTTTTAGTTTATAAAATTAAAAATAGTAGAGCTCGTTTTTTAATACTATTATTTGGCATTGTATTTCTTACTGCTGTTTTGATTATTTTATCCATTTCTGCATTTGATTTTTTAACCATTCCTGATGATTACAGTAAAGTGCCTCTGATAAGAAAAGATACTATTTTAACAACTGTAGTTTTCTCATTATTCTCTATGCCTATTTTACTTTTAATGAGAGCTATAGAATTAAGAATACAAAAAAAAGTAAATTCAATTGTACAGAAAACAGCCTTAATTTTTATTTCTACAGGTTTTTTACCTTTTATGCTGATGTTTTTATTGTTTTTTCTTACAAGTTTTGTCGAAAATAATAAACAAGAAGTTTACGCAACCTTAGCAAATATTTTTGTTTTCTTAATGATACTGGCTACACTAAGAACTTTAGTAAGTTATTTCTACTTTAAAGAAAGTAAACTTATTATAGATAATGAATTAAAATTATCTGCACTTAGAGAACTCAAAACAAAAGCCGAATTAAAATCCCTACAATCTCAAATAAACCCACATTTTTTATACAATTCTTTAAATTCTATTGCGAGTTTAGCGCCAATTGATGCTGAAAAAACACAGAAAATGGCCCATTCTTTATCGGATTTGTTTAAATATTCCATCAACAGAAAAGGACAAAAAATGAGTACCGTAAAAGACGAAATAGAAATGGTACAAGCTTATTTAGAGATTGAAAAAATACGTTTTGGTGAGCGATTACAATTTACAATTCAAGTAGATGAAACACTTTTAAATTACGAAATTCCTTTGTTTATTATGCAACCTTTGGTAGAAAATGCTGTAAAACATGGCATTTCTAAAAATAGAGAAAAAGGAGAAATTCAATTAAAAATAACTACAAAAGCAACTACTTTATTAATAGAGGTAACAGATAATGGCCCTAACTTTCCAGAAGGTTTGGTAAGTGGCCATGGTTTGCAAACCGTTTACGATTTACTGCGTTTAAGTTACGGAGAAAATGCTTTTGTAAACTGGACAAACGCCCCAGAAAAAACAATGACTATTACCATTCCTAAAAATACATCTAATGCATAATTTATATACCACCTTAATTATTGATGATGAAGCGCCTGCAAGAGCAGGATTACAAAACTTACTGTTAGAATTTCCTGAGACTTTTCATGTTCTAGGAACTGCACAAAACGCATTTGAAGCCAAAGAAAAAATTGAAACTTTACAACCAGATCTTATTTTTTTAGATATTGAAATGCCAGAGTGTTCTGGTTTTGAGTTGTTGGCAAAACTAGACAAAATACCCATTGTAGTTTTTTGTACGGCTTACAATCAATATGCATTAGAAGCTTTTGAAACCAATAGTATAGATTATATTGTAAAACCGGTTAAAAAAGAACGCATTGCAAAAACAGTTAAAAAATTAGCTGCTGTTCAAAAAAACACATCTCAAAAAGAAATTTTAAGTGTTTTAAAAGATATTGCCAATAAAAAAGAAGTGCAAAAAATGACTTCGATTACCGTAAAGAAAAATGATCGTTTAATTTTTATAAAGTTAGCAGATGTTTCTCATTTTGAAGCAGACAATACCTACACCAAAATTTACACAGCATCTGGAGTGTATTTAAGTAATGAAACCGTTAGCAGTTTAGCGCAAAAGTTACCCGATAACTTTTTACGCATTCATAGAGGCATTATTATTAATAAAGAATTTGTAAACGATATTCAAAAGTATTTTAACAGCAGATATAACATCACCCTAAATAATAAAAAACAATCTAGTGTTACTTCTGGTAGAAGTTATAATGAAGTAATTAAAAGTTGGATAAATAATTAAGCATCCCTCTCCAACTCTGCAATAGCAACTTTAAACTCTTCCCAGTTTATGGTATCATCGCTATTTTTATCATATCCTTTTAAAAGCTCATTGGCAACAAAACTAGATATAAATCCGTTTATTTCTGCAGATCTTAGCATCTTCTTAATTTCAGATTTGTTTAACCTTCCATCTTCATTAGAATCAAAAAATTGAAACGCTTCTTCTGGCGAATCGAATTCGTTTGTAATTAAAATTCTAATTTTTCTTAGTACATTTTCTTTAGCTCCCATTTTTATTTTTTTGATTGAATTATAAAGTTAAGAAAAAAAGTGGGTTAAAACCTAAAAATAGTAACAGATAAACAATTTTTACCGTCTTATTTTATTAATTAACTTTGTACATAAATACTCTTTTTATGCGCAACTTCGTTTTTTTAATTTTTATTGCAACGCTAATCTCCTGTAAAACAAACTCTAACAAGTCTACAACCATAAAAGAAGATGTTACTTTCTTGGCTTCTGATGCTTTAGAAGGCAGACAAACAGGTACAGTAGGAGAGCAAAAAGCGGCTAATTATATTGCAAATCGTTATATAAAATTAGAGCTAACACCTAAAGGAACCAAAAAATACTTGCAGCCATTTACGTTTAAACAAAAAACAAATCCGCATGATGATGTAAAGTTTAATGTAAATGCAGATGGCGCAATTACAGGCAACAATGTAATTGGTTACATAGATAATGAGGCAGAAAACACAATAATTATTGGCGCACATTATGATCATTTAGGTTTTGGTGGTAAAAATTCTTTATACAGAGATTCTATAAAAAAAATACATAATGGTGCAGATGACAATGCTTCTGGAGTTGCTGTTATGCTAAATTTAGTTTCTAAATTAAAAACTAAAAACACTAATAATAATTATCTGTTTATCGCCTTTTCTGGCGAAGAAATGGGTCTTTTAGGTTCTAATTATTTTGTAAAAAATCCCACTATAAATCTTAAAAATGTGTCCTATATGATAAATATGGATATGGTTGGCCGCCTAAGAGAAAATAAAACCTTGGCCATTTACGGCACAGGAACTTCACCCGTTTTTAAAGAAGTTTTAAAAACTGAAAACACAAATTTAAATCTTATTCAAAAAGAATCTGGTGTTGGACCTAGTGATCATACTAGTTTTTATTTGGCAGATATTCCTGTTTTACATTTTTTTACAGGCCAGCATGAAGATTATCATAAACCAGAAGACGACGCTGAAAAGTTGAATTATGAAGGAATGGAAACCATTTCTAATTACATTTTTAATATTATTAGTGCTTTAAACAAAAAAGAAAAACTACCCTTTACCCAAACAAAAAACGAAAGTGAAGAAACGCCGCGTTTTAAGGTAGGTTTAGGTGTTGTACCAGATTATCTTTTTAGTGGTAAAGGCATGCGAATTGATGGTGTTTCCGAAGAAAAACCCGCACAAAAAGCAGGTTTGCAAAAAGGAGATATTGTTGTACAATTAGGAGACAGTACTGTTGTAGATATGATGAGTTATATGCGTGCATTGGCTGTTTTTAAAAAGGGAGATTCCACTAAAGTTGTGGTAAAAAGAAAAGAAGTACTACTAGAGAAAAAAATCAACTTTTAAACTTTACGTTTTCAAATGAATAAAACGAGTAAGTTATGCACCTCGTAAAGGTTTCATTCATTTTAAAAAACCAAGTTTGATTAAAAATGATTAATTTTGCCAAAAAATAATCCGTTTTGGCAAAAATAGGCAACATACAATTACCAGAATTCCCATTATTATTAGCACCAATGGAAGATGTTTCTGACCCACCATTTAGAGCATTATGCAAAGAAAATGGTGCAGATGTTGTGTATACCGAGTTTATTTCTAGTGAAGGTTTAATTCGTGATGCTGCAAAAAGCGTTATCAAACTAGATATTTACGAAAAAGAAAGACCTGTTGGAATTCAGATTTTTGGTGCCAATTTAGATTCGATGCTTAAAACCATTGAAATTGTAGAAAAATCAAAGCCAGATATTATTGATATTAATTTTGGTTGTCCTGTAAAAAAAGTGGTTTCTAAAGGAGCTGGCGCAGGAATTTTAAAAGATATCGATTTAATGGTTTCACTTACAGAAGCCATGGTAAAACATACCAATTTGCCAATTACCGTAAAAACACGTTTGGGTTGGGACCATGATTCTATAAGAATAGTAGAAGTTGCAGAACGTTTGCAAGATGTAGGTTGTAAAGCCATTGCTATACATGGTAGAACACGTGCCCAAATGTATAAAGGTGATGCTGATTGGAAACCAATTGCAGCTGTAAAAAACAACCAGAGAATGCACATTCCTGTTTTTGGTAATGGAGACGTTACCACACCAGAAAGAGCTATAGAAATGCGCGATAAATACGGTTTAGATGGCGCAATGATTGGTAGAGCTTCTATTGGGTATCCTTGGTTTTTTAATGAAGTAAAACACTTTTTTAAAACTGGCGAGCATTTGGCAAAACCTACTATTGCAGAAAGAACACAAGTTGCTAGAAGACACTTACAAATGGCAATTGACTGGAAAGGCGAACGTTTGGGTGTTGTAGAAACAAGAAGACACTACACCAACTATTTTAAAGGAATACCACATTTTAAAGATTACCGCATGAAAATGGTAACTTCTGATGATCCAAAAGATGTTTTTGAAGCTTTTAATGAAGTTGAAACAAAATTTGGAAATGCTGTAATTCCTGAAATCGGTTAAATCTTACTTTTCTATAAAGTCTTTAGAAATTCTACTACTTGCAATTTTTGCGGCTATAAAGCCCAAAACAGTTATCGTACCAATTACAATAAATAAATTGGCAAATTGAAATTCTACAGGATAAGCGATACCAGGCACAATCATAAACAATTCAAATTTTTGCTGTACAAAAACTAGTAAAACTCCTAGAAATAAACCAACACACATTCCTATAAAAGTTAGTAAAAATCCCTGAAAAACAAATATATTTTTAATTTCCTTTAGGGAAGTGCCTAAACTAAATAAGGTTTTTAAGTTGGTTTTTTTATCAATAATCATCATAATAATAGCGCCAATAACATTAAACAAGGCTATAATTACAATTAGTGTAAATATTAAATATGAGATAAAATTCTCTGTATTTATCACTTTATAAAAAACTTCATTTAATTGTTCTTTGGTTTGTACTTTTAAATCTGTGTTTAAACTATTTCTTAGTACTTTGGCAACTTCATCTGCACGCTTGCCATTTACCAAATCAACCTCTATACTGGTTACCTGATTTTTCTTGAATTTTAGTAATGCTCTAGCTTCATCTATAGCCACAAATACAAACTTATTTTCAAAATCTTCTGTACCTGCATAAACTCCTATAATTTGGGTTTCTAAGGTATAAAAAGGGTTTCTAGGGTTTATAAAACCTGTACCAAATTTTGGTATTCTAATTTTTAAAGGATTGCCATAATTATAAGTACCTAAAGATAATTTATTAGAGATTCCTCTACCAATTACTGCAATATTTTTTAAGCTAGGCTGCAACCAAGTACCTACATACAAAGAAGAATCTATTTTAGATATTTTTGTAAAGTTAGTATCTACTCCTTTTACATAAGCAATTTCTGTTTTCTCATTATACTCTAAAAAAACACGTTCTTCTATGGTTTTAGAAATTGCGTTTATACTTTTGTTCTCAGTTAAAATCTTAGTAATTGCTTCTGTAACAAAAAAAGATTTGCCTTTTGTTGTAGTTATTTTAATATCAGGGTCAGATACTTCTAACAAACCATCACTAAAAGTTCTTAAACCAGAAAAACCAGAAAGTATAATAAACAAAGCTAAAGCACCTACAATTACACCAAAAGATGCAATTAAGGTAATTATATTTATGGCATTGTTACTTGTTTTAGAAAACAAGTATCGCTTTGCGATGTAGTAAGAGAAATTAATGAGTGTTTATTTTTTTTGACGTCTTGGTAAAACTTCTGGGTTTTTAATTGGATCTGCATCATTACCTTGTAAAGATTTGTCAATTTCTTCAATATAATCTAAAGTATCGTCTCCAAAAAACAACAATTCTGGCATTCTACGCAGTTGATTTTTCGTTCTTTTTGCCATTTCATGACGAATTAAAGGTGTGTTAGATTGCACTCCTTTTACTATTTCGTCTCTTTTTTCTGAAGGAAAAACACTTAGATACACCTTAGCAATACCCAAATCTGAAGTTACATGTACTTTAGAAACAGAGATAATTACTCCTTTCATTCCATCTTGTGCTGCTTTTTGCAACACATCTACCAAATCTTTTTGTAAAACTCCTGCAATTTTACGCTGTCTGTTTGTTTCTTCCATAGTACAAATTTACAATATTTTTATGGAGTATAAATCTTATTTTTAATAGCATACATTACCAAACCAACTCTATTTTTCACATTTAGTTTGGTAAACAAAACATCTCTATAACCATCTATTGTCTTAGGGCTTAAACACATTTTATCGGCAATTTCTTTATAAGTAAGTTCAGAACAAGCATATTGCATAAAGGTAAGTTCTCTATCTTTAAAAACAATTTCTTTAGTCTTATTACCAGAAACAGACTTCATTAATAAATTAGTAACATTTTGCGTGTGGTAAAAACCATTTTCTACAATTTCTACTAGTGCTTTTTCTAAGATTTCCTTTTTAGTATCCTTTAATAAATAACTTACGGCACCTGCTTTTAACATTTTTAAAATGGTAAGATCTTCATCTTCTACAGAAAGCGCCATTACATTTACTGTTTCGTGGTTTTTGGTAATCCACTCTGTAGTTTCAATTCCGTTTAAAATGGGCATATTTATATCCATTAAAACTACATCTGGTATAAACTCTGGTGATTTGGTAAATTTATCTACCAATTCCTGGCCATTTGCACAAGTATATAGTACTTTAAACTTACTAAAACCATTTACCATACCTGCAATTGCTTGCGATAACAGGTTATGATCATCTACCACTACTACAGTATAATTTATCATAATTTATACGTTATTTTTAAGGTTGTTCCTTTATTTTCTTCGGATGTAAAAACAGCGGTTGCTCCAATTAATTTTGCTCTATTTTTTATGTTTTCTAAACCTATACCTTTAGAAATAATTTCTGAAGCAAAACCAATACCGTCGTCTTTTGCAATAATTTCTAGCTCATTTTGTTTAAAATCTAAAGCTACATTTAAATTTTTTCCTTTTGAATGTTTTATAGTGTTCGAAAAAAATTCTTGTAAGATTCTAAAAATAATAATACTTGCCTTTTTGTCTATTGCAAATTCTTTTCCTTTTATTCTTAATACAGATTTTATAAAGTTCAGTCGATTAAAACGATCTATTTCTAATTGAATTGCTTCTATTAAACGAATATTTTTAATAACTTCTGGATTAATTAGTTTAGATAATGCTCTAACTTCTGTTAAGCCTTTTGTTATGGTTTCAGAAACCTCATGTATATTTTCTGAAGATGTATTTTGCAGTTGAATTTTAGCTAAGGTTAATAACTGACCAATATTATCATGCAACTCCCAACTAATATTTCTTAACGTTTCTTCTCTAATTTCAATTTGCGTTTCTGAAATTTCTCGTTCAAAACGTTTTTTATCTTCTTCCTTTTGGATTAAAAGTGTATTTTTTCTCTTTTGATAAAAGCCAAATAGCAATACTACAAAAACAACAAATACAACAATTATTATTGTTGTGACTAAAAGTATTATTACTCTTTCTTCTGACTCCATAACGCTCCAAATATAAAAACACAATACATTACCAATGCTAAAAATGGTGCTATATTCTTAATAAAAATAATATCTTTTTTTTCTAATTTAGAAAAGGCATTCATCATTAAAGTACCAGGTATAGCGTCTAGATAATAAAGTAATAAACCAACGGAAATCCAAAATGGTAGTGACCTTCTAAGATTCATAACTCTATCAGAATTTATAAAATCCTTAAAAAACAAAAAGACAGCAACTGTAACAATAAAACCACCAGAAACTGAAGCTAGACTGTTATAAGTTATTAAATAAACACCTTTATAAGTGTAGTAGAAACTTGACAAGAAATAGATAATATTAAAAATAATTATAAAATATTTAACTATTTTTTTACTAAACCTAAATAACAAAATTTCTTTTAAAAAAAGCAATAAAAAATTGAATTCTGCTAACGTAAGTAAGTTATAAACCCAAGTATTACGAGCCCTTCTAAAAGGTCCAACAAAATGAGCTAATAATTCAAAAAAAAGCATAGAAACCAAAAAACCAAGAAAAAACTTCAAGTTTACCTCAAACTTTTTCTTAAAATATTTTAGTGAGTATATTATTATGGTTATTAAATATAATAAAAGAAATAAACTCTTTAGCATTTTAATAAGGTGGTGTGTGTTCTAATCTATTTGTCCCAGAACTTTCTAGATCCTCACCATCTAATATTTGAAATGGTAAAAAGGAAGCTCTTTGTATTCGTTTAGTTGCATTACTGCTAAATTTATTTAAAAATTCTGTAAACTTAATTGGTGTTCCTTTTTCAGAATATAAGGGTTCAAAAGCTACACTATTTTTATTTCCAATTTTAGCAGTTGGCATAAAAATTAAAGTTTGTCTTCCTCTTTTAGCTATAGTACTGTGGTCTCTAGGATATGCCGCAGAAAAAATTCTAACGCCTGTTAATTCAATATCTTTTTCTTTAGACAATCTCTCTAAATAAGCAATGTATTGTTTTAGTTGCGCAATTTCATAAAAATGAGAAATACTTTCAATAGTATCTTGTTTGTTTCTTGTAAATTCTTTTCTATACTTATCTAATACCTTTTTCTGCCCAACATCATATTGATGGAACATACCTGCCATTTCTTTATATGTAATTGCATTTTCTGGTCGTGAATCATTTACTAAATGCTCTTTATGAGCACACTCAGGAGTACAACCAATTGCTAAAAATAATACAAATAAAAAAACGGTAAATTTTAAAATAAGTTTCATAAAATAAGGTTTTAGTTAATTCTTTAAAAATACAATTTAAATTAGAACTTCAATATTTCATCTTTACACAATATCACAACTAATTGAAAATAAGTTGATTATATATTTAAACATGATTATTTCGTAAAAAAAAAGGGTGTTTTTCCCCTAAACATTAGGAGCTTTATACTTGATCTTAAAACAAATAAAATTGTGATTTTTGAGGCATGAATTAATTAAGAAAAAGTTATTAGGGGAAATTGCAAATCATTTTTAATAACAACTAAAAAACCTCAAAACAAAATTGTTTTGAGGTTTTTTTATTTAAGTATTTTAACAAATTAATCTGCTAAAATAATTGCTTTGTTATCGTTTAGTTCTAAAGTACCAGAGTTAATCTTTAAAATTAACTTATCTCCTTCACTTGTAAACTTCTCTTTAAACTTTTCTGTAATATTAGGATTTAACGCCTTTATTGCAATATTACCTTGCATTAAGTTTGCCACAATTGGTGCGTGATTGTCTAATATTTGAAACTCACCATCTGTACCAGGAGCAGAAAAAGAATCTACTTCTGATGAAAATAAGATAGCCTCTGGTGTTACAATTTCTAAAAACATATTTTTTTGGTTTTTAGTCTTTAGTTTTTAGTCTTTAGTTATTCACTCATAACTCAAAACTCATAACTCAAAACTTGTTTACGCCTCAGCTAACATTTTTTCTCCTGCATCTATGGCATCTTGTATAGAACCTCTAAGGTTAAATGCAGCTTCTGGATACTTATCTAACTCACCATCCATAATCATGTTAAACCCTTTAATAGTATCTTTAATATCTACTAAAACACCAGGTATACCTGTAAATTGCTCAGCTACGTGAAAAGGTTGAGATAAGAAACGTTGTACACGTCTTGCTCTATGTACTACCAATTTATCTTCTTCGGATAATTCTTCCATACCTAAAATGGCAATAATATCTTGTAATTCCTTATAACGTTGTAAGATTTCTTTTACTTTCTGTGCACAATCATAGTGCTCATCACCTAAAATGTCTGCCGTTAAAATTCGAGAAGTAGAATCTAATGGGTCTACTGCTGGATAAATACCTAACTCTGCAATTTTACGAGACAATACAGTTGTTGCATCTAAATGCGCAAACGTTGTTGCTGGTGCTGGATCTGTTAAATCATCTGCAGGCACATAAACTGCTTGTACAGATGTAATAGAACCTTTTTTGGTAGATGTAATACGCTCTTGCATTGCACCCATTTCTGTTGCTAATGTTGGCTGATAACCTACGGCAGATGGCATACGACCTAGTAAGGCAGAAACCTCTGAACCTGCTTGTGTAAAACGGAAAATATTATCTACAAAGAAAAGTACATCTTTTCCTTGACCATCTCCTGCTCCATCTCTAAAATATTCTGCTATTGTTAAACCAGATAATGCTACACGTGCTCTTGCTCCTGGTGGCTCATTCATTTGTCCGAAAACAAAAGTAGCCTTAGAATCTTTCATACCTGGCTTATCTACTTTAGATAAATCCCATCCTCCATCTTCCATAGAGTGCATAAAATCGTCTCCGTATTTTATAATTCCAGATTCTAACATTTCACGAAGTAAATCATTTCCTTCACGAGTTCTCTCTCCAACACCTGCAAACACAGATAAACCACCATGACCTTTTGCAATGTTATTAATTAACTCTTGAATTAGAACTGTTTTACCTACTCCTGCTCCACCAAAAAGACCAATTTTACCACCTTTTGCATAAGGCTCAATTAAATCGATTACCTTAATACCTGTAAATAAAACTTCTGTAGATACAGATAAATCTTCAAATTTGGGTGCACTTCTGTGAATTGGTAAACCGTCTTTACCTTCTTTTGCTAAGTTTCCTAAACCATCAATAGCATCTCCTGTAACGTTAAATAAACGCCCATAGATATCATTACCAATTGGCATTTGTATTGGGTTACCTGTAGCTATAACTTCAGCACCTCTACTTAAACCATCAGTAGCATCCATAGAAATGGTTCTTACGGTATCTTCACCAATATGTTGCTGTACTTCTAAAACTAAAATAGAACCATCTGCTTTTTTAATTTCTAATGAATCGTAAATTTTTGGCAATTCATTCTCTGTATTGAATTCAACATCAATTACTGGCCCAATAATTTGAGAAACTTTTCCTGTTGCTGTAGACATTTGTATCTAATTAAATTTGTTAATTGTTTTGAGATTTAACATCTCATTTTAAGGAGGCAAAGGTAAATGTTTTGATTGTAACTAAAAAAATATTTTGACCCTAAAACGAAACAATATTGCATAAAAAAACCTCATCTAAAAGATGAGGTTTTAAAATATAAATTAAAGAGTACTATTATTTGTTTGATACTTTAACAACAACTCTTCTGTTTTGTGCTCTTCCTGCTCTTGTTTTATTAGAAGCAATTGGCTGATCTTCACCATAACCTACTGCAGATAATCTTGAGACAGAAATACCGTTACTTACTAAATAATCTCTTACTGCTTTCGCTCTTCTATCAGAAATTCTAGAGTTAGTACTAGCAGAACCTGTACTGTCTGTATGACCTTCAATTACAAAATTAGCGTTAGGGTAATTTTTCATTACTTTAACAATTTCATTTAGTTTATTAGTAACTCCTGGCTTGAAAGAAGATTTACCTATATTAAATAAAATCGCTTTAGCGAATTCTCCTAAAGAGTTTTCTGCTTCTTTAGTAATAACTGCTGCTGGACATCCGTTGTTTGAAGCAACACCAGCTACAGTAGGACACTTATCATCTTTATCTAATACACCATCGTTATCAGAATCTTTAAAAGGACAACCACCATTAGAAGAAGGACCTGCTACATTAGGACATTTATCGTTTTTATCAACTACTCCATCTCCATCAGCATCTGGACAACCTTTATTAGCTTTTGTTCCTTTAGCATTTGGACACATATCATCTTTATCAGCAACTCCATCACCATCAGAATCTGGACAACCATTCATTGCTGCTAAACCAGCAACATTTGGACAAGCATCATCAGAATCTTTAATCCCATCACCATCAGCATCTGGACATCCGTTGAATTCTTTTAAACCAGCAACTTCTGGACATGCATCATCTTTATCATATACTCCATCACCATCTGTATCTTTTCCTCCAAATCTAATAACTAGACCTAAAGTTGTTTGATAGTGTGTTCTAATATTATCAGCAAAACCATATTTAGTTCCTGTTTGAAAGTTTAATCCTAAATTATCATTAAACCAAGCATTAAAACCAACACCACCGTTTAACATTGCTTCTCCATCAGAATCTATAGCAGTGTAACCACCACCTAAGTATACATAAGGATCAAACCAACCTGTTTCTCCAACCAAAGTATTTAAATCATACTTCACGATCGCATCAACAGCCCAATATAATAAATCAGAATCATTTTCCTCGATAAGTGTTTCAATCTTATTTAAAGAACCTGCAAGCTGTAAAGAAAAACCTTTATCTAAATACTTTTCTCCAGTAATTCTAGAAATAGAAGGTAAAACATTCCAGTCTCTATTACCAAGTAAATCTTCTACTTGAGTTCCAAAATCAGAACTTCCATAAATATCTACATTGTTAAGTCCAAAGCCAATAGCCCATGGATTGTTCTCATCTTGTGCATTTATGCTTCCCATTGTAGCAAACATAAACAGAGCTATCACAGCCAATTTTAAGTGTTTCATTATCAAATTTTTAAATTAAAAGTTTGTTATTTTAAGCGCAAAAGTAAGTTGTTCTAACTTATCTTCAAAGACAAATCTACAAAAAGTTCAAAATAATCACAAGTTTTTAGCAACTCTAAATTAGATTTCTATCTTTTAAAATAGAAAAATAGTATTACTTTTTAACAATTTTTCTTTAAATGGTGAGAGTTTTTAACTTTTTTTAAGTAATTAGAAACTACAATAATATTTTTTGAAAATTTTGTATTGCTAGTTAAACCTCAACAATCTCTAGTTCTTTTCCAAGATACAAGAGTAATTTTTCTTTTACTACAAAGCCCATAGTATTTAAAACCTTTTCGTACTTTAATAATTGTTGATGATGCTCCTTTGAGGATGCACCTGTTTTGTAATCTATAATAGTTAGTTCTTTGTCCTGATTAAAAACTAAACGATCTGGAATTATAATTTGGTTATCTACGTCCACAATTTCACGCTCATTATATGTAAGCACTTCTTCTGTGTAATATTTTTTCAATTGTGGATGATTTACAACAGCTAAAACAATTCTTTTTATAAACTCTAAATCTTCCTTTTCTATAAAACCTTGATTATAGAAATTAGTAACTACAAAGGCTGCGTCTTTAGCTACTCTAATTTTTGCAAAAATCTCATGTAACAAATTACCAAAGTCTATTGCTTTACCTTGTTCTGTATTCCATAGCTTAGAAGAACTTGCCAACAAGACAATATTATGTTCTTGCCAAGGTGTGGCTATAAATTTTTGATGTTCTTCTGTACAACTAGCGTTGATTTCTTTTTTACTTGCTCTTTCTGAATCCCCAAAATTATAGTGTAATTTATCTGTATTCCATAGATGTTGTTGTTTTAAAAAATTGATAAAAATACCCGCATAAAAATTAATATTTTCTTCTCCTTTTGCAGATATTTTGTAATCTGTTATAATGTGTAACTGTTCTACAGCTCTTGTTAAGGCTACATAAAGCAAGTTAAAATTATCTAACTCTAACGCTTGTCTTTGTTGATTGTAAATTTCTAAACCTCTGCTGTTTATAAAACCCAAATCTTTTTTAAAATCGATTAACAACTCTTTAAACTCGTAGGTTTCTGGCAAACTATCTAACCAAACTTTAGGGTTTATTTGTCTGTAAATATCTACATCGCAAGGAAAAATAACCACAGGAAACTCTAAACCTTTAGATTTATGAATCGTCATTATTTGCACAGCATCTGTACTTTCTGGCGCAACAATACTCAATTTATCCTTTTTTAAATCCCAGAAATCTAAAAAATCTTGAATGCTGGTTTCTTTACGTTGCTGCTCTAAAACAACATCTAAGAAAAACTGAACATAGGCATCTGAAGTTTCAATCAGTTGAAAACTTCTAATAATAGTTTCTACTTTTTCATAAAAAGGAAGCTGAAAAAAATAAGAAAGATCAAACTTTACATTGTACTTTTCTAAACAGGTAAATAATAAAACGTTATCATATTTAATGTGCGCTTGAATAAATTGATGTTTCTGTTCTTTGATTTTTAAGTGCTCGTGTAAAAAATATAAAATTTCAAATCTTGTTTCTTCATCATTCATATTTTGCAAAATTTGTAACATATTAATGATGAACTTAATTTTAACATCATTATTTAATAATAAGGTTTCTGAAGAAACAATAGGCACCTCTTTTTCAGATAAAAAATCTGCAATTGCAATTCCGTCTTTTTTAGTTCTTGTAAGCACACAAATTTCGCCTAAACTGAAATTATTTTGCTCTAAATTTTGAATGGTTTCTAAAACTTTAGTGGGGTATTTTAGCTTTTTTTCTTCTTTATCTTCTAATTTCTCTAAAAATTCTAAAGAAACATAACCACCCTTTTTAATGTTCTCTTTTTGTTTATTTCCTTCTAAATAAATATTTTTATAAGCTTCATTTTGAAGAAAATTAGCAGTATGCTGAAAGAAATTATTATTAAAATTGATAATTTTTGAATAACTTCTATAATTTGTATCTAATTCTTCTACTTTTTTATCAATTTGAAAAGGGTTTTTACCTAAATCTCCAGTTATTCCTAAGTCTATAAATTGTTCTGCTTTTCCTCCACGCCATCTGTAAATGGCCTGTTTACCATCGCCAACCAACAATAAATTACTGTTTTCTTGCGCTAAAGCATTGTCTATAAGAGGAATTAAATTTTGCCATTGCAACTCAGACGTATCTTGCATTTCATCTATAAAATAATGCATAAAACGTTGCCCAATTCTTTCATATATAAAAGGTGCTGGTTGATCTTTTATATTGTCTGAAATTAGTTGATTAAATTCTGCATTTAATCGAATATTATTGTCTTCTTTTATATGGTTAAGCTCGCTATTAATATTATTTAAAACCGCTAAAGGAATAATGCTTTTGAGCGCTAAATTATTCATTAAAATTTGCCTATAAATTGTTTTGCTTTCTTCAAATTGAACAATTATTTTTGGCATTAATCCATCAATAGTATTTGCGATTTCTGCAGATTTAGATTTGGCATAAAATTGATTGTTTTCAATAGCTTTATCTATAGTTTCACTTCTACCAATAAATTTTCCACCTAAAGTTTCATCATTTAATTCCTTAAAAAACTTAGGAATTGTACCTCTTAAAAAATCTTTTTGATCTAAGCCTTCATTAGCAATTAAAGCACCAACATTTGCCCCTACTTCTTGCAAATTCTTTTTTAACGCCTTTTGATGTGTACTTAATTTACTTTTTAAGTTCGTAAAATCATCTAACTGCTTATCTGCTAAATTTCTAAAATGTTTGGTATCGTCTTCATTTAAAAGAATTTTGGCAAATTCATTTAAGTCTCTAGAAATGTCCCAAGATTTGTCATCATCGGTTTTATCTAAAGTATAATCTATAAGTAATTTGGTTAACTTTTTATCTGTACCAATTTTAGAAATTAAAATATCTACAGCTTCATTTAATAAGGAAACTGCATCCATTTCTACTTCAAAATTTAGCGACAAACCCAAATCGTAAGCAAAACTCTTTATAATTTTATGCGTAAAACTGTCTATAGTAGTAATAGAAAAAGCCGAATAATTTTGAAGAATCGCATCTAAAATCTTTTTACTTCGCTCTTCAATTTTACTAAAGTCTAAATTGGTTTCCTTAATAATGTGTGGCAATAAATCGTTGGTTTTACCTTCAGAAAAAGCTTCTAAGTTTTCTAAAACTCTTTCTTTCATTTCACCAGCAGCTTTGTTGGTAAAAGTAATTGCCAACACTTTCTGAAACATAAAAATATCATCAGAAGTTAATAATACTGTAAGGTACTTTTTTACTAAAGTGAAGGTTTTTCCGCTTCCTGCAGAAGCATTATAGACTTGAAAATTTGAAGGTATTTGCACAATTTATTTTTTATGCAAAATACAAAATATAGTAAGTATTATCCTCTAAATAAAAAGAAATCATCTTTTATAGATTCTATTTTAGAATGATCATTTGTTATGATGTAATCAATTGCTTTATCTGTAAAGTTTTTTCCTTTTTTAGTTAAAGAAATAATGTCTTTCTCTATGGTAATCATATTATTTTTCAGAGCCAAATCTACCACAGACTTCGATTTTACGCGTTGCCAATTAATATGCTCATTTAAATGATTTATATGACGCTCTTTTATTTCTTGATGATTGTTTAAATGCAATAAAAACGTTAATAAAGAGACTTCTATTTGCTGTTGTTTATTACGATACAAAACAGAAATTAAACCTTTTTTTGGAGCGAATAAGTAGACTAATAAAAATAAAATTCCTAAAACTGTGGTCATAGATCCAGAAATTGAAGCGTCTAAACCATGTGCCAGCCAATAGCCAGCAATGGCAGAAAAAACACCAAATAAAACTGACAATACCAACATCTTTTTTAAATTGTCTGTTAATAAATAGGCAGTTGCAGCTGGCGCTATCATTAAAGCTACCACTAAAATTGCGCCAACAGCATCAAAAGAACCTACAATGGTTACAGAAGCAACACTCATTAAACCATAATGAATAATTATTGGCGAAAAACCTAAAGTGGTTGCCAAACCAGCATCAAAAGTGCTAATTTTTAATTCTTTAAAAAAAGCCAATAACAAACCAATGGTTATCAATAAAACTGTGCCAATAACCCATAAAGATTTTGGCCCTAAATCTAATCCATCAACTAAAAAGCGATCAAAAGGCGCAAAAGCCAATTCTCCCAATAAAACAGCATCTATGTCTAAATGCACATCATTTGCATTTTTTGCAATTAAAATAACACCAATACTAAACAAAACAGGAAAAACCAAACCAATAGCTGTATCTTCTTTTACCAATTTTGTTTTCTGAATAAACTCCACCAAAACAACAGTAATTACACCAGTTATAGCTGCCATAATTATTAATAATGGCGAATTTAAATTGTGCGTAATAAAGAAACCTAACACCAAACCTGGCAAAATAGAATGACTAATGGCATCACTTATTAGTGCCATTTTTCTTAACACCAAAAATGTACCTGGAATTGCACAAGCAATTGCCACCATACTTGCAATTAACTGTATTTCTATTTGTGCACTACTCATTTTCGTTGGCTTGTTGATTGTATAAATTTGCTGCAAAATGATATCCTTTTGCAGTCATAGACCACATTGCACCTTCTACATTTATGTATTCTTTTTGTTCTAATTTCCCTAACGATTTTCTTGTATAACCTTGAAAATTATTCAATATTTTTACAGCATGTGGATGTGAAATATTCTCATGACCTTTTACAATCTCAAACATAAAAGCCAATGTTTTATGCAGTTCTAAATCTTTTCTATTCTGAATAAACCGAATTTGTTTAAACAACAAACCTCTTGAAGGGGAAAAAATAAAGGAAAATCCTACAAAAACTGCTGCTACCAAAACAATTACAGGTCCTGTAGATAAATTATTCTGACTAGCACTTATTCCTGTGCCAACTACACCTGCAATAGCTCCAAAAAACGCCGCTAAAATCACCATAACTCCCAAACTGTTTGTCCATTGTCTTGCTGCTGCTGCTGGCGCCAATAACATGGCACTCATTAATACAACACCTACAGTTTGCAAGCCTAAAACAATTGCAATTACAATAAAAGAGGTGATTAAAATATCTATTAAACCTGTATTAAAACCTAGTGTTTTTGCATAATCTGCATCAAACAATAGAATTTTAAATTCTTTCCAAAACAACAATAAAACTACCAAACAGATTGCTGTTACAATTGCCATAAACCAAACATCTCTTGCCAATAAAGTTCCTGCCTGACCAAATAAAAATTTATCCAATCCAGATTGATTTGCATCGGGTTGTTTTTGAATATAGGTAAGCAACAACATTCCAAATCCGAAGAAAATAGATAAAATTAAACCTAAAGCTGTGTCTGATTTTAAGTGTGTTCTTTTTGTAATTCCACGAATCCAAAATGCACCTAATAAACCACTAATTAAAGCTCCAATTAACAAAACGTTGGTTTCTTTTGTGCCTGTAATTAAAAACGCAATTGCAATTCCTGGTAAAGCTGCGTGTGAAATAGCATCGCCTAACAAACTTTGTTTTCTTAGCACAGCAAAACTACCTAACATACCACAAATGGCACCCAATACTGCAGTACCTAAAGTAATTGTTCTTAAGGTGTAATCTGTAAAAACTAATTGTATGTATTCTGTAAAATCGATGGTTTTTTGGTTTTGACTGTTAGTTTGTGGTTTGTGGTTTGTGGTTTGTGGTTTGTGGTTTGTGGTTTATGGTTTATGGTTTATGGTTTATGGTTTATGGTTTATGGTTTATGGTTTATGGTTTATGGTTTATGGTTTATGGAATTTAAAATAATTAAATTAAAACTCCAAACTTGTAATTAACAATTCATAATTGATAATTATTAACTTACTGCTGCACACTAACCTTATAATTAATTCCGTAGGTTTTTGTTAAATTATCATCATTAAAAATTTCTTTTACAGGACCTGTTGCTATTTTTTTTACGTTTAAAAAAGTAACCCAATCAAAATATTCTGGCACGGTTTGTAAATCGTGATGCACAACAACCACCGTTTTTCCTGCTTTTCGTAATTCTTTTAAAATATTTATAATTGTAATTTCTGTAATGGCATCAACTCCTTGAAAAGGTTCATCCATAAAATAGATAGCTGCATCTTGCGCCAAAGCTCTGGCTAAAAAAACACGTTGTTGTTGTCCTCCAGAAAGCTGATTTATTTGTCGGTCTTTAAAAGCCAACATGCCCACTTTTTCTAAAGATTCTAAAGCCGTTTTTTGTTCTTTTTTACCTGGTCTTTTAATCCAGCCTAAACTTCCATACGTTCCCATTTTTACAACATCTAAAGCCGTTGTTGGAAAATCCCAATCTACACTTCCCTTTTGTGGTACATAACCCACCAATTTTCGTTGTTTATCATACGATTTTCCATAAATGGAAATACTACCTGCAATTGGATCTATAATTCCTAGTATAGACTTTATTAATGTAGATTTTCCAGCTCCATTTGGCCCTACAATTGCCATTAAAACACCTTCTGGTATTACCAAATCAATATCCCACAAAACAGGTTTGTAGTTGTAAGCAACTGTTAAATCATCTACAGCAATCGCTATTTTTTGAGATTCCATAGTGTTATTTTAAAGCGTTTACAATGGTATTTACATTGTGTTTATACATTCCAATATAAGTACCTTCTAAAGTTCCTGTACTTCCTAAAGCATCAGAATATAAAGTACCACCAATTAAAACTTCTTTGCCTTTTGCCCTTACAGCTTCTTGCAAAGCTTCTACCGTTCTTTTTGGCACAGAACTTTCTACAAAAATTGCTTTCACCTCATTTTCTTCAATAAAAGCAGCCATTTTTTGAACGTCTTTTACGCCAGCTTCTGTTGCTGTTGATAAACCTTGCAAGCCCACAACATTAAATTGAAATTCTTTCCCAAAATAATTAAAAGCATCGTGTGCAGTTACTAAAATTCGCTTATCTACAGGTAATTTGTTTATTTCTTGCTGAATTTCAGCTTTTAAAGCTGCTAATTTTTTTAAATATTCTGTACCGTTTTCTTTATAGGTTGCAGCATTTTTAGCATCCAAAACCACTAATTGATCTACCACAAATTGGGTAATCAACTCCCAATTATTAATATCAAACCAAATATGAGGATCATAATTAGAAGCAAAATATTCAGAACCTATTAGGGTATTTTTATCAATAATATCAGCAACTGCAATTGTTTTTTTATTTTGATGACGCATTTTCTCAAAAACATCTTCTAATTTCCCTTCTAAATGCAAGCCATTATACACAATGGCATCAGCATTAAATAATTTACTTACATCTCCTTCACTTGCTTTATACAAATGCGGATCTACGCCTGCTCCCATTAAACCTTGCACATCAATTTTATTGCCACCAATATTTTTTACCAAATCAGTAATCATGGTAGTTGTAGTTACCACTTGTAATTTGCCATTCTTTTTTACCTCTTGTTTACAAGAAAAAAAAGTTACCAAGAACACTAAAATTATATATTGTTTCATCTTTATTTATTTCTTAATATAAAGGTTGTTTGCTATTTTATTTGAGATTGACAATTTTTTATCTTCAATTACTATCAACAAAGAATCATCAAACTCTTCTTTTTCTAAAACAGCTATCTTTTTACCTAAAACAATGCCTTTTTTATCTAAAAACTGTAAAAATTCAGACGAAGAATCATCTACACCAACACAAATACCACTTTCGTTTTTTTGTAAAGTTGATAATAAACTTTTCTCTATCGTTTTTAAATTTCCATCTTTATCTGGAATTGGATCTCCATGAGGATCATGCGTTGGAAAGCTTAAAAAAGCATCTAATTGATTAATTAATTTTGGCGATTTTATATGTTCTAATTGTTCTGCAACCTCATGCACTTCATCCCAAGAAAAATTTAATTTTTCCACCAAAAACACCTCCCACAAACGATGTTTTCTAACAATATTAGCTGCTGTTTTTTTTCCAAAAGCTGTTAATGTAACCCCTTTGTATTTTTTATAAACCACAACTTCTTTCTCAGAAAGTTTTTTAACCATATCTGTTACAGAAGATGCTTTTGTTGCTAAACTTTTTGCAATTGCATTGGTGCTAATTCCCTTTTTAGAATCTAACTCTAAATGGTAAATGGTCTTTAAATAATTTTCTTCTGAATGTGTAAACATCAAATTTTATTTAGATAACAAAGATAAACTTTTTATTCTTATAAAAATAATTTTTAGACTAACCTAAAAATTTTATTATATTTGCAGAAAATAAATTTTATTAATTCTAAATAAATACAATAAAGTATTTTAAAATTGATTCAAACAAATGAAACTTAAAACACTCTTAACTTTATTTATATTAGTATTTTCTGCAAAATTAACTGCACAAAACACTACTATTTCTGGTACAGTAACTGCAAAAGGAGAACCAATTCCGTTTACGTTTGTTTATGTAAAAGGCGGTGCAGAAGGCACAAATACAGATATTAATGGAGCATACACTCTAAATTTAAAACCAGGTAAAGACATCTTAATAGAGGTAAGTTCTCAAGGGTATCGAAAAATTTCAAAAAAAATAACAATCAAAAAAAATGAGCAACGAAAAATAGATTTTGTACTTATTGAAGATCGTTTGGGTTTAGATGAAGTTGTGGTTAGTGCCACTAGAAATAGAGTAGAAAAACGCAATGCACCTGTTATTGTTTCTTCTATAAAACCAAGATTATTAAATGCAACACAATCGCTTTCTGTAGCAGATGGTTTAAATTTTGCACCTGGTGTAAGAGTAGAAAATAACTGCCAAAATTGTGGCTTTACACAAGTAAGATTAAATGGTTTAGAAGGGGCTTACACACAGGTTTTATTAAATAGTAGACCTGTATTTTCTTCTCTAATTGGAGTTTATGGTTTAGAGCAAATTCCTACAAATATTATAGACAGAATAGAAGTGGTTAGAAGTGGTGGTTCTGCCCTTTTTGGCTCAAATGCCATTGCAGGAACTGTAAATATTATTACTAAAGATCCTATTTTAAATACTTGGGAAGTTGGTTCTAATTTGGCATTAATTAATGGTGAAGCAGCAGATAAAGTACTTACTTTTAATAGTTCTGTTGTGGCAGACGATCTCAATAGTGGCTTTACTTTATTTGGTAATTACAGAAATAGAGAAAGTTTAGATTTTGATGGCGATGGTTTTACAGAATTAGTAGCACTTAGAAACAATACTGTTGGTGCAAAAGCTTTTTTAAAACCTAATGATAGAAGTAAAATTTCTATAAATTTAAATGCAATTAATGAGTATAGACGTGGTGGAAACAACCTAGATTTAGCACCGCAATTTACAGACATTACAGAAGAATTAAGTCATGATACTTTTATTGGTGGCGCAGAATATGAATTAAATAGTAAAGATTATTCTAAGAAATTACAATTGTACACTTCTGTATCCAACACCAATAGAGATAGTTATTATGGCGGTTTAGGTGGTGGAAGAACAAGGCAAGACAGCATAACTGCAAACAATGCTTTTGGTACCACCAAAGATTTGGCTTGGGTAAATGGTTTACAGTTTACAAAAAATTTCACCAATGATGTTTTAACGGTTGGTTTAGAAGGCAACCATACTGCAACAGAAGATATTATTGCAGGTTATAACAGATTAATAGACCAAACTGTAAATGCTTTTGGTACCTATGCACAATATGAGTGGAAACCAACCACAAAATTTACAGCTTTATTGGGCGCAAGATTAGACAATGTAAATGTAGATGGAGAATATACTGTTGGAAATGTAGAAAGAGAAATTTCTCTAAATCAAACTGCGCTTTCACCAAGACTTACCTTTTCCTACTTATTTACAGAGGCTTTAAAATTTAGAGGTGGTTATGCTCGTGGATTTAGAGCACCACAAGCTTTTAATGAAGATTTGCACATTTCTAGTGTTGGTGGCGAGCCACAATTTGTAATTCTTTCAGACGATTTAAATACAGAATATTCTAACGCATACACAGGTTCTTTCAATTACTCTAAATCCAAAGGCTTGGCACAAATGGATTTTTTAGTGGAAGGTTTTTACACGGTTTTAGAAAATCCGTTTACCTTAGTTAGCACAGGTAGTGTTTTGCCAAATGGTTCTATTTTAGAAGAAGTTAGAAATGGTTCTGGCGCAAAAGTTTATGGTACTAATTTTGAAGCTGGTTATTCTCCTAATCCTAAATGGCAATTTCAATTGGGTGGAACTTTACAAAAAGCTATTTATGACGAGCCACAAGTTATTTTTGAAACTGATGGAACTATTGGAGAAACAGATATTATTATAGACGAATTTACAAGAACACCTAATTTATACGGTTATGTAAACACAACTTATATTCCTTCAGAAAAATTTAATGTAGATCTTACAGGTACCTATACAGGTAGCATGATAGTGCCTTTGGTAGTCAGCGATACTGGTTTTTTACAGTTAAATGAAACCCAATCTTTTTTCGATTTAAATATAAAATTAGAATCTCATATCGATTTTTCTGATGATTTTATGATTACTTTTTCTGGTGGTGTAAAAAATATATTTAATAGTTTTCAAGACGATTTTGATACAGGACCAACAAGAGATTCTGACTATGTTTATGGACCTGCAGCTCCAAGAACAGTATTTATTGGTATAAAATTTGGTAAATTACATTAAACACAAATCCATGAAATTTACATTTGGTTTTCTCTTGCTATGTTTTGTTATTTTTTCTTCGGATGAAATAAAAGCACAAAACCAGAAAATTAATTGGCTAACTTTTGAGCAATTAGAAGATTCTTTAGCGGTTAAACCCAAAAAAGTATTTATAAATTTTTATGCAGATTGGTGTGCCTATTGTAAAAAAATGGATGCTGCTGCATTTAAAAATCAAACGGTTATTAATCTTCTAAACACTAATTTTTACGCTGTAAAAATGGATGCAGAATACAAAGAAAACATCTCCTTTGGTGGAAAAGTATTTAAAAACAAAGAAATTGGTAAAAGCAGAAGACCAACGCACGAAATTCCAAAACTTTTAGGCCAAAGACCAAATGCAAATTTTTCTTTGCCTTTAACTCTAATTTTAAATCCAGATTTTACAGTACTTCAAAGAGATTTTCAATACATTTCTTCTAAAAAAATGATTGCTATTTTAGAGGAAGCGAACCATTAAATCTTAAAATTAAAGTTAAGAAATCTAATAATTAACTTTAAATAAAATTGGAAAGTGCTTTTTAATGGGTTTTTACTGATATTGGTATTACATTTGCATAAAAATTACCGAGTTGAGCAAGCAGCATATTGTAAACCAATACCAAACGTCTGCGAATGTTTCGCAGTTAATTCAACAACTACAACAAGAAAAAAACCAAATTCAAATGCAGAATTTGGTAGGATCTTCGTTGTCTTTTGTGATTTCTGAAACCTTTAAAAAAGCAGAAAAACCCTTTCTTTTAATTTTTAATGATAAAGAAGAAGCTGCGTATCATTTAAACGATTTAGAGCAATTATTAGGTGATAATAATGTGCTTTTTTATCCTGGTTCTTACAGAAGACCTTATCAAATAGAAGAAACAGACAATGCCAATGTTTTATTACGTTCAGAGGTTTTAAACCGTATAAATTCACGTAAAAAACCTGCTGTAATTGTTACCTATCCAACTGCTTTATTTGAAAAAGTAGTTACTAAAAAAGAACTCGACAAAAACACCTTAAAAGTTACTGTTGGCGAAAATTTGTCTTTAGATTTTGTAAACGAAGTTTTGTTTGAATACAAATTTAAACGAGTAGATTTTGTTACAGAACCCGGAGATTTTTCTGTGAGAGGTGGAATTATAGATGTGTTTTCTTTTTCTAATGATGAACCTTACAGAATAGAATTTTTTGGCGATGAAATAGACAGTATCAGAACTTTTGATGTGGAAACACAATTGTCTACAGAGAAACTTAAAAAAGTTTCTATTATGCCCAATGTAGAGAACAAAACCTTACAAGAAAACAGAGAGAGTTTCTTAAAATACATTCCCTCTAAAACCATCGTTTTTACCAAAAATATCGATTTATTAAAAGGAAATTTAGATAAGTTTTATGAAAAATCGAATGAAGCTTTTGAGAAGTTATCCAAAGAAATAAAACATGCAAAACCATCGGAATTGTTTTGTGATGGCGATTTTATCATCAACCAATTAAAAGCATTTAGTTTAGTTAATCTTGGCACAAAGCAACACGCTAAACTTGTTTCAGATTCTAAAGAATTGGCGTTAAATAACGCAGAAGATAGTATTAAATTCAACACCATACCTCAACCTTCTTTTAATAAGCAATTCAACTTATTAATAGACAATTTAGAAGAATATCATAAAGGCGGCTTTACCAATTATATTTTTTGTGCAAACGAGCAACAAGCCAAACGTTTTCAAGATATTTTTGACGATTCAGAAAAAAAAGTACATTATGAAACCGTTGTTTTTCCTTTATACCAAGGTTTTGTAGATGTAGACAATAGATTAGTTTGTTATACAGATCATCAAATTTTTGAACGTTATCATAAATTTCGTCTAAAAAATGGTTATGCAAAAAAACAAGCCATTACCTTACAAGAACTTAACAAATTAGAAATTGGCGATTATGTAACCCACATGGATCACGGAATTGGGAAATTTGGTGGTTTGCAAAAAATAGATGTTCAAGGCAAAAAGCAGGAAGCTATAAAATTAGTGTATGGAGAAAGAGACATTTTATATGTAAGTATTCACTCGCTTCATAAGATTTCTAAATTTAATGGTAAAGATGGTAAAACGCCTAAAATTTACAAATTAGGTTCTGGCGCTTGGAAAAAAATCAAACAAAAAACCAAAGCAAGAGTTAAACATATTGCGTTTAATTTAATTCAGTTATATGCCAAAAGAAAACTACAAAAAGGCGTTGCTTTTGGGCCAGATACACACATTCAGCATGAATTAGAAGGTAGTTTTATGTATGAAGATACTCCAGATCAATTTACTGCTACGCAAGATGTAAAAAACGATATGGAAAAAGAACAACCTATGGACAGATTAGTCTGTGGAGATGTTGGTTTTGGTAAAACAGAGGTTGCTGTAAGAGCTGCTTTTAAAGCAGTAGATAATGGCAAACAAGTTGCTATTTTAGTACCTACTACTATTTTGGCTTTTCAACATTACAAAACCTTTTCTGAGCGTTTAAAAGATTTTCCTGTAAGAATAGATTATTTAAACCGTTTCAGAACTGCGAAACAAAAAACGGCAGCAATAGAAGGTGTAAATGATGGTTCTGTAGATATTATTATTGGTACACATCAATTAACCAACAAACGTTTACAATTTAAAGATTTAGGACTTTTAATTATAGATGAAGAGCAAAAATTTGGGGTTGCAGTAAAAGATAAATTAAAAACGTTAAAAGAAAATGTAGATACCTTAACTTTAACTGCAACGCCCATTCCTAGAACTTTACAGTTTAGTTTAATGGCAGCTAGAGATTTATCGGTTATTAAAACGCCACCACCAAACAGACATCCTATAGAAAGTAACGTCATCCGCTTTAGCGAAGAAACGATAAGAGATGCTATTTCTTATGAAGTTTCTAGAGGTGGACAAGTATTTTTTATTCATAATAGAATAGAAAACATAAATGAAGTGGCAGGTTTACTGCAAAGATTAGTACCATCTGCAAAAATTGGAATTGGCCATGGCCAAATGGAAGGCAAAAAACTAGAAGCATTAATGCTTGGTTTTATGGCAGGAGATTTTGATGTTTTGGTTTCTACAACTATTATAGAAAGTGGTTTAGATGTGCCAAATGCCAATACTATTTTTATAAATAATGCCAACAATTTTGGTTTGTCTGATTTACACCAAATGCGAGGTAGAGTTGGGCGTTCTAATAAAAAAGCATTCTGTTATTTTATAACACCACCTTACCATATGATGACAGATGATGCTAGAAAACGTATAGAAGCACTCGTATTATTTTCTGATTTAGGAAGTGGAATAAACATTGCCATGAAAGATTTAGAAATTAGAGGTGCAGGTGATTTATTGGGCGGAGAACAAAGTGGATTTATAAACGATATTGGTTTTGATACCTATCAAAAAATACTACAGGAGGCTATTGAAGAATTGAAGGAAAATGAATTCGCAGATTTATATCCTACAGACAATAGCAAACCAAAAGAATATGTAAAAGAGGTAACCATTGATACTGATTTTGAGATTTTGTTTCCTGATGATTATATCAATTCAATAACTGAAAGATTAGCATTATATAACAAATTAGGCACTTTAGAAACTGAAGAAGAATTACAAGTTTTTGAAACTGAAATTACAGATAGATTTGGAGAATACCCAACACAAGTAGCAGACTTATTAGATTCTGTAAGAATAAAATGGTTGGCCAAAAAACTAGGTTTAGAAAAAGTAATTTTAAAGCAAAAAAGAATGTTGGGGTATTTTGTATCTGATCAACAAAGTGATTTTTACCAAACAGCAGCATTTTCTAGCATGCTAAATTATTTAAAAAACAATTCTAAAAGTTGTGTAATGAAAGAAAAGCAAACCAAAAACGGATTGCGTTTATTAATTACATTTATACGAATAGACTCTGTAAAAACGGCCTTAGAAATATTGAAAAAAATATAATTTAAATCAAAATTAAACATTAGTTTGTGAATCAAAAAGAAAACTCAAAGGAAACTAAAAAAAGTCTATCTTGTAGTTTATTTTGATATCTTGATCTAGAAAAATCTGAAACTTCTATTCTGTTATAAACGGAATTATCCAATATATTATTTGCAATAAACCCAATTGTGAAATTTTTATTTATTGGTTTATAGTTAAACCTAAAATCTAAAAAATTAACTGTGTTTAAAGAATTATCTAGATTTGGATTAAAGAAATCTGAGCTAATACTTGCAACCATGCCAGCTTTTGGTTTGATTATGATTTTTCCACTATTGGTGAAAGTTTTAAATATATTCTTAATATTCTCAAATCTATTTTCATTATAAGAATAAGATACTTCACTACCAAAATTTATTGGGAAATTAAAAGTAGTATTGAATTCTAATGTTGAATTAAAACTATACATTTCATTATTTCTTAAATCAGAAGCATTTATTATATTGAAATATTGACTATAGTTACCTCCTATACTTAATGTAATATTAGAATTTAAGCCATCTATATAATTTTGAATTGAGAAATTTGATGAATAATTTTCACTTTTTTCTGCAAGATAAAAATTCCTGATTTGTATTCTACTAGAATCAAAACTTACATCTTGAAAATAATCCCCATGTATTTGTGAATATTCTATACTACTTGTAATACTTATCTGCTTATATAAATTATTACTAAAGTAGTTTAAACCAATATTAATTCTTTCTTGTAATTCTAAGCTTGGTGTATTTAAAAGTGCTGTTCTATTATTAATTATTACTGGTTTTAAAAACAGGTTCTCTAATTGAGTAGGTGCTTTGTTAAAACCCCCAAATAAAGAAATACTTTTACCCTCACCAAGTGAATAGGCTAGAGCCAAAGAAGGGTTAATTATAAAATTTGGTTCTTCAGAAAAATCCTTTAACTCTTGTTTTAAATACTCCAATTTGTTTTTAATTGAAAAACGCCATTGGTTATACTGTAAAGCAATATAAGATCTATTTAAAAACGCTATATTTTGTCTCGTTACATTATTAATATTTGTTTTTTCAATGCTGTCATCTTCAATTAAATTCGATTTGTAATTAATTTTATTAGAATAAAAGCTAAACTCTGTACCATATTTAAATCTACCTATTTTCCCAATGAGATGGTTACTAAAACTAAAATACTTATTTGAAAAATTACTTAACTGATTATTTTCTAAAAAAATATTTTGTGAAGTATCGTTTTTTAGGTTTAAAATTTGAGGTTGATTATTAAATGAATAATGAATTTTAGATTGAAACAATGTACTGTCATTTAATTTGTATGTATAATTTAATTGATTTTTATGAAATCTATTTTTAGAATTTATATTAATATTAAAATTGTCATTATTAGAATTTATAGTTCTTACTTCAGAAAAACCTATACTTTGGTATTTTGAAAAATACGTAAGTAAAGACCTTTTATTTATTTTGTAATTCACATCAAATTCTCCACTAGAAGCCTTAGGTTTGTTTAAGAAATTAGTATTATCAAATATAGAAATATTAGAGTTATCTTCAGAACCAAAAAGCGTTTGCTGAAAAAGATTTTCACCTCTAATTTTGTCTATTAAATAAAATCCATTTAATTTTATTTTTACTTTCTTATTTATTGGAATTAAGGTATTCAAACTACTAAAAGTTTGATCATTTATATTTCCACGTTCATTACCAAAATCTAAAAATGTATTTGATGAAGTAAATAAAGAATTAACGAAGTATTTTTTATCTTTTGAACTATTATAGGTTTCATTGCCACTTTCCAAGTCTAAAGGGCTATTGTTAACCCCCAAATTATTGTTACTTACTGTAAAGAAACTTTTATGTTTTTTATTAATACCTAGCAAAGAAACATTTAAACCTTTAGCAAATTTACTTTCACCTAAACTCCCTCCTGCAATTTCAGCACTGCCAGAAATATCAGTTTTTCTCTCTTTTAAAATCAAATTTAACGATACCTTGCCACCACTTGAAATGCCTTTCATTAAGACATTTTCTTCATAATTATCTATAGCTTCAACAGCCTTGATAATATCTGCATTTATATTTTTAGTTGCAATTGCATAGTTTCTACCAAATAGATTATCACCATCTAAAGTTATCGTTTCAATTTCTTTCCCTTTATATCTAACTATACCATTTCTTTCATTCACTTCAATTTGTGGTAGTTTTTTAAGCAAATCTTTTACTTTACGTTCAGTACCATCCATATATTCTGATGCGATATAACCTATGGTATCTTTTTTTTGATAAAATCTTCTTTTCGCTTTAACCACAACTTCTTCAAGAGTCTGAATAGAATCTTTAATAAGTAAAAAATTTACTTTTAATGTTTCATTCCTTTTGGGTTTTACAAAAATCTTTTCTTTACTTACATAGCCATTTACGCTACAAGATATTCTTAGTGTATCATACTCATTTTTAAGCTTAAAGACAAAGGAATTTTCTCTAATGATTTTGAATTCTTTGATTTTTTCTGAACTTCCAAATTTTGTAATAAGACTAACGTTAAGATTTAAAGGTTTATTTGCTATAGTTCCCTGTATGGTTTGAGAAAAACAAATTTCAATAAAAAATAATAGCCCAAAAAGGGCTATAAATTTAAATTTATAAATACTCATTATTCAACAGTAATAATCCCCATCCCAATATCTTCTAATTTGTCATCAAACTTAATTACTAAAGGACCCTCGTCTTCATCACGAAGTGATTTAGATGCTTTTAGCCTTTTGATAAGTGTAGATTTATAGATATCCTTATATTTTTCTAGAGACAATATCCTTTCATCAGAAAAAGGGTTTTTGATAACGTTAATCTCATTAGGAATACTAACTCTTAAAGCTTCATTTTTGTAATATCCATCAGTGCTCTCAATTTTCAAAATCAAACCAGGCAAACCGTTAAACTTGTATGGTCCGTCTGTAAAAGGAAGTTCTGTAGTAAAATAAGCGAAATAAGTTCTTCCTCTAAAATTGGTAAATGCCTTTTGACAGCTAAAACCAAGTATACTTGTAGAATCTTTACTACTAACTATGTCCCAAGAAAACTTTATATCCGATTCATCTATAACAGCTCTAGAGGTTATTAATATTCTATTAGTATACAAGTTATTATTTATAAGATCTTTATAAACCAATTTATCAGTAGAATAAACGGTATTTTGAGAAGACACTTTATATGCTGTTATTCTTTGCTTCTTACTGTACCATTTTTTTTCTAATGAGGAAGCATTTATATATTTTTTAGTATTATTACTAATCTTAGGTTTGTAAAGAGATTTTCCTTTATTAATATTTAAAATATAAACTTCATTCTCTGTTGATTCAGAATTAATTCTGTTTATCTGAGATTGATATTCTACATTTACACCTTTTTGGGCAAATGTTAAAGTACTTAATAGTATAAAAAAATATTTCATATTTATCTTAAATTAAAATATGAAACGATTTAAATAAAATCATTTCATATTTCTTTTTATTAATTTTTTTAAGTGAACCCTACTTATAAACGTTGGGGATTTAACCTATCTATTTTTTTGGATAAAACTTTTTCGCATCGTGCTTGTGATCTTTCTTCACCACATAAAAAACAACCTACAGTTGTAGAGTAAGTTACCCCATCTCTTTTCTCTTTACAAGTAGCTTGAGCAAAATAAATATCCTCTATATATCCCTGTTCACTGAACTCTAGTTCCGAAAAATCTATAGTATTGTTATTTTCAATTTTTAATTCTTTCTCATTCGCAATCATAGATATACTAGACAATAGCAAGAAAATAAAAACGTAGACTAGTTTGTTAATTTTCATTTTTTAAATTTTAATGATTAATAAATATATTAATAAATCTCCTGAACGACAGGATTAATATCATCAATTCTTCTGCTTAATACTCTTGCGCATCTCTGTTTAGCTTTTGAGGGACTACACAAAAAGCACCCCACATTTGCTTCATAGGTCACACCATCACGTGTTTCTGTACAAAATGCTCGGGCAAAATCAAAATTTAAGATTTCTCCATTAATATCAAAATCGAAACTGGAAACTTTAATTTCTTTTACTTTGTTAGTTGGTTTAATTTCCTTCTCGTTTCCTAAAGTCACTGATGCGACCAAAAGAAAGATAAAAGAAAAAATAATTTTTTTCATAATTCTCTAATTTAAATTGTTATTAAGTTGATAATACCTTACCTAATAGAGGTAGATAGAAGAAATTTTGCGCAATTTTTCTTAACTTAAACAAATTTTAAAAAAAAAAAAAGAATTACCTAATAAAATTTAAATTAATTGCAAATTAATTAGCAATAGTAGTGTTTTCTTTAAATTTATTATAAGTAATTTAAGTTTATATTAGAGTAATCATAAACCATGTAAAATACATTTAAACCAAAAGAACATGTAAAAGAGGTAACCATTGATACCGATTTTGAGATTTTGTTTCCTGATGATTATATCAATTCAATAACAGAAAGATTAGCATTATATAACAAATTAGGTACATTAGAAACTGAAGAAGAATTGCAAGTTTTTGAAACTGAGATTACAGATAGATTTGGAGAATACCTAACACAAGTGGCAGATTTATTAGATTCTGTAAGAATAAAATGGTTGGGAAAAAAGCTAGGTTTAGAAAAAGTTATTTTAAAGCAAAAAAGAATGTTGGGTTACTTTGTATCTGATCAGCAAAGTGATTTTTACCAAACAGCAGCGTTTTCCAGTATGCTAAATTATTTAAAAAACAATCCTAAAAGTTGTGTAATGAAAGAAAAGCAAACCAAAAACGGATTGCGCTTATTAATTACTTTTATTAGAATAGATTCTGTAAAAACAGCTTTGTCTGTTTTGCAGAAAGTTTAAGTGACAATAAAAAAATCTCATAATTTTAATACCCATCAAATTGTAATTAAAACGATTACATTCAAACTGAGCTTGTCGAAGTGCTTTTTATTACGTTATCAATAGAATGTGGTCTTCGACAGGCTCAGACTAACTATGGTACTATTTATAAAGCTTTCCTAAATCAAAATTTTAATTACGAATTTTAATGACTTAATACTTCAAAATAAAAATCAAAAAGACTTACTAAGCTTGTTAAAGTGTTCTATTTTTGTTCTCGAATAAGTAGGTTTTCAACACGTACAAATTCATTATAAAATATTAATAAATAAGAGTATTCTAGTTTAAAAGAAAATCTAAAATTAACCAAATAATTTATGCGAGATTTCTCCATAAAGTTGAAATGACAAACGCTGTAAAATAAATGGAAAATTCACACATAAAAAATTTAGCATTATTGCTTTTAGCCACACTTTTTATAAGTACTTCTGGTGTTTTAGGAAAATATATTGCATTGCCTGCAGAAGTAATTATTTGGTTTAGAGGTAGTTTTGGTGCATTATTTATCTACCTTTTTTGCAGGTTTAAAAAAGTAGATTTAAAAATAAAATCTAAAAAAGATATTTCTTCTTTTCTAGTTAGTGGCTTTTTTTTAGCTGCACATTGGGTTTCTTATTTTTATGCACTTAAACTTTCTAATGTAGCTTTAGGTATGCTTTCTATGTATACTTTTCCTGTAATGACAGCACTTCTAGAACCTTTTTTCTCAAAACAAAAACTTAACGGAATTCATGTTTTATTGGGTATTTTAGTGTTGATTGGTGTATACATTTTAGTACCAAACTTCTCTTTAGAAAATGATGAAGCTAAAGGAATTTTACTAGGTGTGTTTTCTGCTTTATGCTATGCCCTAAGAAATTTAACCACAAAAAAGCACGTAAAAAATTACAATGGCAGTATGATTATGCTATACCAATTAATAATTGTTGCTACTTTATTATTGCCTGTGTTGTTTTTAAGTGATGTTTCTAATATACAAAGTCAGTTGCCTTTATTAGTGTTAATTGCATTGCTAACTACAGCAATTGGACATACAATGATTGTAAATTCACTACAACATTTTTCTGTTGCAACTGCAAGTATTATTAGCAGTGTTCAGCCAATTTTTGGAATTATAATTGCTTTTCTATTTGTGAATGAAATACCTTCTGTAAATACTTATATTGGTGGTAGTTTAATACTTTTAACAGTGGTAATTGAAAGTATTCGAAGTAAAAAATAAAGTTACTCTGATTTTACTTTCGCTATAAATTCATCAACAGAAAGCGCATTATCCACAGAAAAATTACCAATTTTTGTTCTTCTTAAAACAGATAAATGAGCTCCTGACTTTAAAGCCAAACCAAAATCATACGCTAAAGAACGAATATACGTTCCTTTGCTACAAACTACTCTAAATTCTACTTCTGGTAGGTTTACGTTTGTGATTTCAAACTCAGTAATAGTAACTGTTCTTGCCTTTATTTCTGTAGTTTCTCCTTTTCTAGCTAATTCATACAAACGTTTGCCATCTTTTTTAATTGCAGAAAAAATGGGTGGTTTTTGTTGAATTTCGCCAACAAACTGTTGCGTAGTTTCTTTTAATAATTCTTCTGAAATATGTGCTGTAGGAAATGTTTGATCGATTTCTGTTTCCAAATCGTAACTTGGTGTGGTTGCACCAATAGTAAAGGTACCTGTATATTCTTTTATTTGCCCTTGATAGGTGTCTATTTGTTTGGTTTGTTTGCCTGTACACAAAATTAGCAAACCAGTTGCTAAAGGATCTAAAGTACCTGCATGCCCAACTTTTATTTTCTTAATATTGAAGCGTTGCTTTATTTCCCAACGCAGTTTGTTTACTACCTGAAAAGAAGTCCAAGTTAAGGGTTTATCAATTAGTAAAACTTGTCCGTTTTTGTAATCTTCTTCTGTCATTCTTATGCTGAACTTGTTTCAGTATCTTTTAATTATGATTATAAACACCCATTAACTTAGCAAAGCATAACCAATAGCAATAGCACCCACAATTGCACAATAGATAGAAAAATACGATAGTTTGCTTTTCTTAACCAATGCAATCATCCATTTACAGGCCAATAAACCTGATAAAAATGCCGCTATAAAACCTAAAGAAATCGGTAACATTTCTGATGTTTGGAAATTTAAATCGCCACTTAAAACATCTTTACCAATTTTACCAAAAATTAATGGCACTACCATTAAAAAAGAAAATTTTGCAGCTCTTGTTCTATCAATTCCTAACAAAACAGATGTAGAAATAGTTGCTCCAGATCTAGAAATACCTGGTAACATAGCAATTGCTTGAGAAACACCAATAATTACAGCATTTCCAAAAGAAACTTTCTTATCGGTATTTTTTGCTTTATCTGCTAGTAATAAAAGTACAGCAGTTACTAAAAGCATAACACCAACCAATAATATTTTTCCGCCGAAAAAAGATTCCAATTGCTCTTCAAAAAGTAAACCTACACAAACTGCAGGAATCATAGAAATGATTATTTTTAATGAAAACTGAAACTCTTCATTCCATTTAAATTGGAATAATCCTTTAAAAATTTCTAAAATTTCTTTCCTAAAAATTACAATGGTACTTAAAGCGGTTGCAAAATGTAAAACTACAGTAAACGTTAAACTTTCTTCGGGTACAGAAGTGTCTCCTAAAATAGCTTTTGCAAGTTCTAAATGTCCGCTAGAAGAAACAGGTAAAAACTCAGTTAATCCTTGTACAATTCCAAGAATTATGGCTTCTAAAATATCCATTATTTTTACTTATTTGGATTTGCTAAAATGGCATAAATTTCTATTCCCAAGCCTAAAATAACCAAAGTTGGTGCTAACCTAATTCTTTGCCAATTGTAAATTTCTTCATTAAAAACATTAGGATCATCACTACCGCCACCTGCCATAAAAATAAAGCCTAAAGCAATTACAACTAAGCCAATAAGCATAATTATATAATTCTTTTTACCAAATAAAAACTCTGGTTTTTGTGTGTTTTCTTCTTTCATGTTATTAATAATAAAGTTCGTCTGTTCTTAAATTTAAAAAACGTTGCGTTGCTAAAAATGTACTTAAATAAGTAATTACTATTGCAGAAAGTATAACACCACCAACTAAATACCCTAAAGTAACATAATCTTTTAAAAGCCCTAAACTTGGTGCCAATTTATCTAGATAAAAAATTACAGCTCCCAAACCAATTAACGCCACTAATGCGCCAATAAAACCTAGTTTTATGCTTTGCCAAATAAACGGTTTTCTAATAAAACCTTTTGTTGCACCTACCATTTGCATGGTTTTTATATTAAAACGTTTAGCGTAAATAGATAAGCGAATAGAACTGTTGATGAGTATAATAGCAACTAAAGCAAAAAAACTACTTATTACCAGCAACCAAAAACTAATTCTTTTAATATTTTTAGTAATTAAACCGATTAAAACTTTATCATAAGTAACATCTGCTACAAATGCATTTTTAATAAATTTAGCCTCTAAAACTTGCATTTTCTCTGTAGTTACAAAATCTGCTTTTAAGTAAATATCTATTCCGTTTTTTAACGGATTTTCACCTAAAAACTCCATAAAATTCTCACCAATTTCTTTGCTATATTGTTTAGCCGCTTGCGTTTTAGAAGTATAAATAATTCTTTTTGCAAAAGGTTCTTTTTCTAATGTCTTCCTAAAACTGTTTATTTGTTTCTTGCTTACATTATCTTTTAAGAATAAAGTAATGGCTACTTTTTCTTTAATGCGGTTAGAAACTAAAGTAGATTTTAACAAGATTAAACCCAAAATACCAACCATAAAAAGCACCAAAGCAATACTAATTACAACAGATATGTAAGAAGATGCTAAGCGTCTTTTTTGATATTTTTCAAATTTAGAAGCCATTTTTAGATTGATTTTTAAATGCTGGCAATATAATAATTAGTAGGCAGTTGGCAGTAACTCTTAGCAGTATTTTAACGAACATTAGATGATTATAAAAATCTTAAATGCTAATTGGTGATTTCTTTTAAAAATTCTGATAAAAATCGGGATGAATTCAACTTACAACTTTAAAAAGATGCTTTGTGTATACTTATAAAATTAGATAATTGTAATACGAGATCCCGCTGTAAAAGCGGGATTAGTTCAACTTACAACTTTAAAAAGTTGCTTTGCAACATTTTAAAGTTGAGTTTCACTAATTTCCTGACACAATTCTATTAAAACTCCGTTTGTAGTTTTTGGATGCAAAAAAGCAACCAATTTATTATCTGCTCCTTTTTTTGGTACTTCATTTAAAACCGTAAAACCTTCGTTCTGTAAGCGTTTTATTTCTGATAATATATCGTCTACAGCAAAGGCAATGTGATGTATGCCTTCTCCTTTTTTATTGATAAATTTTGCAATGGGACTTTCTGAATTTGTTGCTTGCAACAATTCTATTTTATTTGGTCCTGTTTTAAAAAACGAAGTTTTTACTCCTTCTGAAGCTACCTCTTCTATTTTGTAATGTGCTTCTCCAAAAAGTGATGCAAATAATTGATTAGAAACTTCTAAATCTTTTACTGCAATGCCAATGTGTTCTATTTTATTCATGTAGTAAAAGTAGTAATTCTTACAGTATAATTTTATACAACTTCGATTCTTAAAATTAGTAAACTGTTAAATACACATTATCTAAAAAATAAAAATTAGCTTCTTATCTAGTATTTTTCAAAAAACTATCGCGCATTTATTTTTACGTTATCTAATTCATAGGTTCCATCAAAATCTTCATTGCCATTTCCTACGTATTTAAAAGCAATAGAAACGCTGCCATTATATTGAGATAAATCTATAAAAGTTGATTTTATAAAAGCCGAAAAATCATCTGTATTAGTAGCTATTCTTGCAGGTAATACTTCCCAATTTGCATTTGATATGTTAGCTGTTGATCCATCCCAATCTTCAGAAATTAAAACTTCTAAAGTGCTACCATCTGCAAATGATGTAGACGTTTCAAAAGAAAGATATTCTTCTGCAGTTGTATCTAAATCTACTGCTTTTGTTATAAGCCAAGAAATTGTTTCATCGTTCCTTGAACGAAAAGAACCAATATTTGCAGCTCTACTTTGTGAGTCATCGTCAAAATAAGAACGCCAGAGTTTAGTACCTTTTTCATTGTAGTTTGTCCAACCTTCAATATTTATATTTCCAGCGGTTTCTTCAAAATCTTCTTCCAATAAAATTGTTTGAAAATCTTCTATAGATTTTGGCGTACACCTTTCTTCATTCATATTTACTTCAGTTGCATTATTTAAAACCATAACCGTAAAATCACCACCAAAATCTTTGGTAACTACTGCATTTATAGAACCACCACCTTTTGGCAAAGCCAAATTTGAAAAATCTGAAAAAGAACTTGTTTCTACAAAAGCTTGTACAACACCTAAACCTTCACAAGTTGCTATAATGCGTTTGGTATCAAAATCTTCTATGGGATCTATATATGCTTTACCATCAACTTCACCTGCAAAAAAAGAATTTTCTACACGTACATAAGTACCCAAATTTTCTGGTCTATTAAGTCCACCCAAAGTAATAAGTTTAGGCACAATAACCGCTGTTGTTTTAGCTCTAAAAAAATGATTTTCTAATTGATTTCCAGTAATATTATCAATTTCTCTAGTATCAAAAAATTTAGCCTTACCTCCTATTGCTGTAACTCCATCTCCAGAATTGGTTTCACCTATAAACAGCCCTTTTAAACGAATGTATACTTCTCTACCAAAATTATATTTTGTGTGAATATTATTTAAATTTAGAACAATTTTAATACCAGATGTTGGGTTTTCTGGAGCGTCTTGCATGTAAAATTCTCTAAAATAATTACCACTTTCATCATCGGAAACAACGTATCCTTTTACTACAATATTAGATACTATTTCCTTTGGATTATTACCAGAAATGTATAATTTTTTTAAATCTTTAATAGATTTTAATTCAATAAAACCTTGATCTATACTATCTAGCAATACCGTTAATTTTTGATTTTCTGCTTCACCTAAATTTTCAGGAACGGTAAAATCTCCATCTTCTACACAAGCTGTAAAAGAAATTAAGGCAATTAATAAGATTTTAATTCCTGACACTATTTTTATTTTATTCTTTAATCTTTTCATTTTTTATAAACTTAAATTTAGATTTAAAAAGTAGGTTGTACCTCTACCATACCAATATCTGTTTCCAAAAACAGGTTTTTCTAGCGCTTTATCGTCTCTTAATTGTCTAAAATTTGCGTTTCTACCTTGCTCAAAACCACCAGATATATAGGCTGTTCCTAATAAATTATTTACAGTTGCAAATACACTAATATATTTTCCATTAATTTGCCAAGATTTACCACCTACTGCATTTACCACCATATAATCGTCAAAACGTTCTTGTTGCAGTAAATCTCTAGCCAAAACTGGATCATAATCATTAAAAGGCAAACCGTCTGCATCTTCATAAAAATTGGAGGATCTTGTAAGTGGTGCAACATCAACATAAATGTTTGAAAAGAAATTTGTGGTGGCACCAAACCACCAATAATTTGGGTCTCTATACTCAAAACCCAAAGAATAAGCATTCTGTGGACCAGCAGCTAATTTGTAATTTTTTAATTGTGCCACATAATCTTTAGACCTAAAATTACTATCAAAACCACCATTATTGGCAACATCAGAAGTTAAGTACAAATTTGGATTGTTACCATAAGTAAATTGCCCAATTGAAGCTGCTCCTTTTAGTTTAATAGTAGGTGTTATCTGTGCTTCTATACCTAACTCTAAACCCAAATTATTTCTTTCTATACCAGATAAAACTTCTTGTACAAAGGCTGTGTTATCTCCACCAACTCCGTCTGCGAAATAAAAAGAAATTTCTGTAGCATCTGTAACATTGGCATAGTAAGCCGTTAATCTGGAAGTAATCATAGGACTTCTAAAAATATAGCTTACATCTGCAGTGCTAATTTTTTCACTTTGTAAATTATCTACAACTGTATTGTTTTCTCTAGAATTAGAAAAGGTATTTCTAATAGTTGGTGCTTGAGTTATATAACCTGCATTAAAATCTATTAAATTCCGACCGTTAATTTTATAAGTTAGACCTCCTTTTAAACCATAATTGGTAAAATTTACTGCTTCAGATTTCCCAAAGGAAGTATCTACAAACCTACCATTTTGGTATAAACCTTCTCTTTGACTGCTTGTTTGCGTAAAACTAGCTGCTGTATAAAAATCTACTTTTTTGAACTTAAACTGTGCCTGCGCAAAACTACTAAGCACAGTAGATGTTAATTTAAAATTGTATTTAAAAGCATCTCCAACACCAACACTTCTATTGGGATTTTGCAGGTTATTTTGCCTTTTATCAATTGCAGCAGTATTGTCTGCAAAAGGATTGATATCTAAATACCCAATACCGCCTAACAAATCAATAACTTCTGCAAAATTGTGTGAATTTAACTGTCTGTAAGCAAATTTTCCATTGATGCTTATGTTATCATTAATTTCTGAAGTAAAAATAGTGTTGGCTGTAAATTGCTGATCGTCATTTCTATCTTCATACAAAACGTAAGCAGCGTTTTTACCTTGAGAGGCTTTGGTAATGTTTGCATCAAAGATGGAATTCCAATCTAACTGCCCATCATTTTGAAAGTTTTGTAACGCTATGTAAGCCCCTGCAAAATCGTTATTTCTTAAATTAAAACTTGGTAAATATTGATAATAGGTAGGACTTGGATTTGCACCTTCGTTAAAATCGATACGACTATTGCCAATTTTACCTGTTTGATAAGAAAGATTGGTTTGTAAACTTGTTTTACTAGAAATATCCCAAAAATGATTCAACATTACAATAGGCTCTGCAACTTCTTTAATTCTAGAATTTACTTTTTTTCCGTTTAAAAATCCCCAATAATCGTTATAAGCAATTCCCTTAATATCAAAAACCTCTTGTGTATTTGGAGATGATTTACCTCTTCTATTTGGTGCAAAAATTCCTGTAAAAGTTATGCTATGTTTATCGTTAATTTTTTTATCTACAGATGTAAAAAGCGAATACGCATTATACGAAGTACCTTCATTAAAACCCTCTAAACCTGCTCTTCTACTGCCAGAAAAACTAAATGCCCAACCACCTTTTAACATTCCTGTTGCATGGGTAGCCATAACTCTGTGCACATAACTTCTATTAGAAGATGCATAGGAAATTCTTGTACCTGCTCTTTGTTCTGATGCTCTTGTATTTATATTTGTTGCCCCTAAAAGGCCACCAAAAGTATAATTAGAAGGCGCCAAACCATTACTAAATTCCTGATTTCTTAACACATCATTTAAACCACCCCAATTACTCCATTGTGCTCTTCCATCAAAGAGTTTATTCATTTCTATGCCATTAATAAGCACTTTACCATTTCCAGAATCTAAACCTCTTACTCTAAAAAAAGAAGAACTAAACTCAAAAGCAGCCGTTCTTAAATATACGTCTCTTGTGGCTTGCAAAAGACCAGCAATATTATCTGCAGCACTTGCATCGTCATTTAACTCATCATCTGTTAACGTGATTAAGCTTAAATCTTGTTCTTCAGATAAGTCTTTATACAATAAAATTATACCTAAATCAATTAACTTTCTAGAGGTTTCAATTGGAAATATTTGTGTTTCATAACCATCTTTTCTAATTTCTATTAGTAACTTTTGGTTAGTTACATAGTTAATTGTAAAGCTACCATCAATTAACGTTTTAGAAGCTGTTTTTGTGTCTTTAATGGCAATAATTACATCTTGTAATGGTTTTTTTGAAGTATTGTCTAAAACCAATCCTTTTACAATTTTTTGTGCATTTGTTGTAGCAAAAAACAATAGCACAAAAATTGTAGATAAAATAACTTTTATCATAATTCTCTTACTTTTTCATTCAATTTAGCCCTTAAATTTATAAAATTTTTAACTAAAATCAAATTTTATTATGAATTATAGTTTTTTGTTTACTATTTTTATGTCAGAAAAAGAGAAAGCATGAAAAGAATAACAACAGTATTATTATTACTATTAATTCCAATAAGTACTAGTTTATTTTCTCAAAAAAAAGGGAAAAAATATACAATTAGAACGATTGCTTTTTACAATTTAGAAAACTTATTTGATACCATAAATGATCTTGCTATAAACGATGAAGCTAGCCCAATGATGGAGTTAAATACCAATAAATCTAAAGTGTATTGGAGTAAAATTAATAATATGGGTTATACCATTTCTAAAATTGGTTTAGAAAAAGCAAAAACTAGCCCTGCTATTATTGGTGTTGCTGAAGTTGAAAATTTAAGTGTCTTGGAAGATTTGACACAAACCAAACACCTAAACAACAAAAAATACGGAATTATACATTACGATTCTCCTGATAAAAGAGGCATAGATGTAGCTTTACTCTATCAAAAAAGATATTTTAAGCCTATATACCACCAAACGTTTAACCCAAATATTTATAGAGAAAATAAAAAGATTTATACAAGAGACCAACTATTGGTTTCTGGTTATTTAGATGATGAGTTAATTCATGTTATTGTAAATCATTGGCCTTCTAGAAGAGGTGGAGAAGCTAAAAGCAGTCCTCTACGTGAAAAAGCTGCCTATCAGAATTTAAAAATTATAGCCAACATAAAAGAAAAAGAAGAAAATCCCAAAGTTATAATTATGGGCGATTTTAATGATGACCCCATAAACGCGAGTTTTAAAAAGGTATTACAAACAATAAGTAAAAAAAGAAATGTAAGCAAGAATGATATTTATAACCCTTATGAAGACTTGTATAAAAGAGGTTTTAACACCTTGGCTTACAGAGATAATTTAAATCTTTTTGATATGATTTTAATTACAGCTCCATTTTTAAATAAGCATAAAAAAGATTTTTCTAGCTATAAAATGTATCAAGCCAATATTTTTAACAAAAGTTTTTTAAGTCAAAAAAAAGGAAGGTACAAAGGGTATCCTTTTAGAAGTTTTTCCAATGGTGGTTTTACAGGCGGTTATTCAGACCATTTTCCTGTATATATGTATTTAATAAAAGAAAAATTATAAAAACAAAAAACCCAAAACTTTTAAAGTTTTGGGTTTTTTTTGATAAAAAATTATTGCCTTTTGCAAGAGCGATTTATTCTTTAACAGATTTAAATCTATAATGCAAGTATGTGTAAGCGTCACGAGGTATAATAGTAATCCACTTTTTGTGTTTTAAATACCATTTAAAACGAATAGAATTTACGCCTTTTAATAAATATGCAGCAATAAAAGGATGCAAGTGTAATTGTATCTTTTTATTTTTAGTATTAGAAATAAATTTTTCTAAATCTGCCTCTATTTTGTCTAATAAGACAATTGGCGCTTCTACTTCTCCATTTTTATTTGGGTTGGCTTCCATAGTTTTTATACTTAACTCTGGCCTTACCCTTTGTCTTGTAATTTGAATTAAACCAAATTTACTTGGAGGTAATATTTTATGCTTTGTTCTATCCAAAGCCATTTGTTCTTTTAAATGCTGGTATAGTTTGTTTCTATTTTCAGCCTTATGCATGTCTATAAAATCTACTACTATAATACCACCCATATCACGTAATTGTAATTGGCGTGCTATTTCTGTTGCAGAAATTAAATTAACTTCTAACGCAGTGTCTTCTTGAGAACCTGCTTTATTAGAACGGTTTCCACTATTTACGTCTATTACGTGTAGGGCTTCTGTGTGTTCTATTACTAGATACGCACCTCTGCTCATAGAAACTGTTTTACCAAAAGAAGTTTTAATTTGTCTTTCTATACCATATTTTTCAAAAATTGGTACTTCAGATTTGTGTAACTTTACTATTTTTTCCTTCTCAGGATAAATTTCTTGTAGATACTCTTGAATCTCTACTTTTAAAGTTTCATCATTAGTAATAATGTTTGTAAAAGAGTCGTTCATTACATCTCTTAAAATAGAAGATGCTCTGTTTAATTCTCCTAAGATTTTTGTGGGTGTATTTGTATTTGCAATGCGTTTGCACATTGTTACCCAACGTTCTAGAGAGTTTTGCAAATCTTTATCTAATTCTGCTACCTTTTTACCTTCGGCAACAGTTCTTAAAATAACGCCAAAACCTTTTGGTTTTATGCTTTTTGCTAATCTTTTTAAGCGTTCTTTTTCTTTAGGATCTTCTATTTTTTGAGAAACAGAAACTCTATTAGAAAACGGAACTAAAACTAAATATCTGCCTGCTATAGACAACTCAGAACTTAATCTGGGTCCTTTTGTAGATATTGGTTCTTTTACAATTTGTACCAACAAGTTTTGCCCTGTTTTTAGTACATCTTTTATACTACCATCTTTGTTAATGTCAACTTCCTTTCGAAAGTTTTTTAAAGTGAATTCTTTATACTTACCTGTGCTTACTTTCTTAATGAATGTATTTAATGAATTTACTTGCGCACCTAAATCATGATAATGTAAAAACCCATCTTTTGGGTAACCTACATTTACAAAGGCTGCATTTAAACCCGTTAACACTTTTCCTATTTTGGCCAAAAATATATCGCCAACAGAAAACTTGTTTCCAGTTGTTTCATTATTTAATTCAATAAGTTTTCCATCTCTTAATAAGGCAAAATCAATATCAGATGAATTGGAACGAATTATTAATTCTGTTTTCATACTGAAAATGGTTTTAACACTGCACTTCATTGTGCAGATGGATTAATTGAAATTCAGGTATTTTTAAATACCGTGAGAAAATTTACAGCCTTACACTGCATGCAAATTTTCTTATGTCAATGAACTTTTTTTGATTGATTTTTTTCTTTTAGCTAAACAATAAACGAAAAAGTAAGCAAATGCTTACTTTTTCTTATGTCTATTTGCTCTAGCTCTTTTCTTTCTTTTGTGTGTAGAGATTTTAGCTCTCTTTCTTTTTTTACCACTTGGCATAATGCTTGTTGTTTAATAAGCTCTTAAAGCTTAGGTTAATATTGTGTTACTTTACAGCTACTTTACTTTTTACACCTTCTGTAAAAGTTTTTGCTGGTTTAAAAGCTGGTATGTTATGAGCTGGAATTTTAATAGTTGTATTTTTAGAAATATTTCTACCTGTTTTTTCTGCTCTAGTTTTTATAATAAAACTACCAAAACCTCTTAAATATACGTTATCTCCACTCTCTAATGCACCTTTAACTTCAGTCATAAATGCTTCTACAGTTGCCAAAACATCTGTTTTTTCAATTCCTGATTTATCTGAAATTTTCGATACGATATCTGCTTTCGTCATGTCTCTATTTTTACTATATTTTTATTAATTTACTTTCAAAAATGCGGATGCAAATATATGATAATTAATCAATTCCAAAAATATTAAACATTAAAATTATCTGAATTTTTAAATGTAATATTGCATTTCTATTTTTTACGAATGAATTTTTCTAACAAACTAATAACGTGGTATTTACAAAATAAAAGAGATTTACCTTGGCGTAAAACCAAGAATCCCTATTTTATTTGGTTAAGCGAAATCATGCTGCAACAAACAAGAGTTGCCCAAGGTTTGTCTTATTATTTAAAATTTACAACCACTTTTCCTACAGTTTTTGATCTTGCAAAAGCAGATGAAAGTACCGTATTAAAAATGTGGCAAGGCTTAGGTTATTATTCGCGCGCCAGAAACCTACATTTTACAGCAAAATATATTGCAAACGAATTAAATGGTGAGTTTCCAACTACATTTTCTGAAATTATAAAATTAAAAGGAATTGGCGAGTATACAGCAGCTGCCATTGCCTCTTTTTCTTTTAATGAAGCCAAAGCTGTTGTAGATGGTAATGTTTATCGTGTTTTATCGCGTTATTTTGGTATTGAGACTGCTATAAATTCCACCAAAGGTGTAAAAGAATTTAAACAATTAGCAGATACATTAATAGACCCAAAAAAACCAGCAGATTACAATCAGGCAATTATGGAGTTTGGTGCCATACAATGCAAGCCAAAAAAACCATTGTGTATGTTTTGTCCGCTAGCGGATAGTTGTGTTGCACTTCAAAAAAACTTAACAGAAACATTACCTATCAAAGAGAAAAAAATAAAAGTTAGAAAACGTTTTTTTAATTTTCTAGTGATAAAAACGGATGACAACAAAACCATTTTATCTGAAAGAACAGGCAAAGGTATTTGGCAAGGTTTATATCAATTTCCGCTTATTGAAAGCGAAAAAACTATAAATAAAGAAGATTTAATAGCTACCGAAGAATTTAAAACCTTATTTACAGCAGAAACTACGCTTAGCTTAATCAACCAAAAGGAAATTGTTCACAAACTTTCGCATCAACATTTACACACCCAATTTTGGATTGTAGAGATAAAAACACTCGAAAAAGCTACAATTGCTTGGGCAGATATACAAGATTTTCCTGTACCTGTTTTAATTGCAAATTTTTTGGAGCAGTTTCAACTTAAAAAGTAATTGATATTTTTAGTACTTTTGATATAAATATAGATTGCTAAATTTATTTCTCCTTAAAAATTCAAAAGATAAAGTTAGACTTCTATTGCAATCAATTTAACAAACAAAGCTATGGCAGGTACAATAAATAAAGTAATTTTAATAGGTAATTTAGGAGACGATGTAAAAATGCATTATTTTGATGATCAAAACTGTGTGGGTCGTTTTTCTATTGCAACATCAGAAAGTTACAACAACAAACAAACTGGCGAAAAAATTACCAATACAGATTGGCATAATCTTGTGGTTAGAAATGGTTTAGCAAAGGTTTGCGAAAAATACTTATCTAAAGGAGATAAAGTGTATGTAGAAGGCAAATTAAAAAACAGACAGTGGGAACAAGATGGTGTAAAACGCTACGCTACAGAAGTACAAGTTATAGAAATGACCATGCTTTCTACAAAAAGAAATGCAGATAACACTGCAAAAGTTGCACCAGTAAAAGACATTCCAAAACCGGCAACAACAAAAACTCCTGAACCAGAAGAAACCGACGATTTACCATTTTAATACTTAACCCTAAACTTTTACTTTGGACCCAGATCCCGAAATATTATTTACAACCTTAATTTCTTTTGACATTGTTACGTCTTTAAACGTAATTGCATTACTTATCTTACTAATTAGTTCTGCATTAATTTCTGGTTCAGAAATTGCTTTTTTTTCTTTATCACAAACCGATTTAAACGAGCTTTCTAACAACGGAAAAGAAGAAAATATTGTAGTTAAACTATTAGAAAGACCAAGAAAATTATTGGCTACCATTTTAATTACCAATAATTTTATAAACATTTTAATTGTACTACTTTTTGCCTCTTTAGGTAAAACACTTTTTGGTAGTTTTAATTTAAATATAGACCTCTACTATTTTACGATTCCTTTACGTTTTTTAATAGAAATTATAGTAATAACCTTTTTAATTTTACTTTTTGGTGAAGTTTTACCAAAAGTTTATGCCTCTAGAAATGCATTACGCTTTTCTAAATTAATGTGTAAATTTCTACACAATGTAAATATAATTTTAACGCCTTTTAGTTTGCCTTTAATTACACTTACAAAATGGGTAGAGAAAAAATTGGGCAGTAAAGGCACAAATTTTTCTGTAGAAACGTTATCACAAGCTTTAGAATTAACTACACAAGATGAGAGTAATAAAGGCGAACAAAAAATATTACAAGGCATTGTAAATTTTGGTAATACAGAAACGGTGCAAATAATGAAACCAAGAATAGATATTTTTGCTATTGCTGATGATGAGACTTATGAAGTTGTTTTAGATAAAATTCTAAAAAATGGCTATTCTAGAAACCCTGTTTATAAAGAGAATATAGACCAAATTGTTGGTGTTTTATATGCCAAAGATTTATTAGCACATTTAAATAAGAAAAATTTTAAATGGCAAACGCTTATTCGTGAACCCTTTTTTGTGCCAGAAAACAAAAAACTAGACGATTTATTAAGCGATTTTAGAGCCATTAAAAACCATTTAGCTATTGTTGTAGATGAATATGGTGGCACAAGTGGTTTGGTTACGCTAGAAGATGTAATAGAAGAAATTGTTGGAGATATTAATGACGAATTTGATGACGACGATTTGTCCTACTCTAAAATAGATACCAATAACTACGTTTTTGATGGTAAAACCACAATTAAAGACTTCTGCAGGGTTTTAGATAATGAAGATGAAGCAATTTTTGAAGAAGAAAAAGGAGAAAGTGAAACCTTAGCCGGTTTTATTTTAGAAGTCTCTGGCAGATTCCCAAAAAAAGGAGAGAAAATAAATTTTAAAAAGTATACGTTTACCATAGAAGGCTTAGATAAAAAACGCGTTAAACAAATAAAAGTCACAAGAAATGTGTAAAAAAAATACAACTCTTTTTCTTATTTTTTCATTTTTATTTCTTCTAACTTCCTGTAAAGAAGACACTTTACCTAAACCCAAAGGATATTTAAGTTTAACTTATCCTTCAAAAGAGTATAAAAAACTACAGTTAGAAAGGCCTTATACGTTTAAGGTTTTAAAAGACTCTAAAATCATAGACAAATCTAATAATTGGCTTTCTATACAATATCCCAATTTAAAAGCATCTATAGATATTACGTACAGACCTGTAAACAATAATATTACCGAACTTTTAAAAGAAGCTGAAAAACTAGTTTTTAAACACGCCGTAAAAGCAGAACAAATAATACCAAAAGATTTTACCAATTACCAAAAAAAAGTGTTTGGTAGTGTGTATGAAATTACTGGAAATGCAGCATCGCATTTACAATTTCATATTACAGATAGTACTAAAAACTTTATAAAAGGTTCTTTATATTTTTATGCAAAACCCAATTACGACTCCATTTTACCAGCAGTAAATTATATTAAAAAAGACATTTTAAAATTGATGGAAACAACGGAGTGGAAGCCCTTAAATTCCCCAAAGGGGAAAACTGTGCAGTTAAATTAATATTATTAGAAATTTATTTTACCTTTTTTCTTGTAAGCCAAAATCTTGTTTCCTATCTAAAATCTGCAGAGTAAAATTAAACAATCTCCATTTTTTGTAATAAAAAAGAAGCGTTCATATTTTTGCAAATTCCGATTTTTAAGCTGTAATCAAAAGACAGCTCATTATTAGAAATTTCTGCATCAAAATAGTAATTTTTTATTGTAGAAAACTCGTTTTCTAATTCACACAAACTAACATCATGCGTTGCTATAATTCCTGTAGATTTAGATTTGGTTAGTTTTTCTACAAACTTTTTAGAGCCAATTGCCTTGTCTTTACTATTGGTTCCTTTTAAAATTTCATCTAAAATAATAAAGTAGTCTTTTGTCTGAATTTCATCAACAATAAACTTTAAACGTTTTAATTCGCTGTAAAAATAAGACTCATCTTCCGTTAAAGAATCTGTTGTGCGCATGCTTGTAATTAACTTTATTGGCGCATATTTAAAACGTGCTGCGCAAACAGGTAAACCACAATTTGCCATAACAACAGCCAAAGAAACCGTTCTTAAAAAGGTACTTTTACCAGCCATATTTGCACCTGTAATTATAAAAAATTCAGATTTTTTAATGGTGAAATTGTTATCTACTCTTTTGGTTTCATCTAATAAAGGATGTCCTAAATTAACACCTTCTACTCCATTATTTTCTAATGAAATTTCTGGGAAATTAAATTTTGGTTTGTTAAAAACCAAGTTGGCTAAAGAATTCTGCGCATCAAAAAATGCTACAACTTCAAACCATTTTTCTACAGTGTGTTTGTAATTTGTTATCCATTTTTCTACCCTATAAGCATTTCCTATTTCAATTAAAAAAAGTCCGTTTCCTAAAAGCGCAATAATTATATTGTTTCTCTGATCAAAAGCATCTAAAATTTTAGCAAACTCTTTAAATATTTTTGATGCTTTTTTAGTTTCAGAATTAATAACTTGTTGTTTTTTACTTAAAATTTGAGAAGAAAAATCTTCGTTTTCAATTTCATTTAATAGTACATGGTATTGTTTAAACGTTTCTCTAACACTATCTGTTTCTGTGTACAACTTACCTGTTTTTTTCAAAAAACTGACAGCAATAAATAAACCTAAAAAAAACCAAACTAACAAGTAATTAAAATCTGCAAAACCTAAAGAAACCAATCCAATTAAAATTACAGAAACTATAGAAAAAGCTACTTGAAATTTACCAGTATACTTGGGCAATACTATTTTGTAATTGCCAATCCAACTTACTATAGATTGTGATGTATTTTTAACAGAAACCAAACTTGCTAAAGCCGTAAAATGCTGTCTCCAAATTGGCTTTTTAGCCAATTCTTTTAAAGCTTCTTGTTTATCTTTAATATTAGCTAAAATATTACTAGTTAAAGTAGCAGCTAAAAGTTGCTTTCCATCTTTTGTTTTGGTTCTGTTGATGTATTGAAAAAAAGAACCTTTGCCAAACAAATCGATATCATTACTATAAAAATGCGTAGGATCTACAAATTCATCTCCAGCTTCTAAATGATAAAAATCTCTACTTAAAATACTAATTTCTGAGGTATTAATAGTAATTTTAGCCTTTACAACAGCTCTTTTTCTTTGTAAATTTTGATGTTTTATAAGCACAAAAGCAAATAATAAAACACCTAAAAATGCCACTATAAAAACATCTGGATATTTACCTAAAGTTAGGTAAACTAAAAAACAAGTTGCTAAAAATACACTAAGTCTAAAAATACTTAATTGTATTGATTTTCGCTTTAAAACAGCAGCTTCTTCTTCTAAAACACGCTTTGTGTTTGTATAGAACTCTAAGGGATTTTGCATCTAAATTTTATTTATAACTAGAAATTCCACCAGTTAAATTTAACACCTTTAAATCTGGATATTTTGCTTTTAACTTTGAAGTTGCTCTGTAACTATTAAAACCTCTTTGGCAAATCATAACATAGGTTTTATTAAAATCTACTTCTAATTTATCTGCATCAAATGTATTAATATGAATGGTTTTATCAACTTTAAATGGCAGTTTTAAATTTTCTAAAACAGCTATAATTTCTAGAGTATCATCACCTAAACTTTCTTTTAATTTTTCTGGTGATATTTGCCAATCAGGATTTTGACCTGCACAAGCAGCATCTACATACGTTTGCACTTTAAAAAGTTTGGCAATTTTATCTTTAAAAACTTTAGGTTTTAACTTCATTTTAAACTGTGTGTTTTGTAGAGCATTGTAAATCAATAATTGATTAATTAAAGGTTTTCCTACACCTGTAACGAGTTTTAAAACCTCGTTTACTTGTTGTGTTGCTATTAACCCAACAATAGCATTTAAAGTGCCTGCTTCTTCGCAATTGGGTATGTCTATTACCATTTCTGGAAAAGCGTCTCTTAAATTTGCTGAATAAGTTCCATCTTTTTGCAATACATTAAAAGTAGCTACATAACCATCAAACTTATACAAAGAACCGTACACTAGAGGTTTACTTTTAATAACGCAAGCATCATTTATTAAGTATTTTGTGGGTAAAGAATCTGTTCCGTCCACTACAATATCTATATTTTCTATCAATTCAAAAACATTTTCTTTTGTAACGGGTTTGTTGGTAAAAGTTACTTCCGTGAATGGCGCTCTTTTCTTTATAAATTCTGATAAAACAGCTGCTTTTGGCTTATCAATATCGTCTAAGCTGTAAAAAACTTGTCTGTGCAAATTGGTTTCGTCTACAGTATCAAAATCTATCAAATGGATTTTTCCAATTCCGCTTGCCGCTAAATAAACTGCAATAGGACTTCCCAAACCTCCACAACCTACAACCAAAACAGAAGCGTTTTGTAATTTTTGCTGGCCAATTTCTCCAATTTCTTTTAAGGTAATTTGACGTTTAAAAAGTTGTGTTTTTGTTGGTTTCATTTTATGCTGAACTTGTATCAGTATCTTTTTATTATTCTTGCTTGAGCTGGAATCTAAACTTACTTTTTATGGATTCCTGTTTTCACAGGAATGACAAATTGCGTGTTATTTTGAACAAAATACTATGTAGTCTAAAACTCTATTTACTATTTAGTAATTTCAATATTTCTCTTTTGAGATTTCTCCATAAAGTCGAAATGACAATCGTTAGTTTTTTATCTCTTTTTTGGCAGCTTCAAACTCCTCAGGTGTATTTATATTTCTGATAAAAGCATCATCAATCTCAACAATTTCTACATCAGAATTAATTAACATTTTACGCGGACAAGAATACCCTTGTGCTAAATATTGTAATAAAATAGGATAAGCTTTTGGCTCGTAAATAGTTATTAACGGCTCTACAAATTCTTTGCTTTTTCCTTTAATTGCTGTGGCAACTTTACTTGGATTTCTATGTTTTAATAATTGTTGAATTATGGTTGAATCTACAAAAGGCACATCTGTTGCCAATACAAACCAAGCCGAATTTGGGTCTTTTTGAAACGCAGAACAAATACCGCCAAAAGGACCTAAATTTATAAATTTATCCGAAATTTCATCGACTTTATTACCTTCATATCCAACAGAATAAAACGTTTGTAAATTTTGGTTTTCTAATAGATTTTTTACGTGATTTTTTTGAGCTTTACCAAAATAATTGAGTTCAGATTTATCTGTTCCCATTCTTGTGCTTTTTCCACCAACCAAAACCAAACCTTTAATAGGTGCTATTTTTTCTTGAACAAGATTATTGATGTGATTCGCTATTGCATCAACTTCATCAATAGTATAACAAATCTTATTTTTTATGTTAGGGTATTTTTCAACTAAAAAGTCAAAATATTCAGTTTCAGATTTTAATTTTACCATAAATTGAATATTATCTAATTGCTCTAATCTTTTTAAAACAGATGCTTCTTTAGCTTCATCTAAAATTAGAATTTGTTTTGCACCTTGGTAATGATTTCCGTTTATAAAAATAGAATCATATTGTGAAAATTGCAAACGTTGTTCAAACTTATTTATGTTGCCAGATTTAGTAATTTGTAAGTTTCCTTCATGATGAAAAACATATTCTGACAACCTATTTTCTGCTACATCTTTTGCATGAGAAGCATCAAAATAAGCCAATTTATATTTGCTAAGCTTTTCTGAAACTTTAGAAACCAAATCAGAAATATTATTGCAATTTGTACCTAAAATTGATATTTCATTTGGCGCAAAATTATCATTATTTCGTCTTTCTAAGTTGGCGTGTTTTTTGTGTTTTTTCATGTGACACTTTACGTATTGTAATTGTTTCTCTTATTTCAAATTCTATACAACAAACATAGTTTCAAAAATCATGCCTTGCTACTGCAATAAATCTTGTTCCTATTAAAAATATGTTTTCGTTTTATTAAAATTAGTATTACAAAGATTATAAATTTTCTTCTTTTAGATATTGTTTCCATTCAAAATAAATATTTAATTTAAAAGTAGCTAAACAAAAAGAGCCAAGAAATAAATCTTGACTCTTATTCATTATTTTGATTTTCTATTGAGATTATTCAAAATCTGCATCAGAAACTCCTTCGTTTACTTTAAGATCAGATACTTTTAAATCTAAACTAATTGGTCCCATTTTAACGCCAATTCCGTGTGGAAATAAAATTCCGTTTACAGCTTTATAATCAGAAAAAACAGTTGGTGTTTTTACTTCTTTACCATCAGGAGTTTTGCTAGTTTCTACCTCTTTTACTTTTAAGCCAGAAGCCATATCATAAAACACTTCTGTATCTTTATATTGTAAAACAATAGCATTTTTACCTTCTAATGGCTCTATTCTTAATAGTTTACCAGAAGTATAGCCTAAATCTTTAAATAATGCATTGCCATCTTTTGCTTTTGCAAGTTGTTCTGCTGGTAAATTCATTTTTTGACCTCTAGCTTCTTGGTAACCATTTTCTCCATTAAATACAGCTTTGCTCATTGTATTGCCCATTACAGAAACTACTTGAGATGTTTTATTTGGCGCTGCAGCTTTCATAGTCATAACTACAGGTGTACCTTGCACAGTTGCGTTTGCAACCATCATAGTTGTTTTTACAGCCATAACTTTGTCTTTACCACCAATGGCTTGTAAATACTTATTTACCACAGTTTCTGCAGTCATTCCATCTGGTATTGGCATTGTCATTTCTGGCTTTTCTGTTGGATTCCCGTATTTATCAAAATACTTAATTACATAATCTGTTTTTTCTAAATTTTTAAGAACTTCTATACCTTTACCAGTAACTACAATTCTTGCTTTGTCTCCTCTAAAATACTTAATAGCTGCATTTTGAACATCCTCTAAAGTAACTGCTTTTATATTTTTAATATAATTTGCATAAAAATCTTTTGGCAGATTATAACGTGCAATATTTAAAGCAAAATTGGCTACTGTTCTTGGTTTTTGCACATTCATTACAAAACTACCAATATATTCTTCTTTAGAATTTTCCAATTCTTCTGCAGAAACTTTTTGATATCTAATTTTATTAATTTCTTTTTGCAATTCTACAACAGAACTATCTGTAACCATGTTTCTAACACTTGCAGTTGCTCTAAAAGTACCTGCATGTCTGCTTTGACTTAATCTAGAATATGAACCATAAGTATAACCTTTATCTTCACGTAAATTCATAAATAAACGTGCTGTACCACCACCACCAAGAATGTTGTTTGCCATTAAAGCTGCATAATAGTCTTTATCGCCCAAAGTTAAATCGATATTGTTAATGATAGCAATTTCAGATTGCACTGCATTGTCCATATTTACAAAATTAATTTCTGCAGTTTTTGGGTTTGTAGTTGCAGGCATTGTGTAAGCAGGTATGTTTCCTTTTTTCCAACCAGAAAATAAAGATTTTACTAACTTTTTGGTTGCTTTAATATCAATATCACCTTCAATAACTAAATATGCGTTGTTTGGTCTGTAATAGGTGTTGTAATTGTTTTTTACGTCTTGTAAAGTAATTTTCTCTACACTTTCTTTAGAAGTATATTCTCCAAAAGGATGGTTTTTACCATAAGTTAACACATCTTCTACTCTTCTTGCAGCAGAAGTTACACTTTTTTCGTTAGATTTTATGCCATCTAATGTAATTTGTACCTCTTTATCAAACTCTTCTTTTGTAAATTCAGAATTTTTAACACCATCTGCCATTAATTCTAAAATTTCTGGGAAATATTTTTTTAAAGATGATGCGAATGCTCCAGAACTAAAAAAGGAAACACTAGCTCCTAAAAAGTCAACTTTTTCATTAAATTCATCTTTAGTAATATTGGCTGTTCCTCTACCCAATAAGCTACCCATCATACCAGATACACCAGCAATTTCACCCTCAAAATAAGGCTTATTGTCTATTGTTAAACTTGCGGAAGCTCTAGGCAATTTGTTATTTTCTACCATAATTACTTGCAAACCATTTTTAAGTTTAAAGGTTTCTGGTTTACCAAGTTTTACCACAGGATCTGGCCCTGGCTCTGGCATTTTACTTCTATCTATTTGTGCATTAACACTTATGCTTATTACAAACAGTGCTATTAGTGATGCTATTTTTGTTTTCATAATTGTTTCTTTTGTTCGAAATTAATTTTAGACTCTACTTAAACTACTTTGCTTTTGGTAAGTACTCTAAAGTTAATCTTTGGTTTGGGTTAAGGTATTTTTTAGCAACATCTCTAATTTCTTCTCTAGTAATAGATCTAAAAATATCAATCTCTGTGTTTATTAAATTAGTATCGCCAAACATTACGTGGTAACGCGCTAAAGAGTTTGCAATACCTTCTACACTAGAATTAGAATTTACAAAATTGTTTTCGAACTTATTTTGTAGTTTTTGATAATCTTTTTCAGAAATTAAATTGGTTTGTATTTTAACTATTTCTTCATCGATTTCTGAAATAATATCTGCCAACTTAGTTTCGCCTTGTGGCAAACCAAACAAAATGTAAGTACCATAATCTTCTTGACTCACATTAATAGCACCTGCTTGTAATGCCATCTTTTTATTGTCTACCAATTTTTTATATAAAACAGAACTTTTACCAGAACTTAAATAAGAAGAAATCATATCTAAAACTCTAGAGTCTCTAGTTTTCATAGATGGCGTTCTGTATGCTGCCATTATAGCTGGTATTTGTATGTTTGGGTCATAACCCTTAGCACTCATAGGAGCTGTAATAGGATCTTCTTTTGGGAAGTTTTTAGTAATTTCTGCACCTCTAGGTATTGGACCAAAATAGTCTTGTACCATTTTTTTTGTAGTAGCAAAATCTATATCACCAGCAACTACCAAAGTAGCGTTATTAGGTACATAAAACTTTTTGTTAAACGCTAAGAACTCATCTAGCGTAGCAGCATCTAAATGCTCCATTTTACCAATTGTGGTGCCTTTATAAGGGTGTTTTTTAAATATATTTTCTTTTACATACTCTAAAAATCTTGAGTAAGGTTGATTATCTACACGCAATCTTTTTTCTTCTTTTACAACCTCATTTTGTGTATCTACTCCTTCTTGTTTAATTATAGGGTGTAGTAAACGTTCAGACTCCATCCAAAGTCCTAATTCTAATTTGTTAGAAGGAAAAATCTCATAATAATACGTTCTATCATCTGTAGTATTTGCATTATTCGTACCACCGTTAGAAGAAACAATCTTAAACCATTCTCCTTTTTTAATGTTCTTGGTACCCTCAAACAACAAGTGCTCAAAAAAGTGTGCCATTCCTGTTCTGTCTGGTTGCTCATCTTTGGCCCCAACATGGTACATTACAGAAGTAATTACTACGGGGGCAGAAGTGTCTTTGTGTAAAATTACATGCATTCCGTTACTCAAATCGTACTCTTCAAAATCTACCTTTTGAGCATTTGTTGAAAAAGCGAATAACATTGCACTAGCAAGGGATAAAATACTTTTTTTCATTTAAAGTTAATTTAGTTAATAATAATAATAAGATAAGGGTTAGACGCAAACAAATTAATTGTGTTACGTTTTTTAGCATTTTTTGTAATCCAAAAATAAAGAAATTAATAACTAATTTTTTGTTAAAAATAGAAAAATAGCTTGCTTTTTAATTAATTATTTTTTGTGAAATGATATGCTGTATTCTAAAAAAAGATGTATATTTGCATCCGCATTTTAAAGATAAAATGCTTATAATTAGTATAAATACGCAAAATTAAAAGTATGTACGCAATCGTAGAGATAGCAGGGCAGCAATTTAAAGTAGCAAAAGACCAAAAAGTATACGTACACCGTTTACAGGGCGAAGAAGGATCAAAATTAACTTTTGACAATGTTCTTTTAACTGATGACAAAGGTAACGTAACTATTGGCGCCCCAGCTATAGAAGGAGCCGCAGTAACGGCAAAAATTCTAGGTCACTTAAAAGGTGATAAAGTAATTGTTTTCAAAAAGAAAAGAAGAAAAGGTTACAGAAAGAAAAACGGACACAGACAATCTTTTACAGAGATTCAAATAGAATCTGTTGTAGTTTCAGGTGCTAAAAAAGCAACTAAGAAAGCAGCAGCTCCTAAAAAAGAAGAAAAAGTAGCAGCTCCTAAAGCTGTAGCTAAAAAAGCTGCTCCTAAAAAAGCTGCAAAAGCAGATGATTTTAAGAAAATTGAAGGAATTGGACCAAAAATTGCAACTACGCTAGTAGAAGCAGGAATTGCGACATTTGCAGATTTAGCTAAAGCTGAACCAGCAAAAATTTCTGAAATTATTGCAGGAGTGCGTGGAAACCACGTTACAGATACGTGGCCAACTCAAGCGCAGTTAGCTGCAGATGGTAAGTGGGATGAATTAAATGAATTACAAGATAGACTAGATGGTGGTGTTGAAAAATAACCAACTCTAATTTAACTTTAACCTATAAAAACTCAAGAAAATGGCACATAAAAAAGGTGTAGGTAGTTCTAAGAACGGTAGAGAATCAGAATCGAAACGTTTAGGCGTAAAGATTTTTGGTGGTCAAGCAGCAATTGCTGGTAACATAATCGTTAGACAAAGAGGAACTACACATAATCCAGGAGAAAATGTTTACATGGGTAAAGATCACACTTTACACGCAAAAGTAGACGGAATTGTAGAGTTTCAAAAGAAGAGAAACAACAGATCTTACGTATCTGTAACTCCATTTGAAGCTTAAAATTTAAGAAAATTTAAATTTTAAAAACACCTAAACATTATGTTTAGGTGTTTTTTTTTGCAAAAAAACAAGGTTTTCTTAAAATCTTTTCGTAATTTTCATTACTTATTGCCTCTAACCTATGAAATTATTCTTTAGTTTTTTTGTCTTACTTTCATCCTTACACTTTTTTTCCCAAACAAATTTAGATTATTCTAAAGTAGAACAATATATTTTAAACAATAAACTAGATTCTGCGTCCTACTTTTTAAATACCTTAAAAGATTCTCCTCAAAAAGAACTATTAAATAATTTAATTACAACAGAAAAATTAACTTATGCAGACTATTATCTGTTTATTTCTAATTTAACAAAAAGGCAAGGTGTTAATTATTTAGACGTACAACGTTATATAAATAATACTGTGCTAGACCCCTTGAATAAAAACAAAATTGATAAAGATTTTTACAATATAAAGTGGATTTTAACTACAAAATTACTAGAGGATGCACACTTAAAAGAGGGAAATGAAGAGCAAAAAAAGTTAGAAAACTACGTAAACCAATTTTCTGAAAATACCCCCAACTATCGCTGGGCAACTACAAAACTAAAAACACATTCTGTAGTAATGTATTTTATAGAAAAAGAGTTAAAAAAGGGAAAAAATCTTAGTTTAAAATGCTTAAAAATAGCAGAAGATTTAAACGATATTGATTTACAAATTGCCTTCTTATATAATTATGGCGGTTATCTGCTAAATGAACTTAATGTAGATAAATTTATAACTACGTCAGAGAGAATACTTTCTTTAGACAAGCAATTACCAAAGCATAGTTTTTATTATTACAAAACTATACGAAATATTATTAATGCCTATATCTATAAAGGTGGGTATGATAAAGAAGTAGCTAAATTAATTGAAGAATTATACAATTCTGAAGCAAGAGTATACTCATACTTACTGTATGTTCAGATGATTACTAAATTAAATAAAGACTCAGAAGTTTTTAAGACAGTCTTAAAAAAGTTTGAAGTAAGCAATGTTTTAGAATTAATAAAAAAACTAGAAGTTTTGGGTAAAAACCAAAACTCTAACGGATACTTTTTTTTAATAGATAAATTTTCAAGAGCGTTACAAAAACACAAATATTATGACGAGGCTTTGGCGTATAAAGAAAAAGGAATAGCCTTAACCAGAAAAATTTACTCTGAAGAACTATCTGCATCATTGGCAAATTTTAAAATTACACAAGCAGAAAAAGAAAAGGAAAGAGAGTTAAAACAAGAAAAAGAAAAAACAAACTTATACCTTATTATAGCCCTACTCTCACTTTTTCTTTTAAGTATTACATTTATTACACTTAAAAAATTAAAAAAACAATCTTTAGAGCTATCAGATAAAAATAAAATTATTAAAAAATCACTTAATGAAAAAGACTTACTGGTAAAAGAAATGCATCATCGTGTAAAAAATAATTTTCAGTTAATAACCAGTCTATTAGAGTTACAAACAAAAGATATTGAAGATGAAAAAGCTTTACAATTGGCCCTAGAAGGTAAAAATAGGGTAAACTCTATGGCTCTAATTCATCAAAAACTATATCAAAATAAAAAAGGATTAATAGATTTTAATGAATTTATTAACCTACTTGTGAAAGAAATTAATACTATTTACGACAGTAATAATAAAGTATCTACAATAATTGATTCTAAAAATATGTTATTAGACATAGATACAGCAATTCCTTTAGGATTAATTATTAATGAAATTATAACAAATGCTTATAAATATGCCTTTATAGATTTAGAAAACAAAAGATTAGAAGTATTTATGAATAGAAGCTCTGCAGAAGACATTACGTTAATTGTGCAGGATAATGGTCCTGGAATTTCAGAAAAAATAGACTTAAACAAAACAAAAAGCTTAGGTTTAAGGTTAATTAAGAGATTGGTAAAACAATTACATGGGGTTTTAAAAATTAATAATGTAAATGGCACTAGGTTTGAAATTACTGTAAAAGATTTTGAAGCTAGAAAAGCAATAGATTAAAAATGGGTAAAGTAAAAATATTAGTTGTAGAAGATGAGCTAATTATTGCAGATAATATTTGTGATACCTTAATCGATTTAGGGTACAATGCCTTAGAACCTGCCATAAATTATACTGAAGCAATTGCAACCATAGAAAAAGAAAAACCAGATATTGCTATTTTAGATATTCAATTATCGGGTAAAAAAACAGGTATAGATATTGCAAAAAAAATAATAGAATCATATAATTTCCCTTTTATTTTTCTTACTTCAAATTCAGACCAATTTACCTTAAACCAAGCAAAAGAAGTAAGGCCACCTGCTTATTTAATAAAACCTTTCTCTAAAGAAGAATTGTATACCTCTATTGAAATAGCACTGCATAACTTTTCTAAAAAAATAGGAGAAGTAAATACGCAAAATCTTATAATAAAAGACGCACTTTTTGTGAAAGATAAAGGGTGTTATACGAAAATACAATTTACTAATATTCTGTATTTAAAAAGTGCACACGTTTACATTGAAATAATGCTAAGAAATAAACAAAAAATTGTTGTAAGAACTAGCTTAAACGAAATTCTAAATAAATTAAATACTTATTTTGTTCGAATTCATAGAAGTTATATAATAAACACTAAATATTTAAATCAGCTATCACAAACATCATTGCAAATAGCTGATGTAGAAATACCAATTGGTAAAAAGTATAAAGAAAATGTTTTAAACAAAATTAATGTAATATAATTGTATTTTAAGAACATTATGTTGTTGTTTAGAACATTTTATACGATTTTATTGCTTTATTAAACTACCTTTGTTATTGAATTGGTAAGTTTTAGTTTTCTTTTCGGGGGAATATGAAGTATTAAAACAACCAAATCTTTACAATAATAAAGCTACCTTAATTGGTAGCTTTTTTATTTTTAAATATTTCCTAAAACTTGCAGTGTACTTTTGTACTTTTGCTACAGATGATTTACGCTTACAGTTTTACAGTTTTCTTGGCCTCTATTTGCCTACCTATTTTAGCAAAATTTAATAAAAAACTTAACTTATTTGTTAAAGGAAGGAACGAGTCCTTTGGTAAAATTTCTAAATTAAAAAACCATAAAATTATTTGGTTTCATGCAGCATCTCTAGGTGAATTTGAGCAGGCAAGACCCATAATAGAAGAGTTAAAAGTAACCTATTCCAATTATAAAATTTTAGTCACTTTTTTTTCTCCTTCTGGTTACAACATTAGAAAAGATTACAAATTAGCAGATGTGGTTTGTTATTTGCCATTAGATTCTAAAAAAAACGCCAAAAAATTTATTGCAAACCTAAACCTTAAAATGGCAATTTTTATAAAGTATGAATTTTGGCCGAACTTGTTAAATGAGTTAAATAAAAAAGAGATCCCAACAATTTTAGTTTCCGGTATTTTAAGAGAAAATCAATTATTTTTTAAATGGTATGGTGGTTTTATGAAAGAGTCTTTAAAAGCTTTTAATCACTTTTTTGTACAAGACCAAAACTCTAAAGAATTATTAAAAACCATCAACTTTAAAAATGTAACGGTTGCTGGAGATACTCGTTTTGATAGGGTTAGTAAAGTTTTAGAACAAGATAATTCTTTAGATTTTATAAACGAATTTAAAGATACTAAATACACCATTGTTGCAGGAAGCACTTGGCAAGAAGATGAAGAATTGTTAGTGAATTACATTAATAACAACGCTTCAGAAAACGAAAAATTTATAATTGCACCACACAATATTAAAACCGATGCAATTTTAGAACTGCAAAAATCAATCAATACAAAAACAGTTTTATACTCAAATGTTCTTAAGAATGATTTGTCATTTCAAGCGCAGCCAAGAAATCTAAAACAATATCAAGTTTTTATTATTGATAATATTGGTATTTTAACCAAAATATATGCAGCTGCAGATGTTGCTTATGTTGGTGGTGGTTTAAAAACAGGGTTACATAATATTTTAGAACCCGCTACTTTTGGAATTCCTATAGTTATTGGAAATAAATTCGATAAGTTTAAGGAAGCAGTAGATTTGGTAAAAATAGGAGGTTGTCTTTCTGTAAAAAATCAAGAAAAATTTAACAGCACCTTTATTCATTTAAAAGAAGATAATAGTTTTAGAAACTTAACAGGTGTCATCAATAAAAAATATATTGAAGACAATTTAGGAGCAACAAAAGAAATTATGAATTATTTAAAAACGATTTTATAGAAATAATTATCTTTTAGACTGAGCTTGTCGAAGTCAATAAAAGTTATAAAGAAAACTAATTAATATTACAAATTATGGATTTTATACTACAACCTTGGCCCTGGTTTATTGGTGGCCCATTAATAGCACTATCACTGTTTTTATATTTTTATTTTGGACAAAATTTTGGTGCATCTACCAATTTTGAAACGCTATGTACCATGGCTGGTGCAGGAAAAGTTTCTGATTATTTTAAAAAAGATTGGAAACAAAGAGATTTTGCATTGCTATTTGTTATTGGTTTAATTATTGGGGGGTTTATTTCGTCTACGTATTTAATTCCAGATGCTAATGTAAATTTAAATCCAACTACAGTAAAAGAACTTACAGAGTTGGGTTTTTCTAATGTAGCAAATCAATATTTTCCTGATGAAATTTTTGGTAAAAATGCATTTGCTTTAAAAGGATTTTTAATTTTATTAATATCAGGTATTTTAGTTGGTTTTGGAACACGCTATGCAGGTGGTTGCACTTCTGGCCATGCAATTACAGGATTAAGTAGTTTGCAACTACCCTCTTTATTGGCTGTAATAGGCTTTTTTATTGGTGGTATTATTGCGACTTGGTTTATTATTCCGATGTTATTTTAAACATAAATCTTGCCAAATTTTAAAAACCCTGCAATTATCACAGAATTAAAAAAAATGTCTTCGACAAGCTCAGACTAACAAACGTTATATCAATCGAACATCAGAATGTCACACTGAGCTTGCCGAAGTGAAAACATAAAAATATAGAAATGAAAAACATCAAATTTTTAATACTAGGTATCTTTTTTGCAATCGTTTTAAGTAAATCGCAAGCCATTTCTTGGTACCGTTTTTACGAAATGTTTAAATTCCAGTCTTTTCATATGTATGGCATTATTGGAGGTGCAGTTGTCATTTCAGCAATAATTATGCAATTATTTAAAAGCGGAAAAATAAAGGATATTAATGGAAACAAAATTATACCAAAACCAAAGAAAAAAGGATATATAAGCACTATTTTTGGTGGAACATTATTTGGTTTAGGTTGGGGAATTTCTGGTGCATGTGCAGCACCCATTTTTGTAATTTTAGGCTTTGAATTAATTCCTGCCTTAATTTTACTTTTTGGTGCTTTGTTAGGTGCTTTTTTGTACGGCTTAATCAGTAAAAAATTACCAAATTAAATGAGTAATCTAGTAGACAGTTTTGGAAGACAAATAGAATATGTGCGATTGGCAGTTACAGATCGTTGTAATTTGCGATGCCAATATTGTATGCCTGCTCATGGTATAGCTATTGTGCCAAGACAAGAACTACTCACATTTAAAGAAATGTATCGTTTAATTCGTGTTCTTACAGAATTAGGCGTAAAAAAAGTACGCTTAACAGGTGGTGAGCCTTTTGTACGAAAAGATTTTGTGGGTTTCTTAGAAATGCTGTCTTATAACGATTTGTTAGATGCCATTAACATTACTACAAATGGCGCTTTAATTTCGCATCATATAGAAAAAATAGAATCGCTCAAAAAAGTTAAAAACATCAACTTAAGTATCGATAGTTTAAATCGAGAAAAATTTGCGAAAATTACAAGAAGAGATGTTTTTCCTGAAGTGCACAAAACCTTTCAACTTTTAGAAAAAAGTAGTTTAAATTTAAAACTAAATGTAGTGGTGCAATCTGGTTTTAATACAGATGAAATTGTTGATTTTGTAAAATTAACCAAAGACAAAAACGTAGCTGTTCGTTTTATAGAAGAAATGCCTTTTAACGGAAAAGGACAAAGAGCTATGCAAGAAAACTGGACGTTAAAAAAGATTTTAAGCGAAATTAAAACAGCGTTTGATGTTACTGCAATGCAATCAGAAAAATCATCCACTTCTAGAAATTATAAGATAGATAATCATTTAGGAACTGTGGGTATTATTCCTGCATTTACAAGAACTATTTGTAACGATTGCAATAGAATTAGAATAACCTCTACAGGAACTTTTAAAAACTGTTTGTTTGATGATGGTGTTTTTAATCTAAGAGATTTTATAAGAAATGGCGCTTCTAATGACGATTTAAAAGAGCTTTTTTTAAGTTTGATAAAAGAAAAACCAGAAAATGGTTTTATTGCAGAAGCCAATAGAAAAGATGGTGGTGCATCTGAAAGTATGAGTACAATTGGAGGGTAAAAAGGTTTAATTGTGTAACTGTTTAATTGTTTACAATTACACGATTCAACAAATAAACAATTACACATTAAAAAAATAACATGAAAAAAGATTTTGAAATAAAAATGAATTGGAAACAAATAACCTTGTTAGGCATTTCCATAACCTTTTTATATGGTTTAATATTATATCTTTTAAATACAAGTCAAAGTCTTGATGCAATCATAAAACAATCTTTAATTTATGGTGTTGCTATGACACTTTTTTTTATTTTCTTGTTTCCTTGGATGATGAAAAAGTTGGTTGGAAAAAGAATAAATACTATTCAACCAGAGTTATTAGAAAACGAAATGGTTAACGATGAAATTTTTGCAAATTTATTTAAAGGTATAGAAGGTGTTGGAGGTAAAATATTTTTAACCAATGAAAGATTGATATTTAAAAGCCATTCTTTAAATATTCAAAAAGGACAAACCAATATAAAATATTCAGATATCCTTTCTGTCAGCAAAAAGAAAACAGCAAAACTATTTAATAATGGAATCAAATTAATTACTAAAAAGGGAACAACATATAAATTTGTTGTAAATGATAGAGATACTGAATTAGAAAAAATTCAGCAAAAGATAAATTTATGATTTCTGTAAACGAAGCAAAAAATAGCATCTTAAATTCAGTACAAGATTTTGGTGTGGAAGAAATTCCGTTTTTAAAATCTGTAGGTAGAATATTAAAAGAAGAAATTAAGGCAGATAGAGATTTTCCGCCATTTAATAGAGTTGCAATGGATGGTATTGCAATCAATTATTCCTTTTTTAAAAACGGACAAAGAAATTTTAAAATAGAAGGAATACAAGCAGCAGGAAGTACACAACTATCAATGCAAAATAAGGAAAATTGTATTGAAGTAATGACAGGCGCAGTGTTACCAAAGAACACAGATACTGTAATTCGTTACGAAGATGTTGTGATAGAAAACGGAATTGCAACAATTACTGTTGATGCAATAAAAGAGAAGCAAAATGTACATCCAAAAGGAAAAGATGGCAAGGTTAACGATATTTTAATTGCGGAAAATAAAATAATTTCTGCAGCAGAAATTGGTGTTTTAGCAACCGTTGGTAAAGCAACAGTAAAAGTAGCAAAACTACCAAAAGTAATGATTGTTTCTACAGGTGATGAATTGGTTGGTGTAGCAGAAATTCCTTTAGCGCATCAAATTAGAAGAAGCAATGTTTTTACCTTGGTTTCTTTGTTAGAAAGATTACAAATTCCATCTGAAACTGCACATATTACAGATGATAAACCTGTTTTAAAATCTAAAATAAAAAACTATTTACAAGAATATGATGTTTTACTTTTTAGTGGTGCAGTTAGCAAAGGAAAATTTGATTTTTTACCGGAAGTTTTTGAAGAACTTGGTGTAGAAAAACTGTTTCATAAAGTGGCACAAAGACCAGGAAAACCTTTTTGGTTTGGAAGCGCAGCTTCTTTTTGTATGCGTGAGCAAAATGTTTATCAGAATGGAAAGGGTAATATAAAAAAGAATACAATTGTGTTCGGTTTTCCAGGAAACCCAATCTCTACCTTTGTAAATTGTTTGGCCTATTTTTATCCTTGGTATTATAAATCTGTTGGATTACAAATTAAAGAAGAAACTGCAATTTTAAATGCAGATGTTACTTTTAAACCGAATTTAACCTATTTTTTACAAGTAAAATTAAGTGACAGATTTGGCCATTTAATAGCCACACCAATTACAGGAAATGGTTCTGGAGATTTAGCAAGTTTGGTAAATGCAGATGCTTTTATTGAGTTACCAAGTGATAAAACTGAGTTTAAAAAAGGAGAAGTTTTTAATATAATTAGCTATCGCTAATTATAGTTTTAAATGTTTAGTTTTGAGTGTTAAGTTTTAAAAATAGTTATGAAAGAAAGTATCGTTCAAAAAAAGAGCTTTGAATTTTCATTAAAAATCATTTCTCTTTATAAAAAATTGCAAATAGAAAAAGAATTTGTAATTTCAAATCAAATTTTAAGAAGTGGAACTTCAATAGGAGCAAATATTGAAGAAGCTTTAGCAGGACAAAGTAAGAGAGATTTTATCGCAAAAATGTCTATTTCATCTAAAGAAGCTAGAGAAACTAAATATTGGTTACGTTTATTAAAAGAAAGTGAGATAACAAATCTAGACGTAGATTCTTTAATTTTAGACATTCACGAATTAATTAGAATTTTAACTTCAATAGTTAAAACGTCTCAAAGTAATTTAACTAAAAACTAAACATTTAAAACTAAAAATTATTTAAATGACTTTTACACATTTAAATTCTAAAGGAAACCCAAAAATGGTAAACGTTTCTGATAAGAAAATTACCAAAAGAACTGCCATTGCAAAAGCCACTATGTTTCTTGGCAAAGAGGTAATTTCTAACTTTTCTAATGAGGAGTTACAGACTAAAAAAGGACCCGTTTTTCAAACAGCAATTATTGCTGGTATACAAGGTGTAAAAAAGACCTCTGATTTAATTCCTATGTGTCATCCATTATTAATAAATGGTGTAGATATTGACATAAACATCACAGACCAAGAAAACATAGAAGTATTTTGTAAAGTAACCATTACTGGTAAAACTGGTGTAGAAATGGAAGCCTTAACAGGTGCAAATATTGCTTGTTTAACCATTTATGATATGTGCAAAAGCATTAGTCAGAAAATGATAATTAAAGAAGTAAAGTTGTTAGAAAAAACTGGTGGAAAATCTGACATAAAACAATCTTTCTAATCATATATTAAGGCCTATAAATTTATAGCTCTAAAAATACATTTATTTTAAAATTGAAAGTTTAAAATAAAAAGAATTATTTCTTTTTATTGACTAAATAAACACCTAATAAAATTATAAAACCACCTATAATTTGTAGCAGACTTAATTCTTCGCCATCTAAAAAACCCCAAAAAATTGCTACTAAAGGAATTAAATAAGTCACTGAAGACGAAAAAACAGGGTCTGAAATATGCACCAATTTGTTATAAATAACCTTTGCCATTCCTGTACCAACAATAGATAATATTACTAAATATCCTAAAGATTCCATTACAACAGCATCTTTAAAACTAAAGGTTTTAAAAAAATCTGTAAAACATAACACTATAAATGCAGGAACTATAAGTACTAAAAAATTACCAGTTACAATAGATAGCGCATTTAAATCACTCAAATATTTTTTTACCACATTTGCGTTTAACGCGTAACCCATAGAGGCTATAATTATTAATAAGGCATACCAATAATTTTGATCTGGATTTAAAACAGCACCTTGTAATATTAAGATTAGTGTACCAACAAGCCCAATTAAAATACCAAACAATTGTTTCTTTTTAAATGCAAAACCAAATAAAAAAGACCCAAAAATTAAAGTATTAAATGGCGTTAAAGAATTTAATATAGAAACCACAGCACTGTCTATATTTGTAATGGCAAATGCAAATAAAAACCCTGGTATAAAGGTGGCAGCAAAAGAGGTAAATACAATATACTTGTAATGCTTCTTTTTAATTTTTTTAAGCGATGGAAATGCGAAAGTTAACAGAAAAATAGCGGTAAATAGCATGCGTATTGCACCCAATTGTATAGGTGTAACTCCTAAAAGAGCCTTTTTCATTAGAATAAAAGAGCTACCCCAAACTAAAGAAAGTAATAGCAAATAAAGCCATTTTTTTTGCTGATTATTCATGTATACTTATTTTAAAAATGCAAAAGTGCCACTTTTATTAAAATATACGCCTGATTATTAATAAATTTGTAACATAATTTAATCAGTAAATATGATGACGACAAAAAATATATTTTTCGCAATAGCGATAGCTCTTTTTACACTAACTAGCTGTAAAGAAACTAAAGATGTTAAAAAAGAAAAAATAGCTTTGGCTATTTCTGGTATGACTTGTGAGATTGGTTGTGCAAAAACCATACAATCTAAACTATCTAAAAAAGAGGGTGTAATAGACGCAAAAGTTGTTTTTACAGATAGTATTGCCAATATAGAGTATGATGCCAACACAACCTCTAAAAAAGACTTAATTGCTTTTGTAGGTGGTATTGCTGGTGGAGATTTATACAAAGCATCAGAAACAACAGCTAAAATTAATATTTCTAAAAAAATGGCACATACTTGTGCTGACAATTGCAGTGAAAACTGCGAAATGAAAATGGCAGACAAAGCGAAATGCTGTGTAAAAGACGCAGACGGAAAAATGAGTTGTTTAGCAGATTGTAAAATGGCTTGTTGTGCAGATAAAACAACAAAGTAATCTCTTTACTTTTATTCCATAAAAAAAGCAGGCTTATCGCCTGCTTTTTTATTTATAGTACTAAAATATTGTTTTAGAAAGAATACCCTGTCCAAGCAAAAACTGAATTATCTGCTCCTCCAGAAGTACCTGCAGAAGTAGAAATTGTTGCGCCACCAGTTGTTGTATTTTTATTATCGTTAATATCTAAACCATTATCTGTGTTACCAATTGCTGTAATATTGGTATTATCATTTGCATCTGTTTTACCATCTTGCAAATCTATAAAGTCTGAATATGAAGCTCCTGCACCTAAAGCTACGTAAGCATTAGTAATAGTTGCTGTAGCACCTCTTCTTACCTTAATAGCATCTGCCATATTAACTGCATTACCATTGTTTATAATAGTTAAACCATTAACTGTAAAATTAGATTGTGCAATATCTGTTGGTGTATTACCATCTAAATTACCATCTGCCTCAATACCTCTTGGGTCTGATGTTACTGCTGTAAAATTAGCCTCTCTTATACCATATAAGTTAGTACAAGTACCTGTGTAACCTTGGCTAAAATCAAACATATCATCTCTTGGGTTTACCACTAAAATGTTAGTTGCGTTTACTGTACCTCCAAAAAACTCTATAGCATCATCATCTCCGTTTAAAATAGCTATGTTAGAAAGCGTAGTTCCAGTACCTACTCCATTTAAAGTTAAACCATTGTGTTCTGCCTCATCATCAATTCTTGCACCTGTATACTCTAATTTTACGTAGTTTAAAATACCAGAATTGTCATCTGCTGCATCTCCACCAAAGAAAATTGCATTTTGTACTTCTGTAGCTGCATTACTAGCTGCCGATGCTTGTCTACTTAAAGGAGCTTTACCATTTATTATAATACCACCCCAGTCTCCTGCTGCTGGTATAGATGCATTAGAAGTAAATAAAATTGGATTTGCTGCTGTACCATCTGCAATAATTTTACCGCCTTTTTCTATTAAAATGTAAACATCTGTACCACCTGCTAAAGCATTAATTCTAGCGCCAGCTTCTATGGTTAATGTAGCACCATCTTTTACTAAAAGTGCGCCCGTTAAATTATGAGCAACTGAAGCTGATAAAGTTAAATCTTCTGTTAAGTTACCTGCTAAATTTGCAGGGGTTACAACACCACCTATAGGTGCACTTGAATTTTCATCATCATTATCTAAAGAACAACTAGTCATTAATAATGCAGAAACTGCTAACATTGATAAAATTACTTTTTTCATTTTTTGTTTTTATTAGTTTTATTGTTTTTTTTAACTCTTACAAAGTTGCAATACTATTGTGTTTTTTATGTTTCCTATTTTTTAAAGAATTGTTACTAAATCTTAGGGTTTTCTAAAAATCGTAAGAGAATCCTAAACTTAAATTAACACCTCTTTTATAATTACTTAACACTACATTGTTACCACTTGTAGAACTATCTCTACTTAACTGAAAACTAGGGTTTAGTAAGTTTGTTCCTTTTAACTTAATACTATATTTCTTGCTTAATCTTAAAGAAGTAACCAAATCTAAAGTTGGTATTCCTTTTTCTATAATATTCTCAAAACCTCTGGTACCAATAGAATACACTCTATCAGAAAAATAATTGAATACTACAGATGAAGTTAATTCGCTGTTTTCAAATTTTTGATTAAACGTTATATCTGCATTCATTAAAAAAGGCGTAGCTCCTTCTAGTTGACTAGTAGCTTGCTGAAACTGTGCAATAGAATTTGGATCTAAATTTACTTCAGAAAGTAAAAAAGACATATTTAAACCGGCATTTAACGTAAACTCGCTTTCTGCAGTTTCATCACTCTTTAAAATATTTTTACGCGCTTCTAACTCTACACCATAAAGAGAAGCATCATCACCCACATTTAAATAAGTTAATGTATTACCACCAGAAGGAATTTCACTTCTTGCAATTGGGTTTTGAATGTATTTGTAAAATCCGGTTACGGTTACTAACTCACCAGAAGAAAAATAGTACTCATATTTTGCATCAAAATTATAATTGTCTGATGGATCTAAATCTGGATTACCTTGTGAAGAAAAGTTTACATCTTGATATTTAAATGGTGCTATTTCTTTAAACTGTGGAAAAGTATAAGTTTGACTTGCTGCAAAACGAACAATACTATTGTCATTAAAATTATACTTAATGTTTAAACTTGGTAATACATAACTTCTATCTATTTCAGATGGGCCATCTATTCTACTAGATGCAATGTTAGTATCGTAAGTTACTCTTTGGTGATTTCTTTCAAATTTTAAACCTCCAGAAACAATTAAATTTTCATTAAATTCATATACAATATTACTATAAACACCAGAAATTAATCTTTTAGCTCTATATGTAAAAGGATCAAAAACACGAACATTTCTACCTCTACCTGTTTCCATTACAAAAACTCCATTATCTATAGACTCTTGATTAAAAACAGCATCAGGATTATTAATATCTATTGGTGTTAACCCTAAAAAACCGTGGTTAAATATAGTAGCTGCAAATAAACGCTCTGTATATCTATAGTCTGCACCAAAATCTATAGTAGATTTATCGTCTTCGTCTTCTTTTAATTTATAGCTTAAATTTACTTTTGCTGCATAATCATTTTCTTGTAATTTAGAGTAAAAACGCTCATTTGTACCCGCAGAACTTGGATCTGGACTATAAATACCATCTCTTAAAATATAGTTATTTGTTCTTCTATCTGGCTCATTACCTCTTACAAAATTGGCAGCACCTTTTGCTTGTAAATCTAAACGGTCTGAAATTTTGTAATTTGCTAAAAGCTGATTTACATACAATTCGTTATTATTGGTTTGCTGTCTTCTTAAAAAAGCCAAATCTTCTACTCCATTTACATCATTCTCTGGGTTATCTCTACCAAAATAATCTCCAATAGACTGTCTATTATTATGTATAAATAAGTGATTGTATTCTACAGAAAAATCTTCTGCCTTAAACTTTACATTACCCATTAATAATTGAGAAACGTTAAATTCATATTTAGAAAAATCTTGATCTCTAAAAGGTAAAACACTACCATCTGTAGTATTTTGTTTAATGTTACCCTCTATAAAATTATATTTAGCATCATAATTACCTACTAAAAAATAGCTTAAAGAATTGTCTTCACCAACATCATATTTTCTACCATATTTAAAAGAAAAACTGTTATCTAATTGAAAATTTTGAGAGTTTGGCAGAAACGAATTCTGAAAAGAATACACGTTTAAATCTGTTACTGTATTATTTAGTCTTTGTGTACCAAATCTGTTTGTACCATCTATAGTTAAAAATTCGCTATTAATAGTTTGTGAGTTTGCACCCAAACCAATACCTAAACTTGCCTCTCTTCTTTTAGTAACTTCTTTAGAAACAATATCTATATTAGCGCCACCAACATCTCCACTTAAATCTGCAGAAAACACTTTATTAACACCAATGTTTTTAATAATACTTGTATCAAAAAAGTCTAAAGAAATATTTTTATATTCTGGGTCTTCTGCTGGTAATGGTAAACCATTCATAGTAGTAGAATTGTATCTATCTCCCAAACCTCTTACAATTACATTTTTAGAGCCTTTAGATACACCTGCTGTTTTAGCAACTGCTCCTTTTGCATCAGAAACACCTTTTTCTGCTAACTCTTGTGCACCAATAGTAGTTTTAATAGAAACTGCTTTTTTTTGTTCTAAAACTAGAGCACTTGTTTTTTCTTTACTTGTTGTAGATCTTACTACAACCTCATCTAAGCCTACACCTTCTTCTGCTGCCATTAATTGATTTACTGTAATGGTTTCTCCAGCAACAATTGTAATAGTTTTTTCTACTGTTTTATATCCTAAAAAACTAAACTGTACTATTTTTACTCCTGCTGGCACTTGCAAAACGTAATTACCATCAAAATCTGTTGTGGTACCAATAGTTGTTCCCTTTATTACAACATTTGCAAACGGTAAAGGCTCATTATTAGTTTCTTTATCTGTTAATAATCCTTTTAACGTACCCTTACTTTGCGCTGTTAAAACTTGTGTTAATGCTACTAAAGCAATAAATAAAATTTTCTTCATTATTCTGTTTTATTTTACTGATGCAAAAGTCTGCTAGTTTTGTAAAGTCTGTGTTAGTTATAAATTATGGTTTAGTTATAAGGCTGTTAAGAGAATGTTAACAGAGCTGTTTTTATGTTAATTTAATATTTCTTTAGTTGTTTAGAGTTCAAAATAAATTAACTATTTTCGAACTTTTTAAACTGAATTTCATAACAATAAGATAACGTTTGCATTTAAAGGTCTTTTTAACTTTGTCTTTCTAAATTTTTTGAATAAAAATGGGTGATATATATATTTTAATGCTAGTTGCATTAGCTGTTTTAGCAGTTATAGATCTTGTGGTTGGCGTTAGTAATGATGCTGTTAACTTCTTAAATTCTGCTATAGGTTCTAAAGCAATTTCAGTTAAAAAAATAATGATTATTGCAAGTGTTGGTGTCTTTTTTGGTGCAGTAACCTCAAGTGGAATGATGGAAGTTGCCAGAAAAGGTATCTTTAATCCCAACATGTTTGTCTTTCAAGATGTAATGTACATTTTTATGGCAGTAATGATTACAGACATTTTACTTTTAGATGTTTTTAACTCTTTAGGAATGCCTACTTCTACCACAGTTTCTATTGTTTTTGAACTTTTAGGTGCTGCAGTTGTAATTGCTTTAATTAAAATTACAAGCAACAATGCAGAAGATATTTCTGCCATTTGGAAATATATTAACTATGACACAGCAACAGATATTGTACTTGGTATTTTACTTTCTGTTATTGTGGCTTTTTCTGTAGGTGCTATTGTACAGTATTTTTCTAGACTAATCTATTCTTTTAATTTTGAAAGTAGACCAACTTATATTAATGCCTTATTTGGTGGTTTTGCTATTACAGCAATTACCTATTTTATAATTATTAAAGGGTTAAAAGGAACCGAATTTTATGCTAGTGTAAAAGGTGTTTTAGAAGGAAATACCATAGCAATTATTGCCGTTAGTTTTATAATATGGACTGCTTTATCTGGCCTTTTAATTAAATTTTTTAAACTAAATATTTTAGTTTTAATAATTGGTGTTGGTACGTTTTCTTTGGCCATGGCTTTCGCTGGTAACGATTTGGTAAATTTTATTGGTGTACCTATTGCAGCCTTAAATTCTTATGAAGCTTGGAACGCATCTGGCTTAGATGCTACTCAGTTTTCTATGGGTGTTTTAGCAGAAAAAGTACCTTCTAATATTTGGCTTTTATTATTGGCTGGTGCAATTATGGTAATTACTTTATGGACCTCTTCTAAAGCACAAAACGTAATAAAAACAGGTATAGACTTGTCTAGACAAGGAGAAGGTCATGAAAAATTTCAAGCCAATAATCTTTCTAGAATTACGGTGCGTTTTGCCATGTTATTAAACCAAGGAATAAATACTATTATACCTCTTAAAACGCAAAGCTTTATAAATTCTAAATTTGAAAAACCTGTATTAAAACTACCTAAAGATAAAACTTACGAAATACCAGCTTTTGACTTGGTTAGAGCTTCTGTAAACTTAATTATGGCTAGTGTTTTAATTTCTATTGCCACTTCTATGAAGTTACCCTTATCTACAACTTATGTTACATTTATGGTGGCAATGGGTACATCTTTGGCAGATAGAGCTTGGGGACGTGAAAGTGCCGTGTATAGAGTTGCAGGTGTGTTAAATGTAATTGGTGGTTGGTTTAGTACTGCAATAATTGCTTTTGTGGCAGCTGGTATTGTTGTACTTCTAATTAGCTTTAAACCTGCATTTATTGTACCAGTTTTATTGTTATTAACAGGTATATTACTTTATAGAAACTATAAAGCGCATAAAGTAAAAGCTACAGAAATAGAAGACGAAGACAGTTTAAGTGAAGCAGAAAGTAGCTCTGTGCAAGGCGTTATTTATGAAAGTGCAAAAAATATTACAAAAGTAGTAAAACGTACAAACAGAATTTATACAAACGCTATTACTGGCCTAGCAAAACAAGATGTAGCCATACTTAAAAAGAGTAAAAACCAAGTAGTTAAATTATCTGATGAAATAGATGAACTTAGAAACAATATTACTTATTTTATTAAAAATCTAGATGCGTCTAGCTTAGAGGCAAGTGGTTTTTACATTAATATTTTAGGGCACTTACAAGACATGTCTCAATCTTTAGAGTACATTTCTAAAATAAGCTACAAACACATTAACAACAATCATAAGAAATTAAAAATAGGGCAAATAAAAGAGCTAAAAGAAATTGATAATAAATTAGAAATTATTTTTAGTGATATTGAAAATGCCTTTAAAACAGGTTCTTTTGAACAGATTGGAGAAATTTTAAAAGAGAAGAAATCGGTTTATATTTTGTTGAATCAAAAAATTGAGAAACAAATTGAAAGAACACGTTCTGAAGAGTCTAGCCCTAAAAACACAACCTTACATTTTGGTGTACTTTTAGAAACAAAAGATTTATTTGATGCTACTATGAATCTTTTAGAAGAATACCACAACTCTTTTGATGGTTCTATAGAGCCTGCTACTATTAGTACAGAAATTTAAAAAGCTTCAAAGTAATACAAAATAGTTGTATAATGGTGTTGCCTTTGGTAATTTTTAGGTTTTCTCATAAAACAAGAGCTCAAAATTACTTTTAAACCGCCTTTTTTATGCGTTAAAACCAATACCCAAGGTTAAATAAAAACATGCCAGAATCTTTATTATCTGGAGACCAACTGTATTTTAATTCTATAGGTCCAATAAAAGAATTGTAACTATAACCCACAGCATAACCCGATTTTATATTGTCAAATAAATTAAAATCTTTAAATACATTATTATTTACCCTTGCATAATTTGCAATAAAAGAAAGGTAATGTCTTGGTACAAATTTATAGCGTACATCAAACTCAGATTTTATAAAAGAATTGTCTGCTAACGCAGCAAATTCATAACCATAAAAAGAAACAAAATTGTTAATGTAGTTTTGATTATTACCACCTAAATAAAAATCATATACATTAGAGGGAACATCTTCTAGAGAAAAACCAGCAGCATTAGTATTTTGAAGGGTTAGGTTTTCTAGAATTGGTATTGCAAAACCAAATGTACCTTTTGCTTGCTGATAGTTTCTAAAATTATTCGCAAAATCTGAAGATGCCATATACCACTTAAGCTCTAAATCTAAATAAAAACCTTTGGTAGCAAAATAGCGTTTATTATAGGTATCTAATTTTAAAAATGCAGCAGCATTAAAATAAGTACTATTATCAGAAATATTTAGATCATTTTCTGGTGTAATGTTCTCTGTAATTGCCCTTATTCTTTGAAGTTCTGTTTTTATACCTACTGCAAAACGTCTATTAAACGTTGTTTGCACAATAAACTGATTGGTAAAATCGCTATAATTTAAACTTAAACTATTAATATCTGGCAAACTTGCATCGCTAAAAGGTACTTGCGATCTAAAATGATTGTATCTAGATCTAAAGCCATAACTAAAATAAAAACCGTTGTCTACAAAATAATTAAAATCATAACGCAAATTATCACCCAAAACAGCATTTAAAGACAATACATCATTTTTATTAAGTAATCTTTTATGATTGTAATTTACCAATAAACCAGACTTGTACAAAAAATCATAATGCACACCTAATTTTAAATTAGACCTTTCATTAGATTCTACCAGATTAAAATTTAGTGTACTATTGCCATTTGTGTTTGGTACTATATTATAATTTATGTTGCTATAATTTCTTGTAGCCGAAAGCAAATAAATTTTTTCGGTAAGCTCTTGTTTAGATAAACTATCGCCTTCAATAATATTTAGCTTTCCAAGTGTGTATGCCCTTGTGTAGTTTTTTAGACCAGTTATATTAATAGCAGAAATTAGTACTTTATCAGTATCAAAATCTATTTTTTTTCTAGTACTTTTTACTTTTTGGTTTTTTGCAATTTCTTTAAATACCTCCTTATATTCCTTCGCTTTTTCAAAACCTTTTTGCATGATTTCATCTTTCTTATCAAAATCTGAAGCAGCATATTTATAAATATCTGGATGTATATAAACGTCTAATTTTTTTCGTTCTTGTTCCGTTTTATTATACATTTTATAGCTAACTACTTGATTTAAAATAGCTACTAAAGAATTTATATTTTCTTTTTCATATAACTTACCTTCTACATCTACACCTATAATAACATCTATACCCTTATCTTTCATTACAGAAACCGGAAAATTATTTGAAACCCCACCATCAATTAACAATTTATTATCTATTTCTACAGGATTTAAAATGGAAGGTATAGAAGCACTAGCTCTTAACGCCATTGGCAAAGAACCTTTTTCTAAAACTATTTGTGCTCCATTTTCTATATCTGTGGCCATACAAAAAAACGGAGTTTGCAATTTAGAAAAATCTACCATATTGTCATTAGATCCAACAAGTTCTAACAATAAATTTAAGACACGCTGTCCTTTAGAAATTCCTTTAGGCAAGCCAATATTACCTTTATTTATAGGTAAAGTAACTATGGTATTTTCGCCATATTCTTTCTCAAAAAAGGTATTAGAGCTTCTAGGTAGCACATCTCGCATAAGCCTAGAAAAATCTGTAGTTGTAATAATTTGCTCTATTTGTTCTGCGTTATAGCCATAAGCATACAAGCCACCTACAACTGCGCCCATACTTGTACCACCAATATAATCTAACCTTAAGCCGGCTTTGTCTATTTCTTTTAAAATACCTACATGAGCAAAACCTTTTGCCCCACCACCACTTAATACCAAACCAACTTTAGGTTGTTTTTGTGCATATAAAAGCGTACCCTTAATCAGTAAAAAAAAAAGTATAATACGTTTTATAAAACTGCTCATTTTGGGGTTTATTTTGTTTTTTGGGAATGATAAAAGCCATAAACTTTCATAGCTCTAGCATGCCCAATTTCTTTTTTAAGCTCATCTAAAGTGGCTTCTTTTACCCTTTTTGCCGATTTAAATTTACGCAATAAAGTTGTAATGGTCTGTTTACCAACATCTGGTATTTGTTCTAGCTCACTTTGTATGGCAGATTTACTACGTTTATTTCTATGAAAAGTAATTCCAAAGCGGTGCGCTTCGTTTCTTAAATACTGAGTAATTTTTAAAGTTTCAGATTTTTTATCTAAATACAAAGGCACAGGATCTCCAGGATAATAAATTTCTTCTAAACGTTTGGCAATACCAATTATGGCAATTTTACCACGCAAACCTAAACGTTCTAAAGCTTTTAAGCCAGAAGACAATTGCCCTTTACCACCATCTACAATAATTAGCTGTGGCAAAGGTTGGTCTTCTGCCAACAAACGCTTGTAACGTCTGTAAACCACCTCTTCCATAGAACCAAAATCATCTGGCCCAACAACGGTTTTAATATTATAATGTCTGTAATCTTTTTTACTTGGCTTGCCATCTTTAAAAACCACACAAGCTGCCACTGGATTTGTACCTTGTATGTTAGAATTATCGAAACATTCTATATGACGTGGCTCTACAGACAAACGCAAATCTTTTTTCATTTGCGCCATAATACGCTTTACATGTCTATCTGGATCTACAATTTGTACTTGCTTTAATTGCTCTAATTTGTAAAACTTAGCGTTTCTTTCAGAGAGTTCTACAATACGTTTTTTATCACCTAACTTTGGTATAGTTACTTTAACAACATCACCCAAATCTACTTTAAAAGGCACATAAATTTCTGGCGCTAAAGAGTTGAAGCGCTGTCTAATTTCAACAATAAATAATTCTAGTAATTCTTTATCACTTTCATCTAACTTTTTCTTAATTTCTGTGGTGTGAGATTGTATAATACTTCCGTTAGAAATCTTTAAGAAATTAGCATACGCATGGGTTTCATCAGAAATAATAGAAAACACGTCTACATTATTAATAGACGGATTTACAATAGTACTTTTTGCTTGATAACTGTTTAAACGATCTAATTTTTCTTTAATCTTTTGTGCCTCTTCAAACTCCATCTTTGCAGCAAAAGCCAACATTATCTCGTTAAATTTAGCCAAACTCTCTTTAAAATTTCCTTTAATAATATTTCTAATCTCTTTTATAGCGTTGTTATAATTGGCTTCCGTTTGTAAATTCTCACAAGGCCCTTTGCAATTTTTTAAATGATATTCTAAGCATACTTTATACTTGCCTTCATTTACATTTTGCATACTTAAATCGTACTTGCACGTTCTTAGCGGGTACAATTCTTTTATAAGATCTAGCAACGTTCTTACCGTTCTTACAGAAGTGTATGGTCCATAATATTCTGAACCATCTTTAATAACTCTACGTGTTAAAAATATTCTAGGAAAACGTTCTTTTTTAATACACAACCAAGGGTAAGTTTTATCGTCTTTTAATAAAACATTATAACGTGGTTTGTATTTTTTAATTAAGTTATTTTCTAGTAAAAGGGCGTCTGTTTCTGTATTTACAACAATGTGTTTTATGCGCACAATATTTTTAACCAAAACTCTAGTTTTGCCACTATCGTGATTTTTAGTGAAGTAAGAACTTACTCTTTTCTTTAAATTTTTGGCTTTACCTACATAAATAATTACGTCGTTTTTATCAAAATATTGATACACACCTGGCGTATTAGGTAAAGTTTGTAGTTGAAGTTCTAAAGATGCAGACATGCTACGAAATTACATTAATTAATAGAATTTTTAAAGTAAAAAAACTCATATAAATATTTTTGCCACACGTAAAAACACCTGTTTTTTGTTAAAGTTAAGGTAAAAGCATCTGGTTTAATTTCAAAATATATACTTTTAAAATCCAACTAAATTAAATATTAAAATTATGGCAACTATTAATGATGTACCAAAACCAAACAAAAGAAACACAATAAGCTTAGAAATTGCAAAAGACTGGACAACCAGATGGCGTGCAATGGAAAGTGATTATAATGCGCATAACGATTGTAGAGCATTTAACATACCATTAAAAGACTTAACAGAAGTGTTAGCAGAAGAAGGTGTAGCAAGTGTAAGGGGTTATATTGGTGTAGAAAAACAAATTATTGAAGGCGAAGATGTATTTATAGAAAAGCTAATTATTGTGGGTGTTGATGCCAATGGCAAAGACATGATTAAATCTAGTGATGGTGTTACTTTAGATGAAGATGGTGGTGGAGATATCTATGATTTTACAAATCCTTGTCCAGAGTATTGTGATGATGATAGTGTTTTAAATAGTTAAAAATTGGATAAATTTCTAATCTACAGCGGTTATTTTGTACTTTTTATAAACACTCTTTTATATTTTAAGAGCTATCGAAAAAACTCGATAGCTTTTAAAATACTATCTTGGTATTTACTAATATGCTTGCTTATACAAATGTATTCGAGCTACTTAAATAATTTAGGAGAAAATAACTTATATCTTTCTCACTATTATTTTATAGGTCAGTTTATTCTTTTAAGCATATTTTTTTCTAAGATACTTAATGGAAAAAAGCTAGTTGCTGCAATAAAAAAAATTCTTATTGCAATTATTATTTTATTAATTGGATATTACAGTTTTTACCCTAAAGATTATTTTAGATGGAATGTTTTTGAAATAGCCATTACATCAATTCCTTTATTAATTTATAGTTTTATTTTTTTTACTCAAAAAATAGACTTTAAAGCAAATAATTTGTTTATTTATTTTAATTCTGGTTTTTTTGTTTACCTATTATCTAGCACCTTACTATTTACTTTAGGAAATATTGGATTAGAAAATATAGAGATTAAACCTATTAAAATAATAGTCTGGAAAATAAATAGTTTTCTTTATTTATCTTATCAAATCTTGGTATTTGCAGAATGGTATAAAAACTTTAGAAAAGTAAAAGATGTCTCTTTTAAATAAACAAGTATAAGTACCTGTTTTTTATATTAGGTAATTTTTTTGCTGAATAAATAAGTACTTTTATTAAAAAAAGTATTTTCCTTAACTTCGTTATTTACAAAATAGCTTAAGCCCTAATGGAAAATTTGTTTACAAAAGAAAACCAAGTGATAACAATTGTACTTATAGGCGTTTTACTGCTACTTTTAATGGGACTTGCTTTGCTATTATTTTTCTTTTTATCTAGAAAAAAAATAATACAAAAAGAATTGCAAAAAAAAAATCTGGCAATCAATCATCAAAAAGAGATGATACAATCTATTATTGTAACACAAGAAAAAGAACGCAAACGTATTGCCCAAGATTTACATGATGATATTAGCGCAAAACTAAACGTAATAAATTTAAATGCAAACCTTTTAAAAGATGGCAATCTTAAACCAGAAGAATACACTTTAGTAAATGATGCTATTTTAAAAGCAACGGATAAAACATTAGAAAGCGCCAGAAAAATAGCTCACAATTTATTACCACCAATATTAGATAAGTTTGGCTTAAAAGAAGCCATAGAAGAATTGGCAGATAGTTTTAGCAATAGTAGAAAAATTGCAATAGATTATAATTTAGAATATCCAAAAGAGTTTTTATCCAAAGCTAAAGAATTACATCTTTTTAGAATTGTACAAGAGTTAATTAACAACTCTGTAAGGCATGGTAAAGCAAAAAATAGTGTTGTAAATATTGTTACAAAAAACAAAAATTTACTTTTTTCTTATACAGATAATGGTGTAGGGTTTGATATAGATGATACCAAACACCAAAAAGGTTTAGGAATGAAAAACATAGAAAGTAGAGCGGCTTTACTAAACGCTAATTTTTTGGTAGAAAGCCAAAAAAATACAGGCTTTGAAATTACATTAAATATTATAAACCCCCTAAAAAATGAACACAATAAATATTGCAATTGCAGATGATGAAGAATTGTTTAGAGCCGGAATTCGATTTTTATTAGAAAGAGAACCCAACTTTAACATTGTTTTTGAAGCAAAAAACGGGCAAGAACTTATTAACTTTATTGCCAACACAGAAGAGTTTCCAGATGTTATTTTAATGGATTTAAAAATGCCAGAAGTTAATGGTGTAGAAGCCACAAAAATAATACACAAAGCACAACCAGATATTAAAATTATAGCCTTAACTAGTTATGGAGGCAAATCTTTTATTACAAATATGATAGATGTTGGTGCCTCTTCTTATCTATTAAAAAACTCTAATCCTAAAACAGTAATACAAACTATTAAAGAGGTTTTTAATAAAGGTTTTTATTATGATGAAATTGTATTAAAAATTATTCACGAAAACATAATTTCTTCTAGCGGAAAACGCATAAAAAGCGATTTAGATAAGAAACTATTATCTAAAAGAGAAATAGATGTTTTAGAATTAATTTGCGCAGAACATACCACTGCAGAAATTGCAGAAAAACTATTTATAAGTCCAAGAACTGTAGAAGGTCATAGAAATAATTTACTCTTAAAAACACAATCTAAAAACGTGGCAGGTTTGGTTATTTATGGTATCCAAAAAAAACTCATAGAAATTACACCAGATTTTAATTTGTAAAACAACACTAAAATTTAAAATTAAAGACAAATAAAAAAACAGGTATAACTACCTGTTTTTTTATTTGTTACATAATCAGTACATTTAGAAATTCTACTTATTTAAGTATTCAATTTTAAAAACTAATTTCTTCTAAACTAAAACAAACATGAAAACACTATCTACTAAAATCGGATTTTTAATTTTATTCATATTCTTTTCAACAATAAAAATAAACGCACAAAGTGATCCTTTATTAGGAGAAGTAAAATTATTTGCAGGTAATTTTGCACCACGAGGATGGGCTTTATGCCAAGGACAGATATTACCTATTTCATCAAATGAAGCATTATTTTCTATTTTAGGAACTACATATGGAGGAGATGGTAGAACAACTTTTGCTTTACCAGATTTAAGAGGTAGAGTTGCTGTAGGTGTTGGTAATGGTCCTGGCTTACAAACAACAAATAGAATTGGTGATCGAGGAGGGGTAGACCGTCAAGTTCTTAATACTCTTAATCTCCCTCAACATAATCATGTTGCTACTACCACTATTACAAACTCTGCAAATGTAATAAGCACAGACAATGCTGTAAATACAACACCTGTAACTGGTGATGTACCTGCGGTTGCTAATTTTGGACCAGGGTTAAGTACTACTACAGTAAAATCTTACGGGCCAGCAACGAATACGGTTACAAGCCAAACTTCTAGCGCATCTACTCAAATAGGTTTCACAGGAAATAGTCAAGCTTTTGAAAACCGACCTCCTTTTTTAGTAATCAACTACATTATTGCTTTACAAGGTACTTTTCCTTCTAGAAATTAAAGTTTTCTAGTATCTACATTTAACCTTAAACAGTTAAAAACATAACGATACTAATAAAGTAAAATAACCTCATATGAAAAATAATTACAACATAGTTATATTAATAATTACAATTATTAGTATTACAAATAATTATGCGCAAACACCGGGCGCCATGGAATTTGGAAATTCTTTAGTTGTTTTAGCAAATACGGCAAACCCTAATGTAAACCAAAGTGCAAACAGCTTGTTAAATAACTTTAATGTTTCTGGAGTTTCGTCTGAAACCACAGCACCTATATTTTTAGCTTTGGCACCTAGTGGTAATGGTGCAGGTACTGAGGCAACTGCTTCTGAAGAAGAAGCTGTTTTAGGCTGGTTTGGTAATGGTAATGTTGCGGTATCTTCTGCTACCTTAGCTACAAATAACGGTGCAGAAACAAAAATTAATTCTCTTGATTTTGCATACCAAAGGGCTGTAGGAAATGAGACTTTAAATTTTACATTTACAGGTAAAAAAGATGGTATAGAAGTAGGTACTTTACAATTAAATATGCCTGCACATAACACATTATTAAGTATAGATTTATCTAATACAACTACAGGTACTTTTTCAGATATTGATGAAATAGTTATTACTCCTGAAAGTCCTATTTTTGGTGGCTTCACTATTGATAATTTAGAAATAGCAACAGCAACTACCGTTTCTTCTGCCTATACTTGGTCTGGCACCACAGATAATAATTGGCAAACAGCAAGTAACTGGATAGGTAATGCTGCACCTCCGATAAGCGCAAATGTAATTGTACCTAATAATGTAACAAATTACCCAACTATTTCTTCAGCAGTTACTGTAAACTCAATTGATATTGCTTCTGGCGCTAGTTTAATTGCAAATGCCTCTGTTACTGGAAATGTGACTTACAATAGAAACTTACCAACTACAAACTGGTATTTAGTAGCTACACCTGTTCTTGGAGAAACACAACAAGACATTATTGCGAACAATAGTTTTGCAACCGGTACTGGCAGTAATATTGGTATTGGTACTTTTTCTAATAACACAGGGCCATCTTGGATATATGCTACAAATTTATCTACAGGAAATGTTTTTCCAGGATTTGGCGTTTCTGTAAAATTAGACACCCCTGGTGATTTATCTATAACTGGTAATGCTGTTACAACCAACGTTACCATACCTGTCACAGTAGGTACAAGAAATTCTTTTAATCTCTTAGGGAATCCATATACCTCATATATTAATTCCGCAGTTTTAGCAGGCAATAATTCTGTAATAAGCAACAGTACATTTTGGTTATGGGATGGCTCACAATATGTAACTTACAATAATACAAATCCAGTTAATATAGCCCCAGCACAGGGGTTCTTTATAGAGGCTGGAAGTAGCAATGATGTTATATTCTCTACTGCTAATCAAAGTCATCAAAATACAGATACTTTCTTAAAGAGTACTACTAGTAATGCCTCTTTTGAGTTATTGGTAGAAAATAATTCAGTTAAAAGAGCTGCTAAAGTTTTTTATATAGAAGGCAAAACAACAGGTTTTGATAATGGGTATGATTCTAAAATGTTTGACGGTGTAGCGCAAGATTTTGGAATTTACACTGAGTTACTAGCAAACAATAAAGGTGAAAAATTAGCAATACAAACGTTACCTTCAGATAATTATAATAATTTGGTAATTCCTGTAGGTGTTATTGCAAATGCTGGTGAAGAAATTGTATTCTCTCTCAAAGAAAATAACATACCTAAAGGATTAAATATTTATTTAGAAGATAGGGTAACAAACACATTTGTAAAGTTCAACCAAAAAAATGCAAACTATAAAATAGTACTTTCTAAAAAAACGAATAATACAGGTCGTTTTTACATACATACCTTATCAAAAGCATTAAGTACTGCGTCAGAAATTGCAGACAATGTAAACATTTTTAAAGCAAATAATACCACTTTAAAAATTACAGGATTACAAAACGGTACTTCTTCTGTAATAATTTATAATGCTATTGGTAAACAGGTTTTAAGTACATCTTTTATAGCAAACGGCAATAACAGTATTTCTTTACCAAATTTAGCTGCTGGTGTATATATAGTAAAACTTCAAAATGAAAAAATAGCAGTTAACAAAAAAATAATAATTGAATAATAACAGTAATTTTAAAGAATACAACATCATGAAAAAAGACATAAAAAGCAATCAAGATATTTCTCCAGAAATTACACGTAAACAAGCAATTAAAAAGATTGGTAATTATGGCAAATATGCAGCTTTAACTGCACTAGGAACCTATTTAATTTTAAACCCGCAAAAAGCACAAGCACAAAGTCCAGAAATACCAGGGGCTGGTTTTTAAAAATTTGAAAACCTAATAAAAAAAGACCAACATTTAAGTGTTGGTCTTTTTTAGTTTTATAAACGAAGTCAAATGAATTTAATCCTTAAATCGTTCTAAGAAACCAGACTTAGTATTGTCTATTACTTGCCAATTATAAACCACTGAGAGCTGATAAATTTTAGCAATCTCTTCAAAAAAACGTTCTTTTGCCTCTTTTTTTAAATTGGTAATCGCTATAGTTTCCTTAATATTAGCAATACTATTTTCATTTATTTTGTTTAATTCTTGTTTAGAAAAAGCGTTAAAACTACTTTGTTGTAAATCGAAATATTTAATGTCTGGCACAATTACAATTTCTTCTTCTGGTATTTTATTTATAATTATTTTTTTACCTAAAGAATCGAGCGCTATTTCTAACTTCAATAAATCATAACCAATTTCTACTTTAGCATTTCTGGTAACAATTGCTTTTTTATCAAAAGAAAGATAATCATAAAAAATATTTTTTTGAATCTGAATAATTATAGACTTAAGAAAAAGTACCGCTAGTGACGACTAATTTACTTAGATTTTCAATAGCATTTACCACTACTTAAATATCTTCTTGTTTGTGCTGTATATTATTCTTCTCATACCACAACTTAGCTAATAAAAATCCTAAAAGAAAAACACTTAAATACTTAAAAATACGCATACATCCCCAAAATTTATAAACGAATAAAACCTGTTATAAAATTTATAACAGGTTTTAAAGATAAAAGAAAAAAAGATTATAAATGCAAAGTAGTACAACCAGATTTAGAACCTATAATTGGTAAACCTACTTTACCACAGAACTCTAAAGCTATAGGATTTTCTTTTAATGTAATAGTAACTTCTGCTTTAAAACCAGCAGCCCCGCCTCCTATTTTTATAGATGGATTTTTTAAATTAAGAGTTCCAGTCCCAATTGTAACTCCTGCTAATTTTACTTCTACGTGTACATTATCTCCTTGCACACTTGCGCATACTTTTATAACATCTAATAATGTTACACAAGCGTGACTTGCCGTTACTTGGCCCGCCAAACTTTCTGGACCATTAATGCGTTTTAAAATGTCTTCTTTGTGATGTGTTACTGCCATAATATATAAATTTTAAGTTATTATTAAGGCAAAAATATAGTAGTATAGCGTTGTTTTTTAGCGTACTAAAACTGAAATTTTAAAACAATAATTTACACGAGGTAATAAATACTGATTGTAAAACATTAAGTAGTTACACCTGATTCTTCTTTGGGAAAAGCTTGTTTACTAAAAATAAATAACAAGGCAACACCAACAGAAATATAGGCATCTGCAGGATTAAAGATATACTGGAAAAATGTAAATGGGTCTCCACCAACAAAAGGCAACCATTCTGGCAAATTACCTTGCCAAATAGGAAAATAGAACATGTCTACCACTTTACCATAAAAAAGTTGACCGTTAGCCTCTTCAGAAAAAAGCGTGGCAACAGCATGTTGTGGCGTATTAAAAATAACCCCATAAAAAATAGAATCTAAAATATTACCCACAGCACCAGAAAGTATTAAAGCTACCGCAACAACAACGGCACTATGCGTTTTAGTTTTTATGAGATTTACAAGCCAATATACTATGGCAGTTACAGCAACTATTCTAAATAAAGTTAAAAATAATTTTCCTGTTTTACCACCAAACTCAAAACCCATTGCCATACCGTTATTTTCGGTAAAATGTATTCTAAACCAATCAAAAACAACCACTTCTTCTCCTAAATAAAAGTGTGTTTTTACGTAAATTTTTATAACTTGATCTAAAATAATAGCAATTAAAACTGTAAGTATAGCGATTGTCTTTTTTGACATTTTGTTAATTTTATATTCACAAAAATAAGCATATTATTCAAAATACACTTGTTTTTTATAGCCTCTGTAAGTCTATCTAAAGAAAATTAAGTTTTCTTTAAACTATTAATTTTTAGATAGTTTCTAACATTATAAATAAAACTATTGTTTAGTTAAATTTATAAAAGCATTTGCTTTTATGCTATAAATTGCGAATTGGGTTTGAGAATCTTTTACTTGTTTTTTAAACGTTTGCGTATAGAGAATCTTATCTATTTCTATTGTACCTTTTTTAGAAGTAATAGCAACATTTGTGTTTTTTAAAGAAGCATATACATTGCCAGAATACAACTTTAAAAGCACATTTGCTTGCACATGATTTAATTTTACAATACCATTTTCTAAGTAAATTTCTAAATGATTTTTACAGCTTTTAGAAGTTACATCTATATTATCTCCATAAACAATAACTTGTTTGTTTTCTGGAATTCTTATAATTGCTTTTGCTCTTTGCAGCCTTTCTGTAATAAACTTTCTAAAAATTATTTCTTTTTCTAAAACTACGGGTAATTTAAAGTTAATACTAGTCTCGTAAGATTTTTGATTTATTACAATATGTTGTTGCGTAGGATTTTCTGCATATAAAATAACTTCTAAAAAATTGGTTTCTGCATTTTCTAAAACAACATTATCTAAACCTTCTGTATTAATAAATATTTTATTACTTTCTGTGGTAAAACTTTTAGTTACTTTCTTTTGAGCATAAGATTTTATAGATAAAAAATTAACACAAATTATAAATATTACTAAAGCGGTTTTAAAGAAAAACAACCTAAATTTAAACACTTTAAATTTATTTTTTAATTAAAAAAAGCTTTCAAAAAAATTGAAAGCTTTAAATTATTATTGTTTGCGTTTTGCCTCTATGCTTAAAGTAGCATGTGGTACTAATCTTAAACGTTCTTTTTGTATTAGTTTACCAGTAACTCTACAAACACCATAAGTTCCGTTTTCTATGCGTAATAAGGCATTTTTAAGATCTCTAATAAACTTTTCTTGTCTAATAGCTAATTGTACATTTTTTTCTTTGTTCATTACCTCAGAGCCTTCATCAAAAGATTTAAAAGAAGCTAAAGTATCATCTGTACCGTTGTTAGCGTCATTTTTATAAGAAGCCTCTAATAAAGCCAAATCTTCTTGTGCTCTTGCTATTTTTTTATTTATAATAGCTTTAAATTCTTGTAAATCTTCTTCCGAATATTTTAATTTAGTATCTGGCATATTTTTACATTTTTTCAATTAATATTCTACTTTTAATGGTATCAAATTCAATTTCTGTACCATTTTCTAATGCATCTACAAAAACCAATTCCTTGGTTAATGTTTCGCTCATAATATAGTCTTTATTATTTTGTATAGATGTTTGCAAATCTTCAAAATTTAAAACGGTTAACTTAATTTTATCTGTTACCTCTAAACCAGTATCTTTACGTGCATTTTGTATTCTGTTTACCAATTCTCTAGCAACACCTTCTTTACGCAATTCTTCTGTTATGGTAACATCTAACGCCACTGTTAAACCGCGTTCATTTGCTACCAACCATCCTTCTATATCTTTAGATGAAATTTCTACATCTGAGATTTCTAAGGTAATATTTTTTCCATTAACTTTTACAGAAATGTTTTTATCTTTCTCTATTGTGTTAATATCTTCTTGCGTAAACTTCTGTACTTCACCAGCTATAAAACGCATATCCTTTCCAAATTTTGGACCTAAAGCTTTAAAATTTGGTTTTATTTGTTTGATTAATATGTCTGAAGCATCCTCTAATATTTGAACTTCTTTAATATTTACCTCATTCTTTATTAATGCTGCTACTGCCAATATTTCTTCTTTCTGTTGCAAATTATCAACAGGAATCATAATTTTTTGCAGCGGCTGGCGCACTTTTATTTTTTCTTTTGCTCTTAAAGAAAGTACTAAAGAAGAAATGGTTTGTGCATTTTCCATTTTACGTTCTAAGCTTTCATCAACAAAACTTTCATCAAAAACAGGGAAATTTGCTAAATGTATACTTTCTGATGTTTCTTTACCCGTTACCGAGTTTAAATCTTGGTACAATCTATCCATAAAAAATGGCGCAATTGGGGCTGCCAACTTAGCTATGGTATTCATACAAGTGTATAGCGTTTGATATGCAGATATTTTATCTGTTTGATAATCTCCTTTCCAAAAACGCCTTCTACTTAAACGCACGTACCAATTACTCAAGTAATCTTGTGTAAAATCAGATATTGCTCTTGCTGCTCTTGTTGGTTCATATGCTGCATAAAATTTATCTACTTTATTGATTAAAGTATGTAGTTCAGATAAAATCCATCTGTCTAATTCAGGTCTTTTATTCTGAAGAATATCTGGCTCTTTGTAAGTAAAACCATCTATATTAGTATATAAAGAGAAAAAAGAGTAGGTATTGTATAACGTACCAAAAAACTTACGTTTTACTTCTTCTATACCTTCTAAATCAAATTTTAAATTATCCCAAGGATTTGCGTTTGCAATCATATACCAACGTGTGGCATCTGCACCATATGTGCTTAAGGTAGTAAACGGATCTACAGCGTTGCCCAAACGTTTAGACATTTTATGACCGTTTTTATCTAAAACTAAACCGTTAGAAACTACGTTTTTGTAAGCTACAGAATCAAAAACCATAGTAGCAATTGCGTGAAGCGTATAAAACCAACCACGTGTTTGGTCTACACCTTCCGCAATAAAATCTGCTGGAAAAGATTCATTTCCATCAATTTTTTGTTTGTTTTCAAATGGGTAATGCCATTGTGCATAAGGCATAGAACCAGAATCAAACCAAACATCTATTAAATCGCTTTCACGTTTCATCGGTTTTCCTGATGCTGAAACTAAAATAATTTCATCAACAATATTTTTATGTAAATCTATTTTTGCATAGTTTTCTTCGGAATTGTTATCCACTTCAAAATCTTCAAAAATATCTTTCGCTAAAACGCCAGCTTTTACAGCCTTTGCCATTTCTTCTTTTAATTCTTTTACAGAACCAATACAAATTTCTTCTTTACCATCTTCTGTTCTCCAGATTGGTAATGGAATTCCCCAATAACGAGATCTAGATAAATTCCAATCATTAGCATTTGCCAACCAATTTCCAAAACGCCCAGTTCCTGTAGACTCTGGTTTCCAGTTAATGGTTTTATTTAAACCATGCATTTTGTCTTTTACATCGGTTACTTTTATAAACCAAGAGTCTAATGGATAGTATAAGATTGGTTTATCTGTTCGCCAACAATTTGGGTAACTGTGCTTGTATTTTTCTACTTTAAACGCTTTGTTTTCGTTCTTTAATTTTAGTCCTAAACGTTCATCAACGGTTAAATATTTATCTTGATTTTTTAAAACGTCTTTTAATTTTTCTTGTTGATTTTTTAATTCAACTGCAAAATCTGCTTCATTTAAATATTCCGATTTTACGTATTCACTTGCAAAACCATAAACATCATCTTTAATTTCTTTTCTAAATTTACCTTGTAAATCTACTAAAGGAACTAAATTATCATTTTCATCTTTTATTAATAACGCAGGTATTTCTGGATTTGCTTGTTTAGCAACCAAGGCATCATCAGCCCCAAAAGTTGGTGCTGTATGTACAATTCCTGTACCATCTTCTGTGGTAACAAAGTCTCCTAAAATTACTCTAAAAGCATCTTGTTTATTAGCAAATTCTAAGTTATAGTCTAAAATTTGCTCGTATTTAATATTTACTAAATCTTTACCTACAAATTCTTTTACAATATAAAAAGGAATCTTCTTTTCTCCTGTTTTATATGCCTGTAATTCTTCAGAAGTCTCTACTTCAAAAGCATTTTTACCTCCAAATTGTTTTCCAACTAAATTTTTAGCTAGAATAACTTTTACTGGTTTAAATGTGTACTGATTAAAAGTATCTACTAAAACATATTCTATTTTTGGCCCAACAGTTAAAGCTGTATTACTGGGCAAAGTCCAAGGAGTGGTGGTCCAAGCAATAAAATTAATATCACCCAAATTTTGTAAAAAATCTGGTAGTGTTTTATTTACAGCCTTAAATTGTGCAACAACTGTGGTATCTGTTACGTCTTGGTAAGTTCCTGGTTGATTTAACTCATGCGAACTTAAACCTGTGCCTGCTTTGGGAGAATATGGCTGAATTGTATAGCCTTTATAAATTAGTTTTTTGTTGTAAATTTCTTTTAACAACCACCAAACAGACTCCATATATTTAGGCTCATAAGTAATATACGGATTCTCCATATCTACCCAATAGCCCATTTTTTCTGTTAAATCGTTCCAAATATCTGTGTAACGCATTACTGCTTTTCTACAAGCAGCATTGTACTCTTCTACAGATATTTTTTTACCAATATCTTCTTTTGTAATTCCTAATTCTTTCTCTACACCTAATTCTATAGGCAAACCATGTGTATCCCAACCAGCTTTACGCTTTACTTGGTAACCTTTCATGGTCTTATAACGCGGAAAAATATCTTTAATAGCTCTTGCCAAAACATGGTGAACTCCTGGAAGTCCGTTTGCAGAAGGCGGCCCTTCAAAAAATACATAAGGCTCTGCTCCTGCTCTAGAAGTTACACTTTTATCGAAAATGTCATTTTCTTGCCAATAACTAAGAATTTCTTCTGCAACTTTTGGTAAGTCAAGTCCTTTATATTCAGTAAATTTAGCGCTCATTTTATCTCTTTTCTAATCAGATTGCGAAATTAATCAATTTATTGAAAATACCGACTTTTGGGCATAAAAAAAGAGCCCTTTTGGGCTCTTTTGGTTTTATTTAACTAAAATTTGTTATTTTGTTACAATTACAAATTCTGTTCTTCTGTTTTGTTGATGCTCTTCTCTGCTACACTTTACGCGGTTTGTATGGCTGTCATTATCTGTACAACCATTTACCAATCTTGTCTCTCCATACCCTCTGCCTGAAATTCTAGAACGATTGATGCCCCTGCTTACAATATAGTTAACCGTAGATTGTGCGCGCCTTTCGGATAAAGCCTCGTTGTAAGATGCTCTTCCTCTGGCATCTGTATGTGAACCACTCTCTATGATCATATTTGGGTATTTGCGCATAATATTTACAATATTATCTAATTCAACAGCTGCATCTGGCCTTATGTTAGATTTGTCATAATCAAAATAAATAGGTTCTATTCGTATGATTAAATCTCCCCTTTCATTTCGTGCAAAGTCAGAGGCAATAGCTAAATCTAAATCTACTGTTAACTTTTTATCTTTGGTGGTTAACACAACTGCAGAGTCATCCTTGTAATATTCTTTAGAGCCTGTTAAGGTATAATTTGTATCACAAGCTAATCTCGTAAAACTAAACTGAGCACTGGCATCTGCATAAACCTCTTGTACTATTTTACCTTCTGTATCTTTTAAAACAACTTTTGCGCCTGGTAATAAACTTTGGTCTCTTGTATCTCTTACAATACCAGTTACCATTTGCTCACAAGGTGCAATAGGTTTAACTATTTCTAATTGTGTTACTCCATAAATATCATCGTCTCCTAAACCTCCTAATCTATTAGAAGATAAATACCCTTGCTTTGTAAAAGGATTTATAGAAAATGCAAAATCATCCATTTTTGAATTTACAGGGGCTTGTAAGTTTACTGGTATTGTATAACCTTCTTTGCCTTTTACAGTAGAAAACACATCTAAGGCCCCAATACCAAAGTGACCGTCTGACGAAAAGTACAACACATCATCTAATGCTATGTAAGGAAACATCTCTCTACCTTCTGTATTTACTGTAGGTCCTAAATTTTGGGGTACGCCAAAACTACCGTCTTCTTCTATTGATACTACATAAATATCTGTTCCTCCTAATCCGCCTGGCATATCTGATACAAAATATAATTTTGTTCCATCTGCGCTTAAACTTGGATGTCCTGTAGAATAATCATCACTATTAAACGGCAACTCTTCAACATCATCCCACTTGCGCTTGTTCCATGTAGCCCTATAAATCTTTAACTTATTAACGCCATCTTTATCTTCTTTATACTTACCTCGAAGGTAATTGTTTCTTGTAAAATACATCGTTTGTCTTTTTGGTGAAAAAGTAACCGAAGATTCATGAAACTTTGAGTTGATCTTATCTGTAAACATTGGTCTAACTTCTGAATTATCCCCGGCTGTAGTGCTAATATTATCCTTTACAACCTTATAGATATCTAAAAAGTTTTTATTATTTCTTGTATGACCACGCTTTATGTAAACACTTGGCTTTTTGGGTGATGAAAACAAAATCGTATTCCCATAATCGGTAACTCCAAAATCTGAGTTTACTGTATTGATGCTTTTTAAGTTCTCTACCGTATAACTTGGTACTGTTGGGGTAAGGTCTGCTACAGTAATAAGACTTGATGTAAAGTTTTTCCCTCTACCATCTTTACTGGCCTTCTGGTAAAACTTTTTCATCCAGATATCTGAATCTTTAAATTTGCCTACACTTCTTAACGCTTGTGCATACCTAAACATTTGCTCTGAACTTTGATTTGGAAATCTATCAAATAATTCTTTGTAAGCCTCAAATGCATCTTGCATTTGTGCCCCAAAATAATAACTGTCTCCTAATCTTCTAAGAACATGTTCTGTAGCGTTCTCTTTAGACAAAGCCTTATAGGCCTTTGATGCGTCTGCATAAGAAAGATTCGCAAAAAATGTATCTGCTTGTCTGGTAGCTCTACTTTGTCCTAATAAAGTAATAGAACAGAGAAAAAGAACCATTGTAATTTGTAGTGTTTTTTTCATAATTGGATGTTTTCTAAAAGAATCTTGGGGATTTAATCTTATCGCGTTCAAAATCGAAATTAAATAACAAAAATATCTCATGGGATCCTGAATTAAAATTACCTAAATTAGTTATGGTATGATCATAAGCATATCCGATTCGTAAACTGTTAGAAGCTCTAACATTTACCAAACCAGAAACTGACTCGTCTAAACGATAAGATAAACCAAATTCTAATTTGTCGTATAACAAAACATTCCCTGATAAATCTATAGATAATGGGGCTCCCTCTGCTGCTTTTACCATTGCAGAAGGCTTAAACTTAACTGCATCTGATAACGTAAAAACATAACCCGAAGTTACAAATAAATGCTTCCTCTCGGAGGCTCTCGTAATTTGTCCACCTCGCTTATCAAAATGCAAAGTTTCTAATAAATTGGGTACAGAAGCTCCTAAAAAAAACTTATCTGTATAATAATAAATACCCGTTCCTATATTTGGCATTACTCTATTTACATTCTGATTCACAAAGGCTTGATCACCTCCATTAACAGGATTTAAACAAGGCAAACACACATTAAAAAAGGTAAACCCTCCCTTTAACCCTAAAGCTAAATTAGCCTTCTCACTTAACCTTAACGTGTATGAAAAATCTCCATAAGCATTCTGCTCCTGAATAGGCCCAATTTCATCTACTATTAATGACAAACCTAAGCCTACATTCTTTCCTACAGGTGAATTAATACCCATAGTAAATGTGCGCGGCGCTCCATCTATACCAACCCACTGGGTTCTCCCTAAAAAATTTAAACTCAATGCATCATTAGACCCAGCGTACGCTGGGTTAATGATATTCATATTATACATATACTGTGTATACTGAGGATCTTGTTGTGCTTTTGCCGAAACAGTAAATAGTACAACTGCAATTATTAATATCAATCTTTTCATCTCTATTGCCTTTATTTTTATCTATTATCTGTTTAAATAAACCCAACCTGCAATTGGTTCCCTTGTACCATCATTAAAGTTAATAATGTAGTAATACGTTCCTGAAGGTACTGGCTTACTTTTATTTAACGTTAACCTTCCTGTAGAAAAACCATCCCACCATGTTGGAGATGTACTACCATTATTCTTATAATCATATACCTGATTACCCCATCTGTTATAAATCTCTAATGTAAAGTTTGGATATTTTACTAATGCAGGAATCACAAACAAATCATTAGTACCATCTCCGTTTGGTGAAAATGCATTAGGCACCAAATCACAATCTGTTAAATCTAAGTGATCTGCTATATCATCTGTATCACAATCAAACATAAATTCATCTGAAGTAGGAATACCATCATTATCATCATCTACATCTTGGAAATTACGCTTATCATCTTTATCTGTATCAATAACTGTGTAAGCTATAATACCACTGTCTGGGAACGTCTCTAAATCGTCAAACAATCCATTAAGCCCTGAACCGGTTCTAGAACCGTCTATAACTCCATCTCCATTAGCATCTAATGCTCCTGAACCTGACTCCTCAAGATCTGTAAGACCATCACCATCAGAATCTAAATCTAAATGATCAGGAATACCATCGCCATCTGTATCTAATGAATTATCTCCACCATTTTCTATTAAATCTGGAATACCATCATTATCATCATCTAAATCTACAGAATCTGGAACTCCATCACCATCTGTATCTGTACTATCTAAATAATCTGGAACTCCATCTAAATTGTCGTCATCATTCGTAAAATCTCCATCGCCGTTGTTATCCTCATCAATCGTTAAAATACCATCATTATCATCATCAATATCTAAATAGTTTGGGGTACCATCTCCATCTGTATCGTCATTCGTAGGATCTTCATCTATTACAACAACATCTTCCTCTTCTGTTGGAACACCATCTCCATCATCATCTGTATCTAAATAATTAGGGATTCCATCACCATCAGTATCGTCATTGGTAGGATCTTCATCTACTGTAACTACATCCTCGTCTTCTGTTGGAACACCATCTCCATCATCATCTGTATCTAAATAATTAGGGATTCCATCTCCATCTGTATCGTCATTTGTAGGATCTTCATCTATTACAACAACATCTTCATCTTCTGTTGGAACACCATCACCATCATCGTCAATATCTAAATAGTTTGGGGTACCATCTCCATCTGTATCGTCATTCGTAGGATCTTCATCTACTGTAACTACATCCTCGTCTTCTGTTGGAACACCATCACCATCATCGTCAATATCTAAATAGTTTGGGATTCCATCACCATCTGTATCGTCATTCGTAGGATCTTCATCTACTGTAACAACATCTTCGTCTTCTGTTGGAACACCATCTCCATCATCATCTGTATCTAAATAATTAGGGATTCCATCACCATCTGTATCGTCATTGGTAGGATCTTCATCTACTGTAACCACATCCTCGTCTTCAGTTGGTACGCCATCATTATCGTCATCTGAATCTAAATAGTTAGGGATTCCATCACCATCTGTATCGTCATTCGTAGGATTTTCATCTACAGTAACAACATCTTCGTCTTCTGTTGGAACACCATCTCCATCATCGTCTATATCTAAATAGTTAGGGATTCCATCACCATCAGTATCGTCATTTGTAGGATCTCCATCTACTGTAACTACATCTTCGTCTTCTGTTGGAACACCATCTCCATCATCATCTGTATCTAAATAATTAGGGATTCCATCACCATCAGTATCGTCATTGGTAGGATCCTCATCTACTGTAACTACATCCTCGTCTTCAGTTGGTACGCCATCATTATCGTCATCTGTATCTAAATAATTAGGGACTCCATCACCATCTGTATCGTCATTTGTAGGATCTCCATCTACTGTAACTACATCTTCGTCTTCTGTTAGTACGCCATCTCCATCATCATCTACATCTTGGAAGTTTAGAATTCCATCATTATCAGTATCTAATGGGATATAGTTAATAACATTATTATCAGGTGTATCTTCTAATTCATCAAACAAACCATTATCACCAGATCCTGTATCTGCACCGTCAATTCTACCATCCTTATCTGTATCTAATTCACCATGACCTGCCTCAATTACATCATTCACACCATCACCGTCTGCATCTAAATCTAAACGGTCTAGAATACCATCACCATCTGTATCTCTTAAAGGATCTCCATTTTCTTCTACTGAATCTGGAATACCATCATTATCATCATCTAAATCTACTGTATCTGGAATACCATCTTTATCAGTATCTAACTCTGGTTCACCTTCGTCGTCTGGATCTGTAATTACTGTAACTGTTACGTTTGCAGTATCTGTTCCTCCATTTCCATCACTAATCGTGTAAGAGAAAGTAATGGTTTCAGTGCTACCTAAGATTGGTGTTACCTCTATTGTTCCGTCAGCTAATAACGTTGCTGTTCCTCTTATTACTGGCACTTGAACTCCATCTCCTGGAGTTACTGCTGTTCCATTGATAGTTGTTACTGTTAAAGTATCGCCGTCTACATCAGAATCAACTCCATTGCTATTATCTGTATTTACTACATCTAAAATAACAGGCGTATCTACTAATGTAGTTGAAACATCATCTGTGGCTACTGGTGCTGTATTTCCTATAGTAACTGTTACGTTTGCAGTATCTGTTACTTCATTTCCATCATTAATCGTGTAAGAGAATGTAATGGTATCTGTACTACCTAAACTTGGAGTTACTTCTATTGTTCCATCTGCTAATAACGTTGCTGTTCCTCCTGTTACTGCTACTTCAACTCCATCTCCTGGAGTTACTGCAGTTCCATTGATGTCTATTACCGTTAAAGTATCGCCATCTACATCAGAATCAACTCCATTGCTATTATCTGTATTTACTACATCTAAAATAACAGGCGTATCTACTAATGTAGTTGAAACATCATCTGTTGCTACTGGTGCATCATTTACCGCAGCTACCGTAATTATTAAGGTTGAACTGTCTGTATCTGTAGCATCATTGTCATCTACCAAATCATAGTTCACTACCGGTACTGGACCATTGTAGTTCGATGCTGGTACAAA
>NZ_CANNFH010000004.1 GCF_947503875.1 uncultured Polaribacter sp. | reverse complement strand
TTAACGTAACATCTTCATTTGTACTTAAACTCTCGTTGTTATCTGCGATGTCATCTGTTACTGCAGCTACCGTAATTGTTAAGGTTGAACTGTCTGTGTCTGTAGCATCATTGTCATCTACCAAATCATAGTTCACTACCGGTACTGGACCATTGTAGTTCGATGCTGGTACAAAACTAAATGTACCATCTGCATTTACTGTAAGTGAACCGATCGCTTCTGATCCATCTGTGATTGACGTTGCTGTGCCCAAAGTTAATGGCGTTGCTGTACCATCTCCATTGGCATCTACAGTGGCTCCTGTAATGCTATGATCGGTACTATCTGCATCTGTTAAATTAGCAAACAAATCGCCTGTTAACGTAACATCTTCATTTGTACTTAAACTCTCGTTGTTATCTGCGATGTCATCTGTTACTGCAGCTACCGTAATTCCAATTGTAGCTACATTTGAAGTTAATGGTGTTGCAGAATCGTTATCCTGAACGGTATAGTTCACATTTGCATTACCATTAAAGTTACCTACTGGATCAAAAGTTACATTTCCTAGAGCATCTACAGTATATGTACCTACATTGGGAACTACTAATGGAGTTCCTGTACTTCCCGTATTAGTAGCGTCGTTTGGATCAATTAATGTAATCGTAGAAGCATCTATTCCATTGTCATCTGTATCATTAGCTACTACATTGATTGTTACATCTTGATCTTCTAAAATGGTATTGTTTAAATCATTATTTGCTACTGGCGCCTGATTATTTAAAGCAACTACAAAAGAACGTACTTCACTAATACATGCATTATTTGAATGCGTAATAGTAACTTCATAAGTGCCTGCATTATCAGCAGTAATGGTACCAAAATCAAAACTTTGTCCTGTTTGAGTTGGAGCGGTAATTGTAGATGGTAAACTTGTCCAAGTATACACTAAATTACTGGTAGCATCTGTTGCACCAGCAATATTATTTGGCGTATCTGCTGCTGCTGTATAATTAGGTGCAAAGGGTGCTGTTGTATTCCAAACATCAGTTTGGGTTGCAACCGCATTAGAAGTTACTGTAAGATTGTCTCCAACATTAACGTTTTGTGTTGTAGTAGGTATTGTAGAATCATTTGTTGTTAAGCTTATTGGTAAAATTTCATTACCATTAATGCCATTGTACGTATTTGCTGGTGTATTTGCTACTGTGACCTGACCTACTGTTGAAGAAGTATTATCTGTATCTACAGTCCCTATCAATTCTCCATTAGCATCTACATCTTCTGGATTTGCCCCAGATTCTATAGCATCAAAACAACCATCGTTGTCACTATCTAAGTCTAATGAATTTGGAATACCATCTCCATCAACATCATTATTACAAGTAGCATTGACACTGTTTACAAATACTAAATCGTCTAATCTTACTCTATCAGCCGCGTCAGTATTTTGCTCGTCGTAGAAATAGATTCTCCAGAAATATTCTGTACCACTATTTAGCACAAAACTTTCAAAGGGCTGATTAAAGCTAACAAAGCCACCAGCAACCATATCTCCAATTTGCAAATCTTCTATTAATACTGTAGGCGAGGTAAACCCTGCATTGGTTGCGTACTCTACTGCAACTTTAAAATTACCCATATCAAAATCATCTGCAGCAGCATTTAAGGTAAAAAAGCCAAAGTTTAATTGTTGAAATAATAAATCTACAGCAGGGGTAAAAGATATCTGAGCATAATCGTTATTGGTTTTTGCTGCGGCAAAAGTAGTCTGGTCTGCACCCCTTAAGGTGTACGTAAATGCGGCGTTATCAGATTCATCTAAACCAGCGCCAAAAGAGACATCACTAGAATTAGTGTAGCTTGCAGATGCTGTGGTTGGATTAAACGTAGCAAAGTCTGATTGACCACTATTTTCATTATGTAGCCATCGTATTTCTGCTTCATCTGTACAACCTGATTCATCTAAATCTGGAATACCATCATTATCATCATCTAAATCGACACGATCTGGTATGCCGTCTCCATCGTTGTCATCAGCACTGTTATCTCTAAAATCTACATCGCCACCAGCACCAATATTACCATTGGTATCTAAATAAGCATCTACAATATCTGATGTATTGGTAATTGTATCACTTGCTCCAACACCATCATTAACTGTAGCACCTGAGGTTGCAGAGTCATTATTATCATCAAAATTATCATCTAAACCGTCACCATCTGCATCTGCATTTGCTAAAGTATTTCCTGAACCGTTTTCTTGGATATCGGGAATACCATCATTATCTGAATCGGTATCTAAATAATCTGGAATTGTATCATTAGTAGCATCTGTATTCACAGGAACAATACCAATGTTTGTTCCATTCTCATAATTATCATCTACACCATTGCTATTCGTATCTAAAATTGCTAATCCTACACCACTGGGTTCTTCATAAGCAACAGTAGTTTGCCCTTCAATATTATCTGGAATACCGTCATTATCTGAATCTATATCTAAATAATCTGGTATTGTATCTCCATCTGCTGTATTAGTTGGTGTATTACCTGTACCTGCAGAGCTAGGAATACCATTAGTAGTAGTTGTTGTACCTACTGTACCATCTGCAAGACCATCTCCATTCGCGTCTGTACCACCTGATTCTATAACATCTGTAATACCGTCATTGTCAGAATCTAAATCTAAGCTATCTGGAATACCATCATCATCTGTATCTCTAACAACACACTGTACCTCATTAAAACTAGCGTAACTTACATTATCAACTTGCAAACGACTTGTTTGTCTGACATACGTAATTCTTAAACGCGTAGCATTTGTTGTTAATACATAACTATTGTTAGAAAATACGTTTGCCGTAGTAAAGGTAAAGTCTTGTGGGTTTACAAAATTTACACCATCTGTAGATTCTGTAACTCTCATAATATTACCAGGGTCAATCTCTACTGTTCTTGCTTCAATTGAAATGGTTGTACCCGCAGTTACAGGTGCATCACTGTCTCTTAATGTTACTTCTAAAGTAGCATTAGGAAAAGGAAATCTTGCAAATTGGCCGTTTACTCCATTAACAGCCCTTTCTGGATCTATAACAAAGTCAATTCTTCTAGCAGAAAATCCATTAGCACTAGGAATAGGCGAAGTAGAACATGAACCTTCATCTACATCTAAAATACCATCATTATCGTCATCTAAATCTGTACTATTTGGTACATTATCGTTATCTGCATCTGTACCTATAAAAACTTCTCCATCCCTATAATCAAGATCACCAGAACCCGGATTAAAGTCATTGTCTGTATCTTGAAAAGATGTCTCTAATGATGCTACATCAGTTATTGTATTTGCTGGACTAACCCCATCATTTATAGTTGAACCATCAATTACTGAATCATCATTATCATCAAAATTATCATCTAAACCGTCACCATCTGCATCTGCATTTGCTAAAGTATTTCCTGAACCGTTTTCTTGGATATCGGGAATACCATCATTATCTGAATCGGTATCTAAATAATCTGGAATTGTATCATTAGTAGCATCTGTATTCACAGGAACAATACCAATGTTTGTTCCATTCTCATAATTATCATCTACACCATTGCTATTCGTATCTAAAATTGCTAATCCTACACCACTGGGTTCTTCATAAGCAACAGTAGTTTGCCCTTCAATATTATCTGGAATACCATCATTATCTGAATCTATATCTAAATAATCTGGTATTGTATCTCCATCTGCTGTATCAGTTGGTGTATTACCTGTACCTGCAGAGCTAGGAATACCATTAGTAGTAGTTGTTGTGCCTACTGTACCATCTGCAAGACCATCTCCATTCGCGTCTGTACCACCTGCTTCTATAACATCTGTAATTCCATCATTGTCAGAATCTAAATCAAATTGGTCTGATATACCATCACCATCTGCATCACAATCAGCTAATAGCCCAACACCAACAACAAATATTTTACCATCAGGACTATCTGTAGTTGATCCATTACTAAAATCTACTCTAAGTTTTTTAATAAACTGACCAGGGGCAGCAAGATCATCAATTGCAAATACTGCCAACATAGCATTTTGAGCTGCATTAAGTCTTGCACCTGTATCTATATAATTTGCGTTAAGTACATTAATAGAACCTAGCACGTTATCACTATCATCAAAAGCAGTTATTACTGAAGGATTATTACCTCCTCGTTCCGAAATAGCAGCAAAAACGCCAGCCCTAGATTGAATTGGAGTATCATAAGTTAATTCATAAAAATCATTTGTAAAATCATTTCCACTTAGAAGCTGGTAATTATTTAAATTATTTGTCTGAAATGAGGTAATAATCGCAGCATCATAAACGGCAGGTCCATCAGTAAAATAAGCTGGAGACTGATCTACACCGTTTACTGTTCTTCTTGCATCACCATCAGAATCAATACCTGTATAACTAGATTCAAATGAACTAGGGAACTGGTATTCCTCATACTCAACCCCATTTATTGTTATAGAATTTAAAATATGTGGAACTGTAAAACTATTTAAATCTGAACTAGTAATATCGAAAGACACGCTAGTGGCAGGTATAGCTCCATTGATTCCTGAATCTTGAGCAGGACATTCTACTAAATCCAATATTCCATCATTATCATCATCTAAATCTACTGAATCTGGTATGCCGTCATTATCATTATCTGGTTCATTTGCTAATACAGTTATTTGTGCTGTTGCTTGATTTGAAGTTGCACCTAAATCATCTGAAACTCTAAAAGAAATAGTAGCATCACCCAAATATCCAGATACAGGTGTAAAAGTTAAAACCCCTGCATTATCAACGCTATAAGTTCCAACACCAGGAATAACTAAAGGACTTCCTACACTACCCTGGTTATTTATATTATTTGGGTCTAGTAAAATAACAGAACCGGCATCTAAATTTGCGTCAGGATCACTAGCGCCAGTTAAAAGATTTATAATTTCTGTTTGATTAACTTGAGTTGTATTACCTGGTTTGTTTGCAACAACTGGCGGACTATTTGTACTTACAACATTTGGATTTGTAAATGTAACTTCACCTAAAAAACTTAAAGAAATATCTCTTGTTGTAATGGGCTCATTACTATCTCTGCCCAAAGTAAAATCTACAACACTAACATTTTGATAATTAATTTTAACAATAGATCTAGTATTATTTACACTTATCCCTGTATCTGTAATATCTGAGCTTGTAAACCTAGTTGAATTTGGTAAAGCTCCTGGAGCAACTGTAATAATAGTTTCTGGCAAACCTGTACCTGCCAACTCATAACTATCAGGAACTAATACTTCTATCCATTCTTGCGCATCAACATCTATAATCTCTACAGTGAAATTATCTAAAGGAAATGGTACCGCCGCAGAAACACCTCCATTTGCAGCATCTGCAGAATTGGCTATTATAAATTCTATTTGAAAACGTACAGCTTCTCCAGCAGTATCGTAATCTATCATAGGCTCAAATCTATTTTGTACAGCGTTTGTATCATCTACAGCTTGCACAGTAGGAGTACCTGTAAAAGACACTATTCTTAACAGAGCATCTACATCTGTAGTTGTCCCATTTACATCTATATCAACATTTTCAACTAAGTACACTGCACCAGGCTGATTAGCAGTACCTTGTATTAAGGTTTGTGTATTAGGAAACGTGGGGGTTGCTTGCCCGAAAGCAGGGGTTATACAAGCCATAAAAACGGCTAACAACCAAAATTTACTATATTTATTTTGAATTGCTTTACTAATAATAGTGTTAATCATAATGCTCCCTTTTTTGCGATATACTAGAATTATTTATCCTCTAGTCGAATAAAAATTCAATTAATTACTTTTTTTAAAAATTAATTCAAATATTAAAAAACGTTTTACACTTGTAAAATTTATTTAAAAATGTGAATCAAATATCTTTTATTTGATAGTATATGATTTTGACACTTTTTAATTAAAAAAGTCACATCAACCTAAATACGTTAAAAAAGTAATTAAATAGTTTTTGTTTAAATTAAGGTGCTTTTATTTGTAGACTTACACCAATAATGTCTAGGGAGGATTTTTTTTGCGTAAAGATAAAATAGTTTTCAACAAAACCAAAATAAATGTTAAAGTTTAAGTATTTGAATGTCAGTATTTTAAAAAATAATTAAATAAAAATAAAAATAATTTTAACAAAATTGATTTAAATTTTAATATAAGTTAAGATACAAAGAGCTTTCAAAATAGAAAAACAACAATTATTCTTGTTCGTTTAAAATTAAAAAACGGCTATTAGTTGGGTAAATTAGCGCAGATATAAATACCGTATTATAAGAGAATAATTCTAATTTACTTCGGCCATTTTAAGAAGTATATAATTAACTTTTTTATAACCAACTTGCCTTTTGTTCTGCAAAATAATGGAATTTTTATATCTAATAATAGATTATTAAAAAGTAATAAACATAGCAGCAATCACCACAATGTATTTGGTTTATTTTTATCTCTATAAGTTAAAAGTGTAGTCTTTTAGGCTAGTTATTGACTTTTAAAATAGTACTTATATTTATTTTACTTGCCTTAAATCCTTATTCTTAATCTATAAGATTAGCCTCTACCGCGATTAACGGCTATATAATTTTTAAGGATTTATAAAATAATCAGTAAAATAAGCTTCAAATTTTAATAAAAAAGATAGTAAAGCTTTACAAAATTACATTGCTCGCTCGTTTTTAATTTTTTCGTATGCAGATTGTACTTTTTGAAATTTTAACTTAGCGCCCTCTATATGTTCAGGGCCCAAATCTATTACTCTATCTGGGTGGTATTTTTTAACCATTTTTCGGTAGGCTTTTTTAACCTCATCATTAGTTGCCGTTTTTGTTATTTCTAAAATTTTATAAGCATTTTCGGATGCATCATAAAACATTGCTTTTATAGATTCGAAATCTCTTTGATTAATGTATAAGTAGCCTGCTATTTTTTTTATTTCTTCTACCTCTTTAGAAGTTACAAAATTATATGCATGAGCAATACCAAACAAAAAATGCAACAATTGTAAACGTGCAGCATGAGACATATGCTCTCTAATTTGTATACAAACTTGACGCGAAGAAATGTTTTTTTTAGCAATACCTTTAAACAATTTAAATGCGTTATTTGCTCTTTGTTTGCCGTACATTTCTAAGAACTTTTGTCTTACAAAATCCTGTTCTTTTTGATCTATTTTACCATCTGCTTTTATAACTATAGATGCTAAGACTAATAAGCTAATTTCAAAATCTCCAGACTGCGTATTTACTTTAGTGTTACTTGTTCTTTCTTTTTCTTGATATTCACTCTGTTCTAAGACCAAGTCTTTCTCTGAGAAACCGTCTACAAAACTACCAATTGCAAAACCTATTGCTGCGCCTATTGGTCCGCCTAAAGTAAAACCTAGCCCTGCACCTATCCATTTTGTAAAATTGCCCATTTTTAATATTCCTATTTTATTAGTTTGATTGTGAAAATAGTTACAATGTAGCAAACTTACAAAGTTCTTAATAGTTTTTTAAGCAACATTGCAGTTACTTACCAGAATTACTAGATCATTACTAGTAGTTACTATTTTTCTAAGACAACTAATTAGCTATGCTATAAGTGTAAAAAAATATATTTAAACTTTAAATCCTCTTCATATAAAAGGAAGTACCCTTCAAAAAATATAAGATAAACCGCAAATATTGCCAAGAACCAATAAATTTTTCAACTTAAAAGTGTATCCATTCTACTGATATCCTCATTTAAATAAGCCTTTTTATATATGTTGAATTTTGTGAAACTAATGCTTATATTTGTACTATAAAAATATTTTAAATTATGTACCCAGAAGAATTAGTAAAACCAATGCGCGACGAGTTAATTAAAGCTGGTTTTGAAGCATTATATACAAGTGAAGACGTAGAAAAAACAATAGCAAAAAAAGGAACAACTTTAGTAGTTGTAAACTCTGTTTGTGGCTGTGCTGCAGGTACTGCAAGACCGGGTGCAATTGCATCTTTAGGGGCAGACAAAACACCAGATAATTTAGCTACCGTCTTTGCAGGTGTTGAAAAAGAATCTACACAAAAAGCAAGAGAATTTATGGTACCTTTTCCTCCATCGTCTCCTGCAATGGCATTATTTAAAGATGGTAATTTAGTGCACATGCTAGAAAGACATCATATTGAAGGACGTTCTGCACAAATGATTGCAGAAAATTTAGCACAGGCTTATAATGAGTACTGTTAACATTTGTAATTAAATGCACTCTAGTAAAACGTTTTTAAAAACGCACTTGTTTAAGGTAAACTCAGGGACATTTAAGGATGAAATTATCAAAAATCTGCACAAAATAGTGCAGATTTTTTTATTTTTACATAAAAAACATGGCATTTTCTACATATAGTAAAGAAGAACTTTTAAAGAAATTGAAATCTCAGAACAATATATATATTGTTCAATTGGTTTTAGTTTTATTACTAGTAATTTTGGCTGTTGTTTCTACGATAGATATAGGTATTTCTATAACTTCTTTTTTACCATTATTCTTTTTACCAATGGTATTTTTACTGCGTTATGATATTAAAAAAATTAAAAAAGAACTAGCAAAAAGAAGTTAAAGTTCCATTTTTAAGGCTTATTTATTTAAAAATTAAATGTCTAGTGACTTTGGTAATTATATTTTAATCAACACCAATTGGTTACAAATTTTAAAAATACTTCTACCTTTAAAACACACCAATTAAACCGAAATTATGGATAAAAATAAGATCATACAAAACGCCATTGCATTCGTAAAAAAAGAACTAGCAAATGCTGAAGGTGGACATGATTGGTTTCACGTTGAGCGTGTTTTTAAGAATGCATTGCTAATCTCTAAAGACGAAAAAACAGATGTTTTTGTGGTTTCTTTAGCGGCACTTTTGCATGATATTGCAGATCCTAAATTTAATAATGGTGATGAAAAATTAGGCCCAAAAAAGGCAACAGCATTTTTAATTGAGCAGCAAGTACCAAAAAAGATTGGCGTACACATTGTAAATATTATAAAATATTTATCTTTTAAAAACTCTTTAAATAGCACTAAAACATTTACATCTAAAGAGTTAGATATTGTACAAGATGCAGATAGGTTAGACGCTATAGGTGCTATAGGTATTGCCCGTTGTTTTAATTATGGAGGATTTAAAAACAGGGCTTTATACGACCCAGCAATTTTACCTAATTTAAATATGACTAAAGCCGAGCTCAAAAACTCTACAGCTCCTACAATAAATCATTTTTATGAAAAATTACTTTTATTAAAAGATAAAATGAATACCAAAACTGGTAAACAAATTGCTAAAAATAGACATGAATTTATGGAGAATTACCTTAAACAGTTTTATGATGAATGGAATGGTGTTAAATAATAAAAAACTATATTATTTTTATTTACTATAGTTATATATTATAAAAAATAATAAAATACTTTTGTTTTAAGCTATTTTAAATTTTAAGACTAGTATTTCTAAGGAATATGATAAAAACATGGCTTAAATTTGCCTTAAAATCTATTTTATTGTTTTTTTTTTGATTTAATACTATTTACTAGAACAATACAGCCATTATAAATTATTAACAACCTCTAAACTTTTATTGAATTAAGTTTAATCTTTCACCTCTATATTTAGAAGCTGGCTTACCCGTAAACTCTTTAAATAATTTGTTAAAGTGAGAAAAATTATTAAAACCACATTCAAAAGAAACATCTGTAATACTCATATTACTCTCTGAAAGTAATTTAGTTGCATGCACAACCCGATATTCATTTACTAATTTTGTAAACGTTTTAGAAGTCGTTTTTTTAAAAAATCTACAAAAAGCAGGCACTGTCATGCTTACCAACTCTGCAATTTCCTCTAATGGAATAGATCTTTTAAAATTTTCATTAATATGTTTAAAAACGATATCTATTTTTTGATTGTCTTGTGGTTGCGTTTCTAAAGTAAAACCATTAGCATTTAAAATCGTATAATCATTGGTTAAAGCCAAATCTTTTAAAATATCTAAAAAGGCAATAATTTGTGTTGGTCCTTCTAACTCTGCTAACTCTTCTATCTTTGCGCCAATCCTCTTTTTAATCTCAATATTAAAACGAATTCCGTTTTTAGCTCTCTCAAACAACTGCTCTATTGCTTGCATTTCTGGAATCTTAAAAAAATCTGATCCTAAAAAATCAGGTTTAAATTGTATTAAAGTTTCAGAGCCATTGGTTGTTAAACGGTCTATAAACCCCATGTGAGGTAAATTAGACCCTATTAATATTAACTGACTGTTATTAAAATAGCCTATATGATTGCCAATATGTCTTTTTCCTTGCCCTTTGTTTACGTATACAATTTCTATTTCTGGATGAAAATGCCAGAAAGCCTTATTTTGCTTTAAGAATTGTACATGTTTTTTAACTAATAAAGAACTACCAAAACTTGGTGTTATTTTTTTTAATGTTGCTTTTGTTTTCATCATTCTATTTAAAGTTACAAAATTACACAGAAATATTTAATTATTGTTATAAAATTTGCAACATTATATACTATATTAACTTAACATTAGGTTAACGTTTAAATAACAGATAAAATAGAATATATAATAGCCAATTCTAATGTTTTCAGGAATTTAGTTCTGCTATAACTTTGCAGTGTTGATAATCGCTATCAATGATAAAAACAAAAAAGATGAAAACACTAGCAAAAAATTATTTATTAGTAGCTTTAATGTTGGGAACATTAATTACTTACGGAAATGAAAAGACAAATACTACTAGCGCTAATAAAGTAACAGTAGCATATAAAGAAGTTAAGAAAGGACATGTATTGTCTATAAAAAATAATGAATACATAACTATTTATAGTCTAAAAATAGATCAAAACGGAAATTTTACAAAAACCCTTGACCTATCTAACCTAAAAGAAGGTAATTACAGTACAGAATTAGAAAAAGACAGCAAGATAATTGTTAAATACTTTACTGTAAATAAAGGTACTGTAACTTTTGAGAATGAAAAAACAGTTTTTAAACCTGTTATTAGAAAAGAAAATGATTTAGTATTAATATCTAAATTAGAATTTAATAAAGAGCCGTTAAAAGTGAAATTATTTTATCAAAACGAAGTAATAGTTAACGAAACTGTAGAAGATGAAAGTAAAATACTAAATAGAGTTTATAAGTTATCTAAAGATAAAAGTGGGGAATACACTGTTATTATAAAAACAGATCACAGAACTTTTACTAAAAACTTTACTATTTAATTTAAATTATTTCCTAATTTTTTATTACTAAAAAAAGAGCCTACAGTAGGCTCTTTTTTTTTGCTTATATTCTTTTTAACCTTTAATTTCTCAGAAACTTTGAATTCCATTTCTTTACGAACACTGTTGTACTTTTCTTATAATCTGAATTAGTTACAATAAAAGAATTGTGTATTATTTAATCCACTAATTTTTCTGCTAAAGGCAATACCTCTTCTCATGTTATCACATGATTTACAAACAAATTATTTTACTTCTTTTGCAGTAATATTAACCACTGTCATAATCATTTCCACTGCTTTGTCCTTTTCCAACTAACTGCGGCAAACGTTGTGTGCTTCAATAAACATTTATAACACCTAAAAAACTTCTATTAAAACCATTTTTACATTGTCTAATGTTATTCTAAAAAAGGCAAGCCATCCCTAATGCTAAATCAAAACCGTTTATAGCAGCAATAACTGATGTTGCCAAATTTACAATATTGTGTTCTATATTAACCCTATATAGTGTTAATAATTAAATAACAGGTAAAATAGAATATATATTAAGCAATTCTAATGTTTTTAGCAATCTAGTTCTGCCGTAAATTTGTAGTGTTGATAATCGCTAACAATGATAAAAACAAAAATTATGAAAACACTAGCAAAAAATTATTTATTAGTAGCTTTAATGTTTGGAACATTAATTACTTACGGAACAGAAAAAAAGAATACTACTGCTGCCAACAAAGTAACAGTTGCCTTTAAAGAAGTTAAAAAAGGACATGTATTGTCTATAAAAAATAATAAATACACTACTGTCTATACTTTAAAAATAAAACAAAACGGAACTTTTGCCAAAACCCTTGATCTATCTAATCTAGAAGAAGGAAATTACAGCGCAGAGTTAGAAAAAGATAGTAAAATAATGGTTAAATATTTTACTGTAAATAAAGGTAATGTAACCTTTGAGAATGAAAAAACAGTTTTTAAACCTGTTATTAGAACAGAAAATGACTTGGTATTAATTTCTAAAATAGATTTTAATAAAGAGCCGCTAAAAGTGAAACTATTTTACAAAGACGAAGTAATTGTTAACGAAACTGTAGAAGATGAAAGTAAAATTTTGAATAGAATTTACAAACTATCTGAAGACAAAAGCGGAGAATACACTGTTATTATAAAAACAGATAACAGAACTTATACTAAAAACTTTACTATTTAATTAAATTATTTCATATCATTTACTACTAAAAAAGAGCCTTTAATAGGCTCTTTTTTTAGTTGATATTGTTTTTAACTTTTAACTCCCAAGAAACTTTGGTTTCCTTTTCTCTAGGAATGCTGTGGTACCTTCTTTAAAATCTGCTGTACTAAAACTATTACCAAATGCATTAATTTCTATTTTATAACCATTTACACCGTCTACAAAACCTGCATTAATTGCAACTATTGCGGCACTAATTGCAATAGAAGAGTTGCGTATTATTTTACCAGCCAATTTTTCTGCCAAAGGCATTAACTCTTCTAATGTTACCACATAATTTACCAAACCAAATTGTTTTGCTTCTTCTGCGGTAATCATACCTGCTGTCATAATCATTTCCATAGCTTTGCCTTTTCCAACTAGCTGTGGCAAACGTTGTGTACCTCCATAACCTGGTATTACACCTAAAGAAACTTCTGGTAAACCCATTTTTGCATTGTCTGATGCAATTCTAAAATGACAGGCCATGGCTAACTCTAAACCACCACCTAAAGCAAAACCGTTTATGGCAGCAATTACTGGGGTTGCTAAATTTTCTACAAAATCAAATAGTATTTCTTGTCCTTTTTTAGCCAAACTTGCCCCTTCTTTTTCGCTAAAATGTGCAAATTCAGCTATATCTGCTCCTGCTACAAAGGCTTTTTCTCCACTACCTATTAATACAATAACTTTTACTTTTTCATCTGTTTCTAAAGCATCAAAAGCGGAATGTAATTCTTGTATTGTTGCTTTATTTAAAGCATTTAGTTTTTTTGGTCTATTTATTATAATTTTTGCTAAACCATTTTCTTGTTCTACGATTATATTCTCAAAATCCATACTAAATATTTTTAAATTAATATTTTTTAACCTAATACTTGCTACAACCTACTTGTACAAACTATTTTTTAGGTAAAACAACTGTAAAAACAGTACCTTCTCCTTCTTTAGATGTAAAAGAAATACTGCCTTCGTAAGCTTCTATAATGTTTTTAATCATTCCTAAACCTAAGCCCATTCCTCTTGATTTTGTAGTAAATTTAGGCTCAAAAATAAAATCTTTTACATCTTCTGCTATTCCTTTACCATTATCTATTACCTCTATTTTTAAATTCTCTTTTTCAGACAAAACAACCACATTTATAATTGGATTTTCTTCTTTATCTGTTGCTTGTATTGCATTTTTAACTAGGTTAGTTACAATTCTTATCAATTGTGTTTTATCTAAAAATGCTAACAATTCTTTTTCTTTTGGTTGATAAATAACAGATTTTTCATTAAAAATATCTAAAGCCAACTTTACTACACTTATCACCTCAATCTCTTCCTTTTTTTGTGTTGGCATTTTTGCAAAATCAGAAAAAGCAGAAGCAATAGAACTCATTACATCTATTTGCTGAATTAAAGTTTGGCTATATTCTGCCAACTTTTCTTTCACATTTTCGTCTTCAGGATTAAACTTTCGCTCAAAACTCTGAACTGACAAACGCATTGGTGTTAATGGATTTTTAATTTCATGCGCCACTTGCTTTGCCATCTCTCTCCACGCCTGCTCTCGCTCACTTCTTGCCAATTTTGCAGCACTTTCTTCCAATTGATCTATCATATTATTATAGGCATCAACCAAAACTTCAATCTCTGAACTTGCTTTATCTAATATAATTTTCTCATTACGCTCATTTAAGCGTGTTTGCTGCATTTTATCAGAAATGGTTTTTATAGAGCGTGTTATGTAACTCGACAAAAAATAAGCAAAAGCAATTGCTATTAAAAACATTACTAAATACACCAAACTTAATCTAGAAATAAATTCTCTTAACTCATACTCAATTTCTGAATTGTCTTGTGTAAACTGCAATTCTAAAATACCTATGCGCTTAAATTTTGAGTCTTTTATATAGGTATATGAAGTTTGATAACTGGTATCTTCAATCTCTACATTTTTAAAAGTTCTGTGGTTAGAGTTTTGTGCCAATTCTCTAATAATATCTTCTGTAAGTGGCTGTATGTTTATTCTTTCAAAAGCAGATGCTATAGAAGATTTTAAAAGTTTACCTTTTAAATCGTAAATAGCAATATTTAATTTATTAATAGAAGAAATTTCAAAAATACGTTCTTTAAAAATTCTGCTTAAATTTTCTGTCTTTACAGCATACGTAGTTTTGTTGGTTAACTCTAAATCTATTATTTGTTTGGTAATGGCTTCTTTACGCTCAAAACGCTGAATATTGTAGTCTTTTGTCTGTTCATCATATTGAAAAACGGTAACTACCAAAATTAAAACTGATGCCAAGAACACCAAAAACAACATCGATAAAAAGATGCGAATTCTTAAAGAAATATTTTTAAATTTTAGCAAACGAATAGCTTTTATAAATTTGAAACAGTACGGAAAGATACCAAATAAAAAAAGTCATTACAAATACTGTAATGACTTTTGGGTATAATTTAATTATAAATACGAATTAAATACAAGGAGTTGGTGCACCAATTTCACAATCATAGTCAATAGTTTCTATTCTTACGCCATTTTCACTATTAAGATCTGGTATACCATAAGAGCATTCACATAAATCTGTGTTTGGTGTACAACTACAAATAAAAACAGTAAACATTAATATTATTAAAAATTTCATTTGTGTAATATATTTAAATACTCATTATTTTTAAGAAACTACGAAACATATTTTCAAAAAAAACTTTCCAAAAACAAGCTCATACCAAACACACACTGCGTGTGCTAGCCTACTATGTTTACTATTTTACCTGGCACAATAATTACTTTTTTAGGTGTTCTACCTTCTAATTGTGCTTGTGTTTTTTCATGTTCCATAACCGTTTTTTCTATTTCTTCTTTAGATAAATCTAAAGGAAGTTCTAAAGTAAAACGCATTTTTCCGTTGAAAGAAATTGGATAATTTTTAGCACTTTCTATCAAATGTTTTGCTTCAAAAACAGGAAAATCTACAGTAGAAATTGAGGTTTTATGACCTAATAACTTCCACAATTCTTCTGTAATATGTGGTGCATAAGGCGATAATAAAATCAATAAAGGCTCTAAAATTTCGCGTTTATTACATTTTAACGCTGTTAACTCATTTACAGCAATCATAAAAGTAGAAACAGAAGTATTAAAAGAAAAATTCTCTATATCTTGTTCTACCTTTTTTATGGTTTTGTGTAAGGTTTTTAACTCATCTTTAGTTGCATTCTCATCGGAAATCTCTAGATTTTCTCCATTAAAATACAATTTCCATAATTTTTTCAAGAATGATGAAACACCAGAAATACCAGAAGTTTTCCAAGGTTTTGTTTGTTCTAAAGGTCCTAAAAACATCTCAAAAAGACGCAAAGCATCTGCGCCATATTCTGCAACAATATCATCTGGATTAACCACATTGTATTTAGACTTAGACATTTTTTCTACTTCTCTAGCAACTGTAAAATCCCATCTTGTTTCCTCTCCTAAATCCTCTCCGAAGGAAAGGACTTTGCCACTCTTGCCTAAAAAGACTGCGTCTTTGTATTCTTTATTAAGCGGATGATTTTTAAAACCTTCTACATCCATTTCATCAGAAGCATTTACCAAAGAAACATCTGCATGTAAAGGTGTTTTGGTAATCATTACCAAATCTGCAAAATTAGGATTCAGTAATTTAGCGTCTAATAAATAATTTTTAACTACAGTTTCAAACTTATCATCATTTGTAAATAAGTTTTTAGAAACAAAAATTGTTGGTATTTTCTCTATTACATCATCATTAGATTTGTCTATTGCACAACCATTTTTAACAAAAGCAGTGGCTTTAAAAACAAAAGCAGACGTTCCTAAAATCATACCTTGATTAATCAATTTCTTCGCAAATTCATCTACAGGAACAATACCTTTATCAAACAAAAACTTTTGCCAAAAACGCGCATATAATAAGTGTCCTGTTGCATGTTCAGATCCTCCAATATATAAATCTACATTTTGCCAATATTCTAAAGATTCTTTGCTTGCAAATGCTTCAGAATTATTAGCATCCATATATCTATTAAAATACCAAGAACTACCTGCCCAACCTGGCATTGTGTTTAATTCTAAAGGATAAACCGTTTTGTTTTTTAACTTTTCATTACTTACTACTTTCTTTGCTCTAGAATCCCAAGCCCATTCTGTTGCGTTTCCTAAAGGTGGTTTTCCATCTTCTGTTGGCAAGTATTTTTCTACTTCTGGCAATACAATTGGCAAATGTTTTGCATCTATCATTTGTGGCATGCCGTCTTTATAATACACAGGAAAAGGTTCTCCCCAATAACGTTGTCTGCTAAAAACAGCGTCTCTTAATCTATAATTTATTTTTCCATAACCAAAACCTCTTTTTTCCATTTCATAAATGGCTAATTTTAATGCTTTTTTATATTTTAATCCAGATAAAAAGTCTGAATTTGCAATAACTGTTCCTTCTTTATCTGTGTGTGGTTGTTCAGAAATATCTACACCTTCAAAAATATTTGGAATAGGAATACCAAAGTGTTTCGCAAATGCATAATCACGCTCATCTCCACAAGGTACAGCCATAACTGCTCCTGTTCCATAACCTGCTAAAACGTAATCTCCAATCCAAATTTGTACTTTTTCTCCAGAAAAAGGATGTATTGCATAGGCACCTGTAAACGCACCAGAAATGGTTTTCACATCTGCCATTCTATCGCGTTCAGAACGTTTTGCAGTTGCTTTTATATAGGCTTCAACTTCTGCTTTTTGGGCATCTGTTGTAATTTTAGCAACCAACTCATGTTCTGGCGCCAAAGTCATAAACGAAACTCCGTAAATTGTATCTGGGCGTGTGGTAAAAACTGTAATCCTATCCCTGACTCCCTTTCCAGAGGAAAGGGACACTGTTGGAGGTGTGTGTTTATCTTTTTTTGTGTGTGTGTTTTGACTTTGCGTTATAGTTTTCTCTAATTCTTTAAGAGCGTAAAATTGATTATTCAGCTCTTTATCAATATCTGATAAAACTTTGTCAAGGTTTCCTATTACCTGTTCGTTTTTAAAACGGATAACTTTAAAACCAGATTTTTGTTCTAATTCTAAAGTTCTTGCTGCATCTTTTTCTAATTGATAGTCGTGAATTTTACCATCAATCTCAACAATAAGTTTTCTTGTTAAACAGACAAAATCAACTATATAATCGTTAATTAAATGCTGTTGTCTAAACTTTAATTTTGTCTTTTTACCTTTTAATTGTTTCCACAAAATAGCTTCTGCAGGCGTGGGATTTGCTCTCATTTCTTTTGCTTTTTCAAGCAACAAATAAGAATTCGTTCCACCAGTCATGTAACCTTTAGCGTTTTTCGATTGCTCATTTGCTCCCTTTCCTTTGGAAAGGGTTGGGGATAGGACTTCAAAACTTACCATCGCCCCTTGAGATCTGCCAATCCAATTGGTTTGTGAGTCTTTTAAAGGTTGTGGCCAATCAATTTTTTCTAATCCATCTAACAAACGTTGTGCATAGGCAGAAATTCGCATAGACCATTGGGTCATTTTTTTACGAATAACTGGGTGACTTCCTCTTTCTGAAACTCCGTTTACAATTTCATCATTTGCTAAAACGGTTCCTAACGCAGGACACCAATTTACTTCTGTATCAGACAAAAAAGTTAATCTGTATTGTAATAAAATTTCTTCTTTTTCTTTGGTTGAAAACGCTTTCCATTCGTCTGCAGAAAAGGATTTTATATCCTCATCACAAACTGCATTTACAGTTGTATTTCCTTCTTTTTTAAAGATTTTTTCTAAGGCTGAAATATCTTCTGCTTTGTCTGTATCTTTATTATACCAAGAATTGAATAGTTCAATAAAAATCCACTGCGTCCATTTATAATATTCTGGACTAGAAGTTCTAACTTCTCTACTCCAATCAAAAGAAAAACCAATTTGATCTAATTGCCTTCTATATGTTTTTATATTATCTTCTGTAGTTTTTGCAGGGTGTTGCCCAGTTTGAATAGCATATTGTTCTGCTGGCAAACCAAAAGAATCATAGCCTTGAGGATGCAATACATTAAACCCTTTATGACGTTTGTAACGCGCATAAATATCACTAGCAATATAACCTAAAGGATGCCCAACATGTAAACCTGCACCTGATGGATAAGGAAACATATCTAACACATAATATTTAGGTTTATCTGAAGTTTGTTCGGCTTTAAAAGTTTGATTTTCTGCCCAAAATTTTTGCCAATTTTTTTCTATTTCTTGATGATTATATTGCATCTTATCCTAATAATTTAAGGGGCAAATTTACGTTTATTCTTTGTAAGCAAAAAACAGATTTCTCTTAAAATACAATGAGCTTTCTAACTGCATAGAAAGCTCATTTGTTATAACAAAAAAATATAAGATTACAGGTCATTCTTATAATCAGAATTTCTATAGTACGAAGTTTTATTTAATGCGCCATTTCTGGAAAATCCTACACTAGTATTATCACAAGAAAATTTTAATCAATTTTTACACAAATAACCCATCAATTTGTGCATTACAGTTAATTTTACTGTTAAAAGTTAAAAAAGCTTTAAAACAGAAAAAGCCACAAACAAAGTTTGTGGCTTTTCTATTATTTTAAAAAAATTACTTTAATCTACAGTAATTGGTACAGAAACAATTGTGTGCTCCCATCCCATTTTTAAAGTCATGTCTTTATCAAACATTATAGAAAAAGCTTCTATAGCATCTTCTACTTTGTTTACTGCTCCATTAACTCTTACAACATCTTGGTCTTGTTTGTAAAAATAAGACCCCCAAAAATTTAATTGATTACTTAAAATGATTGTCCAATCTCCTGTTGTAGGAATAGCATATAAAGAATAGGTACCTGCCTTTACCTTTTTGCCGCCAAAAACTACATCTTTGTAAAATGTGATTTCTGCAGATTCGTTTGCGCCAGTTCTCCAAACTTTATCATTTGGTGCTAGTTTTGCTAAAGATCTTCCTTTTAAAGAAGGTCTACTATAGACTACTTTTACTACTTTATCTGCATCTCTCCAATTGGTTGGAAAAGCAGCAGCATCCATAGGACTAACATCTAATTTTGGAAACTTTTGTGCAAATGTGTTTGTACTTGTACTAATTGCAATTGCAAAAATTGCAATTGTAAGCATAAATTTTTTCATGGTTCTATTTGTTTTTGTAATGTTATACTAAGCAAGAAGTCTGCCAAAAGTCATTAACATTACAAAAAACTGTACTAATTTTTTAATAAATTTAATGGCAATTACAATCTGTACTGCAACCTGTTTTTTTCTTGTTTGGGAGTATGTATTTCTTCAAAAGAAAAAAAACAGCTATTACCAGTAATATATAAACTACAATTTGTTGCATTAACTTAATATTTGATAGGTTATTAAAGCAGATACATAAGCCAATAAGCCCATACCAAATAACTGAATTAATGGCCATTTCCAAGTTTTAGTTTCTCTTTTTACTATGGCCAATGTTGCCATACATTGCATTGCAAAAGCATAAAAAATTACCAAAGACATACCAACAGGAAAATTGAAACGCTTTTTACCTGTATCTGGATTTACCTCTGAACGCATTTTTTCTTTTATAGTGGCTGTATTCTCATCATCAGCTTCTACACTATAAATAGTTGCCAATGTTCCTACAAAAACTTCTCTGGCAGCAAAAGAGGTAATTAAGGCAATACCTATTTTCCAATCATAACCCAAAGGTTTTATTGCAGGTTCTATAGATTTACCCATAATACCTATATATGAGTTTTCTAATTTTGCAGCTGCAATTTTTTGCTCTAATTCGTTGGTCGGTAAATTGTTGTTTATATTACTTTCTATGGTATTTTTTTCTGCATTTTTATAAGCCTCTGGTCCGTTAGAAGCTAAAAACCACAACACAATAGAAAGTGCTAAAATTATTTTACCTGCGCCCAATACAAAAGCTTTTGTTTTTTCTAAAACATCAAAAAACACATTTTTAACAGATGGTATTTTATAGTTTGGCATTTCTACCACAAAAAAAGATTTTGTGCTAATTTTTAATGTTTTGTGTAAAATATAGGCACCAATTATAGCGCTAAAAAAACCTAAACCATATAAGCTTAACAGCACCAAACCTTGTAAATTTAAAAACCCAAATATTTTGGTATCTGGTATTATTAAGGCAATTAAAATTGCATAAACTGGCAATCTTGCAGAACAGGTTGTAAAAGGTACTACTAAAATGGTTATTAAACGCTCTTTCCAGTTTGCAATAGTTCTGGTAGACATAATTGCTGGTATTGCACAAGCAGTTCCAGAAATTAATGGAATTACACTTTTGCCATTCATTCCAAAACGACGCATAATTTTATCCATTAAAAAAACCACTCTACTCATGTAACCTGTTTCTTCTAATACGGCAATAAATAGAAATAAAATGGCAATTTGTGGTATAAAAATTAATACACCTCCAATACCTGGTATAATACCTTCTGAAATCAAATCTGTTAAAATTCCTTCAGGTAAATTTGCTCTGGCTAAGTCTGATAACGTTGCAAAAGTACCGTCTATAAAATCCATAGGTGCACTTGCCCAATCAAAAATAGATTGAAAAATAACGAGCAAAATCAGAAAGAAAATAGCGTATCCAAAAATTTTGTGGGTAAATATTTTATCTAATTTACTACGTAAATCTGTAGCATTACTTTTATCTACTAAATAGGTTTTCTTTAAAATTCTATTAATTTCTTGATACCTGTAAATAGTTTCTTTATGTTGGTATTTTTTTAGTTTTGATGCATCTTTTTTAAATGCAAGTAGTCCTTCTTTTTCTTCTTTTGTAATGGTTTCTGAATAACTGTCTTGAGTGACCATTAACCACAATTCGTATAAAGAAAAGTTGTTGCTAATTTCTTTAAGTTTGGCAAAATAATCTGGATCTATCTTAGAATCTATGCCACAAAGTGGCGATGCTTTAGCAGCAACATGACAACGAATAATAGCTTCTTTTACGTCTAAAATACCCTCGTTTTTACGCGCACTTATTAAAACTACCTCTGTATTTAATTCTTCTTTTAAAAGAGAAACATCTATAGAAATTCCCTTTTTAGTCATCTGATCTACCATATTTATGGCCAATACAGTAGGAATTTCTAAATCTTTAATCTGCGAAAATAAAAGTAAATTTCTTTTTAAATTTTCTACATCTGCCACCACTAAAATTACATCTGGCGTTTCCTTTATGTCTTTCTTTAGTAATGTTTTTAATACAATACTTTCATCTAAAGAAGTAGGATTGATACTATAAGTTCCTGGTAAATCTGTAATAATTGCATTTTGTGTTGCAGACAATTTGCTTTTACCTTGCTTTTTATCTACAGTAACACCAGGGTAATTACCCACCTTTTGTGTTAAGCCTGTAAGCTGATTAAAAAGGGAGGTTTTACCTGTATTTGGGTTACCTAATAAAGCAACTTTTATATCGTTTTTAGACATTAATTTGCTTTTAATATTTTTATGAGTGAAGCTGTTTCTTTACGAATTGCCAAATGACTACCATTAACACAGATGTACAAAGGGTCGTTTAAAGGCGCAATTTGCACTAAGGCTACCTCTGCGCCTGGTAAACAACCCATTTCTAATAATTTTAATGGAATAAGATCTAAAGATTCTTCTGAAATGTAACCCATTTCACCAATACGTAACGTTGCAATTGTGCTCAAAGTTTTTCTAATAATAAGATTTTTACCTTCAGTAAATATTGATTAGTACCAAAGTAAAACTCTAAATTCTGTAACAAATATATGCATTTAGAATAATTCTAAACAGTTTTATTTAGATGCGTACTCTTCTTTTAACAAAACTATATCTTCTTTTAATTTTTGCATTTCTTCTTTTTCTGTGCCATCATAATACCCACGAATACGTCTGTCTTTATCTACCAAAACAAATTGCTCTGTGTGTATAAAATCATCTTCTCCACCATCTCCTTGGTCTAAAACTGCAAAATAACTTTTTCTAGCCAACTCATAAATATGCTTTTTTGCACCAGTTGTTACATTCCATTTACCATCTACAACACCTTTATTAATTGCATATTCTTTTAAAACAGGCACACTATCCATTACAGGCGTTACAGAATGCGATAAAAACATAATATCATCATCATTTTTGTAATATTCTTGCAATTCATTCATATTAAAAGCCATGGCAATACAAATGGTTTTGCAGCGTGTAAAGAAAAAGTCTGCTACATAAATTTTATCTTCATAATTTTTATTGGTGATAAAATCTCCATTTTGATTGGTCAATTTAAAATCTGCAATTTTATGATCTTTAGTAATGTGCTTTATAGAAAAATCTACCAATTGCGGATTTACATCTGCAGGATTGTAAATTTTTAACTTCTTCTCTACTTTTAAAAGATGATAAAAAATAGGAACTGCTATTGCAGAAAATACACCTAAAAAAATAAGTGTTGGCAAAGATTTTTTAAAAAACTTAACTTCCATAATACAAGAATTATATTGCAAAAATACGACTTAAAATTGCGCTAAAAAAGCAAGGAAAACCCAAGCATTCTAAATTCTTTGTTAAAATAAAAAAGCATCTTGCAATTGTTCTTTTACAACTCTCTTTAAAAATGTACCTTTGTTTGCATTTTAATTATGATTTAACGCTGAATGGAAATATTAATAAAAGCATCTCAATTTATACTAAGTTTATCTTTACTAATTGTTTTGCACGAATTAGGGCACTTTATACCCGCAAAATTATTTAAAACCAAAGTAGAAAAATTCTACTTATTCTTCGATTATAAATTTTCTATCTTTAAGAAAAAAGTAGGCGAAACCGTTTATGGTATTGGCTGGATTCCTTTAGGTGGCTATGTAAAAATAGCAGGTATGATAGATGAAAGCATGGACAAGGAACAAATGGCATTGCCACCAAAACCTTGGGAGTTTAGATCTAAACCTGCTTGGCAACGTTTAATTATAATGTTGGGTGGTGTTTTTGTAAACTTTGTGTTAGGTATTTTTATCTACATAATGCTAATGTGGTCTTATGGTGAAGAGTTTTTACCAAACCAAAGTGTAAATGATAAAGATGGTATTTGGGTAGAAAATACTTTAGCAGAAAATTTAGGTTTGCAAACTGGCGATAAAATTTTAACTGTAGATGGTGCACCAATTCAAAAATTTGCTGGTTTAACTTTAGAGTTTATCAACGGAAACAATTACCAAATTGAAAGAAAAGGGCAAATTTTAGATAAAGAAATTCCTGAAGATTTTATTTCTCAGTTAATGGATAGAGGTAAAAATGCGGGACCTTTAGTTTACCCACGTTATCCTTTTACAGTTGCTGGTATTTCTGAAGATTCACCTAACGTAGATTCAGATTTAAAGCCTAAAGACATTATAACAGCTATAAATGGTACTACTATAAAATATTTTGACCAAGCTGAAGATGTTTTACTAGGTCTTAAAAATCAAAAAGTTACAGCTACTGTAAAAAGAGGTAACCAAACAAAACAAATAGATTTACAAGTTACAGAAGAAGGTAAATTTGGTGTTGGTTTCACAATTTTACCGGGTAAAGATTTAGAGAAGTTAGGCTATTATAATTTAGCAGATATCAACTATTCTTTTGCAGAAGCAATACCTGCTGGTTGGAACAAATCTTGGAAAACCTTAACTGATTACGTAAAACAGCTAAAGAAAATATTTAACCCAAGCACAGGAGCATATAAAGGTTTGGGTGGTTTTATTTCTATTGGAAGTATTTTTCCTGATGAATTTAGTGCAGAATCTTTTTGGACAATTACCGCATTTTTATCTATTATGTTAGGTTTTATGAACCTTTTACCAATACCTGCTTTAGATGGAGGGCATGTTGTGTTTACCCTTTGGGAAATGATAACTGGTAAAAAACCTGGAGATAAATTTTTAGAATACGCACAAGTTGTTGGGTTTGTATTACTAGTAACACTGCTACTTTTTGCAAACGGAAACGATATTTTTAGGTTGTTTAAATAACCAATTTATAAAAAAATAGCTATCTAATAAGCACCAAAACTTGTCATTTTTAGTGAAATAAAATGGAGTAGATAAATCTATTCAATTAAAAACTTATCATTTAGATTTCTCCATAAAGTCGAAATGACAGTTGGAAAATACTTTTTAGATAGCCTCTCTTTTATATTCTTAAATAAATAAAAAAGGTTATTCAAAAAGCACCAAAACTTGTCATTTCGAGCAAAACGTAGTGGAGCCGAAAAATCTATTCAATTAAAACTTATGGTTTAGATTTCTCAATTATACTGCTTTGCGTTGAAAATGACAAATAACTAATTAACGGCTAAATAAAAACAGCAACAATAAGAGTAATAGCGATTTCACATTAAAGTAATACTAATAAACCATCAACTTATAAAAGCTGATGGTTTTTAGCAAAAACTAACTCAAATAAATATTTAAAAATTGTAGCGCAAACCAAATAAAACATTACTTGGTGGCATTGGCACAAAACCACTTTCTATATAATCTGCATTAAAAATATTGTTAGCAGTAACTGTAAAATTAAATTTATGAAAATTAAAAATTACAGAAGCATCCCAAACATTGTAACTTGTACCCACTGTTCTTTCTGCGTGCTTATAAATAATATTCTGACTCACATTTTTAAACAGTTTGCTTGTAAAACGAGTTACAAATTGATGCTTTAAAGTGTTTAAAGAATAACGTGATAAATCTTTATTTTGATCTAAAATATCATCATTTAAATACGTATAACCAAAGTTTAAAACCTGTTTGTAACCTGCCATTTGAAAGTTATAAGCACCTTCTAGTTCAAAACCTTGCGTGTTTACTTCTGCAATGTTGGTGGCACTAAAAACATCTATATTAACATTTGGTCTTATATAATCAATTAAGTTTTCTGAATCTCTATTAAAAAATGCAATAGAACCAGCAAAACGTGTGCTGTTATATTTAAAACCAATTTCTTGTGCGAAAGCACTTTCTGGTTCTAGGTTTTCGTTACCAGAAGTTACAGGATCGCTATAAAACAAATCTGTATAAGTTGGTACTCTAAACGTAAAACCTACATTACCATAGGCTTTAAAATTGTCTGTAATTTGTACACCTAAATCTAAACCTGGAAAGGCATTAAAATCAAAATCAGAAAAATAACTTACAGCAACACCTGGTGTAATATCTACTATATTACCTAATTTAAAACGGTGCTCTAAAAATAAGTTTGTAATTGTTCTGTTTCTATCTCCTAAATTATTACTGCTTATTGCGTATCTAGAAAACTCTACACCAAAACCAGTAATTCCTAATTTAGAAGTATATGAAGCATTGGTTTCTACCCCAACTTTGTTGGTAATATGATGGTTTCTAAAAAAAGCAGGATCATCTCTTCTTAACAAGAACATATCTTGACCTCTTCTCCAATAAACACGTGGTGTAACTTTAAATTTATCGTTTTTAAAAGTTGTAGAAACACCTATTACACTATTTTGAGTTTCTTCATATTCATTAAAAGTAGGGTTTGTAGTATAAAAGTTTTCTGCACCAAACTTTTTATCAAAAAAAGTACCTATAATTTCTATCGGCTGTTTCTTCTTATTTACAATTGCTTTTATAAAATAATTGTTGTTATCGTAATCAGAATTATTTCTATAACCTTCAGATGTCAAAGAACCAATATGCGCTACAAAAGAAGCGTTTTCAAACTCTTCGCCAAAGGTTACAGATTTATTTAATTGTCCAAAAGAACCACCTTCAACATTAACAGAAGCAATGCTTCGTAATTTCTTTTTAGTTACAATATTAATAGCACCTGTAAATGCATTTTGCCCAAAAACTCTTGCTGCTGGTCCTTTTATAATTTCTATTCTTTCAATTACTTCAATTGGTAAAGCTGCATTCATGGTATGGTGCCCTGTTTGTGCATCATCCATTTTAATACCATCTATTAACAACAAAGTTTGGTCAAAACCACCACCTCTAATGTATAAATCTGCTTGTGCACCACCTGTACCTCTTCTTCTAATATCTACACCTGCCACTTGCTGTAATAAATCTGCAACGTTTGTAGCTGCACTATTTTTAATATCTGCCGCAGAAACAATGTTTATAGTTCTAGAATTGGCTTTAAAAGGTAAATCTATTCTGTTAGATATAAGAATTATAGTATCTAACTTTTGTGCTTCTTTTTTATCTTGTGAAAACAAGTGAAAACTTAACAGAAAAAAAACAAGAACTACTATTTTATTACGAAACATTTTAATTTTATTTTGATATGAATAACAGAGCAAAAGTCGTAACTTTAAACACTTTAAAGATAGTCCAGTTTTAAAATGAAAGATAGTCCGGTTTTTGAGATTTTTAGAACAAAAATTCGTTTTAACAAATCTGTTGCGCAACCTGTTTATACGCAAGTTGCCGAACAAATTATTAAAGCCATACAAAGAAACGATTTATCAGCAGCTGCAAAATTACCAGGAACTAGAGCTGTAAGTTCACTATTAAAAATACATAGAAATACTGCAGTTGCTATTTATGATGAATTGGCTGCACAAGGTTGGGTAACCATTTTACCTAACAAAGGAACTTTTGTGGCTCCTTTAAAAGTGAAACAACATAAGTTAAAGGCTTATTCACATCAATTAAATAGTACAAAAACGGCCATAAAAAAAACGGGTTTTGCTTTTCAAAAATCGTTTCATTTAGCTTCTACGTTACAAAAAACTGCAGCAAAATATACTATAAACGATGGTAAACCAGATTTGCGTTTGCATCCTGTAAATGAGTTTACAAGATGGTACAGTGCTGCCATGAAACGTAAAACTTTAATTAAAAAATGGAATAGACCTTTAGAAACCTCATTATCTATATTTAAAATACAATTGTGTAATTATTTAAATACAACAAGGGGTTTTACAAGCAGGCCTGCAAATATAATAAGTACCAGAAGTACAGAAATGAGTTTATACATTGTTTCTCAACTACTAATTAAACCAAAGGATGTAGTTTTGGTAGGCAATTTAAGTAATTATGCTGCAAATATGATTTTTCAGCAAACTGGTGCTCAAATAGAAACCATTCCAACAGATAAATATGGCTTAGATGTAAATTTTATAGCAGAAAATTATAAAAAAGGAAGTATTAGATGCCTATACATTTGTGCCAATAGAGACTACCCAACAACTATAAGTCTAAGTACAAAAAGACGTTTGGCATTGCTAAAATTGGCTAAAAACTATGGTTTTGCAATTATTGAAGATGATTATGATTACGATTTTCAGTATAACAATACACCTACAAAGCCTTTGGCAAGTATAGATACAAATGGTATGGTAATTTATTTAGGTAAATTAGGGCAATCTTTATTTCCTAGTTTTCAAACAGGATTTGTAATTGCGCCAGAAAATTTAATAACAGAAGCAAAAAATTATCTGTATTTATTAGATGAACAAGGCGATTTAATACAAGAACAAATGTTGTCTGAATTAATTAACGAAGGCGAAATTCATCGTTTAATGAATAAAAATATTGTTACTTATAAAAAAAGAAGAGACGTTTTAGCACAACTTTTACAAACGCATTTTTCTAAAATAGCTTCTTGGCAAATTCCTAATGGAGGTTTAGCAATTTGGTTGAATTTTCAACCAAAAATATCATTAATAAAATTGGCAACAGCCGCAGAAAAAAACAATTTATTTTTGCCAAAAACCATTTTATATCAAGATAAAAACACTTGTGCTATTCGTTTTGGTTTTGGTCATTTAACTGTTGAAGAGTTAGAAAATGTGATTCAGAAATTAAAAGCCGCTTACTTAGAGGTTACTACAAAAGATTTACAAGCCTAAAAAGTAAAAAATTAAAAGAAAAGTTTTAATTTGGCTAATTATGATTACATCTGAAAATTTAGATTTTTTTGCGCCAAAACCCTCGGAAATTGAAGGTGCCTTTTTTATAGATAATGGTATTTCTGCCGGTTTTCCTGCTCCTGCAGAAGATTTTGAACAAGAGCGTGTGTCTTTAGATGAAGAATTGGTTAGAAATAAAGAAACTACTTTTTTTGCCAAAGTAAAAGGACAATCTATGATAAATGCAGGCTTAAACGATCAAGATTTATTGGTAATAGACAGAAGTTTGCGCCCAGAAGATAAAAAAATTGCCGTTTGTTATGTAGATGGCGAGTTTACCGTAAAAAGGTTGCGTGTGCAAGGCAATGAAATTTGGTTGCAACCAGAGAATCCAGATTATCCCATTATAAAAATAACAGAAGAAAATGATTTTGTAATTTGGGGTATTGTAACTAATGTAATTAAAAAGGTTTAGTTATTCCTGGGTTTGATTTAGTCTTCGACAAGCTCAGACCAATTAACTATCCATCAATTATTATCTTAAAAAAGCCTAATGAGCACATGAAAATTAAAAGAATATTTATAGCCTTTGCGTTCTTTCTTTTTTGTGCACCTCTATTTTCTCAAATAAGCGTAAAAGATTCTACTGTGCAAGTAATTGGTTATTGGTCTAAATTAGACCAGCAATCTTATAATGTTTCTTTAGAAAAACTAAAATTGAAAGGAAAAGACACAGTTTCTAGAGAATTTACCACTTACGAAGTTGATTTAAAAATAATAGATTCTACCGCAAATAGTTACACTACAGCGTGGAATTATAAAAACTACAAAGTAGAAACCGACAATGAAATTATACAAAAAATTAGTGCTTTAGCAAGTGATATTGTTGTACAAATTAAGACAGATGAATTTGGTTCTTTTATGGAAGTTGTAAATTGGGAAAGCATTAGAGATTATCAACTTAAAGTAATAGACCAATTAAAAGACGAATTAAAGGATGTACCAAACATTAGCAACATTATAAATGGTGTAATGAAAAATTTTAACTCTAAAGAGGCTATTGAAGCAAATGCGATAAAAGATGCCATTCAGTTTTATAGTTTTCATGGTATAAAATACACTTTAAACGAAGAAGTGAAGGGTAATGTTAGCTTACGTAATAATTTTGGTGGTAAACCTTTTGATACAGACCTAAGTTATAGTTTAGATGAAATTAATACAGAAGATGGTAATGCTGTAATTAGAATGCAGCAGGTTGTAAATGCAGAACAACTAACCAATGAAACGTATAAATATCTTAAAAAATTAAATAATGGTGTTGCTAAATTTCCAGATCGTAAAGATTTTCCGACATTAACCAACGAAACTTTTACGGCCTCTAGAATACATGGAGCAACAGGATGGGTAATCTATAGCATAGAAACAAAAGAAGTAAAAGCACAAGGCAGTACAAATATTGAAGAACGCATAATTGAGATAAAATAGTCTTCGACAAGCTCAGACTGACTTACGTTAGTCGTAATAAAACTAAGATTAATATTATATTTATAGCATAAAACTTAAATTATGATTTAAATACAATAAATTAAAAATCAAAATGTCTCACTGAGCTTGTCGAAGTGAAGCTTGTAAAATAAAATAATGAAAAAGGTCTTCGACAGGTTCAGACTGACTTGCGTTAGTTGTAATAAAACTTGGATTAGTACTATATTTCTAGCATAAAACTTGAATTACAATTTAAATACAATCAATTAAAAAATAAGATAAAACCAAATCATTTAATTAAACCAAAAACTATTATGGACAATAATTTAACCAACAAAACGCTTTTAATTGAGTCTACAGACCAAGCTCGTGTAGAATTTTATAAAAAAACATACACGCACGTTGCAGGTGGCGTTTTACTATTTGTGCTTTTTGAATATTTACTGTTACAAAGTGATGCCATTGTAAACTTTATGTTGTCTATGACAGAAGGTTGGCGTTGGCTAGTAATGTTAGGTGGTTTTATGTTAGCTACCAATTACGCAGAAAGTACTGCTCTAAAAACGACAGACAAAAACATACAATATATGGCCTACGCATTATACGTTTTTGCACAAGCCATTATTTTTGTACCGCTTTTGTACATTGCTATGTATTACACAGAAAGTACTGAACTAGTGCAACAAGCAGCCTTAGTTACATTAGCACTTTTTATAGGTATTTCTGCCATTGTTTTTGTAACTAAAAAAGATTTTTCTTTTATAAAAGCAGGGTTAACCGTTGGCTTTTTTATAGCAATTGGTTTAATTGTAGCGGGTACTTTATTTGGCTTTAATTTAGGTTTATGGTTTTCTGTAGGTATGTGTGTTTTGGCTGCAGGTAGCATTTTATACCAAACTTCTGAAATGGTAAACAAATACGGAACCGAAGATTATATACCTGCTTCTTTGGGTTTATTTGCCTCTTTAATGTTATTATTTTGGTATATTTTAAGAATATTTATGTCTAGAGATTAATAGATATTTTTAACTTATATTTTCAACAAAATCAGTGCTTTTTAGTGCTGATTTTTTTTGTTTTAAACTTAAATAATTATTTTTTTAAACTATTTTATTATTGTTTTTCAATAATTTTTATATATTTGTTATCGTAAAACAATAATTATTATGAGAAAATTAAATATTTTAAAAACAATTGTAGATATTATTTTTATTATAACAATTCCTTTAATGCTAAGTTGCATTGCAATAGCTATTGGAGTTTTCTTTATAGACTTTACAGATTTAAGTTTTATAGATATAGAACTAATAATTGACTCAGAAAATTACAATCCAAAAGACCTGTTTTCTAATATACTAATTTCAATTTCTACTATTAATTATTTATTATTAATAGCAGCATTCTATATTTTTAGGAAAGTATTATATCACTTTTTAAGAGTAAAAATATTTGAGGATTATGTAATCAATTCCTTCTTAAAAATCGGGAATCTGATAATTATTTCAGCTATTATTTCTATAGTGTTATCATTCGTTTCTAACTTATATTATTATAAATCAGGTATTACGTTTGAAATAGGATCAAATGAAAATGTTATGAATATTTGTTTAGGATTATTCTTCTTGGTATTAAGTGAGATTTTTAAAATAGCCAAAAACGCAAAACAAGAAAACGATTTAACGATATAATTATGAAAAAGATAAAAAATCTAAAAACAATGGCCTTAGCGCTATTTGCATTAATTCTATTTTGGTTTTTAGCCGATAATATATTAATTGTTTCTGCTTTATTATTTGAAAATGATGTCTTATATCAAGGGCACTTTAATAATGAAGGCACTCCATTATTTTTAAAACTTTTGGTAGGTTTAAAAATCTTGGCTTTTGGTTTGTTTCTTTATGGTGCTTATTTTTTAATTAAAATATTACTTCTAAAACAAATAAATGATTATTTCAGTAGCCTAACATCTGACTACTTATTTAATGCTGGTAAATTATTTATTGCTTCAAACTTAATAGCATTTCTATTAAGTTTTTCAATCTTTTTTATAGATGTAAAATACTTTTTGTATTTCAATGGAGATTCAAGGTATTTGTCTCTTTTAATGGTTGTTTTTGGTTTCTTTTTAATCATTTTTAGTAAAGTTATTCAAAAAGGAAATACGCTAAAACAAGAAAACGATTTAACGATTTAATTATGATTCCTATTTTTCAAACAATTTTATACCTAACCATTTTTAGCCTTCTTTCTTTTGCCATTTATAGCATCTATAAAAAAAAGGGACTGACTACGTTTTTACATGGCTTATTTAGCCTTACTTTTTGGGGTGGTATTCTATTTTTAATAATCGCTATTTCTTTTACTATTTTTACTGATAATGATACCATTGAAACCTCAGAAAAATCAAAACTGTATGCAAATACTAAAAATGTTCCTGTTCGTGTTTTCCTATCTTTTAATGCGGATACAAAACTGCAATTTAAACCTAATTCAAATCTTGAATTATCGTCCAACACAGATTCTTTAGCAATGAATAGTTACCTAAATTTAAAAACAGATAATTGGGTATTGTCTTCTGCTATTTTTCTAAACACATATTTATCTATAATCATACTCATTTTTATCTTTTTTCAGTTAAAATCGCTTTTTAAAATACTAAGTACAAACCTTTCCTTTAGTTTACAGCTTACAAAAAAAATAAATTGGATTGCCAGCTTATTGATTGTTTGGCAACTTAGTAAATTAATTTTTAGTATTATTTTTGGTTTGTATTATGGTTATGTTGGCTTAAATAAAATGCAAGACCAAAATATAAACCTAAGTATCAATCCAAGATTAGATATAGATTTTACCATAATTATATTTGCATTAAGTTTGTTCGTTTTAGGTAAACTTCTAAAAAGAGCACACGAAATTCAAACAGAAAACGACCTAACAATATAATTATGGCAATTATTGTAAACTTAGATGTAATGCTTGCCAAACGCAAAATGCGAAGTAAAGAACTGGCAGCAATTATTGGTATTACTACAGCCAATTTATCCATTTTAAAATCTGGGAAAGCCAAAGCAGTTCGTTTTTCTACTTTAGAAGCAATTTGTAAAGCTTTAGATTGCCAACCAGCGGATATTTTAGAGTTTGTAGAAGATTAAACTATTTTATTTTCTCCACTCGAATCCTGTCATTTCGTCCTTTTGGGAGAAATCTTATAACGCTTGCTCTAGTTTATGTTAGCTAGTTTATGAGACTTCTCCATACGTTCGAAGTGACAACTGTTGTGTGAATCGTTTTCTTTATTAGAATCCTGTCGTTATTTCTACCTTTTGGAAGAAATCTCATAATGCTTACCATGATTTACGTTAGCTAGATTATGAGACTTCTCCATACGTTCGAAATAAAAATCGTGTGCTAAAACTATTCTTCAAATTTCTTTAATTTCAATTTTAAATGCTGAATTTCTGCACCTTTATCTTCAATCTCTATCTGATTATACCTTAAACTCGTAAAAAGATACACCATTACAAGAATACTCCTTAAATCATCAGGATTATAAGCCGATAAAAAACCGAATTTATCAAAAACATAAGAAATACCAAACAACACAATAGCTACAGTAGATATTATTTTATAAGTCTTCTTCATAAAACACATATTTAAAATTCAAACTAAAATTAAGGAACATTCTTAATTCTATCAAAAAAATAAACCCTAAAGAACAATAAAATCCTTTAAGGTTTATACTTACCTCAAGAGTAAGCATCACTTCCCTTGTTTATATTGAGCTTAGTCGAAATAGGAAGGTTAGCATGGGATGGAATTACCTATTCATTGGTTTATCCATATTCATAAATAAAATATCTGTATCTGTAACTTCTTCACCCAATAAATACTTACTAAAATGATCTGCTCTTAACCAGAAAGAATATTCTGTCATGCTACCAAAACCATGTCTTTGTCCTGGCATAATCATAAATTTAAAACGTTTGTGCGCTTTAATTAGTTGTTCTGCCATTCTTATAGTTCCTGCAGGATGCACGTTATTATCCATATCTCCATGAATCAACATTAAATGTCCTTTTAAGTTTTTTGCTAGAGATTGATTGTCATCAATTTTATATTTATGAGAGATTTTTCCTTTCTCGTCAATTTCTTCTTTCACTCCATGATGTGTTTCACTCCACCAAGAATTATACACATTATTATCATGATTTCCTGCGGAAGAAACTGCGGCTTTAAAGAAATCTGGATATACCAACATTGCTGCTGTAGACATAAATCCACCTCCAGAATGTCCGTAAATTCCTACTTTTTCAATATCAATAAACTTGTGCTTATTCGCCAATTGTTGCGCTACATATTTTTTATCTGCCAAACCATAATCTCGTAAATTGCCATAACTATAATTGTGGTACCATTTAGATCTATCTGGATGTCCACCTCTATTTCCTAAAGTAATTACTACAAAACCAACTTGCGCCATTCTATCTAACCTATCCATTCTGTAAGAAAAAGATTTATTTACAGCTTCTGTTTGTGGCCCAGGATATACATATTCTAAAAGCGGATACACTTTTGTAGAATCCATATCAAAAGGCTTGTACATTACACCGTAAATATCTGTAATACCATCGTCTGCTTTTACTTTAAAAGGTTCTGGAAATTTATATCCAGAAGCCATTAACTGAGATAAATCTGCAGTTTCTAAATCCATTACTTTACGTCCGTTTGCATTTCTTAATTCAGATTTTGGTACGGTATTTACTCTAGAATAATTGCTAACAAAATACTTGTTAGAATCTGCCATAGAAGCAGTTGCTGTAAAATCTCCTGGATCTAGCGTTTTCATTCCATTTCCATTTAAACCAATTTTATAGGTATGTAAATAGTAAGGATCTTGTTTTTTATTTACACCATTTGCTGTAAAATATAAGGTTCTACTTTTTTCATCTAAACCTGCAAAACCATCTACATGATAATCGCCTTCTGTAACTTGATTTTTTAAGTTCCCTTCTGCGTCATATAAATAGAAATGTGCCCAACCATCTCTTTCTGCCCAATGCAACATTTCTGTTTCATTGTTGAATAAAACCAAAGGACTAGACTCTATGTAGGTATTAAAACGCTCTTCTATTAACGTTTTATATTCTCCAGTATTTATGTCTGCAACATTAATATCGTACTTTTTTCTGTCTCTAGAGATTACACTAAAATATACTTTTCCTTTATTAGAAAGTAACAACGAAGGTTGAAAATCATCATCTCTGTTTGATTGTTTTCTTGGAGCTCTAAATACAGAAATACTTTGCTGACGAATGGTATCTAAAGGCACTTTAACATGCGATTTTGTTGGAATATCAAAAATTAACAACTCAGATTTGTAGTATTCTTGTTCTCCAGGCATGTGGTATTTATAGGTTTCTAAAGTAGGTCTTTTTTTACCTGTAGAATTAATTACCCATAAATCTTTTATGTGTCTAGAATCAGATTTTTGAAAAACAAATTTCTTAGAATCATGAGACCAAGTTCCCCAAACGCCTTTTCTGTCATCTTTTTTCTTTTCTACATCTTCATTGTCTTGTCCTCTATTTCCACCTCCATAACCATAGTTTTCTTCTCCATCTTTTGTCCATTGGTTTTCTACAACTGTGCTATCTTTTTCATCTTTAATAAACTTTTTAAAGTTCATTTTATCCATCCAATACAGATTGTAATTTTTAGAATACAACACAATAGAACTGTCTGGAGCAACATTTGCCCATCTTCTCCAAGGTCTTTTTTCTTCTTTTTTATTGTTGATGATTGTTAAACCATTACCACCTAATTTGTATTCTAAATAATACACTTTTTTCTCTATTTTAGGCTTTTTCTTTTTTGCCTTTTTGGTAATAGTAGAATCTTTTTTAGTTTCCTCTTTTTTATCTTCGTCTACAACTTCAACTTCTTCTGTTGCTGTTACTCTAAAACGAAATGCATCTTCTGCCTTGTTAAACTTTATATTTAAACGTGGTAAATGTTTGGCATCATAAGGGTCTTTAGTGATTTCTGTTAACCACTTTGCCATTTTTACATTATCAAAAAGTAATTTTTTTGTCTTTTTATCTGCGTCTACAATATAATGTTTAGAACCTTCTGATGTTTTATAAGCGTACCAAAAACGGTTTCCTTTTTTTAACCAATGTGGTCTTACACTTGTAGAATGCACCATTTTTGCCAAGTTTTTAGGCGAATACTTAGCAGCAGCTCTGTAATTTGGTTTGGGCGTTTCTTGTGCTGTAGTTACTGAAACAGTAAATAAAAACACAAAAAATAAGATAAAATTTTTCATTTGTAGTGTTTGTTTAATTTGAATTACGAGCTAAAGTTCTCTAAAACAAATTACACCACAAATTTTCGAGTTCTATTTCTTAAAACTTTAACATTAATACAAGAACAAAAAAGGCAATTTAAAATTGTTCTTTTTTAAACTTATATTTTACTTTTAAAACAATAAATTGATAAATACGAGACAAAATTTGGTTGTATTTAAAATTGAATAAACTATCAATTAAAACTTGTGTACTAAAATTTTCATGAAAAAATTGTACTCTGTTTTCTATTTGTTCATCAGAATATTTACTGTACATTCTTTGGCTAGAAATTTCACTTAAACGCCATTTAAACAACTTTCTTCTGCGCCATTTTTTTCGATAATTATCAAAATTAGTTTTACCTGTTCTTAAAAATTCATCTATAGAAACACAGGCTAAATCTGCACTTTGCATAGCATAACGTATGCCTTCTCCACCTCTTGGGTTTATGGCAGAAACAGCATCTCCCACAGCAAAAACTTTATTCTCGTAAAATTTATCTTTTAAGCCATTCGCGTATCTTATAATTCCACCATGAGCGTCAATCAATTTGTAAGTATCGCATTTTAAATACTCTTTAATAATTTGCTCTGTAATTTTTTTAGTGGTTTTATCTGTGTTTTCTTGTTCTTTAGATTTTAAATGCACTTTACCTGCTCCTACTTTTAAAATGTTTTGTTCCATAGGAAAAATCCAAGAATACCCTTTTATAGCCCATTTGTGACCTAAGAAAAACACCAACCTATCTTTATACTGCTTGTAAATTTCGGGCGCTACTTCAATTAAATATTCTGTGCCACTTCCCAAATCCATTTTTGGTTGTTTTTCTTTGGTATCGTACATAACCTTTCTTATTGGGCCTGTTGCATCTACTACCAATTTAGTTGCCACTTGTAATGTTTCGCTTCCTTTATTTTTTTGAAGTGTTAGTACAACTTCATTATCGCCAACTTTTTTACTAATGTATTTATAACCTGTTAAAACTTCTCCGTTAAATTTTAAAGTTTCATCTGCCAAAAATTGTTTTAATTTACCATAATCTAGCACCACACCTTGTTTGGTGTCTGATGCCCAATAATAACTTTTTTTAGTGCATTGCAAAGTAATATCACTCCAATAAGCACCAATAATATGTTCTGGTAAATCAAATTCTTTTAATGGTTCTAAGGTCATTCCTGCACTAGAAAAATTATTGTCCATAAAACTATTAAAACGTTCTACTAACAACACATTATGGCCTTTTTTAGCTAAATTTCTTGCTGTTTGTCCGCCTGCAGGACCACCACCAATAATAACAACATCATACTTTTTCATCTTCAATCTGTTAATTCAAGTTGCGTTTTTCTATAAAAAAACGTTTTAATAATTGCGAACATTCATTCTCTAAAATACCACCAACTATCTTTGTTTTTGGATGCAAGGTTGTTTTTAAGTTGACAAAACCCCTTTCTGGCTCGCTAGCTCCGTAAACAATTTTACCTATTTGTGCCCAATAACTAGCGCCTGCACACATTTGGCAAGGTTCTAAAGTAACATACAAAACACAATCTTTTAAATATTTACCACCTAAAAAATCTGCTGCAGCTGTATACGCTTGCATTTCTGCGTGAGCAGTAACATCATTTAAAGTTTCTGTTAAATTATGTGCTCTTGCAATAATTTTATCTTTAAAAACAATTATTGCGCCCACAGGTACTTCTCCTTTAGCAAAGGCATTTTCTGCTTCTTGATAGGCTTTTTTCATAAAATAAGTATCATCAAAAGGCTGTATCATATTTTATTTTGTGGTTACAGTGCGAATTTAAGTAAAATATTTACGAATGTTTTGAAATAATTACAAGCGCGTTTTTACAAACACAAAATTTGAAGTTGTATTTTTGTAAACGTATGCAAAATCTGTTAGATCAAATAAACTACCCAGAAGATTTAAGAAAATTAAATCTAGATCAATTGCCACCATTGGCAAAAGAGTTGCGCAGTTTTATTATAAATATAGTAGCTACTAAAGAAGGGCATTTAGGTGCAAGTTTAGGTGTTGTAGAACTTACTATAGCTTTGCATTATCTTTTTGATACGCCAAATGATATACTTGTTTGGGATGTTGGCCATCAAGCTTATGGCCACAAAATTTTAACCGGTAGAAAACATAATTTTCACACCAACAGACAGTTAAATGGTATTGCAGGCTTTCCTTCGCGCAGCGAAAGTGAATTTGATGCTTTTGGTGTTGGCCATTCCTCTACTTCCATTTCTGCTGTTTTAGGTATGGCCATTGCAGCCAATTTAAAAGGAGAAACCCAAAAACAACATATTGCTGTAATTGGTGATGCTTCTATTGCAAGCGGAATGGCTTTTGAGGCTCTAAATCACGCAGGCGTTTCTAAAGCGAATTTGCTAATTATTTTAAATGATAATGCCATAGGTATAGATCCTGCAGTTGGTGCTTTAAAAGAGTATTTAACCAAGGTTAAAAACGATAGAAAGTTAGCCGCGCAAAATAATATTATTAAAGCTTTAAATTTTGACTATTCTGGACCAATTAATGGCCATGATTTACCAAAGTTGATAAAAGAATTGGAACGCTTAAAAACCGTAAAAGGCCCAAAATTTTTACACATAATTACTACAAAAGGTAAAGGATTACAGCAAGCTGAAGATGACCAAGTAACCTATCATGCACCTGGTAAATTTGATGCTATTTCTGGCGAACGCATTAAAAAAGATGCCAATATTTTTACAAAATACCAAGATGTTTTTGGTAAAACCATTGTAGAATTAGCACAAAATAATAATAAAATTGTAGGGATAACACCTGCCATGTTAACGGGTAGTTCTTTAAAGTTGTTATTAGAAAAATTCCCAAAAAGAACTTTTGATGTTGGCATTGCAGAACAACACGCAGTTACCTTGGCTGCTGGTATGGCAACCCAAGGTTTAATACCTTTTTGTAATATTTATTCTACTTTTTTACAACGAGCTTACGACCAAGTTATTCATGATGTTGCATTACAAAATTTGCCTGTAATTTTTTGTTTGGATAGAGCTGGTTTGGTAGGCGAAGATGGTGCTACACACCATGGTGTTTTTGATATTGCTTATTTACGATGCATACCCAACCTAATTATTTTTGCGCCCAGAAACGAAATTGAATTGCGTAACATTTTATACACTGCACAATTAGGTTTAAAAAAACCGATTGCTATTCGTTACCCACGTGGTTATGGTAGCTTAATCGAATGGGAATTGCCTTTTGAGAAAATAGAAATAGGTAAAGGAATTCAACTTAAAAAAGGAGAAGATATTGCTGTTTTATCTATTGGTACAATGGCTAAAAATGTTAAAGAAGCAATAGGTTTATCAACAAAACAAAAAGACATTGCACACTTTGATTTACGTTTTATAAAACCTTTAGATGAACGTCTTCTTCATACAATATTTAAAAATTATAAAACTATTTTTACTATTGAAGATGGCGTTATAAATGGTGGTTTTGGCAGTGCCATTTTAGAGTTTGCGTCTGATAATAATTACACAAATAAAGTGAATACACTTGGTGTTCCAAATTATTTTATAGAACATGGAACTGTAAAGGAACTGCAAAATATAGTAAAACTAGATGCTAAAAGCTTAGCAGACATATTTTCTGAAGCATAAAAAAAGACTGTCTAAAAAGAACAAAAATTTGTCATTTTGAGCGAAATAAAATGGAGTCAAAAAATCTATTGAGTTAGAATTTAATAGTTTAGATTTCTCCATAAAGTCGAAATGACAGACATAAAGCACTTTTTAGACAGCTTCTTTACATGTTACTTATCTCGTATTTATTCTATCACTATCTTTTTAGAAGCTCTTTTACCTTTTTCATCAATAATGTTTACAATATAAATTCCTGTATTTACATTTATAGATACCTCTTGTTTTTCTTGCGCATTAAAGTCTACTACTTGTTTGTGTACTTGTCTTCCAGCAATATCGAAAACAACTATATTAGATCTACCCAAATTGTTTTTAGCAAACACTGTAAAATCACCTTTAGACACTGTTGGGTATACTGTAAAAGCAGCGCTATCTGAAATAACATCTTCTACAGAAGCTGTACCTAAAGTAAAATTCGTTGTAAACATACCTCTACCATGTGTAGCTGCCAAAACTAAATTATCTGATGCCCTATATTGTAACATATCAACTCTTACACTTCCCATATTATTTGAAGCTGGCTCCCATACTACATTTTCTGCTGTAATATCATCTGTTTTCCAAACCCCAACTTCTGTAGCCAATATCACTTGTTTTCTATTCAGAGGATTAAATAAAGACCATCTTACTGGAATGTCTGGTAAATTACCTTCTACATTAATCCAAGTTTCTGCACCATCTGAAGTATACCAAACACTCTCTACTCCGTAATTTGAATAGGTTAATAATATCTCATCCTCAGACTCACCAAACTCTATACAAGAAACAGCTCCTACAACATCTGGTGCATTTACAGTTCTTGAACTACCATTATTAGCATTAATAAACAGCAATCTTCCATTACGTGTACCTAAGTAAACTTTTCTATTTTCTTTATTATAACTAGATACTCTAATATGGGTTACAACTTCGTTTGCAAGTCTTCTAACATTTATAGTGTCTTTTACTATAGACAGCTGGCTTTCGTAATCTGCATTTAATGTTGCTGTTGTTATGGTACTATTATCATTAAAAGAGTACAATATATTATTGTCATCATCATAATCTGCTGGATTAATAAAAGTACCATTTCCGTTATCAATTAGAGTAATTTGTCTTGGATTGGTATTTGAATCGGTATAATCATTTAAGAAATAGTTGTTAAACTGCGTAGAAGCAATATAATACAAACCTCTCTCTTCATTTACGGCGGTTTGATCTATAAAGCAAAAACCTCCATCACCTCCTAAAAGTTCTAAAGAATTACCTATACCTGGCTCAAAAATAAAACTTGTACCATTATCTTGCGCACCACCTAGTAAAGCTATAGGGTTAACAGGGTCTATAGCTCCAGAATAGTACTGTGTAATATTAAAGTTTAAGTTTCTCTCCTCTAAATCTGATGAAGGCAATCTTCGAGACCTTGAACTGTAATAAATACCACCATCTGTTGAAAAAATAATACCTTCTGAATTTGGTCTGAATAGAATATTATGCTGATCTGCATGCATAAATTTAACCGAGTTAGTCCTGTCTACATTTAAATTCCAACTAGACACTTTAAACCAAACATCTGCTCTTGAAGATTTAAACATATTTATACCACCAATATAGACCTCTCTATCATTTTCTGGATTTATTTGTACAATTAAATCATACCACGCTTGTCCTCTCGTAAAATCACTGTTCGGAATCGTACTATCTCCTGTATCTTCAGGATTATTTAAGGTAATCCAATTCGCGCCATTATCTGTAGTTTTAACAATCTCACCTAAAACACTTCCATTGGCTATTAAAGCATAAACAATATTTGTGTTTGATTGTGCAGTGGCAAGATCTACCCTGGCAGGATTTCCAACAGAAGAACGATATTGCTCCTCAAAATTTTCACCATCTACAGAAGTATATATTTCTCCTCTAGATGTTCCTACCCATATTTTGTTATCAGCAGCTAATTCTAGATCTCTAGCAGTAATATTAGAAACTCTTACCCAAGTTTGGCCTCCATTTACAGACCTAAAAATACCGGATCCAAGTCCGCTATTTGTATCCCTCATTGCTGCATACACAACTCCTATCTCACTTCCTTCATCTCTTATAACTAAGTCGTATACAAATTCAAATTCTATTGTGTTTTCTAAGTTACCCCAATTTACACCTCCGTCTGTACTTTTCCAAATTCCAGCACCATTAACCGCATCAAAATTACCCCAGCCTTCTCCTGTACCAGCATAGAAAGTTCTTTTGTTTACTGGATCAAAATCCATTGCAGATATAGCAAAGTTAGACATTTCTGGATATACCAAAGACCAAGATGATTCTGCATCTGTAATATCATCATTTTTCCAAATTCCACCACTTACACCTCCTGCAAAAACTCTTTTAAATTCTGAATCATTTGGATCAAACATCATAGCTCTTACTCTACCAGCCACTGTTTTTGGACCTCTAGATTCCCAATTAAATGAAGAAGAGTTAGCCGTTTTTCTACTAGTTTTTTCCTCTTGTAAATAGTTTGATCTGTATTTTACAGCATCTACTAAACTTTTTTGACTAACCTCTTTAGTTTGTGGATTTACTGTTTTTAAAAAATCTTGTTCAAAAGCTAAATCTGGCCTATCTTTTTTAGGGATTGCCTTTAATTCTTCATTTGTTAAATTTTGTCTTTTAGTATAAGGATGGTTCTCTAAGAACACTGCAAATTCTTTTCTCTTTTTTTCAAATGCGGACTCTTTCTTAGAATTGTATACTAACGCTGAAACAAATACTACTAAAACAAGAACTAATAATGACTTTTTACTATTCATGGGATAAATATTTTATGGGGAAGTGCAAATTTAATTATTAAAATTTACTCTTAAATAATGTTACCTGTTAATTTTTTGTGTATTCTTATAGCATAACCATCTGATAATCCAGACACATAACTACATACTTGCATAATTCTTAAATACAAGCTATCTGTCTCTATCTTATATTCTTCTGGCAGCAAGTTTAATACCAAAATATCAAAACTAGTTGCATTGTTATGATAACTGTTATGCAAGGCGTTCACAAAAACGTCTAACAAGTCTCCTATAATTCTATAACCGGCAACTTCTTTTTCTATAACCTCTGTGCTGTTATAAATTTTTGATACACTTATTTTTATAATGTCGTTAATTTGTGCCTCAAACTTACATTTCTCTAGCAAAGATTTTTGAAAGGTACCTTTTAAAATGGCTTCTTCGTTATCTAAAAAGATGGCTACAGCCTCTTGTATTAAAGTATTAATAGCCAAAGCTCTCAGGTAAGAAACTCTATCTTTTGTATGTTTTAAAGCGTGGTATTTTTTAGAGTTAATGGTATCTCTAACTAAATTTATTAGGTATTCTAAAGCAAACTCTTCTTCTATTAAACCTAAATTGATGCCGTCTTCAAAATCTATAATTGTGTAACAAATATCGTCTGCTGCTTCTACTAAATAGGCTAAAGGATGTCTGTAATAAGAGATGTCTTTTGTTGTTTTTTGCAGCATGCCTAATTCTTCCATCACTTCTAAAAACTCGGTTTTTTCTGATTGAAAAAAGCCATATTTTTTGTCTGCTATGTGGTTTGTAGGTTTTTTAGGAAGGCTTTCTTTTGGATATTTTATAAAAGCACCTAAAGTGGCATAACTTAAACGTAAACCTCCAGAAATACCTGCTCTAGATTCTGTTAAAATTTTAAATCCATTTGCGTTTCCTTCAAAATCTATTAAATCTTGATATTCTTTTGGGGTTAAGTGTTCTTTATATTTTATGCCGTTTCCAGATTTAAAATACTCGCCTATTGCTTTTTCTCCTGAATGCCCAAAGGGCGGATTTCCAATATCGTGCATTACAGAGGCTGCTGCAACAATGGCACCAAAATCGTTAAAGGTATAGCCTAATTTTGCTAGGTTTGGGTGACGTTCTAATAAAGCTTTACCAACGCGTCTGCCCAAAGTTCTACCTACTACAGAAACCTCTAAACTATGTGTTAATCTGGTGTGTACAAAATCGGTTTCTGAGAGTGGAATTACCTGTGTTTTGTCTTGTAAGCTTCTAAAGGCAGATGAAAATATAATTCTATCAAAATCTACATCGAAACCTAAACGTGTTTCATCTTGTGCTATTCTTTCTCGTTTTTGGGTGTCGCCAAAACGTTTTAAAGATAGGAGTTGTTCCCAGTTCATCTTAATTATAAATTTTGTTTTATATATTCACTTTTATTGAATTCTATTAATGATTTTTTTTGCTTTTTAAAGTTATAATCTGTAAGTGTATAAATATTATTTAAACCAGGTGTTTCTTTATAATATGTTTTGCATTCTAAAATTAATCCATTAAAACTTAATTGATTTTTTAATTTAAGAAAATCATAGTAAGTGAAAGGGATAATATATTCATCATTTACATAAAGTTCATACACCTCAATATATGTGTCAAAACTCCTAACACTTTTTTCTGTTAATATCAACTTATAACAATCAATACCTAAAATTTCTTTTTTATCTTTTCTATTATATTCAACAGTATAATTAGTATTCCATCGTTTATATAAATCACCCCAATTTACTTCGGTTTTGTAGATTTTATCTCTAAATTTTTTTTCGGTAAATTTTTTAAATGTTTTTGGTAAATAAATTGTTTTTTCTTTGGGAGCAATAATTTTGATAGTATCATTAATTATATAATAGTCGTGTTTTTCTAGATTGGTTTTTAGACTACTTGCCAACTTAGTTGATACCTTTATGAGGTTTTTAATTAATAAACTATCTTCTTTGTTTTTTGCATCCTTAAACATTTCTAAAAAACTATCCTTAATATCTACCTTAGTACTTTCTGTAGATAAACTATAAGATAAAAATCCATTTTTTACTATTTGTTGCTTTTTTTGATCTAATATCTTACAAGAAATAATAGAGGTTATTACTAAAAAATACAAAAGTTTTTTCATGATTTTTTTTCAAAAATACAAAAAAGAGAATATAATAAACCGCATTAATCTATTAGTAAAGCAAAAAAGTAAAAGACGTTTAGTCCAGATTGAACCATTTGTTTGAGCTCTCACGCTTTTGGGCTTAAAGCGAGTAGTGAAAGCTGGAACCTGCCTGCCGGCAGGCAGGATAGCTTCAAAAAAAAAAGAGAAAAACATTGCTGCTTTTCTCTTTTATGAACTATTTAGTTTAAAATGTGTTTATCCTTCACAAGAAGCACATTCTTTTTTCTGCTTAAATTTTTGTGCGGCATTCATACTGTGTTGGTAATACATAGATTTTACACCTAATTTCCAAGCATTAATGTATACTGCGTTTACTTCTTTAATTGGCATATCTGGATGCACCATAATGTTTATAGACTGCCCTTGATCTATGTGGTTTTGTCTATTTGCTGCTTGATATACAATTACGTTTTGGTCTATTTCTGAATAGGTTTTAAACACTTCTTTCTCATGGTCTGATAAGATGTTTAAGTGTTGCACAGAACCATCATTGTCTCTAATACTTCTCCAAATTTCTGTGGTGTTTTGCCCTTTTTCTATTAATAGTTTTTCTAAAACTGGGTTTTTAATAGTGGTTTTAATTTTTGCAATATCTTTTACATAAATGTTAGACCAAATTGGCTCAATTCCTTGAGATACTTGCCCTAAAATAAATGCAGATGATGTTGTTGGTGCAATTGCGTTTAATGTTGCATTACGTCTGCCATAGCCTTTTAAAACTGCTGGCTCACCATATTCTTTTGCCATTTCTTCTGAAGCAGCATAAGATTTTTCTTTAATTACTTTAAATATTTCGCTATTTAAACTGTACGCTTCTGCACTATCAAAAGCATACATTTTAGATTGTAAAAGTGAGTGCCAACCTAAAGCTCCTAAACCTAAAGCTCTGTTGTCTTTTGCAAAGTTGTAGGCTTTTTCCATAAAACGGAATGTAAACTGATCGTCTCTGTTTTCTGATACTTTAAATACTTCTAATTTGGTAATGAATTCTTCCATTACTGCGTCTAAGAAATAGGTTAAAGTTTCTACTGCGTCTGTATCTTTCCACTTGTCATAATGCAACACGTTTATAGAAGATAAACAGCATACAAAAGACCAATCGTCATTAGACGGTAACATAATTTCTGTACACAAGTTACTTGCGTAAATTTCGTGATTATTGTCTTTATAAACGTCTACAGTACCGTTATTCGCGTTGTCTCTGAATAAGATATAAGGATACCCAATTTCTCCTCTTCTTTGTAAAATTTTTGCCCAAATGCTTCTTTTTTCTACATCGCCAGCAATCATTTCTTCCATCCATTGGTTACCCACAGTTACACCATGTGTTAATTCTTGAATTGGATTACCTTCTGTACCAATTTCTAAGAATTCTTTAATATCTGGATGATCTACAGGTAAATATGGTGAAAAACGACCTCTTCTAACCGAACCTTGACTAACTACATCAACCATTTTTTCAAACAATTGCATAATATGAACTGAACCTGATGAAGAACCATTATTTTTTACGTCTGCGCCTCTTTCTCTTAACTTACCAAAATAACCAGATGTACCACCACCTAATTTAGACATCATACCTACTTCTGATTGTGAGAATAAAATATCTCCCATATCATCTGCTACGTGCGAACCAAAACAACTAATTGGTAAACCTCTTTTTTTACCAAAATTAGACCAAACTGGCGATGCTAATGAATAGTAACCTGCAGCCATATATTTGTAAAATTTGTCTGCAAAACCGTCTTTCTTTAAAATACGCTCTGCATTTTCTGCAATTTCACGAATTCTTCCTTCTGGTGTTGTACCTTCTGTTAAATAACCTGATTCTAAAAACTTACGACTATTTTCTGTTAGCCATTCAATTTCTGGTTGGTTGTTGTTCTCTAGCATTTCTTTTCTAGCGGTATTTCTTGCTTGAATTAATCTTTCGTGTTCTGTTAGGGTTTTGGTAGTTTTTGTGTCGTTCAGGCTCATAGTTAGTTAGATAGTAGTTATTTAAAATAAATCATCGCTTGTAATACTTTTAGTTCTTTTACTATAGTTGATAGATCTTTTTACAAAGAAATCTCCGTGTTTGGTTCCTATAATTTCATCATCAAACCAATCTGTTTCTGCCAATAAAGCTTCATCAACATCAAATACTTGGTCTACACCAATACTTGCCAAAGATTTGTTGAATCTATTTTTAATAAATTCTTTAATTACATCTTTTGGTAAGAAATCTAATTCTCCTTTCTCAAAAATCCAATCGATTATTTTGCTTTCTGCAATAAATGCTTCTCTACACGTTTCTTGCACTAATAAACCATGTGCTTCATCAAACCATTCTGGGTTTTCTGCTTTTATAATTTTAATTACATCAATACCAAAATCACCATGAATTTGTTCTTCTTTTGACGTTGCTTCTACCACATTAGAAATACCTTTTAATTTATTTCTATGCTTGTTAAAAGCCATTATTATTAAGAACTGAGAAAATAAAGATACATGCTCTATAAAAAGAGAAAATAAAATTATTGACTCTGAAAACTCTTTATTGTCTTCGCTATTTACATTTTTTAGAGCGCCTTCTAAATAATTTACACGACGCATCATTACAGGATTTTTCTTTAAGTTGGCAAACTCGTTATTTAATCCTAAAATTTCTAGTAAATGTGAATATGCATCATGATGACGAACTTCACTTTCTGCGAATGTAGAACCTACAGAACCAATTTCTGGTTTTGGCATTTTCTTATAAATATCTCCCCAAAAAGTTTTTACAGCAACTTCTATTTGAGAAATTGCCAACATTGTATTTTTAATGGCACTTTTTTCTACTTCATCTAAACCAGCCTTAAAATCTTGAATGTCGCTTGTATAATTAAATTCTGTATGTATCCAATAAGAATGTCTAATAGCATCTACATACTCGTTTAATTCTGGATAATCATAAGGCTTAAGATTTAATCTTTTTTCGAAAATATTCTTTTTTCTACTTCTGTTTTGCTCATCTCTATATAAAATATAAGCTTTGGCCACGTCATGAAAAGGACTGTCCATTAGTTTAAATTCTACAATATCTTGAATTTGCTCTACAGTTGGCACGTAATTAGGCTCTTTTAACTTCCTCTCTAATAATGTACCGTTTACAATATTTGTAATTGCAAGCGCATCTTCTCTTGAACCATTGTCTACAGAAAGCATTGCTTTTTCTATAGCTCGGGTAATTTTGTCTAGTTCGAAATTACTGGTTTGGTAATCTCGCTTAATTATTTGAGTAATTTCCACGATAAAAAAGGTATTATTTGTGAGTAAAAAAAGTCGTAAGAACGACCTCTACAAAGATTGCTATTTTTGTTCCAAAATGAAAGCCATAGTTATTCACAAATCCCTTGAAGTTTTTAACAATAGTAGAAATATTTTTAAAAACATAAAATTTTAACATTTCTACAAGTATTTGATTTTCATTATATTACAAGATTAAAAAACGGAAAGTTCTTGCTATTACTGACATTCTTAAAAAAGTTAGCCAAACAAAATAAAATTACCTGTTTAATCTTTTAAAATAATAGTTAAACATAAAATAAACTAATAATTAACATTAACTTTACTTATAAACGCCATTTTTACTGGCCTATTTAGAACATTTTTACATAGCAAAAAAAGCCATGTCGTTTTTTAAAAAAACTTATTTATCGGTATCTTTGCAAAAAGATTTTTACATGAAAAAAAGGTTTCCAAAAGTTGTTCAAATTGCTATAATTTCGGTGTATTTAATTTTTTTAGCAGGTTCTGTTGTTAGAATGACAGGTTCTGGAATGGGATGCCCTGATTGGCCGAAATGTTTTGGCTATTACATACCACCAACTTCTAAAGAACAAATAACCTGGAAACCAAACACAACTTTTAAAGAAGGCTACATTATTATTAAGGATGAAACCTTATATGTTGCAGAACATGATGTAACTACAGAAAGTACTTTTAACAACAAAAACTGGGCTGAGTATACCAAACATGACTATAATATATTTAATAAATTTCACACTTGGACAGAATATATAAATCGTTTAGCGTCTGTTTTATCTGGTTTTGTATTTCTATTTTTAGTTTATGGTGCTTTTCTTTTTAGAAAAGAAGACAGACGCATACCAACACTGGCCTTTATTGCTTTTTTCTTAATGCTTTTTGAAGCTTGGCTAGGTAAAACTGTAGTAGATAGCAACTTAACACCTACTATTATTACAATTCATATGGTAGTTGGCTTAATTATAATAGCGCTTTTATTGCGTTTAAGGTTTATTGTTTCCAACACTAAAACCTATACATATAATGCGTTATTTACCAAATTACTTTTAGTTTCTGTTGTTTTTTCTTTGATACAAATTGCAATGGGCACACAAGTAAGGCAATTTATAGACCAGCAAGTAAAACTATTTGGTTTCGAAAACAAAAATCATAGTTTAATGAATGCAAATTTTAAATTTTATTTCCATAGATCTTTTACCATTGCTATTGTTTTAGTAAACTTAGGTATGTTCTATTTAAATCAAGTTAAAAATTTAGGTTTTAAACTGGTAAATTGGATTGTTTTCTTAATTTTCTTAGAAACCATTACAGGTATTTTAATGTATTACGCCGCAATTCCTTTTGGTACACAAGCCATACATTTATTAGCTGGTGCTATTTTATTTGGATTACAGTTTTATTTGTGGCTACAAAGTAGAAGAGCAGTTAGTGAATAGTTTTGAGTTTTGAGTTTTGAGTTTTGAGTTTTGAGTTTTGAGTTAAAATTTTAAAAAAATCACATTCCTTTAAATCTATAAAGAAATAAACTAATAAACAATTTTAACTTTACCACTTTGAAACTTTATAACCTTTCAACTTTAAAACTTTAAAACTTTAAAACTAAAATCTACGGATGCGCATTTACCCAAACTTCACCATCAGTAAAATATTCTTTTTTCCAGATAGGAACGGTTTCTTTTAAAGTGTCTATTGCAAATTCACAAGCCAAAAAGGCGTTTTTTCTGTGTTTAGAAGAAGCCGTTATAATTACAGGAATATCTCTAATTTGCAACATGCCTTCTGCATGATGAATGGCAATTTTTTTAATATCAAATTTCTTTAAAGCTAAATCAGCAATTTTCTGCATTTCTTTTATTGCCATTGGTTTGTAGGTAGAAAAATCGAGTTGTTGCACTTCTTTGCCTTCTGTATCGTTTCTAACAGTGCCAATAAACGCAGCAATTCCGCCACAAGCATCATCTTCTACAAAAGCGTAACATTCTTGTAAATCTAATTTTTCTGAAGTAATTTTTATACTTGTTTTTTGCATTTTTTTAACCTCTAAATCCTTTCAATTTCAACAAAAATAGGAAAAGAAATTCGTATTTTTGATTTAATTTTTAAAACCGAAAGTTCTTGATACAATCACGCTAAATGCGTGATAACTCAAACTGACCATAATTAATATAGAATGAAAAAGACATTTAGAATTATTAGCTTTTTAGAAGGAGTCTCTTACTTGTTGCTACTTTTTATTGCAGTACCTATAAAATATTTACAGGGAGATGCTTCTTATGTAAAAATGCTAGGTATGCCTCATGGACTTTTGTTTATGCTATACATAGTTTTCGCCATTGTAATTCAAAAACAAATGAAATGGAGTTTTAAAACATTAGCCATTGTTTTGGCTTGTTCTGTGATACCTTTTGGAACTTTTTATGTGGATAAGAAATATTTATAAAGCTATCTTGTCATTCTGAACTCGTTTCAGAATCTTAATTTCTTACGATTTAAAATGGCTCAAAGAAAACATCACAATTACTGGGTTTATATTCTCACAAACAAACCAAAAGGTGTTTTGTATATCGGTGTTACAAGAGGTATAGATGATTGAATGGAGAGACACTTAAATGGTCAAGGAAGTGTTTTTACAGCGAAATACAATCTAAAAAAGCTCGTCTATTTTGAAGAATTTCAATATATAAATGATGCAATTACTAGAGAAAAAAATTAAAAAATTGGCACAGGCAATGGAAAATAAATTTGATAGAAAAAGAAAATCCAGATTGGGAAGATTTATATCAAAGTTTAGATAAATAAAAATTGTGACGTTCGAGATGCTGAAACAAGTTCAGCATGACAAAAAACTCACAACACAAGTCAAAAAAGTGCTCTTCCCCTTTGGGGGAAATTCAAAAGGATTTTTAGCCACCACTTACAGGCGGAATAATTGCCACAACATCATTTGCTTTCAATAGTAAGTTATCAGTTGCGTAGCTTTCATTTACAGCAATGGCATAAGAATTTATATTTTTTAATTCAGCATGTTTTTCTTGAAGTATTTTCTTAAAATCTGCCACAGAAATTTCATTTTCTACTTCAACTTGCAGCTCAGTTTCTCCAACTAAATCTGTTGTAATTCCAAAAAACAATGTGTTTATTTTCATACTTGCAAAATTAAAGATTTAATCGGAATACAAAACCCATTTCTTTTACTGCTCCATAACGCGCATTTACAAATTCCATTCTTAAAAAACGCCATTTACCAAAACCTAAATTTGCCAAACCAACAGAATATTCTGTGTATGGATTGTTGTCTGCCATAAGCAATCCTTTTCCGCCTACTATTAAATGAAAATTTAATTTATTTAATAACGGAATTTTACCTAAAACAGAGCCTTTAAAGTTATGTTCTACATGCATTTCTGCATAACGATCATTGGTATAAAACCTATAATATTCTAACAAGTTAAAACTATTTAATTGCCTATCTATAGGAAACAATAGCTGGTTTCCATTGACTTGTAACTTATCCATAAACGCAATATCTTTTTGCTTTAAAAAGGCACCTGCTCTCATATGATATTGAAAAGAACCATAATTACCAGCTTCTAAATTTTGTCTAATATTTGCTATAAATAAATCTGAATTTAAATTGTTATTCTCTGCGCCAAATCTTTTAATATAATTTAAACTCATTGTTGGGTATTTGCTACCACCATCATTTACTTTTCTATCTGGATAGGTTAAGTATTTTTGCCCTATTACAAAAGTTGCTTGTAAATTTAACGTGGCAATAGTATGTTCTGTAAACGCACCAATTGTAAAATCTGTTGGGTCTAAAGGGTTGTTAGATGTAAAGTTTTTGTTTTCTCCCCTTGCCAAAGAATAATCTGTAGTATTAAATAGTGGTGTTCTTTTTGCATATTCTAAAGAACCAGAAAAATAAATACCATTTCTAACTTGCTCAGAATACCTAACAGATGCAAACGATTTTTCATAGATTTTCATATAGTTGTCTCCATAAAAAAAACTTGTTATGGTATTATTCAACTTTAAAATAGGTTCTCTACCATTAAATTGTTCGGTAGTAACTCCGCCATAAAGTGTAAGTCTTGGTCTAGAAAAATTATCCCATTTTTTAACAAAGTAAAAGGTTGGTCTCAATTTTTTTTCTGAAAAACCATAATCAAAATCTACCCCAACATTCCACCATTTGCCTTGTTCATTTATTTCATTAAAATAACTAAAACCTAAAGATGTATTTATACCTTGTACTGTATTGTAACCAGTTCTAGACAAAGGACCACTATAAGAAAAAGACTTGTTTTTGTATGAGTTTTTATAAGTATAGCCTGTAAAAGGATCAAAAATTCCAAATTTATTATTTTTTGCATCTATAGAGTCTAAATACTTTTTAGACTTTCTAATTACCTTTATACTATCTTTTAATCTGTAGTCTGCAACCTCTTCTTCAGTTAGTGGTACAGGTCTTAATTTATTCCAAAAAACGGTGTCTTTTTTAGTGGCATTTTGCGCAAAAGAAAGCACCTCATTTGTAAATGTTTTCTTAGTAAAATTTGGTTTAAAATTATAATCGGAATAGGCATAAGAAAATTTACCAGTTGGCTTAAAACCAAAAAGAGAAATATCAAAATCTATAGTCTGACTAATTAAAACCCAAGCATCTATTTCTTCAGCATAATTATAGCCTTGTTTTAGTTTTAACTCGTTTACAATAGGTATATTTACTTGACTTCCATTGGTAGTTAAATCGCAACCGTACAAAGCCCAATCCTCTTCTACAATATAAATAAAACCGGTAAAAACACGGTCGTTTTTACGTTTAGGAATTAATTTTATTTTATTAATTAATCTTTTATTTTTATCGTAAAAAGTACCTTCTAAATTGTACTTGTAATAACCAAACGCATTGCTAGAAATTGGAGAAACCAAATCGTTAAAAACGGCAATACTGTTGTTGTACAAATTAATATTAGAGTCTTCTGCCCTATTAAAACTAATGCCATTATCTTCTCCAGAAACCTTAGAAGCTATAATTTTCTCTTTAAAATTTTGTGGTTTTTTTTGAAAAGAAATGTTAGAAAATGTTTCAGATAAATAAATAATACCACTTCTTGTAGAATCTAAACCACCACCTAAATCTCCTGTAGATTGGCCAAAGAATTTTTCTGGCGCGTCTTTAATTCTAGTTAAACCTCTAGAGTAAAAACGAGCAGTATAATTGGCAAATTTGTCTGTGTTTTTCTCTTTATTTTCTAAAACTTTTCTAATAATTGCATTGGCAGGATTTTCTTTTGTAGAAACCGTAATCGTATTTAAAGAAACGCTTTCTTCTTCTAAAGTTACATTCAATTCAAAAGGAAAAGCGGTAATATTAATTTCTTTTTTTAAGGTTTTAAAACCTAAAAACTGAAAAACAACTGTATGTTTTCCTAATTTATTTAATTTTAAAACATACGCCCCATTATCATTAGAAGTAGTACCTGTTACAGATTTATCTAAATAAACACTTACAAAAGGCAAAGGTTCATTCTTTGTATCTGTAATTTTTCCTTTTACTTGGGCTATTTGCATTGATGCAATAAAAAGGAAAAATAGCAAAGTAGTTTTTTTCATTTAGCACATTTATTTAATAAAGGCAAACATAAAGTTTCTGTTTAAAAAAAAAGTTTAAAAAATGTTAAACCAAATTTAACCACTCTTATTTAGAAGAAATACAAGTAAACAAGCTTCTTTTATATGCTAAGCGTATCTTATTTTCACCAATCAACCAACATAGTTTTAAAAGTATTACTTAATTTTTTAGTCGCAAAAAGATAACTAAAAAGAATTGTTATCATTCTTTACTCTTCTATTGAAAATCCTATCTTTGTAGGCAATAATTTAATAGAAAATATTCTTATGAGCGATTCTAGAAAAAGACACGAAGCTTTAGTATATCATGCAAAACCAAAACCAGGAAAAATTGCAGTGATTCCTACAAAAAAATATGCTACTCAGCACGATTTAGCTTTGGCGTATTCACCTGGGGTTGCAGAGCCTTGTTTAGAAATAGAAAAAGACAAAAACAACGCTTATAAATACACAGCTAAAGGTAATTTAGTCGCAGTAATTTCTAACGGAACTGCTGTTTTAGGTTTGGGTAATATTGGCCCAGATGCCTCTAAACCTGTTATGGAAGGGAAAGGTTTACTTTTTAAAATATTTGCAGATATAGATGTTTTTGATATTGAAGTAGATGCTGCAGATACAGAAAAATTTATAGAAACTGTAAAAGCAATTGCGCCAACTTTTGGTGGTATTAATTTAGAAGATATTAAAGCTCCTGAAGCTTTTGAAATAGAGAATAGGTTAAAAGAGGAATTGGATATTCCTGTAATGCATGATGATCAGCATGGAACTGCAATTATATCTGCTGCCGCGTTAAAAAATGCCGTAGAAATTTCTAAAAAAGATATTTCTAAAGTAAAAATAGTAGTAAGTGGTGCAGGTGCAGCAGCAATTTCTTGTACAAGATTATACCTAAAATTAGGTGTAAAACGAGAAAATGTGGTAATGTGCGATAGTAAAGGTGTTATAAGAAAAGACAGAGGAAATTTAACTTCGCAAAAAGCAGAGTTTGCTACAGATAGAGATTTAGATACTTTAGAAAGCGCCATGAAAGATGCCGATGTTTTTATTGGTCTTTCTATGCCAGATGTGGTTACACCAAACATGTTACTATCTATGGCAGCAAACCCTATTGTATTTGCAATGGCAAACCCAGTGCCAGAAATAGAGTACGATTTAGCCATAGCAACAAGAGAAGACATTATTATGGCTACAGGTAGGTCAGACAATCCAAACCAGGTAAATAATGTACTAGGTTTTCCGTTTATTTTTAGAGGTGCTTTAGATGTTAGAGCAACTAAAATTAACGAAGAAATGAAAATGGCAGCAGTACATGCCTTGGCAGATTTAGCTAAAAAATCTGTGCCAGAACAAGTAAATATTGTGTATGACGAAGTAAGCTTAACCTTTGGTAAAGAATACATTATACCAAAACCTTTTGACCCTAGATTAATTTACGAAATACCACCAGCTATTGCCAAAGCAGCCATGGATTCTGGTGTAGCCTTAGAACCAATAGAAGATTGGAATCGCTACAGAGAAGAGTTAATGGAACGTTCTGGTTCTGGTAATAAAGAAGTTAGATTATTACACAACAGAGCAAAAAGTAACTTAAAAAAAGTGGTTTTTGCTGAAGCAGATCAAATAGATGTTTTAAAAGCCGCACAAAGAGTTTTTGAAGAAAAAATAGCTTTACCAATTTTATTGGGAAGAAAAGATGTAATTCAAGAATTAAAAGAAGAAATTGGTTTTACGGGTAATGTAGCAATTATAGATCCAAAAACAGACGAAGAAACAGAAAGAAGAAATCGTTTTGGAGAAGCTTATTGGCAAAAAAGACAAAGAAAAGGGCGTACTTTTTCTGAAGCTAAAAAATTAATGCGAGAACGTAATTATTTTGCTGCAATGATGGTAAATACTGGTGAAGCAGATGCTTTAATTACAGGATATTCTAGACCTTATCGTTCTGTAGTAAAACCAATGTTAGAGTTGGTAGAAAAAAGTAAAGATGTTTCTAGAATTGCAGCCTGTAATTTAATGTTAACCAAACAAGGCCCTTTATTTTTGGCAGATACTACAATTAATGAGAATCCTTCTGCTAAAGATTTGGCTAAAATTGCACAAATGACTGGTAATTTTGCAAGTATGTTTGGTATGAAACCAAATATTGCCATGTTATCCTTTTCTAACTTTGGCTCTTCAAATGCAGAATCTTCTAAGAAAATTAGAGAGGCCGTTTCTTTTATTCATCGTAATTTTCCAGATGTTGTAATTGATGGTGAAATACAAGCAGATTTTGCTTTAAATCCAGAATTGTTAGCCAAAGAATTTCCGTTTTCTAAACTAAATGGTAAAAAAGTAAACGTACTTATTTTTCCAAATTTAGAATCGGCAAACATTACCTATAAATTGCTAAAAGAAGTACAAGGTGCAGAATCTATTGGACCTGTAATTTTAGGATTTGATAAACCTGTACATATTTTACAATTAGGTGCTAGTGTAGACGAAATGGTAAATATGGCCGCTTTAGCTGCTGTAGATGCACAGCAAAAAGAAAAAAGAGCAGAAAAAAGTAACAACTAAGAATTTTAAGGGCAAAATTTTATCAAAAAACAAAACCTTTGCCCTACAATAAAAAAATAGTTACTTTAGAAGCCTGAAAAAAGCTTATGATTACACAAGTAAGAGGAAGATTAGTAGAAAAAAGCCCTACAGAAGTTGTAGTAGATTGCAATGGAGTTGGCTATTTACTGCATATTTCTTTAAATACCTTTTCTAGTTTACCCGCAGATGAAAACGTTGTTTTATACACGCATTTGTCTATTAGAGAAGATGCGCACACACTTTTTGGATTTATCAACAAAACAGAAAGAGAAGTTTTTAAGTTATTAATTTCTGTTTCTGGAGTAGGACCAAGTATTGCAAGAACCATGTGCTCTTCTATGACATCTGAAGAAATACAAAATGCAATAGCGTCTGAAAACGTGGCTTTAATACAATCTGTAAAAGGTATAGGCGCCAAAACCGCACAAAGGGTAATTGTAGATTTAAAAGATAAGATACTTAAAACGTTTAATATAGACGAAATTTCTGCCGTTACAAGCAATACAAATAAAGATGAAGCGTTATCTGCTTTAGAAGTTTTAGGTTTTAATAGAAAACAGTCTGACAAAATTATTACTTCTATTTTAAACGAAAATGCAGAAGCTTCTGTAGAACAAATTATAAAATTAGCTTTAAAAAGCCTTTAATGCTTTGAGTACTTTATTTAAAAACACCTTCTTATTTTTAGTAATTACTTTCTCAGTAAATTTAGTTTCCTATGCACAAAACACTAAAGAACAAGATTCTACAGGTGTAAAAAAAGATTCTATTAAATTACGTTACAATTTTAAAAACACCCAAAAAGGTGGTTTATTTTTAGACGATTTAGCCGAAAAAGAAATTATTTTCGATAAAACCCTAAATCGTTATGTAATTGTAGAAAAAGTTGGAAATTACTGGACAAGAACACCCATATATTTAACACCAAGAGAATACGAAAAATATCGTTTAAAACGCGATATGTTACAATATTACAAAGAAAAGGTAGGCGCAACAAATAGCAAGAAAAAAGGAGCCAAAGATGCGCAAAAAGATTTACTACCTACATATTACGTAAACTCTAAATTTTTTGAAACTATATTTGGTGGTACAGAAGTAAAAGTAACACCAACAGGTAACTTAAACGTAAAACTAGGTTTTATTTATCAAAATACAGAAAACCCACAAATTTCTGAAGAAAACAGAAGTAACTTTAATTTTGACTTTGATCAACAAATAAACGCTAGTGTTAGAGCAAAAGTAGGTGAGCGTTTAGAATTTACAGCAAATTACGATACACAAGCTTCTTTCGATTTTCAGAATTTAGTAAAAGTTGGCTTTACTCCAACAGAAGATGATATTATACAAGGTTTAGAAGCTGGTAACGTTTCTATGCCCATTAAAAACTCTTTAATTACGGGTGCACAAAGTCTTTTTGGGGTAAAAGCAGATTTAAAATTTGGGAACACAAATATTACCACAGTATTCTCACAACAAAACTCAGAAAGTCAAACAGTGGTTGCAGAAGGTGGTGCATCTATACAACCTTTTGAACTAAGAACTACCGATTATGATAATGATAGGCACTTTTTCTTATCTCAATTTTTTGTAGATAATTATGCCAACGCTCTTAAAAATTACCCGCTAATTAGTAGTCCTGTAAACATAACACGAATAGAAGTTTGGATTACCAATAGAAACGCAAGCACAGAAGATTTTAGAAGTATTGTTGCCTTTGCAGATATTGGAGAAACAAACAATGCTTTTTTAGTAGATCAAGCAGGTAATATTCAACCTACAAGTCCGCCAAATATTGCTGGTAGAAATTTACCAGCCAACGAATCTAACAACATATCTACATTACTTACAGAAGATGGTGGTATTAGAGATGTATCTACTATAGATGGTACTTTAGCTTCATTTATGATGCAAAATGGTACTAATTATTCTATTTTAGAGAATGCAAGAAAATTAGAAGAAAATGAATATAGACTAAACTCTCAGTTAGGTTTTATCTCCTTAAACAGGAGGTTAAATGATGGTGATGTTTTAGCTGTTGCTTATGAATATACAGTTGCAGGAACAGTAGCAGGTAGTACAAAAAACTCTTTTAAAGTTGGTGAATTTTCTAATGATGGTATACAAGCACCAAAAAATTTAGCGGTTAAATTATTACGAAGTGAAATTTTACAAACTTTTAGAGAAAACCCAGCAACAGGAGAAAACGAATCTTTTCCTACTTGGCGTTTAATGATGAAAAACGTGTATGCCTTAGGCGCGTTTCCACTAACACAAGACGGTTTTAGATTCGAAATACAATATAGAGATGATCAAACAGGGATTCCTTCTAACGTGCTACAAAATGCACAAACTCCAGGTCTTACCAACCAACCCTTATTACAAGTTTTAAATTTAGATCAACTAGATCAAAGTCAGGCCAGAGAACCAGATGGTTTCTTTGATTATGTAGAAGGTATTACTGTAAATTCTGAAAACGGATTTATATTTTTTCCAACGCCAGAACCTTTTGGTAACGATTTAGCCAATGAGCTTACTGCACCAGCAGATGAAGCATTTTTGTTTAAAGAACTCTATTTAAACACTAAAATAAACATTAAAAACAATTTTCAAAATAAAGACAAATACTTCTTAAAAGGATACTTTAAATCAGAAAATTCTGGTGGTATACCAATTGGCGCTTTTAACGTACCAAGAGGTTCTGTTAGAGTTTCTGCTGGCGGAAGACAATTGGTAGAAGGTGTAGATTATGTAGTAGATTATTTAGCAGGTAGAGTACAAATAATAGATCCTGGTTTACAAGCATCTGGCGTTCCTATTAGTGTTTCTACAGAAAATAATGCTGTTTTTAATCAACAAAGAAAAACCTTTTTTGGTGTAGAAGTAGAACATAAATTTTCTGATAATTTTTTAGTAGGCGCTACTTTTTTAAATGTGGAAGAAAGACCATTAACACCTAAGGTTAATTTTGGTGCAGACCCAATTAACAACACCATGTTAGGTTTTAATTTTGATTTTTCTACAGAGGTTCCTTTACTTACCAAAGCCGCAAATCTATTGCCTTTTGTAGATACAGATGCACCCTCTAATATTTCTGTTAGAGCAGATATGGCCTATTTAATTCCTGGTACACCAAGTGGTATTGATGTTGCTGGTGCTGCAACTTCTTATATAGATGATTTTGAGGCTTCGCAAATTCCAATAAGTTTGTTATCTCCTTTAGATTGGTATGAAGCCAGTACTCCAAGATTTTTTCCTAATTTAAACGGAGAGCGAGACGATTTATCGTATAACTACAAAAGAGCAAAGTTAGCGTGGTATACCATAGATCAAATTTTCTATGGAATAGGAGAAACACCACAAAGTGTAGATGCAGACGAACTTTCTAGAGCTGAAACAAGACAAATTAATTTTGGCGAATTATTTCCGAATTTACAACTAGATCTTACACAAAACGCATTAATAAGAACATTAGATTTAGCTTATTTTCCACAAGAAAGAGGTTCTTACAATTTTGATCCTGATGCAACCATACAAGAAGGAAAAGTAACATTACAAAACCCAGAAACAAGATGGGGTGGTATTACAAGACCTTTAAATACTAATAATTTTGACCAAGCCAATGTAGAATATATGCAATTCTGGATTATGGATCCTTATGAAAATTATTCTATAACTAACGAAGAAGGTTTACCAAACGGGATTAACCCTGAAAACCCAATAAACCAAGTAGGAGATTTGTATATAAATTTGGGTAATATTTCTGAAGATGTTTTAAAAGATAACCGTAAAATGTACGAAAACGGTTTGCCAGAAGATGGTTTAAAAGCAGCAGGAAACAATGTAAATAGTACCATTTGGGGAGATGTTCCTAGAAATCCCTCAATTATTTATGCTTTTAACGAGGAAGATGCCGCCAGAACAAATCAAGATATTGGTTTTGATGGTTTAACAGATGAAGAAGAAAGAAACCTCCCTGGAATTGGAAGATATGCTACCTTAGATGATCCTGCTGCAGATAACTTTCAGTTTTTTAGAGGGAGTAATTTAGACGCTATAGATGCATCACTAATAACAAGATATAAAGATTTTAATAACACACAAGGTAATTCACCTACTTTAAACCAAGGTGGAGAACCTTTTCCTACTTCATCTACAAACTTTCCGGATGTAGAAGATATCAATAGAGACCAAACCATGAACACGGTAGAGAGTTACTATGAATATAAAATTTCTTTAGATAAGGCGTCTTTAAGAAAAGGGCTAGGTTTTATTGTAGATGAAAAAACAACTAATGTTACTCTAGAAAACGGAACTACACAAGTAAGTAAATGGTACCAATTTAGAGTTCCTATAAGAAGTGGAACTCCTGTAAATGGAATTACAGACTTTAATAGCATTCGCTTTATGAGAATGTTTTTAACTAACTTTAGAATGCCTGTAGTTATTCGTTTTGGTGAATTAGATTTGGTACGAGGAGATTGGAGACGTTATGTAAGAACTCTAGACCCAGCAGTAAACCCAGATAGAGATCTTACCCAAGACGAACTAAACGATTTTGAAGTAGGTGTAGTAAGTATAGAGCAAAATGAAGGCAGTTACATACAACCACCAGGAATTGAGCGTGAACGTTTACAAGGAACTACAACTGTACAACTGCAAAATGAACAATCTGTAACATTAAATGTAAACAGACTAGAACCAAACCAAGTTAGAGCAATTTACAAGAACATAAGTGTAGATTTAAGACGTTTTAAACGTTTAAAAATGTTTATGCACTTACAAGACAATGAACAAGAAATTGGTATTAATAGTGGCGATTTTTCTGCAATAATAAGACTTGGTACAGATTTAAACGAAAACTTTTATGAGATAGAATTACCACTTACACCTTCTGGTAATGGTGGTTCTGCATTAGATATTTGGCCAGAAGCAAATAATTTAGACGCCTTTTTAGAAACCTTTGGATTGGTAAAATTAGAGAGAGATGCGTTAGGTGCAACAGTAGCTCCTATAAATCAGCTTTATACTTCTACCCAACAATCTGCAGATTTCCCTTACAAAATAAGTGTGAAAGGTAACCCAACTTTGGCAGAATTAAGAACTATTATGTTAGGTTTAAAAAATACCTCTTTAACACCTAAAAGTGGTGAAGTTTGGTTTAACGAATTACGTTCTGCCGACTTTGATAACGAAGGTGGTTGGGCAGCTGTTTTAAATGCAGATGCTAACATAGCAGATGTAGCCAATGTTTCTTTAGCAGGTAGCATATCTACCATAGGTTTTGGTAATGTAGAAGACAGAGTAAACCAACGTAGTTTAGACGAAACAAAGCAATATGATGTTGCCACAACTGTGCAATTAGGTAAAGTTTTAACACCAGAAAAATGGGGCATACAATTGCCTATGAGTTATAGTATTGGAGAAAAGTTTATAGATCCAAAATTTGATCCTCAATTTCAAGATGTTACTTTGGCAGAAGCTATAGACCAAAACCCCAATAGTGAATTTTCTAGAGATTATACCAAAAGAACCAGTATTAGTTTTATCAATGTAAAAAAGAATAGAAACCCCAATTCAACTAGAAAACCAGCATTTTATGATGTTGAAAATATAACCGTCTCTTATGCGCAAAATGAAGAATTTCATAGAGATTATAACATTCAGAAATTTATAAATCAAAATGTTACAGCTGGTGCTACTTACAATTATAACTTTGAAGGAAAATCTATTGAGCCTTTTAAAAATGTAGCTCTTTTAAGCAACAAATATTTAAAACTCATAAAAGATTTTAACTTTAATCCAGTACCAAATACAGTTGCTATAAACTCCAGAATTAATAGAAATTATACAGAGCAACAATCTAGAAATTTAGTACCAGGCTTGTCTCCACAACCAGAATTAATACAACGTAGATTTTTATTTGACTGGGATTATACCATTGGTTTTGATTTAACCAAATCACTTCAACTAAACTTTAATGCTACCAATAGTTCTCTTTTTGATACGTTTGGTACTGATGAAGAAATTCAAATTTTTGATGATTTCTTTAACACAGGTAGAGCCAATTTATATCATCAAAAATTAAATGGGACATATAAATTACCCATAGATAAAATCCCTTTTTTAAGTTGGATAAAAGCAGATTATGCCTACACTGCAGATTTTGATTGGCAAGCAGCCGCACAAAGTAGTATCGCTGATAATGATGGTAATGCAGTATCTTACGTAAATTTAGTAGGTAACGTAATTCAAAATGCAAATACGCATAACTTAAATACCACATTTACATTAAGTAAATTTTACAAAGGCTTAGGTTTTGAAAAATTATTAATGACCAAAAGGCAAAGAAAAAATAATAAAAATAAATCAAAAAATGGCTTACCTCCTGCCCCAGGAAGAATAAATAAAAAGAAAAAACTACCTGTAGGAAAACAAATATTAAAAGGTATTTATGGTGTAGTTACTTCTGTGAAACAAGGTAAAATTAGTTATACAGAAAATAACGGTCAGTTTTTACCTGGTTACGATCAAAATGTTGGTTTCTTAGGTGGTGCACCAACCGCCTTTGCCTTTGGTAGTCAAGTAGATATTAGAAATAAAGCGTTAGAAAATGGTTGGTTAATAGCACCTAGAGATCCAAATTCTAATGATCCTACTCAAGAATATTTTAACAAAACCTACAGTCGTACAAGCTTTAGCAAGATAGATTACAACTTTACAGTTAAACCTTTTAAAGATTTAAATATAGACGTTAGAGGTAATAATATAAGAACAAGAGATTTATCGCAACAACTAGATGTGGTTGTAAATGGCACAGAAAATGGTGCTTTAGATTTTAGTGCACCTGCTTTTGAGAATGGTAACTTTAGCACAAGCCATAACATGATTGGTACTGCTTTTAAAAATGGTGACGCCTTATTTGAAACCATGAGAGCTTACAGAGGTACTATTGCCAATAGATTAGCAGCAGAAACAGGAGCACCAATAGAAGGCTTTGGAGAAACCAGTCAGCAAGTACTTTTACCAGCATTTATAGCAGCTTACTCTGGTACAAATCCAGAAAAAGTAAACAAAGGCTTGTTCAGAAATATCCCTTTACCTAATTGGAATTTGAGATACAATGGTTTAATGAAACTAGATTTCTTTAAAAAGAACTTTAGTACATTTGTGGTTTCTCATGGTTACAACTCTTCTTACACAGTTGCCAGTTTTACCAATAATTTACAATTTGACGCTGCAAATCCTTTTGATACCACAAATCCTTCTGGAAATTATGAGGCAGAATTATTAGTAGCCTCTGCTACTCTAGTAGACGAATTCTCACCATTAATTAAAGTAGATCTTAAAATGAAAAATTCCTTTTCTTTTAGAGGAGAGGTTATAAGTGATAGAACATTAACCATGAACTTTAATAATAGTACTTTAACCGATATTAAAGGAACCGAATATATTTTTGGTTTAGGTTATGTTTTTAAAGATGTTAAAGTAAACACCCGTTTTACAGGTAAAAAAACCACCTTAAAAGGTGATATAAATTTAAGAGGAGACATTTCTTTACGAGATAATTTAACACAAATTAGAGCTGTGGATGAAGATAATGACCAAATTAGTGGTGGACAACGATTATTTTCTATTAAATTTACCGCAGATTATAGATTAAGTAGCAGCTTAACCGCATCTTTTTACTACAATCATCAAACCTCTAGATATGCTATATCTACCACTTTCCCTAGGCAAGCAATAAATGGTGGGTTTAATATTATTTACAATTTAGGAAGAAATTAATAATAAATAAAATATAACATGAACATTCCAACAACATTAAAGTATACAAAAGATCACGAATGGATTAAAATTGAAGGCAATATTGCAACAGTAGGAATTACCGATTTTGCACAAGGAGAATTAGGTGATATTGTTTATGTAGATGTAGATACACTAGACGATACCGTGCAAGAAGGAGATGTTTTTGGCTCTGTAGAGGCTGTTAAAACTGTATCTGATTTATTTATGCCTTTAACTGGTGAAGTAATTGAATTTAATGAAGCACTAGAAGATGAACCTGAATTAGTAAATAGCGATCCTTACGAAAAAGGTTGGATGATAAAATTAGAAATATCAGACATCAATCAAGTAAAAGATTTATTAGATGCAGAAGGGTATAAAGCAATTATTGAAGGATAGTAGTATTGTATTTGCCATAATTATTACATTAGTAATTGTTTACCTAAGTTTAATAAAAATACCCAAACAAAATGTTATTAACTTTAATAATTTAGATAAAGTACAACATAGTATAGCCTATTTTTTTCTTTCTGTTGCTTGGTTATTTACCTTTTATAAAAAACCAAGTAAAAAAACTATAGTTGTAATATTATGTATTGTTTTTGGCATAGTTATTGAAGTATTGCAAGAAATTTTAACAGCGTATAGAACAGGAGATCTATTAGATATTATTGCCAATTCCTTTGGAATATTACTTGGCCTTGTATTTTTTAATAGAACTTTGGGAAAAAAACATTTTAATTAGTACAAAGACTTGTTTATTAAACAATAAATTCTTTAAATTAGCGAACTATAAAATTCATTATTCATGCAAATTAAGAAAAATCCAAAATCAAATTTAGAAAATTACAGTAAAATCTTTATGCAGATTGGTCTTGTGTTAGCTTTATTTGTAACGTATGTAGCCATAGAAAAGAAAACCTATGACAAAACCACTAATGATTTAGGTGTTGTTAGTATGAATGCCATTTTAGATGAAGAAATTCCTATTACAGAAAGAGTAGAGCCAGTACAACCTAAAACGCCACCACCACCAGCTCCAGAAAAAATAGAAATAGTAGAAGACAAAGAAGAAGTTGAAGAAACTGTTATAGAATCTACAGAAACAGATGAAACTGAAGAAGTAGTTGTAGAAGAAATAGTAGAGGTAGTAGAAGCTGAGGTTGTAGTAGAGGATGTAAACTTTATGATTATTGAAGATTCTCCCGTTTTTCCGGGATGTAAAGGAAATAAAGCTAAACTTAAAGCTTGTTTTAATAAAAAAGTGCAAAGACATTTTGCTAGAAAATTTGATACAGACTTGCCTAATGAATTAGGTTTAAGTACCGGAAAAAAAAGAGTTTTTATTGGTTTTAAAATTGATAAAAATGGTAATATCGTAAATGTACAAGCAAGAGGACCACATCCTAAAATTGAGCAGGAAGTTATTAAAGTAATGAAGTTATTACCTAAAATGAAACCAGGAAGACAAAGAGGTAAGCCAGTAGGAGTATCTTACAACATTCCATTTTCTTTGGTAGTAGAATAATTAAATACCAAACAACAAAACATAAAAACGCCTAATATTAATTAGGCGTTTTTATGTTTTTAACTGTATAGAAAAACAAAATAATGGTAAAAATTCAGTCTGAATAGCGTAATATATAGCACACCCAAATAGATAGTATAAAACAGAGCATAAGATTGATATTACAAGCTACAAAACGATTGTTAAACAATTGATCCAATCATTTTACGGGGTAAAATTCAATTGCTATGAACTAAAAGGCAACTACAGATACCAGTTCATTCGTCAAAGCCTTATATGCCAATATTAACTACCTATATATTAGAAAAACATTAATGTTTGAAACAAAAAAACTCCAAATTAAAATATCTTAATTTGGAGTTTTTTTAAAACAGTTATTTATTATTTATTGGAAGCTACTCTAGTATCAGCTTTCCATAAATTTACGTCTTGTATAACATTTTCGTTATACGTAATTTCTTTCAAAGAATCCGTGCCCCAAATAAACCACTTTCCAGTTTTTTTGCCTTCTTTGTAAAAGGCCATTTGCGTTTTATTACCGCTTTTATCAAATCGAACCCATTTACCTGTTAACTTTTTATTTTTAAAGTAACCTTGCGTATGAATTGAACCATCTACATGGTAATACGTAGCCTTAACTAAATCTCCTTCTAATTTATATGTTGGTTCTGTATCTTGTGCATAAGTAATTGCTGCTATACTTAATAATGCTATTGTTAATAATTTTTTCATGATATTTTATTTTTAAAGGTTAACCTTACAGTAACAAATATATAACTTTTGTAACAATAACCAAACAATTACATAACATTAAATTAACATTGGGTGCAATTTTAACATATTTATATAAATTTTACTATATCAACTAAACTTAATTATTTAAACTAAAAACAAAAAATATGGCGGTAATGAAAGTTATTGAAGTTCTAGCGAACTCAGAAAAAAGCTGAGAAGATGCAACAAGAAAAGCAGTAAAACAAGCATCTAAATCTGTAAAAAACATTAAATCTGTATTTGTACAATCGCAAAGCGCAATAGTAAAAGATAAAGATATCGCTGAATTTCGGATAAATTTAAAAATTACATTCCAAGTACATTAATCACACCTTTTCTTAAAATTGTAAAAACGATTTCCTTTTTACAGGAAATTGTTTTCTATGTAAAGCCTAAACACCTTCGTCTCAAAAATATTCTATAACAATACTAACTTAACTTTTAAATAAATTATCATTTTATTAAATTTGTCCAATAAGGCTTAAAAAATATACATATGTTAGAAAAAACAGAATGGATTAAAAACATAGTAATTGAATACACACCTAAAGTATTAATGGCCTTGGCTCTATTAATTATAGGTTTAGCAGTAATTAAAATATTGATTAATGCCAGCAAAAAAATAATGCAAAAAAGGGGAGTAGATATTTCACTCCAACAATTTTTAGGGAATTTACTAAGCTGGACGCTTAAAATATTACTCTTTATAACCGTAATTGCTAAACTAGGAGTAGAGACAGCATCTTTTGCGGCAATTTTAGCTGCTGCAGGTTTAGCTATTGGTCTTGCCCTACAAGGATCTTTAGCAAATTTTGCGGGAGGAGTACTTATCATGCTTTTTAAACCTTTTAAGGTTTCAGATTTAATAGAGGCACAGGGAGAAATTGGTGTGGTAAAAGAAATTGAAATTTTTACTACTAAATTAACTGGTTTATCTAATAGAGAAATTATTATACCCAATGCCTCGTTATCTAACGGAACTATAATAAACTACACAACAGAAGGCACAAGAAGAGTAGACTTAGTTTTTGGTGTTGCCTACGATGCTGACATTAAACAAACCAAAGATGTTTTATTAAATGTACTTCAAAACCATCCTAAAGTATTAAAAGAGCCAAAACCAACAGTTAACGTATTAGAACTTGCAGATAGTTCTGTAAATTTTGCTGTAAGACCCTGGTGTAAAGCTGAAGATTATTGGAATGTATACTTTGAAGTTACAGAAAATACCAAACTAGAATTAGACAAAGCTGGTATAGAAATACCTTATCCACATCAAGTACAAATTAAAAAATAGGTTTTTTCTTCTTTTCCGGAATTACAACAAAATCTTTTAAATAAAAAGGTTCAAAATAAGCGACATTTTCCATGTCGTTTTTTTTGTACTTCTTATATGATAACACTGCCATTTCTTTTGAAGATGGATATTTGCCTAACACAAAATTAGCATTATCATGCTTTATAATTTCTTGGCACTTAGCAGCTCCATCACCTAAAAAATAAACAACATCTTTTTCTAAATATTTTAAAAAAGAATGTTCATCAATAATTTCTGCCTTAATTTCTCTAATTTGAGTATAATTCGCATTAAAAACAGCTGAATAGACTTCCATTCTTCTAGCATCTAACATAGGTACAATAACCCCTTTATTGGCAGAAATTTTATAAGAAAGTGCAGTTAGTGTATCAATAGAAATTAATGGAACATCTAAAGCGAAACAAAGGCCTTTTGCAGCAGAAACGCCAATTCTTAAGCCTGTATAAGAACCTGGTCCTTTACTAACGGCTACAGCGTCTATTTTAGCTTTCGCAAAACCGGCTTCTTTCAAAACATCTTCTATAAATACATGCAAAACTTCGGCGTGAGAGTAATTTCCATTATTAAGCTCTTTTATTGCTAATACCACACCATCTTCTGCCAAACTAACAGAACAGTTTTTTGTGGTAGTCTCTATATTCAGTATTATTGCCAACCTATAATTTTTGTACAAAGATAGTCTTTCAGAAAAAAACACAAACAAAAAAGGCTTCAATAGATTCTTACAAAAATTGCAATTCCCTATTAAAGCCTTTTTTCTATAAAATTAGATGCTTGGTTTATTCTAAAACTAACTCGCCACAATAGAATTGTAATACCTTAGTTTTAAAAACATAGTCGTATTTAGAACGAATCATTGCGCCTTCTGCGTTTACCAAACGTGTTCTTACCAAATCGAAATCAAAAATAGTCATTGCGCCAAAATTATAACGTTCTTGTGCATTTTTAAAAGCCTCTTTTTGAGATTCTAAAGAAATTTTTGAAGCTTCGAAAGTTTTTAAAGCTGTTTTAACATCTAAAAAAGCTTGTTCTATGGTTTGTTTTAGTCTCAATTTTTGATCTTCTAACCTTGTCTGAGACACTTCTTTATTAATAACGGATTGTGCTACTCTATTTTTGGTTTGAAAGCGATTAAAAATAGGGATATTAACACTAAATCCTAATCCATAACCTAAGTTTTCATCTAACTGAGTGCCAAAACCTGGATTCTCAAAACCCTCTGGTAAATTTAAATTAAAACCATAGTTGGTAGATAATGCTGCAGAAGCAGTAATTGTAGGGTAATAAGCACTCTCTGCAAGTGCAATATTAAAATCTGCATTTTCTATGTCTAACTTTGCTCTTGCAATCTCTGGCATATAATCCAATGATTTATTGTAAACACTCTCAGACGTTTTGTAGAAAAGATTGGCGGAAGGTGCTCCAACATCAATTGGTGTTACATCAAAATTTTCTACAGGTTCTTGCAACAGTTGTGCTAAATTTAATAACGCTAAATCTAATGTATTTTCTTGTGTAATTAAATTTTGAGCATCGTTTGCTGCTGTAGATTGTATGTTTAACAAATCCCCTTTTGCAATTACGCCCGCATCAAATCTTGCTTGCGCAGCTTGTATTTGCTTTTCACTAATGGCAGCTTGTACTTTGGCAACTTCTAAATTTTCTTTAGCAAATAAAACATTTAAATAGGTGTTTACAACTCTTAAAGAAATATCATTCTCTATTTGTTTTAAATCAAACAAACTAGATTCTACACCTAATTGTGCTTGTTTGTATGTATTTGTGTTTCTAAAACCATTAAAAATAGTATAATTAGAACTTGCTCCTAAAGAACCACCAAAAAAACTTGTGTTTACCCTATCTTGAGAAACAGGATCAAAACCAGTACCAAAATTTAAATTACCTCTTGTGTTAGCACCTAAATTTGGTAAGAAATTACCTTTTGCAATAGCTACATCTTTCTTTGCCAATTCAACACTCAACTTATTTTGTTGAATAGAAATATTCTTTTCTAAAGCCTGATTTACAGCTTCTTTTAATGTCCATTTTTTTTGAGAAAAAGTAGCTAAAGAAAAACATAAAGCCACTAAAAATATAAGTTTAGTTTTCAAAGGTAAAAGTTTTTGGTTGTTTATTTTTGGTTATCAATTAGATAACCTCTTTTATAAATGTTTAAGTAAGACGACCAAAAATAAAATTTGTTACAAAAAATTGCTCCTATTTATATGTTAATTTTTAACCTTTCTATTATAACGATAAATAGAAAACAACAATATACCTACCAAAATATAAGGAAAAACCATTAAATATGTAATTCCGTTATTAATACCTTCTGCCATAGTAGCATCTCCATTTTCTACAACTGCTTTACACATTGCACACTGTGGGAACGTATTTTGAATAAAACCAATAAGAACAAATAAGACGAAAAATATCTTTTTTTTATGCATAATAAGGAGCTATCATTAAATAAACAATTACGCCAGTAACGGCAACATATAACCATAAAGGGAAAGTTTTTTTAGCTATTTTCTTATGCTCTGGAAACTTACCTAATTTTGCTCTCATATAGGTAATTAGCACAAAAGGAATAACTACAATAGATAAGATTATATGTGTAATTAAAATAAAATAATACACATATTTAATAAGACCTTCACCACCAAAACTAGTAGAATCTGACGTCATGTGATACGCAATATACAATACCAAAAAAATTAGAGAACAAGCAATTGCTGCAGTATTTAATTGCTCATGTAGCTTTTTATTCCCTTTTTTAATAGCCATAACTGCGGCAACCAACAAAACTGCTGTTAGACCATTTATAGTAGCATAAATTGGCGGTAAAAAAGTTAAAGGCTCTACATTAAAACCTAGCCTTTTTAAATTGATACCAAACAACGCGGCAACAGCCAAAGGAATTACAATGGACAATGCTGTAATAATCTTCTTATATTTTGCTTCTTTAACCTCTAAACTATTCATCTAATAAAATTTTAATATCTTCTTTTAACTCTTTTATCTGATCAGGAAAACCTTGTTCTTCTATAGCTCTGTAATACATTATAGGATTACCAAATTCGTCTTTTCTAGATCTTATATAACCGTCTTTATCCACTAAGGCAAACAAACCAGAATGTTCAAACCCACCATGATCTGCATCACCTTTTCCTGCATATAATTTAAAACCTTTATTAGAAAGATTGTACACAACAGCCTCACTTTTACCTGTTAAAAGATGCCAATTTTTGTGTGTTATGCCGTTGTTCTTAGCATATGTTTTTAATAATTCTGGCGAATCTATTTCTGGTGTTATAGAAATTGATGCTATCCCAAAACTTGGATTCCCAAAAAACTCGTTTTGTATAGTTAGCATTTTCTGGTTCATAATTGGGCAAATGGTTGGGCAAGTTGCAAAGAAAAACTCTACCACATGCACTTTACCTTTGTAATCTGCATTAGATATTAGCTTGCCTTCTTGATTGATAAATTCAAAATTTGGTACCTTATTAAACTTAACAAGGCTCACTTTATCCGAAGAAAAGCGATCTACTACTTTAGGCACTGTATAAATACCAAAGAGCAAAATTATAAATGCAATACCTATGTAAGAATTTTTTTTCTTCATTTTTAAATTTCTCTATCTGCGTCGTTCTTTTTTAATGCTAACCTGTACTCTGCTAACAGTACTTTTACATCATCTTTCATTTTATCTTTTAAAATGGCTACAGAATTCATATTATATCCAAAAAGTTTACCATCAGCGTAATCTTTATCTTTTAACCTTCCTCTTAAGTTTACTTCTTTATCTACAATAAAAGCTTTAGATATTTGTAAATTATTTAGTGCTTCGCCTGTTTTAAAGCTATCATACAAAGCCAAAATCTCTTCATTAGAACTAGCAACAAACTTCCACTTTACCATATCTGTAAAAGCACCAACCTTGTCTTTTAACTTTTTAACTTCTTCAGTTTTAGAAGCAGGATAAATAGCAATTACTTGAAAGTTTTTAAAACCATAAAACGGCTTATAAATCTTTTGATTTAAATTAAAAATAGCACCTTTTATTGCTTGTATATCTTCACCTAAAAAGCAAACTACAGATATATTATTTTGAAACGTTACTTTATTACTGCTATCTATTAAAGCAACATCCGTAATGTTTTTAGTGATTACTGGTAGCTTTGCAAAGTTGTTAATTCCTGAAGATAAAATCAGATAGAAAAACAACGGAAAAATAAATAACAAAAACAGTACTACTCTTTTCTTAGTGAAAAACCTCATTTATCTAGAATTTTACTTTTAACCTATTTTTAACAAATTTTGCGTAAAAAAAAAGGTGGTTAAAACCACCTCTTTAAATTATCTCTTACCAATTTACTAATGGTGATAATGTCTCGTATAAATAATCTCCTTCGATTAGCAATAGTGTAACCAAATAGATGATTAAGAAAACAGCAGACCATACTATAGAACGTCTAAACCATTTTTTTTCTCCTTCTAAGTGCATAAACACCCAAGCAATACCGTATGCTTTTGCTAATGTTAAGATTATAAAAATCCAATTTAACCAACTGGTTCCAGGACCTTGTAAGTGTAAAGCATCTGGTTTAATAATACCCAAGTATACCTCTACTAATGTTAGTACAGATAGAATACCAAAAACCATCCATATTCTTTTTGCGCTAGATTCGTGTGCGTGTGCCATTTTAATGCTATATTTTAAAGTAATCTAAAAATCTTATTATTAAACTAGGTAGAAGAATGTAAATACAAATACCCAAACTAAATCTACAAAGTGCCAATATAAACCAACTTTCTCTACCATTTCATAATGTCCTCTTTTTTCATAAGTCCCTAAAATTACATTAAAGAAAATTATAATGTTAAGTATAATACCAGACACTACGTGAAAACCGTGAAAACCTGTAATAAAGAAAAAGAAGTCTGCAAATATGGTGTTTCCATATTCATTTGCTCTTAAGTTAGCTCCTTCAACTACCATTTTTGTTTTTGCCAATTGTAAAGCACCTTCTTCTCTAGACAAGATTGTTTTCTTTTTTAAATCCATATCCATTAATTCTGTTCTAACTTGAATATCTGGATTTGCATTATAAGCTGCAACCACTTGTGCTACTGAATAATTTGAGATTGTTTTTTCACTTTCAAACCACAAACCATTTTTTGGGGTATGCTGTACTCTGTTATCTGTTCTTTCTCCAACAACAAAATCTGCTAAAGCGATTTGCTTACCGTCTTTTACAAACTGTAATACTTTACCTTCTGTTGTTTTAACAGCACCATAAGTACCATTAATAAAAGTATTCCATTCCCAAGCTTGAGAACCTACGAATATTATACCACCTACAATTGTAGCAAACATATACCATGCTACTTTATTTTTTTTCATTTGATGACCAGCATCTACTGCTAATACCATTGTAACCGAAGAAAATATTAAGATAAACGTCATAATTGCAACGTAAATCATTGGGTATTCTCCGTGCATAAAAGGTACGTGTGTAAATACCTCATCTGCTATTGGCCAAGAATCTATAAACTTAAATCTTGTTAGACCATAAGCGGCTAAAAAACCAGAAAACGTTAAGGCATCTGAAAGGATAAAGAACCACATCATCATTTTACCATAGCTTGCGCCAAATGGTTTTACATTACCTCCACCCCAAGTCTCTTTGTTGTTTTCGTTTGGTACAGCAATATTTGCTTCCATAAAAATAGTTTCTATTAGTTATAAATTATCGAATAGTTTTTGCAAAATTAATCATTTTATATCATCTAATGAAATAGAAAAACAAAAATAGATAAATCCATAGTACATCTACAAAATGCCAAAAGATTGCACCAAGTTCAAAACCTAGTAAATCATTTGGTTTGTATTTGTATTTAAAATGATTATAAATAACAACCAATAGCACTACAACCCCAGCAATAAGGTGCAAAACGTGCATTAATGTTATTCCAATAATAAAAGATGTAGACACCGTACTTGTTGGACCTGTAAAATATAAACCTGCGTTTTTTAAATCGTTAAAACCAACATATTGTTGCCAAATAAAACCAACACCTAACAAAAATGTAAGTACTAATAAGGCTACAGATAGTTGTCTTTTATCTTTTTTTAAGAAGTTTTGAGACAAAAATAAGGTAATACTACTTAATACAATTAAAAATGTACTTATGTAAAAAGAGTTTGGCAAATCGAAAGTTACCCAATCTTCTCTTTTCATACTAATTACGTATGCACTTGTTAATCCTGCAAAAAACATAACCATGCTAATCATAGAAACCCAAAGCATGGGTTTTGCAGCTTTTTTTCTATTTGCTTTAAACTCTTGTTGTAATAATTGTTCTTCCAACATTTTCTTATTTCTTAATGTAAAAATTTATCAACTACATATAAAATTGGCACAATAGTAATGTACAAAATACTAGATAGCATTAGTTTTCTTGCATCTATATTTTGTTCACTTTTATACAATTTAACGCCATAAAACAACATTAATACGCCTAATAACGCAACTAAAATTGCGGTTACTGGGTATATGTAAAATTCTCCTGAAACTCTTAATACTGGTGCTATAGAAACCAAAATCATTATAACTGTGTAAAAAATAATTTGCTTTACAGCTCCTTTATCCTTTTTCCCCATTGGTAGCATATTGTAGCCTACTTTTTTATACTCTTCAAATTGCAACCAACCAATGGCCCAGAAATGTGGAAATTGCCAGAAAAACTGAATCATAAACAAAAAACCTGCTTCTATGCCAAAATTATTAGTAGCTGCAACCCAGCCCAACATAAAAGGTATTGCTCCTGGTATTGCTCCAACAAAAACGGTTAAAGGTGTTACTGCTTTTAAAGGTGTATATACACTTGTATAAATAAATATTGAAATTGCACCAAATAATGCAGATTTAGGATTGATGCTATATAAAATTGCAATACCCAATATGGTAAACAATACTGCAATAAAAAGCGCTGTATTTACAGACATTCTGCCAGTTGGCAAAGGTCTATTTTGTGTTCGCTTCATTAAGCCATCTACATCTTTTTCTATAATTTGATTAAATGCATTAGATGCACCTACCATAAAAAAACCACCAATAGCTAATAAAGAAAGAATAAAGTAGTTAACTGTTTCTACAGCAATTAAATAACCTGCCACTGAAGAAAAAACAACACTTAAAGACAAACCAACTTTAGTAAGCTGTTTAAAGTCTGTAAACATAGTTTGCATAGTTACTTTATTATCTGAAATAACGGTTGTATTCATAATAACACAATTGGCTTGCAAAGATACTTGCTAATTATGAATTAACCATACATTTTGAAACTATAAATGGTTAAAAAAAGTTAATTTTTAATTAATGTAAGTTACAAATTTAAAGATTATTGCAATTTTTAAGGCATAAAAAAACCCACTCAAAATTTGAGTGGGAAAATTGCTATGAAAAAGAAAAAGTGTAACAGTATAAAACTGCTACTTTGCAAAGATATGCATTAAATATATATCTTTTTAATTTTTAACAAAAAAAATTAAAAATCTAAATACCAATTAAACAAATCTGCCCTAATCCCTGCAGAAAACCATATTGTATTCCCACCAGGCAATGCACTTGTGGGCGTATCTATAGAAAATTTACGATAAGTTAAACCCGAAAATAAACTTAAATTATTAGTTGGATTTAAGAGATAATTCGCATTAAAATCTGCAATAAAAATGTTTGCAGTATTTCCTTGGCCAATTTTATTCCCTGTATCTCCAAATCTATCATCATAAGATTGGTATATATTACCACCAAAACTTATGGCCTCATCTTCAAAATCGAAACCTTTTTTACCTAAATTAAGTTTTGCATTAAAAGACCATCTGTCTTTTTTATAACGGGCAATTGCTACTGCTTCATAAAAATTTGCACCCCATAAATGCGCCATTGACTGGCTGTAATTTCCATAATTTAAAATAGGAGATCTGTGTGCAAAAGTATAAGGTCTTGCATAATTATACTCTACTTGTAAAAACAAATCATCAATATTAAAAGCATTAAAATATTTTGCGCCTAATTGCACGGCAAATTTGTTTCTCCAATCTTCTAAATTTCCTAAATTTCCTACAGAAAATTCATCTACCACTAATTGTGAGTATAATGAAATGTTATTATTTAACTTGTATTTACCTGTTAAACCAATAATTGCGTTACCAGAATCTTCTCCTCTATTAAATTCTAAAGCTCTGTAAAAAATAACAGGATTAAAAAAACCAGCATCAAAACCATTTTCCCCAAAAGAGACTGCTGTTTCAAAAAAACCAATATTTAATTTATCGGTAACATTTAAGCTTAAATAATGCGCTGCTATGTATTTTCTGGCATGTTCGTTAGGGTTAGAGGCAGATGCTAAAGATGGTTCTGTATTCCACATCCAAACATTGGTGTATTGAAACTTCCAAAAATCAACCTTCATTTTTAAATAGGTGGTTGGTGCAGATACGTCTGATAAAATAAAGCTTCTATAGCCATCTCCAATAAAATTTCTACCATTACCAAACTGAAACTGCATAAACTTATTGGGCTGAAATGCCAAATAACCTTCTGCCACAGGATAATCGAAACTATCTTCTTTAAAACCTTTAGCTTTACCTCTACCAGGTACTAAACCTTCAGAATTTTTTGGCCTTGTTAATGGAGAACGATTGGAAATAAAACTGTTTACATATTCTGCAAATCTACCTTGACTTTCGTAGACTGTTGCAGAGTATGAAAATTTATTGCCTAAACCACCATTAGCCGTTAAAATTCTAGTATTGTTATAGGTATATGCCACATTAGAATTGTCTTTACCTGCTTGTACATCTACCAGAAAATCTAGTGTAAACCAAAAATCTTTCTTTTTAACTTGTAGCAAATGTTCATTCCATAATTTTTTACCTAACCACGTCTCTTTTTCTGGTTTAAGAAACTGTTTTTTTTGTTCGCTTAAATCAAAATATGGTTTAAGATCACTATAAACATAAGGCTTAGAAGCTGTATGTGTGCCTTTTGCTTGGTGCAAAGCAAACTCATAATCTACATATCTTTGGTGCGTAAACGGTATGTTAAGCTGACTATCATGTTCTAAAAAAGTAGAATCTGCAATTTTATTTTGTGCAACTACTTCAAACAAATTTTGTTTTTTATTTCCTTTGGAAGCTACTTGCGTTGAATTTTCTAATTCCAGTGCTTCATCAGCATTTAAAGGAAACTGAATTGGCAACTCAAACTGCATTTCTATATTTCTATTGTTGTATTTTGCTGGGGTAATTTTAGGAAAATTGGTAAATGCAATTTCTACAGCATTTTTTACTTCTGTATGAGGTGTGTTTACATAAATAACTTTAAACTCACCATCTTTAGTTACTATAAATAAAGCGTTTGCAACGCCTGTGTAATTTTCTTGTTTTACTATTGCTGGCGTTTTAAAAGCCTTATAAAAATGTTTTTTTGTAGTATTGAAAAAACAATCTTGAATAGTGTTGGTTTGTTCTAATTTACAGTCTTCATATAAAGGATATATTTCTGACTGTGAAAAACCTAAAACAGTAAATAGTATTGCTAAAATGATGAATACTTTTTTCATTCTATAATTGAATAACATTTTTGTTTATTAATTGATATTTTTGGCCGCTTTCTTTGCACGTAGCAAAACCTTCTGCATTAAACGCTAATCTGTGCCCATACTCACTAACCCAACCAATTTGTTTAGAAGGATTGCCAACTACTAAAGCATAAGGTAAAACTGTTTTGGTAACCACTGCACCTGCACCAATAAAAGCATATTTACCAATATTGTTACCACACACTATGGTTGCATTTGCACCAATACTTGCTCCTTTTTCTACAATTGTTTCTAAATATTGATCTTGTCTTTTTATAGCACTTCTTGGGTTAATAACATTCGTAAAAACCATAGAAGGTCCTAAAAAAACATCGTCTTTACAAATAACGCCAGTATATATAGAAACATTATTTTGCACCTTTACATTTTTACCCAGAACTACTTTGGGAGAAACTACTACATTTTGCCCAATATTGCAATTTTCGCCAATTACACTATGAGACATAATATGACTAAAATGCCATATTTTAGTGTTTTTACCAATTAAACAATCTGCATCTATTACTGCAGTTTCGTGTGCAAAAAAATCTTTCAAAATTAGTAGCCTTTTTTTGTATTCTGTTCTTTATTTATAATTGCTTTAGCAGACGATGTACCAATTCTATCTACACCTAAACTTATCATTTTTACAGCGGTTTCAAAATCTTTAACACCATCTGCTGCTTTTATTTTTAGTGGTTTCGCATTTTTAGAAATTAGTTTCATAATTTCTAATGTGGCACCATTTGGTTTATTATTTTCTGTTTTATAAAAACCTGTAGAAGATTTTACAAAAACATTTTTTGCGTTTTCCAAACCAAAATTTTCAATTACAGTTTGTTTTATTAATTGTGAAATTACAATTATTTCTTTGTTTGTAAGTGCTGCAACTTCAATAATAAATTTGGCAACTTTGTTGTTAGCCAAACAAAATTGTGTGCATTTATTAACCTCTTCTTTTATTAGGTTGCTATTTCCTGCTTTAAATGCATTGTAATTTAATACAAAATCCAATTCGTCTGCACCCAAATTAATGGCTTTTTGTACTGCTTCTATTTTTTTTTCTAAGGATGCGTTTCCTTCAGGAAAATCTATAACTGTGCCAATTAAAACACTAGATTTTGCATCTGCTAACAAACGTTTTGCCAATTTAATATAATTAACACGCAACATAACCAACTTGTAATTATGCACAATAGCTTCTTCTAGCAAATACACTACTTTTTGGGTATTTTCTTGTTCGGAGATTTTGGCTTGCGTTGCTGTTTTTAAATATGTAGCGTCTAAAAACTGGTGAATTTGCATACTGCAAAAGTAAGCAAATATTAAAAATGATAGTTTAAATTAAACTGCGTAAAAAACCCAACTAAAAAGTTGGGTTATAAAATTTACTCTACACTAAAAGCAATGGGTAAATTGTACCTTACTCTAACAGGTTTATTTCTTTGTTTGCCAGGTGTAAATTTAGGCAGTTTCTTAATTAGTCTATTGGTTTCTTTTTCTAATGTATTATGTGGTGCTCTAATTTTTATATCTACAACGTCTCCTTTAGCATCTATTAAAAATTGAGTGTAAATTTTATATGTACCACTTTGTAAACCTAACTCATTAGCTAAACCTGCATTAAAGTTTTTTCTTATAAATCTCTTCATCTTTCTGTCAAAACAAAGTTTATTCTCTGTTTTAGATAAGCCTTCGCAACCTTTGAAAACAGGTGCATTTTCTATTGAAATAAAAGGTACATCTTCTATAGGGTTATTATCTTCAGGAATTTCTATAGTTGTAACTGTGTCTAAATTTAAAGGTTTAGGGTTATCTTCTGGTAAATCTATAATTGTTTCTTCTTTATTGTTCTCTGCTTTTTCAATTGGGGCATCAATAATTAAAGTTGAGGCTGCAACTAGTTTAAGTTTAGGGACTTTAATAACTTCTTTTTGAAAAATAAAATCTTGCGTGGGTTGTGGCGCTGTAAACTGATATTCTGTAGGTTTTAAAATGGCTACAGTTTTATCTTCCGTTTTGTGTTCTAAGGTTACATAAACAACAAATAAGACCAATACAAGCCCTAATTGCATAAAAATATTAGAGAATTTTTCTAATTGTTTGGTGGGTACTTTTTTTAGGTTTTTCATAATTAGTAAAGTTTTAAAATGTTAAGTTCTTGTTAAACCAAAATTTATGCCACAAAAATTATTTTTAATTTTTGTGTACAAGAATTCGTTTTTTTTACTTTACAATAAGATCGAAATAAAACGCTAATTACAGCTTGTCTTAAGAATTACCTTTATCTAAGTGCTTTTCTGCAACTTTTTCTAATTCTGCATACCAATTTTCACCAAATTTTCTAATTAAAGCTTGTTTTACAAACTTATAAACGGGCACTTGCAATTCTTTACCCAAAGTACAGGCATCATCACAAATTTCCCAACTATGGTAATTTACTGCAGAAAACTCACTATAATCTTTAACTCTAATGGGATATAAATGGCAAGAAAGTGGCTTTTTCCAATCTATTTCACCTTGATTATACGCTTCTTCAATGCCACAAAGTGCAGTTTTCTTTTCATCAAAAATTACGTAGGCACAATCTTTTCCATTAATCAGTGGTGTTTCCAATTCTCCCCAATCACTAGTAACCCAAGTACCCTCTTTTTCTATAACAGCAATACCTTCTTTTCTTAAAAACGGTTTTACTTTTGGGTATATTTCTTCCAAAATTTTGGTTTCTTCTTTATCTAAAGGAGCGCCAGCTTCGCCATCTATACAACAAGCGCCTTTACATGCAGATAAATTGCAAACAAAATCTTTTTCTATGATCTCTTCTGATACTATGGTTTTGCCTAATTGAAACATAACGCAAAAATAATATAAATTTTGTCGTATAATTTATGAAATCATTAATTTAGTTAAGTAATTTTGTAAAAAATATAAGTATGAGTGTTCATTTTAATTTCAAAGAAATATTTACTGCCTTTATGGTTTTATTTGCCGTAATTGATATTATAGGAAATATACCAATTATAATAGATTTACGTAAAAAAGCAGGGCATATTCAGTCTGGTAAAGCCTCTTTAATTGCTGGTTTTATTATGATACTTTTTCTATTTTTAGGACAAAGTTTACTAAGTTTAATCGGTATAGATGTAAATTCTTTTGCAGTTGCAGGTTCTTTTATATTGTTTTTTATAGCTTTAGAAATGATTTTGGGCATTACCTTGTATAAAGATGAAGGAGATATTAACGCTATAACAGCTTCTGTTTTTCCGCTTGCTTTTCCTTTAATTGCTGGTCCTGGTAGTTTAACTACATTATTATCTCTGCGTGCAGAATTTCATATAGAAAATATAATTGTGGCCATTATATTAAATATCGTTTTCTTGTATATCGTTTTAAAAACTTCGTCTAAAATAGAGCGTATTATAGGTCCAAATGGAATACAAATTATACGAAAAGTATTTGGTGTAATTCTATTGGCTATTTCTGTAAAATTATTTGCTACTAACATTAAAATATTATTTAATTAATGGTTTTTGATACTCTTATTATTGGTGGTGGTGTTTCTGGTTTACAATGTGCTTTAATTCTTGGTTCTGGTTTGCAAAAACCATTTTCAAAAGACAAAAAAGTTGGTATTATTATGCATCAAAAAGCATCTCACTTACAAAATGCGCTTTTTAATAATGTATTAGGTTTGCAACCTGCTACTTTAGGTAAAAACATATTACTAGAAGGTAGTAAGCAGTTATCTGATTTGTATCCTGAAGTTATTCAAATAGAGAAAGAGAAAGTAATAGAAATACACGATTTTAGTGATGGTTATAAGATTATCACTAATAAAAAAGAATACATTTCTAAAAACGTGGTGCTTGCTTTAAATTATGCCAAACCTTTTACTATAAGAGGTTTAGATGCTTATATAGAACCTCATAAAAGAGCCAACCCAACTAAAGATAGAATTCAGTTAAAAAATGAAAGTCTTTTAGTTAAAAAAGGGTTGTATTGTTGTGGTACAATTGCCGGCTTAAGAAGTCAGTTTGCCATTGCAGCTGGCTCTGGCGCAAGTGTTGCCACAGACATTTTAACTTTATGGAATAACAACATACCTACCAAAGTACATGATAAAGTAGACATATAAAATTCAAATATTTTTTCATCAAAAATATTGTGATAAAAATGTATATAAATTTAATTAACGTGAGTTCGATTTAAAAAACTCTCTTTGTTAGACAATCACTATTTATAATCTTTGAAACTAAAATCATTTTGACTTAAATGGATAAATCTCAAATTAAATTCGAGATTTCTCAACTACACTTCGTTCCGTTCGAAATGACAAATAACTAATTTTTTACAACACAAAATTTAAATTTAATACTAAAAAAACCAGCTTTATGTAGCTGGTTTTTTATATCATAATATGTTGTTATTATAAATTACTCCACCGTTACAGATTTTGCTAAATTTCTTGGCTGATCTACATTTTTATCTAACATTACAGCAATATGATAAGAAAGTAATTGAAAAGGAATTGTAGTTAACAAAGGTGTTAATGCTTCTTCCGTTTCTGGAATTTCTATTACGTGATCTGCAATTTCTTTAACCTGTGTATCTCCTTCTGTAACTATGGCAATAATTTTACCTGATCTAGATTTTATTTCTTGTATATTACTAACTACCTTTTCATAATGCCCTTTATTGGTAGCTATTACAAAAATTGGCATATTTTCGTCAATTAATGCAATTGGGCCATGTTTCATTTCTGCAGCAGGGTAACCTTCTGCATGTATATATGAGATCTCTTTTAACTTTAAAGCACCTTCTAATGCTACAGGAAAATTAAAACCTCTTCCTAAATACAAGCAATTTTTGGCATTTTTGTAAACGTTGGCAATTTCTTTAACCTTTTCATCAATCTTTAAAAGATTTTCTATATCATTAGGTATGGTTTGCATTTTTTGCAAATACATTCTTAAAGCAGTTTTAGACAATGTACCCATTTTAGAAGCTAATTTTAAAGAAATTAGTGTTAAAACAGTTATTTGCGTAGTAAAAGCCTTAGTAGATGCCACACCAATTTCTGGACCTGCATGAGTATAAGCACCAGCATGTGTTTCTCTTGCAATAGAAGAACCTACAACATTACAAATTCCAAATACAAAAGCTCCTTTAGATTTTGCTAATTTTATAGCTGCAAGTGTATCTGCAGTTTCACCAGATTGTGAAATTGCAATTACTACATCTTTAGGTGTTATAATAGGGTTTCTATATCTAAATTCTGAGGCATATTCCACTTCTACAGGAATTCTAGCCATATCTTCTAGTAAATACTCACCTACCAAACCAGCGTGCCAAGATGTACCACAAGCAACAATTATAATTCTTTCTGCATTTAAGAATTTATTCATGTTGTCATCTATACCAGACATCTTAATAATGCCTTCATCTGCAAGCATTCTACCTCTATAAGTATCTTTAATAGCTTTTGGTTGCTCGTGTATTTCTTTTAGCATAAAATGATCATAACCACCTTTTTCAATTTGGTCTAAGCTCATTTGTAACTCTTGAATGTTTGCAACTACTAAAGCATCATCTTTTATTCTTCTTACTTTAATTGGCTTGCCCAATTTAATAATTGCCATTTCTTCATCTTCTAAATAAATAGCATTTTTAGTATATTCTATAAATGGTGAAGCGTCTGAAGCAATAAAAAACTCTGTATTCTCTTTACCAACACCAATTGCAATTGGACTTCCTAAACGTGCCACTACAATTTCATTTGGTTTTGTTTTATCAAAAACAGCAATGGCATATGCACCAATAACATTATTTAAAGCGAGCTGCACTGCTTGTCCTAATTTGCAGTTTTCTTTCTTTTTAACTTCTTCTATAAGATTAATAAGTACCTCTGTATCTGTATCACTTTTAAAATTATAACCTCTTTTAATTAGCTCTTTTCTAAGCGTATCATAATTTTCTATAATTCCATTGTGTACAATAACTAAATCTCCCGATTGCGAAAAGTGAGGATGAGAATTCACATCATTTGGCACACCATGTGTTGCCCAACGTGTGTGTCCCATTCCAATAGTTCCTTTTTTTCTTTCTTCTTCTTTATTTGTAATCAACTCTAAATCAGAGACTTTGCCTTTTGTTTTAGATAATTGTATTTTACCTTCATTATACGTCATTATTCCAGCACTATCGTAACCTCTATACTCTAGCCTTTTTAAACCATTTATAACAATTGGGTAAGCGTCTCTAAAACCTATATATCCTGTAATTCCACACATAGTTTTTTGGTTGATTAATTTTCTTTTTCGGTGTAAAAAATCTTTAATTGCGCCCTTCTAGCTCCATTTAAAGCGTTGTCTCCATTTAAAATAGAAACTGCTTTTGGGTTCCAATTATATCTTGTAAATAATGTGTCTCCAGGGGAAAGTGGAACATCAGACGTGTTAAAAACCTTTAACCTCAAAGAAGGGTTATAAACCTCTTCTCCACTTAAAAAATCAGATAGGTAATCTGTAATTTTAAATGTATAACTATCTTTTCTATTCTCATTATCCAACTGCACACCACCGCCAAAAATAAATGGGCCTTCGGATATAACATCTTTTATTTGACTTTGAATATTTTGCCCAGCATTATTAACACCGTTCTTATATAAATAAAGTCTAAAAGGCGCATTTGTAACATCTGATTCTTGATTTATATAAAACGTTAAAGCAGCATCATTAACTAACCAATTTTTAGATTTTAAAAGATTTATTTGCTCGTTGTTTAATATTTGTACGGAAGCCTCAGAACCAGCTGCACCTTGCAATATTACCTCATTATTATCTGGGTAAACTCTGTTTTGCATAGCGTATCTGTTATTAGAAACACTACCAGGAACTCCACCCAATTGAAAGCTGTGATTTTGTTTGATAATAGTATCTATTTCATTATTTGGAGTAAAATATGTATTAGAGTAAAAAACTTCTATTTGTGGGTTTGCGGCTGCAGCCACCGAACTTCTTAAGTTAAACGAAATTAAAGAACCACCTCTTTCTCCTGTAGGTTGGTCTCTTTCTTTCGCTTCAATTACAATACCTCTAAAGTAGTCATTAAAAGCTGCTTGCGAAGCAAAATTAGGTGTTTGGTAATTGTTTAAGAATACTTCTTCTGCAAAGCTATTTTTTAAAGGAATTATAGCCATAGGTAAACCTATGTTAGAGTTTGCAGTAATTGGGTAACGCACAGAATCTATATCATACACTACTCCCAAACTATTTCTACGTTTTACTATAATTAAAGTATCTTTTGCTGTTGGTTTAAACTCTTTAAAATTTTCAGCAGTTAAATTCTCTGGATTGATTTGGTATTCAGTATCAGAAAAAAAACGGTTTGTTTTAGACGGATCTGCAGGATTTAACGTATTTAAAAATGTTGTCAATTCAAAAACATTTATATCAAAAGACTGGTTTCCTACTACAGAATCTAGTTCAAAAACAGGTGTATCTGTATTAGATTGCAAAGTAGCATGATAAGGCAATCTAATAAAAACAGTATCAATAGTAGTTTGTACTCTTAAATTAGAAACATTATCAAAAGTAGTTTTTGTAAGTCTGGTATCAATATTTACCTGTGTTACAAGAGAAGCTTCAAAACTTTCATAATTTTCGTTTACATAAGCTCCTAATAAATATTGCCCCTGAAAACCAAAAAACGGTGTTGTTAACAAACTTAAACCATCTGTTCTTATATTTTCTAAAGGTGCGTTGGTTACTATTACATCTAAAACTGTATCTTTTGTAGAAAACACAGTATTACTAACCACACCAGAATTAATATCTGTAAAATCTTTTTCGCAAGATATAATTGCTACAACCAACAATAGTAAAGCACTAAAATGTATGCTCTTTTTTAAAATACTTTTCACCTTAAAACAATTATTTTTCGGATACTAAATCCGTGTAAAAATTTAAATAACTTTCCTTAAAGTTTTCTTCTTGAAAACCTAAAACCGGAATTTCTTTCTCGTCAATAAACGAGGTAATTTCCTCAGAAATATTTTCACTACCGTGTATTACAGCGTCAGAATTTTCTATGGCACTTTTAATTATGTTTGTATGGTTAGGTGTTTTAATTGTTGCAATTTTCTTATCCGCTTTAAAATCGAACTCAACTTTCTCTGCCAATTCTGTATTTAACTCACCTTCAAAAGGATTATTGTATATGGAAGTTACAATTTTACTTTCTGTAAAAAGCGGCTCTTCATTATAAAACTCTCTTAAATATAAAGGCAATAAAGAAGCCATCCAACCATGCACATGAATAATATCTGGTGCCCAGTTTAATTTTTTAACGGTTTCTATAACACCTTTTGCAAAAAAGATAGCACGTTCATCATTATCTTCAAACAAGGTATCATCTTCATCAGAAAAAACTGCTTTTCTTTTAAAATACTCTTCATTATCTATAAAGTAAACTTGCATTCTTTCTTTTGGTATAGACGCCACTTTAATAATTAAGGGCATATCCATATCATTTACTACTAAGTTCATCCCAGATAAACGAATTACTTCGTGTAATTGGTGTCTTCTTTCGTTAATTACACCATATCGTGGCATAAAAATACGGGTTTGTACTCCTTTAGAATGTGCATTTTTTGCCGCGTTAAATGCAGTAGACGATAACTCTGTTTCTGGCAAGTAAGGTACTACTTCAGACGAAACAAATAATATTCTTTTATCCTTCATTAAATCAAACTCTTTTTGTAAGATTTGCGAAAATACAAATTTTTATGTAAATATCGTGTTAAAATGGTAAGTTTGCACACCTTAGCAATGCTACAACTATGAAAATTTTCGACCTTAAAAAAGACGTAAAAGCCTGTCTTTTAAACCTTAAAACAAATCACAAAACCATTGGTTTTGTGCCCACAATGGGTGCTTTACACCAAGGCCATTTGTCTCTTATTAAAAAAGCAAAACAAAAAAACGATGTTGTTGTAGTTAGTATTTTTGTGAATCCTACACAATTTGATAATGCAGAAGATTTAAAAAAATACCCAAAAACGCTAGAAAACGATATTAAATTGTTAAAGTCTGTAGCTTGTGATGTACTGTTTCATCCAACAGTAGCAGAAATTTATGCAGCAAATATAAGTTCAGAAAAATTTAATTTTGATGGTTTAGAGCATCAAATGGAAGGCAAATTTAGAGATGGCCATTTTAATGGCGTAGGCACTATTGTAAAAACTTTATTTGAAATTATAACACCCAACAAAGCGTATTTTGGCGAAAAAGATTTTCAGCAATTGCAGATCATCAAAAAAATGGTGAAAAAAAATAATTTGCCTGTAAAAATTAAAGGTTGTGCCATTTTTAGAGAAGCAGATGGTTTGGCTATGAGCTCTAGAAACACGAGACTTACAGAAGACTACAGAAACGCTGCTCCTTTTATTTACAAAATATTAAAAAAAGCCAAAAAGAAATTTGGCACAGAAAATGCTACTAAAATTACAGCTTGGGTAACCAAAAAATTTAAAGAACATCCTTTATTAGAATTAGAATATTTTACCATTGCAGAAGAAAAAACATTAGAAACTGCCATTAAAAAAGAAAAAAACAAAAAATACAGAGCATTTATAGCTGTTTTTGCGGGTAGAATTAGATTAATAGATAATATTCGTTTGAAATAACTAGTTTATTTAACCATCAATTTTCAGTTCGGGCGCAGTCGAGAGCTCATAATAAATCAATACATTTTTTTTAATAGTCTGCATAAAAACTTTTAAAACAACTTTTCACTAAAAAAACCTATTTTTGTAATATGTTAGTACAAGTAGTAAAATCTAAAATCCACCGTGTAAAAGTTACAGGTGCAGATTTAAATTATATAGGCAGCATTACCATAGACCAAGATTTAATGGATGCTGCCAACATTATAGAAGGCGAACGCGTTCAAATAGTAAACAACAATAATGGCGAGCGTTTAGAAACCTACGCAATTCCAGGACCAAGAGGTAGTGGAGAAATTACTTTAAACGGTGCTGCTGCAAGAAGAGTGGCCGTTGGCGATGTTTTAATACTAATTGTTTACGGATTTATGGATTTTGAAGAAGCAAAAAACTTTAAACCATCATTAGTTTTTCCTAACGAAAAAGACAATACACTTACCTAATTTTGAACATCAAAAAAATTTTAAAAACCATATTACCTCTCGTTTTGGGAGGTTTTTTAGTTTGGTACTCGCTCTCTAAAATCTCTTTAGAAATATTAATTGGTTATTTTAAAGAAGCCAATTATAGTTGGATTTTTCTTGGACTTTTCTTTGGTATTTTAAGCCATTTATCTAGAGCCTATCGTTGGAAGTTTATGTTGGCACCTTTAGGTTTTAAACCCAAATTTACCAACAGTGTTTTAGCAGTTTTAGTAGGGTATTTGGTAAATTTAGCCTTACCCAGAGCAGGAGAAATTTCCAGAGCCACAGTAATGACCAACTACGAGAAAATTCCGTTCGAAAAAGGGTTTGGAACCATTGTAGCAGAAAGAATTGCAGATTTAATAATGATGCTTAGCATTGTAGCCATTACACTTTTTGTACAATTCGATTTTATTTGGGAACTGCTAACCAAAAACTTCGACCCAACTAAAATTTTTATTGGCCTTACCATTTTAGCAACATTAGCTTTCGTTTTTATTCGCTTTGTAAAAAAAGCAAAAACCGGTTTTTTACTAAAAATTAAAACCTTTGTTAGTGGTTTGGTAGAAGGCTTAACCAGTATATTTAAAATGAAAAATAAGTGGGCATTTATTTTTCATACCGTGTTTATTTGGGTAATGTATGTAGCCATGTTTTGGGCAACAATACCAGCAATAAATGGTTTAAACGTACCTTTTGGTGGCATTTTAATTGGTTTTATAGCCGGCGGCTTTTCCATTGCAGCCACAAATGGCGGTATTGGTTTATACCCTATTGCAGTAGCTGGTGCTTTAGCTTTATTTAATATTGCCACAGAACCTGCCACCGCTTTTGGTTGGATTATGTGGACCGCACAAACTGTCATGATAATCGTTTTTGGAGGTTTGGCCTTTTTATTACTTCCATTAGTAAATAAAAATAAATAGTATTTGGGCGTTACCACGCGAAAAAGCGTGGTCGTGCTTTCCACTATATCTTTTTGCTAGATCCTGAATTAAATTCAGGACCCAGCAAAAAGGATGCCGTTTCAATCACTAACGCAAGTACTTGCTGGCTAACAGAAAACTTTTGGACGCATATCATTTCGAACGCTAGTGAAAAATCCCATAATGTTTACTTTCTTTAAAATTACTACCTTTCTCATCTTGTGAGATTTCACCTAAAATCAAAATAACAAAACACCAAAACAGCACAATTCTATTCAAATTTCATAAAATTCTAAAGTCAAAACTTTGTAACTTTACAACATTAAAACTTTCAAACTTTACAACTCATAACCCATGGCCAAAACCAAAACAACTTTTTTCTGTCAGAATTGTGGCACCCAACACGCAAAATGGATTGGGCAATGTGGCGCCTGTAAAGAATGGAACACCATCGTAGAAGAAGTCATTCAAAAAGAAGAAAAACGCATTTGGAAACAAAGCACAACCGCAAAACAAAGCATAAATAAACCGCTTAAAATTGCGGATATTCAACTAAACCCAGAAGAAAGAGTAGTTACCAACAATAACGAGCTAGATACTGTTTTAGGTGGTGGTTTGGTAAAAGGTTCTGTAACACTTTTAGGCGGAGAACCTGGTATTGGTAAATCTACTTTATTGTTGCAAGTGGCCTTAAATATTAGTCAAAAAGTGTTGTATGTTTCTGGCGAAGAAAGTCAATCTCAAATAAAAATGAGAGCAGAACGTTTAGATGCCAACAACTCTAACTGTTTAATTTTAACGGAAACCAACACCCAACAAATTTTTAAAAATATAGAAGTAACAGCACCCGAAGTTTTGGTAATAGACTCCATACAAACCTTACATACCAATGCTATAGAAGCTTCTCCTGGTAGCATTTCTCAAATTAGAGAAACCAGTGCAGAACTTATAAAATTTGCCAAAGAAACAGCAACACCTGTTTTATTAATTGGCCATATTAACAAAGAAGGTAACATTGCAGGACCAAAAATTTTAGAACACATGGTAGATGTTGTGTTACAATTTGAAGGCGATAGAAACCACACCTACAGAATTTTACGCAGCCAAAAAAACCGATTTGGTTCTACCTCAGAATTAGGTATTTATGAAATGTTGTCTAACGGTTTACGAGAAATCTCCAATCCATCAGAAATTTTAATTTCTAAAAAAGATGCCGATTTAAGTGGTACTGCAATTGCCAGTACTTTAGAAGGCATAAGACCTTTAATGATAGAGATACAAGCGTTGGTTTCTACGGCAGTTTATGGTACACCACAACGTTCTACAACCGGCTACAATTTAAAGCGTTTAAACATGCTTTTGGCTGTTTTAGAAAAACGTGCAGGTTTTAAATTGGGCGCAAAAGATGTGTTTTTAAACATAACTGGTGGTATTAATGTAGACGATCCTGCCATTGATTTAGCTGTAGTTGCTGCTATTTTATCTTCTAACCAAGATATTGCTATAAACCCAAATGTTTGTTTTGCGGCAGAAGTAGGTTTAGCAGGCGAAATAAGACCTGTTTCTAAAATAGACCAACGTATTTTAGAAGCAGAAAAATTAGGTTATAAAAGTTTTGTAGCTTCTAAATACAATAAAATAACCTCTAAAAATCATGGTATTAAACTGGTTTTAGTGGGTAAAATTGAAGAGGCTTTTGCTACTTTGTTTGCTTAGGAATAAAAATAAATTAAACTAAAAATGAGAGTTGAAAATTTAGAACATCTTAAAGAATTAGCGAGTAACAAAAATGGTGATTTTGAGGAATTTTATATTTCCTTAGCCAATGGTATGGTTAGAAGTAGTAAAAGGATTCTCTATAATGCAGAATTTGATGAATTCTCTTTGGTTAACGAAATTGATGACACTTATCAAGAATTAAAGTCATCAGAACTTGAAAAAGAAACGAATCTAATTGATGCAATAGAAAAAAAAGCTCTTTTTAAAGACTAAACTACCTCTACAAACTCACCAATAATATTCATTTCATTCGCATTTTCTATATCAATAACAATATCTTGATAAGAAGAATCAAAAGAATTTGGTTTTAATAAAATTTCAGTATGTTCCCATCCTTCTTCAGAAATATTCTTCTGACTAGCATAAGTTTTCACTGTAAAAGCAGAATTAAAATCTCTGTCTTGTTGGTCAAAATTTTCAATTAATAAAATTTTACCTGAACGCGAGCCTCCAGAATATTTCTTGAAAATACAGATAGAACCATTTGGTATTCTTTTATTCATAGATTCTCCAATTACTTTACATGCAAAGTAATCTGAATTTAAAGTATATTTTTCTGGCACTTCTAATTGAGAAAATGATTTTTCAGATTGCATGTCACTAAAATTCCCTGCTGCTGCATAGAAATCGTAGAATGGAATTGTAAATGTTTTTTCAATAGTTTTCTCTTCAACTAAATCCTTAACAACCTCAATTTCTCTTGTGTCAGAACTGTTATTTGAAGTAATATAATTATACAAATCTTCGTTCACAGGCTTATCTAATTTAAATTTAAAATGAACAATTGGTGTTCTTCCATCATCCATTGTTGCTTGTTCAATTGAATTGGGTATGATACTGCAATCTCCCATAAAATAAAAATCAGTTCCTTCAGCGTCTTCTTTTTTAACGAAAAGTAAAATCCTTTCAGATTTAATTACATTTTGAATTTCATCACTACCAAGTTTTCTGTTTGACCTAGATTCCCATGCAAAAACTGAAGGATTGATGAAATAGTCATTATACTTAATTGAATCTTCAATTTCGTGAGACTTGTGGTATGTTACAAAACAAGGCGTTATATTATCTCTTGTACGATATCCATAAACTGTTGCACTTATGTCTAAATCCCAATTTAATAGTCTGCAAACATCTTTTCGACTATATTTATTAAATAGTAATAAACCATTTTTAAATAACTCTTTATTATAATTAGTATTAAATGTTGTTAAAGAGTACTCTATAGAATCAGTGAAGAACTTTTGAAAATACTCTTGTTCTAAATGTGTTAAAAAATCGTTGTGAAATATTAAAAAATCATTTTCTTTATTTATAATATTTTCACTCTTTCTTACAAATCTAAAATTCAAATTGTTAATGCAAGATTCAATAACTTTATCAGATATATTATAATTATATTTCTTGTTAATTTCAGTTTTAAAACTATCAACTGATAATTTAGAATATTGAACTAAATATTTTAAAATATAACTTTCTTCAACTCTTTTTGCATTATTAATTTCCCTTGAAAAAAGCTCTAAAAGTTCAACTTGCTTTTTACTTAAAACAGCATTAAAATCCTTATCTGCTTTAAGAACAAAATTGTAATAAGACTTAGAATAATTAACAAATAAAAAAGGGTCTCGTGATTTATTTTTAAGAAAATCTACCATCATTGGTACACGACCTAATCTATATTTCATAAGATTATAGTCTTTCTTTAAATCACTTAAAAGCCTCATATTAGCAGAATCTATTGATTTAAAGATTTTTTCCTTAGAAATTTCATCAAAATTAATTGTTGAAGAACCTGGTATTACCTTACTTCCTTCTGAAATTAATTTTCTTAACGTATCTTTATTAAAAGAAGTGTCACCATATAAAGCAATAGGTATTAAATAATTGTTTTTATGATTTCCAATAAAATCTACAATAGTTAAAAAGTCTTTTCCTTCTACTTTTCTAAGACCACGTCCAAGTTGCTGCACAAATATTATTGCAGATTCTGTTGGCCTTATCATTAATATTTGATTAATCTTTGGTATGTCAATCCCTTCATTAAAAATATCAACTGTAAAAATATAATCTAACTTTTCGTTTATATTATCAGACTCTAAAAGTTCGATGGCTTTTTTCCTTTCTTCTTCTGAATTGTCTCCTGAAAGTGCAATTGTTTTGTAACCAAATTCATTAAATTTTTTAGATAAAAGTTTTGCCTCTGCATTTCGTGAACAAAAGACTAAACCTCTTATTATACCATTATAACTGCCATATAATTTTGCTTTTTCAATAATTTTAGAAACCCTTTCATCACTTGCCAAAAGAGTAAAATCTTTTGTATTTTCTAAAAGCTCGTTATTTACTTTTATATCTGTAATACCATAATAATGAAATTCACAAAGCATGCCTTCTTCCATAGCTCGATTTAAGCGAATTTCATAAGCTATATTATGGTCGAATAAAGTAAAAATATCATTTCCATCAGTACGTTCTGGTGTTGCAGTCATTCCCAATAAAAACTTGGGCTCAAAATATTCAATCAAACGTAAATATGAATCTGCACCAGATCTGTGCGATTCATCAATTATAATATAATCAAAATGGTCTTTCTTAAATTTAGATAAATGGTCTTCTCTAGAAATTGTTTGAATTGTTGAGAATATAAAATCTGCATCTAAATCCCTTTTATTACCTGAATATAAACCGAAAGTTTCCTTTTTAAATATTTTTTTAAAAGTTTGTAAAGCTTTCTCTGCAATATTTAATCTATGAACTACAAATAACAACTTTTTAGGTTTAAAAGCTTTTACGTCAAAGGCAGATAGATACGTTTTTCCTGTACCTGTCGCTGAAATAATTAAAGCTTTTGATTTTTGTTCTTCTCGAAGAATTGCTAAATTTTGTAAAGCTTCAGCTTGCATTTGATTTGGCTCAATATTTTTATCAATACCAATTTCTTCATTTAGTTTTTTTGAAAGTTTAGCTTTATTGTAAATAATTTCATATTCAGAAATATAATCATCGTTAACTATAGTTCCTTCACTAAAATCAGATTCAAATTCTGACAACACACTATTTGCAATTTCACTTGAATGTAAACCTGAAATTTTTAAATTCCATTCTTTATTCAATTTTAAAGCTGTTGAAGTTAAATTACTACTTCCAATTATAACATTATAATAATTTGATTTTTTAAAAATATAACCTTTTGCATGAGAATTACTCTTAGTCGCTATTTTAAGTTCAATATTCTTAAAATTTAAAATTTTCTTTAACGCTTCTGGTTGGGTAAAGTTTAAATATTGAGAAACTAAAACCTTTCCTTTAACTTTCCGTCTTTCTAATTCTAGAAGTGTATTAAATAAAACAGCAATACCACCAGAAGTAACAAAAGCAACAGAAATATAAAACTCTTCACAATAGTTTAATTCTTGAATTAAAGTAGAAAGCACCTTTTCATTTGGCTCTTTTTTATTAATTAATAATTTAGGCCTGTATAATACTTCTGAAGGTATTTGTTTATCAACAAAACCAGTATCAAGACTTTTTCTGAAATTTTCTTTAAAATCTTCAATCATTATTCATCAGTTTCTTTACAATAGGTAAATCTGCAGCAGCCCAATCTAATTTATTTAACTCTTCTCTTTTTAACCACTTATAAGAAATGTGTTCGTTTAATGTAATATTTTGAGTAATTACATCACACAAAAAACTATGCATTGTAAGTTCAAAATCAGGATATTTATACACAACAGAAAGATACAATTCTTTTATTTTTGGTGTTATGTTTAACTCTTCAATCAATTCTCTTTCTAAAGCTTCTCTTTTTGTTTCGCCTATCTCAATTTTACCTCCAGGAAATTCAAACTTATTTGAAATATATTGCAACTTGTTTTCAGCTCTTTGCACGCATAAAATCCATTCACCATAAGTAATTATTCCTGCTACAACCTCAACTCTCTTCATTTAATATTTAATGTTTTGTGTATTACAAAGTATATACTTTGAGCGAATTTACTTTTTAAAAGCCGTAAAACCAAAAAAACCCAAGCTTTCACTTGGGTTTTTAATAGCATTATAAAAAAGTAAAACTTACTTTTTATTTACGGTTTTAATATATCTCTCTAAAGCCATGGTCATAGAAGGTGTTTCTGGTGCAGGTGCTTGTATATCGCACTTAAAACCAGCATCTGTAACCGCTTTTACGGTAGTATTACCAAAAGCAGCAATTCTAGTGTTATTTTGCTTAAATTTTGGAAAATTGTGTAACAAAGATTCTATTCCAGAAGGACTAAAAAACACCAAAACGTCATAAAAAACATTCTCTAAATCAGACAAATCGCTAATTACTGTTCTGTACAAATCTAAACGTTTCCATTGTATGCCCAGTTTATCTAACTCTTCTGGTACCAAAGGCTTTAATTTATCTGAACTTGGTAGTAAAAACTTTTCTGTTTTGTGCTTTTTAATGAGCTTAATTAAATCTGGAAACGTTCTGTTACCAACATAAATTTTACGTTTTCTGTAAACTACATACTTTTGTAAATAATAAGCTACAGCTTCAGACTGGCAGAAATACTTCATGTCATCTGGCACTTTAAAACGCATTTCTTCTGCAATTTTAAAGAAGTAATCCACTGCATTTCTACTTGTTAAAATAATAGCAGTAAAATCTTTAAAATCTATTTTTTGATTTCTAATTTCCTTAACAGGAATACCTTCTACATGAATAAAAGATCTAAAATCTATCTTCACTTTTTGTTTATCAGATAAATCAAAATAAGGGGAAGTTTCTGTTTTTGGTGCTGGTTGCGATACTAGAATAGTTTTCACTTTCATAAACTTTCGGTATTTAATTTAAAGCAACAATTTAAATAGTATAAATAGCGGTGCTATTTCAAGAGCGCAAATGTACAAAATAAAATAAAACAACTTGCTAAAAATCAGCTTTTTGTTGTTTACTACCAGAAAAATAAACTTTGCAAAAAATAAAAAAAGAATTGTGTAAGCAAAAACAATTGGTTTTAAAGGGCTAAACTTAACTATTGTAAATAAAACAAACAGTAAAAAAGCAATTGCATATTGGTAGGCATATTTACTTACAATATAAAAACGCACCTGTTTTCTTATTAAAAATAAGCTGCTAACCGCAGATTCTATAGTTTTTTTTACTAAAAAGTATACCATTGTAAGTACAAAAACCTGCAAAAAGCTATAAAAACTTAAAGAAAAGTATGTAGTAAATTCATGCAAAACATAACTAAAACTTAGCGCATAAACTACTATAGAAAAAATAAAAATTAAGCTTTGAAATACATTTAAAAAAGTAGTATTTTCTGCAATTTCATCTTCTATAAAAGTTTTATTAAAAAGAGAAAATGCGTAGCCTTTTAAACGGTTAGCATCTAAAATTTTTAATACAGCAATTGCGGCAATTAAAGCTACCCAAACTAAGGGAACCCAATTGGTATGTAACACTATTTTTTCTATTGCCTGCACTTTGGTTGTTTACTAAGATTAACACAAAATTAGTAATTAAAAAATGTATATTTGTATTCTTACCACATGAAATTTAATTTATGTCAGACAGTTTAGTAATTATACCTACTTACAACGAAAAAGAAAACATAGAATCCATTATTAGAGCTGTTTTTAAGGAAGAAAAAAAGTTTGCCATTTTAATTGTAGATGATAATTCACCTGATGGAACTGCAACCATTGTAGAGCAATTAATACCTGAGTTTGCTAACCAACTTTTTATAGAAAAAAGAACAGGAAAAGATGGTTTAGGTACTGCATATATTCATGGTTTTAAATGGGCGCTAGCCAAAAATTACGAGTATATTATAGAAATGGATGCAGATTTTTCTCATAACCCCAAAGATTTGGTTCGCTTATACAATGCTTGCGCAAAAGAAAATGCAGATGTTTCTGTTGGCTCTAGGTACGTAAACAACCAAGTAAACGTGGTTAATTGGGATATAAAGAGATTATTACTCTCTTACTTTGCCTCTAAATATGTGCGTTTTATTACTAGAATACCCTTGTTTGACACTACTGCTGGTTTTGTCTGTTGGAAAAGAAAAGTACTAGAAACTATAAACTTAGACAAAATTAAATTTGTGGGTTACGCGTTTCAAATAGAAATGAAATTTAAAGCCTGGAAACATAAATTTACCATAAAAGAAGTATCTGTAGTGTTTACAGATAGAGACTTAGGCACCTCTAAAATGAGTGGAAATATTGTTTCAGAAGCTTTATTTGGTGTTATAAAAATGCGTTTAAATGGTTTATCAAAATAAATAGGCAATTGTTTTAAAATAGCTAATACAAAACTTTAAAAATTAAAATAAACACACTTCAATTATACGCTTAACTAAAACTAATTAACCTAAAAACTTCATTTTTAAATTGAAGTAAAAAGTACAAAAATGAAAAATTCTTACCTAATTAAAAGTGCTACTATAGTAAACGAGAAAAAATCTTTTAAAGGAGATGTTTTAATAGAAAACGGTATGATAGCAAAAGTTGCTACTACCATTACTAATCCAAAAAATATAGAAACTGTAAATGCAGAAGGTAAATACTTAATACCTGGCTTTATAGACGACCAAGTACATTTTAGAGAACCCGGTTTAACCCACAAAGCAAATATTGCCACAGAAAGTAAAGCTGCAGTGGCTGGCGGAATTACAACTTTCATAGAACAACCCAATACCATACCACAAGCAACAACCCAAACACTTTTAGAAAAGAAATTTGAAATTGCTGCTAAAACTTCTTACGCCAACTACTCGTTTATGTTTGGTGGTACCAATAATAACTTAGAAGAATTACTAAAAACAGATCCAAAAAAAGTAGCCGGTATTAAATTATTTTTAGGCTCTTCTACAGGAAATATGTTGGTAGATGATGTAGAAGTACTAGAAAAAATATTTTCTTCTACAAAAATGATTATCTCTTTGCATTGTGAAGATGAAGCCACAATTAAAAAAAATACTGCAGAATTTAAAGCAAAATACGGAGAAGACATTCCGTTAAAATACCACCCAATTATTAGAAGTGAAGAGGCTTGTTATATCTCGTCTTCTAAAGCTGTGGAATTGGCAAAGAAAACAGGTGCAAGAATTCATATTTTTCATATTTCTACAGCAAAGGAAACCAATTTGTTTAGAAACGATATTCCGTTAGAAGAAAAACAAATTACAGCAGAAGTTTGTGTGCACCATTTATGGTTTAATGATGCTGATTATGAAACCAAAGGAACCCATATTAAGTGGAACCCAGCAGTAAAAACAGAAAAAGACAGATTAGGTCTTTGGAAAGCCTTGTTAGATGATAGAATAGATGTACTAGCTACAGACCACGCGCCACATACTTTAGAAGAAAAAAACAACAAATACCTTAATGCGCCAAGTGGTGGCCCTTTAGTGCAACATGCCGTTTTAGCCTTATTAGAAAAAGTAAAAGAAGGCGTTATTCCTATTGAAAAACTAGTGGAAAAAATGAGTCATAATCCTGCAAAATTATTTCAAATAGAAAAAAGAGGTTTTGTTAAAGAAGGCTATTATGCAGATTTGGTTTTAGTAGATGTTAACAAACCACAAACTGTTGCTAAAGATAATATTTTGTACAAATGTGGTTGGTCTCCTTTTATGGGTACAACTTTCTCATCTACCATAACACAAACCTTTGTAAATGGTGTTTTAATGTACAATAATGGCCAATTTAATGAAGAAATAAAAGGTAAAAGACTTACGTTTAATAGATAAAATGAAATTACAAACCACCCTTTTACTGGCGTTAATTTTATTGGTTTCTTGCACAAGTAATACCATTTTTGAAGAGCCAAAAGACTTGATTCCTAAAGATACTATGAGTCTTTTATTACAAGAGATGATGGTGGCCACTAGTGCAAAATTTATTAAAAATAAAAATTTACAAAAAGACATTAATTACATGGCTTTTGTTTTTGAAAAATATAAAATAGATAGCACAAGATTTGAGATTAGTAATTACTATTACATGTCTAAAATAGACTTGTATAAAGAAATTTTACAAAAAACAAAAGACGAATTAAATCTTAAAAACGATGGTTTTAAAGTAAAACAACAAATTAGAGATTCTATTAAAACAGATTCTATAGAAAAGGTAAGGTTGGCCAAAGAAAAAGTAGACAGCCTAAAAATTAAATTGGCAAATAAAAAAGATTCCATTAAAAACCCTTTGGTTAGCGCCGCAAATTAATTCAATTTTATTGGTAATTTTCACAAGTTTCAGCTATTGTATTTTCAATTTCTTCAAATTGAAAATCAATAGCTTTTTCTATTTTTTCTGATGAATATTTAGAAACTGAATGGGCACTTCTTGCAGAATATTTACTTAATAAAGGCTGTACACCAGTAATTTTGCTTGCAAAGGCAGAAAAACGCCACAAAATTGCAGTTTGCCACGATTTTATTTTTGTTGATGGTCTTTTTTTACGAAACGCATCTGCAATAGCAAACAAAACATCTTTATAGGTTTTATTTGCTGCTACTAAAATAAAACGTTCGTTTTTTATATTAGAATTGGTAAGCAAAATCATGGCCTTTACCACGTCTTTTACACCAACAAAACCCGTAATTCCTTCTGTGTAATACCTAAAACCATTATACACTTGGGTAAACAACTTGCCAGAACCTGTTTGCCAAAAACCACTGCCTAAAATAACACCAGGATTTACAATTACAACTGCAACACCTTCTTGGCTTGCGCGCCAAACTTCCATTTCGCCACCAAATTTAGTAATAGAATAACCACTATTGTCTGCTTCTTTATTCCACTCGTTTTCTTCTGTAATTAAAGCTCCATTTAAAGAATCTCCAACAGACGCTATAGAACCTACATAACACATTTTATTCACCTTTGCATCTATAGCCAAGTTTACAAGAATTGCAGTACCATGTATATTAACTTTCCGCATTTCTCTATAATCTTTAGGGCTAAAAGAAATAAAAGCTGCACAATGATAAAGTGTTTTTACACCAATAAAAGCAGGTATCATAGCTGGTACTTCTGTAATATCTGCTTTAAACCACTCTACTTTTTCTATTAAACTAGTATCTTCTGTATAATAAGCAAACACTTTTTTAACAGCTTCTATTTTAATTTCAGAACGGTAAATTGCACGTACTTTTTCATCATTTTTAACCAAATGATACAGTAAATGTGCGCCTACTAAACCTGTTGCTCCTGTAACTAAAATCATACTGCTAAGTTATGGTTTTTTGGTTGATAAGTTTCGGGTTTCAAAAGGTTTAATCCTATTAATAATTGATGAAAAAAATTACAAAAAGAGAATCTAATAAAGCACATACAACTCATTTTATTGAAAAAAATACTGTAAACAACTTAAAATCTTTCGAGTAATATCAATTTTTTAATGTTTTTTGTTGATATAACATAAGTCTCTGTTTTTATAAGGTTGTTTCAGAAGACTTAGATTTGATTGGATTTTTGGTGGCAAAAGCCAACTTTCTAAAATCGAATTAAGAAACTAGAAGAGCTTTTATGAGAAAATTTAATTTCTGTTATAAAAAAGTAAATTTACCGCAAACTGATTTTATTATTTGTTTCAACTTAAAATGGATCGCCACCAGCATTTGGAGGTACAGATTGCGCTTGAGAGCGTTTAGGGTTCAAAATAATAAAAGTACCTAATGAAGTTAAAGCTGCGTATTTACCTAATTTTTTTACAGCCTCCTTCCTTGTTATAAAATCTTCATCCTCAAATTTTGTCATAACTATTTACTGTATTTAATTAATAATTATTTTTTTATACGTAAACTTTTCATCATTAAAAATCAATACAAAATAGATGCCAGTATTTAATTTTGATAGATTTATTGAAAGTTCATTTTGTAGATTATCTATGTTTTTTTGAAGAACATTTTTACCACTAACATCATAAATTTTTACAGTTGCGTTTTTATGTAAATCTCCTTTTATTAGAAGTTCTTTTTTTGATTGAAGCGATATTACTTGGATATTCTCATCTAATTTTAAGTCATCTACAGATAGTGTAGAACTACCATAATGTAAGAAAAAACGATTTTTTACTGCCAAATTACTAGTGTATAAAAAAGAGTAATTGGATTTTTTTAAGTTTGTAAAAGTCCCGTTTACTTTATCCTCTAAAAAAACACTAATATCATCTGGAATTTTAGACTTTTTAGCATCTAAATCTATTGTTAATTTATCATCTACAGCACTTTTTATTCCCAAAGGTATCTTTTGTTCTCCTAGAGATTTATAGGGTAAACTCTGTATTGCAAGTTGTAAACTACTAGGGTTAGAAGGTAACTCTGAATAAATAGATAAACTTGCTGATTGGTTTGAATACAAAGAAGCATCATAACCAGAATCTAAACCCTTTGTAGTGCCTTCTATAAAATAAATAGAAGTTGAAGTAGACTTTTTAGATGATGACAACTCAATTGTACTGTATGCAATATTATTCTCTTCTGATTTACCTACTATAAAATCATCTGCATTGCCAATTCTTTGCATAGACTTTTTAAAGCTAACTCTTCCTCCATCTATTTTAGATTTTACAAAAAAAGCTTGACCAGGCGCTATTAGCTCTGTAATATCTGTGTCTGCTATTGTTGCTAAATTCCAAACTGTCCAACCATCAGATGCATCTCCATCATAACCATAAATGGCTTGAAAACCACCATTTCCCTCAAACTGATCTTTGTTTTCATTAAAAAAACTTTCAAAGTCTAAATAGGCTGGATAGGGATTACCAATAAGATTCCAAGCGCCTCCAAGACTAGCATCTAAGAGTCTAATACTAATTTCTGCATTTGGAGCAAAACCACTAAATTTTAAATTACTTCCATCTGTTGTTGCTACTCTATAACCTTTTCCTGAATCGATATTGGTATCAAAGTTTACACTAACATCAAAATTTTCATATGCTCCTGTATTGGTATTATATGGCGCAAAAGCTCTAATTGTACCAGATGATGCTAGATTTGGATTATCCAATGCAAAATCGCCAAAATTTTGAGCTAATATGGGGCTAGAAATTAAATCGTTACTTCCTACAGGACCTACTTTAGCAACAAATCGGTTGTATTCTATTGGGCCTAGTAAAAGGCCCTTTGCAATCATACTAGAATAAGATTGAGAATTAGAATTTAATATTGTTTTATCAGCAAATAAAAGAACGCCAGTTTCTATTGTAAGTGATGAACCTGCATTAATAGATAAAGTATCACAAGAAGTATTACTAGTTATAGATACGTTACCAAATTCCACAAAAATATTATCTTCTCCTAAAGAAATACCGTTTGGATTTTTTGGAAACCAAAAATCATCATAAATATAATTTACTATTTCATGACGTTGGTGCACGCCTTCTGTTACAGAAAAATTACCAGTTCCAGTATTTTCCTGATAAAATACTTGCCCTACTGTATATTCTAAACTTCCACCAGCATCTGAAGCGACCCCAAATGAAGCAGAAATTACTTCTTGTGAAAATAAGAATTGTACAAACAAGAAAAAAAATAACGTTAAGAGCCAATTTTTCATTTGCTATTTTTTTTTAAAATCGAATACATTGTACGTCTAAATTAACTCTATCATCTCTTACATTAAATGTAGCGTTGATAAATGCATATTGTGGGTTACTTAATGTAATTTTAAAAGAAATTTTAACATTTCTAGAAACATCATTTCCATTTTCAACTATAAAAGCAAACAATTCTGTTGAAATGTCTGTAACTTTACCTACTTCTGCTATTCCTATAATATTATTAGAAGTATAAATATTTCCTTCTTCATCTATAGCTTCTACCCTTATTTCGGAATCTCCAACAATAGGGGCGTTTGGGCCAAACCAACTTGCAGGCGTGTTAGTTACACGAATAGAACTTGCAACCTGTGGTCCATATGGAATATATGGAATTATATAAGCATCGCAATTACATTTTGATGGGTTTAAAGACGCTGAAGCATCTGCACCAAGGTTGGTTGCCGTTTTTGCTTGCAGAGCATAAGGTACGCTTGTAAAAGAACTTGTTGCCGTAATGCTATAATTTGTACCTCCTGCTGGGTCTGTTTCTGTTTTTATAGAATAAGTCCCATCAGCCCAATCTATGCTAGCAAAATTTCCACTTACAACAGTACCTTCGCCAACTTTATACGAAATAAGCCCATTTGCATTGGTAAGTATAGCATGTGTTTCTGCATAAACTGAAGTATCTGGAGTTCCGTTTTTAAGAATACTAACCTGAATACCAACATCTTGGTTTGCAACAAGGTTATTTGCAAAGTCTCTAATTACAGCTTGGTAACTTAACTTTTCTGGCACTTGTGCGTACCCGATTAAAATGTTAATGAAAAATAATAAAATAATAGTAGTTCTTTTGCACATATCTGTTTGAAAATTAGAAATGTAAAAATAAAGCTTACATTAAATATTTGAAACTAAATTGATGTTTTTTTATAAATTTTTATGGAAAATTTATAAAATTAACTGCCTCTTAATTTATATGTCTTAATCGTTTTCAAACTCAAAATTTTGTTCTTTTACTATTTTTACGAGCTAAAATAACATCACTCTTGTAATAAGCAAACACTTTTTTAACGGCTTCTATTTTAATTTCAGAACGGTAAATTGCACGTACTTTTTCATCATTTTTAACCAAATGATACAGTAAATGTGCGCCTACTAAACCTGTTGCTCCTGTAACTAAAATCATACTGCTAAGTTATGGTTTTTTGGTTGATAAGTTTATCTTTGTCAAATCAAAATAACAATTATTTAATTGTTAAAAATGTCAGATTGCCTTTGTCGAAAATGGATAATTCAAACGATTAATTTGAAAAACAACTTCGACAAGCTCAGTTTGACTTTCGTCTTTTTAAAATAGAAAAAATAAAGTATTATAATGACAAATTTTGTTGAAGAATTACGCTGGAGAGGACTGTTGCATGATATTATGCCAGATACAGAAGACTATTTACTAAAAAATAAAACAGCGGGTTATATTGGTTTTGATCCTACTGCAGACTCTCTACATATTGGTAGTTTGGTACAAATTTTTATTTTAAAGCATTTTCAAAACGCAGGCCATAACCCAATTGCTTTAATTGGTGGTGCAACTGGTATGGTTGGTGATCCTTCTGGAAAATCTGCCGAAAGAAATTTGTTAGATGAAGCTACTTTAGCAAAAAATATTGCAGGTGTTCGAGAAAATTTAGAGCGTTTTTTAAATTTTGATGGCAATGCAGAAAACAAAGCAGAATTGGTAAACAATTACGATTGGATGAAAGACATTTCATTAATCGATTTTGTAAGAGATACAGGAAAACACATTACTGTAAATTACATGATGGCCAAAGATTCTGTAAAAAAACGTTTAAGTTCAGAATCTTCTGTAGGAATGAGTTTTACAGAGTTTACCTACCAATTGTTTCAAGGCTACGATTTTTATCATTTGTACAAAGAGAAAAATTGCATGCTACAAATGGGTGGTTCAGACCAATGGGGAAATATTACTACAGGTACAGAATTAATTAGGAGAAAAGCCCAAGGTAAAGCCTACGCAATTACAGTGCCTTTGGTTACCAAAGCAGATGGTACAAAATTCGGAAAAACAGAAGGTGGTAATGTTTGGCTTAATGCAGATAGAACGTCGCCTTACAAATTTTACCAATATTGGTTAAACTCTTCTGATGAAGATGCAGAAAACTTTATTAAAAAGTTTACGTTTTTAGCTAAAGAAACTATAGAAAATTTAATTGCAGAGCATAAAGAGAATCCGCATTTGCGCTTGTTACAAAAAAAATTAGGTGAAGAAGTAACCACACTTACACATGGTAAAGATGCTTATGAAAATGCGTTAAAAGCGTCTAATATTTTGTTTGGAAAAAGTACAGCTACAGATTTAAAATCTTTAGACGAACAAACGTTTTTAGATGTTTTTGATGGTGTACCACAAGCTACCGTTGCTAAAAGTGATGTTGCAGATGGTTTAGATATGATTGGGGCTTTAGCCGCAAAAACCAACTTTTTAAAGTCTAATGGAGATGCAAGAAGAGCTTTAAAAGAAAATGCAATTTCTGTAAATAAAGAGAAGGTTAAAGAAGATTTTACAATTACAGAAGCAGATTTAATTGCCAATAAATACGTTTTATTACAACGTGGTAAAAAAACATATTACCTACTAGTTGTAGCGTAATATTAAATTTACAATAAAGAGAAAAGCCACATTAGCATTTAAATACTAATGTGGCTTTTGCATATAGAGAATCAACTTATTTGTTGATGATGTTTAACCAGTTTTTGTCTGCTTTTTCTTTTAGCTGTGCAGCACCTTCTTTTTGCCACATATCTAAGGTATTTATTCCCCAAGAATTATAAAACAGATATAATTTACCATCTCTTATTTCAAATGTTTTTGGGTTTATGCTTACTTTTTCAGCTTTTGCACCAATTGCATAAGCACAATAACCACCATAAGCAGGCACATATTTCTTAGGATTCTTTTTAAAGGCTTCTAAATTTTCTTTAGACGCAAATTTAAACTGCACTCCATCAAAAGTTGTGCTGTATTTTTTATTGCCCTGTATTGCTGTGTTTGCAAAATAAGCAACAACATCATAGCCTTCTGCAACGTAACCTTTTTTTAAATTATAGTTTTGTTTTTGGGCAAAAACACCAGTTACAACAAACAATAAAACTAAGGTTATGTTTCTCATGTTTAATCTTTCTTGTTTTTTAGTACTTCCCAGTTTTTTGCTGCTTCTACTTTTAATTTCTCCGGATTTTCTTCTAACCAGCTTTCTTTTTTATTAAAAAACCAAGCGTTGTAAAAAAGGTATAATTTACCATCTCTAATTTCAAAATATTCGGGGTCTATTTCTTTACGTTCTGTTCTTGTAGCTACAGCATACGCGCAATATCCGCCACATTGTGGCATATATTTAGTTGGGTTGCTTTTAAAAGCATTTAAATTTTTTTGTGATACAAATTTAAATTTTACACCATTATAAGTGGTTGTGTACTGTTTTTTACCTTCAACAGCCGTATTAGAAAAATAAGATACCACATCAAAACCTTGAGCCATATAACCGTTTTGAATATTATATTCTTGTGCCAACAAATTGGCAGTAATAGTGAATACTAAAATTGTAAGTAATTTTTTCATTTCGATTTCTATTTTAAATTAGTGTTTAAAAATAGAATATCCTTACAATAAAAAAGAAGTTATATGTATTTCAATTTTTTATTGTTTGATATAAAAAAACTATAAAACCATTAAATTACAGCCTCTTATATCAGAATTATCAAAACGTCCAATAATTTCAAATGTACCGTTTTTGTGTACTTTTCCTAAATCTTGCGTAGCAATAAAACTGCAAGAATTATAGTTGGCAAGGTCTATTACGTTAATTCCGCCATTTTTTCCTGCAGGATTTATAGTTAACGCATCTTCTGTATCTCGCGTGCAAATCTGCATCCAAGGTGGAGTTTTAAAAATTCCGTTTCCTTTAGAATATCCTTGACTTAGTAGTTCTGTCATTCCGTATTCTGAGTGAATTTCACTTACTCCAAAGCCGTTTTGTAAAATACCATGCAATTCTTCTCTTACCAATTCTTTTCTTCTACCTTTCATTCCACCAGTTTCCATAATTATGGTGTTTTTTAGGTTGAATTTTTGCATTTCTACCAAATCTAATAATGCAAAAGAAACCCCAATTAAGAGTACTTTTTGTCCTTTTTTGTCTAATTCTTCTAGTTTTTTGCTCAATTCTTGTAAATTATCAAGAAAAAAGCCACTTTCTATATTTTTAGTTTTTCGTATTAAATCATCAACCATAAAAACCAAAGAAGAACCTTTGCGCTCTAAATAATTGGGCAATAATGCCAACACAACATACGCTTCTATATTGCCATAAAAATGTGCAAATCCTCTTAAATAACTTTTTTTATAGACATTAATATCTGTAACCAAATGTTTACTAGTTACACTGCCTGTTGTACCAGAACTTGTAAAGGTTTCTTGTATTTTTTCTGTTGATGAAAGCACTGGCCTGCTTTTAAAAAATTGAATTGGTAAAAACGGAATTTCTTCTACTTTGGTAACATCAGAAGCATATACATTAATTAAAGTGCAAAAGGAACGGTATGCTTTGTTATGTTTAAACTGATGTTTAAAAACGGCTAAAGCAATTGTTTCAAACTCTTGAGGATTTTGTATGCTAAAAATTTTATCTGTCATAAGTGAGTTACAAAAATAAGACTTATAGCAACAAACTTTTACTTTTTCTAATTTTTGTTTTAACGAGAAAATTAAAGCTCTTAACAAAAAAAGATGAAGAAAACTCGCTTAAAAAACACCTTTGTAGTAATTAAAAAAAATACCCATAGCACCTTATTTGGTCTTAAAAAAGTTGTAGAACTTCCTATAAAAAAACACCACCAATGGGTAATTTATAAAGATAACAAACCTTGTTATTTTGTAGATTTTTACGACCTAGAAAAAGAATCTAATGCAATGATGAACAGCTTAGTTTTGTGCACACAGAGAACAATACAAGAAGTTTTAGACTTGATAAACAAACGCAACAATACCAATTTATCTATTCCACAAATTTCTAGATTGGGTTTAAAGAAAAAAATAAAGTCTGAAAATACCTATTTAGATTTAATACCAATGCCTAAAGTATGGTTGATTTATTCTTTGTAAATTTTAACAACCAAATCACCTTTATCGTTCATAGAAGCTCTATACATTCCTGCAGTATTAAACTCAAAAGCCATATTTCCGTTTTTATCTAAAGCAACTACACCACCTGTACCTCCAAGTTTGGTTAACTTATTCTGTATAACGTCTGCAGTAGCCTCTTTTAAACTTTTTTGTTGATATTCCATTTGTGCAGAAATATCATAAGCTACTTGACTTCTTATAAAATACTCGCCCCAACCTGTAGAAGAAACACCACAAGTTTTATTATTTGCATAGGTTCCAGAACCAATTATTGGAGCATCTCCAATTCTTCCCCAACGTTTGTTGGTCATTCCTCCTGTAGAAGTTCCTGCAGCAATATTTCCATTTTTATCTAAAGCCACACAACCTACAGTACCAAATTTTGCATTTTTAATATCTGCATCATAAAAAGCGGCTTTTTTATCATCATGATCTAGCTGCGTTTTATTTCTATTTTTAATTCTTTGTAAAGATTGAAAACGTTTTTCTGTATAAAAATAAGTAGGATCTACAATTTCTAACCCCTTTTCTTTGGCAAAAATTGATGCTCCTTTACCAGACAACATTACATGGTCAGAATCTGTCATAACCTTTACAGCCAACTCAATTGGACTTTTTACATTGGTAACTCCTGCAACTGCGCCCGCATTTAAGGTTTTTCCAACCATAAAAGATGCGTCTAATTCATTGGTTTCTTCATGCGTAAAAACAGCACCTTTACCCGCATTAAATAATGGCGATTCTTCCATAACTTGTATGGTTTTTATAACGGCTTCTTGGCTTGTGCCTCCATTTTTTAAAATAGTATGCCCAATTTTTATAGCCTCTGTAAGTTTCTGTTGATAAGCTTTCTCCTTTTCATCGGTCATATTTTTCTTTAAAATAGTACCTGCACCACCATGTATAATTATGGCAAAATTATTGGTTTGGGTTGCTGTTTTTTCTGATGAAGTATTGGTTGCTGTTTCTGACTTGCATCCTATAAAAATAAAAAAAGTTAAAATTAAGTAGATGGTATTTTTCATGGTGTAAAACTTATCTAATTATTCGTAATTTAGAACCTCTAATTTATACAATTAAAATAGCACTGCAAAATGATAGATTTTGGAATTAAAGAAGCTTTACAAAAACTAGGCTTACGAGATATAAATAATGGAACATCAACTGGTAAAAACAATTTTTCTAACGGAGAAATTATAGCAAGTTACTCGCCTGTAAACGGTAAATTGATTGGTAAAGTAAAAACAACCACAAAAGAAGATTACGAAAAGGTTATGGCATCTGCCACAAAAACCTTTAAAACGTTTAGAGATATTCCTGCGCCTCAAAGAGGCGAAATTGTGCGCCAATTTGGTAATAAACTAAGAGATTTAAAAGAACCTTTGGGCAAATTGGTTTCCTATGAAATGGGAAAATCTTACCAAGAAGGTTTAGGGGAAGTACAAGAAATGATAGACATCTGTGATTTTGCTGTAGGTTTATCTCGCCAATTAAACGGTCAAACCATTCCGTCTGAAAGACCTGGCCATGTAATGCGAGAACAATGGCACCCAATTGGTGTAGTTGGTATTATTTCTGCATTTAATTTTCCGGTTGCTGTTTGGGCTTGGAACACTGCTTTAGCATGGATTTGTGGTGATGTTTGTGTTTGGAAAGCATCAGAAAAAACCCCTTTGTGTGCAGTTGCTTGTCAGAATATTATTGCAGAAGTATTGGCAAACAACAATTTACCAGAAGGTATTTCTTGTATTATAAATGGCGATTATAAAGTTGGTGAGTTTATGACAAATGATACTAGAATTCCGCTAGTGTCTGCAACAGGATCTTCTAGAATGGGAAGAATTGTAGGTGCTACTGTTGCACAACGTTTTGGTAAATCTTTATTAGAATTGGGTGGTAATAATGCCATAATTATTACACCAACTGCAGATTTAAAAGTGGTGGTTCCTGGAGCTGTTTTTGGCGCTGTTGGCACTTGTGGACAACGTTGTACATCTACAAGAAGATTAATTATACATGAATCTGTTTATGATAAGGTAAGAGATGCCATTGTTGGCGCTTACAAACAAATAAAAATTGGGAATCCTTTAGATGAAAACAATCATGTGGGGCCTTTAATTGATAAAGCTGCTGTAAATACGTATTTAGCTGCTATAGAAAATGCAAAACAAGAAGGTGGAAATGTATTAGTTGAAGGTGGCGTTTTAAATGGTGAAGCTTATGAGTCTGGTTGCTATGTAAAACCAACAATTATTGAAGCTAAAAATGATTTTAAAATAGTACAACAAGAAACTTTTGCACCTATTTTATATCTATTAAAATATAATGGTGGCGTTGAAAATGCAATAACACAACAAAACGGAGTTGCACAAGGTTTGTCTTCTGCAATTATGACGAATGAATTAAAAGAAGCAGAAAAATTCTTGTCTTATGCAGGATCAGATTGTGGTATTGCCAACGTAAATATTGGAACTTCTGGTGCAGAAATTGGTGGTGCTTTTGGTGGTGAAAAAGAAACTGGTGGTGGTAGAGAATCTGGCTCTGATGCTTGGAAAGTATATATGAGAAGACAAACCAATACTATTAATTATTCAGATGAATTACCACTTGCACAAGGTATAAAGTTTAATCTTTAAACTTTATAAAAACAAATTAATTACAAACTAGCTCAATTATAACAACTAATTGGGCTAGTTACTTTTACAATAGTTTTATTTTAGGCAGATTATGTTATACAGTACTCATTAATTTTGTAAAAAATAAGTTTCTTTACGCTAAAACCATCTACACCTCTTTTTAGAAATTGATTTTTTTTTAGAATTGTATGCTATTTTTTTACCCAAAGCATAATCTAATTCGTTGTAATCTATTTTTGCTATTTATTTTACTAACTTTCTTTCCTTTTAACCCTCTTTTTTTTCCTTTTTAACCTGTTTATTTTCCGCTTAATTGTGTTTAAGCCCTTTGTTGGTAATGTTTTTTAAATTTCTGCCACTAAGCAATCAAAAAAATTAAAACATAATTTTAAAATAACAAAAATGAAAACAAAAATTTTATCACTAGCCCTTTTATCAGCATTAGCATTTACATCTTGTAATGATAATGAAAACTTAAATGTACAAGTTGAACAACCTGTAGAAGTGCAACCAACAACATTTAGATTAAAGCTAAGAAACGCTATTAACTATTTAAACGTTAAAAAGATTGGCGATGCTCCACTTACACAAACAGGGCAAACTTTTACAGTAGACTTTAAAGCCACACAAGGCACGTATTTAAGTTTTGCAAATATGTTTGCACAATCTAACGACTGGTTTTTTGGAACAGACTCTAGAGGTATTAAACTTTGGGAAGGTAGTACACCAACTACAGGAGACATTACAAGCAAAATTGGTGTTTATGATGCTGGTACAGAACAAGACGAAGATTTTTTAAACAATTTTCCTAGTACTATTTATACTGCACCAAGACAAGCTGCACCAAACTCTGGCCCAGCAGATAGCAATAACTTAGTAAGAAACACAGGTAGAAATATTAGAAATTACGAAACTGCATCTTTATCTTATAATGAAAGTACAAAAATGTTTACACTTACCATTACCAAAGCAAATAGAGAAGCTGCACATAACCCTGGTTTTGTAACTCCTGGTATTTTAGTTGTGCATACTTTAGACAATGCTTTGTATGAAGTTGGTGCACCAGTAAAAGCAAACGGATTTGAAGGTTTAGCAGAAGATGGTTCTCCAGCTGCAATTTACAACTGGTTTACAGAAGAAGGTACAGCAGGCGCTCCTTTAAGATTATCTTCTTCTTGGTCTGTATTATCGCCTGCATTGGCTTATGTGCACCAAGGAGACCAATCTCCTTTGTTCACAAATAATGCACCAATTATGTCTGATAATGGTTTGGAAGAATTGGCAGAAGATGGTTCTAATGATAAAGCATTTACTTACTTAAACGCAATGGAAAATGTAACGGCTTATAAAGGTGATGAACCTATTACTCCTGGAAAAGAAGTAACTTTTGAAATACAGGCAAGACCTGGTGATAAGTTAAACTTTGCAACTATGCTTATATCTTCTAACGACTGGTTTATTTCTAATAACCAAAAAGGTATTGCATTATTTGATGAAAATGGAGAACCAAAAACAGAATTTGTAGTAAATAAAAACTACTTATACGATTCTGGAACAGAAATAGATCAAATAGTTGGTTTAGGAAACGGACAACCAATGAGAGGTAATGTTACAGTTGCCGATGATAACAACACAAATGTTAGACGTGTAACCTCTTTAGAAGATGTACAATTTGGCAAAGGCGTAATTTCTTCTGCAGCTGGCGTTACACAACACAGAGAAGTAAGAGGCGGTTATAACTTAATAGAAGTAACCATAGAAAAAGTAAACTAAAAAAAGGATTTTTATTTCTTATAAGAATGTTTTAAATAGGGGGAAAAGCAATTTTTATTTGAACAGAAATTCAGTTTACAACTCTAAACCTTAATTGGTTTAGAGTTTTTTTATGGGTTCAAGTTAGGTTAAGCACGTCATAAAGGTATTGTCTTTATAACTAATGAAGTTTAAGAACACCTTCTAAAAAGCTTCTTGCATAGCGTCTTTTGCTTCTTCTTCGTTTTTTAAATACCTGCAAGCAATAAAAAACATCGCCTCACAAAAGCGCTCATAAAGCTTTATTTGTGCTTTCTGATTTCCTTTTTTACTTTGTAATATTAAAAGTGAAATTTCTTTAGACATTAATTGTGTTGCGTTCTATTCCTAAAAACGAATTAAAAATAAAAAGGTTTCAATTTTTGTAGATTATTTTTTATCCTGATAAGTTTTTTTAAGCTTTTAGACCTGAAATGTTCAGCTTACAATACCTTCCTGATTTCAAAAACCTTGTAGGATGGTGGGTTAATTTAAAATAGAGTTCTCGACTGCGCTCTAACTGACATTTAGAGATTATTGTTTAAAGCAAAAAAAAGACTGATTTTTCAATCAGTCTTTTCTTAATATTATTGGATTCCTGCCTGCGCAGGAATGACAAAATTGTCGTTTAATTGTTCAACGCCTCAGCTTTTTATAATTTTACTCCGCTAAAGCTAAGTTTAATTGTTCAACGCTTCTGCTTTTTATAATTTAACTCCGCTAAAGCTACGTTTAATTGTTCAACGCCTCAGCTTTTTATAATTTAACTCCGCAAAAGCTACGTTTAATTGTTCAACGCCTCAGCTCCACCAACAATTTCTAAAATTTCATTAGTAATTGCTGCTTGCCTTGCTTTGTTATAAGTTAACAATAAAGAATCTCTTAATTCTGTTGCGTTGTCTGTTGCTTTGTGCATTGCAGTCATACGTGCACCATGTTCAGATGCAAAACTATCTCTAATTCCTTTATATAATTGTGTCTTTAAAGATTTTGGTATTAACGCTTCTACAATTTCTTCTTTTGATGGCTCAAAAATATAATCAGAATTTACTGCGTCTGCATTACCACCTTCTATTGGCTTAATTGGTAAAAATTGTTCTACCTGTGGTATTTGTGTAGCTGCATTTTTAAATTGATTGTAAACCAATTCAATCTTGTCATAAGTACCTTCTGCAAATAACTCCATTAACTTTTCTGCTATTAAAGCAACATTGTCAAAAGTTAAGTCATCATAAATATCGTTTCTTGTAGCCGTAATATTATACTGCTTTCCTAAAACATCTGCACCTTTTTTACCAATAGCAAATAAATCTACTTTAGCATCACTATACTTGGTGTTTATTGTTTTAATTACTTCTTTAGTTATAGAAGAATTAAAACCACCACATAAACCCCTATTAGAAGTTACTACTACTAATAAAACTTTAGAAACTTCTCTTTGTGTAGAATATATTCCACTAGCATCACTTTCTAAAGTTGCACTTAAATTTTGCAACAATTCAGTTAATTTAGATGAATATGGGCGCATTGCCGTAATTGCATCTTGTGCTTTTTTCAACTTTGCAGCAGATACCATTTTCATGGCAGATGTAATCTGCATTGTTGACTTTATAGAAGTAATTCTATTACGTATTTCTTTTAAGTTTGCCATTTTCTAGTTGTTAGTTTTTAGTTCATAGTTGTTAGTTTATCTTGCTAACGTCTAAACCCTAAAGTCTAATTAAAATGCTTCGCTATTTCTGCTGCTGCTGCTTCTAAAACGCCTGTTGCTTCTGGTGTTAATTTACCAGATTTTAAGACATCTAAAGTATCTCTATGCTTTGCATTTAAATAATCTATGTAATCTTTTTCAAATTTCTTAACGTCTGCAACTGGTACATCTTTTAATAAATTCTTAGAACCTGCATAAATAATTGCAACTTGATCTTCTACTGCAAAAGGATCGTTTTGAGCTTGCTTTAAAATTTCAACATTACGTTGTCCTTTAGAAATTACACTCATTGTTGCTGCATCTAAATCTGAACCAAATTTAGCAAATGCCTCTAATTCTCTAAACTGCGCTTGATCTAATTTTAAAGTACCAGATACTTTTTTCATAGACTTAATCTGTGCGTTACCACCAACACGCGATACAGAAATACCTACGTTAATTGCTGGACGTACACCAGAGTTAAATAAATCTCCATCTAAGAAAATCTGTCCGTCTGTAATAGAAATTACGTTTGTTGGAATATATGCTGATACATCTCCTGCTTGTGTTTCAATAATTGGTAATGCAGTTAAAGAACCTCCACCTTTTACGATACTTTTTAAAGAATCTGGTAAATCGTTCATTTCACTAGCAATCTTATCATCATTAATAACCTTTGCAGCTCTTTCTAATAATCTAGAGTGTAAGTAAAATACATCTCCTGGGTAAGCCTCACGTCCTGGTGGTCTTCTTAATAATAAAGAAATTTCACGGTAAGCTACGGCTTGCTTAGATAAATCATCATAAATAATTAATGCTGGTCTACCTGTATCTCTAAAATACTCCCCAATTGCTGCTCCAGCAAATGGCGCATATACCTGCATTGCTGCAGGATCAGATGCGTTTGCTGCTACAATTGTAGTATAGGCTAACGCTCCTTTTTCTTCTAACATATTAGCAATTGCTGCAACTGTAGATGCTTTTTGCCCTACTGCAACATAGATACAATATACTGGCTCACCAGCGTCAAAAAATTCTTTTTGATTTAAAATAGTATCAATAGCAACTGTAGATTTACCTGTTTGACGGTCTCCAATAATCAACTCACGCTGACCTCTACCTACAGGAATCATTGCATCAATAGATTTAATACCTGTTTGTAATGGCTCTGTAACAGGCTCTCTATAGATTACACCAGGTGCTCTTCTTTCTAAAGGCATTTGGTACGTTTCTCCTGCAATAGGACCTTTACCATCAATTGGATTTCCTAATGTATCTACAACTCTACCTACAATACCTTCACCAGCTCTTAAAGATGCAATTCTTTCTGTACGTTTTACAGTAGAACCTTCTTTAATAGCTGTAGATGCTCCTAATAATACAACACCTGCATTGTCTTCTTCTAAGTTTAATACAATACCTTCTAATCCACTTTCGAATTCTACTAATTCTCCGTATTGAACGTTAGAAAGACCATAAACACGAGCAATACCATCTCCTACTTGTAAGACAGTACCAACTTCATTTAAAGTTGCTTTTGCTTCGAAATTTGTTAACTGTTGCTTTAAAATTGCTGATACTTCAGCTGGTTTAATACTTGCCATATCTATTTGCTATTAGCTTTTGGCTTTTGGCAAATAGCAAATTGCTAAAAGCCAAAGGCTACTTTTATTATATTTTTGGAATGTAATGACTATTGTCAAATTCCTTTTTCAATTCGTTTAAATAATTAGAGATACTTGCATCATACTGCACATCTCCAACACGTAATATAAATCCGCCTAAAATATCTGGATTAATTACATTCTCTAAATTTGCTTTTGCACCTGTAAGTGCTACAATTTTATCTAAAACTTGCTGCTCTACTTCTGCTGTTAAAGAAACTGCAGTAATAACTGTTGCAACTTGCGTGCGCTTTAAATGATCAAAAACAATTGCGTATTGTTTTGCAACGCTATCTAACATTGCTACTCTTTTATTATCTTGTAATAAATGAAACAAGCCCAATGTAATTGTGTTTACTTTACCATCAAACAATGCGTTTAACACATTCATTTTATCTGACGATTTAACAATAGGACTTTTTAACATTATTTCTAACTCACTATTTTCTGCAAGTGTAGATTTAATTAAAGACATATCATCATTTACTGCAGATTCTGATGCAGAATCTTTTGCAAGATTTAAAATTGCTTTTGCGTAACGTAATGCTGCTCTTGCGTCTTTCATTATATCTTTAGTTTAAAGTAACATCTTTTAAGATACCTTCTACTAAATCTAGTTGGTCTTTCTTATTAGATAATTCTTTTTTAATTACAGATTCTGCAATACCAATAGATAAATCTGCAACATTCTTTTTAATTTCTGCTAAAGCTGCTTGCTTCTCTTGTGCAATAGATGCTTGTGCTTTTTCTATTAAACTAGCGGTAACTTCTTTTGCATCTTCCTTAGCTTCTGCAATCATGTTTTCTCTAATTTCTCTAGCTTCTTTCATCATTGCATCACGCTCTGCTCTTGCCTCTTTTGCTAATCTTTCATTATCTGCAGTTAAGTTTTGCATTTCTTTACGTGCATTTTCTGCAGATTTTAATGCATCTTCTATACCTGTTTCTCTTTCTTCTAAAGAAGCTAAAATAGGTTTCCAAGCAAACTTCTTTAATAATACTAATAAAACAATAAGAATTACTGCTTGTAAAGCGAATAAACCTATTGAAAAGTCATTAAAAATATCCATAATATTAATTTCTCTTTTTGTTGTTTAATTTTAAGAATATATCTGTAACCAACCGTTACAGATATATTTCTTTCTTTTTGTATTGGATTATTTTCCTAAAAGTAAAGCACCAAATGCTAAACCTTCTAATAATGCTCCAATAATGATCATCGCTGTTTGGATTTTTCCAGCTGCTTCTGGTTGTCTAGCAATACCTTCCATTGCTTTTCCACCAATTTGACCTAGTCCGATTCCACCTCCGATTACGATTAATCCTGCTCCAATTAAATTGTACATACTAATTGATTTTTAAATATATTAATTAAACAAACTCTAATTCTCTTTTATGTGTTTCCTTTTTACTTTAGAAACTTTTCCAACTTTCGTTGGAATCCGATTTTCATCGGAATTAGTTCAACTTACAAAATCACAGATTTTGAGTTTCACTAACTAATGATGTTCATGCTCTTCTACAGCCATACCAATAAACAATGCCGATAACATTGTAAAAATAAAGGCTTGTAAAAACGCTACTAATATTTCTATTACTGTTAAAAACAAGGTTAAGGCAAATGATATACCTGTTGCTCCTACAGTACCAAATTGTGTTTTTAATAAAATCATTAATGCTGCAATACCCATTACTACAGAGTGCCCTGCTGTAATGTTTGCAAATAAACGCACTAATAATGAAAACGGCTTAATTAACAAGAAACCTGCTAATTCTAAAACCGCTAAAATTGGTCTTAATAATTTTGGTACACCTGGCATCCACAAAGTGTGCATCCAAAAATCTTTAGTTCCGTTAGAAATATATACCACCAAAGTAAATAAAGCCAAACAAACTGTAATTGCTATTTGCCCTGTTACATTAAAACCAAATGGAGTTAAACCCATTAAATTTAAAATCCATATAAAGAAAAACACCGTTAATAAATACGGCATAAATTTTCTATATTTTTTCTCACCAATATTTGGTCTTGCAATTTCGTCTCTAACATATAAAACTAAAGGCTCTAAAGCTCTACCCAAACCTGTTGGTATAGCTTTTGTTTTGTACTGTTTTGCTAACTTAGTAAAACCTAAAAAGATTAATAATGAAGCTAATAAAATACCAAAAACACTTTTAGTTATAGAAAAATCTAATACTTTGTGTGCATTGGTTGCATGGTGTGATTCATCAAAAGAAACAGTTGCTGCATTGCTATCTAACTCGTAAATTTTAGAATGAATTTTAGCGAATTTTAATCCTCCTTTTTCTACAATTACATGGCCATCATCATTATGATGAAAAGCAGAAGACATAAAAGTTACCAAACCTTTACTTGTCCATACAATTACAGGTAATGGAAAGCCGAAGTGTTTTCTTTCTCCTTCGCTAGAAGTATAAGAAAACAATGAAAAATCGTGAGAATCTGCAAGGTGATGTTGAATGTAAGCCGTAATTTCTGACTTGGTATTTACTTTACCACCATCCTCTTCACCTTGATTATTTTCATTAGAATTTAAGGCAAAATTAACAGTTGTAAACAACGCTATTACTGCGATTGTAAGAAATTTGGTTGTTTTTTGTGCAATATTCATTGTAAAAGTACGCTTTCTAAATTCGGCGCAAAGGTACGTAATAATTCAAAAGTACAAACCCTTTTTTAAAAAATTAAATAGATTGTTTCTTGTTTATCAATTTTATCACAAAAAACAGTTCTGTTGATAAAAAAATAAATAAAGTGATTAACATAGATATTTTATCTGCAAGTGGTACTATATTTTGCTTAATTACTGTAACATAAAAGGTTGCTACAAATAATACAATTTTAAGGAGCAAAGCACCTAAATAAATAAAACCCAGTTGTTCTGCAATTTTGTTAACATTACTTAATAGCACAAAATTTGAACAAACCAATAGCGAAAAACCGGTGTTAAAAATATATAATTTTGATAAAGAAAATGTTGGGTTGATAGCCAACTTTGTAAGAATATAGTGGTGCAAATGGTAACCCAACACACCTAACATTAAAAAAACAACTGCAATAATTAAAACTCTTTTAATCATTTATTCTATTGGCTTGTTTTATTAATAAAAAAGTAGACAATACAATGGCTAGCAGCGTACATATTATCATTAAAAAAGTTGTATTAAATTTGGCATCTAACCATTTGCCAATTGTAAAGCCTGCATAAATGGTTAAACCCATTTGCAAACCTGCACCAGAAAGTGCAATGGCTTTATTAAGCGGTTTGGTCTTTTCGTTTTTTTGTTTCATTTGTATTGTTTAGCTCTTTTAAAGCACCCTTCATTGCGCAAGTTGCATTAAAACTAGCTCCTGGCTCTATAGATAATTTACCCACAACAACGTCACCAGAAATATTTGCTGTACTTTTTATAGAAAGCACATTAGCTACCAATAATTCGCCAGAAAACTTACCTTCAATATCTGCATTTTCTGCATGCACGTTTCCAATAATAACGCCCTCTGCACCAATTATAACTCTTCCTTTGGTTTTTAAAGTGCCTTCTAAAGTACCGTCTATTCTAAAGTCTCCTTCAGAAGTTACATCTCCTGTAAAAATAGATTTTTTTGCAATTACGTTTCTTTCCATTACTCTATTTTTTGATTTTTCTTGGTTTTTATCTTTGCTACTAAACATATCTACTTGCTTAATTGGGTTATAATTTCTTGTGCCTTTTTCCCTTCTTCTGTATTTCCATAGTTTACAGCAACAAACTCTAGTGCTTCTTTATACGTTTCAGCATCTAGATATTTACCAATTGCGTATGCTTTTAAAAGTTCGAACTTTGGTTTTAATTTGGTTTCTCCAATAGTTTCTAAAATAGTATTTGTTTCTACCAAAACTTGCCTAAATCTTGCTTTCTTATACAACAAATACAATTCTTTGTATTGCTTTTCTAATTCGCTAATGTCTTTATCTTCAGTTATCTTTTTGTCTGGATTTTTAATAATCTGTGCAAAAATAGTTTCAGGATAATCATTTAAAATTTTATTTTTATAAAGTGATGCCTTTGCATCTTCTAAAGACTTATAGATTTGATATAAATGCCAATTTATAGGCAAAATCAAAGGCTCTATTGGGTTTAAGCCTTTTACTCTCTCTAGCCTTTCTGCAGCTAAATTAGGGTTTTTAAATTGTTCTTTATATATTAAACCTAACTCGTACAACGCTTGATTTCTATCTAATTTTAAGGTATCTAAACTCGATTCTTCTGTGGGTATTGTTTTTAAATAAGTTTCTAAGTCATATTTTGCGTCTATCGTTTTTGTTTCTGCTACTTCAACTTCAGATTCATTAAAAACCACACTAGATGACCAACGCCAATTGTCTTCTAATTTTCTATCTCCCCAAACTCTCTTAAATTCACTTTTACCAAAATTTAAAATTTGGTTGTTGTAAAAATACCACTTACCTCTATTTTTGGTAGATTGTAATGAGTTGCCACTGCCACCAAATGCAGCCTGATTTAATTTTAATTGTGCAGCATCTTCATCTGCTTTTTTTATTTTGGCAATATATTCTTTAAAAAATGTTTCTTGCGCTTCTTTAGGTAAAGCCGCTATTTTTAAAATGCTATCATTAGTAGCAACAACATTTTCGTATTTTATTAAAGAGGCTAAATTCTTAAATTTTCTTTTTACTCTTCTAATTCTTAAGTCTAAAGTATCTGTGGCAACCGCCAAAACACTATCATAATAACTACTTGCCAATTGGTATGCTGCTTCCTTAAAATAAAGATTTCCTAAATTTTCGTAAGTATAACTTTTTTGTTTATCAGTGCCATTTAATGCTCTTAAGGAATTATTGTAAAATTCTTTTGCTAATTTAATGCTGTTGTAATTTTCATGAATTGCGCCAACTTGAAAATACAACTCATCTAGATACGGCCTGTTTTCTCTTTTTTTAATTAATTTTCTTAATCTTTCTAAAGCCACAGCAGAAACAGAATCATTTGGTGAGTTTTTTGCCAATTCTATAACCGCATGAATTTTATATTTGTAAGGTGCCTTTTTAAAATTACTTAACTTATTAAAAACCATTACAGCAGAATCTTTTTTGTTTTCTTTGGCATAAATTTGCCCCAAAACAAACATATTTCTAGCGGCTTGCGATCTGTTTTTTTGTGTTCTTGTTGCTAATTTTAAGTGCTTTTTTACTTTTTGTAAACTATCTGACTGTACATAGGCCATTGCCAGTGCTGTATGCCCTTTCTCTTTTACAAGATCCGGAAAATCTTGTTCTAAAGTATCTGTAACTTTTAATAGAAGATTGATGGTTTCTATGGCAAATTCTTCATTATTAAGTCTAATATTTGCTTTTGCACGCCAAATTTTAGTCTCTGCGATTAAATCTGCATCTGGGTAATTGGCAATTACGTAATTAAAAGCTTCTATTGCTGGGACAAAACGTTGGGTGTAATAACGTGCTTTTCCTAGTAAAAAATAGGCATCATCTATTTGGCTGTTTCGTTCTAAGCCATCTATATTCATACCATGAAGTTGTATGGCTTTTACTGCTTTTTCTTCTGCTTTATCAAACGGAGTTCCAGAAGATGCCTCTGCTTCTACTTTTTTATTGCCACCAAAACCAGCGCCTAAACCACCACCATTAAATTTAGCTACTACAATTTTACGATCGTCAAACTCTATTGGCTCTATAATCAATTGCTCAAACCAATCGTCTTTATAACTATTTCTAATACCTTCTAAACCTTCTTCAAAAGCCTCTTCTCCATTAAACAAGATATTAAAATAGCTTGTCATGGCATGGTAATTTCTACTTGTAATAGTGTCTTTTTTTGAACTACAAGCATAAATTAATGTTGCAAGAATTGTAAAAACAAGTATTTTTTTGATGTACTTCATAAACTAAAAAAACGCTTAATACTGCTATTTTATTGTAAAAGATGGCAAAATATAAGACGTAAAAGTAGTAATAAATTAAGAATGATATAAATTGAAGTGATTTATTTCTAAAATTAGGGTGTCTATTCTTAGTATTTTACCACTTATTTAAAGCAAATCTTACAACTCTAATAAAAAAAGCAAACCAATTGTATTTGCATTTCTTAATTTTTGAGAATCAGTAATTACAGCATTACTTACTGAGTTGAATTCATTAAAATCTTGTTGTGTATTAAAGTTAACACCCAAACCTATTCTTTTAGAAAGCTCAAAAAGTAAACCAATACTTGCCTCAAAACCATAATTCCAACCCTTAAAAACATCGCTTTCTGTGGTATTTAAAAAACGATATTCATCATCCATAATTGTTTGGGCATACAAACCAACATTAGACACATACTTCACTTTTTCGGTAAGTTGATAATCCATAGTAAATAATAACGGAATTCTTAACAATTCTCTTTCATGAAAGAAATTACCAATGGCATTAAAACCCGTACCAGACAATTCTGAATGCCCTAAACCTGTAGCAATACCATATTTTTCTGAAAAACGATAATTTAAAAGAATACTACTAACATTGTTGTCTAAATTATAATTTGGTTGCGCATCACTCGCTATAGTTGCAAAGCCAATACCTGCTGTAGCAATAATTTGAAATTTACTGTAAGAAGTTTCTTGCGCTGTAGTTAAACTAGCAGTTGCAATTAATAGTAAAGTAAAATAAAAATTTTTCATAGTATACTAGTTTAAGATTAGTTTAATATTTAATTAAAAGTTATACCAAATTGAAATGCAAAAACCGCACAATTTTCATAACTAAAATAGCTTATTTACAAAGCAAAATAGCTTTCTAATTCTTCTAAAGTTTCTGGAGATGTTTCTATGTCTTTTACCACTACACCTTTGTCTAAAACCACAATTCGTTCACAAACTTCGGTTACGTGTGTTAAATCGTGACTAGAAATTAGTACTGTAATTGCTCTATTTTCTGTAAGTGTTTTTATAATTTGCTTTAAACGAATTTGGGTTGTGGGATCTAAGTTTGCAAACGGTTCGTCTAAAATAACAACTTCAGGATTTCCCATCATTGCTGCAACAATACCTGCTTTTTTCTGATTTCCTTTACTTAAATCTCTCAGATATTTATTTTTTCCGATAATTTCATCATTAAAAAACTCATCAAATTGTGCAATAAAGCTTTTTACATCTGCTTTACTCATACCTCGTAAATCGCCCACAAAATCGAAATATTCTTCTGGTGTTAAATAGCTAATCAAAAAAGACTCGTCTATAAAAGAACCGGTAAAATTTTTCCAATCTTCACTTTCATTTACTACAATGTTGTTGTTGGTTATTTTACCTGTTGTAGGTCTAATTAAATCTAAAAGTATATTAAATAAGGTGGTTTTTCCTGCACCATTATTACCAACCAAACCAAAACTTTGCCCTTTTGGTATGGCAACAGATGCTACATTTAAAACCGCTGCTTTTCCGTATTTTTTTGATATATTTTCTATTGTAATCATAATTTATTTTTTAGTTGATGCCTTATGCTTCTTTCCCAAAAGCGTTAATCATTACGTACTTGTTTTCTATATATTTTTGCTCTATAAAATTCATAACATACTTTTTACAAAGCAAGCTAATTACACCTATGGCAGCTACCACAATAAAGCCCCAATAACCGCCCAAAAACTTGTCTGTTAACCAAAAAATTAACATTGGAAACAGCATTAAAGGAATAATTATAATAAACTGTGTGGCACTTGTACCTTGCGTATTGCCAAAACCACTTTTGTTTAAATCTATTTTTTTTCTGTTGAAGGAACCTGAGAACAATAAAAACAAAGAATTAAAACCAATATTAAAAATTGCGCCTGCTGTAATCATTAAAAAAATATCTATTCCAAAATACAAATAAGGAATGCTTAAAATATACATAGCTGCAGTTACAACCACCATTAAAATCCATTTAGAGTCTAAAAATTTACGGTATTTAAAACTCTGACTCATTAGCATTTTGTAATGTGCACTGTCCCAAGCAGGAATAAATTGCCCATAATTTAGCGCAAAACCACCCGTTACAAACAAAGAGGCAAACATTAACATCGCTGGCATTTCTCTGTAGGTTTGTTGTGTGAAAAAGATTAAACCATAAAACAAGAATAGAAACGACATTAAAAAGACGGTTTTTGTTCTTTTGTTACGCCAAATTAAACGAATATCATTTTTTATAAAAGGTGCAACATCGCCCAGCTTATCTGCAAAAGATAAATCTGCAGAATTTGCTTCTACTACTTTTTCTGAAACAGCTTCATCTAAATACACCAAACTCCTTAATTGTTTGTAATTTAATTGATACAATACAGCTACTAAAACTACTCCTAATAATGCGTAAACAGGACTCGCATAAATGGCATCAAAAATTTGACCACCAAAAGCAGTAACATTATAAATATTAAACTTTTGCAAGCCAATTAAACTTAATAAAATTAAAACCATAGTGCCTAAAGCAACATTGTTTTTATTAATTAAAAAGTTTAAAAAATTGGCAAATTGAATCATTAAAATAATGGCCAATAACCAACCTAAAACACCAACAGTATTGTAACCTTCTTTAATTAAAACCACCGCAAAAGGAATGTAAAAAAACAGACTAAAGATATTAAAGAAAGAAACTGCTGATTTTGCCAATACATAATGCACCAATTTACTTTTTCTGATGGGCAGAATTAGCAAGGGTTTAATATTCATTACTGGCAATTTTTGCATGAGATATCTAAAAATTAAATCGCCCAAAAAAGCATATAATAAAAAAGAATTTACCAAAACTAAAGGATCTGTCTCTGGCATTTTTTTCTTTAAAATATAATAGCCAAATACTCCAATTGCCAAAAAACAAACAATAAAATAGAGTGCAAAAAGCACCATTGCTATTTTTATTCCAATACTTTTTTGCCAGTGTGCAGATCTAAAATATTGTTTCCATTCTAGATTTAAAAAATGTGAAATCATACAATTTGGTTTTTGTTTAGTTGTTAAATAAGTAGTTTATTTTATGAATTTGTTACAGTTTGTTTTATTTTTTTATTTTGTTTTTTCATTTCGACCTTGTGGAGAAATCTCATAACGTTTGCCAAACTTTACGTGTTCTTAATGTGAGATTTCTCCAAAAAGGTCGAAATGACACTGTTGCGCAAATGAGTAAATACTAAACTTCCCTTAGGGAAGATTAAGATGGGATAATTTATACTCAGGATACGTTTCTTGCAACAATTCTTCTGCTTTTTGAGGCATTAAAAAACTGGTTACGTAAAATAAAATACCTGTAGCTGTTGCCAAACAAGCAATTAATAACAACCAATGGTTTTCTAATTGCGAAAAATCTACTTTAAAAGCATTCATTAGATTAAAAATATTGAGAAATAGTATTCCTGAAAAGCCATTTCTTGTATCGCCAATCATGGCTTCTAATAAAAATACTTTGTCTTTCTTTTTTAACTTTTTTTGTGCTTTTCTTCTTTTGGTTAAATTTACTAAATCTATAACTACCAAAACAAACAAAACACCTAAAAGAAAATACTGCGAAAATGAAATTTTAAGTAAACAGAAAAGTCCTATAATACTAGCCAAAGTGGTCATTAATTTTGGCATTGTAAACCACTCACTAAAAAAGCGCCACATAATTTTACGGTAGCGTTTATTCATTTGTTTTTGTTTGGCTTCAATAACATCTAAAAAACCAAAAATACCGAATTTTTTAAACGCTTTATCTCTAGCATCTTCAAATTTTAAATTAGGGTGCTCTTCCCAAATTTGCTCAATATCGTTTGCCAAATGATCTACCAATTCTGTTTGCACATCATAATGATAAACATAGTGTTTTCTAGTAAACTTGTAAAGATTGTCTATTTGTGTTTCTTGTAATTTCATCAATCTAAAAATTTTAAATCAATTTATATTCTGGGTAGGTTTCTGCTAATAATTGATTGGCTTTTTTGGGGATTACGACTAAAGTAATATAACTAACCAAAATAAAAACTGTTGCAAATAAAGCTGTAAGCACACTTCTAAAATTGCCCATTAACATAAAATCTATAGAGTTGCCTGGTATTAAAAAATAAAAACCATAAAAAAGCATTAAAACACTATTTCCATAACCTTGTGTTTGTAAAATACTTTCGAACAACCAACTTTTTTGTGTGATTTTATATTTCTTTTTTAATTTTCTAGAATTAAATACCAAAACAACTATCTGAATTATAAAAATAGAAAACAAAATAACATTGTAGATTAAGTAACTAATTTCTAATTCCTGCAACTGATAAAACCCAAAAAACAACGCAATTGTTAAGATAATTTTTGGCAACTGAAACCACTCTCTTGCAAACTTTAAAATAACTTTATAGTACTTTTTATTCATTTGAACCACTTTAGCATCTACAACATTCATAAACCCAAAAACACCAAATTTTTTAAAAGATTTGTCTCTGGCATCTTCAAAAGACAAGTTTGGATATTCTTGCCATATCTCCTCAATATCGTTTGCTAAATGATCTACCAATTCTGTTTGAACGTCATAATACTCCACATAATGTTTTCTTGTGAATTTGTAGAGTTCTTTTATTTGTGTTTGGGTTAGTTTCATAATCAAATAAATACATTTGGATACTGTTGTTGTACTTGTTTTTTATTTTTACGATAAATATAATCTGCAGACCATAAAAAAAGAATAAACAACACAAAAACAGCTAATTGCAAATTGTTATACAAAGCAATATCAAAACTTGCGTTGTTTCTATAAGTAGTTATGGAATTGAAAATAATAACACCCAAATGTGCCACTTGAAAGAAACTATTGTTTAAATCTAAGGTTAAAAAGGTTTCTTTTTTTGTTACATCTCTAGTATTGTCAACAAACAGACTAAAGAAATAAATAACAATATATAAGAACCCAATACTTGTTAAAATATTAAAAAAGGTTTCTTTGTTTTCAAACCAATTCATCCCTAAAAAAAGGATATAAAATAAAGCAGCAGCCAATATAACTTTGGGTAATTTAAAAAAAGTGACAAAATATTGAAACGACTGTTTGTAAAAGCGATTTTGTACTTTTTTTGTCTTCTCTTTTAATAATATACTAAAACCAGCATGAGAAAAATTCTTATGAATATTTTCTATTTCTCTCTTAAAATCTAAATCAGGGTTTTTATCTAATTTTTGCTCTAAAATATTGGCAAAATGATCTACAATTTCTGTTCTCACATCGTAATATTTTATGCCAGAAACAAAAACATAATTGTCTATTTGTAAAAGTTGTTCTTTTGTTAATTCCATAGCTTACCCAACTTTATATTTTTGAATTGCTTTTTGATGTTTTCTAAAAAACGTAAAATAACTAGCAGTAATCATCAAATAAAAACAAACCATACTTAAATCCATCTCGTTCAATTCGTTGGCACGATTCATAATCAAAACAAAAACAAGTAAACCTGTTAAAACACCTAAACTTTGCGATTTTAATATAAAACCATACGTAGTTTTAACTTTGTTATTTCTAAAAAACAGCATGTAAAAAAAAGCAAGCAAAGCAAAACCAACGGTTACTTTTAAAACTAAAAAAAACGAATATTCAGCAGGGTTTTCAACCTTAAAATTGAAATGCGTTAGTAACAAAAACGGAATAAAATAAGACGTTAATAAAAGTATATAATGTTTCCAGAAGATACTTTTTGCTTTTTTAACTACCATTTTTGGTGCAGAAAAACCAAGTCCAAAAAACATGCTCGTGGTTTCTTTAAAATTCGGATTCCATTGTTGCCTTGTTTCAGCAAAAGCATAATGAAAATCCACGTTTTCAACTTCCATTTTAGTTTCAATAGCTGTGGTTATATGGTCTAAAACTTCCAAACGAATATCTACTTCATACAGATTTTTTGAATCTAAATATAAATTGATTTTTTGTATTTGTTCTTTTGTTAGTTCCATCCTACTCCAAACTAAATTTAGGATTTACCAAATGCTGCATGGTTCTTAAAAACTCTTGCATTTCTTCCAACTTGTTGGCAGTTTCTTTGGTTCCGTTTTCGGTTAATTTGTAATATTTACGCAATCTGTTGCCCACTTTTGCAACCTCTACATCTAGTAAACCATCTGCTTCTAGCTTATGTAAAGCTGGGTACAAAGCCCCTTCTGTAATGTTTAATTCGCCTTTAGTTAGTGCCTTTACTTTTTGTGTAATTTCATAGCCATACATTTTATCGTTACTTTCTAATAACTTTAAAATAATGGTTTGTAAAGAGCCTTTGTATAATTTCTGATTTCCCATTTTTTTGATGTGTAATCGTGTAATTGTTGTGTTATGTTGTATTGTGTAATTGTTTTATCGTGTAATCGTGTAATTATGAAAACTGTCAGTTCGAGCGCAGTCGAGAACCTATAAACCTCTCGACTGCGCTCCAGGAGACAATCTTACAAATCAAATATACATAATTTTTTGATGCATTAGTTTCTTATGTATATAATTTTAACAAAAAAAATATCCTGAAAACGTAAATTTTCAGGATATTTTAATTTTTTAATACTGAGATTCCTGCCTGCGCAGGAATAACAGCGGCGTTTTATTTTTCTCTCAAGAGTAAGAATCCCTTCTCTTTGGGAAGGTTAGGATGTGACCTTTAAAACCTCTGCAATTACACGTTCTAAATCTGCTTTTGGTAAAGCGCCATTTGCCATTTGTGGCTCACCTTCTGCAGGACAAAATAACATACTTGGTATACTTCTAATACCAAACGCAGCAGACAATTCTTGCTCTGCCTCTGTATCTATTTTATAAATATCTATTTTACCTTCATATTCTTTAGACAATTGCTCTAAAACAGGAGCCAACATTTTACAAGGGCCACACCAATCTGCGTAAAAGTCTACTAATGCTGGTCGTTTTCCTTCAAACTTCCAATCTTTATTTTTTTCAAAATTAAACACCTTTTCTAAAAAAGTTGCTTTGGTTAAATTCTCTACCATAATGCTTGTTTTTATTCCAACAAAATTGGATTTTATATTTCTTTTTAAACACTACTTATGTAAGTGTCTTGTTTGGCTATTAACACATTAAATAAATGTGATAATATACACAAATGTAGTCGAAATTATATGACTTCCATTACAAGTACCCAACAAGAGCAACAACTAAAGGTTAAAAGCTGTTAAATACCAAGAATAGAAATCTAAAATCTTTAAATTTGAAATGCAACACAGAAACCTAGATTATGAAATTTCAACTACGCATTGCTTTTTTACTAACTAGCCTTATTTTAGCATCTTGTAAAGAAACAACCCAACAAAGCAACTTAGATTTGACCTACCCAAAAACCACAAAAAAACCAGTAATAGAGAACTTTTTTGGCACCAAAGTAACCGATAATTATAGATGGTTAGAAGACGATAAAAGCGAAGAAACAAAAAACTGGGTAAAAGAAGAAAACAAGGTAACTTTTAATTATTTAGATAAAATTCCTTACCGAGAAGAAATTAAAAATCGTTTATCAGAATTATGGAATTACGAAAAAATAGGAACCCCATTTTTAGAAGGCGATTACACTTATTTTTATAAAAATAACGGATTACAAAACCAAAATGTACTGTATCGCAAAAAAGGAGATAATGACGCTGAAATTTTTTTAGATCCCAATACGTTTTCTAAAGATGCAACTACCTCTTTAGTATCTATACAATTTTCTGAAAATGGTAAAACAGCTGCTTATGCAATTTCTGAAGGTGGCTCAGATTGGAGAAAAATATTAATTATAGATACAGCCTCAAAAGAAATTAAAGAAGACACTTTAGTAGACGTAAAATTCTCTGGCATTTCTTGGTACAAAAACGAAGGTTTTTATTACTCTTCTTATGACAAACCTAAAGGAAGTAAATTATCTGCCAAAACAGATCAACACAAATTATACTACCACAAACTAGGTACTTCACAAAAAGAAGATTTGGTAATTTTTGGAGAAAAACCTTCAGAAAAACACAGATATGTTGGTGGTAATGTTACAGAAGACAATCGTTATTTAATTATATCTGCATCCATTTCTACCTCTGGTAATAAATTATTTTTAAAAGATTTAGAACAACCCAACAGCAAATTAGTTACCATTGTAAACCATGTAAAAAGCGATACTTATATTGCAGAAAACAGCGGCAGCAAATTATATTTAGTTACCAATTTAAATGCACCAAACAAAAAAGTAGTTACTGTAGATGCTAAAAACCCAACTCCAGAAAATTGGAAAGATTTTATTCCAGAAACAGAAAATGTACTCAGTGTAAATACTGGTGCTGGCTATTTTTTTGCCAATTATATGGTAGATGCTGTTTCTAAAATTTTACAATACAATTTTAATGGCCAACTTATAAGAGAAATAAAATTACCAGGTGTTGGTTCTGCCAGTGGTTTTGGTGGCAAAGCAACTGCAAAAGAATTGTATTTTTCTTTTACCAATTACAGCACTCCTGGTGCATCTTTTAAATTCAATCCAAAAAATGGAACTTACAAAACATACTGGCAACCAAAAATAGCTTTCAATCCAGATTATTATACCAACAAACAAGTCTTTTACACCTCTAAAGACGGTACAAAAATACCCATGATTATCACCCATAAAAAAGGAATCGACTTAAACGGAAAAAATCCTACAATTTTATACGGTTATGGAGGTTTCAACGTAAGTTTAACCCCAAGTTTTAGCATTACAAACGCAGTTTGGATGGAGCAAGGTGGCGTTTATGCCGTACCAAATTTACGCGGTGGTGGCGAGTATGGTAAAAAATGGCACAATGCTGGTACAAAAATGCAAAAGCAAAATGTTTTTGACGATTTTATTGCAGCAGCAGAATATTTAATCGCAGAAAACTACACCTCGTCAGCTTATTTAGCAATTCGTGGTGGTTCTAATGGTGGCCTTTTAGTAGGTGCAACCATGACCCAAAGACCAGATTTAATGCAAGTGGCTTTGCCAGCAGTTGGCGTTTTAGACATGTTGCGTTACCACACATTTACAGCAGGCGCAGGTTGGGCTTACGATTATGGTACAGCCAATGATAGCAAAGAAATGTTTGATTATTTAAAAGGCTATTCTCCAGTACACAATGTAAAAAAAGGCGTAAAATATCCCGCAACTTTAATAACCACAGCAGATCATGATGATAGAGTTGTACCTGCACACAGTTTTAAATTTGCCGTAGAATTGCAAGAAAAGCAAACTGGCGAAACCCCTGTTTTAATAAGAATAGAAACCAATGCAGGCCATGGAGCAGGCACACCTGTTGCCAAAACCATAGCACAATACGCAGATATTTTTGGATTTACGCTATTTAATATGGGCTATAAAACACTACCAAATCCACCAAAAAGTAAAATTAAAAGTTAAGTTTACCATCAATTTTATAATAATTTGGGCGTTACCTAAAGGTCGCGCTTTTCGCACTCGCTTTGCACAAAAAAGTGCAAGAGCTCAAACAAATGCTACAATCGCTAACGCAGGCATACTTGCCAACATTTTGTCATTCCTTCAAAGGCAGGAATCTATAAAAACACAATCAATAGATTCCTGCCTTAAAAACCCAAGAATGAGAATTGAGTTCTTAAAATTTAGAGAAATTATAAAAAAGCTAGATTTTTTTGTTTCTTTTTTCATCAATGGAAAAAAGAAAAGGAATAAAAGAAACCTTATTTTTGCACCATGCTAAAAGTAAATAATGTTTCTTTTAATTACCAAAAAAACAAAACCGTTTTAAACAACTTTTCGTTTCAACTAACTGCTGGCGAACATTTGTGTATTATGGGCGAAAGTGGTTGTGGAAAATCTACTCTTTTAAAAATTATTTACGGTTTATTCGATTTAAATAAAGGCACAATTTTCTGGAACGATACCCAAATTTTTGGCCCTAAAAAAAATTTAGTCCCAGGTTTTAAAGACTTTAAATATGTGGCACAAGATTTCGATTTAATGCCCTACATTTCTGTATCTGAAAACATAAAAAAACACTTGTCTCGTTTTTATCCAGAAGAAAGCGAAAAACGCACACAAGAATTGCTAGTAGTTATAGAAATGCAAGCTTTTAAAAACACAAAAGTTAAAAACTTAAGTGGTGGCCAAAAACAACGTGTTGCCATTGCTAGAGCTTTGGCAAAAGAGCCACAATTATTGCTTTTAGATGAACCCTTTGGACAAATAGACAACTTTAAAAAAAACACCCTTAGAAGACGTTTATTTGCGTTTTTAAAAGAAAAAAAAATTGCCTGTATTGTTGCCACTCACGATAAAAATGATGCGCTTTCTTTTGCAGACAGTCTTTTAATAATTAGAAATCATAAAATTTTAATAAACAATTCTCCAAAAGAAATTTACAACAATCCAAAAGAAAAATATATTGCTACTTTGTTTGATGATGTAAATGAAATTGAAATTAATGGACAACTCGTTTTATTGTATCCTCATCAAATTAAATTGGTTGAAAAATCAGAAAATTTAGCTATTGTAACTAATTGTTATTTTAAAGGTTCTTATTGGTTAATTGAAGCCAAATTTGAAAATCAAAAGGTGTTTTTTAATCATTTTGAAACGATAGAAAAAGATAAAAGGGTTTGTGTAGCATTTACTCAACCAAAAAACGCCTAAAAGCATTACCTATTTTAATTATATAAACTCCTTTTGCAAAAGAATCTGTTTCAATTTTAGTTGTTGCCAGTAATTGGATTAAACCATTTGAGATTGATGCTGTCTAAAGGTATATAAATTTTTAAATAATTATCTAAAATGAAGAGCCTTAAAACTATCACTATCATCGTACTTGTTTTCTTTACATCACATTTATCTTTTGCGCAAGAAAGTAAACCTGAACCAGATTTAGCAAATGTTAAATATGGAGAGCATGAGCGAAATGTTTTAGATATTTGGTTTGCAGACAAAAGCAAAATAACACCTTTAGCTATTTACATCCATGGTGGAGGATTTGATTATGGTAGTAAAGAAAAAATTAATGCACGTGCATTATCTCAATTGTTAAATGCTGGAATATCGGTTGCTTCCATCAATTACCGCTATAAAAAAATTGCTCCCTTACCTGCTGCACATCATGATGCAAAAAAAGCCTTGCAATTTATTCGTTCCAAAGCTGAATCGTGGGGTATTGATAAAAACAATATTGGAGTATGGGGAAGTTCAGCAGGAGCCCAAATATCTATGTGGCTTGCCTTTAATGATGAAATGGCAGACTTTGAAAGTACTAATCCAATAGAAAAGGAGTCCACTCGTATTGCTTGTGTAGCCTCGAATATTGGGCAAACCACTATGGAGTCTGATTTTTGGATTAAACATCTAACTAAATATGCGCCAGGTACAGAGTCAGAATTTAAAAGTAAAACACATCTTCAAATCTATGGTGTTGAAAATATGGAAGAAGCCGATGAAATAGCAAAGAGCATATCTGCTTTGGCCTTGATTTCAACAGATGACCCACCTATTTTTATGCAATATTCGATGAATCCAAACGCTGTTGCACCAAGCAAAGACAATCCAAAGAAATTTAAAGGTTGGGTTATTCATCATGTAGATTTTGGAATTGCGCTTAAAGAAAAAATGGACGAATTAAATGTAGAAGTTCATTTAAAATACCCAAGTTCCAAAACGAAATATAATTCATTGGTTGAGTTTTTTATAGATAAATTAAACAAACAATAATTTTAAAGATAGAAAAAAACTACTGGCAACAACATATATAATTTATTGCTAGCTTATTGTCTACTTACGAAAATCCTCACGGATTTTCTTTGTCAGAAATTATTTACTAATTTAACACAAAATTCACGCAACAAATCATATATAAACACGTTAAGAGCGTTCTTCTAGAAATATCAAAAAACGTTACAAAACCAATTTTCTTGTTTTTAGAATTAATGTTAAAAATTCCGTTTTTTTTGGAATGGGAAAAATTGTAATTCCTTTTTCTTCAAAATTAGCATCAGAACTACTTAAAGAAGTACAACTTGCGTAACCAAAAAAATTTATACAATTTTTAGAATTGTTATAGTATTTCCATTAAAATTAAAATTGTCGTTTTCTTTTTTTCCCAACAATAGCTTGCCAATGGGCGAAGAAATAGAAACTGCAAAAAAGATTTGATTAGCAACTTTTAATTGTCCGCAAGAAATAGCTAAAAAATAATTTACTTTTTCTGTATAAACAATACTGCCTAAATGCGCGTTTTTTAAAGTTGAAGTTTTTGAGTTAGAAACGTCTATTTTTGCCAAAATTTCTTTCATTTGTTTAATACTAGAAAGTTGCTGACCCGCTTTTTCCATTTCTAACTGCAACATTGCTCTTCCTGTTTCGTGCTTGTCTCCTGCAGAACTTTTTGTTTCAGACTGCAACGCTTTTTGATTAGAAGAAATAACAGCTTCTACATTTTGCAAACGTTTATTTACAAAATTTTCGCATTGTTTAAATAAGTTTTCTTTAAGATTCATTTTTACAAACTAAATGCAAAAGCACCATAATTACCATGATGCGTTTTTGATATTGAAATGGGTAATTTTTTATCCTTTTTAAACAAATAAGGAATGCCTAATCTATTTTTTTTAAGTTGAATGTCTTCAGAAAAATAAGACAACAATTTCGTATTAATTATTTTGGTTAAAGCTGTGTTTTTTTCAACAAAAAAAGAATTTGAAACCATTTTTACATCATTTTTTTTAGTAGCAACAGCATAAATATAAGTATCTGATATTATGTAATTTATATAAAATATTTCATCTTCCAAAATTACGTTTCCTTTTGTGGTTGAAACTATTTTACATAAAAATTTTTTAGGCGCAAAAAAACGTTTTTTATGTTGTTGCATGTAACATTTATAAGCAGCTTCTTTCATGCTCCAAAAAAGCCAAACTTTTAAAAACGGATTATCTGCATTTAAAATTTCGTTTTGCTCATACATTGTAAACTGCTTTTCTAAAAACCCTTTTCTTTGCCAATTACTTTGTGTTTTGGCTACGTTTAAATCTACAATATCATTCCCAATATTATACATTCATTTTTTCTTGAATAACAGCAACAGTTGCTTTTACAGAAAGCATTTTTTCCATAGAATCGTTATCTATTTCTATCTTAAACTCGTCTTCTACATCTAAAATTATATCTACTAAGTTTGCAGAGTTTATTTCTAAATCGTTTATAAAATCGGTTTCTTCAGACATTTTTAAAAAACCTTCTTCATTTTGCACGTAAGGTTTTACAATTGTAGTTAGTTTTAATATAATTTCTTCTTTTGTCATTTTTAAAATTTGTGTTTACAACAAAGTTATGCAAAAGATTTAGATTGCTATTAAATATTTAATGCGCTAAAAACTGGCTTCAAATCCAAGAGAAAATGCCTTTATTTCAGAAACTGCTAACTTATAATGTTCGTAACCAAAAGTTATTCTATAATTTTTAAGATGATATTTTAGCAATAATTTAGAGTTTCTAACAGATTGTTGGTTTATGGTTGCCCATTTATGAGAAGCGAATACACTTATAGGTTTTGCTAAAAACAACTCGCCACCAATACCTAATAAAAACCTGGTTTCATTTACATTATTAAAAATACTTCTAAAACCAACACCAAACCACGCATTAAAACGCTGTGTTCTAATTCTATGGTATTTTAAAAGTGCAGAAAACATATTAAAAGTATCTGTTCTATTGTTTACTTTTTCTAAAAAAGTAGTGTAATTAACATCTAAAGCAAACCGTTTAAAAAATTTAAAATCTACACCAATATCATTGCCATACAACTGCTTGTTTTCAATTAAAAAATGATTGTAAACATCTAACCTTACTATATTATAATTTGTGGAATTTGTGTAAATAAAATTACCATAATTACTTTCTTTATATGGGTAATTAGAAAACTCTGCACTGTGCATTCTTCCATTAAATTCCCAAGGTGTTTCAAACATAACACCATAAAAAGTATACGCTGCAATTCCAAAAATAATTCTAGCAAATGGATTTAAATCGTCATCATCATCTAAAACAGTTGTTGAAGAAGTTGAAGTTTTAGAAGTTTTAGTTCCTGAATTATTTGTAGAATTATTGCTTTTTAAGCTTTGTTTAGCATTCTCTAATTTTTTTTCTTGAGAAACACCTTCAAAAGAAAACATGGCAAGAAATACCATAAATATTAATAGTTTTTTATACATTTTAGGTTGATTTATAAACTTGAAACTAACCAAAAACTATGCCTAATTAACTGTATCTTTGTTATTTCTTTTTTTAAACGCAAAAAACAACTATTGTGTCTGTACAAGCCAAAAAACATTTAGGTCAACATTTTTTAACCGATGAAAGTATTGCAAAAAATATTGCAGATGCTTTAACAGAAAACGGGTATGAAGACGTTTTAGAAATTGGCCCAGGAATGGGTGTTTTAACAAAATATCTGTTACAGAAAAAACCAAAAACTACTGTGCTAGAATTAGACAGAGAATCTGTAGCGTATTTAAAAGATGTTTTTCCTGTAGAACAATTGCATTTAGACACAAGTGCCAATAATTTTGCCATAATAGAAGGCGATTTTTTAAAGAAAAATTTACAAGAAATTTTCAATAAAAAGCAAGTAGCTATTATTGGTAATTTCCCTTATAATATCTCTACTCAAATTGTTTTTAAAGCTATAGAAAACAGAGAGTTTGTGCCAGAATTTGCAGGCATGTTTCAAAAAGAAGTTGCTAAAAGAATTGCAGAAAAAGAAGGCTCTAAAGTGTACGGAATTTTATCTGTTTTAACACAAGCTTTTTTTGATGTAGAATATCTTTTTACAGTACCTCCAACTGTTTTTAATCCACCTCCAAAGGTAGATTCTGGTGTAATTAGATGCATTAGAAAAGAAAATTACACACTGCCTGTAGACGAAAAATTATTTTTTAGAGTTGTAAAAACAGCCTTTAATCAACGTAGAAAAATGTTGCGTTCTAGCTTAAAGTCTTTTAATCTTTCGGATTCTTTAAAAGAAGAACCTATCTTTGCCAAAAGACCAGAACAATTATCGGTTCAGGAGTTTATTTTACTCACGCAAAAACTAACAGAAAATGGCATTTGAAATTACAGATGAGTTTCTAGACAACCTTATAGAATTAATAGCCTTAGACAACTCTAAAGCCATTACTAGCTTATTTGCAGAAGTACATTATGCAGATATTGCAGAAGTTTTAGATGAGGTTAGTTTTGATGAAGCTATTTATGTAATTAAACTATTAGATAGCGAAAAAACATCGGAAATTCTTACAGAATTAGACGAAGATATTCGTGAAAAAATCTTAGAAAACTTATCTGCCAAAGAAATTGCAGATGAAGTTGGGGAGATGGATTCTGATGATGCAGCAGATATTATTGGAGAACTTTCTGAAGAAAGACAAGAGCGTGTAATTAATGCTTTAAATGATGATGAACTTGCTGCAGATATTAAAGAACTACTATCTTATGAAGATAATACTGCTGGTGCTTTAATGGCAAAAGAACTGGTAAAAGTTTACGAAACTTGGACGGTTGCTGGTTGCATGCGCAGAATTAGAGGACAAGCCAAAGATGTTACCAGAGTTCATTCTATTTATGTGGTAGATAAAGAAGATAAACTGGTTGGACGTTTGTCTTTAAAAGACTTAATTATTGCAAAATCAGATCAAAAAATATCTGAAATCTCAAAATCTAAAGTAGATGCTGTAGATGTAAATGAAGACGATGAGGAAGTTGCCAAAATTATGGCAAAATACGATTTAGAAGCCATCCCTGTTGTAGACCAAAATAATATTCTTTTAGGAAGAATTACTATTGATGATATTGTAGACGTTTTAAAAGACGAAGCCGACAAAGATTACCAAATGGCGGCAGGTTTAACCCAAGATGTAGATTCAGACGATAGTATTTTTCAACTTACCAAAGCACGTTTACCTTGGCTTTTCTTAGGTTTAGTTGGTGGTGTTGGCGCTTTTATTATTATGGAAGGTTTTCAAACCGTATTTTCTACGTATGCCACTTTGTTCTTTTTTACACCATTAATTGCAGCAATGGCAGGTAATGTTGGCGTACAATCTTCTGCAATTATTGTGCAAGGTTTGGCAAATGATGATGTAAAAGGATCTGTAAATAAAAGACTCTTAAAAGAAATGTTTTTGGCCGCTTTAAACGGTATTATTTTAGCCCTATTTCTTTTTGGTTTTGTTTGGGCTTACGAAGGCGAAATAGACCTGGCCTTAGCCATTTCTGTTTCTATGGTAGCTGTTATTATTATTGCAGGTTTAATAGGTACATTTGTACCACTTTTTCTAAACAAAAGAGGTATAGACCCTGCAATTGCAACAGGCCCATTTATTACCACTTCTAATGATATTTTTGGAATTTTAATTTACTTTTTAATTGCAAAATTAATTTTAGGTATTTAAACATTGTTGCTCTTTCTCAATTAAAATAATTAGAAGCTATTTCCTGCTTTCACCACTCGCTTTGCACAAAAAAGTGCAAGAGCTCAAACAAATGGTTCAATCAGGGCTAAACTTGTCTGTTAGCTTTTCGCTTAAACCAGAAGTAATTGTTGTTTTTTAAATTGGTAATACAAATAAAATTTAGTTTAAAGAACTTAATCCACCATCATAAGTTGGGCTATTTTTTTAAATAAAAAAACCTTCCTAATTTCTTAGAAAGGTCTTTTCCTTTTTCTTCATAATCTTCAACACAAGCCCCTACTCTCGTGTCTGCAATTAATCCCATTCCGGAAAATTTGTATTTGCTTTATTAAGCAAATACACTACAAAAATAGTAGGAATTAAGAAAGCAAGATGGTTAAAAGCCGAAGTTAAAAATGCGGATTTCCGCAAAAACACAAGTATTAATCAATAATGCCTAATTCTTTGGCTTTTAGTACCAAATCTGTATTGTTATTGGCGTTTAAATCTGTTCTTAAATTGGCTAATTTGGTTTCTATAGAACGTAATTTAATTGCAGTTCCATCACCTTTTAGTATAACACTCTCTAAATTAGCAATTTTAGGATGATTGGGTAATGCTTTTAAAATTTGCACAGCAATATCATCCATTTGAATTTGTATCATATTTCTACGCATTATTTTTTGATGAATTTCATGCGTGTAATAAAATTGACCTTCTAACATTTTGCTAATCGCAAAACCCAATTCTGTAGCATCGCAATTGCTTTTTAAAATGTATGCATTCGGATTTAAATTATGAATTACATTGTACACTCTATTGGTTTCTGTATGTCCTGTAATTACACCAATTTTAATATCAATTTCATTATTTCTAATAGCCTTTATCAATTCTTCTCCACCATCTAATTTGGCATCAATTGTAGTATTATCAAAACTTAAATCTGTAAATAAAATATGAAAAGGATTTATTTTTCGATTTGTTTGTATGGCTTCAAAAGCAGCATCAGACGTATTTACAGTTACAACATCAAAATCACCTACTTCTTTTAAAGAGCAAAGTATCCCTTGAATAACCAATTGATGATCATCTGCAATTAAAATTCTTGTTTTATTTTCCATTCTTTGCAATTTCTATAGTAATTTTTGTTCCTTTTTCTAATTCACTTTCCACAGAAAAAACACCGTTTATTTCTTCTACACGTTCTTTCATATTTTTTAGACCAATTCCGTTTTTTTTAGCCTGGGTGTCAAAACCTAATCCATTATCTGCAATGCTTAAAATTACTGTTTTTTTAGTCTGTTTAAAACTTAAAATTAATTCTTTGGCATTTGCATACTTTTTTGCATTTTGAATGCTTTCTCTCGCACATAAAAACAAGGTTCTTTTAATAGCATTATTTACTTTTTGGGTATCTACGCTATCTATATCTTGTATTTTTATCCTAAAATCTGGCTCAAAATAATCGGAAACTAAACCAATTATTTGGTCTTTAAAAGAAACTTTATCAAAACTCTCGCTACTTAATTGATGCGATAAATTTCTAACATTTTCTTTAATCGTATCTAAACTTTTGGCTTCTTCTATTTGCTTTGTTTTTGCTAATTTTAAATGCAACATTCTAATATCTCCAGCAACCTCATCATGTAAAGATTTTGCAATTTGTTGGCGCTCTTTTTCTCTGGCTTCTATTTGTTGCATTTTAGCATCAAACAGCATTTTTTTTCTTCTACTATTTACTACACTTAAACCAAAACCAATACATAAAACACCTGCTCCTGCAAATAGCCAACCAATAGTTTTTTGTTGTTTTTCACTTTCTAAAAGCAGTTCATTACGCTCATTTTCTTGTTTTAAATTGATGTTCTCTTTTTCTTTTTTTTCAGTTTCGTATTTCACTTTTGCAAACTGATTTTTTCGATACCTTTCTCTTGCAAACAAACTATCACTAAGTTTTACATAGGCCTTAAAATACTTTTTAGCCGTTTCTCCTTGAGAAAGCTCAGATAAAAATTGATAGCATTCTAAAACTTGCTCAGTATTTCTTGTTTGTTTACCAAGCTCTAAGCCTTTAAGTGCGTGTTTTTTTGCCAATGCATATTGTTTGGTTTTTAAATAGGCTTCTGCTAAAAGACTATGAGAAACACTTTGCCCATAATAATAATTAGATTTTTGTCTGCCCAATAAAACCGTTTTATAACCTGCAATGGCTTTTTTAATTTTACCTTGTCTACAATAAACAGAAGATAGACTTCCTAAAAGGTTTTGGTATTGTCTAGGATATTTAATTGCAACACTGTCAAAACGCAATCCTTCTTCAAATAAGCTAATGGCTTTTTCATAATTCTTTTCGTCTACATAAGTAGCACCAATATTATTATAAAGATTTAAATAGTTTATATCTCTCCTACTTTTTATAGGGTTAAATTTAGCCATTTCCCTAGCTTTTATGTAAGAAGCTCTAGATTCTTCAGGTCTGTTTAAGTGCCCTAAAGCATTCCCTAAAGTTTGATAAAGAGAGATTAACGTTCTATATTCTTTTTGTTGGGCAGGCTCTATGTATTTTAAACCTTCTACAGCTGTTGTTTCGCTACCCAAATAATCTAATTCTTTTACTTGTAAAATAGCCATAGATAACAATCTTCTACCTACTTCTACAGAATCTTTAAGACCAATAAATATATTTTTTGACTCTTGATAATAGTAAAAACTACTATCTAAATTATTTTTTAGTTTATAATTTAAAGCCTCTAAATGATACGCTTTTCCCAGAGAAAAAGAATCTTTACTAGACTTAAAGTGTTTTAAAAGGGTGTTTTTTGAAAAAGCTAAACCTACAGTATTTTTAGCAAAATAGCTTGCTCTTGCATGTGCTACAGCAGCTTTCTTAATAAGCGAATCATTTTTTAATTCTTCTGAAAGCGCAATTGCTCTTTTTAGATATAAAAATTTATTTTCTTTTTTAGCATTATCTAAGTAAAATACAATAGAGTCTTTTTTCTGTGAGAACAAATTGAAAGACAGCAAAAAAGCAATAAAAAAGAAAACGTTTAACGCAAAAAAGTTGGGTGATTTTTTCATACGCTCGCGGTATAAAATAATTCAACAAACTGTTTTACAAAGGGGAATTGTATTTTCATTGTCTAAAATTTTATTGACATGTTAAAAATATGAAAAATAGTCAAAGAAATGGGTTTTTTATTTCACTTTTTGAAACAAATCCCAAATAACAACACCAGTAGTTACTGCAATATTTAAAGAATGCTTGGTACCTAATTGTGGTATTTCAATACAAAAATCAGCAGCATTTACAACTTCTTGCTGCACGCCTTTTACCTCATTACCCATAACAATAGCATATTTTTGCTGTTTTTCTGGTAAAAAAGCATCTAATTTTGTGCTGTTTTCTGCTTGTTCAATCGCTAAAACAGTAACACCTTCAGCTTTTAAGTTTTTAACCAATTCTAAAGTATCTGCTACATATTCCCAAGCTACAGATGCTGTTGCACCCAAAGCTGTTTTATGAATTTCTTTATTTGGTGGCGTTGCACAAATACCGCACAAATATATTTTTTCAATCAAAAAAGCGTCTGAAGTTCTAAAAACTGAACCAATATTATTTAAACTTCTAATATTGTCTAAAACAATTATTAAAGGCGTTTTTTTAGTTGCTTTAAATTCTTCAACAGAAATTCTACCTAACTCGTTATTTTTTAGTTTTCTCATATTGTTTGGTTGTTGGTTTGTGGTTTTTAGTTGATGGTGTGCTAACTAACAACCAAAAACTAAACACTAACAACTATATTTTATATCTTCGCAAAACTAACTGAAAATTTGTAAAACTTGGCAAAATCAAAAGCTAAAAAGGTAACTCCTTTAATGAAACAGTACAATGCCATCAAGATAAAATATCCTGATGCTATGTTGTTGTTTCGTGTTGGAGATTTCTACGAAACTTTTGGTGAAGACGCTATAAAAGCAGCTGGTGTTTTAGGCATTACACTCACAAAAAGAGGTGCTGGCTCTGATTCTGAAACTGCCTTGGCTGGTTTTCCTCATCACTCTTTAAATACCTATTTGCCAAAATTGGTAAAAGCAGGTATGCGTGTTGCCATTTGCGATCAGTTAGAAGACCCAAAAATGACTAAAACCATTGTAAAACGTGGTGTTACAGAATTGGTTACACCTGGTGTTTCTTTAAATGATGAAGTTTTACAAACCAAAAAAAATAACTTTTTAGCGGCTGTTCATTTTGATACTTCGTCACGCTCAGCAGCCAAGCAACTGGGCATTTCTTTTTTAGATGTTTCTACAGGTGAATATTTAGTTGCCCAAGGAACTGCAGAATATATAGACAAATTGTTGCAAAATTTTGGGCCAAGTGAAGTTTTGGTGCAAAAACAAAACAAGCAACAGTTTTTAGAATTGTTTGAAAACAGATATTATACTTTTTATTTGGATGATTGGGTTTTTCAGTCTGAATATGCCAACGAAACTTTACAAAATCATTTTGAAGTAAAAAGCTTGAAAGGTTTTGGAATACAAGATGTTAAAAACGGAATTGTTGCAGCTGGTGCTGTTTTGTATTATTTATCTGAAACACAACACAATCAGCTAAAACACATTCAAAATATTAGCAGAATTGCTGAAGATAATTATGTTTGGATGGATCGTTTTACGGTTAGAAATTTAGAATTATACAACCCTAATTCTGTAAATGCTGTTACGCTTTTAGATATAATTGATAAAACCATTTCGCCAATGGGCGGAAGATTGTTAAAACGTTGGTTAGCATTGCCTTTAAAAGATTTAGAGGCGATTAAAAACAGGCACGAATTGGTAAAGTTTTTTATAGATTCTGATGATTTTTCACAGACTGTAACTTATCAACTGAAACAAATATCTGATTTAGAACGCTTGATTTCTAAAGTGGCAACAGGCAAAGCATCACCAAGAGAAATTGTACTTTTAAAAGATTCTTTAAAAGCCATTTTACCGATTAAAAATGAGGCTGAAAAAAGCAAAAATAAAGCGGTAAAAACCTTAGGAAAACAATTACATTCTTGTGAGTTTTTAATTGATAAAATTGCTGAAACTTTATTTGATGATGCTCCTGTAAACATTAACAAAGGAAATGCAATTGCCAATAATGTGCATAAAGAATTAGACGATTTACGTGCCATTTCTAATTCTGGAAAACAGTATTTAGATGCTATGTTGGCGCGCGAAACTGAAGCTACAGGAATTAGCAGTTTAAAAATTGCCTTTAACAACGTTTTTGGGTATTATATTGAGGTTAGAAATACGCATAAAGATAAAGTTCCTGAAGCGTGGATTAGAAAACAAACCCTAGTTTCTGCAGAACGTTACATTACTGAAGAATTAAAAGAATACGAAACCAAAATTTTAGGTGCAGAAGAAAAAATTCAGGTTTTAGAACAAGAAATTTTCTCTAAATTATTGCAATATATTATTGGTTTTGTGCAAAAAGTGCAAGAAAATGCACAAATTATCGCAAAAATAGATTGTTTATTAGGTTTTTCTGTTTTGGCAATAGATCATAATTATGTGCGCCCAATTATGGATGAAAGCACAGATTTAGATATTAAAAATGGGCGACATCCTGTTATAGAAAAGCAATTGCCTATAGACCAAACCTATATTGCAAATGATGTGGTATTAAACAGAAATCTGCAACAAATTATTATGATTACTGGACCCAATATGTCTGGTAAATCTGCAATTTTGCGCCAAACTGCATTAATTGTTTTATTGGCGCAAATGGGAAGTTATGTGCCTGCACAAAATGCAAAAATTGGTATTGTAGATAAGATTTTTACAAGAGTTGGTGCCAGCGATAATATTTCTATGGGAGAATCTACATTTATGGTAGAAATGAATGAAACAGCATCTATCTTAAATAACGTTTCTGAGCGCAGTTTAATTCTCTTAGATGAAATTGGTAGGGGAACCTCTACTTATGATGGTATTTCTATTGCCTGGGCCATTTCTGAGTTTTTACACGAACACCCAACCAAAGCAAAAACATTATTTGCCACACATTACCACGAATTAAACGAAATGACCACCACTTTTGAGCGCATTAAAAACTTTAATGTGTCTGTAAAAGAGCTGGAAGACACTATTATTTTCTTGCGTAAATTGGTTTCTGGTGGTTCTAACCACAGTTTTGGTATACATGTAGCCAAATTAGCAGGAATGCCAAATATGGTAATACATAGAGCCAATAAAATTTTGGCACAGTTAGAAAAAAACAACAAAAATGCGGATGTTAAAAACGTTTTAAAACAAAGCCAACACGAAGAAATGCAACTCAGCTTTTTTCAATTAGATGATCCTTTATTAGAAAATATACGTGAAGAAATTTTAGCGACAAATATAGATACTTTGACTCCGATTGAAGCTTTAATGAAATTGAATGAAATTAAGCGGATGTTGAGTAAGAAATAGTGGTTTTAAAAGGAGAATAGCAGAAAAGCACAAACTTGTTAGTTTGCACTTAACTACTAGTTTTTTAGTTTAATATTCTAAAAACCAAGCTACATCAGTTTTAACAAATAAACTAAAAGAAATAATTTTGTTATGCTCTTTATTTAGTAAAAAATACTGTAGAATGTTTTTCTTTTTATCATCTAATAAAATAAAAGCATCTTCCCTTAAAATATTCATACCACTAAACTTATATTTACTCAAATTTTCATATTCTTTTAATGGATATATGTTAAAATTCTTAATAGAATCTAATGCGTACTTAGGAAATAAAGAATTTCCCTGAATTTTTGGATCTCTAATTTTCTCAATAATTTCAATTATTGATGACTTTCTATCGCTTAAAGATAGTGAGTTGTCCTTATCTTCTTCAATTTGTATAAAATTATCTAAAATAGACTTAGAACTAACTTTACTATCATTAAGCTTTATTATAAACTCTTTTATTAAGACAGCCTCTTTATTTCTTTGAATACCAACACAACTTATATATAGTAATAGTGCTATAATTATTTTTATTTTCATAGTTGACGTTTACTTACACTCACCAGTTTTATTTGGTGAATTTGCTTTTATTTTGGATACTGTTACTTCGTTATTTGAATTTATTTGTCGTATTTCCTGCCCTAATGTACCAGGACTTCTGCCATTAAACAAATACTTATTTACAGTTGTGGATGGTAACCCTAAACCCGCTAAATTTCCTATTGCTATTGCAAAATCTGCACAAGCAAAACTATTAACATTGTATTTATTAGGAGCATTTCTAATATATTCCATTATAGTTTGAAGCTGGGTATTAGTAATATTTTTTGATATACTTATATGATACATATAATCATTATTGCTTCTTATTTCAGAATCATATGTTTTCCCAACACCAATTAAAGCCCTATTAGCCTCTTTTACAGGGTAAAAACCCAAATTTCTAGTAATGTTATTCTGTTCTATCCCTATAAATGCATGACCCGGTCCATTACTACCGGTATAAACTTCATTACTATTCTCTAAAGGTTGTTGAACATAAATAGTAAGTTTTGCGTTTTTTGTTGCATCAAAACATTTAAGTTCTTCTTTGGGGTCAATTTTTTCAGTATTCTCAATATCAATTTCGAACATTTCTTCCTCTCCTTCATTAACAGGAACATCTCCCTCTTTAATACAATCTAAACTATCTGTTTTACCTGATTTTTTTACATCTAAATTACCTTTTGTACCATCTGTACAAGACCAAGTTATAGCAAAAAGATTATCTAAATCTGTATTAGAGCTGTACCATAAATTTATATTGCAGGTTGCATCACCATCTGAGGTAGCAACACCTCCAGGTGGTTCTTCAAATTGAACTTGATTTTCTTCAGCTTCCAATGGATCGCTAACACTACTAGAACCCCTTCCAGAACTTCCTACTGAACTTCCATCATTGTTGTATTCAGAACAAGGATCGTCTTCTATTAAACCATCTTCCGTTTTATTATGTGCTGTTTTTTTTAAATTGTCTAAATAACTTAAGAAAGGATAATATTTGTGTATAGCTATGCTACCTTTCATTTTAGAAAAATCATACTTTCCATTTAAATACACTTCATTAAAATTGTTAATAGTGTACTTTATTATAAAAGGTTCTTGTTTTTTACCATAAACATCTTTACCTAGAATTAAATTATACAGTACATTATATGGTTGATTTTGTATGTTAAATTTAACTGAATATCTAGTGTTTTTAATAGAATCAACTAACTTTATTACCTGTTGTTTGTCATAAATCAAAAGATTATCGTCTTGCTTAGATTTACTATAATAATTTGTTTTTAATTCTTTTACCTCAGGTAAAAATTCACTTGGCAATTCAGAAAAAGATATTTTTGAAAAATTAGATTCTTCTTGGTAATTTTGAGTAATAAGCTCTTCTTTTTCACAACTAGATACTGTAATTAAAATTCCAAGAAACAGAATACCAGTTCTAAGATAGTGCAATAATTTGTTTTTCATTATTGTTCTCATTTAATAATTAATTTTAAGGTTTAGTAAATTATATGCTAACTTTTAAGCTTTGTATGACGGGTTTAAAAAAGTATAGTATAAACCCATATCTAAAACTGTAATTGGCAAGCATATCCCTAATTATTTTCTGTTATTGTGTGGTTTATTAATTCTCTAGAAAAATTAACAAGTCATAACATTGTAAATCTAAAACAAAAAAAAAAACCAAACAATCCCTTAATTAGGGGATGCAAGCATCCCTTAATTAAGGTTTACAAAAGCGTTAGTTTGTTTATAATCAGGTACATATAAATTTGTTTTTTAAAACCTATTTTTCGCAAAAAAGCAGATTTTAAAAAAATGGTGGTAAACTTGGTGGTTTTTTAAAACAGTTTTAAAACAAAGTAGTGCAATTGCGTTTTTTTCAGTAAAACAAACTGCTTTTAGAAAATATTAGAGAAGAAATTTTAGCGACAAATATTGATACTTTAACACCTATTGAAGCATTGATGAAATTGAATGAGATTAAACGAATGTTGAGTAAGAAATAGTGGTTTTAAAAGGAGAGTAGCAGAAAAGCACAAACTTTTTAGTTTGCTCTTAACTATTAGTTTTTCAAGTGTTTCTAATCAGTTTTTTTCTAGTTTTAAATTAAAAAAAGGATTAGTCTTAAGGTTGATAAGACTATTTTTTCATTATTTTAAATTTTGATTTATTCAATTTAAAAAAAATATAACTTTTAAAATTAAGAATTAAAAAAAATCCAAAACATATTAGTTCTGGATTTTATTTATGACCATAAAACTACTAATTTAACAAATAGTAGTCTTGCCACTTAGAGCTATTTTTTGCACGGATTCTAAACTTTTTAAAGTCTGAATAAAACTCTATAATATAGGTAAGTCGTCTAGTCTTAATATAATTACCCGAGGAAACACTTCCTATATCAGAATCTTTAAAAGTAGAATCTTTATCTGTCAGATAGTAATCTTCATAACCAATCTCATTACCATTAGAATAGACATGTAATTTAGTCTGTTTAAAAACAAACATAACAGCTTTATTGCTATTTGGGTCTGAACTCCAATTCTTGTTTAATAAATTTGTCTGAATATTAGATGTAATCATTTGAGCATTATTTTTTTGTACTATGAGTATGAAAGCTGCTATTAAGATAATTTGTAAATATTTCATTATAATTTTAGTTTTTAATTAAAAAGAACAGAATTATTACTAACAGTATTATTAGAATAATTCGACTATTATTTTTTTGTTTTTTATTTAATTCTATTTTTTTTACCCACTCAAAGTTAAATTTAAAATAAAGTAGTAAACTTAGCAATATAATATATGATATACTAATCGTTAAAGTTGTATCAAAATTCCAAATTATCTTTAATTCAATATATTTTGTTAAGAATTTATATCCTAAAAAAAACAAAATATAAGAATAAACACTTAAAGCTACTACAAACCTAACCTTAGTTACAAATTCAGGATATGAAGTTTGCCTTTTGGCTATTTTATTCGATAAACGATAAATTGAATAAATAATGTATTTTAAAAAAAACATTTTTTTGATTTAAATTTATGATACTTATACAAAACTAAAAGATTAAGCCATGTATGCCTGCTCCCAAGTCACAATCCATAGCTTCTTCTATCGCTTCTGCTGCTGCTCTCAATATAATATCTATAATTGTTTCACCATTTTCATTTTCATATAATATCTCTATTACAGTAAGTGATAATGACCCCGCAAGTGGAAGAGTTGTGGCTGCTCCATCTACTGCAACTCTTAAGAGATTTGCGGTACTTGGCTCCTCCAAATATTCTGCTATACTGATACCAATGCCTAATACACCAGCAACTGAGCCTAAAGCTTTATTCCCTTTAATATAATCATTAGCTGTTTTTGTTAATGTCCCTGGGGAAAATATTTCTTTTTGTTTAAGAAAATCTAAAGCATCTCCTTTAATTCCATAAGCATCTAAAACAGATTGTATACTGTTTATAATGGTATTTGAACTAAAAGCATTAGAAGTATCAATATTACTAATTGTACCAAAACATGGACATTTTTTGTCTTCAGGACATAAATTCTCTCCTTCATTAACAGGAACATCTCCCTCTTTAATACAATCTAAACTATCTGTTTTACCTGATTTTTTTACATCTAAATTACCTTTTGTACCATCTGTACAAGACCAAGTTATAGCAAAAAGATTATCTAAATCTGTATTAGAGCTGTACCATAAATTTATATTGCAGGTTGCATCACCATCTGAGGTAGCACCACCTCCAGGTGGTTCTTCAAATTGAACTTGATTTTCTTCAGCTTCCAATGGATCGCTAACACTACTAGAACCCCTTCCAGGACTTCCTCCTGAACTTCCATCATTGTTGTATTCAGAACAAGGATCGTCTTCTATTAAACCATCTTCCGTTTTATTATGAGCTGTTTTTTTTAAATTGTCTAAATAACTTAAGAAAGGATAATATTTGTGTATAGCTATGCTACCTTTCATTTTAGAAAAATCATACTTTCCATTTAAATACACTTCATTAAAATTGTTTATAGTGTACTTTATTATAAAAGGTTCTTGTTTTTTACCATAAACATCTTTACCTAGAATTAAATTATATAGTACATTATATGGTTGATTTTGTATGTTAAATTTAACTGAATATCTAGTGTTTTTAATAGAATCAACTAACTTTATTACCTGTTGTTTGTCATAAATCAAAAGATTATCGTCTTGCTTAGATTTACGATAATAATTTGTTTTTAATTCTTTTACCTCAGGTAAAAATTCACTTGGCAATTCAGAAAAAGATATTTTTGAAAAATTAGATTCTTCTTGGTAATTTTGAGTAATAAGCTCTTCTTTTTCGCAACTAGATACGGTAATTAAAATTCCAAGAAACAGAATACCAGTTCTAGATAGTGCAATAATTTGTTTTTCATTATTGTTCTCATTTAATAATTAATTTTAAGTTTTAGTAAATTATATGCTAACTTTTAAGCTTTGTATGACGGGTTTAAAAAAGTATAGTATAAACCTATAACTGTAATTGGCAAGCATATACCTAATTATTTTCTGTTATTATCAGGTTTATTAATTCTCTAGAAAAATTAACAACTCATAACAGTGTAAATCTAAAGCAAAAAAACAAGCTAAACAATCCCTTAATTAGGGGATGTTTGTATCCCTTAATTAAGGGATGCCAAAGTGTTAGTTTGTTTATAATCAGGTACATCTAAATTTATTTTTTAAAACCTATTTTTCGCAAAAAAGCAGATTTTAAAAAAATGGTGGTAAACTTTGCGGTTTTTTAAAAAAAAGTTTAAAATGCCTTTTTCGCTTCATTATCAACATCAATAAGTAAAAGAGATGTTTTTTAAAACAGTTTTAAAACAAAGTAGTGCAACTCAGCTTTTTTCATTTATATGATCCTTTATTAGAAAATATACGTGAAGAAATCTTAGCGACAAATATTGATACTTTGACTCCTATTGAAGCTTTAATGAAATTGAATGAAATTAAGCGAATGTTGAGTAAAAAATAGTGTGTTGGTATATGAAAAGTAGCAGAATAAAAATGCTTAAACTTTCAGTTTAAAAAAACAAATAGCAGATAAGTACAAACTTTTAAATTTGCACTTAACTGCTATTTTTTATATACGTGGTTGTGCTAAGTTATTTTAAATTTATAATAAACTCCATATATTATATAAAATTAGGATAGATAAAACTATCATTAAAAGAGAACTAAAAATTTTAATTCCTTTTTTCATTTTTGAAAAACTACTTCCTAAAATATAAATAGATACTATGCAAAATAATATATTTAATAGAGTTATTATATTAACATCATCGATTAAACCAAAAAAGGTTTTACGATATTCTTTAATTCTTGCTTCTTGATTAATCAGTTTTTCATTATAAAAAATGTTTATCCAAGAAATAAAACTGTATAGTGGTAAAATTCCAACTACAATACCAATAATAATTTTTTTCATAACATTTTATTCTAAAATTGAAGGTGCACAAGCAGGACCACAATGCCATTTATCACATTTGAGACAAGCAACATCGTGTCTTAAACAATTAAGTGAAGAATACCAACAACATCCACTGTAGTTACCACAACACCCTAAATCTGAACCTAACATGCCAGACCAACAATCTTCTCCATCTTCATTTTCGTTTTCATTTTCGTTTTCATCTTCACTCTTTGGTAAATTATTACTTAAGTTATTATCATTACTATATTTTTCTTTTACTTTTAGTTTAAAATTTTGAACAGAATTATGTAAAGAAAATAACTCTTTACTTGATACCTTATTTTTGTTTAGATTAGTTAAATAATCAAATTCTTTTTTACCACCTTCAAAAGAAAATAGTTGATTTTTGTTTTTTGCATAATATTCTAATAAATCATTAGTTTCAAAAAAATAATCTTCTTGACACCAAAAACTCGATTTACCAACAAAGTAAGCAGGTAAAGGTGTACATTCACAATTCTTTTTTTCTTCTATACTTCTAATAATAGTATTAAAAATTGACAGTTGGTAAAACGTTGACTGAATTAAGTCTGACTGATATTCTCTAATAGTTACTTCTTTTGTTAAGTTTTTTATGAAGTTTTCATAACTATCTCTAACATTTAGCCATACTTCTAATTTCAGTTGATTCTGTATTTGTTTTGCTGAATTTTCAATATCTTCAGAAATGCCAAGTTTGAAAGATTTTATGTTTTTATCAATTTTAAATGAATTGCTTAATATTTTGACTTCCTCATTTTTATTTTTTAAAGTTAAATTAGAAGTAATTATATTTTCACCTTTAAATGCTTTAAAGTTTATCCTAACGTTATTGTCAATGAAATTAATTTCAGTTTCTTTATTTATATTTAAATTTACAATTTCTAATTGATTAATCTCGTCTGAACTAATTTCATTAATTGATTCTTTGTTATCACAACCGACAATAATAATTAAAAATATAAATATTTTGTATATTTTTTTCAATTTATTTTTTTATTTTTAAATTCCAATTTTAAGTGAATTTTGTTAACAATTTTAATTTTTATGAACGCTTACTCTATTTTAAAATGGCTTTTCAGCTTTTACATTCTCCATTTTTCCTAAAAATCATTAGGCAGATGGTCAGTCTGTTTTGTGTCCGTTTTGCTTTTTAATTTGGCACAACAGGTTTAAGAGCATAATTGATACTCATATCCCTAATTATTTTCTGTTATTATTAGGTTTATTAATTCTCTAGAAAAATTAACAACTCATAACAGTGTAAATCTAAAACAAAAAAACAAACCAAACAATCCCTTAATTAGGGGATGCAAGCATCCCTTAATTAAGGTGTACAAAAGTGTTAGTTTACTTATAATCAGGTATATCTAAATTTGTTTTTTAAAACCTATTTTTCGCAAAAAAGCAGATTTTAAAAAAATGGTGGTAAACTTTGTGGTTTTTTAAAACAGTTTTAAAACAAAGTAGTGCAATTGCGTTTTTTTCAGTAAAACAAACTGCTTTTAAAAAATATTAGAGAAGAAATTTTAGCGACAAATATTGACACTTTAACACCTATTGAAGCATTGATGAAATTGAATGAGATTAAACGAATGATGGTTAAGAAATAGCTTACTTATACTTTTTTTAAAAATCAAAAACAGCAAAAAGAACTAAACCTCTGATTTAAACTTTTCTGCTGTTTTTTTATCTATTGTAGTAGTATGTTTTTAAATTTAAAAACAAATTAATTCTATTTTAGAAACTTTATTGTTCGCGTCAATTTTAAAAGATAAACCGACACTACCTGTATCAGCGTCTGTAAAATTGTAACTACTATCAATTTCATTGAATAGATAGTAATTCCCAAACTTACTTCTACTATCTCCTATTTTTATAGATAAACCCTTAACATTGGCAATTACAGATGAATTTAAAACATATATTGTAGTTAAATCATAATTATTACCACTATCGGTCTCATCTTCAAAACTAATTACAATATTGTCATTGGATAATTCCTTACCAATATAAGGACCTGAGTTATTAGTGGTTTCTTGTACAGAATTTCCTAATAAACTTCTTATTTCATTTAATTTTCCTTTTGTTTCCATAATATCTCCTAAAGAAATATTATTAAATTTTATGCCATCGAAAAGTTCAGTTTCGTTCAAATTATTTAATTGAGCTTTGCAAGAGATTGTTGTAAAGAAAATTAGTGTTATTAAAATTATATTTTTCATGATTTTTATATTTTTTAGTTATTACATGGATTTGTTGTTTGACCAGAACTAGTATTTATTGTTGTTTTTAAATGAAGAAGTGGGTCAACATTCTTACCATTCTCCTGAGTCTTAATATGAACATGAGAAATAGCATAGCCTTGCCTAATTGCATTTTTCAAGTTTCCTGAATCTCCTTGATATCCTATGATATCTCCAGCTTTTACATGACCAGTAACTCTATTATGGTCTTGCAAATGAAAATAGACCATTCTGACGGTTTTTCCATTCACATTTGAAACAATAGCTGTATAATAACCTGCTCCGTCTAGTTTTCCCGTTTTTTCGTTTGTCTGTGTATGAATAGTAGCACTTCCATCATAAACTGCATAAATAGGAGCTCCTTGGGGATTTTTTAAATCTACTCCATTGTGCCATTTCCTTCCTCGTATTCCTTTACAACTATAAGCAGAATTTCTTCTAGCACAGGTATCGTTCATACCACCTTGTATTCCAGAGTTAGTTTGTGGAGCTATTTCAGGATTTGCAACTGGATCACCAATGCAAGGTTTTTCCACACAATTTCCATTTTTATCTGCTACTTTTCCATCAGGACATAAATTCTCTCCTTCATTAACAGGAACATCTCCCTCTTTAATACAATCTAAACTATCTGTTTTACCTGATTTTTTTACATCTAAATTACCTTTTGTACCATCTGTACAAGACCAAGTTATAGCAAAAAGATTATCTAAATCTGTATTAGAGCTGTACCATAAATTTATATTGCAGGTTGCATCACCATCTGAGGTAGCACCACCTCCAGGTGGTTCTTCAAATTGAACTTCATTTTCATCTTCCAATGGATCGTCACCTCCACCAGAACTTCTTCCAGAACCACCACCAGAACTTCCATCATTATCGTATTTAGAACAAGCATCATCTTCTATTAAACCATCTTCCGTTTTATTATGTGCTGATTTTTTTAATTTGTCTAAATAACTTAAGAAAGGATAATATTTGTGTATAGCTATGCTACCTTTCATTTTAGAAAAATCATACTTTCCATTTAAATACACTTCATTAAAATTGTTAATAGTGTACTTTATTATAAAAGGTTCTTGTTTTTTACCATAAACATCTTTACCTAGAATTAAATTATACAGTACATTATATGGTTGATTTTGTATGTTAAATTTAACTGAATATCTAGTGTTTTTAATAGAATCAACTAACTTTATTACCTGTTGTTTGTCATAAATCAAAAGATTATCGTATTGCTTAGATTTACTATAATAATTTGTTTTTAATTCTTTTACCTCAGGTAAAAATTCACTTGGCAATTCAGAAAAAGATATTTTTGAAAAATTAGATTCTTCTTGGTAATTTTGAGTAATAAGCTCTTCTTTTTCACAACTAGATACGGTAATTAAAATTCCAAGAAACAGAATACCAGTTCTAAGATAGTGCAATAATTTGTTTTTCATTATTGTTCTCATTTAATAATTAATTTTAAGGTTTAGTAAATTATATGCTAACTTTTAAGCTTTGTGTGACGGGTTTAAAAAAGTATAGTATAAACCCATATCTAAAACTGTAATTGGCAAGCATATCCCTAATTATTTTCTGTTATTATTAGGTTTATTAATTCTCTAGAAAAATTAACAACTCATAATAATGTAAACATAAAATAAAAAAACAAACTAAGCAATCCCTTAATTAGGGGATGCAAGCATCCCTTAATTAAGGTGTACAAAAGTGTTAGTTTACTTATAATCAGGTATATCTAAATTTGTTTTTTAAAACCTATTTTTCGCAAAAAAGCAGATTTTAAAAAAATGGTGGTAAACTTTGTGGTTTTTTAAAACAGTTTTAAAACAAAGTAGTGCAATTGCGTTTTTTTCAGTAAAACAAACTGCTTTTAAAAAATATTAGAGAAGAAATTTTAGCGACAAATATTGACACTTTGACTCCGATTGAAGCTTTAATGAAATTGAATGAAATTAAGCGAATGTTGAATAAAAAGTAATTGTTTTAAAAAGAAAATAGCAGAAAAGAACAAACTAAAAAATTTGCGCTTTTCCGCCATTATTTTTATGAGGTATTGTAGTTTATAATTTTTAATAATTCCCTATGTTTATTTTAGAGATATTATTAGATATTGAATTAAATTCAATGGTTAAAAACATATCACTGTCTTTTATGTCTAATTTTAAATAATCCAGACTTCTCAATGCAAAACTATTAGAAAATAAATTTTTAAGTGTAGATATATTATCTCCTACTTTTATATGATAATTAGTAAATAAAAACATGCTACTAGAAATTTCAAAACTTTCAACTAAGTTATTGATTATATAAAATTTCAGTCCTTTATAATAATATATATACATCTTATTATCATCCATTTCGGAGTATTCTGTAGTTATTTGTAATGGTTGTCCAAAAGTGGCGATTACTATATCTTTATTTTGGTTTAAAACTTTTACCTGGCTAATAGTTAGCTTGTTCGCTTCAATAATATCATGACTTTTACAATTAAAAGATATTATTGCGATACATATAAAAACTACTTTTCTCATAATTTTATTAATTACATTTATTATTGACAGATTTATATTCTGAATCAAATTTAGTTTTTAAATAATCTGCGAATTCTAGGCTTAACTGCTGTTTTTAATTTATTTTTTTAATTGTTTGTATTTTAATAAAATCACATTTTTAAAATGAATAATAGAAAAGCTAATTTTGTGTAAAATTCTTTTTTCAGTCATTTTTGATTCAAAATTTTGTTTCTATATAACGGATTTTTTTGCATTGTTTACAACGGTTTTGTATATGGCTCGTAGCGTGCAAATTATAAAATTATTTTCGGATTAAGCACAAGCCAGATTTTTAAATTTTACTATTTATTTTTTTTATTGGAAATCGTCAAATTTAAAAATTTGGCGACTTTCCAAATATGCCTTAACTTTGATTAAGCAACTAACTAGCTATGAGCTATATACGTCTTAAGTTTGTCTTTTACTAAATTTGATACTAAATCAGAAAGAATAAAACTAGTTACATAAATAGAGCGGATAAAATAAGTGTTCTAAATTATCCGCTCCTTAATCAATGTTGTCTTATTTCAAATATTTATTTTTCAATAACTTGAATTGCACAACCGTCACTCGTTGTCAAGGTTAGACTGGTACTTACAACCGCAGGACAGCCACAATTATATGCGTCATCACCTGTCTGAGACCAACCACAGCATCCACCGTTACAAACATAAACAACCTCCGAGAACCCTAAAGATTTTTGAGTGTTTGATTTTAAAATGTTTTCAGAAGGAATACCATCCAATGAAAAATTGCCTTTTTCAACAAATCTTAATCCGTCGCTATCACTTAACACAGTATAATTATCAGATATATCTAACAATACAAGCATAGAGCTTAGGTTTTCACCTACAGATAAATCTACAACTCCAAATGAATAGTTGTCAGAATTGGAATACCTAATATCTATTATTTCGATATCATTGTCACTTTTAGTAATTCCAACATTATCAAGGTACAAATTTATGAGTTCTCCTTGCGAATTGGCGATTTTCTTACCATCTGGTGATATTAAAGATAATTCCTTTTGTATTTCTTCGGAATTATTCATGCTCTCTTCATTACTACATGAAGCAATTAGCAATACTGTCAGTAAAACAGATAAGATTTGAATATTCTTTTTAATAAAGTTCATAATTAAATTATTTAGATTAAATCCAACTCACTCCGCAAAATAGGATTAATTATAGCTCGAATTTATTTTTATTTACTTATTTTGGTTTTACTCATTTCCAAAATAGAGTTTGAATTGTTCACTCAATTGGGTATATCAGCCCTAAAGTTTGTCTTTTGATATGGCCCAACGGTCTAGTATAAGAATAGTAGCGGATTTTCACACACTAACTTTTCGGTTGTGCACAGACCTTTTTTATATTTACTTACTTTCGTTTATGCGATAAAACCGCTATTATTTTTATACATTGTTGGCAACTGGGCTTTCGCATAACAATTCACGAAGCTTATCTAAATATATTAATATATAAGCTCCTATTGTCATTATGAGAATTATAATACTTACAATTCTCACGAGCATAATTTTTCTTTTTTGATTTGGTATTAATTTAGTTTTTTGGTTTTCTAAGCTTTCTGTGATTTCAGTTAGATTTTCCTCATTTCTAATACGTTTTATAAATTTTGAAATATCATTTTCTATTGTTTCGAATGCCTTGCTAAGATTATTTAAAAGGACAAACCAAATAACTATAAAATATAGTAAGCCGATAACAACTAAAAAGGAATCTTTAGCAAAGTTTTCTCCATTAAAATCGAAGAACCTTAGAATGAGAATATAAGCTACTGGAATCGCTAGTATGTAAGCAGAAAACTTATTAATTGTTGAATAAATTCTGTCAGTCAGTTCGTGAAAATATTCTTGTGATGATGTTTTAATTTTATCAAAAGAAAATTCCGATAAATAAATCTGAAAACTATTGCGATAGCTACCACTAATTAAGTCCCAATTTTTTAAGACTGTCTTAAATTGAAAATCTTTACTAGATAATAAATTCATCATTTCGTTTGTGAAAAGTCTAATTCGAGTTTCTTTATCAGAGGTTTCGAAAACGTGTTGATTCAAATCTGTAATTGATTTAATTAAAGATAAATTGACAATCTCGTTTTCATTGTAGTCAATAATTATTGAACATATTTTATCGGGCTTATTGAAAAACAATTCTAATAGGCCTTTAGTCTCCTTTTCATAAGTACTTAATTTTTTTAGAAAAGATATGATTGATTGAATTTTAAGAAAATTAGTAATTTTTCCATTTCCTTCGCTTAAGCTATGGTGATAATCCAAATCGAAAATATAAAAATCTTCATTTTTTAAACCATATTTATTAGAAGCTAAAAACTCTTTAAAATCTTCGTAATAGTAATCGAATTTCGAAAGGTCGATTAAAACAACAACTTTTTCTCCAATAAGTAAGTTTTTATGGTCTGCTGTATTTTGATTTTCTTGATAGTATATTTCTCGAATTTGCGAATCACTAAATTTTCTTATTAATTCTAAATCCGTAGAATCTTTTAAAAAAAATAATCCTTTAAAACCGAAAGATGTAGTTTCAAAGTCTTGAAGTTTTTTTCTAAATGATATGAAATGTTTAATATCCATTATAATTCAAATTGTTTATCTAGCTCATCTTTGTTTAAATCTTTAAAAATTAAATCATTGCCTTCTCTGATTACTTTACCTTTTCTAATCAAGTTTTTTTCAAATTCAACTTTAAAACCATTTCCAGTAATTTTTGCACGGTGAAAGATATTAAAATCAGCCTTTCTCGATAAACGATAATTCCCGCTTACTTCTAAATCATCATCATTTTGAATATAATCTATAAAGCTTAATGGATTGTCCGGATTAAGATGTGCAGAAACGGAAGTTACTTCAACATCTAAATTATTGTCAAACTGTCTTTGAAGATAATCAGCAATTTCACGATTTGCTTTCTCTTTCTGTTCATCTGTAAAATTCTCACTTCGCATATATTTAGAAATGGCATCCTTTAAATTTTGAGAATTTTTCTTAGAAGAGGTTAAATCAGTATTACCTATGAATTTTTGAAAATAGCTAGATACATCTCTAGTACCTTTAATAAATGAAAGATATAAATCATCTCCGTTTTCCCATTTATATAAATTTATTCTATTTGCTCGAGCTAATTTGTCAATATCAAGAGTTTTTAATTTTTTAATATCTAAACTTTCGTCATTAATCGTAAACTGTTCTGCTTTGTCAAGCATTATAGTTATGAGAAATTCAACATCGTTATTTTTATAATGAGTAAAAACCACATATCCACCTTTTGCTTGAGGTACTTGAATCTCTTTCTCTAACAGTTTCATTGATTCCTTTGAAAATTCTAGAAAGTCCTCGTCTAAGCGATAATCTTGAACCAAATTTTGAAATGGATAAGCTAATACATCTTCGTGAAATTCTCCGTAAGTAGGGTTTTTAGCACCAAAGCTTTTAATTAATTTACTTACAAACTCTTTTACTATGCTGTCGGTTTTATCTAATAAATGGTCAGAAATATTTAATTCAGGACTTTGATTTTCTTCTCTCTTAATATGATGAAGTACGATGTTTTTTAATTCCATAGTTTTTGGTTAGTTCGAGTTTTTTTGCCTTGTTGCCAACAGGTTATAAAAAAATAAGTAGTACTCATATCCCTAATTATTTTCTGTTATTATCTAGTTTATTAATTCTCTAAAAAAATTAACAACTCATAACAATATAAAACTAAAACAAAAAAACAAACCAAACAATCCCTTAATTAGGGGATATTTGCATCCCTTAATTAAGGGATGCTAAAGTATTAAGTCGCTAATAATCAGTTACATATAAAACTGTTTTTTAAAACCTATTTTTCACAAAAAAGCAGATTTTAAAAAAATGGTGGTAAACTTTGCGCTTTTTTAAAACAGTTTTAAAACAAAGTAGTGCAATTGCGTTTTTTTCAGTTAGATAGTTCTCTTTTAGAAAATATTAGAGAAGAAATTTTAGCAACAAATATTGATACTTTAACACCTATTGCAGCTTGAATAAAATTAAGCGAATGTTGCGCAAGAAATAGTGGTTTTAGCAGGAAAACATACCTGCTACACTACTTTTTTTGTTACAATGGTATATAATTTTTCATTAACATAATAATTTCTTGTTCCTAATTTTTGTTTTGTAAGCATTCCATCTTTAGCTAGTCTATTTAAATAATTAGCCGCTATAATTCTTGATACTCCTAAATCTCTTTCTAGAAACTCAATTTTTGTGTACAGCTGTTGAAATAAATTATTCAATAAATCTTGACTATAAAATTTATAATTTGTGCTAAACTGCTATTTTCTATGTATTTGGTTTTGGTTTGTATCTATTTTATAAACACTAATTTTCTTAAGAATATTATGGTTTGTTTGCCAAAAACTTAAGTTAGAAATTATAAATAGAACCAAAGTTATTCTTTTTATATTTTAATTTTTTTTTGCTTTGTGGTATTGCAATAATGTAGTTTAATTAAATATTTAAAAATGTTTTTCTACTATTTGCAAACGTTTAATGCTTTAAAAATAATAAACCTAAGTGTACCTTTTTCGCTAAAAGAATATAGCAGCTAAAAGTTAAACTATACGTTTAATTTTTAGCTGCTATTATGAAAATACAGTACTGTGTTTTGTTTAAATAATTTTCTCCTTATTCTCTGGTATTAACTCCGCAAAAATATTTTTTTCAATATTTAAATTATTGCTGCTACTTACCTTAGCTTTAAGAAGTTCGTTCTCTTTATACGCTTCTACTTGTATTGTAAAACTGTCTTCTGCATAATTCAAAATACTATTAATAATTTCATGTTGATTTGTTGCTGGGTTTAGCGTTATTTCTGTTTCCACAATAAAAGTGCTAAATAAAACTGGCACTAAACAACCATTTTCGTCAAACGAAAACTCAAAAACGCTATATTCTACTGCTTCGTCTGAAACTTCTCCTCTAGAAAATACTTTTAAATTTTCATTAGTATTACCCCATAACCATTTGTGTGTTGCAGAAAAAAAAGGATTTGGCTTTGGTGCAGCGTTAAAAGGATCTTTACTTTCAATTCCAATACCAAGGTCTTCTGTGTAACACAGATTATTTTCTTCATCAGCTACATTGTAGTTACTTGAATTACAACTAAATAATATTGCAGAATATACTAAACAGTACAATATTTGTTTCATATTAATTAATCATTTTTATATATTGTTTTTTGTGTTGAAACACCGCTTTTTGTTGTTCTTGTAATTGTATGGTATTTGCCTTTTTCTAGCTCTTTTACTAAATTAGGATTAACAACCTGTTTCTCATTCAAATTTTTAACGGAAATATCATTACTGCCCAAATTTGAAGCAGTAACTATTCTACCTGCAGTTGCTGGCTCAGATTTACAAATAAAACCTCTGTAACCGCCTAAATTTGTGTAAATCTTTATGTTGTTACTAATTTGATTTATTTTTATGGCATGCTTGTATTTATTTTTAACAACAGCATATTCATTGTTTACTTTTTTAAAATCTAAAACAGGGTTAATAGGCGCATTCTTGTCATCCCAAGTGTCAAAGGTATAAAAATTATAATCAAATCCTTTTTGGAACTTAGATATTAGTAGAGGATTGCGACAAACTATAATATTTTGAGATATATTTGGGTCGTCTTTAGTAGAATTTATATTTTCATTACCCTCTGCACCTGTAATTTCATAAAAATACGGTTCATATAAAGATGAAATACTATTTTGAACATTGGCATAGATTGTATTTAAATTATTTTTAATTGTTTCTCTCATTCTAACACCTTGTCCGTTTGTAAAACTTTTCCTAATGCCTAAATAGCTGTTAGATGCCATATAATTTAATACTTGAATATCTTTATAAGGTGTGTTTGTGCAGTCTACCTTATTACTAAAGTTGTTGTATACATAACCATTATTTAAAAAGATTACTTCATCGTCTTCATTTCCAAGAATATTATCTGCACCATTTAAATCTAATTTATGCGCTGCATTTGTATCTGTAACTAAATCTCCTGTAATATCAGCATTATTGCCGTTAACATGTTCACAAGTGGTTGTGAATTTATGTATGTGATGAATTAAAAAGTTATGCGCTATTTCGTGCTGTAATGTTGAGTTTAGTAAATCTTCATCTTCTACTAAACTAGTAATTCCAGGTTTAAAAGCGATACCTGCACCAGCTTTAAAATCTTCACAAATAAATATATTAAAGGCGTTTTCTACAAAATAATCGTTTTCTTTTGCATAGCTTCTTAAATCGTAAAAATCTGCAGAATTTTCTATTATAGTCCAATTACTATCATTTATGGCACCATGTCCCGTATATTTAAAAAAAATATTAAAAGAATTAAAATTTCTGTTTAGTAATGCAACTGCATCCATAACTTCATTTTCGCCAATAGCAATTTCTCTTGTTCCATCGCTTTCATTAATTATATGAAAATATACATTAAAAACGTATTGGGTTTCACTTTGTGCACTTCTTTGTAAAGATTGGCTGTAATTAGGATATGGTTCTATGTAATTTGGGTTGGGAAAATCTACACAGCCATCTATGGGGACTTGTAAATTATTTTGTTTAATAAAACTTTTTACTTTAGACAGCTTTAAGTTGTTTTGCTGAATTATTGACTCAATTGTTTGCCCATAAGAATATGAGCAGACTAATAATAGAACTATTAATTTTAAAATTTTCATGTTATTTTTTTTTTGGGGGATTAAACTTAATAATGCAATTATCTTTCTTCTATTTATTGGCATAATTATTACCAACTTTTTATCTGCAAATAATAAGATGCATTACCCTTACTATATGCCATTATACATTTGCTCTTTATTCTCCAGAAAAAACAACAAATCATCTCTTTCTAAAAGTAAAACAAAAAAACAGCACCGGCAATCCCTTAATTAGGGGATATTTGCCATCCCTTAATTAGGGGATGAAACATAGCTAACTACCTCAAATACAGTAACATCTAAATTTATTTATTTTTTGTGATTTTCTTAAATAAATAGCTTAAAAAAGAAATATTTAAAAAAAACGTTTTATAAAGTTTAAATAAAAATTAAACAGTATCAATCCTAAATTAAAAAAATGTGTGGCAAAACATCAATCCAAAAAAAGGTATAAACTAGCTTTGTTTTTATGAAATTGTCTGTTTATCAAAAGGGTTAAAAAAAATTGAAAGATGAACTTAGAGCAAGTATTATTTTATGCAACATTTCTAAAAACAGCACACATATTTCTGTGAAAAAAGTGTTTTTATCTTAAGCTAAGAAAGAAAAACATACCAAAAACACCAATTATAAAACCGTACTTAAAATACTTTTTCAATTCTCCTTTTTTCATAAACTATATTTTGAGTTAAAAATATTGTAAATTCGAATTAAGTTTAAAAATTTTAGACCTTTCATTTTATAAAAAAAGTGTTAAGAATTCTATTTTAAAAAAGAGTAAAACAAATGGTAAACAACCTAGCACAAGGTTTTTTTGGTATTGGTATACAAAACGGAAAAACACCAGAAAATTTAGGGGTTTTATGGCGTTCTGCACAAAATATGGGCGCTAGTTTTATTTTTACTATTGGCAACAGGTATGCAAAACAAGCTTGTGACACGCATAAAGCTGTTGGTGCCATGCCTTATTTTCATTACAAAACTTTTAATGATTTCTATAAAAACTTACCAAAAGGTGCACAATTGGTTGGTGTAGAATTAACTGAAAAAGCAGTGCAACTAGAAACCTTTACACACCCAAAACGTTGTGTATATTTATTAGGTGCAGAAGACCATGGTTTGCCAAAATTGGCCATAGAAAAAGCCCATCATTTGGTAAAATTTAAATCTGAATTAAGTTTAAATGTATCTGTTGCTGGCAGTATAATTATGTATGATAGGCAAGCAAAGCTTTGCTTTAACCACTAATTTTTATATGCCAATAAAGAATGCTTTATTATTTTAAATAAAGGAAAAACAATATTTAGAGCTACTGCTATAATTACAATGTAAGAAATTGGTTCGTAAAAGTCTATAGCACCTAAAAAATAAAGTGCTATACCAAAAATTATCCCTGTATATAAATCTTCAAATTCATTTTTCATTTTAAGTAGTTTTTGCAGTTCTCTTTTTTAAATGATAATTTAGAATACATGCCAAAGCACCTAAAAAAGGAACAAAAAGTATAATGGCACCCCAAATTAAAAAGCGCATGTTATGCTGCTCTCTAGAAGCTAAAATTAATGCATAAACTACTGGAATTAGTAATAAAAAAAATAAAACAACAATCTGTACAGCAGAAATAAATAACATAAACCTTTCCTTTTGGTAAATATAATAAATATGAAACAAAACTACAAAATTGCGTTAATGCAGATTAGAAAAAGTAATTTATTAAAATAACTCTGTATCTTTGTAATATGAATACAACTTTCTTATTTATTAGTGGTCCAGAAATTATGGTTGTAATGTTAATTGTAGTTATGGTTTTTGGTGCCGATAAAATTCCTGAAATTGCTAAAGGTTTGGGTAAAGGAATACGTCAAGTTAAAGATGCCACTAACGATATTAAAAAAGAAATTAAAGACAGCGCAGAAAAACATAGTATAGATACAGATATTACCAAAGACATTAATAAAGAAATTAATGCCGTAAAAGATGATATAGATGATTTTACAGGCCCAATTAAAAGACAGTTTTAAAACCTTACTACTTTACTCTACTTAGTGTTAAACCGTCTCTTATAGGCAATAAAACAGTTTCTACTCTTGTGTCTTGGTTAACTAATTTATTGTATGCTAAAAGAGCCTTTGTGTCTTTATCTTTTGGGTCTAGCTTTTCTACAATTTTACCACTCCACAACACATTATCAGACAAAATAATACCACCTGCATTCATTTTATCTATAATTAGATTAAAATAGTTACTGTAATTCGATTTATCTGCGTCTATAAACACCAAATCAAACTTTTCTTGTAAAGTGGGTATAATTTCTATAGCATTGCCTACAAACTGTGTTATTTGGTTTCTGTAACCCGATTTTTCAAAATAACTATTTTGCAAGGTTTCTAACTCTTCATTTTTATCAATCGTTATAATTTTACCGTTTTTTGGTAAACCTTCTGCAAAACACAAAGTTGCGTAACCTGTATACGTACCAATTTCTAAAATATTTTTTGGGTTAATTATTTTGGTTAAAATAGACAAAACACGCCCTTGAAAAGCACCACTTAACATTCTAGGATTTAAAACTTTTTGCCAAGTTTCTCTAGTTAAATCTTTTAAAATTTGTGGTTCTTCTTGTGAGTGATTTACTACGTAATCTTCTATTTTTTCTGGTAAAAAGTGCATTTTTGTTTTAGATTGTTGGATTCTTGGATTCTTGGATTGTTGGATTCTTGGATTGTTGGATTTTCGGGTTCTTGGATTCTTAGACTGTTAGATTATTGGATATTTAGATTTTGTCTTAACAAATAAAAAATCTAATAATTTGTTACAAAATTACAAAAAGTAGGGGTATTCAAATTCATTTAAACCGTTCTTTCTCATCTTGTCTTTGGGGAAGTTATCATTATTTATCATAATTTGGGAATGGGAAACAAAAAAACGGAGCTTAATTGCTTAAGTTCCGTTATATTTTTAAACTATTTGCTTAAAAAAGTAGTTTATTTTTAGCTACCAACTTCTTTAAAAGCTGGGCTACCCTCCTGTAAAGCTTTTCTTAAAGCTTCTTTGTCTTCACCTGTCATACAATGGGTTCTTTCTTTACAAGAAGATGCATGCCCTTTATACAACTTGGTTAAAGTCATGTTTTGTTTGGTATATTTTGCACAAATTCTACACTTTATAAAGTGTAAATTTAGCTTTATTAACTCTTTAATAGATGCTTCTCCATATTGGTTTTTATCACAAATGGTAGTAGCCTCGTCACATGTTATTTTTAAACTTTCGAACATATCTTAATTATTAAACCAGTTATCCTCCATACACTTTCTAAGTTGTGTTCTAGCTCTGTGTATCATAACCCATAGGTTGGACGCGCTAATATCTAGCTCCTTACAAATTTCTTCCGTTTCAAATTCTTGAATAGTTTTCATTCTAAAAACCATAGCGTATTTTTCTGGGAGATTATCTATACAAATATCTATCTGACTTCTTAGTTCTTCGGTTTCAATTTTCTTTTCAGATGCGTTATCCCAACTTTGTGGTACACGCTCTTCTATCCAATTTCCTTCGTTTTCACCATCATTATAGAAATTCATACGAACTTCTGCCTGTCCTTTTTTAGAATTTATCTTTCTGTAATGATCAATAATTTTTCTTTTTAAAATAGATACCAACCAAGTTCTTTCAGAGGCTTTCCCTTTAAAATTTTTAGCTGATTTTAATCCTGCAAAAAAAGTCTCTTGCACTAGGTCTTTAGCTAAATCGCTGTTATTTACACGCGAAATGGAATAATTAAACAGATAATCTGCATAATTATCTATCCATTTGCTGGTATCTAATGTGTGTTTTTCTGCTGCCATTTATAAAATAAAGCCCAAATATAATGTTATTTTTTATCATTTAAAACATTACAATTTTGCATTTTAAAGCCATTTACTAAATAAATAATTTTCCAAACCGCATTTTATTTAAATAATTGAAAAGAATTTACACTACAAAAGTTAAATTCTGAATAAAATAGAATTTATATCACATGCATGCAGAAGCCAAATTATCATCAACAAAAACATAAATCAACATATTTTTTTTAAACATTTTCTGCTTAATTCTAAATATAAATTAATAGCTAAAAACATCGGTTTTGTTAGCACTACTATTCAATTGCTATAAATCTAGTAGTTTTTATTACATTTACTTTCTTAATAATCGATACAAAACTATGTCAGCAGCAAAAAAAGAGTACAAAAAAGTTACCGTAAAATCTCTAGTAGATATGAAAAAGAATGGAGAAAAAATCTCTATGCTTACTGCGTATGATTTTACAATGGCCAAAATTTTAGATGGTGCAGGTATAGATGTTTTGCTTGTTGGCGATTCTGCTTCTAACGTAATGGCTGGTCATGAAACTACTTTACCCATTACTTTAGATCAAATGATTTATCATGCCAGTTCTGTGGTAAGAGCCATAGACCGTTGTTTGGTTGTGGTAGATTTACCTTTTGGTTCTTATCAATCAGACCCAAAAGAAGCTTTGCGTTCTGCCATTAGAATTATGAAAGAATCTGGCGGACATTCTATAAAATTAGAAGGCGGTAAAGAAATAAAAGAGTCTATAAAAAGGATCCTAAATGCTGGTATTCCTGTAATGGGACATTTGGGTTTAACGCCACAATCTATCTATAAATTTGGTACATACACAGTGCGTGCTAAAGAAGAAGAAGAGGCAGAACAGTTAATGGAAGATGCTTTAATGCTAGAAAAATTAGGCTGTTTTGCAGTGGTTTTAGAAAAAGTACCCGCCAAATTAGCAAAACAAGTAGCAGACGCAATTTCCATTCCTGTAATTGGTATTGGCGCAGGAAATAAGGTGGATGGCCAAGTTCTGGTTACTCATGATATGATAGGAATGACCCATGAATTTCACCCACGATTTTTGCGTAGATATTTAGATTTGTATAAAGACATGACAGGCGCTTTTGAGTCTTATATTACAGATGTAAAAAGTGGCGATTTTCCTAATGAAAAGGAACAGTATTAATCCCATCCTAACCTTCCCAAAGGGAAGGGAAACGATTACAAAAATAAATATGGAAATATCTGATAAGGTTTTAAAATCGTTTCTTTTTATGCTATATATTCCATTATTTAGAATTTTAACTCCTTTTTTTATAAAATTTATATCCTCATTTTTAGGAGAAAACTTAAGAGGATATTTTATACCTAGTTTTAAAATTTTAAAGTTTTTATCCAAATATATAGTACCAATTATGGTTTTAATTATGGTTTTTTTTATTTGGTTTTGAAAAGTAAATAACTCTAAAAATCTAATAATCCAATAATCTAAGAGTCCAAAAGTCTAACAATCCAAAAATCTAAAGGTCTAAATATCTAAAAAATGCATCGCTATAAAGATTTAAAGTTTTGGCAGTTAAATAGCACATTTTGTAAAGAAGTATACATCTTAACAAAATCGTTTCCAAGTGATAAAAATTTGGACTTATATCATAATTAAGAGGAGCTTCTGTTTCTGTTCCTTCTAATATAGCAGAAGGTACTTCAAGAACTTCTAATAAAGATTTTAAGCGTTTTTTAACGATTGCTTTAGGTTCTTGCTATGAAATTGAAACGCAACTTTTAATTACCTTTGACTTAAGTTATACAGATAAAACTAACTTAGATAGTTTAACAAATACACTTTATCAAATTATAAAAATGATGTCCAAATTCTCATCCTCTCTAAAAATCCAATAATCCAAGAATCTAAGAATCTAAGAATCTAAAAGTCTAAGAATCTAAACATCCAATAATCCAAACACCTAAAATTCCATTTTGAAAATACTCCATCTAGATACAAATCACCCGCTTTTAATAAACCAATTAAACAATTTAGGTTTTACAAATGATGAAGATTATACTTCTTCAAAAGCAGTAATTGAAGCAAAAATTCATAATTATGATGGATTTATAATTCGCAGTCGTTTTAAAATTGATGCCAATTTTTTAGACAAAGCCACAAAATTAAAATTTATTGGCAGAGTTGGTGCTGGTTTAGAAAACATAGACTGCGATTATGCAGAAAGTAAAGGAATTGCCTTAATTGCAGCTCCTGAAGGTAATAGAAACGCTGTTGGCGAACATGCTTTAGGTATGCTACTATCGCTCTTTAATAAGCTAAATAAAGCCGATAAAGAAGTACGTAATGGCCAATGGTTGCGTGAAGAAAATAGAGGCATTGAATTAGACGGAAAAACCGTTGGTTTAATTGGTTATGGAAATATGGGAAAATCCTTTGCTAAAAAACTGCGTGGTTTTAATGTTGATGTGCTTTGTTATGATATAAAACCAAATGTTGGAGATGAAAACTGCCAACAAGTTTCATTGCAAGAATTGCAAGAAAAAAGTGATGTTTTAAGTTTACACACACCAGAAACATCACGCACAAAAAACATGATAAATAGCGATTTTATCAGTGCTTTTAAAAATAATTTTTGGTTGATAAACACTGCACGTGGAACATCTGTAATTACCAAAGATTTAGTTTCCGCTTTAAAAAGCGGGAAAATTTTAGGCGCTGGTTTAGATGTTTTAGAGTATGAAAAATCTTCTTTTGAAAACTTATTTTCTGAAGATAAACTACCAAATGCTTTCCAATATTTAATTAATGCAGAAAACGTAATTTTATCGCCACATGTTGCAGGTTGGACTGTTGAAAGCAACGAAAAACTATCGCAAACCATTGTAAATAAAATTATTACAAAATTTTGTTAACTTGTAACCATTAAAAAAATGTAATGGTTATCCAAGCAAATTCGCCAGAAGAATACATAAATCAAGCTCCAGAAGAAAGAAAAAAAGCTTTACAAAAGCTTAGCGCTATAATTGGTTTGTAAACGCATATCCAAAACGTAGTAAGCGTAAATTAGATATGGGTAAAAGTTGCATTCGTTTTAAAAAAATAAACCAGATACCTTATCAACTTATTAGTAACTTGTTCAGTAAAATATCTGTAAAAAAATGGATTAAAACCAACGAAAGCATCCAGAAAAATAATAAAAATTAACAAAATATATAAACAGTATGAGTACAGAAAATTTAGAAAATGAAGGAAAAGAAGTTGCTAAAAACCTTAAAAATAAGCGCAACGAAACTTTAGATCAATTAAAAGACACTACTAGCGAAATAACAGATGCTGCTAAAGAAAAAGCAGAAGAGCTAAAAGAAGAAGCTACCGAACTATTTGAAAATGCCAAAGGGAAAATAAGCGAAACTTTTTCTGATGAAAATATAGACAAAGCCAAAGAGAAATTGCAAGATTTAAAGGCAGAAGCCACCGAAAAAGTAAATGAATTTACAGAAGATGCCAAAGAAGTTTTTAGTGATGTTTCTGAAAAGGCAAGTGAGTTAGCTGGCGATGTTAGCGAAAACTTAATGGATATTGCAGAAGACGCAAAAGAAGAATTGCAAGAAGTAAAAACGAAAACAAAAAACTTCTTTCAACGTTTATTTGGTAAATAATATCTATGAATTTTCTATCTAATTATCCTGCAGAAATATTAATTCTACTTTTTTTAAGCATTACCTATTTGATTTCTGCTTATGAAAAAATCACAGACTGGAAAGGAAATGTGGCATTCATTAAAAATCATTTTAAAAACTCTCCCTTAAAAAATAGTGTCCCTTTTTTATTAAGTATTATTTTAATTGTAGAAAGTATTGCTGTCTTTTTTATGTTGATAGGTATTTATCAATTATACACATCAGAGGCAAAAGAAATTGCTTCTTTTGGTTTAGAGCTTTCTGCGGTAACTTTATTATTTTTATTAATAGGCCAACGTTTGGCAAAAGATTATCCAGGAGCAATGTCTTTAACTGTCTACTTTACACTAAACGTATTTGGCATTTACTTATTAAATAACTAAAACTTATATTTTTTTAATAACTATAATAATAAACTATTTAAAAAAGGCTTAAAACATGTGTTTTAAGCCTTTTTTAGATTTCTATAATATAATTTAATGACGCATGATGCAAAAGCTCCAAAAAACATACTTAAAATAGATTTTACTTGTTTTTATTGCCATAATTTGGAGCGTCACATCCTGAAATTTGTTTTATACTTTGATTTAGGATAAATCGATAATAACTCGTTTTACTCAGCTAATTTTTACTGTTATGCAACTCACTACAAATAAAGAAGTATTCCGGTCCTAAAAACAAGTAACGCGTTTCTAAAATTGCGAATATATTTAATGAAATCATTAATTATGTTTTGATTAGTGCAAAGCAATCTACAATTACTGATACAATTTTATAACATAAATTTTAATTATTCAATAATGTCACAAACTGTTTTAAGTTCTAAAATATATTAATCTAATCAAATCTCTAAGACCTCCAAATAACTTTACTAATTAATCTAGCAATTTTTAATCACATAAATTAAAGAAGAATACTCAGACGTTTGTCTTGCTTTTCTGTTAGAAATAAATCCGTTATAAAAAGCTTTCATAAGATTCATTTTTCCTGTCTTGTATTTTTCACTTAACAAGGATACATAATAGGCATCAAATTTCATAGGTAGTGTTTTTTCTACCTCCATATGTATTGTTCCAAATAATTTGTGAATGCTATTTTGAGAGAAATGCCAAAGGTGTCTTGGTACATCAAAAGCGGCCCAAAATTCTTTATAAATTGCTGCATCGTAACTTTTATAATTAGGAACTGCAATTACAATTCTTCCTTTAGGTTTTAAAAGTGCTTTTAACCTTTTAATATACTCTGCCAAATTTTCTACATGTTCTAAAACATGCCAAAGTGTAATCACATCAAACTTAGTGTCTTCTAAATCATCTAAGGTTTCGTGTAAAGTAATTGACTTTTTATTAGCAATTGTTCTGGCATCTAAACTTGGTTCTACTCCAAAAACACGCCATTGATTTGCCTTACAAAATTGTAAAAAATCTCCTGTTCCTGCACCAACATCTAAAACAGTTTTTGCTTCTGTTTGAAAAGAGTTTAATAAGTTTAGTTTTTGTTTTAAAGTATAATTTCTCACCAATTGATACACTTTGTCAAAAACAGATGTATTGCTATCTGTGTGCGAAATATAAGCTTCACTTTTATAAAAATCTCCTAATTTTTCTGGAACAGGTGTAGTTGCTAAAAGTTGGTATTCTTCATTTAAACCAATCTTAAAATCTGTTTGTGAAACGGTAAAATCTTTACAAACTAAAAAAGGTTTTAGATTTTTATACAACTCTTTTTCGTGCTCCATTTTAAGGTGTTTTTTTTACTGTTCCACGAGGAACAATTGAATTAAAATTCCATTAAATTTGAAATTTTAGGTGAAGTCAACAGTAATTCAAAAGCTATTTTATGAGATGTTCCACAAGGAACATCTCATAAAAATAGTGTATTATCTACCCATATATACCAGCAAAACAGAAATATCACTTGGTGAAACTCCACTGATTCTACTTGCTTGAGAAATAGAAGTTGGCCTAATTTTATTCAATTTCTCTCTAGCTTCAAATGATAAAGACTTTACCTTTTCATACTTAAAACTATCTGGAATAATAACATTTTCTAAACGATTTAACTTGTCTGCATTATTCTTTTCTTTCTCTATATAACCAGAATATTTCAAATGAATTACAGCTTGCTCTATTGCTTCTTTATCTATATTTTCCTGCTCTAAAAAATCACTTAATTTCTTTACAGTATTAAAATCTGAAAACTCTAATTGTGGCCTTGCAGCAATCTTATACAACTTCATAGATTGATTAATAAGTGCCAAATTCTTTGCTTCTAAAATAGGATTTATCTCCTCTTGTTTAACGCTCGTTTTTTGCAAAAAATCAATAAGTAAATCTGCTTTCTCTTGTTTCTCAATTACACGATTCATTCGTTCTTGAGAAGCCAAACCTAATTTAAAACCTAATGGTGTTAATCTTAAATCTGCATTATCTTGTCTTAACAAAGTTCTATATTCTGCACGAGAGGTAAACATTCTATATGGCTCTTCCGTACCTTTTGTAATTAGATCGTCAATTAAAACACCAATATAAGCCTCGTTCCTTTTTAAAATAAAAGGATCTTTTTCTTGTGTTTTTAAGGCAGCGTTTACACCTGCCATTAAACCTTGTGCGGCAGCTTCCTCATAACCTGTTGTTCCATTTATTTGTCCTGCAAAAAATAAGTTTTCAATTAACTTCGTTTCTAGAGAATGTTTCAATTGTGTGGGTTGAAAAAAATCATATTCTATTGCATAACCATATCTAAAAAACTTTACATTTTCAAAACCTGCTATAGAACGTATGGCTTTATCTTGAACATCTTCTGGCAATGAAGTTGAAAAACCATTCACGTACATTTCACAGGTAGTCCAACCTTCTGGCTCTACAAAAATTTGGTGCCTTTCCTTTGTTGCAAAACGGTCTATTTTGTCTTCAATAGAAGGACAGTATCTAGGCCCTGTACTTTGTATTCTTCCATTAAACATTGGCGACCTATCAAAACCTTCTCTCAACAAATCATGCACATCTAAATTGGTATAGGTTAACCAGCAAGAACGTTGCTTTTTTAAACTGCTTGTAGTTGGTAAATAAGAAAATTTTTCTGTTACCTCATCACCAGGTTGCTCTAACATTTTAGAATAATCTAAAGATCTACCATCAACTCTTGGTGGCGTTCCCGTTTTCATTCTACCTGCTTCAAAACCCATTTCTACCAAATCTTCTGTAATTCCTGTAGAAGCTCCTTCTCCTGCTCTACCTCCACCAAAACTTTTTTCACCAATATGAATAAGTCCATTTAAAAAGGTACCTGCAGTTAAAATTACAGTCTTTGCCTTTATCTCTAACCCTAAAGCAGTTTTTACACCAACTATTTTCGTTCCTTCAAAAATTAATCCATTTACAGCGTCTTGATAAAAATCTAAATTCTCAGTTTGCTCTAACATCGTTCGCCAACAATCTGCAAATTGCATTCGATCAGATTGTGCTCTTGGACTCCACATTGCAGGCCCTTTTGATTTGTTTAGCATCTTGAATTGTATTGCAGTTTTATCTGTAACAATTCCACTATAACCACCCAAAGCATCAATCTCTCTTACTATTTGCCCTTTGGCAATTCCTCCCATTGCAGGGTTACAACTCATCTGTGCAATATTCTGCAAATTCATTGTAATTAATAAAGTGTGTGCACCCATGTTTGCACTTGCAGCAGCAGCTTCACTACCTGCATGACCGCCACCAACTACTATAACATCAAATGTTGTTGAAAATAAACTCATAATCTATGGTTTCACGTGAAACATTTATATATTAACCTGATAATCAATTATTTAAATAAAGATAGCGCCAAATTCTCTTGGTTTGTCATCTCTTCTTGCTCTTTATCCGTTTTATCTTTAAAACCACAGTAATGCAAAATACCATGAATCATTACGCGCCTTAATTCTTCTTCAAATGTTACTTTAAAATCTTTCGCATTCTCAGCAACCCTATCAACAGAGATATAAATATCCCCGTTAATTAATTTACCCAAAGAATTATCAAAGCTTATAATGTCTGTTAAAGTATCATGGTTCAAGAACTCCACATTTAATTTGTGTAAATATTCGTCATCACAAAAAATGTAATTTACTTCGCCTAACTCACAGTTGTGGTTGTCTATCATAGCTCCAATCCAACTTTCTAAAGATGATTCATTACCTACTTTAAAATCCGTTTCGTAATTAAAAGTGATCATTCTCTTGATTTCTTAGGTTCAGAAAAATACTCACGAACCTTAATTTTGTAATTTTGCTGCAAAGGTAAGGATTGTCTATTTAATATTTCTATCTGATTGTAAAACTGCTTTTTAAACTGTAAAGCCCTCACTTTGTTTCTCTCAGATGCTTTTAAATTAGTTGTAGACTTTCTTTTCTTGTCTTCACCTTGTTCTAAAGCCGCCTTATCTAACTTTAACAATTCGTAGTTTAATTGTTGCATTTTTTGAAAAGTTCCTTGAGTAAAACCTTTTTGCAAAATTTCATTTTCTAACTGCTCCATGGTTTTTAATGCTCGTTTTGCACTTTGCATTCCTTTACCATTGCCCTTTCCTTCTTTTTCAGCTTGACGAATAGCTTCCTGCAATTCTTGCCTTAATTTACTTTGCTCCTTATAAATTTCATACAACTCTCCGTCTAAATCATTATTTTCTCCTTCTCCATTTTCACCACCTTTTCCATTTCCTTGTCCTTTACCTTTTTCCCCAGACTTTCCTGATTTGCCACTCTTCCCTTCTTCCCCAGGTTTACTATCTTCCCCAGGTTTATTCCCAGGCTTATCTCCTGGTTTCTCTCCTTTCTTCATTCCATCCTTCATCTTTTTAGAAAGCTCTCCTTGCTTTTTTATAATATCTGGCAAACTAAATCCACTACCCTTTCCTTCTCCTTTACCCATTTTCATATTAGCATTTTTCATGCTATTCAAAATATTACTTAAATAATCTGCCAAATTATTAGTGGCTGTCATTACATAACGTTGATTGGAAATTCCGTTTGAAAAACGACTTTCTGCAAAATTTTCTAAAGCTTGCTCCAAATTGTAATGTGTAGTTGATAAATCGTCTTGAATTTTGGCAGATAATTTTGGCAATCGCATAGATAAAACATACAAACTATCATCTATATGTTCAAAATAAGTTCTAATGTCATTCTGACTTTTTAAGTCTTTTCCAAAGTCCGGATGTGTTGTGGAAATCTCTTCAAATTTATTCACCAAATTCTCTTGTTTAAAAGAAAACGTGACTAAATTTTCTAAAATTTTACGCAAGTCTTCCATGTTTTCTTCCATAGATTCTCCTGCTGCAGCCTCCATGGCTTTTTGCATTTTTGCACTCATCTCTTTCATTTTTTGAGCGCTTTTTTTCTGACTTTTCTTAGCAGAACTTTTATCTTGCTTTTGTAAATTATCTTCAGATTTTTCCAACTCTTCATCAATTGCCTCTTTTTCATCTTCAACATCTGGCAAATCCATTGGCTCTTTCAATTTTTCATTATCTTTTGCCAACTCCTCTAACTCTTTTTTAAGCTCTTTAAATTCGTCATTAATCTTTTGTTGTTCTTCTAAAGTTGCTTCTTCTTTTTTCTCTAACTCTTCCTGTTTCTTTGCCAATTCTTCTAACTTACCAGCAATTTGCATTGTTTTTTGCTCTACATAAAAACGCTTGGTTAACTCTAACATGCGCTCTAAACTTCTTTGCTGTTGTTTATTCTGTTGCGCCAGTTCTTTGGCTTTTTTTACCAATTCTTCTTTGTTTAGCTTTTCAGCCATCTTGGCAATTTCATCCAACAATTTTTGCTGTCTATCTGTCTTTTTTAGCTCTTCAATTCGCTTTTTTAACTCTTCTTTTTTCTGCTGAAGATTCTCGTTTTTCTCTGTTTTCTCGTCTAAATTTTCTTGCAACTGATCTGTTTGACGCTGCATCATTTTTTTATAATTCTCCTGACGTTTTATAAAACTTTCTACCTTCTTTTTATCATTCCAACTTAAATTCTTTTTTTTCTGCAATTCTTGCTGCATTTTATTTAAATCTTGTTGCTGCTTTTGCTGTTTTTTAATGGAAGACTCTAAACTATTAATCGTATTTCTTTGTTCCTTTATTAACTCTTCTTCAATTTCTTGATTGGTTTTTTGACGGTAATTAAAAACTTTACTCCTTGCTTTTTTATTTCCATTTACTGCATCATTATCAAAAACCTCAAAATAGAACTGGTAATTTGTACCTTTTTGTAAATCTAATCCTTCAGGAAAATTATAGAAGAACGTTTGTACATTTGCCTTAGAAATTTCTAGGTTGTAGCTTTTTGTATTCTGCGGATTATTCTCATCGTAATACACCAATTGCAATTTCCTTATTCCATAATCATCAGAAATTTGACCTGCAAATTGTGCTGCTCCTCTAGCAATAGAATCCATATTTGTTTCTACTGATATTTCTGGCAACTCATCTTTTAAAACATTAACAGAAAATTGAAGACGCTCATACTCTTTTAAATTGTCATTTGAAGAAGCTATGTTGTAATTTAACGCATTTCTAATTCGTTTTTTAAAACGAAAAACACCTTTATCCTCTTTCGCAAATGCTTCTCTCTGTTGATTCTCTATAAAAACAACTTCTGTAGTTTTTGTGGTGTTTACCTTCCAAGTAATCTGAGTACCTTCTGGTACCAACAAATTACCCGAATTTTGTATGGTTTCATTACGTTTACCTACGTAATATGGGTACTTTAAATTTAAAGTAATATTGTTAATTGTTGGCGTACCAATTACCTTAATTTGATATGGTAAAGACTGCACATTATTGGCTTTAACAAAAAAGTTTAGCGGTTTTTGCACATCAATAAATGTGTAAGAGAAAGAACCATTCCCTTTATTTTGTAAAAAATATTGTTGGTTGTCATATATAATTTTGGCTTCTGCTGGCAACACATTTCCCAAAACTTCAAAGTTTACAGTAAGTGGTTTTCCTTGAATTACTTGTAAATTGTTATTTAACAAATTAAAAGAAAAAGGCGCTGGTGGTATGTATGCAGTTCTATGGTTTACAACGCGTTCTAAACTTTCTGTAAAAACACCGTTATTTCCTGTAAATAATGTAATTAACCAAATTAAAACAGGTACAATTGTATATTTTAAATAGTGCCTATTTTTTTTGAAATCAATTGCTTTTACAAAAGGTATGGGTTGTAATTCTTGTGATTTTTGATTGATACTTGCCATTAATAAATCTGACTGATTTGAATTTTCTTGAAGCTGTAAAACGTTTAAAAGTTTGTCTTCTACCTCTGGAAAATGTGCACCAATAATTTTGGAAGAAGCTTCTAAAGAAATCCCTTTTCTTAAACCAAATAACTTAAAAATGGGTATGGCTATAAAACGAATTAACAAAAACAACTCTACACCAATAAATAACCAAAATAAAATGGTTCTTGCTGTTGGTTTTAACCATAAAAAATACTCTAAAAATAGTGTAAAAAATAGATATAAACATCCCAAAGAAAGAAACAAAATTGTTCCTTTTATAAGTTCGTTTACATAGTATTTTCTAGTAAACTGGTGTAATTTTTTCTTAATACTGTTGAATGCCTCCATAAATAACTAATAAAAATACTCAATTTTGCTTTAACCACAATTATTTAAATGTTAATTTGAATTCTGTAAGTATTTCTGTTAAAATACTACTAAGTTTAAAATCAATAGAATTATGAAAAAATTAACCCTACTTTCTTTACTTCTTATTTCTTTAACCTCGTTTTGTCAGAGTCCGTGGACACAAGAAAAAGGCAATTTTTACACACAAGTTTCCTTTAACAGTGTTGCAAATTATGATACCCTTTTTGGCGACCCAGACACTAGTACTTTTGGTATTTACACAGACAATACTGCTCAAATTTTTGCAGAATATGGTATTAGTAACAAAACAAGTTTACTCGTAAATTTACCATTAAAAATAATTACTATTGAAGATTTTCAAGATCCAAGAATAGATTGTGATGGAGATTGCTCTCAAAATTTTAGTAAAACAGCTTTAGGAAATATAGAAATTGGTATAAAACATAATTTTTATAAAAAAGGTTGGTTATTGTCTGGCCAAATTTCTGTTGAAGCAAATACGGGTACTTATGATGGTGCTTCTGGAATACGAACAGGCTATGATGCCTATACTTTTACACCGTTATTTTTAACTGGTAAAGGTTTTGGAAACAGTTATTTTCAAGCATTTATTGGTGCAAATATTAGAACCAACAATTACAGTTCTAACTTTAAAATTGGTGGCGAATATGGTAAAAAAATAACTGAAAAAATATGGTTAATTGGGTATTTAGATATTGTAAAATCTCTTAAAAATGGCACTATTATTTTGCCAGTAACCAACACCATTACAGGTTTTTATGTAAACGACCAAGAATTTGGTGGTTTTGGTTTAAAAACCATTGGAGAATTCACTAAAAACTTTGGTATTACAGCTGGATTTGGAGGCGCTTTTTTTGCAAATAATTTAGCACAAGCGCCCTCTTTAAATATTGGGGCTTTTCATAAGTTTTAAATAAAACTGCTCTATATAATTTTAGAAACCTAACAGATTTTAAAACCTGTTAGGTTTTTTCATTTTTTCTTTTCTCTCATTTTCATTCTCTCTTTTAAAAACTATCTTTGCGACATTAAAAAAACTTTAAAAAAGTAAATTAAATTGTCATTTCGACTGAAATGGAGAAATCTAAATAATAATCCAATTTCATAGATTTTTTAACACCATCTCATTCCGCTAAAAATGACATTATCGTTTTAAAATAAATCATTTAAAAAACAAAAAAATGGAATCTAATGTTCGTGTTCGTTTTGCCCCAAGTCCTACAGGACCTTTACATATTGGTGGTGTAAGAACAGCTTTATATAATTATTTATTCGCCAAAAAACACAACGGAACTTTTATTTTAAGAATAGAAGATACAGATCAAACGCGTTATGTTGCCAATGCAGAACAATATATAATAGATGCTTTAAATTGGTGTAATATTCCTTTTGATGAAGGAATTAATAAGAACGAAAAATTTGGTCCTTACAGACAATCTGAACGTAAAGAATTGTATAAAAAATATGCAACTATTTTATTAGAAACAGGTTGGGCATATTATGCTTTTGATACTGCTGAAGAATTAGATGCACATAGAAAAGGACATGAAGCTGAAGGTAAAACCTTTATTTACAATTGGCACAATCGTGAAAAAGGGCGTTTGGTAAACTCTTTAGTTTTAACTGATGAAGAAGTTCAAGCAAAGATAAATGCTGGCGAAAATTATGTAATTCGTTTTAAATCTCCACAAGATGAAATCTTGCAAATGGAAGACGAAATACGTGGCAATATAACTATTGATACCAATACTTTAGACGATAAAATTTTGTTTAAAACAGATGGTATGCCAACCTATCATTTAGCAAATATTGTTGATGATCATTTAATGGAAATTTCTCATGTAATACGTGGTGAAGAATGGTTACCTTCTATGCCATTACATGTTTTATTATACAAAGCTTTTGGTTGGGACTCACCAAAATTTGCACATTTACCTTTAATTTTAAAACCTGTTGGTAAAGGTAAATTAAGCAAAAGAGATGGTGATAAATTAGGTTTCCCTGTTTTTCCTTTAGAATATACAAATGAAGCAACTGGTGATGTTTCTAGAGGTTACAAAGAAGATGGTTATTTTGCAGACGCTTTTATAAATATGTTGGCTTTTTTAGGATGGAATCCTGGAACAGAACAAGAAATTTTTTCTTTAGAAGCATTAGTTGAAACTTTCGATTTAAAACGTGTTTCTAAATCTGGCGCAAAATTTAGTCCAGATAAAACCAAGTGGTTTCAACAACAATACATGCAAACAAAGTCTGATGAAGCTGTAACTGAACTATTTTTACCAATTTTAACTGAAAAAGGAATTTCAGTTGCTAATGAAGACGAGAAATCTCAAGTTCAAAAAATAGTTTCATCTATAAAGGAAAGAGCAATTTTTGTGGAAGATTTATGGGATTTATCTTCTTATTTCTTTGAAACACCATCTGAATATGATGCAAAAAATGTAAAGAAAAACTGGAAAGAAGGAACACCTGAATTAATGCAAGAATTGGTTGAAATTATTAAAAATATTGAAGATTTCTCATCAGCAAATACTGAAAAAGAAATTAAAGAATGGATTACCAACAAAGAAATTGGTTTTGGTAAAGTTATGCAACCTTTACGTTTGTCTTTAGTTGGTAAATTGGCAGGACCTCATCTATTTGACATTATTGCAACTATTGGTAAACAAGAAACTATTTTAAGAATAGAAAACGCTATCGAAAAGCTTTAAAATAAAACATGTATATTTTAACTTCGGCATAATTAGTACTATTAAATACTAATTTTGCCGAAGTTTTTTTTGTAACAAATTCAAAAAAGTTGCGTCACATAAATAAATACTGAAATTCAGTATCTTTACAAGAAACGAATTATAAACTACTAAAACCTTTACTTATGATTATAATACCTATTGCAATCGGACTATCCGTTTTCTTTTTAATGGCAGTTTTTTTTATTGTAAAACAACAAACTGCTGCTATAATTGAACGTTTTGGAAAATTCCAAAGTATTAGACAATCTGGTTTACAGCTAAAAATACCTGTTTTTGATAGAATTGCGGGTCGTTTGAGCTTAAAAATTCAACAATTAGATGTAATTATAGAAACCAAAACTTTAGATGATGTTTTTGTGAAACTAAAAGTTTCTGTACAATACAAAGTAATAAAAGAAAAAGTATATGATGCTTTTTACAAATTAGATTATCCTCATGACCAAATAACCTCTTTTGTTTTTGATGTGGTACGTGCAGAAGTACCAAAAATGAAATTAGATGATGTTTTTGTTAAAAAAGATGATATTGCCATTGCTGTGAAAAGAGAACTGCAAGAATATATGACAGATTATGGTTACCATATTATAAAAACTTTGGTAACAGATATAGACCCAGATGCACAAGTAAAAGCTGCCATGAATAGAATTAATGCTGCAGATAGAGAAAAAACTGCTGCACAATTTGAAGGTGATGCACAACGTATTTTAATTGTAGAACGTGCAAAAGCAGAAGCAGAAAGCAAACGTTTACAAGGACAAGGTATTGCAGATCAAAGACGTGAAATTGCACGTGGATTAGAAGAATCTGTAGAAGTATTAAATAAAGTAGGTATTAACAGCCAAGAGGCATCTGCTTTAATTGTAGTTACACAACATTATGACACTTTACAATCTATAGGACAAGAAACCAATAGTAACTTAATTTTATTACCAAACTCACCACAAGCAGGCAGCCAAATGCTAAATGATATGGTAGCAAGTTTTACAGCTAGTAATCAAATTGGAGAAGCTATGAAGAACCAAAAACCTAAAAAATTAAAAGAATAGTTATGATAATTACAACAACACCTACCGTAGAAAATAGACCAGCAACGCAATATTTAGGTATTGTAACTGGCGAAACCATTATTGGTGCAAATATTTTTAAAGATTTTTTTGCAGGAATAAGGGATATTGTTGGTGGTAGATCTGGCTCTTATGAAAAAGTATTAAGAGAAGCTAAAGATACTGCCTTAAAAGAAATGCAAGAAAATGCAAAAAGATTAGGCGCAGATGCTATTGTTGGTATAGATTTAGACTACGAAACAGTAGGAGCAAATGGAGGAATGTTAATGGTAACTGCCTCTGGAACAGCTGTAAGACTTTAAATTTTTGTTGATTTATAAATTAGTTACACTAATTAACATGAATTCGATTTAAAAAAACTGTTTATTAATATGTTACGACTTATACTATTTAAATACCATCCTAAACTTCCCAAAGGGAAAGGACTTTTACTGGTATGCATAGTTTGGGTTTTGGTTGATAATTTTTAGCTTTAAGTATTATTTTAATTTTGATTTTATATTACAATCTCTAATTAAATACAAGATTTCTCAACTACACTTTATTCCGTTTTAAATGACATATAACTGATTTTTAACAACATAGAAACTATAATAGTTATATAGCACTCACGTTAATTAAAAAATATATTTAACAGTAAAAAAGCGCAATTTCTTTTGAAATTGCGCTTTTCTTATAAATATAACTTTCTGCTAATTTTTATCTTCTAACTTCTCTTCTGGCTCTTCTTTTGCAGCATTTTTAAACTCTTTAATACCACTTCCTAAACCTTTCATTAATTCTGGTATTTTTCTTCCACCAAATAATAATAACACCACCACAAGTATAATTACAACTTGTGTACCGCCTATAAATCCAAATATCGTTAAAAAACTATTCATTTTTATGTATTTTAGACTACAAAGATACAAAAACTAATAACTAGTTTAAATCTTCTTAATTCTTTTTCTCTATAATACCGCCAATTACCTTTTTATCTTTTACCACTTTAGGATTTCCTTTGTAAAAAATTGTACCGCCAAAACTAACTTTTGCATTTAAAGTTTCTCCCGCAAAAATTTCCGCTTTAGCGCCTGTACCCGATTTTATAGTTGCATTATTTAATGTTTTTAAATTGTAACCATGGTAAATGCCATACAAATCTACACTTACTTCTTGGCTATTTGCTGTACCAGAAAGCTTAATAATTCCGCCAGAAGAAGCCCTAACTGTTACATAAGTAGTTTTTAAAGTTAAGTTTATAAACGCTCTTTCTTGTGCATTTACTTCTACTTTATCTTGGGTAAAATCTTTACCTGTTATAGTAGCACCTTCATTAGCATCTATTACATTAATAATACTGTTGTAATATAATTTAATTAATACTTCTCCTTCTGCAGCATTGTCTTCTGGTTTTAAAGAAAATGGTAAAGACAATCTAAGTATGTTATTCACATTTTTAATCTTAACCATATTTGCTTTTGCACCTGTAATTTCTAATTTTTGTTCATTAGATTTAATAAGTTCAACTGCTATACCATTATACACTTTTAAGGTTGTATAATCTCCTAAATTTTTAGTTACCGTTGTTTGTGCAATTGCTGAAAATGCAATAAAAAACAGGCATATAAAGCTTAATTTTTTCATTATTATATATTTTATATTTAAAATAAAATCAACTACTATACCTTTTATATAAAGGCAAATAGTATAATTTATTGTGTAAAAGAATGAATTTAAGATACTTTAACAGCTGTACCCAAAATAGAAACTAAAATTGTACTAGAATTTGCAAAAGGTTCTACGTCTATTTGAAGAGCTACTACAGCATTTGTACCTAATTTAGAAGCATTTTCTTTTAAACGTTGAATGCTTGTTCTTTTAAATTTTTTAAACATCTGCATACATATCATAATACTTAGAAAAATAAAACATATTTTTAAAGGATATTTTTTCCTTTACTAGAGTAACTAGAATTATAAATTGTACCTGTTACAATGCCTAAATAATCTATAATTTTAAAATTTTCTATGTTTTGCGTTGTTGTTAAAATCTTGATTTAAATTTTTATATGATGTCATTTTGCGCGAAATGAAATGAAGTCGAAAAATCTCTAACATTAATTAGATTTCTCCACAAGGTCGAAATGACAAATAAATTCAGAACTAGTCTTCAACTAGATTAAAATCTAAATGTTTACGTTCTAAATCGGTCTTTTTTACTTGAACTTTAACGTTGTCTCCTAACTGATACAAATGTTTGGTTGCTTGCCCAACAATTGCATATTGTGCTTCATCAAAAATATAATAATCGCTTTTTATATCTCTAATTCTTACCATTCCTTCACATTTATTAGCAGAAATTTCTACATAAATTCCCCATTCTGTAACACCTGTAATAACCCCATCAAAAACTTCATCTTTATGATCTTGCATGTATTTAACTTGCATGTATTTTATAGATGAACGTTCTGCTTTAGAAGCTAATTCTTCTCTTTTAGAAGAATGTTTACATTTTTCTTCGTAAAGTAAGGGTTTTGGCGTTTCTCCGCCATTTAAATAATGTTGCAGTAATCTATGCGTCATTACATCTGGATAACGCCTAATTGGCGATGTAAAATGGCTATAATAATCAAAAGCCAAACCATAATGCCCAACATTTTGTGTGGTATACACTGCTTTAGACATAGAACGTATGGTTAAGGTTTCTATCATATTAGATTCTGCTTTACCTTGTACATCATTTAATAACTGATTTAAAGATTCTGATGTAGATTCTTTAGTTTCTGTATTAATTTTATACCCAAACTTGCTAATTATGTTTTGTAAAGAAGCTAATTTTTCTATATCTGGCTCATCATGTACTCTATAAATAAATGTTTTACCTGATGGTTTTCCTTGTTTACGACCAATATATTCTGCTACTTTTCTATTGGCCAATAACATAAATTCTTCAATTAATTTATTCGCATCTTTAGAAGATTTAAAGAAAACACCAACAGGATTTGCTTCTTCATCTAAATTAAACTTCACCTCTACTCTATCAAAAGAAATAGCACCTTGTTTCATGCGTTTTTTACGCAGAATTTTAGCCAATTCATCTAACTTTAAAGTAGCTTCTACAATTTCTGGTGTAACTTCATATTCTTTATCGATTATAGAAGTTTCTAAAGGCATTGTGTAAGGTTTAATATCATCAGAAAGTTTACAATTTTCTATAATACTTTGTGCTTCTTCATACGCAAAACGTTGGTCTGAATAGGTTACAGTTCTACCAAACCACTCGCCTACTATTTGTGCTTTTTTATTGATTTCAAAAACTGCAGAAAAGGTTAGTTTTTCTTCATTTGGTCTTAAAGAACAAACGCCATTAGATAACATTTCTGGTAACATTGGCACTACTCTATCTACCAAATATACAGAGGTTGCTCTATCATAAGCTTCATCATCTAAAACAGTATCTGGCTGTAAATAATGCGATACATCTGCAATGTGAATACCTACTTCAAAATTGCCATTTTCTAGTTTGGTAAAAGACAAAGCATCATCAAAATCTTTGGCATCTTTTGGATCTATGGTAAACGTTAAATCGCCACGCATATCTCTACGTTTGGCAATCTCTTTTTCTGTAATTTCTATCGGTAAATTTTCTGCCTCTTTTTCTACTTCTGGCTCAAATTCATAAGGTAAATCATACTCTAATAAAATAGAATGCATTTCTGTGTTATGGTCTCCTGGTTTACCTAAAACATTGGTAATTTTACCAAAAGGATTCTTAGAATTTTCTGGCCAATCTAAAAGTTTTGCTTGTACTTTATCTCCATGTTCTGCGCCATTCATTTTACTTTCAGAAATAAAAATATCTGCGTACATTTTATGATTGTCTGGTATTACAAAACCAAAATTTTTGCTTTTTTGTAAAACTCCAACAAACTCAGTTTTTGCACGGTCTATAATTTCTACAACATCTGCTTCTAATTTATTAGAACGTCTTCTTTTGTAAACATAAGCTCTAACCAAATCACCCTGTAAACCTTTACCTAAATTATTATTGGGTATAAAAATATCGTGTTCATAATCATCGGTTATAAAATAACCATTTCCATTAGAAGTAACATCTAAGGTACCTAAAGAGTACTTTCTATCCTCATTTATTTGAAACTTACCTTTGTCTACTTCTTTTATTTTTTTTGAAGCTTTTAATTCGGCTAATTTTTGAATGATTTGATTTTTACCTTCTGTATCTACTATCTGTAATTTTGCGGCAATTTGTTTGTAATTAAAAAATTTTGCGCCGTCTTTGTTTAATATTTTAAATATATTTTTAGTTAAATCTTTTACAACTTTACCTTTCTTTTTATATATTTTTTTCTTTCGTCTTGTCATGTATTCTATACTATTACTATTGTAGCAAATTACAAATATTTTAATTTTTATTGATTAATAAAATGTTAGGAAATTGTTTTGCTATTTACTTTTTATTATGCCTTTATAAACCTTGAATAAATATTTTTTTGAGAAAAATCTAATTCAAATCTTAACTAATTTTCTTTTAAACTACTATACTACTTTGTTGATGCAATCAAATTGATAAAGATTTAAAAATGAATATTCCGTTTGTGGAGAAGAGTCCTAGTTAAAGCAATTATAAACGGATAGCTTTTGTAAATATACACAAAAAACTTTTAAACTTAAATTCTAATAAAATTTATGGTTTCAGTAAAATGTTACAAGTAGAAACTACATTAATGTTAAAATTTTGTAAAGATTTGATTAATAACACGTCTACTCTAAAAAGAAGTAAAAAAACATGAAAAAAATACATAAAGTAATTGCTTTATTCGCTTTAATTTTTGTTGCAGGAATATTTGTAACGATTATTACAGTAAATACTTCTTTAAATAAAACGGATACTAAAAAAAGTATTACAAAAATAGAAAGAGACACTACTTACCTTTTACAAGCTGAACGTAAAAATTAAAAATTCTTTTTTGAATTTGAGACTTATCAACATTCTATATTATAATTATTTTTCTTTTATAAAATTTTAAAAAACTATGATGTTTATAATAGTATGTGAATAGCTACTATAAAATTTTATGTTTTTATTTTAATATTTGAGTTATTAAAAACTACTTACATTTTATGAGGTATTTAAAAGCTTAAAAATCAACTTAAAAATAGAGTTGTTAACAAAACTTATAAACAGGTATTCACTATAAATAACCAATAACTTAATTCCTTTTCTATGTAAACAAATTGTAAATTTTATGTTGATAAACTTTTATCAAAAACTTAAAATTAAATTTGCATATCTGCTTTACTTCCGTGTATTATAATTATAATTAGATTTACCAAAAATACTTACTAGTTTTTCAATACAACTTCTTAACATTTACTTAAAATAGGTAAATACTTTATTAATAAGTAGTTATTAAAAATGTAAAAAATAACATTGTTTATAACTGTTGATAACCGTTAATTTCTATATTTTTGTTGTCTAACTACCTGTCATTCCGATTGAAGCGATAGCAAAACAGAATAATCTATAGATTATTTTGTAATATAGATTTCTGCATAAGATTGTAATGACAAATTAAATAATTAAATGATGACAATTGCCATAGGAAACGATCACGCAGGAACTGAATACAAGTTCGAAATTATAAAATATTTAGAAGAAAAAGGTTATGATGTTTTAAATTTTGGAACAGATACAGATGCTTCTATGGATTATCCTGATGCGATTCATCCAACAGCAGCTTGTGTAGAATCTGGTAAAGCTGAACTTGGTATTATTTTATGTGGATCTGGTAATGGTGCACAAATGACAGCAAATAAACACCAAGGTATAAGAGCTGCTTTGTGTTGGAATAATGAGTTGGTTGCTTTAACAAGACAACATAATAATGCTAATATTTTAACCATTCCTGCACGTTTTGTGTCTTTACAACAAGCTATTGGTTTTGTAGATATCTTTTTAAATACAGCCTTTGAAGGTGGAAGACACCAAAATAGAGTTGGTAAAATTTCATGTGCTGGGTAAATAAATAAAAGTTGTCATTTCGAGTGAATTTTCGAAGTATGAGAAAATTTGTATCTAGAAATCTTTTTCAATAATGAACTTCATCACAAAAACTTTCCAAGAATTAACTACAACAGAATTGTATCAAATACTACAATTACGTTCTGACGTTTTTGTGGTAGAACAAGATTGTGTGTATCAAGACATAGATTTTAAAGACCAAAAAGCATTACATATTTTAGGTTTTAAAGAGGATAAAATTATTGCTTATACCAGAGTTTTTAAACCAAGAGATTATTTTGATAATGCAAGTATTGGTAGAGTAGTAGTGCAAGAAAAGCAACGTAAATTTGGTTATGGTTATCATTTAATGGAAGCTTCTATAGCTACCATAAAAGAAAATTTTAAGGTTGATAAAATTACCATTTCTGCCCAAGTGTATTTAACCAAATTTTACAATTCTTTGGGTTTTAAACAAGTAGGAACCCAATATTTAGAAGATGGCATTCCTCATATAAGAATGGATAGATGTTAGTTATTGGTTGTTGGTTTTTAGTTAATTATCATAAATATCTAACATTTGTATACTTTTTTAAAGTTTTTAAAGTGCTTTTTCCTAAAGTAAAAGTGGCCAGTGTGTTTTTACTTATTAATTTCTGCACGAATCCTGTCATTTTTAGCGATAGTGAGAAATCTCAAGTATTTCTAAATTATGTTTAAGCTTCTTAATTTAAGTTTTGTAATGTGACTTCTCTTAAAGTAAAAGTATAAAGTTTACTTATATTTTAGTAAAATTCTATGATTTACAACAAACTATCAACTTCTTTAACAGCACTAACTTCTAGTTTACCTAATTTAATTTTACCAACTCTAACTCTAATTAAACGCAAAGTTGGGTAACCCACAGCAGCTGTCATTTTGCGTACTTGTCTAAATTTTCCTTCTGTTATACATATCGAAATCCAACTTGTTGGGCCATGTCTTTCATCTCTAATTTTCTGACTTCTTAAAGGAAATTTTGGATCATAAATAATGCAAGCTTTACTTGGTTTTGTGGTGTATTTTTTACCATTAAAACCAATTTCTACACCTGTTTTTAATTGCTCAATTTCTTTGTGTGTAATTAAACCATCTACTTGTACATAGTATTCTTTCTCATATTTATTACTTCTAATTTCTGCAGAAACTTTACCATCTGTTGTTAATAAAAGTAAACCTTCAGAAGGTACATCTAAACGTCCAATAGCCATAGTTCCTGTAGGAAAATCATACAAATCTCCTAATAATTTTTTCTTTCGTTTTGCAGGATTTACAAACTGAGAAATCATTCCCCAAGGTTTATGAATGATAAAATGACGGTGTTTTTCAATCAAAATTAAAAACCTTTTTTATTTTATTGCACTTAAAAAATTGGTAAAAGACGCCCAATAGTTTTCAGAACCTTCTGTGGTTTTCCAAAGTGCTCTAGAACCATGTATGCCTTTTACTTCTGGTATAAAATGTGTGGTAAATTTAGTATCTATTTTATCTATTAAGATTGTAACACTTTCACTTTCAGATAAAGAAGAGGTTACAAAAACAGGTTTTTGATAGGTACTTATTTCTTTATTCATATTTATTTCTTTAAAATATTCACCAGGACTAAAAGCTGCAACTGCTTTTACTTTTTCATTATCAACCCCAATTAAAAGTGCTAAAGAAGCAGAATAAGAACTACCTACTACAATTATTTTTTCTCCTTCATTTTGTGTGAAAATATAATTTATAGCTCCTTCTATGTCTTGTTTTGCATCTAAATATGTAGTTCCTAAACCTTTTTTAGTTGCGGCTAATTTAGTTTCATTTTTTATATTATTAACTGCATTTCCAGAACGTTGGTCTATAGCCATTACAGCATACCCAAGTTTTGTTAATTCTAAAGCAGTATCTGAATATTCTCCTCTGCTAAAACCTGCTTGATGGCAAAGTAAAACATTAATTTTTGCTCTCTTGGTTTTATAAATATCTGCTGTAATGGGCAAACCATCTTTAGAAGGAAATGTAATGGTTGTTTTTTGTACCAAATTTTCCGTATTTTTTTCTGCTGAAACATCACTGGTATTGGTAGGTTTATTTTTACAAGAAAATAAAATTAGTAAACTAAAAAGTAAAGAATATTTAAACGTATTGTACATAATTAATAAGGTTTTGTTGTTAAAGTACTTTAATTTCAAAAGAAAAACTTTCTTTTCCAGAAGAAATAGACATATTTTCTTCAGAGAATTTTTCGTCTGTATAAGAAGTATATTGTGTAATAGGTTCTATACACAACATGTTATCAACAGGCGTCCATAACATAAAATTATTGAAGTTTTTCGTAGTAATTTCTAGATGATTTCTATCGGAATTTTCTAGAATAATTTTATTGGTATGTAATACAGGAAACGCATTATGGCCAGCTTTGTAAATTTCTGATAATGTAATTTTTGTATTATTTGCGACTAAAGTATCTGCACCTGTATTAGATAATAAAAAAGCAGGATGATACCCTAACATAAAAGGCATACCAGTTTCTGAAGTAAAGCTAAAATCTATGGTTAATGTATTATCTTTTAGTGTAAAATGTTTTTCGAAGGTAAAATCAAAAGGCCAAAAAACGAATTCTTCTGGAGATTTTTTTGGGAATTTTGCATTTTGTAAAGGTGTATTTTGAGCATACACTTTTCTAAATTTTGCAGAGGTTTCATCAGCAGAAAAAAGGTCATACTCCATTTCTCTTAACAAACCATGTTGATCTAAAATAGCATCGCCTTTTTTGGTGTGTAAACGATAATTATTTTTAGATAAAGGTCCAATTACAGGAAACATTTCATCATCAGATTTTCTCCAACCTTTCCTTCCTTTTTGGTGAATGTATTCCTTATCATCAACTTTAAAAGAAATTAATTCTCCTTTTTCTATTTTTACAATGCTGTTAATATTTTTAAGGGTAATTGTATTTTTCATGGTTTTAAATTTACAATAATTATACTACAAAAATCGAAATTATTTTTTAGGATTTTAGGCAGAGTTTTTTGTAACTTGCTATACTTTTAAAATTATAAATAATAGCAGATTTTATGGCAGCAGCAGATAAGGAAAAACAAGCAAAATTAAAGGCATTACAGTTAACTTTAGATAAGTTAGATAAAACTTACGGTAAAGGTTCTGTAATGAAAATGGGAGACGCTGTAGTTGAAGATATAGAAGCAATTTCTTCTGGTTCTTTAGGTTTAGATTTAGCCTTAGGCGTAGGTGGTTATCCAAGAGGTAGAGTAATAGAAATTTACGGACCAGAATCTTCTGGTAAAACAACATTAACAATACATGCAATTGCAGAAGCTCAAAAAGCGGGTGGTATTGCTGCATTTATTGATGCAGAACACGCTTTTGACCGTTTTTATGCAGAGAACTTAGGTGTAGATATAGAAAACTTAATTATATCGCAGCCAGATCATGGAGAGCAAGCGTTAGAAATTGCAGACAATTTAATACGTTCTGGAGCTATAGATATTGTAGTAATTGATTCCGTTGCTGCATTAACACCAAAATCTGAAATTGAAGGTGAAATGGGAGACTCTAAAATGGGTTTACATGCGCGTTTAATGTCTCAGGCTTTGCGTAAATTAACGGGTACTATTTCTAAAACAAATTGTACAGTTATTTTTATTAACCAATTGCGTGAAAAAATTGGGGTAATGTTTGGGAATCCAGAAACGACAACTGGTGGTAATGCTTTAAAATTTTATGCATCTGTGCGTTTAGATATTCGTAGAAGAACGCAAATTAAAGATGGCGATAAAGTTATTGGAAACAGTACCAAAGTAAAAATTGTAAAAAATAAAGTAGCACCTCCTTTTCAGATTGCAGAATTTGATATTATGTACGGACAAGGAATTTCTAAAGTTGGAGAAATTTTAGATATTGGTGTTGAATTGGGTATTGTTAAGAAAAGTGGTTCTTGGTTTAGTTATGGAGAAACCAAATTAGGCCAAGGTAGAGATGCTGTAAAAGGTTTAATTAAAGAAAATCCAGATTTAATGGACGAGTTAGAAGGTAAAATTAAAGAAGCTATTGACAATCAAGAGTAGGCTACTGAAAATCAATTTTTTAAAGTTGCGCAGCAATGCACTAAAAAATTGTAAGTTGAACTAGTGCCGATTTTACATCGGGATCTTTTTGAAAATTCAAATACAATATTTTGAACTACTATTAAACTTAGGTTTGGTAGTAGTTTTTTATTTATAAAAATTGCGCAGCAAGGCTTTAAAAATTGTAAGTTGAACTAGTGCCGATTTTATAGAGGTTCTATAATTTTAATTCTAACGCCAGTAAAACAATCGTCCATACATCGCTTGTTTTCATAGCCACAGGTGGAAATCATTCCGTTATTTTCGGTCTCAAAGTAAGTTGTTGTATAATCTCTCTCAATTAGCCAATCATTTTCGGCTTTATTATAAATTTCGTCTAATGTAAATGGTTTAGCTCCGTTTTTATGAGTGCCTATTTTAGCACCTGTTTCTGTCCATTCGAGTTCGTCTTGCTTAATTTCAGTTGATAAACCTTCTGTAAAAGTGTATTCAAAATCCCTTTGAATTACAATTCCATTTTCAACGATTATTGTAGTTTCCCAACGGAATCCTACCCAAGAAACAAATGTTACAATGTATTTGTATGAGTCGTTGGAAGTTTCTTTAAAATCCAACCAAATTTTTTTACTGGTTTCAAACTTGTTTTGGTATTCTAAATCGTTTGAATCGCAAGCGTTGAACAAACTACCAATTAATATGACAACAATCAAATATGCTTTGTTTTTCATTTTTGATAGTTTAATTTATACATGCCTTTTTCTTTATTTGGTTGCGCGTAAATTTACTACACTTAAAGTACGCAGAAACTTTCCAAAGTTGCCATAAATAGCAATAAACTATACGCACTGTTAGCACCGGTAATTTTAATAATCCTGTACTAAAACTTCAGTAGGAATGTGTAATTTTAAATTTAAGTTTCTAATCATTTCCAATGTCAATTTTCTTTTTTTATTTAAAATTTCACTAACTCTACTTTTAAATCCAACAACTTCAGCCAAATCTTTCTGTTTCAAACCCATTTGTTCCATTCTAAATTTAATAGCCTCAATTGGGTCAGGAAATCCAATTGGAGAAGTTTCGTTTTCGTATTTGTCAATTAATATTGAAAGTATTTCTAATTCGTCTCCTTTTTTTGTTCCTTTTTTAGCATCAAAAATTACTTCAAGTCTTTCAAGAGCATTTAAGTAATCTGTTTCGTTTTTTATTGGTCTTATATTCATCTTAAATTTCGTTTGCGTTTATTTTGTCATATTCGACGTGAGTTCCTATAAATCTTATCCAACAAATTTGATATTCTAAATTAAATTTAACAATTAGTCTATAATTATTTCCTTTAATGTTAAATACGACTCTATTTTCTTTTAAAATACTAGCACTTGGATATTCTTTTTTTAATTCATTTAAGGATTCCCAATTTGCTTTTTCGGTTTCTCTGTACCAAGCTGTTAATTGTTGTTCGGAATCTGAATGTTTAGTCCAGAAATTTCGTAAAGTTCGTTTTGCAATAATTCTCACTTTCCATTAATTTAAGCAAATGTAATAAAAAGTTACCAATTTGGTTATTTGTTTCGATTTTTTTATTGGCTACAACTACTTTTAAATTTAGAAGAAAATGGCTATAAATTTATTGAAATAGAACAATTACTGTTTATTTCAGAAATTTAAAACTTAATATTCAACCTAAATTAAAACACAGCCACAATTCACTTAAAACTAATCTTTAGACAATACTTTTACCAACCATAAAATTAAATAAGCACCAATACCAAAACCACCTAATAAAACCAATAATACAAAGAGTATTCTATAATTTTTTGTGGTAAAATTTGTTCTTGTACTCAACCATTCACATACGCCTAAAATCATAATTTATTTATTTTCATATTTTTTCAAAACAGTTTTCCCCCTTTGGGGAATTAAAAAGGCTTAAACACCTGTACTTCCAAAACCACCTGCACCACGTTCAGTTTCGCTTAAAACTTCTACTTCTTGCCAATTTATACGTTCATGTTTGGCAATTACTAATTGTGCAATACGTTCACCATCATTAATTACAAAATCTTCGTTAGATAAATTTACTAAAATTACACCAATTTCTCCTCTATAATCTGCATCTACAGTTCCTGGAGAGTTTAAAACAGTTATTCCTTTTTTGGCAGCCAAACCACTTCTTGGTCTTACTTGAGCTTCAAAACCAATAGGTAATGCTATAAATAAACCAGTTTTTACAATAGCTCTTTCTAAAGGTTTTAGTGTAATTGTTTCATTAATATTTGCGCGTAAATCCATTCCTGCAGCACCTGCTGTTTCATAATTTGGTGTGGCATGTTTCGATTTATTTATAATTTGTACATTCATAGTATTTGCTTAAAAAGCTAAAGTTTAACGTATATTGTAGTTGTACAAATATAATAATTCGCATTTGCATTGATAAAAAGAGTATAGTTTTATTACTTTTGAGCTACCAAAAGAATGATTTATGAATGATTCCAAGAAAATAGCGGTTTTAGGAGGAGGAAGTTGGGCAACTGCTATTGTAAAAATGTTACAAGAAAATTTAGAAACTGTTGGTTGGTATATGCGTAATGCTACAACCATTGCACATATTAAAGAAAATGATCATAACCCTAATTATTTAAGAGCTGCAGATGTGTATGCAAAACAGTTAGATTTGTATGATGATATTAATGCCATTGTCACCAATTATGATATTTTAATATTTGCGATTCCTTCTGCTTTTTTAACTTCAGAATTAGAAAAATTAACCCAATCTTTAGAAAATAAAATCATTTTTTCGGCAATTAAAGGTATTGTACCAGAAACAGGTTTAATAGTTGGCGAGCATTTTAATGAGAAATACAACATTCCGTTAGAAAATATAGGTGTAATTACAGGTCCTTGTCATGCAGAAGAGGTAGCAATGGAAAGACTATCTTATTTAACCATTGCTTGTAAAGACGAAAACAAGGCAGAATTATTGGGCAATTCTTTGCAAAGTTGGTATATAAAAACTAAAATATCCGACGATATTATTGGAACAGAATATGCTGCCATGTTAAAAAATATTTATGCAGTTGCAGCTGGTATTGCACATGGTTTGGGTTATGGAGATAATTTTCAGTCGGTTTTAATGAGCAACGCCATTAGAGAAATGAAACGTTTTATTAAGAAAGTTCATAAAATGAAACGTAACATTAATAACTCTGCTTATTTAGGAGATTTGTTAGTAACTGGGTATTCTGTTTTTAGTAGAAACAGGCAATTTGGTAACATGATTGGTAAAGGATATACTGTAAAATCTGCACAAATGGAAATGAGTATGATTGCAGAAGGCTATTATGCTACCAAAAGTGCTTACAATATTAAAGAAGATAACAAGGCAAAAACACCTATTATTTGTACAGTGCACAGTATTTTATACAAAGGAAAAGACCCTAAAAAAGAGTTTAAAAAGTTAACAGAATTGTTAGATTAATTCTTCTTTCTATTTCTTTGCGGTCACTTCATATTTTTAGTTTATTTTTGAACATTCGTTTATAAATTTAAACAAAAATCATGAAAACCATACAAGAGGTTGTAGAAAGCACCATTAGAAAAACACCTTTTATTGAAGAAGCTTTAAATGAAAAACTGATAAATGTTTCTTCTTTAGCAAGAATAATTTTACCAGAAGTAGCCACAATTTTAAAGAAAGACGTAAAAGTTGGCGCGGTTATGATGGCAATTAACAGGCTTTCTCCTGCAAGTGAATTGCGTATTAGAAAAAACATTAAAAAACTTGCCTTAGATTTGGGTGATGTTATTGTACGGTCTGATTTATGCGATTTTACTTTTAAAAATACTACTTCTTTACTTAAAGAAATTGCTAAAATATTAATGAAATCTTCAGAGAGTTCAGATTATTTTTTAACAGTTTCTCAAGGTATTTTTGAAACTAATATTGTTACTAGTAAAAATTTAGAACCTTTTGTAAAAGATATTTTTGAGAAGGAAACTATAATTTCTAGCGTGTTAGATTTGGCATCAATTACCATAAAGCTACCCAAAGAAAACCAAGAACAATCTGGTATTTATTACTTTATTTTAAAGCAATTGGCTTGGGCAGATATTCCATTACAAGAAATTATTTCTACTACAAATGAAATGACAATTGTGGTGAAAGAAGAAGACATTAATCAAACTTTTGCCATTTTAATGGACATGAAATTGACTTAAATTCATGTCTAAAAACGATCCTTACGCGGCACTTCGAATTAGAGAATTCAATATTTTTTTATTTGTTAGATTCTTATTGGTTTTTGGCTGGTCTATGCAATTTATTGTCATAGAGTGGCAAGTATATTCAATTACAAAAGACCCTTTATCACTTGGTATTATTGGCTTAATGGAAATTATTCCAGCATTTTCTATGGCACTTTTTGCAGGTCATATTGTAGATCAAAGAGAAAAAAGAAACTTACTTGCAATTTGTACAGCAGCTTTTTCTTTAATCAGTTTGGGTTTGTTTCTCCTAACGTCGGATGCAATAATTGGCAATTGGTCTACAAATAGTGTATTATATGCTATTTATGCATTGGTTTTTTTCGGCGGATTTTTACGTTCCTTTTTTGGGCCTACTATTTTTTCTTTAGTAGCACTTTTAGTTCCCAAAAAAATATATCATAATGCTGCAACTTGGAGCACAAGTACTTGGAAAACAGCATCTGTTTCTGGTGCTTTATTTGGTGGTTTTTTTATAAGCTGGCTGGGTGTAGACAAAACATTGTGCTTAGTGTTTATTTTAGTATTGCTCTCTTTCTGTTTTTTGTTTTTAATTAAAAAGAAACCAATTTTAAACAAAAAAATTGGTGAGCCAATGAAAGAAAGTTTAAAAGCTGGAGTAAAATTTGTATTTAAAACCAAAGAAATTTTAGGCGTTTTAACCTTAGATATGATTGCTGTTTTATTTGGTGGAACAGTAGCAATTTTATCGGTTTTTGCACAAGATGTTTTAAAAGTTGGACCAGAAGGTTTTGGTATTTTAAACGCATCTATTTCTATGGGAAGTATTGTAACCATGTTTCTAACAACCTACATTCCTATCAACAAAAACACAGGTACAAAAATGTTGGTTTCTGTTTTTATATTTGGATTAAGTATTATTGCTTTTGGGTTGTCTTCTATTTTTTGGGTAAGTGTGCTGGCATTGTTTATAAGTGGTGCTGCTGATGGAATTTCTATGGTAATAAGACAAACCATTTTACAGTTAAAAACACCAGACGATATGCGTGGTAGAGTATCTTCTGTAAACTCTATGTTTGTGGGTTCTTCTAACGAGTTGGGTGCTTTTGAAAGTGGTTTAGCAGCCAAATTATTAGGGCCAGTTGCAGCTGTAGTTTTTGGTGGAACAATGACCTTAATTACAGTAGTTACCATTGGTGCAGTAAACCCAACTTTAAGAAACTTAGATTTAACAAAAGAGATTGAAGAAAACGAAAAGGAAAGTGTTACAGAAACGAATGAAACCTAATATTTCGAACTTGAAACTTAGTTAGGAATCGTTCTAAAATTACCTAGTAAAAGCGTCCAATCATACGTTTTAAAATTTAAATTGTTTGGTTTTTCTGGTGTTATTTTATATTGATGTAGTATTTTTTTGGCTCCAGAAGTACCGTTAAAATCACCTCTAAACCAAGACATTAAAGCCACAGAAGTTGCCGTTTTTGTTTCAGAATTATAAGAAGTTTGTTCTTTTAAGTAAGCTGTGGTCATAAAATCAAATTCTTTGTCTAAATTTTCTGACGAATAAATGGCAACAGGAGGACAACTTTTTGCACCACAGTTTAAAGCAAAATGCACGCGCCAATCGATTTTGCCGTTAATGCGTAATTTACGTTCCCAATTTGGGTTAAACCATTTTCTAAGGTATCCTAAACTAATTTTAATTCTAGATTTTCTTATAATTCCATGCTCAATATCATCAAAAGATAAAATTTCTCCGGCAATTTTTACTCTTTTATCACTAAAAAAATCGCCTCTATTTTCGTACAATGCAGGTTTTTCAGTTAAAGAGATTTGTATAAAAGCATTGTAAACATTTACCCAAAATGCAATTTTCTGTTGGTCGGTTTTTAGTTGATTTACCAGTTCATTTAAAGTACTTTTCTCTAAAATTTGCACTTCTTTTTGGTAGGTATTACCTGCCATAATATTATGTAGCAATTGTTGTGAAATTGCTTCGTAATTTATTTTATCTTGTGAAAAACTTATAGAACTAAATAATAGTAGTGCACATAAAAAAAGCTGTTTCATATAAAAATACGTATGTTTAAGCATGATGTTAAGTATTATAATTCCTGTTTATAATGAACAAGAAAACCTTGTAAAAAGGTTGTCGTTTTTATGCGAACAAGCTAACAAATTTTCAATAGAAATTATTGTTTCCAATTCTCCAGAAACTACAGACGAAAGCGCTAAAGTTTGCAAGAACTTTGATAAAGTTAAGTATTTACAGTCAGAAAAAAAAGGAAGAGCTGCCCAAATGAATTTTGGTGCGAATAAGGCAAAAGGTGATATTTTGTTGTTTTTACATGCAGACAATCAATTACCAGAAGATTTTTATAATGAAGTTACAAATGCAGTAAATAAAGGAAATAAAGCCGGTTTTTTTGCCTATAAATTTGATAAAGAAACGTTTTTATTAAATGTAAATAGTAGGTTTACAACTAAAGATGGTCTTTTTGCAGGTGGTGGAGATCAATGTCAATTTTTTACAAAAGAGGTTTTTAAAGCACTTAAAGGATACAATGAAACCTTTTGTATTATGGAAGATTTTGAAATGATAGATAAGGTTAGAAAGCATAAAATTCCGTATACAATTATACAGTCTAAAGCCATAGTAAGTGCTAGAAAATACGAGCACAATTCTTGGCTTAAAGTAAATGCTATAAACGGTTATGTTTTTTTACTTTATAAATTGGGTGTAAACCCTTTAAAACTAAGAAAAACGTATAAAAGTCTCTTAAGAGAAAGTGTTTAAGCTACTTTTTAATGAAATGTGGTAGCAGTTTCTAACTCTTTTTCCAATTCTTGTAAATGTTTTGCTGTTGTTTTGGCATCCCAAGAAAAGGCTTCTTTAAATAGGTTTACCACAAAATCTTTATGTTCAATTACGCTAGGTGCGTTAAAAAATAGTCTTCCAGTTCTGCGCATAAAAAAGTCTGTAGGTGTGCAAGTCATTTCGTTTTGTATGGCAAATAAAACTTCTGCTTTTAGCATTTTTTTAGGTTCACCTTCTTCAGACATTTGTAAAGACAAATCATCATAAATTTGCAAAATACTATCTGTTTGTTGTCCATAATTATGCACCAAATATTCAGCATCTTTTCTGTTAAAACCAACTTCTGTTATTCTATTTTGTATGGCATCTGTATAACTTTTTACTTCATCGTAATTTTTAAAAGTACCGCCAGAAAGAATAATTTCTTTGGTTTTAATTTCGCCAAATTCTTTGTCAAATCTTCTTTTGTATTTTTTAGCTACTAAATCTACAATACGTTCTGCCATTTTACGGTAACCTGTTAATTTACCACCAGCAATAGAAATGAGTTCTGTATCAGACACAAAAATTTCGTCTTTTCTAGACAATTCACTAGCAGATTTTCCTTCTTCATGAATTAAAGGACGTAAACCTGCCCAAGAAGATTGCACATCTTCTATAGAAATATTAATTTCTGGAAACATATTGTTTACAGCAGCAATTAAGTAGGTTGCATCTACCAAGCTTGTGGTAACATTGTCTTTATCTTCTTGATAATTGGTATCTGTTGTACCAAAATACGTTACGTTTCCACGCGGAATTGCAAACATCATTCTGCCATCTGGCACATCAAAATAAACCGATTGTTTTACAGGCAATTTATCATGAGCAACTACCAAATGTACACCTTTTGTTAAGTGCAAACGTTTGCCAACTTTAGATTTGTTGGTTTGCCTTAAAGTGTCTACCCAAGGTCCTGTTGCATTTACTACATATTTTGCTTTTATGGCAAATTCATCACCAGAAAAAACATCTTTTACTTTTGCACCAACCACTCTATTTTCTTCATAAATAAATTCGGTTGCTGCTGTATAATTTATAATGTTTGCATTGTAATTTAAAGCCGTTTTTAAAACCTCTAAAGTTAAACGCGCATCATCTGTTCTGTATTCTGCATAATAACCTGCACCGTTTAAAATAGCTTCTGGTAAGAGAGGTTCTTTGGTTAAAGCCTCGTCTTTTTCTAGCATTTTACGTTTGTCTTCGCCTTCTACGGCTGCCAAAATATCGTATACTTTTAAGCCAATAGACGTTAACCAAGAACCGTAAGTTCCACCATCAATTAAAGGCAATAACATTTTTTCTGGCACAACTAAATGTGGTGCTAATTGGTGTACAATTGCACGTTCTGTACCTACTTCTTTCACCAACCAAAAATCGAATTGCTTTAAGTAACGCAAACCACCATGAATTAGTTTTGTAGACTTACTAGATGTTCCTGAAGCAAAATCTCCCTTTTCTATTAAAGCAACTTTCATACCTCTAGAGGCAGCGTCTAAAGCAATACCTGCTCCTGTAATTCCACCTCCAATAATAAGAACATCAAATTCAGTTGATTTTAAGTTAGCTGTAATTTTGGTTCTATTTAAATGTGAAAAAGTACTCATATATAATTGTTGTTTTTTAAAGTCTAAAAAAGAAGTAAGCCACTAATTTAAAATAAAATACAAAAGGGTAGTGTTATTTATGATTAAATATTTAACAAATTTTAAACATTATTTAGTATAGTTCTAAATAATTAATACGACCTAATTTAGAAAACATAAACATATGGGATTATCAGAAATATATACAAACGGAAAACAAAAGCAGAATAGAGGGCACTTTGCAAATATTGTAAAAATTGCAAAAGCAGATGATAAAATAACAGAAGAAGAGTATCTTTTTTTAAATTGTATGGCAAAAAGTTTAAACTTAAGTGTGCTTAGTTTTTGTAGAATTTTAGAGAATCCAGAAAGTTTTCCAATAAATCCACCAACAAATTTTGAAGAAAGAATAGCACGTTTACGAAATTTAACGCACATGATTTTAGCAGATGGTGATGTTACAGACAAGCAAGTAAAATTGTTAAATAAAATTGCTGTAGGTTTGGGTTTTTCTTCTAAAAATGTGACTAAAGTATGCCAAAGAGCATTAGAACTTGCCATAGCAAGAACAGATTTAGACACTTTTATAAAAGAGGTTAGTAAAGTAAATAGAGCAAGAGATTAGGTAATTTTTTTATCTGTATATTTCTTTTATGTTCGAAATGTTATATCTTTAAAGAAAAAAATATGGGATTATCAGAAATATATACAAACGGAAAACAAAAACAAAATAGAGGGCACTTTGCAAACATTGTAAAAATTGCAAAAGCAGATCATAAAATAACTATAGAAGAAGAACATTTGTTATTACAAATAGCAAAACGATTAAATATTAGTCAATCTAGTTTTATTAAAATTTTAGAGAATCCAGAGAAATATCCTATTAATCCACCAGGAAATTCAGAGGAAAGAATAACGCGTTTGCACGGTTTAACGCAAATGGTTTTGGTAGATGGAGAGGTGGCAGAAGAAGAGGTAAAATTAATGCGAAAAATAGCAATTGGTTTAGGGTTTTCTTCTAAAAATTTAGATGGTGTTTGCGAAAAAGCAATAGCCTTGGTAAAAACAAATATAGATTTAGAAGGTTTTATAACGGAAATTAAAAAAGTGAATAGAGCTTAAAATTAAATAGACTTATTTTAATAAGTTGGTAGGTAAACCATCTATACTGGTTTGATTTTTATCTTTCCAGTATTTTTGAATGCCTTCTTTTCCTTGCTTTGCTGCCCAATCATTAAGTTCATTTCTTTCGCCTTTGTAATCAAAAAAGGGAATGGACATGCCACAAGAAGTTTGGGCAGAGTCTATGGTAATGTCAAAAATTTGACGCGTTCCTGGTGTTTTTGGAAATAACGATATCAATTCGTCCCAAGAAGCATCACCTTCTTTTATTTCTTTTCCTTTTCCGTACAAACGTAAAATGTTTGGTGCACCTTCAAAAGAACAAAACATAAGTGTAATGCGTTTATTTTCTAGTAAATGCGCTGCAGTTTCGTTTCCACTACCTGTAACATTTAACCACAAAACACGGTTTTCATTTATAACTCTAAAAGAATCCATGCCTTTAGGTGATAAATTTATGCGACCAGAATTAGGCGCAGTGGCTACAAAAAATATTTTTTGAGCTGCTATAAATTGCTGAAGTCTTGCCGTTATTTTTTCGTAGAATTTAGACATTGATTTTATGTATTTTAAGGACTACAAATTTACAACATCTTAAAATATTAATTTGATTACCTTTAGCCAAATTATTTTTTTATGGAATACGGATTTCTATCAATATTACCACCAGTAATCGCCATTATTTTGGCATTAAGAACCAAGCAAGTATACATTGCTTTGTTGTTTGGTATTTGGTTTGCTTGGTTAATTATTAAAGGTTTTAATCCCTTAGAAGGCACTTTAGCCATGATAGAAGGTTTGGTAAACGTTTTTCAATCTAAAGGAAATACAAGAACCATATTATTTAGTGCTTTAGTAGGATCTTTGTTAATTTTTATTCAGTATTCTAAAGGCGTAGCAGATTTTATAAACATTATTAATAAAAAGTTAACCAAATTAGAAAGTAAAAAAACAGGGTATAGCAGAGTTATGGTGCAAATTTTAGCAGCTTTTACAGGTTTGTTATTGTTTGTAGAAACTAGTATTTCTTCTTTAACAGTAGGTACTTTGTACAGGCCAATTTTCGATAAATTAAAAATACCAAGAGAAAAACTCGCTTACATTGCAGATTCTAGTTCTGCGCCATCTTCTATTTTAATTCCCTTTAATGCTTGGGGTGCATTTATAATGGGTTTGTTGCTAACACAAGGTATAGACAAACCTTTCTCTGTAATGATAGCTTCTATAAAATACAATTTCTATCCGCTTTCAGCGCTATTAATTGTATTCATTATCATTTTATCAAAAAAGGATTTTGGCCCAATGAAAAAAGCCGAAAAAAGAACTTTAGAAACCGGTAAATTAATGAATGAAGGTGCAAAACCAATGGTTTCTGATGAAATTACTTCTTTTCCGCCAAAAGAAGGTATTAAAGCCAAAGCATATAATATGATTGTGCCTTTATTAACCATGGTTTTAATGATGCCAATAAATTTGATATACACTGGCTGGAGCTCTGTAAAAGAATCGACTTCATTTTTAAATCATGCTTCACAAGCAATTGGGCAAGGCTCTGGTTCTTCTTCTGTTTTATATGCAGTAATTACAGCAATTTTGGTAGCAATTACCATGTATTTCATCCAAGGAATTTTAAAACCAAAAGAAGCTGTAAACTTAACCTTGAAAGGCATTAGCGAGTTAATGCCTTTGGCACTTTTAATGTTGTTAGCATTTGCAATTGGAGATGCCTGTAAAGAACTAGAAACTGGTGTTTACGTTGCAAATGCCACTAAAGAATGGCTTTCTCCAGAACTATTACCAGCTGTTGTTTTTATTATCAGCTCTTTTATTGCGTTTTCTACAGGCACATCTTGGGGCACTTTTGCAATTATGTTAGCAATTGCAGTACCAATGGCAAATATTCATAATGCAGATATTACAATTGTTGTGGCAGCAACTTTAGGTGGCGGAATTTTCGGAGACCATTGTTCGCCAATATCAGACACTTCTATAATTTCCTCAATGGCTTCTGCCAGCGATCATATAGACCATGTAAAAACACAACTGCCTTATGCATTATTTGGTGGCGTAATTACGGTTTTTTTGTATTTAATTATTGGATTTTTAGGCTAGTTTATCGATTATTTTTAAAGTACCAATACACATTGTCTAAAGTCCAAGTATTGCCAGCAACCAAATCGCTAATTAAGGTTTTGTCTTCAAGCGTTTTTAAATTTTGGTAATTTACATTACGCTCTTTTTCTTGAAACAACTCTTGAATAGAATTAATGTTTTCTGGTGAATTATGTATGTTATCATAACGATTTTTAAGCGGTTTTTCTAAATAATTTTCTGTAAAAAAATCATACGAAGAAAACGTAACAAACTCTGTTATTTGCGCATAATTAAACCACACAAAAGCCCCAATATTTATATGAAGCCAATCATAAAAATCTAATAAGTTGCGCTCACTATAAGGCGTATTCATCAAGTTACTTTTGCATAAATTTTTAAGAACTGTGGTGTCTGCCTCAGTAAAATCATCAAAAATAAAATGCCCATCATCATCATGATTAAAAACAATGTATTGCAGTATTTCTTTATCAGTTAAGTTTGTGTTTCCTACAAAATCTAACTTTTTAAAATTAAAAGCAGGCTCATGCAAAACAAACTGATACATGGCTTTTAACGCATCTTTTACCAAAAAAACTGGCCACTCTTTATTATCGCCAATTAAAAGCGTTCTATGGTTTATTTTAAAAGGCAATGCACCTGTATCTGCTTTTAAAACATTAAATATGGGCCTGTTGCCTAAAACTCCAATTAATTCTTTCTCTACAAACTGTAACATGCAAAAGAAAATTACAAAATATTTGTTTTTTGGCTTAGTCGTTTTTTTACTTTCGTTTTATTTTTTACAATTCTAAATTATAAAAAAATTAGAAATAAATTTTGTGCTCTAAGCAACAATTAACAGATTTTTATATGGCATATTTTTCTTAAGCATTTTATTTTTTGGGCGTTACCACAAGGGGCGCGCTTTCCACTATATCTTTTTGTGAAAAACAAAAAGGATGCCGTTTCAATCGCTAACGCAGGCGTATTTAATAACAAATTACATAAGTAAAAGACGTAAGTTATTTTTTAGTGAGTAGCAATACCAATTAAACAGTAAAATAACCCATATAAATAGTTTCTTTTTACCTTTATCTGCGTTAAAATTTTAAACCATAGCTAAGGCTATGATTAAAAATTTCGCCTTTAAAAAGAAAAAAATAATACAATTTATTTATGTATCATTTTAAAATTTAATTGGTATAAGCACATTTTGTGATTTCAAGAAAAAGAAAGAAGGTAGAAGTAAGGCATAGATTTTATTCTAATAAAGTACAACTTAGCGCTACGTTAGCAAGTTTATGCGACTTCTCACTACGTTAGAAGTGACAAATCTTGTGGGTTTACGATTGCTTTATACTATTGTGAATTTGCGCTAGTTTTGGTGTGTATTTACTCATAATTTCATAATAGAATTCTATTCTTTTAAACGATAGTGAGAAAACACACAAGCAACACATCAAAAAGAAAGGAAAAAGAGTGTATTACTTTGCTAAAACGCCACGTTTTTTAATAGCATCAATAGTACGTAAAGCACCTTCTTTAACTGTATTTTCTTTAAAGAGAAAGGTTTTTTCATACAAAGTATTTTCTTCAAAAAAAGTAACCTGAAAACGATTGTTTAAAGCAAACAATTCTGGCTGAATCAATTCTATTTTGGCAAAAGAATTGGCAGGTAATTTTTCTACCTTTTTACGCAATAAAGAAGTAGTTTTCGTATCCGAAAAACCTTGAGAAACAATAACCACCATTTCTAAATCAACATTTTTATTGTTGATGAGGTACACATTCCAATCGTTAGTGTTATAGATATCGTTAAATTCATAAACGATAGCCATTTCTACGTTGGTTACTTCTGGTATTTTTATGTCTTTTTTCAAAATTAGTTTGTAAAGTTTTTATGGTTTAAAGTTGTAAAGTGAAACTACTTTATACCTACATCTTTATTCATTTTTCTAATAATTAAGACTAAACTAACTATAGAAAGTATCATAATTAGTAAAGAACCTGTTCTCTTATTTTCAAAAGGTAGAAAATCTAAAATAGCATTCAACCCAAAAAAAATTAAACCAATACTAGGCAACAAAAGTAGTACACCAAATATATCAAGCTTTTTCATAAAATGAGTTTGTAAAGTTTGAAAGTAAAAAGTTTATAAAGTTGCAAAACTTTTAAACTTTAAGAACTTTAAACTTTTTAACTAACTATATAACCGACTTAAATTGCTCTAAAAATCGCTTATCATTCTCATAAAACATTCTAATATCTGGTATTTGATACAATAACATAGCAATACGTTCTATTCCCATACCAAAAGCGTAACCAGAATATTTTGTTGGATCTATGTTTGCGTTTTTCAACACATTTGGGTCTACCATACCACAACCCATAATTTCTAACCAACCTGTACCTTTTGTAATTCTATAGTCTGTTTCTGTTTCTAAACCCCAATAAATATCTACTTCTGCACTTGGCTCTGTAAACGGAAAGTAAGAAGGACGCAATCTAATTTTAGACTTGCCAAACATTTCTTTGGTAAAATATAATAAGGTTTGTTTTAAATCTGCAAAAGAAACATCAGTATCTATATACAAACCTTCCACTTGATGAAAAATACAGTGTGCTCTCGCAGAAATATCTTCATTTCTAAAAACTCTACCTGGAGAAATGGTTCTAATTGGCGGTTCATTTTCTTCCATATAACGTACTTGTACAGAAGAAGTGTGTGTTCTTAGTAAAATATCTGGATTTTGCTCTATAAAAAACGTGTCTTGCATGTCTCTTGCTGGGTGATATTCTGGCAAGTTTAATGCTGTAAAATTATGCCAATCATCTTCAATTTCTGGTCCTTCAGAAACCGTAAAACCAATTCTATTAAAAACCTCTATAATTTGGTTTCTTACTAAAGAAATTGGGTGTCTAGAGCCTAAATTAATAGGTTCTGCTGGTCTTGTTAAATCGCCATAAATACCTTTTTCTTCAACAGCATTTTCTAGAGAATCATTTAACTCAGCTACTTTACCTTCAGCAGATTGTCTAAGATTATTTAACGCTTGGCCAAGGTCTTTTTTAAGTGATGCATCTACATTTCTAAATTCTGTAAACAATCCTTTAAGCAAACCTTTGCTTCCTAAATACTTAATTCTAAACGCTTCTACTTCTTCTTTAGAAGTTGCTTTAAACGCTTGTACATCTCCAATTAACTCTTTTACTTTATCTAACATGTTCAAATATCATTAGGCTACAAATTTAATCTTTTTTAAATAGTTTACTTGGCAAAATGTAAGAAAAGCGAATTATCAAGACAAACTTAGGGTAATAGTTTATAATAGATAATGCTGTTTTTTTAAGAAAACTTTTTAATATTATCATATTTAAAATGAACTATATTTGTCAAGTTAAATTTTTATTAATATCATAAAAAATTATGGAAGAAAATATAAAATCCAAAATTGAAGGTTTCATGGAGTTGGTAAAACAACGTAATGGACACGAACCAGAATTTTTACAGGCTGTACAAGAAGTAGCAGAGACTGTAATACCCTATATTATTGCAAATGATATTTATTGTGGTAAAAATATTCTGTTAAGAATGGTAGAGCCAGAAAGATTAATTTCTTTTCGTGTTTCTTGGGTAGATGATGATGGTGAAATTCAAGTAAATAGAGGGTATAGAGTACAAATGAACTCTGCAATAGGACCTTATAAAGGAGGTTTACGTTTTCATAAATCTGTAAATGCAAGTATCTTAAAGTTTTTAGCTTTTGAGCAAGTGTTTAAAAACTCGTTAACTACTTTACCAATGGGCGGTGGTAAAGGAGGTTCTGATTTTGATCCTAAAGGAAAATCAGACAACGAAATTATGCGTTTTTGTCATGCTTTTATGACTGAATTATTTAGACATATTGGGCATAATACAGACGTACCTGCAGGAGATATTGGAGTAGGTGCAAGAGAAATTGGTTTTATGTTTGGTATGTATAAAAAACTTAACAATACGTTTACTGGAGTTTTAACTGGTAAAGGACAATCTTGGGGTGGTTCTTTAATTAGACCAGAAGCTACAGGTTATGGAACCGTTTATTTTGCAGAAAATATGTTAAAAACAAAAAACGATTCTTTTGAAGGAAAAACAATTGTAATTTCTGGTTCTGGAAATGTAGCACAATTTGCGGCAGAAAAAGCAATAGAATTGGGCGCTAAAGTACTTACACTATCAGATTCTGGAGGTTATATTCTAGATGAAGATGGTATTGATACAGAAAAGCTAGAGTTTGTTATGGATTTAAAAAATAACAAAAGAGGTAGAATAAGTGAATATGTGTCTAAATATCCTAATGCAAAATATTTTAAAGGAGAAAGACCTTGGTCTGTAAAATGTGACATCGCTTTACCTTGTGCAACTCAAAATGAATTGAACGGAGAAGAGGCAAAAGCATTAATTGATAATGGTTGTATGTGTGTTTCTGAAGGAGCAAACATGCCATCTACACCAGATGCAATGCATGCTTTTCAAAAGTCAGGAATTTTATTTGCGCCAGGTAAGGCAAGTAATGCAGGTGGTGTTGCAACTTCTGGATTAGAAATGAGCCAAAACTCACTAAGAATTTCTTGGTCTAGAGAAGAGGTAGATAGAAGATTAAAAGACATTATGGAAGATATTCATGATTCTTGCGTGCAATATGGTAAAAATGATGATGGTTCTATAGATTATGTAAGGGGTGCAAATATTGCTGGTTTTGTAAAAGTTGCAGATGCAATGTTAGCACAAGGTGTTATCTAAAAAGATCTTTTTAGAATATATAAATATAAAGCGCATCATTTTATGATGCGTTTTTTTTGCATTAAAATTTAGAATATACTATTTAACCATATAATACCAATTAAACAGTAAAATAACCCATATAAATAGTTTCTTTTTACCTTTATCTGCGTTAAAATTTTAAACTATAACTAAGGCTATGATTAAAATTTTGCCTTGATAAAGAAAAAAATAATTCAATTTATTTATGTATCATTTTAAAATTTAATTGGTATAACTTTGTAAAATGACAAGCTTTCTGCTCTTTATTTTTGGGTTTTTATTTTGTTTTGGCGGTTCTATAACACCAAGCATGTTAAATATGACTGCCTTAAAAATTAGCTTAGAACAAGGTCAGAATCAAGTAAAAAAATATGCTTTGGGCATTTCTTTGGTTGTAATTCCGCAAACTATAATTGCTATTTTTTTGACAAGGTTACTTTCAGAAAACCCAACAATTTTACAAACTTTAGAAAAGTCAGGAATTGTAATTTTTATTGTACTATCCTTTTATTTTTACAGAGAATCTAAAAAAGAAACAACGCCAACAAAAGCAAATACAAACCATTATAAAAGTGCATTTATAGTGGGTATTACACTTTCTATTTTAAATATGTTTGCCATACCTTTTTTGTGTGGCACAATTATTTTCTTAGAAGAAATAGGGCAGTTTAGTAGGGCTATTATTCCACTACTGTTTTTTATTTTAGGCTGTCCAATAGGCACTTATTTTATTTTGATTTTGTATGGAAAATATGCCAAAATAATTCAGAAGAAAACTGGAAAACTAACCAAAAACATCAATTTAATTTTAAGCTTTTTAACTGCTTTTGTGGCTATTTTTACGTTGATTAAACTATTTTTTTAATACCAAAAACGTAATTTTTATAAACAAAAACCGACTTAAAATATCACAAACTATAGCACATGATTATTGTTTTTCTTTTTGGATTTCTCTTCTCCTTTTTTGGTTATATGTTTCCAAGCGTATTAAACATGAATGCTTTAAAAATTAGCCTAAAAGGAAATAATAAACAGCTTACACATTTTGTTTTTGGTGCGTCTTCTATAGTTTTTTTACAGGCCTATTTGTCTGTGTATTTAACCGTTTTTATTAGAGAAAACCCTTCATTTTTAATTTTTCTAGAGAAAACTGGTGTGTTTATTTTACTGGGTTTATCAGTTTACTTTTACACACAAAACAAGAAAGATAGAAAACAAATAACAACTAGAAAAGTAAGTAAAAATGGATTTATAACTGGGGCAACTTTGTCTTTATTAAATATGTTTTCAATTCCGTTTTTCTTTGGTAGTGCATCTTTATTAATGGCTTTTGATAGCATAACTTTTGATTTTTATGCCAAAACGTTTTTTGTTTTAGGCGCTGTTTTGGGGTGTTTTTTTATATTGAATTTGTATGGCAAATACGCTACAAAAATTCAACAGAAAACAGGTACACTTACAAACCACCTTAATTTAATATTATCTTTTATAACTGCTATTTTTGCTGTATTTACTTTTCTTAAATTTGTTATATAAATTTTTATAAATGAAAATTCTAAAGAATATAATTGTTAAGGGGCAACACCAAAAACCTATTGTAACAGACGTTTTTTACAAGGAGAATCATCAACCAAAAAAAATAGTAGTTTTTTGTCATGGTTACAAAGGTTTTAAAGATTGGGGCGCTTGGAATGTAATGGCAAAGGCATTTGCAGCAGCAGGTTTTTTCTTTGTAAAATTTAATTTTTCGCACAATGGAGGAACATTAGAGCAACCTATAGATTTTCCAGATTTAGAGGCTTTTGGCAATAACAATTACTCCAAAGAATTAGACGATTTGGGTAGTGTTTTAGATTGGGTTTCATCCGAAGAAAAATTTAAAAATGAAGCAGATGTAAACCACATTGCTATAATTGGCCACAGTAGAGGTGGTGGTATTGTGTTGTTAAAAGCAAATGAAGATGCTAGAGTTAAAAAAGTAATTACTTTTGCTGGTGTTTCCGATTATAAGAGCAGATTTCCTAAAAAAGATAATTTTGTAAAATGGAAAGAAAAAGGTGTTTTTTACGTTAAAAATGGTAGAACTTATCAAGAAATGCCTCATTTTTTTCAATTTTATGAAGATTTTGTAAAAAATGAACAGCGTTTAAACATTCAGAAAGCAACACATCATTTAAAAATACCACATTTAATAATTCATGGGGACAAAGACACTTCTGTAAAAATTAAAGAGGCAGAAAATTTACATGCCTGGAATAAAACGAGTCAATTTGAGATTATAAAAAACGCAGATCATGTTTTTAACGTTTCCCATCCTTGGAAAACAGAAGTAATCTCTAAAGAATTAAACGAGGTAATTGGACTTTCCATAGATTTCTTAAAAGCATAATTCAGCTTTGCTAATTTGCAGATTTTGTGTTTAACTTCGTAAATTAGTCACATGGAATTGCAGCCTCCTTTTAGAAAAATAATTCATGTAGATATGGATGCCTTTTATGCATCTGTAGCAGCATTAGACAATCCAGAATTAAAGGGAAAAGCCATTGCAGTTGGCGGTGGTGGAGATAGAGGCGTAGTTTCTGCGGCTAGTTATGAAGCGCGTAAATTTGGCGTAAAATCTGCCATGAGCAATGTTTTGGCAAAGCAAAAATGCCCACATATAATTTTTGTAAACTCAGATTTTGCTAGATATAAAGAACTTTCTGCACAGATTAGAACAATATTTTTTGACTATACAGATTTGGTAGAACCACTTTCTTTAGATGAAGCTTACTTAGATGTTACCCAAAATAAAAAAGGAAATCCGTCTGCAAATGCTATTGCTAGAGAAATAAGAGAACGCATTTATAAAGAAACGGGTTTGCAGGCGTCTGCTGGCATTTCTATCAATAAATTTATTGCAAAAGTTGCTTCTGATATTAATAAACCTAATGGTCAAAAAACGGTGCATCCAGATGAGGTAATTCCTTTTTTAGAAGAATTGCCAGTACATAAATTTTACGGAGTTGGTAAAGTTACTGCAGCAAAAATGTACAATTTAGGAATTTTTGTGGGGAATGATTTAAAGCAAAAATCCTTAGAAGAATTGGTAAAATTATTCGGTAAATCTGGTGTGCATTATTACAATATTGTACGCGGAATTCATAATAGTGCTGTTAAACCCAATAGAGTTCGAAAATCTTTAGCCGCAGAACGCACTTTTAGAGAAAACTTATCTTCAGAAATTTTTATGATAGAAAAATTAGATAAGATTGCAGATGAATTGGAAAAAAGAATGCTTAAAAATAATACCAAAGGAAAAACAATTACTTTAAAAATAAAGTATTCAGATTTTACACAACAAACAAGAAGCAAAACCAAACCGCATTTTATGCAAACTAAAAAGGAGTTTTTTCCTGTCGTAAAAGAGTTATTGTATCAGGATAAATTGGTAAATTCTGTGCGTCTTTTAGGCTTGTCTTTTGGCAATTTAAATACAGAAATTAAAGAGCCTTTTTGGGTGCAATTACAGTTTGAGTTTTAGTAAAAATTAAGTTGATAATTAAAATTTAAGAACACATTTATAATTGTTTTTAAAACGTATAAATAACAATGAACACAAATTTAGACATAATAATAATTGGTGGCGGTTTAGCAGGTTTGTGCAATGCAATTCACCTATCTAAATTTGGTAAAAAAGTTTTGCTAATAGAAAAAAACAGCTATCCAAAACATAAAGTTTGTGGTGAATATATTTCTAATGAAGTTTTGCCTTATTTGAAATATTTAGATGTAAATCCGTTTGAATTTGGCGCTGTAAAAATTGATGAATTTCAATTATCAACCACAAAAAATAAAGTAATTGCCGCAAAATTGCCTTTGGGTGGTTTTGGTATTTCGCGCTATACTTTAGATTTAGAATTGTATAAAAAAGCCAAAGAAAACGGAGTTACTATTTTACAAGATACAGTTGTAGATGTTATTTTTAAGGATGATTTTTTTACAGTAGAAACCAAAGAAAATAATCAGTTTCAAGCAAAAATTGCAATTGGTTCTTTTGGCAAACGAAGTGTGCTTGATGTAAAAATGAACCGTGATTTTATCCAACAAAAGTCGCCCTATTTGGGCGTAAAAATACATGTTAAAGGTAATTTTCAGCAAAATTTGGTAGCACTTCATAACTTTAAAGGCGGTTATTGTGGGGTTTCTAAAGTAGAAAATAATGCAATTAATTTGTGTTATATCACTAGTTTCTCAGCATTTAAAAAGTATAAAAATATTCCAGATTTTCAAGAACAAGTGGTTTTTAAAAATAAGTTTTTAAAAGAAATATTTAAGAATTCTAAGCCAAACTGGGAACAGCCACTTTCTATCAGTCAAATTTCTTTTGCCACTAAAAAGCCTGTAGAAAATCATATTTTAATGTCTGGTGATGCTGCAGGAATGATTCATCCACTTTGTGGAAACGGAATGAGTATGGCCATACAATCTGCACAAATGGCATCTAAATTGATTCTAAATTATTTAAACGGAACAGTTAAAGACAGAAAAACGCTAGAAAAACAATATATTAGACAGTGGAACAAAAAATTTAGTTTGCGTTTAAAAGCTGGGCATTTTATTGCCATGTTGTTTAGAAAAGATAAAATAGCGTCCTTTTTATTGCAAGTTTTGAAAAAACTCCCTTTTTTGTTACCTAAAATTATAAAACAAACGCACGGTAAACCCATGAAAATATAATGGCTTTTTTAGCAGATACTTCTAAACGTTCTGACCAAGAAGAAATGATGGACGATTTTTCTATTGGTGGCGATTTGTTACGTGATGTTTTAGATAAATTAGAAAGCATAAATCGTTGGTTAGGTGGTAATTTGGTTACTGTAAATGCCGTAAAAGCAGTTTTAAAAAACCACCCAAAAGAACAAGAAATTACCATTGTAGATTTAGGTTGTGGACATGGAGATATTTTACGTGATGTTGCAAAGTTTGGAAGAAAAAATGGTTATAAATTTAAGTTGATTGGTGTAGATGCCAACCCAACTGCAATTGATTATGCCAATGAATTATCTGTTGATTTTCCAGAACTGTCATTTAAAATACAAGATATTTTTTCTGATGATTTTAAAAAACAACAATTTGATGTAGTTTTAGCGACTTTGTTTTTTCATCATTTTAAAGAAAAACCTTTAGTTTCATTTTTAAAAGATACTTTAAAACAGACAAAAATAGCCATAGTTGTAAATGATTTGCATAGGCATAAAGTGGCGTATTATTTATTTAAATTATTGGCTGTTTTTATAACCAATAAAATGATTATTCATGATGGTTTGGTTTCTGTTTTAAGAGGATTTAAAAGAAAAGATTTAGAGGCAATGTCTAAGCAATTACAACAAACGGAACCAAATATTAAAGCAGTAGAAATTACTTGGAAATGGGCATTTCGTTGGCGTTGGACGCTGAAAAAGAGTTCATTTTAAACACACAGCATTTAAAAAACTATTAAAATATTCTTTTGAAGAATTTTTAAGATTTATGCCAAAATATAAAGAAAACCTATGAGTGTAAAAATAACAGCAGTTGCAAAACAATTGCCAGAATATTATAGAGAAACTAAAGATATTATTCCGTTTGTAGAAATGTGGATGGAAGGGCAAGAATCTCGTTTTAAAAGAAAAGTAATTAAACTTTTTGAAGGTGCAGCTGTAGACAAACGTTACTCTATTATGGATCCTGAGGAAGTTTTTATGGCAACTTCTTTCCAAGAAAAGAATGATATTTATGCAAGAGAGGTTGTAAAATTAGCCGAAAAATCTCTTAAAAAATCTTTAGAAAAAGCCAATTTAAAAGCAACAGATATCGATTATATAATTACTGTAAGTTGCACAGGTATCATGATTCCGTCTGTAGACGCGTATTTAATTAATTCTTTAGGGATGAAACAAAATATTGTGCGTTTGCCAGTTACAGAAATGGGTTGTGCAGCAGGTGTTTCTGGTATTATTTATGCAAAGAATTTCTTAAAAGCAAATCCTAATAAAAGAGCAGCTGTAGTTGCTGTAGAGGCACCAACAGCAACGTTTCAATTAGATGATTATTCTATGACAAATATAGTAAGTGCTGCCATTTTTGGTGATGGTGCTTCTAGTGTAATCCTTTCTTCTTTTGAAAAAGATAATGGTCCTAAAATTATAGACCAAGCCATGTATCATTTTTATGATGCTACTAAAATGATGGGGTTTAATTTGGTAAACACGGGCTTGCAAATGATATTAGATAAAGAAGTTCCCCAAAAAATTGCAGCTCATTTTCCAGATATTATTCACCCGTTTTTAGAAAAAAATAAGTTAACTATTAAAGATATAGATCATTTAATTTTTCATCCAGGAGGAAAAAAAATTGTACAAACTGTAGAAGATTTGTTTGGTAAACTAGGCAAAAATATTAACGATACAAAAGAAGTTTTGCGTTTGTATGGTAACATGTCTAGTGCAACTGTGCTATACGTTTTAGAACGTTTTATGGATAGAAATCCTGCCAAAGGCGAACGTGGAATTATGCTAAGTTTTGGTCCAGGTTTTTCTGCACAACGTGTTTTGTTGGAATGGTAAATGCTTTAATTCCTGCGAAGGCAGGAATCGAAACAATCCATAATATTGTCATTTCGACGTTAGGAGAAATCTCACTAAAAATTAACATACTATTTTAGCCTTTTTATGAGATTTCTTTCAAAAGGTTGAAACGACAAAACTGAGAACAGAAAGTTAATTATTATAAATGAACCAAACAGAAATCATAAAAAACCTTCCATATCAAAAACCTTTTTTGTTTGTTGATGAACTTACAGCAATTTCAGAAAACGGAATTACAGGCAATTATACATTTACACAAAACGAGTTTTTTTACAAAGGTCATTTTAAAGAAAATCCAATTACACCAGGTGTAATTTTAACAGAAACCATGGCGCAAATTGGTTTGGTTTGTTTGGGTATTTTTTTGTTGAAGGATGAAATTTCATCAGAAAAAAAACCACAAATTGCACTAACTTCTAATCAAGTAGATTTTTACAAAACGGTTTTACCAGGTGAAAAAGTTACTGTAGTTTCCGAAAAAGTGTATTTTAGATTCAATAAATTAAAATGTAAAGTAAAGTTGTTTAATGCCAAAGAAGAATTGGTTTGTAGAGGAGAAATTTCTGGAATGTTGGTAATGTAACATTTTATAAAACCTCACAGGTTTTAAAATTATTAAGAAAAATTAAAAAATAAGAACTGAATAATCAGATTCTTAAAAATCATTAAAATTAGTGTCTAAAAATAGAGTAGTAATTACAGGTTTAGGAGTTGTAGCGCCAAATGGTGTGGGTTTATCAGCATTTACAGATGCTATAAAAACAGGCAAATCTGGAATTACATTTCATCAAAATTTAAAAGATAAAGGATTTTCTTGTTGTATTGGTGGTATACCAGACGTTTCTGAAGAAATAAAAGCAAGCTATTTAACTCCATTACAATTACGTGACTTTAACAGTACTTCTATTTTATATGGCGTTATGGCTGGCGTTGATGCTTGGAAAGATGCTGGTTTTTCTGTTGATGAAAATTCGGCTTTAGATTACGATACTGGTTTAGTTTTTGGCGCAGGAACTTCTGGAATTGAAAAGTTTAGAGAATCCATTTATAAGATAGACGACCAAAAAGTAAGACGTTTAGGAAGTACTTCTGTTTTGCAAACAATGGCAAGTGGTATTTCTGCTTATTTGGGTGGTATGTTAGGTTTGGGCAATCAGGTAACTACAAATTCGTCTGCTTGTACAACAGGCACAGAGGCACTTTTATTAGGTTTTGATCGTATAAAATCTGGTAAAGCAAAACGCATGTTGGTAGGTAGTTCTAGTGATAGTAGTTTATATACTTGGGGTGGTTTTGATGCCATGCGTGTAATGAGTTATAAGCACAATGATACTCCAGAAAAAGGTTCTAGACCCATGTCTGCAAGTGCTGCTGGTTTTGTACCTGGAAGTGGAGGAGGAGCTTTGGTTTTGGAGTCTTTAGAAAGTGCTTTAGCAAGAGGAGCTACCATTTATGCAGAGGTTTTAGGCGGAAATATGAATTCTGGCGGACAGAGAAACGGAGGTACTTTAACTGCACCAAATGCTGAAGCCGTGCAAAGATGTGTTACAGACGCAATTATGGATGCTAAGATTACTGCAAATGATATTGATGTAATCAACGGACATTTAACAGCCACAAGTAAAGACAGTTTAGAGATAGAAAACTGGACGAAGGCGTTGCAAAGAAAAGGAACGGATTTTCCTTATATAAATTCTTTAAAATCCCAAGTAGGGCATTGTTTGGCTGCTGCAGGTGCTATAGAAGCTGTAGCTTGTGTTTTGCAAGTAAAAGAACAGTTTGTATTTCCAAATATTAATTGTGAAGACATGCACCCAGAAATAACCAATTTTATAGCGAAAGATAAAATTCCTGTAAAAAAATTAAATACAAATATTACTTATTTGGCCAAAGCAAGTTTTGGTTTTGGTGATGTAAATGCTTGTGTTATTTTTAAAAAATATCAATAGTACATATCATAAAAAAAAGCATTTCGATTGCTCAAAATGCTTTTTTAAATATAAAATAATATTTTTTTAATCTATTTCAGATACTCTTAAGGTATTTACCATTCCTTTTTCTTCTACAGGCATAGATGTAAGGTTTATCATAAAATCGCCTTCTTTTACGTAGCCTTGTTCTTTAGAAATATTGTTGATATCTACAACAGTATCATCTGTACTTAAATTTTTATCGTAATAAAAAGCTCTAACACCCCAAAGTAAATTTAGTTTTCCTAAAATTCTTCTTTCCGAAGAAAAAGCCAATATTTTAGATTGTGGTCTCCAAGCAGATATTTGAAATGCTGTATAACCACTGTTAGTTAGCGTAGAAATTGCTTTTGCTCCTATATTATTTGCCATTAAAGCAGCATGATGACAAACTGATTTTGTAATAAATCTGTTGGTTTTAATATGTGGTGCTTCATGAGGTACTTTAATCATTCTAGAGTTTTCTACAGCCTTAATAATCTCAGCCATTTTTTGAATAACTCTTAGAGGGTTTTTGCCTACAGAAGTTTCTCCAGAAAGCATTACTGCATCTGCACCATCCATAATAGAGTTGGCTACATCATTTACCTCTGCTCTTGTGGGTACAGAGTTTTCAATCATAGTTTCCATCATTTGTGTTGCAATAATTACAGGAATTCTTGCTCTTTTGGCACGTCTTACTAATTTCTTTTGAATTAATGGTACGTCTTGCATTGGTATTTCTACACCTAAATCTCCACGAGCTACCATTAAACCATCACAATAAGGTATTAAAGAATCTATATTTGCTACGGCTTCAGGTTTTTCTATTTTCGCAATTACAGGCACTCTATACTCAGAATGTTGCGAAATTAAGTCGCGTAACATTCTTAAATCTTCTGGTGTTCTTACAAAAGAAAGCGCCATCCAATCTACTTCTAAGCCTAAAGCAAAAATGGCATCTTCTTTGTCCTTTTCTGTTAAGGCAGGTAAAGAAATGGCAGTATTTGGCAAGTTTACTCCTTTTTTAGATTTTAAAGGACCACCAACAATAGTTTTAACGACTACTTCTTTGTCTTTATCTGTAGAAACTACTTCGAATAATAGTTTACCATCATCTACTAAAATTTGCTCACCAACTTTTACATCTTTAGGAAAACGTTGGTAGGTCATAAATGCTTTTTCTTTATTACCTATACATTTTTCTGTAGTAAATGTAAATGAATCACCGTCGTTTAAAACAACACCATCTTCCATTACACCAACACGTAATTTAGGACCTTGTAAATCTGCCAAAATAGCTACATTAAAATCATTTTCTGCATTTATTTCTCTAATTCTAGTTACATTTTGCTTTACAACTTCATAGTCTGCATGAGAAAAATTTATTCTGAAAACATTTACACCAGCAATGGCTAAAGCTCTCATTTTTTCTTTTGTATTAACTGCAGGACCTAGGGTTGCAACTATTTTGGTTTTTTTGTATAATTCCATATTTAAAATATTAAATAGTCTTTAGACTTTAATGTATTTTTATCTATTGGGTAAGCCGTAATTACTTGCTCAATATTTTTTATTTTATCTAATTTTTTAGAAACGTAGCTATTTGTTGTTTCTCCAGATATTTTAATAAAATAATCTATTTTTTTTTTTTCTGGTATTAAATAAGTTCTAGTTTCTGCTGTTAGTAAAAGCTGACTAATATCAGTTTGATTTTCCTTTTTAAAGCTATTTGCAATTAAAAACCATTCAAAATCGTATTTTTTACTGGTGTAATTATAAACAGAAAAAGTCGATTGTTCTCCGTTTTTAGAGAATTCTAAATCGCTTTTAGATTTAGAAAACTTTGTGTCTAAGTTTTTATTTAACAAATAGGCTAGTCTGTAGTCTTCTAATGTTGTGTGTATGCCTATTAAGGTATACTGTTCTTCACAAAAATCGTTTAAACTTAAAGCATGAATTTGCATATTTGTAAATATACTTATTAGTCTTATGTAATAAAACAAAGCTACTAATAGTTTACGAGTTTTCGTGCTTATTTTAACGAAAACGTTATCGCTATTTTTGCTAGAAAGTGTGTTATTTTAACTCTTTTACAAAAATTATGAGGTTTTTAAAGGTGTGTATCTGAGTTTTTTTATAAAAAATAGTTACGTTTTTAAGCTTTCTATTTAGTTTTATGGAGTAACACGCTTTCATTTGATTCGAAATGTTTAGTTTCACTAAAAAAAGTGAGCTATGAGATATTTACTACTTTTAACTATATTATTGGTTTCATTTTCTTGTGTATCATCAAGATATATACATATCCCTCCATTAATTTCAAATTTAGAAGAAAAAGGAGATTATGCAGTTTCTGGAAGTATTGCCACCAGCAGTGGTGTAAGAACGCTTAATGCAAATGCTTACTATGCCATTTCAGACCATTTTGTAGCACATATAGGTTTTACAGAAAGTAAAGATTATGTAAAAGATAGGTTTAATGCACAAGGTAATGTTACAAATATGGCTTTGGGTTATACTAATAACAATAAAAACAAAACCTTTTACATAGAAAACTTTTTAGGTTACGGCTTTGGAAATATTAGAAATACAGAATTACAAAATGCCGATAGTTTTGCAGACTTCTCTTTTTCAAATATATACAACCAATTTAATTTGAATTTAAAACGGAATGATGGAGGTGTAAAACGTGAAAACTATTTTTCTTTTCACTTGCCTATAAGGGTAGAGTATGTGCAGCTAAACAGTTTAGCATTTACTAATTATGATATTGCAGAAGAACGTAATATAAGAGATAACCCAAATTTGCTAATTTTTACAGTTAGTAAAGCAATACATTATAATTTTAAGCATTTCACCTTAGGTCTTTTTGTCTCTTATCATTCGCCAACAAATGGTTTGGAATTGCTTACAGCAGAAAACGCATACATTGGTTTTACAGCAAATTGGAGAAGTTTTTTGAAGGGTAAGAAAAAGAGATAAGCGGTACTTTTAATCTAAAGAAATTTCATCTTGAAAAGCATAGTAAACCCTTTTAGAGGCTTGCTCTTCAGCTTTTTTCTTTGAAGTTGCTCTGCCTTTAGCAATCTGCTTGCCATCTATGCTAATTTTTACGCTAAAGTGTTTTATGGGATCATTACCTGTATCTTCGTAAGAATCAAAATTGTATTTTTTCTTTTGTTTTTGACACCATTCAATAATTAAACCCTTGTAACTGGTAATTTTACCCTCTAGTTTTTCAATATCTACATAAGGTACAATAACCTTGTTATAAATAAATTTCTGACAAAAATTATAGCCTTTGTCTAAGTAAATTGCGCCAATTAAAGCTTCAAAAATATTACCATGTATATTGTCGCCAACATTGGATTGATCTATGTTACTTTTTACAAATTTAATAAGGTTTAAATCTTTACCTAACTCATTTAAATGTTCTCTATTAACAATTTTAGAACGCATTTGTGTTAAGTAACCTTCAGTGCCTTTAGGTACTTTTTTATAAAGATAGGCTGCAATTACAGATCCTAATATAGAGTCTCCTAAAAACTCTAAACGCTCGTAATTTATAGGAATGCCATTTTTGTCTAACATTTGCACAGATCTGTGTGTAAATGCTTTTTTATATTGGTTTATTTTTCTTGGAGAAAAGTGGAGTAATTTTTTCAATTCGCCATATAGCTCTAAATCTTCTTCAGACCTAGATTCTATGATATTACGAATAAACCCCATAAATGATTAATTATTATTCTTCTAATTTCTTAAAAGCTACACAAGCATTGTGTCCGCCAAACCCAAACGTGTTGCTCATGGCAACTTTAATTTCTCGTTTTTGAGGTTTGTTTAAGGTTAAGTTTAATTCTGGATTTATATTTTCATCTATGTTGGCGTGATTTATGGTTGGTGGTACAATACCATGTTCCATTGCTAAAATAGACGCAATAGACTCTATAGCACCTGCAGCACCTAATAAATGCCCAGTCATAGATTTTGTAGAATTAATATTGATGTTTTTAGCATGGTCACCAAATACTTCTGAAATTGCCTTAAGTTCTGCAACATCTCCAAGTGGAGTAGAGGTTCCATGTGTGTTGATGTGATCTACCTCTTCTGGTTTAATACCAGCATTTTCTAAGCAGTTTTTCATTACAGCAATTACACCAATTCCTTCAGGATGTGGTGCAGTAATATGGTAAGCGTCAGAAGACATTCCTCCACCAATTACTTCTGCGTAAATTTTTGCGCCTCTTGCTTTAGCGTGTTCATAACTCTCTAAAACAATTGCACCTGCTCCTTCACCTAAAACAAACCCATCTCTTTCAGCATCAAAAGGTCTTGAAGCTGTTTTTGGATCATCGTTTCTAGAAGATAAAGCGTGCATTGCACTAAAACCACCCATACCTGCAATAGTAACACAGGCTTCAGAGCCACCAGTTACAATAACATCACAAGTACCTAATCTAATGTAGTTCATGGCATCTATCATTGCGTTAGCAGAAGATGCGCAAGCAGATACTGTAGTATAATTTGGCCCCATAAATCCATTTTTAATGGAAATATTTCCTGGCGCAATATCTGCAATCATTTTTGGGATAAAAAAAGGATTAAATCTAGGTGTACCATCTCCCTCAGCAAAGTTTAATACTTCGTTTTGGAAAGTTTCTAGACCACCAATTCCTGCTCCCCAAATTACACCAACGCGTAATTTGTTTACTTTTTCTAGATCTAATTTTGCATCTGCAATTGCTTCATCAGAAGCTACCATTGCATATTGCGTAAATCGATCCATTTTACGGGCGTCTTTTCTATTGATAAAGTCGGTAACCGTAAAATCTTTTAATTCACAGGCAAAACGAGTTTTGAACTTGGCAGCATCATAATATGTTACAGGTGCTGCTCCGTTAACGCCGTTAACTAAGCCATTCCAATACTCTTCTATATTATTACCAATTGGCGTTAATGCGCCAAGTCCAGTGACTACAACTCGTTTTAATTGCATATAAATTTTACTTTTTTGCTTCTTCTATATAGCTAACTGCTTGACCTACTGTTCCAATGTTTTCAGCTTGATCGTCTGGAATTTGAATATCGAATTCTTTTTCGAATTCCATAATTAACTCAACAGTATCCAAAGAATCTGCTCCTAAATCATTTGTGAAGCTAGCTTCTGTTGTTACTTCATTATCGTCTACGCCTAATTTGTCTACGATAATAGCTTTTACTCTTGATGCAATGTCTGACATAATTTTTTAATTTTAAATTTTAAATCTCGGCAAAAATACAAATCTTATTAATTATAACTAATTTTTGATCGAAAAATGATTATTAAAAGTAAAGAAAAATATTTAATCTTCACTAAAAATAATCGGTTTGTTAATAATTATTCTTTTTTTTGTAGCTTAGAAAGATAGATATGAAGCGTATTGTTATTTTTGGATCTGGTTCTGGATCGAACGCAGAGAATATTATAAAGTTTTTTAATCACACTAAAACCGCTAAGGTTACTCAAGTGCTATGTAACAATGAACATGCCAAAGTTTTTGAAAGATGTAAAAACCTAAAAATAAGATGTTTACACTTTAATAGAGCCGATTTTTCTAAGACAGATAAAGTACTAAATCTTTTAAAAGAACAAGCAGATTATATTATTTTGGCTGGTTTTTTATGGCGAATTCCACAAAAAATTGTGGATGCTTTTCCGAATAAAATTATAAATATTCATCCTGCATTATTGCCAAATTATGGTGGAAAAGGCATGTATGGAATGCATGTTCATAAGGCTGTAAAAGCAAATAATGAGCCTGAAACTGGTATTACAATTCACTATGTAAATGAGAATTATGATGAAGGCGCCATTATTTTTCAAGCAAAAACCGCTTTAAATGATGCAGATACTGCAGAAAGTATTGCTGCCAAGATTCATGTTTTAGAGCAACAATATTTCCCAAAAGTAATTGAAGAGGTAATTTTAACTACCAATGAGTAAAAAAAAGTTTTATGTTGTTTGGAATGGCCGAAGAAAAGGCGTTTTTTCTTCATGGAATGTATGCAAAAAGCAAATTGATGGTTTTGAGCACGCACAATACAAATCTTTTATCAGTTTAGATGAAGCAGAAAAAGCATCTAAAGGCAAGTATGAAGACTATAAAGGTAAAACCACAAATAAAGTAGTTTTATCTGCAGCTGAAAAAGCAAAATATGGCAAACCTAATTTAGAAACCATTGCTGTAGATGCTGCTTGTGCTGGTAATCCTGGTAAAATGGAATACAGAGGTGTTTTTACACACAATAAAAAAGAAATTTTTAGAAAAGGGCCTTTTGAGAAAGGCACCAATAATATTGGAGAGTTTTTGGCATTAGTGCATTGTGTTGCTTTGTTAAAATCTAAAAATAAAGAAGATATTCCTATTTACTCAGATTCTAAAATTGCCATGAGCTGGGTGCGTCAAAAAAAATGCAAAACCAATTTACGTTTTGATGCTTCAAACAAAGCTTTATTAGATTTAATTAAAAGAGCCGAAAACTGGCTGAGAGAAAACACCGTTAAAAATCCTATTTTAAAATGGGAAACCAAAGCTTGGGGAGAAATTCCTGCAGATTTTGGGCGGAAGTAAATCCCATCCCAACCTTCCCAAAGGGAAGGGGCTAGCAAGTTTGTGTGAAATTAAAATAACTTCTTATTTATAATCTCTTTTTTGATGTGAAATACGCTGTATGTACATTGTGTTTTTATCAACCAAATAATGAATACCAAAAGGAAATTTGCGCGTAAATATTATTTTTATATTTCGATATCTTTGTTGAAAATGATTTGGATTTTTAGCTATTCTTGCAACAATCTCTATTAACTCTTTATGAAAAATTAATAATAAAATTGATGAAATTTTACCATAAAAATTTCTCGTTTCTTTAATATCTAGTTTGGCTTCATCACTAATTATAGCTTCATAAACCATTATTTTAAGAAGTCTTTTTTAACTTCACTCCAAGGTGTATAATTTGTTTTTCCTTCAATATGGTTGCTTATCATTTTATCCATCATTGTTTTATATGCCTCTGAAGGCTAAAAAGCGTAAGCATTTTCTTTTAAAACATTTTCCATATAATTTTTTAAATTACGCCCTTCACTTTCTGCTTTATATTGCAAAATAGCAAGTGTTTCTTCATCTAAAATAATCTCTTTTCTTTTTTTGGGAATCATATTTATGTGTTTATTACGATAAATACACGTAAATTAACCGATAATTAAATTCTAGTTTATGAAAAACCTAAAATGCCCTATTTATCAAACTTACACATAAATACATAGCGTACACATCCTTATCCGTTTGATATTCCTGCTATAAAATATGTTAAGAATTTAGACTTTTCTAAACGTGTTAGTTTTTTGGTTGGCGAAAATGGCTCTGGAAAATCCACTTTGCTAGAAGCCATTGCTTGCAGGTTGCAATTGCCACATATGGATGGCAGAAGTTATGCAAAAAACAGTTTTGATGCCGCTAAAAAATTGCTACCTTTTTTAGAATTGACTTGGCAAATAGAACGTTCTGTGGGTTTCTTTTTTAGAGCTGAAGATTTTGGAGATTACTTAAACAGTATTCATAGAGTTGGCACCACTATAGAAAATCAAATGGGCGATTTAGGGCCTGATGTTCCTACACACATTATCAATCAAATGAAAGAAAGTGCCAATTATCAATTAAAACAAATGCGCAGCAATTACGGCCAAGAGCTCAATGCTTTTTCTCATGGTGAAGCTTATCTTCATATTATGAATGAAATGATAAACACGAGAGGAATTTATTTACTTGATGAGCCTGAAGCTGCACTATCTCCCGCAAAACAGCTTACTTTAATTGCTTTTATAAAAAACCATTTAAAAGCACACAATTCGCAATTTATTATAGCCACACACTCTCCAATATTGTTGGCTTTTCCTGAAGCGAGTATTTTTGAAATTACTGAAAACACTATGGAGAAAAAGAATTTAGAAGAAACGGAACATTTTAACATTACAAAATCGTTTTTAAATAATCCTGAAGCTTATTTAAGGCATCTTTAGTTTAGTTGGCAGTTTTACAGTCTTCAGTATGCAGTCTGTTACGAAATGGAAACCAAAAACTGAATCCTATAAACGATTGTTTATTATATTAAAAAGCAATTTTATAATTTAAATTGATAAAACTACCAACTTGATGAATTTCTAAATCTATAAAATTATCAAAATTATAATTGTAGTTTATTAGTGATAAACCGTAAGAAACATCAATAGAAAATTTATTTTCCTTTTTTTGTATAAAATGCAATGATAATGGAGCAGAGTATAGATGATTTTATGCAGGAATTTAAGCGAAGAGAAAGGTCTAAAATGGAGAGGGAAATAAAGAAGACTCAACTGTTTAGAAAGCGAATTACTATTTTAAGGAAAATAGCAAAGGAAAGGCAAAAAGCAGGTTTATCTCAATATGATATGGGAATTAAAATAGGGTTAACAGAAAGTGGCTATTTTAAGGTAGAAAAAGGAGCCACCAAGTTAGATTTAGAAAGGTTATTGGAGATTTTAGATGTTTTAAATATTACACTTATCAATTTTTTTAAAGATATAAATGAAGATTAAATTAAAAAACCCAAAACGATATTTCGTTTTGGGTTTTTTAGTATTATTTAAGATTTCTCGATACAATTCCGCTAAAAAGCGGAATCACTCGAAATGACATCTGTTATTCCTTATAAACAGATTGTTTTACTGTCGTTCGCTATGAATCTTATACAGACGCTTTCATTAATTCTCTGTTCATTCTGGCAATGTTGTCTAAAGAAATTCCTTTAGGGCATTCTACTTCGCAAGCACCAGTATTTGTACAGTTACCAAAACCTTCTAAATCCATTTGAGCAACCATGTTTTGTACTCTATCTGCAGCTTCTACTTGTCCTTGGGGCAATAAAGCATATTGAGATACTTTTGCACCTACAAATAACATTGCTGATGAGTTTTTACAAGTAGCAACACAAGCACCACAACCAATACAAGTGGCTGCATCCATTGCTGTATCTGCAGCTTCTTTTGCAATTGGTATTGAGTTTGCATCTTGTGTATTACCAGAAGTGTTTACAGAAATGTAACCACCTGCATGCTGTATTCTATCAAAAGCAGAACGATCTACAACTAAATCCTTAACTACAGGAAATGCTGCCGCTCTCCAAGGTTCTATAGTAATTGTATCGCCATCTTTAAACATACGCATGTGTAACTGGCAAGTTGTTACACCTCTATCTGGGCCATGTGCTTCACCATTAATATACATAGAACACATACCACAGATTCCTTCTCTACAATCATGATCAAAAGCTACTGGCTCATCACCTTTATTAATGATTTGCTCGTTCAAAACATCCATCATTTCTAAGAAAGACATGTGCTCTGAAATTTCAGATACTTTATAATCTGTCATTTGACCCTTTGAATTAGCGTCTTTCTGTCTCCAAATTTTAAGTGTTAAATTCATTTTATTAGTTTTTGGTTATTGGTTGTTGGTTGTTAGTTTTTTGGTATTTACCACAAACTATCAACCACAAACCATCAACTATTTGTAACTTCTTTCTTTTACTTCTATATTCTCATAAGCCAAATCTTCTTTATGCAATACAGCATCTTTTGGCTCGCCTTTATACTCCCAAGCAGAAACAAACTGGAATTCTTTTAAACGTTTTGCTTCTCCTTCTGGTGTTTGGTGCTCTTCTCTAAAGTGTCCTCCAGCAGACTCTTCTCTAACTAAAGCATCTTTTGCAAACAGCTCTCCTAATTCTAAGAAATCTGCAACTCTACCTGCTTTGGCTAACTGCTCATTGTATTCTTTATCGGTTCCTGGTACATTTACATTTTCCCAGAAATCTTTACGTAAAGCAGAAATTTCTTCAATGGCAGATTTTAACCCTTCTGCATTTCTAGACATTCCACATTTATCCCACATAATTTTACCTAATTTTTTGTGGTAATAATCTACAGAATGCGATCCTTTATTGTTTACAAAGAAATTGATTCTTTCTTTTACTTCGTTTTCTGCAGCCTCAAATTCTGGAGTTTCAGTAGAAATTTTTCCAGTTCTAATATCATCAGCTAAATAATCTCCAATAGTATATGGTAATACAAAATAACCATCTGCTAAACCTTGCATTAATGCAGATGCTCCTAATCTATTTGCACCATGATCAGAGAAATTTGCTTCTCCAATTGCGTAACAACCAGGTATGGTAGTCATTAAATTATAATCTACCCAAACACCACCCATTGTGTAATGTACTGCAGGATAAATCATCATTGGTGTTTCATACGGATTTTCATCTACGATTTTCTCGTACATCTGAAATAAGTTTCCGTATTTAGCTCTTACAATTTCTTGCCCTAATTCTTTTATTTTAGCTTCAGAAGGATTTTTAATTCCTTGTATTTTTGCTTGCTCTGTTCCATAACGTACAAAAGAGGCAGCAAAATCTAAATATACAGCTTCACCAGTTGCATTTACACCATAACCAGCATCACAACGCTCTTTTGCTGCCCTAGAGGCAACATCACGTGGTACTAAGTTACCAAATGCAGGATATCTTCTTTCTAAATAGTAATCTCTATCTTCTTCTTTTAATTGTGTTGGCTTTAAAGTTCCTGCTTTAATTGCCTCAACATCTTTTAAATGTTTTGGAACCCAAATTCTACCATCATTACGTAAAGACTCAGACATTAATGTTAATTTAGACTGATAATCTCCAGAACGTGGTATACATGTTGGGTGAATTTGTGTATAACAAGGATTTGCAAAATACGCTCCTTTTTTATGCACTTTCCAACCAGCAGTTACATTAGAACCCATTGCATTTGTAGATAAGAAATATACGTTTCCATATCCGCCAGAGGCGATAACCACTGCATGCGCAGAATGACGTTCTATCTCACCAGTAACTAAGTTACGTGCAATAATTCCTCTTGCTTTTCCATCAACAACAACAACATCTAACATTTCATGTCTGTTAAACATCTCAATTTTACCACGAGCAATTTGTCTATTCATTGCAGAATATGCTCCTAATAATAATTGTTGACCTGTTTGTCCTTTGGCATAAAAAGTTCTAGAAACTAAAACCCCACCAAAAGAACGGTTATCTAACAAACCACCATAATCACGTGCAAAAGGCACACCTTGTGCCACACATTGATCGATGATATTTGCAGAAACCTCTGCTAAACGATAAACGTTTGCTTCACGAGATCTGTAATCTCCTCCCTTTACAGTATCGTAAAATAATCTGTAGGTAGAATCTCCATCTCCTTGATAGTTTTTTGCTGCGTTAATTCCTCCTTGTGCTGCAATAGAATGCGCTCTTCTTGGAGAATCTTGATAAGCAAATGCTTTTACATTGTAGCCTAATTCTGCTAAAGTTGCAGAAGCAGAACCACCTGCTAAACCTGTACCAACCACAATTACATCTATATGACGTTTGTTGGCAGGATTTACCAAGTTAATTTTATTTTTATAATCTGTCCATTTATCTTTTAATGGACCTTGAGGTACTTTTGAATCTAAAGCCATAATTGTTTAAGATTAATGGTTAAAAAAATGATATAATGCAATAAATATAAAGCCGAAAGGAATTATTACTGAATAAGCAATACCTACTTTCTCTAATTTTTTACGTAATGAAGCTGCTCCTACAGACTGAAAAGCCGAGGTAAAACCGTGTGCTAAGTGTAATCCTAAGAAAATAAAAGCAACTGCATAGGCAACAACTCTTATTGGGTTCATAAACTTGTGCACTAATTCTTCGTGATATCTAAAACCATCTACACCAGGCATGGTACCAGACCAATCTCCTTTTATAAATTTTGTGTTAATTTCTGGAAACCAAAAATCAATAAAGTGCAAAGCGATAAATGCTAGAATTGTAATTCCGCTAATTACCATGTTTCTACTAAACCAACTAGAGTTTGCAGCACCATTGTTTTTAGCATATTTAGAACCATTTGCTTTTCTGTTTTTAATGTCTAGGATAAAACCCATTACAAAGTGAAAAACTACTGCAAAGATTAAAACAGGTTGCAATGCAAATTGAACCACCGGATTTGTGCCCATAAAGTGAGATACTTCATTAAATAAATCTGGGTCTACAACCGATAAAATATTAATTGATAAGTGCTGAAGTAAGAAGAACATTAAAAAAAATGCTGAAAGTGCCATTGACACCTTTCTTCCAATTGAAGATTTGAAAAATCCGCTCATTGTATAATTAATTATTAATTTAGTATACAAAAATAAGGGTAAAGACTTATGAAAACAAAGATTTCACAACGTTTTCACGTGTATTTAGATTAATTTTAAATAACATGGTTAAACGTTTAACAAAAACCGATGTAATTGTTAAAATTTAAAGATTAGAATTTACTAAACATTTGTTGTTTTTCCATTTTCCTTTTAAAGATTGTTTAGAAATTATATTTCCTGAACAGGTTAAAAAATTACCCTTTTTATCTTTCTTTATAATTCTCATTTTACCAGATTTTATGGCGTTTATTATTTTATAAATGAGTGTTTTTCTAGAGGTTTTAGCATTCTTTTCAATAAGTTGTAAACCTTGCTCATTGTTGTGTAAATCCATTTCAGAAGAAATTTCATCGGGTACAATACCATCTTCTAATTTTGTTTTTTTGAAGGTAATGTAGTTGTCTTTCTCGTGAGCTTCACCTAAAGAACGCGCCGCTTTTTCACCTAAATCTTGTTTTAAGCGCGCCAACCAATAGGCATGTCTAAAAGCATCTACTTGTCCGCCACTTTTGTCTTTATCTAGTGCATTTGTTTTGGCAATAGAATCTGATACTTTATTAGTTTCTAAGGCAATTCTGTAAGATTTTTTTGCTTTAAACGGATGAAATAGCACCCACATTTTTATAGGTGTAGAAAGTTCAAAGAAACTTTTAGGTTTGGTTTGGGCGTTTAAAGATATTGTTATTGAAAACAAGAGTAAAAAGAATACTTTTTTCATTTGATGAAAATATAGATAGATTAATGTTTTATGAAATTTATTTTATAGTAGATTTTCTCTTTTTCCACTCAGTTTTGTCATTTCGATCGCAGAGAGAAATCATTGAACACTATATTCTTTTTCATTTTTTAGTATTACCCTCAAAGGGTTTTAAACCCTTTGAGGGATGAATTATAATTATTACTTTATCTCAAACTCACTTTCAGCAGCACCAATTTTAACGGTGTATTTTCCTTTAGGTAAATAATAAACTCCATTTTGTGCCTGTTTTAAGGCAGAACTTGCTGACGAATTTTTATTCGCTCTTTCAAATGCTTTCTTTCCTTTTTTAGAGAAAGAAAGGTCAAATAACATTTGGTTAAAACCTTTGTTTGCATTTGTAGTAATTGAGTTTACTTCTGTATTTTCAGCATAAATTTTTGCAGTTACTTTTTTAGCAGCATTTGTGTAAAAGGGAATTGTAATTTCTGGAGTATACGTATCTTTCCACTGACTAAAAGAACGGCCCCAATTGTTGTTTTTTCTGATGGATTTAATCGCAAAAACATGGTTTTCTTTTGCTAAAACTTCAGGTGTCATTTCTTGTAAAGGTGCAATGTTGGCTTTGTATAAACTTCTACCATGTGTACCTACAACTAATTCTTTTGCCGTGGGCTGAATTACTAAATCGTGCACAGCTACATTTGGGAAATTGTTAGCAAACGCTTCCCAAGAATTGCCTTTATTAAAAGAAACGTACAAACCATTATCTGTACCAACATATAAAACGTTTTCATTTGTTGGGTCTTCTTTAATTACATTTACTGCTGCTGTAGGAATTGAATTCCCAATATTTTTCCAAGTCGCACCAAAATCATCAGACATAAAAATAAAAGGTGTAAAATCGTCAAATCTGTAACCGTTTAAAGTTGCATAAACACGTTCTTTTTTGTGTGCTGAAGCAATTACTCTAGAAACCCATAAATTTTGCGGTAAATTGTTAGAAATTCTTGTAAAACTGCCACCACCGTTTTTGGTTAGGTTGATGTAACCATCATCTGAACCTGTGTAAATTAAACCAAATTGAAACGGACTTTCAGAAATGGTGGTTAACGTTCCATACGCAACATTTCCTTTTTTGCCACCTGTTGTTAGATCACCAGAAATGGTTTCCCAAGAATTTCCCTGATTTAAAGATCTGTGTAATTTGTTACCACCCAAATATAAAATATCTTGATTGTGCTTGCTTAATAAAATTGGAGTTTGCCAATTAAAACGATATGGAGTTTCGCCTAAAGTATGTTTTGGTTGAATGTATGCTCTATCTCCATTTGCCCTGTTAATTCTAAAGTAATTACCAAATTGGTAACCAGTATACACAATATTTGGGTTTCTATCATCTACTTGAACTTGCATACCATCTCCACCCATAATAGATTGATATGGATTTTGCCCTGTTTGATGCCAACGTTTGTTTACAGTAGCATTGTTGTTGGCAACCCAAACCCCATTGTCTTGCAAACCACCATACACTTTGTAGTTTTTTTGATTGTCTGCATAAACAGAATAAAATTGCCCAACAGGCGGATTGTTTAGTTTGATGTAACTCTCACCATCATCATAAGAAATATTTAAGCCACCATCATTACCATTAATAAGATGACCAGATTTTTGTGGATTTACCCACAATGCTTGATGATCTGAATGCACATTTTCTCTGCTAATTAGTGTAAAGTTTTTGCCTGAATCTTTAGATTTTATAATTTGAACTCCAAGCACGTAAATGCCATTTTCATCTTTTGGATCTACTCTAATTTCACCAAAATAATAACCATAAGAATTGTAAATGCCATCTAAATAATTTTTGTGTGTTTTTTGCCAATTTTTACCGCCATTTGTAGTTTTAAAGACTTCTGAACCAATTACTTGTGTATCAAACAACATAGCGTTTGCGTCTTCTAAATAACTGGCTAAATCTATTGGTTTTACAGAGCCTACGCGCACCATTTGTTTTACGTTTTGTGCCCTGTATTTTTCTTGAAATCCGTTGTTTTTTAAGTAGGTGTTTAGTTTTTTATTGTCTAAATTTAAAAACGCGTTTGCAGACATGGTTTTAAAATCTTCTTTTGTTAATCCGTTTGAAGCTTTTTTATTGTTGTCTTTTGGTCTTCTGTATTGACTATCATGCAACGCATAAACTGTATTTTCATTAAAAACAGCTAAGCCAATTCTACCAACTCCATTTCCTGTTGGGAAACCAGAATTTTCTGAAATTTTAGTCCATGAAGAACCTGCATCTGTACTTTTGTAAATGGCAGAATTGTTTCCGTTTCCTGTAAAATTCCATGCTTTACGTTCTCTTTGCCAAGAAGCAGCATACATTACGTTAAAATTTTCTGGTGCAAAGGCAACATCTATAATTCCTGTATCATTATTTATAAAAAGCGATTTTGTCCAAGTTTGTCCGCCATCTGTAGTTTTAAAAATACCACGTTCTGCGTTTGGCGAATACAAATGCCCAATAACACCAACTACAACTTCGTTTACATTATTTGGGTTGATTACAATTCTACTAACATGATGTGAATCTGTTAGACCCATATTTTGCCACGTTTTACCATTATCTGTAGATTTTAGCAGCCCAATACCTGCATAAGAAGAGCGTGAAGAATTTTTTTCTCCTGTACCAACCCAAATTGTTCCAGATTTAAAATCTATAGCAATATCGCCTATGTTTTGTGTTGGCGAATTGTCTAACAAAGGTGTAAAAGTTGTACCATTATTTGTGGTATGCCATAAACCACCAGAAGCATAGCCTACGTAAAATTCTGTGGGATTGTTTGGGTTTACAGCAATATCTGCAACACGACCACTCATAACTGTTGGGCCAATATTGGTAAACTCAATATTTTTAACCAAAGAAGATTGCATCATTTTTGATTTTTGAGTTAATGCTTGTTGCACAACCTTTGAGCTTGTTGGTGTTTGTGCGAAAGTTATAGCAGATAAAAAGAAGAAAAACTTAAAAATAGATTTCATTAGAATGTAGTTTAGTTTTAAAGTGATGAAATTACTACTTGTAAAATCAATATCAAAAAAATTAACATGTTTTGGGGATTTAGACATTGATATGCTCATGTTTAATGACTAAATTTTATGGATAAGCAATTTGCGTTAGGGATTGAAACGGCATCCTTTTTATTTCTTTTTCTGAAATAAAAAGATATAGTTGAAAGCCCGTTAAAACCTGCCTACCGCAGGCAGGCGCCCAAATAAAATATAAAAAAAGGGTTATGATTTCTTCTATTTTAAACAACGTATCTTTGCCACTGAAAACGCTACATAAAGCGCTTTTTATAATTAGTATTTATGACATTTAAAGATTTAGGTTTATCTGATGCAATTTTGAAAGCTGTGGAAGAGAAAGGATATACCAAACCATCGCCCATACAAGAAAAGGCGATTCCACATATTTTAAACGGTAAAGATCTTTTAGCATCTGCCCAAACAGGAACCGGAAAAACAGCGGGTTTTACCTTGCCTGTTTTAAATTATTTAGTAGCTACAAAACACCCAAAATACAGGCCTTTGCGCGCCTTGGTTTTAACGCCAACAAGAGAATTGGCAGCGCAGGTTTATGATAATGTTCGGGAATATAGCAAGTATGTAAACATAAAATCTGCGGTAATTTTTGGTGGTGTAAATGCAAAACCACAAATAGCAACTTTAAAAAGAGGTGTAGATATTTTGGTGGCAACACCTGGTAGATTGCTGGATTTACACGACCAAAAAGCGGTTTCTTTTAAACGTGTAGATGTGCTTATTTTAGATGAAGCAGATCGTATGTTAGATATGGGTTTTGTTAGAGATATTAACAAAATTATGAGTTTTATGCCTGTTAAACGTCAGAATTTGATGTTTTCTGCAACATTTTCTAAAGACATAAAGCAATTGGCAGCTGGTATTTTAAGAAATCCTGTAGAGGTAGAAACGGCGCCGCAAAATTCTACTGCAAAAAAGGTTACGCACAATGTGTACCAAGTTGATAAAGGCAAAAAAACGGAGTTTACCATAAAATTGATAAAAGACAACAACTGGAAACAGGTGTTAATTTTTACGAGAACAAAACATGGTGCTAATAAATTAACTAAAAAGTTGATTCAGGCTGGCATTTCTTCGGCTGCAATTCACGGTAATAAAAGTCAGGGAGCAAGAACCAAAGCCTTGCAAAATTTTAAAGACAATACTATTAAAATTTTGGTAGCTACAGATATTGCTGCAAGAGGTTTAGATATTCCGCTTTTACCAAACGTAATTAATTTTGAATTGCCAAATGTACCTGAAGATTATGTACACAGAATTGGTAGAACAGGTAGAGCAGGAGCTGCAGGAGAAGCCATTTCTTTGGTTTGTAGTGAAGAAACAGAATACCAAAATGAGATTGAAAAATTATTAAAACAGAAAATAAAATCTACCGTAGTTGAAGGTTTTGAACCTACAGATACTGCACCACCAAAACGTGCTGCTACAAGTAAAAAATCTTTTGGTAAGAAAAAAGGTGGTGGAAATTCTGGTAATAAAAGCGCTGGAACAAGTGCTTCACAAAAAAGAAAACCGCATTTTAAAGGTAATAAACCAAAACCAGCTACTGGAAGAGGTAGAAGTGGAGCGCCTAAAAAGAGAAGATAAATTAGTAGCAGTTGTTATTTTGATTTTTTTTGGAGAAGTTTTATAAGAATGAGTATTGTTATTTCTTATAGCAACTTATGTTTAGTTTTTTGTGAGATTTCTCTCTGTAGTTCGAAATGACAGGATTCACACGAAAACTAGGCAAACCCACAAAACCCGCAACAGTTGTCACTTCAAAAGGCAGAGAGAAGTCTCACAAGCGCGAGCAACTTTATTTAATATAGTAACTTATCTTTAAGTTCTCTTGAGCTTTCTCTCTAGTGTTTAAAATTTTAGGATTTACATAAAGGGAATTCTACGATAACCTATAAAAAAAACAGCCAATAAACCCTACACTAAATTTCTTACCTTTGTTTTTCAACATAAATAATCACGTATGAAATACGACAAAATAGACGCTAAATTATTTGTAAAAAATCGCAAGAATTTTATGGCTGCAATGCAACCCAAAAGTATGGCAGTTTTTAATTCTAATGACGTTTATCCAATAGGAGCAGATAGTACAATGCCTTTTCAGCAAAACAGAGATATTTTTTATTTATCTGGTGTAGATCAAGAAGAAAGTGTGTTGGTATTGTTTCCAGATTGTCCAGATAAAGAGTTACGTGAAGTACTTTTTGTTACAGAAACTAATGCACATATTGCAGTTTGGGAAGGCGAAAAATTAACCAAAGCAGCTGCTACAAAAACAAGTGGCGTACAAACAATTTTTTGGTTACAAGATTTAGAAAAAGTATTGTTTGAAATGGCATCTTACGCAGATACATTTTACATTAATACAAACGAACATTATAGAGCAAATGTACAAACAGAAACACGCGAAGACAGGTTTACAAAATGGTTATTAGCCAAATATCCTGCACATACTGTAGCAAAAAGTAATCCTATTTTACAACGTTTACGTTCTGTAAAAGACCAAATTGAGTTAGATTTAATGCAACACGCTTGTAATATTACAGAAAAAGGTTTTCGTAGACTTTTAGATTTTGTAAAACCTGGCGTTTGGGAATATGAAATTGAGGCAGAATTAATTCACGAATTTGTTAGAAATCGATCTAAAGGCTTTGCATACACACCAATTATTGCTTCTGGTAATAATGCCAATGTTTTGCATTATATAGAGAACAATCAACAATGTAAAAGTGGCGATTTAATTTTACTAGATGTAGCAGCAGAATATGCAAATTATTCTAGTGATTTAACAAGAACAATACCTGTTTCTGGGCGTTTTTCTGAAAGACAAAAAGCGGTGTATAATGCTGTAAATCGTGTTAAAAAGGAAGCTACAAATATGCTAATTCCAGGTACAATTTGGAAAGAATATCATATTGAAGTTGGTAAAATTATGACTTCAGAATTATTAGGTTTGGGGCTTTTAGACAAAGCAGCTATACAAAATGAAGACAAAAATTGGCCAGCCTATAAAAAGTATTTTATGCATGGCACTAGTCATAATATTGGTTTAGATACGCACGACTATGGTTTGTTGCACGAGCCAATGCAGGCAAATATGGTATTTACTGTAGAACCTGGTATTTATATTCCAGGAGAAGGTTTTGGTATACGTTTAGAAGATGATGTTGTAATTCAAAAACAAGGAGCACCTTTTAATTTAATGGGCAATATACCTATAGAAGCAGATGAAATTGAAGCGTTAATGAACAAGTAAAATCTTAAAATAAGAAATTTAAAAGGCTATTTAAAAAGTAATTCCAAGCTTTTATTTTAAGTAGTTGTTTCAAACTGTTGTTTGAAGTTGTCATTTCAACTTTATGGAGAAATCTTACTTAATCTTAATGAAATATGTTTTTTAGCTTCATTTCAGTTGAAATGATAAAAAAAAATTTGCAGACAGCCTTTTTTTTATGCCAAAGAAGAAATAAATTTTATGGTTTGGTTGTTAAAAGTTTCAGGCTGATCTACATTAACCACATGCCCACAATTGTCGATTACAAATAAAGTAGAAGTAAGGTGCTCTGAAACTATTTTTTTAATAGAAGGCAAAAACAAATGATCTTCTGCACCCATTACATACAACGTAGGTATTTTAATATCTTTTGCTCTAAAAAAACGCAAAAGCGGATTTATTTCTGAGGTTAATTTAAACCAACGGATAAATTCTTTTTGATATAATTTTTTGGCTTCGTTTACAAAAAGTAATCGCGATTTTTTATGATTTTTCTTTGGCATTATAATAAATGCAAAGAGTTTATACAACATCATATAAGGCACAACAGATTTAAAAATGTTTCCTACTTTCATTAAAATTTGCGAGCGGAAATTCATTTTAATAATAGCACCACCCATAATCATACTTTTTACCAATTGTGGTCTTTTTTCGGCTAAATTTCGTATTAAAATTGTACCCAAAGAAATACCCACAAAATGCGATTTTTCTATTTTAAGATAATCAATAACTTCTAAAATATCTGCAGTAATAGAATCGAAAGTATATTTTGTTTTAAAGGTATCTTTTAAAGAAGGTTGGCTGTTTCCATGGCCTCTTAAATCTAAAATTAATACATTAAAGTGCTTTTTAAAATCTCTAATTTGTTTGAACCAAATAGAACTACTACCACCTGCACCGTGTACAAAAGTTACCCAATCTTTAGAAGTCTTATGTGGATATGTGTAGTAATTTAACAAAATTATATTCTTTTACAAACGCTAAATTAACGCATATTTAGAGTTTTACAGAATTTTTGTGCTAGTTATTTCCTTTTGTTAGTTAAAATTTAACGTAAAAATCTAATAAATACTATCTTTGCAAAAATTTTTTTCTTGAAAAAAACCTTTTGTATCATATTATTTTTAGCGTTGGCTGTTAGACCTGTTTATCATTTAGGGTATATTGGTTATTTTGCGTTAAATATAGATTACATTATAGAAACTTACTGTGTTAACAAAGAAAAGCCACAGTTGCAATGTAATGGAAAATGTCATTTAGCGAAAAAAATTGCACCAAAAGTAGATGTAACTAAAGATGATGTACAAGGTTTTACAGTAGCCTCAGATGCTTTTTTTCCTGTTTTTCATCAGCAAATAGCAAGCTTTGTTTTGCAGCAAATTACCTTCCAAAAAAGGAAACTTATTTTTAAGAAAAACTCTTTATATGCTAAAAATTTTAGCAGTGGTTTAGAGCAACCGCCAGATTTTCATTTGTAAATACCCGTTTTTGTATAAATTAATTTATACCACCTTTTGCGTTGCGTTTTTATCTTTTTTAGGATAAAAGCATAATGTATAACAACACATTTATTTACAACAAATTAAAACTTCAATATAAAATTGAAGTGAAAAATATTAAAAAATGAAAATTTTAAAATACTTAACAGCTACTGTTGTAGCACTTACCATTACAGCTTGTTCTTCTAATGAAACTGAAATTTTAGAAGGCGAAGGTTCTTTAACCTTAGAATTTGATAATGCATACAAAACGTCTGATTTATTATTAAAAACAACACCTTATAAAGCAAACGAAACGGAACAAATTAAAATTTCTAAAGTAAAATATATTGTAAGCAATGTTCGCTTAGAAACTTCAGATGGTACTGTTTTTACATACCCTAAAAACGAATCTTATTTTATTGTAAATGAAGAGGTTACTGCTTCTCAATTTATTACTTTAAATAACATTCCAGAGGAAGATTATACCAAATTAACATTTGGAATTGGAGTAGACCAAGAAAAATATTTAGAAGGTGCTACAGGACAAGGTGATTTTTTAAGTTTGGCAAAAGATGCTGGTATGATGTGGAGCTGGCAAGCAGGTTATAAATTTATGGTTTTTGAAGGTGTGTATACTTCTACAAATACAGTAGAAGAAACTGCTTTTGCATTTCATATGGGAAGTCATGGTAGTGCTTTAGACAACTACAAAGAAGTAACTTTAGACTTAACAAATTCTGCAAGAGTTAGAGTAGATGCAACTCCAGAAATTCATGTTGTTGCAGATGTTGCTAACATTTTACAGGGAAATACAAAATTTATGTTAGATGATGCTGCACAAATTCATGTAGATGGTGTAAAATCTCCACAGATTGCAACTAACGTAAACGGAATGTTTACTATAGATCACGTGCATAACTAAAAACTTATTTGAGAGGGTCTAAAAAGTAGATCTGTTTGTTATTTTCAGCGGAATGTAATGGATTAGAAAAATATATTCAATAGTTTATATTTCTCCATAAAGTTGAAATTACAGATAGAAATTACTTTTTAGACCAGCTCTATTTTATTTTAAAAATATGAGAAAATTATTTTTAATTAGTGTAGGTTTTTTGTTATTGTTTTCTTGTTCTGCGGAAGAAGAGGAATATGTAAAAATTCCTACAAATATCGATTTACAGATACCGAGTAACTTTCCTGATATCGATTACGATTTGAGTAAAAATCCTTTAACAGAAGAAGGAATTGCTTTGGGTAAAATGCTTTTTTATGAAGGTAGATTAGCTTCTGATGGAATAATTTCTTGCGGATTTTGTCATGAACAGGCCTCTGCTTTTACGCATCATGGGCACACTACAAGTCATGGTGTAGACGGTAAAACAGGTTTTAGAAATGCACAACCCATACAAAATTTAGCTTTTTTTAGCGAATTTACTTGGGATGGAGCTGCAATTCATTTGGATTTGCAACCTATAATTCCAATTACAAGCGATTTTGAAATGAATGAAACCATACCTTCTGTAATTTCTAAATTAAGTAGTTATAAAGAGTATGATATTTTGTTTAGTAATGCTTTTGGTGATGCAGAAGTTACCTCAGAAAGATTGTTAAAAGCATTATCTCAATTTATGGTTACTATGATTTCTGGCGATTCTAAATATGATAAAGTAATTAGAAAAGAAGAGAACGCTGCATTTACAACTAAAGAAGAAAAAGGCTTTCAAATCTTTAGTAATAAATGTGCTTCTTGTCATTCTGGAGCCTTATTTACTGATAAGAATTACAGAAATAATGGCATACCTGTAAACTCTAGATTTCCTGAAGAAGAAGGTAGAAAACGTGTTTCTGGTTTTGCAGAAGATTTTTACAAGTTTAGAGTACCTAGTTTAAGAAATGTTGAAATGTCCTTTCCTTATATGCATGATGGCAGATTTGGAACTTTAGAAGACGTTTTAAATTTCTACACAGACGGAATGGTAGAAAATGGTAGTGAGGTAGACCCAATTTTACGAAAAGCAGATGGCAGTTTGGGTATAGATTTAACCCAAGAAGATAAAGAAAATGTAATTGCATTTTTAAAAACATTAACAGATAACACTTTTTTAAATGATGAGCGTTTTGCAGAATTTTAAAAAACAAACTTTTCTTTTTTTGCTGATTTTTTGTGCGGTTTCAACACAAAATTATGCGCTTGAAAATGAAAATTTATGCAGCGCCCATGAAGTAGGTTCTTTTGAATATTACTTTTGTGATTTATGTGGCTGTGCAACAAGTAGTGGTAGTTTTGGTGCAGGAACATTAAATAATGCTAGTTTTGTAGGAGTAAGATATATTTATCAGAAATTTGTTTCTAGAGATGGCATTTTTTCGAATTCGCCCACAAGTACAGAGAATTTTAACACCTACCAACTTTGGAGTAGAATACCAATAACAGACAAGTTTTATGTAAGTGCTATTTTGCCTTATCAAGATTTAAAAAGAGCATTTACAGATAGAAATGAGAATATTAATGGTTTTGGAGACGCTACAGTTGTGGGTTGGTATAAAATTAGATTTTATAAAAAACCAGATGCCAAAAAAGTAAAATTATATACTAATGTACCCAAAGAACCTTCTGGCCATTCTATAGAAATTGGTTTGGGTGCAAAATTACCAACAGGCAAATTTGAACAAGTTTTAGCAGATAGAGTAAACCCAGGTTTTCAATTAGGTACAGGTAGTTTAGATGGTATTTTTGGTATAGCTCACAATTATGGAAGCGATAAATTTGGTGTAAATACAGCCTTAACATATTATTTTAAAGGAGAAAACAAAAACGAATACAGGTTTGGGAATCAGTTTAGTTATGCCTCTAATTTATTTTATGCAATAGCTAAAGAAAAGTTTATGCTATTGCCTTTTGTAGGTTTTTCTGGTAATATTTACAATAAAATAGAACAGTTTGGTGAAACTATTGCAGCTACAGATGGTAGTGTTTTTAACGGAACATTGGGTGCAGAAATAACTACACAAAAATTTATTTTTGGTGCCAATTATACGGCGCCAATTTCGCACAATTTGTTTGGTGGTAATGTAACGCCACAACAATCTATTGCTGTGTATGTAAATTTTAATTTAAATACAAAATAAAAAAGGCGAGCACATTTGTGCTCGCCTTTTTTATTAAAATTGGTAGTAAAAACTACTCTACAATTAATTTGTATTGTGGTGTTTTGTTAAAAGGACAAAAGTATTGGTATGTTCCTTTTTTTAAAGTTACTGGTTTAGAAGATTCTGTTTTACCATGCTTTACCATTTGTGTAACGTAAGCGTTTTTTATATGGTTTTCTGCATTTTTACCATCTTTACCACTTTCAATTAAAACCAAACCTACTTCTTTTGCAGCATTATTATTGCTCACTTTAAAAATATAAGTTCCTTCTGAAATTTTAATTTCTTTTTGGGTAAACTCGCCTTTAGTTTGTTCTAAAGAAACTGTTTTTACAGTGTTGCTTTGTGCATTTGTGTTAAATGCGAATGCTAATACTACTACTAAAATTGCTATTACTTTTTTCATCTTACTATTGTTTATTTATTATTGTGTTAATTAATTTTTAATACTTATGCTACTGTTTCTAATACTTTTGCTATTGGGAAATCTACAGGTACTTCTGTTGTTTTATGAAAGTAATTGGTAATGGTAATTTCTCCTATAACTAAAATAGCGTCTGCTAAATTTCCTTTTGTAAAGCCTGCATTGTAAAAAGCAGTTATACTTTCTGGGCTTGCTGCTCCTCTGTTAATTGCTACACTTCTTGCAAATTTTGCTAAAGCGTCTAATTTTTCATTAAAAGTGGCATTTCCTGCTCTTAATTCTAATATTTGATCGTCAGAAAAACCGTTTAATTTTCCTATTGCAGTGTGTGCAGATAAACAGTAAACGCATTCGTTTACTTGACTTACAGCTAGGTTTATTACTTCTTTTTCTTTAGCTGAAAAGCTTGTTTTTGCATTACCAATTGCTAAAAAGTTTTCTAAAGCAGTATCACTGTGCGCTAAAGAAGCGTATAAGTTTGGTACAAAACCTAGTCCTTTTTCTAATTGTGCAAAAATGGCTTGGTTGTTTTCAGATACTTCGTTTTTTGTAGGTACGTTAAATGTGCTCATAATTTTTATTGTGCTGAATTTAGTTCAGTCTGTTTTTGTTATTATTTACTTTTTTTAATTTGGTTTGCTAAATTTATTTTAGCGTATTTTTTTATTTTGTGGTGCAAACTTGGTTATTGCTATTTTGCTCATCGTAAGTTTGGTAACCCCAACAATTTGGGCAATGTGTTTCTGTTATTGTTTTCATGTTTTCTATTTTTTATTGTTGTTACTATTTAATGCTAAATCAAGTTTGGTTGTTTGCCACTGCAAAGATGCAACCGATTTTAACCTTAAAAATTGGACAAAAGTTCCTACTGTTTGGACAGCGTAAAAAAGGTTACTTTAAACGGTCTATTTTTTGTCTTAAATTTCTTTCTGTAATTAAGCCTGTATGTTTGTCTACTGCTTTACCATCTTTAAAGAAAATTAATGTTGGTATGTTTCTAATGCCAAATTCTGCAGCCAATTCTTGGTAATTGTCTACGTTTACTTTTTTAATAACTACATCTTCTTTTAACTCGTCTGCTAATTTGTTTATAGTTGGTAATAATGTTTGGCAAGGGCCACACCAATCTGCATAAAAATCTAATAATACGTTTGGGTTATTTTGAATGATGTTTTTTACGTTTGTTTCTGTTATTGTTTTCATGTTTTCTATTTTTTATTGTTGTTATTATTTAATGCTAAATCAAGTTTGGTTGTTTGCCACTGCAAAGATGCAACCGATTTTAACCTTAAAAATTGGACAAAAGTTCCTACTGTTTGGACAAGGAAAAAAGTTGGCAAAAATGCTTGCGTGAAGGATTGAAATGGCATCCTTTTTTATTGGTCTGTTTGTAGTGATAGCGAAAAATTGACCAATAAAAAAGATATAATGGAAAGCCTGACCACACTTTTTTGTGTGGGCACGCCCAAAATGAAATATATCTAAAAATTTGAATTTTAAGCTATAAGCTGGTTGCTTTTATAAAACTGTAATTCTTGTTAGAATATAGTATTTATGGTAGTTGTAAGATTTTTTAACTGCGCTTGAAGTGACTTGCGCACTGAAAATTTTTTAGTTTTAATAGTCTTTTTTAAACTGTAGTGGCGATTTTTCTATAGCTTTTGTAAAAAAACGTGTAAAGTATGCAGGGTCATTAAAACCTAACTCGAAAGCAATTTCTTTTACGTTTTTTTCTGTGTAGATTAACAGGCGTTTTGATTCTAATAAAATTCTGTTTTTTATAAATTGAGACGGTGTTGTAGCGCCTAATTTTTGAAAGTGTTTGGTGATTGATTTTGGTGAAACGCCCAACCTGTTTGCGTAATCTGTAACAGCATGTAGGGTTCTAAAATTTTGCTCTACCAATAAGCTAAAGTCTTTAAATAAACGGGTTTCTGTATCTTCTTTTATAACGTGGTTTTCTTTTTGTACGCGTACTGCACAAATCATAAATTGTTTTAGGTAAGCTTGCAACATGTCATATTGCGCGGTTTCGTTTTGTTGAAATTCCTCTATTAAACTTTCTAAAATAAATTGTAGTTTTTGTGTGTCTTTTTTGCAAGGTTTTACAAACGGCGTTTCATAGATGTTGTTGAACAAAATGCCGTTACAAGCCACTTCTTTATCGTGCGTTTGTATGCAGTAAAAATCTCTTACAAAGCTGAATTTGTAGGCTGTTTTTATTTGTTCTGAATCTACTGTAAATACTTGGCCTGGTGTTAAGAAAAACAGTACATTGTCTGTAAATTCATATTTTTCGAAATCGATATTATAGGTTCCTTTTCCTTCTTGAATCCAATAAATAGAATAGGCATTTTTTTGCACAGAATGATCTATTGTACATGCTTTTTCAAATTCTACGGTACTTAAAGTAAAAAGGTCTTTATAGGTGTGTTTTATGATTTCTTGAACTGCCATTTATTTGGTTTTCATGGTTAGTAAAATTACAGTAATTTTTGCTAAAAAGAGTATTATGGGTTAACTTTATGGAATATCGCTACTTAAAAGTATTTCTTCTTTATCTAAAAACTCTGTAAAATTTTGTGCTGCTGGATGGCCTAAAAAGGGTGCATGAAAAAAGGTAGTCATATCATTTCGCCAAATCATTACATAAGAAATGCTGCTGGCTCTAATGGCTTTGTACAAGCTTTCTGTAAACCAATTGTGCTGCACTACGTTTGTTAAGCCAGTTTCTGTTAATGCAAAAAGTTTATTTTTTTCGATACTTATATTTTCTACAATTTCTAAATTTCTAATTGCAGTTGTTAAGAATCTTCTGTTTCTAAAATCGTAAACATCTATACCTAAAATATCTACAAATTGGTCTCCAGGATAATTTTTTAAGTATTCTGCACGACTTCCAACAAAATTAGGCGCGTAAACATATAACAAATTGTGCACGTTAAAATCTTCTGATAAAATTTGAATGGTATCTTGCCAAAGCTGAATATATTCTTGAGTAGTTCTAAAGCCTTCTCCCCAAAAAAAGAAATCGCCATTCATTTCATGCCAAGGTCTAAATAAAACAGGAATAGAGTTTCCATTAGCATCTACCAAATTATTTAGTAACCTTGCAGCTCTTGCAAGACGTCTAATATATAGTTCTCTAAATTCGCCTCCTTCTAAAAACCCTTTTACCACATTATTAAAACTGCCATCATTTGGCGTACCAAAACCTCTTGGGTTTACATGATGCCAGCTTATGGTAATTATACTGCCGTTTTCATGCGCTTTTTTTATAGCTGCTGTAAATTGATTTATAAATTCGTCTAAAAGAAAAGCAACATTAGAGTCTGTATCTGGTTGCAAACCTATGAGTTCTAAATCAAAACCGGCTATTGCTGGGTAATCTCCAACTACTTCAAAAAAGTCGTTTTCTAATTGATTGGTTACTGGAAAATTATTTCCTGTACCAAAAGGTTGCTGTTGGCCAAAGGCGATGCCTTTTTGAGTGCTATTAATTAAACGTTTATATAAATCTTTAGCTTGTTGATTTAAATTTGGATCTGCAAAATTAGTGGGAACATTAAAAACTGGTGGTATTCTTTCTGCATTTGGATTGAAAAAATCGTCTTCGTTGTTACAACTGATAAAAATTGAAACAAATACTACTAGTTTTAAGATATCGACTTTCATAAATACTCTGTCGTATAAAGCGTTTTTTTTTTACAAGAATCTTAGAAATCTCAGTATAATTATTTACAATTTTTAAATACGCTTAGCTGTTTTTTTGCCAAAAAAAGGAAGGTTGGCAATTAAAAAAGTAACTAAAGCAGGTAAAATCCAACCTAAACTAAATTTTCCTAAAGGAATTAAGTTTTGTAAATCTTGCGCAATTATTTTAAAACCAGGAATAAAACCTAAAAAATCTGGAATGCTAAAAATAAAAGTAGCCAAAACTACACTTCTAAAAACTAATGTAGACGTAAATTTTTCTGGCAAAACGTTTAGTAAAATTAATACAATAGTAATTGGATATAAAAACATTAATGCAGGTACTGCTAACGTTATAATAAAATCTACTTGATAGCTGCCCACAATAACACCTACAATAGAGGCAAAAGCAGCAGTGCTAACAAATGCAGTTTTAGAGTTATGGCAAATGCCTTTTATATAATCTGCTGTACCTGTTACAATACCCACAGCAGTTGTAAAACAAGCCAAAGCTACTAAAATACTTAAAAAAGTAGTACCAAAACTGCCTAAGGTTTGTGTGCTTAAACTAGATAAAATTGCGGTTCTAGATATACTTTCTGCAAACGTTGATGAAAATAAAGCACCGCTTAAAATTAAGCCACCATAAATTAAAAATAAACCTGTACCTGCAATAAAACCGGCTTTTCTAATGAGTTTTCTTTTTTCGAAAAAAGTGGTGTGATTGCTATAATTTAAAGAAATAATAATTACTGCACCCACTACAACACCTGCAATAGCATCAAAGGTTTGGTAGCCTTCTAAAATACCATCTACAAACGGATTTTTAAAAGTAGACGCTTGCAATGTGCCTGGTGCTACAAAAAAGGAAATGCTTATAATTACTAATAGAATAATTACAATTATGGGTGTTAAAAACTGCCCAATTAAACTTATAATTTTTGTTCTATTAATGGCAAAAAGAAATACCAAAACAAAATAGACAATACTTGTTATTAATGGTGACGAATTAAAAAAAGGCTGTATTGCCATTTCATGTGTTACTGCTGCAGTTCTTGGAGATGGTATGGCAAAGGCAATCACGTAAATTAGAAAACAAAAAACAGTGCTAAAAATGGGCGATACTTTTTTACCAAAATCGTACAAAGTACCTTGTAATTTGGCATGTGCAAAAATGGCTAAAATTGGTATGGCTATTCCTGTAATTATAAAACCCAAAACCACAATAAACCAATCTGCACCAGATTTTGCACCTAAACTTGGTGGTAAAATTAAATTACCAGCACCAAAAAACAGCGAGAATAAGGCAAAACCAGCAATCCAAATTTCTTTTGTTTTGTTCATGATTAGATGAATTATTATTCTTGAAATATACATATTTTTGTTTGATGCAAAAATCGATCACTTTTAAAAATGCAAACATTTCTTTTTCTGATGTAGGTAAAGGAACTGCAGTTGTTTTAATTCATGGTTTTTTAGAGAATTCCACAATGTGGGATAAAATAGTACCAGCGTTAGTTAAAAGAAATAGAGTTATTACTGTTGATGTTTTAGGGCATGGAAAGACAGATTGTTTGGGTTATGTACATACTATGGCTTTGTTTGCAGAAGCTATAATTTTTGTTTTAAAGCATTTAAAATTACGTAAATATTTTTTGGTAGGACATTCTTTAGGAGGCTATATTTCTTTGGCACTTGCCCAAAAAAATACTAAGCAAATAAAAGGGTTGTGTTTATTAAATTCAACATCTAATGCAGATGATGAAGAACGTAAAAAAATACGTTTTCGTGCCAATAAAATGATACAAGATAATTTCAGTAATTTGGTGAGAATGTCTTTTGTGAATTTATTTGGTGAAAAAAGTAGAGAGCACTACAAAAATGAAATAAATTTAGCTTTAAACGAAGCTTTACAAACGCCTATTCAAGGTTATATTGCTGCCAACGAAGGTATGCGAATTCGTGTAAATAGAAATGATGTTTTAGCAAATAATAATTTTAAAAAGTTATTTATTATTGGTAAAAATGACCCTGTTTTAAATTCTGAAAGTTTAATTGAAGAAGCTAAAGAAACAAATTCTGAATTTGTGGTTTTAAATGGTGGGCATATGAGTCATATAGAAAATAGAGAAGAGTTAATTTTTACATTAAAAGGTTTTTTAAAGTCTTATAAACGGCAGTAATAACATGTTTTAAAATATTGTTTTTGCCTTTTTTACAATTTTCAACTATTTTAGTGGAACAACTACTGTAAAGATTGAAGTTGTTTTTAACAATTTAAACCGATAAAGTAATGGATAAAAAAAGAAGAAATATTTTAAAGGGCTTAGCAGCAGCACCATTAATTTTGAGTACAAATGGTCTTTTTTCAAATACTTTATCAGAAAGCAAAAAGATAAAAACAGCGGCTAAAGTAAAGTTTAGTGTAAATGCATATACCTTTAATGATCAATTGAGAAGTGGTAAAATGAATTTTTATGACATGATGGATTTTGCTGCAGATTTAGGTTTAGATGCAGTAGATTTAACAGGTTATTATTTTGATACTTACCCAAATATACCAGAAGATAAAACTCTTTTTCAGCTTAAAAAAAGAGCTTTAGAATTGGGTTTAAATATAACTTGGACAGGTGTTAGAAATAGTTTTATAACAGGTAATAAAGTAAAAAGAACGGCAGATATTGCTTTAATAAAGGAGTGGTTAACAGTGTCATCTAAACTAGGAGCTTCTATTATGCGCGTTTTTCCAGGTTTTGGTAAGCACAAAGGTTTTTCTAAAGACCAGGTAAAAGAATGGATGGTTGCAGATTTTAAAGAATGTGCCAAATACGCAGAAAAAACAGGTGTTTTAATAGGTATGCAACATCATAATGAGTTTTTGTACAAAGCAGACGAGGTTTTAGATATTTTAAAACGAGTAGATTCTGAGTGGTTTGGTTTAATTTTAGATGTGGGTAGTGTTCGCAGAGGAAACCCTTATGAAGAAATTAAAAAATTAGCACCGTTTGCAAATTATTGGTTTCTAAAAGAATTGGTTTATACAAATGGTGTTCCAGAGCAAGTAGATATGAAAAAAATAGCGCCCATTTTAAAAGAAAATAACTACAAAGGTTATGTTTCTTTTGAAAGCCTAACAGAAGGTGATCCCAAAGAAATTGTTACACGTATGTTTAACGATTTTAATGATGCTTATGGAGCCATTTGATAGTTTTACCTTATTTGGTTTAGTATAAAGTTGATAAATGTTTACTAAATTAAAATTGGGTAAGGGAATTAAAAGATAATACATCTATAATGTTTGATTACCTTTTTTGTATTTAATTTAGTTTAAGAAATTCGGATAACGTTAAAATTTCTGTTTTATTAATTTTTTCTAAAATTAATAAATCTTTATCGCCAGTAATTAAGTAATCTGCTTTTGAATCAATTGCTAAGTCTAACAGAAAGTTATCTTTTTTGTCTCTACAAATATTCATTTTAGATTTGACTTTCACTAATTCTGCAAACTGATCAAAATACTTAAGAATTTTCTCAACATCTTTCTTTGAAAAGTATTTTTTAAATTTTGGTCGGTTTACAACATCTATAAACTCTTCAAGTAGTTCGTTTGAAAAGATTAATATTAATCCCTTGTTTTCAATTAAGTCGTCAATATCACTAAATTTTTTAGAAATTAAAAAACTAATCCAAAGATTTGTATCAAGGATTATTTTCCTATTTTTCATAACGTGATTTTCTCACTTCTTCAACTTCTTTTGTTATCTCATCTAATGAAATTTCTGTATTAGACTTTGATCTTATTTTTTTTAAAAGATTAGAAAATTCAGCTTTGTGATTTTCTTTATTAATTTTAATTAAATTTAAGTCAGCTAAATCTTTAATGAGCTTTATTGCCTTGGGATTTATGATATCAATTCTTATAGTTTCCATTTTCGCTTTATTAATTCTTAAAGTTACTAATTTACATTCAATTTACGAAATTTCGATTGTTAGTGGAAAAACTATAGATATATTTAACTTATTATTCCTTCAACGCATTCCAACCTTGGGCTTTCAATTCCATTTCTTGGCCAGCTCTTGTAATTAACTGCAAACCTTGGTTTTCGGCAGTAATGTGTCCAACAATAGAAAAATTTGGGTTGTTTTTAATGGCATCAAAATCTGCAATTGGCACTGTAAATAACAATTCGTAATCTTCGCCACCACTTAAAGCAACCATTGTAGAATCTAGTTCAAATTCTTCGCAAGTAGAAATTACTTGAGGGTCTAAAGGCAATTTATCTTCATAAATTTTACAACCCACTTTACTTTGTGTACAAATATGAAATAATTCTGAAGACAATCCGTCAGAAATATCAATCATAGACGTTGGTTTTACCTTTAATTCTTTTAACAAACCAGCAACATCTTTACGCGCTTCTGGTTTTAATTGGCGTTCAATTAAATAGGTATAATTGTCTAAATCTGGCTGATTGTTTGGGTCTACTTTAAAAACTTGCTTTTCACGTTCTAAAACTTGCAAACCTAAATAAGCAGCACCTAAGTCTCCAGAAACCACAATTAAATCGGTTTCTTTTGCTGTATTTCTGTAAACAATATCTTCTTTTGCAGCTTTACCAATGGCAGTTACAGAAATTAAAATTCCTTTGGTAGAAGAGGTAGTATCTCCACCAATTAAATCAATTTTATAGGTATCACAAGCCAACTGAATTCCAGCATACAATTCTTCAATAGCTTCTAAAGGAAAACGGTTAGAAACCGCAATAGAAACCGTAATTTGTTCAGCTTCGCCATTCATGGCATACACATCAGAAAGATTTACCATAACAGCTTTGTAACCCAAATGCTTTAAAGGCATATAACTTAAATCGAAATGCACACCTTCTACTAACAAATCTGTAGTTACTAAAGTTTGATTTTTGGAAGCATCTAAAACAGCTGCATCATCGCCAACCCCTTTTATAGAGGAAGCATTATTCAACTTAAAATATTGTGTAATATGTTTAATTAAACCAAACTCACCAAGTTCAGCCAACGACGTTTTTTGTGGATTTTTATCTGCTAACATATTGCAAAGATAATTACAATTAAAAAGAATAAAGAGTTAGTTTAGCAGAGATGTGTAAATATTTTATATTCATATGGTTTTTTTTGATGAACATCTTAGTGTAAGGCGTTAAATTGCTAAAATTATGTTAGTATTGTAATGAAGTTCGCTGTAAGTTGCCAAACCGAAAAAAATTTACATAGATTGAGTAGAAAACACTTTCATACATTTGATGCGCTAAGATTTTTCGCTTTTCTATTGGTCTTTCTCTTACATTTACCAAAAACCGGGAATCTCTACATTGATTTTTTTCTTAAAAGTGGCGGAATTGGTGTAACCTTCTTTTTTGTTTTAAGTGGTTTTCTAATTACTTATATTTTACTTTATGAAAAAGAACAAAAAAAGAAAATATCTTTAAAGAAGTTTTTTGCTAGACGAGTGCTAAGAATTTGGCCCTTATTTTATCTGATGATAGCCTTTGCATATGTATCTCCATATATTTTAAACGCTTTAAATTTACCTTTTACTAATACAGGCTATAAACCTGATTTATTGACATCGATATTTTTTGGCGAGAATTATAAAATGATGATGACAAATACATTTCCTGATGGAGCACCTTTAAGGGTAATGTGGTCTCTTTGTATAGAAGAGCATTTTTATATTTTTTGGGCAGTAATCCTGCGTTTTCTTTCTTCAAAAAAAATCCCTCACCTTATTTTTGCAAGTATTATAATTGCTCATATTTCTCGGTTAATTTACACCCATTTTGGTATAGCGCATATAGATTTATTTTCGCATCTTGATTATTTTGCGTTTGGAGCAATACCTGCATATATTTTGATGCACAAAAAAAGTGCTTTACATTATTTAGAAATAATTCCAAAATATTTAAAATATATCTTTTTAATTGTAACCATAGCAATCGTTTTTATCATACCAAATAGTAACGTACTATTTTTTGACTATTTTTCTCCTTTTATCTTAAGCCTTTTATTTTCAATTACAATACTATTTACATTAGGAAAGAATGCTTTATATATAAGTGACAGTTTATGGTTTAGCAAATTGGGTAAGTATACTTATGGCTTATACTTATACCATACTATAATTATATTAGCACTTGTTTATGTTTTTAAATATCTTTCTTTTTCTAATTGGTATGTATTAGCAATAGTTTCTTTACTCATAACAATAGGTATTAGTATACTATCTTATCATGTATTTGAAAAACAATTTTTAAAATTAAAAAGATATTTTTACTAAATTAGAAAATCAAATATTACGGTTTATACCTTATATTTTTATTAGCTTGTTAGAGAGTATTCTTTCTAAATTTTAATTAGGTAAATATTTAGTAACTTTACACAACATCAGTGCAACTAACCTTTAATAAATACGTTATATTTTATGTATTAAATACAAAATCATGAAAAAAATATTTCTCTTCTGTTTTTTATTGGCATTTAGTTGTACTAAAAAAGATGTTTTTGAACCGGAAATTTTTGAACCGGAAATTATATCTGAAGAATTACCTCCAGAAGAAGAAATAACGCCCACAGTTTTACATGCTTGTGAAAACGGTTTTGCTGGAGATTATCCTTGTAAAGATTACGATTTATTAGCACACATTACTTTAGAAGAAATGGCTGGTGCAAATACAGAAGGTAATGATTCTTGGGGCTGGGTAGACCCAATAACGCAAAAAGAATACGCACTAATGTGCACAAACAAAGGGGTTTCCTTTATAGATATTACCAATCCTTTAGAGGCAACAATTATTGGTTTTTTACCTACAAGAACCGTAAATAGTCCTTGGAGAGACGTTAAAGTATATAATAACACGGCTTATATTGTAAGTGAAGCTGCCAATCATGGCATGCAAATTTTCGATTTAAATAGACTTAGGGCTGTTACAAATACGCCAGAACAATTTACAGAAGATGCTGTATTTACAGGTTTTGGTAATGCCCATAATATAGTAATTAATGAAAAACAAGGCTATGCATATCCTGTAGGTACAAGTAGGCAAGCTACTTTTAGAGGTGGTCCTTTGTTTATAAATATTCAAAATGTTTTTGAGCCAAAGGCAGAAGGTGGTTTTTTAGATTATTCTCATGATGCCCAAGTTGTAACTTATAATGGCCCAGATACAGATTATGTGGGCAAAGAAATTTTAATAAGTAGTAATGAGACAGAAGTTATTCTTGTAGATGTTACAGATAAGGCAAATCCTGTACAAATCTCTACAATTACCTATCCAAATATTGGTTATACGCACCAAGGTTGGTTTACAGAAGATTTTAATTATTTTTTACTAGGAGATGAATTAGATGAACGCAATTTTGGTGGCAATACAAGAACTATTATTTTCGATTTTAAAGATTTAGATAACCCTAAGTTTCATTTCGATTATTTAGGGCCAACAGTGGCAATAGATCATAATGGTTATGTAAAAGAAAACCTTTTTTATCAGGCCAGTTATACAGCTGGCGTGCGTGTTATAGATATTACCAATATCGAAAACAAAGAAATTACAGAAGTTGGTTTTTTTGATACGCATCCAGAAAATAATAGCACTTTATTTAATGGTGCTTGGAATGTATATCCTTTTTTACCAAGTGGTAATATAATTGTAAGCGATATAGATCGTGGTTTATTTGTAATTAGAAAAAGTAAATCTTAAGGTAATTTTGAGAAATTTCTGCTATATATTATGCTTCCTTTTTTTATTCAGCTGCGCTAAAGACACTGAAGTATTTATTGATGAAAATCCAGTTGAAAACGAGGAAAAAATTTCAATCACCACTTTTGGTGGTAGTAAAAACGATGTTTTAAACACAGTTTACGCTACTAAAGATGGTGGCTATATTACAGCAGGTTATACACAGAGTAATAATGCAGATATTACCAATAAAGCAGATGAATCTTTTAATTTTTTAGTCTTAAAATTTTCTTCGGAAAATAATTTAGAATGGCAACAGAATTATGGAGGATCTAAAGATGATAGTGCTGCAAGTATTATACAAACCAAAGATGGCAATTATGTTGTTTTAGGGTCTACAAGCAGTTCAGATTTAGACGTAACTATAAATAATGGTGCCAACGATTTTTGGTTGATAAAAATTGATGCGCTTGGCAATTTATTATGGCAAAAGTCTTACGGCTTTTTAGGAGCAGATACAGGTACAAAAGTAATAGAAACAAATAGTGGAGGTTTATTAATAACTGGCGTTTTAGATGTATCTGCATCTAATGGACAAGGCAATGCAAAAACCAATGCAACCAAACATGCTGGTGGAGATTATTGGGCTATAAAAACAGATGCTTTTGGTAATGTAGAATGGAGTCGATTTTTTGGAGGCTCTTTTACAGATACACCATTAGGAATTGTAGAAACACCAGAAAATCAATATATAATTGCAGGCTCTTCAGATAGTAAAGATTTTAATATAAAAAATAACAAAGGCGCTTACGATTTTTGGATTATTAAAATATCGAATACAGGAGCATTAATTTGGGAAAAAAATTTTGGAGGTTCAGAAATAGATGAGGCCAGAGCAATTACAACAACTAATGATGGCAATTTTATAGTAGTTGGCGATACTAGAAGTACAGATAAAGACGTGCAAAATAATAATGGTGCTGCAGATATTTGGGTTGTAAAGTTTGCTACAAATGGCACAATAATTTGGCAAAAAACATTAGGAGGTACTAATTTTGATGTGGCAAGAGCCATTTTTAAAACCCAAGATAATGGCTTTTTAATAGCTGGTAGTTCTAGAAGTTTAGACAATAATTTTACAAATAATGGTCAAAATGATGCCCTACTTTTAAAAATAAATAATTCTGGAGAATTATTGTGGCAAAAAACAGTTGGCGGTTCTCAAATAGATTTTTTATACGGAATTACAGAATTAAATAACAACACAATTATTGCTGTTGGAGAGAGTAGTAGTTCAGATTTTGAAATACAAGAAAACAAAGGTTTTGCAGACGCATTACTAATAAAATTTAAAGAATAATAATGAAAAAAATAGTTTCACTTTTTTTAATAGTAATTCTCTTTTCGTCTTGCAAAGATGATGTAGAATGTTGCGTGAATCCAGGAGGTAGTGTAACGTTAAAATTCACTCATAATTGGAATGGTACACCAATTACAGAGGCAGATTTTAACCAATTAAAGTTTACAAACGCAAATGGAGATCAATTAAGTATAGAGAAGTTACGTTATGTAATTACGAACATAAATTTATTGGATACAAAAAATAGAAACTTAGTAGATCTTGGCCAAAACACAGGTTTATCGTTAACCATACCAAATCAAAAAGCCGATTTAATAAATCTAAAATTTAGATTTGGTTTTAAAGATGAAGACAATACAGATGGTATTTATCAAGATTTAAATACGGTAAATTTTAATGTACCTAATATGTTAGGTGGCGGTTACCATTATATGCAATTTGATGGTAAATTTGTAGCTGCAAATAACCAAGAAGCTGGTTTTAATTACCATGCAATTAGAGCTGTAAACAGAACAGACCCAAATAATTTAGTGTTTAAAGACACTTCTTTTGAAGTGGATTTAGGAGAAATTGAAATTATAAATGATACAACCATAGAAATTAAAATGAATGTTGCAGAGTGGTTTAAAAATCCAAATACTTGGAATTTAAACGAACTGAATACTGTTTTAATGCCAAATTTTGACGCACAAATTTTAATGAATGAAAATGGGCAATCTGTTTTTTCTTTAGGAGAAATTACACAATAACTATCAATTTGTCATTCCTGCGAAAGCAGAAATTTATAATGTATTCTATAAATTCAGAAAAATTTAAAAAGAAAAATATTTATAAAAAACATTGTTTATTATGCCATTAGATGGTAAAAAAATAAGAAACTACATATTTCTATTTATGTTTTTTCTTTTTCTGATGAATTGCGCATCAAAAGAAGAAGAAATATACACACCTATTGCCTATAATCTAAAAGTACCAGCATTATTTTCAGAAAAACTTATAGGGCCTTTAATTCCTGTAAATAACCCCTTAACAGAAGAAGGTGTTACTTTAGGTAAAAAGCTGTTTTTCGAAAAATTATTATCTAGAGATAATACACAATCTTGTGCAACTTGCCATAGTCCCAAAAAAGCATTTACAGATCAATTACAGTTTAGTTTGGGTATAAATAATAATTTAGGCACTAGAAATGCAATGCCATTATTTAATTTAGCATGGAATTTTAGTGAGCGTTTTTCTTGGGATGGTCAAGATTTTAGTTTAGAAAATCAGGCGTTTACACCAATTACCAATCCTATAGAAATGGATGCTAATTGGCAAGAAGTTACTGCAAAACTACAAAACCATCCAACCTATCCAGATTTGTTTTTACGTGCTTTTGGTACTGCAAAAATAGATTCCACTTTAGTGGTAAAAGCCATTGCACAATTTGAGAGAACCTTAATTTCTGCTAATTCTAAATTTGATAAATATTTGCGCGACGAAGCAACCTTAACATCCGCAGAAAAAAACGGTTTTACAATTTTTATGGAAGAAGAAAAAGGCGATTGTTTTCATTGTCATGGAAGCGAAAACAATCCACTTTGGACAGATAACGAGTTTCATAATAATGGTTTAGATCGTAATTTTACAGATTTAGGTTTGGGTGCTATTACAGGAGATCCTAGAGATAATGGTAAATTTAAAACACCATCTATTAGAAACTTAGCTTTTACAGCACCTTATATGCATGATGGTAGATTTGCTACTTTAGAAGAGGTTATCGAATTTTATTCAACAGGTTTGCAGCCCTCTTCAACCATAGACCCTTTAATGAAGCAAATAAACAGAGGAGGTGTAAATTTATCTACACAAGAAAAAGCGGACTTAAAAGCGTTTTTGCTAACCCTTTCTGATTTCGACTTTGTTAATAGTCCTGCTTTTCAAGAATAATCAATAAAACTAATAGTTGAATTGCAGTTGTTAATGAAAGTTTAACAGTTTTGTTTAACATATGTTATATCTTTGCATACAATTTAGATTCAATCTACCTAAAAAATTATGATAAAAGTTTCAGACACAGCTAAAAAGAAAGTCATTGAGTTAATGACAGACGATGGCTTTGACGCCACAACAGACTATGTAAGAGTTGGCGTAAAAAGTGGAGGGTGTTCAGGTTTATCTTACGATTTAACTTTTGATAATAAGAAATCTGAAGACGATAAAATATTTGAAGAAAATAATGTTAGGCTTATTGTAGATAAAAAGAGTTTTTTATACTTAGTAGGCACAACACTAGAATATTCTGGTGGTTTAAACGGTAAAGGTTTTGTATTTAATAACCCAAATGCAAATAGAACTTGTGGTTGTGGGGAGTCTTTTTCTTTGTAATGTTTGTAAAGTTTATAAAGTTATAAAGTAGAAGGTTAAAAAGTAAAAACGTTTATGGCAAAGTTTAATTCTTTTGAAGAAATTATTTCTTGGCAAAAGGCAAGAGAATTAAATGTTGAAATTTACAAAGTAACCAATTCAAATGATTTATTTGCTAAAGATTTTGGATTAAGAGATCAAATAAGAAGAGCGTCTGTATCAATTTCTTCTAATATAGCAGAAGGTTTTGAAAGGCAGACAACAAAAGAGTTTATAAGGTTTTTATACATTGCTAAAGCATCTGCAGGAGAAGTACGTTCTCAGTTATATTTAGCTTTTGATATAAATTATATAAGTGAAAATGAGTTTAATAATTTAAGGTTAAAAATAAACGAAGTTTCTAAGTTAATAAGTGGTTTGTTAAAACATCTCCACTCAACTTTATAAACTTTATAACTTTTTAACATTATAAACTAGTTTTATGAGTAAATATACAGAAGAACAGTTAGAAGAAGAATTAAAAACGCAAGAATATAAATACGGTTTTTATACAGATATAGAAAGTGATACGTTTCCTGTTGGTTTAAACGAAGACGTTGTTCGTGCAATTTCTAAAAAGAAAAACGAGCCAGAATGGATGACTGAATGGCGTTTAGAAGCTTTTAGAGTTTGGGAACAAATGGAAGAACCAGAATGGGCAAATGTGCATTATGAGAAACCAAAGTTTCAAGATATTGCATACTATTCTGCACCAAAGCAAAAGCCGAAATTAAATTCTTTAGATGAGGTAGATCCAGATTTATTAGAAACTTTTAAAAAGTTAGGAATTTCTATAGACGAGCAAAAGAAATTGGCAAACGTTGCTGTAGATATTGTAATGGATTCAGTTTCTGTAGCTACAACTTTTAAGAAAACGTTAGGAGAAAAAGGGATAATTTTTATGCCAATTTCAGAAGCAATTCAAGAACATCCAGAATTGGTAAAAAAATATTTAGGAACTGTTGTACCTACAAAAGACAACTTCTATGCAGCATTAAATTCGGCTGTTTTTTCTGATGGATCTTTCTGTTACATTCCAAAAGGCGTTAAATGTCCTATGGAATTATCTACCTACTTTAGAATTAACGAAGGAGGAACAGGTCAATTTGAAAGAACTTTAGTAGTTGCAGACAAAGGTAGTTATGTTTCTTATTTAGAAGGTTGTACAGCGCCAATGCGTGATGAGAATCAATTACACGCAGCAGTTGTAGAATTAATTGCTTTAGATGATGCAGAAATTAAATATTCTACTGTACAAAACTGGTATCCTGGTAATAAAGAAGGTAAAGGTGGAGTTTACAATTTTGTAACCAAAAGAGGTTTGTGTGAAAACAATGCTAAAATTTCTTGGACACAAGTAGAAACAGGTTCTGCAGTAACTTGGAAATATCCTTCTTGTATCTTAAAAGGAAACAATTCTGTTGGTGAGTTTTACTCAATTGCAGTAACCAACAATTTTCAGCAAGCAGATACAGGTACAAAAATGATTCACTTGGGTAAAAACACTAAGTCTACCATTATATCTAAAGGTATTTCTGCAGGAAAATCTCAAAATTCTTATAGAGGGTTGGTGCAGATAAATTCTAGAGCAGAAAATGCACGTAATTTCTCTCAATGTGATTCTTTATTAATGGGGAATGAATGTGGTGCACACACCTTTCCTTATATAGAAACCAAAAATAAATCGGCACAAATAGAACACGAAGCAACAACCAGTAAAATTGGTGAAGACCAATTGTTTTACTGTAATCAGCGTGGTATAGATACCGAAAAAGCAATTGCTTTAATTGTTAACGGTTTTAGTAAAGAAGTACTAAATAAGTTACCAATGGAATTTGCTGTAGAAGCACAAAAATTATTAGAAATTAGTTTAGAAGGTTCTGTAGGTTAGCAAGTTTTAAAAGTAAAAAAGTAGAAAGTTTTTAAAGTTTCTCTTTCTCCTTTTTAAATGCTGTAAGAATAAAAAAAAACAAATCAAATAATAATTTAGAAATATCAGAGTTGAACTTTTTAACTTTAAAAACTTTCAACTTTATAACTAACAGATCATGTTAAAAATAGAGAATTTAGAAGCAGAAATTGACGGAAAAGCAATTTTAAAAGGATTAAATATTGAAGTAAACGCTGGTGAAGTACACGCAATTATGGGGCCAAATGGTGCTGGTAAAAGTACGTTAGCCAATGTAATTGCTGGTAAAGAAGAGTATGAAGTTACTGGTGGTAATATAGAGTTAAATGGTGAAGATTTAAATGAATTGGCACCAGAAGAAAGAGCACATAATGGTGTTTTCTTATCGTTTCAATATCCTGTAGAAATTCCAGGAGTTTCTGTAACCAACTTTATAAAAACAGCTATTAACGAAACAAGAAAAGCAAAAGGTTTAGAAGACATGCCTGCAAAAGACATGTTAAAAATGATTCGTGAGAAATCTGAATTATTAGAAATCGATAGAAAATTTTTAGGACGTTCTTTAAATGAAGGTTTTTCTGGTGGAGAGAAAAAACGTAACGAAATTTTTCAAATGGCAATGTTAGAACCAAAATTAGCCATCTTAGATGAAACTGATTCTGGTTTAGATATAGATGCTTTGCGTATTGTTGCAAACGGTGTTAACAAATTAAAATCTAAAGACAATGCAGTAATTGTAATTACACACTACCAACGTTTGTTAGATTATATCGTTCCAGATTTTGTACACGTTTTACACGATGGTAAAATTGTAAAAACTGGCGATGCTTCTTTAGCTTTAGAACTAGAAGCAAAAGGATACGACTGGATTAAGCAAGAACTTGTTTAGTTAGAAAGTTTAAAAGTAAAAAAGTTTAAAAGTTGGATAAGTACTAAAGATTTTTGAGAAAAGAACTTTAGAAACTTTAAAAGCTTTGAACTTTAAAACTAAAGAAAAATGGAATTACAAGACAAATTATTATCATCATATATTGCATTTGAAGACAACGTAGATACAGATTCTAGTGTGCACGAAGTTAGATCCCAGGCTTTGCAAAATTTTGAGAAAGTAGGCTTCCCTACTAAAAAATTAGAAGCTTGGAAATACACCTCGTTAAACTCGGTTTTAAAGCAAGATTACAGTTTATTTCCTGCGAAGGTAGAAGCTATAGAGTTAGCAGATGTTAAGCAGTATTTTATTCATGAAATAGATTCTTATAAAGTAGTTTTTATTAATGGAAAATACAGTTCTTTCTTATCGCAAACCACACACGAGCATTATGACGTATGTTTAATGTCATCTGCATTAAGTAGTCCAAAGTATAAAGAGACTATAGATAAGTATTTTAATAAAGTGGCAAAGCAAGACAACTTAACGTCTTTAAACACGGCTTTTGCTACAGAAGGCGCTTATATTCATATACCTAAGAACACAGTAGTTAAAAAACCAATACAAATCATTAATTTTATTACAGGTGCAGAGGCTGCAACAATGGTGCAACCTAGAAACTTAATAATTGTTGGCGAAAATGCTCAAGTACAAATTATAGAGCGTCATCAAAGTTTAACTTCTAACGCGGTTTTATCTAACGTAGTTACAGAAGTTTTTGCAGACAAAGCGGCAAATGTAGACTATTATAAAATTCAGGATGATGAAATTTCTGCTTCTTTGGTAGACAATTCTTACATAGAACAAAAATCGAATTCTGTGGTTTCTGTGCATACCTTTTCTTTTGGAGGTAATATTACTAGAAACAATTTAAATTTTTATCAGAAAGGAGAACATATAGATTCTATTTTAAAAGGAATTACTATTACAGAAGGTAAACAGCATGTAGATCATCATACTTTAGTGCATCACATAGAACCAAATTGTGAGTCGCACCAAGATTATAAAGGTATTTATGATGAACGTTCTACAGCAGTTTTTAACGGAAAAGTAATTGTAGAAAAAGAAGCACAAAAAACAAATGCTTATCAGCAAAACAATAACGTTTTATTAAGTGATAAAGCAACAATTAACGCAAAACCACAACTAGAAATTTTTGCAGATGATGTAAAATGTTCTCATGGTTGTACTATTGGTCAGTTAGATGATGATGCATTATTTTACATGCAACAACGTGGTATACCAGAAAAGCAAGGTAAAGGTTTACTAATGTTTGCTTTTGCAAATACGGTTTTAGAAAGCGTAAAAATACCAGAAGTAAAACAACGTATTACCAAATTAATCGCTAATAAATTAGGTGTTAATATTGGGTTTGATTTATAGACATCTAAGATGTTTTTAGTATTTAAAAACCACGCTTTTTAGCGTGGTTTTTTGTTCTAATTAATGTGATTTATTGTATATTTAGTCTTGCAAGGTTTTTAATTTTGAATTATCAAATAACCATTAAAAATGAAACCAAACAAATAAAACAGTGTTACTAATTGCTTACGATATTTATACTATGTTAAAGCCAGAAACACAGGTTTCTATTGGTAACTTAGATTTTTTAGAACCTAAAATAAGACAGGCTACTAAATCACAATTGCAATTGGCGTAATTGCCTTAGCATTAGGTTTAATTAAAGGTAAAAAGTTAAGTTATATAATTAATTTATGGGTAAACCACTCAATTTAGACTGGTCTTTTCTTATATAGTTTCTTTATCAGTATTAAAAATGTAAAAGAGAATTTTGTTGTTTTTCCTTTGCAACAATTTAATAACAATATAGCTTTAAAAACTTTTAGTTATTTTTGTGCAAAATCAAAACTTTTCCATTAGATAGTTCTATTATGAAACAGCTAATTATTTTATTATTATTAATTATTGCTTTTATCATTGGTTTTTCCAAATACAACCAGTACAAAAGATATAATGCACCAAAAGTAAATTATAAAACGGATAAGAAATTAGATCTAGAATACCATAATCAAGAATTAGTTCTTAATTATAATAAGGCTGTAGAGGATCTTAATAGTTTTGTAATTATGCAATATACTGCTAATAGTATAGACGTTAGAACTCCAAAAAATGATGATGAGCAAACAAAATTAGCGATTGCTAAATATTCTGACAAATTAGCTACTATTAGGTATTATGAAAGTAAATTAGAAAAATCTGCTTTTTTAAAAAAGAATGGTTTGTCTAACCAAGAAATTAAATTTTTAGAAGAACAAGGTTTAGAATTAAAACACTACAAGAAAAACCAAGAAGTAAATAAAATTAAACAGATGTTTAATGCAGATAGAAAAATAGTTTATGGAGATAAAAGCCCACTAATTTATGAAGTACAAAAGAAATTAGTAGCTAATGGAATAGATGTTACAGTAGACGGTCTTTATAAAATACAAACTTTAAAAGGTATACAACTGTTTGAAAAGAACAATAACCTTTATCCTGATGGTTTTTTAGATATTTTAACTTTAGACGCTTTATTTAAATAAAATATTTTTACAAGTAATTTATTTTTAACTTTTCACTGCGTCTAAGATTCCCAATAAAAACACATTTTCATCAAACCAAGAAAGCCCAAAGCGCACAATTACCAACTCTTGTTCTGGTAAAATATACACGCGTTGCCCTTGGTAACCGTCTGCAAAGTACATGCTTTTAGGTACATCTTTAAATTGTTTTTCAGCATTCAACCAAAATTGTGCACCATAAGTTCCGTTAGAAGTTGGTGTTGGTTTGGTTACGTAATTTACCCAATTTTCGTTAAAAATTTGTTCGCCATTCCAATTGCCTTTATTCAAATAGAGCAAACCAAACTTTGCCCAATCTCTTGCAGTTGCCCAAGCATAAGAAGAGGCCACATAATTCCCGGCTAAATCTGCTTCAACAACCATAGAATTCATACCAATTTTATCGATAAAATTGGTGTACCAAAAATCTAAATAGGTTTGATGTGTAGTAAACTGCTTTCTTAAAATACCAGATAATAAATTACTTGTTCCTGAGGAATAGTTCCAACTTTTATTTGGTTTACCAACTAAAGGTTTGTTTTCTTGTATTTTAGTCATGTCTTTTTCTAAAAAAAGCATTTTTGTAGCATCAGAAATTTCGTTGTAATTTTCATCCCACTCTAAACCAGAGTTCATTTGTAGTAAATTGTGAATGGTAATTTCTTTTCTTTCATCATTTTGCCATGAAGCAATAGGTGCTTTATCAAAAACATTTAATTTGTTTTGATGTTGTAAAATCCCAAAAACAGTACTTGTAATACTTTTAGTCATAGACCAACCTAAAATTTTTGAATCTTTATCAAAACCATCTGCATATTTTTCGGCTATAATTTGGTCTTTATGCAAAACCAAAACAGCTCTTGTTTGTCGTTTTCCGAAAATAGAAGCTACCGTTTTATTTAATTTTTTATAATCTATGTTTTTTAAGATACTATCTTTTTGTGGTGCATTACCATAAGGAAATGGAGTTGTATTGTCTGGTTTTAGTCTTTTTGGTGAGAGATACTGAGCAGTTTCATCATTTTTATCTAGTATTAGCACAGTGCCCAATCCTTTTCTATATATTGCTTTTCGGGTTAATAAATTAAAAGCCGAAGAAATTGCTATTTTTTTTTCTTTATCTATTTGGTCTGAAGCTAAATTTACAGGCGAAAAATTATTATCTGTACTATCTGTAAAAGCGAGTGTTCTTCCTGCTAAAAAAACAGAAGAGGCCGTATTTTTTGCAGAGTAACCCGCCAAAATATTTAATTTTGGGTAATTGTAAACAATGGCAATAATAATTGTGGCTAAAAGTAAGAGTAGAATTCGTTTAAAGATTTTCATTACTTAGTGAGGTTTATAAGGTAAAAATAAGAAAATCATACTGAGTTTTAGTATCAGTTTAAGAAATCAACCTTTATCTTTGTTATCTAAATTGATTTTGTATGATTAATGTTGATAAAATTAGAGCCGATTTTCCAATCTTAAAAAGAGAAGTTCATGGTAAACCTTTGGTTTATTTTGATAATGCAGCTACTTCACAAACACCACAAGTAGTTATAGATGCTATAGTAGATTATTATAGCAATTATAACTCTAACATTCATAGAGGTGTGCATACTTTAAGTCAAGAAGCAACAGATAAATATGAGGAAGCGCGTTTAAAGGTTCAAAAACATTTTAATGCCAAAGAGGCTTATGAAATTATTTTAACCTCTGGTACAACTCATAGTATAAATATGGTTGCATCTGGTTTTGCATCTCTTTTACAAAAAGACGATGAAATAATTGTTTCTGCTTTAGAACATCATTCTAATATTGTGCCTTGGCAAATGCTTTGCGAGAAAACTGGTGCCATTTTAAAGGTAATACCAATGTTAGAAAATGGTTCTTTAGATATGAATGTTTATCACGATTTGGTAAACGAGAAGACAAAATTAGTTTTTTGTAATCATGTTTCTAATGCTTTGGGTACTGTAAATCCTATTGAAGAAATTATAGAAAAAGCGCACCAATTTAATGCGGCTGTTTTAATTGATGGGGCACAAGCAACACCACATATTAAACCAGATGTACAAGCATTAAATGTTGATTTTTATGTGGCATCTGCTCACAAATTATGTGGTCCAACAGGAGTTGGGTTATTATATGGCAAGCAAGAATGGTTAGAGAAATTGCCACCTTACCAAGGTGGAGGAGAAATGATTGCCACCGTTTCTTTTGAAAAAACAACCTATGCAGGTTTGCCTCATAAGTTTGAAGCAGGAACACCAAATATTTGTGGTGGTATTGCTTTTGGTGCTGCCTTAGATTATATGAATGCTGTAGGTTTTAATGAAATAGCTGCTTATGAAGCAGAGTTATTAGCCTACGGAACACAAGAACTATTAAAAATAGAAGGTTTAAAAATCTTTGGGAATACAGCTGAAAAAACTGCGGTAATTTCTTTTAATGTAGGTGATATTCACCCTTATGATATTGGTGCAATTTTAGATAAATTGGGTATTGCAGTTAGAACAGGTCATCATTGTGCACAGCCTATTATGGATTTTTACCAAATCCCTGGTACTGTAAGAGCATCTTTCTCATTTTACAACACCAAAGAAGAAATTGATGTATTAGTGGCAGGAGTTAAAAGAGCAGTTATGATGCTGTCTTAATATACAAATACGATTAAAATAAAAAGATTGCGCAAATGCGCAACCTTTTTATTTATAAAAAACTCTTTAAACTTTATCTTAAAGTAGGCGAGTAATTTGTTGGATAGTCATCCGCTTTAGCTAAACCATCTGTTGCTTGTCCAAAATTAGATCCATAAGTTGCATCTATAGCTTCTAAAAAGGCATTGGCCATTTTAGCATAACCTCTACTTGTTAAGTGTACACCATCTAAACTAATTAAACCACCAGTAACCAAGTCTGTGGTTAAAAAAGACTCATCAAAAGTTACACCACCTTGTGACGCTTCTACTAATATAGCATTTAAATCTACTAAGGCAATTCCTTTAGATGCTGCAATATTGGCAATAGAGGCATTGTAAGCATCTGTTGCTGTAGCAATTTCTTGTTGCTCTTGTGGTGTTAATACAAAAGTATCGCTTAAAGGAGTTGCAGTACCACCTCCATTTGGTAATAAGGAGGAAGCTGTGAGCAAAATTAAATCTTCTGCAGTTGCTTGTCTAAATTGGGGTATAGCTGCAAAAGCAGGATTTAAGGCTGCTAAATCTGTTAAATTTTCATCTACAATAACTACAGCATTTTGTCCAGCTGTAAAATTTATAGTACGCCTATTTACTTCTTCCTCTGTAAAAAGACCAGGTGCAAGTTGACTTAAAGCAGCAAAGGCTTGTTGCAAACCACCATTATATGCAGCATAGCCTGCATTTAATTGCGCAGCAGTTGCTTCATCTAAAGGCACTGCATTGTGCGCAACTGTTGTAAAGAAAGATAAGCTTGTAATGTTTGGTAAATTACCTATAGCACCTTTTGCACCATTTGCTGTTAAGCCATTTACAAGCATTGTTAGTGCAAAATCAAAAGTTGCTGTTGGCGTTATTGGGTTAGAACCATCTCCACCAGAAGTGGCAAATCCTAATATATCATTACCACCAACCTCAGATAATGTGAAAAAAGTTGGGTTTTGTTCTACTGCTAATTCTAACATAGATTTGTTAGGTGATGTTCCTGTTAAACGAATAGCATAAGGGTTTGCTGCCGCAGGAAAATTAGCCAAACTTCCATAACCTGGTGCAATCATATGAAAACTTTTTGCACCTGGTACTCCTAAGTTATTAAACGGTCCTGTTGGGTTGTTTAAAACAATATCTGTACTTACAGTTACCCCACCAATTACACTTTCTAAAGGTACTGGTCCAGATCCACCAAACACAAATCTAGGCTCTAATATTCTGTTTCCTCCTACTGCTAAACCACCAAAATTATCATTCATTAAAGGTTGGTTAAACGTAGTATTAAACTTTGTAGCTAATATATTGGGAAAAGAGTTTTCTTGACCAGCAATAAATAAGCCATTATCTGTAAAACCTGCTGTAAAAGAGGCTCCTACAGATACAAACCTAGAGAAATCTATCCCATTAGTATTTAAGGCTACAAATGGTGCTTCTGCCTCCGCTGGTAATGGATCAAAATCCGTGTTTTCACAAGATATTGAGCCCATAGCTAAGAGAAACAATGCTATATATTTATAATTTTTCATAAAGTGTTATATTTTTAATTGTTAATTGTCCAAGAAATGTAGTATTGAGAACCTATTGCACCAACACCAGGAGCACTTAAATACTCTTGACCTGTTAAATTTGCTCCACCAATTTTAAAGATCGATTTTAAAGAAGGTACTGCATAATTAATTTGTGCATCTAATACCACTCTTTCTCCAATCATAGCATCTACAAATGTAGATTCCCATAAAAATTCTGTTTGATATCTTGCGTTTACATTAAAGCCAAAGTTTTTAAATAAATCTGGCTTCCCAAATTGTAATTTTACTTTGTGTTCTGGAGTATTAAAACCTGCTTCAAAACTTGGGTCTGATGCTTGATCAAATTCAAATTTAGCATAAGTATAATTAAAACCTAAGTTAAAACCTTTTAAAATTTTTGTATTTACGCCAATTGTTGCTCCATAAGAATTAATGTTTGCATCTGTATTTGTATATACTTGTGTAACTTTAAAAGCATTATCTGTACCACGTGTTAACACATTTCTGTTGGCAATAAAATCTTCATATTGATTATAATAAGCACTTAAGTCTATAGTAACTTTAGATTCTCCTAAATTTACCAAACCTCTATAACCTGCTTCAAAAGCGGTAACTTTTTCTGGTTGTACTAAATCTACTTCTGCTGCAACTGTACCACCACTTTCTATGGTGAAAGAGTTTTCGTAAGCATCTCTAATAAGTAAAGATTGTGTATTACCACTAGCATCTAAATACTCTATTCTATTGTCTAAGTTATCTGGTGCAGAACCAACTAATATTGCATTACCTACATCTAAACCTATGTATTGGTCTTGTGTAGTTGGGTTTCTAAAACCTGTTTGAAAAGAAGCTCTAAAATTTTGATTTTTATTTTCTCCTGCTGCATAAGCTAAAGATACTCTTGGAGAAAAATTACCATCAAAATTTTGTGCTTTATCATAACGTAAAGAAGCTGTAACTTTTAAACGATCTTCTTCTAAAAAGCTTTTTTGTGCTTGTGTGTAAACACCATATTCATCATAATCTATTGGTCCATCTGCATCTGTAAATATACTACCAAAAGAATTTAAAGAGTACCTTCTGTAAGAACCACCAACTTGAATTTCTGCAAACTCAATTTGATCTTTAAAATTATAATTAGCATCAGAATGATATAACTTCGTTTCATCTCTAAATAATGCTCCTGTTAATAAATCAGGATCTGAAATTACTTTATTTAATGCGTTTTCAAATGCTGGAGTGCCAGGAATTAATCTGTTTCTATCTGCAAAAGCTCTTGCAGAAGCATGGCTAGAAGCATCTACACCAGGAACAGCGCCTAAATATGCAGCAGCATATTCTCCAAACCAATTTTGGTCTGAGCTCCACGCTCTATTTACGTTTAAGGCTGCAAAAAGCGTATTGAAAGAGTCACCTGCATTTTCGCTAGTTACATAACCTCTTACAAAAAAGTTATTTCCTTTAACTTCTAATTTATGCTGTTGTAAGAAAAAATTTTGAATGCTATATTTTTGACCACCTAAATACTGTGTTGTTCCAGTACCCAGCTTAGAATTCCAAATTATTTCTAAACGATCATCTCCAAAAGGTCTATAATTTAATGACCCTCCAAATTTCACACTTTCTACATCGTAGTCCATTAAATCTCTTTCTTCATAACCTGTTCTACTAACTCTACCAATAGCACCACCTAAATCTACAGCAGCAACATCCCCGTAAATGTTTACTCCATTAAAATTGTTATCTGTATTTCTATCTCCGGGTGCTAAGACAGCTCCTCTTAAACCTACAGTTGTATTTCTATAATCTGTAGCAAACCAATCTGTACCATTTAACACAGATAAAGTTGCTTTTGCCGCAAATTTATCTGAGAAAGCATAAGCCATTCTAATATTAAAATCTGTAAATTCATTGTTTCCACCTGCGTTTTGGCTAGTAACTCCTCCTTTTAAACCAACGCTAATTCCTTGGTCATCAAAAGGGCTTTTACTAGTCATAAACATAATACCATTAAATGCGTTTGCACCATATAAAGCAGATGCTGCACCAGGTAATAATTCAACTGTGTTTACATCTAATTCAGACATTCCCAATAAATTACCAATAGCAAAATTTAATGCTGGTGATGAATTGTCCATACCATCTACCAATTGCATAAAACGGGTATTGGCAAATGTTGCAAAACCTCTTGTATTTACAGACTTAAAAGTTAAACTGTTGGTGTTTACATCAACCCCTTTTAGGTTTTCTAAACCATCGTAAAAAGAAGGTGCAGAGGTGTTTTTAATTGCTCTAGCATCTAACCTCTCAATAGTTACCGGAGATTCCATAATACGTTCTGGCGTTCTAGATGCCGAAAGTACAATTTCATCTAAAGAAGTTTCGTTTTCCGTTAGTTTTACTGTGATTTTTTGTTTTTCTTTAGTAATCTGTACTTTTTCCATTTTATACCCTAAAACAGAGATTTCTAAGGTAAAAGGTGGCTTTTCACCTGTTTCTAATACAAAATTTCCATTAAAATCTGTAGTAGTTCCTACAGCTTTGTTTTCAATTTTAATATTGGCCCCAGGTAAAGTTTCTCCTGTTTTAACATCTGTAACTATACCTGTTACAGTGGTTTGTGCAACCATTGCAACGCTATTTAAAGCTATAAATGCGATTAATAAAATCTTTTTTATCATAATTTGAATTAATTTGTTAACTACATGCAAAGTACAATTTTTTTTGAATAATTTATAAATAGATGCTTTATTTTATGACTTTATCAAAAAAACAACCTAAAACTTGTATTTAGGCAATAGTAATTACTTTTGTTTTCATTCAAAAAAAAGCATTACTTATTGTACCTTTGTATAATAAAATTTCTTTTTTGAAAACATTCAATTCCATTGCAGATTTTTATGCTAAAGACCAAACTTTTGTTACTATTGGTACTTTTGATGGTGTGCATTTTGGACATCAAAAAATACTAGAGAAATTAGTTTTAGAGTCTAAAAAGGCAGATAAAAAATCGGTTTTACTTACCTTTTTTCCTCATCCTAGAATGGTATTACAAAAAGATGTTAAAATAGAGCTGATTAACACCATAAAAGAGCGTGAAAATTTATTGGAAAAAACAGGTTTAGATTATTTAATTATACACCCTTTTAGTGAAGAGTTTTCTAGAACAACTGCTTTAGAATTTGTGAGAGATACTTTAGTAAATAAATTAAACATCTCTAAACTAATTATTGGTTACGACCATCATTTTGGTAAAAACAGAGAAGGAAATATAGAACAGTTAACAGAATATAGCCATTTATATGATTTTACTGTAGAAGAAATTCATGCACAAGATATAGATGATGTTTCTGTAAGCTCTACAAAAATTAGGCGCGCATTGCACAGTGGCAATTTAAAGACTGCAAACAACTATTTAGGCTATTCTTTTACATTAAATGGCGTTGTTGTAAATGGTAAGAAATTAGGTGGCAAGATTGGTTTTCCTACAGCAAATATAAATGTGGAAGAAAGCTATAAACTAATACCAAAAACAGGGGTTTATGTTGTAAAATCTAGTATTAAAAATAAGACTATTTTTGGCATGATGAATATTGGTAGCAGACCAACCGTAAACGGAAATCATCAAACCATAGAAGTACATTTTTTTGATTTTAATGATGATTTATATGGCGAAAATTTAACCATACAGTTACTATATTTTTTGCGAGATGAGCATAAATACGATTCTGTAGATGATTTAATTGCGCAATTAAAAAAAGATGAAAAAACTGCCCGAGATTTTCTGCAAAATGAGGTTCCTTAAGTAATTACCGGTTTTTTATAAGCTACTTTTATCAACTTTAAAAATAAAACTTTGGTAAAACTGGCATATTCTTAAAGTTTTTAAACTTAAAAAATTAGATAAAATTCAAATTAGAAAACTTTTTGTTTAATATGGCTTTGTTATCTACTGCCAACCATTTGTCTAAAATAGTAGCATAAATTTCTCTAAAGTCTATTTCGTGTTTTAAATTACCATTTTTATCTAAATTACTTAAATCGGGTAATTTATTATAAAAACCTTGTTGTTTTAAATTTTGCCCCATTATAAACACGTTATTGGCTGTACCATGGTCTGTACCTCTAGAGTCGTTTTGTTTTACACGTCTGCCAAATTCTGAAAACGTAAGCACAAGTACATCTTTAAAAGTATTATTTTTTTGTAAATCATTTATAAAAACGGCCATACTTTCAGCATATGTTTTTAATAATCTGGTTTGTGTGTTTTGCTGATTTGCATGGGTATCAAAACCGGTTAAGCCCGCATAGAAGACTTGTGTTTCTAAACCGGAATTAATAAACTGAGAAATGGTTTTTAGTTGTTTACCAAAACTGTTTTTCGGGTAATTGTTAGCCGTTGTTTTTACCTTAGTTTTTTCAAAAATATATTTTGCAGAAGATTTTGCATCAATCATAGTATTGTACAAATACCCTAAATTATGCTCGTTTAAATGTGCATCTTTATTTGCAGTAATTACGTTTTTATAAAAAGGCTCTCGTAAAGAATTGTGCAAACTTTTAGCATCTGTTACAGCCAAACCATTTTTGGTTTTTCCTTTTAGCATTAAAGACAAAGCTTCATCTACCTCTATTGCTTTTGTTGGGTTTGCTTTGGTATAATCTAAATAACGACCTACCCAACCATTTTGTAAATATTGGTTGCTATCGCTTGCTGTTTGCCAAATATCTGTAGACCTAAAATGAGATAAGTTAGGGTTAGGATAACCAACATTATTAATTATATTTAAAAAACCATTGTCATATAAATTTTGCAAGGGTTGTAAACTTTTGTGTAAGCCAATATTGTCTGTAAGTTGTATGAGTTCGTTTTTTTGTAACGCAATATTTTGGCGTTTTTGGTAATAGATATCATTTCTAAAAGGCACAATAGTATTTAAACCATCATTACCACCTTTTAATTGAATAATTACTACTTTTTTATAACTACTGATTTCCTTAGGAATTTGCTCAAAAGTTTTTAAAAATTGTGGTACAAAAAACATACCCGATGCAAAAGTTGTCTGCTTTAAAAAATCTCTACGTTTCATATATTTTTTTGATTTAACAGAGTTGAAATTCAGGTAAAGACAGCAACTGAATGCAAAAATCTTTTTTTGGAATATGTAAATTTTCTTCTAATAATTCTGATGTTCCTTTATTTATGTTTGAACCTAAAACACTATAAATTAATGTTTTATTGTTTGTGCTTTTGAAGTTTTCTTCAAATGTTAACCAATCAGTTTGTGTTTTAATAAAGGTTTTTCTTTTTAATTTCTTATCTTTTTTAGGAAGCGTACTTTCTTCATCTCCTAAATCTGTATATGTAATTTCTGCATTATTTAATAAGATAGATGGCAAGCGCAAACGTTTTACTAAGGTGTTGCTATCAATCCAGCTTCTGCCAGTTTTAAAACCAGCAACATTGGGTGGTTTTAATAAAGTTTGCCCTAATAAACGTTGTACCAATAAAATTTGTTTAGGTTGTTCAAATTCAAAAGGCACAATTTTATGTATGCTTGCTAAAAAGTCTATGGGCGCTTTTATTTTTGAACCTATATTTTCTTCATTATAAAACCAATCTGATAACAAAACAAAACGCATTAAGTTTTCTATATTATAATCTTTATAAAAAACGTTGGCCATGGCTGTTATGTGTGCTTTATTACTTACTTCATTTACAAAATAATGGTATATTTTTTCTGAAATAAAAAGTGCGCATTGCTTTTGCTGTGTAATGATGTCTATTATATCATCTCCATTAAAATTACCGGTTTTACCAAAAAAGGTTTTATCATTAGTATCGTGTTGGTTTTCTCTAAGGATAAATTTTCCTCTAAAATTGTGATTATAACCTGTAAAAGCTCTAGCAGATTCTTTTATATCGGTTTCAGAATAATTGTTTTCACCTAAAGTAAACAACTCCATTAATTCTCTTGCAAAATTTTCATTCGGGCTTTTTTTCTTGTTCTGTTTGTTGTTTAAATAACCCAACATAGCAGCATCTTTAGAAACTTGTTTTGTAAAACTTACAAAGTTTCCAAAGGCATTTTTACGTAGTAAATTGTTATAGTTTTGTGTAAAAAGCACATTGTTTCTGCTATCGCAAACAAAATGATTTGCCCAAAAAAGCGTCATTTTTTCTCTAAAAACATCTGTAGGATTTAGAATTCTTTTTACCCAAGCTACAGAATATTCATTTACTTTTCTTCTGCTTTTCTTTCTAATTTCCTGTCTTTTTTCCTTGTTTTTTAAATCGCCAGGTTTTAATTCTTTTAAAAAAGATAAATCTACTTTAAGAAGTTTAGGTTGTTTTACATCAGCAAAAATTGAAGCCACAACTTCTTGCTTGCTTTTTGCAGCAAGCTGATTTAGTTGGTCTGGTAAAATACCAAAGCCAATTCTATTATATAAATGTTGTACGTGTGCTGATTTCATATTTTTTAGACTAAAACAAATGCGTTTGGTTTAATTTGTACTAAGAAACTTGTTAAAAACGTCATAAAAGGTAAGCATTTTTTTGTAATTGAAATGAAAACAGTCTTTTTTTTGTAAATTGACTCAATTAATTTAAAGTAAAAGACTTATGCCAAATTACACACTAAATGTAAACGGACAACAACGCCAAGTAACTGTAGATGAAGATACGCCTTTGTTATGGGTTTTAAGAGATGAGTTAGATTTAGTGGGTACAAAATTTGGTTGTGGTATTGCACAATGTGGTGCTTGCACTGTGCATATAGATGGTGTTGCAATGAGAAGTTGCCAAATGCAAGTTTCTATTTTAGATGGTACAAAAATTACAACAATAGAAGGTTTGTCTACAGATGGTAAACATCCTGTACAAGAAGCTTGGGAAACAATAGATGTACCACAATGTGGCTACTGCCAAGCAGGACAAATAATGACAGCTTCCGCTTTTTTAGCGGAAAATAAAAACCCTACTGAAGAAGAAATTAGAAATGCCATGCATGGTAATATTTGCAGATGCGCCGCTTACAATAGAATAGAAAAAGCAGTAAAATTAGCCTCTAAAAACTTATAATATGAAACTACATAAAAAAGATAACTTTAGCAGGAGAAACTTTTTAAAAACATCTGTTTTAGCAAGTGGTGGTATGTTAATTGGTTTTAACTTTCTTACGGCTTGCAAGCCAGAAGCTAAAATGCCAGTAGATATTGCCAATTTAAATTTTAACGATTTTAATGCGTATATAAAAATTTCTGAAGAAGGGTTTGTTACTATTTTTTCTCCAAATCCAGAAATTGGCCAAGGTGTAAAAACGTCTATGCCTATGATTATTGCAGAAGAGTTAGATGTTGCATGGCAAAATGTAACAGTTGCACAGGCAGATTTAGATACCAAAAACTTTAAAAGGCAAGTAGCTGGTGGTAGTCAATCTATTAGAAGTAGTTGGTCTGTTTTAAGAGAAGCAGGTGCCACAGCAAAACAAATGCTAATGCAAGCAGCAGCCAATAAGTGGCAAGTAGATATAAGTACTTTAAAAGTTGCTAACGGAATTATAACAAACAATAATGGAGATACTTTAGGTTATGGAGATGTAGTAAAAGAAGCTGCTTTATTAGAAGTACCAGAAAAAGTAACCTTAAAAGAGTTAAAAGATTTTACCATTATTGGTAAAGATGCTGTAAATGTAGATTTGCATAAAATAGTTACTGGCCAACCTTTGTATGGTTTAGATTATAAGGCAGAAGGTATGGTGTATGCCACTGTTTTAAGGCCACCTGCTTTTGGGCAAGAATTGGTTTCTTTTGATGCTACAGCAGCTAAAAAAGTAACTGGTGTTATAGATGTAATTACTATAGGAGAAAAAGTACGTGATTTTAAAAAATCGGGCGAAAAAAATTGGTCTTTCAATTTGTCTAGCTCAGATAAAGTGGTGGTAATTGCCAAAAATACTTGGGCTGCTATAAAAGGTAAAAAAGCAATTAAAGCAAAATGGAAAACGATTACTGCTTTAGAAAGTACAGAAAAGCATGAAGAAGTTTTAAATGGTATTTTAAATGATACAAAAGGTAAAGTTAGAAGAGAAGATGGTAATGTAGCAAAAGCATTTACCAATGCAGATAAGGTGATAGAAAAAACATACAGTGCTCCTTTTTTACCACACAATTGTATGGAACCCATGAATTTTTATGCAAATATTACCAAAGAAAAAGTACACTTGGTTGGGCCAATTCAAACGCCAGAAGCTGCAGCAAATGTTGTGGGTAAAATGTTTGGTTTTGCTCAAGATAAAATTCATTTAGAAATGACTAGAATGGGTGGTGGTTTTGGTAGACGTTTGTATGGCGATTTTGTTTTTGAAGTAGCGGAAATTGCAAATAAAATACAAAAACCTGTAAAATTAATCTCCACTAGAGAAGATGATATGACTACAGGAATTTACAGACCGTCTACAAAATACAAGATTTCAGCAGCTTTAAAAGATGGTAAAGTTTTAGGGTATCACTTAAAAGAGGCTTCAATAAATGGAAATATGTATGGTTCTATTGCACACTTTTTTCCTGCGGGTTGTATACCAAATTACAAAGTAGAAACTGGTAATTATAAGAGTAATGTTACAACTGGTGCTTGGAGAGCTCCTTACACTAATTTTTTAGCTTTTGCAGAGCAAACTTTTTTTGACGAATTGGCTACAGAATTAAATACAGATCCTATTCAGTTAAGATTAAATTTATTAGAAAATATAGATTCTAAAAAAGACAAAAGAATACAATATTCTGGCAAGCGAACAAAAGATGTTATAGAGTTGGTAAGAGAGAAAGGAAATTGGGGAAAAGTTGCTGCAGGAATCTACCAAGGTTTTGCCGCTTATTATAGCCACAATACACATGTAGCAGAAATTGCAGATATAGAAATTAAAAATGGTTTGCCTGTTATTAAAAAGGTAACGGTTGCTGTAGATTGTGGTATTGTTGTAAATCCAACAGGTGCAAAAAACCAAGTAGAAGGTGGTGTTTTAGACGGTATTGGCCACGCAATGTATGCTAATTTTTCTCTGAAAGACGGTAAGCCAACATATAAAAATTTTGATACTTATAGACTTATAAGAATGAATGAAACTCCAAAAGTTGAGGTTTATTTTGTAGAAAACAATTTAAAGCCAACAGGTTTGGGTGAGCCAGGTTTGCCACCTGCAGGTGGTGCTGTAGCGAATGCAATTAATGCAGCTTTAGGCAAGAGATTGTACAGCCAGCCATTTATAAAAGACTTGAAAAAACAAACAATTTTAGGATAAAAAAGTGGTTGTCCAGAAAATATTTTCATTTTATTATTTCTACTTTATAGAGAAATCTAATCTGCAGCAATTTAATTGAATAGATTTTTCGACTCCATTTCATTTCGCTCAAAATGATAAAATTACGTCACTTGAAAGAACAAAGAATTTTAGGATAAAAAAAAGCCGCTAAAAGCGGCTTTTTTTTTGAAAAGAAATTAAAGGGATTTTATTGTCCTGCTTCTTTTTTAGCTTGTTCAATCATATCTCCATTAGGTACAATGGCAATATTAACACGTCTGTTTTTAGCTCTGCCTTCTGGAGTAGCGTTATCAAATTTTGGTTGTGTTTCTCCATACCACATTGTTTCTAATCTACTTCCTAAAACACCATCGTTAATTAAATAATTTGTTACAGCTTTTGCTCTTTTTTCAGATAAAGTCATGTTGTAATCATCTCTACCAGAACTATCTGTGTGCCCTGCAACTAATATTTTTGTATCTGGAAATTCTTTAAAAACTTCTGTTAATTTATGTAACGTTTCTTTAGATTTCGCATTAATATTAGACTTGTTTGTGTCAAAATACACACCACTATTTTCATCAAAAGTTACAACGATTCCGTTATCTACTCTTTCTACAACAGCGCCTGGCATTTCTGTTTCAATCTTTTTTGCTTGGTCATCCATTTTTTTACCAATTAGTACACCTGCACCACCGCCAATAACACCGCCAATAACAGCGCCTAACTCACCGTTTTTGCCTTTAACGTTATTTCCTATAATTGCACCTAGTAATGCGCCCGCAGTTGCGCCAATTGCAGCACCTTTTTGTTTGTTATTTGCATTTTTTGTTGCCTCACAACTAGTAAAACTAAAAGTAAGACTTAAAGCTAATAGTAAAATGGTTACTTTTTTCATTTTAGTTATTGTTTAGTAAAGTTCATATTAATAATAAAAGGAACGCCGTTTATAGACAAACGTTGTTTACATTGCATTGTGTTTTCAGATAATTCTGTTAAATCTAACCTATAACCAATATTATCTTTATTGTTTTTTGGTTTTAAAAGAAAGTCAAAATAACCAGAAATTTTATCTACTTCTTGTACTACAAAAATAAACTCTCTTTCACCAGAATTACAGTCTGTATTATTTATAGTGTATATGCCAGTATTGTTATTTGGTACAAATTTCCAAGTACTACCTTCTAAACAATCTTTAGTAGTATCATTAAAAATAGTAACGTTATAATTACCGGTTTTACTGTAAACTATTTTATTTAAAACCCAATTTCCTTTGAGTGTTTTTTCTTTGATTTTTAGATTTTTGTTTGCTCCACAAGAAAATAGTGTCGCAATACATAGTAATACTAGTATTTTTTTCATTTTTGTTGATTTTAACGCCAATTAAGTATTGTACGCAAAAATTAAGCTGTACAAATTTAAATAAAAAAGAAAGCCATCAAAATAATTTATTGTTTTGATGACTTTACAAAGTAATAAGAACTAAATTGAATTGTATGCTTAAGAGGTCATTTTAGAACTTATTGAATATTTTACTGAATTATTGTTTCTATTTTAATCAAAGCTACTATTTATTCAGATTACAAAACAACAGTTTTAGACAAAAGGCATTTTTCTATAGTTCTATAACCACTTAATATAGACGAATGTAATTTTATAATTCGTTCACCTAAAAAACTTAAAATCTCTTAAAAGTAAATTTCTTGCACAAGTCTAAAGGTGTTCGCATGTGCCTCTACAATAGTTTTAATTTCTGGTGAATAACCACCACCCATAGAACACATAACTGGTATTTGTAAATTAAAACAGGTTTGTAAAACAAAACGATCTCTTTCTTTACAACCTTCTAAAGTTAGTGCTAGTTTGCCAAGTTTATCGGTTTCAATAACATCTACACCACATAAATAATAAATAAAATCTGGCTTTTCTTGTTGTATTAATTTTGGTAGTATATTTTTTAATAGTCTTAAATATTCTTCATCTTTTGTGTTATTTTCTAAGGCAATGTCTAAGTCTGAGATTTCTTTTTGAAACGGGTAATTACTTTTGCCGTGCATAGAAAACGTAAAAACTGTAGCGTCTTTTCTAAATATTTCTGCAGTCCCATTGCCTTGATGTACATCTAAATCTACAATTAAAATCTTTTTTGCTAATTTGTTATTTTGCAGATATTTTGCACCAATAGCTTGGTCATTTAACATGCAAAAAGCTTCGCCTCTGTTAGAAAATGCATGATGTGTGCCACCTGCAATATTCATTGCAATTCCGTTTTTTAATGCAAACTCACTTGCTTTTATTGTGCCATCTGCAATAATCATTTCGCGTTCAATTAAAACTTCAGATAAAGGAAAACCTATTTTACGCGCTGCTTTTTGGGTAAGTTTAATATTTAATAAATCAAAAAAGTATTCAGGATCATGAACTGTAAAAAAATGCTTGTTATTTGGAATTTCTGGTTCAAAAAAATTCTCCTCACTACAAGTGCCTTCGTGCAGTAATTGTTGAGGTAAAAGGTCATATTTTTCCATAGGAAAACGATGACCTTTTGGTAATTCATATTTATAAATTGGGTGGTATGCTATTTTAAGCATTTGCTATTATTTATTAACCAAAAAAATCACTTTACGTTTAAAGTTTTTATTTCTGAAACAAAATTATTATTTACAACACCTTCTATATATAAATTTACCAAACCTTTATATTTATTAGGAAATTTAAAGGTAACAAAACCATTGGTATCTATTTTTAAATTTGGGTACCAAGTGATTGCACCGTATTCTTTAAAAAAGGTTGTGGTATAGCTTACATAATTTGGCGTATAATATTTCTTAGGAGTACTAAAACTTAACGGAAAATTGTAAGTAGAAACATTATTTTTAGTTGTACTATTTTCTGATGCTCTTCTAACTGGATCTGTAACTATATTTATTACACCTGATGCTGTTCTACCATATTGCAGGCCTATTTGGTCTATTTCTACATAATCTACAATATCCATTCTAAAAAAACGTAAAATATCTATATCTGTAAGCCTTACACCATCTAAAATTACAATAGGTGGTCCAGCTTCAGGGCTACTAACTCTTTGGTTTGTTATTGTAAAAGTTCCTAAATTGCTACTTTGAGAAACATTAAAACCTTTTGTTCTTAAGTAGAGTTCTATGGTAGGGAATCTATCGCTTAGTTTATCGTCAAAAAACTCTATTCTACTAGAAGCTGAAGTGTTTGATAGTTTTTCTCTTCTCTTTTTTTCTAGGTTAGCTTTTATAACAACTTCATCTAACTCTTCAGTAGCGTTAAAATTACTGTATAATAAAGTTGCGTCTATTTTTTCTTTCTTAAAATCTGGTTTCTTAAAAGGTATTTGATAATTTAGTTGTTGTAAACTAGGCATAACTGCTGGTTTAAATTGCAAATATAGTTTAGGTTTAGCTGCAGTAGATTTACTATTTAATAGACTTATTTTATACTTTTCTTTATCTTCTGGATACAAATTAGAATGTGTAAACGTTTTATCTGCATCTGTTGTTGTAAAAATTTTTGTTTTGCTGTTTTTTAATGGTAATGCTAGATAATTAACGAAACCATCATTATTTATATTGGCAGTTATTTCTATACCTTTCTCAAATTTGTATGGATACTTTTTTTCTTTAAACACATTATACCAATTATAAGAACTCCAACCTTGCGTAATTAACAAATTGTCTAAATTATATGTTGTTTTTAAGTTTGGTTTGTTAAAATAATAAGCGGCATCTTCTACAAATCCTTTTACATAAGGTTCTAAGTATGTTTGAGATAAAATATTAGAATTAATGGAATACGCTTTGGTAAGTTTAGGTAAAATAGAAATACTTATGTTTTGTATATTTATAGAATCTTGTTTTCTACTAAATTTTAATTTTACAGAAACAGAATCTGTTTCTTGAGCTGCAATAATATCTTGCGTACTAATTCTTGGAATATGATTATAATTAAAATATAAACGTTCTAGTATAGGTTTTTTGGTCTCTAAATCAAAAACTGTAAAGATATTTATACCACTATAAAGCGTTTCGTTTTCAAAAATTTTATAAAATTCTGTTTTATTGCTAAATTGAAATTTAACCGTTTTTATCTTATCCCCATTATGTATTGCTAATAAATAGGATTTATTTTTTATGTTTTGTAAAGTGCTTTTATTGGTTTTAAAATGAAGTCCTACTTTACCTCTTAAAGGTTTTACAGAAAAAACAAAACCTTGAAAATCGATATCTGTAATCCTTTTAGATAATATTTTATCTTTGTTATTTACTAAAATTTTATATGATTTTCCTTTCTCTGGAAATAAAGGTATTTTGGCAATACCAAACTTATTTAGTGTAAAGCTAGTTACTAAATTCTCTAAATTATCTACTAATTTACCGCTTGCATTTTTTAGACCAAAGCCTAAATTATCTTTCACAATAATACCTAAATTATTGCTTAAATTATTAACCAAGTGTCCGCTTTCTGGTAAAACTTGTATGTTGTAATTGTTATTGACAACGTTTACCTTTTCTTCCTCTTCTGTATTTAAAACAGAAAAAGAGTGTTCGTAATAATTACGTTCATTAAAATTACGCATCCAATTTGTATACGCTCTAAACTTATAAACACCCGGTTTAAACAAACTATCTACTTTAAAGATATTGTGCGCAAAACCTTTTTTAACTAAAACAAGTTTGCTTTTAATAACCTTATTTTCTTCATCTAAGATGGAACAGTATAAGTTGGATGTTTCTACTAAAGTCTTTTTAGTACTTTTATTTAATATATATGCACTAAAACCAATGAACTCTTCTTTTATAAAAGAAGATTTATTTAAATGTAGGTAAGCAATTTCTCTTGGAGCTTGATTAAATTTATTATACGAATTAAAGATTAATTCTTCATTATCTTGCCCAGATAAAGTTGCTGATAAAAAGATAAAAAATAGGGTAATTTTAATTGTTCTTAAACTATCAATTTTTACTTTTTCTAGACTAAAAAGTTTCAGCGTTTTGGAATTTTGGGTTGTTAAAAGGATTAAAGAAAAAACATTTTTTTTTGGAGGAAAATTCATCATAGTTGTCAATTTTAACACAAATATCCAATAATTATGCCAAAATTCAATATTATTCTTAATTTATCTGTTGCCCATTTTTAACAACTTTTTCAGGCTCTATAAAAGCTAATTTTCCATCTGGTGTATCTGTCATTAAAATCATGCCTTGGCTTTCTACACCTCTTATTTTTCTTGGTGCTAAATTTACCAAAACAGAAACTTGTTGGCCAATAATATCTTCTGGCGCAAAACTTTCTGCAATACCAGAAACAATAGTTCTAGTATCTATACCAACATCCACTTTAAGCTTTAAAAGCTTTTTTGTTTTTGCAACTTTTTCAGCTTCTAAAATAGTACCAATTCTAATATCTAATTTTGTAAAATCTTCAAAATCTATGGTTTCTTTTTGAGGTTCTACCGTTTTTGCCTGTGCTGAAGAGGAAGCATTGGCAATTTTTGTGGCCTGTAATTTTTCTAATTGTGCTTCAATGGTTTTATCTTCAATCTTAGAAAATAATAATTCTGCTTTGTTTATTTGATGCCCTTCTTGTATTAAAACATCTTTTTGGGTTACGTCTTTCCAAGATAAAGATTCCTCCATTTCAGTTGGAATGACATTTAGATTTAAAATACTTTTTAATTTAGTTGAAGTAAAAGGAATAAACGGTTCTGAAACCACTGCTAAAGCCGCCGCAATTTGCAAAGCAACATACATTATGGTTTTGGTGCGTTCTTCATCTAACTTTATTACTTTCCAAGGTTCTTCATCTGCTAAATACTTGTTTCCAAGTCTTGCCAAATTCATTAATTCTTGGCTAGCTTCTCTAAAACGGTAACGTTCTATAGATTTTCCAATACTATTTGGAAATTCTTTTACAGCTGCCAAAACATCTTCATCTATCTCAGAAAAATCGCTTGGTGCAGGAATAATGCCTTCATAATATTTGTTGGTTAATACTACAACTCTGTTTATAAAATTACCAAAAATAGCTACCAATTCGCTATTATTTTTTGCTTGAAAATCTTTCCAAGTAAAATCATTGTCTTTACTTTCTGGTGCATTTGCAGTTAATGTATAACGCAAAACATCTTGCTGATTTGGAAATTCTTCTAAATACTCATGCAACCAAACTGCCCAGTTTTTAGAGGTTGATAACTTATTACCTTCTAAGTTTAAAAATTCGTTTGCAGGTACATTATCTGGTAAAATATAATCTCCGTGTGCTTTTAGCATGCTTGGAAAAATAATACAGTGAAAAACAATATTGTCTTTTCCTATAAAGTGTACCAATTTAGTATCATCTTTTTTCCAATAATCTTCCCAGTTTTTACCTTCTCTTGCTGCCCATTCTTTGGTTGAAGAAATGTAGCCAATTGGGGCATCAAACCAAACATATAAAACTTTACCTGCTGCATCTTTTACAGGTACAGGTATACCCCAATCTAAATCTCTGGTTACAGCTCTTGGTCTTAAACCGTCTTCTACCCAAGATTTTACTTGTCCGTAAACATTTGGTTTCCAATCTTTTTTATGACCCTCTAAAACCCATTCTCTTAAAAAAGCTTCGTGTTTATCTAAAGGTAAAAACCAATGTTTGGTTTCTTTTATGGTAGGCACATTTCCTGTAATTGCAGATTTAGGGTTTATTAAATCTGTTGCATTATGGCTGGTACCACAGCTTTCACATTGGTCGCCATAGCTTTCTTCAAAACCACATTTTGGGCAAGTACCCACTACAAATCTATCTGCTAAAAACTGATTTGCTTCAGCATCATATAATTGTTCAGAAACTTCTTCTACAAACTCGCCATCATTATACATTTTTGTAAAAAAGTCTGATGCTGTTTCATGATGAATTGGAGCAGAAGTTCTAGAATAGTTATCGAAAGAAATACCAAAATCTGTAAAAGATTTTTTAATAATGGTGTGGTATTTATCTATAATAACTTGCGGAGAAACACCTTCTTTTTTTGCACGCATTGGTATTGCTGCTCCATGTTCATCTGAACCAGAAATATAAGCAACATCATTACCTGTTAAACGCAAATAACGTGCGTAAATATCTGCTGGCACATATACACCTGCCAAATGCCCAATATGTATTGGCCCGTTTGTGTAAGGTAACGCTGCTGTAATTGTATATCTTTTTGGAGCACTCATAGTGTTTCTCTTAAATTTTTGTACTAATTATTGAAGTGCAAAAGTACAAAAAAGGGAGTTTTAAAACCGATTGAAATTAATACATTTACAAGAAATACATTGTTTTACTTTTAGAAAGCACAAATACTACTTATTTTGAAAAAGAAACTGTTAATATTTATTTTATTTTTGATTACAATTTCGTCAATAAAAGCGCAAGAAAAGCTTGACTCTTTAAATATAACAAATAACCCAATAGTTTTTGCAGACGTAAGTTTTGGCTATACAATTGGTTCTTTAAGAGGTTTAACAGGTGTATTCAGTTTAAATTATCAAAAGAAAAATAATCTTTTTACATTTAGACATTTAGAAATTGTAAAATTTGATGATATAGATTTCTTTTTTATTATTCCTGTTGATGTAGAAAGTAGAAGAATTAGAGAATATTCTATGTTATATGGAAAAAGGATTATTAAAGAGGGTACTTCTTATCATTTTTCTGGTGGTTTTTCTTACAATACCTATCAACAAAGAAAAAACAACAATATTATTGCAAGTGAATCTTTTGTAGGTTTTCCTTTAGAATTTGGTGTGAGTTGGTTTAAATCTAAAAAAGAAAGGTTTAGAATTTTATACGGCTTACTGCCCGTGGGCAAACCTACAAGTTTTGGACGCGCTTTTGGAATTAAATTACACGCAAATTTGGCTAAAAGATCTTATGTTGGTATAGGTTTAACTTTTGGTTTAGGATGGCATAAAATACATAAAAATGAAATATAATTTATTCGCGCTTTTAATTTTATTGAGTTTTTTAAATACAAACGCACAAGAAAAATTAACAACTCCACCGTATTTAAAAACAGGAGATACCATCGCAATTGTTGCACCTGCAGGAATTTTAAAAGGTAGAAAAGCAACTGTGCAAAAGGCAAAAAAACTGGCAGAAAGTTGGGGTTTACAAGTGGTTTTAGGTAAAAATATGTTCAATCAAAATAACCATTTTTCGGGTACTGATAGTGAGCGTTGTCAAGATTTTCAAGATGCTTTAGACAGCCCAAATATTAAAGCAATTTGGGCTGCAAGAGGTGGCTATGGTTCTGTTAGAATTTTAGATATGTTAGATTTTTCAAACTTTAAAAAGAATCCTAAATGGGTAATTGGCTATTCAGATATTACTGCGTTTCACAATCACATAAATAATTTAGGTTTTGAAACAATTCACGGAATGATGGCAACAAGTTTAGAGCAAAAACCAGAAGAAATTGTTGAAACAATTGCTAGTTTTAAAAAAACACTTTTTGGTAAAAACTTAAATTATAGCGTTGTAAATTCAAAATACAACAGGTCATTATCATCAACAAAAATTGAAGGACAATTAATAGGAGGTAATTTGGCAATTTTAACTTCAATGTTAGGTTCTAAAAGTCAGCTAAACACAGAGAATAAAATTTTATTTATTGAAGAAATTGGTGAGTATAAATATTCCATAGATAGAATGTTACAAAGTTTAAAACGTGCCAATTATTTTACAAAAGTAAATGCTGTTCTTGTTGGCGACATGTCTTCCATCAAAAAAAACTCTACAAAATGGGGAAGTAGTATTGAGCAATTAATTTTAGAGGTTATTCCTGCAGATATTCCTGTTTTGTTTGATTTTCCTGCAGGGCATGAGGCAGATAATCGAAGTTTAATTTTTGGGCGAAGTATTGACATTAAAATTAATACAAATAATTACACACTTGGTTTTAAAAATTAGTTTTTTACCACTTCTAAAATTGCATTAGAGATTTCTTTCCCATTCTTATCAATTGTAACAAACCAAACATTTGTGGCGCATTTTCTATTAAAAACGTTAGAATTTGAACTACATTCTTGTTTTGTACCTTTTATTAAATAGCCATTGTCTGTTTTTTCTGCTGAAAAACCGTATTCATTGTAAAAATCTCCATAGGTGTTTTGCCAAATTTTCTTTCCTTTTTTATCTGTCTTAATAATAAACATATCGTAATTTCCATCTCCATAAGAACTTGTAGAACCAGTAATTAAGTATCCGTTTTTAGTTTCTAAAACAGAGCTTGCCTTATCCCAACTTTTGCCTCCAAAACGTTTAAACCAAATTTCATTTCCTTTTATATCATTCTTGGTTAATAATATATCTGTAGTATTTCCTCTTTTAGAACCAATGGTTGTAACCTGAATTGAGCCATTTTCTATCTCTATTTTAGGCTCATATTTTAAATTTGTTTTCTTTATAAATCGAATGTTATTGGCTCTACCATAAGTTAATAATATCTCAGAAACTCTTTCAAATTTATCTCTTTTAATCTTTAAAAAATAATTGTTGGCTTGTAAGTAGTTCCTATTATAAATTTTAATAGTTGTCCAATTTTTACTGCTTGATAATTTAAATTGTAACTCCTTTTTTTTGTTCATTTTCAAATTAAAATCAACTTTAAGTTCTTTGTTATAATAATTTCCTAACAGCCCTTTTAAATCTTTAAATGAAGCAGATTTTGCTTCACTTTTAGTATACTGCATTGTTTTACCTGAAGCATAAAACTCTATCATTTTATCATGATAAAACTTAACTTTTAAACTTGTATTATTCTTAAAGTAAAAGTTATTTTTATCTTTAGAAACCATTTCAACAGTAAAATTCTTTTCCTTCCAAAATGTTTTTCCGTCTTTTTTTATAATTTCTACCATTTTATTTTCTAAAGGATACGTGTATTTTGCTAGAATAGATATAGGTTTACTAGAGGTTGTTTTTTTGTAAAAGAGAGCATTGTATTTTGGATTATTTGTTGTTTTTGGTAATAATATTTTTGCAATTTCTTTGGCAATTAAATTACTACTGATATTGCCATTATTACTCATAATAAAAATTGTAAGTTTTTCATTTGGAAACCTAAAAGTTTGAGAATGAAATCCGTAAGTTCCTCCTGCATGATGTACTGATGTTTTTCCTAAAACATCTTGTATTTCTAAACCAAAACCGTAGGTTTTAATTTCACTATTTGGAATTGTTTGTTGACTTTCTATTAATAAGACATTATTATTATTATATTTTGCATTTTGTATGGCCTTCTCAAATATTAATTGATCTTTTAAGGTAGTAAACAAAAAACCCTCTCCATTTGTTTTGGTAACTGTTGGAACTTCCGACCATTCTCCACTTCCCCAATCTGAATATGGATTTGCTCTGTTAGGAATTACACTCATATACTTTTCTACAAAAGAAGTTTCTTTCATTCCTAAATTTTCAAAAAAGATTTTAGAATACTCATTAAAAGTTTTTCCCGATATTTTTTCAATAATTTTAGTTAGTAAAATATAGTTTGTATTACTGTAGCTGTAATATGTACCAGGCTTAAAGCCTAATTTTTCTTGATTTTGAATTAATCTGAGAATATCGTCATTATCTAATCCAAATCTTTGCCACCAAACATTTCCTTCTAAATCCAATAACTCCACATAATCGCGTATACCACTAGTATGATTTAATAGATGTCTCACTTTAATTTCTTGAGCTACATTCTTATATATTTTTGGTAGAAATTTTCTAATATCGTCTTCTAAACTCAATTTTTCATTTAGTGTTAAGTTTAAAATCATTAAGGCTGTAAATTGTTTGGCCGTAGAAGCAATATTAGATCTTGTTTTTTTATTAAACTTTATTTTATGTTGAAGATTAGATAAACCTAAATAGTTCTCATAAATGATATTTCCTTTTTTTATAATTCCAACAGCAATTCCAGGGTGATTTTCTTTTACCTTAGCATTTAAAATCGAATCGATTTCTGAGAATTCAGGTTCTTGAGCAGATAATAACATTGCACAAAAAAGTATTATTATGTTAGTAAAAAGTTTCATGTAGATGTATTTATTTAAATACAAAGATGAAAAAGAATTCGAGTAGAAGCGCTTCAAATCTTGATTTGAGACTAATTTTTAGATATTTTTTGAAGATAATCTTTGGGTGATAATCCTGTGCTTTTTTTAAATGCTCTGTTAAATGTGGCTTTGCTGTTAAATCCGGCATCAAAAGCAATGCCTAATAAAGTTGTTGTTTTGTGTTTGCCTTCACTTAGTTTTTCTTTTACAGCTTCTATTCTATAATGATTTATAAAATCATTAAAATTCATATTAAATCCTGTGTTTATAACATTTGAAACTATTTTCGAGTTGGTTTCTAATTCATTTGCAAGATTTGCTAGGGTTAACTTTGGGTTTTCGTAAATTTTATGTTCTTGTATAAGCTGAATTATCTTATGTTTCCAAACTTCAATTTCTTTTTCATTTGAAGCTTGGTTTGCTATTTCCTTTTCGTTATCCAATTCAGAAAATACGTTTATATTTTCTGAATTTACATCATTTAAAAAAGACATTTTTACTGCATTTGCATAACCATTTATAGCTATATAAAGCACTACAAAAGAAAATACTATATAATACCAAAACTGACTACCAAATTCGCCCCATTCAGGATTTAAAAGAAATAATAAAACTCTTAAAATAATAATTGCTAAAAAAGCAATTAAAAAATTTTGTATCCAGTCAAATAAAATAGAATTGGCAAAACTTACTTTCTGAAAAACTAAATTTTTATATTTTGAGTAGTGTTGTAAACTTAAAATTAAATAAAAACTCATAGAAATAACGCCCATTATTTGATACCAATTTGCCAAATCTTTATCTCTACCATCTGCATAAAAGTAAAATTCATCTAAAATAACTTTATCAATAATAAAAATAATAACACTATAAATTAAATAAAGTAGTGCTGGTATAAAATGTAAAAACTCCTTTTTTGAGACCTTAAAAGAGATATTAAGTGAGCTTTTTGTATAAAAATAAATTACAGGCCCAATTAACAAAACCTGCATAAAAGGCACAAAAAATAAGATTTCTCTAGTTACTTTATGGGTATACCAATTTGCATAGCCCAACATATAGGGAGTAATATAAAGTGCACACAAAAATAATAAAAAACTTAACCATTTGCTGGCTTTATTGTTAAACAACATTCCTTTTCTTAATAGTAAAAAAGAGAACAAAAATCCATTAAAAAAGAAAATTAATAAAAGTGAGCTTTTTTGCCCAAAACTAAAAGGGAAATTCATTTTAAAACAATAAATATGTAATTAAAAAATCTTTGTTTGTACTAATATTAAAAACTAGGAATTAAATTACCTTCTATTTTATAGGGTTCAAAACGGGCAAATAGCTCTTCTGAATACCATTGCAATTCTCTAGTTTTTTTTACCATTTCTGCATGACTTGGGTTTTGGTATGCATAATTCATCATAGCATCTGCAGAACTCCATAAAGAAAATGTAGCTTGCATTAACAAAGGAAATTCACCAATTCCTTTAGAAAAAACCAACTCTTTATAAGAATCCATAGATTTGGATACAGATGGTACATATTTCCAGAATTTATGCGCTAATTGAGGTTTTATAGTGGCTCTTGTAATTACTGCTAATGGCTTGGTTTTATCGAACTTTACACTGCTTTTAAACGGATTTTGTTTGCTCCATTCTCCGTGACTTTTTACTGTTTTCATGTATACCAAGCTAAAATTGACTGCTTTTTTTTTGTATTGAAGCATAGCTTCAGATTTTGCAAAATTTTTGGCTTCTTCTTCAGTATTAAAAACAGTTACAAAACCGTATGTAGAAAAATCTGGTTTTATAGAAAATCCATTGCCACTTCCTGTGCCTAAAGGTTTAAAAAAAGTTAAACCTTCTACTTTTTTTTGCTGAATTGGAGGCATTCCCATTCTTGTAAAGGCTTGCCATTTATTAACAAAACCTGTATACTTAAAAAAGGCAATTAATGTAGTTTGAGACATATAACAAAAATAGAGAAACCAAATTTTTTAAAACTAAAATATTTGTTATAATTATTCTTTTAGAGTGCCTTATCTTTTCAATGGAAAAAAGGGAAAAAAATTTAGCTGTCCTTTATCTAATATTGCAGTTTTATTTGGCTGATTTAAAGCTAATAATTATTTAACTATTTTTACTAAAAAGAAAAAAGCTATGGCAAAACACAACGAATTAGGGAAAGAAGGAGAAAAAATTGCGGTAGAATATCTAGTAAAAACAGGCTACAAAATTTTAGAAACCAATTACAGATATATAAAAGCTGAGGTAGATATTATTGCACAAAAAGAGGCTGTTTTAGTTGCTGTTGAAGTAAAAACAAGAAGTTCTAATTACTTTGAAGACCCACAAGACGCTGTAAAAGCAAAAAAGATAAAATTATTAGTTTCTGCAATAGATTATTATGTTTCACAAAGAGATTTAGATGTAGAAGTACGCTTTGATATTATTGCAATTCTTCATCAGAAAAACAAAATAGAGATTGAACATTTAGAGGATGCCTTTCTCTATTTTTAATCTAAAAAATGTTCTCTAGATAATACAAGATGTAATTATTTTAAATTTTCTACTAGCTTTTTTAAGTCTTTTAGTTCTTCTGGTTTTGCAATAATTTTTTTGTTTTTATCTAGTAAAAAGTAAGATGGTGTTGCCATAATATTATAGGTTCTAGCTATTTTATTTTCCCACTTATTTAAGCCTAAAACATGGTGCCAATTGGGTAAGTTTACCTTCATACTATTCCATGCTAAGTTGTTTCTTTCCATAGCAAAAGCGATTACTTTTACTTTGGTGTTTTCTTGTAAATAGTTATATAATTCTGGTATTTCTTTTAAACAATGTGAGCAACCTGTGCTCCAGAATACTAAAATAAAATTTTCTGCACCTTTTAAAGTGCTTAAGTTTAACTTTTTACCGTTTTCTTTCCAAGAAAAATCAGGAGCTATTCTACCCACTTCAGAGGCAAATAGTGTCTTTTTTTCTTCAACAAAATCTTGGTTTTGTAAGCCTCTAGGAAGTTTGTCATAGTAATTTTCAAACAAAAAATCTATAATTTCTAAGTTTTTAGTAGCCTCAAACTCTTCAATTAAAAACACAATAGCTTCTTTTTTAAAGAGTATATCCTTTGTTTTACTAAACACCGTTTTTATAGAACTTTTATACAGTTCTTGTTGCTTTTCTTTATTATCTGAGTAATTTATGTAAAAAATATAATCGGCAATTCTATTTATTAAGAAAGAAGAATTGATAAGTGTTTTGTTAGAAAAATCCATATTGTCAAAAAATGTATTTGTTATATTAGACATATAGTTTTCTACGGTAGTTTTTAGCTCTTCAGGGTTTGCTCTTAATGTTGCTTTTACAAAAGGTTGTACATACATACCTTCTGTTTTTTCTAAATATTTTTGTTGAATTTTTTTAATACCAGCAAGTGTTTTTTTGTAGTTCTTACTTAAGCTTAAAGCAGGATTTTGAATAGCATTTATTTGTAAAGAATCTAATATTTGCTGTTTTGTAGTAATTTCATTTAAGTAATTTTTATAGATAATATTTTCTTCAGATTCAGAAAAAATAGCAGTTTGTTCTGGGTAATCTGGGTGAAAAGCAAAGCGTACATTTTCTTTATTAAAAATAAAATCTACAAAACCATTGCCTTCTGTTTTGTAACTAGTTCTATAATAGCCTTTGGGTGTGTTTTTTGGTAAGGTAAAAGTAAAAGTGCCTATTATTTGTTTTTTACCTTCAACTAAAAGGGTGTCTTTTCTTATAGTGGTATTTTTTACGAATTTTTGTTTGCCATTATCAATTCTATATAAAATTACCCAATCTGTGTTTAATGGGGTTGTTATTGTGGCATTAACTGTGTATTGTGCTTGTATAAAAGTAGTGGTAAAAACTAAAAAAATAAGTAATTTTTTCATTGGTATTTTCGTTTTTTAAATTCTTGTTATACTAATTTCAAGAAGTATACCAAAAATACTACTTATTGGTTAAATTAGGTATATGGCAACATAATATTCTATAAAACCTAATTTTTTATGAAACGAATCTTGCTTAAATTACTAAGAAAAGTAGGTGCTATTTAGTAGTTTTAGATAAATTTTAAGTTCTCAAAATAATTTACAATGGCTTCTTTCATTAAAATGGTTTGCTCGCCAGCTTTAAGATTTGGCAATGCAGTAAGTGTTTTATAATGTGGCCAACTGTCATCATCAAAATAATCAAATTCATAGTAGCCATAAGGTTCTAAAAGTTTGCAGATAGCAATATGCATTAGGTTTACTTTTTCATCTTTTTTAAAAGTTCTGTGCCCTTGCCCCAATTCTTGTACGCCAATTAAATAAATAATTCCATCAATATTCATTTCGTCTCCGTCTGCAAATTGATTGGTTAACTTTACTACCAATAAATCCCACTTTTCTTTTAATGCGCTTACTTTTGTCATGCCAATTGGTTTATAGTACAAAGATACGTTGTGTATTTTTAAGTCTTAAAAAAAATATGTAGGTTTGATAAATTTTTTTCTGTGAATATTTTTGACATCATTATAGCGGCTTTATTACTTTTTGGTTTTGTAAGAGGTATTATTAAAGGTCTTTTTGTAGAAGTAGCTTCTTTAGTGGCTTTAATTGGTGGGGTTTATGGCGCTATACATTTTTCTTTTTTTATTGGAGATTTTTTAAAAGAATCTGTTTCTTGGAGTAAAGAGTATATTTCTTTAGCAGCCTTTGCAGGTACTTTTGTGGTAATAATAGTTGCAATTGCTTTGGTAGGTAAAATGTTAACAAAACTAGCAGATTTTGCTTCTCTAGGTATTTTAAATAAAATTTTAGGTGGTGTTTTTGGTGCTTTAAAAATAGGTTTAATTTTAAGTGTAGTTTTTATTTTTTTTAGTAAAATGAATGATACTATTCCGTTTATTGAAAAAGAAACCTTAGAAGAATCAATTTTATATGCACCTGTAAAGAAAATTGCTCCTGCCATATTTCCTTCCATTATAAAAGATGATACTGATGAAAAAGAGCAGGAAAATACAGTGGTAAGTTTATAATTAAATATTTTAGTTTTTTACTAAAATAAATGTTTTAATACACTTAATTTATGTGTGCTTTTAAATGATTTATGGCATAATCTAGTACAATTTAATATCCGGATTATAATTATCAATTACATTTTTAAATTACCAAATTCAATTGTTTTTTTACTACGAAAAATTGTCTTTCGTAAGCTCTTCAATTATATTTTTTGCTCTGTTTTAATAAATACTTTATTAAGAAATCTCATGGCAGAAAGCGGTTTTCTGTGGTTATAACCTCAATTGGCTTTTTAACACGAAGTGATTCTAAAGCACCATTAGCAGCATTACTTGCTGCTATTGCATATTGTATAATATCTTTAGCATTTTCTTGTAAATTAGCAATAAAGAGTACCTTGTATTTCTTTCACATAGAGTATTTTGATTTAAATATACTTTGCGAATTCAGGTAAAATTATGTGTTATTTTTTTTATGATTAAAGTATCAAATGAAATTTCAATAAGCTTTACAACTCATTTAATTCTTTAATTTCAGAAGCAATAATCCAACCTTGTTTACCATCTGCAATTTTAATTTTTTTCCAATTATCAATAGCGTCTAAAACAATAACTTTAGTGCCTTCATGCAAAGTAAAAACTTCTTCTGAGTTTAAGGTAGGTGCGTTTCTAATTTCTGTTTTTTCGGCAAAAATAATTGCTTCTTTATTATTTTTAGCAAAGTTATATTGATTGTATGTTATAAAAACAGAAAAGATTAAAGCAATAAAACCAATACTACTTGCTGTAAAATATATTCTTTTAAGAGAAGGATTTTCAGCAAAGTAAAATAACAAAAATAGGAGTGAGGCTAAAAAAGACAATACCACGCAAACTACAGCCCATTGATTATAAGATAGTTTTTGCAGGTAATTTGCATTAAATTTTTGAAGCACAGTTTTAGGCACATCTTCTATATTATCTAATGCCAAACGTTTTGCGAATATTAAATTATTGCGCACATCTTCATTTAAAGGATTTAGTTTTAAAGCCTTTTCATAATAATAAATTGTTGGCCCTACTTTATTTAATTTGTAATAAGCATTTCCTAAATTATAATATAATTCAGACGATATTAACTCTTGTTTTTCAATAGCTTTATAGGTTTCTATGGCTTTTTCTAGTTCACCATTTTTATACAGTGTATTTGCAGTAACAAACAAACTATCTACATGCTGTCCTGTAACAGAATGTGCAATTATCAATAATAAAAACAATAATTTTTTCATTTTATAATTGTTTATCTAATTGAACAATAACTTCTTTAGCGCGTTCATATTCTGCTTTCATTTCTGTAGCAGTAAACGGTGTATAACGCGCAAAATCTGAGCTTTTTAAAACTTCTATAAATTTAGTTATCGTAGTAGTTTCTACATTTTTATCCGCCAACATTTCAGTAATTCTTTCTTTACTAATTTCTGAAGTTTCTATACCCAATTTTGCCTTTAAATAGTTGTGTAGTGCACGTTCTAAAGCTTCATAAAATTCATCTTTTTTGCCCAATTGTTTTTCGGCTTCCGATAAATATTTTTTTGCTAACCTATTTGCTTTTCTTAATTTATTACCAACAATATCGCTATTTCTAGCTTCATTTCTTTTGCCAATAATTATGCTTACAGGAATGGCTAATAATGGTAATAATAATAAAATATAAAACCAATTCGATTTAAAGAAATCTACAGTTTTAGCATCTTTAAAAGTTGTTTTGGTAGCAATATATCTAAAGTTTTTACCAGTAGCAACAACATCTCTTTTTCTAACACTATTGGTGTCTACAGTAACCAATTCCTTACCTTCTTGTACATCTACAAAGAAATCTTTTGTAGTAATTGTATTGTATTTTTTTTGCTTTGGATTAAAGTAAGAAAATGAAACACTAGGTATTTTATACTTTCCTTTAAACTGCGGTACAACTGTATATGTATCAGAAACATTCCCAGAAATACCAGTAGTATTTACATACACTTTTTCTTTTCTTTCTGGTTGATACATTTCTAATTCTACAGGCGTGGTAACTTTTGGCAATTCAAATAAATTTAAATTTCCTTTACCAGAAATGGCTACTTTAATTTGTGAAGTTTCATTTGCTTTTAAAACTTCTTTACTTAAAGCTACATCTAACTTAAAATTACCAACAGCACCATTAAAGTTTGCTGGTTTTCCCTCTACAGGTAAGCTTTTTGGCGATACTATTTTTTTGGCAGAAGCAAACTCTCTCCTAACATTTTTAGTAATTACATTCCCAAAAAAGTCTGCTCTTCCAGAAGGTACGCCTATTACAATATCCATTTTCATAGGATCTATAGAAAGTTTACCTGTTTTTGTTGGTATTAATAAGGCTTTTTGCAATACAATATACCTGTAATCTTCTCCATTATATTTCCCCATTTTTACTGGGTAATTGCTAATTTTTATGTCTTGATTCCAAAAGCCATTATACTTTGGTGCTTCTGTTACATTGGTATCATAAACGCTTACATTTTCGCTTACATACAATCTATATTCTACATAAACACCTTCGCCAACATAAGGTCTAGATTTAGAAATTTCTGCAACCAAATGTATGTTTTGTTGTGCTACATAATTAGGGTCATTGGGGTCTTTAGGAATTGCTACAGCATCTAAAACAATAACCTTTACAGGATCTGATTTTATAATTTTACCACCAATCTTTACAGAAGCACTACCAATAGTAAGTTCTCCTTTTCTTTTAGGTTGAATGATATATGTGTATGATTGTGAGAAAACTACTTTTCTACCACTTGGCGTAGATGTAATACTTTGGCTAACAGATTGACTTGGACCACCAACGATTCTAAAATTCTGAAAACTTGGTGGTGTAAAGTTCTCACCACCTTGTTTGTCTATAGAAATTACTACGCGTAAACGCTGGTTTACGCCCAATTTATTTTTACTGACTTTAGTTTTTATAGTAGCCTCTTGCCCTAAAACCAAAAATGGTAATAGAAATGCAAAAACTATAGCCCCTTTTAATTTCCCCAAAGGGGAAAAAAACTGATGCAAAAACATTGAAATATAATTTTTAATTCTAGTCAATTTTATCTTAGTTTGAGAACTATTGGTTTTAATGTTGAATCGTTTAACAGTTACACAAATAAACAATTACACAACATATTTACCAGTCTTTCTCTTGTTTTACTTTTTTACCTTTTGCTTTTTGAGCATTCATTTTCTTTTGGGTTTTTTTCTCCTCATTATTTAAGTTTTCTAATAACTGCTTAATTTGTTGTGGAGACATTTTACCCTTTTGTGGTTTTGGCTTTTGCTTGTCTTTATTTTCTTTATCTTTTTTAGGATCTTGTTTTTTATCCTTGTCTTTATCGCCTTTACCGTCTTTATCTTGGTCTTTTTTGTCCTTGTCTTTTTGGTCTTTGTTATCTTGGTTTTTGTCCTTTTTATCTTTGTCTTGATCTTTGTTATCCTGATCTTTTTTGTCTTTATTCTTGTCCTTATTTTTATCGTCTTTGTTTTGTTGATTTTGCTTATCCAACATTTTTTGAGCAACAGCTAGGTTATAACGCGTTTCATCGTCTTTAGGATTGTTACGTAAAGCATTTTTAAAAGCTTCTACTGCACCTGCATAATTTTTACCTTCCATGTGTGCATTGCCTAAATTATGATAGGCTTCTGCTTTGGTAAATTTATCGGTTGCTGTTTTTGCGGTTAATTCAAATTGCGGAATTGCCTCTTTAAAATTTTGATTTTGATACAATGCATTTCCTAAATTATAGGAAGCTTTATCATAATTAGAATTATTACCCAATGCTTTTTGATACGCCACAGATGCATCTGTAAATTGCTGTTTTTTATACAGCTCATTACCTTGTCTTAGCATTTTGCGTGCCGTTCTTTGTTGTGCAATAGTATCTTTTTGCGCTACAATTTCTTTTGATGAAAATAGCATTGCAACTACAATTAGTATGTATTTAAAAGCTTTCATAATTTTAATGATTTACTTTTTATTTTTCTCTTCGTTAAATAAATCTACTTTCTTTAACCATTTTGTTTTTTTATCAAACAAGAAAACATCTATTAATAAAAATACCAAACCAATAGCGACAAACCATTGAAATTGGTCTTTATAATCTGAAAATTGCTTGGTTTCAAATTCGTTTTTCTCTGCATTGGCAATAATTTCTGCAATTTCTTTTACAGGATTTTCAGTAACATTACCATCTAAATAATTACCATCTGCAGCATCTGCAATACCTTGTAATATTTCTGGTTTACGTTGGGTAATTACAGTTTCTCCTTTATTGTCTTTTTTGTAGCCAATTCTATTGCCATTTAAACGCATTGGTATTGGGCCACCTCTTTCTGTACCTACACCAACTGTATAAATTTTAACGCCTTCGTTTGCTAAATTTTGTGCTACTTGTTTGGTTTCTTCTTGATGGTCTTCACCATCGGAAATAATAATTAAAAAACGATTGGTTTGCTCGTCATTATTATAAAAAGTTTTAGCCAATTCTAAAGCGCCATTAATATCTGTTCCTTGGCTAGAAACCATATCTGGATTCGCATTTGCTAAAAACATATTTGCTGCACCATGATCTGTGGTTATAGGTAAAAGCGGATACGAATTACCAGCATACACAATAATACCAACTCTATCTGAACCTAATCTATTTATAATTTTAGAAATTATTTGCTTCGATTTTTCTAATCTGTTTGGGGCAATGTCTTCTGCCAACATACTTTTAGAAACATCCAAAGCAAAAACAACATCTACACCTTCTCTTTTAACCGTTTTTAGTTTGGTTCCCATTTTAGGGTTGGTTAATCCAATCACTAAAAAGGCAATACCTAAAAGTAAAAAAACAAGCTTTAAACTATTTTTAAATGTTGATGCATTTGGTGCTAATTTTTTTAATAATTCTGCATCAGAAAATTTCTTCTGTGTTCTTCTTTTCCACCAAAAAACCAACAAGAAAACAACAATCATTGCAGGAATAATTGCTAATAGGTAAAAATAAATTGGTTCTTCTATTCTGTACATTGTTTCCCATCTTAATCTTCCCAAAGGGAAGAAACTCATACTCTTACTTTAATGCTCTTTATTATAATGTCACATCGAGTTAATTTGATTTTTCATCAAATTTGAATCGAGATGTTTGTATGCTTTTTATATAAAACTTTTAAATATTGTATTTCTCAACAAAAACTCTATCAATAAAAAACCTAAACCTAATAAAACGAAAATTCTAAATTTTTCTTGATAATTGTAATATTTAAATTCTTCTATTTTTGTTTTTTCAAGCTTATCAATTTCATCATAAATCTCTTGTAAAGATTCGTTATTTGTTGCTCTAAAATATTGTCCTTCTGTTTCTGAAGCAATATCTTTTAGCAGTTTTTCATCAATTTCTACTTTTTGTCTTCTAAAATTTAATTTTCCTGTTCTTGGATCTCTACTCCAAGGAAAATCTGCCATTCCATTTGTCCCAATTCCAATAGTATATACTTTAATTTCTAACTCTTTGGCTAATTCTGTTGCTGTTCTTGGGTCTATATTTCCTGAATTATTTACACCATCTGTTAGTAAAATAATTACCTTACTTTTTGCCTTGCTTTCTTTTAATCTATTTACTCCAGAACCTAAGCCCATTCCAATTGCTGTACCGCCTTCTAATTGGCCCCATTTCAATTCAGAAATTGTACGTTTTACAATGCCTTTATCGCTTGTAATTGGAGTTTGTGTAAAACTTTCTCCTGCATAAACTACAATACCAATTCTATCATTTGGTCTTCTATCTACAAAATTAACGGCTACTTTTTTAAGTGCTTCTAAACGGTTTGGTTTTAAATCTCTAGCCAACATACTTGCAGAAACATCTATTGCCATAACAATATCTATACCTCTATTGGTTTTTGTTTTTTTGCTTACAGAAACATTCCTTGGTCTTGCTAAAGCAACAATTATAGCTGCTAAAGCGAACAATCTTAACAAGTATAAAATTGGTTTTAATTTGGCTACAATAGAGGTTGTTTTAAACCCCTTAACACTTGGCATAGTTAAAACAGCACTGTCTTTTTTACGCATAAAAAAGTGCCAAATTGCTAACAATGGAATCAAAATTAGCAACCACAGAAACTCAGGACTATAAAATTCGAAATTACTCCAGTTCATCCTCTTCTTTTTCTTCGATTATTGGTTTTGGCTTTAAATTGCCAATAATATGTTCTGCATCTTTTCTATCATCTTCAATCTCAATTGCCATTGGTTTAGACTTTGCAAACTTTACTAAATCTGCTTCCCTTAATAGACTTTTTAATCTATCTAAAGTTTCTTGAGAAGTAGTAATAGTTTCTGCGTGTTTAAAATCGCGTAGCATTTCTAAAATATTATCTGTAGTATTTTCTAGAGCAGGCACATTTAACTCTCTTTCTATATAACCACGAACAATTTCTGTAAGTTCAGAGTAATATTCTTTAATTTTATTGTTTTGCCATAATAGTTTTTCATCCAATTCATTTAAGCGAATAATGGCTTCTTCATAAGGTGGTAAAGTTCTGTAAGTTGGTGCCTCAACTTCTTCCTTTCTTTTTCTAATTACAAACCAATAAATCCAGAATGCAATAATGGCTAAAATTGCTAATGCTATATAAATGTAGATTTTATAATCATCAAAAGTATAGGGTTCACTTTTAATAGTTTTGATAGGAAATTTTTTAACTTTTGTAGTATCTACAGCAACTGTAGCTACATTTACCAAAAGAGAATCTGTTAAATATGCTTGATTTTTTACAAATATTTGTTGTTGAGGTATGTAAAATGCACCACTATCAAAACCTGTTAAAATATATTTCTGAATTAAACTATTTTTAATAGTATCCACTTGTGTAGAATCTACTATCTCTAAACCTTTTAAAATTAGTTTTGGGATGATTACATTCTGTGTTTCATCAACACTAATTTTTAAATTGAATTGCTCTCCAATTCTAATATTGGTAGTATCAATTTTGGCTTCAACCATTGGTTTTTGGGCGAAGGCAGTCAAAAAACAGAATACAAAAACAAAAAACAAAAAGCCTCTCACCTCAATCCTCTCTCCAAAAGAGAGAGGACGTTTGGCCTGTGTTTTTGTTGCTATTTTTTGAAACTCTTTATGTTTATTTCTAATTTTCAACTTTTATAAAATTCTTTTATTTACAATTATTTTTTTTACATCTGAGTGTTTCTTCCCTTTGGGAAGATTAAGAAGGGCTCTTTACCTTCCTTTATGCTTAAAATAACCTAATAATTTTTTTACATAATTTTCATCTACTCTGGTGTTTACACTTCCTGCACCGCTTCTTTTAAACATATCTACATAATAATTGTTTAAACGAAGTGCATTGGTTTTGTAACTTTTTCTTACCGATTTAGAACTTGTATTTACCAAATTAACAACACCAGATTCAGCATCTAACATAGGTACTACACCCAAATTAGGAATTTCTTCATCATGTTTGTCATAAATTCTAATACCTGTTAAATCGTGTTTTTTAGCTGCTATTTTTAATGTTTTTTCATAATCATCATCCATAAAATCAGACAACATAAACACAATAGCTCGTTTTTTCATTACACTCGATAAAAATTTAAGTGCTTCAGAAATATTTGTTTTTTTACTTTTTGGTTTAAATTCTATTAATTCTCTAATAATTCTTAAAACATGGCTTTTTCCTTTTTTCGGCGGAATAAAAAGTTCTATATCATCAGAAAATAAAATTAAACCTACTTTATCATTATTTTGAGTTGCAGAAAAGGCCAGTGTTGCCGCAATTTCTGTAACGGTATCTTTTTTAAATTGATTGGAAGTCCCAAAGTGTTCTGAGCCAGATACGTCTACCAAAAGCATCATGGTAAGCTCTCTTTCTTCTTCAAAAACTTTAATATAAGGTTCGTTATAACGTGCAGTAACATTCCAATCTATGGCTCTAACATCATCTCCAAATTGGTATTGGCGCACTTCAGAAAAAGTCATACCACGCCCTTTAAAAGACGAGTGATATTCGCCTCCAAAAATATGATCAGACAAACGTCTTGTCTTAATTTCTATTTTTCGAACTTTTTTGAGTATTTCTTTAGTCTGCAACGTGTAATGGTTTAATTGTTTAAAGGTGTAATTGTGGGTTCTGTGTAATTGTAAACATTTAAACAATTACACGATTACACATTTTAAGGTACTTCAACCTCATTAATTATAGAGTTAATAATGTCTACAGAGGTTACATTTTCAGCTTCAGCTTCATAAGTAATACCAATTCTGTGGCGTAAAACATCTGTAACTACAGCCCTTACATCTTCTGGAATTACATAACCTCTTCTTTTAATGAAGGCATAACATTTTGCTGCTTTTGCTAAATTGATGCTTCCACGAGGAGAGGCTCCAAAACTAATTAAATCTTTAAGGTTTGCTAAGTTGTACTTTTCTGGATAACGTGTTGCAAAAATAATATCTAAAATGTATTTTTCTATTTTCTCATCCATATAAACCTCACTTGCAACTTGCCTTGCTTTTATAATTTGGTCTACAGAAATAACCGGATTTACAGTTGCAAAACCACCTGTTAAATTCTGACGCATAATTACTTGTTCATCTTGTAAACGTGGGTAATCTATAACCACTTTTAACATAAAACGGTCTACTTGTGCTTCTGGCAAAGGGTAAGTACCTTCTTGTTCTACAGGGTTTTGGGTTGCCATTACTAAGAAAGGCTCGTCTAACTTAAAAGTTTCGTCTCCAATAGTAATTTGGCGCTCTTGCATGGCTTCTAACAGAGCAGATTGTACTTTTGCAGGTGCTCTGTTAATCTCATCTGCTAATACAAAATTTGCAAAAATGGGTCCTTTTTTAATTTCGAAGTTGTTTTGTTTCATGTTATAAATCATGGTTCCAACAACATCTGCAGGTAATAAATCTGGTGTAAACTGCACTCTACTAAAGCTTGCTTGTACTGCCTTAGATAAAGTGTTAATAGCCAAGGTTTTTGCCAAACCAGGTACACCTTCTAACAAAATATGTCCGTTTCCTAACAAACCAATTAACAGACTTTCTATCATTTGCTTTTGCCCAACAATAACCTTGTTCATTTCTAAGGTTAAAATATCTATAAACGCGCTTTCTCTCTCGATTTTTTCGTTTATTGCTCTTACATCTACATCCATTATATATTGTATTAGATTTACTTTTCGATTGAAAACAAATCTACAATTTAAACATACTGGAGTTTGTTAAAAGTAGGTTAAAGATTTTGTAAGTTTTTGTTGATTTTAAAGGGAATTCTTATCGAATTTTAACAATTTTAATTCATTTTTGTTAACCTCTAAATAAGTGAAATAAGTAATCCAATCGCCTAAGTTAATATAGGTTGAATTTTCTTGTAATTTAATTTCTAAAGGCAAGTGTCTGTGCCCAAATACAAAGTAATCTGAGTGATTTTGAGTGAGTTTCTTTTTACAATATTGCACCAACCATTCGTTTTCTTCACCTAAGAATTTGGCATCTTCATCTCCAGAAATCATTTTGTTTTTTACAGACATGTATTGCCCTAGTTTTACACCTAAATCTGGGTGAAACCAGCGAAACATCCACTTGAAAAGTGGAAAGGTAAACACTTTTTTCATGCGTTTATAACCTTTGTCTCCAGGACCTAAACCATCTCCATGACCAATAAAAAACTTTTTATTGTTGATTAAAAATTCTTGTGGTTTATGATACACAGGAATGTTTAATTCTTTTTCGAAATAATCATTCATCCATAAATCGTGATTACCAACAAAAAAATAAATGGGAATTCCGCTATCTTTTATTTCTGCTAACTTCCCTAAAACTCTTACGAAACCTTTAGGAACAACGGTTTTATATTCGAACCAAAAATCGAATAAATCGCCTAGCAAAAAAATCGCTTCTGCATCTTTTTTAATTTCGTTTAACCATTTAACAAACTTTTGTTCTCTAGGAAAACTTGCAGCTGCAGTGGGTGCACCCAAATGTTGATCTGAAGCAAAATAAACTTTTTTGTTTGCTGATGTAGTTATAGAAATCATTAGAACAAAGAAAAGCTTTTAAATTTTATTTACCAATAGTTAGTTTTTGGATGTTTGTTTTCTTCTTAAGACGCAAAGTTTTTTGTGATTTTATAAATCAAAACCCTTCAGGTTTTAAAACCTGAAGGGCGTGTTTAAATTGGCATCTTATTTTATTGTTCTTGCTCTAACTCTAAAACTTTTTGCAACATTTTATCTTCTTGATGAATAATTCTATAAAAACCAATATCATCAAATAGGGCATTGGCAATAGACGCTTTAAAATAATGTTGTATGTTTTTCTTAGTTCTAACGCTAGGTGTTGCTTGGTCTTTTATGCTGGTTAGGTATTGATCAAAAATTTCTTCATCGGTATCAAAATCTTTAATAAATGCATCTAAAGACCAATTTTGAAGTTTTTTACGATTGTTATCTACATAATTAAAAGCAAAATCATTTATGGTATTAAAGTAAAAACTTGGCATATAAGCAGTGGTATCTACAGCTACAAAAACATCTGGTATTATGCCACCACCACCGTAAACTATTTTTCCTTTTGGTGTTTTAAATTGCAGAGAGTCTATTACTTTAATACTGTCTTTACTCATTAACTCGCCACTTTTAAAGCGTTTATCATAATCTCTATAATAATTTTTGTTGCCATTGCCACTGTATGGTTTTTGTATAGATCTGCCAGTTGGTGTATAATATCTTGCAGTGGTTAAACGTACTGCAGAACCATCGCCCAAAGGCATTTCTATTTGTACCAAACCTTTACCAAAAGAGCGCCTGCCTATAATTGTGCCTTTGTCATTATCTTGCAATGCACCTGCTAAAATTTCTGATGCTGAAGCAGAATTTTCATCAATTAAAACATACAAACCTCCTTTTTCAAAATCTCCTTTTTGTGTGGCAAAAGATTTATCTATTTCGTCTTTATTGTTTTTGGTGAACACAATTAATTTATCGTCTTCTAAAAATTCATCAATAATACTGTTGGCAATATCTATAAAACCACCGCCATTACCGCGCAGATCTAAAACCAAATCTGTCATGCTATTGTCTATTAAATTATTTAAAGATGCTTTAAACTCTTTGTAGGTGTTTCTTGCAAAACGATCTAATTTTATATATCCAACAGAATCGTTTAACATGTAAGCTAAATCTACACTTTTTATGTTTACGTTTCCTCTGGTAACTTCTACATTAAATAAAGAATCGTTACTTTTTCTATAGATTTGTAAATTTACTTTTGTGTTTGGTTTACCTTTTAGGTATTTGGGTATGTTACCAATAAACATTTGTTTGCCATAAAGGGTATCTTTATCTGCCATTAAAATACGGTCTCCTGCCTTAATACCTGCTTTTATACTTGGGCCACCTTTAATAGGCTGTATTACAGTAATGGAGTCTAAAATCATGCGAAATTGCACACCAATTCCTACAAATTTACCTTGCATATTTTCTTGTACTGCTTGTAAATTTTCTTTTGGTATGTATACAGAATGCGGATCTAACTCGCCCAACATTTGTGTTATTGCACCGTCTAAAAGCGAGTCTGTAGAAACTTTGTCTACATAATCTCTTTCTATAAAATTAATAAGTCTTCTAATCTTTTTTTCTTGTGCAGAGCCTTTAGAAAAAGAAAGCACATTGCTTGAGCTTTTGCTAAAAGACATGCCTATTAATATACCAAAGACAACGGCTATAGAAAGATAAAGAGGAAGGTTTTTTTTATTCATATGGTAAGTGCGTAACTGCTACGTTTGCTTTTTTTAAAAAATCGATTCCAGAAAGGTCTTTGTATGCATTTGCATAAACCACCCTTTTGATACCTGCTTGATGTATTAATTTACTGCATTGTGTGCAGGGTGAAAGTGTAATGTATAAGGTTGCATTTTTAGCAGATTGTGTAGAGCTGGCTACTTTTAAAATAGCATTGGCTTCTGCATGCAAAACTTCCCATTTTGTTATGTTGTTTTCATCTTCGCAACAATTATCAAAGCCTGTTGGTGTGCCATTAAAACCATCAGAGATAATCATTCTATCTTTAACAATTAAAGCACCTACTTGTTTGCGTTTACAATGCGATAATTTACCCCATTCTAAAGCCATTTTTAAGTAAGCTTTATCATATTTCAATTGCTTTTTTTCTGTCATAAAGCAAAATTAAAAAGATTACTAAGATTGTAACGTTAATAAATAGACAAAATTCTTATTTAGAAGGTGTCTTGATATTAGTAGTTTAATGTGTTACCAAAATACTCTATCTAACATCATTTGTATAGCAAAACCGATAACTATAGAAGAGGTGACCAAGATCCAATCTCTACGTGCCACTCTAAAAAAGTTTTGTAAAAGTGTACCTATAATTAAAATTCCTAGTACAATTATTATTTGTGCAGCCTCTATACCCAATGCAAATTCTAAAAGAGGCAATAATTTATCCTCTTCTTTACCAATCATCATTTTAAAATAATTAGAAAATCCTAAACCGTGTATTAACCCAAAAAATAGTGCAAAAACTAGGTTTGTATTTTCTTTTCCGTAAGATGATTTTTTAGCTGTAAAAACATTAATTACTCCTGTAATAAATATGGTTAATGGTATTAAAAATTCTATTAATTGCATGCTAATATTAATAATACCATATGCAGCTAAAGCTAAAGTTACAGAATGCCCAATAGTAAATAAAGTTACTAGCCAAAATACTTTCTTAAACTGATTAAAACTAAAAACTACGGCAAGTACAATTAAAAATAAAATATGATCATAGGCTTTAATATCTAAAACATGATATAAACCCATTTTAAAGTATAACAGAAATTCGTCCATTTTTTTATTGATTTAGAGGAGTTTCAAAGATATTAAAAAAAAAAATTGAATAGCGTTTCTTTAGAGCAACTTTATGTGCTTTTTTAGTAGCTATAAGTAAGAAATAAATGCGCGGTTCTATGCTTATTGTATTAATTAGTGTAAGTTAATTGTTGTTTGGTATAGTAGTGCTCTATTTTTAATTCGAATTTTGTTGCTGATTAAATATAGATTCTTTAGTTAACATTTTTTGGTAATGCTGAATTGAAACTTTTGTCCACAATAAAATTTCTATAAATAGTTGCACTATAAAAAAGGTACTATCTGTTTTTTGCATTAAAATTAAAAATGTTTTTGTGTTTTGGGTAAAAGGTTTATTACGTCAATCTCTCCAGGATTTTTAACCAATTATATTTTAAATTTTACGTACATTTTAATTTTTATTTAAAATAGTAGCACTTGCTTGCGCTGTTGGATATACTACTAAATCTTCTATATTTACATGATAAGGTCTGGTAACTACAAAATAAATAATGTCTGCAATATCATCCGCCTGTAAGGCTTTATAACCTGTGTATACATTTTTAGCTTTTTGGATATCTCCTTTAAAACGAACTTCAGAAAACTCGGTTTCTACAGCACCAGGATGTATAGCAGCAACACGAATATTGTGCTTATTTAAATCGATTCGCATTGCTTTGTTTAAGGCATTTACTGCATGTTTAGAGGCGCAATATACATTGCCATTTGGGTACACTTCTTTACCAGCAATAGAACCAATGTTTACAATAAAACCGTTATTTCTATTCGTCATTTGTGGAATAATTGCTTTAGAAACGTATAATAAACCTTTTACATTAATATCTAACATGGCATCCCAATCATCTATATTTCCATCTTGTATGGTAGATAAGCCGTGTGCGTTACCTGCGTTATTAATTAAAATATCTATTTGCTTAAAATTTTCTGGTAATGATGAAATTGCATTTTCTACTGCTTTTCTATTGGCAACATCAAACGTGAGTGTGGTAACCTCTGTAAGTTTACCCAATGTTGTTTTTAGTTCTTGTAAACGTTCTATTCTTCTACCGCAAAGAATTAAACGAATGTTGTTTTTTGCAAAAATTTCTGCTGTGGCTTTGCCAATACCAGATGTTGCTCCTGTTATAAATGCTGTTGGTTTCATACAAATAATGTGCTTAAATTTTATTAAGAATTGGTAAATATGATTTTTATAATGCTTGCCTTTATTCTTATTATAGTTATAAAAATAATAAAAGTAAGTGTGAATTGGTAAAATTAGGGTAAAGAAAAAACCGTCCTCCTCAGGACGGTTTCTCTTTCAATTGATTACCAAGCGGTAATCAACCAAAAATCAACTAACCAAACTTTATTTTTAATTCTTTTTAATTTTTGTTCTTCTTTCTATCTTAGTACGTTTTCTATTATTATTCCTTACAGATTCTTTAGATTTTTTTTCAATTTTATTTCCTTTTCTAAATTCTATGAATCCGTTTCCATCAAATTCGTAAGTAGTTTCAGAGTTTATATTAAACAAACTTATCTTCCCATCATTTAAAACGCTCAATTCAAATTCTTCTATATCTCCACCATCATAATTTAATGTTAAGATTTTTAAGTTTTCAAAGCCTACGATATCAAATATTTCATAGCCACCAACGTAACTCCAACTTATTATATCAATTCTTGTGCCAAAGTTATCTTGAGAACTGTAAAAGGTTGTTATATTTTCTGGTGTAAACTGTAAGTAGTTTTCTACATCAAAAGCATTTGGTACTCCTCCAATAGTTGCTGTTTTTTCCCAAGCAACATACTCTTGTAAAAAGTATTCTATGTTTTCATAAAACAGTCTATCATAATTAAAGGTGTTTATTTGATATCCTATTAAAAAATAGGTTACGTTATTTCTGTAATTGTATAAACTAATTTCATTGTTAGAAATTATGGTAACTTCAAAATCGTTTGCACCGTCTAAATCGTGGTTGGTTTCTAATAAACCATTAAAAGTATTGTAGGTACCTACATCTATACCCAAACCATTACCAGTTAAACCAATGTCTGCAATATTGTTATTCGCATATAAAATACCATCTAAAAAAGATAACGTAAAAGCTTTAGATACGTAAGGTATATCTCTATTACCAATAGTTCTATGATAATCTATATACCATAAATCATAGCCAGAAACCACTTCTTCTAAAGAAATTTGATTTTCTATAAAATTGTTTTGATTAACAGTACAAGAGCTAAAAAGAGCACTTGCAATAATAATAGCAAAAAGTAATTTTAAAGTTTTCATAAGCTGTAATTTTAAGGTTGCAGCATAAATATTTCAAATTGTATGCCAAAAAAATAAACCACTTCGTAAGAAATGGTTTGTTACTTGATTATTAATGTTTTAGGCTTAATAAAAGAACTTTTTTTAAAAAAAAATGAAGTTGTTTTTTTACAACTAAATTGTATGGTAATTACTTTTTATTTGCCGACGGAAAAAACTTAGGTTGCACCTTTTTTATATTTTCTAGTTTAAAGTAAACGGTTTTATTTCCTTTCTTATAGGTTAAAACAGCTTCGTTTTCTTTTAAATCGAATGGAAACTTAGTTATTAAAGGAGGTGTATTTTTTAATTCTTTAGTTGGATCTGCATCTAAAATTAAATCTCTTTTTACACTTTTTGAATTAGTAAAATGACCAATTAAATGCATAGCATTTTCTTTTTCTGTGACTTCTATTTTGGTTATTTTCTTTTGAAAATAAACGGAATCAAAAGCAATATCTTTTGCATTTTTTAAATGCATTACTAATTTAATACCGCCCACTCCTGGTTGTCCACCAGACCAATTATTGTAAACTGCTTTGGTAACTTTAAATGATGGGTTTTTTATGAATTTGGTGCTTGTGCATTGCGTAAAACCAAATAATAAGGTCAAAATAGATAGAATTTTCATTGATTTCATTTGTTTAATTTTTCTAAAATCTTTTCAAGTTTTATGCCAAGATAAAATAAAATCCACTCTTTTGGAGTGGATTTTACCTTTTTCATAACAAATTCTCCCTATTTATTTATTGCCCATAAGCAATAATTCATTCGCCATAATTTCAGTAAGGTATCTTTTTTCACCAGTTTTAGTTTCGTAAGAGCGGTTGGTTAGTTTGCCTTCTATGGCAATTTCTTGCCCTTTATTTACATAATTTTCTACTACTTTTACCAAGCCACCTGTTATAACAATGTTGTGCCAATACGCACGTTCTACTTTATTGCCTGCTTTGTCTTTGTAACTATCATCTGTGGCCATAGAAAATTTAGCCATTTTGTTACCATCTTTAAAGGTAATAATTTCTGGTTCCTGTCCCAATCTACCAATTAACTGTACTTTGTTTCTTAACGTATTCATAAGATAAGTGTTTTTATAAATCAAACGTCATTAGTTCTGTTTGACACTGCAAAGATGTAACTGTAAATAACTTTTATTCGGTTGTAAAGCAATTACTTTCGGTTGTAAATGTTTGTAGTCGTTTGTAAACGGATAATTTACTATCTTTACATTCTAAATTTATCGCATGAAATCTTACAGAAGTGAACAATGGAAGCTATTTGAAAAAGAAGACTATAATACTGTAAAAGAAAAAATTTATATTTCTAATTATGGAAGGGTAAAAAAGGAGTTAGAAGATAATAAGTATAAACAAGTAAATCTTAGCAAAATAAATAATTTTGAGGTATTTACTTATCCAAAAATTAACTCTCAAAAAAGAGGTAAGGCTTATATACATAAAGTGGTAGGCTTGTTATTTTTAGAAAAACAAGAACATCATAAATTTGTGATACATAAAAACCATGATTTAGAAGATAATTATGTAGAAAATTTACAATGGGTAGATAGAAAAGAACTCTCTCAACATCAAATTACAAACCCAAAAAGAATTGCAAAATTTGGTATTAAACCAGGAGCAAAATTAACAGAGGCCAGAGTTAGAGTAATAAAGAAAAAGTTATTAGACCCAAATAGAAGAACAAGATTAAGAATTATTGCGAGTCAGTTTGGAGTAACTACCCAACAATTAAGAAGAATAAAATCTGGTGAAAATTGGAAAGAAGTAGAAATTAAATAATAGTAATATTATACCTCAGCTATGGAAAATAAAAAATGTTTGGAGTGCAATGAAACTGTAAAAGGACGAATTGACAAAAAATTCTGTGGAGATTATTGCAGAAATGCGTACAATAACCGTGTAAGTAAAGGCAGCAAAAACTTAATTAGAAACATTAATAATAGACTGCGTAAGAATTATAAAATCTTATCTGAATTAAATATTTCTGGTAAAACAAAAGTAACCAGAACAAAGCTGTATGATAAAGGTTTTGATTTTAATTTTTTCACATCTATTTATACTACTAAAACAGGTAATACCTATTTTTATATTTACGATCAAGGGTATTTGGCTCTAGAAAATGAAACTTTTTTATTAATTAGAAAAGAACTGTAATTTTTAAATACATGAGCAGTACCACCATAATAATTTTATTGGCCTTGGTAGGATTTACTATTGTTTTTTTAGCCTCTTATTTTGATAATAAACAACGTATTATTAGAACACTTAAAAAATTACCCAATAAACCCAGAAGTGGTTTAAAAACCAATCAATTTGTAAAAGTAACGGGTACAGCGAGGCAAATAGATGAAGTTTTAATAGCGCCTTATAGTAAAAGAAAATGTGTTTTTTATAACATAAAAATAGAACAAGAGAAAAGATCTGGAAAAAATAAATACTGGAGTACAATTGTTGATGAAGAAAAAATACAAGATTTTTTTATTGAGCAAAATGGAGAATATGTACTGGTTAAACCACAACAAAATCCCAAAAATTACAAGAGTTATATGGTAAAAGATAAAAAAACAAGCTCAGGTATTTTTAATGCACCTACACCAGAATTTTTAGCGGTTTTAGAAAAATACAATGTAAAAACAAAAGGTTTTTTTGGTGAAAATAAACAAATACGTTAGGCTGAAGGAATTATAGAAATTGGTGAAGAACTTACGGTGGCTGGTATTGGCAAATATCAAAATTTAAAAGAACCTATAAAAGGGTATTCCTACTCTAAAATAGCTGCTTTAGAAAGTACAATAGACCAAAAGTTAATTATTACAGATTTGCCCGGTGTTAAATCTAGATCTAAAAAGTAGTGCTTACATTTCTATTTTTAAGAGCAGTATATCTTACCCAATTACAAGCATTTTTTAATAGCTATTACCAAGTATTTCCCTTAACATTTATAGCTGCTTTTAAAACATCTTTCTGACTTAATTGCCCAATTAATTTACCATTTTCTAGCACAGGAAAACGTCTTCTTCTAGAAGAAATAAATTTAAAAGCGGCATCAAATATATTCATATTTTTATCTATGGTATCTACATCTGTAACCATATATTTACCTACTGTATTATTGGTGTCAGAAGGCATGTTGTAATATTTACTTTCAGAAATATGTTTAATACAATCGGTTTCAGAAATTATACCCACCAATTCATTTTTATCATTTACAACTGGTCCACCAGAAATTTTATTTGCAATTAATTGTGCTATTACATGATCTAAAGAATCGGTTGCTTTAAAGGTTATTAGTTTTGTAGTCATGTAATCTGATACCAAAATTTGTGTTTCTTCTTTTGCTGTACTTGCATCTCTTTTTCCTTGAAAGCTCTTGATTCCCATGATAGTATGTTTTATAGTTTTTCTAAAGTTAGCAAAAAATTTATTCAATTTCCTTTTTTCGGCAACAATTTTAATTTTCTTACTCTTATAAAAATCAAATATTTAAGATGAAAAGGTTTTCTACTATAATTTCTATAGTACTTATTATAAGTGTAATTTATTGGAGTTTTTCTGATGCCAAACCCAGTATAACAGAAAAAGTAGAAGTTGCAGAAACGGATTTCTCTATAGATAATGCTTTGTTTTATCTTAAAAATATTTTAGAAAAAGCACATTTTGTAGGAAGTAAGGAACACAAAACTGTACAGAATTATATTGTAAAGCAATTAGAAAAGTTGGGTTTATAACCAGAAATATAAACACAAACTGTAATAAATAAAAAATGGTTTTCAGGTATTACAACAGAAAATATTGTTGCAAAAATTAAAGGTGCTGAAAACGGAAAAGCTTTGTTATTGTTAACGAACTATGATTCTACCCCACATTCCTCTGTTGGTGCAAGTAATGCAGGTTCTGGTGTGGTAACCATTTTAGAAGCTATTCGTGCTTTTTTAGAACAAAATAAAACGCCTAAAAACGATATTATTATTATTATTATTATTTTAATTTCTGATGCGGAAGAATTGGGTTTGTTAGGGGCAAAAGCTTTTGTAGAACATCATAAATGTAAATTGTTTAAGTTATATCGAACTTGGGCTAAATTAAAAGGTACCAGCAAACGCTAAAGAAGAGTGTTAATTACTATGGCTAATTGGAAAAAACTCTTGTACAACGCGTAATTCTGTTCTAAAAGTTAACATTTTAGCCCCAAACTTTTGTAAACCTTCTGCTTGTAGATTGGCTGCATTTTCTTTGTAATAAGCATCTAAAGTTTCTTTATTAGGTGTAGTATATTGCACAGAATAGGTTTTACCACCCATTTCTTCTTCTACCAAAACTTCAGTAAGTTTTGCAGAGGTAAATTTCCCAGTATCTAAAACTTGCGTTATTTTAGAGCTAATCCAGCTTAACCATTCTTTATGAACAGTATCGTCTATATTTATAGTTACGTTATATATATACATTTTTCTTATTATTTTAAGATTATAGGGTTTAGTTATTTTATAAAATATAACTACATCAACCATCAACTAAATAGTATCTCCTCTTAATTTTCTGTATCTTTTTCTGGCATCTACTAGAAAAATACTAGAAGGATAATCAAAAATTATTTTCTGGTAATACTTTTGTGCTTTTTCTGTATTATTCAATTTCTCATACATTTCTGCCATAATAAAATAGACGTCATCTGTTAAAAAACCTTGGTTATCTGCCGCTACAATTTTAGCTAAATCTAAAATAGCTTCTTCGTATTTTTCTTGTTTGATGAGTAATTTTGCTCTAAAAAAGAAAACATCATCGTAAATTACTTCACTCGGTATTAAACCATTTATTAATATATCTTTAGAATTAATAAGGTTGTCTAATTCCATTAACGCTTCATCGTCTTTATTTTGAAAGGCTAATAATTCTGCATTTGCCAATTGTTTTAATCCAGAAGGAATAGAGTCTACGGGTTCATTATCAGAAATTTTTAAAAATAAATCTACAGCATCATTCGCAATTAATTGCGTAGTAGAACCTTTTAAAACTTTTGCCTGTGCTTTTGCCCATTCAAAATCTCCTTTAAAATAGCTAGTTTGTGCCACTTTAAAACGCGCCTCTTGCGCAAGCACGTGGTTTTTTAGTTGGGTTTGTATTTGCGAAAAGTAGATTAAAGCTTTGTTGTATTTTCCTGTAAATACTAAAACATCGCCTAACTTTAGTTTAATTCTGGCTTTAGAGAATTTAGAATTGGCATACAATAAAGCCTCTTCTAACACTTTATTTGCCTGTTCTGGTTGGTTTGCAGAAAAGGTTAAAAAATCTGCATAGGCTACTTGCAAGTTAATAGTTGCACTATTTTTACCAAACTCTCTAAATAAATCTTGAAATAAATTTTCTGTCTCTGGGTTTTTTGTAGCTATCGCTATTTTTGCCAAAAATAAATGAGCATTTATGGCTTCATTTTTATTAGATGTTTTTTCTATAATATAATTAAAACATTCTTCAGACGCTTCATAAGCCTCATTTTCAAAGGCAATTTTAGCTAAGGTAAAAATTGTGCTTAAATCTTCGGGTAATCTTTGGTATAATGCTTTTTCTTGTAAAAGTGCTTTACCATATTGTTTCTGCTGCGTAAACAACCAGCTTAAAAGCACATTCCAAACATCTTTAGGTTTGCTTAAGGACTTTTTTAGCAATGTTTTTCTAAATAGAATGTTGGCTTCATTTTCTGCATCATCTGTAATATATTTACTAATATCGCGCAAAACAGTAGTGTAATACCGTTCATTTTTATCTACCATATTTATGTAAGCCTCAAACATTTCTTTATAGGCTGCTTTTTCTCCATAAATTTGAGCTATCTGAAAGTTATAATTGGCATTTTTATTAGCTTCCATTGCTTTTTGGTAAGCTAAAATAGCTTTGTCTAAGAGGTTGTAATCTTTAAATATTCTACCTAATAAACCGCCATAAGAAGGAATTTTTTCTAATGCCTTTAAGGCAATAGTATAGTTTTCTTCTGCTTTTTCTTTGTCTCCATTTCGCTCAAAATTATAACCTAAATATACAAATAAGAAAATATGCTTGTTATTTGCTTTTATGCGCTCATTTAAAAGCTTTTTGGCATCTAAAAATTGATTAGTTTCTTGGTAACACGCTATTAAACGCCCTAAGTAGTTGGTGTTAAAAGGAGAATATTCATATAGTTTCTTATAAAGCTGAGTTGCTTTTTCGTATTCTCCTGCTCTGTAGTAGTTTTCTGCAAGTAAATAATTATTACGCGCTTGTTGTTGTTTTGCATTTTGTGCAAAACTAAAACAGCTGATTATTAATAAAGTAATTAAAATTATTTTTCTCATACCGAATCAAAGATAATCAACATTAATGTGAATTTTAAACGAAACCAAATCTATTTTTAAGGAGTATTGTAAGGTTTTGGCATAAAAATTGACTTAAGGTATATAACTTATCAAAATTTAAAATTATGAATACTTTTACCAAACAATACGAAATTGCAAAAAATAACGCGAAACAATACATGAAAAACGGTCAAATTTCTGCATACTTACAATCTTTAGTAGAAATGAATAAGTATAAAAAATTAATGGTTACTGTAATCGCAAATTAATAGCCTATTTTTTTGCAGACATTTCTCAAAAGTGAGAGTTTCTCACTCTTGTATTTTTTTTTTTTAATAATAGTGTTTAGACTGCAAACTAAGACCTAAAAAACGGCAATTAATACGTTTAATTGATTATAGAAAACCCACAATAAGGCACCAAAACATCTGGTATTTTAATACCGTCAGCAGTTTGGTAGTTTTCTAAGATTCCTGCTAAAACTCTAGGTAAAGCTAAAGAACTACCGTTTAAAGTATGGGCTAATTTACTTTTACCGTCGGCATTTTTAAAACGAAGTTTTAATCTATTTGCTTGAAAAGTTTCAAAATTAGAAGCAGAACTTATTTCTAACCACCTGTCTTGGGCTGTAGAAAACAATTCGAAATCGAAAGTTAAAGCAGCTGTAAAACCAGTATCTCCACCACACAAACGTAAAATTCTGTAGGGTAATTTTAATTCACGTAAAATGTTTTTAATATGCTCTACCATGTCATTTAAGGCATTGTAAGAGTTATTTGGGTGCTCTATTCTAACAATTTCTACTTTATCAAATTGATGCAATCTATTTAAACCACGCACATGCGCGCCATAACTACCTGCTTCCCTTCTAAAACAAGGCGTGTAACCTGTTGCTGTAATAGGGAAATCTGTTTCTTGCAATAAATCTCCACGAAACATATTGGTAATGGGCACTTCTGCTGTAGGTATTAAAAACAAATTATCTTCTGTGGCATGGTACATTTGGCCATCTTTATCTGGCAGTTGCCCTGTTGCAGTGGCAGATGCTGTATTTACCAAATGTGGTACTTGGTATTCCTTATAACCTGCCTCAATATTTTTATCTAAAAAATAGTTGATTAATGCACGTTGTAAACGTGCGCCTTTCCCTTTATATACCGGAAAACCTGCACCTGTAATTTTGTTTCCTAATTCAAAATCTATAATATCGTATTTTTTAGCCAATTCCCAGTGTGGCAAAGCATTTTCGCCTAAATTTGGTATAGTTCCTTCACTAAAAATTTTCTCATTATCTTCCTCAGAGTTACCCGCTTTAACAGAGGCATGTGGTATGTTTGGTATTTGGTACAATAAGGCCTGTAAATCTTCGGCAAGTGTATTTAACTGTTCAGTTATTGTTTTAGAATCTTCTTTTAATTTACTAGTTTTTTCTTTTAGAATATTGGCTTTTTGTATCTCACCAGACTTAAAAAGACCACCAATTTCTTTAGATAGTTTATTAGATTCAGCTAAAATATCATCTAAAGCAACCTGTGTTGCTCTCCTGTTTTCATCTGTATCTAATACTTTTTTAACAATATTTTCTGCATCCGCAAAATTACGTTTTGCTAAACCTGCCAATACTGTTTCTTTATTTTCTCTAATAAATTGTACTTGTAACATTCTGTAAGAATTTAAGAATGCAAATATATAATTTGTCCTTTTAATAGTAACAACTTACTACATTAAAAATATGAAGGCTATTTTTTTTTGGGCGTTACCACAAGGGTCAGGTTTTCCGTTGCAAGTCCTCGTTCGTACCTCACTGTGGGCTTTTCACTGCAACCCTTAACGCGAGCTTGTCTAATTTTAAAATTATTTGTAAAATATAGCTACCTAAGTTAAATACACTTGTATTTCATGTAAAATGAAAAAATACACGATTTATTTACAAGCATACCTTACAAATCTTGGGGAGAATTAGGTAGCCTTTTATTTTATGGTTAAATACGTTTCTTTAAGAATGTTATTTAAAAGTATTTTAATTATAAATTCATTTTTTTGTAAACATTAAGTTAGCTTTTTTAAGTTGCCATTACTTTTTTTACTATTCTTAATAGTGTTTAAAACACAGCAATTTTTAATACTAGTTTAAGACTCATATTCAATTTAGTATAAAAGTAAACGGCTACCTCAGTTAACTATATTTGTTTCAAATAAAATAAATATATCTTTTGTATAACTGGGGGAATTAGGTAGCCTTTTACTTTTTTTATTAGAACTTTTAAAAACAATTTGCAAGTACACTTGTATTTTACAAAAATCGGGGGAATTGATTAAATTTTAGTGTAATTTTTAAATACGTTCTTTTAAGCTTATGGTTTTATTCCAATTTACTTGTGGGTTTATTTTTACTATTTCTTTTCATTTCTGTAGTGGTTATGTTATGTAAGCAATTATCGTATTTTTTCTATAATTTTTTAAGACAGTATAATCTTTAAAATTGTTTTTAGGGTTAACCAAAAAATATTTTGTAAGTACACTTGTATCATTTAAAAAATATATACTAATAGTTACAAGTGTATCTTACAAAAATTGGGGGAATTGGTTAAATTCTTATTTTATTGTTAAATACGTTCCTTTAAAATTTTGGTTTAATACCATTATCACTAAAGGTTTACTCTTATTTTCTCTTTTAACTTCAATAGAAGCTTTACCATTTGCCAGTTCTATAACTTCACTGCCTGTTGGTGTACCTAAACTTTTAAGGGTTTCTCCACCAGACATGCATTGAAAGTAAACACGACTTTCATAATCTAAACACCGCAAACCTTTTGCATCTATTGCAACTGCAGTAATTAAGTAGTTTCCGTTTTCTAGTAATTTATAGTCTAATTTTAGTTTTTTGGGCTTTCCGTTTTTGGTAAACCTGTAATTTATTTTTAGTTCATCTTTTACCGTTTTTCCGTCTGCTGTTTTACCAGAAGCAACTAAAGTATTTTCGCCTTCTTTAAACTGTAATTTCCAGTTTAAACCAGCTGCAGGAAAATCTTTTGTATTTCTCTTTTTGGTGCCTAAGTTTTTACCGTTTAATGATAATTCTACTTCTGGGCAGTTTGAGTAAACACTAATAGCTCTTGCCAAACCTTTTGGCCCTTGTCTCTCTGTCCAAGTATGCGATTCTATATATGTAAAAGGTTCTTTAGACCAATAACTTTTAAAAACATAAAAAGCATCTTTTTTATTACCAGCTCTATCTACCAAACCTTTTTGGTTCATGTATGGTATTGCATTTTCTGGTCTTAGAGGTGTACCAAAATCTTTAAATGCCCATTGAACGTTACCTACAAAAGTGTCGTCGTTTTCAGATATTCTTAAATGCCAATCAAATAAATCTACAATGTAGTTTTCAGACCAATCTCCTATTTGGGCAATGTTAGCAACATCTGTTTGTACAATAGCTTCTTCCCAACCATCTGCTTGTATTTTCCCTTCGCCAGTAATTGGGTTTTCTGTATGGCGTCCTACATGACTAGAGCCACCATATTCTGCATGTAAAAAATGTTTGTATTCTTTTTTATATTTATCAATTGCTTTTTGGTAGCTCTTGTAACTTCCAGAATACCAACCAGACCAAATAGACGGCGAGAATACATCTATAATATCTGCACCTTCATAATATTTTCTAATAGCTGTTTTTCTAGTTGGATCTAATTTGTGTGCTAAGTCGTTTAATTCAGATAAATAAGCACCTATGTTTTCTGTGTTTTCACCGTTTTCAAAATCTGGTAACCAATACATTTCATTGCCTAAAGACCAAATAATAACACTAGGTCTGTTATAGTTTTGTGCAATAATTTCTGTTAACATATTTTTGGTATTCCTTTTCCAATTGTCGTTTCCTAAACCACCTCTGCACCAAGGTAATTCGTCCCAAACTAATAAGCCTAATTCGTCACAGGCTTTGTAAATTTCTGGGTCTTGTGGGTAGTGGGCCAAACGTACAAAGTTGGTTCCCATTTCTTTAATCAATTCCATATCTGCTCTATGTTGTGCATTGCTCATTGCAGCGCCAACTCCAGCATGTTCTTCGTGTCTGTGCGTTCCTCTTAACAATAATCTTTTTCCGTTAAGATAAAATGCACCATATTCTTTAAACTCAAACCATCTAAAACCAACTTTATCAGTAATTTTATCAATGGTTTTTTCTTCTGATAAAAGTGAAACCTCTATAGTATATAAATTTGGGTTTTCTGTATCCCAAAGTTTTGGGTTTGCAATGTTATTAAAAGCTATTTTTGCTTGATTATTTGCAATAGTAAATTCTTTTTCTACAACAGATTTTCCATCAGAATCTAATAAAACGGCTTTTACTTTTGCATTTCCATCTGCATTTAAAACTGATACAGAACCAACTAACGTTGCATTTGTGTTAGAAACTTGTGGTGTGGTATATTTTAAGTTTGCCAAATGTGTTTTAGGCTTTGTTTGTAAAAAAACATCTCTTGTTATTCCACCAAAAATGAAGAAATCGCTTTTTTGAGAAGGAATAATTTCTGGATTATAACTATTATCTGCCCTTACTACAATTTCATTTGTACCATTTTTAAGAGCATTAGAAATATCTATGGTAAAACCTATATAACCTCCTATATGGCTACCAACTTTGTTGCCATTTACATAGATTTCTGAAGTAATATTTACACCTTCAAAATATAGCTCATAAATGGTATTTGTGTTTATAGTGATATCAATATTTTTTTTGTACCAACTACCATTTCTTCTGTAACCTGGTACAATGTCTGTAGCATCTAGACTATTCCACGAATGTGGTAAGTCTACAGGCTGCCATTTTTTTACTGCTAAAGCTGCATCAATATTTTGAGTATTATTTTCTAAATATTGCCAATCTTTATTAATATTTGTTTTTGTTCTACCTATATTTTCTAAGTTAGTATTGTTACAACAAGTGAATAGTAAACTTATTGTGAAGAAAATAGTATATACAATTAAGGATGATTTAATTTTCATAAGTCTAAATTGATTTTATTCTTAGTAAAGCTTCTAAAAAATAATAGTCTCCGTAAACTATTGGTTCATCCATTTCTGCTCTCTTAGACCAATCGCCAGAACTGTGATCTAAAATAAATGGCGCCTGTATATTTTCGGGTAATATGTAAGTTGCTGTATGTACATTTTTTAGAAACTTTTTACTGTAATTCAAATAAGTTTCATCTTTTGTGTAATCATATAGTTCAATTAATGCAGAGGCTACAATTGCACCTGCAGAAACATCTCTGGGTTCATTTGGTATGTTTGGTGCATCAAAATCCCAATAAGGTATTCCGTCTTCTGGTAAATTTTTATGATTTAAAACAAAGGCAGCTGTTGCTTTTGCTTGCTCTAAATATTTCGTATCTTTAGTATATCTGTAAGCCATAGTAAAACCATAAATTGCCCAACCTTGGCCACGTGCCCAAGAAGAATCATCATTTATACCTTGGTGTGTTACACGCATTCTAACTTTACCATTGGTAGGATTGTAATCTAAAACGTGCCAAGTGCTATTATCTGCTCTAAAATGGTTTTTTAAGGTAGTATTTGCGTGCTTTACGGCAATTTTATGAAAGGTAGAATCTTTAGAAATTTTAGTAGCTTCAAACAACAATTCTAAATTCATCATATTGTCTATAATTACCGGAAAATCCCAACGTTTTTTATTAAAACTCCAAGAACGAATACTTTGTACAGTGTCATTATATCTTGTAATTAAGGTTTGTGCACTTTTAACAATAATATCTTTATACTCTTGATTGTTTTTATGTTTTAAACCTTTACCAAAACTGCAAAAAACTTTAAAACCCATATCATGAGTTCCATCATTAAATTTCTCTTTTTCTATAAAAGCTGTCCATTGTTTTGCTAGATTTTTATAGGCGTCTTCTTTTGTGATTTCATAAATCTGCCAAAGGTTTCCTGCATAGAACCCACTGGTCCAATCTTTAGAAGGTACTTTTTTAATTTTATCTTCTTTAATATTATAGCTTCTTGGGAAAGCTAGAGAATCTAAAGTGTATTGTTTTAATTTTTGATATCTAATTTGTAATGCTTGCTCACCATTAAACGTTTGTGATTCTTGCTTACAAGAAAACAAAACGCTTAAAGTTATTAAGAGTATTAACGTTGTATATATGTGTTGTTTCATAAAATGTAATTTAAACTAACAGCTTTGCGAAAGTAACTATGTTTTAGGTTTTAGATGTCCTAAAAAGGGTGTGTAAAAATACAAATATTTAAAAATCAGAGTGTTATTTTGTTATGATTCTGTTTTAAATATTATTAATTAAAAAAGGCGTTTAACTTTTTTAGAGTTAAACGCCTTTTAATTCAAATAAAAACTCAAAAAATGATGTTTATTTTAGTAACCAGGATTTTGAGGTAATAAATTAGGGTTTCTTGCTAATTCATCTGGTGGTAAAGGCATTAAATAGTCATTATCATCAAATCCAGGTTTTGCTCCTTCTAAGCCTGTTGCACTAAATACTTGATTACCTATTCTTCTACGTGCAATATCATACCATCTTTTAAACTCAAAAGCTAGTTCTAATCTTCTTTCTTCCAGAACGGCTGTTCTTAAATCGTTTTGAGATAAGCCTGAAAGGTTCGCAGGAAAAGCAGAACCATTTCTAGCTCTTCCTCTAACTCTGTTAATGTAAGATAGTGCTTCAGCAGAACCTCCTTGAACTTCATTTAATGCCTCAGCAGCTATTAATAAAACTTCTGCATAACGCATCATAGAATAATTATGTTGAGAACCTCTACCATTATTGTTAGCAGTAGTTCCTGTAAATCTGGTATACTTTGCAATATGTGGCCTGTTTACAGCTCTACTATTAAAATTTCTATAGTTTGTAAAAGGTTCTACATTACCTTCAAAAACTCCTGTAGCATCAAAACTAACTGCTTTTCTATAATCTCTATCATCCCAAGTATTAAAAACATTTAAAGAAGGCACTGCTACAGACCAACCGCCACCAATACCATATTGTTCATCTGAACGAATACCAGTTAAGGCTGGTTGATAATCTTGACCAGAATCTCCATCTCTAAAACCATTAAAGTCTATTGAAAATATTGGTTCTACAGAAGCATCAATTGTATTTGCGTTAAAAAGATTTTGAAAATCTTGTTCTAATCCAAGACCATAAGTTGATTCGTTGTCTATAACGCCTTTTGCTTCATTGTAAGCTTTTTGGAATTCTCCATTTGTAAGATACACTAAAGCTAAGTAAGAATGTGCAGCAGATTTTGCAGGTATTGTTCTAGAACTTTGCTTATTTGGCAACCATTGCTTTGCAAATTCTAAATCTGCTATAATATTTGTATAAACATCGGCTGCTGATGTTTTACTAATAGAGCCTGCTGCAGCTGCATCTGTTACTGTGCCATCTAAATAAGGAATATCACCAAACTGTCTTACCAAATGAAAGTATGCAAAAGCTCTTACAAAATAGGCTTGTGCTACTATTGGGTTTTTTTGACTATCAGGAGCATCTACTAAGGCAGCGCCTTCTATTGCTTGGTTTGCAGCCGCTATCATTTGATAAGTTCTTCTCCAAAAATCTGGTATCATACCATTATCACCAGGTACTTCAAAATCATTATGTTGTATTCTTCTAGCAGAGGTAGTAGGGTCACCAATATCTACCATATCACTTCTTAACATAATAGTTAAAGACATTTTTCTTCCCCAGAAATCTTCATGTTGCATGTGGCCAAATGTTCCATTTACAGCTGTTTGTATATCTTTTGTAGATTGAAAAAAGCCTTCTGGAGCTAATAATCCTACTGGTTGTTCTTCTAAATCTGAACATGCCACCATAGTTAGACCAATGGCAAACAGTAAAAGTTTATATGTTGTTTTCATATTTCTAGTTTTATTTGTTTAAAATTTTATGTTTACGCTTACGTTAATTGCTCTTAATGCTGGGTAATTACCAAAATCAAAACCATTAGTAGTATTAGCAGCGGAGTTGTTGCCACCACCTGCACCAAAATAGCTTACCTCTGGATCTAAGCCAGAATAATTAGTAATGGTAAATAAGTTTTGAGCACTTACAGCTAGTCTTACATTCTGCATTTTTAACTTACTAACTATATCACTTGGTAATGTATAACCTAAAGCGATATTTTTTAATCTGATATAACTACCATCTTCTACAAAACGAGATGAAATTTCTTTTCCTCTTAATTTAGCACGCGGAATATTTGTATCTGTATTCGTTGGCGTCCAAGAGTTTAAAATTTCTGTTGTTGCATTAGAATCTCCGTTAAACAGCTGTACTGCTGTTAGGTTCATAATATCTCCACCTTGTGCTCCTTGAAAAAAGATGTTTAAGTCGAAGTTTTTGTATCTAAAATTATTTGTAATACCAAACGTAAAATCTGGTGTTGGATCTCCTATTATTTGCTGATCTGCAGGCGAAATGTCTCCACTACCATCTACATCTGAAAATAACTGATCACCCGCTTCTCCTCCAGGTAATAATGCAGTACCTGCTGGTAATGCTCCACCTTGGTAAACGCCTTGATAATCTAATCCCCAAAATGCGCCTAGTACTTCTCCTTCTCTTAAAATGTGAGTACGATCTATATTAAAGTAACCTGGAGATGCATCTAAAAAGATATCTAAATTTTCTGTATCAGATAGTTTTACAACTTTGTTTCTATTTAACGAAAGATTAAAATCTGTTGTCCAGCTAAAGTTTTCTTTACTAATATTTCTAGTATTTAAGTTAACTTCAAAACCTTCATTATTAACCTCACCTATATTTCTTAAACTAGCAGCTCTTAAAAACCCAAAATATTGTGGTTGGCCACTGTCTGATAAAATTAAATCTTCTGTATCTATATTATAATAATCTAAAGATAACGATACAGCACTATTAAATAAGCCTAAATCTACACCAATATTCGTTTGAAATGAAGTTTCCCATTTTAAATTTGGGTTTGCACTTTGTAAAGGGGTTACAGCACCAACTGTATTTCCGTTAGCAACTGCATAAATGTTCTGAAAACTAGCTAAAGATTGAAAAGGTGAAATACCTTGATTACCTGTAGCTCCATAACTTGCTCTAAATTTCAAGTTTGAAATACTTTCTATATTTTCTAAAAACTTCTCGTTAGATGCTTTCCAACCAAATGCAAAAGATGGGAAGATGGCTATTTTTTCGTTTGCAGCAAAGTTAGATGCACCATCACGTCTTATGGTTGCTGTAAATAAATATTTGTCATCAAAATCGTAATTTAATCTACCAAATTGAGATTGAATTTCAGATTCTACTAGAGAAGAAGTTGGTATAAGTTGTACAGCACCACCTGCTAAATTACGATAAGAGAAAGAATTTGAAGAAAAGCCTTGCGCTCCTGCTGAAAATCTTTCTGCAACATCTTTTTGGTAAGAATACCCTGCTAATAAAGTTAATTTACCTTTGCTAATTTCTGTAGTATATGTTAAATAGTTTTCACTAATTATGTTAGACCTTCTTAAGTTTCCTATTAAAGCTCTACCACCTACATTACCACCTGCAGTTGTAATTAAACTAGAGGGTCTAAAAAGACCTTCTGTTTCATTAATTGAACTAAAACCAAAAGTGGTTTTAAAGGTTAAGTTTTCTAAAATGTCATAATTCGCATATAAATTTGCTCTAAAGTCATCTCTTTTTGTTTCATTAACACCCTCTGTAGCTACTGCAAAAGGGTTGTCTATATCGTCTCCAACGCTATTTATAGTATTTAATCCGTTTGCATCTAAAATGCCTAAATCTGGCGAAAATCTAAACGAACCAGAAACAACATCATCTCCACCACCATTTGCTGTAGCTCCTGTAGACTGTGTTGGTACGCCGTCTTCTGCTCCTCTACTTCCAAATAAATTCATTCCTAATTTTAGCTTATCAGAAACTTGCGCATCAACATTTGCTAAAAAGGTAAATCTTTCAAATGCAGAGTTAATTAAAACACCGTCTTGTTTAAAGTAATTTGTAGAAGCATAAAAGTTTAATTTATCTGTACCACCAGAAAAAGAAAATTGATGATTTTCTGTAGTTCCTGTTCTGTACAATAAATCTTGCCAATCTGTATTAGCTGGCCCTTGTGCATAAGACGGATTAATAGTTTGTTGATACGTTGCAAACTGGTTTGCATCTAATAAATCTAATTCATTAATTGTATTCTGTATCGAGTAATTGGTATTAAACTCCATAGTAATTTTGCCTTTTCTACCTTTTTTAGTAGTAACTAAAACTACACCGTTAGAACCTCTAGAACCATAAATTGCAGTTGCAGAAGCATCTTTTAAAATTTCCATAGATGCAATATCATTTGGTTGAGGAAAAGTTGCCCCAACAAAACCATCTACTACAATTAATGGACTACTTGTAGCTCCAATAGAGGTGTTACCTCTAATTTGAATATTAATTGGTGCACCTGGTTGCCCACCATTATTAGATTGTACAACTACACCAGCAGCCCTACCTTGTAAAGCTTGTGCAGCGTCCAATACAGGAAATGCATTTAGTTCTTCTGATTTTACAGAAGAAACAGCACCAGTTACATCACTCTTTTTACGAGAACCATAACCTACTACTACAACTTCATCTAAAGAACTAGCATCTTCCATAAGTTTTACATTAATTACGCTTTTGTTACCTACCGTAATTTCTTTAGTTTTAAAACCTAAGTAACTAAAAACTAGCACATCAGATGCACTTTTTGTAGTTATGGTGTAATTACCATCAAAATCTGTGGCAGTACCTACAGAGCTTCCTTTAATTTGAATGTTCACTTGAGGAATTCCTCCTCCAGAACTTCCATCTGTTACTTTACCTGTTACTTTCTGTTGTGCAAAGACACTAGCAGAGGCAATCAAGAAAAAGCTTAGAATTAAATTTTTAATTGCGTTTTTTTTAAGCATGAATTTGATTTTAGTTAAAAATTTATTGGTTTACCAAATTGGTTTACCAGTTTGGTTTTCCAAATATACATAAATATTTGACTTTACAATAAATTAACTTTAAAAAGTTAATTTATCTTAAAATTTACAGAAGATAAATAATACTAAGCATAGTGGTAAAAATTATCACAACTAGGATTACCTCTAAAACAGAAATTTTTAATTTATCTTTCATGTGATAAATGTATCTAAAATTTTAACTTTAAAAATCCTAGAATAGTACTAAAAATGTACAACCCTTGTGTTTTAAGGAAAAAAACAGGGGTTATTTTGTCAAATTAGTAATCGGAAAACTTGTTGGAATACTGTGTTGGCGTCTCACCAAACTTTTTTTGAAAGCATTTACTGAAGTATTTTGGGTTTTTAAAACCTACTTTATAACTTACTTCTGAAATGTTAATCTTACCCTGTTCTAGAAGTTGTGCAGCACGTGTCATTCTAAAGTGTTGTATAAATTCATTTGGTGTAAAACTGGTCCAAGCTTTAATTTTCACAAACAACATTGTTCTACTTACACCTAATTCTGAGCAGAAATAAGGAATGTCAAAAGCATCGTTTGATATGTTTTCTTCTACAATTGCTATCGCTTTTTCAAATAATTTTTCGTCTAAAGAAGATAAAATTACTTTACTAGGTAGTAAAGTTTTGTTAGCGGAAAGGTTTTCTTTTTGTTTGGTAGAGGTTTCTAAAATATTTTTAATTCTAAGTTTAAATTCTTTTAAGTTAAAGGGCTTACTAATATAGTCATCAGCACCACTTTCTAAGCCTTCTAATTTATAGATTAGAGATGTTCTAGCAGTTAATAGTATAATGGGTATATGGCTTGTTTTTATGTCTTTTTTTATTTTGGTACATAGCGTAGTACCATCCATAACAGGCATTACAACATCACTTACTATTAAGTTTGGGTTATATTTAGTTGCCATTTTTAAGGCAATTTCTCCATTTTCTGCTTCAATTATATTATAATCTTTATTTAATATATTCTTTATAAAAGAGCGCAATGGTTTATTATCTTCTGCAAGAAGTATGGTTGCCGCATCTTTTTTATGAATATTATCTCCAATTTGATCTTTAAACAGTTCATTTGGTTTTTCTAATTGTGAAACGTACTGAGATAGATCGTCACTAAATTTAAAATCTTTTGAAATCTCATCTTCTAAAAGGTGGTTTTTTCCTAATGGTAAAGCTACCGTAAATATAGATCCCTCGTTATTTGTATTATTACTAATGTTTATTTTCCCTTTATGTAACACTACAATATTTTTTGCAATAGAAAGACCTATTCCTGTGCCTTTATTGTAGTTCTTATCAGGCTTGTTATTGGCATCAACTTCAAAAAATCTATCAAATATTTTATCTTTGTAGGTTTCAGATATACCTACACCAGAATCTTCTACAGCAATTAAGATTTCATTGCCATCTTTGGTTATACGAACTGTAATTTTACCTTTTTTAGGAGTATATCTAAAGGCATTAGATATTAAATTATAAAAAACTCTTTCTAATTTATAACGATCGTAATATACCAAAATCTCGTTAGCTGAGGTAAGAAAATTATAATCGTAGTTACCATCTTTAGCATATTCTGAGAAGGATAGATAAATTTCTTTTAAAAATTTTACAATATTGCCCTCTGCAGCTTCTAATTTAAAAAGATTTTTTTCTAGTTTTCTAAAATCCATTAACCTATTAATTAAAGAGAGTAAATGGTTGGCGCTACTTTCTATAACTAATAATCTTTTATACATTTTGCTACTACCTGTATAATCTTCTAATATTTGGTGTAAAGGGCCTAGTATTAGTGTTAATGGTGTTCTAAATTCGTGAGAAATATTTGTAAAAAAATCTAGTTTTGCTTTGTTGTTTTCTTCTTTCTTTTCATTCTCTAGAAGTTCTAAATTATAATCATGTTTTAAACGAACCTTAGATTTTTGTATAGTAATTAAAAAATATAAGGCAATAACTATGGCAAGTGCATAAAGTAAAAATGCCCACCAACTTTTCCAAGGAGCGGGCAATACTTTAATTTCTAAACGGGTTGCATTTGTATTCCAAATCTCATTGTTATTTGCTCCTTTTACTTCAAATGTATAATTTCCTGCATTTTGTATGGTATAATAGGCTGCATTTTGCGTGGTATGTATCCACTCTTCTTCAAGTCCTTTTAATCTGTATTTGTAACTATTTTTTTTAGAGTTGATAAAATTTGGAATTGCAAAGTGTATAGAGAAATTTCCTTCATCGTAGTTTAAAGTAACTTTGTCTGTATAGCTTATGGTTTCTTCTATAATTGCATCTTTATCAGTAATTTGTATCGATTTGTTTTTTAACTGAAAGTCTGTTATTAATACTTGAGGATTATACGTATTCATATTAAAATTAGCTGTATTAAAAGAAGTAACCCCACTTGGTCCGCCAAAATAAAAATTAGAATCGCCCAATTTTAAGCTTACATTGTTATTAAATTCATTACCAACTAAACCATCTTTTTGATTATAAACAGTGGTGTTACCTGCTTTAACACCGTACTTTACTATGCCATTATTAGTACTTATCCATAAATTTCGTTCTTTATCTTCTAAAATGCCGCTTATGTTAGAAAACGCATCTCTATTACCACCTAAAATTATGTTTTCAAAGGTTTTATTGGTGGTTAATTTAAATAAACCTTTTGCCTTTGTGCCTACCCAAATTGTATTTTCTTTATCTTGATAGGTTGTGGCAATATCATCTCCAGATTCAACATTATTATCATAAAAAAATCTTTCTACCTTTTTGCTGTTTGTTATTTTATTTAAACCTACTTGCGTGCTCACCCAAATCGCATTTGTAGCATCTACAAAAACAGAACGCACTAAATTGTTAGAAATAGAGTTGCTATTTGTTGTGTTTTTATAGGTTTTAATTTGTTTTGTCTCGGGGTTAAAATTAAAAACACCTTGTCCAAATGTACCAAACCAATATGTATTGTTTTTATCTTTTGTAATGGAGTAAACACCTACATTTTGTAAAATATTATATATTTCCGCGTTAATTATATTATTTTTAAATTGTTTTGTTTTTAGATCATAGAGCGCAATTCCTTTATTTAAAGTCCCAATCCAAAGATTATCATTTTCTACAAAAAGAGCTTTTATATTGTTACTGGGTAATAATGTTTTATTAGTGGGGTTTAAATAGGTAATTTTATCTGTTTGGGTGTTGTAAAAATTAATACCCTGCCCTTCTGTACCAAAAATTAAAATATTTTTATACTGTGCAATAGATCCTACAACATTATAATTTAATTTTCTAGAAATTTGTTGTTCGCAAAAGTTTAAAAAGTTATTGTTAGCTTTATCCCAAATGTTTACACCTCCGTAATATGTACCTACCCAAATAGAGCCTTTTTTATCTTTATAAATTGATTTTACAGAGTTTTTACTAATACTCTCAGGAGCAAAACTATTTGCTTTTATGGTTTTTATTTGTTCATTTTTATCTACTAAAAACAAACCTTTATATGTACCTACCCAGAGTGTACTCTCTTGGTCAAACATAAGTTGTCTAACATTTTTAGAGATAACGCTATGCCCTTTTTCAGATAAATATTTTTCTACTTTTTTAGTAGTTGTGTTTAGTTTTAAAACACCATTATTTCTAGAGCCGAGTAATAAATTGTTATCTGAATCTTCTATAATATTTTGAATCCAAATAGGTTTTGTACTATTGTTAAGTGTATTGTAATTTTCAAAAGCAAAATCTCCATTTATATTACTTTCAAATTTGCTTAAGCCTGCTTTTGTACCCAGCCAAATATTTTTGTCTTTTGTTTGTGTTATGGTTAAAATAAAGTTGTTTACAAGACTATTAGCATTCTTGCTATTACGATAAACATTGGTAAATTCACCTGTTTTTTTACTATAAATAGAAAGACCTCTAGAGGTACCTACCCAAATTTCTCCTGTGCTTACTTCTTTAAGACTCCATATTGTATTGTTACTTAAAGAGTTTTTTGTAGTGGTATGAAAAAAAGTAGTAAAACTGTTTTTTTTAGGATTGTATCTGTTTAAACCATTATAAGTTCCTATCCATAAAAAACCTTCGTTATCTTCTATTATTGATAAAATATCATTGTTACTTATAGAATTCGCATCGCCAACAATATTTCTATAAACAGTAAAATTTTTACCATCAAACTTGTTTAAGCCATCTCTAGTGCCAAACCACATTTGCCCTAATTTATCTTGATGGGTAACAATAACAGAACTTTGAGATAAGCCGTGTAAAGTAGAAATATGCTTAAATACTATTTCTTCTTGTTGGGCAACAAGAACTAAGCAAGTTATATTTAGGAAGAAATAGAGAAGCAATTTTTTCAATTTCATATAAACAAAAATAGAGAAGAATTAACATAGTATTACAAATAAGTTTTTAATCTTTTTAAGTTTTGTTAATTTGGCAATATAAAGTGCGTTTTTGTACATATTTGTAAATTTACAATTTTTGTAATTTAAAATCTATCGCTTTTTAAGTAACATTAGGCTAAAAATTTAGACCAACAGTCAATTTATTTATCGTTTGAAAATAGAATAATAAAAATTTATTTTTTACAAATACGATAATTTTAAATACTAAAATTTATTAAATAATTAATTTTTGAAGTGTTTTTTAAATAAAAAATAAAAAAATAGCTTTACTTATAACGTTAACTTATTTCAAGTAAAAACAACTTATTTTATGTATTTTTGAAATTACAAAAGTTGTTTTTTATTTTCGTTTCACGGAAGCAAAGGGTCTAAATATTGTTAGTTTTAAAACTTAAAAAACAGATTTTTTTTAAATGTAAAACACTGAATTTCAGTATTTTGAATTTTTTTATTCCTTTTGTGTATTATAACGTAAAATAAAAATATTAATATTATAATTACAAATAAGAAAACTAGTAATGAGTAAAACAATCGTATTAACAGGTGCAGGAGGCGTACTTTGTAGCACAATGGCTATGGCTCTTGCAAAACAAGGTAACAAAATAGCAGTTTTAGACTTAAGAGAAGAGGCAGCAAATAAGGTTGCTACAGCAATTAACCAAGCAGGAGGAGAAGCTATAGGAGTTGCTGCGAATGTTTTAGAAAAAGATTCTTTAGAAAAAGCAAAAGAAGTAATTAATACTGCTTTTGGTAAGGTAGATATTTTGGTAAATGGTGCAGGAGGTAATCATCCCTTAGGAACTACATCTAATCCGTTTTTTGCTATAGAAGATTTACAAAGTACGGTAGAAGGTTTCAAGACTTTTTTCGATTTAGATCCAAAAGGAATCGAATTTACCTTTAATTTAAACTTTTTAGGAACATTAATTCCTACACAGGTTTTTGCAAAAGATATGGTTGGTCGTGAAGGTTGTTCAGTTTTAAATATTTCATCAATGAATGCTTACACACCATTAACTAAAATACCAGCATATAGTGGTGCAAAGGCAGCTATATCTAACTTTACACAATGGTTGGCAGTACACTTTTCTAAAGTAGGTATTCGTGTAAATGCATTGGCTCCAGGTTTTTTCTTAACCGATCAAAACAGGGCTTTGTTAACTAATGAAGATGGTAGTTTAACCCAAAGAGGGCAGCAGATTATAGATCAAACTCCAATGGGACGTTATGGAACTGCAGACGATTTGGTAAGCTCTACACTATTTTTATGTGATGATGCATCAGCATTTGTTACAGGAATTGTAATTCCAATTGATGGTGGTTTTTCAGCCTATAGTGGGGTTTAATTTCCCATCTTAAATCTTCCCAAAGGGAAGAAATACTCTTTTAAAAAGATAATAATTAAAAAACAAAAACTTTGAATTCAGAACAAAAAGCAACTAATATCTATGAAACATCACGTCCTTCTGCAAAGACTGGAATGGGATTAGAACAAACATGGCGATGGTATGGGCCAAATGACCCAGTTTCTCTATCAGATATCAAACAATCTGGTGCAACAGGTATCGTATCTGCATTGCATCACATTCCAAATGGAGAAGTTTGGACAGTTGAAGAAATCCAAAAAAGAATTGCACAAATAGAAGCAGTAGGTTTAACTTGGTCTGTGGTAGAATCTGTGCCAATTCATGAAAATATTAAAACCAAAACAGGCGATTATAAAAAATACTATCAAAATTACAAACAAACACTTTTAAATTTGGGTGCTTGTGGTATTGATATTGTATGTTATAATTTTATGCCAGTTTTAGATTGGACACGCACCAATTTAGATTATGAAGTAACTGACCAATCTACAGCTTTGCGTTTTGAAGCGGCTGCATTTGCTGCTTTTGAATTGTATTTATTGAAAAGACCAGGTGCAGAAAATGACTATTCTGATGCACAAAAACAACAAGCTGCAGATTTTATAAAAAATACTTCTGAAGAAGAACAAACTAAACTAATAAGAAATATTATTGCAGGTTTACCAGGCGCAGAAGAAGGTTATTCTTTAGAGGAATTTAATGCAATTTTAGCCACGTATAAAAATGTAGGTCCAAAAGAATTAAAGGCGAATTTATTTTCATTTTTATCAGAAATTATTCCTGCAGCAGAACAAGCAGGCGTGTTAATGTGTATTCATCCAGATGATCCACCTTTTCCTATTTTAGGATTACCAAGAGTAGTATCTACAGAGCAAGATATTGTAGATTTGTACGATGCTGTAAAATCTCCAAATAATGGTTTAACTTTTTGTACTGGATCTTTTGGTGTAAGAGCAGATAATGATTTGGCAGGAATGGTAGAACGTTTAGGAGATCGTATTCACTTTATACATTTAAGAGCTACAAAAAGAGATGCAGAAGGAAATTTCCATGAAGCAGATCATTTAGACGGAGATGTAGACATGTATGCTGTAATGAAAGCTTTAATACTAGAGCAACAAAAACGAATTGCAGCAGGAAGGCAAGATTTAAGAATGCCTTTTAGACCAGATCATGGTCATAAAATGTTAGACGATTTAAAAAAGAAAACCAATCCAGGATATTCTGGAATTGGCCGATTAAGAGGTTTAGCAGAATTAAGAGGTCTAGAATTAGGAATTAGACGTTCACTATAATTAACAATAAATGTCAGTTTAAGCGCAGTCGAAAACTAAAAGCCTTTTGACTGTGCTAAATGTGACAACAAAATAAAAAAACAAAAACTATGGCAACAACATTTGAAACAAGATACGCTTCAAGTCCGCAAGCAGTAAAAAAATACGATACACAAGAACTAAGAGATGAGTTTTTGATACCAGATTTAATGAATGCAGGTCATATAAAATGGGTGTATACGCATTATGATAGATATATGGCAGGAGGTGCAGTACCAACCAGTGAAGCATTAACTTTAGAAACCATAGAATCTTTAAAATCAGAAAACTTTTTAGACAGAAGAGAGGTTGGTGTTATTAATGTTGGTGGCACAGGAACAATTACTGCAGACGGCAAAAGCTATAAAATGCTGCATAAAGATGCATTATACTTAGGTAAAGGTGTAAAAGAAGTAACTTTTACTAGTGAAGATGCCAACAATCCCGCAAAATTCTACATGAATTCTGCACCAGCACACACTGCTTACCCAACAAAGCAAGTTACAAAAGAGGAAGCTAACAAAATTGAATTAGGTAGTTTAGAAACAGCAAACCATAGAACTGTAAACCAAATGATTATTGGTGGTATTGTAACTACTTGCCAATTACAAATGGGAATGACAGAGTTGAAAACGGGTTCTGTTTGGAATACTATGCCAGCACACGTGCATGACAGAAGAATGGAAATCTATTATTATATGGACATTATGGAAGAGCAATCTGTGTGTCATTTTATGGGAGAGCCACAAGAAACACGTCATATTTGGATGCAAAATCATGAAGCAGTAATTTCTCCACCATGGTCTATTCACTCAGGTTCTGGTACTTCTAACTATACCTTTATTTGGGGAATGGCAGGAGAGAATTTAGATTATAATGATATGGATGTAGCAAAAATTACAGATTTAAGATAATATGTCACAAACCTTATTTGATATTACAGGAAAAGTAGCTTTAGTAACAGGTTCTACACATGGTTTAGGAATGTCTATGGCTATGGGTTTAGGTAAAGCAGGTGCTACTATTGTGGTGAATGGAAATTCATCTCAAGAGAAAATAGACAAAGCAGTTGCTTTATACAAAGAAGCAGGAATTAATGCTGTTGGCTACAAATTTAATGTTGCTGATGAAACGCAAGTAATAGCTGCCATTAACAAAATTGAAACTGAAGTTGGTGCTATTGATATTTTAGTAAATAATGCTGGAATTATTAAAAGAACGCCATTGGCAGAAATGGAAGTTGCAGATTTTAAGCAAGTCATAGATATTGATTTGGTGAGTCCTTTTATTGTTTCTAAACACGTTATTAAAGGCATGATGGAACGTAAAGCTGGTAAAATTATTAACATTTGTTCTATGATGAGCGAATTGGGTAGAAATACTGTTGGTGCTTATGCAGCAGCTAAAGGAGGTTTGGTTATGCTTACTAAAAATATGGCTACAGAATGGGCACGTTTTGGTGTACAAGTAAACGGAATAGGACCTGGTTATTTTGCAACTTCACAAACAGCACCAATAAGAGTAGAAGGACATCCTTTTAACGATTTTATTGTGAACAGAACACCAGCAAAAAAATGGGGAGACCCAGATGATTTGGCAGGAGCAGCTGTGTTTTTATCATCAAAAGCAAGTGATTTTGTAAACGGACACATTTTATATGTTGATGGAGGAATTTTAGCCACTATTGGAAAACCGTCAAACGAAGAATAATAAATTATAGCTCCACAAAACACCTGTTTTGTGGAGTTTTTAAGTACCTTAATTATGAAGAAAATAGCACTTTTTTTATTTGGACTTTCATTTTTTACATCTTGTAAAGAAAGTCCAGAAATACTATCTACAATTACTGTAGAAAACAAATTAAATCTTGATAGAGAATTTGAAACTGTAGCAGTAGATATTTCTAATATTAATATTGAAAAAGTAGCTGATCTCGTAATTTTAGATAAAGAAAACACACAACTTACCGCTCAACTTGTAGACAATGATTTGGATGGAAAAAACGATGTTATCCTTTTTCAACCCAACATTAAAGCAAATTCAAGTAATACATACACTTTAGCAATTTCTAAAGCTGAAAAAAAAGCAGATACTGCATACTGCTACTCACGTTTTGTACCAGAAAGAACAGACGATTATACTTGGGAAAACAATAGAGTTGCTTTTAGAACTTTTGGACCAGTTGCACAAAAAATGGTAGAAGATGGTGTAAAAGGTGGTACTTTATCTAGTGGAATAGATGCTTGGTTAAAACGTGTAGAATATCCAATCATTAACAAATGGTACAAAAGAAACGATGCTAAAAAAGGTGCATATCATAAAGATTTGGGTGAAGGTTTAGATAATTTTCATGTAGGGGTAAGTAGAGGAATTGGTGGTACTGCAGTAAAAGTAGATACTTCTTATTATTTTTCTAGAAATTTTACTTCTTATAAAACCATTAGCACAGGTCCTTTAAGAACTAGTTTTGTGTTAACCTACGCTACTTGGGATGCCAATGGAAAACAAATCAACGAGACCAAACACATTTCTTTAGATTATGGTCAAAACTTAACACGTTTTGAAATTGACGTAAAAGGAACAAATACCATTTCATCAGGAATTACATTGCACAACAAAAAAGGAGTTACTAATGAGCAAGATGCTAATTTTTGGATAAGTCATTGGGAAACTTTAGACGATTCTGAAGTAGGCACAGGAATAGTAACTACAAAACCTTACTTTGCAGGATCAGAAAAATACGTAACTGCTAGAAAAGATGAGAGCAATCACTTTTTACATTTAAACGTAATTGATAACAAAGTTGTTTTTTATAGTGGCTTTGGATGGAAAAAAAGCAAACAATTCAGCACACAAAAAGAATGGGAAAATTATTTAACAGATTTCTCAAAAAAAATCAATAGTCCATTAATCGTTACCAAACTTTAATCGCATTATAAAAATGAGAAAATCATATTTTTTTCAATACTTAACTATAGCAGTTACCACTTTATTTTTTCTGGGTTGTCAATCTAAATCTAACGTAAAAACCATACGTTTAGGGCATGCTTTAGATACCCAACATCCAGTGCACAAAGCCATGGTAATTTTAGGTGAAGAATTGAATAAACAATCACAAGGAAAGCTAAAATTAAACATTTATCCTAGTGGACAATTGGGAGGTGAAAGAGAATGTTTAGAATTGTTACAGATTGGTAGTTTGGATATTACTAAAGTATCTGCAGCCGTTTTAGAAAACTTTATACCAGAATACAAGGTGTTTAGTGTGCCTTATATGTTTAGAGACAAAGCACATACTTTTAGTGTTTTTGATAGTGAAATAGGAGAAAGTTTATTGTTAAAAGGAGAAAAGTTTAGATTACGTGGTTTAACCTTTTACGATGCAGGAAGTAGAAGTTTTTATATGAAGGAAGCCCCCATAAAAACCCCAGCAGATTTAAAAGGAAAAAAAATTAGAGTACAAAAAAGTAACATGGCAGTAGCTATGGTAAATGATTTAGGAGGCTCTCCAACTCCAATTTCTTGGGGAGAATTATACACCGCTTTACAGCAAGGTGTTGTTGATGGTGCAGAGAACAATCCGCCAAGTTTTTATACTTCTAAACATTATGAAGTTTGTAAATTTTATAGTTTAGATGAACACACAGCAGTGCCTGATGTTTTATTAATAGGAACAGATACTTGGAAAAGATTAAATGAAGAAGAAAAATCTTGGGTAAAAGCAGCTGTAAAGGTGAGTACTGAAGCGCAAAGAAAATTATGGGCAGCTTCAGAAAAGGAATCAATAGCTGCAGTAAAAGCAGCTGGTGTGCAAGTGGTTTATCCAGAGAAAAAACCATTTGAAGAACAAACCAAAGGAATTTTAGAAATGTTTGATGGTAATGAAGAAATGAAAACACTAATTACTTCTATCAAAAATAAAAAATAATGAGAGCAAAAATAGACAGTGTTTTAGAAAAGTTAGTGCTTTTAATATTAGTAATAATGTTAGTTAGTGTAGTTTGGCAAGTATTTTCTAGATTTATATTAAGAAATCCAAGCACCATTACAGATGAGATTTCAAGTTTTTCATTAATTTGGGTTGGACTTTTAGGAGCAGCTTACGCAGCAGGAAAAAACTTGCATTTAGCCATAGATTTAATACCAGAAAAAACAGTTCAAAAAAATCAAAATTTATTTAACGGAATAGTATTTATTTCAATTGCTGTTTTTGCATTAACTGTTATGATTATTGGAGGAGCAAGATTGTGTCAATTGAGTTTTCAATTTGGGCAAACATCTGCAACCTTAGAAATTCCATTAGGATTTATTTACTTGGTAGTGCCAATTTCAGGCATATTAATTTGCTACTATAGTATTGATACACTTTTAAACTTAAGAAAATTAAACAAAGCATAAATTATGAATTTAGTAGAAGTCCTTATATTAGTAGTTAGCTTTTTAGTTTTTTTATCTTTAAGAGTTCCTATTGCGTTTGCAATTGGTTTAGCCGCTTTATTTACCTTATTAAGTGCCATGCCTTTTTTACCAAGTGTAACAACATTGGCACAAAGAATGGCAACTAGTTTAGATAGTTTTACCTTGTCTGCCATTCCGTTTTTTATATTGGCAGGTCAAATTATGAATAGAGGAGGAATCGCCGTCCGACTCATAAATTTTGCCAAAGCCATAGTTGGGCCATTGCCTGGAGGTTTGGCTTTTGTAAACATTATTTCTTGTATGTTATTTGGTGCTATTTCTGGATCAGCAGTAGCAGCAGCCTCTGCAATTGGTGGTTTTATGAATCCAATGATGGAAAAAGATGGGTATGATAAATCATTTAGTGCAGCTGTAAATATTACCAGTGCAACTACAGGTTTAATTATACCACCAAGTAACGTGTTAATTGTATATTCTTTAGCAAGTGGTGGGGTTTCTATAGCCGCATTATTTATTGCAGGTTATGTACCAGGATTGTTAATTGGTTTGGCATTAATGATTGTAGCTTTAATTTACTCAATCATTAAAAAATATCCAACAGATAAAATGGTAGGCTTTAAAGAATTCTTTAAAAGATTTATAGACGCTTTTCCTAGTTTAATGCTTTTGGTGGTTGTAATTGGTGGTATTGTAGCAGGAATTTTTACCGCTACAGAAGCCTCTGCAATTGCAGTAATTTATACGTTGGTTTTAGGTTTTGTATATAAAGAAATCACAGTTAAAGACATTTCTCCAATACTATTGGAAACCATAAAAACATCAGCAATTGTGTTGTTATTGGTATCTACGTCTATAGCGATGTCTTGGGTAATGAGTTATGAAAATATTCCTCAGGAAATTAGCAACACATTATTGTCAATTAGTGATAACCCAATTGTAATTTTAATCATAATCAACTTAATTTTATTATTTGTTGGTGTTTTTATGGATATGACGCCAGCCGTTTTAATTTTTACACCAATCTTTTTACCAATTGTAACAGAATTAGGAATGGATCCTATTCACTTTGGTATTATTATGATTATGAACTTATGTATTGGTTTATGTACACCACCAGTTGGCTCCGTACTTTTTGTAGGTTGTAGTGTTGCCGATTTAAAAATACAACAGGTAATAAAACCATTGTTACCCTTGTTTTTAGTAATGATTGGTGTACTCCTTTTAATTACATATTTCCCAGATTTAACGCTTTGGTTGCCTAGAGCTTTTGATTTGGTGTAAGTGGAACTTATTTTAATTTAAACATTAAAAAAGCTGTTTCTAATTGTTTAGAAACAGCTTTTTTGATGCATTTTATGCTATGAAAAAATGTGTTTATAGCTAGTTTGGCTTACTTAACGTGAATTTCATATAACTATATAACTTATATTTTTTATATAGCTGAAAATGTGTTATTTGTCATTTCGAACGTAACGAAGTGTAGTTGAGAAATCTTGTATTTAATTTGAGATTTCTCCACAAGGTGCAAATGACTTTAGTTTAAATATTATAAATTGTAATGAACTAACAAAAGGTGTTTTTTAAATCGAATTCACGTTATTTAATAAAAGCGTCCATTATTTCCATAACTTTTATGCCATTTTCTAAAACACACGGATTTTCACCTTTGCCTAAAAAGTAGTTTACAGCGCTTTCTATCATAGGGTATTGAATGTTTTCTGGATTTTTAAAAGTGAAAACTTCTTGCTTACCATTATGATTTAAAAATACTTCTTCACCATAAAAAGAAAAGGTAATTGTACCGTTTTCTCCATAAATTTTACATTCGTCTTTGGTTTCGTTTTCATTGGCATTAAAATTCCAAATTCCTTGAAACTGTACACCACTTTTAAAGCTAACAATACCGTTAACTAAATCGTGTACATGGTTTACTTCATTTGCAGTTGCAAAACCATGAAACGATTCAATTTCGCCAAAATAATTTAGCAATAAATCTATTTGATGAGGTGCAATATCATTAAAATAACCACCACCAGAAACAGCAGGGTTTAAGCGCCATTGGTCTTCTGTTTGTGCAATTATTTTATTTTCTTTTGCTTGAAAAATGTGTATTTGAGCACATTGTACTTTACCAATTGCATTGGCTTCTAGCAATTCTTTAACCTTTGCAAAAGCGGGTAATTTTCTTCTGTAATGTGCTACTACAATTTTATGGGTATCTTCTACAATTTTTTGCAGTTCAATAGCCTCTTGGTAATTTAAGGTAATTGGTTTCTCTAAATAAATTAGTTTATTAGCCGCTAAACATTGTTTAGCAATGGCTAAATGTGTGTTGGGTGGTGTAGCAATATAAACCGCATTAATTTCTGGGTTGTTTAGTAAATCGTCTACAGAATCGTACCAAAAAGGTACGTTATGTCTTTCTGCAAAATCTTTTGCTTTTGCAGTATTTCTGCGCATTACTGCAACTAGTTTAGAGTTGGCCACTTTGTTAAAAGCGGGTCCACTTTTTACTTCTGCAACGTCTCCTGCACCTATAATTCCCCAATTAATTGTATTCATTCTTTTGTTTTATACTTCCCCAAAGGGGAAAAATATTTATTTAAAATTAAAGTAGTTTTTAGCATTATAGTAACAAATATCACTTACAATTTTTCCTAGAAAATCTAAATCGTTTGGTAATTCGCCATTGGCAACATCTGTACCAATAACATTACAAAGAATACGTCTAAAATATTCGTGTCTTGGAAAAGATAAAAAACTTCTAGAATCTGTTAACATGCCAACAAAACCACTTAGTAAACCTTGATTAGAAAGTGTATCTATTTGTTTTTCCATACCATCTTTTTGATCTAAAAACCACCAAGCTGCACCAAATTGTACTTTTCCTTTTATAGTACCATCATTAAAATTACCAACCATAGTTGCAAAAACCTCATTGTCTGAAGGATTTAAATTGTAAACTATTGTTTTTGTAAGTTGGTTAGTGCTATCTAAGGTATTTAAAAAGCCACTTAATGCTTCCGCTTGCGAATAATCTCCAATAGAATCAAAACCAGTATCTGGCCCTAAATCTGCCAATAATCTTTTGTTGTTGTTTCTAATTGCACCCAAATGCAATTGCATTGTCCACCCTCTTTTATGGTACATTTTACCTAAAGCAATCATCGTTTTTGCTTTAAAAAAGGCAACTTCATCTTCAGATAAATTAGTATTGTTTTTTATTTTATCGAAAAGTGAAGCAATATTGTATTTTTCTGTGTTGAAATGATACAATTGCCCCAAACCATGATCTGATAATCTACAACCGTTTGCATTAAAAAACTCGACTCTATTTTCTAAAGCTGCTAATAAATCTGCATAAGAATTTATAGTAATTGAACTTACATTTTCTAGTTGATTCAAGTATGCATTATAACTAGCCACATCTTCTACTGCAAAAGATTTGTCTGGTCTAAAAGTTGGAAAAGTTTTAACTTTAGTGGCATCATTTTGTATGGCAATATGATGTGCTAAAGAATCAACAGGATCATCTGTAGTACAAAGCGATTCTACATTCATCAGTTTTAATAAACCGTTTGCAGCATAACTTTTTTCTTGCAACATTTTAGAAGTCTTTTCATAAATTTCTTCGGCATTTTCTGGAGTTAGTATTTCATCAATTCCAAAATAACCTTTCAATTCTAAATGCGTCCAGTGAAATAGAGGATTTCTAATGGTAAAAGGCACTACTTCTGCCCACTTTAAAAACTTTTCTTTATCTGTAGCGTTTCCTGTAATATATTTTTCATTTATACCAAAAGCACGCATTGCACGCCATTTGTAATGATCTCCATACAACCAAACTTGTGTAATATTTTCAAATTGTTTGTCTGCCGCAATTTCATTTGGTGGCAAATGATTGTGATAATCTATAATTGGTAATTTTTTTGCGTAATTGTGGTATAATGCTTTTGCAAAATCGGTTTGCAATAAAAAATCTTCCGTTAAAAAAGTGTTCATTTTATATCCTATTTCTGTGTGGTAAAGATAAAAATTATTACCTTAAAATGCGCTATCAATAGTAAGATGTAATTGTAATTTTTTATGCGGAAAAGTTAGTTTTTAACGGTAAAATTTCGCAAAACCAATAGAACATCCTATATTTGGTAAACCAAATTGGTAAACCAATTTAAGTTTTAACCTATTTATCCTTCATAAATCTAAGATATGATTAAAAAAATTGCATTTGTAGCCATTCTATTTTTATTAATTTCTTGTAAAGAAAATACTATAAATCGTATTTCTGTAGCCAATTCATTAGCATTAAAAAAAGCATTAAAAGATTTAAAACCTGGTGATGTAATTTTACTACAAGATGGTATTTATAAAGATGTAGAAATGCAGTTAATTGGAGACGGAACCAAAGACAAACCCATAATTTTAAAGGCAAAAAATGCTGGTAAAGTTTTTATAGAAGGTGTTTCTAGCTTAGAACTTAGCGGAAATTATTTAGAAGTTTCTGGTTTGTTTTTTAGAAACGGATATTCGCCTAAAAAAAATGTAATTGCTTTTAGAACTAGTGCTAAAAACGTTGCAAACCATAGTAAAGTAAGCAATTGTGTTATTCTAGATTTTAATAATTTAGAAAGAGATCAAGACAATCTTTGGGTACAATTCTATGGCAAACATAACCAGTTTAGTAATAATTATTTGGCTGGTAAAACCAATGGAGGTCCAACTTTAAGAGTAGATTTAAAAGGAAATCAAAGTATTAGAAATTACCACAAAATCATTAATAATCATTTTGGACCAAGACCTAGAAAAGGTGGCGCAAGAGGAGAAACCATTCAGTTAGGTAGTAGTTTTACGTCTATGAGTCCAAGTAACACTTTAATTGCCAATAATTTATTTGAAGAATGCAATGGCGAAGTAGAAATAATTTCTAGTAAAACCAATTTCAACATTATAAAGAATAATGTGTTTTATAAAAGTGAAGGTTCTGTGGTAACAAGGCATGGTAATTATGTAACTGTAGATGGCAATTATTTTATTGGCGATGGCGTTAACGAACAATTTGGTGGAATTAGAATTATAAATACTGGGCATTGGGTTACAAACAATCTTTTTTATAAAATAAAAGGAAAAAATTTTAGAAGTCCAATTGCAGTGATGAATGGTATACCAAAATCGCCTTTAAATAGATACAACCAAGTAACAGATGTTGTGGTGGCGTACAATACGTTTGTAGATTCAGATGCACCTTTTCAATTTGGAGTTGGGCAAAATCTAGCACAAAAAGACGTTTTGCCAAAATCTGAAATAAGATCTGCAAGAGCTTTAAGAACAGAAGTGGTAAACAATGTAATTTACAATTCTAAAGGAGATAAAACGCCTATAATTGAACATGATAAAGCAGATGGTGTTACTTTTAAAAGTAATGTGATAGATAATAATGGCGTAAAAATTACAAATGCACACGGCTTAATTGCTAAAGAGTTAAGCTTAATAGAAATAGGTGCTAATATTGCTGTTCCTGTAAATGGTTTTGCTGATGTTGAAGAGTATAAAGGTTTCGATTTTGAGGCAATAAAAAATGATTTGTTAGGGAATTCTAGAGCAAAATCGAATCAAATAGGTGCAATTCTTCAAAAGGAAAACATTAATTTAGAATTGTTAGATAAAACAAAATATGGTGCTTCTTGGTTTTCTAATGAAGTTGAAGAAATGGAGATTACAAGGCATGAGGTAAATAATGTTAACGAATTCACATCAAAATTAAAAGCAGCAAAAAGTGGCGATATTTTAGAGTTAAGTAATGGTGTTTATGAAATTTCTAAATCTTTAGAGATTGATAAAACAATTAGAATACAATCTAAAGAAAAAGTAAGTATTGTTTTTTATGGTGAAGAAAACTCGCCTGTTTTTCAATTGAAACCTTATGGTAAATTAACGTTGAAAAACATCAACCTAAAAGGAAATAACAAAAACTATGCTTTTGCAACTTTAAAAAGGCACATGTCTAACCATTTTGGTTTAAATATTCATAATTCAGAAATTAGTAATTTTAAGTATGCGTTAAAAGTGTATAAACAAGCTTTTTCAGAGGAAATTACATTTAAAAATACAGCAATTTTAAATTGCGAAAATGGTTTAGAATTATCTGAAGAAACCAATGACAGAGGAGATTATAATACAGAATATTTAACTATTGATGGCTGTACTTTTAATACCGTAAAACAAAATGTGATTGATTATTACAGAGGTGGTTATGATGAATCTACCATTGGTGGAAACTTATTGGTAACAAATTCAACTTTTACAAACTGCGGAGCAAATGAAAAAAATGGTATTTTATTAAATCATAGAGGAATTGTAAATGTGAACATAAATAACAACACTTTTAAAGATAATAATGTGCAGTTTATTTCTATCTTGTGGGGAGCAAAGAACAATACTGAATTAAACAACACTGTTTCTAATTCTGGAAGTATAAAAACAGAAGAAAACCTGAAACAAAAACTAATGTACTAATATGGCTAAAAAACTAGTAACTTTTGGTGAAGTAATGATGCGTTTATCTCCTCCAGGATATGAAAAATTTTCTCAAGCTTCTTCTTTTGAATTGGTGTATGGTGGTGGAGAAGCAAATGCGGCAATATCTTGTGCGTATTTAGGCATGAAAGCAGAGCATGTAACTCGTTTTCCAGATAATGCGCTTGGTAAAGCAGCAACACAATTTTTACGCAAGCATTGGTTAAGTACAAAAAATGTTATTTATGGAGACCAAATGATGGGCAAATATTTTCTTGAAAAAGGAGCTGTACATAGAGCTAGTGAGGTTATTTACGAAAGAGAAGGTTCTGCTTTTTCTAAGATTACGCCTAATATGATTAATTGGGAAGAAGTCTTAAAAGGTGCAGATTGGTTTCATTGGACAGGAATTACGCCTGCTATTTCAGAAGGCGCTGCTCAATGTTGCTTAGAGGCTATAAAAACAGCTAATAAATTAGGAATTACAGTTTCTGGAGACATTAATTCTAGAAATAATATGTGGAAGTATGGTACGCCAATGCAAGACGTAATTCCTGGTTTAACAAAACATACAGACGTTGTAATTACAAGTAGTAGAGGAATTCGAGAAATGTTTGGCATTGGAAGTGATGAGGATACTTTTAAGTCGCTATCTAAACAATTAATTGCTGCAAATCCCAATCTTAAAAAAGTAGCTAAAAAAACAAGAAGAATTTTAAGTGCTTCACATCATCAAATTCAAGGTAAAATATGGAATGGTGAAACGTATATTAAAACAAATATGCTGAATATTACACATATTATAGACAGAGTAGGAACTGGAGATGCTTTTGCAGCGGGTTTAATTTACGGCTTGTTGCATTTTAATGATGAAAAAGCAATAGATTTTGCAGCATCTGCTTGTGCTTTAAAACATACGGTTCCTGGAGATGTAAATACGGTATCTTTAGAAAACGTAATTGGTTTAATGGACGGTAACATAACTGGTGCAATTGTAAGATAGTGTGTTTTTAATACCAATTAAATTTTAAAATGATACATAAATAAATTGAATTATTTTTTTCTTTATCAAGGCAAAATTTTTAATCATAGCCTAAGTTATGGTTTAAAATTTTAACGCAGATAAAGGTAAAAAGAAACTAGTTATATGGGTTATTTTACTGTTTAATTGGTATAATTGGTAAAAACTGCGTTTTTTATACCTTTTACAATTGTTATTTATTTTAATTCCACTAAAATTTTGATAAAATATTAATTAAGTATATATTTGGTAAACCAAATTGGTAAACCAATTATAAAAACGGATTAAACTTTACAAAATGTCTAGCAAAACTAACTTTTTTTCTTTCTTATTTAGCATTTTGTTCTTCATAATTGCTTGTAATCAGAAAAAAGAAGAAACCGTAGATAATTCCAATAATAATAGTCACCCTAAACTAATACTTACTGCAAAAGGTGTAAAAGAAATAAGGGCACAATTGGGAACAATTCCTATTTTTGATAAAACACTAGCAAAAGTAAAAGCAGCAGTTGATGCAGAAATTGAAAACGGTATAGAAGTCCCAATTCCTAAAGATTATTCTGGAGGTTATACACATGCACGTCACAAACAAAATTGGTTTACAATGCAAAAAGCAGGTGTGTTGTATCAAATTTTAAATGATGATACCTATGCCAAATATGTAAAAGACATGTTAATGGAATATGAGGTTTTGTACAAAACTTTGCCATTACACCCAAAAACACGTTCTTATGCAAGAGGTAAATTATTTTGGCAATGTTTAAACGATTCTAATTGGTTGGTTTATGTAAGTCAAGCTTACGATTGCATTTACAATTACTTATCAGCAGAAGAAAGAAACAAATTAGAAAACAATTTATTTAGACCTTTTGCAGATCATATTTCTGTAGATAGTCCACAATTTTATCAACGTGTGCATAACCATAGTACTTGGGGCAATGCTGCTGTTGGTATGATTGGTTTGGTAATGGACGATCAAGAATTAATAGACAGAGCTTTGTATGGTATTAAAGGCGTTCGTTTAGATAAAACTAAAAAAGACGATGATGGTGGATTTTTAAATAAAGATGGAAAAGCAGGTTTTTTGGCAAATATAGAAGAACCTTTTTCGCCAGATGGCTACTATAATGAAGGCCCTTATTACCAACGTTATGCAGGTTATCCTTTTTTAATTTTTGCAGCTGGTTTACAAAATGTACAACCAGAACTTAAAATTTTCGAATATAAAAATGGAGTGCTTTTAAAATCTATTGATGCATTGTTAAATTTATCAGATGCAGATGGTGCCTTTTTTCCGTTGAATGATGGTCAAAAAGGAATGTCTTACCACACCAGCGCTTTAGTTTCTGCAGTAAATATTTCTTACAAATTTGGTGGTGAAGCACCAGGATTATTAAGCATTGCAAAAGAACAAGATAAAGTGGTTTTAGACGATAGTGGTTTGGCTGTTGCACTAGGCATTAAAAATGATAAAACGGTTCCGTTTCCTAAAAAATCCATCAATTTATCTGATGGACCAGAAGGTAAGCAAGGTGGTGTTGGTATTTTAAGAAATAAAGAAATAGAGTTGGTTTTTAAATACGCTTCACAGGGTTCTAGTCATGGGCATTATGATAAATTGTCTTATTCTTTGTATGAAGATGGCAAAGAAATCATTCAAGATTACGGTTTGGCACGTTTTGTAAACATAGAACAAAAAGGTGGTGGTAATTATTTAAAAGAAAACAAAACTTGGGCAAAACAAACCATTGCACACAATACAGTTACTGTAAATGAAACTTCACATTTTAATGGAAAATATGAAATTGGAAGTAAATTCCATTCTAATCTTCATTATTTTTCTGCGGATGATGCCAATGTAAAAGTAGTAAGTGCAATAGAAAATAACGCCTATCCAGAAGTTAATATGCACAGAACTATGGCGTTAATTAATGATGATGATTTTGAAAAACCATATTTGTTAGATATTATGAAACTTACTTCAGCGAAAGCCAATCAATACGATTTTCCGTATTATTATTTTGGTCAGGTTTTAGAAACAAATTTCGATTATACTACGCAAAATACATTAAAACCTTTGGGTGATAAAAACGGATATCAACACCTATTTTTAGAAGCAAAAGGAAAAGCAGTGGCTGGAAATTCTAAATTTTCTTGGATGCATCACAATCAATTTTATTCTTTAACAAGCGTAACAAATTCAAAAGACCAGCTTTTAATGACGAGAATTGGGGCAAACGATCCCGAATTTAATTTACGTAGAGATCCTGCACTAATTTTAAGAAGAAACAATACAAAAAATACCACTTTTGTTGCTGTAATAGAATCTCATGGTAGTTATAGTCCTGTTTCAGAATCTGCCATAAACACAAAAAGTAGTGTAAAAGAAGTGCAATTGGTTTTAGATTCTAAAGAATACACAGCAGTTTTAATAACTAATATAAATGATACTACAAACCTGTTTATAACGGCAAATTCAAATGCTTCTGAACAAGCAAAACATTCAATAACTATTAATGGTAAGAATTATACTTGGTCTGGTACTTACTATTTTCAATAAAAAATAAATTCAATAAAAATTATGAGTCGATTTAGTGAAAAATACATCATTACAAAAAATAAAGAATGGGAAGTTTTAGGAGGTGGAGTGTCTAGAAAGTTCTTAGGTTATGACAACCAAATAATGATGGTAAGAGTAAAGTTTGATGAAGGCGCATTAGGTGCACCACATCAACATTTTCATACACAGGCAACTTTTGTAGTTTCTGGTAAATTTGAATTTGAAATTGATGGCGAAAAACAAATAGTAGAAGCAGGAGATGGTGTTTATATAGAACCAAATTTACTGCACAGTGCTGTTTGTATAGAAGCCGGTGAATTAATAGATACATTTAGCCCGGTAAGAGAAGACTTTTTATCAGGAGAAAAAGTATCTTATTTTGCTGACTAGGTATTAAAATTGCTCTAAAATTTTAATAATAACTACATATTATTATTTTTTTCCTTTAATTTGTAAATTCCCCAGTCAACATATTTAAAACTATGAAATTAGATACACTTGTAAAGACAGATAACACAAACATTCAAAAAGAAATTATTTCTAAAATAGGAGCATTAATTAATTTTAAGAACCTAGAACCTGGAGATAAATTACCAGCTGAAAGAATGTTGTCTGATAAATTTAAGGTATCTAGAAGTGTAATTAGAGAAGCAATTCAGAAATTAGAATTCTATGGGATTTTAAAATCCATTCCACAAAGTGGAACATTTGTAGCAGATATAGGCGTAATTGCTATGAATGGTATGATTGCAGATATACTCAGATTAGATGAAGCCGATTTTAAATCTTTAGTAGAAACAAGAATTCTTTTGGAGTTAAAAACAGTAAGGTTAGCAGCTACAAGAAGAACAGCAGAAGATTTAATATATATTAAAGATGCTTTAGATGCATATGAAAAAAAGGTTTTAAGCGGAAAAGATGCTGTGCAAGAAGACTTATTGTTTCATTTGGCAATAGCAAAGGCAAGTGGAAATACTACCATGAATAACTTTATGCTAATTATTACACCAGAAATTATTACCAACTTTCAAAAACATCATGTTTGTGACGCAAGTTTATCTCAAAGAGGAATTCAAGAACACCAAGCAATTTTTGAGGCCATAAAAGCACAAAACCCACAATTAGCAAAGCAAAAAATGAAAGATCATTTTAAGGAATTATACCAATATTGCTATCACTCTGCTTAATTTTTTTCTAAAAACAGTAACTTTTTAAACTTTTTGCTTTAATTCTAAAAATATAAATATTTTAGAGTGTGTATTCCTTAAAAAATACTTAAATTTGGTAAACCAAACTGGTAAACCAATTTTAAATATGAATTTCAATCAACTATAATGAAAATAAAAGGCTTAAGATGGTGGGTAGTAGGGCTTGTTGCCCTAGCCGCTGTTATTAATTATATAGATAGGCAAGCATTTGGAGCTTTATGGCCAGAAATAGCGAAAGAGTTATTTCCAGAAATGAATGCTGATGAGACAAAATTAATATATGGTACCATATCTGCCGTGTTTATTATGTCTTACGCTTTTGGGCAAACTATTTTTGGAAAAATATTTGATTGGATAGGAACAAGAATAGGTTTTGCGTTATCTATAGGTATTTGGTCTGTAGCCACTATGATTCATGCATTTGCACAAGGCATGTTAAGTTTTTCAATTTTTAGATCAATTTTAGGTATTGCAGAAGCTGGTAACTGGCCAGGAGCAGCGAAGGCAAATGCAGAATGGTTTCCAATAAAAGAAAGAGCGTTAGCCCAAGGTATTTTTAACTCTGGTGCAGCAGTTGGCGGTATTGTAGCCTATCCTATTATAGGATTGCTTTCTATTTATTTATCATGGCAGGCTATTTTTGTTTGTGTAGGTTTGGTAGGTTTATTATGGTTAATACCATGGTTATTTATTGTAAAATCATCACCAGAAAAACATCCGTGGTTAACGGAAGAAGAAAAAACATACATTCTTACAGGAAAAAGAATTGTGGATGAAAAAGGAGTAATTGAAGCAGAATATAGTCCAGAAACATCAGAACTATTAAAAAGAAAAGAAAGTTGGGGTGTAATTATTGCATCTGCTGCCATAGATCCAATTTGGTGGTTATTTATTGTTTGGATTCCAATTTATTTAAATGAAGTATTTGGTTTAGATGTAAAAGAAATTGCATTTTCAGCTTGGGTACCTTATGTAGGTGCCATGTTAGGTGCTTGGGCAGGTGGTCTTATTGCTCAAAATAGACTTACTGCAGGTTGGTCTGTAGATAAAACTAGAAAAATGGTAATTACACTTGGTTGTTTATTAATGATTCCTTGTTTTATTTTACTGAGAACTCCAGGTACAGCAATAAATGCAGTAATAATTATGGCAGTTTTACTTTTTGGTTTTCAAGTTGCCATAGGTAATGTACAAACCTTACCAAGTGATATGTTTAGTGGAAAAGTAGTAGGAACTTTATCTGGTTTTGCAGGTACAGCAGCAAAACTTGGTGCTTTTGGTTTAACCATATTAATACCTTTATTAACTAAAGGAGGAAATTATACGCCAGCATTTTTAATTGGTGGTGCTTTAGCAATAACAGCCTTGTTAGCGGTTTGGATTTTATGTCCTAAAATAGAACCATTAAAGACATTAGAAGAATAAAAATAAAAGAATTATTAAACAATAAAATAGTAACTATGAGTAATAAGAATAGAGTAGCAATAATAACAGGAGCTACAGGAGGTATTGGTTTTGAAGTAGCCAAAAGATTAGGTAAAGATGGTTATACTGTTATTTTAAATGGAATAAATGATGAAGCTGGTGCAGAAAAATTAAAAGAATTAACAGAAAGTGGAATTTCTGCAGAATATTATGGTTTTGATGTTACTAACGAAGATGAAGTAACAACAAATATAAATACCATTGGAAATAAATATGGTAAAATAGACGTACTTGTTAATAATGCAGGTGGTTTAGGTGGTAGATCTCGTTTTGAAGAAATGACAACAGAATTTTATAAATCTGTAATGGCATTAAATTTAGATTCTACATTTTATGCATCAAGAGCAGCAATTCCTTTTTTAAAGAAAAGCGATTATGCAACTATAATTAATTATACCTCTAACGCAGGATGGAATGCTGGTGGACCAGGAGCAGGAATTTATGGAACGTCTAAAGCAGCAGTGCACGCAATTACAAGAGCTTTAGCGAAAGATTTAGCTGAGTATGGTATTCGTGTTAATGCAGTTTCTCCAGGTACAATAGATACACCATTTCATTCGCAAATAAAATCTACAAAGCCAGAAGTTTTTGCTTCTTGGGCAAATAATATTATGTTAGGTAGATTGGGGCAACCAGAGGATGTTGCTGGTGTTGTTGCATTTTTAGCAAGTAAAGACGCTGCTTTTATGACTGCAGAAACCATACAAATTGGTGGCGGTCAAGCTTTAGGTATTTAAAAATAAATATTTGAATAAATTAAAAAACGGTCTAGAATTACTCTAGATCGTTTTTTTTGTTAGAAGATTCTCTAACAATTAATTTAGCCTCTAAGATTTGTTTTTTTAGTGATTGTTTAAAGGTGTCTTTTTCTATATAATCTAAAAAAGTTTTGGCAGCCATTCTTCCAATCTTGTAACTATGCTGATTTACACTAGTTATTGGCGGTGTAACCATTTTAGAAAAAGGCTCATCACCAAAACCTACCAGTGCAATTTCTTCGGGTATTTTTATATTTTGCTCTTTTAAAACCTGCAATGCACCCAAAGCAGCATAATCTCCAGCAACATAAACGGCATCTGGTCTTTGTTTTAAGTTTAATAATTTTTGCATTTTTTCCCTACCATCTTCTGTAGTTAAACTACTTTCTATTAGTAATTCATTATCCAAAGGTAAGTTGTGTTTTTTTAAAGCGTCTATATATCCTTTAATTCTGTTATTGTAAATTCTTGTTCTTTTAAAACCACCAATATGCGCAATTCGTTTACAGTCTTGTGCTACTAAATGATTCACAATTTTGTGACTACTTTCATAATCATCTATTCCAATATAATCTACATTTAAGTCGTTTTCTCCTCTATCAAAAGTAATTAAAGGAATACCTGCATCTTTTATTTTTTGAAAATGACTTAAGTCTGTGGTTTCATTTGCCATAGAAGCAATAATACCATCTACTTGCGTAAAAAGTAATGTATTTATATTTGCACACTCTTTTTTATAAGATTCGTTAGATTGTGTAATGATTACATTATAACCTTCTTCATTTAAAACTTCTTCTATATTGTGTATGGTGGCAGAAAAGAAATTGCTATTTGTTTTAGGCACAATAACGCCCACCAATTTACTTTTCCCACTTCTTAAAGCACTTGCTAAATGATTTGGTTGATAATTTAGGTTTTCTGCAACTTGCAGCACCGCTTTTTTGGTTTTATCGCTAATTCTAGGATTGTTATGCAACGCTTTAGAAACAGCTGCTGCAGATATATTTAGCACATTTGCAATATCTTTTATTGTCGTTTTCTTTTTGTTTGCCAATTTTTTATATATTTGCTTAAACGTTTAAACAAATGTAATGTTTGAACTGTTATAATCAAAACAAATAACTAATTATAGGTTTTGATTTTATTTTTAAATATTGGTTAAACGTTTAACCAATTAAATATAACTTATTATAAAAAAATATAAAATGGGTAAAGTAGTAACTTTCGGAGAAATCATGTTAAGATTAGCTCCTCAAGGATTTTTAAGATTTTCTCAAGCAAATAATTTTGATGTTGTTTATGGTGGTGGAGAGTCTAACGTAGCAGTTTCTTTAGCAAATTATGGTGTAGATGTAGATTTTGTAACACGTTTACCAAAAAATGATATTGGTGAGTGTGCTATGATGGAAATGCGCAAAAGAGGTGTAAATACAAATAAAATTGTTTGGGGTGGAGACCGTTTAGGAATTTACTTTTTAGAAACTGGTGCAGTTTCTCGTGGTTCTAAAGTAGTTTATGATAGAGCACATTCTGCAATTGCAGAAATAGAAACAGGTATGATAGACTGGGATGCTGTTTTTGAAGGTTGTGAGTTTTTCCACTGGACAGGTATTACACCAGCAATTTCTCAAGGTGCTGCAGACGTTTGTTTAGAAGCTGTAAAAGCTGCTAGTGCAAAAGGAATTACTATTTCTACAGATTTAAATTACAGAGCTAAGCTTTGGCAATTTTGTGATGCTGCACACAGAGAAAAAATAATGACAGAATTAACTTCTTACTGTGATATTGTTTTAGGAAACGAAGAAGATGCAGAAATGCACTTTGGTATTAAGCCAGAAGGAATTTCTGTACAAACAGAAGGGCATAACGTAAAAGCAGAAGCATTTTTGTCTGTTTGTGAGCAAATGATGGAAAAATTTCCAAGAGCTAAAAAGGTAATTACTACTTTAAGAGGTTCTATATCTGCTTCTCACAATACTTGGGCAGGTGTTTTATACGATGGAAAAACATTGTTTCAAACGCGCCAATACCAAATTACAGATATTGTAGATAGAGTTGGTGGTGGAGATTCTTTTATGGGTGGTTTAATTTACGGATTATTACAATTCCCAGAAGATGACCAGCATGCATTAGATTTTGCAGTTGCTGCTTCTTGTTTAAAACACACTATTAAAGGTGATGCCAATTTAGCAACAGTTGCAGAAGTAGAAAAATTAATGGGTGGTGATGCATCTGGACGTGTAGCACGTTAAAAAGGTTTAATTGTTGAAACGTTTAATTGTGTAATTGTGTTCTTCACATTTATGTTTTTTATTCTACCCAACAATTAAACGATTAAACAGTTACACAAATAAATAATTACACAAAATATTATGGCACAATATACAAGATTAGAAGTAGCACAAGTAATGAAAGATACAGGAATGGTTCCTTTGTTTTTTCATAATGATATAGAAGTAAGTAAAAAAGTACTTAAAGCCTGTTATGATGGTGGTGCAAGATTAATGGAATTTACGGCTAGAGGAGATTTTGCGCATGAAGTTTTTGGAGAATTAACAAAATTCGCAATTAAAAACCTACCAGGAATGATTATGGGAGTTGGATCTGTTACAGATGGTGCAGCAGCTTCTTTATATATGGCTTTGGGTGCAAACTTTATAGTTACACCAGTTTTAAGAGAAGATATTGCAATTGCATGTAACCGTAAAAAAGTTTTATGGTCTCCAGGATGTGGTACTTTAACGGAAATTGCTAGAGCAGAAGAATTAGGTTGTGAAATCGTTAAATTATTTCCAGGAGATATTTACGGGCCACAATTTGTAAAAGGTATTAAAGGGCCACAACCTTGGACTTCTATAATGCCAACAGGTGGTGTATCTCCAACAAAAGAAAATTTAGAAGGTTGGTTTAATGCAGGTGTAACTTGTGTTGGAATGGGTTCTAAATTAATGGCAAAAAATGCCGATGGAAGTTTTGATTACGCAACAATAGAAAGCAATACAAAAGGAGCTTTAGATATTATAAAAGCACTTAGAAAGTAATTTTAAAGTATTTTAATATATAAAAACTCGGACTATTAATTTAGCTCCGAGTTTTTTGTTGTAAAAAACAATACTATTTTACTTCCTTTTTTTGTGAAATGATTACATATTAATAAATATCTTTAACGCTAGAAATTAAAGAGAACAAAATTTATTTTTTTAATAAAAAAATTAAAATAAACCCAATGTCAAGTATAAAGTTTTTAGACGCATTAGAAAACCATATAGAAATACAAAATAAGAATTCTAGGGCAATTATAAACCTAGTAAATGGTGCTAGTTTGCAAGAGTTGGTTTTAAATGATCAACTAATTATTAAAGATATAAGCGAAAATTATAAGGTAAATTATGCGTCTTCTATTTTGTTTCCTTTTCCTGGTAGAATAGAAGATGGTAAATATACTTTTAAAGACAAAGTATATCAAGTGCCTTGTAATGATACAGACAATAATAACGCGTTACACGGTGTAGTTTTCGATAAGAAATTTGAATTCGTTTCAAAAGAAAATCTAAATGATGCAATGGTTGTTAAACTCTCTTATCAACCAGAAAAAAGAGAAAGCAGTTTTCCGTTTCTGTATAAAATCGATTTAATATATACTTTATCTGCTACAAGTTTAACTCTAAAAATGGAAGTTACTAATGTTGATAATACTAATTTTCCGTTCTTTTTAGGTTGGCATCCTTATTTTGAAACTAGTAATTTAGATAAAAGTTTTGTTGATTTTAAGAGTAACCAACAATCGAAATTAAATGAGCGATTAATTGCTGTTGACGTTCTTGATAAATTGATAACAGCACCTATAAATTTTAAAAATAAAACATTTGACGATTGCTTTTATTTAACAGATAGCAAAGTAAAATTTACCACTCCAGATTACAAACTCTTAATAAATTCTGATGCAAAGAATACATTTTTACAAATGTACACGCCACCAGATAGAAAAAGAGTTGCTTTAGAGCCGCAAACTGGTCCTTCTAATGCTTTACACAATAAAACAAGCTTAACAATTTTAGAACCTAAGAAAAACTATACTGTAAATTGGTCTTTACAAATCATAGATTAATATGAATTTAATTATACAAGAGGCAAAACAAACGTATATAAATACATTTAAAAATGAACCTATATTGGTTTTTTCTCCAGGTCGAATAAATATTATTGGAGAGCATACAGACTATAATGGTGGTTTTGTTTTTCCGGCTGCTGTAGATTTGGGTATTGTTGTTGCAATTGGCAAAAGCAATACGAACAAAAGTAATGCAATTGCCTTAGATATAAATAGCAATATAACCTTCGATTTAAATAACTTAAAACCATCTAAAGAAGCGAGTTGGGTAAATTATGTGTTTGGCGTTATAGCAGAATTACAAAAAGAAAAAAAGCATTTAGATAATTTTAATATTGTAGTAAAAGGTAATATACCTGCAGGTTCAGGTATGTCTTCTTCTGCAGCATTAGAAAATGGGTTTGTTTTTGGTTTAAATGAACTATTTAGTTTAGGCTTATCAAAAACTGAAATGATTTTTATTTCGCAAAAAGCAGAGCATAATTTTGTAGGTGTAAAATGCGGAATTATGGACCAATATGCGAGCATGTTTGGTGTGAAAAATAATGTGCTTCTTCTAGATTGTAAAACTATTAAAGCAAAATCTTACGAGATTGATTTTAAAAATCATCAATTTGTTTTAATAAATACAAATGTGAAACATAGTTTGGCTGATAGTGCATACAATGATAGACGTGCTGCTTGCGAAAAAGTGGCAAAACTATTAAATGTAACAACTTTAAGGGAAGTTACAGAAAAGGACTTGCAAAAAATTGAGGCTGTAATTACTCCAGAAAATTATCAAAAAGCCTTGTACGTAATTCAAGAAATAGAAAGAACACAAAAAGCGGCAAAGGCAATTGAAAATAATGATTTAGAGGAATTAGGGAAACTTATATACGCTTCACATAATGGGTTACAAAATCAATATAAAGTAAGCTGTAAAGAGTTAGATTTTTTGGTAGACCACGCAAAAAAAGATAACAATGTTTTAGGCGCAAGAATGATGGGTGGTGGTTTTGGTGGTTGTACCATTAATTTAATTGAAAATAACGGAACAGCGCCATTTATTGCAACAATATCTAAAGCGTATAAAAAAGAATTTAATAAAGACTGTACTGTTTATTTTGTAAAATTAGCAACAGGTACGCATTTGGTTGAATAAGCTTTAAAATGGCAAACATGAAAGACAGTAATTTACAAGATTATTCACATAAAAGATTAAATATTTTAACAGGTGAATGGGTTTTAGTTTCTCCACACAGAGCAAAACGACCTTGGCAAGGTCAGAATGAAGAAATTTCTGCGGAGAAAAGACCTGCTTATGATAAAACTTGTTATTTATGTGCAACAAATACCAGAATTAATGGAGAGATAAATCCAGATTATAAGGATGTTTTTGTCTTTACCAATGATTTTGGTGCATTACAAAAAGAGTCGCCTACTTTTGTTAAAGATGATGATTTATTGCAAGCAAGAAGTGAAACAGGTATTTGTAAAGTAATTTGTTTTAGTCCAGATCATTCTAAAAGTTTGGCAGATATGGAAGTTGCAGATATTAAGAAAGTGGTACATGTTTGGCAAAAGGAATATCTAGATTTAGGTAAAAATGATACGATAAATTACGTACAAATTTTTGAAAATAAAGGAGCTGTAATGGGTTGTAGCAATCCACATCCACATGGGCAAATTTGGAGTCAGTCTACTTTACCAAACGAAGTAGTTAAAAAAGACAAACAGCAAAAAAGTTATTTTACTAAAAATAAAACGAGTCTTTTAGGAGACTATTTGCAACAAGAATTAAAAGAAAAAGAACGTATTATTTTTCAGAATGAAGATTTTGTAGTGCTTATACCTTTTTGGGCAATTTGGCCTTTTGAAACCATGATTGCACCAAAAAAAGCGAAAAAAGATATAAGTCAATTAAATGATAGTGAGGCAAAAAACTTTGCAGAAGCTATTGCTGTAATTACAAAAACTTACGATAAATTGTTCAATACATCTTTTCCGTATTCTAGTGGTATTCATCAGGCACCAACAGATGGAAAAAGTAATGCACATTGGCACTTTCACATGAGTTTTTATCCACCTTTATTAAGAAGTGCAACCGTTAAAAAGTTTATGGTAGGTTATGAAATGTTTGGTACACCACAAAGAGATATTACTGCAGAAAATGCAGCCAATAGATTAAGAGATTTACTTTAAATTTAAGTATTTAAACGCCCACTTTATTACCAAAATATGGAGTATAGTGCTGTAAGAATAAGTAGCACTGCAAAACCACCAATATTAAATAAAGGAGACGTTTTAAATAACTCTTTAGAAATATCAATACCTTTTTTATCATTACTACCCTTTTGTTGAACATAGCTAAATATACCAATAGCAAACATGGTTAACAATAAGGTATATCCCATTTGATCCATAAAAGGAACATCTACAAATACTACTAAATTAGACCATCCTTTAGGCGCTACTTTAAAGTACATAGCAATTGGTATGGCTATTAAAGCACCAAAAATGGCTCCTTTGTTTGTTGTTTTTTTCCAGAAAAGGCCTAATAAAAAAACAGCTAAAATTCCAGGACTTACAACACCCGTATATTCTTGTATAAATTGAAAGGCCTGATCTAAATTACCTAGTAAAGGTGCCATTATGCAAGCAATAATTAGTGCTACTAAACCAGACAATCTACCTGTGTTTACAGTGGCTTTATCAGATGCATTTTTATTGATGTACTGTTTGTAAATATCCATGGTAAAAATGGTAGATGTAGAATTTAACATAGAAGCTAAAGAAGAAACAATAGCTGCTGCTAAAGCTGCAAAAGCCACACCTTTAAGACCTGTAGGTAAAAATTGCAATAACCAAGGATATGCTTTATCTGCTTGTTCTAAAGACGGAAGATTGTCTTGTGCGGCTGCCCCTAAACTTACCATAATTTCAGGATCGTTAATCATTACCCAAGCAGCAATACCAGGAATTACAACAATTAAAGGAATTAATAATTTTAAAAAAGCGGCAAGTAAAATTCCTTTTTGCGCTTCTTTTAAAGATTTTGCTGCTAATGTTCTTTGTATAATATATTGGTTAAAACCCCAATAATATAAATTAGCAACCCACATACCACCCACTAAAACAGCTAAGCCAGGTAAGTTTTTATATTCAGGATTTGTTTCGTCTAAAATCATTTCAAAACGACCAGGAACTGCTTCATATACCGTTGTTAAACCTGCTATAAATCCTTGTCCTCCAGAAACTGTATTTAATGCTAAATACGTGGTTATTAATCCTCCTAATACTAAAAAAACTACTTGTATAACATCTGTCCAAGCAACTGCAGATAAACCACCGTATAAAGAATAAGCTGCGGCAAATAAGGCCAAACCTAAAACCCCATAAATTAAAGGAATACCTATAATAGTTTCCAATGCTAAAGCACCTAAATATAAAACAGTGGTAAGGTTTACAAAAACATACAAGGCAATCCAGAATACAGCTAAAATAGTTTTTAAATTGGTGGAGTATCTTTTTTCTACAAATTCTGGTATGGTATATAATCCTTTTTCTATAAAAATTGGTAAAAAGTATTTACCCACAATAATTAGTGTAATGGCAGCCATCCACTCATAAGAAGCAATTGCTAGGCCAGAGGCAAAGCCAGAACCAGACATACCAATAAATTGTTCTGCAGAAATATTTGCTGCAATTAAAGAGGCACCAATTGCCCACCAAGGTAAAGATTTACTTGCTAAAAAATAATCTTCGGCATTTTTTTGATGTCCTTTTTTATCTCTAGAAACCCATAAACCAACTCCTAATATTAAAATTGCGTAGGTAATAAAAACTACATAATCCCAAAAGTGAAAACCTGCTGTCATAATTTTGTTTGTATAAATTATATCGAAGGCTGTAAACTTAAAAAAAATTAGTAGATAAATTTAAGTTTTAGAACACAAATTCTGTGTTGTAAGGTATTGAGTTTTAGATTATTTTTTATGATGCTTTGTGGTTCAATTTATTTTAGTAACTAGTTATAAAATATTGTTTTAGTTTATTAGATATTCTACGTTTATCTTCTTCTAATAAATTAGAACCTGATGGTAAACAGAGTCCATTATTAAAGAGGGTTTCTGCTATATTTTTACCATAATAAGGATATGAATTAAATATAGGTTGTATGTGCATTGGTTTCCATAAAGACCTAGATTCTATATTTTCTTCGTCTAGATGTGCTCTTAATTCTTTTCTATTAAAATTAGTGTTTTCTTTTATTAAAATAACACTTAGCCAGTGGTTAGAGAAATAATTCTCATTTGGTTCTTTAAAAAGATTAACTTCTTTAATATCTGTTAGCAGTGCTTTATAAAATTTATGATTAGCTCTTCTTTTAGCAATATGCGAATCTAAAACCTCCATTTGCCCTCTGCCAATGCCTGCTAAAATATTACTTAATCTATAGTTATAACCAATATTAGAATGTTGATAATGTGGTGCATTATCTCTTGCTTGTGTTGCTAAAAAAATGGCTCTTTCTTTTACTTCTTTATTTTTACAAATTAAAGCACCTCCACCAGAGGTAGTTATCACTTTATTTCCATTAAAAGAAATAATTCCAAAATCTCCAAAAGTACCACACTTTTGGCCTTTATAACTAGAACCTATTGCTGCTGCTGCGTCTTCTATTAAAACAATATCATAGGCCTTTGCAATTTTACTAATTTCTTCAATTTTAACAGGCATGCCATAAAGATGCACTACTACAATTGCTTTTGGTTTTTTTCCTAGTGCAATGCGCTCTTTTATCGCTTTTTCTAAATATACTGGAGACATGCCCCAAGTATCTAATTCTGAATCTATAAAAATAGGTATTGCTCTTTGGTAAATAATTGGGTTTATTGTCGCAGAAAACGTAAAAGTCTGACAAAGAACTTCATCATTATCTTTTACACCGGCTAAAATTAAAGACAAATGTAATGCTGCAGTACCAGAAGAAAGACAAGCTACTTCATTTTGGCTTCCTAGATGATTTTTTATTTCATTTTCAAATTCATTGATATTTTCGCCAAGTGGTGCAATCCAATTTGTGTCAAAAGCTTGTTTTATGTACTTCATTTCTGTTCCTCCCATGTGTGGAGAAGACAACCAAATTTTTGATTTTTTTGGTTGTTTAGAACTGCTAGCATTTAGTGCATCAGAAATTCCTAAAATCTTATTTAACTCCATTTATTATTTGCTTTATTCACTTTTATTCAGTCATTTTTGCCGATTACGCTTACATTAAAGGCTGTTAATTTTCTTTAAATTTTTCAGTGGTAGAGTCCTAAAGTATTTATATTTTCTGACGTAAATACTTTTCCTATGGTTATATAAAACATGTTACATCTAGCAAAAAAGAAAGGTTTTCTATATCTCAAATGTTATATGTAAATTTTTGTTCTCAACTAATTGCATTTCTACCATTTATTTGTGTCAAATCTGTAATACCAGGTCTTACCTGATGTCTTTATTACTGTTCTTTACCATAGAACTCAATATACTCTCTTAATAATGAGCGAGGTACAATAATACTCATGTCTCCTTTTAAAATAGTAAATACTTGCGAAGCTTCATCTAAAGATGTTTGTCTCAAAATTTTTCTTAAGCTCGTTATCAGGTAATAGTTCATCTCTCGAATCTTGTTTCATATTCATGGTTATAAACTTAAAAATCTTAAAAAGTTTACCATTTTTTTTGGCCTAACTTGAAAGAAAAGCGGTTTACCCTTTGTGCTGATTACTAAGATAATAAAAATTATACTGAATATAGGTAAAAACAATAAAAGACAAAATATAGCAATAAAAATATCTAAAAACTTTCTTTAAAAAATACCATACACAGCGTCTTAATTGTTTTTAAAGTTGTACTAAACAGTTTAAAGTTCGGTGTTTGGGTAACCTGATGGTAAAGGATATTAATAATTTATACAGTAGTGCTGTTGCAAATAAATTTCATACTCAAAGTAATTTCAAATTTGCTACACCTAAATACTTATTTAAAGATGAAAATTTGTTGGGTTTACCTGACTATAAAAACAAACCGATAGTTTTGGTTGAAAGTGAAAAAACAGCAATCATTTGCGCAATAAATTTTCCAAATTACATATGGTTGTCTTACGGAGGTATAAATGTTATGACAACTGATAAAATGAAAGTACTTTCTGGTAAAAATATTTTAATAGTTTCTGATTTAATCGAAAATGCAATAAAGATTGCAACTAAAAAAGTTGAAGAATTAAAGAAGTTAAACATTTCCGCAAAAATTTGGGACATGAGAAATGGTCTTAGTGACGGAGAACTTAATCAAAAAGGTTTTTATAATTGTGATTTGGAAGATTTCTTAATTAAAATACACACAATAATATAAAAACTTTAAACTTTTAACCTCCAACAAATTTGTTAGAGGTTTTTTACTTTGTATTTTTAACGAAAATTGCAACACCTCTAAAACTAGATATCCTCTCTATTTTTAGGGTGTACTATTTCAAATCCTTTATATTTGGTAAACTAAATACATATACCAGTTGTAAACACAAACTATGGCAAAAAAAGCAACCACCAAAAAACAAAAATCTATTGAAGAAACACTATGGGATTCTGCAAATAAACTGCGCGGAACTGTAGAATCTTCAGAATATAAACACGTTGTACTGAGTTTAATTTTCTTAAAATTTGCAAGCGATAAATTTGAAGAACGCAAACAAGAACTAATTGCAGAAGGCAAAGAAAAATATTTAGAAATGGCAGCATTCTACAATATGAAGAATGTCTTTTTCTTGCCTAAAATTTCACGTTGGAGTTACATTATAGAAAATGCCAAACAAGACGATATTGCCCTTAAAATAGATACAGCTTTACATACTGTAGAAAAAAATAACCCCGCACTAAAAGGTGCGTTGCCAGATAACTATTTTTCTCGTCTAAATATGGATGTAAGCAAATTAGCGGCACTTTTAGACACCATAAACAATATAGATACGCTTAGAGACAAGGCGCAAGATATTGTTGGTCGTGTTTACGAGTACTTTTTAAGCAAGTTTGCCTTAGCAGAAGGAAAAGGAAAGGGAGAATTCTATACTCCAAAAAGTATTGTAAATCTAATTGCAGAAATGATAGAGCCTTACAAAGGTATCATCTATGACCCTGCTTGTGGTTCTGGTGGAATGTTTGTGCAGTCTATTAAATTTATTGAAGCACATAATGGCGATAAAAAAGCCATTTCTATTTACGGACAAGAATATACATCTACTACGTATAAATTGGCAAAAATGAATTTGGCAATTCGTGGTATTGCTGCAAATTTAGGCGAAGTACCCGCAGATACTTTTGCCAAAGACCAACACAAAGATTTAAAAGCAGATTTTATTATGGCAAACCCACCTTTTAACCAAAAGGATTGGAGAGCTGCTGACGAACTAACAGACGACCCACGTTGGAAAGGGTATGATACGCCACCAAAAAGCAACGCCAATTATGGGTGGATTTTAAACATGGCATCTAAACTCTCACAAAACGGAGTGGCTGGTTTTATTTTGGCAAATGGTGCACTTTCTGGAGGTGGAGAAGAATATAAAATTCGTAAAAAACTGATAGAAAATAAGTTGGTTGAAGCTATTGTAATTCTTCCTCAAAATATGTTTTACACCACTAATATTTCTGTAACTCTTTGGATTTTAAACAACAATAAAAAAGAAAGGACTGTAAAATTACCTGATACAACTCGTAATTACAGAAACAGAGAAGAAGAGATTCTATTCATAGATTTAAGAGAGGTAGGCGAACCTTTTGAAAAGAAATTTATTCAGTTTTCGCCAAAACAAGTCAAAAATATTGCAGAAACCTATCACAACTGGCAAACAAACGTCATTGCGAACGGAGTGAAGCAATCTGCTTATAAAGATGTCCCAGAATTTTGTTACAGCGCAACATTAGATGAAGTAAAAGCCAAAGACTACTCTTTAGTGCCAAGTAAATACATAGCGTTTGTAAACAGAGATGAAAACATCAATTTTGAAGAAAAGATGCAAACCTTACAAACTGAAATGACTGATTTGCTAAAACAAGAAGCAGATTCTAAAGAAGACCTTTTAGCGGTATTTAAAAAATTAGGCTATGAAATCTAATTACAAAAAAATAGGAGATTTCATAGAGTTAGTAGATGTAAGAAATAAAGATTTGTCTATAGACCTGCTTCTAGGATTAAGCGTTACAAAAGAATTTATATCTTCTGTGGCAAATACTATTGGTACTAATATGAAGAACTACAAAATTATCCGAAAAGGACAATTTGCGTGTAGTGTTATGCAAGTAAGGAGAGATAAAAAAATGCCTGTTGCCTTATTACAGGATTTTGATGAAGCCATAATTTCTCAAGCATATCCAGTTTTTCAAATTAAAGATGAAACGCAATTAATACCAGAATATTTGATGATGTGGTTTACACGTTCTGAGTTTGATAGAGAAGCTTGTTTTCACGCAGTTGGTGGTGTAAGAGGAAGTTTAGAATGGGAAGATTTTTTAAATATGGAACTTCCAGTTCCATCCATAGAAAAACAACAAGAAATTGTAAAAGAATACAATACGGTTGTTAAGCATATTAAACTTAATGAACAAATCAATGAGAAACTAGAGGAAACTGCACAAGCCTTATACAAACATTGGTTTGTAGATTTTAACTTTCCAATTACAAAGGAAAGTTGTCCTGAACTTGTTTCAGGATCACCTGAATTGGAAGGTAAACCTTATAAATCTTCTGGTGGTGAAATGGTTTATAATGAGGAATTGGATGGGGAAATTCCTTTAGGCTGGGGAGTTAGTTTAATTTATAATTTTATCGAAGACACCCTGGGAGGTGATTGGGGTAAAGACAAACCTATTGGTAACTATATTAAAAAAGTAAGATGTGTTAGAGGAACAGATATACCCTTACTTAAAAGAGGAAATTTAATTAAAGCACCTATTAGATATATTTTAGAAAAGAATCTTAAGAATAGAGAAATTTTAAAAGATCAAATAGTAATTGAAATATCTGGGGGTAGTCCAACACAATCAACTGGTAGATCTGTATTAGTTACTGAAAATCATTTAAAATTTCTAAATGAAAAAATAATATGTTCAAATTTTTGCAGGACACTAAAGTTGAAAAATGTTTTATATTCTAAATTCCTGTTCTCTCATATCGATTACTTGTACAGTATAGATTATCTATTTTCATTTGAAAACAGTACAACTGGAGTTAAAAACTTTAATATCAATTCTTTTTTAGAAGAAGAATATCTAATTGTTCCAAGTGAACAAACTTTAAAATTATTTAATAGTCATTTTGATATAATAATTACTCATCAAATTTTAAATCAAAAAGAAATTTGTGAATTAGAGAAAATAAACAATTTACTTCTCTCAAAAATGACAAAAATTGGAGTTTAAAAAAGTAAAAGCTAATTAAGAGAAAAAAATATGAGAATTATATCATTTGGGGTAAATAATTTTAGGGGTTTATCAGGAGGAATAGAAAACAATACAATTGAATTTAAAGACTCAAATACAATATTTCTACTAGGTCAAAATAACGTAGGTAAATCTAGTTTTTTAAAAGCTTATGAATATTTCTATAAAAACATATCGCTAACACCAGAGGATATTTATAGAATTGATGTAAATAATGAAGTAGAATTTGAATTAACATTACAACTCGATGACTTTGATTTTGAAAAAGAAGCTATTAAAAACAAAAAAGAAGGTTTAAAAAATTGGCTTGATGAAAACAACTTATTAAGGATTAGAAAAGTAATAAAACCTAAGGCAGGTAGTAAAATTACATTTGAAAAAACAAAAAATTATACTTGGGATTATCAGAATAATAAATGGGAAGCTAAAAATTATGGAGGTATTGGTTTAGATAGTGTATTTCAGTCTGCCTTACCTACACCTATTTTTATTAAAGCGATGCCTTCAGAAGCTGAGGTAGAAAATATAATTAATGAAATTTTAAAGGCAAAAGCAACAGCAAACCTTAAAGATAAAGAAAGACAAGAACTTAGAGAAGCTCAAGAAAAAATTCAAGAATTACAGGACAAACTTTATAATCCTGAATCAATTTCTACTTATAAAGAAGAAGTTAACAAACATTTTCAAGAACTTTTTCCAAATACAAAAATTGAGTTAGGAGAAAAAGATAAAGTAAAATGGACTGAAAATTCTATGGGAAAAAGTTTCTCTATTCATTTTGAGCAAAAAAATGATGAAGGAGTTAAAGATGAATCTATTCCAACAAACTATGACAAAGTTGGGCATGGTGCTGTACGTTCTGCAATATTTTCACTTCTTCTAATGAAGGATATTGCAGAAGAATATGAAAGAGTTGAAAGTAGAAAAGATTATATTGTTCTTTTTGAAGAACCAGAATTATTTTTGCACCCAAAACTAATGAAACAATTACGTTCTCTAATTTATAAGGTTAGTGAAACAGAATCTCCTTATCAAGTTTTATGTGCATCACATTCTCCTCAAATGATTGATATAACCAAAGAAAAATCATCCTTAGTTAGAATGATAAAAAATGATATTGGAACTAAATTATATCAAATAAATGATGAATTTTTAAAACAATCTAAGGAAATTAGAACCAAGGCAGAGTTAAAGCAAGAAATGAATGAGCTTTTGAGGTTTAATCCTTTTTTATGCGAATCATTTTATGCAGATGAAGTTATATTAGTTGAAGGAGCTACAGAAGAAATAATACTTAGAGGGTATATTTCATCAATTGATATTAGTAAAGATTTATTTATTGTGAATTGTGGTTCTGTTACAAACATTCCTTTTTATCAGAAGATTTTCTCTAAGTTCTCTATAAAATACCATGTTATTTGTGATACGGATTCTGCTGTACAAGAAGGAATTGACGAATACTCATTACCTATATTTGATTCAGGAATTCAAAAATCTATTTACAATCAATGTAAGTTAGATAATGAAAAGGAAAATTATGAAATTGGGTTATTTCAGCTTCACTCTACAACTTTTGAGCCTGCGCATCAAAATCAAAATATTCAAAGTAATTTAAGATATCCAGACTCATATAATATTTCTGACGGTAAGCCTTATAATGCAAATCTATATTGGAAAAACGTTCTTGAGCCTAATATTGGAAATGATGATATCAAAAATGTTCCAATTATTAAATTTATTAGAAATATTGTAAATCATTAAAATATTAGTTTTTAGTATTTTTGATATAAATTATTTACAAAACCAACCAACAACCTGTACAATAACTACATGACAGAAACCAACAGAATCGAATACAAAGAAATACTCACAAAAGCAGTAGATATAGAAAAAGAAGTCATTGCTTTTTTAAACTATACCTCTGGTGGTGCGCTTATTTTTGGTGTAGATAAATTTGGTAAAGCAGTTGGTGTTGCAGCTATAGATGATACGATGTTGCGCATTAAAGACCGTTTAAAAACAAATATACGTCCATCTTGTATGGGCTTGTTTGATATTTCTGTTGTAGCGCAAGAAGGTAAGCAATTGGTAAAAGTTACCATTGCTAGTGGAAGCGAAAAACCTTATTTTAAAACCAAGTATGGTATGAGTGAACGAGGTTGTTATATGCGTGTAGGAACCGCATCTGAACCCATGCCTCAAAAAACAATAGATAATTTATACGCTTCACGCACAAGAGATACTATTAGTAAAATTGTATCGCCCAAACAAAAATTGTCTTTCGAGCAATTGCATATTTATTATCAAGAAAAAGGGAAGGCACTCAATGCACAATTTGCCACCAATTTAGAGTTGGTAACAGAAGACGATACTTGGAATTATGCAGGATATTTATTGTCTGATATCAATAACATTTCTATTAAAGTAGCCAAATATGCAGGCACAAATCGTGTAGAACTAATAGAAACGAATGAGTATGGTTATACTTCACTCATTAAAGCTTGCAAGCAGGTTTTAGACAAATTAGATGTAGAAAACAGAACCATTGCAAAAATAACAGCAAAAGATCGCCTAGAAAAACGTTTATGGAATGCTAGAGCTTTAAGAGAAGCTGTAATAAACGCTTTTGTTCACAACGATTTTAGTAGAGAAGTACCGCCAAAATTCGAGATTTTTAGTGACCGAATAGAGATTACTTCAGCAGGAAGTTTGGTTGATGGTTTAAGTGAAAAAGAATTTTTTAAAGGCTTTTCTATCCCAAGAAATAAAGAGCTTATTCGCATATTTAAAGATTTAGATTTGGTAGAACAATTGGGTTCTGGAATTCCAAGAATTTTAGATGCCTATCCTCAAGAATCCTTTGAGTTTACTGAAAACTTTTTACGTCTTGTGCTACCTGCAACCGAACAAGTTACCGAGCAAGTTGACCCCACAAGTACCCCACAAGTACCCCACAAGTTATCACCTATTACCGACCTAGTTAGCGACCCAGTTAACGACCTAGTTAGTGACCCAGTCAAGAATCTACTTTTGGTAATGGATAAAGAGTATAGTATTAGCGAATTAATGGCTTTTCTTAAATTATCTCACAAACCAAATTTTAGAAAAAATTACTTACAACCAGCTGTTGAATCGGGTATAATAGAATTAACCATTCCAGAAAAACCTAGCAGTAGTAAGCAAAAATACCGATTAACATCAAAAGGAAAAAGTATAAAAAAGCAATGAAATTTACAGAATATCAATTAGAAAAAGCATTTATAGAATTATTACAATCGGAAGAAATTCCGCACGTTAATGGTGCAACCATTTCAAGAGATATTCAAGAAGTTTTATTAGAAGAAGACTTAAAAACGTTTCTACTTTCTAAATATCAAACAGAAAAACTTACAGCTGTTGAGGTAGAAAGAATTGTAAGACAACTAAAAACGTATTCCGCTTCAGATTTATACGAAAGTAACAAAGCTATTATGAAATTGGTAGCAGACGGTTTTTCTTTTAAAAGGGAAGACCGCAGTCAAAAAGATATTTGGATTTATCTTATTGATTTTTCAGAAGCAAATAAAAATACTTACAAATTCGTAAATCAATTAGAAATTGTCGGTTACGAAAAAAGAATTCCAGATGGTATTTTATACATCAATGGTTTACCATTAGTAGTATTTGAATTTAAAACTGCTATAAAAGAGCAAACTACAATACATGATGCTTATGTTCAGCTCACCACTCGTTACAAAAGAGACATTCCAGAATTGTTCAAATACAATGCTTTTTGTGTAATTAGCGATGGAGTAAACACCAAAGCAGGCTCATTTTTTGCGCCATATGAGTTCTATTATGCTTGGAGAAGAGTATCAGGCTTAAACAAAGACGTGGATGGTATAGATGCAATGTTTACCTTAATTCACGGCATGTTTAACCATGAAGATTTAAGAAATATCATTCGTAATTTCATTTACATTCCAGATGCTTCTAAAAAAGATGAAAAGATAGTTTGTCGCTATCCGCAATATTATGCGGCTAATAAGTTATATGAGAATATAAAAGTACACCAAAAGCCAAAAGGAGATGGTAAAGGTGGTACTTATTTTGGAGCAACAGGCTGTGGTAAAAGTTTTACCATGTTGTTTTTAACGCGCTTGTTAATGAAGAGTGTGCATTTTAGCAGTCCAACAATAGTTTTAATTACAGATAGAACCGATTTAGACGACCAACTTTCAGGACAATTTACCAATGCTAAAGGTTATATTGGCGATAATAATATTATCAGTGTAGAAAGTAGAGATCATTTACGTAAAGAAATACAAGGCAGACAAAGTGGTGGTGTATTTTTAACAACCATTCATAAATTTACAGAAGATACAGAGTTACTTACAAACAGAACGAATGTAATTTGTATTTCTGATGAAGCACACAGAAGTCAGACCAATTTAGATCAAAAAGTAACGCTAACTAAAGATGGTGTTTCTAAGACTTTTGGTTTTGCAAAATACTTACACGATTCCTTACCAAATGCTACATTTGTAGGGTTTACAGGGACGCCAATAGATGCTACTTTAGATGTTTTTGGTGCTATTGTAGATAGTTATACCATGACAGAATCTGTAAAAGATGAAATTACGGTTCGTTTGGTTTATGAAGGTAGAGCTGCAAAAGTTTTGCTAAAAAGCGAAAAACTACAAGAAATTGAAGGTTATTACAGCCAATGTGTTGCAGAAGGTGCAAGTGAATATCAGGTAGAAGAAAGCAAGCGAGCAACTACCAATATGAATGTAATTATTGGTGATCCTGACAGATTAAAAGCAGTAGCCTTAGATTTTGTAAATCATTATGAAACACGAGTTAACGAAGGTGCAACCGTAAAAGGAAAAGCAATGTTTGTGGCAAGTAGTAGAACAATTGCTTACAATCTATATCAAGAAATAATTGCTTTACGACCTGAATGGGCAGAAATTAAAACTCATGAAGAGGGAAGTGAACTAACAGATAAAGAAAAGAAGGAAATTAAGCCTATGGAGCGCATTAAAATGATAATGACGCGAGGTAAAGATGATCCTAAGGAGTTGTACGATATGTTAGGTTCTAAAGACTATCGTAAAGAATTGGATAGACAATTTAAAAACGAGAAATCTAACTTTAAAATAGCTATTGTAGTAGATATGTGGCTCACTGGTTTTGATGTTCCTTTCTTAGATACCATTTATATTGATAAACCTATTCAAAGACATAATTTAATTCAGACAATTTCTCGAGTAAACCGAAAGTTTAAAGGAAAAAATAAAGGTTTAGTTGTAGATTATATTGGTATTAAAAAACAAATGAATTTGGCTTTGGCTGAATTTGGAAAAACAAAAGGTGACAACATTGAAGAGATTGAAGAGTCTATAATTGTAGTAAAAGACCATCTAAGCTTATTGGGTAAAATATTTCATAAGTTTGATACGACTAGATACTTTAATGGAAATCCGTTAGAGCAATTACAAACCCTAAACAAAGGAGCTGAATTTGTACAACTAACGCAAGAGTTGGAACGTCGTTTTATGGATTTGGTAAAACGTTTAAAAGCGGCTTATGATATTTGCGCAGGAACGGGTGAGTTTACAGATAGAGAAAGAGATGAGATTCATTTCTATTTAGCGGTTCGTTCTATTGTATTTAAATTAACCAAAGGAACTGCACCAGATGCTGCTCAAATGAATGCCAGAGTTCGTGAGATGATTAAAGAGGCAATACAAAGTGATGGTGTAGAGGAAATCTTTAAAATGGGGGATTCAGATGAAAAAGAAGTAGATATTTTTGATGAAGATTATTTGGCTAAAATTCAGAAGATTAAGTTGCCAAATACAAAGATTAAATTACTACAACAACTACTAGCTAAAGCAATTGGACAACTCAAAAAAGTTAATAAAATTAAGGGGATTGATTTTTCAAAAAAAATGCAATCTCTGGTAGAAAAATACAACGAGCGTAAAGAAAGTGATGTATTAAGAAGTGAGGTCTTAGAAGATTTTACAGACGAAATTATCGACCTTTTCTATGAACTAAAAAAAGAAAAAGATTCATTTCAAGACTTAGGAATCGATTTTGAAGAAAAAGCTTTTTATGACATTTTAAAAGCATTAGCTATTAAGTACGATTTTGAATATCCAGAAGATAAATTGGTTCATTTAGCAAGAGAGGTTAAAACAGTAGTAGACGATAAAGCCAAATACACAGATTGGAGCAAACGTGCAGACTTAAAAGCAGAACTAAAAGTAGACTTAATTATTCTTTTGGCAGAAAACGGATATCCGCCAGTAGATAGAGACGAGGTTTATAAAGAAATTTTTGAGCAAGCTGAGAATTTTAAGAAGTACAACTAAATTTTTGCAAACATATATTAATAATTTCCAAAGTGTAGTATTTAAAGAATGGAAAAAATAATTCTTCTTTTTAACTTTAAATTTAAAAACATAGTTGCTAAAACGTTACTAATAAAATTAAAAAACCCTGAAAATCAAACGATTAACAGGGTTTTTACTTGTACTCAAGGTGGGAATCGAACCCACACTCCCGAAAGAACTGGATTTTGAATCCAGCGCGTCTACCAATTCCGCCACTTGAGCATTATTTAGAATCTCGCAAAGATCTTAATTTTTCTTTACCAATTCCAGATTTCCAATATTTTTCTCTTTTCCTTGCTTCTATTCTAGTTTCAACTTTTTCAAAATAAATGAGTTCAAAAGGAGCATATGGTTTAGTTGTTCTTTCTCTTAAACCGTTATGTCTTTTAACTCTATCATTTAAGTTACTTGTTAAACCAAAATAAATATAGTTTCTACTAATACTAGAAATTGCATAAACAAAGAACATATTATCTATTTTAGCGCGCCTGCCTTGTCGGCAGACAGGTCTACCAATTCCGCCACTTGAGCATTTTATAGACTCTTCTTAAAAAACAAGTTACTTTAAGAAGATTGCAAATGTATAAAAATATTTTATTTTAAAGTATATAAATATATTTCAAACTCAATAAATAATTTCTACTTTTGTCAACTACAAATAACACCACTAAAAAAGAACTAAATGCCTTCAAATCAGCTTGCGCCAAAACTATTTGCTTGTAGACAAAGCAAAGTTTTAGCAGAAAAAATTGCAAAAGAATATAGTACAACCTTAGGAAACATTAAGATAACCTACTTTAGTGATGGAGAATTTCAGCCAGCTTTTGAAGAATCTGTAAGAGGGAGAAGAGTTTTTATTATAGGCTCTACATTTCCTAATTCAGATAACTTAATGGAAATGCTATTAATTTTAGACGCAGCTAAAAGAGCATCTGCAAGGCATATTACTGCTGTTATGCCATATTTTGGTTGGGCTAGGCAAGATAGAAAAGATCAACCAAGGGTTGCTATTGGAGCAAAATTAGTTGCTAAATTGCTAGAAGCTGCTGGTGCCACTAGAATTATGACAATGGATTTGCATGCAGATCAAATTCAAGGATTTTTTGAAAGACCTGTAGACCATTTATTTGCATCTACTATTTTTATGCCGTACATAAAAAGTTTAAAATTAGAAAATCTTACCATTGCATCACCAGATATGGGTGGTTCTAAAAGAGCTTATGCGTATTCTAAACACTTACATTCAGATGTAGTTATTTGTTATAAACAGCGTAAAAAAGCAAATGTTATTGGGCATATGGAGGTTATTGGAGATGTAGAAGGTAAAGATATTATTCTAGTAGATGATATGATAGATACAGGAGGTACTTTAGCCCATGCAGCAAATTTAATGAAAGAAAGAGGTGCGAATAGTGTACGAGCTATTTGTACACATCCTATACTTTCTGGAGATGCTTACGAAAGAATAGAAGCATCTGCATTAACAGAATTAATAGTTTCAGATACAATTCCGTTAAAAAAGGAGACATCTAAAATAAAAGTAGTATCTTGCGCGCCATTATTTGCGGCAGTTATGCACAAAGTGCAAGATAACAACTCAATTAGTGGACAATTTTTAATGTAAAACCCCAAGAAATCTCTTAAAAATTAGAGCAAAACGGGTAAATTAATTTTAAACAAAAAGTAATGAAATCAATTACAATTAAAGGATCAAAAAGAGAAAGCGTGGGCAAGGTAGCAACCAAAGCCTTACGTAATGCTGGTATGGTTCCTTGCGTTATTTACGGAGGAGACAAGCCAATGCATTTTTCAGCAGAAGAATTAGCATTTAAAAACTTGGTGTACACTCCAAACGTTTATACTGCAGAAATTCATGTTGATGGACAAAAAATAGCGGCTATCTTACAAGATATCCAATTTCACCCAGTAACAGATAAAATACTACACGTAGATTTTTATCAGTTATTTGATGATAAAGAAGTTACTATGGAAATTCCTGTGAAATTAACAGGTACTTCTCCAGGAGTTTTAAATGGAGGATCTTTACGTTTTACAAACCGTAAGTTAAAAGTAAAAGCAATACCTGCTAATTTACCAGATTATGTAACTGCAGATATTTCTAGCTTAAAAATTGGTAGTAAATTAGTAATTACGTCTCTATTTAATGACGATTACACATTTATGCACCCAGAGAATACAGTGGTTGTACAAGTTAGAACTTCTAGAAATGCTACTGTTGCAGACGATGAAGAAGAAGCAACTGAAGAAGCAGAAGCACCAGCAGCTGAATAGGCACTGTGTTTCATTTAATAAAAAAAAGCGTTACAATTTTGTAACGCTTTTTTTTTACGCTGAACTCGATTTAGAGTTTTATAGATTTATCTAAAGTAAAGTTTAGTTCTATAAAATTTTAGATATTATGTACCATAGATAACTTTATATTTCTTCTTATTTTTGAGGAATGAATTTCTTATCAATTATAAAAAGAAACTTGGGCTTAAACAAAGAGATAAAAGAAGATCTAATGAAAAAATTTTTAATTGTTGGTTTGGGTAATATTGGCGATAAATATTTAGAAACGCGACATAATATTGGCTTTAAAATTCTAGATGAAGTAGCAGAAGAGCATAAAGTTTCTTTTGAAACAGATAAGTTGGGTGATGTTGCTACGTTTCGTTTTAAAGGGCGAACTTTTATTTTATTAAAGCCAAATACATTTATGAATTTAAGTGGAAAAGCAGTAAAATATTGGATGCAAAAAGAAAAAATTGCTGTTGATAATCTCCTTATTGTTACAGACGATTTAAATATCGATTTTGGTACTATTCGTGTAAAAGCAAAAGGTAGTGATGGTGGCCATAATGGCTTAAAAGATATTCAAGAAAAATTAGGGACAAACAAATACCCAAGATTTCGTTTTGGCGTAAGTGCAAATTACGCTAAAGGTAGGCAAGTAGATTATGTTTTGGGCGAATGGAATAAAGAAGAAACTAGTCAATTAATAGAACGTTTGCCTTTGTCTGCCAAAGTAATTACTTCTTTTGGCACAGCAGGTTTAGCAAATACTATGAATACCTACAATGGAAAGTAAAATAGGTTAGCTTTATATTTTAGCTAACCTATTTTATATTCTTTCAAAAGTAATATAAGTAGTTACTTCCTCTACATTACTATTAACAGGTACTTCAATTTCTTGATACAGACTAAAACTATCTTCATTAAAGTTTTTTACTTCTAAAGTACCACTTAGATTTGGCAGTAAACCTCCAGAAAAAGTTATGGTATTATCAGCCTCGTTAACGCTAAAAGTACCAGCAAAATCTATATCTTCTATAATATCTCTTTCTTCAAAACTATCGCCTACAACCGGGTCTAATTTATAAAGTATGGTATAGCTACCTACCATAGTATAAGTGCCATTTGCAGCTAATTCTAAATTTAGTTTAAATAAATCTCCTTCTGTGGTTGCTGTGGCTACTTTTATAGGAAAACCATTAGAGGTAGTTGTAATATCTGTACTAATATTTAAATTAGTAATGGCATAACTGCCTACAATATTTGTGTTCGATAAAATAAAAGCAGGTTCATTATTACTATCACTACTGCTACTACAACTACTAATTGTAATAATGGCCAAAAGTAAAACGAATACTGATGTAATTTTTTTCATAATTTTTGATTTATATGTTAATTTTCACTAGCAAACCACTCTGCAAAACTAGTACTAGTTTCTTGTAATTTTAAAGAATGTAATTTTATGTTTTTAGGTAATCTTTCTTTAATTTTTTTAGCAAAATCTATAATCATCATTTCACTTGTAGGTTGGTAATCTACCAACAAAACGTCATGTCCTCTGTCCATTAACTCTTTTGCCAACTCTACGTGAGGTGTGTTTTTATTAAAAACTGTAGCATGATCAAAAACATCTACAATTTCTTCATTTACAATTTTTTTTAAATCGCCAAAATCAATAACCATTCCTAATTTTACATTAGAAGTATCTTTAATAGGCTTACCAGAAACAGTTACATAAAGCTTGTAAGAATGTCCGTGTACATTTTTACATTTACCATCATAACCATATAAGGCATGGCCAGTTTCAAAATTAAATTTCTTTGTAATTCTAATTGTACTCATTACCTTCTGTTTCTAATTTTGTTGTAAAAATACACAATTACCAATACTATTGCGAGTACTAAAAATAAATAATCTCCACCCATTTTTTTATATTTTTGTTTTAAACTAAGAAATCTTGCAGTACGTCTGCAATTTTTCTGTTGTCAGATAATTGCGGAATTTTATTTTGTCCGCCAAATTTACCAATAGATTTCATGTATGCATGAAAACCACCTTTTTTAACTTTACTTATTTTTAAAGGTCGTAAAACTTTACCTTCAATTAAATCGAAATAATAAATATTTTGTGTTTGCATAGAAGCATCTATTTTTCTAGCAAATTCTTCTAAGCTTTCTGGTTCGTTTTCAAATTCTATAAACCATTCGTGGTAAGGTAAACCATTTTCTGGATTAACTTGAGGTGCCACTGTAAATTCACTTACATTTATAGAAGTACCTAAAATAGCATCATTTAACGCTTTCTCAACCTCTTTACCAATAACATGTTCGCCAAAGGCGGATATAAAATGTTTAATTCTACCTGTAACTTTAATTCTGTAGGGTTTTGTTGATGTAAATTCTACAGTATCTCCAATATTGTAACCCCAAAGACCTGCTGTTGTATTTAATATAATTACATAGTTTACGCCAATTTTTACATCTTTTAAAGAAATTCTAGTGGGGTTTTCATCAAAAAATTCAGTTGCAGGTATAAATTCGTAAAAAATACCAGAATCTAATTGCAACAACATTCCTTTTTCTTTTTGCGAATCTTGGTAGGCAATAAAACCTTCTGAAGCAGGATATAATTCTATGTAATCTATTTTTTTACCAATTAAACTTTCGAACTTATTTTTATAAGGTTCAAAATTTACACCACCGTAAATAAAAAAATTAAAATTAGGGAATAACTCTGTGATAGATTTGCCTGTTTTTTCAATTAACTTTTCAAAATACATCTGTACCCAAGAAGGTATACCACTAATTACAGACATGTTTTCATTTACAGTTTCTTCTACAATTGCATTTACTTTGGTATCCCAATCTTCTATGCAGTTGGTTTCCCAAGAAGGTAATCTGTTTTTAAGTAAATATTGTGGCACATAATGCGCAACAATACCACTTAACCTGCCTAATTTTACTCCGTTTTTGTCTTCTAAAACTGGGCTTCCTTGTAAAAAAATCATTTTACCGTCTACAAAACTAGCATCGTTTTTTTCTGCAATATAAAATAGCAATGCATTTTTTGCAGCTTTTATATGCGTTGGCATAGAGTCTTTGGTAATAGGTATGTATTTTGCACCAGAAGTTGTGCCAGAAGTTTTGGCATAATACAAAGGTTTACCAGTCCATAAAACATCTGTTTCGCCAGCAACCATTCTATCTACATAAGGTCTTAATCCCTCATAATCCGTAACCTTTACGTTCTTTTTAAAATCGCTATAATTTTTTATAGCACTAAAATTATGATCTTTACCAAATGCAGTTTTAGCGCCTTTAGAGAGTAGGTTTTTAAAAACTTTTTCTTGGGTTTTGTGCGGATTGTTGGCCCATTTTAATACTTTTTTGGTATGGTATTTGGCAAACGGAATTGCGAAAAAAGATTTAATACTCATTTTTTAAAAATCTATAAAATTTGTGGGATTTACTGCATAACCACCTTTCCAAAGCTCAAAATGCAAATGTGGCCCAGTAGTAAACTCTCCTGTAGAACCTACACTTGCTATTACTTCTCCAGATTTAACAAAATCGCCTTGTTGCTTTAGTAAATTACCATTGTGTTTGTATACAGATATAAAATCTTTATTGTGTTTTAAAAGTATTACATAGCCTGTTTCTGCAGTCCAGCCAGAAAAAATTACAGTACCATCTGCAACAGCTTTTACAGGTGAACCTTTTTTGGCAACAATATCTACTGCAAAATGTTTTGAACTAGACTCAAAATTTTGAGAAATAATACCATTTAGAGGTGCAAAAAAAACGACTTTTATACTATTATTGTTATTATTTAAAATAGCAAATCTATTTTCTTTTGCTACTTTTTCTCTAAATAAAGAATCTTCTGGTGTGGCATCTAAATCGTCTATTTCAATATTTATTTGTCTTGCCTCGTTTTGTATAGAGTCAATTTCTTCTGCCGTAATTTCTCCGGTTAAAACCGGTTTTAAGGCTTTGGTATAATTTTCTAAAATGGCTAGTTTTTGTTTTAAAGAATCGGCTTCAAAAGTTAATTTTACAGCACTTGCTTTTAGTTTAGATGAGGAGTAACCAGGTATGTACTCTTTTATAGGTGTAAATGCAATTAAAATTGTAGTTAACACAATTAGTAAAATAGAGAAAAAACCACCTAATACAAATACATTTAAGAGCGATAGTTTTAAAGAGAAACGCTCTTCAAAAGTGTCTTCATTTAAAACAACTAACCTGTATTTATCGGTTAATTTTTGTTTTAATTTGCCTTTATTTTTTTTGTTTTTTGTCAAATTTAAATTTGTATGCTGCTACATAATAGCAAACGTAAAAATAAGAAAACTATTTCTTGTAAAAGTTCATTTCGTCTATATATTGCCAAACTTCCGGAGTTAACATTGGTTTTATGTTTTGTCCGTTTTTAATACCATTTCTAATCATTGTAGATGAAATTTGTACAATTGGTGCAGTAACTTTATGAATTTTAGAATGTTCTTTAAATTGATGGTCTAGGCTTCCATCTGCAATTCTTGGATATACATAAATATGATGATTCTCTAGGATAACTTCAAAATTTTTCCATTTATTAAAACTCTTTAAATTGTCTTCGCCCATAATTAAGCAAAACTCTTTATTTGGGTATTTGTCTGCTATATGCGCTAAAGTGTGCACTGTATAATTGGGTTGTGGTAATTTAAACTCAATATCTGATGGCTTAATTTTATTATAATTTTCTGTAGCGCGATATACAAGCTCAAATCTATGGTGATTTTCTAAAAGCGAACTTTTCTTTTTAAACGGATTGTGAGGTGTAACTACCATCCAGATTTCATCTAAATCTGAATTTTCTACCATGTAATTGGCAATAATTAAATGCCCAACATGTATGGGATTAAAAGTACCAAAATATAAACCTATTTTCATTTTTTAAGATAATAGAAAAGAGAGCAAAGAGAAAAGATGCTCAGCCTTGTTTTAATTTACTATTCTTTTTTCTCTTTTAAAAAATCTTCAACTAATTCTACCGCCTCTTTTAAAGCATCTTCTAGAATATAGTTTTTTATAATCTTATCAAACTGAGGCGCAGTAGCCAACTCTACAGAAGCCTTTGCAATGCGCATATTAATCTTGTCTTCACTTTCTGTTTTTCGTTTTTTCAAACGAATTTTTAATTCGTCTATACTTGGTGGTTTTACAAAAATAGCTAAGGTTTCTTTTGGAAACTTTTTCTTAATTCTTAAGCCTCCAGCAACATCAATATCAAAAATAACATGTTTTTTTAATGCCCAAATACGTGCTATTTCTGTTTTTAAAGTGCCATAAAAATTATCTCTATATACTTCTTCCCATTCTAAAAACTCTTCGTTTTTAATTTTACTTTTAAAATCTTTTAAATCGATAAAGTAGTAATCTTCTCCATCTTTTTCTTCGCCTCTGGGCAACCTAGAAGTGGCAGAAATAGAAAACGCTAATTTTAGTTTTTCTTGTTGTAATAAATGGCGTACAATAGTGGTTTTACCAGAACCAGAAGGCGCTGAAAACACAAATAATTTTCCCTTAAAATCTGACATAATTTGGTTTTTTGTTATTCGTTTTTGGTTGATGGATTTTATTAATATTTAAAACCATCAATCAAAAACCAATTAAAGTACATTTAAAATTTGCTCTTTAATTTGCTCTAGCTCGTTTTTCATTTGAATAACAGCTTTTTGCATGGGTGCAAAATTAGCTTTAGAGCCTGTTGTGTTAATTTCTCTACCCATTTCTTGTATAACAAAACCTAGTTTTTTACCATTAGAATCTGGTGTTGCTAAGGTTTCTAAAAAATAGTCTAAATGGTTTGCCAAACGCACTTTTTCTTCATTAATATCTAGTTTTTCTAAATAGTAAATTAGCTCTTGCTCAAATCTATTTTGGTCAGTATCTACTTGTAAATCGTCTATGGCCTTTTTTAAACGTGTTTTTACATTTTCAATTCGGTCTCCATCTAAAGCTTTTACTTCTTCTAAATAATGTTTAATATTTGCAATTCTTTTTTTAAAATCAATTTCTAAAGAGGCAGCTTCATCTGTTCTGTATTGCACAATTTCAGTTATAGCAATATCAATATTTTGGTCAATTAGATTCCATTCGTTTTCATCTAATTCTGCGCGTTCTGTTTTTAAAGCGTCTGGCATTTTTACTGCCATTTTTAATAATTCTACATCATATTCAGAATCAATAAAAAGTGTTTCTCTTAGTTGTTCTACATATTGTTTTACAACACTTTTGTTAACTTTAGACGAAGTTTCATCAGCTGTCATTTCTACAAAAACATTAAAATCTACCTTACCTCTAACCAAAGCTTTTGCTAATTTTTTACGAACAGAAAGTTCTTTTTCTTTGTAATATGAAGGAATTCTAACATTTAAATCTAAATTTTTACTATTTAAAGATTTAATTTCTATGGTTACTTTTTTAGTAGGCAATTGTAACACTGCTTTTCCGTAACCTGTCATAGATTGAATCATAAAATCATCATTTTTAATGTGTTGCAAATATAACTTTATTTGGCCATACTTTTAGGTTGTTTGGTTACTAAAAACACACCTAAAAAGATGATAATACTAGCCGCAATTTTTGTTAAATTTAAAGTGTCACTCCCAGCAATTAAGGCGTAAATTGTGGCTATTACAGGTTGTAAATAAATAAAAACACTTACCGTTGTTGGTTTTAGTTTTCTTAAGCCATACAAGTTAAAAAGATAGGTTATACAGGTTGTAAAAACAACTACAAAACCTACTTTTAAATAGATATTGGTTGGCATAGTTGCCCAAGATATTTGACTAAACTCGCCCCAACCAATAGGCAAAACAATTATTAAACCAAATAAATAAAACCATTTTATAAACGTAAATGGATGGTATTTTGCGATTAAGTTTTTTACCAATACCAAATACAAACCATAAGAGGCTGCATTTACTAAAACTAAAAAATTACCCAAATTACTATTGGTTGCATTGCCTGTAGTAGCATTGCCAAAAATTATTAAAATAACAGTACCAATTAAACCAATAAAAACGCCTAAAATTCTAAGTTTTGGTATTTTTTCTTTTAGTAGAATACTAGAAAAAAGCAATACCATAATGGGCGAAGTAACCATCATTACAGAGGCGCTAATGGGTGTTGTTAAGCTTAAACCTTTAAAAAAGGCTAGCATATTTAAGGCAACTCCAAAAACAGAGGCAAGTAGTATTTTTTTGTAATCAGATTTTTCTATTTTTTCTGATTTAATAAACAAACCTAAGATCCAAAAAATTAGGGTAGCACCTGCCACTCTTATTAAAATAAAACCATAAGGTTGCACAAAGTTGGGCATTACATCTTTGGCAATGGTGTAATTTATACCATAAATAAAAGTACCAATAAATACAGCAATAATGGCAAGTACTCTAGAATTCATTCTTTTGCTTTAAAATAATAGTGCAAAGTTGCTAATAATAAAACTACTAACCATAAAAAAAGAGCTTCAATATTAGAATTGAAACTCTTTTTAAGTTACTGGTTAATTAACTTTTGAACTGCAATATACATTTTTTATTTTTTAAGATAAAAGTATAAATGTAAATTACTAAGATTGCAAAATCTTAAAAAAACCTATGAAAATATTTTTTACAACTTTAGTAGTATTTTTCATCTCTTTTTCTGCATAAGCACAAAAAAATAAGGAATACAGTGTAAAAAAATCAATTTACGGTGTGCAAATAGGTTTATTTGGTTTTTGGGGGTATAATGAAACAAAATTAAATAACCAATTTGCTTTAAGAACAGAAATTGGTTTAGATGGTGGTTATTATTATAGCGATTTAAATACGCCTAAATCTCAGTATATTTTAATTCCGTCTTTATCTTTAGAGCCAAGATGGTATTATAACTTTGCAAAAAGAGATAAAAAAGGAAAATCGATAAAAAATAATGCAGCTAATTTTGTGAGTATTAAAACCACTTACAATCCTAATTGGTTTGCAATAACTAATGTGTCAAATGCAGATTTTTCTAACCTATTTAGAATTATACCTTCTTGGGGAATTCGACGAGATTTAGGCGCAAATTTCGATTTTGATTTAAGATTGGGTTTTGGTTATGGTGTTGCAGTAAATAATAACAACTCTTCTGGCGGTTTTCTAGGCGATTTTTCTGTCCGTTTTGGATATAATTTCTAACAAAGGTATTCGATTACTTGTTTTTTAGAAGATAAGCAGACAAAATTTAATGCTTAAAAAAGCAATTTTTGTGCTAATGAATTTTGCATTAATAAGGTTTAAAAAGTTACAAAACAAAAGGCACAATAAAAATACTTGCAAGCAATAGTAATAAAAATAAGTTTTTTAAGATTTTATTTTTAAGTGCTTCAAAACCGTTTGCGCCAAGCACGGCAACAGGAAAAATTAGAAAAAGTAATTCAGTACCATTTTTGTGGGGTTGCAAAAGGTTGTAGGTTATGGCAATTACTAAGTGTAAAACAAGTAATAACCAGCTTTTTTTAAAAGAGTTATTTACAGCTAACGCTTTTGGTGATTTTAAAACAATACCAAATGCAGCCAGCAATACCATAAAAAGAGCAATACTATAAAAGTTACCTTCTTTATAAAAATTCACAAAAGATAAGGCATCAAAATAGAAAAGGTTGGTAAACGTGTATACTTCATCTATACCAAAACAATAGGTAAAAAATAAAATTAAAGGTGTAGCAAATCCTAATATAGGTATAATTAAACTATTAATAAGCGGCTTTTGATGTAAAAAAATACCTGCATAAATTAGCATACCAAATAAAGCGGTAAAAGGCTCTAGTAAAAATAAAATGCCAAGCCAAAAACCACTATCAAAAAGCTTTTGGAAAATGTTTTTGTTAGATTTTAAACTGTAAATTTTCCTTAAAAATAATATTTGAACAAGAAAAAGTAATAGCACTTCAAAATTTAAAATTACAGTAAAAAAAAACGTAGTAATTATCGTGAAAATATAGTAACTGTAAGAATTATCTAGGGTGAGTCCGTTTTTAGTTATTACAAAATTAAAGAAGAAAAAAATAACTAAAAATAATGTTAAAAAAGCTAAAAATTCTAATACTACAGAAAAATTAAATGAGACAATAAATACATTTATCACATAAAATACAGTAAACAAGCAGAAAAACAACCCAAAAAGGATAATAAAATTGATAGGCTTAGATTTGCTTAAAAAATTGGCTAGCATTGTTTCTTTTATTATTTTTGCAGCGTAAAGATAATTAAGTTATGATAGCAGGCAATATTTTTAAATGGATTGGTAGTTTATTTACAGAACTTTTATTTCTTCCTTTTGAGTGGTTACGTTTATCTGTAGCACAAGCAGATTTAGGTTGGTGGATTTCTAATGCAGTAAACTGGGGTTTTCTTGTAGTACTTTTAGTTTTGTTTGCATATTGGATGCAACAATCTAGAAAGTTTTTAAAAGAAGGTACAGAAGACAGAGCTTAAAAATTTAAATTGGGAAGTAAAAATAAATTAAAACGTTTCAAAGAAAATGAAACGTTCAAAAATGTCATTCAGCCAACAAGAGAAGAGGTAATTACTAATTTTTCTCAAAAAGGCAAATGGCATTCTTTTTTTGGGAATAACAACCCTATTGTTGTAGAGTTAGGTTGTGGTAAGGGCGAATATACTATTGCTTTAGCTAGAAAAAATCCTGATAAAAATTTTATTGGTATAGATATTAAAGGAGCTCGTTTTTGGCGTGGTGCTAAAACAGCTTTGGAAGAAAATTTAGCAAACGTTGCCTTTGTAAGAACCCAAATAGAATTGGTAGATTATATTTTTGAGGCAAATGAAGTTGCTGAAATTTGGATTACTTTCCCAGATCCGCAAATAAAATACCAGCGCACCAAACATAGAATGACAAATACAAGCTTCTTAAAAAAGTACCACACTATTTTAAAAGAAGAGGGTATAATGAATCTTAAAACCGATAGCGAATTTATGCACGGTTATACCTTAGGTTTATTACACGGTGAAGGGCATGAAATTTTGTACGCAAACCATAATGTGTACAAAAATGATGGAGCACCAAAAGAGGTAACAGAAACGCAAACCTTTTACGAAAATCAATATTTAGCAGTAGATAAACCAATTACCTATATTCAATTCCGTTTAAAGTATTAAACAGTTTGTCATTTCGCAATGAGCTTTTTAGGCTTCTCAATTTTATTGGAGATAAAATAATGAGAAATCTAAGAATATTGAAATTTTACCCTAAATTTTAAAAAACTCACAAATTTCTTATCTTAACTGCGTGAAAGAATCCGATAATTTTTTTGAAAAAGTATACCAAACTGCACGTTTAATCCCCTTTGGAAGAGTAACCAGTTATGGTGCAATTGCCAAATATTTAGGTGCAGCAAGATCTGCAAGAATGGTTGGTTGGGCAATGAATAATTCGCATACTCAGCAAGAAGAAGTACCAGCACACAGAGTAGTAAACAGAAAAGGTTTGTTAACAGGTAAACATCATTTTAATGGCACCAATTTAATGCAGCAATTGTTAGAAAGTGAAGGTATTGTTGTTGTAGAAAATCAAATTCAAGATTTTGAAACTGTTTTTTGGAATCCTATGGATGAATTATCCTAAACTCTTATTATTTCTTAATTTTATAAAAATTTACAAATAAATGTAAGTTGCATCATAAAATTTAGACTTTTTCTTTAATAATTTACAGTTATTCACATATAAATAAACGCAATTTATAAGTTTTTCTTTCTTAGTAGATAACACTATCTTTGTATACTACTTTTTCTTTAAAAAGAATTCACCCAAAGTAGCGTAGTTAAAGCAAATACAACATAAAATGAGTTTTACAAAACAAGATATATATAACGCACTAGAAACCATAACTGCACCAGGAGAAGGTAAAAGTTTGGTAGAAAATAAAAACGTAACCAATATAGTTACTTTTGGTAACGAAGTTATTGTAGATGTAACTATAAGTAATCCTACATTACAAGCAAAAAAGAAAATAGAAGCTGAAATTACAAAAGCAATACAAGCAAATGTATCTCAAGAAATTCAGGTAAAAATTAATGTAAAAGTAGAAAAACCTGCACCAAAAGAAAACCCGAATTTAATACGCGGTAAAGAAATACCAAACATTAAAAACATTATAGCTGTGGCTTCTGGTAAAGGTGGTGTTGGTAAATCTACAATTACTGCGAATACAGCAATTTCTTTGGCTAAAATGGGTTTTAACGTAGGTGTTTTAGATGCAGATATTTATGGGCCATCACAACACATTATGTTTAATGTAGAAAAAGAAAAGCCACTTTCTGTAAATGTAGATGGGCGTTCTAAAATGAAACCTGTAGAAAATTATGGCGTAAAATTATTGTCTTTAGGCTTTTTCACAAATCCAGATCAGGCCGTAATTTGGCGTGGGCCAATGGCCTCTAAAGCATTAAAACAATTAATATTTGATGCAGATTGGGGCGAGTTAGATTTCTTACTTATAGATTTACCACCAGGTACAGGAGACGTACATTTATCAATAGTACAATCTTTGCCAATTAATGGTGCAGTTGTAGTAAGTACTCCACAAAATATTGCTTTGGCGGATGCTAAAAAAGGAGTAGCCATGTTTCAGCAAGAAAGTATAAACGTGCCCGTTTTAGGAATTGTAGAAAATATGGCGTACTTTTCACCAGAAGAATTGCCAAACAACAAATATTATATCTTTGGGCAAGATGGTGCAAGAAACCTAGCAGAAGATATAAAAACCCAGTTTTTAGGAGAAGTGCCTTTGGTACAAAGTATTAGAGAAGCTGGTGATGTTGGGCATCCTGTAGCGTTACAAACAGGCACTGTTTTAGAAGAAGCATTTAATCAAATTACAAAAGAAATGCTTTCGCAATTGTTAAAAAGAAACGAGAATTTACCACCAACAGAAGTAGTAAGAATTACTACAATGAGTGGTTGTAGCGCAGTAAAAAAGTAAAATTATGACAGCACAAGAAACCTTAAATAATGTAGAAAAAGCATTAGACGAAATTCGCCCTTTTTTAATGAGCGATGGTGGAAATATTAAACTTTTATCAATAGAAGACACTATAGTAAAAGTACAATTAGAAGGCGCTTGCACAGGTTGCTCTGTAAACCAAATGACTTTAAAAAACGGAGTAGAAGCAACCATAAAAAAGTATGCACCACAAATAGAAGAAGTTATAAATATAGCTTAATTATTTTGGGCGTTACCATGCAAAAAAGCACGGTCGGGCTTTACGTTATATCTTTTTTGTGAAAAACAAAAAAGGATGCCACTTCAATCCCTAACGCAAGCTGTAGAAATCAAAAAACAGACCTCATAAGTTATATGATTTATGAGGTCTATTAGAAAAAACAAGGAATTAAATACTTTAACTTTCACCATAAAATAAAGATTTCATCAAACAAAAAGAATGAAAACCTATAATTAGAGAATCTAATAAAATCAATATAGTATTTTAGAAGTACATTGCTAAATTTTATCTTTATTTATTCTAAATAAATTATTATCTTTGCAGCATGAGTGTATTTACAGATATTCAATTTAGCACACAATTGCAAAAGGTTACCTTTTGTAAATATCTTTTAATATTAGATAATAAAAGAATTTCCCTTACTTTTCCTCAATTACTGCAACTGCGCTATAAAGTTAAAGAACATACTACTTGCGTAAATTTAGAACAGACTATTAATAATCACAATTTTGTTTTATTGCCAATTGCAGACAGGCAACACTTGGTTTTCTTAGAAATACCCAAGCTTTTAGATCTAAAAGAAGAATTAGAATGTTACTTTTATAGCTTTTAGTAATACCTACATAGTTAAACGCCTTTTATTTAGATTATTTATAAATTTCTTGTTTACCATAGATATAAACTGTTTTATGTGTATTTTTGTAACATAAAACAAGATAATCATGAAAACAGCAATAAGAAAACAAATGACAATTCATCCAGAAGTTATGGATGTTTTAAATGAACAGGTGGCATTAGAAATGCATGCATCAGCATCTTATTTAGCTATGGCTTCTTGGTGCGACCAACGCGATTTGGTAAACAGCAAAGCGTTTTTCTACAAACAAGCAGAAGAGGAAAGAGAGCACGGAATGAAAATATTTAATTTCATAAACGATGCTGGTGGAGCAGCAGTTTCTCCTGCAATACCAATTGTTAATAACGAATTTGAAAGCTTACAAGCAATTTACGAAACCTCTTTAGACCAAGAAATACAAGTTACACAATCTATTTACAAGTGTTTTAAACAAGCAAGAAAGGTAGACGATTTTGCATCTGAAGTATTTTTACAATGGTTTGTAAACGAGCAAGTAGAAGAAGAAGATACAGTAAGAAGCATACTAGGTGTATTTGAATTAATGGGAGACATGCCATTAAAAATGATAGACGAAAGATTACCAACAGAATAATCTTTCTAATTAGAAAATTTAAAAACCGAAACAAATTTGTTTCGGTTTTTTTATGCAAAAAACTTAACAAAAAATTAAAATCCCTTTTTTGTATATTTGTTAATCAACGAAATCGTTTTAGTAATATGTATTTAGATTTACTATACTACTTAAAATTCCTGATAAAACGGAATCCAGAATAAAACTTCTTGCTGTCACCCTGAATTAGTTTCAGGGCCTTTTAGATATGTAAACGATTTAACAGTTAAACAATTAAACATTTATCAAAATGCCTTTTTATCATAAATTAGGAAAAATCCCACCAAAACGCCACACACAATTTCGTAAAAAAGATGGCAGTTTATATGCAGAACAATTGTTTGGTACTATTGGTTTTGATGGTATGTCTACCAATTCTTATCACGAACACAGACCAACAATGGTCAAAAAAATTGGCAAACAATATTCAGTAAAACCAAAAATTGCAAAAGCCAATAATATACAATCGTATCGTTTTCGTGGTTTTCAAGTAAAACCAGAAAACGATTATCTAGAAAGTAGAAAAATAGTTTTAACAAACTCAGATTGTAACATTATTTTATCGGCTCCAAAAAAATCTACTAAAGATTATTTCTATAAAAATACAGATGCAGACGAAGTTATTTTTATCCATAAAGGAACAGGAAAATTACGTACACATTTAGGAAATATCGATTTTAAATACGGAGATTATTTAATAATTCCACGTGGCATTATTTACAAACTAGATTTCAATGATGAAAATAATAGACTTTTTATAGTAGAATCTTACAGCCCAGTTTACACGCCAAAACGTTACAGAAATTGGTTTGGGCAATTGTTAGAGCATTCACCATTTTGCGAGCGAGATTTAAGAAGACCACACGAATTAGAAACCTATAACGAATTAGGAGATTTTCTAATTAAAGTAAAAAAACAAGGTGAAATTATAGAAATGACCTATGCCTCACATCCTTTTGATGTAGTAGGGTATGATGGTTATAATTTTCCATACGCATTTTCAATTCACGATTTTGAACCCATAACAGGTCGTATTCATCAACCACCACCTGTGCATCAAACCTTTGAAACCAATGCTTTTGTAATATGCAGTTTTGTGCCACGTTTGTATGACTATCATCCAAATTCCATTCCTGCACCTTACAATCACAGCAATATAGATTCAGATGAAGTAATATATTACGTAGATGGCGATTTTATGAGCAGAAATGATATCGATCAAGGTCATATTTCGCTGCATCCAGCAGGTATTCCTCATGGTCCACATCCAGGAACTACAGAAAAAAGCATCGGCAAAACCAAAACCGAAGAATTAGCAGTTATGGTAGATACTTTTAAACCTTTGCAGGTTACAGAAGAAGCCATAAAAATTGCGGATGAAAATTATTATAAGAGTTGGTTGGAGTAAATCCCATCTTAGTCTTCCCAAAGGGAAGAGATACTCTTGTGTAAAAACTTGCAAAAAAAAAGTTCATTACAATAATTATTAGAAGCTATTTCGCGCTTTCCATTATATCTTTTTTGTGAAAAACAAAAAAGGATGCCACTTCAATCACGGCTAAACTTGTTTGCCAACAAAATTGAAATTTAGGAAACGAATAGCTTTTTTAAAAAATCAACCCTCAAAGGGTTTAAAACCCTTTGAGGGATAAATCAAATCAACAGATTACACTCAATTCCCAAAAGAGTGTTTCTTCCCAAGCCTGCATTGAGTTGTATCGAAATGGGAAGATTAAGACGGGATTCATATCATGAGTAAACCAATACAACCAGTAAATTACAGTTTAGAAAAAATATTCTCAGGAGCACAAGACTTCTTACCATTGTTAGGTACAGATTATGTAGAATTTTATGTAGGTAATGCAAAGCAGGCGGCACATTTCTATAAAACAGCCTTTGGTTTTCAGTCACACGCATATCGTGGTTTAGAAACTGGTGCAAAAGACGCTGTAAGTTATGTCTTAACACAAGACAAAATTAAAATAATGCTTACAACACCATTAAATAGCAAATCGCCAATAAACAACCATATTGTAAAACATGGCGATGGTGTAAAAATAGTGGCACTTTGGGTAGAAGATGCTACAAAATCTTACGAAGAAACTACAAAACGTGGTGCAAAATCTTACATGAAACCAACCGTAGAAAAAGACGAATTTGGAGAAGTGGTAAGATCTGGAATTTACACCTATGGAGAAACTGTGCACATGTTTATAGAACGTAAAAACTACAAAGGCGCTTTTTTACCAGGTTTTCAAAAATGGGAATCAGATTATAATCCACCAACAGCTGGTCTAAAATATATAGATCATATGGTGGGTAATGTAGGTTGGAATCAAATGAACAAATGGGTAAAATTCTATGAAGATGTAATGGGATTTGTTAACTTTTTATCTTTTGACGACAAGCAAATTCATACAGAATATTCTGCATTAATGAGTAAAGTAATGTCTAATGGAAATGGACGAATTAAATTCCCAATAAACGAACCAGCAGAAGGTAAAAAGCGTTCTCAAATAGAAGAATATTTAGATTTTTATGAAGGCCCAGGTGTGCAACATATTGCAATGGCAACAGATGATATTATTAAAACAGTTGCCCAATTAAAAGCAAACGGAATAGAATTTTTATCTACACCACCAGAAGAATATTACAGAGCAGTGCCTGGTAGATTAGAAGAACACAGTCACGAATTAAAAGAAGACATAGAAAAACTAAAAAGTTTAGGCATAATGATAGATGCAGATGAAGAAGGCTATCTATTACAAATTTTTACAAAACCTTTAGAAGATAGACCAACCTTGTTTTTTGAAATTATACAAAGAATGGGAGCTAGAGGTTTTGGAGCAGGTAATTTTAAAGCACTTTTTGAGTCTATAGAAAGAGAACAAGCCAAAAGAGGAACGCTTTAATTAGTTGGCAGTTTTTAGTTTTCAGTTTTTAGTTTTTAGTTGGTAGTTTTATTGGGTTTAAGTATCTGATTATAGATGTTTTAATTAATTTTTATCTAATTTGTTATTTCGACGTAAGGAGAAATCTCACATAAAAAAAACATCGTATTAAATAATTTTTTTATTTAAAAATTTAATAAGAAAGATTTCCCACTTTTCAGTAATAACATTTTATTTATCATTTCAATTCCGAAGTTTTATGAAGAGAAATTTTACATAAAATAATTTTAATTCAACAGACCACACAGGTTTTTAATTCTGTGTGGTCTTTTCTATAAAACTATTTATCTTTGTTTTACAATCAATACAAATGAATAGAGAAGAAATACTAAAAGCCATAGAAGAAAAATATGATAAATTAGGTGTGCCTGTAGATGCCATGTTAGAAGGTTTATTACACAGTACACCAATTACTTATTGGGATTATATTCAGACAGATGCACTTTTAGGATTACAAACCCCAAGAACTACACAGCCAGATGAAATGGTTTTTATAATGTATCATCAAGTAAACGAGTTGTTGTTTAAAATGATTTTGTGGGAAATTGATCAGGTAGCAAAAGCAACAAAAGTAACTGCAGCAAAGTTTACTATGCATTTAGAGCGCATAAGCAGGTATTTTGATATGTTATGCAGTTCTTTTACTGTAATGGCAGATGGTATGGAAAAGGAGCAATATTTAAAATTTAGAAATACATTAACGCCAGCAAGTGGTTTTCAATCTGCACAATATCGCAAAATTGAATTTGCATCTACAGAACTAATACACTTAATAGACGTACGTTTTAGAGATAAAATAGACAGAAATTCTTCTTTAAAAAATGCCTACAATCATTTGTATTGGCAAGCAGCAGGAAAAAATTATACAACTGGACAAAAATCTACCTTATTAAATCTTTTCGAGAAAAAATATTTAGGAGAATTTATAGATTTTATGGAAGATTATAATGATATTAATTTGTCTTTAAAATTTAAACAACTGCCTAAAAAAAGCAGAGAAAATGCAAATTTAATTAAAGCAATGCGCCATTATGATTATACTGTAAACGTTAAATGGGTTATGGCACATTATAATGCCGCAGCTAAATATATAGGTGGTAAAGAATCTGATTTAGAGGCAACAGGAGGTAGTAGTTGGCGAAAGTATATGCATCCTAAATTTCAAAAAAGAATATTTTTCCCTTTTTTATGGAGTGCAGCGGAATTAGAGAGTTGGGGTACTTTTTAGCTTTAATTATGCAGGCAAACAAAAATAAACCATTTTAGAAATCGTTTAATTTTAGTATTTTGGAATGGTAATTGTCATTACCAAATTATAAGTTTAATTTTTTTATGAAAAAGACAGTATTATTATTTTTTGGACTACTTTTTTTGACTTCCATTTATAGTCAGAAAAAAATACAGACTTTTAAAGACGGAGAAGAACTGCGTTATAAAATGAGTTATAGTGGTTTTTTAAGAGCTGGTACAGCTGTGTTAAAAGTAGAAGAAACTGTTTTAAATGGTAAAAACGTATTTCATAGCAAAGGTTTAGGCTGGACAACTGGTATGATAAAATGGTTTTTTAAGGTAGAAGACAATTATCAAAGTTATTTTGATAAAACTATGGTAAAGCCATATTTGTTTAAAAGAAAAATAGACGAGGGAGGTTATAAAAAGCACGTAAATACTACTTTTAATTATGATAATAACACCGCTTATGTGCAAGATTTTTTAAAACAAAAAGATACTACATTACCAGTTTTAAATGTACAAGACATGCTTTCTGCTTTTTACTATTTGAGAAATCAAGAAGTAAAATTTATGAAAAAAGGAGAGTCAATTGCAATAGATATTTTTTTAGATGCACAAACATATCCTTTTAAACTTCGTTTTTTAGGTAAAGAAGTTTTAAAAACCAAGTTTGGCAATATAAACACTCTAATTTTTAGACCCTTAGTACAATCTGGTAGAGTATTTAAAGCGCAAGAAAGTGTAACATTATGGATTACAGATGATGCCAATAAAATACCTATTAAAATGGAAGCGTCTTTAGCAGTAGGCTCTTTACGAGCAGAATTAGAGGCTTATAAAGGTCTGGCAAACGAATTTATTACCAAGTAATTTGTATAAATTTTAACGTTATCGTTTTAGTAACTTTATCTAACTTTTAATTAGAACTGATTTTTATTTGTATTTTTGGCAACGCACGTAAAAAGCCCAATTTTTTTGAAAAAAGCATTCTTTTTCCTAACCTTAATGATTACTTTATTGTCTTGTGACTCTAAAAGTAATAAACAAACTAAAATTCTAAAATCCAAAGTAAAAAAACCGGTTTATAAATTTGGTTATAAAGTAGATGACTATAAAGTAATTTTAGACACCATAAAAAAAGGGGAAAGTTTTGGAGAAATAATGGATAGACACCATATTTCTTTTCCTAAAATAAATAAAATAGCCAATACAATAAAAGATACTTTTGATGTTAGAAAAGTAAGAGCTGGTAAGCCTTACTTAATTCTAGCAAGTAAAGATTCTGTAGATAAAGCTAAAGTTTTTATTTATAAAAACAACAAAATAAATGCAACTGTAATAGATTTTAAAGACTCTATTATAGAAGCTTACACATATTTACAACCCATAAAAAAAATAGAAAGAATAGTAGGTGGTAAAATATATTCTAACCTTTCTAATACTATGGATAGTTTAGGGCTTTCTGCCAATTTAACTTGGGCTGTTGCAGATATTTATGCGTGGACTTTAGATTTTTATAAATTACAAAAAGGAGATTCTTTTAAACTAAAGTTTGAAGAGAAATATATAAATGACACCATATTTGCAGGTTATGGAAATATAAAATCTGTCTTGTTTAGGCATAATAATCAAGATTTATACGCGTTTCGGTTTTTACCGGATTCTGTAAAAAATATTTCAGAATATTATGATGAGAAAGGAAATATGCTACGCAGTCAGTTTTTAAAATCACCCATTAAGTTTCAATACAGAATATCTTCTAGATACAATCCAAATAGAAGAATTGCTTATTATGGTTACAGAAAAAAACCGCATTTTGGTACAGATTTTGCCGCAAATATTGGTACGCCAATTATTGCAACCGCAAGCGGAACAGTCATAGAGTCTACAAGAAGAGGAGGTAATGGTAATTTTGTAAAAATTAAGCACAATGGAACCTACACCACGCAATACTTACACATGAAAAAGCGTAGCGTAAAAAAAGGAGATTATGTAAAACAAGGTCAAATTATTGGTACAGTTGGTATGACAGGTAATACTGGTGGGCCACATGTTTGTTATCGCTTTTGGAAAAATGGCAGACAAGTAGATCCATTAAGTCCTAAAACTAAATTACCAGAAGCAGAACCGTTAAATGATAGCATAAAACCTAGGTTTTTTAAGTTTATTAATCCTTTAAAATATCAACTAGATTACAACCAATTGTCACTACCAAAAGAACCAAGTCAAATTTCACCAGAAATAGCAAAAAATTAATCAAATGGCTTTAAAAAATACAAATCCAACTAAAACACAAGCTTGGCAAAATCTTACTAAGCACTTTAATGAAATTAAAGGAATTAGCATTAAAGAATTGTGTAAAGACGTCAATAGAAAAGAAGGTTTTTCTATACAGTTAGATGATTTATTGGTAGATTTTTCTAAAAATAGAATTACCAAAGAAACGCTAGATTTGTTGTTGCAATTGGCAAAAGAAGTAGATTTAAAAGATGCCATAGAAAAACAATTTACAGGAGCAGTTATAAATGTAACAGAAGGTAGAGAAGTTTTACATACTGCTTTAAGGAGCACTAAAGAAGATGCTATTTTAGTAAATAATAAAAACATAAAGCCCCAAATACAAACGGCTTTAAGAAAAATTAGAAGTTTTTCTAACAAAGTAATTAATGGTAAATGGAAGGGTTTTACAGGTAAATCTATTACAGATATTGTAAATATTGGTATAGGAGGTTCAGATTTAGGCCCAGACATGATTGTAGAATCTTTACAGTATTATAAAAATCATTTAAATACACATTTTGTTAGCAATATTGATGGCGATCACGTTTCTGAAATCATTAAAAAATTAAACCCAGAAACTACCCTTTTTGTAATTGTGTCTAAAACATTTACTACGCAAGAAACGATTACTAATGCAGAAACTATAAAAGATTGGTTTTTAAAATCGGCAACAGTTTTTGATATCCCAAAACACTTTGTGGCGGTCTCTACCAATTTAAATGCAGTAAATAATTTTGGTATAGATAAAGCCAATGTTTTTACAATGTGGAACTGGGTTGGAGGGCGTTTTTCACTTTGGTCTGCAGTAGGCTTATCTATTAGTTTATCTGTTGGTTTTGATAATTATAGAGAATTATTAAACGGTGCAGAAGAAATGGATATACATTACAGAAACACCGATTTCGATAAAAATATACCGGTAATTTTAGCATTGTTAAGTATTTGGTATAATAATTTTTACGAGGCAGAAACAGAGGCAGTTTTACCTTACTCACAGTACTTAAAAAAGTTACCAGATTACTTGCAACAAGCTATTATGGAAAGTAATGGTAAAGGAGTAGATAGAAATGGAGACAAAATAAACTATCAAACAGGTACTATAGTTTGGGGTAGCACAGGTACAAATATGCAACACGCATTTATGCAATTAGTGCACCAAGGTACTAAGTTAATACCGGCAGATTTTATTGGTTATAAAGAGTCTTTATACGGTTTAACAGACCATCACAAAAAATTAATGGCCAATTATTATGGGCAAATAGATGCTTTGGCTTTTGGTAAAACAAAAGAAGAAGTGCATTTAGAATTAAAAACTGCGGGTGAAGAAGATAAAATTGCAACACTTTTACCGTTTAAGGTTTTTGAAGGCAACAGACCTAGTAATGCCATACTTTTTGAGAAACTTACACCAAAATCTTTGGGTAAATTAATTGCACTTTACGAGCATAAAATTTTTACACAAGGTATTTTATGGAATATTTATAGTTACGACCAATTTGGAGTAGAATTAGGAAAAGAGTTGGCTAAAAAATTATTAGATAAACAATAGAATACTTTTTTTTTATCAAATCGTAATTTTTTAATTAAAATTTTCAATATTTTAATAATTTTTAGAAACGTAACATATTGATTAATAGTTATTAAGAAATGTTTTTTAAATCTAAACTTATAAAACCTTAACTTTAAGTTAACATAAGAAACCTGTAAAAGCTACAATTTTGCAGAACATTCAAAAACTTAAATTTAAACAATGAAAAATTTTAAAAACTTATTATTTGTAGTGCTGTTTTTTATAACAGCTACAGTATTAGGGCAAGGTGTTACCACCTCTTCTATGGGAGGTAAGGTTACAGACGCAAAAGGAGAGCCTTTGCCAGGAGCTACAGTGTTTGCAGTGCATATTCCAACAGGAAGTAAATATGGTGCAGCAACAGATTTTGATGGTTTTTATAGAATCTCTAACATGAGAGCAGGTGGACCATATACCGTAAAAATATCTTACGTAGGTTACAAAGAATTTAAAAAAGAAAACATTTTTTTAGAATTAGGTAATTCTGAGAGAATTAGCACCAAATTATCTGAAGATGCTAGTGTTTTAGATGAAATTGTAATTACCACAAGTAACAACGGTATTTTTGATGCAAACAAAACAGGAGCATCAACAAATATTTCTAATAGACAAATAAACACCTTACCTACAGTATCAAGATCTATTGCAGATTTTGTTAGAGTTACACCACAAGCTCAAATTTCTGAAGGAACAGATGGTTTTTCAATATCATTAGCTGGTCAAAATAATAGATATAACGCTATTTATATAGATGGTGCTGTAAATAATGATGTTTTTGGTTTAGCCGCTTCAGGTACAAATGGTGGGCAAACAGGTGTAAATCCTTTTTCTATAGATGCTATAGAATCTTTTCAAGTATCTATTGCGCCTTTTGATGTTAAAATTTCTGGTTTTGCAGGTGGAGCAATTAGTGCAGTAACTAGATCTGGTACAAATGAACTAGAAGGTTCTGTTTATGGTTTTATGAGAAATCAAAATTTGGCTGCTAAAACACCTCCTGGTTTAGTGGGTGATGGAGAAAGAGAAAGATTGGCAGATTTTAGTGCATATAATTATGGTTTTAGACTTGGAGGACCAGTAGTAAAAGACAAATTATTCTTTTTCTTTAATTATGAAAGAGAAGATAGAGATACACCACAACCTTTTAATGCAGGAGTGTATTCTGGAGATAGTTCTTTAGCAGATTTAAATAATCTTTCAGATTTTGTTCAAAATACGTATGGTTACAACATGGGTGGTTTTGAAGGAAGTGCACAAACACTAGCAAGTAATAGAATAACAACCAAATTAGATTGGAATATTAATGATAACAATAAATTATCATTCTCTTACCGTTATACAGATGCAGAAAATTTAGAAGCTAGAAGTTCTAATGCAAATAGAATTGGTTTTATTGGAGGTTCAGAATTATTTAATAGTAAAACAAATTCTGCAACTTTAGAATTAAATTCAACAATTGGAGATAAGTTTGCAAACAGTTTAGTGGTAGGTTATACAGGTGTTAGAGATGATAGAGATCCTTCTGGAGATCCTTTTCCTTCTGTTGTAATTCAAGATGGTTTAAATGCGTTTGCTGGTCAAGGTATACAATTTGGTGCAGAAAGATTTTCTACAGCGAACTTATTAGAAACAGACATTTTAACCATTACAAATAATTTCGAAATTTATAAAGGTATCCATACCATTACTGTTGGTACACATAATGAATTTACAAGTGCTAAAAACTTGTTTTTTCCAAGTAACTACGGATATTATATTTTTGATAGCGTAAACGATTTTATTAGTGGAGGTGAACCATTTTTATATGAAACAGGTTACTCTGTAGCAGATGCAAACAGAGCTGTAGGAGATGAATCATCTGGTTCTGCAGATTTTGATTTTGCACAATTAGGGGTTTACATACAAGATGATATTCAGTTTTCTGATAACTTTAGGTTATCTTTAGGTTTACGTTTAGATACTCCTATTTGGCAAAATGGCCCAGAAAACCCAGACTTTAATAGCGATGAAAATATTGCTTTATTTGAAGCTGCTGGTAAAGATTTTCAAGGTGCTAGAGTTGGTAAAAAAGTAAAAACACAAATCCATTTTTCTCCAAGAGTAGGTTTTAACTGGGATGTTAACGGAGAAAGCAACACTCAAATACGTGGTGGTTTAGGTGTATTTACTTCTAGATTGCCTTTAGTATGGCCAGGAGGAACATACAATAACAATGGTGGTGCAACTGGTGGTTTTACAGATGAAAATGATGTTACAGGACCAATTGGTTTTAATCCAGATGTAAATTCTCAGTTTCAACACCTAAGAGCAGGTTCTAATGATTTTGGAGGTAATGTAGATTTATTTGCGGAAGACTTTATGTTGCCACAAATTTTTAAATCAAACATTGCAATAGATCAAAAATTGAATTTCTGGGGTCTTATAGCTTCTGCAGATTTTATTTGGAATGAAAACATTTCTGCGATTTATTACGAAAACTTAAATGTAGCAGAACCAGTAGGTAACTTGGTTGGCCCTGGAGATACAAGACCAAAGTATGGTGATAGAGTAACGCGTGATTACAACCGTGTTATTTTAGCATCAAACACAAGTGAAGGATATTCTTGGAATGCTTCTTTTACGTTAACGAAACCATTAGAAAATGGTTTTAATGGGAGCTTTACATATGCTTATGGTGAAGCAAAATCTATTTTTGATGGAACATCTTCTCAAAATAGTTCTCAATGGAGAAACATACAAACAGTAAATGGTAAAAACAGACCAGATTTATCAAGGTCAGATTTTGCACAAGGTCATAGAATTTTAGCAACTGTAGGAAAAGAATTTATTTGGAATGATACTTTTAAAACTTTTGTAGGTTTAGTTTATGAAGGTTTAGATGGGCAACCATTCTCTTACACATATTCTGGAAGAAGAAGAGTTTTAAATGACGATTCTAGAGACAACGCATTAATTTATGTACCAGCAAATGCTAGCGAAATTAATTTAGCAGATACTAATAATAACGGAACCGCAGATGAGTGGGAAGCATTAAATGCTTACATTGATGCAGACGATTATTTAAGTAGTAGAAGAGGAGATTATGTAGAGCGTAATGGAGACAGAAACCCTTGGAGCCATGTAGTAGATTTAAAAGTTTTGCAAGACATTAGTTTTAACGTAGCAGATAAAAAGCAAACAGTACAATTATCATTAGACGTATTTAACTTTACAAACATGATTAATAAAAACTGGGGGCAAAGATTTATTAACGTAAATAACTTTTCTTTCTTAGAAAATGTTTCTAGCGGTAATAGCGAAACAAACCCTGTTTACGAATTTAACCCTAATGCATCTAGAGAAATTATAGATGATATAGGTTTATTATCTTCTAGATGGCAAGTACAAGTAGGTCTTAGATATTCTTTTTAAAGTAAAAAAGATAAAAAAGAGATAAATACAACTATTTTGTAAAAAAAATAGTTAGTAATACTACTTTTTAAAATTTTAAAAAACCATCATTTTAACTTTAAAATGATGGTTTTTTGTTGTTTTACTACAAATTAGTTATTTTTTTTAAAAAGTACATATTTTATGTTGTACTATGCTAATGCTTCTTTATTTCTATTTTAAAAATTAGTAACTTTACACCTTAAAATAAAAACCGAACAAATGAAAGAAGTACACTCGTATTGGGCATATTTAGTTTTAGCTATTTTAATTTTTGCAGTGGTAAACGCAATTATTGGTTTAACGCAAAAAAAACAATTTACAGACAAAGATTTACGCATTGGTTTATTTGCGTTAATTGTATCTCATATACAACTTTTAATAGGGTTTGTATGGTATTTTATGTCACCTTGGTTCGAGTTGTTAACTTCAGATACCGCTGCTGTAATGAAAGATAAAACACTAAGATTATATGCAGTAGAACACCCAACAACAATGTTAATTGCAATTATATTAATAACTATTGGCTGGTCTAAACATAAAAAGAAAACAACAGACACCGCTAAATTTAAAACATTTGCAATATTTTATGGTATTGGCTTGTTATTAATTTTATCTAGAATTCCTTGGAGTGCTTGGTTCTAAATGTTTTTTAGCTTAAAATTTGTTTGAACTAACAGAAGTGAATTTTATCCAAATTAAAATAAATGAAAATTTTAAGTTACATTTTGTCCTCCATATTTGTAGCAGTATTTTTTTTATGGCTGCTCATATTTCACCCTTTACAATGGCTTAGTCTAAATTTATTTGGGCCAAAAGCACATGCAAAAATGGTGGCAACCTTAAATTTTTTCTTGGTAAAATCCTTATTAATTATTGGTGTACCTGTAAAATTAATCAATAAACATAAAATTCCAGAAGATACGGCCCTTGTTTTTGTGTCAAATCATCAATCAACTTTTGATATTCCGCCAATAAATTGGTATTTTAGAAAACAATTTCCGAAATTTGTTTCAAAAATAGAATTAGGCAAAGGCATACCAAGTGTTTCTTACAATCTAAGACATGGTGGTGGTGCTCTTATAGACAGAAAAGACCCCAAGCAAGCTATTTCTGAATTGGTAAAATTCTCCAAGAGATTAAAGGAAAATAAATGGGGCGCAATTATTTTTCCAGAAGGAACAAGAAGTAAAAACGGAAAGCCCAAGAAATTTGCCACAAATGGCTTAAAAGTAATTGCAAAGTACAATAAAGACGGTTATGTAGTTCCGTTAACTATTAATAATTCGTGGAAAGTATTTAAATATGGTAAGTTCCCTTTAGGGCTAGGTACTCCTATTACCATAACCGTGCACGAAGCAATTAAAATTAGTACTTTACCTTTTGATGAACTTTTAGAAAAAACAGAAAACGTAATTAAAGAACACATAAAACTAGATTAATGTCTACAATTAAAAATATAAGGATAGAAGTAATGCAAACTTTAGAGCAGAAAATGCAAGAGTTTATGCAGACTTATTTAATTCCTGCAGAAAAAATTTGGCAACCTACAGATTTCTTACCAAACTCTCAGAAAGATTCTTTTATTCCTGAAGTAGAAGAAATTAGAGAATTGTCTAAAGAATTGCATGACGATTTTTGGGTAGTTTTAGTAGGAGATACAATTACAGAAGAAGCATTACCAACTTACGAATCTTGGTTGTTAGATTTAGATGGTGTTTCTCAAGACCCAGATAATAGTTGGGCAAAATGGGTAAGAACTTGGACTGCAGAAGAAAACAGACATGGAGACACCCTAAATAAATATTTGTATTTATCTGGTAGAGTAAATATGCGTGAGGTAGAAATTTCTACACAACATTTAATTGCAGATGGTTTTGATATTGGTACGTCTACAGATCCATATAAAAACTTTGTGTATACCACATTTCAAGAATTAGCAACGTATGTATCGCACAATAACGTAGCAAAAATTGCACGTAAAAAAGGACACAAAGCATTGGCTAAAATGTCTAAAATTATTGCTGGGGATGAAATGAGACATCACCAAGCATACGCACATTTTGTAAAAGAAATTTTTAAAATAGACCCAAGTGAAATGATGTTGGCTTTCCAACACATGATGAAACATAAAATCGTAATGCCTGCAATGCACCTTAGAGAATCTTTTGGCGCAAAAGGCAGTTTGTTTGATGATTTTTCTGCAGTTGCACAAAGAGTAGGCGTTTACACAGGGTTTGATTATGTAGATATTCTAAGGAAGTTAAACACAATGTGGGAAATAGATAAGATTACAAACTTAACGCCAGAAGCAGAAAAAGCAAGAGATTACCTAATGAAATTACCAGACAGAATGTACAGAATTACAGAAAGAATTGTAATTCCAGACACAAAGTTCGAATTCAAATGGATGATTCCAGCCTAAATAATTATTAGAAGCTATTTCCAGCTTTCGCTACTCGCTTCACGCCCAAAAGCGTGAGCACTCAAACAATAGCCTGTCTTGAGCGTAGTGCAAGGACTTCAATCTAGGCCAGTCTTATTTGCTAACTATTCGCATTTATAACCGCTTAGAACTTCAAAAAAAATCTATCAGACCTCACAGGTTTCAAAAATCTGTAAGGTCTTTTTTATTATATTGTTGTCATTTCTAAACAAGCCTTTTTAGGCGATTGAGAAATCTTATTTTTTTTTTAATTTAAAATTTTAAATGAATCCCTATCGCTTAAAAATCCTAATTTATTTCTAGTGAAATCTTGCTTAGTTTTATCCAATTTTGCAGTTACAAAACCAACTTTATTATTTTCTAAACTAGCTATTTCTTCACCCAAATAATCAACAACTAAAGAGTTTCCAGAATAGTTGTAACCATTAGCATCTGTACCAACTATATTTACCCCAATTACATAACTCATATTTTCTATAGCACGCGCTTTTAAGAGTGTTTCCCAAGCTTTAATTCTAGTAACAGGCCAATTAGCCATATAAATTAGTAAATCATAATTTTCGGTATTTCTAGCCCAAACAGGAAAACGTAAATCGTAACAAATTAAAGGGCAAATGCGCCAACCTTTAAAATTTATAATTATTTTTTCTAAGCCAGATGTATATACTTTATTCTCGCCAGCCAAAGTAAAAGAATGTCTTTTGTTGTAGGTTTCAATTTTTCCTGTTGGATGTACAAAAACTAACCTGTTATAGTAGGTGTTATTTTCTTTAATTACAATACTTCCAGTAATAGCAAAGTCATTTTTTTGAGCCATTTTCTGCATCCAAGAAACAGTAATTCCATCCATAGTTTCTGCAACTTTTTCGGGTTGCATTGTAAAGCCAGTTGTAAACATTTCTGGCAAAACTACTAAATCAGTTTTTTCTGATAAATGGTTTATTTCCTTTTCAAAGAAAGCTAGATTTTTGGCAGGATTTTCCCAAACCAAATTTGCTTGAATGCCTACTACAGTTATTGAATTTTGCATAACATAAATTTACACGTATTATGTTATAAAGATACTACTTGTTATAATATATTATTGATTATAAATTTCTGTATCGTAAAAAGGAGGTATAGAAAACCAAAAAGCCATAAAAGATTCAGAAGATGTTAAGCGCTGTCCTGTTCTTGGCCCAGCAATTGCTTCGCCAAAAATAGTCCACGTATTACCTTCGTTATCCATTAATAAAGATTCTGTATTATTATAAGTATACTCAAAAGTTAGTGAGTTGGTAGTATCATCTAAAAGAAATGAAACTATAAATTCGTTATTTCCTGCTACCAGATACTCATCACCTTCAAAAGAATCTCTAATTACATTGCCAGTAGCAAATGTAGAAAACGTATACGCTTTTGCTTTTGTACCTTTTATAATGGTATGAATTCTCTCTTTAAGTGGCAATCTATTGTCTTTATCTACAGGAAATAGAAACAAATTGTTATTCGTATTATAATCGCCATAAGGCGAAACACCATATGTTCTTGCAAACCCCGTGCTTCTACTTACCACTTTTGTATTTGGGTATATGGTTTTCCAAGTTTTCCAAGTAGTTTCAAAAAGTGGTATTAAATCTATTTTGGTATCAATTAATTCTCCATTAACAGCTGTATTTAAAATTTGAGACCAATTGCTATTTGTTTGCCTATCAAAAGGAATTAAATTGGTGTTGTATAGCAAGCCAGAAACACCAAAAGTAGTTTCACGTCCGTTTAAAATTCTATTCCAACCAATTCCTGTACCTGTAAGTGGGCAATAGGTAATCGCTACAGAAACATCGCCAATATTATCATTAATAATTTCGTGCCAGTCTAATATACTATGAGAATATGCTCTAATATCGTCTCCATTTTTATAACCAATAACTAAATCTGTATCCCTTATAAAACTACTTTCAGGGTCATTTGAATTTACTAAATTTGGGTTAGTTAAAGCAGGTATACCATCTCTACCAGGACCACCATCAAAAATTTCAGCTATTGGGATACTCCATTCAGATGAAAAATTATTTTCTACAATATTGTTGTCATTATTTTGACAAGAAACAAGTATGCCTAAGATACATAATAGTGCAAGTTTTTTCATTTTATGTTTATTATTAAAGGTTGTTTTTTTAAGAATTTGTAGGTAAAACCAGTTGTAAATCTAGACGTTGGTGTAAGTTGTGTACCATCTACATAACTATAAAGTGGAACTTCCAATTTATTGGTAAAACCTAAATTTTGAGACAATTGTATGGTTAATTCAGCTCTAGCAAAAAGCCATTCACCTCCTGTATTTGGAATAGGCGAATTGTCAATTTCATCTACTGTAGATTTTCTGTATTTAAGAACTAAACCTGGGTTTACAATAGTTTTAGCCACTAAAAATTGATCTATATAACTAATATTAGCTTGTAAAACATTCCCAAATTTATAGGTAGATGTATTGTTTAAATACGAATTATTTACACCAGTAAATCTGTAAGTTACACTACTAGAAAAAGTAGCTGAAGGTCTAAAATTTAATTGTTTTGCTAAAGATAACCATCCAATACCATCAAAAGCACCACTGCCAGGTTGTAAATCTGCGGTTAATTGAATGCCTTGGTTAGAAACAATATCTGATTTGCCCAATGGTATTTTAGAGCCTAAACCAATGTTTAAAGTAGTGTTGTTTTTAAAAACGTTTGGCAACGTATATTTTAGTAAAATTACAGCATCTCCAATTCCTTTGGTTTCTGTAAAATTTTCGTTTCCAAATTGCGTGATTGTTCTAGTTTGATTTACCCAAGTAAATAAAGTTTCTATAGAAAATTTATCTGTAAATGCATATCCAATATTAGCTAAAATAGAATTAGTAATGCGTTGTCTAGAATCATCATCTAAACGTGTACTACCAGCATTTAAGGTGTTTAAATTATTATAATCATAATTAATACCTAGCAATAAAGATCCTTTTCCTTCATTAGAAAGCCCAAGATTATTAGACAAAGGAACGCCACCAGAACAACAGGTTTGTGCATAAACTTGTAGTCCAGAAAGTAACACTAACATGATTATACTAGCAAACTTCATGAAAAAATTTACTAATCAGTCTAAATAATTTCTAAAAACTTACACTTTATTTTTATTCTTAAAATAAAGGTTTCCTAAACTATAGATTTTGTAATTTAGTTTCTCATAGCAAGCCACTAATTTATGCAATCTTTTATTTCAGAAACCTTAGATAATATTTTAAAAACAACCCGTTCTTTTGAAGATGTGGTATTTATTTTACCATCTCAAAGAGCAAAAGTTTTTTTAAAGCAAACGTTAAAAGATAAAATTACGGTTGGTTTTTTACCAGAAACGCTAAATATAGAGCAATTTGTGCAACAAATTTCTGGTGTTCAAAAAGCAGATAACATACAATTGTTATTTCATTTTTATACCATTTACAAAAACTTAGAAAAAGAGCCAGATACTTTTGATGTTTTTGCATCTTGGGCGTTTACAGTGTTGCAAGATTTTAATGAAATAGACCAACATTTAATAGATACCAAAGATATTTTTGTCTACTTAAGAGACATACAACGTCTAAAAAAATGGTCTGTAAAAGGCACGTTTAAAGAAACCGAGTTAATGAAAGATCATTATTCGTTTTTAGAAAAATTACAGAACTTTTACGAACCTTTTTATCAATTTTTATTAAAAAATAAAATTGGTTACCAAGGTTTAATGTATAGAGAAGCTTGTAAAAATTGCGCCAATTTCTTAAAAGAAAATAGCCAGAAAAAATACATTTTTATAGGTTTTAATGCCTTAAATAAAGCCGAAGAATTTTTGTTTCAGGAAGTATTAGCTCAAGGAAATGCAGATATTTATTGGGATTTAGATGAAACCTTTTTCAAAGGAAACCATCAAGCAGGAACCTTTATTAGAAAGTATAAGAAAACTTGGAAGTATTATGAGAAAAATACTTTAAAATCTTTGAGTAATAATTTTTCTAAACCTAAAAACATACAAGTAATTGGTGCCTCTAAAAATACAACACAAATAAAGTATGCAGGAGAAATTTTAGAAAATTTTACCGATTTTAAAAATACAGCTTTGGTTATGGCAGATGAGAGTTTGCTACCAATTACACTAAACTCTTTGCCAAAAAACATAAATGCTATAAATATTACTATGGGTTATCCTTTAAAGGATATACCTGTGTCTAATTTGTTGTTTTCAATTTTTCAATTATTCATTTCACAAGAAAAATTACAAAAGGTAACAGAAGGAGAGTTTTACCACAAAGACGTTGTTCGTTTTTTAAAAACACCATTAATTTATAAACAATTAGTGGCACAAAATTCTAAGAAATTTCAAGATTTTATAACACAAATTGCATCAGAAAACTTAACATTTATACCTTATAAACAAATAATTAGCATTTTAGATGTAAATGAAGATCAGCCAGATAATACGCTTAAAAGCATTTTTAAGCCCTACACAACAATTGGTAATTTTTTAGACAGAATTTTAAATGTAATTCATCTTTTAAAAGACGATGTAACAGCGTTAGAAAAGGAATATTTATATAGATTTCATACTATTTTTACGCAGTTAAAAAACCTACAAACCGAATTTAATTATTTTACAGATTTAAAAACATTATCTGTGTTTTTTAGACAATTAATTAGTTCAGAAACCTTGTCTTTTCAAGGAGAACCTTTAAAAGGTTTGCAATTAATGGGAATGTTAGAAACCCGTGTTTTAGATTTCGAAAACATTATTTTAACGTCTACTAATGAAGGTATTTTACCTGCAAGTTCACAGCAAAATTCTTTTATTCCTTTTGATGTTAAATTGGCCTTTGGCCTGCCAACATACAGAGAAAAAGACGCTATTTTCTCCTATCACTTTTTTAGATTATTGCAACGTGCAAAAAATGTATTTATAATTTATAACACAGAACATGATGTTTTTGGAAGTGGAGAAAAAAGTAGGTTTGTTACACAATTAGAAATGATAAGACCAGATATTATTCAAAAAATAATAGCGCCAAAAGTAGTATCAGACAAAGCCAAGCTAAAAGAAATTACAAAAGACAATAGTACTGCAGATCGTTTAAAAGAATTGGCGGCAAAAGGCATTTCACCATCTGCATTAACCAATTATTTGCACAATCCTATTGCGTTTTACAAGCAAAAAATATTAAAGTTAAAAGAGTTGGATGATGTAGAAGAAACCGTTGCATTTAATACTTTAGGTACAGTTGTGCACGAAACTTTAGACGAGTTGTATACGCCTTTTGTGGGTAAATTTTTAAATACAGCTGTGGTTACAAAAATGCAACAAGATGCAAATGATTTGGTGGTAAAACACTTTAAAATTCACTTTAAAAATGGCAATTTAAACACCGGTAAAAACCGACTGATTTTTGAGGTAGCCTTAAGATTCGTTGCTAATTTTTTAAAACAAGAAAAGCAATTGGTTGCTAATAAAGACAACCAACTTAAAATAATAGCAACAGAAGAAAATTTAGCTGCAGAAATTAAAATAGATGGTATAGATTTTCCTGTTAAAATACATGGGCAAGTAGATAGAGTAGATGAGTTGAATGGTGTGTTAAGAATTATAGATTACAAAACAGGTATGGTAACTAATGCCAATTTAAAAGTACCCGATTTTAATAATTTAAGAGACGATAAGCATTTAAAAGCAATACAAGTTTTGTTATACGCTTATTTGTATACCAAAAATAAAAATTACAATTTTACACAACCACTACAAGCCGGAATTTATTCATTTAAAAACATGAATAGTGGTTTTTTACCCATAAATTTTTCAGGCAATTATAGACAGCCAGAGGTAGAAATTACCCAAGAAAAACTAGAAGATTTTATAGAAGAAATAAAAACCTATATTTTAGAAATTTACAACCCAGAAATCAATTTTATAGAACCTGCAGATTTAAAATATTAAAACGTTTTGTTATGAAAGAATACAGCGAATTTTTTAATTTCGGGTTTAAAAATGACTCAGCAACGAGAAATAAGATTTTCACTTATTTTAAAAGCTATAATTTTAGGGCAACAACAGAAGAAAAGCAACAAATTATTTTTGAGAATAAATGTACTTGGTTAGATACTTGGAAAACGAATATTTTCAAGTTACAATCAAAAATTACAATTCACTTTTTAGCAGATCACAAAGTTCAAATACATTACCAAGTAATAAATGCAGGTTTTGGCTCAATAACACCTTTAGCTTTTACCAATCAATACCAAGATTTTATAAAGAATTTAGACAACTATATTCATAAAAACGAATCTTTTCAATTAAAAAACGAAACCTTAATAAAATCAGGTAAAGTAAAGTTGCTAAAAAACCTAGGTATACTTTTGGTTGCTTTAGTTTTCGGTTTTGTATTGGCAAGTTTATTAAAAAAACAAATTGCAAATGGTTGGGTTGCAACTTTACTAATTATTGCAACAGTTTTTATTTCAGAAAAAGTAATAAATGCATATCATACAAGCAAGAGCAATGCTTAGTAAAATAGAGAGAGCTTTATAAAATTAGCAAAGAACAAACTACCAAATAATCTATTTTTAAACCAACTAATACCAATTAAACCTATTAAATTTATTTCCCTCTTAAAACTAACAAAGGTACATTCGCGTAAAACTCTTCTTTTAAGATGGTGTTTTTCTCCCATAATTTCTTAAAAAAACCTCTTTTTCTTCTTAAAACACAAAGCATATCTGGGTTAAGCGTTTTTAAATGTTCTAGCACTCCTTGAAAAGTAGTAGCATTTTCTGTAACCGTTAAAGTAGATTTCATAGTGTCTAAATCGCTATGTAAAATCAAATCTTCCTCTTTATAATTTGGCGTTTTCACTAAAAGTAAATTCAAGGTAGGCTTGTAGTGTTCTACAATAAATTGTAATGGTTTTAAAGCAGTTTTACTTTTAATTATACCAGATTTAAACGCCATTAATATGCTAGAAATAGGTTTGTAAACATAGCCATCAGGAATTGTTAAAACAGTAACATCACTCTTTTTAACAATATTTCCAGCAGTATTCCCTAAAAACACTTCCTCTTTAATCGCGTTACTTTTAGCACCAACAATTACCAAATCAATACCCAATTCAGCATCAATATTCTGTATGCTATCTGTAACACTACCTTTGGCTGCAATTAGTTTAATATCAACATTTTTAGTGTCACAAGCCTTCACCATTGTTTTTAAATACAAATTGGTCTCACGCTCAATAATATTACTAACATTTACCATAGTACCCGCTTTAGATTGTGCACTATATGCCCTAAAAACAAAAACTTTAGCATTATTATCTTCTGCAAAATCAATAGCGTATTGTAAGGTAGATTGTGCACTTTCTGTAGAGCCAATAGGTACTAAAATATGTTTCATAATCATAAATTTGAGTTTGCAAAGTTACATATTTTTTTGGGCGTTACCACAAGGGTCAGGCTTTTCGTTACAAGTCCTCGTTCGTAACCTCACTGTGGGCTTTTCACTGCAATCCTTAACGCAAATGTAGTTACCTTTGCAAAATTAAATTATGGCAACAAAAATTACATTTAAAAATATAAATAAGTTAGCAATTCCTGCTTTAATTGCAGGTATTGCAGAACCCGTTTTGTCTATTACAGATACCGCAATAATTGGCAATATAGAAAGCAATGCAACAGAAAGCTTGGCAGCTGTTGGTATTGTAGGTGCATTTATAAGCATGTTAATTTGGGTTTTTGGGCAAATTAGAAGCGCTATTTCGTCTATAATTTCGCAATATGTAGGCGCAAATAAATTAAACGAAGTAAAAGAATTACCTGCGCAAGCTATAGCAATAGTAGTACTTTGTAGTTTAGTAATATTGGCAATTTCCTATCCGTTTTCTAAACAAATTTTTCAATTTTATAATGCATCAGGCTTAATTTTAGACTATTGTATACGTTATTTTAGCATACGTATTTTTGGTTTTCCATTTGCGCTTTTTGTTTTTGCTATTTTTGGAACGTTTAGAGGTTTACAAAACACATTTTATCCAATGGTAATTGCTATTATTGGTGCCACTGTAAACATTATTTTCGATTTTGTTTTGGTTTATGGTATAGAAGGTTATATACCTGCAATGCATATAGAAGGTGCAGCCTATGCAAGTGTATTAGCACAAATAGTTATGGCTATTATTGCTGTTGTTTTATTGCTTAAAAAAACAAGTATTTCTTTAAAACTATCGCTATCCTTTCATCCAGAAATAAAAAGACTTTTAGGCATGATGGGTAATCTTTTTATAAGAACCATTGCTTTAAACATTGCCTTGTATTTTGCCACATCTTATGCCACAGGCTATGGGCCAGAATATATTGCAGCTTATACCATTAGTTTAAATATTTGGCTTTTAGGCGCTTTTATGATAGATGGTTACTCCAGTGCAGGTAACATTTTGGCGGGTAAATTTTTGGGTGCAAAAGATTACAAATCTTTGGTAGATTTAAGTAATAAATTATTCAAATATGGCATTATTGTAGGCGCTATAATGGGTTTAATTGGTTTGTTATTGTACAATTTTATAGGAACTATTTTTACAAAAGAAACCATTGTTTTAGAACAGTTTTATACCGTTTTTTGGATCGTACTAATTACTCAACCCATAAATGCAATCAGTTTTATTTTTGATGGGATGTTTAAAGGAATGGGAGAAATGAAATATTTAAGAAACCTTTTAATTTTATCAACAGGTTTGGTTTTTATTCCTGTACTGCTAATTTTTGACTATTTAGATTTTAAACTAGTTGCCATTTGGATTGCCTTTACCTTTTGGATTTTAGCAAGAGGTTTACCTTTGGTATTAAAATTTAGACGCAAGTTTTTACCTTTGGTAAAAGGCTAAATAAATTGTCTTCTCGAGCGCAGTCGAGAGATGTTTAATTATGAATCCGTATTAGTTAAGTTCTACAGAACTTATATTTTACTAAAAAGAGAATAAAAACCTATTTTTACAAAAACAATCATTTTATGACTACAACAAGACAAAACGGAAGTTTATATACCAATATTCATAATAAAATTGCAACTATAGAGTTTGGGCACCCTGCAAGTAACTCTTTTCCTAGTGATTTGTTAGAAAGATTAAGCAAAGAATTAATTACTGTTGGTGCTAAAGAAGAAGTTGCTGTTATTGTATTAAAGTCAGAAGGTGAAAAAGCGTTTTGTGCAGGCGCCTCTTTTGATGAGTTGGTAGCCATAAAAAATTTAGAAGAAGGCAAACAATTTTTCTCTGGTTTTGCCAACGTAATTAATGCCATAAGAACCTGTGGAAAATTAGTAATTGCTCGTGTACAAGGCAAAACAGTTGGTGGTGGCGTAGGTTTGCTAGCAGCTTGCGATTATGTTTTGGCAACAGAACAAGCAGCCATTAAACTATCTGAATTAACCATTGGTATTGGTCCTTTTGTAATAGAACCTGCCGTTTCTAGAAAAATGGGAATTGGGGCTACTGCAGAATTAACCTTAGATGCTACTAGTTGGAAAAATGCCTATTGGGCAAAAGAAAAAGGTTTGTACGCAAAGGTTTTTGAAAACACAAAAGAGTTAGATGAAGAAGTGGAAATTTTATCAGAAAAATTAGCTTCTTATAATCCTGTGGCTTTAGCAGAAATAAAAAAAGCATTGTGGAGAAACACAGAAAATTGGGATACTTTATTGGCAGAAAGAGCAGCTGTTTCTGGGGAGTTAGTTTTATCTGATTTTACCAAAACAGCGTTAGCAAAATTTAAAAAGTAGAAAATTTTAGTAATTTCTATAGTTATAGCATGAAAATTATTTCAACAAATATTGGCGAGCGCAAAGAAGTAACGTTTAAAAATAAAACGTTTTTTACGGGTATTTATAAAAATCCTGTAGAGGGTTCAATTTTTTTAAATAGTAAAGAGGTAAAAGGCGATGAAATTTCAGATAGAAAAAATCATGGTGGAATTTTACAGGCAGTTTACGGGTATTCTTTAGAGCATTATGCTTTCTGGAAAGAAAAGTATCCAAATGTAGCTTTTAATTTTGGTATGTTTGGAGAAAACTTAACTATTGCAGGTTTAGATGAAAGAAATATACATTCTGGAGATACTTTTAAAGTTGGTGAAACCATTTTAGAGGCTACCATTCAAAGAGATCCTTGTTACAAATTAGGTGCACGTTTTAATGATATGAAAATTGTAAAACAATTTTGGAACACTACTTTTTGCGGCGTTTATTTTAAAGTTTTACAAACAGGCAATGTAAATGTTGGTAACCAATTCATCCAAATAAAATCTTGTCCAGAAAACCCTACAATTGCAGATTTGTATTTGGCTAAAAAAGTTAAAAAAGGAATGTAATTTAGATATTTGTCATTTCAACCTTGTAGAGAAATCTTTATAGAGCATCAACTAAACTACATCTTCTTTTTTATGCAAAAAACGTGTTAGTTTCATAGAAAGATCTAGCAAAATAATCTTAGCATTTCCGTTTCTTTCTATATGATACATGGCTGTGTTCAACTCTTTTTCTATCTCTAAAATATTACCAGAATGCACAAAAGGGGCAAATTTAGATAAATCGAAACCTGTAGCAGATTCCATAAAAACCAAATCTGGCGATTTGTAATTTATTAATAAGGCTTGTCTAAAAAACTGTATGCAATAGTCTAAAAAACGTTTTTGAGTTTCTCTACCGGTTTTTGCAATAGTTTCTGACCAAGCAATTAATTGTTGCACAACAGCAGCATTACCTTTGGCTTTAAAAGCGGTTCTAATCCAAGTAATAAACCACTCTTCAAAAATTAAATCAGAACCATCATTTTGTAATAAATGCAGTGCTTTATTTAAATTTCCTGCCGCCTGATGCGCAATTTTAGTAGCTTCATTATTAGAAATATTATGATTGGTAATTAAAGTTTGAGAAATATCTTGTTCACTTAAAACAGGAAAATGCAATGCTTGGCAACGTGATTTTATGGTATTTATAATCTGTTCCTCGTTTTCTGTAACTAAAATAAATACTGTTTTTTCTGGTGGTTCTTCAATTAGCTTTAGCAATTTATTTGCAGCAGCAATATTCATTTTTTCTGCCATCCAAATAATCATCACCTTAAAACCACCTTCAAAACTTTTTAATTTTAGTTTTTTAACTACTTCTTCAGCTTCATCTACACCAATAAGTCCTTGCTTATTTTCTACACCAATATGTTGTAGCCAATTAAATAAACTTCCATAAGGTTGTGTTGCAATAAATTCTCTCCATTCGTTTAAAAACAAACTACTAACAGGGTGTTTTTTTACATTGTCATTAGAAGTTACAGGAAAAGCAAAATGCAAATCTGGGTGTTGTAGTTTGTTGCATTTTAAGTTGCAAACTTCTGTATTTTCAGAAAAATTACATAACAAAAATTGTGCATAAGCAATTGCCATAGACAAAGTGCCACTACCTTCTTTACCCACAAAAAGTTGTGCGTGTGGTATTCTACCATTTTCCGCAGAAACGCGCAAATGTTTTTTAATGTGTTCTTGCCCTATGATTTGATTAAAAAGCATAAGCAAATATAATGGTTTCTAAAATTGTTAGGTAGAATTTTGTACATTTAAAACCATCTAAATTTAAAGTTTAATGAAAAAAATAATACAAATTTTAAACGGAATTGCCTTTGTAGGTGTTGTTTTTATAAATTATTTATCGAATACTGGTATTTTAAACAATACTACAATTGGTGAAATTTCTAGAAATTACAGAACACTTTTTACACCTGCAGGTTATGCTTTTTCTATTTGGGGTTTAATTTATTTGTTATTGTTTGGTTTTGCTATTTATCAAGTTAGAAGTCTTTTTGTAAAGGTAAAAGAAGATAATTTTGTAGAAAAAATTGGGTTTTGGTTTATAATTTCTTGTATTGCCAATAGTGCTTGGGTTTTTGCTTGGATTTATGAATTTACAGGACTTTCTTGTATTTGTATTTTTCTATTGCTTTTTTCGCTATTAAAAATTGTAATTAATAACAGTATGCAAATGGCTAAAACTTCTTTTGCTACAAAGTTATTTATGCATTGGCCATTTGTAATTTACAGTGGTTGGGTTACTGTAGCTAGTGTTGCTAATATAGCTGCATATTTGGTGAAATTAGAATGGGAAGGTTTTGGTGTTTCTCCGTTGGTTTGGACAATTGTAATGATTGCAATTGCCACTTTAATAAATGTTTTCATGGTATTAAAAAGAAATATGTTTGCGTTTGCATTTGTGGGTACTTGGGCATTAATTGGCATTGGAGTAGCCAATACAAATGGAGCTAATAATTTGGATACTATTGCATTGTCTGCAGCAATATTTTTGGTTGTTTTATCCGTTTTTAAAATGATTGCACTAAAAAAGCATAGCATATAATTACGCAAACGATGTATTAACTTTTAGAACATCAGTTGTAAAAAGAGTAAATAAAAAAGTATTTTTGTTAAAAATAGAATAGACTACAAATGAAAACAATAAAAGATTTTAATTTCGAAAATAAAAAAGCCATAATTCGTGTAGATTTTAATGTGCCTTTAAATGAAAATTTTGAAGTTACCGATAAAACAAGAATTCAGGCGGCAAAATCTACCATTATAGATATTTTAGAACAAGGTGGTAGTTGTGTTTTAATGTCTCATTTAGGTCGTCCAAAAGGATTTCAAGATGCATTTTCTTTACAACACATTGTAAAATCTGTAGTAGATGTAATTGGTTGTAAAGTTAAGTTTGTAGAAGATTGTATTGGAAGCAAAGTAGAAGAAGCAGTTGCTAATTTAGAAGCTGGTGAAATTTTGTTATTAGAAAATCTTCGTTTTTACGAGGAAGAGAAAAAAGGAGATGTAGCATTTGCAGAAAAATTATCTAAATTAGGAGATATTTATGTAAACGATGCTTTTGGTACAGCACACAGAGCACATGCTTCTACAACTATAATTGCTCAATTTTTCGAGGAAAATAAATGTTTTGGTAATTTATTAGCAAGAGAAATTTTAAGTATCGATAAAGTTTTAAACAATTCTGAAAAACCAGTTTTGGCAATTTTAGGAGGCGCAAAAGTATCATCTAAAATAACAGTAATCGAAAATATTTTAGATAAAGTAGATCACTTAATTATTGGTGGAGGTATGAGTTTTACCTTTATTAAAGCGCAAGGTGGCAAAATAGGAAATTCTATTTGTGAAGATGATAAACAAGAATTGGCTTTAGATATTTTAAAACAAGCAAAAGCAAAAGGCGTAGCAGTGCATATACCTGTAGATGTAATAGCTGCAGATGATTTTTCTAATGATGCAAATACACAAATTTGTGATATAAATGCAATTCCTGATGGTTGGGAAGGCGTAGATGCTGGACTAAAATCTAGAGAGATTTTTGATACTGTTGTAAACAAGTGTAAAACCATTTTATGGAACGGGCCTTTAGGTGTTTTTGAAATGGAATCTTTTGCAGGCGGAACAAAAGCATTAGGAAATTCAATAGACAAAGCAACACAAAACGGAGCATTTTCTTTAGTTGGTGGCGGAGATTCTGTTGCAGCTGTTAAACAATTTGGTTTTGCAGAAAAGGTAAGTTATGTTTCTACTGGTGGTGGTGCTATGTTAGAAATGTTAGAAGGAAAAACTTTGCCTGGTATTGAGGCGATTGAAAAGTAAAATCCCATCTTAATCTTCCCTAAGGGAAGAAACTCATGCTCTTGTGACTAAGAGAAATGAGTTGTAAATTTTTTTAAAAAGTCATAAGTTTAATATACTTATGGCTTTTTTCTATTTATAAATTTGAAATTAAAACTCAAAAAGGTCAGACTGAGCCTGTCGAAGTCCAATCAAGTCTAGTTAGAAAAGTGAAAGTTATATTAAATCTTAATTCTAATTCCGAGAATGGATTTAAAGTTTTTAATTTCGCAATACGTTTTTAACAATTCAATAATTACACGATTATACACTAATATGAAATACACAACACTACCAAATACAGATATAAAAGTTAGTAAAATTTGTTTAGGAACCATGACATGGGGAAACCAAAACACGCAAGAAGAGGCATTTGAACAAATGGATTATGCCTTGGCACAAGGTGTTAACTTTTTTGATGTTGCAGAATTATATCCTGTACCTGCATCACCAGAAACCTATGCAGATACTGAGCGTATTATTGGGAATTGGTTTGCAAAAACAGGCAATAGAGATAAAGTTGTTTTAGCAACCAAAATTGCAGGTGGTGGAGATTATACCGCGCATATTAGAAAAGGTGGCTTAACTAAAGAGAATATTTTAGAAGCTATAGAGGGCAGTTTAAAACGTTTGCAAACGGATTATATAGATTTATATCAGTTACATTGGCCTAATAGAGGTGTAAACGTTTTTGGGACAAGAGATTTTATTACAGATAATGCTAAAAATGAGGCAGAAGATTTTGCTGGAATTATAGAAACTTTAAACGATTTGATTAAACAAGGTAAAATTAGAAGCTACGGTTTGTCTAACGAAACACCTTGGGGAATGATGAAATACATGGAAACTGCTAGAAATTTAAATTTAGCGCAACCTGTAACCATACAAAATGCATATTCTTTAATTTTAAGAAAGTTTGAAACTGGTGCTTCTGAAGTTTGTTTAAGAGAAAATATTGGATTATTGGCATATTCGCCTTTAGCACAAGGTGTTTTAACGGGTAAATATTTAGATGGTGGCAGTCCAGAAGGTTCTCGTGGAAATTTATTCCCAAGATTTATTGCACGTTATATGGGTGCCAATCCAGAGAATGCAGTAAAACACTATAATGATATTGCTAAAAAACACGGATTAACTTTAACGGAGTTGTCTTTAGCATTTATTAATCAATTACCATTTGTAACAAGTAATATTATTGGTGCCACAAAAATGAGTCAGCTAAAAGAAAATATCAACTCTATAAATGTAGAGTTATCTGATGAAATAATTAAAGAAATAAACGCAGTACACAATGCAAATCCTAACCCTGCGCCTTAATAAGTCTTCAGTAATTCAGTATTCAGTGTGCAGTCATAAAAAAATCCGAAGTAAAAATTTTACTTCGGATTTTTTTGGTTTTATTATTGCTATAAAAATAGAAATTTATTTTATGGAAATAGCTTGTAAATATCTTCTCTTTTTAAAAATCGAGCAATAGTAATGTTTTCGTTTTCGTTGAAAATACCTAGTCTGTAGTCTCCAATTCTAATTCTGTAGGCATTTTTATGACCAGACATTTTTTTAACATTAGAGATTTTAAGTAAACTATCTTTTTCCTCTAACTCTATAAATACGTCTTTTAATACGTCCTTAAGTTTTTGATTTTTTATCTTTTTTAAATCTTTAAATAAACTTTTTAAGTAAATAACTTTCATTATTCCTCTAAAGCTTTAAATATTTCTTCTCTACTAACAGTATCGTTTCTATCTGCTTGTTGCATTAATAATAAAAGACCAATATCTTCTTTTTGTTCGTCTGTTAACTTTTCTGATTGCTCTTTTTCTTTGCTTTGAACAAAAAGTACAATCGCTTTTTCCATTAACTTCTTAACACTTAAATCTTCGAAAGCAGATAATATTTTAAGTTTTGTAAGTGTAGTTTCGTCTATTTCAATTAGTTTTTTCATAATGCATAATTTATATAACAAATATATAATATATATACTATATATTAAAGTTTGCTTTTAAGATTGATTTAGCAGGCACATGTTTAGAATTTTCCAAAACAATAAACTTTTTAATAGAGGCGAATGTTTTTTTACTTCTCCTTTTTAATTTTAGAGCAGGTACAAAAAAATCGTCTTTAGACGCAATAATAGTAATGGGGGTTTGTATTTTTTTTAATGCTGATGTTTTAAAGTTTGGTGTGATAGAAAAATCCATTTTAAAATGCAAGAATACTTCTTTTAAATATGGATAGGTGAATTCATCAAATTCATCATAAATATTAGACAAACATTGTTTTAGGTGAATTTCGTTTTTAGTTTTTCTGAATTTTCTCATCGGGATTAAAAAACGAAAAATTGTTTTTGGTAGAGAACCATTTACAATTCCTGCAGGGGAAATTAAAAAGACTTCATTTACTTTTTTTTCATCAATTAAAAGCGATTGTAAAATAGGGAAAGCTCCAAATGAAATTCCGCAGAAAGAAAAAGAATTAAGTTGAAAGTGATTGATAACTTCTTGCAGCCATTTACCATAAGAAGTATCTTTTTTATTTATTCTTACAAAATCGCTTTGGTTGGGTTCACCTAAAATATCAACAGCAAAAATTTGATATTTTTCTGCCAGAAAAGAAACCATACTAAAAGCAAAAGGTGCACTAGTGTTTAAACCATGTAGCAAAAAAAGTGCAGGTTTACCTTCATCACCAAAAATAATAACATGGGTTTTACCAAAAGAAGTAATAATATCTTTTTCGGTAAACGAGGTTTTAAATGTTTTTAATTTACTGTTGTATAGTTTGTTAATCAATTTATAAAGTTTATTTAATTTTTAAATTTGTCGGAAATTTACAGCAATCCTATCTTTTTATTCTAGTATTTTTACGTTTTCTAACCAAATGGAGTTTATAAATAAAAAAGACTTTAGGCATTCTTTTTACAAAGATGTAACGCGGATCAATTATAAAGAAGACATGTCTTCTCAATTAATTAGCGATTATGGCTATACTTATATTATGTTGCGTTATGGCAACATAGAAGCTTTTAATTATAAAGGTAAAAAAGTAGAAGTGCCTGAAGTTTTTATTAAAGGTACAGGAGATTTTTTTACCGTAAAAGCCTACAAAAACAGCTCTTGGTTGTCTTTTGAGTTGCCAAACCACATATTGCATAACGTAACTAAAATTCATTCTAAAAAAAATAGAAATACGTTTGTAGATCTTTCTTTATATGTAGAAGAAGAGGTTATTAGTAGCTTATATAGCACTTTAAGAGAAGTAAACGCTATTGAAGAAATTACTAAAATTGCAGATCATCATCTAAGAGATTATTACAGAGATTGGAGTGCCTTATTACCGTCTGTAGAAATTGTACAGTACATTTTAAACAAAAAAGGAATGTTGGCAGTAGAAGAACTCTCTGAGGTTTTTCCGTATTCTACCAAAACAATTGAAAGAATTTTTAATAAAGAAGTAGGTGCAAGTCCTTACCATTACATCTGTTTAGTGCGTTTTAATTATGTGATAAGAGAGCTAGAAAAGAATCAATTTGCCTCTTTAGCCGACTTGGTAGTACAATACAATTATTACGACCATTCACATTTTGAAAAAGATTTTAAGAAATTTTTAGGACAAAGTATCAAGTCTTATAAAAATGATAATAATCTGTTGTTAACTAATGGCTTATCTAGAGCATATGTTAAGAAAAAATAACCCCGTATAAATACCTGTTTTTGTTTTTTGAGACAAAAATGTCTCAAATTTACAGTACTTTTCATTTTTTGGTTTTTATTTTTGTTTTTTAATTCCCTCTTTCGCTAAAATGCAATTGTTGCAACGCAATTATTAAAAAGATATTATTTTAATAAGGCAAAATTGGTAATTATTATATGTTAAAAAAGTTACTTCAAAATAATTTTATACTAGTTATAGCTTCTTCTGTTGTAAGCATTTTTGCATTAATGTACTTAAATTATTTGTTGTTATTTGTAAGTTTAGTCCCTACACTTTATGTAATTTATAAATCGACTACCTCAAAAAATATTGCTAATGGTATTTTGTTTGGTGTAGTTTTAGCTACCTCACTTTATTATTGGATGTTTTCTAGCTTTGTTGCTTATACAGAAGATGAATCAATATTTTTAGCCATTGGTTTTATTGTACTTAGTATTGTATGTATAGCAATTTTTTATGGTTTACTTTTTGCTTGTGTATCCTTTGCTTTTAAAACTACCAAAAGCAGCAAATATTTATGGTTGCAATCTATTGTAGTAGCAAGTGTTTGGTCTTTGTTAGAAATGTTTTTACCAATAATTTTAATAGCGTATCCTTTTCATGCACATCAATTTGGCACAGTATTATCTAAAAATATATTTTCAATACAATGGGCTAGTTTAGGAGGTACAGCGTTACTTACTTTTTTTGTAATACTTATAAATGCTTTTTTAGCAAGTGCTATTTTTAATCAGAAAAAAAAATATGCCGTTGTTTCTTTAGTTTTTGTATTTGTACTTTTTTCAGGAGGTTTTCTTTTAAAATCTTTTTTATCTCCTTTAAATTCAAAAAAAACTTTTAAAGTATCTAGTGTATCTGGTAATTTTAGTACAAAAGACTTTTGGAATCAAAATAAAGTCAATCAATTGGCAACAGATTATTTTCAATTAATAGCGCAAGTAAATCAAGAAAAGCCAGATTTTGTCATTTTTCCAGAATCAGCATTTCCTTGGACTTATTTTGGTAAAGATGATTTATTGAATGAATTTCATAAAAGATTAAATCCGGACACAGCTTTAGTATTAGGATTGAATAGTACGCAAAATTTAAAAGACACTATTGTTAAGAACAAAGTATTTTATTTTAAAGAGGGCAAAGAACTTGGTTCGTATCAAAAAGAAATTTTAATAAAAGGTATAGAAAGTCCAATTGCAAATCTGGTAGCACCTTTTGCTCATAATAGCAATTATATTGTTGAAAAAACAAAAGAAAAAAATCAATTGTTTAATACGCCTTATGGTAAAGCAGGTGTTTTAATTTGTAATGAAAGTGTTGTAGCTTCTCATGCAATACAGCAAGCAAAAAATGGAGCAAATTTCTTTTTTAATACCAGTAATGATAGTTGGTTTAAAGATACTTACATTACAAGGCATCACCTTTATCAATCTAGATTATTGAGTGTAATTACCAGAAAAGATATGGTTGTAAGTAATAATACAGGTTATAATGCAATTATAAAAAGTACAGGAGAAATTTTAAAACTATCTAAAAAAGACTATAAGAGCATCATTACAGGAAATATAGAACCAAACAACTCAACTACATTCCAAACTAGATTTCCTTATTTATTTGCTATACTTTTAATCATCTTTTTATTTATGATTACAATGTTGAATAAGAACAATCTCATAAACAGTAACAAAAAAATACCAATATCAAATTAAACTGACTACTCATGAAAAAAAACATTACTATTTTACTACTACTATTTATTAGTATTACGGCTTTTGCAAATACCGTTGTTAATAACTACAGATGGAGAAATGATGATGGAAACCAGACCACTGCTAGTTGGAAAGCAAATGTTAATACACCCATTACAATTAAAGATGAAAATCTAATAAGGCTAAGGTTTAGTGTTCAAGAAATAGGATCCGGTAGTGATTTTAAGATACCCGATTTAGAATACAAAAAAACTACAGAAAGCACATGGACAGTTATAGACAATACTACAAATAACGATTTTGTTTTTAGTGCCTCTAATAATGTTAATAACGGAGATGTTACATCACAACAAATAAGTAATAAACCTGATTTTTTTAGTTCTGACTATTCTACAATAATTTCATCTAAATCAGCAGGATCTTTAAGGATAGGAAAGAATCAAGCCTATGAAATAGAATTTGTTTTTAAAACTACCAATAACGTATCTTTAGGTGCAACATATGAATTTAGACCAATTAATCATACCACTTATGATGAAACTGCTCAGGCAACAACAGCACAAATTTTTCAACCTTTTTTTGAAAGTACACCAACTTTTACGAATATTACAGAAAGCAGTTTTACATTAAATACAGATTTAAATGAGGCTGGTACAATCTACTACGTAATACTTCCTGATGGTGCTACAGCCCCAACTTCTGCAGAGGTTAAAGCTGGTACAGGAAATTCTGGAGCTACAGCTATTACTTCTGGCTCAGAAGTTACTAATAACGCAACATTTACAAATACAATTAATTTTACAAGTTTAATACCTGGTGCAAATTATGATATTTATGTTGTTGCAGAAGACGCAACAGTAGATCTTGTTTTGCAAGATAATCCTCTTAAATTAGATGCAAGAACTATTGATACCACTCCACCAGTTTTTGAAAACAGCACACCATCAATTTCCAACATACAACAAACAGAATTTAGTTTATCATTTGATATAGATGAAGCAGGTAGAGTACATTATGTTTTAGTTGCAGATGGTGCAACTGTACCAACTATTTCCGAAATAAAAGCAGGAACTGCAAGTGCAGGTGCAACCCCAGTAAAAAGCGGAAATGCAACCATAACCACCGCACCTTTTACAGACAATTTTAGTATTTCTGGTTTAACAGGAGCAACTGCTTACGATTTATATATTGTAGCAGAAGACGATGAAAGCACACCAAATACACAAACGACCATTATAAAATTTGATGTTGCCACATCTGGTTTACAACAATGGTACAAAGCTAATGATGGTTTAACTAAAAATGCATCTAATGAGGTTACAGCTTGGGTAGATCAATCTACGTTTGCAACAACATCTACACCAGAAGGAGCACCAATACAAGCGAATAGTATTAATTTTAACCCAGCAGTAACTTTTGATGGTACAGGAAATCAGTTTTTTAGAATTGATTTGTCTGGTATAGATAATAACAATTATAATTTTATTGCAGTTTCTAAAAGAACAAGTAGCAAAAGTGCTAATAATTTGTTAGGTACAGGTGGGCCAGCAGCCAACAGAGGTTTGCATTTTGGTTACAATGGTAATCAAGTTTTACAATTGGCACATTTTGCAAACGATTTAAATGTACCTATTTCTAACGGATTTAATGCGCCAGAAATTACGCCAGTAATTTTAAGGGGAAGTTTAGATACTACCGTTGGTAGAGCAATTTCCGAGTTAAAAGCAGGAAACTTAGTTCAGGGTTCAGATAACAATACTGCAACTTTAACTGGTTTTACTAGTAGTTTTTTAGGAATTGGATTTAACACTACAAGAGCATTTCAAGGCGATATTGCAGAGGTAATTGTGTACAATTCAACTTTAACCAATGCAGAACTTGACAAGATTTATTCTTATTTAGCAATTAAATACGGTTTAACTTTAGATAATTCTGATGGCGGTACAGCAGGAGATTATGTTGCAAGTGATGGTGCAACTATTTTTTGGGATGCTTCAGAAAACGCCACTTATTACAATGATATTACAGTAATTGCAAAAGATTCTGGTAACGATTTAGAGCAACCAAAATCTAAAAGTGAAAATGGTGATGCCATAGTAACTATAGAAAAAACAGGTGCAATTGCAGATATGAATGCCATTGCTGTTGGAAATAATGATATAGTGCATGCTTTTTCGGCAACAAATTCTCCAACAGCTTTACAAACTTCAAACAGAGTTTGGAAAATGCAAAAAACGGGTGCTTTAACTGATATTAGCATTAGTTTAGAAATTTCAGGAAATTCTGATGTTTTAGCAGATTATCAACTATTAGTAAGTACAGATGCAGATTTTACAACAGGTACCACAAACTATGCTGCAAGTGCTATAAATGGAGATACCATTACTTTTAATAATATTGCAACTGCAAACAATGTGTATTTTACAATTGCTCAAAAATCATTTGATATTGTTAGTTTGTTACCCGCAAATAATGATGTAAATGTTAATTTTAATGGAGATTTAGAAATTACTTTTAGTGATAATGTTACTAAAGGCACAGGTTTTATAACTATACATAATGCAGATTTTTCAAGTTTTAATACGCTAGAATTTATTGATGTTTTGGGTGATAATGTTGTTGTAGAAAATGAAAAAGTTACTATTACACCAAGACTTGTTTTACAGAATGGTGGAAATTATTATATAAATATTCCTTCTACAGCTTTTAAAGATAGTACTGATAAAAATTTTGTTGGTATTACAGATAATACAACATGGTCTTTTGGTTTAGAGGGCTTTACAAGAAATAATATTGGCTATAGGGTAACGTCTGCAACTGCACCATTAACGGCTGAAGCTGTTGCCTTTTTTAATTTTAATACAAATTTAGTTATACCAGAAACCACAACAGATAATAACAATAATACCTATGCTGTTACTGGTGTAGGTGCAAATGCTTTTGAAGATAGTGCTATTGTTTCAGTTACATTACCTGCTAGTATTACTGCATTAGGTAACGAGGCTTTTAAAAATGCTGCTGTCACCTCTGTAAGATCAAATAGTACAACACCAGCAACTTTAAATGCAGGCGTATTTAATAAAAGTGAGATAGATTTAATAATACCTTTTGGCACAACTGCGGCATACGTAGCTGCAGGTTGGACAGGTTTTAAGTCTGTAACTGAATTGGATTTTGTTGTTGATAATATTTTATATAAAATTACATCTTCTACAGCACCTTTAACCGTAGAAGCTATTAATTACGCCGGGCAAAGTGGTGGTTTAACTATACCAGAAACTGTTACTAATTCTGGTAACACGTATACTGTAACATCAATTGGTTCTGGTGCATTTAAAGCTAAATTTTTATCTAATGCAGTTACAATACCAAATACAATTGTAACTATTAAAGCAGAGGCATTTAAAGACAATAATATTCGTGATTTTAGAATTAGTTCTGGCAATAATTTTGGGGAAGATGATGATGATGGTCCAGGACAAATGGGAACTGAACCAGTTGTACCTGCTTTAGAATCTATAGGTAATGGTGCATTTCAAAATAATAGCTTAAGAAATACATTATTTATCCCTAAAAAAGTAAATAGTATTGGAGATTTTGCTTTCGCTAATAATACCTTTACATTTTTGGATATATCTAGCGAAAATGAGGTAACCATAGGATCTAATGCTTTTGATAGTAATTCTAATTTAAGAAGTGTTTTTTCTAGAACCAATACACCCGCTATTTTGCCAGCAAATGCAATTACAAATAGAAGCAATATTCGTCTTTTTATACCTGCAGCAACTACAAATACCTATACTACAGCTAATTGGACAGGATTTAGTGAAATTGAAGAACAACGCATAACTATAAATGATATTTCGTACAGAGTAACCTCAAGTACAGCACCTTTAACCGTAGAAACACAGGATTATACAGGCACAAACACTACAGTGGTTATACCTAGTAGCGTTACTATTTTAGGCAATACATATGCTGTTACTGGTATTGGTAGGAGTACTTTTTTATCTAACTCATTAACTTCAGTTACTATACCAAATACTGTGGTGAATATTGAAGAGAGCGCCTTTAGAAATAACCAATTAACAAGTATTACCTTACCACCAAATTTAACTAAAATAGGAATGAGTGCGTTTGTTAACAATCAATTAACAACAATAAATATACCAAATACTGTAAGTGTTTTAGAAAATAGTGCTTTTGCAAGTAATGAGCTAGTAAGCGCAAACCTACCCACCAATTTAACAACAATACCTAGTGGTTTATTTGCTAATAATAAATTAACAAGTATCACAATACCTAATACGGTTACTACAATTGAAAGTGTTGCGTTTCGAGACAATTTATTAACAAATATTACAATACCAAATGGCTTATTAAGAATAGAAGATGATGCTTTTCAAAGAAATAAGTTAACCTTAGTTAACTTACCAAATTCTATAACTTTTTTAGGAAATAGAGTGTTTAGAGAAAATTTAATTACAAGTGCCAACATCCCTAATACGCTAACAGAAATTAAGTCTAGCTTGTTTGAAGAGAATTTGCTAACCGCTATTACCATACCTGCTTCTGTAACTAGAATTGAAAGAAGTGCATTTGAAAAGAATAAAATAGCCAATCTTATTTTACCAAGTACGTTAAGAGAGTTAGAAGAAAACGTTTTTAGACAAAATTTGCTTACTAGTATTACAATTCCTAATACAATTACTTCTTTAGATGATGATATCTTTAGTGAGAACCCAATTACCAAAGTCACTTCAGAGTTTATAAATCCAATCCGTTTTAATGATGCTTTAGGTCTCAACGCTAGAGATGCTGTTTTAATTGTTCCTAAAGGAACAACTGCTGATCATATTTCACAAAGATGGAATCGTTTTAGAACAATTTTGGAGCCAGAGATAATTGATGAAGATTTCATATTCGAAACTATTGAAGGAGCAACTCCACTAGCAGTAAAATTAATTGGTTATACAGGTACTAGCAAGACACCAGTAATTCCTGAAAGTACTGTTTTAAATGGAGATACTTATGCAGTTACTACTATTGCTGAAAGTGCTTTTGAAGATTTAGAGTTAGCAGGAGTGACCATTCCAGATTCAGTAACCTCAATAGAATCAGACGCATTTTTAGAAAATAAAATAACCAATTTAATATTACCCAACTCTGTAGTTACCATAGGTAGTGAAGCTTTTGCAGAAAATGAAATTGCTACAATAAGCTTTTCTACAGCTATGACTACCATAGGTAATAATGTGTTTAGCAACAATAAGTTAACAGCACTAACAATCCCAAGCACTATTATTGCTATTGGTTCTTCTGCTTTTTCTAGCAACGAAATTAATAGCCTTACATTACCAAATACTTTGGTTTCTATAGGTCAAACTGCCTTTTCTAGTAATAAATTAACTAGTGTTATTATACCAAGTTCTGTAACTACTTTAGGTACTTATGCTTTTAGTAATAACTTATTAACAAATGTTACAATGTTAAATAGTGTTACTACAATTCCAGAAGGTTTATTTGAAAGTAATGAGTTGGCAAACTTTACTTTTCCTAGCACAGTAAATACCATTGGTGGAAGAGCTTTTAGAGATAATAAATTTGTAAATCTAACCTTACCAGAAGGTATTCAGACATTAGATTCAGAAGCTTTTAGAGATAATCAAATTGTAGAATTAAATTTACCTAATACGCTTGTAAATATTGGTTTTAGGTCTTTTTATTTTAATGAAATTGAAGAGTTAATTGTGCCAAATTCTGTAACTACCATCAGTGACGAATCGTTTAGATTTAATAACCTGAGCAATATAACACTACCAAGTTCTGTTACATCTTTAGGTAGAAGGAGTTTTGATGATAATACAACTTTACAAAATATAACATCTACAAGCACAAGCCCTACAAATCTTAATAGTGCAATTGGTGTTTTTGCAAGAACAAATGTTACCTTGCTTGTGCCATCTGGAACAACTGCAGCATATAATACAGCAGGTTGGACCGACTTTAAATCTATCATAGAGCCAGACATTATTAGTAATGGTATAGTTTACAAAATTACTTCTAGTATTGCGCCTTTAACAGTTGAAGCAGTGGCATACCTAGGTAGAGATACTACTATAATATTACCTGCCAGTATTACAGATAATGGAAATGTATACGCCGTAACTAGTATTGGAGAAAAGGCTTTTTTTTTAAAGAATTTAGATAGTCTTACGTTACCAAATACCATAACAACTATTGGCGATAGCGCTTTTGCAAATAATAACTTAACTACGCTAGATCTGCCAACCACTTTAATTTCTATTGGAGACTTTGCATTTAATAATAATAATATAACGTCTATTGATTTTCCAAATTCAGTAACTTCTATAGGAATTTCAGCATTTCAATCTAATGCGTTAAACAGTGTAACTCTACCAAATAATTTAGCACTAATTAACGAACGTTCATTTTCTAGAAACCAATTAGAAGAAATTACACTACCAAGTTCGGTCACTAACATTCAAAATCAGGCTTTTGCTTCTAATCGAATCAATACCATTTTTGCAGACGCTACTACACCACCTGTTTTAAATACTTTGGCTTTTTTAAGCAACAGTATAACAGATGTTATTGTACCGCAAGCAAGTTTAACTGATTATAGAGCAGATGTAGAATGGGGTAAGTTTTTTGTACAAGTAAATTCCGTTTTAACTTTTAATGATATTACCAAAGAATACAGAGACGCAGATTTTATATTAAATGCATCTACTACTTCTACAGGAGCTATCAGTTACAGTATAGTTTCAGGAGGTACAGGTTCAGCAACATTATCTGGTATAAATAATAATACAGTAACTTTAGGTAATGCAGGTACAGTAATTATAAGAGCAACTTCAGCTGTAGACGGAGATTTTGCAGAAATCTCTGAAGATATTACATTAACTATAACACCAAAAGCAATTGCCATAGTAGCAGAGGCAAAAACAAAGGTTTATGGCGAATCAGATCCTGCTTTAACCTTTAGCATAAACCCAGCTTTAGAAACAGGTGATGTTTTAACAGGAAGTTTATCAAGAGCAATGGGTGAAGATGTAGGCACGTATCCAATTAGTTCAACTTTAGCAAATGCGAATTATACAATTACCTTTACAGGAGCAGATTTCACAATTACATCAAAAGCAATTGCCATAGCAGCAGAGGCAAAAACGAAGGTTTATGGGGAATCAGATCCTGCTTTAACCTTTAGCATAAACCCAGCTTTAGAAACAGGTGATGTTTTAACAGGAAGTTTATCAAG
>NZ_CANNFH010000003.1 GCF_947503875.1 uncultured Polaribacter sp. | reverse complement strand
TGGTGCAATAACGTCTTGCACAGTAACAATTGCAGTTTTTGAAGAAACATTTCCATTAACATCAGTAACGGTTAAAGAAACTGTGTTTTCGCCAACATTAGAACAATCAAAAGAAGTAATGTCTAACACAGAAGATTGTATAGTACAATTGTCAAAAGAACCATTATCAATCATTTCTGGAGTAATTGTTGACGTTCCATTGGCATCTAAATCAACTGTAATATTTTGAGTTAAAACTGATGGTGCAATAACGTCTTGCACAGTAACAATTGCAGTTTTTGAAGAAACATTTCCATTAACATCAGTAACGGTTAAAGTAACTGTGTTTTCGCCAACATTAGAACAATCAAAAGAAGTAATGTCTAACACAGAAGATTGTATAGTACAATTGTCAAAAGAACCATTATCAATCATTTCTGAAGTAATTGTTGAAGTTCCATTGGCATCTAAATCAACTGTAATATTTTGAGTTAAAACTGTTGGTGCTAAAACGTCTTTTACGGTAACTATTGCAGTTGCTGAAGATGAGCTTCCCAAGGTACTTGTTGCTGTTAAAACAACATTATTATTACCTAAATTGTTACAATTAAAAGTGTCTGTATCTAATGTTAAATTGTCTAAACCTACTATTGAGTTAGAACCATTGTCTATTTGATTTGGATTAATTTTTACCTGACCATTTTCATCCAAGAAAACCTCAATATTCTTGGTGATTACTTCAGGAACTGGATCTATAATAGTAACTAAAACAGGCACTGTAGTCTCATTTCCACTCAAATCAGTGGCTGTTAATTGTACTGTTATAGGGCTATTGTTAGCATCTGAGGCATTAAATAGACTTTTGTTTATTCGATAATTAACAACACCACAATTATCTGAACCATTTTGCAATACATCATTTGGTAAAATACTAACAGTACCATTTGTGGTTAAAGTAACTGAAATATTTTTTCCTCGTAATTCTGGTGCAATATTATCTAAAACTGTAACTGTTGCAGTACCAGTTTCAAAATTACCATTATTATCTGTTGCAGTTAAAGTTACTGAGTTAGTTCCTAAATTTGTGCAATCAAACATCATTTTATTTAATGATAACCCCACAGGATTACAACCATTTTTAGGGATAAAATTAAAATTATCTCCTGTGTTGTTTAACCTTACATCATTACCGCTTATAGCTAGCTTATATGCTAGACCATTAACACTAAAGGCAGTTTTTATTTTAATTTCTTTAGTGAAATCTATTGGATCAATTCCAGATTTACCAGTTTGTTCAATAGTAAAAATTGCTCTATTATTATTTCTAGTAAAGCGTTGTTCAAATAAAACATCAGATAAATTATTTATATTTCTAAGATATAAATATCGATTTCTAGAAATATCGACAATATATACAACATCATTAACTCTAATAACATCGTCTATTCCAGTAACTTTTTCTATTCTAATATCTGTACCGTTTGTTACGTTAGCAAAGCCAGAAGCAAATCCTATATTTTGATTAGTGCCAGATTTATTCAGTGTAAATGCAGATTGTTCAGAATACCTATAATTTGCAACACAGTCTTCAGATCCGTTATCAATCTCTTGAATACTTACATTAGCATTACCATTTTCGTCTAAGAAAATTGTAGCATCTTGTGTTCTAACTATAGGTGCTGTTGTATCTGGGTTAATAACAACTGTTGAACCATTAGCAACAACTCTTGCTCCTGTTAAATTGTTTCCTACAGGACAACTATCAAATTGTACAATTACCAATCTGTTTACTTCACCTACTACTGCTAAACCACTGTAATCGGCTGTAACTGGTGTTCCTTCAATTTGGCCTATAAAAGCGCCATTAGGATGAGATGAATTAAAAATGTAAGCTCTTGCACCATCATCGGCAGCTGTATATGTTACCCTTAATTCTGATAGTGTTGTATTTGAAGGAATATTAATATTCGTTTCAAAATACGTAAAATCTAAAAATCTTCTACAACCAAAGCTTGGTAATATCGAAGCTTCTGAGAATTGAATAGATCCATCAGGGGCAGTATTTGCCAAACTCCAACCGCTTGCACTTGATTCCGGAATAATTGCTTGACTATAAGCAACAGGGTTTCCTAAACTGCTACCCGGTAGGTTAAACGGTATAGCTCCTCTGCCTCGGTTTATTTTCCAAGGTGAAATTGTAATCTGAGACATTAAAGAAGTTGTAAAAAAAATCAGCAAACCTAATAACATCAATTTTTGATTTCTCAAAAAAGGTAGTTTTTTTTTCATTTTAGTAGTTTTGTGTATACTTAAATACGGTTAGTAATATGTAAAACTACTTGAAATATGTTTTTTTAGAAAACCTGTTTTTTAAAACAGGTATAAATACCTAGTTTTTATTTTTAGGTATAAGTAATTGTAGAGAAGTTAGTTGGTTTTGAAAACTAAACAATAAAAAAGAGCACTTTAAAAAATTAAGGTACTTCTTAGTTCGTTTAAATAATAAACCTTTTATAAACTAGCTTTTGGGGAGTAGTTATCTTTTTGTATTTGTAGAAAATACTTTTAAAGTATCTCTTTTTACAATTTTTGCATTATCTAATGTTACTTTAATTACATGTTCTGGATTAGAAACCTGAAACACATAGCTCAATTGTCTAAAAGATGCAATGTGATAATTCGGAAATTCTTTTTCTACCACAGATTTATTAGACTTATAATGTTCTAATTTTGTTTTTACGGGTTGGCAACTTGTAACTATAACTCCTAAAAACAGTAAAGTAATTAATACTTTTTTATGTTAAATAATTTTTATAAAATTTTTTAAAAAAAACTATTATGGTCCTCACTCAGAAACAAATTTTGTAGGGGAGCTGTTTTTGTTTTTCTGAACTATTAAATAATAGTATAAAAAATACACTTTAATAAAGTAGAGTGCTTTAAATTGCATTACAATAAAAAATGTTTGTAAGGGAAAACATTTATGATCTTATTGTAAATTTTATGGATAGGGAGTATCTAAAAATTTAGATGTTGTAATTATCTGTATAATTATTTCATATTTAAAAAAGAAAAATTATAATTTATCCCTAAATTGACAAAGGTGTTGCTTAAAGAACCTCCTTTGGCTTTAACGTAGCCCACAGAACTTCTTAGCCTTATTTTTTTATTGATTTTATATTCAGCGCCAACACTTGGTTTTATAATAAAACCTTCGCCAGTACTAATATTTCCACCACCTGCAGCACCTGCTAAAAACTGACCAAAAAAACGTGTGTTTATGGCTATAATGTCTTTAGATTTTACCCCTAAACCAATTAGCCCTTCTCCATAAGCACCTGCATTACCAAAATTAGCAAAGGCTGTTTGTCCTGCAACATAAAGGTATTTATTTAGGTCTAAATTTATTTGTAAAGCTATTTGATGCATGTCTTCTGTAGGGTTTTCCATGCGCTTTGCATCAAAATACCAATCATGTTTTACAATAAAATCAACTCCTTTAAAAATTCCGCTTTTAAAGGTTTTTTTATCAGAGTTTGTGCCATTTCTATTTGCATAATATTTTAAACCAATTCCGTAAGAAGAAGAGCTAAATACTTGACTTGGAGTTAAAATATACCCTTTATTAATTGCAATAAAGGTATTGTCAAATATCTTTTGTTCAATAGATATGTCTGGCGAAATCATAAAACCACCATCAGAATCTACACCACCACCACCTGCTGCACCAAGACTAAATTTTCCTAATATATTTGTTCTATTCCTATTGAAGCTATAATGATAACCACCACCAAGAAAAACATCCATAAATCCTGCTCTAATGCCATCATATGCTCCGTCTACCTTTACAAAAGCAAACCAGTTTTCTGTAAAATAGTTGGCAAATTCAAAACCTGCAAGACGTATGGTTTTTCCTTCAATAATTTGTTCTCTATTTGGTAAAGCTCTAGTTACATCTAAATTATTTAAATGAATCATTAACGAGTTTGTCTTGCTTTTCTGATTCCAATTTGAGGTTTTTAAATGCTTGAAAGAAAAACGTTTTTCAGATTCTTTATAATGTGCATACTCATAGTTTAATGGAATTTCTAAACCAAAATTTAATTGGTTTCCTTTAATTAAACCATCATCAAAAAAGTTTACATAACTATACCCTGTATTTACAGAAAAATATTTGAAATCGTAACCTAGATTAAAATGTGGTAAAATAAACGCGCCACCACCATCTTGTGCGCCTGCACCACCACCACCACCAAAGTGGAAGCCAGTATCTATATATAATTTTTTAGTAAGAAATTTTTTGTAACCAGCATTAACACCTAAAGTGAAAAAACCACCTCTTTTACCGGTAACAGAGCCATAAATACCTATACCTGCATAAATGTCTTTATTTAAAAAGATATTATAATGAATACCAGAAAAACCCATATTTGGTTCATTAGGAATTTCTGCCTCTGGCATATTTATCGATAGAAAGTCAATTTTTGTAAAACCTTTTTGTGCTATTTTCGGCGGAATATCTTTTTGTTGCGCAATTAAATTTAGACTTAAGGAAACTATTAAAATGAATAAAAAGTACTTTTTCAAGGCGTGATTTTTTAAAAGATTTTAGCAAATATAATTCAACTTTTTTCAATAGTAATAATTATTGTTTTAGAGGCTGGCGTGTTGCTAGTATGCGCAACATTTCTTAACGGAACCAAAACATTGGCCTCTGGGAAATAAGTGGCAGTGCATTGTTCTGGAATATCATAGGCAACAATTAAAAAACCTTTTGCTATTCTTTTTTCTTCTTTAAAGTGGCTTACTAAATTTACGAGTTCTAAGTTTTTAAACTGTTGTTTTTCCATGTCTTTTTTATTCATAAACACAACTCTTCTTTCGTTTAAAATACCTCTATATCTGTCATTTAAACCATAAATTGTAGTATTGTACTGGTCATGAGTTCTAATGGTCATCATTATAAATTGATTGTCTTTCAATTTTAGATCTGATGGTTTGTTTAAAGTAAAATTAGCTTTTCCTGTTTTGGTAGGAGTGTAGTTGTTGTTTCTTGCATTATTGGGTAAATAAAAACCACCTTTAACGCTTACTTTTTTATTAAAGTTATTAAAACCGGGTACTACATTTGCAATTTTATCTCTAATTAAGTTATAATCAGCAGTTAAATTGGCCCAGTTTACATTTGAGTTTTTCAAAGTAGCACTTGCTAATCCTGCAACAATTGCTGGTTCACTTAAAAGATTTTTAGAATGAGGTTCTAAGTGTCCTTTAGATTGGTGTACAATTCCCATAGAATTTTCTACGGTAATAAATTGTTCTCCAGAGGTTTGCATGTCTTTTTCTGAGCGACCTAAACAAGGCAGTATCAATGCTTTTTTACCTGTAATTAAATGACTTCTATTTAATTTTGTAGATACATGTACTGTTAAATCGCAGTTTTGCAAAGCTTTTGCTGTAAATTCTGTATCTGGTGTTGCAGAAACAAAATTACCACCCATTCCAAAAAATACTTTTGCTTTTTTATCATGCATGGCTTCTATAGCATTTACAACGTCTAAACCATGTTTTCTTGGAGATTTAAAATTGAATTCCTCGTCTAATTTGTCTAAAAAAGTATCGGGCATTTTTTCCCAAATACCCATAGTTCTATCGCCTTGCACATTAGAGTGCCCACGAACAGGACAAGTACCAGCACCTTTTTTACCAATACTACCTTTTAAAAGTAATATGTTTACCAACTCTCTAATATTATCTACAGCGTTTTTATGTTGGGTTAAACCCATTGCCCAGCAAATAATTATATTGTTATTACTAATAATTAAATCGGTAGCTTTTTTAATTTCTGTTAAAGAAATACCCGTTTGTGGCAGCAATTCTTCAATAGAAAAACTATCTAAATTTAAGAGCATTTCTTCTAAACCATCTGTTTTATTTTTAATAAAATCGTTACTAAAAACACTACCAGGATTTGCTATTTCTTTTTCTTTCATCAATTTTAAGATGATTTTTAAAAGTGCTACATCTCCGTTAATTTTTACTTGAAGAAATAAATCGGTTAAGTTTTGCCCAGAACCAACCCATTTTAAAGGATTTTGTGGATCTTTAAAATTCATTAAACCAACTTCTGGTAATGGGTTTATTGTAATTATTTTACCACCTTTTTTCTTGGTTTCGCTTAAAGCAGTTAGCATTCTTGGGTGATTTGTGCCTGGATTTTGTCCCATAACAATTACCAAATCTGCATGATTAAAATCGTCTAAGGTAACAGAACCTTTACCAATACCTAAAGTTTCAGTTAAGGCTACACCACTAGATTCGTGACACATATTAGAGCAATCTGGTAAATTATTTGTACCAAATTGCCTAACAAAAAGTTGGTACAAAAATGCGGCTTCGTTACTGGTTCTGCCAGAAGTATAAAAAATAGCTTCATCTGGAGATGATAATCCGTTTAATTCTTTTGCAATTAACTGAAAAGCATTTTCCCAAGAAATTTCTTCGTAATTATCTTTTCCTTCAGGCAAATACATAGGGTTTGTAATTCGCCCATTTTTACCAATTTCATAATCAGATAATTTGGCTAATTCTTGCACGGAATGTGTTGCAAAAAAAAGTGGAGATACCTTATTTTTAGTAGCTTCTTCTGCAATGGCTTTTGCACCGTTTTCGCAATATTCTGCTAAAAAAGCGCGTTTTGCATCAGGATCTGGCCATGCACAGCCAGGGCAATCAAAACCATAATGTTGGTTTACATTTTTTAATAATTGAATACCTTTTACAACTCCAACTTCATCTTTAATATGTTTTAATGCAGATTGTATGGCTTTTGCGCCCACAGCACTTTTAGGAACATTGGTTAGTTTAATACCTGTTAAATCCTCTGGATTTTGTGCATTTGTATCTTTATTCATCAATTTATTTTAAGTACGATGGGTTTGTGTAAACCGTCATTTTATTTGCTCTACTAAAACCAATTAAGCAAATTCCAAATTCCTTTGCAAAATCTACGGCTAAAGAAGAACAGGCAGAAACAGCAATAATAATAGGAATTTTTGCAATAAAAGCTTTGGTAACAATCTCATAAGAAACTCTGCCACTCACCAAAAGGTATGTTGCATCTTTTAATTGTTTTTTTAAAAGCAAGGCACCAATAGATTTGTCTACAGCATTGTGTCTGCCAATATCTTCATTTATGCTTAAAAGTGTATGTTGTGCATTAAAAATTGCAGCAGCATGACTGCCACCTGTTTTTTGAAACGTTTTTTGATGTATTTCCATCAATTCAAACATTTTAAAAATATTTTTAGCCATTACTATTCTTTCAGAACTCAATTTTACTCCGCTTACTTCTAAATCTGTTAAAGCGGTTTTGCCACAAATTCCGCAAGAAGATACAGAGAGCAAAGTACGCTTGTTTAAGTAGCCTTTTCCTAAATCTTCTTTGGCAATGGTAATATTTACTATTGTGGGGATGTTGTTTTCTTTCTTGGTAATATCGAAATTAAAATACCTGTTACTTTTAAAAATATCTTCTGCAAATAATAAACCTCTAACCAAGTCAATATCATTACCAGGAGTTCGCATAACTACTGTATAGGGTTTGTTATTTATATTTATTTGAATTGGAGCTTCAACCACCAAAGAATCTTCTATTTTTTGTTGAAGTGTACTGTCTAGTTTTAAACCTTGATAAGAAAGGATTTGCATAATTGAAGCGACTTTCTACAAATTTAATGAAAAAAGAAATAGTATATATAGAACAAAGAATTTGTTTGGTGCCACCTAATAAGGTTTTTTAGGATTATTAATAAAAACATTAAGCGCTATTGCTTGTTATAAGCTTTTTTATAAAAAAGTATTTCAGCTTTTAATGTATTTCATATTTGTAAAAATGTCTAATTTAATTTGGTGCAAATTAGTACAATTAATTTCTTTTTTTTGTTGGTTGTAAAAAACATAAAAATGTTTCCACCATCTTTAATTTTAGTTTCTTTTCTAATTTGCGCTACTGTTTTAGGAAAGTTTCTTGTGGTAATATTTGCCTTATTTTCTGGTAATAATTTTTTAATTTGCTTTTTATCGTAAGGTAAAGCGTGTATAATTTTAAATTTTCTGCCAGGAAATTCTTCTATCTGCTCAGAAGTATACAAATGCGCATGTTCTTGCAGTTTAAAAACATTAAATTGATTGGTAATGTGATGAAAACCGCCAGATTTTAAGATGGCTGCATTTGGCTCATATAAATAGGAGAGTGGCATTTCATATTTAGAGTAGCTTTCTGTTTTGTAGTTAAAGAAAAACTGCTCTTTTGTTTCTTTTTTTATGTTGATGGTTTTTATTTGAATCGTACTTTTAAAATCCTTTTCTAGAAGAAACAATAATTCTTTTACTTCATTTTTAATAGCAACAACGTGAATTTCTTTTACATTTTTAAGTTCTCCAATAGTTTGTGTAATATCTAAAATTGGCGATGTTTTTACTAAAATATGATTGGTTTTGGTAAACAAAAAATCAATTTTTGGTGTAATATAAGGTTGGCAATCTTTTAATAAAAATACTTTTCCTTTTACATCATCTCTTCTGGAAGGATCTATATAAATACAATCGAAAAAATCTTTGGTTTCTTTTAGGTAATTTGCACCATTACCTGCAAAAGTTTTTATGTTTTTTACTTGCAATTGCTTGTAGTTGTGCGTAACAATTTCTGATAATTCTTTATTGATTTCACAGTGCACTACTGTTTTAAATTGTTTAGCAAAATAATAGCAATCTACTCCAAAACCACCTGTAGTATCAATTATTTTATCACCAGAAAACAGACTTGCTTTGTAAGCTGCCGCAATTTCGGAAGAGGTTTGTTCTATACTTATTTTTGGCGGATAATAGATATTCTCACTAGCAAACCAAGTAGGCAATTTCTTTTCAGATTTTTGTTTGGCAACAACTTGGTTTGCCAATTCTTGTATTGGTATTTCTTTAAAAGGAGTGCCTTTTAAAATCAGTTTGGTAACCTCTGTTTTTAAATGGTTGGTAATAAATTCTTGTACATCTATATTTAGTATTTCTAAATTCAATAAAAATTAAAGATTTTTTGTTAGTGATTTTACAATTTTATTTTCTGATAAAAATTCTTTTAAAATTACTTTAAGTGCAGTGTATAAAGGCACAGCAGTTATCATACCTGTAATGCCAAAAAGTAAACCACCAATAATAATTACTAAAAATATTTCTAAAGGATGAGATTTTGTTGTTTTAGAAAATATAATGGGCTGGCTCGCAAAATTATCAACCAATTGTGCAATAAAGTAACCAATCATCACATAAATTGTGGTAGGTAAAATTTCTGTTTGAAAATCTTGACCAATATTACTTGTCATAGATAACGTAAACATAATTGCAGCGCCAATTAATGGACCTACATAAGGTATTAAGTTGAGTAATGCGCATAAAAATGCAATTACAATGGCGTTATTTATGCCAAAAATGAATAATATAATTGTGTAAAAAATAAACAGTATTGTAATTTGTAAAATAAGGCCTATAAAATATCTTGATAATAAATCGTTAATAACTTCTAAAGATTTAGAAAACCGTGTTTCTGTGCCATTAGGTATTATAGTTAATACTCCTTTTTTTAATAATTGGCTATCTTTCATAAAGAAAAAAGAGATAAATAAAACAGAAAATAAACCAATACTTAATGTACCAACAGCGCCTAAAACTGAATTTAATAAATTAGGTATTTCCTTAAATTGTGAGCTAAAATCAATATTTTTTAATTCACCTAAAACATCTATACCTTTGCTAGAAAAATAGGCGGTAATTTGATTGAATATATTCTGAATATTAGCTTGTAAACCTTCCTCTTGCAAAAGAGATAAACTCTCTCCTTGTTCTATAACTAAAGGGATAAAAAGACCAATTACACCTGCTAAAAAACCTAACATTAATACCATACAAACCACAACAGCTATTGTGTTTGGAAATTTTAATTTGTTTCTTAAAAACAAAATAAAAGGTCTTGCAATTAACGATAGTATTGCAGCAATAATAAGGTAAATTATTACAGATTGAACGGCATATAAAAAATAGCCTAAAAGGAATATACCTACTAGAATAGCTATTGCTCTTAAAATACCGTTTGCTATAGTTTTTGCTGTCATTAATTGTAGGCTTTAACTGCTCCCATGCTTAGATTTCTACCATTTCCAAAGCTATGGTTTTTGGGTAATAATGTACCACTTTCTGTGGTAATCCAATCTTGCCAAGTTGCAGAAACACTGTTCATTTTCATACTAGGCACTGTCATTTCATAGGAAATAGGTAAAAACGTTTCATCTAAAATCCATAAATAAGAATCGCCAGGTGTTGTGCCTCCAGAAGTGTATTTTACTAAAAGCGCATTTTTACCATCTTTTTCTGCTATGCTTCTAATGGCACCATCATCATATAATTTATGAGGTGCAACTAACCAAAAAGAGTCGTTGTTAAATATATTCCAAGCTCTTTTAACAATTTTAGGGTTTTGTTTTTCTTGTTTTTTACCATTAAAATAAACGGTACTTTTTTCTTTATTTCTAGGAAATAAATTAACGCGAATGGTATCCCAAGAAACATCTACTACATGCTTTTCTTTATCCCATTTAAAAGAGCGTCTGCCACCAAAACTCCACTCAATAAAGCGTGTATTTTTGTAAGCTTCATGGTTTATTCTTTTTAAAATTTTATCAGCTAAGTTATTTGCTTTTTTATTGTAAGCTTTTACTGCGCCCATATTTATTTCTAAACCAAATAAAGAGAATTTATGTTTTGTGGGCAACTTTATGCCAGATTCCGTTGTTTTTAAATTGTCCCAAGTTGCAGAAATTCCACCAATGGGAATAATTTTAGTCCACATTTTATAAGAAGCAGGTAAATAATTTTCATCTAAAATCCATAAATAAGAATCTCCAGGCGTATCTCCACCAGAAGTATAGGTAATTAAGAGCGTTTCTTTACCATTATAATTCACAAGTCGTCTTTCTGTGCCTTTGTCAAATATTTTATATGGAGCCACTAGCCAGAAAGAATCATTATTAAAATAAGCAGTTGCTGTTTTAATTAAATTGGCATTTTTTACGCTTTTGCCATTTACAAAAACTTCTGTTTTATGAGGTTCTTTTGTGTGTAAAACTACTCTGTTTTCATCCCATTTTACTTCTACAACATTTTGTTTTTTATACCATTTGTAATCATGCGCATTTCTAAAACTCCATTCTAAAATTTCTGTATTTTCGTAAGCCTCTCCATTTAACGCATTTAACATTTTAATAGCCAAAGCATCTGCACTTTTTCCTTGTTTTCCTTCGGGAAGTGATTCGTTTTTAGCAAAATAAAATAGAATTGCACCTACAAATAATAGTAAAATAAGGTAAGCTAGAATTTTGAAAAATTTTTTCATTTCTGGGTTTTAAAACAGTTGAGTTGCTAAAATAATTCTTTTTAAAAGAATATTTTTATTTTGAATTTGATAATGCTAGAAATTCTGGAAATATTTTTATAAATTTTTTAGGAACCATTTTTGAAACGGATATGTGCTTACCTGTAAAAGGATGCTTGAAATCTAAAGAAAATGCATGCAAGTACAAGCCTTTTCCGTTTAAAATTAAATTAGAATCACCATAAATTTTATCACCTAATATTTGATGCCCAATACTTGCCATGTGTTTTCTAAGTTGATGTTTTCTGCCCGTTTTTGGTAATAGTTTCACTAAATTTAAGTTGGTAAAGCGTTTAGAAGTTAAGCTGCTTAAAACGCTAAACTCTGTAGATGCTTTTTTACCATAAAGACTAAGATTAATTGCACCTCCAATACAAAGTTTGCCAGTTGTTATTGCAAAATACGTTTTTGTAATTTCTTTCTTTTTAAAAATTTCTCCTAGTTGTTGTATTGCCTTACTTGTTTTACCAATTAATAAAGCACCAGAAGTAGCATAATCTAAACGATGCACAGGATGTGGTGTAACAGCGTCTAATTGATTGCTTTTTTTTAAATTTTGTTGCAATGCATTGGCAATAGTTAAAAACTTATTTCCACTAACTAATATTCCTGCAGGTTTGTATACAATTGCTAAAAAATCATCTTCAAATAAGACTTCTAATTTTAATTTTGGCCTTTTAAAACTTGCAGGCTTTTCTGTTTCAATTAATACTATTTTTTCACCACCTTTTATGTATTTAGAAGTTGTTGCAATGGTATCATCAATAAAAATAAGCCCTTTTTTAATGGCTTTTTTAAGGGCCGATTTTGTAGTAATTGTTTTAAAAATGGCAACACCGTATTCTTGAAAACGAATAGGATTTTCTTGTTTTATTGCAGTATGGGTTTCTAAAATTTGCATTATTTTGCAAACAACTGCCCAATATCTCTAAAGGCTTTAAATTCTAGTGCATTACCTTCTGGGTCTTTAAAAAACATAGTGGCTTGTTCGCCTACTTTGCCTTCAAATCTAATGTAAGGTGCAATTTCAAATTTGGTATTTAGAGCTTTTAACTGATTTGCAAAAGTTTCAAAATCTTCCCAAGTTAGTACTACTCCAAAATGAGGTACAGGTACATTTTGACCATCTACAGCATTAGAAATTCTTTGTGGTTCGTACTCTTTTTTCTCATGCAAAACCAATTGATGACCGAAAAAGTTAAAATCTACCCAGTCTTCTGTAGAGCGCCCTTCTTCACACTTTAAAATATCTCTGTAAAATTGTCTTGAAATTTCTAAATTTTTAACAGGAATAGACAAATGAAATGGTTGTACTTGCATAGTTTTAAATTTATATGATTTTGATTAAATCTTTTTATTATTTATCAATTGCTATTTTACTAAAATCAATTAAATCTTTAAAGAAAATAGTAAAATCTTTTTCTAATTCCGTTTCTAAAATGTTTAAATCTTCTATAGCTAAATTCATTTGAGAAATGCCTTTAGTTCTGGCATTTATACCATTTAAAACTTTGGCAATACCTTCTTTATTTTTATAGTTGAATAAAAGGTTATATTCCACCATATATGCTATAAATTTCTGAGATTTCTCGGGTAATTCAGCAGCTTTTTGGGTAAATAACGCATAAATTGATTGCGTGTAAATATCTAAAGGAATTGCAGAATATGCAGACCAATTTTTAGCCAAAAAATAATCGTAAAAGACATCTATAATTACACCATCATAATGCCCATAACGTTCATGTAGTCTTCTTTTACTTTTACGCACAATTTTATGTGCATCAGTAAAGGTATCTATGGCTCTATGTAAAAAAATACCTTTTTGAACTTCCTCTAAAAAACCCTTGTAATTATTTCCTTTTATATGGTCTGCAATAAAATTGCCAACCATAATATTGGTATTATTGTTTGATAGATATAGGTGAGCTAAGAAATTCATGATATAAAAGTAATTAAAAATACTACACTATGCTAAAATCTTAACTATTTGTGATTTGTAAATTTAATTTTTTTCTTCTTGAACAAAAAAAATCCACATTTAATAAAAATGTGGATTCTAAATTTAAATGCTATATGTTTATTTTTTTTTGGGTATAAATTCTAATGCAGCCCCATTTATACAATGGCGTTTTCCTGTAGTTTCTGGTCCGTCATTAAATGAATGGCCTAAATGCCCACCACAAGTGTTGCATTTTAATTCTGTTCTTGCATAACCAATTTTATAATCTACATCTAATTCTACATTACCTTTAATAGCCCTATCAAAAGAAGGCCAACCTGTACCAGAATCAAATTTATGGTCAGATTTATACAATTCTGTTTTACAAGCGGCACAAACGTATATTCCTGCTTTATAATTTTTGTTTAAAGGACTTGTAAAAGGTCTTTCTGTGCCAGCTTCCCTTAAAATATAATATTGTATTGGTGTTAGTTCGTTTTTCCATGTTGCATCGGTTTTTGCAACTTTATAGGTTTTGCTTTCTTTTGATGTGTTTTGTGCTTTACTATTGCAACTAAAAAGTATGATAAAGCAAAATAAAGTGAGTATATTTTTCATTTTTTAAAGATTTAAAGTGGCTTACAAAAATAAAGTGTTTCTAAATAAGTAGTCGCAATTTTATTATAAAACTTAAATAAAATGTTTATTTTTATTTAATTAAGTTTAAAAATATAGACTTTTTAAAAAATAAAACTATTTTTTATTTAATATTGAAGTCCATTAAAATCAGAGCAATCATGAAAAAATTCACATTACTTTTATTAACAATATTTTTATTTGCAGAATGTAGTACAGTGCCAATTACAGGCAGAAAACGTATGAATTTTGTAAGTGATGCCCAAGTTTTACCAGCAAGTTTTGCACAATATCAAGGTTTTTTAGCAGAAAATAAACTATCTACAAATAGAGAAATGACCAATCAAATTAAAGAAGTTGGTAAAAATATTTCTGCGGCTGTAGATCGTTTTATGCGTGCAAATAACATGACAGCAGAAGCAAATTCTTATAAATGGGAGTTTAATTTGGTAGATGATGAAACTGTAAATGCGTGGTGTATGCCAGGAGGTAAAGTTGTTTTTTACACAGGTATAATGCCAATTTGTGCTAATGAAGATGGTGTTGCTGCTGTAATGGGACATGAGGTTGCACATGCTTTTGCAAAGCATGGCCAAGAAAGAATGTCTATTGCACAAGGTTCACAAATAGGTGGTTTACTAGTTAATTTAGGTACTTCAGGAAAAAGTGCAGAATCCCAACAAATTTGGAATACCGCTTTTGGCGTAGCTTCTGGTTTGGGGGGTTTAAAGTTTAGTAGAGTACATGAGCAGGAAGCAGACAGATTAGGTTTGGTTTTTATGATAATGGCTGGTTATGAAGGTACGGAAGCTGCAGAGGTTTGGGTAAGAATGAGCCAAAGATCAGGTAGAAGTTCTCAACCTGCAATTTTAAGTACACACCCAACAAATGAATCTAGAATTAACGATTTAAAGACATATTTGCCAACAGCAAGAAAGTACGCTGCAAAGTATAATGCACAAGTAAGAGTAAATTAAAGCTTGCATCAAAAGTTTTACTATATTGTAACCGTTCAAATGAATTTGAACGGTTTTTTTAATTTATACCAAATAGCACATGTTAAAAAAAGGAGATAAAAAGTTAATTAATGCTTGGGCATTTTATGATTGGGCTAATTCTGTATATTCTTTAGTAATTAGTACTGCTGTTTTTCCTATTTATTATGCAGGTTTAACAGCTTCAGAAAATTTTGCAAATGCAGACGGTAAAATTGCTTTTTTAGGAATGCTTTGGAAACCAACTTCTTTATACAATTATGCTTTGGCTTTTTCATTTTTAGTAGTTGCATTTTTATCGCCAATGTTTTCTGGTATTGCAGATTACGCAGGAAGCAAAAAAAAGTTTTTAAAGCGCTTTTGTTTGCTAGGCTCTATTTCTGTAATGTGCTTGTTTTTCTTTACAGGTAAAGAAACCCTTTGGGTAGCTATTGTTTTTAGTATTTTGGCAAGTATTGGTTTTTGGGGTAGTATTGTATTTTACAACGCCTATTTACCAGAAGTTGCACATCCAGAGCAACAAGATAATGCCAGTGCCAAAGGTTTTATGTTGGGGTATAGTGGTTCTATTTTACTATTAATTCTTTGTTTGGTTTTAATAGAAACAGAGGTTTTTGGTTTTTATGACAAACAGTTTGGGTCTCAACTTTCTTTTGTTTTAGTTGGCTTGTGGTGGTTGGGCTTTGCACAAATTACCTATGCCAAGTTACCTGCAGATTTAAAAAGTGATTTACCCAAAGACAATTACTTTAAAAAAGGTATTTTAGAATTTAAAAAAGTGGCTAAAGAGTTGTTTGGTTATCATTCTTTAAAAATATTTTTAATTTCGTTCTTTTTATTAAGTATTGGTGTACAAACTATTATTTTAATGGCTGGTATTTTTGGTACTATTTTAGGTTTACCAACATTAAATTTAATTGGTACAATTTTATTGGTTCAGTTTGTGGGAATTTTAGGTGCATTTTTGTTTTCTAGATTATCTAATAAAATAGGTAATATTAAAACTCTTAAAATAACCATTGCTATTTGGGGTTTGGTTTGCGTAATTGGTTTTAATTTAACTAAAGAAACGCCAAATATAGATTTGTATTTTTATGTTTTAGGCGGATTAATAGGTTTGGTTATGGGCGCAATACAATCTTTGGCAAGATCTACCTATTCTAAATTATTACCCAAAACAGAAGATACAGCTTCTTATTTTAGCTTTTTTGATGTAACCGAAAAAATAGCTTTAGTAATTGGTATGGTAACTTTTGGTTTGTTAAATTCTATTTTTACCATTCAGTCTAGTGTATTGTCTTTAGCTGTTTTCTTTTTAGCGGCTTTTGTAGTGCTTAGTTTTATAAAGAAAACAAAGAATGTTAGTTAATAAAACACTTTTCTTATTAGAATAAAAACAAATATCATTGCAGAATACCCAATAAAAAAAGGAATTATAAATGCTTTTAAGCCCAAAACTAATAGCACACTTATAATTAGTAATTGAAATCCTAAACCAAAGGTAGAAACCAAACTCATTAACCAATTAGGAAAAGGTTTACCAGCAGCAGCATTTCTGTCTAATGCATAAATAATTTCATCAAAAATACCATAAAGTGCTTTGTAAATAAAGTACAAGATATTTACATTTTTTTGTTTTTCCCCAGGTAAAGCAATAGGAGTAGAGTCTTCAAAAATTCTACTAGTAGTATCTCCTGCAAATCTATTTCTTAGAATTACGTAATAGTAATTGTACAAAGTACCTTGTAATTGTATGCCAAAAAAGGCCAACAACGCCCTGTAAACGCTAATATCTGTTAATTGCCAAAGCGTAATAAAAATAATAAGGTTTAGAATAATATCAGAAACGGAATCTAAAAATCGTCCTGTATAAGAAGGTGTTTCTTTAATTCTTGCCAATTCGCCATCTGCAGCGTCTAAAATCGATTTAAAAATTAAGAAAAAAGCAGCTAACCAATACTGTTCTTGGGTAATGCAATAAATACCAATTAAGCCAGAAATTACAAAGGCAATAGTAACATCTACTGGCGTAAATCTAGTATTTTTTAAGGTGTTTGCTATTACTCTTGCAATTGGTCTGCCATAATCTGATAAATCTATAAATTGATGTTCTTTTGGTAATTTAGACATAAAAATACTTTTGAATTATGAGCATTTTTATCGTTTTGTAGAAAGAAGAAAAATAGCACAGAAAAAACGTAAAAATAGAAAAAGCAAAGAATTAAAAAAAGTAAATTTAGCAAATAAAAAAAGTGCCGATTGCTCAGCACTTTAATACTTTTTTAAAAATAGGTAAACTCTAACTTAGATGATATGAAATTAATTATTTATGTAAAGTAACAAAAACATTATTTTCATTTTTATCCAATTAAAAACTATTAATGATCAATACTATTTTCATGACCAATAAATGTTAATCTATAAGGAGTTTGAGTAACTTTAATTTTTTTAATTCCTGTTGCTTGTAGGTTTACTTGAACAAGTTCTCCTGTTTTTGGAGAAGTTATGTAAGCAAATCTTTCAGACAAAATAATCTGAGGTTTTTGTGTCGGTTCAAAATCTGAATCGATTGCTTGTACTTCTTTTACAACTGATAAACTAAATAAGTCTATTACTTTAAGCGTTCCAGAATTTAATAAAACACCCAATTTATTGTTGTTAAAACTAGTTACACAGTGCATAATATCTGTGCTTTCGTAAATTGGAGTTACTTTCTCTTCTTCAACATCAATTAAAAACGCACCTTTTAACCTTGTATATCCAATAAACTTACCATTTACAGCAGTTTCTCTAATGGTACCAAACCAAGCAGTATCAAAACCAAGTGGCAAAGAAATCAGTTTTTGGTTTCCATTACTTTCTACAACTAAAATACCTTCTTTAGATCCAAAAACTGCAAATGTGCCATCTGTGGCGTTACCATGAATACCAGTTGTAGCAATTGTTGAAGCATGCATAGTATTTCCATTTGCATCAATAATTTTAACTCTTTCAGGAAGTGCACCAGGTATAGTATTGTCTTTTTCTGTAATGGCGTAATTTCCATTATTAAACGTAGCCATAGCACCATGGTGTTTTAGAATACCAGCGTCTATTGTTTTTAATTCTGCTCCAGGTGTATGAATATCAGATTCTTTTCCAATAGACAAGGTACCATCACCGTCATTAAAAGTCATTAACTCTCCTTTTTTACTTTTAAAATGAGTGGGTGCTAAGGAATTTCCAACGAGTGCTCCAAATTTAGGAGTTCCCCTAACATCTACATGGTCTCCATGAAACTCGTAGCCACTATCAAATGTTTCTGTAAAGTTATTGTCTCTGTGTATTAATGCGGCAAATCTGCCTGATTCTGTTGTGTATAGTGCAGATTTGGCAAATTTTGCATTAAAAGTTTCAACTTCGTCTAAAAAAGGATTTACTAGAGATAATTCTGTAGTAAGTTCGTCTGAAATTAAAATTCTTAAATATTTATGCTCGGTAATTCCTTCTTCAATTTCAAGTTCATCTTGAGTGTCGTTGCAAGAAAGTAGCAAAGAAATGGATGCAAATAAAATTAGATATTTTGATAATTGTTTTTTCATCTTTTTTTATCTTTAAGAGATCTATTTATTTTTTATTAAAAAATGCCTGAGACATATAAATTATAGTCTTCGCTATTTTATTATGCTAAAAAAAGCATATACTTACAGTTAACAGGCATTCTTTTATTATTGTACAGTTACATTATTAAATGTTACCTCTACATCTGTGCTTCCACCTGCACTAGCAGAAGTTCCGTCATTTGGTTTACTTGGCTCGTGCTTAAGAATAACGGTAATACTACCAGAACCTGCAGTACCTGTAGTTAAAGATGTTTCAAGTCCAACAGGATTGCCATCTTCATCTTCATCAGTTTTTTCAATTGATAAACCAGTTATAGAAGAAGCAAAGAAAAACTCATGCTCATCATCTTCTTCTTCAATTTCTTCTGTAATATCTTCCGCAGGAGATTCTGTTTCATTTAATAATTTAATTGACCCAGTGTACATTGTATTAGCTGTTAAAGGTCCAGAAATTGTTGTAATACCTTCTTGACCTCCTTCGCCATCTAAATCTTGAAACTTTAAGGTTACTACATCACTTCCATTTGTAAGTGTATAGGTAACTGTGGTAATTAATTCTTCTTCGTGATCGTGGTCATCATCATGATCATCGCTGTCTGCACAGCTTGAAAATGCTAAAGTTGCTACAAAAAATAGTGCGATTAATCTTAAAGTTTTCATTTTGTTTGTGTTTATATTACTTGTTTTCATTTGTATTGGTTTAGTAATTATATTTTATTTTTAAATTAAAATTCCTTCCCAATTCATCTGCAAAGTAACGTAGTCTGTTTAAGTTTTCTCTATAAGCAACATTAAAAATATTGTCTATATTAAATTCTACTTTTAAATTATTTCTTTTTGATGTTTTAAAAGTAGCAGACGTTTGTAAATTGAACAATGAATAGGTAGGAGGTGTACTGCTAATATCTACAAAGACTTGGCTTTGTGTTATCGCGTTAAATGTGTTAAAATTATAATCTGGAAATCTATTTTGCTGAAAAACCGTTTTTTGGTTTAATTGAATAGTTAACTGATTTAATTTTGGATTTGTATAGGTAATACTATTTGTAAAATTTGTAAAAGGCATATGTATTAAAGGAATGTCTTCTGTTAAATTGTCTCCTTGCAACAAACTTAAACTTCCGTTGTAAGCGAAATTTTTATGTATTTGTTTGTTAACATCTATATCTATTCCAAAAATTTGTGCATTAATTTGGTTGTATTCCCAAACCGGAAATGCACCACGAATAGTTGTTGTAATTCCTACAGGAATTAATTGAATAAATCCATTGATATGTTTGAAATACGGACTAACTGAAAAACCAAAATCTGAACCTACTTTCTCTAAAGAAACCGCAAATTTATTAGCAACTTCTTTATTAATTGTTAGTAAACCCGTTTCTATTCTAGCCGCAGAATGGTGTAAACCATCACTAAATAATTCTGATGGATTTGGCATTCTTGAAGCTAAACCATAGTTGGCTAAAAAGTTAATATTATTATCAAAACGCTTTATTAAGCCCAAACTTGCAGACCAATTATGAAATGTAAACTTGGGATTTGTAGAAATTCTAGTACCATTTTCAACACCAGTTTCAAACTCAGGAAACAATTCGTCATAATTAAATGTCTCGTTCCAATCGGTTATATTGTAACGTTTTCTGGCATCAATTTTAGAAAAATCATATCTAATTCCTGCGCTTAATTCTGTGTTTTCATTTAGGGTATAATTGCTAATTGTAAATAAACCAGCCTCATATCTATCAAAATCCGGAATTAAAGGATTGGTTCCTGTTCCTGCAACAGCATCATTTTGCTGATAGCGCACTAATGCCCCAAAATCTAATTTTAAATTATTTAAATGCGCTACTTCTAAATTAGTTTGCAACGTATTTGTAAATAATCTTAAATCTATTACAGGTGTTTCACTTCGGTTTCCTCTTCTTAAATCGAATTCTTTTCTTCGGTTTAATTGCAAATCGTATTGCACAGTTAATTTACCCAAATTTTTAATTCTTTTATAGCCTTCTATTTTTGCTAAATGATGGGTAATTTGCTGCTTTGGAAAAGTAATATCGTAAGAGAAAGGGTCTGTAACTCTAGGTTGTTGACTATTAATAGCGTTTACCAAATCGTTTACATTACCAATATGGGATGATTGTAAAATTGCAAATTCATTATTTACAAAACTATAAAAAGCATTAAATCCTTTTTCGTAGGTGTTGTAACCAATTCTTAGAGATGTGTTTATGCTTTTTAAACCGCTATTTGTAAGGTAATAATCTGGTGCTCTAAAGTCTCCAAATTGTTTGTAATTGGCTTGTAATTTTGTGTAAAAACCAGATTTGTAGGTTTTTACAATTTCAGAATTTACATTGCCACCCAAACCATTAGAATTAAAAGAGGTTATTGTACTACCAAATAAGGAATCTTTTACCACATATTTTTTAGGTTTAATAATTATTAAACCACCAATAGCGTCAGATCCATATTTTAATGTATTTGCGCCCTTAACAACTGCAATTTGTTCACTTGCATTAATGTCTATATTAGGCGCATGTTCATCTCCCCATTCTTGGTCAAACATTCTTACATTATTATTAATAATTAACAATCTACTACTGTGCAAGCCGTGTATCATTGGTTTTACAATACTATTTCCGGTATTTAAGGATGATATTCCACTCAAAGTATTAAGCGCATCTCCTAAAGATTTGTCCGTAAAGTTTTCTATGGATTTCTTTTTAAGACTTTGCTCTATACTAGTAATTTCGGTTTTAGATGTTGATTTTACAACAACTTCATTTAACTCATTTAAATGATGTTCTAAAAAGAACTCTTTAGTAGTACTTTGTGTAAGATTTATGGTAACTAGCTTAGTATCACAAGCAATATGCTTAATTTCTATAGTTAATTTACCAACACACAGATTTTTAAATTCAAATAGACCATTTGCATCAGTAGCTGCGTATCTGTTTAAATTTTTAATATGAACAGATGCACCAAAAAGTGATGAATTGTCGTGAAAATCTGTAATTTTACCTTTAAAAGTAAGTTTGCATTCTTGTGCTTTTAAAGTTGCGAAACTAAAAAACACGAGTAAGAGCGCTAAAAATCTTTTTATCATTTTTTGCTTTCGTGAATTGAATAAATATCTAATTATTTATACAACAGCAGGTGGTCCTCTAAGAGAAAAGGTAAGTGGGTAGTGATTTTTTAAAAAAGTATATTCTTGTAACGGATTTGTAAATTCAGCCGTTTTAATACGTATTGAATAGCTTATTGCAGTTAAAAGTGTATTACTTTGTTTTAATAGGTGTAAGCTACAATCTAAATCTTTTTCGTGTAAGTGAGTTTCTATTTTAGACGAACAAACACCATGTTCATGACCTTCAAAAGCATGTAAAGCCAAAAGGAGTAAAGGCGTTAAAAATAACGCCAATAATAATATGCTTATATGTTTTTTTAGTTTTTTGATAATCAGTGTTTAATATCTAAATTATGCTATTGTAAAAAACTTAAATAATTTGTCGCAAAATACAATTCTCTCTTTATTAAAAACTTAGAGATATGTTAAAAATAGAGCCAATTTAAAGCTTAAAATTAGTAAAAATGTGTTTTATTTTACCTTATATAAAGTTCCATCAGTTTTAAATTTACTAAAACCTACTTTAGCAGAAAAATCGTAAGAACTATCTGTAACCTTTGTAACTTGAACATAAATAGCATCTTTATCCAATTGCTTTTTAGGCGATTTCATTTTTAAAGAATAAAAGAAGTTACTTTTCCATTTAATATATAAAGTATCAATTCTTTTTACTCGTTTTTCTGTAATGGTGCTGTCTGTAGAAATACTAATAATTTTTTCGTATTCTTCTATTTGTAAACTATCTTTTCTGGTGATGATTGTTTTACTGTAACCATCTCCAGCAGGAATTTCAAAAACACCCTGTTTAAAACGGTTGGCGTCTGGTTTTTCAGATTCACAAGAAATAAAGAAAAAAGCACCTATGCATACACAAATAATTGATTTTGTAAATTTTGATAAACAACTCATAATTCTATTTTTTAAATATTGTTATTTGAATTAAAACCCCTTTTTTCTTTTCTAAACCTCGTTTATGTTTACTGTTTTTTTTGAAATTACTAAAAACTAAATCCCTGTATAATTTGCAGGTGTAATTGCTTTTAATTCTTCTTTTATTTCATTAGAAACTTCTAAAGTATCTATAAAATTAGCAATTAAGTTCTGATTTATTTTCTCGTTAGTTCTAGTCAACCCTTTTAAAGCCTCATAAGGATTAGGATATGCCTCTCTTCTTAAAATAGTTTGAATAGCTTCTGCTACAACAGCCCAATTGTTTTCTAAATCATCTTCAAACTTTTGTTTGTTTAATAACAGTTTATTTAAACCTTTTAAGGTTGAAGTAAAAGCGATTATAGTGTGTCCAAAAGGTACACCAACATTACGTAAAACAGTGCTGTCTGTCAAATCTCTTTGTAATCTAGAAACCGGTAATTTAGCAGATAAATGCTCAAAAATAGCATTGGCTATGCCTAGATTTCCCTCAGAATTTTCAAAATCTATAGGATTTACTTTGTGTGGCATGGCAGAAGAGCCTACTTCACCTTTTTTAATTTTTTGTTTAAAATAATCCATAGAAACGTAGGTCCAGAAATCTCTATCTAAATCTATAATAATGGTATTTATTCTTTTTAAACAGTCAAATAATGCTGCTAAATGATCGTAATGTTCTATTTGTGTAGTTGGAAAACTATGGTATAAACCTAGTTTTTCTTGCACAAAACTAGTTCCAAATGCTTTCCAATCTATGTTTTTGTATGCAACTTTATGCGCATTAAAATTACCAGTTGCTCCTCCAAATTTTGCAGCACTTGGTATGTCATTTAATAAATTAAATTGCTCTTTTAAACGCGTAACATAAACATCTATTTCTTTACCTAATCTTGTTGGTGATGCTGGTTGCCCGTGTGTTCTTGCCAACATAGAAACCTCTTTCCATTCAATAACTAAAGCTTGTAGTTTTTCTAAAACCTCAAAATAATGAGGTACAAAAACATCATTCATTGCTTCTTTTATAGAAAGCGGAATTGCAGTATTATTGATATCTTGAGAAGTTAAGCCAAAATGAATAAATTCTTTATCTTTTTCTAAACCTAAAGCATCAAATTTTTCTTTGATAAAATACTCAACTGCTTTTACATCGTGATTGGTGATTTTTTCAATATCTTTAATCTTTTGAGCATCTTCTGCTGTAAAATCAATATAAATTTTACGTAGATCGTCAAATAAGTTAGTATTAAAATCTGATAACTGTGGTAAAGGTATCTCGCATAGCGCTATAAAATATTCTATTTCTACGCGAACTCTGTATTTTATTAAAGCCTCTTCAGAAAAGTAGTTGGCTAATTTTTCTATTTTCCCTCTGTATCTCCCATCAATAGGAGATATGGCATTCAATTGTGATAAGTTCATTTCTTCTTAGATTGTAAGTTGCAAAAATAAGCATTAAAACACATTTATTATTCAAATTTCTTATGTTTTTCAATCAATAAAAGAATTTGTTTTCCACGGGCTTTGGTGCCTTTGCTTTCATGAATTATTTTGCTTTCTATTAGGTGTTTTAATTCTGGATGAATCCAACTATTTTTCAACCCAAATAAATACAAAGTATTCATGGTATAGGCCCTAACTGCAATTTTTTGTGGTGTAATTAACCAATCAAAACCAGTAGTAACTATGGCTTCTATTTGCTGAGTGGTGAGTGTTTTTTTTGTTTTGTTTTCTTTTTTGTGAAAATAAGCGTTGGCCAAATGTTCGCAAATTTTAGCACAAGGTCTTATGGCGCTATCAAATTTTAAATGAGTAATGTTTTGGGTGAATTGCTCTAAATACGGAAGAATCCAATCGATACTTTCATGTGTGCAAATCCATTCTAAAATCCAAGCAGCTTTTATAGAAATTTTATCATCAGCCCAAAAAGTTATGCTAACCAATTCTGCAAATAAATTTTTGTTTTCTAGCACAATATTAGCAACGTTATTTCTGTTTTCTTTAGCAGCAGTTTGCATGTTGTTTAACTGCGTTAATAAATAAAGTTGATTAGGTGTTGACATGAGTGTTGCAAATGCTTTATTGTATATTTGTTTAAAATTACAATGTAATGATACATATTAAAAGACTAACTTTTTTCTTGGGTTTTTTGTGTTGTTTTTTTATCAAACAAGATATAAAAGCCCAAAAAATAAATCAATACAATAAAAATAACCAAAGAATTGGTGTTTGGAAAAAATATCATCCGAATAAAAGAATTCGTTATACAGGCAGATTTGAAAATGGAAAAGAAGTTGGTGTTTTTAAATTTTATGATATTTCTAACTCAGATTATCCTACAATAATTAAAACATTTTATAAAAATTCAGATTCGCTTTTAGTGCAGTTTTTTAGATTAAATGGAACATTAAAAACAGAAGGTACTTTAACTGGCAGAAAAAGAAGGGGTAAGTGGAAATATTTTTATCCTGATGGCGCTTTAATGTCTGAGGAACATTACAACACAAACGGAAAGTTACATGGTAAACAAACAGTATATTATCCTGATGGGAAAATTACTGAATTGGCAGCATACGAAAATGGTTTACTGCACGGTATAACAAAGAAATATGCGAGTAATGGTAGCTTAATTGAAGAGGTAACTTTTAAATCGGGTAAAGAAAACGGCTTAGCAAAATACTTTGAATTAAATGGCAACTTAAAAGAAACGGGTAATTACAAAGAAGGCGTGCGTGTTGGAGAATGGGAATATTATATGGATGGAGAAGTTGCTACAAAAAAAGAACAGAAGAAAAAGTTTAAGGTTAAAAAAAAGAATTGATTTTTTTTTAAAAGTTTAAAAGTTTAAAAGTTCAAAAGTTTAAAAGTGGTAAAGTTTAAAGGTTGAAAGGTTGAAAGTCGCAAAATATTTTTCAATTTTCTTGAATATTTCTTGAAAACGTTTAATTTTCTCACTTCTCACTTCTCACTTCTCACTTCTCACTTCTCACTTCTCACTTCTCACTTCTCAAACCATAGCCTTTAAATTTTAAAGAAACCATTTCTAATTGTTATCTTTGCCACCTTAAAAATAAAGAATGAAAAGAGTAGTAGTTGGTCTTTCTGGAGGTGTAGATTCTAGCGTTACAGCACATTTATTAAAAGAGCAAGGTTATGAAGTAATTGGGCTTTTTATGAAAAATTGGCACGATGATTCTGTAACAATTTCTAATGAATGCCCGTGGTTAGAAGATTCTAATGATGCCATGATTGTGGCAGAAAAATTAAACATTCCTTTTCAGGTAGTAGATTTAAGCGAACAATATAAAGAACGTATTGTAGATTATATGTTTGCCGAGTATGAAAAGGGAAGAACCCCAAATCCTGATGTTTTGTGTAACCGAGAAATAAAGTTTGATGTTTTTATGGACATAGCTTTAAAATTAGGTGCAGATTATGTTGCAACTGGTCATTATTGTAGAAAAGGCGAAGAAATCATTAACGGAAAACCGGTTTATAAACTATTGGCAGGTAAAGACAATAATAAAGATCAGTCTTATTTTCTTTGTCAATTGTCTCAAGAACAACTCACAAAAGCGTTGTTTCCTATTGGCGAATTAACCAAGCCAGAAGTAAGAGCAATAGCCAAAGAAGCAGATTTAATTACCGCAGAAAAGAAAGATTCGCAAGGACTTTGTTTTATTGGAAAAGTACGTTTACCAGAATTTTTACAACAGAAATTACAGCCAAAAGAAGGTAATATTATTACCATTCCATCAGATTTTGATCAGTATCAAACAGAAATTCCTGTTTTTTCTTCAAAAGAAGAAGAATTACAACATTTTGCTACCAAGTTTTCTTATAATGAAGATGATGGTAAGAGCGTTGGTAAACACCAAGGTGCTCATTATTTTACCAAAGGGCAACGTAAAGGTTTAAATGTTGGTGGAACAAAAGAAGCTTTATATGTTATAGAAACAGATGTAAACACCAACACAATTTATGCAGGTGAAGGTAAAAATCACCCAGGTTTGTATAGAAATACACTATTTGTTTCAAATGAGGAACTGCATTGGATTCGTGAAGATTTAGAACTACAAATAGGAGAAACCTTAAAAGTTGAGGCAAGAATACGTTACAGACAACCGCTAGAAAATGCGACTTTGCATAAAGTAGCAACTGGTTTATTTGTTGAGTTTGAAAACAAACAATCTGCTATACAAGAAGGGCAATTTGTGGCTTGGTATAAAAATGAAGAACTCTTAGGCTCTGGTGTTATTTCTTAGTAAAAGCTATTTTGAGCAATTGCAAAGCAATTTATTAAAAATAGCCAGTTGAATGAACATTGCTAAAAAAATCTTATTTCACCAAAATTTTGAGGATAAAATAAATTTCTATTCTTTGCTAAACTCTTCTTAAAAGATAGTTTTTAGCCTTATATTTCTTTCTTACAGTAACAAAGAATTTCGTTTAAAATCATAACGTTAAATTTTATTGATATTTTATCAAGAATCAGTACTTTTAAAAAAGTATAAAATAAAAAAATGCATAAAATAGGTTTACTTTTTTTTCTTTTGGTTAGTACCACTTTTTTCGCACAGCAAGAAGATGCTTGGGTGTATTTAAAAGACAAACCCAGCGCAAGTAATTATATAGAGAACCCTTTAACGATGCTGTCTCAAAGAGCAATAGATAGAAGAATTAATTTGCAAATCGAATTAGATTCCGTAGATGTTCCTTTAGAAAAAAGCTATTACAATCAGATTAAAAAAGCCAATAATATTATTGTTTTGGGAAAATCAAAATGGTTAAATGCAATTCATATTCAAGGAACTATAGCTGCAATAACTGAATTAAAAACAGATTTTTCTTTTATTAAACATATAGAATTTGCCAACAAATCTTTAAACACAAGTAGCAAAACTATCTCTAAAACAGCCATGGACAATCATAGTAACAAATTTAAAAATGTTACTAAACCTTTTAATTATGGAGCAGCAGATACTCAAATCAAAATGTTAAAAGGAGATTTTTTACATCAACAAGGTTTAACAGGTAAAAACCAAATTATAGCGGTTATGGATTCTGGTTTTCCTAATGTAAATACTTTGCCAGCGTTTAAAAGATTAAGAGATAACAATCAAATTTTGGGAGGTTATAATTTTGCAGACAGAAATACCAATTTTTACACCAGAAATAATCATGGTACTAATGTTTTATCTACAATTGGGGGCTATATTCAAGACGAATTTGTGGGTACTGCACCAGATGCAAAATTTTATTTATTTATAACTGAAATTGTAGAGTCTGAAACGGTTTTAGAAGAAACACTTTGGGTAGAAGCTGCAGAAAAAGCAGACAGTTTGGGTGTAGATGTAATTAATACTTCACTAGGTTATTCAACATTTGATAATCCAAATCACAGTTATTCCTACCAAGATATGGATGGAAAAACTACATTTATTTCTAGAGGAGCAGAAATTGCATCTCAAAAAGGTGTTTTAGTAGTAAATTCTGCAGGAAATTCTGGCAATAGCGCTTGGAAATATATTACTGCCCCTGCAGATGCAAAATCTGTAATTACAGTGGGTAGTGTAGCAGCAAATAGAAACATTTCTTTCTTTAGTTCTTTTGGCCCTAGCTTTGACGGACGCATAAAACCAGAAATTTTAGCAATGGGCGGTGCATCAGCCGTAATTCATCATATTTCTGGGGAAGTTGTAAATTTTAGTGGAACATCATTTTCATCACCAATTATGGCGGGTTTAATTGCTTGTTTAAATGATAATGCAGGTTTTTTATTAAAATCTTCATCTAAAACACTTCCTAAAAACTGGAATGCCTACTTAAAAGAAGCAGTATATACATCTGCAGACAGATATGTGAACCCAACAGCACAACATGGCTATGGAATCCCTAATTTTGATCAGGCTTTACAAAATTACAAAGCATCTACAGCATCCTTGTTATATAATAACTTTATAAATCTTAAGGTATTTCCAAATCCTACTGCAACTATTTTTAATGTTGATGGTCTTGCAGATGGTTTAAAATCTTACCAATTAGAATTATTTGATGTTTTAGGAAAACAAATAAAACCACAAATTAATTACACTATCAATCAAATTGATATTTCCTTATTAAATAGTGGTATTTATTTTTTGAAAATTACTAAAGATAATCAGCAGAAAACTATTAAAATTATTAAGCAGTAATGCAAAACAGCATCACAAAATTATTCAATATAAAATACCCAGTAATACAAGGTGGTATGATTTGGGTTTCTGGTTGGAAACTAGCAGCAGCCGTTTCTAATGCAGGTGGATTGGGTTTAATTGGCGCAGGTTCTATGTATCCAGAGGTTTTAAGAGAACACATTCAAAAATGCAAAAAAGCCACAAAAAAACCTTTTGGTGTAAATGTACCCATGTTGTATCCAGAAATTGAAAAAATAATGGATATTATTATAGAGGAAGGTGTGAAAATTGTTTTTACTTCCGCAGGAAACCCAAGAACGTGGACTAATTTTTTAAAGGAACAAGGAATTACTGTGGTGCATGTAGTAAGTTCAGTAAAATTTGCGCTAAAAGCAGAATCAGCAGGTGTAGATGCTGTTGTTTGCGAGGGTTTTGAAGCTGGCGGACATAATGGAAGAGAAGAAACCACCACTTTTACTTTAATACCTATGGTAAAAGAGCAAGTTAAAATTCCTATAATCGCCGCTGGCGGAATTGGTACAGGGAGAGGAATGTTGGCAGCTATGGTTTTGGGAGCAGATGCAGTGCAAATAGGCAGTAGGTTTGCAGCTACTTTAGAATCATCTGCACATATTAATTTTAAGAATACAATTGTAGATGTTAAAGATGGTGATACACAGCTTACATTAAAAGAATTAGCACCTGTAAGATTGGTTAAAAATAAGTTTTATAATGAAGTGCAAGAGCTGTATCAACAAAACCCAACAACAAAAGATTTAAGAAAACTATTAGGAAGAGCCAGGGCAAAAAAAGGAATGTTTGAAGGAGATTTAGAAAATGGAGAGTTAGAAATTGGTCAGATTGCAGGATTAATTCATCAAATAAAACCAGTAAAAGAAGTTTTTGAGGAAATTATTGAGGAATTTAATAGGGTTAAGAGCTTAATTATCAATATTTAACATAATTTAACTAAAAGAATATGGTAATAGTATATCATATTCGTTTTTTTGGTTCTATATTTGCAATTCAATAAGCGCTGTTCGTAATTAAACAGGCAGCACATTAATATTTATTACAATGAATAAAGGTACCGTAAAATTTTTCAATGAATCTAAAGGATTCGGATTCATCACTGAAGAAGGAACAAACAAAGAACATTTTGTACATGTGTCAGGATTAGTTGACGAAATTCGTGAAAACGATGAAGTTGAATTTGACTTACAAGATGGAAGAAAAGGATTAAACGCAGTAAACGTAAGAGTTATATAATTATATATTATTACTAGTTAATTTTTTAAAGAAAACCTATCAAAGATTGATAGGTTTTTTTTTGCTCTATTATTTCGTTACTTTTTTCTAAAAATACTTTATTTTAAAAATTAACTTATTTTGCACTTGTAAACCAAAAATAATGATTGACTCTAGAAAACGAAAAAATATTGAAATTGGACAGTTTGTTAAAATTGTAGAAAAGCAAAATCAGAAATCAGGAATAACTGCAGAGGGAGTAGTGGCAGAGATTTTAACAAAATCTCCTAACCATCCTTATGGTATTAAAGTTAAGTTGTCTTCTGGTCTTGTAGGTCGTGTAAAAGAAATTTTATAAAATTAATTTACAGGTATTTTAATTTCATACAATTTTCTACTTTTATTGTTCAGTTTATTTTCTCTTAACCAAGGGTTATAAATTTTAAACTCTTTATAGTTTAAATTGTATTGTTTTGCAAAACGGGTAATATTTGTAATTGCCGTGTCAACTTTAATTGTTGTAGTAGGTTTTAAATTGTATAAATCCTCATCTTCAAATACAAAACCATATTTTTTAGGATTGTTAATTACTTCTTTTAAAGCTAAAATTCTAAAAATATAGCGTTCTGTTTCATCTGGTAACTTTACATCATAATAAGTAGTTACTTCTTGTTCTTTTAACCTCTTAGAAACACCATAATTACCAGCATTATAGGCAGCAGCAGCTAGCGTCCAAGAACCTAAACTTTTTTTAGATTTTTTTAAATATTCCGCGGCAACTTTGGTCGATTTTTCAATATTGTAACGTTCATCTACGTTTTTGTTTATTTCTAAGCCATATTCTCTGCCTGTAGCTTTTAAAAAATGCCACATTCCTGCTGCTCCTGCAGTAGAGGTTTCATCTATAAAACCACTTTCTGCCAGTGCTAAAAATTTAAAGTCGTCTGGTAAACCATATTTTTCTAAAAGTGGCTCTAATAAAGGAAAGTATTTGTTTGCTCTTTTAATAAGTAATATGCCATTAGATTGCCAGTACGTATTTACTAACAATTCTCTTTCCATTCTTTCTTTTACATCATTAATTTCTACAGGAACTCTTTCTCCAGCTAAATTTAAATTCTCAGGTAATTTTAGTGCTTTTATTTTGTAGCTCTCGTGTGTTTGAGTCTCTTCAGGTTCTAAACCTTTGTCTTTTTTTGCAGTATTTTGATTTATTCCATTAAAAAAAAGTAATGCTAAAGTACAAATACTGGTAAGTATTAAAAATCTATGTGTTCCTTTCATAATATACAGTTTCAACGATAAATGTAAGAAAACACGATTGTTTTAACAAGTTAAAACGGTATCAATAATTTTAGTTATTTGTTTGGCTTTCATTAAAATCATAACATGTGTACCTCCCTTAATTTCTATAGAGTTTTTAATGTTTTTAATAGGAAAAACGGTGTCTTTATTGCCGTGTATATGTACAATGCTTTTTATAGGGTTTAGTTGTTTCCATTTTAAAACATTGTATATAGACCATTTTAAGTAGGTTTTGTCTCTTACAGAAAGGTATTTCTTATATAAATCTGCTTTTTTCTTCAATGGTTTTCCTAAAAAATATTGTGCATATTGCTCAAAGTTTTCTACAACTTTGGTTGGAAATAATTTATATATTTTGGTAAACTTCGCAAACTTAAATTTTTGAGGCAATTCATTTTGGTTTTTTACACTAGAAATAATAATTACTTTTCTTGGTTTTACAAACAGAGCCATTTCTTGAACCAAAATTCCGCCAAAAGAGACACCTACTAAAACAGGATTTTCTTCTTTTATAAAAGCGCTTAATCTATATGCATAATTGGCTATACCTTCATCTAAATCTAAAGGAGCAATCCATTTTAGGTAATGTAAACTGTACTTTTCCTTATCTAAGGTTAAATTTTCAAAAATTTCTGGGCTAGCAGCCAGTCCAGGCATAAAATAGATAGGAATTTTTTTCATTATTTATTTTAATACAATTCAAATAGGCAAATCAAAGAAAATTTAAACTAGTGCACTTGTAAATTCAAATCTAACCAAACCATCAACATCAATTTCTGTTAAAGTAATTGTGTGTAAAGTATTTATTAGTTCTGGATTCCAAGGGGTTTTTACTTTTACATAGTTTTCTGTAAATCCTTGTATATAACCTTCCTTATTTTCGTTTTCAAATAAAACGGTTAAAGAATTACCCAGTTGCGATTCATAAAAAGCACGTCTTTTTTTTGCAGATAAACCACGCAACATTTTACTGCGTTTGGCTCTAGTTTTTTTAGGAACAACACCAGCAAAGTCTACAGCTTCTGTATTTGGTCTTTCAGAATAGGTAAAAACATGAAGATAGGAAATATCTAAATCGTTTAAATAATTATAAGTTTCTAAGAAGATTTCATCGGTTTCACCAGGAAAACCAACAATAACATCTACACCTATACAAGCATTAGGCATGGTTTCTTTAATTCTTGCAACTCTATTGGTGTAGGTATTTGTTAAATAACGTCGTTTCATTTTCTTTAATAAAACATCACTACCAGATTGCAAAGGAATATGAAAATGCGGTACAAAAGAATTAGAATTTGCCACAAAACTAATAGTTTCGTCTTGTAATAAATTTGGCTCTATAGAAGAGATGCGTAAACGTTGAATTCCGTTTACAGTATCTAACTCTTTAACCAATTCTAAAAAAGTATGTTCGTGTTTTTTGTTACCAAATTCACCTTTACCATAATCGCCAATATTTACGCCTGTAAGTACAATTTCTTTAATGCCTTTGGCAGATATTTCTTTGGCATTTGCAATTACATTCTCCAAAGTATCACTTCTAGAAATACCACGTGCTAAAGGTATTGTGCAATAAGTGCATTTATAATCACAACCATCTTGTACTTTTAAAAAAGCACGAGTTCTGTCTCCAATAGAATAAGATCCTACATAAAAATCGGCATCAGCTATTTCGCAAGAATGTACCTCACCAACATTATTTTTGGTTAAATCGTTAATGTAAGCAGTAACATTAAATTTTTCTGTTGCTCCTAAAACTAAATCTACACCATTTACAGCGGCTAATTCTTCTGGTTTTAATTGTGCATAACAGCCTACAGCAATTAAAAAAGCATCATCGTTTTTCTTTAAAGCATTTTTTACAATACTTTTAAAACGCTTGTCTGCATTATCTGTAACAGAGCAAGTGTTAATCACATAAATGTCTGCTTTTTCTTCAAATTCCACACGTTTGAAACCTTCATTTACAAAATTTCTTGCAATGGTAGAGGTTTCAGAGAAATTTAATTTGCATCCTAAAGTATAAAAAGCAACTTTTTTTTCTAGGTTCATTTAAGTACTTTTAGAGTTCTCAAAAGTACAATATTATTCATGATTTTTGAAACAGAAAGATTACTTATTAGAAAACTTAAATTAGAAGATTTATCTTCTTTTTATAAATTACAAAACAACCCCAATGTTTTAAAATATGCAGATGGTGAAGTAAAAAGTTTTGCGGAAAATAAAATAGAATTGTTGAATTTAATAGCAAGATATCAAAAAGCGGACAATGATTTTTGGATTTATGCTATTGTAAATAAGACAGATAAACAATTTATTGGCACGTTAGCTTTGGTAAAAGAAGGTTTAGACGACGAAATTGGGTATAGATTTATAGAAGATTATTGGGGACAAGGTTTTGGTTTAGAAGCTTGTAAAGGTTTACTTTTCTATTGTAAAAATAGAGGTTTTAAAAAGTTAATTGCTTATGTAGTTGATGAAAATATTGCTTCAAAAAAAATACTAGAAAAATTAAATTTTAAGATAGAGAGTTCTGCCATAAATAAAGATTTACAACTATTAGAGACTAAATATCAAATTATATTATAATTGCAGATAGTTTAGAGTCAAAATATTGTGCAATTATTTTACACCCAAAAGTTTCAAAAATAGATTTCCTCTTTTTCTTTTATATCTTTGCTACTGTTATGCAAAATATTGAAAAAACAGCGGTTTGTATTGTTGGTGCAGGTCCTGCAGGAAGTGCCACTTCTATAATGTTGTCTAACTTAAAAATTCATCATTACATTATAGATAAAGCTGTTTTTCCTAGAGATAAAACTTGTGGAGATGGTTTGATACTTTATGCATATCGTTCTCTAAAAATTTTAGGAGAAGGCTTGTTTTATGATTTTTTAAACAATCCGAAGTTTATACACAGTAAAAAAATACAGTTTCATCCAGATAATTTACATCATGTAGAATTTAAGGAAACTCAAAAAAGAGATATGGTTATCTCTTATGCAAAACGCATAGATTTTGATGATTTTTTAGTGAATCATTTGAATAAAAAGTACGCAAAAACCATTTTTGGAAATGGCGTAAAAACACTAAAAGAACACAAAGACAATATTTTAATTACTTTAAAAGACGGAAAACAAATTGAGACCAAGTTAGTGGTTGGTGCAGATGGTGTGAAGTCTAAAGTATATAGCAATTTAGTTGGTGAAAAAATTTCTAAAAAACTAGCTTCTACTTTTGTTTGTGGGTATTTTGAAAACGTGCTTTTAGCCAAAGAAAATGTAGCAGAAATAAGATTGATTTATAAAAAAATGCCTTTGTTTTTTTATATTTTTCCTTTAGCTGACGGTCAAGTTAATGTAAGTTTAGGAGGAAGAGCAGACCTTATTAAAAAGCATAATATTAATTTAATTGATGAAATTAACGCCATTATTAAACGACATAAAAAAGTAAAACATAAATTTATAGATGGCAGAAGAGTAGGGAATTGGCGTGGTTGGTCTATACCTTTTCACTTTGGGAAACATAAAATTTTTGGAAATAAATTTGTTTTAGTTGGTGATGCTGCAGGTTTGGCGAACCCTTTTTATAAAGAAGGAATAGGAACAGGAATGATGTCTGGTATTATAGCAGCTAAAAATATTGAGCGATGTTTGCAGGAAAGTGATTTTTCTGTAGAAAATTTACAAAAATACGAGCAAGATTTAAAAGAAAAATTCGGTAGGCTCTTAAAATTCAGTTATTTTTCTTTAAAAATGGCCAGGTTTAAGCAGATGTTTGCTTTTTTTACAAAAATTTTAAAAAACAAAATAGAAGAAAAATCTTACGCTGCAATTCAAAAAAGAAGTTATTAATTACTCCAATTAATTTTTGCTTGTATAGGAAAATGATCTGAATAATCTACTGTAAAAGTCTTAAACTGATTTATAATGGCATCTTCATCTGTTAAAATAAAATCGATTCTTACAGGAAACCAATAATTAAAAGTTTTACCAAAACCTTTACCTGCTGCTATAAAAGCATCTTTTTTATTTTCAGAAATTTGTTTGTACATCCAAGAGTAAGCAGTGTTATTAAAATCGCCACAAATTATTATTTTGCCCTTCCAAGTTTTTTTATGGGCTAAAAAAACCTGGGTTTGTTTGGCTTGTTCTTTAAAAGAATTACCAACCCTTGCTATTAATTTTTCAGAATTTTTTTCCCCGAAATTTTCTTCGTTAGGTTTTATTCTTAAAGACTCAAAGTGCGCATTGTAAACCCTTATGGTATCTTTATTTTTAATAATATCTGCAAAAATAATGTTATTTCCCTCGCTTTTTAAATCTAAAGAACCACTATTTATAATTCTATATTTAGAATAAATAGCCATACCATATTTACTTTTTTTAGATCTTAAGTTCACAAATTTATAAGGAAAAACAAACTTGTTTTTTTTGGTTTGATAGTATTCTTGAATGGCTATTACATCAGGATTTTTATCTGAAATAAAGTGAAACCCATTTGCAAGTTTTGTTTCTTTTTTATTCTTATGAAATAAATCAAATGATTTTACATTGTAGCTCATTATCTTTAAATCTGAATTTAATGAAGAGTTATTATCAGACATTTTATAAAAAGGAGTTGCTACAAACCAACCTATTAATAAAACTACTAAAGAAAGTAGAAAATGCTTTTTTAATTTTAAAATCCAATAAATAACAAAACCAATATTTACAATTAATAATACTGGTGCAAAAAGACTTAAAATTCCAGAAAAAGGGATTATTTCTGGAGAAATATAAGGCAATAAAAAAGACAATAGTAATAAAGTTGCAATTAATGAATTGACTAAATATAGAAACTTATTTAAAAAAGATAATTTCTTCATTTAACTTTTACCTTGTTTAAATAAAAACTCTTTTTCGGCTTTCGTTAATGTATCGTAGCCAGATTTACTAATTTTATCTAAAATTTCATCTATTTTCTTCTGATTATTATTTGTAGGTGTTGTTGTTGTGTTTTTAGATTTTGTTTTCGCTTTGTATACCGTTTGTAATGGTTTTTCTTTTCTTTTGAATATCGAAAAAATACTACCAAAAATATCAATTTTCTTATTACTTGCTTGATTTACAAATAAAAAGCCAAATAAACTACCACCTAAATGAGAAAAACTACCACCAGCATTAGGTCCTATTAAACCCACAAGATCAAATGCTAACCAAACTGCTGCCAAATGCCATAATTTTATATAACCTAGTAAACGTACATTAATTTGATAATTGGGCATGTACGTTGCCAAGCCAATAAAAATTGCGGAAACACCTGCAGAAGCCCCTACTAAACGTGAAGAACTTCCTTCGAAAAGCGGAAAGTAGTTTTGACTAAATAGATAGAAAAATCCGCCAAAAAGTGTACCTAATAAATAAAATTGTAAGGCTTGTTTTTGGGTAAAATATTGAATGAATAGATTGCCAATAAAGTACAAACCTATCATATTAAAAAGTAGGTGTATAAAACCAGAGTGTAAAAAACCATAGGATATCAAAGACCAAGGTTTGGTAAACAATTCAGATAAATTATCATCTAATGCAAACCATTCTACAATAAAAGTTGGTTGCCCTCTAAAAAGACCTTGAGCAATTGTTAGAAGTAAGGTTACCGCAAAAATACCTACGTTTATGTAAATTAATTTTTCTATAATACTACCCGTATTAAACTTATATTTTATGTTATCTATAAAACCCATTTAATTTGTTTTAAATTGATTTTTTTTCCAGTAAAAAGCGATTAGAAATCCTATTAAAGCGCCACCAACGTGTGCAAAGTGTGCTACATTGCCAATTGAATATTTTGTCATTCCAAAAAATAAATCACCCAAAATCATTACAGGAATAAAGTATTTTGCAGCAATAGGCACTGGAAAAAATAGTAAAGCGAGTTTAGCATCTTTAAAAAACAACCCAAAAGCGGCTAAAACTCCGTAAACTGCACCAGAAGCACCAACTGCAGGAGTTGCGTATAGCGAATTAACCGTTTGTAAATATTCATTTTTATAAACTAGAGTAGGATTCATTAGTTCCAAAATTTCTGATTTTGTAGAACCTAATTCAATTAGTTTTTCAAAAGCATTATTAAATTGATAATAATTAACTAGTGTATATATTATTCCTGCACCTAAACCTGCAGAGAAATAAAAAAATAAAAACTTTTTTTTGCCCCACATTTGCTCTAAAGGTGTACCAAAAGCCCATAAACCATACATGTTGAATAAAATATGCGGAAAACTACCATGCATAAACATGTGAGTAATATATTGCCAAATTCCGAAATTATCATTTTTAGGAAAATGCAAGGCCAATATATTTGTAAAATCTAATTTTAGCAATTGTGGTGCAATAAATAGAATTACATTTATAATAATTAAGTGTTTGATACCTTCTGTAAGTTTCCCCATAATTAACTATTAAATAAATTATCTATTTGGTTTAACGTTAATGTTTTAAAAGTAGCTTTACCAAAAGGTGAAACACTAGGCTCTTTGCAAGAAAAGAGGTCGTTTACCAAGCCTTCTTGCTCTTTTTCTGATAGTAATGTACCTGTTTTTATAGACAATGTTTTTGCAAAAGATTTTGCCATAACATCAAAATGACTAAAACTTGCGTCTGGTACTTCTAAATTTATATCATTTAGCAACTCTTCTAAAATAATTGTTATTTTACTTTCTGTAACAGAAACAGGTATTCCTTTTATGGTAACACTGGCTTTGGTAAATTCATCAAAAGAAAAACCAGCATTTTCTAACTCTGTTTTAATGGTATAAATCATTTCTATTTCTGCGGAAGAAAAAGAAATTTTTACAGGAAATAGTAATTGTTGACTATTGGCTTCTTTAATAGTGATGCTTTCTAAAAACTCTTCGTACAAAACCCTTTGATGCGCTAAAGATTGATTGATTAAAACCACACCAGATTTAATTAAACTCAACACATATTTGCGCTGAATTTGAAACGTTTTTTGCGTTTTTTCTTCTTGCTTATGTTCAAAAAGTTGTTCTTGTTCGTTTTCAATAACGGCAGCAGAAGAAGTGTATAAAGATTCCCAACTTTCTGTATTCTTTTCTCTTTTAAAAGGAAGAACTGCTTTAGTTTGTTTAGGTGGATTTTCTTCTTTAAACGGATTAAAATTAGGATCTACAGAAATTTTAGGAACGCTTGCAACTTTAGTGTTTGATTTGTAAGTGTATGGTGTATCTAAGTTAGCATCTCTATTAAAATCTAAAACAGGTGCAACATTATACTGGCCTAAACTGTGTTTTACAGTAGCACGTAACATGGCATATAAAGCTTTTTCATTATCAAACTTTATTTCTGTTTTTGTGGGGTGAATATTTATATCTATTGTATTTGTTGGTACTTTTAAATACAAAAAATAGGAGGGATGTGTTCCGTTTTCTAGCAAGCCATCAAAAGCATTAACCACAGCATGATTCAGATAAGAGCTTTTAATAAAACGATCATTTACAAAGAAAAACTGTTCGCCTCTTTTTCTTTTAGAAAATTCAGGTTTCGCAACAAAACCTTCTATTGTTAAAATATCAGTAACTTCATTTATAGGTACTAATTTTTCATTCATTTTACCACCAAAAACAGCAACAATACGTTGTCTTAAATTACCACTTCTTAAATTATAAACTTCGTTGTTATTGTGATGTAGTAAAAACGAAATATTAGGATGAGCCAAAACTACTCTTTGAAACTCGTCTACAATATGCCTTGTTTCAACAGTGTCTGATTTTAAGAAATTTCTTCTTGCAGGAATATTATAAAATAAATTTTTAACCGCTAAACTGGTTCCTTTCCCTGTAGAAACAAAATCTTGAGATATAATTTTACTGCCTTCAATCTTTATAGCGCAACCTAATTCTTGGTTTTCTTCTTTTGTTTTTAATTCTACATGAGCAATAGCAGCAATAGATGCTAAAGCTTCGCCTCTAAAACCTTTGGTACTTAAATTAAATAAGTCTTCTGCCTTTCGTATTTTAGAAGTTGCATGGCGCTCAAAACACATTCTTGCATCTGTAGCACTCATTCCTTTGCCATCGTCTATAACTTGAATAAGCGTTTTACCAGCGTCTTTAAGTAGTAACTTTATATTGGTTGCACCTGCATCTATAGCATTCTCTAGCAACTCTTTTACTACAGAAGCTGGCCTTTGTACTACTTCTCCTGCTGCAATTTGGTTGGCAACATGATCTGGTAAAAGTTGAATAATGTCAGACATTAATTATTTTGTGAATATAGATAAATCGAAATCTATGATGTATAAGAAAATAAATACTAAAATAGAGATGATAATTATAAGTGTTTTGTTTACAGTTTTATCTGGATTTTTTAAATCGTCTATAGCATCACTAAATTTGCCTTTAAAACCTTTGTTTTTACCCGCAGTTGTTCTAAATTGATCCAGTTTATGCTCAATTTTAAAAGGATTACCTTCACCTTTGTAATAACGAGGCTGATAATTAAATTTTTTATTTGTACGTTTTAAAAATCCCATAATATTTTATCTAATTGGTTTATTAATTTAGTTGTAAATTAATGTTTATACCAATTTAAAAAGCTTATCAAATTTAAAAAAAAATAAAGAAATTGTATTTAAATCTGATGTTAAAAGTATTCTTAAAATAAAGCGTATTTTTATTAAAATCCAATACTATCAGAAGATCTATCAGAATTTTTAATGGCAGCCATTTTAACAGCAGCAACAGCACATTCTATACCTTTATTACCTAATTTACCACCAGATCTGTCTAAAGATTGTTGTTTGGTATTGTCTGTTAATACACAGTAAATTACAGGTACATCGTATTTAACATTTAAATCTATAATACCTTGTGTTACGCCATCACAAACAAAATCGAAATGTTTAGTTTCTCCTTGAATTACGTTTCCAATGGCAATAATAGCATCTACTTTTTGAGATTGTATCATTTTTTTACAACCATATACAAGTTCAAAACTACCAGGCACATTCCAAGAAACTATGTTTTCTGCAATTGCCCCACAATCTTGTAAAGTAGCAATAGCTCCTTTTTTAAGGTTTTCAGTAATTTCTTGATTCCATTCAGAAACCACAATCCCAAATCGAAAAGATTTCGCATTTGGGATTGTAGCTTTATCGTAGTAAGATAAATTTGTTGTTGCCATATTTTGAGTCTTCTGTCCTCAGTTTTCAGTCTTTAGTTCTCAGTCATCAGTTAGCAACTTGACAACCTTCTGTAAACTGAATTACTGCCTACTTATTATTGCTTAGCGTATTTAGCTGCATTTATAAATTTTTCTATAGCTATACCTTGTTCAGATTTTGGGTAGTTTGCTTTTATTTGCGAAAATAAATTTTCTGCTTTACCAAACTCTTTTAATAACATAGCTGTTTGCCCAGCTTTGTACAAAAATAAAGGTGCTGTAAAAGTATTATCTTTTTTATTTGCTGCTTTTTCGTAATATTCTAAAGCTTGCTCTGGTTGGTCTATATCTGCAAAAGCATCGCCAATTGCTCCTAATGCAACAGGACCTAATAAAGCATCATCTGAATCAAATTTTTCTAAATGACTAATTGCTTTTTCGTAATTCTTCATCTGTAAATAAGAAACACCAGCATAATAGTTTGCTAAATTACCGGCATCTGTACCCCTGTAAGAATCTGCAATATCTAAAAAACCAAATTTACCATCTGCACCTTCTAAACCTAAAGTAAGTAAAGAATCTATACCAGAACCAGCTGTAGAAGCTTCGTTAAAGTATTTTCTTGGAAAAGCCAATTCGTTAGATGCCTCTAATTCCTTAGGCGCTACAATATATTTATTGTAACCTAAATAGGCTAAAAATAGCACTACAACTGCTACCAAAGAGTAAAAAAGTGGTTTGCTATTTTTTTCTATCCATTGTTCAGATTTAGAAGCAGTTTCATCTAATGTATTAAAAACTTCAGCGGTTGTGCTTTCCATTTCTTCAACTTGCTGTTGCTGCTTTTTACCTTCTGCTTTATATTTTTTCTTGTACGTTGCCATATTTCCTTAAAAATTAGTGGCGACAAAAATAGTTTTTTTAATTGGATTTTAAAAGTCTATAATTCGCAAAATTTTCAATAATTTGCAAATCATTTTAAAGACCTTTTTTTATTAATGTATTTACAGAAACTTTCTTTAGTTAATTTTAAAAATATAACATCGCAATCTTTTGATTTTCAAGAGAAAATAAATTGTTTTGTAGGCAACAATGGCGTGGGTAAAACCAATGTTTTAGATGCTATTTATTACCTGAGTTTTGCAAAAAGTTACTTTAATTCTGTTGCTGGGCAGAATATAAAACATGGAGAATCTTTTTTTATGGTGGAAGGAGATTATTTTTTAAATGATAGGAATGAGAAAATGGTTTGTAGCCTAAAAAAAGGGCAAAAGAAAGTTTTAAAACGAAATGGTAAAAATTACGAGAAGTTTTCTGAACATATAGGTCAACTTCCTTTGGTAATTATATCGCCAGCAGATAGAGATTTGGTTACTGAAGGTAGTGATACCAGAAGAAAATTTATAGATGGTGTAATAGCGCAACAAAACAAAAAGTATTTACAAGATTTATTGGCATATAATAAAGTTTTAAGTCAAAGAAATGCATTATTAAAATATTTTGCGGCCAATAGAACATTTGATGCTTTAAATTTAAATGTTTATAATGAGCAATTAGCAACGTATGGAAGCAGTATTTATGAAGTAAGAAAAGATTTTTTAGAAAGCTTTATCCCAATTTTTAATGAAAAATATACCATTATTTCTGGTGATAATGAACGTGTAGACTTGGTGTATAAAAGTCAGTTACACGATTTTTCTATAGAAGATTTATTACAAAAGTCTTTAGATAAAGATAGAATGGTGCAATATACTACTGCTGGTATACATAAAGACGATTTAAGTTTTAATATTGGAGAATATCCTATTAAAAAGTTTGGTTCTCAAGGGCAACAGAAATCGTATTTAATTGCGCTTAAGTTTGCTCAGTTTGAATTTATTAAACAACAATCTAAAGTAACGCCTATTTTATTACTAGATGATATTTTTGATAAGCTAGATGAAAGTAGAGTTTTGCAAATTATTGATTTAGTGAATAATGACGAGTTTGGACAGATATTTGTTACAGATACACACAAAGATAGAACAGAGTCTATTTTAAAACAAAGCGATAAATCTTATGAAATTTTTGAACTGTAGTTTTTTAAGGTTTTAAAAGTTTAAAGTTTAAAGTTTTAAAGTTTTAAAGTTTTAAAGTTTTAAAGTTGTGAATTTTGTTCATAAGTTTATCCGTTTTTGCGTGCAAAGTAGTGTTGCTTTTTTCAACTTTAACCAATAACCAATAACCAATAACCAATAACCAATAACCAATAACCAATAACCAATAACCAATAACCAATAACCAAAAATGGCTAAGAGAGAAAACGATTCTTTTTCGGTAAAAGATTTAATGCAGCTTTTTATTCAAGAAAATAATTTGAGTAAAGGCATGCAAAAAATTAAAATAGAAGAAACTTGGCAAAAAATGATGGGACCAGGAGTTGCAACCCATACCACTTCTGTTAAATTGCAAAATAAAACGTTAATTGTACAATTAACTTCATCTGTTTTGCGTGAAGAGTTAAGCTATGGTAAAGAGAAAATAATTAAAATGATGAACGAAGAAATAGGAGAGGAAATAATTGCAAAATTAATGTTGGTTTAGTTTTTTATAAACGGGTTATTTAAAATATTTTTTAGAAGCTTCCCAATAAACATCCATTTCTGTTAAAGACATATCTGCAATATTTTTTCCTGCTTTTTTAGCCTCTTTTTCTAAGAATTGAAAACGATTTATAAATTTTTTATTCGTTTTTTCTAAAGCATTTTCCGGATTAACATCTATAAAACGCGCATAATTTATCATAGAAAACAAAACATCACCAAACTCTTTTTCTGTGTTTTCTTTGTTGCCTGCTTTAATTTCTTCGTTTAATTCAGCTAATTCTTCTTGTACTTTTTCCCAAACTTGCTCTGGTTTTTCCCAATCAAAACCAACACCCGCCACTTTTTCTTGAATTCTACTGGCTTTTACAACTGCTGGTAAACTTTTAGGCACACCTTCTAAAACAGAATTTTTACCTTCTTTTAACTTTAGTTGTTCCCAGTTTCGTTTTACATCTGCCTCGTTTTCTACAGTAACATCGCCATAAATATGAGGGTGTCTGTCTATTAATTTATCTGAAATAGCATTGGTAACATCTGCAATATCAAAAGCTTTTTTTTCACTACCAATTTTTGCATAGAATACAATATGCAATAACACATCTCCCAATTCTTTTTTAATTTCTGGTAAGTCGTTGTCTAAAATAGCATCTGCAAGCTCATAAGTTTCTTCAATTGTAAGATGGCGTAAACTTTCTAAAGTTTGTTTTTTATCCCAAGGACATTTTTCCCTAAGATCATCCATTATATCTAACAATCTATTAAATGCGGCTAATTGTTCTTTTCTGCTATTCAAAATGTGGTGGTATTAAAATGTCATTTCTATTTTAGTAGAAATGACATTATTTATTTGTGGTTTGATAAGCTTTTTGAGGTCTATTTTTCTTCAGTAGACTCTTCTGCAGTAGCTTCAATTTTAGAAAAATCCATACCAGATTTTACCAGAATATTAAACCATTGTATTACCTTTTTAATATTAGAAGTGTACACTCTTTCATCGTCATAATTTGGCAATACTTCAGTAAAAAAAGCCTCTAATTTTTTACCACTTTCTTTGTGTGATATTGCTTCTGCACCTTCAGTTTTGACATAAATTGCTTTAAATACATCTAATAAAGGTAAGTCTTCTTCGTATGTATAAATTGCAATATTTTCTAACAAACTCACATTTTGAGTAGCATTAACAGCAATTCTTTTATCATCTGATAAAGAAGCAACAATAATTGCATTTTTAGACTGAGATACTACTTGATATAAACCGGGTTTACCAGCTACTGAAATAATTTTACTGAATTCCATTATTTTATTTTTATTTGAAAACCTGTTTAACTAAGTTCTTATTTATTTACCTTTTTTAGCAAGTGGAAAACGCATTCTGTAGTCTGCATTAATTTTTCCCTTAGAAATATTTGCCAATTTCTTTTTTATAATTCTTTTTTTAAGAGAAGATAGTTTGTCTGTAAAAAGAATACCCTCTATATGATCATATTCGTGCTGAAAAACTCTAGCTGCTAAACCGTCTAATTCTTCGGTTTGTTTTGTAAAGTTCTCATCTACATATTCTATTTTTATTTTTGGTTTGCGAAAAACATCTTCTCTAACATCTGGTATGCTCAAGCAGCCTTCATTAAAAACCCATTCATCACCTTTCTCTTCTAAAATTTTTGCATTAATAAAAACACGATTAAATGTTTTTAAAACGGCTCTATCTTCTTCAGATAATTCTTCATCTTCCGCAAAAGGAGAGGCATCAATAACAAACAAACGAATGGCTTTACCAATTTGAGGCGCAGCCAAGCCAACACCAGAGGCGTTGTACATGGTTTCTTTCATGTTGGCAATAAGTTTCTCTAAATCTGGATAGTCCTTATCTATTTCTGCAGCAACTTTCCTTAAAACAGGATCTCCGTAAGCAACTATGGGTAAAATCATTTATTTATTTTCTTTAAAACGAGTGCAAAAATACAACTTAGAATTGCGAATTACCAATTTTTACTTTTGAATTTTAGCAATACTGTAGTTTTAGCGTTTTTTTTTAGTTTAGATTATGAATCTAAACAATTTAAAATTTACTGTACAAATATGATTGTAAAATAATGGTAGCACTAATTTCGTCTACCAAAGCTTTGTTTCTGCGCTGTTTTTTCTTCATTCCGCCAGCTATCATAGTTTGTAATGCCATTTTAGAAGTAAAACGTTCGTCTATTCTTTTTACAGGAATATTGGGTATTTCTTTTTGAAGTTTTGCTAAAAACGGTGCAATTAAAACTTCACTTTCGCTATCTGTATTATTCATTTGTTTGGGTAAACCCACTAAAAAAAGAGCTACTTTTTCTTTAGAAATGTAGTCTTTTAAAAAAGGAAGTAGTTCTTCTGTATTTACAGTGGTTAAGCCAGAAGCTATTATTTGCAATTCGTCGGTAACTGCAATTCCCGTTCTTTTTTTACCAAAATCAATCGCTAAAATTCTAGACATAAATACGCTTTTTGGCAAAAATACGTTTTTTAAACAAAGCAGAAATACTTGTTTAAAAAATGTATCTTCGCTAACTATTTTACAGATACTATTATATTTGCAAAAACAAATTTTTAAAATGGAACAAATTAGAAAAACTATAGAAGCAGCTTGGGAAAATCGTGAGCTATTAAAAGATCAAAATACAATAGATACAATTAGAAAAGTAGTTGATTTATTGGATAAAGGAGAATTAAGAGTTGCAGAACCTACCACAGATGGTTGGCAGGTGAATGAATGGGTTAAAAAAGCAGTGGTTTTGTATTTCCCTATTCAGAAAATGGAAACTTTAGAAGCAGGTATTTTTGAATATCATGATAAAATGCCATTAAAAACTGATTATGAGGCTCAAGGCGTACGTGTTGTTCCTGGTGCTTCTGCTCGTAAAGGATCTTACCTTTCACCTGGTACAATCTTAATGCCAAGTTATGTAAATATTGGTGCTTATGTAGATGAAGGTACTATGGTAGATACTTGGGCAACAGTGGGTTCTTGTGCACAAATTGGTAAAAATGTACACCTTTCTGGTGGTGTTGGTATTGGTGGCGTTTTAGAGCCTTTACAAGCAGCGCCTGTAATTATAGAAGATGGTGTTTTTGTAGGTTCTAGATGTATCGTTGTTGAAGGTGTTAGAGTAGAAAAAGAAGCGGTTTTAGGTGCTAACGTGGTTTTAACCATGAGTACTAAAATTATAGATGTTACTGGAGATGAGCCTGTAGAAATGAAAGGTAGAGTACCTGCAAGATCTGTAGTTATACCTGGTAGTTATACCAAGAAATTTGCCGCTGGAGAATACAATGTGCCTTGTGCATTAATTATTGGAAGAAGAAAAGAAAGTACCAACAAAAAAACCTCTTTAAACGATGCTTTGCGTGAGTATGACGTAGCCGTTTAAAAAGTACAATTTTCATGACAAAAATTTCGGTAATTATACCTACTTTAAATGAAGAGTTGCATATTGCAGATGCTATACAATCTGTACATTTTGCAGACGAAATTATTGTTATAGATTCATACAGTACAGATAAAACGTTAGAAATAGCAGCAGAATTAAATGTAAAAATCATCAAGCGAAAGTTTGATGATTTTTCTTCTCAAAAGAATTATGCGATTTCGCAAGCCAACTATTCTTGGATTTATATTTTAGATGCAGATGAACGTGTAACACCAGCAGTTGAGTTAGAAATTAAGAATGCCGTTAAAAATCCGCAAGATTTTGTTGGTTTTTATGTAAGAAGAGCGTTTTATTTTGCAGGTAAAAGAGTAAAATACAGCGGTTTTCAAAGAGATAAAGTAATTCGTTTGTTTTTAAAAGAACATTGCAACTACAATGGCGTGGTTCATGAAACCATAAAAGCGAGTGGCAAACTTGGTTTTTTCAAAAATAAGATAGACCATTTCTCTTACCGTTCTTACGATCATTATATTGCTAAAATGAATCATTATGCTGCATTACAAGCACAACATTTGCATGAAAAAGGGAAAAAAGTAAACCTTTTTCATATTTTGGTAAAACCTGCGGCACGATTTTTTATCCATTACATTATTAGGCTTGGTTTTTTAGATGGTTTTGTAGGTTTTTTAGTGGCAAAAATTCAGGCATACGCTGTTTTAACACGTTACGTTAAATTGTGGTTGCTAAATAGAAAAATGGTTTAGTATGAAAACAACTGAACCTTTACTTATTGATGCAGTAATTACTTGGGTAGATGGCAAAGAACCTAAGCATAAAGATAAAATACAAAAGTATTTAAAAGATAAAACTGTATTAAATTCAAAAGAATTAACAAATCGGTTTAACCAAGTAAATGAAATAGAATATTGCGTTAAATCTATTTTAAAATATGCCAAATTTGTGCGTACCATTTATATTGTTACAGATAAACAGGTACCCGCATTTTTAACGGAGAATAGTCACTTATATCCAACAGTAAAAATTGTAGATCATACAGAAATATTTAGAGATCATTTAGAGTATTTACCCACTTTTAATTCAAGATCTATAGAAACTTTATTATATAAAATACCCAATCTTTCCGAGCATTTTATTTACTTAAATGATGATACATTTTTTTTAAAGGAAACTAAAATTGAAGATTTTTTTATAAATCAACAGCCTATTTTAAGAGGTTTTTGGAAAACTTTTAATGAAGATATTTTCATAAAAAAGTTAAAGTATGTTTTTCAAAAGAAAAGTAAAACTAAAAGACCAAGTCATAAATTAGCGCAAGAAACTGGGGCAAAAGTTTTTGGTTTTAAAAAGTATTACAAATTTCATCATATTGCGCATCCAATAAGAAAATCGTCATTAGCTACCTTTTTTGATAATAATAAAGAAATTCTTGAAAAAAATATTAAATACAAATTCAGAAACATAGAACAATTTACCATACAAAGCTTAGCCAATCATTTAGAAATAAAAAATAAAACGGGTGTTTTATTAAATGACTATCAATTGATCTATTTTCAGAATTATAAGAAACCTTTTTTTTGGTTAAAGTCTAAGTTAGAAAAAGCAAAAAATACACAAACCAAATTGTTTTTATGCATGCAAAGTTTAGATGTATGTCCACCAAATAAATTAGTATTTATAAAAGATTGGTTGCATAAAAAATATAATGTATAAATAATTACCAGTCTTTTTTTATATCAACTTATTTAAATAGTAAATTTGTATTTTAAAATATATTTCTGTGTCAAAAAATAGTACAAATTTTAAACAAGCAATTTCGTCAGAAATTTTTACAGTAATTTCTAAAGCATCGCAAGATTTAAACTTAAAGAGTTATGTAATTGGCGGTTTTGTGCGCGATTTTTTCCTAGAAAGGGGCACTGCAAAAGATATAGATATTGTTGCTATTGGCAGTGGTATAGATTTGGCTTTAAAAGTATCTCAACTATTACCCAACAAACCAAAAGTACAAGTATTTAAAACCTATGGCACAGCCATGTTGCGTTTTAAAGATGTAGAAATTGAATTTGTAGGCGCTAGAAAAGAATCTTACACAGAAAATAGTAGAAACCCTGCTGTATCTGAAGGTACTTTACACGACGACCAAAATAGAAGAGATTTTACTATAAATGCACTCGCTTTAAGTTTAAATGAAGGTAGTTTTGGAGAATTACTAGACCCTTTTAATGGTATGGAAGATTTACAAAATGGCATTATTAAAACGCCACTAAATCCAGATATTACCTATTCTGATGATCCTTTAAGAATGATGCGTGCTATTCGTTTTGCAACGCAATTAAACTTTAAAATAGCGCAAAAATCACTAGACGCAATTTTAAATAATGCCAACAGATTAACTATAATTACCAAAGAACGTATTGTTGTAGAATTAAACAAAATACTCTCTTCAGAAAAGCCTTCAATTGGTTTTTTGTTGTTAGAAAAAACACAATTATTACCTTTAATTATAACAGAATTAACTGCTTTAAAAGGTGTTGATGAGGTTGAAGGGCAAAAGCATAAAGATAACTTTTACCACACATTAGAAGTGGTAGATAATATTGCAAAAAACACACAAGATGTTTGGTTGCGTTGGGCGGCTTTGTTACATGATATTGGTAAAGCACCTACAAAAAAGTTTAGTAAAAAAGTAGGTTGGACTTTTCATAACCATGAATTTATAGGCTCTAAAATGGTTTATAAATTATTTAAGAGGTTAAAAATGCCAATGAATACTAAAATGAAATTTGTTCAAAAAATGGTTTTATTAAGTTCTAGACCCATAGTTTTGGCAAGCGAAGTTACAGATGCTGCAGTGAGGCGTTTGGTATTTGATGCAGGAGATGATATTGATGCGTTAATGACGCTTTGTGAAGCAGATATTACTACTAAAAATCCAAAGAAATTTAAAAAATATCATCAAAATTTTAAGTTTGTTAGAGAAAAAATAAAAGAAGTGGAAGCACGCGATAAAGTGCGTAATTTTCAGCCACCAATTTCTGGAGAAGAAATTATGACTACTTTTAATTTAAAACCTTGTAGAGAAATTGGGCAGATAAAGGAAGCAATAAAAGAAGCTATTTTAGAAGGTAAAATACCAAATGAACATAAAGCTTGTTTTAATTTTATGATAAAAGAAGGAGAGAAACTAGGTTTAAAAGCAAATTTAATAACAAAAAAATGATGGTATCTGTTATTATTTCTTATTATAAAAACAACACAAACTTAGGGTTAATTTTAAAAGCACTTGCCAATCAAAGTGTAACTAATTTTGAAGTTATTGTTTCTGAAGATGACAATAATGAGGAAACATTGATACATTTAAAAGAATTCAAAAAACTTTATAATTTCCCTATAAAACACACAAATCAAAATGAGGATTTAGGTTTTAGAAAAAACGTAATGTTAAATAAATCTATAAAGCAAGCTTCTGGAGATTTGTTGGTTTTTATTGATGGAGATTGTGTGCCACACAAACATTTTATAAAAGGTTATATAGACAATTTTGAGGAAAATGTAATGCTTAAAGGACGTAGAGTAATGCTTTCTGAGCGCATTACTTTAAAGTTAAAAGAAACATTTGATTTAAAAAGTTTAAATTTTTTAAACATCTTATTCTCTAAAAGTAAAAAGAAAAAAATAGGTATTTACAGTCCATTTTTAAATTTGTCTTACAACAGTAATAATAAATGGTTAATTGGCTGCAATTGGGGTATTTCCAAAAAAACTATTTCTAAAGTAAATGGTTATGATGAAGACTATGTAAGAGCTGCAGTAGGTGAGGATAACGATATAGAATGGAGATTAAAAGCTATAGGTGTTAAGGGGAAATCTGTAAAAAACAAAGCAATTGTCTATCATTTATTTCATAAAGAAAAATATGCGAAAGAAGATTTACTTTTTAATAAAAACCTTTTGAAAGAAAAACAAAAGCAGCAAAATTATTTTTGCTTAAATGGTTTAGAAAAGCGTTAATTCAGAAAGTGATTGTTTGTAAACTTTAGATTTTATAGAAGGAATAGGCAAACATAGCGTTTGTCTGTGTTTGTAAAGAGCTCTTGGTTTTATATTTAAAAGGAGTGAAAATCTCTATTGCTTACAAGAATTTAAGCGCTTAAATTAATTTATTTCAATATAAAATTAGCGATTATTTACACTTTTCCTATAAAGCGAAACTTTAAAAAGAAAATAAATTAGCTTAAAGATTGCATAGTTACCAACTTAAAATATTCTCCTTTTTTTGCTAAAAGTTCTTCATGTTTTCCCTGTTCTACAATTTTACCTTTTTGTAAAACCACTATTTTATCTGCTTTTTGTATGGTAGATAATCTGTGAGCAATTACGATAGAAGTTCTATTTTGCATCATTTTTTCTAAAGCAACTTGCACCAATTGTTCAGATTCTGTGTCTAGGGCAGAGGTAGCCTCATCTAAAATCATTATTGGTGGGTTTTTAAGAACAGCTCTTGCAATAGATAAACGCTGTTTTTGACCACCAGAAAGTGTGTTACCACTATCGCCAATATTGGTATTGTATTTTTCTTTTAACGGTTGAATAAATTCGTCTGCATTGGCAATTTTTGCTGCTGCTAATATTTCTTCGTCAGTTGCGTTTTGTGTACCTAGTTTAATGTTATTAGCAATGGTATCATTAAATAAAATGGAATCTTGAGCAACAATACCCATTAAATCTCTTAAAGATTTTTTAGTAATGTTTTTAATGTTTTCACCATCAATTAATACTTCACCTTTATTTATATCATAAAAACGCGTAATTAAGTTGGCTAAAGTAGATTTTCCACTACCAGATTGTCCAACCAAGGCAACAGTTTCTCCTTTATTTATCGTTAAAGAAAAATCATTTAAAACATAATCTTCTTTATATTTAAAAGAAATGTTTTTAAAAGTTATTTGCTGCTTGAAATCTTTCTTTACTAAAGCGTTTTCTTTGTCTACAATATCATTTTCTGTATTTAAAACCTGCATTATTCTTTCTGCAGAAGCTTCTCCTTTTTGAATGTTATAAAACGTAGTTGTAATTAATTTTATAGGATTTAATACGGTATAAAACAGCACAATATAACCCATAAATTCATCAGGTTGTAAAGCGCTTGTGTTCGATAGAACTTCTGTACCTCCATACCAAAGAATAGCAATTATAGTGGCAGAACCTAAAAACTCACTCATTGGAGATGCCAATGTTTTTCTATGAAAAACACTAGTGGTTAGTTTTTTAAAATTTGTGGTAGAGGTATTAAATTTATCTTCAATAATACGTTCTGCATTAAAGCCTTTAATAATGCGTAAGCCTGTTAAAGTTTCTTCTATAAAAGAAAGAAAATTACCTGTTTCTTTTTGTGCTTTTACAGAATTTGACTTTAATTTTTTACTGATAGACGAGATAATAAAACCAGAAACAGGTAATAAAACAAACACAAACAAGGTAAGTTTTACGCTCATAAATAGCATTATAGAAATGGCTATAATTACAGTTAAAGGCTCTCTAACAATTGTTTCTATTGAGGTTAGTATAGAGGTTTCTACTTCTTGCACGTCTGCTGTCATACGTGCAATAATATCTCCTTTTCTTTTTTCGGAAAAATAGGAAATAGGGAGTTCTACAATTTTTTTGTACAAATTGTCTCTTAAATCTTTTACAATACCCGTTCTTAAAAATGTAATAACGTAAGATGCTAAATATCTAAAAAAGTTTTTTAAGAAAAATAAGGAAATTGCCAATAAACAAATAAAAACAAGGGTTTTAATAGACCCTTCATTTTTAATTTTTTCAGAAATTATGTAATAAAAGCTTTCTTTTAAATAAGTACCAATACCTGTTAAATTCTCATAAACGGGTTTCTTTATTACAGTTTTATCAGTTTCAAATAGAATGCCTAAAACAGGTATAAAAGCTAATACAGAAAGTACATTAAAAATAGCATAGAGAATATTAAAGACAATATTTAGAACTGTAAATTTTCTATACTTTTTTTCATATTTTAAAATATCTTTAAAATATCCCATTAATTCAATTTCATTTCTTTAATAATTCGCTGAATTTTAGCATCTAATTCAGCTTCAACCTTTAGAGCGTTTTCTTTTGTATCTAAAACAGAATTTACACTAAAATAAAACTTTATTTTAGGTTCTGTTCCACTTGGTCTTGCAGCAATTCTGGTACCTTTTTCTGTTTGATAAATTAACACATTAGATTTTGGTAAATCTATAGTAGTTTCTTCACCAGTAATTAAATTTCTTTTTACAGAGCTATTGTAATCAGAAAGTGTGGCAATTTTTTCTCCATCAATTTCAGTAATTGGATTGTTACGCATATCGCTTAACATTTGTTGTATTTCTGCAGCACCATCCATACCTTTTTTGGTAATCGAAATTAAGTGTTCTTTATAAAAATTATTTCGAACATAAATTTGTAACAATTCTTCATAAAAAGAACTGTCATTTTGTTTTGCTAAAGCAGCAACTTCGCAGGCTAATAAAGTAGCTGTAACTGCATCTTTATCCCTTACAAAATCCCCAACCATATAACCAAAACTTTCTTCTCCACCACCAATTAAATCCAGTTCAGGGAAATCACGTACCATTTTAGCGATCCATTTAAAACCAGTTAAACCAACTTTGGTATTTACATTATAGGTTGCCGCAATTTCATTTACCAATTCTGTAGATACAATAGTAGAGCCAATAAATTGTTTTCCGTTTATTTTGTCAGTTTCTTTCCACTTTTTTAGTAAAAACTCAGTCATAACAACCATGGTTTGGTTCCCATTCATTAGTTTCATATGGCCATCTAAATCTCTAACAGCAACACCTAATCTATCACAATCTGGATCTGTACCAATAACAATATCTGCATCAATTTTATTGGCTAAATCAGTGGCCATTTGTAAGGCTTCTGGTTCTTCTGGGTTTGGAGATTTTACTGTAGGAAAATCGCCATTTGGCTTGCTTTGTTCTGCTACAAGATGCACATCTGTATAGCCTGCATTTTTTAAAGCATCTGGCACGGACATTATAGAAGTTCCGTGTAAAGATGTAAATACAATTTTTAAGTTTTTACGATCTACTTTATCAGATAAAGAGCCGTTTTTTACTGAAGCTTCAATAAAAGCTTTGTCTACAGCTGCACCAATAACCTCAATTAAATCTTCATTGGCATTAAAGTTAATTTCAGAGAAATCTAAAGCGTTTACTTTGCTAATTATTCCATTATCATGTGGTGGTACAATTTGGCCGCCATCTGCCCAATACACTTTATAGCCATTGTATTCTGGCGGATTGTGAGAGGCAGTTAAAACAATACCTGCATCACAATTTAAATGTCTTACTGCAAAAGATAATTCTGGTGTTGCACGTAAATCGTCAAACAAAAAAACTTTAATGTTGTTGGCAGACAAAACATCTGCAACTACTTTTGCAAACTTTTTACTATTGTGTCTGCAATCGTAAGCAATTACAACACTTTTTTGTGCTTTTTTTACATTTTCTAACAAATAATTAGACAAACCTTGTGTAGCTCTACCTAAAGTATATTTATTAATTCTGTTGGTTCCTGCGCCCATTAAACCACGCATTCCACCAGTACCAAACTCCATATCTTTATAAAAACGATCTGCTAGCGCATCTGAATTTGTATCTATTAAATTTTGAATTTCTTGTTGCGTTTCAGTATCAAAAATAGGAGATAACCATAGTTTTGCTTTGTCTAGAATTTCGCTCATTTTTTTTGGTGGAATAAAGGGTAAATATAATTTTGTGCTTAATTTACAAATATATAGTTTAGAAATTTAGTTTTTCTCTAATAACGTAGTGTTTTTCATTGTTTTTGGTTTTAATGATGAGTTCTCCAATAAAGCCAGCTAAAAATAATAAAGTACCTAAAATCATAGAAGTTAACGCTATATAAAACCACGGATTGTCTGTAACCAATATTGTTTTTATGCCATTGTAAACTTTGTACAGTTTTATAATACCAATATAAAGTGCAGAGAATGTACCAAATAAAAACATAAAAGTACCCCAAAGCCCGAAGAAATGCATGGGTCTTTTACCAAATTTTGATAGAAAAGAAATGGTAATTAAATCTAAAAATCCGTTTACAAAACGGTCTATACCAAATTTAGTTTCTCCGTATTTTCTGGCTTGGTGTTGCACTACTTTTTCGCCTATTTTTGTGTAGCCTTCGTTTTTAGCTAAAACAGGAATGTATCTGTGCATTTCTCCACTAACTTTTACGGCTTTAATTACCTCGTTTTTGTACGCTTTTAAACCACAATTAAAGTCGTGTAATTTTAGTCCTGAAGTTTTTCTGGCAGCGGCATTAAATAATTTAGACGGAATGTTTTTGGTGATAACGTTGTCGTATCTTTTCTTTTTCCAACCAGAAATTAAATCGAAATCTTCTTTAATAATTAAGTCGTATAATTCTGGTATTTCTTCTGGATTGTCTTGCAAATCTGCATCCATGGTAATAACTACAACGCCTTTTGCCATTGCAAAACCAGCGTCTAAAGCTTGCGATTTACCAAAGTTTCTTTGAAAACGAATGCCTTTTACAGCTTCGTTTTTTTGTGATAGTTTTTCAATTACTTGCCAAGAAGTATCTGTAGAGCCGTCATCAATAAAAATAATTTCATATAAATAACGATTGGATTGCATAACTTTTGCAATCCAATCGTGTAATTCTTGTAAAGATTCTGCTTCGTTTAAAAGCGGAATTACAATTGAAATATTCATATTATTTTTTAGTTGTAAAGTTGTAAAGTTGGAATACAACTTTAGAACTTTTTTACCTTAAAAACTTTTAAACCATTTTTTAGTACGTTTCTTCTTCGGACTTTTTCATGATTGCAGCAGCAATAGCAGCAATAACAAAACCGAATATAGCACTACCAATTATTGCAAATGCAGAAATTATTAAAGGATTTTGCATAGAACCACTCATAGCATTTGCTGTTTCAATTTGCTCTTCTGTCAAACCTTGATCAAGAAATTTTTGATTTTGAACTTCCATCATTTGAGTTAAAAAGTCTGGTTCTATAAAAGAAATGAAAACATAGTTATAAATTGCGCCTATTAAACCTGCTAAAACAGTAATACCAACTCCAATTTTAACACCTTGTCCCCAAGACATGAAACCACCATTAGCTGCTTTAAATTTTTTAATTCCTAAAATAACAAAAGCAATAACTACGGCAGATTGTACAACTGAAACAGACCAATGTGGGTCTAGATGCATGCCCATTGCATAAATTACAACACTAATAATAATACCAATAACACCTAACGTAGCTCCGTTATTTACAATAATACTTTTACTATTCACTTCATTTTCCATTTTTACCAAAATTTTAGTTAGTTATACAAATATATTCATTTCGTTGATATGGCATATTTATTTTTAATGTTTTTACATCATTTTCAACAAAATGTTAGTATTCAATAAATTAAAAATGTTACAAAAAAATTAATCTTTTTTTAATTGTTTAAATCAAATAAGATTGTAAATTTGCATCGGCAAGTTCTACACAACTAGCTCCCTTTGAATCCTCCAGGGCAGGAATGCAGCAAAGGTATTAGGTTGTAGCAGTGTGATGTAGGTAGCTTGCCATTTTTTTTTGTTCCTATCCTAAATCCTTTCTATTTCGACTTCGCTCAATACAGGCTCCAGTAAGGACTTCAAAGAATAAAATTACTTTATAATTTACTTTTTTAAATTAATAATACACTTTCTTTTCGTTTTATTGACCTCTCATAAATTATCAAAACCTTATTTTTGAATTTTAAATCTGATACGTTAAAACTTATTCTATGAGTAAAGTTATTTTAATTACTGGTGCATCTTCTGGAATAGGAAAAGCAATAGCCACTTTTTTAGCTGAAAAAGGTAATATTGTTTATGGTACCAGTAGAAATCCTAAAAACCAAGAAAAGCACAATTTTAATTTAATTGCTTTAGATGTTTTAAAAGAAGATACTATTGCAACTGCTGTAGCTTTGGTGCTTAAAAAAGAAAATCGTTTAGATGTTTTGGTAAATAATGCAGGTATGGGCATTACTGGCGCTATAGAAGATACACCAACAGAAAAAATGAGAGCTGTTTTTGACACGAATTTTTTTGGAGCCATAAATGTAATGAAAGCTGTTTTACCACAAATGCGAAAGCAAAAATCTGGTAAAATTATTAATGTAACTTCTATTGCAGGATATATGGGCTTGCCTTTTAGAGGTATTTATTCAGCTTCTAAAGGTGCTTTAGAAACCGTTACAGAAGCCACAAATATGGAGGTAAAAAACTTTGGAATACATGTTGTAAATATAGCTCCAGGAGATTTTGCTACCAATATTGCTGCTGGCAGATACCATACACCTGTTTTTGAAAATTCTGCATACAAAGAAAATTATCAAAAAAACTTAGATTTAATGGATGCTCATGTAAATTCTGGTATGAATCCTTTAGCAATGGCAAAAGCAGTAGACAAAATTATACATAGCCAAAATCCAAAAATTCATTACAAAGTGGGTGGTTTTATGGAAAAATTTTCGATTGTATTAAAACGTCTGTTGCCAGATACTTGGTATCAGAAGTTATTAATGAATCATTATAAAATGTAACTTCTATAAAATTATATTTTATAGTTATTCGCTTAATTTCATTACTTATAGTGATTTCGATTTAAAAACATTATTTATCAGTTAGTTACGTCTTATAATATTTAAAATTAATGTCATTTCGATTTTGTGGAGATTTCTGAAATTAAGTATAAGATTTCTCAACTACACTTTGTTTCGTTCGAAATGACATGTAACAAATCGTTTCGTTCGAAATGATAAGTAACTAATTTTTAGCTGCATACAAGGTATAAACTACAATAGTTATATCGAACTTACATTACTTAGCTTTTAACATTAAAATAGTGTTGTTTAATTTCTTGAAATTGTTAAGAACTAACTATCTTTGCGTTAGGGATTGGAGCGATTGTTTGAGCTCTCACGCTTTTTTGCGTGAAGCGAGTGCGTAAAGCCCGTTAAAACCTGCCTGCGGTAGGCAGGCGCCCAAATAAAATAAAATCAACTAAATATTATAAAATTAGAACATGAAATTTTTTATAGACACAGCAAATTTAGCTCAAATTGAAGAAGCGCAAGCCATGGGAATTTTAGATGGTGTAACAACTAATCCATCTTTAATGGCCAAAGAAGGCATTACAGGAGAAGCTAATATTATTAACCACTACAAAGCAATTTGCGAGTTGGTAGATGGGGATGTTTCTGCAGAAGTAATTGCTACAGATTTTGATGGAATGGTAAAAGAAGGAGAAGCTTTGGCTGCTTTAAACCCGCAAATTGTGGTAAAATTACCAATGATAAAAGATGGTGTAAAAGCGTGTAAATATTTTTCTTCTAAAGGCATTAAAACCAACGTAACATTGGTGTTTTCTGCAGGTCAGGCTTTATTGGCTGCCAAAGCAGGTGCAACCTATGTATCGCCATTTATTGGACGTTTAGATGATATTTCTACAGACGGTTTAAACCTTATTGCAGAAATTCGTCAGATTTATGATAATTATGGTTTTGCAACAGAAATTTTAGCAGCTTCTGTGCGTCATACAATGCATATTATAGACTGTGCAAAATTAGGATCTGATGTAATGACAGGACCTTTAAGCGCTATAGAAGGTTTGTTAAAACACCCTTTAACAGATAGTGGTTTGGCTAAGTTTTTGGCAGATTATCAGAAGGGAAATTAATCCCATCCTAACCTTCCCAAAGGGAAGGAACTGTGGTGTGAATAGTTTTTAGTTGTTGGTTTTTAGTTTTTAGTTAATACTTTTTAATTTAAGAACTACAATTTTAAAAATTATTAGAAGCTATTTCCTGCTTTCCACTATATCTTTTTGCCGAAAAAGGCAAAAAGGATGCCGTTTCAATCAGGGCTAGACTTGTTTGCCGGCAAATTGAATTAAAAGAAACACAAAGAACTCCAAATTTAATCAGTTTGGAGTTTTTAAAATAATAGGAATTAGAATTCCACATGAGCAAAGAATCAAATTTTCATAATATTGAAAATTCCTCTCCTTTGGAGAGGTTAGGAGAGGCTCTTTTCCCTAAAAAAGAACTTGCACAATTGGTAATTTCTGCCTGTACTCAATTTAAAATTGATACTGTTGTTATTTCTCCAGGTTCTAGAAATGCGCCTTTAACCATAGGTTTTTCTAATCACCCAGAAATTGAAACATTAAGTGTGGTAGACGAGCGTTGTGCAGCATTTTTTGCTTTAGGTATTGCACAACAAAAACAAAAACCAGTTGCTGTTTTATGTACTTCTGGTTCTGCGTTGTTAAATTATTATCCTGCAATTGCAGAGGCATTTTATAGCAACATTCCGCTTGTAATTATTTCTGCAGACAGACCCAAACATTTAATAGACATTGGCGATGGGCAAACCATACGTCAAGAAAACGTATTTGCAAACCATATTTTGTTTTCTGCAAATTTGGTAGAAAATCCAAAATTTAAAACCAGAAACGGTCAATTAATTGGCGAAGCTTTACAAATAGCAACCTCACAACAAGGTCCTGTGCATGTAAACGTGCCTTTTGATGAGCCTTTGTATGAAACTGTGCCAGAATTGGAGGAATTTAATTTTCCTAATATTTCTTTAAGTTCTTTAGATAATTCCCATATCGATTATCAGAAATTAGCAAATATTTGGTCTGCAGCTTCCAAAAAAATGATTGTAGTTGGTGTAAATTATCCAAATAAGGAATTACACAATTTAATAGATTTGTATGCAGAAGATGAGTCTGTTTTAATACTTACAGAAACTACGTCTAATTTGCATCATAACAAAGCTGTAAATGCTATAGATCAATTAATTTTCTCTTTAGAAGATGCAGAATTTAAAGCATTACAACCCGATGTTTTGGTAACATTTGGTGGCATGATTGTTTCTAAAAGAATCAAACGTTTTTTAAGAGATTATCAACCTAAACATCATTGGAATATAGATGCCAGAAAAGCAACCAATACTTTTTTCTGTTTATCGGAATTTATACAAACCACACCTGTAGATTTCTTTCGTAATTTCAATCAATTTATAGGGCCAATAAAAAGCGATTACCAATCAAAATGGTTGGCAATTAGAGATTACAGAAGAGAAAAACATGCCCATTATTTTGCCGATTTAAAACACTCAGATTTTAAGGTATTTGAACAAGTTTTAATTGAAGTGCCAGAAAATACACAACTGCAAATTAGCAATAGCGCCATAATACGTTATGCGCAATTGTTTACCATTAAAAATAGCATACAAGTATTTTGTAACAGGGGCACAAGTGGTATAGATGGTAGCACAAGTACTGCTATTGGTGCTGCTTTTGCTAGTAAAAATCAAACGCTTTTAATTACGGGCGATTTAAGTTTTTTCTATGATTCTAATGCCTTATGGAATACTAATATCCCTAAGAATTTTAGAATTATTGTAATGAATAATTCTGGTGGTGGAATTTTTAAAATAATTCCTGGTCCAAGAACAACAAATGCATTAAACTATTTTGAAACACCACATTGTTTAACAGCAGAACATTTGGCGAAAACGTATGGTTTTACGTATCAAAAAGCATTTGCAACAGCAATAGTAAATCGTGAATTAAACGGATTCTTTAACGAATCTGATCAACCAAAAATATTAGAAATCTTTACGCCAAGTGCCGAAAATGACACGGTTTTAAAAGACTATTTTAAATACATAAAATAATGAGTTTACAAGAAGAATTTAACCAAGAAGAGGATAATTTAAAGGAGGAAAATAGTTTTCAAGAATTTGATTACGATTTTAAAGAAGGTGATAAAGTAAATCTAGTTATAGAAACAGAAACAGGCTTAGGTTATACTGTTTTAATTAATGAAGAGTATGATGGTTTGCTTTTTAGAAGTGAGGTTTTTCAAGATTTAGAAGAAAACATGGAAATTACTGGCTATATCAAACAAATTAGAGAAGACGGTAAAATAGATGTTTCTTTAAGACCACAAGGTTTTAGAAATGTAATAGATGCTGATACTCAAAAAGTTTTAGATAAATTAAAAGCTAGTAAAGAAGGTTTTTTAATGTTAACCGACAAAAGCAGCCCAGATTCTATACGTTTTCATATGAAAATGAGTAAAAAAGCCTTTAAAAAAGCAGTTGGTAATTTATACAAGCAAAAACTAATTACTTTAGAAGCAGATAGAATTGTTTTGGTTTCTTAATTGTAAAGTTATAAAGTTTAAAAGTTTAAAAGTTGTAAAGTTTTAAAGTTGTAATGTTAAAATTGTTTATAAGTTCATTAGTTTATCGTGTTAAAAGCATGTGATTTTTTTCAAATTTTAACTCATAACTCATAACTCATAACTCATAACTCATAACTCATAACTCATAACTCATAACTCATAACTCACAACTACTTACTGCCCACCAATTCTTAATATGTTTTCATAAAAAGCATCTGCATTTGGGTCTGCAGGATCCATTTTACCATAACCAATTTTGTAGTGTTTTAGTGCCTTTCTTCTATTTTGTCCTTCTTCATAATAACGTCCCATATAATAATCACCTAAAGGAGAAGTTGGGTATAATTTTAAAATCATTCTTCCAAAATTAAGCAGTTGGTCTCCGTTTTCTTTTTCTATTACAATCTTTTCAACGGCATAAATATCTTGCTCTCTAATTCCTAAATTACTACCAAATAAAAATTCAATATCTAAGTATTTATTTTCTAAGTAAGAAATGGCATCTAAAGGCTCAAGATTTTTCACGTTTTTATCAAATTCTTCTTTAGAAATGGCAGAATATATTTCAAAAACCTTAGTTAATGCTCTTGGTATGGCTTCACTTAGGGCAGAAACACTGCTTTCAGTTTCAATTATATCATTTATTACATTAAAATTGCTAATGTTTAAGTTACTCATACTTTTTTGAAACCCGGCAATTTTAGTTTGTTTGGCATTAGAAAAACTTGTGGAGTTGTTATTGTAAAAGTAAAATGTATTATCTTCTTTTTTTAATCTTGCCAACTCGTAGCCTGCCATTTGATTTAGAATAGCCTCTGAATAAGTGGCATTAATACAAATATATGCATTTATTAATGGCGAGTTTTCACTTAAAAAGCTCGTAATTAAGTTTGCAGAAGTACCATTACCAACAATAGATATAAAAGGAGATGTTTTATAGTTTGCTTCAACGTAATAAATAACTTCATTTTTTAAAAAATCATAAAACATTTTATTGCTTACTGTAAGATTACCAGAATTCAAATCAAAATAAGTGTCTTTTTTTCTAGTTTTAGCCATATTTATACCTACTACAATTTGTTTGGGCGCTTTGTCTTTGGCTGCAAATAAAACAGCGTTTCCAACATAAGCATCAAATAAATATTCTGCGTCTAAAACTATAGCTAGCGGATAATTCTTATCAGCATCTGGATCATAACCTTCAGGCAAGTAAATTTTTATTTCTCTTGTATCTTCTAAAAAATCTGAGGTAATTTTTTTAGAAATAATTTTTTGTGAATAACCAAAGACACAAAAAAATATAAATATTAATAGCAACGATTTCTTAATCATGATTTAGAATGTTTATTTTTGTAACAATAGTTTAGTTTTTATAACTAACGCCTAAAATACAAAAATATGATACAACCGGATTGGAAAACCGTTAAAGAATATGAAGATATTACTTATAAGAAAAGTGGTTCTGTAGCTAGAATTGCATTTAATAGACCTAATGTAAGAAATGCTTTTAGACCAAAAACAACTTCTGAGTTATATGATGCATTTTATGATGCAGGAGAAGACGTAAATATAGGTGTAGTTTTACTTTCTGCAGAAGGGCCAAGCACCAAAGATGGGGTGTATTCGTTTTGTTCTGGTGGAGATCAAAAAGCACGTGGTCATCAAGGTTATGTAGGCGATGATGGTTACCACAGATTAAATATTTTAGAAGTACAACGTTTAATACGTTTTATGCCAAAAGCAGTAATTTGTGTAGTGCCTGGTTGGGCAGTTGGTGGTGGCCATAGTTTACATGTAGTTTGCGATTTAACTTTAGCGAGTAAAGAACATGCTATTTTTAAACAAACAGATGCAGATGTAACTAGTTTTGATGGTGGTTATGGTTCTGCATATTTGGCAAAAATGGTGGGGCAAAAAAAAGCAAGAGAAATTTTCTTTTTAGGGAGAAACTATTCTGCTCAAGAAGCTTATGAAATGGGAATGGTAAATGCTGTTATTCCTCATGACGAATTAGAAAGTACAGCTTACCAATGGGCACAAGAAATTTTAGAGAAAAGTCCGACTTCTATAAAAATGCTAAAATTTGCCATGAATCTTACAGATGATGGTATGGTTGGGCAACAAGTTTTTGCAGGAGAAGCAACGCGTTTGGCATATATGACAGATGAAGCAAAAGAGGGAAGAGATGCTTTTCTTGAAAAGAGAAAACCTAATTTCCCTAAAAAGTGGATACCATAATCCCCTTTTAATTTCCCCAAAGGGGAAAAACACTCTTGAGTATACAGATTATAAAAACACAATAATAACATAACAGTTTCTTCCCTTTGGGAAGATTAAGATGGGAATGAAATCACAAATAGTAACATTTTTAATAAAATGTCCAGATCAAAAAGGAGTTTTGGCTAAAGTAACCAACTTTTTTTTCAACAAAGGATTCAATATTGTAAGTTGTCAGCAGTATGTAAATGCAGACGAAAATCGCTATTTTATGCGAATTCGTTTAGATGCAGATGGCACAAAAATCACCAAAAAAGACTTAGAAGTTGCTTTTGTATGCTTAGCTGAACCTTTACAATTAAATTGGTCTGTACATTATGAAGATCAAAAGCAAAATGTAGCCATTATGGTTTCTCATACCAGTCATAATTTGTATGATTTGTTGTCTAGACAAAAAGAAGGTTTGTTAGATTGTACTATTAAAATGGTAATTAGCAATCATAATAAATTAAGACCTATTGCAGATATGTTTGGTATACCATATTACCATTTGCCAGTAACTAAAGAAACCAAGCAAGAGCAAGAAGCACAAGTTATTCGTCTTTTAGATACTAATCAGGTAGATTTGGTAGTTATGGCAAGATATATGCAGATTTTATCGTCAGATTTTATCAATCATTATAAGGAGAGAATTATAAATATTCATCATTCTTTCTTACCAGCCTTTCAAGGAGCAAATCCTTATAAGAGAGCGTATGAAAGAGGAGTAAAGTTAATTGGGGCAACAGCACATTATGCTACAGAAGATTTAGATGAAGGTCCAATTATAGAGCAAGATGTGGAGCGTGTAACGCATGAAAGTACAGCAAAAACATTAAAAAGAATTGGTGCAGATATAGAGAAATTGGTTTTAGCAAAAGCTGTAAAAAATCATTTGAATCATCAAATTATTGTAAATGGCAACAAGGCAATTGTTTTTCCAGAGGCTGGGGAGTAAAATCCCATCCTAACCTTCCTGTTTCGCTTGCGCTCAACACAGGCTAGGGAAGGAACTATTGTTAAAAAAATAGAATAAAAAGAAGTATAATTGATAAGAAATATCTTCTAGAGAAGAGTGTTTCTTACTTAACTTTCCATAAGGTATGTCAAAATAGGAAGACTAAGATGGTATTGAAGTTAAAGTAACTTAGCGTTTTAATTTTGCGCAAAGATAAACATAAGCGTATTTTTCCCCTTTGGGGAAATTAAATGGGGATCATGAAAATAATTTGTATTGGGCGCAACTACGCAAAACATATCGAAGAATTAGCAAATGAAAAACCAGAACATCCTGTAGTTTTTTTAAAGCCAGATTCTGCTATTTTACCACGTAAAAATCCATTTTTTATACCGCCATTTTCTAATGATGTACATTATGAAGTAGAGGTTTTGGTAAAAATAAATAAAGTAGGGAAACATATAGATGCAAAGTTTGCGCATAAATATTATGATGAAATTGGTTTAGGAATCGATTTTACAGCAAGAGATGTGCAACAAAAATGTAAAGAAAAAGGTTTGCCATGGGAAAAGGCAAAAGCCTTTGATGGAAGTGCAGTTGTGGGTGAGTTTTATGCCAAAGAAAATTTCAATTTAGAAAATATAAAATTCCAATTGTACAAAAACGATATTTTAGTACAAGATGGTGAATCTAAAACCATGTTATGGAAAATAGATGAATTAATAAGTTACGTTTCGCAATATTTCACCTTAAAAAAAGGAGATCTTATTTTTACAGGAACACCTGCAGGAGTTGGTAAAGTTGCAGAAAATGATAATTTAAAAGGTGTTATAGAAGGCAAAGAAGCATTTAATATTCGAGTAAAATAATCTTGGTAAATTTTGTAGTTCAAATAATTGTGTCTTTATTAATAGGGGTTTCCTATACTTACTTAGCAAAACGCTTTGAAAAAAATAAAGTATTCTATTTTTTTATTGGTTTTATGGTCTCTTGGTCTACAAGGTTTGTTTACCTTTTAATCTATGGTTTTAGTACAGATTTTAAAATTGAAGAAGGTTTTGTTGGCAACAGATATTTATCCGTTTTATTAAGTATTATAATACCATACTTATTTTTTATAGCGCTTAGAAAACGATTGGTAAAAAAGAGTTTAGAGAACAATAATTTAGATGAAATAGGAAAAGAGTAAAAATGCAATTCTTACCATACATATTACTATTTTATATAGGCTTTTATTTCTACAGACTTGCTGAAAATCATCAGAAAAATAAATGGTTATTTGGTTTTATAGGAATTGTAATTTATTTTTTAGGTGCAATTGTACACCCTGTTTATCTTATGCTATTTAGTGAATTAACTGTTGATGAATTTGATTTAACTGCAATTGGTTTTAAATCGTTTACTTTAGGTTTGGTATTTGTGTTTGTATCGTTTCAAATTTTAAATGGTATTTGGAATCGTAAAAAGAAAATTAAAAAAGAAGAGATAGAAAGAATAGGTGAGTAAAATAAAAACAACTTAGGTTTTAGTACTACAATTAAAATTTAACCACTTTATTGCCTTTAAACCCGCGTAGTTAAATAAATGAAAGCAGAAATTATAACGATAGGAGACGAGATTTTAATCGGACAAATTATAGACACCAACTCACAATGGATTGGTAAAGAATTAAATAAAATAGGCGTTTCTGTGTATCAAATCAGTTCTATACAAGATGATGAAGAGCATATTTTAAAAGCGCTAAAAGAAGCAGAATCTAGAGCAGATATCGTTATTATTACAGGAGGTTTAGGGCCAACAAAAGACGATATCACCAAGAAAACACTAGCCAAGTATTTTAATGATACAGAAATTATAGAACATCCAGAAGTTATAGCGCATGTAAAGGGAATTTTTGCAAGACTAAACAGACCTTTTAAACCCATACAAAGAACACAAGCCCAAATACCATCTAAAGCAACCGTTTTACACAACGCATTTGGTACAGCACCAGGCATGTGGTTTTTTGAGAATAATACTGTTTTTGTATCCTTACCAGGAGTGCCTTATGAAATGAAAGGATTAATAACCAATAAAGTGTTACCTAAAATTCAAGCACAATTTCAATTGCCTTTTATCATCCATAAAACAATTATGACTTATGGAGAAGGAGAGAGCAATATTGCAGAAAAAATAGAAGATTTCGAAAATAATTTACCAGCACATATAAAGTTAGCCTATTTGCCATCTTATGGCAGAGTGCGTTTGCGTTTGTCTGGTAAAAGTAATAACGAAGCAAAATTAGAAAAAGAATTAGATGCAGAAGTTGCAAAAGTTTATCAGTTAATACCAGAAATTATTACAGGTTTAGATGATGATGCTTCCTTAGAAAAGAGAATAGGAATCCTATTAAAAGAAAAAAGCCAAACCATTTGTACTGCAGAAAGTGTAACAGGTGGCAAAATAGCGGCTACCTTAGTTGCTGTTTCAGGTTCTTCAGCCTATTATAAAGGTAGTATTATTGCGTATTCCGCAGAAACAAAAACAGATTTGTTAAATGTTTCCGCGCAAACTATATATACACACACAGTAGTAAGTGCAGCAGTAGCATTAGAAATGGCAAAAGGCGCTAAAGACAAGTTAAACACTAATTTTGCAGTAGCAGTTACAGGCAATGCAGGCCCAACAACAGATAAAAACACAACCAACGCAGGTGTTGTTTTTATAGCAGTAGTTTCTGATAATAAGCAAGTTGTAGAAGAGTTTAACTTTGGGCAACCTAGAGAGAAAGTAATCAACAGAACGGTAAGCAAAGCGCTAGAAATACTACAAAGAGAAATTCTTTAAAAATTTGCAAAATAGTTTTGTTCAATCTTTTAATTATTTGTAGATTTGCACCTCGTTTAGAGATAACACTATAAATACTGTCGAAAAGATGTCTAGAGTTTGTGAATTAACAGGAAAAAAAGCAATGGTTGGAAACAATGTTTCTAAGGCTTTAAATAGAACAAAAAGAAAGTTTGACGCTAATTTAATGACCAAGCGTTTTTACATTCCAGAAGAAGATAAATGGATTACTTTAAAAGTATCTGCATCTGCTTTAAAAAATATTAACAAGAAAGGAATTTCTGCAGTTATAAAAGAAGCTAGAGCTAACGGATTTTTAACTAAGTAAGCTTAAGCAATTTAAAATTTTATACAAATGGCAAAAAAAGGTAATAGAGTTCAAGTAATTTTAGAATGTACAGAGCACAAAGCTTCTGGTAAACCAGGTACTTCTAGATACATTACAACTAAGAACAAGAAAAATAGTCCTGATAGAATGGAGATTAAGAAATTTAACTCTATTTTAAATAAAATGACTGTTCACAAAGAAATTAAATAATTAAAACATCTAGAACTCAGAATAGAGCACATAGATAAAAAACATTTAGACAATGGCAAAGAAATCAGTAGCATCGTTACAAACAGGATCAAAAAGATTAAGTAAAGCTATAAAAATGGTAAAATCTCCAAAAACAGGAGCTTACATGTTTGTAGAAGCAATTATGGATCCTTCTAAAGTAAATGACTTTTTAGCTAAAAAGTAATATTTACTGCATAACTTATAAAACTACTTTCTATTTTTAGAAAGTAGTTTTTTTTTGCCCTATATTTGTAACGCTTAGAGCATTATATGGTTTTGGGCGTTACCTAAAGGTCGGGCTTTTCGCACTCGCTTCACGCTAAAAAGCGTGAGAGCTCAAACAAATGCTGCAATCCCTAACGCAGCTTGTTTGCCAGCGTAAAGTAATATCAGACAATTTGTCAAATATTTACTTTGGTATAATTTTAGACAACTAATAACCAAACACTAAAAACTAACAGCTCTAACTATGAGTTTTTTTAAAAAAATATTTTCAAAAGAAAAAAAAGAAACATTAGACAAAGGTTTAGAAAAAACCAAAACTAATTTTTTTGATAAATTATCTAAAGCAGTTGCAGGTAAATCTAAAGTAGATGATGATGTTTTAGACAACTTAGAAGAGGTTTTAGTAGCCTCTGATGTTGGTGTAGAAACTACCTTAAAAGTAATTGATAGAATAGAAGCACGTGTTGCCAAAGACAAATATGTTGGTACAGACGAATTAAATAGAATTCTACGAGAAGAAATAGCAGGTTTATTATCAGAAACGAATGTTGGTAATGAGACCGAGTTTAAAATTCCAACGATAGAAAAAGACAAAGATGGCAATAAAATGCCTTATGTTTTAATGGTAGTTGGTGTAAATGGAGTTGGTAAAACCACCACAATTGGTAAATTGGCTAGTCAATTTAAAAAGCAAGGTCTAAAAGTAGTTTTAGGCGCAGCAGATACCTTTAGAGCAGCAGCAATAGATCAATTACAAGTTTGGGCAGACAGAACAGATGTACCAATTGTAAGGCAAGAAATGGGTTCAGACCCAGCTTCTGTAGCTTTTGATACCTTAAAATCTGCTGTAAATCAAAATGCAGATGTTGTAATTATAGACACAGCAGGTAGATTGCACAATAAGGTAAACTTAATGAACGAGTTAACCAAAATAAAAAGAGTAATGCAAAAAGTGGTAGACAATTCACCACACGATGTTTTATTAGTTTTAGATGGTTCTACAGGTCAAAATGCATTTGAGCAAGCCAAACAATTTACAAAAGCAACAGAAGTAACCTCTTTAGCAGTAACTAAATTAGATGGTACAGCAAAAGGTGGAGTTGTAATTGGTATTTCAGATCAATTTAAAATACCCGTAAAATATATTGGAGTAGGAGAAGGTATAGACGATTTACAGGTTTTCAATAAACACGAATTTGTAGATTCTTTCTTCAAATAGAAAAATTCAGAAAAGTTATAAAAAAAACTCGTAATCAAAAATTGATTACGAGTTTTTTATTAAAGCCAAAAGCCAAAAGCCAAAAGCCAAAAGCCAAAAGCCAAAAGCCAAAAGCCAAAAGCCAAAAGCTAAAGATTAAAACTGCTCTCTTCCAGAGAAGTGAAAGTTTCCTTCAATAGCAGCATTTTCATCAGAATCAGAACCATGTACAGCATTTTCTCCCATAGAAGTTGCATATAATTTTCTAATTGTACCTTCAGCAGCATCAGCAGGATTTGTAGCACCAATTAACGTTCTAAAATCTTCTACTGCGTTATCTTTTTCTAAAATAGCTGCAACAATTGGTCCTCTTGTCATAAATTCCACCAATTCTCCAAAAAACGGACGCTCATTATGCACAGCATAAAAAGTTTCTGCGTCTGCTTTTGTCATTTGGGTTTTCTTTAAAGCTACAATTCTAAAACCTGCAGCGTTAATTTTTTCTAAGATTGCGCCAGTATGTCCGTTTTCTACAGCATCTGGTTTTAGCATTGTAAATGTTCTATTTGTTGTCATTATATCGACTTTTAAAATTCATTTTTATTCTTGTGAAACTGCTCACAAATTTGGCGCAAAATTACACAATTTTTTTAATTAAATTGTATATTCGCAACGTATGATTTTAAAAGGATTTGAAGCTTTAAAAACCTTTCTTGCAAAGCCAAGAAATATTGTAATTGTTGGGCACAGAAACCCAGATGGAGATGCTGTTGGTAGTACCTTAGCATTAAAATTGTACTTGGATAAAAAAGGGCACAAAGCCACAGTGGTAATGCCAAATGAATATCCAGATTTTTTACATTGGCTGCCAAGTTCAGATACCGTTTATCGTTTTGATTGGCAAAATAGTCAGTCTCAAAAGGCAATTAATGCATCAGAAATTATATTCTTATTAGATTTTAATGCATTGCACAGAGTAGGTTCAGATATGCAAAATACTTTAGAAAAGTATCCAAATGATTTTGCAATGATAGATCATCATCAACAACCAGATGATGTAAAATACATGTACTCTGATACATCTATATGTTCTACTTGCCAAATGGTATATCAATTTATAGAAATGAATGGCGATGTAGATTTAATAGACAAAGCGATTGCTACCTGTTTGTATACAGGTATTATGACAGATACAGGTTCTTTTCGATTTAGATCTACAACAAGTAAAACGCATAGAATTATAGCAGATTTAATAGATAAAGGAGCAGAAAACGATAAAATACATAATAACGTATATGATGCAAATTCGTATGGTAGATTGTTATTACTAGGGCAAGCATTAAGTAATTTACAAATTTTCCCAGAGTTTAAAACTGCATTTATTACGTTATCAGAAGCAGAAAAAAACAAGTTCGATTTCCAAAAAGGAGATACAGAAGGTGTTGTAAATTATGCACTATCTTTAAAAGGAATTATTTTTGCGGCTATTTTTATAGAAGACAAAGAACAAGATATTATTAAAATTTCATTTCGTTCTAAAGGAAGGTTTTCTGTAAATCAATTTGCTAGAAATCATTTTAATGGCGGTGGACATGATAATGCTGCAGGCGGAAGATTTGATGGTACTATGGAAGGAATGATTACCAGTTTTAAAAAACTTTTACCAAATTATAAAGAGGAATTAAACAGTTCTTATGAAGCTTAAAGTACCATTCTTTTTTGCTTTACTGCTATTTTTGGGTTGTTCACAAACAACACCAAGAAGACCTATAGATCCTAAACCATCAACTACTGTTTTTCAAGAAAATATAGAAGTTACCAAGCAATTATTTCAGCAAGAAGAAAAAGAGATCTTACAATTTATAAAAAAAGACTCTTTAAAAAAATATGAATCTTCTGCAAATGCATTTTGGTATACCTATAAAACTAAAGTTGAAGAAGATTTACAAAACCCTAAAGAAGGAGATTTGGTTACATTTACTTACAATATTAGCACTTTAAATGATAACATTTTATATACTAAAGAATTTTTAGGCATTCAAAACTACAAAGTAGATAAAGAAGATTTTATTTCTGGAATTCAGAAAGGAATAAAGTTGATGAAAAAGGGAGAAACAGTTACATTTGTAATTCCGTCTTACAACGCGTTTGGAGTGGCAGGAGATGGTAAAAAAATAGGTGTAAACCAAACTATAAAAAGTACAGTAACCTTAATTAACATAAATTAAATTTAAAATTAAAAACACAATGAAAATAATTAAAAACTTAGCAGTAGTAGTAGTTACAGCATCTCTTTTCTCTTGCGGAAATCAAATGAAAGAAGTAAAATCTTTAGAAACAGAAATAGATTCTGTAAGTTATGCTGTTGGTTTAAGTATGGCAAATCAGTTAAAATTTAACTTTAAAGAAGTTGACAAAGCAGTGCTTTTACAGGCAATTTCTAACGGTTTAGACTCTACTAATTTATTAATTGCTTACAGTGATACACAAGCGGTTTTAACTCCTTTCTTCAATAAAAAAAGAGAAGAGATGATGAAAGAACAGCAAGCAAAACAAGAAGAAGAAGCAGCTGCTAAATTTGGAGAAAATAAAAAAGCAGGAGAAGATTTCTTAGCAGAAAATAAAAATAAACCAGGTATTATAACTACTGCAAGTGGTTTACAATATATGGTAATGAAAGAAGGTAAAGGTGAAAAGCCAGCTTCTGCAGCAACAAAGGTAAAAGTACATTATCATGGTACAAATTTAGAAGGTAAAGTATTTGATAGTTCTGTAGATAGAGGAGAACCATCTGAATTTGCTTTAAATCAAGTTATTCCTGGTTGGACAGAAGGTTTACAATTAATGACTGTTGGTTCTAAATACAAATTTTTTATACCACAAGAATTGGCGTATAAAGCGGCACAAAGAGGTCCACAAATTAAGCCCTTTTCTACTTTAATTTTTGAAGTGGAACTATTAGAGATTGTAAAATAATAATGAGAAAATTTATATTATTTACTATTATAACTGTTTTTTTAAGTTCTTGTATTTCACAAAAATACAAGAGCTTAGAAGATGGTTTGTATGCGGAAATAGAGACCAATAAAGGTGAGATTTTAGTAAAGTTATTTGCTAAAGAGGTGCCAAAAACAGTGGGTAACTTTGTGGCTTTAATAGAAGGTAACAATACGTTTTTACCCGATTCTTTAAAGGGGCGTAATTTTTATGACGGACTTATATTTCATAGAGTAGTAAATGATTTTGTAATACAAGGTGGTGCTTTTACACCAAAAGGTAGGCGAAGTGCAGGTTACCTTTTTGGAGATGAGTTTCCAAAAGATGAAAATGGAGAGTTGCTTTTTAAGCATGATAAATCAGGTGTACTTTCTATGGCTAATGGAGGGCCAACTACCAACAATAGTCAATTTTTTATTACACACAGAGCAATACCACATTTAGACGAAAAACACAGTATTTTTGGTAAAACAGTGGTAAATTCTTTACAACGTAAAGAATTACAAACAAAATATACAGATTCTTTAACTTTAGAAAGAGCTATAGATTCTGCAAGTATGGCAACAGTTCGTAAAATTGTACAAAATGATACCATTCATACCATAAAAATTATTAGAATTGGTTCTTTTGCAAAAGATTTTGATGCCTCAAATACCTTTGCTAATGAAGTAGCTGCTTTTAATAAACTACAGGAGCAAAAAAATGCTATTGAGAAAGATAGTGAAGAAAAAAGATATGCTAAATATTTAGAAGATAAAGAGCTTTTCTTTGGGGAAATGAATGCTATCAAAGCCAAAGAAACCAATTCTGGCTTATCTATTTTAAAGTTGAAAGAAACGAATGGAAAAAAAGTAGTAGATAACAAACAAATTACCGCAAACTATACCATTTATTTAGCAGATGGTAAAAAAATACAATCTACAGAAGACGGTGGTAAGCCTTTGGTTTTTCAATTAAATGATAAGCAAAAACCAATGATAGAAGGTTTTACAGAAGGCGTTTTAACGCTTAGAGAAGGTGAAAAAGCAAGATTATTTATACCTTATTACATTGGTTTTGGAGAACAAAAATACGGTCCTTTTCCAGCAAAATCTGATTTAATATTCGAAGTAGAAATTTTAAAAGTAGGCAAATAGGTTGTTAGAAGAAATTATAAAAAAAGACAAGGAATTACTAATTTTCCTAAACAGTTTAGGAAATGAGAGCTGGGATGCCTTGTGGTTACAAATCACAAATCAACTTTCTTGGATTCCACTTTTTTTATTAATTATTTTTCTAGTTGTTAAATCTTTTGGTTGGAAAAAAGGAGGCTTTATAATATTATCTATGGTTATATTGGTAGCTTTTTCAGATCAATTTACAAACCTTATTAAAAATTCAGTAGAGAGATTAAGACCAAATAATGATCCTGAGATAAAACATTTACTTAGACTTTTTATAAAACCAAAAGGCTATAGTTTTATGTCTGGGCATGCAACTACTTCAACTTTTTTTACAACTTTTACAATTTTGTTATTAAGAAATAGGTTTAAGGGTATTTATTTTATGATACTTTTTCCAATGGTTTTTGCCTATAGCAGACTTTATTTGGGCGTGCATTTTCCAATAGACATACTTGTAGGTATTTTAATTGGTGTAACTTTTGGTAATCTTTACTACTATTTATTCAAAAAAGTAGAAAACAAAATTTTCCAATAGCCTTTAGCAATTGTTGGTTTTCTGAAAAATTAAATCCATTCAAACTTTATTAAATACACCATTTTCACTTAAAATAATTGTGTTTTAAGTGGAAAAATAACGCCTTAAATGCTTGTGCTCTTAGAGATAATAAGGACTGATTTTAGTAAATAAATAGATAAAAAATCAGTAAATTTGCCCTTGAAATATTCAAAAATAGAAAATGAAAATATCATACAATTGGTTAAAACAATTTTTACAAACAGATTGGGATGCTGTAAAGACTGGAGAATTATTAACTGATTTAGGTTTAGAGGTAGAAGGTATAGAAACGAAAGAATCTATTAAAGGAAGTTTAGAGGGAATTGTGGTTGGGCACGTTTTAACTTGTGTACAACACCCAAATGCAGACAGATTAAACGTTACTACAGTAGATTTAGGTGCAGAAGCACCAGTACAAATTGTATGTGGTGCACCAAATGTTGCTGCAGGTCAAAAAGTACCGGTTGCCACAGTAGGCACTACTTTATATGATGATAAAGGCGAAGCATTTAAGATTAAAAAAGGAAAAATTAGAGGGGAAGAAAGTCATGGAATGATTTGTGCCGAAGACGAACTAGGTTTAGGTAGTAGCCATGATGGAATTATGATTTTAGACGAAACTTTGGAAGTTGGTAAACCAGCAGCAGAAGTTTTTAATATAGAAACAGATCAGGTTTTTGAAATTGGTTTGACACCAAATAGATCAGACGCAATGAGTCATTTTGGCGTTGCAAGAGATTTAAAAGCAGGATTAATTCAAAATGACATATACTTAGAATTAATTTCTCCTTCAGTTAGTGATTTTCATGTAGATGAAAGAACACTGCGTTTTGATGTTGAAGTAGAAAATAAAGAATTGGCGCCAAGATATTGTGGAATAACCATTACAGATATTGAGGTAAAAGATTCTCCAGAATGGATTCAGAACCGTTTAAAAGCAATAGGTTTAACACCTAAGAATAATATTGTAGACATTACCAATTATGTGTTACACGAATTAGGCCAACCTTTACACGCTTTTGATGCACAAAAAATTAAAGGGAATAAAATTTTAGTACAAACATTAGAAGAAGGCACAAAGTTTACCACTTTAGATGATGTAGAAAGAGAATTGTCTGCTGAAGATATTATGATTTGTGATGCAGACGCTAATCCGCTTTGTATTGCTGGTGTTTTTGGAGGAAGTAAATCTGGAGTAACTAAAAATACTACCTCTATTTTTTTAGAGAGTGCTTATTTTAATCCGGTTTCTGTTAGAAAAACAGCGAAAAGACATGCGTTAAATACAGATGCTTCTTTCCGTTTTGAAAGAGGTATTGATATCAATTTTGTGGAATATGCTTTAAAGCGTGCTGCATTATTAATTGAAGAATATGCAGGTGGTAAAATGGCCTCAGATATTTCAGACTTTTACCCAGAAAAAATTCAAGATTTTCAAGTATTTTTATCTTACGAAAATGCGTATAGATTAATAGGTCAAGAAATTCCTAAAGATACAATTAAACAAATTTTAGCTTCTTTAGAAATTAAGATTAATAGCGAAACTGAAGGTGGTTTAGGTTTAACCATACCATCTTACAGAACAGATGTGCAGCGAGAAGCAGATATTATAGAAGAAATTTTAAGAGTTTACGGTTATAATAACATAGAGTTTTCTCACAAGCTTAACACGTCTATTTCTTTTGATTCTAATAAAGATACGAAAGTAGAAAACATTGTTGCAAATCAATTGAGTGCGTTAGGTTTTAATGAAACTATGGCAAACTCTTTAACCAAGCCTTCTTACACTAATTTATCAGAAAATATAAATGAACAAGCAGGTGTAGTCATGTTAAATCCTTTAAGTAACGATTTAAAAGTGCTACGCCAGTCTTTGTTGTTTAGTGGTTTAGAATCTGTTGCTTATAACATCAATAGAAAAAATAATGCTTTAAAATTCTATGAATTTGGTAAAACGTATCATAAATACAATGATAAATACCAAGAAGATAAGCATTTAACGTTGTTTATTACAGGAAATAGAACAGCAGATAATTGGAATATAGACACCAAAACATCAGATTTTTTCTATTTAAAAGGAATAATTAATAGTGTTTTAGAACGAATAGGAATTTCTAAAGCAAAATTAACACCAACCAAACAAGATATTTTTTCTGAAGGTGTTTCTTTAGGTCTAGGGAAGATGAAACTTGTAGAATTTGGAATTGTTAAGCGTAGTATATTAAAAGAATTTGGCATAAAACAACAAGTATTATTTGCAGATTTTAACTGGGATACTATTTTAAAATTGGTGGGTAATAAAAATGTTAAAGTAACAGATTTGCCTAAATTTCCTGTTGTAAAAAGAGATTTAGCATTACTGTTAGATACAAAAACAGCGTTTAAAGAAATTTATAATTTAGCTTTTCAGACAGAAAAAAAGTTGTTAAAAGAAGTGGATTTGTTTGATGTTTATGAAGGAGATAAGTTACCAGAAGGTAAAAAATCTTATGCGGTTAGTTTTATTTTGCAAGATGAAACAAAAACGTTGGCAGACAAACAAATAGATAAGATTATGCAAAAGTTACAGCAAAGTTTTGAGAAAAATGTATCAGCTGTTTTAAGATAATTTAAAAGCTCCATTTATTTGGGGCTTTTTTTGGCACTTCGTGTCATTCCGGCCCAGGCAGGAATTTAGAAAAATAATAATAACCAAATAGATTCCTGCTTTTGCAGTAATGATAAAAAAATATGTATAAATCAATAATCCGTCCAATATTATTTTTATTCGACCCAGAAAAAGTACATTATTTTACATTTTCTTTAATTAGAACTTGTTGTAAAATACCTTTTGTAGCTGCTCTTTTTAGAAGTTTGTATCAAATAAACGATAAAAAACTAGAACGTAATTTATTTGGGTTAACATTTAAAAACCCTGTTGGGTTAGCTGCAGGTTTCGATAAGAATGCAGTTTTGTATAACGAATTGGCAAACTTTGGTTTTGGCTTTATAGAAATAGGCACAGTTACACCAAAAGGGCAAGTGGGGAATCCTAAAAAAAGGCTATTTCGTTTAAAAGACGATCAAGGAATTATTAATAGAATGGGCTTTAATAATGATGGTGTAGCAGAGGCAATTAAAAACTTAAAAAAGAATAAAGGGAAAGTAATTATTGGCGGTAATATTGGTAAAAACACACAAACTGCTCCAGAAAATTATACAGATGATTACCTAAGTGTTTTTAAAGAATTACACGCTTTTGTAGACTATTTTGTTCTGAATGTGAGTTGCCCAAATGTTGGCAGTCATGCAAAATTGAATGATAAAGATTACCTAATAGAATTGATTACTTCTTGTCAAAAAGAGAATACAAAATTTGCAGAACAGAAACCTATTTTGCTCAAAATTGCACCAGATTTAAATACGCAGCAATTAGATGAAATTATAGCTTTGGTAGCAGAAACAAAAATTGATGGTGTAATTGCATCAAATACATCTACCACTAGAGATAATTTAAAAGCTTCAGATGCCAGATTAAAAGAAATTGGCAATGGTGGTGTTAGCGGACAACCGATAAAAAATCAGAGTACAAAGGTAATTCAATATTTGGCAGACAAGTCTCAGAAAGCTTTTCCAATAATTGGAGTAGGAGGTATACACTCTGCAGCAGATGCTTTAGAAAAGATAAATGCAGGCGCAGATTTGGTGCAAGTATATACAGGTTTTATTTATGAAGGCCCTAAGTTAATTAAGCGCATTAATGAGGCTGTTTTACAGCAATTAGATAGTTAATTTTAAGCTTAAAATGTTAGAAACACTTTTTTCTTTTGCGTTGGCAACAAGTGTTTTGGCAATTTCTCCAGGGCCAGACAATATTTTTGTTTTAATGCAGAGTATTGTAAACGGTAAAAAATATGGTTTAGCTACTGTTTTTGGATTAATTACAGGTTGTTTAATTCATACTACTTTATTGGCTTTTGGTGTTGCTGCAATTATAAAACAATCTGAATATCTTTTTTTGGGAATTAAAATATTTGGCACTTTATACCTGTTGTATTTGGCCTACAAGGTTTTTAAATCTGATTCACAAATTGTATTTTCATCAGAAAACATTCAGAAGAAAACTACAAAGCAATTGTTTAAACAAGGTTTTGTAATGAATGTTTTAAATCCTAAAGTATCCATTTTCTTTTTGGCATTTTTTCCAGGTTTTTTATTTAGCACAACCTTAAATAAAGTTGTGCAATTTTATATATTAGGTGGTGTTTTTATGCTAGTTTCCTTAGTAATATTTTCAGGCATTGCAATTTTAGCGGGCAGTATTGCAGCAAGTGTAAAAGAACACAGAAACATTGGTGTTTACCTAAAATGGGTACAAATTGTTGTATTTATTTTAGTGGCTATTTTTATTTTAATTTAAGATTTCTTTTTTAAGACCACGTATGCCTTTTCTGCAATTATAATTTGGTTAAAAAACTCTTTAAGCGCAAAATAATCATTACTAGAAAAACTTTTTTTGCTTATTTTAAAACGCGCGTAAACTTTTATTACGTTGTCTAATTTGGTAGTGTTTATTACAAAAAAACCACCATTATTTGGCAATTGCATTGCCTTACTTTCTGGTATGCTTACAATGGTGTAATTCTCCGGAATTTTAAGGCGTAAAGCAAAATTATGGCTAAAAGGGCGACCAAAATCTACAGGATAAAGCCTTTCTTTTAATTTAAATGGGTTTTCTTTTAAACGATTAAATAAAAATGGATTGATTCTAGTGGTATTTCCTAAATTTTCATCCATAAAAATTGTAACGTCGTACGTTTCTTTTAAAGGCTTGTCTAAAGCTTTTTCTGCTGTAACTTTGTAATCATTTACTTCTAAATCTGGATGTGATGTTTCAAAATCTTCTAAAAGTGCTTCTTCTGTAAGTAAGGCTATTTTTTCTCTTTGTTCTGCGGCATAATATCCCATTTTTGTAATGTGTACTTTGCCTGTAAATTCACCCTCTGCATTTAGTGTTAAATCTGCATTTATATTTTTTGATGAAGGGTATTTAGGTTTTAAAACAATCCAAGTGCCATCTTCTTTAAAGCTAATTTCTCTAGCTTCTCCATTAAGTGTTCTAACTGGTAATTGTCCAAAAGGTAAATATTTTTCTGTAGCATCTAAAAAATATGCTTTGCCATTTATAATTGTTTTTACAACTACATAATTGTAATCATAAATAATTGGGTATAATTTGGTAGGCATTCCATTATTTCTTGTAGATAAAACAACTAAAGTAGCCTCTAACTCTGCGGCTCTTAAACTATTAAAAAGCGCCAAATTTATTTCACTTACATTCCCACTTTTTTCTGTAAAGGCGTCTTTTACTTTAGCATCTTCACTAGACCAATAATAGTTATTCCAAGTAAAATGATTCTGTATGAAACTGTATATTTCTTGTGCTTTTTGTAAATTATTATCTAAAGTAAATATTTGTTCTGGAAGCCTTTTTTTGAAATATTTTTTTTTAGAAAGTTGGTTATTAAAAAACTGACTTTTTAATTTTTTATCGGCTTGTTCCCACGTAGTGGTATATTTTTGCACTTTACCTTCTGGGCTGGTATAAGATTCTAAATCAAAAGAAAGTCTAGAAATGTAATTTTTTTTACTTAGCATAAAATCTTCTTCCTTAAAAGCAGGAATATTATACATACCATAAGAATAAATTGCACAAGCACCTTGGCCTATACCGTCTATAAAAACACATTTTTTGTCTACAGAAGGTTTGTCTTTATCTAATTTGTTAAAGCCAATTATTCTAATATTGTATTTGTAATTACCTAAAATAGCAGCATCGTATTCACTTTTTATTTTTGGTATTTCAGATTGAAAAACCCAGTCATCTAAACCTAAATACGGAGAAATAATACTGTATTTATATTCTAAAACAGCACCTTCTTGTACATTTGGAAGCGTAAATTTTTTAACAGTCCAATTTTCGCCTTCTTTTACAGAAAATATTTTATCTGTTTGAAGATAGTTTTTAACCATTCTACCTTCAGAAAGATTGTACGTAATGGCCTTAAGATCTTTTACGCTTTTATCTTTAAAAAGGTTAATATTTATATCTGCTAAATTAAACGCTGCTTTATTAAAGATTTTAATACGATAGTAATAATCTGTTCTAGTTTGATATTCGTGCCCTTCGTCTAAATAAACATTGGCATGCTCATACAAAACCACAGCATTTGCAGTACTATCTTGTTCATAAAGTTGCATTTTAAGTTCTTTTAAAGTGGTTTGTCCCATTTTAGTAGATTTCTTTTTTTGGGCACTAAAGTTTGCACTAAAACTTAAAAGTAAGCAAGCAACAATTATGTTTTTCATTTTTCTAAGCGTATAATTCTTTGAACTTTATTTTTATTCAAGTATTCCTTTACAATACCTTTTGCTAAGTTTTTATTTGCAATAGGTGTTAAGATACTTTTTAAAATGTCTATTTTTTTTTCTTGAAAATTTAGATTTGTGTAACCATAGCCAAATACCTCATTATTTTCTATTAAAATAATTGCATTTTCTTCTATAGTTCTACCTTTATCTACTATAATAAAATCGTCATTATTAAAATGTAATAAGTAAGGTTTTCTTTTTTTTCTGATGTTATATTTTGGGTCTAATTTTTCTAATTCTAAAAGATATTTTAAACGCATAAATAGTTCATTACCAGATTTTTCAAATGATATGGAGTTTACACGTTCTTGAATTTTTAATGCGCGTTTTGTTTCCTTTAAAAAGAGTTTGTTTACCTCAGATTTTGCATTTTTACCACGCCCTAAAAACAATACTTTGCCTTCTTTGTCATGAATGTAAAAAAGACCTAACTCTTTGGATACAGATTCAATTAGCTTTTTCAGGCGTTCTTTTTCTATTCTCTTGTCGTGATATTTTACAGTGTTTTGAATGATGTTTTTTTCAACATCTTTTTCTAGTAGTAATTTAAATAATTGTACAGTGGCTAAGGCGTCTCCAGATGCTCTGTGCCTGTCTGTCATAGGTATGCCTAAAGCCCTAGTAAGCTTGCCTAAACTGTAAGAAGGTTGGTCTAAAATTAATTGCTTACTTAATTCTACCGTACAAAGTGTATTTCTTTTATACTCATAACCTAAACGATTAAATTCGGTTCGCAGAATTCTGTAATCAAAAGAAGTGTTGTGTGCAATTAAGGTGCATTCTTCGGTAATTTGTAAGATACGTTTGGCAACTTCGTAAAATTTAGGGGCATTACGCAACATTTTATTATTGATACCCGTAAGTTTTACAACAAATTCTTGAATTTCTTTTTCTGGATTTACTAGACTGATAAATTGATCAACTACTTCTAATCCATCAAATTTATAAATGGCAATTTCTGTAATTCCTTCTTCATTAAACTTACCACCTGTGGTTTCTATATCTAAAACTGCGTACAAATTTTATTTTTAAATTAGTTTTTAATTGTAATTTCTATTTCCAAAGATAGAACTTCCTACGCGAATCATTGTACTTCCCTCTTTTATGGCCAATTTAAAATCGCCACTCATACCCATAGAAAGTGTTTTTAGTTTGCAGTTAGCAGTATCAGGCAATGCTTTGTGTTTATCAAAAAAAGTTTTTAATGATGAAAATTCTTCTTGTAATTGCTTTTGATTGTTTGTAAACGTAGCCATTCCCATAAACCCAACAACCTTTATATTTTCTAGGCTTGTAAATTCAGGTGAATTTAAAATTTCTTCAATATCAGAAAACGATAAACCAAACTTGGTGTCTTCTTTGGCAATTTTAACTTGTAGTAAACAATTAATTACTCTATTGTGTTTTTTAGCTTGCTTGTTAATCTCTTTTAAAGTAGAAAACTTATCAATTCCGTGAATTAAATCTACAAAATGTGCCATGTATTTTACCTTATTACTTTGCAAATGACCAATCATGTGCCATTTAATATCTTTAGGTAAAGCATCATACTTATCTACCATTTCTTGGATTTTATTTTCACCAAAAACACGCTGACCAGCATTGTAGGCTTCTTGTAAATCTGCAACTGGTTTTGTTTTAGAAACAGCAACTAAGGTAACATTATCAGGAATTTGACTTTTTATATTTTCTAAATTTTCTTTAATCATTTTTTAAGTTTCAAAGGTTTAGAGTTTTTAAAGTTTTAAAGTTGAAAGTTTTTAAGGTTTAAAAAAAATCATCAACCCAAAAACAAAAATTAATTTTTTAACAATGCAATTATCTGATTAGCTAATTCCACACCAATTCTCTCTTGTGCTTCAATAGTACCAGCACCAATATGTGGCGTTAAAGATATTTCTGGATTCATTAATAATTGCACAGCAGGTTCTGGTTCTGTTTCAAAAACATCTAAACCGGCAAATTGTACTTTACCTTCTGAAATTGCACTTACTAAATCTACTTCATGTAAAATACCACCTCTAGCTGTATTTATAATTCCAACACCAGTTTTCATTTTTTCAAAATCATCTGCCGTAATAATATAATTATCTTGTGCAGGTACATGCAAAGTAATAAAATCGGCTTCTTTTAAAAGCTCATCTTTTTCTACAGTATCAATAGTAAACGTTATTTTTTGACCGTTAAAAAACTCTAAAGAAATTGGTGCAGATTCAATTAATTGATCTGTAGCTACAACCTTCATACCAAGACCTAGTGCAATTTTGGCAACTTCTTGCCCTATTTTTCCTAAGCCAATAATACCAATGGTTTTACCTCTTAATTCTGTGCCGTTTGCATAGGCTTTTTTTAGTTCTTTAAAACGTGTATCGCCTTCTAAAGGCATTTCTCTATTAGAAGAATGTAAAAATCTTGCCATACCAAACAAATGGGCAAATACTAATTCTGCCACAGAGCTAGAAGAAGCTTCTGGTGTATTAATTACGTGTAAACCATTATCTTCTGCAAATTCTACATCAATATTATCTAAACCAACACCACCACGTCCAATTAATTTTAAACTTGGGCAAGCTTCAATTAATTCTTGGCGCACTTGTGTGGCACTTCTTACCAAAATTGCATCTATATTTTGGTCGTTTATATAATTTTCTAATTGGTTTTGAGCCACTTTTGTTACTAAAACTTCAAAGCCAGCTTTTTCTAAAACTTGTTTTCCACTATTAGAAATACCATCGTTTGCTAATATTTTCATCCCATCCCAACCTTCCCAAAGGGAAGGAGTTTTTATTTAGTATTAATTATTCTTTTAATTTTAAATCAACCGTTTTCTTCTTTCAGTGAAGTATTAAAGTTGAGATTCTAGTTTTTGCATTACATCCACCAAAACTTGTACGCTGTATAATGGTAATGCATTGTACATGCTTGCTCTATAACCACCAACACTTCTGTGGCCGTTTAAACCATTTATGCCAGCTGCTGCCCACATTTTGTCGAATTTTTCTGTTAAAGACTTGTCTTTTAAAATAAAAGTGGCGTTCATTGTACTTCTATCTTCTTTGGCAACTATACCTTCAAAAAGCGAATTTCTATCGATTTCTGCATACAAAAGTGCTGCTTTTTTGTTGTTTACTTCTTCAATAAAAGAAATGCCACCCAAATCTTTTAACCATTGCAAGGTTAACATAGAAACGTAAACAGGAAAAACGGCAGGTGTATTAAACATACTGTCTTTGTCTATATGTGTTTGATAATTTAACATAGACGGAATGTGCCTTTCTACTTTGCCTAAAATATTTTCTTTTACAATTACTAAAGTTGTGCCTGCTGGTCCCATATTTTTTTGTGCACCTGCATAAATTAAATCGAATTTCTCAAAATCTAACTGACGTGAAAAAATATCTGAACTCATATCACAAACTAATGGAACAGCAGTTTCTGGAAAAGATTTCATTTGTGTGCCAGCTACAGTATTATTGCTTGTACAATGAAAATAATCTGCATCTTTAGGTACTACATATTCTTTAGGTATATAATTGTAACCTTTATCTTTAGAAGAGGCAACTTCTATTATTTCTCCAAAAGCTTTGGCTTCTTTTATGGCTTTGTCTGACCATGTACCTGTGTTTAAATAAGCGGCTTTTTTATCAAGCAAATTGTAAGCTACCATTAAAAACTCCATACTTGCGCCACCGTGTAAAAATAGGGCTTTATAACCTTTATTTTCTAAACCTAAAAGTTCTAAAGCCAAACTTCTAGCTTTTTCTATAACAGCAACAAAAGATTTACTTCTATGAGAAATTTCGATTAAAGATAAATCATCATTATTAAAATTTAGAATTGCTTCTGATGCTTTTTGTAGCACTTCTTGTGGTAAAATACAAGGGCCTGCACTAAAATTATGTTTTTTCATTTATTTTGAGTTTCAAAGTTTTTAAGTTTTAAGGTTTCAAAGTTTTTTTATGAAAAATCAGTAAACATCAACCAAAAACTATTTTATATTTCTGTTAAAAATTCCAACGTATTTACATCATCTGCATAATCCCATAAATTAGGGTTTTGCGTTTCGCCAAAGGCAATTTCATTTTCTATAAAATTTTTGGCAACAATACATTGAATCTTTTCTTTGTCTTCGTGTAATTTTATTTTTAAATCGATTGGATTGTCATAATATTCATAAAAAATAGTAGCAATAGGAGAGGAGTAACTCTCGTCTTCCTTAATCATTAAAAAACCATTTTCTAGCAAATCGAATTCACTCATTAAGTAAACTGCCTTGTTATAATCGTAATTATTGGCATATTTAGCGTTGTAAAGGATGTCTTTTTTATTGTACATTCCGTTAAAAAAATGATTGAAATCGTAATTTTTGGGAACATATAATTTAGAAACAGATCTGCAGCCCAAACCAAAATAGGTAAATACATCATTAGATAATTTTTCTAAATCTTGTTCGGTTTCGTTACCTGTAATTACAGCAACAGAGTTTCTGTTTTTTCTGATGATATTTGGTTTGTTTTTAAAATAATATTCAAAATATCTTGCCGTATTATTGCTTCCTGTAGCAATAACTGCATCAAAATTTTCTAGTTTTTGTGCTGTAAACGTTATTTTTCCTTTCAAACTATCATCAACATACTCTAAATATTTGGCAATAAAAGGTAATAGGTGTTTGTCATTAGAAGATTGTTTTACCAAAACTTTATGACCAGAAATTAAGACCGCTAAAAAATCGTGAAAACCAACTAAAGGAATATTACCAGCCATAACTATGGCTACTGTTTTTTGTTCTGAAATTGGTTTTAAATTAGCTGTCCATTTTTCTAAATTACTTATAGATAATGCTTTAGACCAGTTTTCTAAAGAAAGTAATATGTTGTCTTTTGTAAACCAAGTGTTACTTTCTTGTGCTAATTTTAGCTGATGTTTAAAGCCATCAAAAAATAAATCGTTGTGTGGTATGTCTTCTTTTTTCTCTATTTTTTTGTTAGAAAATTGACTTAAAAAGCCGCCTAATTTGTTAAAAGCGTTAATTCTATGTTGAATAGGAGTCATTTATTTTGGATGTAACTTTTTTTGGACTTATTTTTGCAATTGCAAAGGTACAAAACAGAATAGAAAATTATGGCAATTATAATAACAGATGAATGCATAAATTGTGGGGCTTGTGAACCAGAATGTCCAAATACTGCAATTTACGAAGGTGCAGATGATTGGAAATATGCAGACGGAACAGATTTGAGTGGTGACGTAGTTTTGCCAAGTGGTAAAGCTGTAAATGCAGACGAAGTACAAGAACCAATTTCTGATGAGATTTATTACATATCACCAGACAAATGTACAGAATGTATGGGCTTTCATGAAGAGCCACAATGTGCGGCAGTTTGTCCTGTAGATTGTTGTGTGCCAGATGAAGATATTGTAGAAACTGAAGAGGAATTACTGGCAAAACAAGCGTTTATGCATAATGAGTAGTCATTTGAATCAAAAATTATAACTCAAATTCCGAATTTATTTCGGAATTTTTTATGTTTAAAAAATATATATTTGCATCGCAAAAAAATGAATTATAGATTTTTTTGCTATAAAACTTAAAGAAATGAAAGCCGGAATTGTAGGATTACCAAACGTAGGGAAGTCAACTTTGTTTAATTGTTTGTCTAATGCAAAAGCGCAAAGTGCAAACTTTCCTTTTTGTACAATAGAACCTAACTTGGGTGTGGTAAATGTGCCAGATACTAGAATTGAAAAATTAGAAGAATTGGTAAATCCAGAACGTGTTTTGCCTGCAACTGTAGAAATTGTAGATATTGCAGGTTTGGTAAAAGGCGCCAGTAAAGGAGAAGGTTTAGGAAATCAGTTTTTGGCAAATATTAGAGAAACAGACGCTATTTTGCACGTTTTGCGTTGTTTTGATAATGATAATATTATTCATGTTGATAATTCTGTAGATCCTGTTAGAGATAAAGAAACGATAGATATAGAGTTGCAATTGAAGGATTTAGAAACCGTTCAAAAAAGACTAGAACGTGTTAAAAGAACCGCAAAGACAGGAAATAAAGAAGCGCAAGCAGAGTTAGTGGTTTTATTAAAAGTGGAAGAAACTTTATTATCTGGTGTGTCTGTTAGGGCATTAGATTTTTCTGAAAAAGAAATAGAGTTTGTACAATCTTTGCAGTTTATAACAGCAAAACCAGTATTGTATGTTTGTAATGTTGATGAAAACTCTGCGGTTTCTGGAAATGACTATGTAGAAAAAGTAAGAGCTGCTGTTAAAGATGAAGATGCAGAGGTTATTGTTTTAGCAGTTGGTACAGAAGCAGATATTACTGAGTTAGATGATTATGAAGAGCGACAAATGTTTTTAGCAGATATTGGTTTAGAGGAAGCAGGTGTATCTCGTTTGGTGCGTTCTGCTTATAAATTGTTAAACTTACAAACCTATTTTACAGCGGGTGTAAAAGAGGTTAGAGCTTGGACAATTCCTATAGGATCTACAGCGCCACAGGCTGCAGGTGTTATTCATACCGATTTTGAAAAAGGCTTTATTAGAGCAGAAACTATTGCTTATGAAGATTATGTTGCTTTTGGTTCTGAGGCAAAGGTGAAGGAAGCAGGTAAAATGAGAGTAGAAGGTAAGGAGTATATTGTAAAAGATGGTGATGTAATGCATTTTAGATTTAATGTATAACTCTTAATCTACAATAAATACATATTAAAAATCCGAAAGAATTTTCTTTCGGATTTTTTTGTTTTCAAATATTTTCTAAATATCGATAAATATTAATTCCTTTATTTTCAGTATATTTACATAGCTATAAAAAGAATATTTTGAAAAAACTACCTACAATTTATTTAGAAGAAAAGACGCATCGTAAAGAGAAACAGCTTTTAATTAGGTTTGTTTACAACGATGCTTTAATTGTAAAAGTAAGGTCTATTGAAGGAAGTTTGTGGAGTAGCACCTTAAAATCTTGGTATTTAAAATTTTCTATAGAAAACTATAATAAAGTTGTTAATTTATTTACAGATCTGGTAACAATAGATACTTCTAAAATTAGTAAACAAGATCTTTTTAAACGAAATATTACCAAAGAAGAAAAGACGCTCTTAAACAGTTTTTATCTTTTTTTAAAAGGAAAGCGTTACAGTAGTAGTTCTATTAAGACCTATACTTTTTTTGTTGCTGACTTTATAAATTTTCATACTAAAAAAGCAATAAACGAATTGTGCAATAGAGATGTAGAATTGTTTATTGAAAAGGTTTTTATAGAAAGAAAATATTCTGTTAGCTCTCAAAGGCAGTTTATAAGCGCTTTAAAACTTTTTGTACAGTTTTATCCTGAGACTGAAATTAACAATTTAACTTTAGAAAGACCCAAGAAAAGTAGAAAATTACCTAGTGTACTTAGTCAAAAAGAAGTTTTAAAATTAATAAGTGCTACTCAAAATTTAAAGCATAGAGCAATTTTAGCTTTAATTTATTCTTGTGGTTTGCGTATCAGTGAATTAATTAATTTAAAGTTAGCTGATTTTCATATTGAAAGAAAACAGCTGATTGTAAAAGATGGAAAAGGTAGAAAAGATAGATACGTAAGTTTGGCAGATAGTTTTCTACCTTTATTATCTAATTACTACTATTCTTACAAGCCAGAACTTTATTTTGTAGAAGGAAAAAATAGTGGCCAATATAGTCCTGAATCTATACGTCAATTTTTAAGAAGAAGTTGTGCCAAGGCAGGAATTACAAGACATGTTACGCCACATACTTTGCGCCACAGTTATGCTACACATTTACTAGAAAACGGAGTAGATATTCGTTATATTCAAACTTTATTAGGGCATTCTAGACCAGAAACCACTATGATTTATACGCATGTAAAGCGTCAAGATTTAATGGAGATTCAGAACCCATTAGATATTGCTTTGCAAAAATTTAAGAGCACTGATAAACAAAGTGAAAATGTTTTTTTGTCTCGTAAAATTTAATAATTTAAGAATTGTATTTCAGTAAGTTGTATTGAAAATATAATTATTATACCAATTTTATTTTTACAAATCATTAAATAAATATGCAGTTATAAAACGTATTAATGCTGCTTGCTAAGTTTGAATAAATATATTTTTGTTTTTTCTTATTAAAAATAACGTTTATACTTTTCTTAAGGTTGGTTCAATAGAATAATTCAATTTCATAGCAAAATCGTGTACTGTATCGTGTACTGCTTGTAAAAGTAAGAAAAAAGAGGGCATAAAAAAACGAATTGTGAGACACAATTCGTTGATTTAGTTAATTTTAGATTTGTAGCGAAGACGGGATTTGAACCCGTGACCTCAGGGTTATGAATCCTGCGCTCTAACCAACTGAGCTACCTCGCCATTCCTTTGCGGGTGCAAATATAAATACTTTTTACAGACTGGCAAGAAGTGCGTTCATTTTTTTTAAATAGAATTATTGCTTACCTTTCCCACAAACATTTAAATATCTATGGAAAAAATAAAATTTGAATTAGAAATTCCAATTCATGCATCGCCAAATATGTTATACCAGTATATTTCATCTCCATCTAATTTGCAGGAGTGGTTTGCAGATAAAGTAAATTCTAGGGGTAAAATATTTAGTTTTGTTTGGGAAGGTACAGAGGAATTGGCTAATTTAATAACAAAAAAAGCTGGAGAAAGAATTCGTTGGAAATGGCAAGAAAGTGAAGGAGATGATAGTTTTTTTGAAATTAAAATAGAAGTGGACCCACTAACAAAGGATGTTTCTTTAATTGTTACAGATTTTGCAGAAGATGAAGACGAAGTAGAGGAATCTAAGCAATTATGGGAAAATCAGATTGAAGAACTAAGACATACAATAGGGGCTTAATAAAACCTTCTAAATTATATAAAAATCAACCAGCATAATTGCTGGTTTTTTTATGGTAAATTTCTATCAAAATATAGTAATTTTGCGGTTTAAAAATAAGATATGATCAATTTTAATGGTGAATTACTTTTTAAGGAAAATCTTAAATTAACTTCAGAGAATAGAGGGTTTAAGTATGGAGATGGAATTTTTGAAACCATTAAGGTTTCAAATAATAAAGTGATTTTTTGGGAAGAACATTATTTTAGGTTAATGGCTTCTATGCGAATGTTGCGAATGAGAATACCCATAGCGTTTACATTAGAATTTTTAGAAAAAGAAATTTTAAAAACAATTTTAATACAAGACAATGCATCTAATTTTAGAGTTCGTTTAAATGTTTTTAGAAAAGATGGCGGTTTATACACACCAAAAACCAATAAAATAGACTATTTAATAGATGTTGCTCCAACTGAGTACACTACAAAAGATAAGTACCATATAGATGTTTATAAAGATTTTTATAATTATTCTGGGCTTTTATCAACCATTAAAACAAATAATCGAATGCTAAATACTATAGCAAGTATTTTTGCAGAAGAAAACGATTTAGATAATTGTATTTTAGTGAATGAACGAAAAGGAGTAGTAGAGGTAACTAATGGTAATATTTTTATAGTAAAAGGCACTGTAATTAAAACACCTGCTTTAGAAGAAGGTTGTATTAAAGGCATTATTAGAATGAAAGTTATTGAAATGCTAAAAAAACATAAAGAATATACGGTAGAAGAAACAAGTATTTCTCCTTTTGAAGTGCAAAAAGCAGATGAGGTCTTTATTACTAACGCAATAATAGGTATACAACCTGTAACTAAGTACAAGAAAAAAACATTTAAGACTAATATTGGTAGTAAAATGAATAATAGTCTAAAAATTTTACAAATAGCAGGTAATTAATTCAGGTTAAAATCGTTTGGTGCATTTGCCCAAAGTTTATAATTTCCGCCTTTTTCCAATAATTTATTTTTCCATAGATTTTCTTCATTATTAGAAAAAATATTTTCAAAATTATTTTCGGTAACAAACCAAGAGTTAATTTGTAACTCTTGGTCCAATTGTTCTTTATCCCAGCCAGAGTAACCTAGAAAAAAGCGAACATCGGATTCTTGTAATGCACCATCATTCAATAACTTTTTTAATTGTTCAAAATTTCCGCCCCAAAAAATACCGTTTGCTACTTCTACGCTGTCTTTAAGTAAATCTGGAATTCTGTGCACAAAGTACAAGTTATCTTGCTCTACAGGACCACCTTGATAAATATTGAAAGTACAATCTATTTCTGGCAGTAAATCATTTAAACTATAGGCTAGAGGTTTATTCAAAATAAAACCTACAGAATTTGTTTTGGTGTGTTCTGTTAATAAAATAATAGCTCTATTAAAGGAGTCATCATTTAATATAGAGGGTTCTGCAACTAATAATCTTCCTTTTTTAGGTGATAGTTTAGACATTCAATGTTTTTTCTTTAAATATAAGTAATTTTTAGCAAAAAAAAACTCTCTTTTAAAAAGAGAGTTTTTGTTTTGTTTAAAACGGTATATACTAGTTTACAGCATCACTTAATCCTGCACCAGCTTTAAATTTTGCTACGTTTTTAGCAGCAATTTGAATCGTTTTTCCTGTTTGTGGGTTTCTACCGCTTCTTGCAGCTCTGTTAGATACTGAAAAAGTTCCAAAACCAACTAAAGCAACTTTATCTCCTTTTTTTAATGAAGAAGTTACGTTACCTGTAAAAGACTCTAAAGCTGCTTTAGCTGCTACTTTAGAAATTCCTGCGTCTGCAGCCATTGCATCAATTAAATCTGATTTGTTCATAATAAATGTTTTTTTAAATTATTTAATAAATTTTTTTGCTTAATAGCTTAACAAAAATAGACGGATTGTGGGTTTACGCAAATTTAGAGCTTAAAAAAGTACTGTTTTGTTAATAAAAGAACTCTAATTGTTAATAAACTGGTCTTTGAATATCGAAAAACTCTACAATCCTTGCTAATAACGGGTTTACAACATTATTGCATCTTCAGAAAAAGAAAAGCCGTTTAATAGACTTTTGACATCCATTTTTTTCTTTCCAGAAATTTTAATTTCTTGTATTATTAGGTAACCTCCGTTTACAGCCACTTTTAATTCTTTTTTAGATGCAATTATTTTTCCGAAATTATGATTATGCGCTTCTTTTTGTGTTTTTACTGCATAAATTTTAGCAGATATTTGGTTTTCATCTGTTTTAATGTTGGTCCAAGCAGCAGGAAAAGGATTTAAACCACGAATTTTATTGTAAATATTTTGTAATGAGTCTGTCCAATTTATTTTTGTGTTTTCTGGGTTAAGTTTTGGCGCAGATTTTTCTTCAAAATCAGGTTGTTTAATGCTAGTTACTTTGTCTTCCTTTATTAAATCTACAGTTTTCGCTACTAAATTGGCTCCTAAGTGCATTAATTTATCGTGTAAGCTACCAACGGTTTCGTTATGCTGAATTGTTATTTCTTCTTGTAGTATTATTTCTCCTGTATCAATTTTATCATCAATGAAAAAAGTAGAAGCGCCAGTTTTATTTTCTCCATTAATAATGGCCCAATGAATTGGCGCAGCTCCTCTATATGCAGGTAACAATGATGCATGTAAATTAAAAGTGCCAAATTTAGGGAGTTGCCAAACTATTTTTGGTAGCATTCTAAAAGCTACAACAATTTGCAAGTTGGCATTAAGGCTTTTTAGCGTTTTATTAAAATCTTCGCTTTTTAGATTTTTAGGTTGCAAAACTTTTAGTTCTTCAGATAATGCATATTTTTTTACGGCAGATTGGTTTAACTTTCTTCCTCTTCCTGCAGGTTTGTCTGGCGCTGTAATTACACCTACAATATTATATTGATTATCTACTAAATGTTTTAATATGGTTACTGCAAAATCTGGCGTTCCCATAAATACAATACGTATATCTCTCATTATTTCTCTTTTAGCTGATATTTATTTTGCTGATTTATTACTAATTTATCAGTAGCAATTAAGGTTTGCAAATGTATTAAAATAGGTTTTTTGTTGGCTTTTAATTGGCTACAAATTTCTTTAGAGCTTAATTGTTTTTTATGGTTAAATAAGTCTAATATTTCTTTTGTAGTTATGCTTTTCTTTGCTAATTTGTTTTTAAGACAAACATCGCAAATACCGCAATTTTCCGAAGATATTTCACCAAAATAGCTTAGTAATAGTACGCTTCTGCAAGTTTTATTGTTTTTTACAAATGCTATAAAATTGGTTGTTTTGTTTTTCTTTTGCTCTAAAAAAAGTTTCATTTCTTTACTAAACTTGTTAATAGCATAATCATCTTCTCTTGGTACTAAAAATGTTAGCGCACTTTCTGTAGTAACTGGTGTATACTTAATTAAGTTGTTTTGCTCTAGTGTTTCTAGGTTTTTTAAAACCTGAGTTGTAGTAATACTTGCTTTTTTTGCCAGTAAAAATTCATCTATTTTAGTTTCGCTTTCAAAAAGACCACCATAGGTTCTTAATAGAATGTTTAAAAAGTGCCCAATTTTCCTATTATTGTTAGAAAAATTAAGAATAGCTTTATGAGAACTTAGAATAGTTAAGGTTATTTTTTTATTGTAGTTACTAGACATTTCAAGAATACCATAATTGACTAATATTTTTAAAATTACATCAACTTTTAAAACAGGAAAATTGTATTTTTTACAGAATTCTATAAAATTAAAATCAAAAGAACGTTCTAATAACTCACCTTTTGCAATGTTAAAATGTTGATACAGTTTTTTATGAACAGTTTTTATTTCTAAAAGGCTAGGTAAGGTGTTTGCTGTTTTTTGTTGATGCAAAGCAACATCATTAGCATTATACAATAATACGCCAAATGATTTTTTATTATTTCTGCCAGCTCTTCCCGTTTCTTGCACATAATTTTCTATACTTGCTGGTAAGTTGTAATGTATTACTAGGCCAACATTAGTTTTGTCTATTCCCATGCCAAAAGCATTGGTAGCCACAATAACAGGTGTTTTTTCAGTGAGCCAGTTTATAAAATTTTCTTGTTTTTCTTTTGGGGTTAAACCAGCATGATAAAAAGAGCTTTTAAAATTATTGGCATTTAAAAAGTTAGCAATTTCAACTGTTTTTTTTCTAGAGTTTACATATACAATTGCCGGTTTTTTAGTTTTTTTAAAAATTTGAATTATGCGTTCTAATTTATCTTCAATATTAAAAATTTGATAGGCTAAATTGGCTCTAAAAAAAGATTTTTTAAAAATTACAGGCGCTTTTAATTTTAGATTTTTAGAAATATCGTCTAAAATTTTATCATTTGCAGTTGCTGTTAAGGCTATAAAATTTGCATTGGGTTGTAATTCTTTTAGTAGGGCAATATTTCTATAAGAAGGTCTAAAATCATGTCCCCATTCAGAAATACAATGTGCTTCATCAACAGCAACTAAATTTACATTTAATTCTTTAATTTTTTGTTGAATAAATTGTGATTGTAACCTTTCTGGAGAAATGTATAAAAACTTATAATTACCAAATTTAATATTGTCAAAAAGCGTAATTTGTTCATTTTGACTAATACCAGAAGGAATTAAAGTTGCTTTTATATTTTTTTTCGTTAAATTTTTTACTTGATCTTGCATTAGTGCAATTAATGGAGATATAACCAAACAAACACCTTCTTGCAATAACGCAGGAATTTGAAAACATAAAGATTTTCCTCCGCCAGTTGGCAACAAGGCAATAACATCTTTTTTTTCTAAAACAGCAGTAATTATTTTTTCTTGTGGCGTTCTAAAAGTGTTATAACCCCAAAACTTTTCTAGTATTTTATGTGGTGTGCTCATTAATTAATAGAAAGCGCATTTATAATAAAGTCGCACCTTTCAGAGACTTTACCAAAAGGAACCGTAATTAATTCGTAACCTAACTTTTTGTAAGTATTTACCAAATAACAGTCAATTTTTACAGCTTCTTCAAAGGTTTCGTAGCGTTCATTATCTGTGGTATGAATTTCTTTCCAGGGTTTGAAATGAAATATTTTTGTGTACTTAAATTGCTTACTTTTTTCTACAAAATAATCTGGATATTCGGTTTTAAAATAATCCATATAAGCGTGCACATCTGGTAAACCTCTATCAAAAAAAACAATTTCAGTTTTTGTTTCTACCGCTTTTTTGTATTGCTTTTCTCTACCTTCTAAAAGCATTTTACTAAATAATAAAGGTTCTGTTAAAAAAAGTTGATCTATTCCTTTTTGCTTAGCCTCGATAATAACATCTCTAGACACTTCTTCAAAACAAAAAAAGCCACGTTCTTTTAACGTATTTAAAACAGTAGTTTTTCCAGTTCCTGGACCTCCAATAAGCACAATTTTTTTTTGCATTGTACAAAAATAATTCATTCCCTTTATAAACCTAATTTTTAATGTAATTTTGTAGATTGCAACCTTAAAAATAGTTTACAAATTTTTAACAAAAAATATGAGTAATAAAGCCGAATTTTATGCCAAGTTAAAGGGGCAATTAGAGGATACCACAGAATTTCCTGCAGATTATTTGTATAAATTTATAGTGCCAACTACTAAAAATCAAGTTGCAGAAGTAGAAGATTTATTTAACAATACTGGCGCAGTTATAAATACCAAACAATCTAAAACAGGTAAATATATTAGTGTTTCTGTACTTTTAAAGGTAAAAGATTCAGAAGAAATAATTGAATATTATAAAAGCGCAGAAAAAATAGAAGGTATTATATCATTATAGGCATTAAATTATGAGAATTAGAATTTTAGCAATTTGTATTGTATTAATCAGTTCTAGTGTTTTCGCACAAAAAAAAGCGAAAACGTTAGTTACTATAAATAAAGAAAAAACTTCTGTAGCAGATTTTAAACGTATTTACGAGAAAAACTTAGATGCTATAGATAATGATGAAGCAAAAGATGTTACTAAAAATTTAGATTTATACATAAATTATAAATTAAAAGTTAAAGAAGCATATCGCAATAAATTAGATACGTTACCTTCTTACAAAAGAGAAATAGAAACATACAAAAATCAGCTTTCTGCACCTTATTTAAAAGACACTACTTTTATTGATGGCTTATTAAAAGATGCTTATTTTAGAACAAAAAATCAAATTAAAGCAAAGCATATTTTAATTAGAATTAATAATAATGCTACTCCTAAAGACACTTTAATAGCATATAATAAAATTATTGGCATTAGAAATAGAATTGTTAACGGAGAAGATTTTGAGCAAGTTGCAAAAACAAGCTCAGAAGATAATTCTGCTAAAGACAACCCTAGAACAGGAAGGCCAGGTAATGGTGGTAACTTGGGGTATTTTTCTGCTTTTAATATGGTTGCACCTTTTGAAGATGCCGCTTATGGCACAGAAATTGGTAATATTTCTATGCCATTTAGAACTCAATTTGGCTATCATATTGTTAAAGTAGATGATATAAAACCGAGTAAAGGAGAAGTTGAAGCTGCACATATTTTAATTTTAGACACAACATCTGTTGGAAAAAGCAAAATAGATGAGGTTTATAATAAACTAATTGTAAGCAATAATTTTGAAGAATTAGCTAAGCAATATTCAGAAGATAGAGGTTCTAAAAGTGCTGGTGGTAAATTAGGTAAATTTGGCATAGGCAGAATGGTTAAGCCTTTTGAAGATGCCGCTTTTGGTTTACAAGAAGAGGGTACGTATTCTAAACCATTTAAAACGCGTTTTGGCTGGCATATTGTTAAGCTAATTAAAAAACATCCAGTAAAACCTTTTAATGAATTAAAAAAAGAATTAAGAGCAAGAATTAAAAGAAGTTCTAGAATGCAAATGTCTGAAAAGGCAGTGATTAATAAGTTAAAAGCGAAGTACAATATTGTAGAATATGAAGAAGCAAAACAAATTTTAGAAAATAAAAATATAAGAGGTATAACTAAGGACTCTCTGCAGAATACGTTGCTAAGCATCAATAATAAAAATATTAAACAAGAAGAATTTATTAAATATATTAAAAATAGAAGAAATAAGCCCTTGTTTCTATTATTTGAAAGCTTTAAAGATGAAGAAATCTTAAAGTATTATAAAGAAAACTTGGTAAATACAGAGCCAGAATACGCTTATACGTTAAAAGAATATGAAGATGGTTTGCTACTTTTTGAACTGATGCAACAGAAAATCTGGACAAAGTCTACAAAAGATACCCTAGGTTTACAAAATTATTTTACAAAACATAAAGCAAATTATAAAGCAGCAGAGCTTAGTGAGATTAAAGGAGAGGTAATGAATGATTACCAGAACTATTTAGAAGAAAATTGGATTGCAGATTTAAGAAGAAAAGCCAAAATAAAGGTTAATAAAAAACAACTGAAGAAACTAATTAAGTTTTACCAAAATAAGAAATGAGAATAGCTTGTTTACTTTTTTGTTTAATTGGTCTTGCATCTTGCGATTATTTTGCTGTTGAAGAAAAACAAGTAAATGAATCGGAAATTGTTGCTATTGTAAATACAGAAAAACTTTTTAAACAAGATTTAAAAGGTATTTTACCAGACAATATAACAAAAGAAGACAGTTTAGTTTTAGTTAAAAACTTTATTAATGATTGGGCAGTAAAAAAATTATTACTCAAAAATGCAGAAACCAACAATAGCTCTAAGGCACTAGATAATATTAATAAATTAGTACAAGATTATAGAGAAAGCCTTTTAATAAACTATTACAAAGAAGAGCTGATTAAGCAAAAGCTAGATACCGTAGTTCTAGAATCTGAAATAGCAGATTATTATATCTCTAATAATGAAAATTTTAAGTTAAATGATGTTTTAGTTAAGGTAAAGTATCTTCATTTTGATGAGTCTATAAAAGATAAAAAGAAAATTATAGCATATTTTAAGTCAGATAAAATAGAAGATACAGAAATGTTAGAAAAACAACAGCTGAGCTTTAAAATTTATCAAATGAATGATTCTGTTTGGACACAATTGGATAAAATTCTGTTAAAACTCCCTTTTTCAAAAGCCAATCTGTTAAAAAAAACAAAATACATAGAGAAACAAGACTCATTAGGTTTATATTTGGTGGCAGTAAAAGAAGTTTTAAATAGAAACGATATTGCCCCATTATCCTATATAAAACCTACTATAAAAGAAATGATTTTACACAGACGTAAAATCGAATTAATAAGAGAAATTGAAAAAACAATAGTTAAAGATGCCACAGAAAACAACAACTTTAAAATTTACTAAAATACTATTAGTCCTTACTTTTTTGTTTGCTTTGCAAGTAAACGCACAAAAGGTGAAAATAGATGGTGTAGCAGTAGTAATAGGTAAGAATATTGTTTTAGATTCTGATATTGAAAAGTTTAAATTACAAGTGGAAAGACAAAGTGAAGGAAGAATTACGATTTCTGATTGTGAAATGTTAGAGGAATTAATGCAACAAAAATTATTAGCACACCATGCAGTAATAGATAGTGTTGTGGTTTCTGATATAGAAATAAATGCAAGAGTAGATAAAACAGTACAGTACTTCGTAAGTGAATATGGCAGTTTAGATAAGGCAATTAGCGCTTATGGGATGAATGATTTAACGGATTTGAGAGCAGAACTATTTAAAGTTCAAAAAGAAAACCAGTTAATACAGAGAGAGCAGTTAAAAATTACAGAAAAAATAGATGTTACTCCAGAAGAAGTGCGTTTGTATTTTAATGGATTAAAAGAAAAAGAAGAATTACCAGAGTTTCCTGCAGAAATTGAAATGGCACATTTGGTAATGAATGCGAAGCCAACACCGCAAGAAAAAAAGAAAATTATAGACCAATTAAATGAAATTAGGCAAGAGGTTTTAGATGGTGCAAGTTTTAGACTTAAAGCAATTATAAATTCTAAAGATCCTGGTGTAACACAAAATGGCGGTAAAATTACAGTAACTAAAGATGCAGGTTTGGTAAAAGAATTTAAAGAAACTTCTTTTGCATTAGAAAAAGGGCAAATTTCTAAACCTTTTAAATCTATGTTTGGTTATCATATTATTAAATTACTCGAAATTAAGGGAAATACCAGAATAGTTTCGCATATTTTAATGCAACCAGAAATTCCGGAAAGTAGGTTAAGAGAAGTACAGTTTAAGGTAGAAGAAATTAAGCGAGATATAACTGCAGGAAAATTAACTTTTGAAGAAGCTGTAGAAAAGTATTCAGATGACGAAGAATCAAAAAATAGTGCAGGTTTAATTATGAATCCGTATACTGGAGAAACTAGATTTAATTTAGTAGGTATGGATCCTGCCTTGTATGCAAGAGTTAGTGATTTAAAAAAGGGAGAGCTTTCTGATGTTTTTTATGATGAAACAAGGAGTGGAGAAAAGATGTATAAAATTTTATACATGAGAGATAAGACAGATACGCATACTGCAGATTTAGTTGACGACTATGTTAAAATTCAGGAATTAGCTTTGTCAAAGAAAAAAGAAGAAACCATTGAAAAATGGTCTAAAAATAAAATTAAAGATACTTATATAAAGATAGGGTCAGATTTTTCTAAGTGTACTTTTAATAAAAATTGGAAAAAAGAAATTAGTAAATAATGTCAGACGTTACAGCAGTAGATAATTTAGTTCAAAAATTTGAAGAATTAAGAAAAGAAATTGGTAAAGTCATTATTGGTCAGCAGCAAGCAGTAGATTTTACTTTATTGTCTATTTTTTGTGGTGGACATTCTTTATTAATTGGAGTACCTGGTTTGGCCAAAACACTGTTGGTAAATACAATTTCAGAAGCTTTAGGTTTGCATTTTAAAAGAATACAATTTACGCCAGACTTAATGCCCTCAGATATTTTGGGAAGTGAAATTTTAGATGAGAAAAGGCAGTTTAAATTTATAAAAGGGCCTATTTTTTCTAATATAATCTTAGCAGATGAAATTAACAGAACACCTCCAAAAACACAGGCAGCTTTATTAGAGGCCATGCAAGAACGTTCTGTTACTGTTTCTGGTAATCACTATAAATTAGATTTGCCATTTTTTGTATTGGCAACACAAAACCCTATAGAACAAGAAGGTACCTATCCTTTACCAGAGGCACAGTTAGATAGATTTATGTTTTCTATAAATTTAGAATACCCATCTTTTGAAGAAGAGATTCAGGTTGTAAAAAGCACTACAACAATTATTAACAATAAAATAGCTTCTATTTTTTCTGGTGAAGAAATTTTAGCCGTGCAAAAGTTAGTACGTAAAATACCTGTTGCAGATAATGTAATTGAGTATGCTGTTGGTTTGGTTGGCAAAACAAGACCAAAATCTAAAATGGCTACAGAAATGGTAAAAAGTTATTTAGATTGGGGTGCAGGTCCAAGAGCATCACAAAACTTAATTTTAGCAGCTAAAGCTTACGCAGCAGTTAATGGCAAATATTCTCCAGACATAGAAGATGTAAAAGCCGTTGCCATACCAATTTTGTCTCACAGAATAGTAAAAAACTATAAAGCAGAGGCAGAGGGCGTCTCTATTGGAGATATTATTAAATCTTTATTGTAAACAAAAATTTTAAAGTTAAAATCGTTTTTTAACCTAAGATTATTAGGTTTAGATATGTATTTACTTACTCTAAAATTTAGTCTTGCTCTTCTAAAGTAGCTTCAAAAAAGCTAAATACATTACCACCATAACGTTTGCTGTAACTATAATTAGCATGATTAGAAAGGTCTGTGTGTTTAGAGTGTTCTACAATTAAAATACCTTCGTCATTTAGTATTTCTCGCTCAAAAACTAAATCAACAATTTTTAAAAATTGTGCAGCCTCAAAATTGTAAGGTGGATCTGCAAAAATAACATCCGCTTTTAAAGGAGTTTTTTCTAGAAATTTATAAACATCGCTTTTAAAAGTATTAATGTTTAAATCTAATTTTTGAGCGGTTTCATTTATAAATTTTATGCAGCCAAAATGAGCATCTATTGCGTAAATAGATTTTGTTCCTCTAGATGCAAACTCGTAACTTATATTTCCAGTACCAGAAAATAAGTCTATCACATTTATTGCATCAAAATAATACGTATTATTTAAAATATTAAATAGCGATTCTTTGGCCATATCTGTTGTGGGTCTAACAGGTAAGTTTTTTGGCGCAGAAATACGTCTTGATTTTAATTTTCCGGAAACAATTCTCATAGACCTAACAGTATGTAATTATTGTGGTTAGCAGCATCTAAATGCTTAAATATTTCGTTTTTACTCTCTAAAAAGTAACAGTTTTTAATATACTGATAGGCTATTTTGTATAACTCAGATTCTAAAGCTATTTGGCCTGTAAAATATAAAGAGAATTTGGAGTTGTCTAAGCTTAATTGCTCTGCTACAAAAAGTATGTAGTATATAAAATCTTCTTTAGTTGTAAACTTAAAACAATTAGATAATAATAAGGTATTGTTTTGTAAAACAATAATATCTAAATAATTTTTAGAAACATTTACATACATTACCTTCTCTTTAGCACTATTGTGGTTAAGGTATTTTTCTAATAATACAGTGCTGTGATGTTGGTAATTGAAATCGCCAAAATTCTGAAATAAATAATTATTAATATTTACATAAGGTATGTAAACGCTTTTAGCGCTTATTTGCGCAATTTCATCAAAAGCAATAAAATCTGTTGCAAAGGTTTTTATGTTGTAGTTTAAGTAGCTAGTTAGCTTCTCTTCACTAAAAAAAGCATTTGGTACAATACTAGAGAGTTCGTTTTGATGAATGACGTTTACCTCAGAAAAATCTTCTTGTAAAATCGTATCATTTTTAAAGATTTCTTTAATTTTTTCTAATAAGTTTTCAGGAGTTTTAAGAGTGTCTTCAAACGTGTATTCACAAAAATAAACATCTTGCTTTGTATTAGAGTTAGTTATACAAAAAGAAAATCCATCCAAATTAAATTGGATGGATAATTTATTTTCTTTAAAATTCTGAAAAGAGATATGACTATTCTTCTTTTTCACTTTTTTTGTCATAAGAAGGTGGCCAATTACCACCAGTTGTAACTTCTTCTAAAGAACCAACAGATACATATCCTCCTTTAATTTGATCTGTTGCTAAAGCTTCTAATTCTTGTTTTACTAAAGAAACATTCATGTCTTTTAGTATATATTCTTTTGGTATTCTTGCTCTAAAAACAGGCACTTCTAAATCCGTTACCTTTTCTACAGAAGATACCTCCAGTTCAAATGTTTTATCTGTACCCGGCACTTTAAACATGTTTTTATAGTCTCTGTCTTTAAAATATTTTATTACAGGTTCGTATCCAATAGTGTCTGTTACTCTTTTTTCTACATCAACAGTAATACCGCCACCTTTTCTTACTTTTTCTATAACAGTTTGGGTTCTTGTTAACGCTAATTGGGCAGAATCTATAAATTGAATTAGGGCTTCTTTGTCTTCTGTATATGTTCCTGTCACTTCGTAATGCTTTATTTGTGCATCTCTAATAATTTTTAAATTATTAACTACAGGTATATACTTAGTAACTTTTTCTTTATTAAAGTTAATTGGCAACATAATACCATCATAAATTTTAAAACCTAAAAATATAGCTAAGACCAACAATAGTATAGAGGCTATCCATCTTAATTTTAAAGGTAAATATTTAACTATTACTATAGCTAAGAGCACAGCAACTAATGCTGCACCTAAAATCATTCCTAATAATTCCATTTTTTATTTAAATTTTAATAGTATACTCGCAAATCTACAATTTTTTTTCAATGATAAAAACTTTTATTTACAAATCGATGTATCTTTGATATTTAAATCTTTTTATGATAGAAAAACCGATAGATTTTTTTGTAGAATTACAAAAAAAATTTCCACATACGCCTACTGATAAGCAAAATAATTTATTTGAATTATTAAGTAACTTTATCTTTAACGCAAATAAAGATACTCTGTTTTTATTAAAAGGATATGCAGGTACTGGTAAAACAACTACAATAGGTACTTTTGTAAATTCTTTATGGACAGCTAATAAAAAATCTGTTTTATTAGCCCCAACAGGTAGGGCTGCAAAAGTTATTGCAATTTATTCGAAAAGACCGGCATTTACAATTCACAAGAAAATTTATTTTCCCAAAAAGCAAACAAATGGAAGTGTAGATTTTGTGTTGCAACAAAATAAACATACCAACACTATGTTTATTGTAGATGAAGCTTCTATGATACCAGATGGAAAACAAAATCAACAGTTATTTGACACAAAATCTTTGTTAGATGATTTGATTTCTTATGTATATTCTGGTAAAAATTGTAAACTTATTTTTATAGGAGATACTGCACAATTACCGCCAGTAAAACTAGAGGTTAGTCCTGCTTTAGAACCAGACACTTTGCAGTATGAATACCATAAAGAAATTATGGAAATTGAGTTAGATGAAGTAATGAGGCAACACGCAGATTCTGGCATTTTAGTAAATGCAACCGCCTTAAGATTACTTTTAAAACAAGCGCATAATAATTTTGAATTTGATGTAAATTTTACAGATATAGAACGGCTAGAAGATGGCTATGATATTGAAGATGCCTTAGTAAGTGCTTACCAAAATAACGGCGTTGAGGATACTGCCTTTATTGTACGTTCTAATAAGCGTGCAAATCAATACAATCAACAAATAAGATATAATATTAGAGGTCAAGAAAATGAAATTTCTGCAGGAGATTTTGTAATGATTGTTAAGAATAATTATTTCTGGCTAAAAGAATCGTCTAAAGCTGGTTTTATTGCAAATGGAGATATTTGTGAGGTTTTAAAACTGTTTTCTGTAAAAGAGCTTTATGGTTTTAAATTTGCTGAAGTAGAATTAAGAATGATAGATTACCCAGAAATGCATCCTTTTGAAACGGTTTTATTATTAGATACCTTAACAAGTGAAAGTGCTTCTTTAACTTATGAAGAATCTAACAAACTTTACCAAGCTGTAAAAGAAGATTATGCACATGAAAAATCTAAGTTTAAACAGTTTTTGGCTATTAAAAAAAATAAATATTTTAATGCTTTGCAGGTAAAGTTTTCTTACGCTATGACTTGTCATAAATCTCAAGGAGGGCAATGGAAAACCGTTTTTGTAGAACAACCTTATTTGCCAGATGGCGTTTCTAAAGCTTACTTTAGGTGGTTGTATACTGCAATAACTAGAGCACAAGAAAAACTTTATTTAATAGGTTTTAAAGATGAGTTTTTTGAAAATTAATAAGCTTAATTTAGTAAATAATGTAATTGAATAGCACCATAAGTGTGCCCGTTATTAAACTCTAAATTGTCTAATTTATTGGTGTTATAATTAAAAGTGTAGCCTAAATTAAAACGGTTAATGGTAAATAGTAACCCTATTTCAAAATTAAAAACAAAAGGAATCAATTCTTTTGTTACTAAACTGTTTTTGTTTAAAAAACTACCTTGTATTGTGGCATCATAAATTGCATAACGCACTGTTGGTTTTATAAAGATAAAAGATTCTACAGTGTTAAAAAAACGCGTTGTGTTATCGTTTACATTTGTACCAAAAGCAATAGAGTTTGCCAAAGATTGTAAAGGTTTAAAACCAATTCTGCTTAAAAACCCTGTTGTTATATCTGTTTTAATAGTACCAGCATTACCAGCATTTACCCAAGTAAAATCTAGAAAGTTGGCGCTTGTTCTAAATATTTTTTTCTGGTATGCTAATCCCAGATTTAGGCCAATAGCATTTTTAATTTGATACTTCCAACCAATAGCTTCTGGAAACCCATAAATTTTATGAATAAAATTTTGGAGTTCGTTACCAAAAGCAGTTGGTCCAATAACGCCAAGTTGAAAATTAGTTGTAAAAATACTTTCGTTTTTAAACACCTTTTTAATTTCAAAATCTCCATAAAAAAAAGCGGCAAAAGGCCTGTCATGACCATTTATATCTAATACAATAGATTTAGAGGGTGTGTACATTTGATGCCCAATTTCCCATTTAAAAATTTTTTTTTCTAAGTTGGGGTTGCTTTTTGCTAAATATGTATAAGATACAAAGAAACCATTTGTATAGTACCTATCATTGTAAGTAGAAGTGTACAGGTCATTTTCTGAAATTACACTAATTTGCTTAGCATATTTTTGCTGAGCAGAAATTATGGAAGAAACTAATAAAAAGAAAACAAGTAGTTTTTTTATCATAAAACACAAATATAAAATAACTTGTTTAAAATGCTTTTATTATAATGAAAATCATAAAAAAAATGATATTTTTAAGCTTTCAAAAATAATCTATGTCAATAAAGAAAACCCTTACTGAAGAAGATTTTAAAAGTGTTCATACTAATGAAGAGCTATTACAAGTTATTAAAGAAAAAAGTAAGCAGTACAATGCCGTAAAAAAAACTTTAGTTTATGAAGAAGAGTTGCGCTTACTACAAATAGAATTAGTTAAGCTTCAACAATGGGTTTCTAAACAAAATAAACGTGTTGCAATAATTTTTGAGGGCAGAGATGCTGCAGGAAAAGGAGGCAATATTAGAAGGTTTATGGAGCATTTAAATCCACGAACAAGCAGATTAGTGGCTTTAAATAAACCTACAGAAGTAGAAAAAGGGCAATGGTATTTTCAAAGATATATTAAAGAATTGCCAAATCCTGGAGAAATTGTTTTTTTTGATAGAAGTTGGTATAATAGAGCAGTGGTAGAACCTGTAATGGGCTTTTGTACAGAAGAACAATACAAAGAATTTTTGGTACAAGTTCCAGAGTTTGAGCATATGATGTATGAAGATGGTTTAATTATTATAAAGTTTTGGCTATCTATTACTAAAGATGAACAACTAAAACGTTTTGAAGAACGTAAAGAAAACCCACTAAAAAGGTGGAAATTTAGTCCTGTAGACAAACAAGGCCAAATTTTATGGGACCAGTACACGCATTACAAGGCAGAAATGTTTTCTAAAACACACACCTCATACAGTCCTTGGATTTTAATACAAACTAACGACAAAAAAGTAGCCAGATTAGAAGCAATTAGACACGTAATTTCCCAGTTTGATTATGATGGTAAAGAAGATGCAAAAACCATATTAACCCCAGACCCAAATGTGGTTACACGTTATTATAGGTCTAATATTAAAAATATAGATTAGTAATATTATGGTAGATAAATTAAACGCAAAACAACTCGCAAAATTAAATACTAAAAAAGGCCTGTTAGCATTATTAACAAAAGAGCCATTAAGCATAGATAGAGGACTACGCTTCGTAAATTATCAGAAAAAGTTAAAAAAATTACAAGTAGAACTCATAAAATTACAGACTTGGGCAATAGAAAATAATGAGCGTATTATTATTGTTTTTCAGGGAAGAGATGCTGCAGGCAAAGGGGGGGCAATTAGAAGGTTAACAGAACGAATAAACCCAAGGCATATGCGCATTGTGGCTTTACCAAAACCAACAAAAGATGAAGAGTCACAATGGTATTTTCAACGTTATGTAGAACAATTTCCTAAAGCTGGAGAAATTGTTTTTTTTGATAGAAGTTGGTATAATAGAGCAGTAGTAGAGCCAGTAAATAACTTTTGTACACCAAAAGAATATGAAATCTTTATGAATCAAGTAAATGATTTTGAAAAAATGATTTTGGAATCTGGTATCCATTTGGTTAAAATTTATATGTCTATTTCTAAAAAAGAACAAGCAAAGCGCTTTGCAGATATAAAAAGTAATCCACTAAAACAGTGGAAAATGACAAAGCTAGATGAGAAGGCACAAGATTTGTGGGATCAATATACAGAGTATAAAAATGCTATGTTTAAAAAGACACACACTAAAATTTCTCCATGGAAAATTATAAGGGCCAATAGAAAAACAGAGGCTAGAATGAATGTTATAAATTACGTTTTGCAGAGAATACCATATAATAAAGATATTGAAGTTTAGCCAATAAGTTCTTTTACAGTTTTAAAAATATAAAATATTTCTGCGGCTATTTGCTGATTGGTTTTTAAATAAACAGCTGATTGCTCTGTTGTATCGTCAGAGAATTTAGGATCTGTAAACGGTAAATGAAAGCGCTCTATTGCAGTAGCAATAAAAGGACAATTCTTATCAGCATTGTTACATGTTGTAATTGCTATAAAAGGGTTGGTATTAATAGCATCATCAAACCTTTTAGAGTAACATAAGATTTCCTTTTTACTTCCGTTAAAAGAAACAAGGTATTTAGGGTTTTGATGCGAAAAATCTTTCACTTGAAAATTGAAACCTACACTTTGCAATGTTTTTACAGTATTTCTGTAAAATGCAGTTACTTCTGTACCTCCAGAAAAAGAATTTACGTTTAAATTAAAATGATGCGCAGCGTAAAAAGCCCAAACTTGCCCTAATTGACTTCTTCTAGAGTTGTGCGTGCATATAAAATTTAGGTTTACAACTTGGTTAATAGTGTAAGTATGCGCAATTTTTTCTGCAATTTTATGCAAAATACTTGTACGCTCATCTTCTAATAAAACCTTTTCAAAAGCTTGTTCAAAGAAGTTTTCTGTAGAATTAGAAGAACTAGAAACCATATACTTATTTTTGCATAAAATTAGTTTCAATTAATTTATTTATAATTAAAATAATGTTAAGAAAGCGTTTAGAAATTGGTAATAAAGTAGCAGTTTTAGATGATGTTATAAAGGGAATTGTAGTTTCTGTGAATAAAAATATCATTTCTTTAAAAACTGCAGATGGTATGGTTTTTAATTTTGATGAAAAAGAATTGGTTAGAATAGATAAAGAGCAGCACGAATTAAGCAAATATTCTGATATAAATAATAAATTGCTAAAAGACAAGATAACCAGTTCAACACCAAAAACGTCTCTGTTTAAAAAACAAAAGCAAGAATTAATTATGGAGGTAGATTTGCATATTAATCAATTGGTGAAATCTGTGCGTGGTTTAGATAATTTTGATATGTTAAATTTGCAGTTAGATACCGCAAAACGAAAAATTGAATATGCTATTCATAAAAAAATATCTAAATTAGTATTTATACATGGTGTAGGAGAAGGTGTTTTAAAAACTGAGCTCCTAAGACTTTTAAAGAAATATCCCGTAAAGTATTATGATGCTTCTTATAAAAAATATGGCATGGGAGCTACAGAAGTTTATGTTTATCAAAATTTAAGCGAATAATAATAATGACAAGTATTTATTTAGATAATGCAGCTACCACAGCAATAGATCTAGAAGTAATTAAGGTAATGCAAACTTCTATGGTAGAAAATTATGGCAACCCATCTTCTATACATCAAATTGGTAGAACCGCTAAAACTGCAGTAGAAACAGCAAGAAAAAATATAGCCAAACACTTTAATGTATCTGCAGCCGAAATAATTTTTACCTCTAGCGGAACAGAGGCAGACAATTTAATTTTAAATAATGCAGTTTTTAATTTAGGTGTTACTAGAATTATTACTTCTAAAATAGAGCATCATGCAGTTTTACACACGTGTAAATTTTTACAAATAGCACAAAATGTTAATCTAAATTTTGTAAAAATTGATCCGTTAGGTAATGTAGATTTAAAAGATTTAGAAAAGCTTTTAAAAGAATCTAAACAGAAAACACTAGTAAGTTTAATGTTTATAAATAATGAAATTGGTAACCTTTTGCCTTTAGAAAAAGTAACTAACTTATGTAAAGAGAATAGTGCTTTATTTCATTCAGATACAGTGCAAGCTGTTGGGCATTATCCATTAGATTTAACTGCAATTGATGTTGATTTTTTAGTGGCGAGTGCGCATAAATTTCATGGACCTAAAGGTGTTGGTTTTGCTTTTTTTAGAAAAGGTTTTGGAGTTTTGCCAATGCTTTATGGTGGAGATCAAGAAAGAGGGGCAAGGTCTAGCACAGAAAATGTACATGGTATTTTAGGAATGAATAAGGCATTAGATATTGCCATGCTAAACTTAGAAAAAGATAGATTATATATAGAAGCTTTAAAAGAATACTTTATTACTGAACTTAAAAAATTATCTAATGAAATTCAGTTCAACGGTAGTTGTAACAGTAATAGTTTTAAGAGTAGTTATACTATTTTAAATGTTCGTTTTCCTGTAAAAGATGCTATGTTTTTATTCACTTTAGACATGGCAGGAATTGCGGTTTCTGGGGGAAGTGCTTGCCAATCTGGTAGCAATAAAGGTTCTCATGTTTTGCAAGAAATTTTGTTTAATGGAGAGGAAGACAAAACTTCTGTTCGTTTTTCTTTTTCTAAATTTACTACTAAGAGTGATATTGATTTTACTATAGGTAAACTTAAAGATATGTTAGTTTAAATTAAAAAAGAGAGCCTAAAATTGACTCCCTTTTTACCTCCACCAAAGTGATTTAAAATACTATTTATTGAATTAGTATTTTTTTGGAAACATCACCACTATTTGTTTTTAATTTAACAAGATATATTGCTTTAGATAAGTTTTCTACTTTTAACTTGTGCTGTTTGGTTTGGGGGTCTTTTAAAGTCCAACTTTTAACCTCTTGCCCGAGAATATTATACAAACTAACTGTTTTAATTTCTAAGTTGTTTATAGTATTAATATTTAAGTTTTTGCTGTTTTTATTGTAAAAGATACTTAAATCATTTAGTATATTATTTTCTTCTGTACTTAAAATTTTCCCTTTTTCAAAAACGATAAAAAAACGGTCTTTGTGTGTTCCTTCTAATAAATTTAATTTTACATTATTATCTAAAAGGTTGTAGTATTTACTTTCTAGTTTGTCTAAAATGTAAATCTCTTTAGCGTCAAAATTAATCTCATCAATTAAAATGGATACTTCACTATCTTTTGCAACAACTATTTCTAAAGGTATCTCTAAATCGTTGGTAATATTTTGCACACCTGCTATGGCAAATTTTTCATCTACTTCTGGAAATTTCCAATAAAAGTCTGTACTGGATAAATCAAATAAATAGCTGTCATAACCCTTATCATAAGTAAAAGAGTTATTATATCTGAAAGAGATACCAATTTGTCTATGTAGTAGATTATCTTCATAATCAGTATAATCCATTCCAAGTTTTAAAATTGGTAATGTTTTTCTTTCTTCTGCTCTTCTTTTCTGCTCTTTATTTGATTTAAAAAAGGTTGATTTTGTGCCTTCTATGATATGCTCTCTTTGGCTGTTGTTAAACGTTATGGTTCCTCCATTAAGGTCTCCACCTATAAAAAAACCTTGCCCCACTGCAATATATTCCAAAGGAGAAGTGTACGTAAAGCCAGCTACATTAGTAGCATTAGGAGCGCAGGATATTTGGCCATCATCATCTGCAATGTTAATTTTATTTAAATAAAAATCTTGGTTATCTAAAGACTCTACGGTAATAAAACTATTGCGTTCTATACATGTATTTATGCTAAATGTATTGTAAACTGCAGTTTGTGGTAAAGTGTAATTCCCTACAAGTATATTGTCTACTTTTAAAGCAATATTTTTCTGTCCTATTGGTGCCCTGTAGTGTATGGTTAAAGCGTCTGTACCTCTGGTTATTTTATCATAAACCGTTAAAGCTCCATTAGTATTCATACGTATTGCATTCAACCCTAAGTCTAATAATTTTGTTCCTGTAGATACAGCGTTTTCCACTTCTAAATTTATACTAAAACCTCCTGCATTTGATTTTGAATTCGCAGCAATTCCCATGGCTATGTTTCTTGTTGCATATCCTCCAATATAACCTGTATAAGTATGTCCTTTTATTGTGGAACTCGCATCTATTTCTCCAGCATGTTGCCAAAAATATAAGGTACCTGTTATGGCATCAAAATTATCTTCAATAAATTTTTTAGTGCTTATGGCTGATGGAAATGGATTACCTATTAAATAAGATTGACTAGGACCTACAGCAGTAGTTAACTCACCGTCATTTGGGGTGCCTACAAAGGTGTAGTTTTGTTTAGTACCTGGTCCCTTTATGGTAAAGCCATCCGTTACAGGTATTTCTCCTGTACTTCTTTTTTGACTCCAATTAGAGATATTCCCATTTCCGTTGGCATAAGTGTAAATCCAAAAGTCAGATATTCTTATAGGTGTAGCTACTTCACCATCATAACCTGAAACAAAATTTATATCTAAAGGATTTGATGAGGCAGAAGTTGGGGTAGTACCGTCTTTTAACACATCTGCAATGGTAAAATATGCTCCGTTACTAACGGGAGAACTCATATAGTTATACCTAAATTTACTAGGAGATTCTGAGTTTTGATCGATGTATAATTTACCATTACCAATAACTTTAGAGTTGGTAGTATGTGTTTGAATTAATTGAGCATCGTTTGCTAATCTAATTTCACTGTTATTACTACCAAATGTTATATTTTCAGATACAACCAATATATTATTATCTATAGTTAATTTATTACCCGTATTTACAGTTAAATTTCTGGCTTTTAAAGCGGATGTTGTACTATAATCTTCGTCAATAATTACAGATCTACTTTTGTCTGGTGTGCCATTTGTCCAAGTATTAGCAGTTCTTATAGTAGGGTTTGCTCTGTGCCTCCCAATACTTAAATTCGACTCTGAATTGGCACTAAGTACTTCTGAAATAACAGCAGCATGTGGGTGTCTTTCTGGACCTCCAAGGTCTTTATCTCTGTAAGGGTCTAGGTCATCATTTACAAAAACAATCCAATCAGATACAGAAAAATTTCTTAGAGTAGAGGTAACTAAATCGCTTTTTACATAAGCTTTGTCACTTGCTAAATTTATTATAGTTTCATATCTGTTTTTCCAATCGTCAACTCCGTTAACATTACTTTCTGGGTGTGATAAAATTAAAACGTCATCTGCACCAACTAAATTAGTAATATTATTTTCTACAGTTCCTGCAATAGAACTTGCATTATTTACAATTGTAAAAGATTCTCCTGGCGCTAATTCTTGCGGAATTACAAAATTATTATTTGGTGTTACACCTAACAAATTGGCTCGTGCTTCTCTAAATATTGAAATATCTATTGTATTCGCTAGAATACTATGGTTATTATCAATATTGGTTATTTCAATAACTCTATTGCTGCCTTCTAATAGTATTTGTGTAATTGCAGGTATACCAGAAACATGGGTATCTCTATAATCTACATCTCCTACTGTAAGGGCATCATTATCTAAATCAGGTAAAGTTGTGGGGTTTTCTATATTTGCATTTACATCTTCGTAATTATCTAAGGTGTATAAAGTATTATCTAATCCATTATCGCCTACGTTTCCATTGGTTTTTCCGTTATCACTTGTATCTATTGTAAAGCCGGCTTCTAGCGTGTCAAAAATTAAATCATCATCAGCATCTAAATCTACATAGTCGTCATTTCCAGAATTGTCTGTATTTACTGGAGTTATACCAGCTCCATAGGCTGTGTCTAAACCATTTGCTGTATAGATGTAATTAGGTGTTACATAATTTATAGTAGATTGTGCTTCAATATTATCGGGTATCCCATCATTATCTGAATCTAAATCTAAATCGTTTGGAATGCCATCTCCATCAAAATCAACATCGTCTGCTCTACACTTAATAGGAGGTATGCTCCACACAAAATTGTCTAAACCATGCAAATCTGCTCTACTATTGGTTACAGAGCCTGCTGTAATTTTGTGTACAATAGATACTTCCGATACTGGATTTTCTGTAATAAATCCAATAGAGGTCTCTATATTATTACCAACTACCATGTTGCCTTGGGCTACTCCATTTCCATCAAAAATACTTAAAACAGTTGTGGTGTCATTACCAATAAAGTTGCTTTCAAAGTACGCTATAAGAACATTATCTGCATAAATTTCGTAGGTTACAATTAAATTAGAACTATCTTGAAAGGTGTCAAAAATATCTAATAAATCAAAATTAAAAGCAGACACTGGATCTGTAAATCCAATATTAACTGTATAATCTTCTCCTTGCACTAAATTAATAGAAGGTTTTATATAGATGGCGTCACCTGTTGTACCAGATCTAAACTCATTACCTGTTGTGCTCCTAAATTGGTTTCTTCTGGTTGTTGGGTTGGCAGCTGTAGTTTCAAAATCTAATGTACCATTAGTCCATGTTCCGGTTGTAGTTGCAGCTGTACCATTGGTACCAGGCGCACCAGGTAAAGAACTAAAATCTGAGTTTCCATTAAGTCTATTTAATGTTAATCCTTTTGTAAAAGCCGCTTTTTCAAAACCAGATTCTTGAAAACCTAGTCCACTATTACTATTGTTTCCAATAGCATAAATTTTAAAGTTGTCTGTGCCAAAAACAATACTATCAGCAGCTGGTTCTGCAGCTCCAGGTATTACACAGTTTTCTACTAAATCTAAAATTCCATCATTATCATCGTCTATATCTACACTATCGCTAAATCCATCTCCATCAGTATCTCTAGAAATTATACTAAACAAGTTAGAATTAAAAGTGATGTTGTATTTAGAATTGAATAATGTACCTCTAAGAATATTATAAACACCTAAAATTTCTCCAGGTTCTCTAGTTAAACTGCCATCCAAGACATCACCACTTTCTAAACTTCCACTAGTTATGGTATATGTTAATGCTGGGTCTGTTTCGCCAATAGCTTTAGATATAGGGTCTGCTGTTACTGTAATAGGTATTTTGGTACTGTTACTTTCAAGTCCACTAACAATTATATTGTCTATAGCAACATCTGAGCTCCAAGATGTACCACCACCAACAATACCTTCAAATTTTATAACTACGCTTTGGCCGTCATAAATAGATAAATCTATATTTGCATTTAGCCAGTTATTACCTTGATTTAAGCTTCTACTAAATACATTATTAAAAGAATTTCCACCATCCGTACTAACTAATAAATTTAATGTTCCCATTGAATTGTTTCTATTACTATACATATGATAGTCGAAAGTTATTGATGAATTAGATTGGTTAGTAAAATTAAAACTTCTTTGCAAAAAAGCATTGTCACCGGTGATTCTTGGATTACTTGCCTCAATATACATAAACCAAGCACCATCTGAACCACCATTAGAAGGGCCAGTATTTCCAGAAGGTGTGTTTGTTTGTCTTCTTGTCCAATCAAAAATATCACCAAAACCTTGGTTCCAGCCATTTAATCCTGTTTCAAAGCTAGTAGTGTTTGTAACAGGAAATCCACATAATTGTAATGTGATATTGTTAATGGTTCCTCCATCTTGGTTGGTATCATCTGTTACAATTAATGTCCAAGTTCCAGCAGAATCTTCGTTGTTAAAATCAGCTAAACTACCTTCAGGTCTATAAGTACCATTTATTGTTGTATTATTTGTGGGCAAATTGTTGTTAGACGCATCATCTAAAGTAACGTTATAATTATTACCATTGCCTCCATTATCTGTAGATAGTTCTACTTCTGTACCCGATGGCGACCTTAGCATAATATCTAGATCTTCGTTCCATGTATGTGAAATATTAAAAGTAATATTTACATCTGATAATGTAAAACTATTGGGAACATTAATATCAACTGTGTAAGTAGCAGCGCCACCAGGAGTAGCATCTATTGTTGTACCAGGATTTTCATTGTAATTTAAGCAGGTTTGCGCATAGCTGCTTACAAATGCGAATAGCATTATAAATGGCAGAAACCATTTACTTTTAGATTTAGGGGTCATAAAGTAATTATTTAGGGGTCAAAAAAAGAGAGTTCTCACTCTATTAATCAAGGTAAAAGTATGCATTTTTATTGATATTTAATAAAAATGCATAAAAAAAGTGTTCATATTTTTAAAATATGAACACTTTTTTTATTAATAATGAGGTCTTAAGTTTACCTTTTTTGTTTTGCTTGTTGCTCTTGAGCTTGTTTCATAGCATCGTCTATTCTTTGTCTAAATTTAGACTTTTTCTTTTCTGGACGCTTCTTATTTTCCTCTATTTGTGCATGAATTTTGTCTTCATCAATTACAAAATTCTTAATTACTAACATAATTGCTATGGTTAATAAGTTAGAAATAAAGTAATATAAACTTAAAGAACTGGCATAATTGTTAAAGAAGAATAACATCATAATAGGAGAGAAGTAAATCATATACTTCATCATTTTACTCATATCTGGCATACCTTCTTGCGCTGGTGCTTGCATATTTGCTTGCTGACTTTGGTTCATTTTCATGTAAAAGAAAATGGCAACAGACGCTAATATTGGAAATAAACTCACATGATCTCCGTAAAACGGAATTGAAAAAGGAAGTTTAAAAATAGTATCGTAAGAAGATAAATCTGGAGCCCACAAAAAGCTTTCTTGTCTTAACGCTAAGTTTGTTGGAAAAAACTTAAATAATGCAAAGAAAACTGGCATTTGTAACAAGGCAGGTATACAGCCAGATAACATGCTAACACCTGCTTTACGCTGTATTGCCATGGTTTCTTGCTGACGCTTCATAGCGTTTTCTTTACCAGGATATTTTTCATTTAATGCAGTTAATTCTGGTCTAATAACCTTCATTTTAGCACTAGATAAATAAGATTTATATACTAAAGGAGACATTATTAAACGAACCACAATGGTCATTAAAATAATAATTAATCCATAGTTAGATAAAAAGCCTTTTAAGAAATTAAAAACAGGGTAAAAAATGGTTCTGTTTAAAAAACCAAAAATTCCCCAGCCTAAATCTGCCATTTGATCTAAGTCTGTTCCCGCAAATTGGTCTCCGCTTAATAAGTTATAATCACTTGGGCCGTAAAACCATTTCATGCTGTAATTTAACTCTCCGTTAGCCAATTCTAAAGGAGTTTTTAATTCGAATTTCTTTGTAAAAGTAGTATCTATTTCTTCGTTTACAACTAAATCTGTTGCTGTAACTGTTGCGTTATTAAGTGGTTTTTCAGATAATAAATTAGAGGTAAAAAAATGTTGCTTGTAAGCTACCCAATCTAAATCATTTACAATTTCACTATCAGCTTTAAAATACTCAACTTCACCTTCAGTTTTATAGTAAAGTTCTGTATACATAGTATTTTCTGTCTTTAAACTTTTCTCGTTTCTGTAACCATTTAAAGACCAATCTAAATTTATTGGGTTAGAGGCGTTAATTACATTGCTTAAACCTTGAGACCTTATGGCAAAATCTACCATATAATTATTAGGTTTCATTTCATAACGATATTCTAAAAATTGAGATTCAGAAACCATTAATTTTAAAGAAACTACAGTGTTTTCTCCGTTTTTGGTAACAGTTGGGGTAAAGTATAAATCTTTTGTATTTAAAATACGGTTGTCTGTGGTACCAAAATTAATATTAAAGGAAGCGTTATTGTTTTTAATTAGTTTTAGCGGTAAAGAATCGTAGGTTTTGTAATTTTTAATTAAAGCCTCTGTAATTTGTCCACCTTTATTACTTACCGTTAATTTTAAAACCTCGTTTTCTAAAACAGAAACACCTTCAGCTGCAGTAATTGCACTTTGAGCAAATGCGCCCAACTTATTTTGTAGTGCAACTTGTTTTATAGAATCGTTTGCAAAAGCAGTTTCATTTACTACTGTATTTGGTGTAGTGTTGTTGTTATTTGCAGGTGCAACAGTTTGTTCTGTTGTGGTAGTTTCTTCTAATGTTTCTTCTGGTTTGTTTGTACTCATCCACCAAAAAATGATTCCTCCTAAAAGAATCATTCCTATAAAGGAATTTAAATCGAATTTTTTTTGTTCCATGTGTTATTTTAAATTGTCATTTTGTCATTAAATACTTCTTTTTTGAAGTAAAAACCGACAAACTTAGTAAAAACCTATTGTTTTTTGTTGATTTAGCTGTTGTTGTTACTATTACATTATAGAGTTCAAATAGTGTACCTAAAAAGTTAGACTAAGAGCACCTTTAAATTATAAAGTTTTAGAATATTTTAAAGAAGCTTTAATAAAATCTACAAACAAAGGATGTGGTTTTAATACCGTGCTTTTATATTCTGGATGATACTGCACACCAACAAACCAAGGATGTTCTGGTATTTCTACCACTTCTACCAAGCCTGTTTTTGGGTTGGTACCAGCAGCTTTCATACCTGCACTTTCTATTTGGGCTAAATAGTCGTTATTAAATTCAAAACGGTGTCTGTGACGCTCGCTTATCAATTCAGAATTATAGGCTTTGTATACTTTAGATTTTGTGTTTAACTCACAATCCCAAGCACCTAAACGCATTGTACCCCCTTTTTCAGTAACCTTTTCTTGGCTTTCCATTAAGTTGATTACTGGGTGTTTGGTGCTCTTGTTCATTTCTGTAGAACTTGCATTCTCTAATTGAAGCACATTTCTAGCAAATTCAATTACTGCCATTTGCATACCTAAACATATACCAAAAAACGGAATGTTATTTTCTCTAGCATATTTTACGGCTCTAATTTTTCCTTCAATACCTCTATCTCCAAAACCTGGTGCTACTAAAATACCATGCACACCTTGTAATTTTTTTTCGAAGTTTTTAGGAGTTAAACCTTCAGAATGCACCCAACGTACGTTCACTTTGGTTTCATTAGAAGAACCTGCGTGTATAAATGCCTCTGTAATAGATTTGTAAGAATCGTGTAACTCTACGTATTTACCAATTAAGGCAATTTCTACTTCAGAAACTGGGTTTTTATGTTTTTGTATAAATTGATTCCAAAATTTTAATTCGGGTTCTTTGGTAGATTCTAGTTCTAATTTCTTTAAAACTACCCTGTCTAATCCTTCTGCTAACATTAAATTAGGCACGTCGTATATAGTTTCTGCATCTATAGATTGTATAACGTCTTCTTTTTTAACATTACAAAATAAAGCTAGTTTACGTTTAATATCGTCAGAAATATCATGTTCTGTTCTACAAACCAAAATATCTGGACTAACACCACTTTGCATTAGCATTTTTACAGAGTGTTGTGTAGGTTTTGTTTTTAACTCGCCAGCAGCCGCTAAATAAGGTACTAAAGTTAAGTGAATAACAATAGCGTTTTCTTCACCTTTCTCCCAAAGCAATTGTCTTACAGATTCTACATAAGGTAAAGACTCAATATCACCAACAGTTCCACCAATTTCTGTAATTACAATATCGTAATCTCCTGTTTCACCTAGAAGCTGAATTCTACGTTTAATTTCGTCTGTAATATGCGGAATTACTTGTACCGTTTTTCCTAAAAACTCTCCTTTACGCTCTTTGTTAATTACAGATTGATAAATTCTACCTGTGGTAACATTATTGGCTTGAGAAGTGGGTATGTTTAAATAACGCTCATAATGCCCTAAGTCTAGATCGGTTTCTGCACCATCATCTGTAACATAACATTCACCATGCTCATAAGGGTTTAAGGTTCCTGGATCTATATTAATGTAAGGATCTAGTTTTTGTATGGTAACAGAAAAACCTCTTTCTTGTAAAAGTTTTGCTAAAGATGCTGCAATAATTCCTTTTCCTAGTGAAGATGTTACGCCTCCTGTTACAAAAACGTATTTAGTATTACTCATGGTGTTTTTAGGTTTGCGCAAAAGTACTAACTCTAAAAATTCTGTCAAATAAAAAAGTTAGAAAAGATTTTATAATGTTTTGTTTGTTTACATTTGATAAAAATGAATTGGATAACAAGGTATCTACTAACTTTGATGATATTTATGAATTTAACTTTCAAAAACTGATGTTTTAGTAGCCATTTTTACTTTTTAAATATGATTTTTAGACTTTTGAGCATTTTTTTGATTGTATTACTAACTTCTTGCAACAGATTTTCTTATAATTTTCCAAATTACAGTTATGACAATCTTGCCATAAATAAAGGAATTAATGCAAATAGTACTTACATTTTAAATGCTACAAAAGAATATACAGATAAGGGATTAAGGTCTAAAAATATGCCAGAGGTAGTTGGTTATTTTAAAAAAAGACTAAATCAAAATTTAATTATTAAAAAGGATTTAAAAGATAATAGAGGTAAATATGTTTTACCGTTTGATATTCCTTATAAAGTTAGTAAACAAGATTTGACTTTTTTAAAAGAAGCAACAAATTTAGATTTTTTAATTTTATCTAAAATTGAATATCTAGAGCTTTTAAATAAAGAAAGCTTGAGTCAGAAAAATAAAGTTCGGCTTTTTTCTGCATTATCTGGAGCCATAGCAACAATTAAAATTATAGATTTACAAAATAATGAGGTGGTTTTAGAGATGAGCTGTACAGCAAGTGTAGGAGATTCACAAACTGCATTTCCAGAGGTAGACGAGTTTGGGATTGAAGAATTAGAAAGTATTCCCATCTATAAAAGCGCTGTAACATTGGGTAAAAAAGCAATGAAAAGACTACTTAAAAAAATAAACTAAAAATAATTTCATTTTTTTTTAAATAGTGTTTGTCTAAAATAAAAACAGTTGTATATTTGCACACGCTTTTAAAGAGCATAATGCACACGCATTAAAATAATTAAAGAAGACATTTAAAAATACATATAATGCCGAAAAGAACTTACCAGCCATCTAAAAGAAAGAGAAGAAACAAACATGGTTTCAGAGAAAGAATGGCTTCTGCAAATGGAAGAAAAGTTTTAGCTAGAAGAAGAGCTAAAGGAAGAAAGAAAATTTCTGTGTCTTCAGAATCTAGACATAAAAGATAATATAATGATTAACAATTTGTTAATAATTAAGGTGTTACTATTTTTAGTAACACCTTTTTTTATACTTAACAGATAATTATTTTTACAAACTCATATAACACAACTATTTATCATGCCAAAAAGAGAAGATTTAAAATCAATACTAATTATAGGATCTGGACCAATTGTTATTGGGCAAGCCTGTGAATTTGATTATTCAGGCTCTCAATCTTTACGATCTTTAAGAGAAGATGGTATAGAAACCATTTTAATCAATTCTAATCCAGCAACAATAATGACAGATCCGTCTATGGCAGATCATGTGTATTTGTTGCCTTTAACCACAAAATCTATCATTCAGATTTTAAAAGAACATCCGCAAATTGATGCTGTTTTACCAACAATGGGTGGGCAAACTGCGTTAAATCTTTGTATAGAAGCAGATGATAAAGGTATTTGGAAAGATTTTGATGTAAAGTTAATTGGTGTTGATATTGATGCAATTAATGTTACAGAAGATAGAGAACAATTTAGAGAGTTAATGCTAAAGATTGGCGTGCCAATGGCACCACAAGCCACAGCAACCTCTTTCTTAAAAGGTAAAGAAATTGCGCAAGAATATGGTTTTCCATTAGTAATTCGTTCTTCTTACACTTTAGGTGGGGCAGGAGCATCAATTGTATACAATCCAGAAGATTTTGACGAGTTGTTAAGAAGAGGTTTAGAAGCATCACCAATACACGAGGTGATGATTGATAAAGCCATGATGGGTTGGAAAGAATACGAATTAGAATTGTTAAGAGATAAAAATGATAATGTTGTAATTATCTGTTCTATAGAAAATATGGATCCTATGGGAATTCATACAGGAGACTCTATAACAGTAGCTCCAGCAATGACACTTTCTGACAAAACTTACCAAAAAATGCGTGATATGGCAATACATATGATGCGTTCTATTGGAGATTTTGAAGGTGGTTGTAACGTACAATTTGCAGTTTCACCAGACGAAAAAGAAGATATTATTGCCATAGAAATTAATCCAAGAGTATCTAGGTCTTCCGCTTTAGCGAGTAAAGCAACAGGTTACCCTATTGCAAAAGTAGCTACAAAATTGGCTATTGGGTATTCTTTAGATGAATTAGAAAACGGAATTACAAAATCTACATCTGCCTTATTTGAGCCAACTTTAGATTATGTAATTGTAAAAATACCACGTTGGAATTTTGATAAGTTTGAAGGTTCTGATAGAACTTTAGGTTTACAAATGAAAGCTGTTGGTGAAGTAATGGGAATTGGACGTTGTTTTCAAGAAGCATTGCATAAAGCTACGCAGTCTTTAGAAATTAAACGTAATGGTTTAGGGGCAGACGGAAAAGGATATACAGATTACAACCAAATTATAGAAAAATTAACCAACGCAAGTTGGGATAGAGTTTTTGCTATTTATGATGCCATTGCAATGGGAATTCCATTGAGCAAAATTTATGATATCACTAAAATAGACATGTGGTACTTAAAGCAATATGAAGAGTTGTTTCAATTGCAAAAAGAAATAGCGACTTATTCTATAGATACTATAGAAAGAGATTTGTTATTAGAAGCAAAACAAAAAGGTTATGGTGACAGACAAATAGCACATATGCTAGATTGTTTAGAATCTGAAGTGTATACCAAAAGAGAGAAGTTTAAAATACAACGTGTATTTAAATTGGTAGATACTTGTGCTGCAGAATTTACAGCAAAAACACCTTATTATTACTCTACTTTTGAGAATGAAATTGAATCTGCAAGCGGAGAAATTACCATTGCAAATGAAAGTATTGTTACCGATAAAAAGAAAATTATAGTACTAGGTTCTGGACCAAACAGAATTGGGCAAGGTATAGAATTTGATTATTGTTGTGTGCATGGCGTTTTAGCTGCTGCAGAATGTGGTTATGAAACGATTATGATTAACTGTAATCCAGAAACAGTTTCTACAGATTTTGATACGGCAGACAAATTATATTTTGAGCCTGTTTTTTGGGAACATATTTATGATATTATTCGTCATGAAAAACCAGAAGGTGTTATTGTACAATTAGGAGGACAAACTGCATTAAAATTAGCAGAAAAGTTAACTAAATACGGCATTAAAATTATTGGTACTTCTTTTGAAGCTTTAGATATTGCTGAAGATAGAGGGCGTTTTTCTTCAATGTTGAAGGAAAATAGCATTCCTTATCCAGAATTTGGTATTGCAGAAACGGCTGACGAAGCTTTAACTTTAGCAGATGAATTGAATTTCCCAATCTTAGTAAGACCTTCTTACGTTTTAGGAGGACAAGGAATGAAAATTGTAATCAACAAAGAAGAATTAGTAGAACATGTAGTAGATTTATTAGGCAGAATGCCAGGAAATAAATTACTATTAGACCATTATTTAGATGGTGCAATAGAAGCAGAAGCAGATGCAATTTGCGATGCAGATGGAAATGTATACATTATTGGAATTATGGAGCATATAGAGCCATGTGGAATTCACTCTGGAGATTCTAATGCAACTTTACCTGCTTTTAATTTGGGTGAATTTGTAATGCAACAAATTAAAGATCATACACATACCATTGCTAGAGAATTAAAAACGGTTGGTTTAATAAACATTCAATTTGCAATTAAAGATGATACCGTTTATATAATTGAAGCAAACCCAAGAGCATCTAGAACAGTACCTTTTATTGCAAAAGCATACAAAGAACCGTATGTAAATTACGCAACAAAAGTAATGTTAGGAGAGAAAAAAGTGACAGACTTTAAGTTTAATCCACAACTAGATGGTTTTGCAATTAAACAACCTGTATTCTCTTTCAATAAGTTTCCTAATGTAGATAAACGTTTAGGGCCAGAAATGAAATCTACAGGAGAAAGTATCTTGTTTATAGATAGCTTAAAAGATGATGAATTTTACGATTTATACGCTAGAAGAAAAATGTATTTGAGTAAGTAGAAGTTACTCTTATTTTAAGTGAAAAAAAGCATCCAAAATAATATTTGGATGCTTTTTTATTTAAAGTATAACAGTTTAACTATTTTATCTTTTTGTTTCTTGTATGCAGAATATAAGTCACGTTTAAACCAAAATGAAAGTTAGGATCTTTAAAGTTAAAATTATTTGTAGTTTTTCCTAGAAATACATCTTCGGCATAATTTCTAGCATTGGTTACATGAAACTGTGCCATTATATCTCCAATTTCCCAATTAATACCTGTCATAAAGGTATTAAATGTAGCTTTTGATTTTAAAGGATTTGTTACATAACCATATTCAGAAACAATGCTGGTATGCTTTCCAATTTTATGTCTACCCGCAAAAACAACTGCAAATTGTGTAGCGGGGTCATTAGGATCTGCAGATTTTGCTGTTCTGTAAATTAGAGTTGGTGCAATTTGCAATGAAAAAAGACGGTTTACTTTTTTTGAAATTAAAATCTGACTACAAAAACCTACTTTTTCAGTAGCATCTTCCTCGTAAAAATCATCTGGATCTTCTGTTAAAGATTTATAAGAAAAATTTTGCACGAGGGTTACACTTACAGGCATTTTTTTAGCATCTTTTTTTTGTTGAAAAAGTCGGTATTTTAAATGTCCGTCTGTAATTTTATCAAAATTTGTATAACCTAGACCAATTGTAAACTTATCTGTGAACGCGTAATCTAAACCATAACGCCTAGTAACTTCATCTGCCAAAAAGCTTTGTTCTGTTTCAGTAGGCTTGTTCCAATATCTATTGTAAAAAGATAGTTGTAAGGCACCCTTTTGTCGGGTTTCTACAGAATGCCCTAAACCAATTCTAGTGCTTTTAAAAGATGCGAGTTCATTTTGGTAAGTATTGGGCAACTCTTTTTGCAATTGTTCTAATAAATCTTGTGCATTAGCAGACATACTTAAGCATACAATTAAAATTCTGAATATGTGCCTAGTTTTCATGAGGTTGGTATTGAAATTTGAATTTTAAATTAATTGTTTTGGCAATATTACTAGTTAGAATTGCGGGTATTTTTATGTTGAAGTCGTTAACAAGTGCAACAAATTCTCCCGTTAATGTATAGCTATTGTTACTATAGGTTATGTTTGTTTTTATGCTTACTTTTTTAGAAACACCATGTATAGTAAGTGTGCCTTTTATAACAGTATCTTGTGTTGGTGTTTTAGGGCTAAAACCAATAATTTCACCCTTAAAGTTTGCTTGTGGGTATAGGTCAGATTCTATGTAACTTTCATTAAAATGTTCGTACATTAAATCCTTTTTAAAAACAAAAGCACGCATTAACATGCTAACTGCAATTTCTTTATTTTCAATATCAATAATACTTAATACTTGGTTGTTTTGGGCTTCTATATTTTCTACAGAAGTGTAAGAGAAAAATGTAACTTGGCCTTGCCTTGCAATATATTGTTTGTCATTTTTAGTGAAAGTACTAAAAATTGTAAAAAATAATAAAAGAGATACTATTTTATTCATTGGGATTTAAATCTATATAACAATTAAGTAAAATTACGTCCATTAAAAAACCTTTACAGGTGCCTTTAACAGTTATTTTTTGATTTTTTTTTAACGATTTTAATTTTTCCAACTGATCAATATTTGTATCGCAAATAATACCATGTTTATTATTTTTGGTGTACAAAATTACAGTTTTTCTTTCGTTAATAAAATTCACTTTTTTTACAAAACCAGTAATTTCTATAATCTTACCAACATAAAGACTATCTGAATTTGTTTTGTTTTTTGTAAAGTTAGAAACTATTTCGCTTGAGTTTAAATTATATGCAGCATTTACATCATCTAATTTTTTATCTGAAGATTTTAAAAATGGTACAACCATCCAATAACTTAAACTAATTAGAGTAATTAAAAAAAGAGACGAGAAAAATATTTTTAAGGTTTTCATTTTATTACGTCAAATTAAAAGAAAATAAATAAGTTATACTATAAAATTACGCTAAAAGGGAAAAACAAGACTTTAAGCAGCAATTTTAATAGAAAAAAGAATAGTGTTATATTTAACTTTTTAAGATTTTATGAAAAAAGACAAACTTTATTTTTTAACTTTTTTGGCAATTACTATTGTTTTTCTCTTTGTAGCAGCTGTAGCGTCGCAATATTTTATTAAAGCAAGTGCAAATCAATTATTAGAAGTACAGGTAGAATCTAGTAAAAGAGAAGCCAAAGAAGTTGCTAGTTTATTAGATTATCAACTTTCTAAAGGTGTTACTAAACAAGAGTTGGTAGAAAAAATGCAACAGATTGTTGCAAATAGTAATAAAAATAGTTGGTTTTTAAGTGTTTTTGATTGGAGTGGGAAAGAGGTTGTACATCCAGATTTATCTATAATAGGTCAGGAGTTAAACCCTAATCAAACCTTAATAGCGTCTTTAGAAGGAAAAAATAGTTCAGATGATTTATATGAGATTTTGGTAAACAGAAACTCAGAAGATAAAATGCTTTCTGAGGTAATACATATTGCACCATTAAAAGAGGTAGATTTATTAGTTGCAGCACATGTGAATATGAATAAGATTGCAACACAAATGAATAAATTAAAGAACAATTTTTATCTAATATTCTTAATTATGGGAATATTAGTAATTGGTCTGTCTTTTTTAGCGGTACGTTTTATTGGTAGTGCTTATGAAAAGGAATTAGAAATTAATAACTCTACTTTAAGGTCTGAGGTAGTTAATTTATCTAAACTAAATACAGATTTAGTTACTTATAAAGAAAAAATTATAGAAAGGGCAGAGAGGCAAGAGAAGTTACAAGAGCAAATTGAAGAGAAAGACGTTTTATCAAACAAAAGTTTCGAAGAACCTTCAGAAAGAGAAAAACAACGTATTTTAACTTATGTTAGAAATGAGTTAGTACCTATACCTATAAAAAATATCGCTTATATATGCACAGAAAATACCATTACCTACGTAGTTTGCTTTAGCGGAAAAAGATCTACAACAAATGCTAGTTTAGATGATATGTACGCCAATTTAAATAATACGATATTTTTTAGAGCAAACAGACAATTTATAATTAGCATAACTGCCATAGATAAAATTATTAAGTATGGTAATAGTCAACTTAAGATTGTATTACAAGCTAAAACTTCAGAAGAAATAATTATCAGCAAAAATAAAGCAGCAGAGTTTAAACAGTGGTTAAATATGTAGTTTTTTTGAGGGGTTGTAAAATCCCTTTAATGCTTTTTTTTCCTCTTTAACTTTTTTAATTCCCCTTAATAGAACTTAATAGTGGGGTAAACGTTAATATGTACTTAATTTACAATCAGAAATTATAAAAGTAATAAACATGAAAAACAATTGGAATTTTAAAATGGTATTAGCAATAACTGCTTTATGCATAATTATTGCGTCTTGCGCTTCTAATGTAGAAGAAGAGCAAATGGCTTCAGTAGAAATGGAAGAAGGAATGGAAGACCCAACAACGGTTGAAATGGTTTCTTTTGCAAATCAAGTAAAACCTATTATAGATGCAAGATGTGTTGTTTGTCATTCTCCAGAAACAAGAGGTATTTTTCCTAATTTAAGAACTTTTGCAGAGGTTAAGGCAAGAGCAGAAAGAGTAGGTATTAGAGTTGGTAATGGAACTATGCCACAAGGTGGACCTTTACCAAGTGCTCAAATGCAATTAATTGTAGACTGGGTTAATGAAGGTGCTTTAGATAATTAAAGAAGAATTTATGAAATTTAAAAAAATTATAATTTCAGCATTAATTCTATTAATTATTGGGTTGTTTGTTGCGTACAAAATGTACAACAAACCTCACGTTAATGTAGCAGATGAAAAGGCAACTGTTTCTTTATCTGCGGCTAAACTGTTGCAAGATTTTAGCACAGATGAAGCTACAGCTAATGCCGATTATTTAGAAAAAATAATACAGGTAAAAGGAATAGTAGCAGAAGCTAAAGTAGAAAACAACAAAGGAATTGTAACGCTAGAAACTGGAGATGATTTTGCTACTATTTTGTGTCACTTAACAGTGGAAGAAACTAAAAATATTAACACCATTAAAGTAGGGCAAAATATAAGTTTAAAAGGTATATGTACTGGCTTTTTAATGGATGTAGTATTAGTAAAGTGTGTAATTACCAATTAAAAAAATAAAATAATGAAAAATTTATATATAGTATGTTTTTGTTTTTTAGCGGTTTGTTTAACAAATGCTCAAGAAAGATATTTGACAAAAAGTGGAGAAATTACTTTTTTTTCTGAATCTCCTTTAGAAAACATAGCCGCAAAAAATAGCCAGGTTTTAAGTATTGTAGATGCAGGAAAAAAACAAATGGCAATTTCTATTCTAATGAAGTCATTTATGTTTGAAAAAGCATTAATGCAAGAACATTTTAATGAGAATTACGTAGAATCGGATAAATATCCAAAAGCTACCTTTAGAGGAGCTATTCTAAATTTTGATACCATTACAGATAAAGAAACTAAGGTTGAAGTAAAAGGGAAATTAACCATACATGGCATTACAAAAGAAATGGTAATTAAAGCTTTAGCGGTAAAAAAAGACAATGCCATAGTAATGCAAGGAGATTTTTTTATAACATTATCTGATTTTAATGTAGATATACCATCTGTTGTAGAAAAAAACATCGCGAAAGAAATAAAAGTAAGCTTTAACTTTAATCATCAACCATTTAAAAAATAATACATGAAAAATTTACTAACCTTAGCTTTACTAGTACTTATAAATTCACATTTTTATGCTCAAGACGATTTATTAGATGTTTTAGATGCAGAAACACCTGAGACAGAAAACATTGTTACAGCTACTTTTAAAGGAACAAGAATTGTAAACGGGCATTCTGTAGAAAACAGAAAAAATAAAGAGTTAGAATTTATTATAGCACACAGATTTGGTGCAATTAATACAGGTATTGAAGATTTATTTGGATTAGATATATCAAACATTCGTTTTTCTTTTGAATACGGTTTGTCAGATAATTTAACGGCTGGTTTAAGCAGAGCAAGTGTAGAAAAAACTTACGAAGGATTTTTAAAATACAGTTTATTAAAACAAAAAACGGGTGCAAATGCATTTCCTTTTGCAGTTTCTTTGTTTGGTAGTGTTGCCGCTAAAAGTGAAAAAGCAATTCCTGGTTTTGAGCGTACCTTTGTAGAAAGTTTATTTTACACAGCGCAAGTGTTAATTGCAAGAAAAATAAATTCTTCGGTATCTTTTCAATTAACACCAACTTTTGTAAATAGAAATTTAACGGCTACTTTTGAAGACCCACATAGTATTTTTGCCTTAGGTATTGGTACTAGAGTAAAAGTAAGTAAAAGAGTCTCTTTAAATGCAGAATATTTTCCACAGTTTAATAAATTAAAATCTATAGACGCTACAAATTCTTTAGCTTTTGGTATAGATATAGAAACTGGTGGTCATGTTTTTCAGATTATTTTAGCAAACTCTAGAAGAATGGTAGAAAAAGCTTTTATTACAGAAACTACAGGAGACTTTTTTGCTGGTGATATTCATTTAGGTTTTAATCTTTCTAGGACTTTTTAACTATTATAAAAATAATATTTAAAACTAATGTTATTTCGAATTTATGGAGAAATCTTAATTTAACTAATAGATTTCTCAACTATACTTCTTAATGTTTGAAATTATAAATAACTAATTTTTCAGCTACATAAAAAATATAGACTTTAATAGTTATATACAACCCATTCTTATTAAACTTTCTGTTTTTAAAACAGAGAGCCTAAAATTATATACAGATGTTTCAAAGAAATTATACAGTTAAAGGAGAAGATGTAAACGATTTTATGGTGATGCAAAATGCTGCATTTTTAAAATATGCTTCTAAATTATTTGATACTTTTTTATTTGTAAATGGTTTTGCAAAGTTAAAAATGAATACATTAAAAGTTGGTTTGCATAAAAGTAAAGATACCTTAGAGCAACAACACAAGTATTTAATGTTTACGCAACCTTTTTCTATACAGTTAGATTTTAAAGAAATAGAATCTTGTAACAAAAAAATGTTTGTAGACGTTCAGTTTTTTAATAATAAAAAGGAATTGTGTGCAGTAGTTAAAAGAGAACTTTTTTGGTTTGATTATAGCACTTGGCAAGTAATTACACCACCAAAAAAAATACTAAAACATTTTACCAAAACGGCTGTTTTACAATACGCTTCTTAACCTTACAGCATAGAATTTAAACTAAAAAAAAAGCCTAGCACATTACTGTATTAGGCTTTTTTAGTTTATAAAAACTATTTTATTTACTTGTCGCTTTTTTTGGTGTTGCTTTATCAGCAATAATTCTTTTTTCCATATTAGCAACTTCCCAAGCTGTATGAAAAACCAAACGTGCTCTATTTTCTAAAAGTTCGTAGTTAATTCTGTCTGGTGTGTCTGTTGGTTTGTGATAATCTGCATGCGTGCCATTAAAGTAAAAGATAATTGGCACATTATTTTTTGCAAAGTTGTAATGGTCAGATCTATAGTAAAATCTATTTGGATCATTCTCATCATTATACTTATAATCTAAATTAATTTTTGTGTATTTCTCATTCATTCTTTCAGATAAATTGTGCAATTCTGTACTTAATTTATCAGAACCAATTAAATATACAAAATTAGGATCTTCTTTATGTCTATCATCAATTCTACCAATCATGTCTATATTTAAATTACAAACTGTATTTGTTAAAGGAAAAATAGGATCTACATCTGTATAATACTTAGAACCTAGCAAACCTTTTTCTTCACCAGTAACATGTAAAAATAAGATAGAACGTTTTGGCCCTTTACCATTTTTTACTGCCATTTGAAAAGCTTCTGCAATTTCTAAAATAGCTACTGTTCCAGAACCATCATCATCTGCACCATTGTACACTTCTCCATTTTTTACACCTTCATGATCTAAATGCGCAGAAATTACTATAATTTCTTCTGGTTTTTCTGAACCTTTAATAAAGGCTACTACATTTTCAGAGTCCTTAAATTGCCCTCTTCTTGTGTTTTTATTTATCCAATCAGATGGTACTTCTTGGTAATAATCATTACCACCTAAAGGGCTAACAATACCTTTATTAACGTAAAAGTCTTTTAAATAGGCTACTGCTTTTTTCTGTCCAGGTTCTCCAGTTTCTCTACCCTCAAACTCATCTGAAGCGTAAGTAAACAAATGTGCTCCTAAATCTTTAGCAGTAATTGTTGCTGCATATTTTGCAGCTTGATCTCCATTTGCACCACCAGATGCATCTTTACTAGAACCACATGCCATAAAAGCCAATGCACTAGCAACATAAAGTATTTTTTTCATCGATTGTAAAGGTATTTTGTTTGTTTTTAAAAGTAATCAAATGTAATGGAAATTTACATTTTTCTCAAAATTAAATTTTGTTGATGACAAACTGTTGCAAATCTTTGTTAAATTTTATTAAATCATTAGGAAAAAGGCTTGTAAAAGCATTCTGATTAATTAAGTTTTCTGTGGTGTTAAAAAGTATTTTATCATCATTTAAAATCATTAATTTATCAGACAATTGTATGGCTAAATTTACTTCGTGAGAAGAAATGATAATGGTTTTACGAGTTTCTTTTACCAATTTTTTTAAAAGTGAAAATATTAAAACGGTTTGATGGATGTCTAAATGTGCAGTAGGTTCATCTAAGATAATAACTTCTGTATCTTGTGCTAATGCTCTTGCTATTAAAACACGTTGCAGTTGTCCATCACTCAACTCGTAAAACTTTCTGTTTTTTAAATAGCTAATTTCAGTTTGGTCAATTGCGGTATTTATTTTTTCTAAATCTAAAGCAGAAAGTTTATCAAGCCAATTGGTGTAAGGCTGTCTTCCCAATGCAATTAATTCAAAAACTGTTAATTGACTTTCTGGTAAACGCTCTGTTAAAACCAAACTTAGTTTTTTAGAAAGTTGGTTTTCTGTATAGTTTTCTAGATTTTTTTCATCAAAATAAATGGCACCCAATAATGGTTTTTGAACCCTAGATAACGTTCTTAATAAGGTAGATTTTCCAACTCCGTTTTTACCCAAAATACTAATAAATTGCCCTTTTTCTATGGCGATATTTATTTGAGATAATATAATTTTATCCTTTTTTTTCTGAGAATAACCAATGGCTAAATTTTCAGTTCTTAAAACAATATGTGCGTTGTTCTTTTTAATTTTACTTGTTTTTTTGATTGTGTTAAATATATAATTTCTTTTTTCTAAGCAGTAACCAAATTACTATGGGTGCTCCAAAAAGTGAAGTAATTGCATTTATGGGTAAGGTAAATTCGTTTGCTGGTAGCTGTGCAATAGTATCGCAAATTAGTAAAATTATGGCACCTAAAATTACTACAGCAGGTATTAATGTTTTATGATTTGAGGTTGTAAATATTAATCTCGCAATATGTGGTACAGCTAAACCTATAAAGGCAATTGGGCCAGCAAAAGCGGTAATTATACCTGTTAAAATACAAGTAATTAATAAAATAATATTTTTACTTTTTTTAATGTTGATGCCTAAACTTTTAGCATAATTTTCTCCTAATAAAAAACTATTTAAAGGTTTTATAATAAATAGGGTAGCTAGCAAAGCAAGTATATAAACTGAAGCAAATATTAATAATTCATTCCAAGATAAATTTCCTAAACTACCAAAACTCCAAAATACATATTGCTGAATTTGTTCTGCAGGACTAAAATAGGCTAATACAGATATGATTGCAGCAGTTAAACTGCCAAACATTAAACCAATAATTAAAATAGACATGGTATTTCTAACTCTGTAAGATGCTAAAATAACAGCAGATAAAACTAAAAAAGCCCCAAAACTAGAAGCTATTGGTATAGACCAGCTAGAAAATACTTCTGTTAAAAAGAAACCACCAAATAAAGATGAACCCAAAATAAATAAGGCTACACCTAAACTTGCGCCAGAAGAAATACCTAAAACAAAAGGGCCTGCAAGCGGATTTCTAAATAAGGTTTGCATTAATAAGCCAGCAACAGATAAACCAGAACCTACTAAAATGGCAGTAATGGCTTTTGGTAATCTAAAATTTAAAATTATAGTTTCCCAACTCTCTTTGGAAGCAATGCCACCAGTTAAAATAGTAAAGATGTCTTTAAAAGGTATGGTAACAGAACCCAAACTAATATTTATTAAAAACAAAATTAGAAGTAAAACTGATAAGAGTGCAAAATATTTTGTGTAGTTTCTTTGTTCCATTCTTTTGTTCCTGCGCAAGCAGGAATCTATTTTAATAATTCTTCAAAAAATTAACTAATTGCTGAACGGCAAGTCCTCTATGAGAAATTTTGTTTTTTTCTTCGGAATTCATTTGGGCAAAAGATGTAGTAAAACCTTCTGGTTTAAAAATGGGATCGTAACCAAAACCTTTTTCCCCTTGTTTTTGGGTTAAAATTTCACCTTTGCAAACACCTTCAAAAAGAAATTGTTTATTATCTAAATTTAAACAAATTGCCGTTCTAAATTGCGCTTTTCTATTGGTTTTGTTTTGCAACTCCTTTATAAGTTTTTGCATGTTATTTTCTGCATTTGCAGGTTCACCAGCAAAACGTGCAGAATAAACACCTGGTTTACCATCTAAACTTTCTACTTCTAAACCAGTATCATCTGCAAAGCAATTGTAGCCAAATTTATTGGTAATATAGTCTGCTTTTAATTTTGCATTGCCTTCTAAAGTAGTTTCCGTTTCTTCAACTTCATCAAAACAATTAATGTCTTTTAAACTGAGTATCTCTATAGAAGTTGGCAACATTTCTTGCACTTCTTTTAGTTTATTTGCGTTGTTGGTAGAAAAGACTAGTTTCATTAAAATTAGATTGATTTGCTACAAATGTAATCAATTTTAAAGTGAAAATTTATTTGAAAATTGGTAAATAAAACAAAATAAAACTTTTAAATTGCAAAACCCTAAAGTTACTGAATCTATTGCTATTATTGATTTGTCGTGGAAATGTCGGGTTAAATTCAAACAAAAAAATGAACTGTTATAAAAATCTATTTTAATATTGTATGACATATAAAAATATACATACAATGAAACAACCAGAACTAGGAAAACGAATCTCATCATTAAGAAAGGAAAAAGGTTTAACGCAAGAAGAGTTGGTAGAACAATGTAATATAAATGTGCGCACAATTCAACGAATAGAAGCAGGAGAAGTTAACCCAAGAAGTTATACCATAAAAGCAATCTTAGAAGTTTTAGGAGAAGAATTTAAACAAAATGAAACAATTTTAGTTGAAAAGAAAGCTAATAATAATTGGACTAAACCTGAATTAAAAACATTGCATAATAGTTGGTTTTACGGTATTTTTTATGCGGTAATTACTTTGGTAACTATTGTACTAGAAATTAGGTTTGAGCTAAACCATACCAGCCCAATGGTAAAGTTAATTTTTAGAGTTCCGTTTTTAATACTTTTTTTTATTTTGATAATTCCGTTTTTAAAAGGTTATAAACTTTTGTCTATAAAATTTAACAAACCTTTACTAAACTCTGCAGTATATATCTATTTTACTATTGCTGCAATTTTGGCAATTATTACACTATTTTCTGGTAATAACAGTTTACTATCTGCCATAGAGATTGTTTTAGGAGTTTTTGTTTTAATAATTTTTGGTATTGGAGAAATAATTTTAGGCATAGGAATTTTAAAACTAAAAGAAAATTTAGATACGCTAGCACAAGTTACTGGCATTGTAAAAATTGTAAATGGTGCTTTTCTAGTAACTGTAATTTTATCTCCAATAGGTTTGTTTTTGGTAATACCTGTGCTAATATTAGAAATAATATTTTTACATAACACTTACCAAGACATTAAAAACCTACAAGAAGTTAAGGTTTAGTTTTTGTTTTAAATTAAATATGTAAACGTAATTTCAGCAAAGATTTCCCTTCCCTTTGGGAAGGTTAGGATGGGATTTAGGAAATTTAGCTATTTTTATTATTCATGGTGATAAGGTTCATTCTTTAAAATGGTAAAACCTCGGTAAAGTTGTTCTACAATAAAAAGACGAATCATTTGATGAGAAAACGTCATCTTAGAAAGAGATATTTTCCCTATGGATTTGTTATAAACAGCATCAGAAAAACCATAAGGACCGCCAATAACCAAAACCAATTGTTTTATGCCCGAATTCATTTTCTTTTGTAAATACTTAGAAAATTCAATAGAAGTAAAGTGCTTGCCTTTATCATCTAACAAAACCAACTGATCTGTATTTTGTAGTTTGGCTAAGATCAATTCGCCTTCTTTTTCTTTTTGTTGAATTTCACTTAAATTCTTTACATTTTTTATATCGGGAATAATTTGTAGCTCAAATTTTATATAATGCTTTAATCGATTTTGATATTCTTCTATCAACGCAATTAAATGTTTATTGTCTGTTTTTCCAATAGCAAGTAATTTAATCTTCATTTTATAAAATAATTACAACAAGTTCGTGTTGCAAAGTTATTAGATTACTTTTAAAAAAAAAGGGAATTAAAATTACATTTCTACTAATTTAAAACTAGAAATTGGTGCTTCACACACAGAGCATTTATAATTTGTGCTTAAATCTTTAAAAAGAGTACCAGGTTTAACGTTGTTATTTTCGTCTCCGTAAACTTCACTGTAAATGGTAAAACATTCAGCGCATTGGTGTGCTTCTTCTTTTACGGTTTCTTTTGGTTTTTTAACATCAGCATCGTCATCTGTTATTTCATTACCAAACTGATTGAAATAATTTTTACTAAGCTCCATTAATAAACCAGAAACTTCAATTTTATCTACATCTTGGGCGTACACAATATATTTTTGTGTATTTGGGTTAAAGTTTTCACAGTAAAGTACATTGTAGGTTGGTCTTACCTGAAAATCTTGTACAATTGTAGGCGCACTATTTTTTTCTATAACAATAGAGGTAAAATACTTTCTTTTGTCTGAACCATTAGAGATTGCAAAAGTAAGCCCATAGGTGCTAATATCATTCTGATCGAAGTTTTGTACAATAAACTTTTTTAAAGTTAACGCTTCATCATCATTAACTGGCAAATGCCAATTCAATTCTAACAAAGAGTGCCTTACATTTATACCAGATTTACCTAATAATTTTTCTAGCATTAATTTACTCGTCTTTGGAATTCCTTTTACAATGATAGATTTCCAAGGTGTAATACAAATTTTACCTATTTTATTGTCTAAGCAAAAGTCACAAAATTCTTTTAAAAATGGTAAATAATATCTATTGTTTCTCCAGTATAAACCCAACCAATATTGGTTAATACCCATTTTATTCATACCCTCATAATAAGGAAATGGCTTAAAATCTACTTTAAGCGGATTTTCTATAGTTCTATTATTTGTTTCTAAAATATCATTAACTAATGTAAATAATTCTTCGATATCATCTGCATCTGTGTAAATGTCTTCTATTGTTTTTGCTGTTTTAGAGATGTCCCAACTATAAATTAATACAGGGTAATACACAGGTTTTTCCCAATTTGGTAATATTAAATGCAAATACCAGTAGTCTTCATTTTCTGAAGCAATAAAGTTAAGTTGCCCGTTAAATAAAGGCACTAACTGTTGTTTTGGGTCTGTAATATTAACTTTTAGTTTGGGTTGGTATTTAAAGCTTTCTAAAATATATAAATAAGTAACACCACTTAACCAACTTGTATTTGTAAAAATATCTGCAGCAACGTAAGAACACACAAGGTTATCATATTCAGTATCAGAAATCATACTGGTACTTAGTTCTGGAAACTGTTGGTCTATAGCCGTGTTTTTTTCGTGATATGGAAAGATAATATCTTGTCTAGATCCAAAATGTAAAGCGTCTAAGCCTAAGGAAGTTGCGTAATTAATTATCTGTTTTAGTTCACTAGGTGATAAGATACCACCTTTTATAAAAACTCTTTTTAAATCTTCCATAACTTATACGCTTGCTAAATTCATTTTTAAAATATCTTTTACCTCTGGTTTGCAACTACCACAACCTAAACCAGCGCCTGTAAGTTTGCATAAATTATTAAAATCTGTGCATCCTTTTTTAATTTCCTCTTCTAGGTTTCCTTCTCCTATTTGGCTACAAGTACAAACCAGTTTCCCTTTTACAGGTACAGAAGATTTGCTAGATCTTAAAATTGAATCTCTTTTATCTGCCAATTCAATTTCGTCTTCTATTAACGTTTTAAACTCTGCAAATTCTTTTTTGTCGCCCATTAAAATGGCACCAACTAACTTATCTTCTTTAATAATACACTTTTTGTAATATTTCTGTGTAACATCCATAAAAATAATTTCTTCGTATGAAAAATCATTCTTAGGAACAGTTACCATACCAATACTACACAGGTCTAAATCTTCAAACTTTAGAATATTCATTAATACAGAACCTCCGTAAATGCTGCTTAAATCTCCTAAAATATAGTTTACAGCAATATCTGCTTGTTGTTCTGCCGCAGAAGTAATTCCATAAAGAGCGTTGTTAAATTCTGCAATTTCACCTAAAGCAAAAACGTTAGTATCACTTGTTTGTAAATGTTGATTTACAATTACACCTCTTCTCGTATTTAGCTTGCATTGTTTTGCAAGTTCAACGTTTGGTATGGTACCAATAGCATAAACTATGGCGTTACTGTGTAAAACTCTACCAGTTTTTAGCGTAATTTCTAATTCGTTAGCATTGCTACCTTCAAAAACGGTATCTACTTCATTATCAAAATAAGTTTGTATGCCACGATTTTGAACATCTTCTGCTAGCAAACGACTGGCAATTAAATCTAATTGACGCTCCATTAATCTAGAAGCTCTTTGAATAATTGTAATCTGTACGTTCTTTTTGTTTAAAGTAGCCGCTAGTTCTAAACCTAATAAGCCACCACCAACAACAACAACATGTTGTTGTTCTTCTGGTAAGCCAGTATTGTCTAGATGTTTTTTAAGCCTATCTGCATCATTTTTACTACGTAAAGTAAATCTGCCAGGTAAATTTAGTTGTACGTTGTTAGGTACAAAAGCTCTACTACCTGTTGCCATAATTAACAAATCATAATTATGTTCTGTTTGGTTGCTATCTGTAATTTTTTGTTGTTCTCTATCTATTTTTTCAATAGAAATACCCGATAATAAACTGACTTTTAGTTTGTCTACTTCTCCTTTTTTTAATTTTTCTAATTCTTCCCAGGAAAGTTCTTCACTTACATATTCTGGAAGTAAAACACGATTGTAAAAAGAATTTTCTTCTTTAGAGAAAATCGTAATTTCATCTTCTGTATTTCTTTCTCTATAACTTTGTACAAAACGATAAGCAGCTGCACCAGCGCCAATAATACATACTTTTTGAACTTTCTTTTTGTATTTAACTACTTGAACTGCACTAAATTTAAAATCAGGTTCTTTAGATACAGGATCTACAAGATTGTTAGTTAAGTTGTTTGCCCTACCAAAATCGTTTCCTAAAATTTTACCCCAATGCATAGGCATAAAAACCACACCTTTTCTAATATCATAACTAAATTGTACTTTAACACGTGTTGTACCTCTGTTGTTTTTTATGATGGCAATATCTCCTTCTTTAATACCTCTTTCATAAGCATCAACACCATTCATTTCTAGGTAAGGCGATTTTATATGTGTGTTTAATCGGTTTACTTTTCCCGTTTTTGTTCTTGTATGCCATTGATCTCTCACACGCCCAGTATTTAAAATTAATGGGAACTCTGTTGTTACTTTTTCAGATTGATTTTCAGTATGTACAGGAACATTAAAATTGGCTTTTTTAGTATTGGTATAAAATTCATTATCTGTAAATAAACGCGTAGTTCCTTTATGTGTTTTATTTGGAACTGGCCATTGAAAACTACCTTCATTTTGTAGCCTTTTGTACGACAAACCAGAAATATCTATACTTGTGTTTTTTGTTAATTGGCAGTGTTCTGCAAAAATTTCGCTATTATTTTGATAGTCGAAACCTTCAAAATTCATTTTTTGTGCAAATCTTGTAAATATTTCTACATCAGGTAAAGCTTCACCAGGAGGTTCTATTCCTTTTTCTAAATAACTTATACGTCGTTCAGAATTTGTCATAGTACCTTCTTTTTCTAACCAGCCTGCAGCTGGAAGCAATAAATCTGCATACTTTGTTGTTTCTGAATTATGAGAAATATCTTGCACTACTACAAAATTTGCTTTTTTTAGTGCATTTTCTACTGCTAAAGAATCTGGTAAACTTACTACAGGGTTTGTACAAACAATCCAAATTGCTTTTAGTTTTCCCGAGTTTAAAGCATCAAACATTTCTGTGGCTGTAAGTCCTGGTTTTTCTGAAATTGATTGTCCTCCCCAAAAATTAGAAACTTCTTCTCTATGTGTTGGATTTGCCAAGTCCTTATGTGCAGCAAGTAAATTTGCCATACCACCAACTTCTCTTCCGCCCATGGCGTTTGGTTGCCCAGTTAAAGAGAAAGGGCCAGCACCAGGTTTACCAATTTGCCCTGTTAAAAGAGATAGGTTTAAAAGCGAAACATTTTTATCTACACCTATTATACTTTGGTTTAAACCCATTGTCCACATACTTATAAAGCCCATAGACTGTCCAATATATTGTGCAGCTTTTTTTATTTGATTAACAGTAACACCACAAATGGTAGCTGCTGTAGAAAGTGAGGTTTTTAAGACAAATTCTTTTAAGTTTTCAAAATCATTAGTATGATTTTTAATAAATTTTTTGTCTACTTTATTTTTTTCAATTAACCTTCTTGCAATGGCGTTGTAAAGTACCACGTCTGTGCCTGGTATAATTTGCAAATGCAAATCTGCAATAGCGCAGGTTTGTGTTTTTCTAGGGTCTACAACAACTATTTTTACATTTGGGTTGTCTTCTTTATGTTTTTCTAGCCTTCTAAACAAAATTGGGTGGCACCAAGCAGGATTTGCGCCTGCAATAAAAAAGCAATCTGCTTTTTCTATGTCTTCATAGGCAATTGGCACAGTATCATCTCCAATAGATTTTTTATAACCTACAACAGCAGAGCTCATACAAAGTCTAGAGTTTGTGTCTATATTATTAGTACCTATAAAACCCTTTGCTAGTTTGTTAATGATGTAATATTCTTCTGTTAAACATTGGCCAGAAACATAAAAACCAACACTATCTGAACCATGCTTTTTAATAATTGATTTAAAAACAGCAGCTGCTCTATCTAAAGCAGTATCCCAAGTTACCTCTTTTAGTGGATGGTTTTTACTCCATTTCATTTGAGGTTTTAGTATTCTATCTTTTGTATCTTGTGCTACGTAGTTTAAGTTCATGCCTTTAGAGCATAACATTCCTTTGTTTACGGGGTAATCTGGATCACCAATAACAGATAAACGGCCTTTGGTATCTTTATTTACTATAATACCACAACCAACACCACAGTAAGAACAAATGGTTTTGTAAGATTTTGCTTTAGACATAAATTCATGAAATTAATCCTTCAAAAATACAAAATTACGTATTAATACGTAGTTTTTTATTTGTAAAAAATTAGGTCTAATTTTATGAAAATGGTAGTTTTATCTTGTATTATAAAGAAAAAACAACATTTTTAAGATTGGTGCTAAATAAGGTAGGGTAGCGGTATATTTAATTAAGCTGGAGTTCAGCGGCTTTAGCAGAAAGCTCTATTAAATTTTTAACATTCATTTTTTTCATCATATTAAAACGGTGCGTTTCGATTGTACGTTTGCTATTTTGTAATATTTCTGAAATTTCAGCATTTGTTTTACCAGATAAAATTAAAGGTAAAATTTGCTTTTCTTTTTTTGTTAAACCAAAATTACTAGGAGTCGCTGTTTCTGTTGCAGGTGTTTTAGTTTCAGTGGATTTTTTAAGTAGGTTAGCCACAATTATGTTAGAAATATCTCCACTAAAATATTTATCTCCTTTGTAAACAGTATGTATGGCTTTTATAAATTCTTTTTTGTCGGTATCTTTTAGTAGATATCCACTTGCACCAGCCTCTATAGATTTTAAAATATATTCTTCAGAATCGTGCATAGAAAGCACAATTGATTTTACTGTATTTGGTTTTTCGTTTAAAACGCCAACAGCTTCAATACCATTCATTTTTGGCATTCTTACATCTATAATTAATACATCTAGTTCGTTATTGTTTATAAACTCTAGGGCTTCTTGGCCATTAGAGGCTTCGCCAATTATTTTTATATCTTTTTCTTCTTCTAAAAGGTATTTTATACCATCTCTAACAATACTGTGGTCATCTGCTAATAAAACTCTAATTGCCATGCTAAAAAATTATCAAATAAAATCAAAGTTACGTAATTCTAAATAAAGTAAAAAAAACAAAACCCGAAGAAAAAAGATTCTTCGGGCTTCATCATGAACAAACAAATATGTTATTATTTGCTACCTGTTAAGAATTTTGGTTTTAGAATTAACATTGCCCAAGCCCAGTTTTGGGTTTCTTTTGCAGCTGCCTCTGTTATTCCTTTTAACTCATACATTCCATCTGATGCAAACATTTGAGAATATCCTATTTTTAAAGCGTAACCTTTAAATTTCTTTGCATAAACTAAATCTATTTCTGTACCTAAAGATCTTTCCCCACTTGGTAATGCTTGATCTCCACTAAAATTTAATGCTTTAACCATTAAGCTAGAAGTTTTACTTAATTTAAAGTTAGCACTAGCGTGAATATCTACTAAACCAATAGTATTAACATGATTTCCAACATAAAAATAATCCATAAAACCATTAAACTTATGGTTGGTACCAAAAGTTGGTAAAAATGCTTCTGTTTGGTCTGTAGTACTTGCGTCGTCTCCACTAATTAATTCTACACCTGCTCCAAAACTTACTTTTGCGGTTGCTTTGTAAGTAGCTTCTAAGCCCAAAAGATATGCACCACCAACATCTGTACTTCCATTAAAGAAGGTACCTGTTTGTAAAAAAGCGTTTCCGGCTAAACCTAACTTCCCTTTTGTATAATTTAAATGAGTACCTGCCGTAAATAAACTATTTACACCATCTGCATCTCCATTTGCATCAAAGTTTTGATGTCCGTAGTTTACTAATAAAAGACTAGCGTTAAATCCTTTCCAAGTTTGTTTTGCATACAAATGTTGCATGCTTTTATATTGAAAAGGGTTGTTGGCAGGGTATGCTGTACCTACATTTTGAAAACCAAATAAAGGCCCACCTAAACCGTCTAAATCTTGATTAAAAGCTACACCTAAGTCTAAGATAAAGTCATTTTTACGATATTGATACAAAGCCAAATCATGATTTCTACCTTGTTGTGCCCAATCTAATCCACCAAAGAAACGTTGGTCATCATAAGATAAAACTTGGCGACCTAATTTAATACCAGAATTATCTGTTAATTTTAAGTTGGCCCAAGCTTGAAATACTGCAAAAGAGTTGTTTGCATCTACTGGTATAATCTGTGGATTTTCTCCCCAAACTAATAAATCTTGTATGCTTAAATAAACCTTAAAGTTATCTGTTTGATATCCTGCATTTAATCTTACTCTTGTGTTAACCGCAAAACCAGCATCTGCGCCATCTGGTATTAGCGTCTGAAAACCGTTTCTATATTCCGTTCTTGGTCTAAATTCTCCGTCTAATGTAAATTGTGCTGTTGTAAGTTGAAAACATGCTAACATTAGTGTTAAAATTAAGTACTGTTTTTTCATTTTTTTTGTTTTAAGTAATTTGATTGTTTAATTTTTGATTTTAGATGTCTTAAGCCTACGGAATTTTAATATCCATATACTCAATTATCTTTTTTAATTTTTTTGTTGTTTTTAAATGATTAGTGCTCTAAAAAGTCAATTAAATGTTTTCTGTAAGCGTAATAATCATCATGTTCTAAGACAGATTTTCTGGTTCTTGGTCTTTTAAAGTTGATGTCTAAAACATCTCCAATTTTTGCTTTTGGTCCACTAGTCATCATTACCACTCTGTCTGCTAAAAAGATAGCTTCATCAACATCATGAGTAATCATAACTGCAGTAATTTTTTCTTTATTCCAGATTTCGATTAAGATATCTTGTAATTCTCCTCTTGTTAAAGAATCTAACATTCCAAAAGGTTCGTCTAATAAAAGTACTTTTGGTTTAATAGCAAATGCTCTTGCAATACCAACTCTTTGTTGCATTCCTTGAGATAATTCACTCGCTTTTTTATGAAAAGCATCTTCTAAACCTACTTTTTGTAAATAATATTTTGCAATATCATTACGTTGTGCTTTGCTAGCATGAGGAAAAACCTGATTAACACCTAATAATACATTTTGTAAAGAAGTCATCCAAGGCATTAAACTAGGCGATTGAAAAATAACACCTCTATCTGGTCCTGGTCCTTTAATATGTTTTCCTAAAACAGAGATATTTCCACCAGAAATTGAATTTAAACCAGCAATCATAGAAAGCATAGTTGTTTTACCACAACCAGAATGACCAATAATGGTTACAAATTCCTCTTTTTTAATCTGAAGATTTAAATTTTCTAAAACAACATAATCTCCCTTTGGTGTTGGGTATACTTTTTTTAAATCTTTTAAATCTAACATTACATCTTTAGATGCAAAACTTGTTGTTTTTAAAACCTCTTTAATAATTGAATTTTCTGTTATAATGCTCATCTTGTTTTATCTAAATTGGTTTACAAAATCTTTTGGTGTTAATTCTGGTAGCACATATGCTTCCTTTGCTTCAGATTTACGCTCATTTCCAATATCCATTAAATACTCTATAATGGCATTTCTGGTTTCTTTAAAATTAGCGTTGTCATTCATTTCTGTTTTATCTCTTGGGCGCTCTAAATCAATTTTAAATTCTGGCCCTAAAGTAGCTTTTGGTCCTGGGCGTAAAGGGATAATTCTATCTGCCATGTAAATGCCTTCATCTACATCATTTGTAATTAATAAAGCTGTACGCTTGTCTTTACCCCAGATATTTAAAATTTCATCTTGCAAATTTCCACGAGTTAAAGCATCTAAGGCACCTAAAGGCTCATCCATAATAATCATTTCTGGTTTCATGGCTAAAGCTCTTGCAACAGCAACTCTTTGACGCATACCACCAGATAATTCTTTTGGTCTTTTGTTAATGGCAGGCGTTAAACTTACCATTTCTACGTAATTCTTAACAATTTCGTTTAATTCAGATTTACTTTTCTTTGGAAAAGCCTCTTTTACTGCCATAAAAACGTTTTGACCTACAGTTAACCAAGGCAAAAGAGAGTAGTTTTGAAAAATTACACCGCGTTCATGACTAGTGCCAATAACAGGTTCTCCTTTAAATAAAACTTCGCCACTTGTTGGCTGAATTAAACCATTAATTAAGTTTACCAAAGTTGTTTTTCCACTTCCTGTAAAGCCTACAATAGCCACAAATTCCCCTTCTTCAATCTTAAGGTTGATGTTCGATAAAACCTCAGTTTCATTGTCACCTTGTCCGTAGGTTTTATAAATATTATTTAATTCTAAATATGCCATTTTTTTGATGTGTAAGTGTGTAATTGTTAAATTGTGTAACTGTTTTAGTTTCTTAGGTACTGTATTATCGCTTTAACGATTAAACAGTTAAACAATTACACGTTTTAAATCGCGTCTGTTTTATCAAAAGATACCCAGTTTTGAATACTTAGCATAATTCTGTCTAGTAGAAAACCAATAATACCAATGGCAAACATGGCTACAATAATTTTAGCATTAGAATCGTTTGCGCCATTTTGGAATTCTTCCCAAACAAATAATCCTAAACCAGGACTTTGTGCTAAAAGTTCAATAGCAATTAAAACCATCCAAGCAACTGATAATGTAATTTTTAAACCTGTAAAAATTAAAGGTAAAGAAGAAGGTAATACTACTTTAAATATTTTTTGAAATGTACCTAGTTTTAAAACCTTGGCAACATTAATGTAATCTTTATCTACAGAAGAAACACCCATTGCAGTATTTACTAAAGTTGCCCACATAGAACACAAACCAACACTAATAAAAGAAATGGTAAAAGAACTATCATTGGTAGAGCCAATTAAAATTGTCTTTACAATCATAAAAACTAGTAAATACCAAACTACTGGAGATACTGGTTTAAAGATTTGAATAAACCAATTGAAAGAACTTTTTAAAGTAGGACTTAGTCCAATAAAAATACCTAATGGCACAGCAATTAATAAGGCTAATAAAAAACCTGCAAAAACTGTTTGTAAACTTCTAAAAATTTGATCTACAAAAGAAGGTCTTCCTGTATATACAATAGCATCTTTTCCTGCTGCAACTCTTTTTGCGTTTAACGTTGCTGTTTTTTCTGCAAAAGCAGCTTTGTCTGCGCTAATAATATTGTGATCTCTTAATAAAGATTGAAAAGATTCCCAAACTTGAGCAGGAGAAGGTAATGTATTAGGTTGACAACTAGATTCTCCAGAAGCAATACAAGCCGTTAAAGCATCTGCTGCTGCTTGACCTTGATCTTTTAATGCTTTCGCTATTTTAAAATCTGCCTCTGTATTATACAAAGATTTTGCACCTAAATGCCATAAACCCACAAATAAAAGTATGGAAGCAAGTGGAACTACGGACTTGCGCAAGAAATCTTTAAAATCTTCTTTTTCTAATTTCCCGGTAAATAAATCTTTTAAAGTTGTAAAAAATCCCAAGCCTAAAAAATCAGTTACTTTTCCTAGTGTTAAACTTGCTTTCATAATTTTAAATCTAATGTGTATATAAATTACTTTTTATCTTTGTTTCCTATTTTAAAACTGTTGATGTAACCAATTGGGTCTTTTGCATCATAAGTTGTTCCGTCTATAAAATCTGCTGTAGCTGGCTTATAACCATCTGTTGTTGGTACATCTGAAGCAGGAATATTACCTTCTTCAACTAATAAAGCAGCTGCTTTTTTCCAAATATCTGGTCTGTAAATATCTTTAATGGTTGATGCATACCAATCTGCAGGTTTTGCGTCAGGAATTTGTCCCCATCTTCTCATTTGAGTTAAAAACCAAATACCATCAGAATAAAAAGGATAAGTTGCATTGTACTTATAGAATACATTAAAGTCTTCCATTTCTCTTTTATCTCCTTTCTCAAATTCGAAAGTACCTGTCATAGAATTTGCTAAAACTTCTACTGGTGCACCAACGTATTGAGACATTGATAAAATTTCTACTGCTTCTTTTCTGTTTTCTGGTTTGTCTAACCATTTACCAGCTCTAATTAAGGCTTTAGTAACTGCAATTGCCGTGTTTGGATTTTCTTTTACAAACTTTTCTGTCATTACAAATACTTTCTCTGGGTTATTTTTCCAGATATCATAATTGGTAACTACTGGTACACCAATTCCTTTAAAGACTGCTTGCTGATTCCAAGGTTCACCTACACAATATCCAAAAATAGTTCCAGCTTCTAAAGTAGCTGGCATTTGTGGTGGAGGTGTTACAGATAGTAAAACCTCTGCATCAATTTGTCCTTGTACGTTTTCTTTGGTATACATTCCTGGGTGAATTCCAGCTGATGCTAACCAATATCTAATTTCGTAATTGTGAGTAGATACAGGAAAAACCATTCCCATTTTAAAGGCTTTACCAGCATTTTTATATTCTGTAATTACAGGTTTTAAAGCGTCTGCTTTAATGGGGTGTATTGTTTTACCACTGTCATCTTTTGGTACATTTGGTTTCATTTTAGACCAAACATCGTTAGAAACGGTTATTCCATTTCCGTTTAAATCCATAGAAAAAGCAGTTATCAATTTTGCTTGTCTACCAAAACCTGCGCCAGCAGCAATTGGCTGACCAGCTAACATATGTGAGCCGTCTAATTGACCATCTATAACTCTATCTAAAACATTTTTCCAGTTAGATTGAGCTTCTACAGAAACAAATAACCCTTCATCTTCGAAAAATCCTTTTTCTTTAGCAATAGCCAAAGGCGCCATATCTGTTAACTTGATAAACCCAAACGTTAATTGTGGTTTTTCAATATCTAATTGTTTTGTTTTTGAAGTTGCTACAGCTGCTGTAGTCGTTTCTTTTTTTGTTGTTTTACCACCACATGCAAATAGTAATGCTGCTGCTGATAAAACTAAAGTTGATTTTTTGAATAGAGATTTCATTTCTTGTTAAGTTTTTTAATCTACGTATTAGTACTTATTTTTTGACAAATATATATCAGTATTTAAGAATGAAACATGCAAAACAATCGATTTTCATCTATTTTTAATCAGTTAATAATATGGTTTATAGCAGGTTTTTATGGTAAGTACCTCATTTTTAAACTAAAAAAGGTACTTAGAAAACCTAAGTACCTCCATCATCGGGGGAAATAATAGCTAGGAATTAACTAGCTAGGTAATAATTATGTTCAGCAATTTCTTTTTTTAACGCTGTAATGTTTTGAATAGCGATTCTTTTACCACTTGTTGAGATGTAGCCCTCCTTTTTTAAGTTGGAAAAGGTTCTAGTTACTTGTTCATCTGTGGTACCAGCAAAATCTGCAATTTCTTTTCTACTAAGTATTAGGTTTAAGTGTCCTTTTTTATTTGTACCAAATTTTCTGTTAATGTAGAGTAAGCTATCTATTACTTTTTCACGAACGGTCATTTGCGCTAATGTTTTTACTTTGTCTTCAGATTTACTGAGTTCTTCCGCATAAAATAGCATAAAATCATAAGTTAATTCAGGTATTTGAATCAGCATTTCCTTTAAAGTTTTATCGGAAAAGTTGCAAAGTGTGGTATCTTCTAATGCTAGTGCACCTATAGAATATTTTTGTCTTATACCAAAGCCTCTATGACCTATAACTTCGCCATCGGTAACAAATCGTAAAATTTGTTCTTTACCATAAATACCAGTTTTTAATACTTTTGCTTTACCACTTTGTATAAAAAACAAACCATTAGTTGGGGCACCTTCCATAACGAATTGTTGTCCTTTTTTACAAGAAAATGTGTTTTTTTCAGTAATAAATTTTTCGAAGCCTTTCGTTTTAATGTGTTTGTAAACTAAACAATTTGTGTTTTCACAAGAAGTACATGGTATGGGATTAATTGGCATAGTTTTATTGTTTTACTTCTAATTAAATGTTTAATACATTTCTAAAACACGTTGAATTTCCTCTTCTAAAAATGCATGGTGTTCTGCAACAACATCACCAATAACAATAATACCGGGTGCTTTGTAATCTATTTGAGATAATGCGTTTTTGTGATTCTCTAATGTTTCAATACAAATGGTTTCGTTTTTTAGCGTTCCATTTTGAATAATGGCAAAAGGAGTGTTTTTAGATCTATGTTTTAGTACTTCGCTAATTATTGTCTCAAAATTACGCAATCCCATTAAGACAACTAAAGTAGCAGAAGATCTTGCACCATGAATAATATCTTTAGAAATTTGTCCGTTAGAAGTTGTACCTGTAATTACCCAAAAACTCTCATTTACACCTCTTTTGGTAAGTGGAATTCCTTGATTTGTAGGCACTGCTAATGCGCTGCTAATTCCTGGTATAATTTCAACTTCTACACCGCAATTTTCTAAGTAATCTACTTCTTCAGATCCTCTACCAAACACAAATGGGTCACCACCTTTTAAACGTACCACATTGTTATGTTTAAACGCGTATTCTGCTAATAAAGCATTAATTTCAGTTTGAGAAAAACGATGATTATTAAATCGTTTACCTACGTATATAAGAGTGGTGTTTGGTTTTGCATTTTTTAAAAGCGCTTTATTTACAAGCGCATCGTAAAAAATAATATCAGCACTTTTAATAGCGTTTAAACCTTTTACCGTTATTAAATCTATAGCTCCTGGTCCTGCACCAACTAATGTCACTTTATAAGTTTTTCTATTATTTTTCATGGCTATTGATATTTACACCCTAATATTATTAGGTTTTTGACAAAAATACGTAGTTTTAAATAAATAATCTAAGTTTTACTCTGTTTTTTTACGTATTAATACGTATTTTTGTTTCAAGTTTATAAATAAGTGTACTCAGATGAAAAAAATAATAGTTATTGGTAACGGAATGGTAGGGTATAAATTTTGTGAAAAATTTGTAGCCCAAGAAGCAAGTAAAAACTTTTCGATTACTGTTTTTGGTGAAGAACCAAGACCCGCTTATGATAGAGTTCATTTAAGTGAATATTTTGAAAATAAAGATGCGAAAGCCTTAGAAATGGCGCCACGTTCTTGGTACGAAGAAAATAAAGTTGAGTTAATTACCAATGCTAGAGTTACAGATATCAGCAGAAAATCTAAAACCATAACTACAGCAGACGATAAAAAGTACAATTACGATTATATTGTTTTAGCCACAGGTTCATCTGCTTTTGTGCCTCCTATTAAAGGAATAGAAAAAGAAGGTGTTTTTGTATACAGAACTATAGAAGATTTAGACGCTACTATAAACTACGTAGCAAAATTAAAAGAAGAAGGTACACAAAAGAAGGCTGCAATTTTAGGTGGTGGTCTTTTGGGTTTAGAAGCAGCAAAAGCTTTAGTAGATATGGGGTTGAAAACTTCGGTTGTAGAATTTGCACCAAGATTAATGCCAAGACAATTAAATACAGATGCTAGTAAATCATTACAAACAAAATTAGAAGCATTAGGGATAGAGATTCTATTAAATAAAGCTACACAACAGATTGCAGGAAATGGAAAAATGACAGGAATGCAGTTTTCTGAAGAAGATACTACTCCTTTTGATATGCTTTTGGTTTCTGCAGGTATTAGACCAAGAGACGAATTGGCTAAAACTTGTAATTTAGAAGTAGGTACAAGAGGCGGAATATTAGTAACTAATGATATGCGAACGTCTGACCCAAATATATTTGCCATTGGTGAATGTGCCTTATTAAATGGCATGATTTACGGTTTAGTAGCTCCTGGTTATGATATGGCAGAAGTTGCAGTGGCACAAATTTTAGAAGATAAAGAGGTTGTAATGCCTTCAGCAATAGATATGTCTACCAAATTAAAACTTAGTGGTATAGACGTTGCTAGTTTTGGAGATGCTTTAAATGAAAATAATGGCGTAGAAATTGTTTACGAAAACGGTTATGAAGGCATTTACAAAAGTATTATTGTAGATAAAGAAGGAAAATCGCTGTTAGGAGGAATTATGGTTGGTGATGCTTCTGATTATAGTATGTTGCATCAAATTTTCTTAAACGGAATGAAAATTCCAGAAAATCCGGCAGAATTAATTTTGCCTGCAACAGACGGTGCTGCATCTTTAGGAGACGTAACAGATTTACCAGATGAAGCACAAGTATGTTCTTGTGAAAGTGTAACAAAAGGGCAAATATGTAATGCTATAGAAACTGGCCAAGCAACAGATGTAGCTGGTGTTGTTAGTCTTACAAAAGCAGGTACAGGTTGTGGTGGTTGTAAACCAATGGTTGCAGATTTAACCAACGCCACTTTAAAATCTTTAGGTATAACAGTAAAAGAATCCGTTTGTGAGCATTTTGATTATAACAGACAAGATTTATATAAAATTATACAGGTAAAAGGGTATACTACTTTTAATGAAGTATTAGACAATCATGGAAATGGTGGTCATGGTTGCGAATTGTGTAAACCTTTAATTGCCTCTTTAATGGCAACTATTAATGCAGATACTGCTAATAAAGAATATGCAATTCAAGATTCTAACGATCGTTTTTTAGCAAATATTCAAAGAAACGGAACCTATTCTGTGGTGCCTAGAGTTCCTGGTGGAGAAATTACACCAGACAAATTAATTGTGCTAGGTGAAGTTGCCAAAAAATACGATTTATATACTAAAATTACAGGTGGTGTGCGTATCGATTTATTTGGTGCAACCTTAAATCAACTACCACATATTTGGCGAGAATTAGTAGATGCAGGTTTTGAGAGTGGTCATGCTTACGGAAAATCTTTACGTACTGTAAAAACTTGTGTAGGTTCTACTTGGTGTAGATATGGTATGGATGAAGCCATAAGTTTTGGTATCGAATTAGAAAACAGATACAGAGGTATTCGTGCACCGCACAAAATTAAAGGTGGCGTTTCTGGTTGTATTAGAGAATGTGCAGAGGCACGTGGTAAAGATTTTGGGTTAATTGCTGTAGAAGGTGGTTGGAATTTATATGTTGGAGGAAATGGAGGTGCAACACCACGTCATGCAGAACTATTAGCAGAACAAATAGACAATGAAACTGTAGTAAAATACTTAGATAGATATTTAATGTTTTACATGCGTACAGCAAAACCATTGCAAAGAACAGCTGCATGGCAAGATCGTTTAGAAGGTGGTTTAGCCTATTTAAAAGAAGTAATTGTGCAAGATTCATTAGGCATTGCTGCAGATTTAGAAGAAGAAATGCAAACTTTAGTAAACAAGTTTGAGTGTGAGTGGACGCAAGCCATAAATGATCCTGAAGTAATGAAACGTTTCAACCATTTTGTAAATAGCGAAGACGAAGACGATAATTTAGTTTTTGTACCATTAAGAGAACAAAAAATGCCAGAACCTTGGCAATAAAAATAGTTAACAGCAATCAGTAGCAGTTTTCAGTTTAAAAAATATCCCTTACTGTTTTAAAATTGTAGTAGGTATATTTAATAGAATATTTTTTTGTGCGCCTGCCTATCGCAGGCAGGTTTTAACGGGATTTCAGCACTCGCTTCCCGCAAAAAAAAGCGGGAGAGCTCAAACATGAGCCTGTCCTGAGCGTAGACGAAGGGCTTCAATCCCTAACGCAAGTTTCGTTAGATAAAAAAATAGAGGTAAAAAATAACGTGTCAATAAGATTTCAACCAAATAGTAGAAATAATAAAACTAAACGACACAATTATAAAATATAATCGCCAATAGCCAAAAGCTAAAAGCTAAAAGCAAATATAAAATGCAAGAAATATTACAACAATACAAAACCACAAAAATAGAAGATGTAACAGTTTGGTTTAAAGCAGCATCTGTAACAGATTTTCCAAAAGATGGTGGTGCTTGTGTAAAGTATAAAAATAAACAAATAGCGGTTTTTAATTTTGCAAGAGAAAATAAATGGTACGCTTGTCAAAACCTTTGTCCGCATAAACTAGAAATGGTTTTAAGTAGAGGTATGATTGGTGATGATAAAGGAATCCCAAAAGTAGCTTGTCCTTTACATAAAAAAACATTTTCTTTAGAAAATGGCGAAAATTTAAATGGAGAATTAGAGGCAATAGCAACTTATCCTGTAAAAATTGAAGATAATAGTGTGTATGTTGGATTTTCTGAATAAATTTGAAGTCAATTAAAAAACTTTACAATTTTGAAAGATAAATTTAATAAGGCTATAGAACTCATAGATTACGCAAATTCTAAAGACCCAAATAAAGAACTTTGGCAAGATAAAGAACATCCTAAAGAATTACTTTACGGCATTAGAATGAGTAAAACGCTAGAAGATTTTGAGCCTAATGCATCAGAATCTGTAAAGTTAGCTGCACGTTGCCAACACATTTGCAGGTGGGAAATTCCTAGAGATTCTTACGAAATGAATAAAGTTGGGTATTTAAAATGGCGAAGATATTTGTATAAATTTCATGCAGAAAAAGCTTCAGAAATTTTAACAGAAGTAGGTTACGATAAAGCTATTATTGATAATGTAAAATTTTTATTGCAAAAAAAACAACTAAAAAAGAATGTAGAAACGCAGTTGTTAGAAGATGTAATTTGTTTGGTTTTTCTAGAACATTACTTTTCTAAATTCTCAAAAAAATATACAGAAGAAAAACTCATAGATATTTTACAAAAAACTTGGGGTAAAATGTCTAAAAAAGGACACGAGGCTGCATTAAAACTTAATTTTTCGCAAGAAGAGGCCACCTTAATTTCTAAAGCATTGGCATAGTTTTTAATTACAACTATGAGTAAAGCAGAACAACATAATAATTTAGATGCCAAAATTTTTAATAAATTAAGGCGTTTATACCTTCTAGCCTTTTTGGCTGTTGCGCTTTCTATTGTAATTGCTCAGTTTTTAATTCAAGACCATATTAGCACTCAAATTAACGATTCTAGAGTAGTTAATATTGCTGGTCGTCAAAGAATGTTAAGTCAAAAACTAACTAAAGAAGCGCTGCAATTTAAAAACAGTGTAAACGCTACTCAAAAAGAAATACTTTTAAAAACACTCTCAAACACCCATAAACTTTGGGTAAACTCTCATAAAAATTTACAACAAGGAAATACAGATTTAGGTTTACCTAAAGAGACGAATATTGTAATTTTAAAAATGTTTAGAGATTTAGATGCTCATTTTTTGCCAATGCATAAGGCAATAGAGCGTTTACTTATTATTTCAAAAAATAGAGATACTATTAATAAAAATGACCTGGAAAGCAGCATCAATATTATTTTAAAAAACGAAAGTGATTTTTTATCAAAAATGAATGCCATTGTTTTTAAATATGATGAAATAAGTAAGGCTAAAGTTAATAAATTAAAATTTTTAGAGCGTGCTTTATTAATCATTTCGTTGTTAATATTAGCGTTAGAAATCTTATTTTTATTTAGGCCAATTTCTTTCAAAATTAGAGATATTATTAAACAATTATCTACTTCAAAAATTGAAGCACAAGACAAAGCATTGGCATTACAGGTAATGTATAATGAGAAAGAAGCCTCTTTACAAGAATTACAAGAGTTAAATTATGCTATAGACAATGCTGCTTTATTTGTAAGTACAAATACAGAAGGTAATGCTCTATACATGAGTAAAAAGTTTCAAAACTTAATGGGGCTCTCACAAAACACAGTACAAGGCGCTGTAGAAGAATTACTAACTACAGACCAAGGACAGCAAATTTACCTGAAAAATTTAATAAGACATCGTAAAAATAATTGGGAAGGTGAAGTTGAGGTAACTTCAAATACAGGAGACAATCTTTGGTTAGAAATGTCTATAATACCTATTAAAAGTGTTGGTGTAGAAAAGAAAATATTAATTCTTTGTTCTAATATTTCTAAAAGAAAATTAAATGAAGCTACTTTAAATGAGGTTTCTAGTCAAAAATACAACCAAGAAATTGAAGCACAGAAAGTACTTTCTAGTAAAATTATAGATGCACAAGAAGAAGAAAGAAAAAGAATAGCAAAAGATATTCATGATGGAATTGGGCAAATGTTAACTGCCTTAAAATTTACAGTAGAGTCTATTAATACAGAAAGTTTGGCAAATTCAGCAAACAAAATCAATAATTTAAAGCAGTTAACCAAACAAATTATTCAAGGTGTTAGAATGGCCACCTTTAATTTAACGCCACCAGAATTAACTGATTATGGATTTGCGCCTGCGTTACAAAAATTAACTATTCAATTGGCTAAATTAACAGGTAAAAATATTTTATTTACCAATAAAACTAATTTTGAAAAACGTTTAGATTCTTTGGTAGAAACTAATTTGTACAGAATAACCCAAGAAGCTATAAATAACGCTATTAAATATGCAGAATCTAATTATATTTTGGTGGTAATAAAGCATACAGAAAAAATGTTAAGTATTACCATAGAAGATGATGGATTAGGTTTTAATGAAGAAAATATGAAGTCTTCCAACTCAGATAAGGGAATGGGGCTTTTATTTATGAAAGAACGCATTAGTTATATAAATGGGCGTTTGTTTATGAATTCAGAAAAAGACAGTGGCACCCGAGTTGTAATTAACTTATCGCTATAAACAGTTTTTATTCTTGCATTTTTATTCGAAAGAAATACTTCTCTCGTTAATAAAAATAGATTTCTATTTATAATTTATGCAATTATCTCCTAATTTTCAAAATCATTGTTATTTTTACAACAGAATATATACTTTATGATAAAGGAAGCACAATTTCAAAACGAATTAGATTTAATTATTAAAAATGCCATTAGAGAAGATGTGGGTGATGGAGATCATACTTCATTATCTTGTATACCTGCAACAGCAATGGGTAAAGCTAAATTATTAGTAAAAGACGATGGTATTATTGCAGGAGTATCATTTGCAAAACAAGTTTTTAAGTATGTTGATGCAGATTTAGAGGTTGAAACTTTTATAAATGATGGAGAAAAAGTAAAATTTGGAGATATTGTGTTTCATGTTTCAGGTAAATCACAATCCATATTAATGGCAGAACGTTTGGTATTAAATGCAATGCAGAGAATGAGTGCTATTGCTACAAAAACTGCTTTTTTTGTAAGTTTATTAGAAGGTACATCAACCAAAATCTTAGATACTAGAAAAACCACACCAGGTATTAGAGCTTTAGAAAAATGGGCAGTAAAAATTGGTGGTGGTGTAAACCATAGGTTTGCTTTGTATGACATGGTTATGATTAAAGACAACCATATAGATTTTGCTGGAGGAATTACGCAAGCCATTACAAAAACCAAAAAATATTTAGCTGAAAAAGGATTAGATATTAAGATTATTGTTGAAGCTAGAAGTTTAGCAGAAATCAAAGAAATTTTATCAGTTCCTGGTGTGTATAGAATTTTAATAGATAATTTTAATTATAAGGATACCAAAACAGCAGTAGCTTTAATTGGCGATACTTGTTTAACAGAATCTTCTGGCGGAATTAACGAAAAAACCATTAGAAATTATGCAGAATGTGGTGTAGATTATATTTCTTCTGGCGCATTAACACATTCTGTTTATAATTTAGATTTAAGTTTAAAAGCTTTTTAAACTTGTTATTCCTGCCAAAACATAAAATAGAAATGTAAAAATAGATTCCTGCTTGCACATTAATTACAGTAGTATGAACGATTATTTTGATAGTGAAGAATATTCTAAAATTGATTTTACAAAAACAAAAATCAATAAAGGCGAATATGATAATTGTACCTTTACAAATTGTAATTTTGAAGGTATTCATGCATCTAATATTCAATTTGTAGAATGTGAATTTATAGAGTGTAATTTTAGCAATACAATTGTAAAAAATACCGCTTTTAGAGACGTAAACTTTATACATTGTAAAATGATAGGCGTAAAGTTTAATGAAGTAGATCCTTTTTTATTGCAAATTCATTTTAAAGAATGTCAATTGAATTTTTCCTCATTCTACCAATTAAAAATGCCAAATACCAACTTTAAGTATTGTAATTTACAGGAAGTAGATTTTACAGAAACCAATTTATCAAACAGTATTTTTGATAATTCAGATTTAAAATTGGCTATATTTGAAAGTACAAATTTGGAAAAAGTGGATTTTAGAACCAGTTTCAATTTTAATATCAATCCTTCAGAAAACAAATTAAAAAGCGCTAAATTTAATAAAGAAAATGTGAAAGGACTCTTATTAGAATATAAGATTATAATTGAATAAAAAATTTTAATTAAAATAGTTTTCCCTTTTTGGGAAATGTCCAAAAGGACAATAGGGAATGAGTAAAGAAATAAAAGACAAACTAGAGAAAATTCCAGTTATTGGGTTGCTCGTAAAATTTGGAAAGCAAATAAAAGTTCCGGGTTTGCTGGGTATGTCTTTATATGATATTTTAGAACTTTATTTTATTGGTATTGTAAAAGGCGCCTTAACTTCAAGAGCTGGTGGCATTGCATTTAGTTTTTTTATGGCGGTTTTTCCGTTTTTATTATTTATTTTAACGCTTATCCCTTACATTCCTATAGATGGTTTTCAAGAAGGTTTGTTCTCTTTTATAAAAGATATTTTACCACCACAAACTTTTGATGCCGTAAATCTGGTTATTAATGATATTGTAAACAATCAATATGGAGGCTTGCTTTCTTTTGGTTTTTTATTGTCTATTTTTTTAATGACAAACGGTATCAATGCTATTTTTGGCGGATTTGAATATTCCTATCATGTAACTGAGTTCAGAAGCGTTTTTAAGTCGTACTTTGTATCTTTAGGCGTATCCTTATTAACTTCACTTTTTTTAATAGTTACCGTAATTTTAGTAATAATTTATCAAGTTGCATTATCAAAAATTGATGAAATTGGTTGGTTAAACACTTCAGATTTAAACTTGTTTTATTACGGTAGAGGTTTACTTTTTTTATTGATGATTTTCACCATCGTATCTTTACTTTTTAGATATGGAACAAAGCAAGTAAAAGAAATTCGGTTTTTTTCTGCAGGTGCTGTTTTAACCACGTTTTTATCTTTATGTTCTTTTTATTTGTTTGGTATTTATGTGCTTAAATTTGCACAATACAATCAATTGTACGGTTCTATTGGTACACTTTTAATCTTAATGCTATTTGTTTGGTTAAATGCAATAATTTTGTTGTTGGGTTTTGAGTTAAATGCATCTATTTATAGTTTAAGACAACGAAATAAAACCGCTGAAACTCCTTAATATTTCTAACTTTTTTAACGATATTTGCATCCGCAATTGATAATTGTGAGTATTGAATTTTAAGTGTTTAGTTTTAAGTGATGATACTAAAAACTAAAAACTAAAAACTAAAAACTATTTTAATGAAACCAAGCATTCCAAAAGGAACCCGAGATTTTTCGCCAACAGAAGTTGCCAATCGCACGTATATAATGAATACGATTAAAACAGCTTTTGAAACTTACGGATTTCAACCTATAGAAACCCCAAGTTTCGAGAATTCGTCAACCTTAATGGGTAAATATGGCGAAGAAGGAGATCGTTTGATTTTTAAAATTTTAAATTCTGGTGATTTTCTAAAGAAAGCCGATGATAAATTGTTATCAGAAAAAAATAGTTTAAAAGTAACGTCTCAAATTTCTGAAAAAGCATTGCGTTATGATTTAACTGTGCCATTTGCACGTTATGTTGTACAACATCAAAATGACATTACATTTCCTTTTAAAAGATACCAAATACAACCTGTTTGGAGAGCAGACAGGCCGCAAAAAGGACGTTTTAGAGAGTTTTTTCAGTGTGATGCAGATGTTGTTGGTAGTAAATCTTTATGGCAAGAAGTAGAATTTATTCAGTTATATGACACTGTTTTTACCAATTTAGGTTTAGCAGGCACCACTATAAAAATGAATAATCGAAAAATACTTTCTGGTATAGCAGAGGTAATTGGTGCACAAGATAAATTAATAGATTTTACTGTAGCTTTAGACAAGTTAGATAAAATTGGTAAAGAAAAAGTTGAGGCAGAAATGCTGTCTAAAGGAGTTTCTGAAGAGGCTATACAAAAAGTACAACCTCTCTTTACGTTTAACGGAACAAACTTAGAGAACTTAGATGCTTTAGCAGCAATGTTAGCAATATCAGAAGAAGGTACAAAGGGAGTAGCCGAGTTGCGTTTTGTAATAAATGCTGTAAATGAACTGGGTTTAGCAACTGCAAATTTAGAAGTTGATGTAACTTTGGCAAGAGGATTAAATTATTACACAGGCGCAATTTTTGAAGTTGTTGCACCAAAAGGTGTGCAAATGGGTTCTATTGGAGGTGGAGGAAGATATGACGATTTAACTGGGATTTTCGGTTTAAAAGATGTTTCTGGCGTTGGTATTTCTTTTGGATTGGATAGAATTTATTTAGTGTTAGAAGAATTGGGCTTATTTAAGTCTGTAGATTTACCAAAACCCAAAGTAATTTTTCTAAATTTTGATGCCTCTACAGATTTAGTAAAAATGAAGGCAATTAAAGTTTTAAGAGAAAATAATATCAAATCAGAATTTTACCCTGATTTAGGTGAAAGTAATAAAGCGCAAAAAAGACAATGGAAATATGTTACAAACAGAGCCATTGAATTTGTAGTTTCTAAACTTGAAGGAGATTTATTTACTTTAAAAAACATGAATTCTAGTGAACAATTTGATTGTTCTTTAGCTGAATTAATAGAAAAATTAAGTTAGTCTTCTGCAAGCTCAGACTGACTTAGTTAATGTAAATTGAATTTATAGAAATGTATTTTGATTTTTAGCATAATCAAAATGTAAATAAAAAAAATGTAATTTACCATACAAAGCCACACTGAGCTTGTCGAAGTGGAGCATGTTAAAAAGAACTTTGTAGAAATTAGATTTTGCGAAAGTTTAAATTTTTAATGATAAGTTGCCAATAATAGACTTAAAAAAGCATAAAGAGTTATCAATAATAAATGCATAATTATAATTGATAAAAAACTAAACGAAATAGTTTGTAAACTCGTAAATTTGCATTTCAATAAACGTTTGAAATGTTTGAATCGAACAAAAAATGAATGACGATAGAATAGACGAAATAGGTGAAAACCATATTGCAACATCAGCAAAAAACCCAGTAAGGGAAGACGCTTTTACCATTTCTGATAAAGAAAAAATTGCAAAAATAGAAGAAAGCGTAAAAGACATTCTACATACTTTAGGAATGGATTTAACGGATGATAGTATACAAGGCACGCCAAAAAGAGTTGCAAAAGCTTTTGTAAATGAGTTGTTTATGGGCTTAAACCCAGCAAACAGACCAAAAGCATCTACTTTTGAGAACAATTATAATTATGGAGAAATGTTGGTAGAAAAAAACATTGTGGTTTATTCTACTTGCGAGCATCATTTATTACCAATTATTGGTAGAGCCCATGTGGCTTACATTTCTAATGGTAAAGTAATTGGACTTTCTAAAATGAATAGAATTGTAGAATATTTTGCAAAAAGACCACAAGTACAAGAGCGTTTAACCATGCAAATTGTACAAGAAATGCAAAAAGCTTTGGGTACAGAAGATGTAGCTTGTGTTATAGACGCAAAACACTTATGTGTAAATTCTAGAGGAATTAAAGACATTGAAAGTTCTACAGTAACTTCTGAATTTGGTGGAAAATTCAAAGAAAAAGAAACTAAAAAGGAGTTTTTACAGTATTTACAAATGGATACACAATTCTAGATTCCTGTCTTCACAGGAATGATGAAACAAAAATCCGTTAAGAAGAAATTCTTAACGGATTTTTTTGGTTAAAATTGTATAGGTTTAACTTAGTTTTATGTGAGATTTCTCCTTTCGTCAAAATGAGACTATTGTGTTTTTAATTTTTTAGTTCATAAAAAAAGCCTGTTTAGAAAACGCTAAACAGACTTTAATTTTATTTAAAAAGAAGGTCTAATTATTTTTGAACAATTACCCATTCTCCCTTTTCTATTAAAGGAATGGCTTGTTTAAATTTCACTTCTTTTTCATCGCCACTCATTACGTTTTTAATAGTAACACGTTCGTTTCTACCAATTTTTGGTTGTTCTCTAACAATGGTTTCTACAGTTTCTGCAGATTGTTGCCTAGAGTTAGAAATGGCTTGTTCTGTTGTGTTTTGCACATCTGCCTTAGATGTATTTAAACGTTGGTTATTTTTAGATGTTCCTGCTTCAGAAATTTCTGTAGCTTGCTGTGGTAGTTCTCCTTTAAATAAGAAAGACAACACTTCTTTATTAATATCATCTACAGTGGTTTTAAATAACTCAAAAGCTTCAAACTTATAAATTAAAAGCGGATCTTTTTGTTCATAAGATGCATTTTGCACAGACTGTTTCAACTCGTCCATTTTACGCAAATGTTCTTTCCAGTTTTCATCTATAATTGCTAAAGTGATGTTTTTTTCAAAATCTGTGACTAAAGATTTTCCTTCACTTTCATACGCATCTTTTAGATTGGTAACTACTTGTAAAGATTTAATTCCGTCTGTAAAAGGCACAACAATACGTTCATATCTATCGCCTTCGTTTTCAAAAACATCTTTAATTACCGGGAAAGCTAAAACTGAGTTTCTCTCAATTTTTTCTTTATAATGTGCAGTTACAATTTCGTATAACTTTTCTGTTAATTCTTTTTCTGATAATTTTTCAAATTCATCTTCAGAAAAAGGAGAAGTCATGGAAGAGAATTTAATCAACTCAAACTCAAAATTCTGAAAATCTTTTACGGCTTTATTTGCATTGATAATTGATTCACAAGTATCATAAATCATATTCGCAATATCTACTTGCAAACGTTTACCATCTAAAGCGTTTCTTCTTCTTTTGTAAACAAATTCACGTTGAGAGTTCATAATATCATCATACTCTAACAAGCGTTTTCTTATACCAAAGTTGTTTTCTTCCACTTTCTTTTGGGCTCTTTCTATAGATTTGGTAATCATGGAATGTTGAATAACTTCACCATCTTTTAAGCCCATTCTATCCATCATTTTTGCAATTCTATCAGAACCGAACAAACGCATCAAATTATCATCTAAAGCAACGTAAAATTGAGAAGAACCAACGTCTCCTTGTCTTCCTGCACGTCCTCTTAATTGTCTATCAACTCGTCTAGAATCATGACGTTCTGTACCAATAATTGCCAGACCACCAGCATCTTTAACTTCGTTAGATAATTTAATATCTGTACCACGTCCTGCCATGTTTGTTGCAATAGTAACTACTCCTGGTTTACCAGCCTCTGCAACTACATCTGCCTCGCGTTTGTGTAATTTTGCATTTAAAATATTATGTGGAATTTTACGCATTTGTAACATTCTACCCAATAATTCAGATATTTCTACAGAAGTGGTACCTACAAGAACTGGTCTTTTTTCTGCAACTAACTTTACAATATCTTCAATTACTGCATTGTATTTTTCACGAGCTGTTTTATAAACTAAATCTTGCTTATCGTCTCTTTGAATTGGTTTGTTGGTAGGAATTTCTACTACATCTAATTTATAGATCTCCCATAATTCGCCAGCTTCTGTAATTGCAGTACCTGTCATACCAGACAGTTTACGGTACATTCTAAAGTAATTCTGTAAAGTTACTGTTGCAAAAGTTTGTGTTGCATCTTCAATTTTACAATTTTCTTTGGCTTCTATGGCTTGGTGCAATCCGTCTGAATAACGACGACCATCCATAATACGACCTGTTTGCTCATCAACAATCATTACTTTATTGTCCATAACAACGTATTCCACATCTTTTTCAAAAACAGTGTATGCTTTTAAAAGTTGATTCATGGTATGAATACGTTCACTTTTAATGCTAAAGTCTTTGTATAATTCTTCTTTTTCAGATGCTTTTTCTTCGGCAGTTTTTTCAGAGTCATCAATTTGACCAATTTTTACGCCAATGTCTGGTAAAACAAAGAAAGAATCGTTGTTTGTTTTGTCTGATAAATGCGCAATACCTTTATCGGTTAAATCTATTTGATTATTTTTTTCTTCAACAACAAACCATAAATCTTCATCTACTTCTGGCATTAATTTGTTGTTATCTTGCATGTAATAGTTTTCTGTTTTCTGCAAGATTTGTTTGATACCTTCTTGAGATAAAAACTTAATTAATGCTTTGTTTTTTGGTAAACCTCTGTACACTCTTAACAGTAAAAAACCACCATCTTTATCATTACCATCTGCAATTAGTTTTTTAGCTTCTGCTAAAACACCAACTAAATGTTGTTTTTGCAAGCTAACAATGTCCGCCACTAATGGTTTTAGCTCTGTAAATTCATGTCTGTCTCCTTGTGGTATTGGACCAGAGATAATTAAAGGTGTTCTAGCATCATCAATTAAAACAGAATCTACTTCATCTATAATGGCATAATTTGGTGCTCTTTGTACCAAATCGTCTTTAGAACTTGCCATATTATCACGTAAATAATCAAAACCAAATTCGTTGTTTGTACCATAAGTAATGTCTGCATTGTATGCTTTTCTTCTGGCATCTGAGTTTGGTTGATGATAATCGATACAATCTGTAGTAAACCCGTGAAACTCAAACATTGGTGCCATCCACGCTTTATCACGTTTTGCCAAATAATCGTTTACGGTAACCAAATGCACACCATTTCCTGTTAATGCATTTAGGTAAACTGGTAAAGTAGAAACTAATGTTTTTCCTTCACCTGTCATCATTTCTGCAATTTTACCTTGATGTAAAACAGAGCCTCCAATTAGTTGCACATCATAATGTATCATGTCCCAAGTAATTGGTTTTCCTGCGGCATCCCAAGAATTTGCCCAAAACGCTTTATCACCTTCTAAAACAACATTTTCTCTTTCTGCAGACAATTCTCGGTCAAAAGGTGTTGCTGTAACTTCTATTTCTTCGTTTTCTACAAAACGCTTAGCAGTTTCTTTAACCACAGCAAAAGCAGCAGGCATTATTTCTTCTAAAACACTTTCAGAAATGGTGTAGGCTTCATCTTTTAAAGCATCTATTTCTGTATAAATATCTTCTTGCCTATCTATATCTGCAGATTTTGCTTCACTTTCTAAAGCAGTAATTTTGTCATCTAAAGTTTTGGTAGCTTCTTTAATTTGGGCTTTAAATTCTAAAGTTTTCGCCCTTAAATCGTCATTAGAAAGCTTAGAAAATTCGGTTTCAAATTTTCTAACATTGTCTACAATAGGTTGTAATGTTTTTAAATCTTTTTGCTGTTTGTCTCCAACAAAAAGTTTAATTACAGAGTTTAAAATATTCATTTTTATATATTTTTTTAATGCTAAATACTTAGCTATTTTATTTGGTTGTGTTTCAGGTTTTTAAAAACTGAAATATTGTCTTTTTGATTGATAAATATAAAACAAAAAAAAAGCCTCTTAAGAGACTTTTTATATTTTTTGTAATTTAATATTCATCTTCGTTCCAAAGATAGTCATCCTCTGTAGGATAGTCTGGCCAAATTTCTATAATAGAATCATAAGCATCACCTTCGTCTTCTATATCTTGTAGGTTTTCTACAACTTCTAGAGGGGCTCCAGTTCTTATAGCATAATCTACTAATTCATCTTTGGTTGCTGGCCAAGGTGCATCTGCTAAATAAGATGCTAATTCTAATGTCCAATACATTTCTTAATGTTTAATTTTGTGCAAAAATAATTTTTTTGCTGAATTGTGCAAGTCTTTTTCAAGAAATTAATTGCAAAGCTATTGTTAAATAAATTACAATACTGTTTAACAGTTGTTTGCTATGTAGTTTTATTAACAAATACTTTAAATCGATAAAAAAAGAACTTTATGAAAAAAGATTTCCTTAGGTTTTGCCTGAAGATTCATTTAAAATTGCCTTTCCTTTACAAATAGGAATCTAAATAAAGCATTTACTGTATTAATTTCTTTATTGTTTCTCAGGAATCCATTTAATTTCATCCACGTTTAAATCAAGAGTCAACTTTCGTGCCAACACAAAAAGATAGTCAGAAAGTCTGTTTAAGTACTTTAAGACTGCCTGGTTAATGGGTTCTTGGTCATTTAATTCTACAGTAAGTCTTTCTGAACGCCTGCAAACACATCTAGCTACGTGACAAAATGACACAGCTTGATGACCTCCAGGAAGAACAAAATGAGTCATCTGTGGCAATACAGCATCCATTTCGTCAATTTTGTTTTCCAAATACGCTATTGCGTCTTCATTAATTTTAGGAATATTTAAGCGGTCTTTACCAGATTTTAAAGTTTCTTTTTCTGGTGGAGTTGCTAGCATTGCACCTAAAGTAAAAAGTTCGTTTTGTATTTTTAGTAGTGAAGCCTTTATAACTTCTGAAATTTCTTGGTCTTTGATTAAACCTATGTAAGCATTTAATTCATCTACAGTGCCATAAGCATCTATACGTAAATTAAACTTTTTTACACGTGTGCCTCCAAAAAGAGCAGTGGTACCATTATCTCCGGTTTTTGTATATATTTTCATTTTTTAAGTAACAAGGATTTATAATTATAAAATGTATGTTTTTAATCATTTTAAAATTTAAAAACCAAAGTTACAAACTAATCTCTTTGAAGATTTAGTAGTTAACATCTTTTAACAGTTTTAAATGCTGTAATTATTAGACTCTAATTTTAAAATGTTCTTTAGCTTGCTCTTTTCTAAAGAAAACCAATCCAAAGTAAAAAACATCTACAGTTACACTAACTTTTGTATGGTTTTTAATAATTTTCCAAGCCTCACACATTTCTTTATTCCAATAAATATCATCAAAAATAAAAAAGGAATTGTTATGTATTGTTGATAAGCAAGTTTCAAAATATTTTAAAGTTGCTTCTTTGGTATGGTTTCCATCAAAATAAATGCAATCAAATTGGTTGTTTTTGGTAGCTTTTAATAGGGTTTCCTTAAAATTTCCATTAATAATTTTAATCGTATTAAATTTATTTTTTAAAAAATTTTCTTGGGCAATTTTACTTGTTTCTTGGCAACCTTCTAAAGTTGTTATTTTTCCTTTTTTATAACCTAATTGCATAGCGCATGTTCCTAGGCCCAAAGAAGTGCCTATTTCTAAACTATTATTTGGTTGAAAATACTGTGTTAATTTTATCAGTAATTTTGCTTTTTTATTGGAAATTCCTGCAATTTTTGCAATTTTACTAATGGTTCTATAATTGTTTTTAAAAACTTTAGAACCACTACCAAAGTCGGTTACTTGTATTTTGCTTTTATTTTTTAGTAAAGATTGTTTTATGTCTTTAAATTGAAGCCAGTCGTTTTTATTAATTTTTTGATAAAAACACAAGGTTACTAAATTATATATAAAAGGTGAGTGTACACCATGCTGATTGGTGGCTTTTGTTAAAAATTGCAAGTACTTTTTTTGTTGAAACAGCATTATTTATAAATGAAAAACGAAAGTAAAATAAAATTATAGCTTTACGCTTATAAAAAGTATATTTGTAACTCTTACAAGTAGACCAAACAATGAATAAATATCTTCCTTTTTTAATTATAGTAGTTGCATTAAGTGCTTGCGTTTCTAGTAAAGAGTTAACTTATTTACAAGGCAATCTTGTAAAAAAATCGGAAATAAGAAGAATAAACAATGTGCCCTATAAGTTACAAATAGATGATATTTTAAATATTACAATTACTTCTAAAAACGAAGAAATTGTGGCGGCTTTCCAAAAAAATAGTTTGGGTAATGGCACAAATTTAAATGGAGCAGGAGGTGGTCAAGGAAGTAACCCAGGTTATTTTTCTGATTATACTATAGATAATTATGGTAATATAAGAGTGCCTACTTTAGGAGAAATTAACGTTTTAGGGTACACAGCTTTAGAGGTGCGAAAAAAAATTGAGGCAAAATTAAGAGAAGAATATATTAATAATGACAATAGCTTATTTGTCTCTGTAAAACTTTCGGGTATTAGGTATACTGTAATTGGGGAAATAGGCACACCAGGTACAAATACGATTTTTCAAAATAGAGTTTCTATTATAGATGCTATTGCTAATTCTGGCGGTATTACAGATGTTGGAGATAGAGAGCATGTAGAAATTATTAGAACAATTGGTAATAGTACAGAAAAACATACCTTAGATTTAACAAATATTGATGTTTTAAACGCGGCTGTTTTTTATATTCAGCCAAATGATATTATCAATATAAAACCGCTTCGAGAAAAATCTTGGGGTACAGGAACTACAGGTTTACAAAGTTTATCTACTATAGTTTCTATTTTTACATTGATTGCATCTACTGTTATTTTAGCAAGAAATTTATAATTGTATGAACACACCTTCGAAAATTTCTAATGTAACATCTGCAGATAGAAATATAGACGTAAAAGAGTACCTATATAAAGTTTTAGCTTATTGGAAACTATTTGCTGTAGCCATAATAATTGCACTTATTGTTGCAAAATTTATGAATGGATATTTGCAAAAGAAATACTCATTAGACACTATAATTGCCGTGAAAGAAGAAAATAATCCTTTATTTTCTACAGGTACAAATATTGCTTTTAATTGGGGTGGCGCAAGTGATGAGTTAGAGACTGTAAAGGTTATTATTAAATCTAGATCGCATAACGAACGTGTTGTAAAAAAGTTAAACTTTTTTATAAATTATTTACAAGAAGGTAAATATAGAATGGAAGATAGGTTTGGTTACACTCCTTTTCTTGTAAATTTAAATACCAACAAACCACAAATTTTAAATACCCTAATTCAAATAGAGTTTACAGGAGAAGATACTTTTAATCTTTCTTTTCCCTTTAATAAGTCTGGCAACAATGCTGTTATACATTATGATAGTAATACAATTACCTCTAGACCCTCTAATAAGCCTAGGTTTTTAGCTAATTATAAGGTTGGAGATGCAATAGATACGCCTTTTTTAAATTTTTCGATAAAACAAATAAAGCCTTTTACTATTGGCGAAAAATACCTCATTCAATTTGCAAGTTTTGATGGCACTGTTGGCGCCTACAGAGGTGTAAGCGTAAGTAGCATTACAAATGCAGCATCTATGTTAAGATTGCAAATGCAAGGTGTTAACAAAAAAAGATTAGAAACCTATTTAAATGCAACAGTACAAGTTTTAGATTCTGTAAAACAGGTACAAAAAATTGAATATGCTTTAAGAACTCAAGCTTATATAGATACTTTATTTAAAGCAGAAGCTATTAAACTAAAGCAATTAGAAAAAGACTTAGGCAATTACAGAGAAACCAATAATATTTTTGATTTATCTACACAAGGGACAGAAATATATGAAGAAATAGTAACGCTAGAAAAAGAAAAGCAAGAGTTTCAATCTTATAACGATTATTTAAGTAATTTAAGAAATTACATAAGAAATAATGATAGGTTTAATAAAGATAATTTAGTTCCTGCTTCTTTACAAACAGAAGACCCTAAAATTGCAAATTTAATTAACGAATTGGTTTTTAAATCTAGTGAACGTGAAGCTTTTAGAGATTTGGTAAAAGACAATCATCCAGATATTATGCGAATGAATAAAGAGGTTACAATTATTAAAAACAACCTTTTAGAAAATATCAATTCTTTACAAACGATAAATAAAGAGCGACTAAAAAAATTAAATGCTGGCTTAAGGCAATATGCAGTAAAAAAGAAAAAATTACCTAAGCAAGAGCAGGGCTTGCTTACTTTTCAAAGAGATTATGAAATTTCGGAGGCCAACTACAATTATTTAAAACAGAAAAAATACGAGGCAGGTACCGCAATTGCAGCAAATGTATCTGATGTTAAAATAATAGATACTGCCAAAGATTTAGGACAAGGACCAAATTACCCAAACCCAAACTTTAACTATTTAGTAGCTATAATGCTAGGTGTGGTTTTTCCGTTGTTTTACATTATTCTTAGAGAGTTATTAGATAATAAAATTCATACGGCAGAAGAAATTCAGAATAATTATGCCATACCTGTTTTAGGTGTGGTTGGTAAAAATCCCGGAAATAATAACTTGGCAGTTTTTGAAAGACCAAAATCTTCTGTAGCAGAATCATTTAGAGCTTTACGTTCTAATATTCAATTCTTATTTAAAAATGCTGGAAATAGTGCCGAAAGTAAAACATTAATATTAACTTCATCCATTAGTGGAGAAGGCAAAACAATGATTTCCATAAATATGGCTACCGTTTTTGCGTTAAGTGGCAAAAAAACAATTTTAATAGGTTTAGATTTAAGGAAACCAAAAATATTTGATGATTTTAACTTGCCAAATGATGTTGGAATAGTAAATTATTTAATTAACCAAAAAACTTTAGAAGAGGTTATTATGCCTACTAAAGTACCTAATTTAGATTTAATTTTATCAGGACCAATACCGCCAAATCCATCTGAATTATTATTAAGTAAAGCTGCAGACGACATGATAAAAAAGTTAAAAGAAACTTACGACTATGTTATTATAGACACACCTCCTGTTGGTTTGGTTTCAGATGCCTTAGAGTTATTTAAATATTCAGATTCGGTAATTTATGTAATTCGCCAAAACTATACAGAAAAGGGAATGATGAGGATGATGGATGACAAATATAGAAATAATGAAGTAACAAATATAAGTTATGTTTTAAATGACTTTTCTATAACAAGCAAATACGGTTATGGCTATGGTTATGGTTACGGTTATGGCTATGGAAAATACAGCTATGGTTATCATATAAATGAAGAACCAAAAAATATATTTCAAAAGTTTACGAGCTTATTTAAATCTAAATAATAATGTGTTAATTATTAAATTATACGAAACATTTTTATTAATAATTTTATTTTAAAGATGATACCAAAGAACGAATACGCACCCTATTTTGAGCAGTATATGCAACTTGTAGCTCAAGAGAATAAGTCTATTATAGAAAATTTAGAGTCTTCACAGCAAGAATTTCAATCTATTTTACAAAACGTATCCATAGCAAAACAAAATTATGCGTATGCAGCAGATAAATGGACTTTAAAACAAGTAGTACAGCATATAATAGATACAGAACGTGTTTTTACATATAGAGCCTTGTGTTTTGCTAGAAATGATAAGACTGATTTACCTGGTTTTGATCAAGATATTTTTGTAGCAAATGACAATGCTCAAAATAGAGATTTTAAAGATTTGCTAGAAGAAATGCAAACTTTAAGAAAATCATCCATACAATTATTTCAAAGTTTTTCTGCTGATGTTTTTACAAGGGTTGGTAAAGCATCAGGTAACAAAATGTCTTTAAGAGCACTTGGTTATTTGTTTTCTGGGCACCAAAAACACCACTTAAATATTATTAAAGAAAGGTATTTGTAAATTTAAGTTTACTTGTAACTAGGTAGTTCTTCCAAAAAAATGTAGGCTTCTTTTTCAAAATCCATTTTACAATAATAATGAGACAAGCCGTTTGTTACAATCAAATAGTTTGCTTTTAATTTTAAATTATAACGTGCAATTTGGTCAAAAGTATCTTGTGTAATTTTTATAGACGGTGCTTTGCATTCAACTATAATATCATGCATACCATTTTTATCAAAAATTAAAATATCTGTTCTTTTTTTGCGGTTATTTACAACAAGTTGTTTTTCTAAAGCTATAAGGGAGACAGGGTATTTTTTTTCCTGAATTAAAAATTGAACAAAATGTTGTCTTACCCATTCTTCTGGCGTTAAAACCAAGTATTTTTTTCTTAAAATATCAAAAATAAGCGTCTTATTTTCGCTACTTTTGATTTTGAAATCAAAGAAAGGTAAATTTAGTTTTTGCATTCAACAAAAATATTAATTATTTTTAGTATTCAGCTTAGGTCTGGTGCATAAAATATTTCTCTAAAGTAATACATGAACGAAATAAAAACAATAGTTGCAGATATTAAAAAAGGCAATATAAAACCTATCTATTTTTTAATGGGTGATGAGCCTTATTATATTGATAAAATTTCTGATTTTATTGAGCAAAATGTGCTAGAAGAATCAGAGAAAGGTTTTAATCAGCAAATTATGTATGGCAGAGATGTTGCTATAGAAGACATTGTAAGTGCAGCCAAACGTTACCCAATGATGGCAGAAAAACAAGTAATTATTGTTAAAGAAGCACAAGATTTAAGTAGAAATATAGAAAAAGTAGTGAGTTATGCAGAAAACCCACAGCAAACAACTGTTTTAGTTTTTAATTATAAATACAAAAAACTAGACAAACGTAAAAAACTACATAAAGCAATAGCAAAAACAGGTGTTATCTTTGAAAGCAAGAAGCTATATGAAAATCAGGTTGCAGATTGGATTAGAAGAGTTCTTAGTGGCAAAAATTATAAGATTGAGCCTAAAGCAGCGCAAATGTTAGTAGAGTTTTTAGGTACAGATTTAAGTAAAATTACCAACGAATTAAGTAAGTTAATGGTTGTCTTACCAATAGAAACCATTATAAATGCAACACATATAGAAGAAAATATTGGTATTTCTAAAGATTTTAACAACTTTGAGTTAAAAAAAGCAATAGGGCAGAAGGATGTTGTAAAATGCAATAGAATAATTAATTATTTTATAGAAAACCCGAAGAAAAATCCAATAGTTGTTACCATTTCTCTACTAAATACTTTTTTTACACAGTTATTACTTTTTCATGGTTTAAAAGATAAATCTAAAAATTCGGTTGCTAAAAACTTGGGTGTTAGCCCTTATTTTGTGGATGAATATTTTTTAGCAGCAAGAAATTTTCCAATGCGTAAAGTAGCGCAAGTAATAGCTCTGCTTAGAGATGCAGATGTTAAAAGTAAAGGAGTTGGGGCTAATAATACTACAAAAGATATTTTTAAAGAATTACTTTTTAAAATACTTCATTAACGATAGTAAACAACAATTGCGATGTTATTTTAAATTATTCTATATTATTTAACAAATGTCTATTTTTTTGATACTAGATAATAATTATATTTGAGGTGAATTTATAATCTTATTATATGACAGTATTCAGCAAAATTAAGTGGATTTTAGGAATAGCAATGATATTTTTACTAATTATTGCCACTAACTTAATCGATAAAAATAATTTTTCTAGAGTACGAGATTCTGTAAGTACAATATATAAAGATAGGATTGTAGCAAATGATTTAATTTTTGAAATTTCTAATGCAATTCATAAAAAAGAGATTGCGATAGTTTTAAAAGATTCAATATTTTTTAAAAGAATAAATATTGAAGTGAATAAGCATATTTCAGAAAAAATAGAGAAATATGGCACAACTAAATTAACTACAAATGAAGCAAAAACTTTTGCTGAATTAAATCAAAATTTAGACCTTTTAAAAAATGAAGAGTCTAAATATATAAACTCTAATTATATAGATAACAATTCTTTAACCACTAGAATTTCTGCTATTACAGAAAATTTATTTACACTATCTAAAATTCAATTAGAAGAAGGTGAACGACAAATGGCAATTAGTGAAAAAGCTTTTGCTAAAGTAGATTTATTTACGCAAATAGAAATTTATGTATTAATATTTTTAGCAATTGTAATTCAGCTAATTGTTATGTATGATAAAAAGGAATGAAAAATATTTTTGAAGAAGAGGTTGTAAACGAAGTTATTAAAAGAATAGAGCGTCTAACCCCAGAAACCAAGCCAAATTGGGGCAAAATGAATGTAGCACAAATGTTGGCGCATTTATGTGTGCAATATGATTCTATTTACACCAATAAATACCCAAAGCCAAATGCTTTTGTAAGATTTATGCTGAAGTCTTTTATAAAAAAGGCTGTAGTTTCAGAAAAACCATTTTCTAAAAATGGCAGAACAGCAGCACAATTTATAATTACAGATAAACGTGAGTTTAAAGAAGAAAAACAAAATCTAATTGACGGTATTGTAAAAACCCAAAAATTAGGAGCGTCTGCATTTGATGGAAAAGAATCTGCTTCTTTTGGCGCTTTAACAGCACAAGAATGGAATAATCTTTTTTACAAACACATAGATCATCATTTAACACAATTTGGTGTTTAGTTTATAAACTAGTCTTGCTTTTTTAATTCAATTTTAGAGTTACTGTTTATTAAAAGATTCAAATAATTTTCAGATTTAAAAACAGTACTATTAAATCTAGAGGTTCTATTTCTACCTTCTTTTTGTCTTACAATAGATCTGGTAAAGCGCCTTATTTCTGCTTCTGTAGTTAAAATAATACCAGGAGTTGGAGTACTTTTTCCATTTTCATCCTTTGCAACCATTGTAAAGTAAGAAGAGTTGCAATGTTTTGTTTCGCCTGTTCTAATATTTTCAGATTCTACTCTTAAACCTACAACCATAGATGTTCTACCTGTAAAATTTATAGAGGCTTTCATAGTAACCAATTCACCTACTTCTATAGGATTTAAAAAATCTACCTTGTTTACAGATGCTGTTACGCAATAATTTTCTGAGTGTTTAGAGGCGCAGGCAAAAGCAATTTGGTCCATTAAATTTAAGATATGTCCACCATGTATTTTTCCACTAAAATTAGAGTGGGATGGTAACATTAATTCTGTAATTTTAATTTGAGAGTCTTTTATGTATTTGAATTTTTTAATCATCTGTATGGTTTTTACTTCTAAAATGTGGAGATTCTTCTTGGCTTACTTCTGTTATAAAATATTTGGTATCACCTAGCCAGAAAAAGGTTTTATAACGTTCTTTATAGGATAGTTTTACATACCTACCTTGGTACTTTTTCAGTTTTTGTATTACTTCTGTATTTTTATCTTCCACAGAAAAAGTAAAAATTTGAGCCCCAGATATACCTTGACTGATTTCTCCTTCCCAAGTTTTCACTAAAACTCCTTTTCTGCTAATTTTTATCAACTCACCAGATCTTACACCATTACTGTAAGTTATAAAATAAATAAAACAATAATAAAGCGCGGTTATAATAAGTATTGTGGTAAGTAATACGCCTATAATTTTTTTCATTTGCCAAAAATACAAATCTATTTTCAGGTTTGTTTAGAATATTTCACCAATTATTTTTCCTTTTTAAAGACTTTTTTTCCCTTTCAGCTTAATTTTATTTAGAAATCTTTAAAAATTTATTTCTTTTGGAGTACTGTGATGGCATAAAAATATTTTAAATAAAAAACTTTTTAACAAAACATTCTTAAAATTATTTTTTTTAAACAAGTAATTTTAAAGATATATCAACGACAAACAAATTAACTATAAATCAAATATTATGAATAAAAATTACTTATTTAAATTTTTACTGTTATTAATTCCTGTTTCTGCCTTTTTATTTATGGCAAGTTCTGGAGGAAGACAAGATGGAAGATCAGGTTCACCTGGCGATGGAGGAAATACTTGTGCACAATGCCATAATGGAGGAAATCTTAATGCATCTGTAGAAATAACTACTAATATTCCAGTTACAGGTTATTTATTAAATACAGACTACACTATAAATGTTAACACAACATCAGATTCTAATACACATGGTTTTCAAATTGCAGCAGAAAACAGTGGGGCTAACAAAATAGGAACATTTGTTGCTGGAGATGGTTCTAGAGTAGCAAATAACAGAGTTACGCATTCTAGACCTTCTAATACAGGAGATTGGTCTTTTACATGGAGATCTCCAGCAACAGATGAAGGTAGAGTAACATTTTATACTGCTGTAAATGCTGCAAATGGAAATGGACGTGCTTTTGACAATGCAGATCAAACAGTAACTGCTACTACACAATTATCTTCTTTAAGTATTTCAGATGCTCAAAGATTAGAATTTAGTACGTTTCCAAACCCTGCTTCAGATAATATAAGTTTGCAATTACCCACAGGTACAAACAGTGCTAAAGTAGAGTTTTATGATGCTGTTGGTAGATTGGCACTAACTTCTAATATATCTAACGAAAATAATAGTATAGATGTAAATTCACTAGCTAAAGGAATTTATCTTTTAAAAGTGGCGACTACAGATAAAATAGGAACGCAAAGATTTGTTAAAAATTAAATTTTATAAAATTTCAATTTGCAAAACCGAGTGCACTAAGCATTCGGTTTTTTTTATGACTATTTTAAGCTAAATTTGCAATTTAAATAAGGCAAAATGAATTACATTTTATTTGATGGTGCAGTTAGAAACGCGCTTTTACCATTTACATATACAAGACCAGTAGCAGATATTAGAATTGGTATTTTAACCATTAGAGAAAAGTGGGAGAAATTTTTAGGTTTAACCACAACTACAATTACAGAAGAATATTTAGAAGAAAAATATCCTATGGTAGAAATGGAAGAGAATATTCTAATTAATGCCTCTTTCTGCCCAACAGAATCTTTGGTAGAAAAAATAAAAAACCTTTCTGAAAATGAAGCTATTTTTAAAGGTGATGATGTTATTGCTTTTTTTTCTTCGGATAAACAAGAAGAAGTAATTTTTGAAGATTACAAGCAAATAGAATTTGAAGAAGAGGTAATTCAAATAAAAAACACTTGGGATATTTTTACGTTTAATGGTAAAGCAATTCAGCAAGATTTTAAATTACTTACAGAAGATAGAACATCTCAACCCATACCAGAAGGTATTCGTTTTTTAAATAAAGAAAACATTTTTATTGAAGAAGGCGCAACCTTAAACTTTGCCACTTTAAACGCTACAGAAGGTCCTATTTACATAGGTAAAAATGCTACTGTTATGGAAAACGTAGCTGTAAGAGGTCCTTTTGCCATGTGTGAGAATGCAGTGCTTAAAATGGGTGCAAAAATTTATAAAGATACCACTGTAGGTCCTTTTTCTAAAATAGGAGGCGAGGTAAGTAATGCTGTAATTTTCGGGTATTCTAGTAAAGGACATGATGGGTATTTGGGCAATTCTGTAATTGGTGAATGGTGCAATTTAGGAGCAGACACCAACAACTCTAATTTAAAAAACAATTATGCAGAGGTAAAACTTTGGAGTTATGAAACTGAACGTTTTGCAAAAACAGGCTTACAATTTTGTGGCTTAATGATGGGAGATCATTCTAAATGTGGCATTAATACCATGTTTAATACAGGAACCGTAATTGGTGTAAGCGCCAACCTTTTTGGTAGTGGTTTTCCAAGAAACTTTGTACCTTCTTTCAGTTGGGGTGGTGCAGCAGGTTATACAGAATATAAAACCAACAAAGTTTTTGAGGTTGCAACTGCGGTAATGAAAAGAAGAAATTTAGATTTTGATTTTATAGAACAACGTATTTTAGAAAACGTCTTTGAGCAAACTGCAAAATTTAGAAATTATTAGAATTATTGTTTAGTTTAACAAAAGCAAGTGTATTTTTTATTCGTAAAAAACACCAATTGGCAATAAATTTTAGACTAATTGAAAAAGAGAGAATGCAAATACCTACCAGGATAAAAGGTAAACCCACCAGCAATAATTATTGCACCAAAATATAACAAAACCATTTTTCTTTGATGTACTTTTATATTGCCTTTTTTAATGGCAGTATATGCAGTAGGCACTGTATACAAGGTTAAAATACTAAACAGATGTATCCAACCAAAATGGTTTAAAAATTTAGGGCCAACTTGCGCTTTCATAAATAAAGTAATAATTGCAGTAATCATCATTAAAATCATATACACTTTACCAGCTGTTTTATGAAAATTAGTCCCCTTTTTTATAATCAGTAAAATTGCTCCAATAAGCACACAAGGTAAAACTGTTACTAGATGGGCATACATTAAATAAGTAATATTCATCCTATCATATTTTGGTATAAGTTAACCTTTTAAAATTAAAGGGATCTGTTCTTTGGCACAACAATTGTTTTATTTGGGTAGAAAAGATATAAATATAAATATAAGTATCTGATTTTCAGTATTTTAATAATAATATATACGAGTTGTTTTTTAGTAAAATAAATTGCAATGTCAGTATGACAGATATAAAGCAGATGAGTAAACCAAAAGTAATGAGATTAGACAATTTGTCGTTACAAAATATGATGAATGAAGATTCTGAGTTGATTCCTTTAATGACGCCAGAAGATGAAGAAATTATTAACAACGAAAGTGTACCAGAAACCTTACCTATTTTACCTTTAAGAAACACAGTTTTATTTCCTGGTGTGGTAATACCAATTACTGCAGGTAGAGATAAATCTATTCAGTTAATTAAAGACGCAAATAAAGGTGATAAAGTAATTGGAGTTGTTGCACAAAAAAATGAAGAGGTAGAAGAGCCAACTTTAAAAGACATAAACACCACAGGTGTTGTAGCGCAGATTTTACGTGTTTTAAAGATGCCAGATGGCAACACAACCATTATCATACAAGGTAAAAAACGTTTTGAAATTGATGCAATTATTCAAGACAAACCGTATTTAAAAGCTACTGTAAAAGAGGCAAATGAAGATAAGGTAATTATAGATAAAAAAGAATTTGAAGTAATTATTGAAGGAATTAAAGAGCTAGCATTAGAGGTTATTAAAGAAAACCCAATGTTACCTACAGAAGCATCTTTTGCTATTAAAAATATAAAATCAGATTCTTTTTTAGTAAATTTTATTTCTTCTAATATGGATTTGTCTGTCGCTAAAAAGCAGATAATTTTAGAAGAAGATAATTTAAAAGAACGTGCTTTATTAACGTTAAAAAACTTAAATAAAGAACTACAGAAATTAAAATTACGTAATGATATTCAATCTAAAACTAGAGAAGATTTAGATCAGCAGCAACGCGAGTATTATTTGCATCAACAATTAAAAACCATACAAGAAGAGTTGGGTGGTGTTTCTAACGATCAAGAGTTAGAAGAAATGCGTCAGAAAGGTAAAGCTAAAAAGTGGAACAAAGAAGTTGCTGCAGTTTTTGAAAAAGAATTAGGTCGTTTAAAGCGAATGAATCCGCAAATGGCAGAGTTTGGCGTGCAAAGAAACTATTTAGAGTTAATGCTAGAATTGCCTTGGGGAGAATATACAGAAGATAAATTCGACTTAAAAAGAGGGCAAAAAATATTAGATAGAGATCATTTTGGCTTAGAAAAAGTAAAAGATAGAATTATAGAACATTTGGCTGTTTTAAAGTTAAGAAAAGACATGAAATCGCCAATAATCTGTTTGTATGGACCTCCAGGAGTTGGTAAAACTTCTTTAGGGAAATCTGTAGCAGAGGCTTTAGGACGTAAATATGTGCGCATGTCTTTAGGCGGTTTAAGAGACGAAGCAGAAATTAGAGGCCATAGAAAAACCTATATTGGTGCCATGCCTGGGCGTTTAATTCAGAATTTAAAAAAAGCAGGCAGTTCTAATCCTGTATTTGTTTTAGATGAGATAGATAAGTTAGGGCAAAGCCATCAAGGAGATCCTTCATCTGCTATGTTAGAGGTTTTAGACCCAGAACAAAATGAAGCTTTTTATGACAATTATTTAGAAGTTGGTTACGATTTATCTAAAATACTATTTATTGCAACTGCCAATAACTTAGGTCAAATTCCTTGGGCTTTAAGAGACAGAATGGAAATTATAAATGTTACAGGCTATACTATAGAAGAAAAAGTAGAAATTTCCAAAAGACATTTACTGCCCAAACAATTAAAAGAACACGGTTTAACTACCAAAGATTTAAAGTTAGGTAAAGCACAAATAGAAGCAGTTGTAGAAGGTTATACCAGAGAATCTGGAGTAAGAGGTTTAGAAAAGCAAATAGCCAAAGTAGTGCGTTTTGCTGCAAAATCTATTGCTATGGAACAGGAGTATGAAGTTACTTTAACTACCAAAAAAGTAGAAGAAATTTTAGGAACACCAAGAAATAGAGACAAATACGAGAATAATGGTGTTGCAGGTGTGGTTACAGGCTTAGCTTGGACAAGCGTTGGTGGAGATATTTTATTCATAGAATCTATTTTATCTAAAGGAAAAGGAAGCCTTTCCATTACCGGTAATTTAGGTAAAGTAATGAAAGAATCTGCAACTATAGCCTTAGAATATATTAAAGCAAATGCAGAAGAATTTGGAGTAAATCCACAAGTTTTAGAAAAATATAATGTACATATTCATGTGCCAGAAGGTGCAACACCAAAAGACGGTCCAAGTGCAGGTATTACTATGCTAACCTCTTTAATTTCTTCCTTTACACAACGTAAAGTTAAAAATAAATTGGCCATGACAGGCGAAATCACATTACGTGGAAAAGTATTACCAGTTGGCGGAATTAAAGAAAAAATATTGGCTGCTAAAAGAGCAAATATTAAAGAAATTATTTTGTGTGATGATAATAGAAAAGACATTTTAGAAATTAAAGAAAGCTACTTAAAAGGCCTAACTTTTCATTATGTTACAGATATGAAGCAAGTAATAGAAATTGCACTTACAAAACAGAAAGTGAAAAATGCTAAGAAATTAGTTTAGAATAGAAAGCCTCCAAATATGGAGGCTTTTTTAATAAGTAATTTTAATTTACAAAAGCATTTATTTTTTCCCACAATTCGTTGTCAAAAGAAGAAAGTGCAAAATTAGAATTTTCTGCGGATTCTCCCATTCTAACAATTACTAGTTTTTTGCTAGGTACAACGTATATTTTTTGATCGTTTTTGCCTAATGCACAAAATGTATCTTTTGGTGCATCTGGTATTAAATTACCAGAAAAAGTTTGTTGACTTTGTGGTAAATGAAAAGAAGATTTTCCGTTTAACCACCACAAATAACCATAGGATAAATTAATATTTTGAGAGGTATTTGTAGCTTCTAATAAAAAGGTTTCAGGAATTATTTGAGTGTTTTCCCATTTTCCATTTGCCAAATTTAATAAGCCAAAACGTGCCATACTTCTTGTATTGCTCCAATATACATTAAAGTTGTCAGTTGTTCTCCATCCGCCCGTCATTCCTATTTTATTTTTTAATTTATCATTAAAATAGGTTTCCCAACTTGTTTTGGTGGCTTGTTCTACAATGTCTTGAAGTTTTACATAAACATTATGATAAGCCCATCTTTGATTAGCATCTGCTATGTATTTTAAGTTTTGCGAAGCAACATCATTTCCTAAGCTATCATCTAAACCAGAAGACATAGACAATAAATTTTTAGGAGTTATTAAGTTTTCTTTTTCCAAAGGAATACTTGTCCATTTTTGACCTAAATAATCAGCAACTTTGTTATTAATATTTATAAAGCCTTCTTCTTGTGCAATACCAGTTATTGATGCAGTTAAGGTTTTACCAGCACTTGCCCAGTACCAAAAACGATTTACATTATGGTTGTTAAAATATTCTTCTACTACAATTCTACCATTGTAAAGAATTATAAAACTTTTGGTGTTTTTTTCCTCTAAAAAGTTAAGTAATGGTTCTAGTTGATCAGTATTCCAATTTAAACTTTGGCTAGAGACTTTGTCCCAATTGTCTGCATTTATTGGCGGAAAATAAAGATTATTTAAATTGTTGTTTTCTTGTATTGGTTCTAATTCTACTTCTTTTTCAGAACAAGAAAGCAACATAAAAAAGGCTATCAAAAATATAAAGTTTTTACTTTTCATAAGATCGTTTAGAAGTTAGACAAGGTAAAAATAAAAAGGTTTAAACTCAAGTAATCAAAATGTTAGAAGTATTTTAACCATAGGATATTAGAAAGTAAAAATAATATTTCTATATAAAGTGACTTTATTTTAATAAATTTTGCTTTCAAAAAAAACTTAAAAAAATCTTAAAGTAGAACTATATCTAAACAACCCTTTTCACCTAAATTTTTTAAGAACATTTTTTTGTTAATGTAGAAAAGTTAGTAAACTTTAAAAAACAAAGAAATTATTTCTAAAGAAGAGTTTGAAAATAAAAAAGCACAACTTTTAGCAAGATTCTAAAGTTTATTTTAAGCTATTATATACTATTTTTTTATTCATAAAATTTATATCGATTAAAAATCTATACTCATTCCAAAATAAGGTCTTACTTGGTTGGTTGCAATAAACTTGCCTGCTTCATTTGCTGCAAAAGTCCATTGATAATCTACACCAGCCTCAAAAATTCTTCCTACTTTGTAGGTTACAATTAAATTTGCCAAAGATCTTTCATCTAAACTAAAAGCATCACTTAAATTATTTAAACCAGCTTTTAGGTAAGTACCTCTTGCTTTAAAACGTCCTATTTGTTTGGTTTCTAAATCTAAACTAACAATAGCGCCTCTACTTTCTGGGTCATCTTCATTCAGGTCATCAGGTATTAATAAAGAACCACCAATTTTTACCGTTTTTAAAATCTCTGCACTTAGCGTACCAAATATACCTTGCGCACTTGTTGCAGTTAGCAATTCACGTAATCTTGCATCTTTATTAATTTCATAAGCAAAATTAAAAAGCTGTGGTAAATAATTATCTCCATACCATTGTCTTTCTATTCTGGCATTCATAAAAATTGTGTTTGCAAGAAACCTAAAATCAGTTTCTACACCAACAGCAAAACCTGTTCCAGCATCATAATCTGCTAAAGGATTATCTGCTGCCAATAAATCTATTTTAGAAATTTTAGTGTATTGTGCATCCACTCTTAGGTTTAATAAACTGGTTCTTAAAAGACTCATTCCTAAATCAAAACTATTGGCGCTAACGCCATCTGCACTATATCTAGTTGTTATCTCATCTACACCTTCTTCCTGAAAATCGTCACTATCTGTTACAAAACTCGCACCAATTTCCATCGTTTTTATAATGGGAATGTCAGTAGAGCCAAAAGGCTTTATAAAAGGTCTTAAACCTAACATTTTTGTAGCACCACTAAAATTTAAGTCACTGTAAATAGCTTCTAGACCAAATACTTTTTTGATTAATAGAGATGCACTTGCTCCAACTTTTCTTCTTTCGAAAGAAGTTGCATTCGTGTAATTTCCTATTAAAGAACCAAAACCTAAACGTTCCCCTGTTAAATCTCCAATTTTTACGTAAACAGGATCTGTATTTTTATTTCCATATCTAAGAAAGCGAATCATTCTTAGTGCTCCTGCACCTTGCTCAAATTCTTCTTTTCTTATTTGGCCACTTTCTAAGTCAAAAAGTATGGGAATGTCTAGTCCTAAGCCAAATTTACCAAAACTAAATTCTGGTTGAATTCTCATTCCAAAGAAATTCTGACCATCAATATTTGTTAAACCAATGTTGGCATTAAATGCATTGTTCCCATCAAATGCACTTTTAAAGGCACTTTCTATAGGATCATCTTGAGCTTGTAAAAATTGAATGCTTGCAATTGTAATAAATAATAGTAAAGTAATTTTTTTCATAATAGTTTATTTTTTTTTTGCAATTTATACTTTATTCTAAAAAAATAAGGTACTTAATTCAAATTTTTATTTGTTATTGGTTTACAATCGTACTATTTAAATATTGGTCAGTATTCAAAAAAAATATTAAAATCATTATCTTTGATTGCTAAATCTTGTATTAATGAAAAAAGTACTTACCATTTTATTTTTCGCATTCTTTGTTTTTGCTTGTCAACAAAAAGAAGAAAAACAAAAGCAACCATCAATAGTTTTTAGAAAATATAATGAAACTGCTGATTTAGAAAAACAGCAAAGTCATAAAAGCGGTAGAATGCAGTTTAAGCTATTTCAATCTAAAGTATTAGATTTAAATGCTGTTTTTAAACCTTTTGAAGAAGATTTGGCTTATTTTTCTGAGGAAGATTACAATGCTTTAAAACCACTTATTTTAGAGCAAAATATTCCATCAATTCAAAAAAATATTACAGCAGGTAAATTGAATTACGAGAAACTTACATTGTTTTATTTATACCGAATTCGAAAGTTTGAAAGTGATTCTACAAAGTCTTTAAATAGTATTATTACCTTAAATCCAGATGTTTTAAAAGAAGCAAGAGTAAAAGATAAGTATAGAAATTTAACTTCAGATTTTTCTATTTATGGTATGCCAATTTTATTGAAAGATAATATTAATACCAATAATATGCCAACTACAGCAGGTGCAATTGCTTTAACAGAAAATAAAAACACAAAAGATGCATTTATAGTAGAGAAGTTAAAAGAAAATGGCGCTTTAATTATAGGGAAAGTGAATTTAAGTGAATGGGCTTACTTTTTCTGTTCTGGCTGTCCTTTAGGGTATTCTGCAATTGGTGGGCAAACTTTAAACCCGTATGGAAGAGGTGAATTTGAAACAGGTGGAAGTTCTGCAGGAAGTGGTGTAACTGTTGCAGCAAATTTTGCAGTTGCAGCTGTTGGTACAGAAACTGCGGGTTCTATTACATCGCCATCAAGTCAGAATTCTGTTGTTGGTTTAAAACCAACTATTGGTGTTTTTAGTAGAACTGGTATTGTACCTATTTCCTCTACTTTAGATACACCAGGGCCAATGACTAAAAATGTTATTGATAATGCTATTTTTATGAATGCAATGCGTGGTTTTGATAAAAACGATGTAGCTTCAAAAGAAATAAAAGACGATTATTTTAAAAATGGGTTTAATAACGATTTTGGTAAAATAAAATTAGGTGTTTTAAAGCCATTGTTAGGCGATTCAATATACAGTGCAGCTATTGATAAATTGAGAAAAGTAGGAGTGGAGCTTGTAGAAGTTACGCCTCCAAATATTTCATTCAATGGTTTTGTAACCCTTTTAAATATTGATATGAAACACGATTTACCTAAATATTTAGAAAACAATGCAGCTAAAAATATTGCTTTAAAATCTGTAAAAGATGTGGTTGATTTTAATTTAAAAGATTCAATTTTAAGAGCACCTTATGGTCAACAATTATTTGACGGAATTGTGGCAGACCAAACTACATTGGAAGAGCTAGCAGTAATAAAAGAAAATCTAAGCAAAGAGAGTAAAAATTATTTTAGAGCTTTACAAGAAGAAAATTTAGACGCTATTTTATCTATTAACAATTATCATTCTGGTTTTGCAGCTACAGCCAAATACCCAACATTAACAGTGCCTATGGGTTATAAAACCTCTGGAGAGCCTGTAAGTTTAACTTTTGTAGGTACTCCTTTTTCTGAAAGAAAATTGTTAGAAATTGGTTTTGCTTTTGAGCAGTTAACCAAGGTTAGAAAAATGCCTAAAAACTATCGTTAATACTATTTATCTATAATTTTAAAGTAGTATTTTTGCATTCGTTTAAAAACGAATTAAAATCACGATTTCATATTCTGCTAATGGCAATTGCTAAAGGCAAAAAGCTTTTTATATGCGCACAAAAACCATCAAAAAAAATAAGATAAACGTTGTAACTTTAGGTTGCTCTAAAAACATTTACGATAGTGAAGTTTTAATGGGGCAATTGAAAGCAAACGGAAAAGAAGTAGTTCATGAAGATGAAAATGATGATGGAAATATTGTTGTTATTAATACGTGTGGATTTATAGGCAAAGCCAAAGAAGAATCTATAGATACTATTTTGCATTACGCACAAAGAAAAGAAGCAGGCGAAATAGATAAAGTTTTTGTTTCTGGTTGTTTAAGTGAGCGTTACAAACCAGATTTAGAGGCAGAAATTAAAAACGTAGATCAGTACTTTGGTACGCACGATTTACCAAATTTATTGCAAGCTTTAGAAGCAGATTACAAACACGAATTAATTGGAGAACGTTTAACTACTACACCAAAACATTATGCATATTTAAAAATTGCAGAAGGTTGTGATAGGCCTTGTTCTTTTTGTGCCATTCCTTTAATGCGTGGTAAACACAGGTCTACACCAATAGAAGATATTATAACTGAAGCAGAAAAGTTAGCAGCAAAAGGCATTAAAGAAATCATGCTAATTGCACAAGATTTAACGTATTATGGTTTAGATATTTACAAGAAACGTGCTTTAGCAGATTTATTAGTTGCCTTAACAAAAGTAGACGGAATTGAGTGGATTAGAATGCATTATGCTTTCCCAACAGGTTTTCCTATGGATGTTTTAGACGTAATGAAAAGCGAACCAAAAGTGTGTAATTATTTAGATATTCCTTTACAACACATTAATACAGAGTTGTTAAAGTCGATGAAAAGAGGAACAACACACGAAAAAACCACAGCTTTAATACATAAATTTAGAGAAAAAGTGCCAGAAATGGCAATTAGAACCACTTTAATTGTGGGTTATCCTGGAGAAACAGAAGAAATGTTTCAAGAGTTAAAAGATTGGGTAGAAGAAATGCGTTTTGAACGTTTGGGTGCTTTTGAATATTCTCATGAAGAAAATACAGGCGCTTACGTTTTAGAAGATGATGTACCTGCAGAGGTGAAGTTTAAGCGTGTAAACGAAATTATGGAAGTACAATCTCAAATTTCTTGGGAATTGAATCAGCAGAAAATAGGGAAGACCTTTAAATGCTTGTTTGATAGAAAAGATGGCGAGTTTTTCTACGGAAGAACAGAATCAGATTCGCCAGATGTAGATAATGATGTTTTGGTTGATGCCAAAGAACACTACATAAAAATTGGCGAGTTTATAGATGTAAAAATACACGAAGCAGGTGATTACGATTTGTATGGAACACCTGTTAAAAAACAAGAAAAACCAGTTCCTTTACATCAAAAAAGGAAGTAAATAGACCAAAAAATCCTACTTATTGTAGGATTTTTTTATACCTAAAATTGCATGAAGAAAACATATTTTAATTGGAGCACAGGTAAAGATTCTGCTTTGGCATTGTATAAAATGATGCAAGATAAAAAGTACAATGTAGATTTATTAGTTACCACTGTAAATACAGATTATAAAAGGGTTTCTATGCATGGTTTGCGAATAGATTTGTTGGTTGCACAAACAAAAGCGATTGGAATTCCTTTAAAAAAGATAGAATTTCCTGCAAATGTTTCTATGGAATCGTATTCTAAAACTATGAAAATAGCAATGGATTCTTTGGTTGATAAGAAATATACAAACGCTGTTTTTGGCGATATTTTTTTAGAAGATTTAAAAAAGTATAGAGATACTAAATTAAAAGAGGTTGGTATTAAAGGTGTTTATCCGCTTTGGAAAAAGGATACCAAAGCAATTTTAAAAGAGTTTTTAGCATTAGGATTTAAAGCAATTACAGTTTGTGTAAATGCAAAATTGTTAGGTGAAGAATTTGTTGGTAGAATTATAGACGAACAATTTATAAAGGATTTACCTGAAAATGTAGATGTTTGTGGAGAAAATGGAGAGTTTCATACGTTTGTTTTTGATGGCCCAATTTTTAAAAATCCAATAGATTTTAAAATAGGAGAAAAAACATTGCGTTCTTATGAGGTAAAAGATGATGATGGAGATACTTGTAATACTTCTAATGATGATAACAAAAATTACGACACCAGTTTTTGGTATTGTGATTTGTTGTTGAAGTAGTTTTTAGCGTTTTTTTTAAATTACAGCGTAAGAAGAATTAATCTTAACAAGATTATATATTTCTTTTGTCCATTAGATTAATCTAACACTTTTCATTTCTACGTAAGAAGAAATCTCATAAAGAGCAAAAAGGTAATTAACTAATAAATGGATTTCTTTTACAACAGTAGGCGCGTTAGGGATAGAACGACCTGTTTGAGCTCTCCCGCTTTTAGCGGGAAGCGAGTAGTGATAGCCCGTTAAAACGCCGAAATAAAAATATTATTTCAATTTATCTGAATTTAATAAAAAAACAGCATTTGCCATAAATAACTTTCCATTTTCCCAGAAAGATCTAAATAACGGATTGTCAACCATATACACAATACTGCCTCTTCCCATGGTTTGCTCGCCAATTAGTAAAGATTCTGGCACATTTTTTACGGCTTTACTACCTGCATAACCAGATATGTTTTTGGTGTTTTTATCGAAAAAACCAACGTTGTAACCATTGTTTAAATAACGGTATGTGGTGCTGCTAAGTTTTAAAGAAAAATAGTTTTTTTGATAACCAAAAGCCAGCGGATGTGTGTTGTCTAAGGTACTTTTAAAAATACTTCCTGTAATTAAATTGGCTACATTTTCTCTTTCTCTATCTGCATAAGGCGTTAAATTATTGTTTTGCTTTTGGTTTTCTGGTGTTTTTGTTTTTAGACTAAAACCGCTTTTATTGGCAAAAGAATTTAATGCATTGCCAATAGCAATTACGGTTCCTCCAGCGCGTGTAAATTTTTTAAGTTTGTCTAATCCAGCTGTATTTAAGATACTGCTATAAGAACCACTTGGCAGAATTAAAACATCGTATGTATTTAAATTAGTAGTACTAAAATTGGTTGAATTTATATTGCTAATTGGGTATTTTAATTGTGTTTCAAAGAAATGCCAAACTTCGCCAAAGCTTAAAGAAGAAGTTGCTTTACCAGAAATTACTGCAATTTTTTGTCTGTTTATTGGTTTTACAGAAGAAGATCCAAAATCTAGACCTTTATCTACAAAACCAGTGGTAACAGTCGTTAATTGACGATTGTTTTTATTGGCAATTTCAATTAATTTGTTGTCAAAATCGGTTGTTTTATTGTCATTTCTTAAAATGATTAAACTACCGCTTTTAAATTTTTTGCCGTTTATAGTAAATGCTTTTTCGGCAAATCTTGGTACAATATTTTGTTGTAATAATGCGCCTAAAAAAGTGGCATCGTTTACACTATTCCATTTAGAAATGTAAGCATAACTGCTTTTGTTAATGGTATTGTTAACTGTAGTTTTGTTGTTTTGGTAAGCAGAGTTTACTTTGGTTTTTGATGCTATTGCTAGTAAACCATGTGCATAAGGTAAAGACCAAGCAGTAATATCATAAGTTAAAGAATCTACTAATTTTGCTTTGGGTTCAAACAAAACTTTTACCATTTTACCTTTAGGTTGGTTTGTATGTACTACAAAATCATTCTCAGTAACATTTAATTTAGACTCTTTTTGCGTTGCATAATTGTAGCCTTTAACGGTTCCTGTTTTGGTGTTTTCGTACTTTATTTCGTGTAAATCTAGCAATGCTTTTAAACGGTTGGTTTTATCTTGATTGTCATTTTTTAAAACATAACTTTTGTATGGTAAGCTATTATTATTATTATTAAAGTACTTTTGAAACTCGCTATTTAATTTTTCTGCATTTTTAGATGAAATTTCTACGGTAGATAAACCTGTGGTGGTATGGTGTAAAGCTCTATCTTTTAAGGTTAAAATTTCACCTTCGTCTGTTGCGATTCCTAAACCAGCTCTTCCATGGCCAGCTTGTTCATAAGTCATACCAATTGCACCCATATATGTTGGGTAGGTATCACCATAACTTGGGTACAATAAATCGAAACTTTCTTTTGTAAAATACAACCAACCTTCTTTATCGAAATATTTAGCATGGTTTTTACCAATTTGGGTTTGAAAACTGCGTTGCCAATCAGAAATAATTTCATGAAAAGGTGCTGCTGCTGGGGCAAAATAATAAGGATTGTTAATACCTTGCTCATGAAAATCTACATGGACATGAGGCATCCATTTGTTATACATTTTAATTCTTTGCGCAGATTCTACTTGTGTTGCCCATGCCCAATCTCTATTTAAATCGAATAAAAAATGGTTTGGTCTTCCACTTGGCCAAGGTTCTTTATGTTCTTTGGCATTTTGATCTATATTAAAAGGTGTACTTTTTACTTGATTGTACCAATTTACATAACGATCTCTACCATCTGGATTTACACAAGGATCTATAATTACAATCGTATTTTTTAACCATTTTTTTTTGTTGGTTACCAATTCGTAAAGCGTTGTCATTGCAGCTTCTGTGCTAGAAGCTTCATTACCATGTACATTATAACTTAACCAAACAATGGCTTTGTTATTGGTTTTGTTTCCATTGATAATGCCTGTTTGCGCTAAATTATTTTTTCTAATTTCTTCTAAATTGGTTATGTTTTCTGGTGAAGAAATATAGCTTAAATATAAAGGTCTGTGCTCGTTAGTTTCTCCGTATTTTTCTAATTTCACATTGCTTAACGTTTTAGAAACATACGTAAAATAGTCTACTACTTGGTGATGTCTTGTAAAACGAGAACCAATTTCATAGCCTAAAAATGCTGATGGCGTTTGAATTTGTTGTGCAAAAAAAGATGGGATAGAGAAGGCGAGAACTAGGAGAATAGTACTTATTTTCATACGATTTTTTGAAATTAAGACTCAAAAATAAGCAAATTAATTTGGTTTGTTAAAGTGAATATTAGTAAACCTGTTAAAAGTTTGTTAGATTGATTTCAGCTTTGCGACTACCCGTAAAATAATTGTACTTTTAACAAAAATTATTGTAAAATGAACGACGTTGATTGTTGTATGAATTGTGTTATAATATTGTAAGTTGATGAAAGTAACACAAATACCTTTTAAAACTACTGGTTTTTTCTCTAAAACTATGGTAGATTATTTAGAGCAAAAAGAGCGCACACAAGATTTTTACAATAATTTTCCAGATATTTCTGGTTTTTACAATCAAATTGAAGAAAAAGAAAACGCTTACCGTTTACAATCTCGTTTGGTTTTAGCAGATGCTTTAGAGAACCAATACAAAGGTTTTACTATTGCCGAAAAAACTGCTGAAAATATTACCATTTTAAAGCAAAAAAATACATTTACAGTTACTACAGGTCATCAATTAAACTTATTTACTGGACCTTTATATTTCTTATACAAAATTATTGCTGCTATTAATTTGGCAGAAGAATTATCTGAAAAATTTCCAGAGAAAAATTTTGTGCCTGTGTATTGGATGGCTACAGAAGATCATGATTTTGAGGAAATTAATTATTTTAATTTTCAGGGTAAAAAAGTATTGTGGAATCGTGAAGATGGTGGAGCAGTAGGTCGTTTTTCTACAGAAGGATTAGCAGATGTTTTTGAGGTTTTTGCAAATCAGTTGGGCAACACTAAAAATGCCCAATTTATTAAGCAATTGTTTGCTGATGGTTATTTAAAACACAACAATTTAGCAGATGCCACGCGTTTTATAGCAAATGAATTGTTTGCTGAATTTGGTTTGGTAATTGTAGATGGCGATGATGCGAAACTGAAAGAATTATTTATTCCGTTTGTAAAAGATGAATTGGAGAATAATACTTCTTTAAACGAAGTTTCTAAAACTATAGAAAAATTAGAAAAAAACTACAAAGTACAAGTAAACCCTAGAGAAATTAACTTGTTTTATTTGAGTGAAAATTTGAGAGAACGCATAGTTTTTGAAGACGGAATTTACAAAGTAAATAATACAACAATTACTTTTTCTAAAAGTGAAATTTTAAAAGAGGTTGAAGAAAATCCGTTGGCTTTTTCGCCAAATGTAATTATGAGACCTTTGTACCAAGAAGTTATTTTACCTAATCTTTGTTATATTGGTGGAGGAGGAGAAATGGCTTATTGGTTTGAGTTGAAAGCTTATTTTAACAAAGTAAATGTTCCTTTTCCTATTTTGTTATTGCGAAACTCTGTGCAAGTTTTAGCGGAGAAACAACAAAAGAAGTTAGATAATTTAGATATTTCTCATGAAGAAATGTTTTTAAAACAACACAAATTACTTTCTAAGAAAGTGATAGAAAATTCTGATTTAAAAGTAAATTTTGATGAGAAAATTAAAGCTTTACAAAAGCAATTTGCAGAATTAAAAACGGTTGCAGAAAAAACAGATGTTTCTTTTATTGGAGCAGTAAAAGCACAAGAAGTAAAACAAATTAAAGGTTTACAAAATCTTCAAAAAAGATTGATAAGAGCAGAAAAAAGAAGACAAAACGATTTGGTGGAAAGAATTACAATACTTCAAAATGAAATTTTGCCAAACCAAAGCTTAGAAGAAAGACAGCGTAATTTTTCTGAATATTATTTAGAATACGGAAGTTCTTTTATAAAAGCGTTAAAAGCATCTTTGAAACCACTAGATTTGCAGTTCACTATTGTAGAGTTGTAGTAAATTCTAGAAGTTCTCTAATTTAGTTTACTTTATTTTTTGCCATTTTTAATTGACCTTTTTTAAGTCTTTTGTCTATGCTTAAAATAAACTTATGAGAAATCTCATAATTAATTATCAAAAAACATGAAAGACAAAGGATTACATCCCAAAAATAAATTCAATAAAGGTTATAATTTTGAAGAGTTGGTTGCCACAAATTCAAACTTAAAATCTTTTATTATTGAAAATAAACATGGCAATCAAACCATAGATTTTTCTGACCCAAAAGCGGTAAAAGAACTAAACAAAGCCTTACTGTTTTCTTATGATAAAATTTCTATTTGGGATTTTCCTGATGAAAACTTATGTCCACCAATTCCTGGAAGATTGGATTATATGCATCATTTAGCAGATTTAATACAAGAAAAAGAAAAGGCAACTGTGTTAGATATTGGCACAGGAGCAACCGCAATTTATCCGCTTTTAGGAATTGTAGAATACAACTGGAATTTTGTGGCAACCGACATTGATCTAGATGCTTTAGATACTGCACAAGATATTATAGATGATAATAATTTTACAGATAAAGTTACACTTCGTCAGCAATTTGATGAGCAAAATATTTTAAAAGGAATTATAGAAGAAGCAGATGCTTTTGATGTGGTCATGTGCAATCCACCTTTTTATAAATCAGCAGAAGAAGCCCAAGGTGCAAACAGAAGAAAAACGAGAAACTTAGGCAATAATGCTGTTCGAAATTTTTCTGGGAATAATAATGAGCTTTGGTATGTAGGAGGAGAAAAAGCTTTTTTGCATAACTATTTGTATGAAAGTTCTTTGTTTAAAGAAAAAAGTACTTGGTTTACAAGTTTGGTTTCAAAGAAAGAAAATGTAGAAAGTTTACAAAAATCAGCTACTAAATTAGGCGCCAAAGAATTTAAAGTAATTCCTATGCAGCAAGGGAATAAAGTTACTAGAATTGCTTGTTGGCAGTTTTAATTTCCTTCTTAATTTTCTCAAAATCACCTTTGTCTTTTAGGCATTTCCCCAAAGGAGAAAGTTGAGCAAGATTACCTATTTATATTATTGGAAATAATGTCAAAAGTGGTGGGTTTAATTTGTGAAATCTAAGTCTTTTAAAAATTAACGCTGCCAGTCTTTGTGTTTTTCTCTGCGAATCTCTGTGAAATAATCAATTGAAAACTACATCTTCAATTTTATACTTTTTACAAATAAAATGAAGAATTGTATACACTAACATGTGCACAAAAACCAAACAAATAAAAGCATATAAAGGCACACCAAAAAGCTGATAAGGCCAATAATACGTCCAAACTCCAAGATAAATGGTAATAACTTCGCCAAAAGCAGGTAAAATTAAAGCCAATAAAATAGCAAGTATAATTTTATTTTTCTGAGACGGATTTTTCAATAACGGAATCAACTTTCCTTCTAGCTTATACAGGTAATGAAAAGCCAATATCCAAGCAAATGGCAACCATAAAGGCAATGCTCTAGAAACTGCATGATATTCCCAATAGCCATTGGCAACACCCCAAGTTTCTCCTACAACACCACCAAAACAAGTAAGCAACATACCCGCTAATAACAACCAGTTTTTTTGCGTTGGTTTGTAAATATCTTTATATAAGTTGTGTAGAATTTTTAAAAACAGGAGCAAAGCAATCCAAAAATCATATTCTTTGAAGTAGCCAATAAAACCACCTGCAATAACTAATTTTAAAAGTCCTTTTAGAAACTCAATAAAGAACTTCTTTTTATTAGTGATCAAAATTTTGGGATTCTTTCATTAATTTTTGATATTTCTTTTCATATATATTATAAGTGATGTAATATGTTAGTAAGAAATAAATACAAAATATAGAAACAAATTTAAATAGAAATTGTAAACTTAAAAAACCGCTAAAACTTTCTAAAGCTTGAAAAATAAAACTAAAAGGAACTGCAAAATATAAAGTTTGTAAGACTGCATATTTAAGTCTGTTTTCTCTTTTAGGCTCCCAGTATTTTAGCAAACCATCATTTTTCTTTTTGTAGTAATCTTTAGAATTCATTTTTTTATTTTAAAGTTCAAATATAAAAAAAACCGAAGTAAAAACTTCGGTTTCAATTTTATAAAACTAATATTTCTTATAAATTAGGAATTACTAATTCTTGACCAGGATGAATTACATCTGGGTTTTTAAGAACATCTGTGTTTGCTTCAAAAACTTCTTTATATTTCATTGCGTTTCCAAAGTAGTGTTTTGCAATTCCACCTAAAGTTTCTCCTTTAGCAACAGTATGGTTTGCGTAAACAGATTCATCTTCAACGTTAATATTTGCTATAATATCTGTAGGGTTTTCGCCACCTACTTTTTTAATTTCGTCCCATAAAAGATTTTTTTCATAAGGTGTTTTTGCAGTTCCTGTTAAATGTAAAACACCATTTTCTTCTTTTACATCTCCATTTTTAATCGCTAATTCTTCTCCAAGACTTAATACGCTTTGATATTTTGCTTTCATTTTAATTTTTAGTTTTTTTGATTATTACTTTATTCTGACTTTAATATACAAAAAAACCAAAGCAAAAAGCTTTGGTTTTTCGACAAATGTATATATAAACTCGTTAAATCGTCATTTTTATAGTAATTCTTATAATCTAACCGTTTAAAAATTAAAATTCTTATTAAGTTTAGGCTTATAAATGAATCACTTCATCATAAGCATCTGCTACTGCTTCCATTACAGCCTCACTCATTGTTGGGTGTGGGTGAATTGTTTTTAAAACTTCATGCCCGGTAGTTTCTAACTTACGTCCTAAAACAGCTTCAGCAATCATATCTGTAACACCAGCACCAATCATGTGGCAACCTAACCACTCGCCATATTTGGCATCAAAAATTACTTTTACAAATCCATCTTTTGTACCAGCAGCACTTGCTTTACCAGATGCAGAAAATGGGAATTTACCAACTTTAATTTCGTAACCAGCCTCAATTGCTTTTTCTTCTGTCATACCAACAGATGCAATTTCTGGCGTTGCATATGTACAACCAGGTATATTACCATAATCTATGGTTTCTGTATGTAAACCAGCCAATTTCTCAACACAAGTAATTCCTTCTGCAGAAGCAACGTGTGCTAAAGCAGGTCCCGGAGTAACATCTCCAATAGCAAAATAACCAGGTATGTTAGTTTGGTAAAAATCGTTTACTAAAATTTTATCTCTATCAGTAATAATACCAACATCTTCTAATCCAATATTTTCAATGTTTGTTTTAATACCAACTGCAGATAATAAAATGTCTGCCTCTAATTTTTCTTCACCTTTTTTGGTTTTTACTGTAGCAACAACGCCATCACCAGAAGTATCAACAGATTCTACAGAAGAATTTGTCATTACTTTAATACCCGCTTTCTTAAAAGAACGCTCAAATTGTTTAGAAACATCTTTATCTTCTACAGGTACAATGTTAGGTTGAAACTCAACAACAGTAACATCAGTTCCCATTGTATTGTAAAAATGTGCAAACTCAACACCAATAGCACCAGAACCTACAATAATCATAGATTTTGGCTGACTAGGCAACGTCATGGCTTGTCTATAACCAATTACTTTTTTACCATCTTGAGGTAAATTTGGTAAAACTCTAGAACGTGCACCAGTTGCAATAATAATATTGTCTGCACTATATTCAGTTACAGTTCCATCTTCTGCAGTAACATCAACTTTTTTACCCGTTTTAATTTTACCAAAACCGTCTAAAATGTCAATTTTGTTCTTTTTCATTAAAAAAGCAACACCTTTGCTCATTCCGTCTGCAACACCACGACTTCTTTTTATTACGGCATCAAAATCTTTATCAATCGCCTCAGCTTTTAAACCATATTCATCAACATGCTTTAAATAATCATAAACCTGTGCAGATTTTAATAAGGCTTTTGTAGGTATACATCCCCAGTTAAGGCAAATTCCACCTAAAGATTCTTTCTCTACAATGGCAACTTTAAAGCCTAATTGAGATGCTCTGATTCCTGTAACATATCCTCCAGGACCACTTCCAATAATAATGATGTCGTATTTCATTCTATTTAATTTTCTTATTTTTTTATGGGCGTTTTAACGGGCTTTCACTACTCGCTTTTTTTATTCAGAAAAAGAATAAAAAAGAGCTCAAACAGACCGTTCAATCCCTAACGCACGCAAATTTACGAACTTTCTGTTTTTACAAAAAGCAGATTTCAATTTTTATTTTATTTATTCCTAATATTCAGAACAATACAAAACCAATTCCACATAACTAACAGCAGAGTAAAAGTCCCTTCCCTTTGGGAAGGTTAGGATGGGATTTACATTCGCTCAGGAACATCAATTCCCAACAACAAAAACGCTTGTTTTATAACATCAGCTACTTTTTTAGCCAATTGCACTCTAAATATTTTTTTATCTAAATCTTCTTCACCCAAAATAGACACATTCTGATAAAAAGAATTAAACTCCTTTACCAAATCATACGTATAATTGGCAATAACTGCTGGCGAATAATTAGCCGCTGCTTGCTGAATGGTTTCAGGAAATAGCTCCAATTGTTTCAACAATTCCTTTTCCTTTTCATGTAAATCTCTAGTAACAGGATTTGAATAGTCAAAATCTGCTTTTCTAATTATAGATTGTATTCTTGCGTATGTATATTGAATAAAAGGCCCAGTATTTCCTTGAAAATCTACAGAACTTTTTGGGTCGAATAAAATTCTCTTTTTAGGATCTACTTTTAAAATAAAATATTTTAAAGCACCCAAACCAATCGTTTTGTACAATTCTTCCTTTTCCTCTTCAGAATAGCCATCTAATTTGCCTAATTCTTCAGAAATTTCTTTGGCAGTAGTTGCCATTTCTACCATTAAATCATCAGCATCAACTACAGTTCCCTCTCTAGATTTCATTTTTCCAGAAGGTAAATCTACCATTCCATAACTTAAATGAAACAAGCTTTCTGCCCAAGAATATCCTAATTTTTTCAAGATTAAAAACAATACTTTAAAGTGATAATCTTGCTCATTACCAACTGTATACACCATTCCACCAACATCTGGTAAATCTTTGGCTCTTTGTATGGCTGTACCAATATCTTGTGTCATATACACTGCAGTTCCATCAGAACGTAAAACTAGTTTTTCATCTAAACCATCTTCAGTTAAATCGCACCAAACAGAACCGTCTTCTTTTTTGTAGAAAACACCAGATTCTAAACCTTCGTCTATAATGTCTTTTCCTAATAAATAGGTATTGCTTTCGTAATATAGATTGTCAAAATCTACGCCTAAGTTTTTGTAAGTTACATCAAAACCAGCGTAAACCCAAGCATTCATGGTTTTCCAAAGTTTTACTACTGCTGCATCTCCAGCTTCCCATTTTAAAAGCATTTGTTGTGCTTCTAAAAATAAAGGCGCTTCTTTTTTAGCCTCATCTTCAGTTTTACCTTGGGCAACTAAGTCGCTAATTTCTTTTTTATATTCTTGGTCGAACTTTACATAATAATTCCCAACCAATTTATCTCCTTTTAAACCAGTAGATTCAGGTGTTTCTCCATTTCCAAACTTTTCCCAAGCCAACATCGATTTACAAATGTGGATTCCTCTATCATTTATAATCTGTGTTTTGTACACTTTTTTACCTGATGCTTTTATAATTTCTGCAACAGAATAGCCCAACAAATTATTTCTAACATGGCCTAAATGCAAAGGTTTGTTGGTGTTAGGTGAGGAATATTCTACCAAAACCGCTTTCTCATCCGCCTTTGGCGAATTAAAACCAAACACGGCATCTGTGTAAATACTGTTGAAAAAGTTAGTGTAAAAACTGTCTTCTATAACCAAGTTTAAAAATCCTTTTACCACATTAAAATTGGTAATTTCTGTAACATTTTCTACTAAATATTGCCCTAAATCTTCACCTATTTGTACAGGATTTCCTTTTTTGTAACGCAATAAAGGAAAAACAACAACAGTTATGTCTCCTTCAAATTCTTTTCTAGTGGCTTGAAATTCTACAGACGGAATTTCAATATTATATAATGCTAAAAACCCTTCTTTTACTTTGGTTTCTATAGTATTTTGAATGTTCATTGGTTCTTGAAAATTGAGATGCAAAACTAACATTTTTATTTATTTAAATGGGTAGTTTTTAGCATGTTTCAAAAAGTTTATTTTGTTTTTCTTGTAAAATTAAAAACAAACCCTATCTTTGTGTCATAGTTAAATAGTACACTAATACATTATTTATGATTGCAATTGAAAATATATCTTTTGGTTACACCAAAAAAAAGTTTTTGTTTAAAGACTTTAATTTTACCCAAGAATCGGGAAATATTATAGGTTTATTGGGCGAAAATGGTGCAGGAAAATCAACTTTATTAAAAATTATTTCGGGTTTACTCAATGTAAAACAAGGAAATATTTTAGTTAACAACGCAAAACCTATAAAGCGTGAACCCGATTTTTTATCGGATATTTTTTTGGTAGACGATACGCCATTTTTACCAGCACTTACCATAAAAACTTACTTAAATATTTATGGTGCTTTGTATAAAAATTTCGATTTTGAGAAGATGCAGAAATTGTTAACCGATTTTCAGTTGACTGAAAATCAGAAATTACAGAAAATTTCTCATGGACAACAAAAAAAGTTCATTATCGCTTTTGCACTGTCTACCAATTGTAAATTGTTGTTGTTAGATGAACCAACAAACGGATTAGATATTCCTTCCAAAAAAATATTTAGAAAAGTTTTAATAGAATCTGTAGCTGAAAATCAAACTGTAATTATTTCTACACATCAGGTAAAAGATGTAGAAAATGTAATTGATAAAATTGTACAAATTGCAGATGGTAAAATAGTTTTTGAACAAGAAATCTTTAAAATCACAGAAAAATATCAGTTTCAAACGGTAAGTTCTATTGCCAATTTAGAAAATGTAAAATATTACGAGAAAAATCCTTTTGGCTACAAAGTAATTGTACCTGTTGCAGGCAATGAGGAAACTGAAATTGATATCGAATTATTGTTTAATGCGATTGCGAATAAAGCAGAAATAAATTTATAAATGATGAACTTAAAAAAATATTTTAGTGTCCAAAGATTTTATCAATATTTAAAATACGATTTGGTTTTAAACGGCAAAACCTATCTTTTTACCTTAATTGGTTTGTGTATTGTATTGTTTGTTGTTGATTTATTTAATTTATTTAATTTATTTGACTTTTATGATAAATCAAAATATCAAGTGGTACCTTTTGCTTCAAAGGAATACAATGTAAATATTAGCTTTTTTAAAAAAGACTATCTACCTGTATTTATGGTTTGTTTGTTAATTGGTTTATTAATTAGCGGTGGTACTGCGTTTTCTGCTTTAAGAAACAGCAAAAATAGTGCTACTTATTTGCTTTTACCAGTTTCTAATTTAGAAAAATATTTAGTTCAATTTTTATTGAGAATAGTGGCTTTTACCTTGCTCTATTTTGTGCTGTTTTGGTTGATTTTTAAAAGCGCTTATTTGTTTTTTGAGTTTTTTGAACCGCTTTCTAACACCATTAAAAACTATGATATTTTAGATCCTCTGTTTATTTATCAAAAATATCCTTACATTTTTGAGGTAGATTATTTTGAATATTTCATGTTTATTACCATATTTTTATTTGTAGCAATATTTTCTTTTGCGGGAGCAAGTTTTTACAAAAAATATGCACTTTTTAAAACTATTTTTACGTTTGCCATACTTGCATTTACTGTCTTTTTACTTTTGGTAGGTTTTTCTCATTTATTTTATACACATGGAGAAAATGATTTTTTTCAAATAAAATGTATGACTTATGATTTATCCAAAGATTTTTCAAATAAAGATTTTTACCTTCTAACACTTTTTTCTGGCTTCAGTTTATTGCTTTTACCATTGGCTTATTTTAACTTAAAAGAAAGGGAGGTTTAATTATGGAATTTAAATCAAACAGAGGAATTTATTTACAAATAGCAGATAATTTGTGCAACAAAATATTGGCAGGTACTTTAAAGCCAAATGAGCGTGTATTGTCTGTTAGAGATTTGGCAGTTGCTTTAGAAGTAAACAGAAACACAGTTATGCGCAGTTATGCGTATTTACAAGATGAAGGAATTTTTGAAAACAAACGTGGTGTTGGCTATTTTGTATCTGAAATTGCTATTGAAAAAATAAGAGCCAATGAAAAAGAACACTTTTTTGAGAACGATTTGCCTTTGTTAATTCAGAAAGTAAAACTCTTAAAATTAAACACCACAGATTTACAAAACTTAATACAAGAAATACAAAAAAATAATTAAATGAAAACGTCTAGATACATACACCTTATTATGTTGGTATTTATTTTTGGTGCAACATTAACGTTGTTTATAAATGCGAAAAATCACAAAGAAAAATTGTATGAAAAACCTAAATATACTTACCAACAAAAAAAACTACCCTTATTTTCTGTAATTGTTGTTAATGAAAACGCAAAAATTAGTCTGTATAAGAATAAATTTAATATGGTTAGTTGTTCTGCTAAGAATAATAAAATAATACCTGAAGACTTTAGTTTAAACAATTTTTCAGTGAGAAACGATACACTTTTCGTAAAAGAAACTAATCAGGATTATAGTATATATATTTCTGCAGAAAAAGTGAAAACGATAATTGGTTTAGAGAACTCAAAAATTGATTTAAAAGGCTTTTATTCAGATAGTTTACGTATAAATCTAACAAAAAGTAAATTAACGGGTTCTATAAAAGCAGATTCTATAAAATCTTTTTCTTTATCGGCACAAAAACAATCTTACGTTAGATTAAATAAAAATGTTAGAGTAATTACAATAAATAATCAAACTAAAAAGAAAACATATACAAGAGATAATGCTCATTTGAATAACGTAGATATTAATTTGAAAGATAAATCGAAACTTTGGATGCCAAAACCTAAGAATTTAACGATTCAAACAGATAGTTTAAGTATTTATAATTTAATAAATTAAAACAATATAAATTTAATATCCCTTTTTTAGACTAAATTATTAAAGCATTTAAAAGCCAACTGACCCAATTAACATTATTTGAGTCAGTTTATTGACTGTATTTACATTAATACAGTCAGTTTAAATGTTTTCAATCATTTTTTAGTTAAACTTTTTTTCATTTTAAATATTGTAATTTTGCACCATGGAAAAACAGTTACAAGAACTTCCGAAGAAAGCACAAGACGCTAAGAAAGAAAATTTGAAATATTTTTCGAATCTAAAGCGAAGAACACCTAAAAACTTAGATTATGTAATGCAAGAATTGCATACAGAAGAATTTAAAAAAACAGACTGTTTGGCCTGTGGAAATTGCTGTAAAACAACTTCGCCAATTTTTACAGAAAAAGATATTGAGCGTATTGCCAAACATTTAAAAATGAAGGTAGTTGATTTTAAAAATCAATATATAGAACTAGATTCAGATGATTTTTTAGTTTTAAAAACAGCACCTTGTTCTTTTTTAGATGAAACAGACAATACTTGTTTTATTTATGATGTTAGGCCAAAAGCTTGTGCAGAATATCCACATACAGATCGTAGAAAATTTATTCAGCTTACAGATTTAACCGTGCAAAACACCTTTGTTTGTCCTGCAACTTACAATATTATAGAAGCTTTAAAACAACGTATTCCTATGGAATCTCGTAAAAAAATAAGAAGATAGTATTTTTAAAATCAGCAATATATGTTTCTTTAGCGTCTTATTAAATTTTTACTATTTTAGTAAAAATTTATTTTATGGAAACCATATTTAATTATTTCGAGACGATTCCTTCTTCACATAGAAGTCTTATTTTAGTTGGAGGAATTACTTTTTTTTGGTTTTTAGAAGGTGCAATTCCGTTATTTAAGTTTGATTATAAAAAGTGGAAACATGCTGGGCCAAATCTATTTTTTACCCTAACTACAATTATTATAAATTTTACTTTAGCGTTTTTATTATTAAAAACTGCAGATTGGGTGCAAGCCAATAATTTTGGTTTCATTAATTGGTTGCCAGAAATGCCACTTTGGTTATATGTAATTTTAGGCCTGCTTTTATTAGATTTTTTTGGTGCATATTTGGCGCATTATGTAGAGCACAAAATCCCAAAATTATGGATGGTACATTTGGTGCATCATTCAGACCATAAAGTAGATACAACAACAGCAAATAGGCATCACCCAATAGAAAGTATTATTCGTTTTGCTTTTACTTTATTAGGTGTTTTTGTGGTGGGCACACCAATTGCAATTGTTTTTATGTATCAATCTTTGTCTTTAATATTTACACAGTTTACGCATGCAAATATTAGAATTTCGCCAAAAGTAGATAAAATATTAAGTTATTTTATTATTTCTCCAGACATGCACAAAGTTCATCATCATTACAAACTGCCTTACACAGATTCTAATTATGGTAATATTTTTTCTATTTGGGATAGAATTTTTGGCACTTACATGGAATTAGACAGAGAAAAAATTATGTATGGTGTAGATACTTTTCCAGATGAAGAAAAAAATTCTACTTTAAAAGAATTGTTAAAGCAACCTTTCCAAGGATATAAAAAACCAACTGGTTTAGAGGAAGTTTGATTTTTCTATTATTCCTCCTTCCGTAGGAATGACAAATCACTTTCTTTCTAAGAATGTAAAACTTATTTATAGATCAAATATTTTTCTCTAATTTTCTTAAAACTTTCCAAATCTTTTTCCCAACTTTTTCTAATTTCTTCTGCAGATAAACCTTGCTCTATTTGTTTTTGTAAAGTTGTGTTTCCTGTATGAATGGTAAAAGTAACACCGAAGAATTTTTCTGTTTTTGGTGTTTTTTGATAAGCATCAATTAAAAAAGAGATATCAATTTTAGATAAATGTGGCGTTTCAATTAAATTTACACCATAACATAATTTGTTTTGATGTTTTGGGTATTTAGCGCCAAAATTTGCTTTTGGAGTATAACTAAAATCACTTTTAGCAAAAAATGGAGCACCATATTTTTGAAACTGAAATTCTGTTCCACGTCCTGCATTTATAGTAGTTCCTTCAAAAAAACCAAGGCTAGGGTATAGGTTTATACTTTTGTCATTGGGTAAATTAGGTGAAGGTCTTATAGGTAAATGATATTTAGAATTATGCGTATAATTTTCTAAAGGAATCACTTTTAAATCACATTGAATTCCGTTTTTAAGCCATTTTTCTCCATTTATCATTTGTCCATATTCGCCAATTGTCATTCCGTAAACCACAGGTACAGGATGTTTACCCACAAAACTGCTATGTTTCATTTCTAAAGTTGGGCCATCAACATAATGTCCATTTGGGTTAGGTCTGTCCAATAGAATAACAGAAATTCCGTTTTCTGCACAAGCTTCCATTACAAAATGTAAAGTAGAAATATAAGTGTAAAAACGCACACCAACATCTTGAATATCAAAAACTACAATATCAATTCCTTTTAATTGTTCTTTTGTTGGCTTTTTGTTTTTGCCATATAAAGAAATTATGGGCAAACCAGTTTTAGTATCAAAACCATCTTTTACCAATTCTGCAGCATCTGCTTTTCCTCTAAAACCATGTTCTGGAGAAAACACTTTTTCTACAGATATATTTAAAGATAATAAACTGTCAACCAAATGTATATTTGGATAAGAGACTTTTTCTAATCCTTTTTCATTTGTTTCTGGATCTACCCAAAAAACAGAATCTCTTTTCTTATAAATTACAGAAGTTTGATTGGCAACCACAGCTACGTTTTTACCTTTCAATAAATTCAAATACAAATCAGTTTTTGCTGCACCTGTTATTATAATGCTATCTTTTTTTAGACGCAGCACTTTTAATTCAGAACTTTTAACTCGTTTTGCACAAGAAATCAACTGAAAATTGAACAAAAGAAATAAGAATAAATATGTACTTTTGATGTGAATAAATTTTATCATTAATTTGAATTACGAGTTATTTATAGCCAAACGCATTATTGCTGGCAAAAAGTATAAAAGTAGCATATCCTCACCAATAATAAAAATTGCAACTACAGCAATTACTTTGGGTATAATTATTATGCTAATTGCTGTGGCAACTGCTAGTGGTTCGCAATTAAAAATTCGTGATAAAATGGCCGCTTTTAAAGGGCATGTGCAAATTTTAAATTACGATAATAATAACTCAGACGTTTCTACAACTCCTATAAGTAAAACACAAGATTTTTATCCGGAATTTAAAAATATTTCTGGCGTTAAAAACGTACAAATTTATGCCAATAAAGGTGGTATTTTAAGAACTAAAACTAATTTTGAAGGTATTGTTTTTAAAGGTGTTTCTACAGATTATGATTGGTCTTTGTTTAAAGAATATATTATTAAGGGGAAGTTGCCAGATTTTAGTTTACCTAGAACAAAAGGTATTTTGCTTTCTGAAACTATTGCCAATCGTTTACAATTAAAATTAAACGATACCATAAATGCTACATTTTTAAAAACTACAAACAGTAAATTACCATCTACCAGAAAATATACAATTGTTGGTATTTACAACTCTGGTTTTGCGCAGTTTGATAAAAATATGATGATTGGTGATATTAGAGAAGTGCAAAAATTAAATAAATGGACAGAAAATCAAGTTGGTGGTTTTGAGGTAGTTTTAGATGATTTTGATGATATTAAAGCAAAAGGAGAGGAGATTTATGGTGAAATTGGAGCAACTTTAAATGCAAAATCTATTCTAGATTTATACCCAACTGTTTTTGATTGGATCAAATTATTTGACAATAACGTTTGGTTTATAATTGCAATAATGATTTTAATTGCTGGTATTAACATGATAACTGCATTACTTGTGTTAATTTTAGAACGCGTGCAAATGATTGGCATTTTAAAAGCCTTGGGGAGTAATAATTCTAGCATTAGAAAAGTATTTTTATACAATGCGTCATATTTAATTTTAAAAGGACTTTTCTGGGGAAATATTATTGGTTTGTCAATTATTGCGATTCAGTATTTTTTTGAAATTATTACCTTAAATCCAGAAACTTATTATGTCTCTGTAATGCCAGTACATATTTCTGTTTGGGCAATTTTAGCATTAAATATTGGTACTTTAGTGCTTTGTTTTTTAATGTTGATTATCCCTTCTTACATAATCACTAAAATAAATCCGGCAAAATCTATAAAATTTGCGTAGCAGTTTATTCTTTTAAAACCCAAGAAAAATGTTTTTCGGTTAAGCTTTGTTTCTCTTTTTCTATATGATTTTTAAATGCTTTTGCCACTGTAGATAGATTTTTGGTTTTTAACCAGATTAAATTCCAATTGGTTTCTAAGGGTAAGGTTTTAATATCTAATATTTGCAATTCACCTGTTTGTAATTCGTTTTTAATACCAATAATGGGCATAATAGAAATACCTAAACCTGCAATAACAGCTTGTTTTAAAGCCTCATTAGAAGTAAGTTCCATTTTCTTTTTAATTTTTACTTTGTGTTTTACTAAAAAACGTTCCATAGCCAAACGCGTAGCAGAACCTTGCTCTCTAAATATAAATATATTTTCGTTTAGGTTTTTAATTGCCAAACTATTTTTAGATGTTTTAAAATCTTTATTAGCAACAAAATAAAGCTTGTTTTTCATTAACTCTATATTGTGTGTTTTTAGTTTTTTAGGAATGGTAGAAACCATTGCAAAATCACATTGGTTGTTTTCTAAACTTCTAATTACAGACATTTTATTGGTAACATCCATAGTTAGATCTACGCTCTCATTTTGCTGAATAAAATCTGCTAAAAAAAAGGGCATTACATATTTTGCTGTAGAAACAATAGCTATTTTTAGTTTACCTGCCAATTCACCTTCAAAAAATGCCGATTTGTAATTAATAGCATCTACCTGCTCTAAAATTTTTGCGGCAGTCTCAGAAATTTCCTCACCAAATTCTGTAATGTATAATTTTCTGCCAACTACTTCAAACAAAGGTAAATTAAACTGGTCTTGAAAGTTTTTTAACTGAATAGAAACTGCGGGTTGTGTTAAAAAGAGCTGTTCAGAGGCTTTAGTAACGCTTTTAACTTCTGCTATTTTTCTAAAAATTTCTAATTGATGTAAAGTATAATTCATAAATAAATTTAATGTACTACATAATAAATATAAATAAAAATATATAAAATAATAGGTATTTCTTTGTCAAAAATTTTAAAACAAATTAATTACATCTATTTTCCAAAAATTAACACATGGATTTACATTATTTAGTAGACAATTTAACAAACCCAGCTTTATTATTCTTCTTTTTAGGTTTAATTGCCGTAAACTTAAAAAGCGATTTAAAAATTCCAGAAAACTCCTCTAAATTTATTTCTTTATACCTTTTATTGGCCATTGGTTTTAAAGGTGGTCAAGAATTGGCGCATAGTGAAATTACATCAGAAATTATTGGTTCTCTATTTTTTGGAATCTTATTAGCTTTAGTAGTACCTATTTATTGTTACTTTATTTTACGCATAAAATTAAGTGTAGAAAATTCTGGGGCAATTGCATCAGCCTATGGTTCTGTAAGTGCTGTTACTTTTGTAACAACTATCTCTTTTTTAGAACTTTCTAATATACCTTTTGGTGGGCATATGGTTGCAGTTATGGCCTTGATGGAAGCTCCGTCTATTATTGTAGGTGTTTTATTAATTGCTATAAATAATAAAAACAAAAAAGATAAAATGTCTTTTAGTAAGGTTATTCATCATTCTTTAACCAATGGTTCTGTAGTGTTAATTATTGGTAGTTTATTTGTTGGGTATTTTACAAACGATTTACAAGCAGCAGGTATTAAACCCTTTACCACAGATATTTTTAAAGGGTTTTTAGCAGTTTTCTTATTAGATATGGGAATAACTAGTGGTGGTAAATTAAAAGCATTAATTAAAAAAGGTTGGTTTACACTCTCTTTTGCTATTATAATTCCGTTAATAAATGGTTGTTTGGTAGCTATTATTAGTGGCTTGTTTATGGAGGAAGTGGGGAATAGATTATTAATGGCAATACTTGCGGCAAGTGCTTCTTACATTGCAGTGCCAGCTGCTATGAAACTAGCTGCACCAAAAGCAAACCCAGGTTTATATATACCAATGGCGTTGGCAATTACTTTTCCGTTTAATATTACTTTAGGGATGCCTTTGTATTTAATGATTATAGAATCTTTCTAAAATATTTTGGGCGTTCTCAAGCAGAAAAAGCTTGGGCGCGCTTGAGTTTATATTGAGCCAAGTCGAAATACACTCGCTTCCCGCAAAAAAAAGCGGGAGAGCTCAGACAGACCGTTCAATCGCTAACGCAGAAATTCTAGTAACTTTAGGCAAAACCATTAGCTGTTAGACTTTCTGCGTTAGTGATTGCAATGGCATCCTTTTTATTGCCAATTTCATTTTGTATCTTTAAAAACAATTCGCTTTTTGGTAGCAAAACTATAGTTTAAAAAAGCAATATTAATAAAAAGATATAATGGAAAGCACGACCACGCTTTTTCTGCGTGGGAACGCCCAAAAAATAATTTATATTTGTAATAGAATTTAAAGAAATGAATTACGCAGAAAATATATTAGAAACTATTGGCAACACACCAATGGTAAAATTAAACACTTTAACTAAAGAATTGCCATGTTTGGTTTTGTCTAAATACGAAACTTTTAACCCAGGAAACTCTGTAAAAGATAGAATGGCGTTGCAAATGATAGAAGATGCAGAAGCAGATGGCCGTTTAAAACCTGGTGGCACAATTATAGAAGGAACTTCTGGAAACACAGGAATGGGATTGGCTTTGGCAGCTATTGTAAAAGGCTACAAATGTATTTTTGTAATGGCAGACAAGCAGTCTAAAGAAAAAATAGATATTTTACGTGCAGTTGGTGCAGAAGTAGTGGTTTGCCCAACAAATGTAGAGCCAGATGATGCACGTTCTTATTACTCGGTTTCTAAACGTTTGGGAGAAGAAACACCAAATTCTTGGTATGTAAATCAGTATGACAACCCTAGTAATTGTAAAGCGCATTTTTTAAGTACAGGACCAGAAATTTGGGAACAAACAGAAGGAAAAGTTACGCATTTTGTAGTTGGAGTAGGCACAGGAGGAACCATTTCTGGCGTTGGAAGTTACTTAAAAATGAAAGCCAAACAAGAAGGTAAAACCATAAAAGTTTGGGGAATTGATACCTATGGTTCTGTTTTTAAAAAATACCACGAAACTGGTATTTTTGATGAAAATGAAATTTATCCTTACATAACAGAGGGAATTGGAGAAGACATTTTACCAAAAAATGTAAATTTTGGAGTAATAGATGGTTTTACAAAAGTAACCGATAAAGATGCTGCCATTTACACACAACGTTTGGCAAAAGAGGAAGGTATGTTTTTAGGAAATTCTGCTGGAGCTGCTGTAAAAGGTTTGTTGCAATTAAAAGAACACTTTACAAAAGATGATGTTGTGGTGGTTTTATTTCACGATCATGGAAGTAGGTATGTTGGTAAAATGTTTAATAACGATTGGATGCGTGATAGAGGTTTTGTAGAAGAAGATATTAAAACAGCAGCAGATTTGGTAGAAAACCATAGTGATAAACCTTTATTGGCTGTACAAACCGAAGAATTGGTTTCGCATGCAATAGAACGCATGAAAAGTTTAAAAATATCTCAATTGCCAGTAAAAGATGTAAATGGTTTTGTAGGTTCTTTAGATGAATCTGTGTTAATTCATCATTTTATGAATGATAAGCATATTGCAGATAAACCTATTAAAGATATTATGGGCAAACCATATCCTGTAGTTTCCAAAACAGCTAAATTAGAAGAAATTTCTAAATTGATAAGCATAGAAAATCAGGCAGTTTTAGTAGATTTAGAAGATGGGAACCACCAAATTATTACAAAGTATGATATAATTAGTGCTATTTAATTTACAAGTAATATTAAAGATAAACAGCGATTATTTGTTGTTAAATAAAAAACCATCTCTTTCGAGATGGTTTTTTTAACTAACTAATTCAAATAATTTACACAATGAAAACAGTTTACTAGGTTGCTTTCGTTTATTCAAATACAAACTGCGTGCCAAAGTGTACATAAATAAAAACGATTCTCTTTTGAGAATCGTTTTTATTTATTTAATATACGCTTACAGCGTGAATTTTTTTGGAAGAGTTCCCTATAATTCAAGAGTATTTCTCTCCTTTGGAGAGATTAAGAGAGGCCTTTTATAAATCTTGTGCATGTTTATGTGCCTTGTAAGAAGAACGCACTAAAGCACCACTTTCTACAAACATAAAGCCCATTTCTAGTCCTAAGGTTTCATATTTTTTAAATTGATCTGGAGTTATAAATTCCTTTACAGGTAAATGCATTTTGGTAGGTTGTAAATATTGCCCAATGGTAATTATATCGCAATTTACTGCACGTAAATCTTTCATGGTTTGTATAACTTCCTCTTCTTTTTCACCTAAACCTAACATTAAACCAGTTTTGGTTCGCATTCCGTTTTCCTTTAGATATTTTAAAACACCCAAACTTCTATCGTATTTTGCTTGAATACGTACTTCTCTGGTTAACCTTCTTACAGTTTCCATATTATGAGAAACAACTTCTGGATGCACTTCTATAATTCTGTCTATTTGCTTTGTATTTCCTTGAAAATCTGGAATTAAAGTTTCTAGTGTAGTTTTAGGGTTTGCTCTACGAATTGCATCTACAGTTTCTGCCCAAATAATAGAGCCACCATCTTTTAAATCGTCTCTATCTACAGAAGTTATAACAGCATGTTTAATGCCCATTATTTTAATAGAACGAGCTACTTTTTCAGGTTCATCCCATTCTACAGTGTCTGGTCTTCCCGTTTTTACACCACAAAAGCCACAAGAACGTGTACAAATATTCCCTAAAATCATAAAGGTAGCAGTTCCTTCTCCCCAACATTCGCCCATGTTTGGACAACTACCACTAGTACAAATGGTATTTAGTTTGTATTTATCTACTAAACCTCTAAGTTCTGTGTATTTTTTACCAACGGGTAGTTTTACACGAAGCCATTTTGGTTTTTTAGGTCTTTCTGGTAGTATTACAGATTCTACAGCCATATTGCTCTTTAATTTTTATACTTACAAAGATACAAAGGAAAGTTTAATATACATGTTAAAAAGTACCAAAGAGTCCTGCTTTAAAATGTTCCCAATCAGAAAAAATAGTTTTAAAAATGATAAAGAAAATAAAAGCAATAAAAATTTTTAATATTTTTCCATTTTTTTCTCTTTGTTGCTTTTTGAGTATTTTATTTTTGAAATCACAGCTAATTTTTTCGTAAATATTATATATTTTACAAATTCAATAAAAACCAAACACTAAATCCTAATAAAAAAAGAATGCCAACAATGCTTAAAATTTTTAAGTAGATATTTGGTTGATATTCTTTAGGTGTATGTTTGCCTGTAATTAAAACAAAATTTAAAATAGCGTAAAAAGGTGCAGTTAAAAAAGATAAAATAGTTGCTATTTTTACGAGTAAACCCATATCTGCTAAAAAGAAATTTAAAATAACAAAAGTTCCTAGAAATAGAAAAACAATCCAAAACCAATAACCAAATTTTAGCTTTTTATGAAATAGTAGCTTTGTTGTTCTATTCATTGTTCTAGGGGAAGCATCTAAAGTAGTTATTGTAGTGCTAAACATAGTGGTAAATGCTGCTATAGCAATAAATATAGACGAAAATTCCCCCAGGTTTTTTGTATAAAGGTTTATAAGTTGTTGTGCAAAGACGGTACCTTTATTAGAAAAAGATTCGCCAGATTTATACATTACTAAAGCACCTAAAAGCACAAAACAAATGCCCAAAAATAAGGCTCCAATATAACCAATATTAAAATCTGTAATAGCGTCTTTGGTTTTTGTTTTAACTATTGTTGTTTTGTCTTTTTCTACAGACCAAATAGAGTGCCAAATAGAAACATCTAAAGGAGCTGGCATCCAACCTAAAAAGGCTATTAAAAAGGTGATTTCTACCGTGCCAGAAGGTATTATTTGAGTAACATCAAAAGCTTGTTTGTTACTAAATAATGCCACTAAAACAGCTATAATTGTGCTAATAGTTAAAATAACAATAATGTATTTCATTACATTATCTAGTAATTTGTATTTACCAATTACTAAGAACATTAAGCTTACAAACATTAAAATTGTAGCCCAAATAACTAAATTATTTGCACTACCAAAAGCACCAAAAAGTTGTGTTGCCAAACCTGCAGTAACAATGGTAACAGCAGCTTGTATGGTAAACATGGTAGCAAAATTTAGAACATAATATACTATTAAAACACTTTTACCTAGTTTTTTATAACCGTCTAATAAAGTTTCGCCAGTAGCAGTTGCATAACGTGGCCCAAATTGAAAAAAAGGATATTTAAAAATATGGACTAAAAGTAACGCCCACAATAAACCAAAACCAAACTCTGCACCTGCTTTTGTAGATTGTACCAAATGAGATACGCCAATTGCTGCTCCAGCAAATAATAAACCTGGACCTAAAGATTGGAGTATGGATTTTTTCATTATAACAAGTTGGGTTAGTGCTTATCGTTTTTTTTAATAATTTCTGAAAGTAATTTTTTAGCACGAAGTAATTTTACTTTAACATTATTCATAGGTTCATTAATTTCTTCTGCAATTTCTTTATAGCTTAACTCTTGAAAATAACGCAATTGAATAACTTCTTGGTACTTTGGTTTTAGTTTTTTAATATCTCTTAGCAATTTTGCTAAGTTTTGTTCTCTAATTATTTTGTCTTCAGGTGTTGGGTTTTCGTCAGGTATTAATAGTACTTTTTCCTCTTGTTCTTTGCTTGTCTCAAAAGCAATGGAACTCTTTTTTTTACGTAACAAATCAATATGTACATTTTTAGAAATGGCAATTAACCAAGTTTTAAAAGCGTATTTTTCGTCAAAAGTATTTATTTTATCAAAAGCCTTAGAAAATGTTTGTATGGTAATATCTTCTGTTTCATTTTCACTTCCAGTTCTTTTAAGCTGATAGCCATAAACAGTTCCCCAAAAAGAGTTCAGTAAAAAACGAAACGCAACTTGATTACCGTTTTTAGCTTTTACAATGTTTTCTTGTAACTTTTTTTTGTCTATTTCCAATGATTGGGCTTTGAAGTCAAATTAATGCTAAAGATACTAAAATGAAAGAATATTAAACCAATTTCTAAAAATGGTAAAAAGTAAATAATTTGAGTTTCTTTTAGCTTTTTTGCAGCAAAACCTATTACTAAAAACTGTATTAAGTAATATACAATTACTAGTGGTAAAATTATTTGCCAAGAACAGAGAAAAAACAATAAAATAGCTAATATTATAAACAACGCTTTACTGCTAAAAAATAAGCCAAGTAATAGCTTGTGTTCGGTTTTATAATGTGGTGCTGTAGAAATATGCCTTCTTTTTTGCTGAAACCAATCTGTAAAAGATTTTGGTGCTAAGGATTCTGTAAAACTATTTTCGTGCAAGCAAATAGTTGTATTTTCTTTGTTAGCTGCATCTTGTATAAATAAATCATCATCACCAGATTTTATTTTAATGTGATTTATAAAACCTTTTACTTTAAAAAAATCGGTTTTTGTATAGGCTAAATTTCTGCCAACACCCATGTAAGGATTTCCTAATTTTGCATAACTAAAGTATTGCACAGCAGTTAATAAGGTTTCGTATCTCACAAAAAGGTTAACCCAGCCTTTGGCTTTTTTATATTTTCCATAGCCTAAAATAATGGATTTTTTGTCAGAAAATTTAGCACTCATCTCTGAAATCCAATATTTAGAAACAGGTTTACAATCTGCATCTGTAAACAACAAATGCTCATAAGATGCCGTTTTAATACCTAAAGTAAGCGCATATTTTTTATTTCCCCAAAAGGCTTCTGTATTTTCAACATTTATAAGTTTAATCTTTGGGTGGCTATTCTTAAAACCTTGCATTACTGATGCAGTATTATCAGAAGAGGCGTCGTTAATTAAAACAATTTCATAATTGTTGTAGTGCTGATTAAGTATAGATGGAATAAATTTTTTAAGATTATTTGCTTCATTTTTGGCACAAATAATTACAGAGATAGGTAGCTCTAGGTGTTCCTTTTTTTCTTTTTTATTAGAAAATAAAAAAGAAGTAAAAGTAAGGTAATAAATTATTTGAACGCCTGCAACTACTACAAAACTGTAGAAAAGTACAGATAAAATCATTTAAGAAAAACTATTAATTATGTTGTGGCTCTGAGCAAGTAGCGTATTCTTCTGGTGTTTTACCACAAAAACCACAATTTTCTCCATCTTTATTTAACATTGGGTTCTGACTTGCACAAGTACCGGCAAATTTACCGTCTTTTTTTGCCCAAAGTTTTATTGCAATTCCTGCAACACCTAAACCTAATAAACCTAAAGTAAGTAGTAATAATTTCATAATTAATAATTCTAGCACAAAGATACAATTTCTAAGTTTTAAGATTAAAAAATTATCTTAAAATTATAGCAAACATTTACTCTAGCAGATTACGTTTACTTCAATTTCTAGGGTAATATTAAATTGATCTAAAATTGTAGCTTGTATTTTTTTGGCAAGTTGATAAATTTCTGTTCCTGTAGCATTACCATAATTTACTAAAACTAAGGCTTGTTTTTCATGCACACCATAATTGCCAAAGCGTTTTCCTTTAAAACCAGCCTGTTCAATCAACCAACCAGCAGGAACTTTAATAGCTGTGGCTGAAACAGGATAACTTGGTATGTTTGGATATTCTTTTTGAATTTCTAAAAAAAGCGATTTTGTAATGACAGGGTTTTTAAAAAAACTACCGCTATTTCCTATTTCTTTTGGGTCTGGTAGTTTAGATTTTCTAATGGCAATAACTGCGTTAGAAATATCTTTTAAAGTAGGATTTTTACTATTTTTTGAAGACAGTTCACTTTCTATTGCACCATAAGAAGTGTTTAAGTTGTGGTTACGCTTAGTTAATTTAAAACTAACTGAGGTAATTATATATTTGCCTTTTTCTTCATTTTTAAAAATTGAATTTCTATAACCAAATTGGCATTCTTTATTAGAAAAGGTTACCAATTTACCGGTTTTAATAGCTATAGCTTCTACTTTTGTAATAGTATCTTTAACTTCTACACCATAAGCACCAATATTTTGTATTGGGCAAGTACCAACATTGCCAGGTATTAAAGATAGATTTTCTATTCCACCATAATTATTAGCAACACACCATAACACAAAATCGTGCCAATTTTCGCCAGCATTTACAGTTAAAAAGACGTCATCTTTATTTTCATTGTCAATAGAAATTCCTTTAACATCTATATGTACTACTAATTTTTCAATGTCTTTGGTAAGTAGCATATTGCTTCCACCAGAAATTAAAAAAAGGTCTTTCTCTATTTGCAAAAGCTGTTGTAAATTATAAACAGCATTTATGCTTACAAATCGTTTGGCAAATACTTCTATGCCAAAAGTGTTGTAATTTTTTAAAGATATGTTTTGTTGAATTTTCAATTAACCTTTGTATTGTTGTAAAGCTTCCTTTAAAATTAAAGCAGATTTTATAAGTTCTTCTTTATTTAAAACATAAGCCATTCTTATCTGGTTTTTTCCTTCTCCTTGGGTAGAATAAAAACCACTTGCAGGAGCTACCATAACTGTTTCGTTATTATGATTAAAATCCTCTAAGAGCCATTGTGCAAAATGGTCTGTGTCTTTTACGGGTAATTCTGCTACACAATAAAAAGCTCCTTTTGGCTTGGCAACTTTTATACCGTCAATTTTTTCTAATTCGTTAATTAAAGTATCACGTCTTTCTACATATTCATTTATAACATCATCAAAATAAGATTGTGGTGTGTCTAAAGCGGCTTCACTTGCCATTAACGCATAAGTTGGCGGACTTAATCTTGCTTGTGCAAATTTTACAGCAGTGTTTCTAAACGAATCATTTTTAGATACAATACAACCAATTCTTGCACCACACATGCTGTATCTTTTAGAGACAGAATCTATAACAATTGCATTATCCTCTAAACCATCAACAGATAAAACTGATTTGTGTTGCAAACCATTATAGGCAAATTCTCTGTAGACTTCATCTGCAATTAAATATAAATCATGTTTTAAAACAATGGCTTTTAGTTTTTCTAATTCTTCTTCAGAATATAAATAACCTGTTGGGTTTCCTGGGTTACAAATTAAAATTGCTTTGGTGTTACTTGTAATTAATTTTTCAAAATCTTCAATTTTTGGTAATGCAAAATTATCTTCAATTTTAGAAATTACAGGCACTACTTTTACACCAGATGCTGTAGAAAAGCCATTATAATTGGCATAAAAAGGCTCTGGAATTATAATTTCGTCTCCAGGATCTGTAATACTACCAATGGTAAACAGTAATGCTTCTGAACCACCCGTGGTTACCACTATATTATCTGCAGAAACGTTTATATTATTTTTTACATAATACTTTGCCAACTTTGTTCTGTAAATTTCAGATCCTTCAGAGCGGGCGTAAGATAATGTTTCTATGTTATTATTTTTTACGGCATCTAAAGCAACTTTTGGTGTTTTAATGTCTGGCTGACCAATGTTTAAGTGAAAAACATGTACTCCTCTTTTTTTAGCATCTTCTGCAAAAGGAACTAGTTTTCTTATTGGAGATTCTGGCATTAATAGCCCTTTTTGTGATATAGTTGGCATAAAATGAGTATTTTTTATTTCGCAACAAAGTTCCGAAAATAATTTTAGTTTTGGTGGTATTATTCTAAATCTTTAAAGGTTAAAGTTTTGTAAAAGAGAAAATAATTAAAAGCAATAGTCGTACTTTTATTTGTTATAATACACCAAAACAATTGAATAAAAAACAACTGCTTATTTTCTTGCTATTTTTTTGTATTTGTCTGCAAATATCTGCTCAAAATAGTTTTAATTTTTTAAATGAAAAGAATGCTAAAGAAACCGTTTCTTTCAAGTTGATTAATAACTTAATTGTTATTCCCTTAGAAATTAATGGTAAAAAATTGTCTTTTATTTTAGATTCTGGCGTAAACAAAACCATAATTTTTGATTTAGCTCAAAATGATAGCATTGCCTTACTAAATACAGAAAAAATTGAACTAAGAGGTTTAGGTACTGGAGAAGCTGTAGATGCAATTCTTTCTACTAAAAATATATTAAAACTTAAAGGTATTGTAAGTTATAATGAAGCTGTTTATGTTATTTTAAAAGATTATTTTGATTTATCTAGCAAAATGGGAGTTACCATTCATGGTATTATTGGCTACAATTTATTAAGAGATTTTGTGGTGAAAATTAATTATAAATCTAAAAAGTTAACATTTTATAGTTCCAAAGATTATCAACTAAAAAAATGTAGAAAATGTGAAATTTTACGCTTACAAATGCATAGGAAAAAGCCATATATAAATGTAGATGTGCAGTTAGATACTATTGGCACCAAATTAACTAAGGTAAAAATGCTAATTGATTCTGGTGGTAGTGATGCTTTGTGGCTTTTTGAACACAGTAAACCAAATATAAAAACACCAATACTATTTTTTAAAGATATTTTGGGTGAAGGTTTAAGTGGTACTATTTATGGAAATAGAAGTAGAATACCAAAATTAAAAGTTGGTAATTTTACGCTTTTAAAACCAACAATTTCTTTTTTAGATACTGTTACCAGTAAAAATGCAAGAAGTTTTAAAGCTAGAAATGGCAGTATTGGAGGTAATATTTTAAAGCGTTTTAAGATTTGGTTAGATTATAGAAATCAAAAAATAATGCTAAAAAAGAATGGTTCTTTTACTAAAGGGTTTAACTATAATATGAGCGGTTTAGAAGTTGTGTATAATGGTAAACAATTGGTAAAAGAAAGAAAATACCAAGCAGCCTCAAATGGCTACGGAACTGAAGGAAAAGGCAAGAATGATAGAATCTCTTTAATTACAAGGTATACCTTTAACTTTAAGTCTTCTTATAAAGTAAAAACAGTGCTTAGAGGTTCTCCAGGACATAAAGCTGGAGTGCAGCCTGGTGATATTATACTAAAAATTAATGGCACCAACACTTACGATTTAAAATTAACAGAAATTGTTGGTAAGTTTCAACAAAGAAACAACAAAAAGATAAAACTTTTAATAGACAGAAATGGAGCGTATGAAAAAGTAAGTTTTCGTTTAGAAAAAAGAATTTAATTATCAGAAAGCATACTTTTCTCTTTCTCTAATGTAATTTCTTTATTTACAAAACCTCTTATTTTTATCATTTTTCTAGGCTGTTTTGCATTAGACATAATTGTTATTTGCTTAGAAAAACCGCCAATTCTATTGGTATCGTAAGAAACTTTAATTTCTCCTTTTTCTCCTGGCATTATTGGTTCTTCTGGCTTTTTAGGCACAGTACAACCACAAGAAGATTTTATACTTGTAATTACTAAAGGAGCATCACCTATGTTTGTAAAAACAAAAGTTCTTTGACCATCTGCGCCTTTTGCTATTTTACCATAATTTATGGTTTCTTTTTCAAACTTAAATTCTTGTGCATTTACAGTAAACGAAATTAAAAAAAGTACTAACAGTGTGCTTAAAATCTTCATAAGACTAAATATTTGGTGTAAAAATAATGTTATTTATTTGTTTTAAAAAATCAACTACTAATTTTCTCTACAAATTCAGATAATTGTATTTTTGTAAAATAAATATCAAAAAGGATACCAAAGTATGACAATTCCATCTAAATATGATGCTAGTAAAGTAGAAGATAAATGGTACGATTACTGGATGAAGAACGATTATTTCCATTCGACGCCAGATGAAAGAGAACCTTATACTATAGTAATTCCTCCACCAAATGTAACTGGGGTTTTACATATGGGGCATATGTTAAACAACACCATTCAAGATGTTTTAATAAGAAAAGCAAGATTATTAGGTAAAAATGCTTGTTGGGTTCCTGGTACAGATCATGCCTCTATTGCTACAGAGGCTAAAGTGGTTGCCAAATTAAAAGAGCAAGGAATTAAAAAAAGCGATTTAACAAGAGAAGAGTTTTTGCAACACGCTTTTGATTGGAAAGATGAGTATGGAGGTATTATTTTAGAACAATTAAAAAAGTTAGGTGCTTCATGCGATTGGGAAAGAACTGCCTTTACAATGGATCCAGAAATGTCTGAATCTGTAATTAAAGTTTTTGTTGATTTATACAACAAAGGTTTAATTTATAGAGGTTACAGAATGGTAAACTGGGACCCTGAAGCTAAAACCACACTTTCTGATGAAGAAGTTATTCATGAAGAAAGACAGGGGAATCTGTATTACTTAAAGTATAAAATCCTATCCCCAACCCTTTCCAAAGGAAAGGGAGCAAATGAGGAAAACCACAACAGTAAGAATTCCCTTCCTTTGGAGGGGTTAGGGGAGGATTCAGAATTCTTGATTATTGCAACAACGCGTCCGGAAACTATTTTTGGAGATACTGCAATTTGTATCAATCCCAATGATGAGCGTTTTACACATTTAAAAGGTAAAAAAGCAGTTGTGCCTTTATCTAATAGAGTTATTCCTATTATTGAAGATGAATATGTTGATTTAGAATTTGGTACAGGTTGTTTAAAAGTAACGCCTGCACATGATGAAAATGATAAGAATTTAGGAGACAAACACAATTTAGAAGTAATTGATATTTTTAATGATGATGCTTCTTTAAACTCTTTTGGTTTGCATTACCAAGGAAAAGATCGTTTTGTGGTTCGTAAAGAAATTGCAAAAGAACTTGATGAAAAAGGGATTTTAGTAAAAACGGAAGTTCATACTAATAAAGTTGGGACATCAGAAAGAACAAAAGCAGTTATAGAGCCAAGATTATCAGATCAATGGTTTTTGAAGATGGAAAAATTAGCAAAACCAGCTATAGATGCAGTTTTGGGTGATGATACTGAAATTAATTTAGTGCCTAAAAAATTCGAAAATACTTACCGCCACTGGATGGAAAATGTGCGCGATTGGAATATTTCTCGTCAACTTTGGTGGGGACAACAAATACCTGCTTATTTCTATGGTGATGGAAAAGAAGATTTTGTAGTTGCAGAGAATATTGAAAAAGCTCTTGAGCTTGCGAAAGACAAGACCAACAACCAACAACTAACAACCAAAAACCTTAAACAAGATGAAGACGCATTAGACACCTGGTTCTCTTCTTGGTTGTGGCCAATGTCTGTTTTTGACGGAATTAGAAATCCTGAAAACGAAGAAATTAAATACTATTACCCAACAAATGATTTAGTTACAGGACCAGATATTTTATTTTTCTGGGTAGCACGTATGATTGTTGCAGGTTATGAATATAAAGATGCAAAACCTTTTGAAAACGTATATTTAACAGGTTTAGTTAGAGATAAACAACGCCGTAAAATGTCTAAGTCTTTAGGTAATTCTCCAGATGCGTTAAAATTAATTAGAGAATTTGGTGCAGATGGTGTTAGAGTTGGTTTGTTATTAAGTGCACCTGCAGGAAACGATATTTTGTTTGATGAAGATTTATGTCAGCAAGGTAAAGGTTTTGCAAATAAAATTTGGAATGCTTTCCGTTTGATAAAAGGTTGGGAAGTAGCTGAAAGTATAGCACAACCAGAAACTTCTAAAATTGGTTTAGAGTGGTATGAAGCAAAGTTTCAAAAAACACTTGCAGAAATAGAAGATCATTACTCTAAATACAGACTTTCTGATGCGTTAATGGCAATTTATAAGTTAATTAATGATGATTTTTCATCTTGGTTATTAGAAATTGTAAAGCCTGCATATCAGCAACCAATAGACAAAACTACGTTTGATGCTATTATTGAAGTTTTAGAAAACAATTTAAAAGTGTTGCACCCATTTATGCCGTTTTTAACGGAAGAAATTTGGCAATACATTTCAGACAGAACAGCAGAAGAAGCTTTAATAATAGCAAAATATCCTGTGGTTCAAGATTTTGATTCAGCAATTATAACCAATTTTGAATTTGCAACTGGAGTAATTTCTGGAATTAGAACCATTAGAAAAGATAAAAACATCTCTTTTAAAGATGCAGTAGAATTATTTGTTATTGATAATGAAAACAATACCAAACAATTTGATGCTGTAATTCAGAAATTAACAAATACAGCTACAATTAATGTTGTAAAAGAAAAGGTAGATGGTGCTTCTTTTAGGGTAAAGTCTAATGAGTATTTTGTGCCAGTTTCTATTGAAAATATAGATGTTGAAGCAGAAATAGAAAAGCTTTCTGGAGAGTTAAAAAGGGCACAAGGCTTTTTAATGGGTATTCAGAAAAAGTTGTCTAATGAACGCTTTGTGGCAAATGCGCCAGAACAAGTAATTACATTAGAACGTAAAAAAGAGGCAGATACACTTGCCAAAATAGAAACGATTAATGGGAGTTTAAACTCCTTGAAATAATAAAAAGCTTGTCTAAAAAGTAATAACATTTGTCATTTTGAGCGAAATGAAATGGAGTCGAAAAATCTATTTGTTTTAAATTTAATAAGTTAGATTTCTCCATGAAGTCGAAATGACAGACACAAAATACTTTTTAGACATTCTTTATTCTATTTATTAAGCCTTCATCTTAATTTTAATCTTTTCAGGATTTTTATAGAGTTGCATTATGGTAAATGCACTAATAAATGAAGATGCCATACCTTCTATAAATAAACTAATTACAATTTCTGCTAAAGATAAATCACCTCCTATTAAAAAGGAATTGTTCATTACAGCTAAAAAATCTGGATTTATCAATTCAATATATACAATAATACCAGTTATAGATAAGATTACAGCAATTGCAGCTGTTCTTATACCAATACCTAAATTATGTATATAATTTGTTTCTCCGTTTTTTAAAGCACTTTCTTTTATGGCATTTTGTACGCCAAAAAATACAAACGCTAAATTTAAAAATCTCAAATACGGGTTATCTGCAACTTCTAAAACCTTACATAAAAGAAAATAACTTCCAATTAACAAAGTAATTAGTACTGCATTTTTTGCAACAATTTGGTCGTTTTTCATTTTGTTTAATTTTTTAAGTTAATAGTTAAACAAATCTAAGAATTAATTTAGGTTTATTCTCTTAAATAAATGGTAAAATATTGATTATTAATTTTTTAAATAATTTCTAGAATTAAACAAAAAAAAATAAAACATAGATTATTGCTGTTTTTATTTAAGTCTTATCTTTGAAAGACCTACAATATAGTATATGAAAATAATAGCAATGATTCCTGCAAGATACAGCGCAAGCCGTTTTCCTGGTAAACTAATGAAAGATTTAGGAGGAAAAACAGTAATACAAAGAACTTATGAAGCTTCTGTAAATACCAATTTATTTGATACCGTTTATGTAGTTACAGATTCTTACATTATTAAAGAAAATATAGAAAAAGCAGGTGGTAATGTAATTATGAGTAAAAAGGAACACGAATGTGGTTCTGATAGAATTGCAGAGGCTGTAGAAGATATAGACGCAGACATTGTTATAAATGTACAAGGAGATGAACCTTTTATAGATACAATTTCTTTAACAAAGTTAATTACTGTTTTTAAGGAAGATAAAAAGCAAGAGGTAGATTTGGCTTCATTAAAAGTACAAATTACCAATCCAGAAGAAATAGCAAATCCTAATAATGTAAAAGTAATTACAGATGTAAATAATTTAGCAATTTATTTTTCTAGAAGTGTAATTCCGTTTCATAGAGATCAAAATGTACATGTAAAATACTACAAGCATAAAGGGGTTTATGCGTTTAGAAAACAAGCCTTGCTAGATTTCTATAAAACACCAATCACGCCTTTAGAGGCCTCAGAAAAAATAGAAGCCGTACGTTACCAAGAAATTGGTAAAAAAATAAAAATGGTAGAAACTTCTGTGGAAGCTGTGGGTATAGATACACCAGAAGATTTAGAAAAAGCCAAACAATATTTGAAATTATAAAAATGAATTCAGCTATAAGAGTTATTGCTTTTGATGCAGATGATACACTTTGGGTAAACGAAACCTATTTTAGGGAAGCAGAAGAAGAATTTGCAGTTTTACTATCTAAATACGAAACCAAAAACAAAATAGATCAAGAATTATTTAAAACTGAAATTAAAAATTTAGCCATATATGGTTATGGAATTAAAGGTTTTGTACTTTCTATGATAGAATGTGCTTTAGAGCTATCAAATTATAATTTACCGCAAACAATTATTAATAAAATTTTAGATATTGGTAAAGCCATGTTAGCAAAACCAATTGTTTTATTAGATGGAGTAGAAGAGGTGTTGCACAATTTACAAGGTAAGTATAAACTAATTGTAGCTACAAAAGGCGATTTATTAGATCAGGAAAAGAAACTAGAAAAGTCGAACTTGCTTAAATACTTTCATCATATAGAGGTAATGAGTGACAAAAAAGAGAAAGATTATCGTAAATTAATAAAACATTTAGATATTGCACCAAATGAGTTTTTAATGATAGGAAACTCTTTAAAATCAGATGTTTTACCATTGTTAGCAATTGGGGCAACAGCAATGCATGTGCCTTTTCATACAACTTGGGTTCATGAAGAAGTTTCAAAAGTTGAATCTGATAATGCAAATTACCAAACGTTAACAAATATCAAGGAAGTTTTAGCGCTCTTTTAAAATTTTAAAGTAAATTTGTAACTTCAAAAAAATACATATTATGGCAAGCATTAAAAATTTAAAAAAAGACATTAATTATACATTAGGAGATATTATTGGTTATGTTTCTGAAAAAATGCAAGGTTCTGCAGATAGAAAGAAAGGGGAAGCAATTATAGACGAAACTATTGAAACTTTTGATGCTTTAATTGCACAAGTGCATGCAAAAGCAGAAAATAAAAAAACACATTTTAAGCAAGTGAGTGCAGATTTAGAGACAAAGGCTTTAGCACTTATAGAAAAGGCAAACGCACTTTAATCTTAATACATTTTAAGCATATTTTAACAGCCACTAAATTTAATTTAGTGGTTTTTTTGTTATATTTGGTTGGTTATGAAATGCTAATTATCAGAATTTTACGTTTAACTAATTATAAAATAAAACTATGGCAAGAGCAATGTTTGAGTACACGATAACCGTGTTACAGAAAGTAAGTTTTAACTCAGAATTATTTTGTAGAGAATTAGACAAGGCAATTAAAAGGTTGTTACCCTATGAAGTTAGTGAGTTAAGAATTTGGCTACAAAAATTTACTGAAAATAAACCAGATTTAATGGTTTGTATGAACATTATAAAATAGAAAAAGAGGCTGTAAGCCTCTTTTTTGTATTACAAATAATACTTACCAGTTATTCTTTATTTCTCTTACCGTACTTTCGCATCAATTTTCTTGTAAATTCTCTTTCTGAAACTTGTAAGTTTAATATTTGTTTAATAGATAAAATTTCTTTCAATTTGGCAATGTATTTTTCTTCCTCTTCATATTTTTTTTTCTGAAGATTTCTGATGTTGTCAAAAAGTTCTTTTGCTTTTTTATCATCTAAATTTTGTACACCTCCTGCCTGCTTAATTTCTCTTTTTATTTCCTCAATTTTTCTTCTAATAAATTTGTTGGTTTTATAATCGTGAGCATTATAAACTGGCCAAAATTTTTGAGCTGTATTAGCCGTTAATTCAAGTTGTTCTGTAATATAAGCAACTTTTAAAGTTCTAATTTTATCTTTACTTTCTTTAGGAACTTGGCAATATGTGTAAGAAGTACTTATTAGAAGTACCAATAATAGTATGTGTTTTTTCATATTAATAATTTTCTATAGGTAAATAAGAGTGATCTGTATTTAATAAATAATCTTCTATTGCATCGTTATTTAATTCTGTAAAAACAAAATCGTCTTCGTTCATTATTTCAGTATTTAGAATCGTAGCAAAATCTTCTGTAGTTAACGCTGTTGAGTTATTTACAATCCAATTTTCAATATCAGTATGTGCAATAGTATTAAAGTTTAAATTTTGCTTGCTTGTTGTAAGGTAATTTATACTTAAAATTAGCACTATAGAAGCAGCCACACTTAAAGGCACATATTTTAAAACTTTAGCTTTTAAAGAAACTACTTTTGTATCATTTTGTTTTTCAAGTTTCTGTCGTATTTTATTTTCTACATTCTCAAAATAATTTGTTGGTACTTTTAAACCACTTTTAGTTGGCAGCTGTTCTTCAAAAATAGCTGCCGTTAATTTATCCTCTATGTTAGAAAAGTAATTTTCAGGAGTTGTAAAACCACTGTTTTTATCTTTTATAGATTTAAAAAAATCGTTATTATTTTTATTTTTGCTTTCCATCTTAAACTTTAGACCTTTTTTGAAACAAAAGGTTTAATTTGTATTATTTTTTACAAAATTTTCTATTTTTTTTACTGCATGAAAATAGGATGCTTTTAATGCCCCAACAGAAGTATCTAATATTTCTGAAATTTCTTGGTATTTGAGTTCATCAAAATATTTCATGTTAAAAACCAATTGTTGCTTTTGTGGCAAAGTAGCAATAGCTTTTTGTAATATTAATTGAATAGCATCACCAGAAAAATAAACATCACTCTCTAAAGTTGATGCCAATTGTGTTTGCAACTCAGAAATGTCTACATTTCTATTTTTAGCTCTTTTGTTTATAAAAGTTATGGCTTCATTGGTTGCAATTCTATACATCCACGAGAATAATTTACTTTTTCCGTTAAATTTATCTATATTTTTATAAATCTTTATAAATGTGTTTTGTAAAACATCATCTGCATCTGCATGCGTAATTACAATTTTACGAATATGCCAATACAAACGCTCTTTATATAACGCTATTAATTGCCTAAAAGCCTTTTCTTTGGTTTTTGGATTTACTAATTGTTCAATTAAACTAATTTCGTCTGTCAATTAATTATTTTTTATTTAGACAGCAGTATTTAATAAAGGTTTAAAAAGAAAAAAAATTATTTTTTAATACGCGTTCTAGAATAACCAAACAAACGCTTTTGTTTTATAATTTCAGGTATTCCTTCTGGCAGCATATCTTCCCAGCCTTTTTCTCCTTCAGTAATCATTTTAAGTACTGTTCTAGAAAAAATATCCATAATTTTTTTATCAAAATCATCAATATTTATTAAACGACCGTTGTTTTTAAAGAATTTATACAATTCTTTCATTCTAGGATGTACCTTAAGGTTTTCGCTATTTATGTATTCACCTGTTTCTTGATCGTGATAAGGATACATATATACTTTTAAATCTCTATAAAATAGTTTACCAAAAGCTTCTAAAATTCCTCCACTTAAATTTCTGTAGTATTTTTCATCAAAAATTTGCACTAGATTGTGCACTCCCATTGCAAGTCCCATTCTTTCTTTGGTAAATTCACTAAAATATTCTACCAATTTAAAGTATTGTTGAAAACTAGTAATCATAACATTTTGGCCCAAAGAACATAGTAATTCTGCCCTATCTAAGAAATCTCTCTCGTTAATTTTACCTTCAGATGTTAGGTTACTTAATGTAATTTCAAAAATGATTTGTGTTTTTTCTTCTTGCACCTTATTTTCTTGTAAGAACAGTCTTTTAGACTTTTCAAACATATCCATATTTACTTTAGTTACGGGTCTAAAGCTACCTCTTAAAGCTAAGATGTTTTTTTTGTAAAGTACTTGAGCAGGTAATAAGTTGTTTCCATCTGGACCAAACATTACCGCATTTGTCATTCCGTTTTTAACCAGTTGTAAACTCATTAAGCGATTATCTACATACATAAAACGAGGTCCAGAGAAATTGATCATATCAATTTCTAATTGATCTTGACTTAGATTATGGTAAAAAGATTTTACCAATTCTTTAGGGTTATCGTTTAAGTAAAAAGCACCATAAATTAAATTTACACCTAAAATACCTAATGTTTCTTGTTGCAAACGCGCATCTGTTTCTTTAAAACGCAAGTGTAAAATAACTTCATTATATTCTTCTAAAGGATCTAATTGAAAGCGAATACCAACCCAACCATGGCCTTTAAATTTTTTAGCAAAATCTATTGTGGTAACCGTGTTTGCATAACTAAAAAATAATTTATCTGGATGTTTAGATCTGCTTAAACGGTCTTCCATTAAATCAATTTCATGACGTAGCATCTTTTTTAATCGAGGTTGAGTTACGTAACGTCTGTCTTCTTCCATACCATAAATGGCATCAGAGAAATCTTTATCATAAGCACTCATAGCTTTGGCAATTGTACCAGAAGCCGCACCAGATCTAAAAAAGTTTCTAGCCGTTTCTTGGCCAGCACCAATTTCTGCAAAGGTTCCGTAAATATCTGAATTTAAGTTAATTCTAAGTGCTTTGTTTTTGGTAGTAGGTACACTACTTATTTCTTGATCTCCTTTTAAAGAAACAGCCATAAAATGATTTTTATTAGTTCTAACAAATGTACGGAATAACTGTGCAATCCATCAATTTTATACTATTTTTGTTTTAATGAAAACTAATAAAAAACTGTTAAAACTTACATTTTTAGGCACAGGTACTTCCCAAGGAATTCCTATGATTTCGAGCAAAGATCCGGTTTGTTTATCTACAGATTTAAAAGACAAACGTTTACGCTCTTCGGTTTTGTTTTCTTATGATAATAAAAATTATGTAATAGATTGCGGTCCAGATTTTAGGCAACAAATGCTTAGAGAAAATGTAGCTTTAATAAATGCTGTTTTATTTACTCATGAGCATGCAGACCATACTGCAGGTTTAGACGATTTAAGACCTTATTGTTATCAAATAGGGGAAATGCCTATTTATTTAGATGATAGAACTTTAGAGAGTTTAACGCAAAGGTTTCAATATATTTTTTCTACAGAAAACAGATACCCAGGAGCGCCAAGTGTAAAAGCGAATTTAGTAAACAAAAGCAGTTTTTTTGTAGATGATTTAGAAATAATTCCCATACACGTTTTTCATGGTAAGCTTCCTATTTTAGGTTATAGAATTCAAAATTTAGCCTATTTAACAGATGTGAAATCTATAGATGAGCAAGAAAAAAGTAAACTTAAAAATTTAGATGTATTGGTTGTAAATGCGTTAAGAATAGCTGCCCATCCCACACATTTTAATTTGGAAGAAGCGCTTTTGTTTGTAGCCGAAATAAAACCTAAAAAAGCATATTTTACACATATTAGTCATAAATTAGGTTTTCATAAAGAAGTATCTAAACAATTGCCACCCAATGTTTTTTTAGCTTACGATGGATTAAAAATAGAAATCTAAACTTTATCAAAATAAATTTTAATGTATATTTGTTTACCCTACAATATTAAAGTTTTTAATGTTGTACAAAACACTCTAAAAATTTTAAAATTTAAAAAGTAAGAAAATGTCTGAAAAAAATAATCCAGAAGAAGAAAAACAGCAAGTAGATAATAGAATTGCAGCAGTAAGAGACCTTATTTTCGGTGAAAACATTCAACAGTATAATTCTGAGTTTGAGGATGTTTTTAATAGAATTAAAGCCTTAAAAGATAGTAACGAGAAAAAATTAAGCGACTCAGTTACAGATTTAGAAAATAAATTAGCGGATCTAGAAAGTTTAATGGAGCACAAAATAGCCGATTTAAATGAGGATTTAGATAAAAAAATTGCTGATTTAGAAGATGAAAAAGCAGACCGTAAAAAATTAGGAAAAGCGTTAGCAAAGATTGCGCAAATGCTGCAAGAATAAATGGGAAATAAAACTGTAAATAATATAAAAGATAATCGTTTTGAGTTACTCAAAGAGCTCTTGCTAGAAGACGATAGACAAAAATTTACAGCTTTAAGTAAAGAAATCATTTTAAAGGAAAAATTAGAAAAAAGTATAGATCCTTTAATAGATAAAAGAATAGAAGATCTTCGCCAAAACTTTCCAGAATATTTTGGAACTACAATTACAGAAACTATTAAATCTCAAATTAGAAATTCTCAAGACGAGGTTGTAGATGCTTTGTACCCAATTATGGGTAAATTAATAAAAAAAGCAATTGTTAGTGAAATTACCAAACTGTCTGAACGCATTAATAAAACCATTTCAGAAAAGTTTTCTGTAAAACAAATATTTAAACGATTTATTAAAGGTAAAAATACAGATGCAGATGATATTTTGCAAGAAGTATTTGAAGCAAGTATAGAGCAAGTTTTTATTATTGAGAAAGATTCAGGTTTGCTTTTTGGTAATTATTCTAAAGGAGATATAGCAGATAAAGATATGATTTCTGGCATGTTAACCGCTATTAAATCTTTTGCTGAAGACGCTTTTTCTAAAGAAAATCAGAGTTTAGAAGATATAAAGTTTGACAATTTTCAGCTAACTATTATCAGTTTTAATACGGTATATATCGCTATTGCCACTTCTGGAGTTTTAACAGCCGCTTTTAAAGAAAAAATAGTAGATAATACCAATAATTTGGCAGAAGTCATATTACGAGAACGCAAGTATTTAAAAGACGAAACTAAATTAAATGTGCTTATAGAACGCCATTTAATAGCTTAAAAACAGAATTTGAAAAATGGTTGCTAAAAAAGTCTTGTTAGTTGGTAATTTTGGAGTTGGCAAAACTTCACTAATAAGAAGGTTTGTTTTAAACGAATTTTCTGAAGATTATATTAGTACAATTGGTGTGCGCGTTAGTTCTAAACTCGTACAGTATAAAAATGAAGAAATAAAGCTTTTAATTTGGGATGTTGCTGGTACTCATAATGATGAAAAAATACCCAAATCTTATTTTTTAGGAGCAAGTGCAGCAATGTATGTTTTTGATGTTAGTAGGGCAGAGACATACAATAATATTACTTCTTACATAAAAAATATTAAAGAGTTATCTGGTTTAGATAAAGTTACTGTAGTTGGTAACAAAAAAGATTTATTAACCCAAGAAGCCATAATTAGCTTACAAGAAACTATTGCCGAGCCAATAGATTTGATTACAAGTGCTAAAGAAAATGATAATGTAGAAGACGCTTTTTTAAAATTAGCGGCACAAGCCATAAAATAAACTATTTTGATACCAAAGAATATTGCATCAATCTTTATACAAATTACAACCCAGTTTTCTGGGGAAATAATTAGTATAGATGCAGGTAATTTTATTAAAAATGAGTTTTCTGTAAAAGATTCAATTTACAAAACTTGCCCATTTTTGCAAGGCACTTTAGAGGCTATAGAAGAAAACAGATCATTTTTATTAGAAGGGATGTTAATTGTTTCTAATGGTGTAGAATATAATGTAGATGTTGAACTACAGAAACAAATAAACAATGTAACTGTTTTAGTACATAATAGAGCAAGTGTGTACAAGTTTGTAAATCAATTAAACCAAAATAGAAACGATTTATTTTTTTTAAAAAGAGAGATAGATGAGAAAAATAAAGAATTAGAAGAACTTAGAAAAATTGCGGATAAAGCCAATGAACAAAAAACTCGTTTTTTAGCAATGATGAGTCACGAAGTTAGAAATCCGTTAAACGTTATTTTAGGCTATTCTAAAATGATTTCTGAAGAAGATATCAACGCTAAAGTTAAAGAGTACAGTAAACTTTTATCACTCTCTGGAGAACATTTAAAAGTTATTGTAAATGATATTTTAGATTTATCTAGAATAGAAGCTGGTAAATTAAGCTTAGAAAGCAAACCAATACAAATTGCAGAGATTGTAAAAAATTGCTTCGAAAATTATACCCACCAGAATAAAAAAGATACAGTTCGTTTAGTTTTAAGCAATCATACAGAATTACCAAAACTTGTTTTAGGAGATGATGTTCGTTTAAACCAAGTATTATCTAATTTACTTTCTAATGCTTTAAAGTTTACAGAGAAAGGAGAAATTAAAATAGATGTAAAAGTAGTTAAGGAAACCGATGAAAAAATTTACATCGGGTTTTTAGTTTCCGATTCAGGAAGAGGAATGATGGACGTACAAGTTTCTAAAATTTTTGATGAGTATACACAAAACAAAAAAAGTGACAATAGAGTTTTTGGAGGAGCTGGCTTAGGTTTATCTATTGTAAAACGGCTTTTAAAAGCTATGGATGGTAAAATAACAGTAAATAGTAAGTTGAATGTTGGTACTACTTTTACAGTAACTATTCCATTTTTAAAAGTGAAATCTAAAAAAAATGAGCATAAAAATACTATAACAAACCAACTTACTAAAGGGGTAGATTTAAATGGAAAACGCATATTAGTCGCAGATGACGATGCTTTAAATCAGACTATAGTTGCACACATTTTAAAGAAAGAAAAAGTAGACTTTACCCTTGTAAAAGATGGTTTAGAAGCTTTAAATATCTTAAAAAAAGAAGCATTTGATATCGTTTTATTAGACATACATATGCCAAATATTACAGGAGAACAATTGGTACAAAAAAAATACGAGTTTTTTAAAGATAATAGCACAATTCCTTTTTTAGCCTTAACTGCAAACACTGCAAAAGAAGATATAGAACGCTATATAAAAATTGGTTTTAATTCAGTTATAGGAAAACCTTATACTGCAGCAGATTTTATTAAAACCATTAAAACTACCCTAAGTTAAGATTTACTTTTTCTTAAAGAAAATAAGCCTATTATTGGACCAATAGCAAGAAAAACAAAAATTAAAATTTCTGAAAATTCCACTCTTAAGTAACCAATTAATTGAATACTAATTATGGTTATGGAAAACCCTAAACAGTTTACTATTGTTAAAGCAGTACCTCTATCTTTTTCGGGTGCATTTTTGGCTACTAAAGTTGATAGTAAAGGCGAATCTGCAATAACAACCATTCCCCAAAAAAGTAAAAATATTATAAAGATAACTTCATTGTCTATTATAAAAAATAGCGGAGAAACAATACAACACAAACAAGACAACGTTAGCGCATAAAATGCTGTTTTTTTAGCACCAAATTTTATAGCTACAAAACTACCTAAAACACAAGCCAAACTTCCAATACCAATTATTAGAAAAGATAATAAGGGAATATTAAAATGTGTTATTTGTTGTTTGCTACTATAAATTTCTAAAATTACAGGTACAAAGACCCAAAAAGCATAGAGTTCCCACATATGGCCAAAATAACCAAATGCCGCTTTTCTAAAATTGATGTTTTTAAACACATTTAAACAAACAGAAAGGTTTAATTTTTTTGCTTTTTTTCTATAAGGACCATTAGGCACTAGTAAAAGCATAAAAAAACCACCTAAAATAGAAAGGCTAGAAGTTGTATTAACAATAGTTTGCCATTTAAAATTAGTAAATAAATCTTTTAATAAATGGGGTAGGGCAGTACCTAAAACTAAAGCACCAACTAAAAACCCTAAAGAAGTTCCTAAACCTTCTTTAAAATAATCGGTTGCAATTTTCATTCCTACAGGATAAATTCCTGCTAAAAAAAAGCCAGTTAAAAAACGAAACAACAATAAACTACCTATGGTATTGCCATTAAAATTGATACTAAAATTAAAAAATGCGCCTAAAACTGCACATAAAAAAAATACTTTAGATGGTGAAAAGCGATCTGCAATTGTAAAAAGGGCAAAAACTAGTGTACCACTTATAAAACCAAATTGTACAGCAGAAGTAAGGTGTGCCAAATCTGTACTTTTTAAACTAAAAAAAGCAATTAAATCGTTTATTATTCCATTACCTGCAAACCATAAAGATGTGCAAAAGAATTGCGAAATAACAATTATAAATAAGATAAATTTAGGATGTTTCATTTAGATTACGAATGTATTGAAAACTATAGAATAAACAATTTAAAAAATTTTAGAAATCACTTTGTTTGGCTATCTTTGAGATAATGAAAAATGTAAAAATCATAGAATGTCCTAGAGATGCCATGCAAGGTATTAAATCTCACTTTATTGCTACAGAAAAAAAGGCATTGTATATCAATTCACTATTAAAAGTAGGTTTTGATACTATAGATTTTGGCAGTTTTGTTTCGCCAAAGGCGATACCACAAATGCGAGATACAGCTGCAGTTTTAGGGCAATTAGATTTATCTAGCACCACAAGTAAATTATTAGCAATTATAGCAAATGTAAGAGGCGCAAATGATGCCTCTCAATTTGAAGAAATTGATTATTTAGGATATCCATTTTCTATTTCAGAAAATTTTCAAATGCGTAATACACATAAAACAATTGCAGAATCTATAAAAACCTTAGATGAAATTTTAAATATCGCTTCTAAAACAAATAAAGAAGTTGTTGCCTATTTATCTATGGGTTTTGGTAACCCTTATGGAGATCCTTGGAATGTGGATATTGTAGCCAATTGGACAGAAAAATTATCCAATATGGGTGTAAAAATTTTGTCGTTATCAGATACTGTTGGCAGTTCTACACCAGACGTAATTGATTATTTATTCTCTAATTTAATACCACAATATACCAATATAGAATTTGGTGCACATTTGCATACCACGCCAGATAAATGGCACGAAAAAGTAGACGCTGCATTTAAAGCAGGATGTTACAGATTTGATGGTGCAATAAAAGGCTATGGAGGTTGCCCAATGGCAAAGGACGAACTTACAGGTAATATGCCAACAGAAAAGTTATTGTCTTACTTTACTTCAGCAAAAGCAAATACAAATATAAAGCCTATGAGTTTTGAGAGTGCTTACAATAAAGCTTTAGAGGTTTTTAGTTAAATGTTAATTGAAAAATATAGTTTTATTTTTTTAGAAAATTAAGTATAATCTTATTAATCTCTTTTGGTTTTTCTTCTTGAATAAAATGTTTTGCATCAATAATATGTATATCTTTTTCGGTAATATTTAAAGTTGTAATTAATTGTTGCTTTTGAGGTTTTATTTGCAACATTTTGTCATGTTTTCCTCAAATAACAACAACAGGAATTTGTAAACTTTTTATAAGCGCAGCGTAATCTGGTAGTGTATTACAGGTTTTACTAAAAAAGTAATACATACCTCTTGTTTTTCCTTCTTTTAAGGGTTTTTTATAACCTTCAATTTCATTTTTAGAAAGCGTATTGTTAACCAAACCAGTTTTAAATAGTGCTTTTAGCAACATATTAGTTGTTACACCATTGCTATACATCCACATACTGGTTTTAGCAAAAAAACCTTTTTTCATTCTAATTGGCGGATTAAAACCTTCCTCAAAAACAATAGAATTGAGTATTATTAATTTATTTATTCTTTTTTTATCTTGTTTTAACAATTCCCAAGTCCATAAGCCTCCTGCATCATGGGTTACATGTGTCCAACTCTTTATATTAAGGGCATTCATTAATTCTAAAATCCTTTTACCATGATTTTCAGCGTTGTAAAGTTCATACCCTTTTGGGTTTTCACTATTTCCGTAACCTAGCATATCTGGTGCTATTACTCTGTAACCTTCAGCAACCAATTCATCAATCATTTTTCTATATAACCAAGAAGATGTAGGTACACCATGTAACAATAATAGTACTTTGCCTTGCCCTTTATCTATATATTTTAGGGTTCCATCAGAAGATAAAAAAGATTTTTGACTTTCTCTAAAACTAGTGTAGGCTAGGGTAGAGGCATCAACACTGTTTTTAGCAGATTTACAGCTAACTAAGCTTATTAAAAGGAATATTGCAAAGATATTACGCGTGCTCATAAAGTATATTGTAAATTATTTGTACTAAAAGTAGGAATTATTTAAAAGTTAAGGTCACTCTTTTTAGAATAAATAAAAAATTTCAAACCTTTTGTTGCGAATTACAATTTTTATTTTAATTTATTCTAAATAAGCTTTGATAAACTATTATTGTATTGTACATTTGCCAAAAATCAATTAAATTATTTATAATTAATCTTAATAAAATGAAAAAAGTAATACTTTCTCTAGCCATAGTAGCTAGTTTAATGTCTTGTTCTAGCAGTGAAGAGGAAAACGTTGTAAATACAGTAGCGCCTGCAACTTATAGTTTTGAAAGAGGTGGAGAAACTTCTGTTAGTTTTAGCGGACAAACGACAAGAATTAGAATGGCAGACGAATTGGCAAAAGGTTTATTAAAGCCAGATAGTGAAACTTTAGCATCTTTAAATGCAAAATTTGCGCATACAGAAGGGGCAGCATCCTTTGCTGAGGTAGCTTTAAATGCATCTTCTAAAAATGTAAAAAGTAAAGTAGCGGCTTCTAGAGATTTTTTCTCGGCTAACACTACAGATGCAGCAGCAATTAAAGCAGATTTTGATAGTTGGATTGCAGCACAGGTAAATGATGTTTTTCCGAATTGGAATGTAGATGCAGCCAAAGGTGTTGCAGGCCAAATGCAAGAAGCTGGTGGAGGCGCAACAAGATGGGTAAATGCAAAAGGTTTAGAATATGATCAAGCTATTGTAAAGGGATTAATAGGTGGTTTAATGTTAGACCAAATGTTAAACAATTATTTAAGTACAAGTGTTTTAGATGAGGCAAGTAACGTAGAAGATAATAATGGAGACGTTACAGCTAGTGGTAAAAATTACACAACTATGGAGCATAAATGGGATGAAGCTTTTGGTTATTTATACGGTAATGAAGCAAACCCAGAAGTACCTGTTTTTGGAGCAGATAGCTATTTAAATAAATACGTAGGTAGGTTAGTAGGTGATGATGATTTTGGTGCAAAGCCAAAAGAAATTTACGACGCTTTTAAACTGGGTAGAGCTGCTATTGTTGCTAAAGATTATGCAACAAGAGATATTCAAGCAAATATCTTAAGAGAAAAAATCTCTGAAATAATTGGTATAAGAGCTGTGTATTATTTGCAACAAGCTAAAAGTACTTTGGCAAATGATAAAGCAACTGCTTTTCATGATTTATCTGAAGGTTATGGTTTTATTTACAGTTTACAGTTTACAAGACAGCCAAATACTAATGTACCTTATTTTACAAAAGCAGAAGTAGATGCATTTCTATCAACTTTAATGGCTGGTGACGGTTTTTGGGATCTTACCAATGAAAAGTTAGATGAAATGTCTGCTACAATTGCTTCAAAATTTAAATTTACAGTAACAGAGGCCGGTAGTTAATCTATATTTTTTGTAAAAAAGTAGTCTTTTTAAGATTGGTTTTTACTATTTTTGTGCCTTTATTTAGAATAAATAGAAATAATATGTTAAAACAAATTTTTTACCTTTTTGTATTTGTAGTAGTAGTAACTTCTTGTGGTTCTTCCAGTGAAAATGATTCAGAAGTTATTACAGATAGTTTTGATAGAGTTGCAATGTTAACAAACATTACAGACAACATTATTATACCTTCTTACGAAGATTTTAGTACTAAAATGAGTGCTTTAAAACAAGATGGAGAAACTTTTACAGCAACTCCAAATATTCAAAATATGAATACGCTTAGAGCTTCTTGGTTAAATGCTTATAAGTCTTGGCAACATATAGAAATGTATAATATTGGCAGAGCAGAAGAGATTCAATATTCTTTTTTTATGAATATTTATCCTTTAACTGTTAGAGATGTAGAAAACAATATTGCAAGTGGTAGTTACGATTTGGATAGCCCTAATAATCACGATGCACAAGGTTTTCCTGCATTAGATTATTTATTACATGGTTTAGCAGATTCAGATGAAGCCATTTTAGAGAAATACACAGCAACTGAAAATAAAGATAATTATAAAGCTTATTTAACAGATGTTCTAGCTCAAATGGATGCTTTAACTACAGAAGTAGTTAACGATTTCATAAGTAATAAAAGTGCTTTTGTAGCTAGTGTTTCTAATACAGCTACAAGCAGTGTAAATAAATTAATTAACGATTATATCTTTTATTACGAAAAAAACTTAAGAGCTGCCAAAATAGGAATTCCTGCTGGTATTTTTTCATCAAACCCTTTACCGGAAAAAGTAGAAGGTTTTTATAAACAAGATATTTCTAAAACTTTAGCTTTGGAAGCGTTATCTGGAGTAAAACTTTTTTTTGAAGGAACAGATACGCTGCCAACATTTAAACAATATTTAGAGTCTTTAGACAGGCAAGATTTGGCTACAAGCATTACAAATCAATTAGTGACTGCACAAACACAAATAAATACACTAGATGACAATTTTTTCAATCAAGTAAATACAGATAATACTGCAATGACAAAGGCTTATGATGAATTACAAAAAGTTGTAGTTTTAATAAAAGTAGATATGTTGCAAGCTTTTAATGTAAGTGTAGATTTTATAGATGCAGATGGCGATTAATTATAGCATTAAATAACTGAAATTACCTGATTATATTTTTACAAAAATATAATCAGGTTTTTTTATGATACTAAATTTATGTACAATTTTAAAAAACAAACCAATGCAGCACCTTTAGCTGTTTTCCGTTTGTTTTTTGGTTTAATGATGTTTGCAAGCATTGTTCGTTTTTGGGCAAATGGTTGGATAGAAAAACTGTATTTAAAACCTAATTTTCACTTTTCTTACCTAGGTTTTAGTTGGGTAAAACCACTTGGTAATTACACGTATTTATTTTTTGTTATTTGTGGTTTAGCTGCATTGTTTGTGGCAATGGGTTACAAATATAGGGTAGCTATAATTACTTTTTTTCTTTCGTTTTTGTACATTGAATTAATGGATAAAACTACCTATTTAAACCATTATTATTTTATAAGTATTCTTAGTTTTTTAATGATTTTTTTACCTGCAAACGCTACATTTTCTGTAGATGCTTTCATCAACAAAAAAAAATACACAAACATACCAAAGTGGACTATTGACAGTATAAAACTTCTTTTAAGCGTAGTTTATTTTTATGCAGGTTTAGCCAAATTAAACTCAGATTGGTTGTTTAGAGCACAACCCTTAAAAATTTGGTTGCCTTCTAAGTATAATTTGCCTTTTATTGGCGAAAACTTAATGCAGCAAAATTGGTTTCATTTTGCCATGAGTTGGTCTGGTATGTTGTATGATTTGGCAATTCCGTTTTTACTCTTGTACAAAAGAACACGCATTATAGCCTTTGTTTTTGTAGTATTTTTTCATGTATTTACTAGAGTTTTATTCCCAATTGGTATGTTTCCTTTTATTATGATTGTTTCTGCATTAATTTTCTTTGATGCAAAATTACATCACAAAATAATCACTATAATTCAACAATTTTTATCTAAATTTTCTTTTCTAAAAAAGTCAAAAAATCAATCGAAGGCGAATACTATTTCAATAATTGATCACTATACATTTTCAAAAACCATAGCAAAAATTAGCTACCCAATTCTAATCTTATTTTTTGCGATTCAATTTTTATGTCCATGGCGTTATTTGTTGTATCCTGGAGAATTATTCTGGACAGAAGAAGGCTATCGTTTTTCTTGGCGTGTAATGCTCATGGAAAAGGCAGGTAGTACAAATTTTAAAATTGTAGACACCAAAACAGGCAAATTTTTTATGGTTGATAATACTGATTTTTTAACATCATTTCAAGAAAAACAAATGAGTTTTCAACCTGATTTTATTTTAGAATATGCCCATTTTTTAGGAGATCATTTTACAAAACAAGGGCATAAAAATGTAGCAGTTTTTGCAGAAAGTTATGTAGCACTTAATGGAAGATTAAGTACTAAATTTGTGAATAATACTGTAGATTTGTACCAAGAAAAAAGAACATTTAAACACAAAAAATGGATACTTCCGTTTTCTACTAAAATAGAGATAAAAGGTATATAAAATATGAAGATTAAAATTTTATTAGGTTTTTTATTGTGTTTTCAATCTTTACTTTTTGCACAATATAAGATTACTGGTAAAGTAGTTACAGAAAAAGATATACCAATTAACAAGGTACAAATTTATGACCAAAGTGGAAATTTATTAGGACAAACAGGTATTTTAGGGAAGTTTTCTTTTGCGATTAAAAATAAAGAGATAGGCCTAATTTTTTACGCAGAAGAGTTTAGGTTGCAAAATAAATATGTAACCTCAGAAAACTATACCAATTTAAATGTAGTACTAGCATATTTTTCCGAAGATTTATCTGAGATACAAATTCAAGCTAGAAAAGAAAAAGTATTCGAATTAAAACGTTTAAAAGACGTAGAAGGCACTTCTATTTTTGCTGGAAAAAAAACAGAGGTTGTTTTGGTTAATCAATCTGCAGCAAATTTAGCAACCAATAATGCCAGGCAAATTTACAACCAAATTGCAGGCTTAAATATTTTTCAAAATGATGATGCTGGTTTGCAATTAAATATTGGTGGCAGAGGTTTAGATCCCAATAGAACAGCTAATTTTAACACAAGGCAAAATGGTTATGACATTAGTGCAGATGTTTTGGGTTACCCAGAAAGTTATTATACACCAGCAACAGAAGGTTTAGACGAGATTCAAATTGTAAGAGGTGCAGCATCTTTACAATATGGTACGCAATTTGGCGGCTTAATTAATTTTATCACCAAAAAACCAAGTAAAAAACCTTTTGAATTAATTACAAGAAATACTGCGGGTAGTTTTGGCTTGTTTGCCAATTTTACAAGTGTTAGTGGCACCAAAGGTAAATTTTCTTACTATACTTATGTAAATTATAAAAGAGGAGACGGGTTTAGACCAAACTCTAATTTTGAGTCAAAAAATGCATTTGCCAATTTTAAATATGCACCTAATGATAAAGATACGTTTTCGGTAGAATTAACCTATTTAGACTATTTAGCAAAGCAGGCAGGTGGTTTAACAGATACTAGTTTTAATGCAAATCCGTTTCAGAGCAACAGAAGTAGAAATTGGTTTAAAGTAGATTGGTTTTTGTACAATCTAAAATGGGAACATAAATTTAATAGTAAGGCGAATTTCTCTTTTAATTTTTTCGGTTTAAATGCGTCTAGAAAAGCCATAGGATTTAGAAACAGAAGGGTAGATTTACCAGATTCTGGTGGGGCAAGAGAATTATTAATTGGCGATTTTAATAATTTTGGTTTTGAAGCAAGATTTTTAAAAAAGTATACAATTGCAAATAAAAAAGCTACCTTTTTAATAGGTACAAAATTTTATAAAGCAGAAAATACAGATTCACAAGGGCCAGGAACAGCAGATGCAGATGCTAATTTTTCTTCTGCTATAGCAAAGTTTCCAGATTATAGAATTCAAGGAGAATTTACCAATCCCAATTTAAATTTGGCTTTTTTTGGAGAAAATATTTTTTATTTTTCTGATAAGTTTTCTGTTACGCCAGGAGCACGTTTAGAGTATATAAAGACAGCCAGCAATGGTTTAGGTAAAATTACAAATACAGACAATGCAGGCAACCCAATTGGTAGTATTGTAAATGAAGTAGACAATGTAAAAGAACGTTCTTTTATTTTATTAGGATTGGGGGCAAGTTATAAAAAAAATAAATCTTTGGAATTTTATGGCAATATTTCTCAAAATTATAGGTCTATTACGTTTTCAGATATTAATATTGTAAATCCTGCGAATGCAGTGGATGTAAATTTAGAAGATGAAAATGGTTTTTCTACAGATTTTGGTCTAAGAGGAAATTGGAATAATTTTGTGTCTTATGATTTTAATGTTTTTGGATTGTTCTATAAAAATAGAATTGGTTTTTTGTTTACTGAAATTCCGCCAGTAAACAATTTGGGACAGTTAAGAACAAATATAGGAGATGCTAGAATTTTGGGAGTAGAATCTGTATTTGATTTTAATTTAAAAAAGGTTTTACAGTTGAATAACGATTTTGTGTTGAATTACTTCATAAACACTAGCTTTATAAATTCTGAATACACCAATGCAATTACAAACGGTATTTTGGGTAAGAGGGTAGAATTTGTGCCAGATGTTAATTTAAAAACAGGGCTAAAATTTGGGTATAAAAATTTTACTACAAGTTTGCAATACACGTATTTATCTAGCCAATTTACAGATGCACAAAATTCTGGTTCTGGAGATATTAGTGGTATCATAGGAGAAATACCTGCTTATTCTATATTAGATTTTAGTCTTGCTTACAAATATAAAATTGCAAAAATAGAGGGTGGTGTAAATAACTTATTAAATGCTAATTATTTTACAAGAAGAGCAACAGGTTATCCCGGGCCAGGAATTATACCTTCTGCACCAAGAAATTTTTATTTAGGTTTAGAATTGAAATTTTAATTTAAAATAGTTCTAAATAATCGGGTTTTTCTGAAGTATTTTGAAAATTGGGATTTCTGTTCTATCTTCGAGTAAAATTTAGAAATTATGTTACAACCAATTGATATTCAACAGAAACTAATAGAAATTAGAGGTAAACAAACAAATTCTGAGCAAGTACTATCTTGGGTACAAACTATTTTTAATGAAATAGATATTAAACAAGATTCTGTTTTAGAGCGACTTTCTAAATCACCTATAAACCGAACTTTAAATTCTTTTAATATTGATAAAGTATCTGCAGATGCAATTTTTCACATTTCACAGATAGAAAAAATTTGTGTTGACTACCGTTTACGTTTTTTAGATACAAAATATTTTAAAGGAGATTATCCGCAAGATGTTGTTTCTAAAATTAATCAGATAGAAGAGGAGCATAATACCATTTTAGACGGTTTTAAAATTATAGCACCATCAAAATTATTTACCTTGAATGAGGCAGATGATCCTTTGTTATTTGCACCAATGGGAAATGGATATTATTATTTAATACACAAATGGGGGACAGATTTACACCCATTGAGAAAAGCAAAATTTTGGGCAATTAAAAATGTGGAAAATTTATTAATAGCAGTTTTACTTGCCAGCGTATTTGGTACTTTTATCACGAAGGACTTATTTTATGGAGACATGTCTAACTTTGGCGAATTGGCAATTTTATTCTTGTTTTTTGTAAAAGGAATTATTGGTATGTTTTTCTTTTACGGGGTAGCATCTGGTAAAAACTTTAGTGCATATTGTTGGACTAGTAAGTACAATAAAATATCTTAACTATTTATTTACTTTTAACTCAATTAATAATTGTAAATTTGCACGCAATTATACTTTAATTGCACATGACAGCACACGAAAATAAAATTGTAGGAGAAGGATTAACATACGATGACGTTTTGTTAGTTCCTGCCTTTTCTGAAGTACTTCCAAGAGAAGTTAACATTCAAACAAAATTTACCAGAAACATTACTATAAATGTACCAATTGCTTCTGCAGCAATGGACACAGTAACAGAATCTGCCTTAGCTATTGCAATTGCTAGAGAAGGTGGAATTGGTGTTTTACACAAAAATATGACTATTGCGCAACAAGCACAAGAAGTGAGAAGAGTGAAACGTGCAGAGTCTGGGATGATTTTAGATCCTGTAACCTTACCTTTAACGGCAACTGTTTCAGATGCAAATGCCAACATGAAAGAACACGGTATTGGAGGAATTCCTATTGTAGATGATAATGGGATTTTAAGAGGTATTGTAACCAACAGAGATTTACGTTTTGAGCATGAGAGTAAAAGACCTATTGTGGAAGTGATGACAAGTGAAAACTTGGTTACAGCTGCTGTTGGTACTTCTTTAAAAGATGCAGAATTAATATTGCAACAACATAAAATAGAAAAGCTTTTAATTGTTGATAAAGACAACGTTTTAAAGGGGTTAATTACTTTCAGAGATATTACAAAAGTTACCCAAAAACCAATTGCGAATAAAGATTCTTTTGGTAGGCTTAGAGTTGCAGCTGCCTTAGGTGTTACAGGTGATGCTGTTGAAAGAGCAGAAGCCCTTGTAAATGCAGGTGTAGATGCTGTAATTATAGATACAGCTCATGGGCATACAAAAGGTGTGGTAACTGTTTTAAAACAAGTAAAAGCTAAGTTTCCAGATTTAGATGTTGTTGTGGGTAACATTGCTACAGCTTCGGCTGCTAAATATTTAGTAGAAGCTGGTGCAGATGCTGTAAAAGTTGGTATTGGACCAGGTTCTATTTGTACAACAAGAGTTGTTGCAGGTGTTGGTTTCCCACAGTTTTCTGCGGTATTAGAAGTTGCAGCGGCTATCAAAGGTAGTGGAGTGCCAGTAATTGCAGATGGAGGAATTCGTTATACAGGAGATATACCAAAGGCGATTGCAGCAGGTGCAGATTCTGTAATGTTAGGTTCTTTATTGGCAGGTACAAAAGAATCTCCAGGAGAAACAATTATTTACGAAGGAAGAAAATTTAAGTCTTATCGTGGAATGGGTTCTGTTGAAGCTATGAAACAAGGTTCTAAAGACAGATACTTTCAAGATGTAGAGGCAGATATTAAAAAATTAGTTCCAGAAGGAATTGTTGGAAGAGTGCCTTATAAAGGAGAACTTTTTGAAAGTATACATCAATTTATTGGTGGTTTACGCGCAGGAATGGGCTATTGTGGCGCAAAAGATGTGGCTACATTAAAAGAAACAGGGAAGTTTGTTAGAATTACCGCAAGCGGAATTAATGAAAGTCACCCTCATGATGTTGCAATTACGAAAGAATCTCCTAATTATAGTAGAAGGTAGAAATAGAATTATCTTATAAATTTTAAACCCCCAAGAATTTAATTCTTGGGGGTTTTTATTCATTTTTTAGAATTTAACTTAAATATTTTATAAATCTATTTACAATAACTTTTTTATTTACTTTATAACTAGTTTTCCGTATTTAGAAATGCTTTCTACAATTATTAATTAGCCCTATATTAACAGCGCTTTAAAAAGATACTTTTTCATTTCTATTTTTACCCGTTTTTAAATTTGGATTCTAAAAAACGGCTGGACTTAAATCTTGTATTTCCCAATTTAATATAGTTATATTTTGGTGCTTAAAACTTTTTCTTAAGAAAAATAATTGGTAACATGTTTTTATAAATTCCTATGGTTTATTTAATACTAAATAAACCTTTACCTGTATGGGTATAATATTTTTTTGATTATTTTTCAAAGTTAAAAATATTAGACACGCAAATGCCCATCTCCAAAAATATAGTATTTGTTGGTCACCAATTCTTTTAAACCTAATGGGCCTCTGTGATGTAACTTATCTGTACTTATTGCCAATTCTGCACCAACACCTAATTCTCCACCATCTGTAAAACGTGTAGATGCATTTTTATAAACAGCAGCACAATCTACTTGTTGCATAAATTTGTTTGCATTATCATTATTTTTAGTCATTATTGAAGCTGAATGACCACCTGAGTTTTCATTAATAATAGTAATAGCTTCCTCTAAATCATCAACAGATCCAAGACAACATTTTAAAGCTAAAAATTCCTGTTTCCAAATACTTACATCCTTTATTAACGTAGCCTCTTTTAGAGTATCTTTTACTTTTTTATCTACTAATATTTCCACCTTTTTTTCTTTTAAAATAGCTTCTAGCTCTCTTAATTTCGCGTTATAATTTGTAATATTTGAATTGATTAAAATTTTATCTAAAGCATTGCAAGCGGAAATTTTATCTGTTTTTGCGTTAATAATTACATTTAAGGTTTTATCCCAATCTACATTTTTATCAACATATATAAAATTATTTCCTCTACCACTAATTAAAACAGCACATGTTGCATGTTCTTTTACAAAAGAAATTAACTTTTCTCCACCTCTTGGTACAATTAAATCTAATTGTTCTTTTGGGTTTTTTAAAAAGGCTTGTGTTTCTTCTCTGTTTAGTTGCATTAACTTTATGTAATCTGTAGGTAGATTATTTTCAATTAATGCTTTATGCCAGAAAGACACTAAAACTTTATTACTATTTATAGCTTCTTTACCACCTTTTAAGAGTATTTTATTATTAGCTTTTAAGGCTAAAACAGCTGCTTCTATGGTTACATCTGGTCTAGATTCGTAAATAATCATAATAGTACCAAAAGGTGCAGTTTTGTTGGTTACTTGTAAGCCGTTTGCTAAATATTTATCACTTATAATTTGATTTACTGGGTCTTCTTGTGCTTTTACTTCATTGATGGCTTTTATCATTCCATCAATTTTTTTATTGTTTAAAATGAGACGGTCAAACATAGCTTGATCTTCTTTTGAAAAAGCATCTAAATCTTTTTTATTTGCTTGTAATAATTCTTCTCGATTATTATCGAGAATTTTTGTCATACTTATTAAAACGTTATTTTTTAGTTCTGTATTTATTAATTTCATCTCTTTTATTTTTATAAGGCTACTTTTGTTCCGACAGATTTTCCATCGATAATATCAATAATTGTATTATCTCTTTTTCCATTGGCAATAAAAGTAGGAATATTATTAGCAGCAGCTTTTTGTGCATAATCTAATTTAGAACCCATTCCACCTCTTCCTTCACCTGGTTTTTTATTGTTTTTTTGGATGTATTTATTTAAATTTTCATCAGGATTTACATCGGATATTAAATCACTATTTTTGGAATCTGGATGACCAGTATACAGGCCATCAATGTCTGTTAAAATAATTAATTTATCAGCATTAATTAACTGTGCAATTAAACTCGCCAATTCGTCATTGTCAGAAAACATAGACATGGTTACAGAAACTGCATCATCTTCATTAGCAATAGGTATAACTCCTTCAGACATTAAACCTTCGCAACAATTAATCATATTTTGCCTGTGAACTCCTGGACTAAAATCTCTTTTTGTAGGTAAAACCTGTGCGCATTTCATACCATAATCGTTAAATAAGTTATAGTAATGACGCATCATTCTTGGTTGTCCAATGGCAGAATAAACCTGTCTTCTTTGTGGCTCATTTTCTATGGAAGATTCTCCTAAAACTTCTCTACCTGCAATTACAGATCCAGAAGAAACTAAAATGGTAGAAATACCTCTTTCATACAATTCTGCAACTTGCTTTACCAAGCGTCTTAAAACAGGTCTCACAATTCTGTTATCTCTATTTGTCATTACATTTGTACCTACTTTAATAACTATTCTTTCTTTGTTCATTTTTAATTTTCTTTACCCAGTTCTACAGCTCTATTAAAAGCAGCAAAAGCGGCATCTTTAATTAATTCGTTTACATTATTATCTTCCATTGAATCTAAAGCAGCACGTGTTGTGCCTCCTTTAGAGGCTACTTTTTCCATCCAAGAATTAGGGGAAAGGTTAGATTGATTAAAAAGTTCTACAGCACCTGTAAAGGTTTGGCTTACTAAAACAGTTGAATCGTTTTTAGAGAAACCCATTTTTAATGCAGCTTCCATCATACTTTGCATAAAATAAAAAACGTAAGCTGGTCCACTTCCAGAAATACCTGTAGATGCATCAATAAATTTTTCACTGGTAACTTCCATAGATTTTCCTGTAGTATCTAACAGACTTTCTACAGTTAATTTTTCTATTCGAGAAACTTCTTGAGAAGTAACGTAAGAAGTTAATCCTTTACCAATTTGAGCAGGTAAATTGGGCATTGCCCTTACAATTTTTGTTAATCCAGAATATTTTTTAATATTGTTAATATGTACACCAGCCATTATAGAAATTAAAACTTGCCCTGGTTTTGTAAACGATTTTAAAGCTTTAAATAAATTCTCTGCATGATAAGGTTTTACAGCAATAAAAATAATATCTGCTTTAGGCACACAGTCTTCTAATTCTTTAAAAGCGTCGAAATGAGATATTTCATTCAGTGCCTCTAGTTTTTCTTCGGAATTGTCTAAAACCATAATATTTTTTTTCTTTAATAATTTTGATTTCGACATTCCTTCTGCATAAGTTAAGCCCATATTTCCTGCTCCGATAACTAAAATTTTCATTTTTACTTTTTATTATTTGTTATTAATTATTTACTTTTTTTTATGAAGAGTCATTTCTATTTTGTTTGATTCAAAGCCATTTTTTTCGAAAAGCTTTATAGCTTTGTTCTCTTTTTTTATATTTAAAGTGATGTTACCATTGCAATAATTTATAGATTTTTTAATTAGCTTTGTAGCGTAGCCTTTTTTCCTGTAGTTTTTATGAATCGCTAAATAAGTCATTAAATTTTCTGATTGATATTCACTCATACCAGTTTTATTAATAACTACCGCACCAATAATTTCATCACCTTTTTTCATTACAAATGTGTAACCTCCTAAACTAGTAATTTCTTTAGCAGCATAATTTAAAGAGTTGAGAATAGCTTTTTTTGGATCTTTACAATCCTCTAAATGTTCGTGTAGAAAGTTGGTAATTCTATTAATGTTTAAGAATGACATCCTGTTGAAGGCATCAAAAATTTCAATGGTCATTATCTATGATTTAATGTTTTTATAAAACGTTAAAGTGATTGCTATAATAAGCTAATAAGAAATAGGGGATAAATAAAAATATTTATCTAAACAAGGAAAAAATACAAGTAATAATGTATTTAAAATAAAGGGTGAGGAGGTATAAATTTTTTAGTTTGATTTCTAAAAACTAAAAAGTTGAAATTAAATATTCTGAAGTTTCTTGCTTTGTGTATCCTAACTGTCACATTGCAAAACTATAAAAATGAATACCCAAAAACAAATTGTAATAGGTTTATAATATTTAATTGCGATAATATTACTCTGATGATTGTTTTATTGAGATGTTGATAAATACAGTTCGTAATTTGTATAGAATTTAAAGTGTAAATTTATACACTTTCTTTTAAAACTGCAATTTCATCCCTTAATTTTGCAGCTTCAATAAAGTCTAAAGATTTTGCAGCGGCTTCCATTTTTTTACGCGTGTCTCTTATGCGTTTTTCAATTTCTTCTTTAGGTAAATATTGCAAATCTTGTTCTGCAGCCACTTGTTTTGCATTGTCATAATGATAACTAGAAACTGCAGATTTGGTTAAAGTATCTTCTATTTTTTTGTTGATTTGTGTTGGTGTAATATTATGTTTTGTATTGTATGCAATTTGTTTTTCCCTTCTTCTATCGGTTTCATCTATGGTTTTTTGCATACTATCTGTTACTTTATCAGCATACATTATTGCCAAACCATTTACATTTCTTGCAGCTCTACCCACAGTTTGTGTTAACGATTTTACGTTTCTTAAAAAACCTTCTTTATCTGCATCTAAAATTGCCACTAAAGAAACCTCTGGTAAATCTAAACCTTCACGTAATAAGTTTACACCAATTAAAACATCAAACAAACCTTTACGTAAATCTTGCATTATTTCTACACGCTCTAAAGTGTCAACATCAGAATGTATGTATCTACATCTAATATCTACTCTTGTAAGGTATTTGGTTAATTCTTCTGCCATTCTTTTGGTAAGTGTTGTAGCTAAAGTTCTTTCATCTTTTTCTACACGCAATTGAATTTCTTCAATTAAATCGTCTATTTGATTCAGACTTGGTCTTACTTCAATTGGTGGATCTAATAAACCTGTAGGTCTAATTACTTGCTCTACAAAAACACCTTCTGTTTTTTGTAGTTCATAATCTGCAGGAGTTGCAGACACAAAAATGGTTTGATTTTGGATAACCTCAAATTCATCAAACTTTAAAGGTCTATTATCCATTGCAGCAGGCAAACGAAAACCATATTCCACCAAGTTTTCTTTTCTGCTTCTATCTCCACCATACATGGCATGGGTTTGTGGCACAGTTACATGGCTTTCATCTATTACCATTAAATAATCGTCTGGAAAATAATCTAGCAAACAGAAAGGCCTTGTACCAGGTTCTCTGCCATCTAAATATCTTGAGTAGTTTTCTATACCAGAACAATACCCTAATTCACGTATCATTTCTAAATCGAATTCTGTGCGTTCTTTAATTCGTTTTGCTTCTAAATGTTTACCAATTTCATTGAAAAAATCTACCTGTTTCATCATATCTTCTTGAATCTGATGAATGGCATTTTGTAAAACATCTGGAGAGGTTACAAATAAGTTTGCAGGATAAATATGTAGTTCTTCAAAAGTATTGATTATGGCATTGCTTTCTAAATCGAACAATTCTATTTCTTCAATTTCATCACCAAAAAAATGTACACGATAGCCATTATCTCCATAAGAAGGATAAATGGTAACTACATCTCCCTTTACTTTAAAAGTACCGCTTTTAATTTCATGTTCTGTTCTAGAGTATAAACTTTGTACCAATTGATGTAGAAATTTTGTTCTACTTATCAATTGCCCAACTTCAATAGGAATTACGTTTTTTTTAAATTCCGTAGGATTTCCTATACCATACAAACAAGAAACAGAGGCAACAACCAAAACATCTCTTCTGCCAGAAAGTAGGGAAGAAGTGGTGCTTAAACGTAAGCGCTCAATATCTTCATTTATAGATAAATCTTTTTCTATATAAGTCCCTGTTACAGGAATGTATGCTTCTGGTTGATAATAATCATAGTAAGAAACGAAATACTCAACCGCATTTTCTGGAAAAAATTTCTTAAATTCTGAATATAATTGTGCAGCAAGGGTTTTGTTATGCGCTAAAACTAAGGTTGGTTTTTTCACATTTTTTACAACATTAGCAACTGTAAAAGTTTTACCAGAACCTGTAACTCCCAATAAGGTTTGGTACTTCTCGCCACCACTTATTGATTCAGAAAGCTCTTTAATGGCTTGTGGTTGATCCCCTGTTGGAGAAAATTCAGAAACTAATTTAAAATCCATACTGTAAAAATACGGATTGTTATTGTATTTTTATTTTCTAATTAAAGTAAAGTTGCAATTAAAATACAACTTTACTTTAATCAAAAAAATTATCTTCTAAGCAAAGAAAAATGGCCTTTTTTGTTGATTGTTGGTTTTGTGTTATCTGCAGGAATTAAGGTAATATTATACCAATAATCGTCTGAAGATAATAATTTACCATTGTACATACCATTCCAACCACCAGATTCTAGTGGAATTTGTGCTACCAGTTTACCAAATCTATTAAAAATATTAATACTGCTATTTGGGTAAAACTCTCTATTTGCTCCTTTTACTACCCACGTATCATTGGTGCCATCACCATTTGGGGTAAAGAATTTTGGAAATTGAATTACTGATACTTGCAAAGTTGCATCTGGTTTACAACCGTTTTTGTCATTTACAATAATGGTATAAATACCACCTTCTAAATTTTCAAAAATAGGTTCATCTTGAAACAATGTTGTGGTATTTTTATCATCATTTCTTAAAGCAAATTGATAATCTCCTATACCTAGGCTGTTACTTATAGTGTCGATATTAATCGATAAATTATTTTCACTACCAATATTATTTCCTTCATCTACAATGGTTACAAATTCTGGTAATAAAACAGCAGGGTTAGATTCATTTATAGTAATTGTTTCTACTCTAGAGCAATTGGTACCATCTGTAGTTGTTGCAGTTACAGTGTAATTTCCGCCAACACTTATTTCTAAATCTTGCGAATTTCCTAAAATATCTCCATTGGCATTTCTCCATTCGTAGTTATAAATTTCTGCTGGGTTTTCGGCAGAAATGGTTAAAGGCGTATCGTTTAAACAGATAATTTGTGGTGTTGTTATTGTAAAATTTGGTAACGGATTTACAATTACATCAAAACTTCCATCATCATTAATACAGCCTGTAGCTTTATTTTCTATTCTTACAAATATGGTTTCTGTGGAATTTGTATTTGTGTAAGGTGATGAAATTGCTGCAGCTCCAGAAGTTGCATCTGAAGGTGAACTGTGAAAGGTAACAATAAAATCGTCTGGATCTTGAGCTCCTAAAAGTGCAGGAATTTGACTTTCTAAGTCGATGTTTTGTATAATTCCATTGGTATCATCTCCATCAATAGCATCATCACAATAAGATAAATTGGAAACAGGATTAACTTCTGGCTCAGGATTTACAATTACTCTAAAATTAGAGATTGTATTTGCACAGCCTGTGTTGGTATTTACAATTCTAATAAAAATGGTTTCTTGGTTAGGTGTTAAGTTTGAATATGGCGTTACTAAAGGTGTATCTCCACTCTGTGCATTTTCAAAAGTTCTGTGATAAGTAACATTAAAATTGTTTGCATCTTGTGTACCTAAAATACCCAAAGTTTGACTTTCTAAATCTATATTTTGAGAAAATCCGTTTCTTGCAGAACCATCAGCATCATCATCACAAACTTCTAAATCTGGGACAAGATTAGCTTTTGGTAATGGGTTTACCATAATATTAAATGAAGTACGAGCCGTAAAACAGCCACTTGAATTATTGGTAACTCTCACAAAAATCTCTTGAGAATTTGCAACAGTATTTTCAAAAGGAGAGGGAATAGGAGCATTTCCAGAATTAGCATCTTCAGGAGTAACATGATAAGTTACCGTAAACTGACTACTATTTTGAGTACCTAATATGTCTGAATTTTGTGACTCTAAATTAAAGTTTTGCACAATTCCGTTGGAATTATCTCCATCTACGACATCATCACACAATTCTAAATCTAATACTGTTTCTGCTGTGGGTACTGTGTTTATTTGCACAGGGAATTCTCCTAAACCTTCACAATTGTTGTTAACGTTACTCAGGATTTTATAATAAATAGGAAATTGAATTCCGCCAGCTACATTGGTTGTATTATTTTTAGAAATATCATTTCTAAAGTTAGTAATGTCTATTTCATTTAAGGTGTTATTTCTATCTGCTAAACTTTCAAAAAACAGGACTCTTGTGTTGTTAGGCGGATTAATACCACTCATAATATTAGTCTCGTTTAAAGAGAAGTTTGTAATTCCATCTGTATCAGAATTACTACCAGGAGTATTGTTACCATTAGCATCTAAAAAATCATCACAAACAGGAGGTTGTAGATCTGCATAATTATTATTTGGGGTTTCACCAACATTAATTTGTAAAGTAACTATTTCTCTTGTACAGTTTTGAGGTGTAAAAACCTTTACAAATACATTTTGTGTAATATTAGATTGCACAGGATAGGCTGTTATATCTGTAATAGTGTTTGTTCCTCCTGCATCTGTAAAATATTCAAAACGTACATTAGAGGTGCTAGAAATACTAGGTTCTGCAAGTGTTAAATTAACTGTTGGGTTAGTAGTACCTGCAGCCACACAATGTTCTAAAGTGGGATTTGGAAGTAAAACTGGTAATGGATCTACAATTAATTCTAAAGTTAAATTAGCGTCAAAACAAAGGGCATTGTCTACATTTTCAACTCTTATAAAAACGGTTTCAGCATTTGTAACCGAGTAAGTACTATTTTTATCTATTAGTGTACTTGCATCATTACTAGCAGCCCCTATCTGAGAAGTGTGGTAGGTTACATTATATTGTGCGCTATTTAAATCTCCTAAGATTTCTGTATCTTTTGTATTCAATAAAAAGGTATTAATAATACCATCTGTATCGCTAGAACTCTCTAAATTATCACAAATTCTATAAGGTTCTGGTTGTGTAGGAATTGGAAGGCCTGTTACAGCTAAAGTAAATGTAGTAATATCAAAACAAACATCAGCTACAAAAATATTTTGTATTCTAGCATATATGGTTTGTGAACTAAATGGAGTTAAATTTGTAAACTGATTAGGTAAGGCGTTTTCACCTGAATTTGCGTCTGTAGGATTATCAAAATACAACACTTCAAAAAGACCAGCATCTAATCCATTTCTAATTTCATCCGATTTTTCTGCTTGTAAATCAAAGGTATTAAAGCCATCATTATCAGTGTCACAAAAAATAAGATTTTCGGGTGCTGTTGCACTCGCTGACTCAAATATATTTATTTCAAAATTGGCTTCAAATCTTGTGTTATTTCCACACTCGTCTGTTAAGTTTACCTCTAATGTGTATGTACCTGAATTTTCTCGTTGTAAATCGGTTAATGTCAAATTAGGTGTTGTTGCTATTGTATTTCTTATAGTACCATTATTAAAAAACCACTCGTATGTTAAATCTGTACCTGTAAGTGCTTCAGGAATAATAGTTTTACTAGAACCTGTACAAAAACTTAAACTTTGGTTATTAATTATAGTTGCTGTGTCTGAATCTGTAACTTCTATCGGCAGTAATAAAGAGGATAAAAACGGTGGAAGTCCTTGACTAGCGGTAGCAACAGTACCAACATTTACAGATAGATGACTATAATCAGAATTTTCTCCTAATTCATCGGGTTTGTTAATAACGCTAATGGAATTTGAATTGTTGGCAGACCAATATATTTTTCCATCTGGCCCAAGTTGTAAAGCGGCTCTAGAATTTCTGTAGCTTCTTATGGTTGCTCTTGAATTATTTATATCTTCAATTGACTCCTGCTTAAGGTCATACTGATATAGCATAGCATTTAAACTTTGATCGTTAAAAAAACCGGTAGAAACGTATAAAACATTGCTTGTAATAGAAAATTCAACACCATAGCCATCTGAAGATCCATTTCCTGATGTATTTAATCTACTAAGTGAATTTTCTCCATTATAATTGGTAACTACACCAGTTGCAGGATCAAAATCGAAAAGAAAGGTTCCTGCGCTCATATTTGCAGCAACTAACTTGGTTCCATCAGGAGATACTTTTAAATAACCTCTTACATCATCTGTAAAGAAATTACGAATATTACTAATTACAGGGTTTGCAATATCTACTCCTGTTTCATTTACTCTGTAAGCATAAAATTCATTATTCCCTCTAGTTCCAGTTCCTTGAACCATAGAAATAACCCAAAATGTATTACATTCTGTAGCTCTAACAGCAGTAACTTTTTCCGTCCAATTACTATCTTTGTTTTCTGATAAATTAACTGCTCCAGTAGTATCGCCAATAGTTGTATTTATATCTCCTAATCCACCGTTTAAAGACATGTCAATTTCATAGTAAAAAAAACCTGGTGTACCAGGAAAAGGTGAGTTTCCTGTGGCGGTTGTTCCTACTGTAAATAAATAAAAAATATTGGGTTTGCCAGGTGCAGGTACCGTTAATGCAGATTGAGAACTGGAAGAGTCTCCTTTTAAACCTGTGGCATTTGGCATTGGGTTATTATTTCTATCCCAAATGGTTAGATTTCTTGCTTCTCGTAAACTGTCATCATTTGTTGGTGCACCAACATAAAACAGTAAATTACCATCTGCATCAGAAAAAGAAGAACAACCTTCTAAAGTATTTAGCTGACTGCCTGAAACAGGCACAGGAGAACCTGAATTAAAATCTAAAGCTGCACCACTTCCAAAATACCAAAAGTTTGCTTCTTTTTGAGAAAATGCATTTAAAGTAATAAATAATACTATTAGGGGTAATAAATTCTTCATTTGACGGTATTTCAATTTTAAACGTCAAATATATTTAAAAAGTACTACAAATCGCGTTTTTTTAACAAGGTAAAAGATAGATACATAAATATAAAAGTCCAAATAGAAACTATTACTATCGTAGAAAACTCTACCGCATAATTTTTAGTAATCGTTTCTCCCATTTGGTTGGCAAACGTTTTTACTGCACCTAATTTAGAGCCAGGTTCTTTTATTAAGTTAGACATGGCTTCTAAAGGCAAAAATTGCATAATATTAGCTACAATTTCAGCGGTAGTTTCTTCACCTCTAAAATTCCAATACAAAAAGCCTCTAAAAATATTTTCGCCAATAAACCATACTAAAATTGCACCTACAGCAAATGCAGATTTTTTAATTAACATACCAAAGAAAAGACCCATGGAAAAAAAGCATACTAATTTTAAAAAGAATGCAAATAAATAGATTAAGTCTGATGTTATAATTGCTAATTCTGTATAATCTGAATATATAAAACCTAAAATTAAGGATACTATAAACACAAAAAGAGTAGAAATAGTAGCAAAAGAGAGTACAGTGTAAAATTTTGTAAGTATAAATTCTTTTTTGCTTAAACCGTCTATTAAGTTTTGTTTTAAGGTTTTATAACTGTATTCATTAGACATCATAGAAACAATAACTAACAATAAAAAAAACTTTAAAATTGAAGCTACATAAGTATTAAAATGCCAGATATATGGGAAATTAAAAATACCCATTTCAGCTAAATGAAATTTAATTGGACCAATATCAAACTTAATGGTAGCAATTAAAGCAATACAAGCTAATAGACCAAAATAGATAAAAGATAAAACTTTACTGGCTCTATTATATTTTAATTTGTAAAACTCTATAGTTAATAATCTTAACATGCTTTTTATTTTTTTGTTGATGAAATTTTCGTCTTATAAGAGACTTAGAAATATTTTAATTGTTACTCGTTAAGTTTAAAAATTGCTGTTCTAAACTTGGTTTACGCTTTACAAGATGACTTAAAACAATACCTTTCTCAAATAAGAGGGTATTTATTTCTGTAGCTGTTAAGTTAATGTTTAAAGTAGCAATAAATGTTTTATGTTCTTTGCTAACTTTAGCAATTGCTGGGTGGTTTTGTAATATCGCTATCAATTCGTCTTCTTTATGATCAACTTTTAGTTCAAAAAAACCTTTAGAGGCGGTCATTTCATCTACACGACCTGCATATAATTTTACACCGTTTCTTATAACAACTACATGAGAGCATACTTTTTCGACTTCATCTAATAAATGAGAAGCTAAAAGAATAGTAGTGCCTGTACTTGCAATTTTTTGTATAATTTGCCTAATTTCATGAATTCCTTGAGGGTCTAAACCATTTGTTGGTTCATCTAAAATTAAAATTTCAGGATCGTTTAATAGGGCAGAGGCAATAGCTAAGTGCTGTTTCATTCCTAAAGAAAAGGTTTGAAACTTGCTATTTCTTCTCTCATAAAGGTTTACAGTTTTTAACTTTTCGTCTATTTTTTCTTCGGATATTCCTTTAATTATGCAAATTAATTTTAGATTTTGAAAAGCAGTCATGTATGGGTAAAAGTTTGGCCGTTCAATAATTGCGCCTACTTTTTTTAAAGCATCATGGGTAGAAAGTTTACCATCGAACCAAGAAAAATCACCGGAAGTTTTATTAACAACATTTAAAATAATACCAAGCGTGGTAGATTTTCCACTTCCATTTGGACCAAGAATGCCGTAAACATTTCCTTTTACAATATCAAAAGAAAGATTATTTACGGCGTGTACTTTACCGTATTTTTTATCGAGGTTTTTAAGTGATAAAATTGTTTTCAAAGAAATTGTTTTATTTGATTATATATTTGAGACGACAAATTAAAGAATTTGTTACGGTATTGCTTTTTAAAATTATATAATTTTAAAAGTTATAGTTGGGTTTAACTTTGTACAGTAAAATAAACAATAATGGCTCAAACGTTCTCTTCATCAATCAAATTTCCAAAAATACTGTCTTTTATAGACGTAATTTTTACGCTTTACCTATTGAAAACTTTAATGTTACTGCTAATTTTAGCAAATTACCTTTTTTTGTTGCAGTTTGGAGTAATGCTATAGCAAACATTATTCTAGTATTTATTTACATGTTTTTCTTCTGATATTATAGAAATTTTCTTAGAAATTGTGCTTACAGATATTTTAAAAATCAAACTAAAAACTTTCTAAATAAACCAGTTTTGCATTATGTAGAAACTTTAGATTATCGTAGCATAAAATTTTTCGGTTCTACTCTGTTTCGATCAAAAAGACATTCGTTTTTCATTTCCACCTAATGGAAAAACTTCACCACAAATTTACTTTTTAAATATATTATGGTGCAAGGGGCAATTAGAGGAGAAAAAACTACTATAGAAGATTATAATGAAGTTTAACGGAAAGTTCTTTATCCAAATCAATAGCAGACCTTTTAACTCAACAAAAAAACAAAATTGCAACAGATTTATCAAGAATAAGAAAGTTAGAAGATATCAAAAAGATTGAGTTACAAAAAACGACAACTGTACAGTTGTCGTTTTTTTATGTTAATTTATTGTTGAATAGGTTTCTAATCACTTTAATATTCATTAAAATCAAAATCATCATCAAAATGCCCATATTCATCATCAATATCCCCATCATCTCCAAATAATTGTTCTGGATTTTCTGCAACAAATTCTTTGTCAGGTGCTTCTTCTGGTATTTCGCCAACAGTTAATATAATTGCTGGTAAATCTTCTTTTATTTCATTTGAGATTTCCACAACTTCTACATAGAAGGTCCACATTTTTAGAAAATCGTAAACGTAAATTAGCTTGCTGTTTTCTGCTGGTAAAGTATCTGTTAAGTTGCAGGTTTGCATAGAAAGTCCTTCACCTGCTTCTGCCATGTTAAAAAGAGGAATTTCCTCACCTTGTATCCATTCATCATCTGTTCTATAAAAAGAAGCCATTTCTTGACCAACAAAACCAAAAGATTTTGCAATGGTAAAATGAAGGTCTTCTAAATTAAAAGAATCTGATACTAAAATAGTTCTAATAACATCTGCTTTGGTATCTAAAATTATACGTATTTTGTACATAAAGGCTTTAACTTTTCTGCAACAAAAATACAATTTTTTATATGTATTTTTACCTTATAAATAATTAGATATGGACAAAATTGCTATTTTAAAAAAATTTAATGAGCACTCTAAAAATACGCTTATGGAAACACTTGATATAGAATATATTAATGTGGGTTCAGATTTTTTAACTGCAAAAATGCCAGTAAATTCAAAAGTGCATCAACCTTATGGGCAGTTGCATGGTGGTGCTACTGCAGCTTTAGCAGAAAGTGTAGGTAGTGCTGCTTCTAATTTTTTTATAGACAATAAAAACCAATTTATAAACGGTATACAGCTTTCTATTAATCATATTAAAAGCAAAAAAGAGGGGGTTGTATATGCTACTGCAAAAAATATTCATAAAGGTAAAACTACCCATTTATGGGAGGTAATTATAGTAGATGAAGATGAGCAATTGATTTCTGTTGCGAAAATGACCAATATTGTTTTAGACATTAGAAAAAAATAAGTTTTATATTGAATAGTTTACTTAAAAAAATAGCGCAACATTACCAAAATAGCCTTCCTTTTGTAGTCTACAGAAAGCCTAACAAAAAAGAGGTTTATGGTATTTTTATGCAAGATGATGTCTTAACATATACTGGTAATTTTAATGAAGAAGGTTTTGTTTTTGCACCTTTTAGCAGCAAACAAAAAGCAATATTGTTTCCTGTTGAAAATGCATTATGTATTTCTGAAGTTTTAAAACTAGAAAACGAAAAGGTTGCCAAAAAAACACATACATCTATAAACAACAATAAAGAAAAACATATAGCAATTGTTGAAAAAGCAATTGCTCAAATTAAAAATACGCCGCTACAAAAAGTAGTAATATCTAGAGAAGAAATTATTCAATTATCTCATTTTGATATTTTAGAAATTTATAAAAATTTATTGGTTTCTTACGCAAATGCTTTTGTGTATGTATGGTATCATCCTAAAATAGGATTATGGTTTGGTGCAACTCCAGAAACTTTATTATTTACTGAAGAAAATAGTTTTAAAACAATGTCTTTAGCAGGTACACAGGTATACAAACCTAATACAGCTGCTAATAAAACGGTGTGGAAATCTAAAGAACTAGAAGAGCAACAATTGGTTACAGATTTTATAGGTAGTCAATTAAAAGATATAGCAAAAAACTTAAGTATAGATAAAACAGAGACGGTTAGAGCAGGAGATTTGTTGCATTTAAAAACAAAAGTTACAGGTGTTTTAAATGAAAATGCAAACTTAGAAGTTTTAATAAGAGCTTTACACCCAACACCAGCAGTTTGTGGTCTACCAAGAGATTTGGCAAGAGATTTTATTGTAAATAATGAAAGTTACCAACGCACGTTTTATACTGGTTTTTTAGGGGAACTAAATTTAAAAAAGTCAGATAGTTTGGCTAAAAGTAGTCAGCTTTTTGTAAATTTAAGATGTATGCACGTACAAAATAAGCAAGCATTTTTATTTGTTGGTGGTGGCATTACAAAAGATAGTGTTGCTAAGAAAGAGTGGGAAGAGACAGTGTCTAAAGCTTTAACAATGAAACGAGTTTTGTAAGTTGTTCGTAAAAGTTGTTCTTAACAAATTATAATCCTTAGAAAATCTATTTTAAATAAAAAAAGCCATAAATGTTATATTTATGGCTTTTCTAGTAAAGTGTAAAATTGAATTTGAATTAAAATTATAGTATAACCTTTGGGTTACATAAATTGTATCTTGTGCTTAAATATCATCAAAAGAAACATCTGTAAAACTATCTGCAGATTTTGGAGCTTCACTAGTAGTTTTAGCATCTTCCGTAATTGGTTTTACTTCTTCTTTCTTAAAATCTTTTTGATGTCTTTCGCTAATTACTTCATCTCCTTTTTCAGTAATTATGTAATCTGTAGCTTTCTTAAGCATTTCATGAAAATCAGAAAAATCTTCTTTATATAAGTATATTTTATGCTTTTGATAGTGAAAAGTACCATCATCATGCGTAAATTTTTTACTTTCTGTAACTGTTAAATAGTAATCGTCTGCTTTTGTTGCTCTTACATCAAAAAAATAGGTTCTTCTACCAGCTCTTAATACCTGTGAAAAAATTTCTTCTTGTTCAACTCTCTCTGCCATGTTATTTATAAATAAAATTAAAAAAATTGTGTAACAAATCTAATAAAATAATTTACTTGGCAATGTTAAAGGTTAATTTTCTTTTTCTAAAAGCTGCTGATTGTATAAATCTTTATAATAGCCATTTTCTGTTACTAGCTGATTATGAGTGCCTTCCTGTGAGATTTTGCCGTTTTCTAAAACTATAATTTTATCTGCATTTTTTGCAGAAGAAACTCTGTGACTTATAATAAAAGTGGTTTTATTTTTAGAAACTTGCTTTAAATTGGCTAAAATTTGTTCTTCTGTTTCTGTATCAACAGCAGACAAACAGTCATCGAAAATTAAAATTTTAGGTTTTTTAATTATAGCTCTAGCAATAGAAACTCGCTGTTTTTGTCCTCCAGAAAGTGTTACACCACGTTCTCCCAAAATAGTATCATATCCTTTAGGGAAATCTATGATATTATCGTGTACAACAGCATCTTTAGCCGCTTTTATAATTTCTGCTTCTGTAGCGTCTTCTTTGCCAAATTTAATATTGTTGCTAATACTTTCTGAGAATAAAAAAGGATCTTGAGGTACAAAACCAATTTGGTTTCTAATGGCATCTAAATTCGCTTTCTCTATTGGCTCGTCATCTATATAAATAGTACCTTTTTGGGTGTCATATAAACGCGCAACTAATTCTATAATGGTAGACTTTCCAGAGCCAGTTTTGCCCAAAATAGCTATGGTTTCTCCGCTATTTGCCGTAAATGAAATGTTTTTTAAAGCGGTAATATTGGTATCATCATAAGTAAACGTTACATTTTTAAAGGTTACTTTACCTTTTAAAGTTATAGGTTTATTAGAGTTACTTGTTATTTCTGGCTTTTCATTTAAAAACTCGTTAATTCTTACTTGAGATGCTTCTGCTTGTTGTATCATAGAAGTTACCCAACCAATAACGGCAACTGGCCACGTTAAAATATTAACATACAGCATAAACTCTATAATGGTTCCAATTTGTATTTCATCATTTATATAGCGTTTGCCACCCACATAAATTACTATTAAATTACTAATACCAATTAAAAGAATCATTACAGGAAAGAACAACGCGTTAGCCTTATGTAAATTAATATTTTTCTCTTTGCTCAAGTTAGATATTTCATCAAAATCTTTGATTATTGATTTTTCAATTCCGTAAGATTTTACCACACTGATACCAGAGAAAAACTCCTGATTAAAAGTGGTTAATTTTGATAAATATTCTTGTACAATGCTACTTCTTTTATGAATTACTTTACTTAGTAGAAAAATAGAAAGCGATAAAACAGGAAAGGGTAAAAGCGTATACATTGTTAGTTTTACATCTATATTTATCATTTGTGTAAAACCAACTGCTATTAAAACCAGCATATTCATAGTGTACATTACTGCAGGGCCAACATACATTCTAACTTTAGATACATCTTCAGAAATTCTATTCATTAAATCTCCAGTTCTATTTTTTTTATAAAAATTAAGAGATAGTTGTTGGTATTGTTGATAGATTTCGTTTTTTAAATCAAATTCTATTAATCTAGAAGTAACAATAATGGTTTGGCGCATTAAAAAAGTGAAAAAACCAGCTAAAATTGCTACACCAATTATTAATAATACATTTATAAGTAACTCATGTTCTATAACTTTTAAATCGGTAATTTTTCCTTCTGTATAGTCTTCAACAACATTTAAAGAATCGCCAACAACTTGGGGCACCTTAAGTGCAAGTAGTTTAGATAAAATAGTAATTAAAAGCCCAATTAAAATGCGCCACTTGTACTTTATAAAATATTTGTTGATGTATTTTAGAGCTTTCAAAAAAAATTATTTTATAGGTATATTTTTAGAGTTGACGAAGATACATCATTAAAAACAAAAAGTTAGAATTGCAGTTTGTAGAAAGGTTAAAAAAATGAAAAAAAGAATTAAAAATACTATCTCTTTAGAAACAAATAAATAGTATTTTTGTGGCGAAAGTTTATAGTATTAAAAAAGCCAACTAAAAAAACAAAAGTTCTTTAAAAATGATTAATAGAAGACATATAAGAGTTAAAGTAATGCAGTCTATTTATGCCATGTCTCAATCGCATAATGATGATTTAATTAGAGAAGAAAAGTTTTTGAAGCATAGTATTTTAAAAATGTTAGATTTATATGTTTTAAATCTTTTATTATTGGTTGAAGTACAAAAGTTAGCAGCAAAAAAAATGGCGCTTTCTAAAAATAAAATTCTTGCCACAAAAGAAGATTTAGCTCCTAATACCAAGTTTGTTAATAACCGTGTAATTAACGCAATTGCAGAAAGTGTAAGTGTAGAAGGTTATGTAGAATTGAATAAATTAGATAATTGGCAAGAAAATGACGAGTATGTAAAAATTATTTTTGATGAATTGCAAAAGAGCGATTTGTATGCCAAATACTTATTGGCAAAAGAAGATAATTTTAAGAAAGACAAGAACTTTGTAATCGATTTTTTTAAGGAAATTATTGCACCAAATGAAAAGCTGGCAGACTATTATGAAGACACTTTAATTTCTTGGGTAGATGATATTCCTTTTGTAAATACCTGGATTACTAAATCTTTAAGTAAGTTTAAAGAAAACAAAATTTTTGTTGTTGGCGCTTTGTATAAAGATAAAGATGACGAAGATTTTGTATCTAATTTGTTTAGAAAAACAGTGTTAAAACAAGCAGAATACGAACAAGATATAGAAGACAAAACGCCAAATTGGGAAACAGATAGAATTGCAGATATTGACATGATTTTGATTAAAATGGCAATAACAGAATTTATTAATTTTCCATCTATACCTACAAGAGTTACTATAAATGAGTTTATAGAAATAGCTAAAGACTATTCTACAAAAAAGAGTAGTTACTTTATAAATGGTGTTTTAGATAAAATATCTAAAGAATTTATAGCCAATAAAAGAATTGTTAAAATAGGTAGAGGATTACTTTAAAATTCTTTTTAAATAAAAATATTTATTATTTTTACCACTAAAATATATTAAAAATGAGAAAAATTACAATAGCACTTGCTTTTTTAGTAGCAACAACGTTTATGGTTTCTTGTGGAGATACAGGAAATGCAGCAAAAAAAATTAACCAGACAAATTTAGAGTCTGCAAAGTCTAGAGATGCAGAAATTAAAAAAGGTGTGGCTTCTTTATCTGTAGAAAAAAGAGAATATGATTTTGGTACAGTTACAGAAGGAGAAATTGTTGAAACTACCTTTAAAATTACCAATTCTGGTAAAACAGATTTAGTAATTACAGATGCACAAGTTACTTGTGGTTGTACAGTGCCTGTTTGGCCAAAAGCACCAATTAAACCAGGAGAAACTAAAGACATAGAGGTAAAGTTTAATACCAATGGTAAAAGAAACAAACAACAAAAAAATATAACATTGGTTACAAACACACAATCTGGTAGAGAAATTTTAACTCTTAAAGGAATGGTAACTCCAAAAGCGAAATAATTTAGATGTTCTATACAATTTTTTTACAAGCAGATTCTAGTAGTTTAATGAGCATGTTGCCTTTTGCAGCTATGATTTTGGTTTTATACTTTTTTATGATAAGACCACAAATGACGCGTCAGAAAAAGGAAAAAGCTTTTCAGGCAGAAATTAAAACAGGTTCTAAAATAGTAACTTCTAGTGGTATACATGGTAAAATTACAGAAGTTAATACTACAGATAATACAATTACAATAGAAACAGGAGCAGGTAGAATTAAGTTTGAGCGTTCTGCAATTTCTATGGAGTTAAGTAAAAAGTATTTAGCACCTGCTAAAAAATAAATTAATAAGCTTACAATATTTAAGTGAGTAATATCTTTTTAGATGTTGCTCACTTTTTTGTTTAATCGCTTTTATGTAGATTGCATAGTAAATAAACTCAATTTGAAGCCTAAAAATAAAATATCAAAAACTTTTATTGGTTTTTTAATAACATCTGTTGTAATCTGGTTGTTAATTACATTATCTAAAGAATATGTGGTTAATGTAAACTTCCCTTTAAATTACCAAGGTATTTCTAATAATAAAGTACTGCAATCTCAAGCTAAAAATAATTTAGAATTAATAGTAAAAGCAAGTGGTTTTAAAATTTTAAAAACTAGAATTAATTCTAAAACCATAAATATAAATGCAGGTGCTGCCAATAAAAAAAACGGAACAACTCATTACATATTAACAAAAAACCAGCAAGGTAGTTTGCAAAAACAATTACCAACTGGTTTAGATTTAAAAGAAATAGTAAAAGACACTTTCTTTTTAGAATTAGGCAGTTTAGTAACTAAAAAAGTGCCAGTAAAACCAGATTTAAAGGTCAACTTTCATTTAGGTTATGATTTTGTAAAACCCATAACATTAGTACCAGATAGTATTTTAGTTTTTGGGCCAGAAAATTATATAAACTCTTTACAAACGGTTACTTTACAACCATTAAGTTTAGATGACGTTAAAAGTGATTTTGAAAACAAAGTATCCATTATTAAACCTAAAAACGTAACCAATTTAAAGTTTAGTAGCCAAACAGTTACTATTAAGGGTAAAGTAGAAAACTTTACAGAAGGTACGTTTGAGGTACCTTATAAAATTATAAATATTCCAGACGGAGTTTCTGTAAGTACATTAACTAAAAATTGTACAGTTTCTTTTATAATCAGCTTAAAAAACTTTAATAAAATAAATAAAAACTCATTTGAAATTGTTTGTGATTATGCTGTTGCAGAAAAAAACAATCTAAATTATCTTGTACCTAAGCTTTTAAATAAATCAGATTTAATAAAAAGTTACAAAATAGCGCCTAACAAAATAGATTTTTTAATAGAAAAATAGATGATAGTAGGTTTAACAGGTGGCATAGGAAGTGGCAAAACAACAGTAGCAAATTATTTTAGTAAATGTAATAATGTAGCCATATATATTGCAGACGCAGAAGCAAAAAAGTTAATGCATTCCTCTAAAATTATACAAACAAAAATAACAGCCCTTTTTGGCGATTTAGCATATAAAGATGGTATTTTAAATAGGCCTTATATTGGCAATATTGTTTTTAATGATAAAGAAAAATTAAAAGCTTTAAATGCTATTGTACATCCAGCAGTAAAAAAAGATTTTAAACAGTTTGTTTTAAAAAATAGTGATAAGGCATTTATAGTTTATGAAAGTGCTATTTTATTTGAAAGCAATTCTCAGCAAGATTTTGATTTTATAATAACCGTGCATGTAGATTTAAAAACACGAGTTGAACGTATAATAAAAAGAGATCACATTACAAAAGAACAAGTATTTGCTCGCATAAATAATCAATACAAAGAAGATAAAAAATTACTGCAATCTAATTACATTATTTACAATAATTTATTGGAAAAAACAGAATTTCAAGTAAATTATATCTGCAAAATTTTAACAGAAAAGTTACATTAAATTTTAATAATGTTAGCATTTTTGTTAAAAAACACTTAAAATTTTATTAAGTTTAATAATTTACTTAAAAAAACTCATTTTGAATTATTGAATGTATTAACTTTGATTATGCGCAAAAAAATGTTTATAATTATTGTTGTTCTAATGAGCATTTCCTTAATAGGAATTATTGCAGTACAGGTGTATTGGATCAATAATGCGTTAGAGAGTAAAAAAGAACAATTTAAAAATGATGTTCAAATATCTTTAGCAACAGCTTCTGAAAGAATAAATCAAAAAGAAAATGCTGTTTTTAGAACTAAGGTTAGAAAGTTTATCAATACAAAAGGTAATCCTGATAGCGCAGAGATTAAACAGTATTTAATACAGGAAATTGATACGGCAACACAGCAAAAATTTACTTATGGCTCTACTATTTTAGAAGAAAATTTTAATTTACCTACAGAAATGTTAGATAACGATTCTATTATTTTTAAGCGTTTTAGCGGTAAAAAAGATTATTTTAAAGCAAAAATAAGTTCAAGTATAGACGGTTTATTTTCTTCCTCAGATGAAACTAGGTATTCTTTTGAGCAAGATTTTTTAAATTTTGAAGAAATTCAAATTACAGAACTTTTTAAAGATTATAATAGCAAAAAGCCAATTCACCAAAGAATTAGTAATACAGAGCTAAATAATACAATTAAAGATGAATTAGCTAAAAGAAATATATTTTTAGATTTTAAATATGGTGTTTACACAAAAGAAGGTTTAGCGACAAAATTAAAATCTGGCTATTACACAATAAATACTAAAGATTATTATAAATATCCTTTATTTAATGAAGATTTACAAGGTGGTGTGGGTTATAATTTATACGTAACATTCCCCAATAAAAATGAGTTAATTTTATCAGGTATCTCTAGTATTCTATTACTTTCTTTATTTTTTATTTTTATAATTATTGTCGCTTTTTCTAGTTCTCTTTATCAGTTGATCAGACAGAAAAAAATATCTGAAATTAAAACAGATTTTATCAATAATATGACGCATGAGTTTAAAACGCCAATAGCAACTATTAATTTGGCAATAGATTCTATTAGAAATCCTAAAATTTTAGGAGATAGTGATAAGGTATTACGTTACATACAAATGATTAGAGATGAAAACAAGCGTATGCATTCTCAGGTAGAAAATGTGCTAAGAATTTCTAGATTAGAAAAAAATCAAATAGATTTAAGTAAGGAAACTATAGATTTACACGACATTATAGAAGATGCAATTTCTCACGTTAATTTATTAGTACAAAGTAGAGAAGGTAGTATTACTGTGCATTTTAAAGCGGTAGTTGCAGAATTGCCTGGAAACCAATTTCATTTAACCAATGTAATTGTAAACATGTTAGAAAACGCTATTAAGTATTCTAATAACGCACCTCAGATAGAAGTGTATACAGAAAGTACCAACAAGTTTTTTGTGTTTAAAATTAAAGACAATGGTATTGGAATGAGTAAAGCAGTACAAAAACAAGTATTTGATAAATTTTATAGAGAACAAAAAGGCAATATTCACGATGTAAAAGGCCATGGTTTAGGTTTGGCGTACGTAAAAGAAATTGTAGAAAAACATCACGGAACAGTATTTGTGGAAAGTGAGAAGGGTGAAGGAAGTATTTTCACAGTAAAATTACCAATAATTTAAATTAGATAACAATGGGAAGTAAAAAGATTTTATTAGTAGAAGACGATCCAAATTTTGGAACGGTCTTAAAAGATTATTTAGCGTTAAATGATTACAACGTAACACACGCAAAAGATGGTATAGAAGGCTTAATCATGTTTAAAAACAGCGATTATGATCTATGTATTTTAGATGTTATGATGCCAAGAAAAGATGGTTTTTCTTTAGCACAAGACATTAGAAGCACCAACAAAGAAATACCAATTATATTTTTAACAGCAAAAACATTAAAAGAGGATGTATTAAAAGGTTATGCTGTTGGTGCAGATGATTATTTAAACAAACCATTTGACTCTGAAGTACTTTTACACAAAATAAAAGCAATTCTTCAGAGAAAAGAAACAGATGTAACAGCAGAGTCTGAGCAGTTTGAGTTTCATATTGGAAACTTTTTCTTCAATTCTAAATTACGTCATTTATCTATTGGTGAAGATGGAGAACCAGCAAAATTATCGCCAAAAGAAAGCAAATTGCTACGTATGCTAGCCATACATAAAAACGATTTAATGCCAAGAGAATTGGCATTAACTAAAATTTGGAGAGATGACAACTACTTTACTTCTAGAAGTATGGATGTTTATATTGCCAAATTACGTAAGTATTTAAAGTTAGATGAAAACGTAGAGATTTTAAATATACATGGAGAAGGATTTAGATTAGTAGATAAAACTTAATTTAAATACACTTCCCTTTATAAAATACTCAGTTCGTTTTTTAGCGAACTGAGTTTTTTTATTTTTACTATCTTTAATTATATAAAATAAATGCTATGGCGCAATTTTTAAAAATATACAACGAAAATCCTAACCCTAAAGAAATTGAAAAGGCAGTTAAGATTTTAAAAGCAGGCGGTTTAGTAATTTATCCAACAGATACTGTTTATGGTTTAGGTTGTGATATTACCAAAACAAAAGCATTAGAAAAAATCGCAAAAATTAAGGGCGTAAAATTAGAAAAAGCAAACTTTTCTTTTATTTGTAACGATCTAAGTCATCTTTCTGAATATGTAAAACAAATAGATTCTAGCACGTTTAAAATTTTGAAAAGAGCATTGCCTGGCCCTTATACATTTATTTTGCCTGGCAGTAATAATCTGCCAAAAGTATTTAAAAAGAAAAAAACTGTTGGTATAAGAATACCAGACAATACCATTATAAGAACATTAGTAGCAGAATTGGGCAATCCAATTATTTCTACTTCTATAAGAGATGAAGATGATATTTTAGAATACACAACAGACCCAGAATTAATTTTTGAGAAATGGCAAAATAGAGTCGATTTAGTTATAGATGGTGGTTATGGAGATAATGAAGCATCTACAGTAATAGATTTAACAGAAGAACCAACCTTAGTAAGAGAAGGTAAAGGTAGTTTAGACATTTTGTAAAGCTTTAGTTTAGTTATTATGCCAACTATACATTTAACTACAGTTATAAATACGAATAATATTGAGCTTGTTTTTAACTTGATTAGAAGTATCGATTTGCATATAATATCTACAAAGAAATCAAACGAAAAGGCAATAGATGGTAAAACTAAGGGACTAATAGGCTTAAATGAAACGGTAACTTGGCAAGCAAAACACCTTGGAGTTACCCAAAAACTAACGTCTAAGGTTACAGATTATGTTTTTCCAACTTTTTTTGCTGATGAAATGGTAAAAGGTGCTTTTAAGAGTTTTAGACATGAACATTATCTAGAGCAAAAAGAAGGACAAGTAATTATAAAAGATGTTTTTAAATATAGTGCTCCTTTAGCATTTTTAGGAAAAGTGGCAGATTTTTTATTCTTGAAAAAATACATGACCAACTTTTTAAAAGACAGAAATGTTACTATAAAAGACTTTGCTGAAACTGAAAAATGGAAATTGATACTAAAAGAATACTAATTTAATTCCTCAAACTTTTTTCTATCCAAAACAAAATACTGCCAAACAATACTAGTATGTAAATTGTAATCTTGTTTTTTTTGAAGTTTTTTACGTTTGCTTAAAAATTTAAAAAAGTTTTTATAAAAACTGAAATGTGCTTTTAAAATGGCTAATGTGTGTATTGGTCTTAATTCTAGTAAAAATTTAATTCCAGCAATACCGTCTAAAATTAGTCTTGAAAAAATTACAAATAGAAACCATTTTTTAGGAACGTTTTTAACCACATTTAGTAAACTATTTCTAAAATTTAAATATGTTTTCTGTGGATTTTTTTCTTGTAAAGTTGCGCCTCCAACATGATAAACTAAAGATGAACCTACACATTTAACTTTATAACCTATATTTTGAACACGCCAACACAAATCAATTTCTTCTTGATGCGCAAAATAATCTTCATCTAAACCATTTACTTGATGGTATATTTTAGAACGAATAAACAAACAAGCACCAGATGCCCAAAAAATTTCTTTGGTATCATTAAATTGTTGCTTGTCTTTTTCTAGGTGATTAAAAACACGTCCTCTACAATAAGGATATCCAAATAAATCTATAAAACCGCCTGCAGCACCTGCATATTCAAAATTACTTTTGCTTTTATAATCTAATATTTTAGGCTGAATAATACCTGTGTTTTCTTCGTTTTTAAACGTTTTTAAAATAGGAGGTAACCAGTTTTCTGTAACGGCTACATCAGAATTTAAAAGACAATAAATATCTGCATCAATAGCTTGTAGAGCATCATTATAACCTTTTGCGTAGCCACCATTACTTTTATTTTTTATAATTTCTACAGTTGGGTAGTTTTCTAAAATGTATGGTATAGATTTATCTGTAGATGCGTTATCTGCAACATAAACTGTAGCTAAACCTTTACTAAAGTTAACTACAGATGGTAAAAACTGTTCCAACAGTTTTTCTCCATTCCAATTTAATATGACTATTGCTGTTTTCAAGATTGCGAAAGTACATTTTAAAAACTAGTTAACGTTTACTATTTTACAAATTAGCGTTAATCTATTGTGAAAAAAGACCATCTAAAAGGTAGCGTGCATCCAAAATTATTAGTTTTAAATACTGCATCATTTTTTTAGATGGTCTTTTGTAAGATCTAGTAAGTTAAAAGGAAATTATTTTAAACTTCCCGTCATTTCTTCTGGTTTTACCCAAGCATCATATTCATCTTCTGTAACATAACCCAAACGTACAGCCTCAGTTTTTAAGGTTGTTCCGTTTGCGTGGGCTGTGTTTGCAATTTCTGCAGCTTTATAATAACCAATTCTGGTGTTTAAAGCGGTTACAAGCATTAAAGAATTGTTTACCAATTCTGTAATTCTACTGTGATTTGGTTCTATACCAGATGCACAATGCTCGTCAAAAGACTTACAAGCATCACCAATTAATTGTGCAGATTGTAAAACATTTGCAGCCATCATTGGTTTAAAAACATTCAATTCATAATGCCCTTGCGTACCACCAACAGTTACAGCAACATCATTTCCCATAACTTGTGCACAAACCATAGTTATTGCTTCTGCTTGCGTTGGATTTACTTTACCTGGCATTATTGAAGATCCTGGTTCATTTGCAGGAATTATAATTTCTCCAATTCCAGAACGTGGGCCAGAAGCCATTAAACGAATGTCGTTTGCAATTTTATTTAAAGAAACTGCAATTTGCTTTAAAGCACCATGTGTTTCTACTAAAGCATCATGTGCTGCTAAGGCTTCAAATTTGTTTTCTGCAGTTACAAAAGGCAATCCTGTAAATTCTGCAATATATTTTGCCACTAAAACATCATAACCTTTTGGTGTATTTAAACCTGTACCAACTGCTGTACCACCTAAAGCCAATTGAGATAAATGTGCTAATGTATTTTTTAAAGCTTTTAAGCCAAAATTTAATTGTGCTACATAACCAGAAAATTCTTGTCCTAAGGTTAGGGGAGTGGCATCCATTAAATGGGTTCTACCAATTTTAACCACGTCTGCAAATGCTTCTGATTTGGCTTGTAGTGTGTCTCTTAATTGTGTAATACCTGGAATGGTTGTTTCTACTATTTTTTTGTAAGCAGCAATATGCATTCCTGTAGGAAAAGTGTCGTTAGATGATTGTGATTTGTTTACATCATCATTAGGTTGTATGGTTTTGTCTCCTTCGCCAATAACCTTGCCTGCAATTTCGTGCGCTCTGTTTGCAATAACTTCATTTACATTCATGTTAGATTGCGTACCAGAACCTGTTTGCCAAATTACTAATGGAAATTGATTGTTGTGTTGGCCTGCCAAAATTTCATCGCAAACTTGTGCAATTAAATCTCTTTTTTCTGTGGCTAAAACACCCAATTCTGCATTGGTAAATGCTGCTGCTTTTTTAAGATAAGCAAAACCATAAACAATTTCTAATGGCATAGAGCCAGAAGTACCTATTTTAAAATTATTTCTAGAGCGTTCTGTTTGTGCACCCCAATATTTATCTGAAGGAACTTCTACGTTTCCCATTGTATCTTTTTCGATTCTAAACTTTGTCATGTATGTAAAATTTTAGTAGAACAAATTTACAAAAAGCAACTTATATTTTATGAACAATAGCTTTAAAATACTGTGGAAAAAAATGTTTTTTTAAGTTGATTTTATAAAAATATGTATTATTTTTGTGAGGTAATTATTCAAATAAAAACAAATGTTAGATTTTTCTCAATTTTCAGGTTTAATTTTATTCATGTTTATTTTTACAGCTGGTTTTTGGTTGTTGATATTCTTATTAACTTTTGTAGTGCCTTATTGGATTGGTGGTACAATTTGGGAAAACTTTATTTTAAAGAAAGAAGCTAGAGAAGCTGCTGAAGGTAAGTAGTATTTCTTAGAAATATTTATAATAAAAACTCATAATGCGAATAGCATTATGAGTTTTTTTATGGGTTTGAGAGCGCGCGTTAGGGGTTGCGGTTGTAATCCTTTTTGCTGGTTCCTGAATTTAATTCAGGATAAAGCAAAAAGATTGCAACGTAAAGCCCGTTAAAACCTGCCTACCGCAGGCAGGCGCCCAAAAAATATTATCCTTCAAAATCGTCTCCACCACCATTATCTCTATTTCCTCTGCTTGGTTTTTTCTTTTGATTGAAACGATATACAAAGCTTACTCTAAATTGTGGCTCTCTCCATTGAAACTCTGCAAGTTGATTTAAAACGCCAGGAATATTAGTTAATCGTCTACTTATTCTACTGTTAAAAACATCGCTAAAATTTAAACTTAACGTTGCTTTTTCATTAAAGAAATCTCTACTTGCTGCAAGGTTTAGGCTAAAAATACCTTCTCTGGTAGATTGGGCGTTTTCTGATGGCCCAAAATAATTGGTGTTAATTTGTACATCTGTTTTGCCTGGCAATGTAATTTTTTGATTTAAACGTATAAAATAAGAGGTGTTTACAAAATCGAAATTGGTGATTTCATTAGTTATTGGGTTTGTGTAATCTCCTGCGCTTGTAACGTTAAACAGATTAAAATCACTATTGATATTCCATATTTTAAAAGGTTTGTAATTTAAGGTAAACTCTAAACCAACTCTCTCTTCTGTAGATAAATTTATAGGAAATCTTCTTATAACTGGGTCTCCATTGTCTGTAATTTCGCCTGTATCTTCTTGTATTCTTTCCCAATTGTCTTCGCTTCTGTTGTAGTAAATAGAGCTGCTTAAGGTAAATTTACTCCATCTTTTAAGGTAACCTAAATCTATTGCATCTGTAATTACGGGGTTTAAATCTACATTACCTGTGTAAATATTAGATTCACTAGATCTACTAGGAAAAGGGTTTAAACTTCTGCCTCTTGGCCTTCTAATTCTTCTATTATAGCCTAAAGTTATGTTTTCTCCATCTTTAATTTCGTAGCCTAAATTTACGGTAGGAAAAAGGTTGCCATAATTTTGATTATCTGTTGTTGTTGCAGTTTGTTGTATAATTTCTACAGCTGTATATTCATAACGCAAGCCTGCTAATAAAGAAAAAGCATTAAATTTTTGGCCATATTGAAAGTATGCAGCATTTACGAACTCCTCATAATTAAAAGCATTGTTTAAGCCAGCATCTGGCACTAAAGGTCCGTTTGGAAAATCTAGTCTTTCTGCTAAAAAAAAGCTATTAAAAATATCTCTGTAATTACCTCTGTAACCTATTTCATACTGCACATTTTCTCCCACAGGAAGCACATAATCTATTTGTAGTAATGCTCTGTTTTCATTTTGATCTTCTAAAACTTGTTCTAAATCGTTTAATACGTTTGCTTGGGTGTCTATTTCTGTTATACCGTTGTTAATTTCTTCTACCTCTGTAGAGTATTGTAAGTTTACGGTTAGTTTTTTACCAGTGTCGTTAAAATTATTTACATAATCTAAAGTATATTGAATTCTAGCTTCGTCTTCTCCTTCGTTTTCTCTTCTAAAAGTAGCTTCGTTTAGATTTCCATTACTATCAAAACGATCTATTGTGTTTGAGTTTACATCATCATCATTACCACCATTATAAACAATGTTACCAATAATACTTGAGTTTTCTGTAAGGTAATATTCTGCTCCAAAACTGGTAAAAATAGACCTTCCTAAACGATCGAATCTTCTACGCTCTATTACTTTCGCGTTTTGTGCAGAGGCAGAAAAGAAGTCTGAATCTGTACTTGCATTTCCAGGAGTTTCATTATATCTGAAACCAGTATTTGTAAATAAATTCCATTTTTTTGTGCGCCAATTGGCGTTAAAAGCGGTTCCTAAACGTTCTGGTATTCCTAAGTCTAATTGTAAAGAACCATTAAAACCTGTTAGTTTATTTTTTCTTAAAATGATGTTTAAAATACCAGCAGTTCCTTCAGCATCATATCTAGAAGAAGGAGAGGTAATTACTTCTACCTTTTCTATGGCTTCTGCAGGAATTTGTCTTAATGCCTCTGCACCATTTAAACCCACTAGAGCACTTGGTCTGCCGTCTATTAAAATGGTTACGTTTTCGTTACCACGCAAACTTACAGCGCCTTCTACATCTACTTGTACAGAAGGTACATTGCCTAAAACATCACTTGCATTACCACCTCTTATAGATAAATCTTTACCGATGTTGAAAATCTTTTTATCTAAACGAATATCTACAGTAGTTTTTTCTGCAATAAGCACAATTTCATCTAAACTACTAGTGTCTTCTGATAACTTAATAGTGCCCAAATTTTTATTTGTTGATAAGGTTTGTGCAGGAAATTTTACCGGTTTAAAAGAAATAAACTCGATACTGATTTGATAGTTTGCTTTTGGAGTATCTATACTAAATTTACCATTTATGTCTGTAATTCCGCCAGAAACTACATTTGTTTTGGTGTTTTTTAAAATAACGGTAGCATACTCTAAAGGTTGATTTGTTTTGGCATCAACAACAGAACCTGTAAGCTTTATGTTATTTTTTGAAGATGGTTTTTGAGCGAATAAATGGTTAATGGAAAGAACTAGTATTAAAATCGATAGTGCTTTTTTTGTCAAAACTTATTTTTTTAGTTTGTATAGTTTAAACAACAAAGTTCTATTTAAGTTTAGTGTAAAGGGGTTAAAAAAAAGTTAAACAAAGAAGTGTTTTCTAATTTAGATTATTTCTAGAATAGATTCAGAAGGTCTGCCAATTCTAGCTTTATTGCCATTTATTACAATAGGTCTTTCTATTAATTTTGGATTTTTTAACATTGCTTTAATTATTTCTGAATCTGTTAACACTTTGCCCTTGTAATCTTCTTTCCAGATTTTTTCTGTCTTTCTAACCAGTTGCATAGGAGAGATGCCTAACATTGTTATAACTGTTGTAAGTTCTTTCTCTGTAGGTATATTTTCTAAATATTTAATAATTTCAAATTCTTTACCTGATTCTTCTAAAATAGCCAATCCTTCTCTAGATTTTCGGCAACGTGGATTATGGTATATTTTTATCATTTTTTTGTTTTTTAAAGTTGAAAAGTTGAAAAGTTGAAAAGTTGAAAAGTTGAAAAGTTGAAAAGTTTTTAAAGTATCAAAGTTGTAAAGTTGTAAAGTTGTAAAGTGGAAAAGTTGTAATGTGAATATTGTTTATAAGTTAATTTGTTTAAGGGTTTAAAAGAGGTTAATTTTTACAAATTTTTAGCCAAAAACCATCAACCAACAACCAACAACCAAAAGCCCTATCCCTTTTGTCCGTTTAACATTAAGTAGGATTTTAAGAAGGCATTAATATTACCATCCATAACTGCATCTACATTTCCTGTTTCGTGCGCAGTTCTTACGTCCTTTACCAATTTATAAGGATGCATTACATAATTTCTAATTTGACTTCCCCATTCGTTTTTCATTTTATTGGCTTCAATATTATCTCTTGCAGCCTGCTGTTTTTGCAATTCAATTTCATACAATTGAGATTTTAGCATTTGCATTGCAGTAGCTCTATTATCGTGTTGAGAACGCGAGTTTGAACAAGAAATTTGAATTCCAGACGGTTTGTGCGTTAATTGTACTTTAGTTTCTACTTTATTTACATTTTGCCCTCCAGCACCACTAGAACGTGCTGTAGTAATTTCTATATCCGCAGGATTAATATCAATTTCTATAGAATCATCTGCAACAGGATATACATATACAGAAGCAAAACTTGTATGGCGTTTGGCATTTGAATCAAAAGGAGAAATACGTACCAATCTATGCACACCGTTTTCGCCTTTGAGCCAACCAAATGCATAATCTCCAGAAACTTCAAAAGTTACCGTTTTTATGCCAGCAGCATCTCCTGCTTGATAATTTAATGTTTTTTGTTTAAAGCCTTGTTTTTCAGACCACATGGAGTACATTCTAAATAACATTTCTGCCCAATCGCAACTTTCTGTACCACCTGCACCTGCAGTAATTTGCACGGTTGCAGAGAGTGCATCGCCATCTTCAGAAAGCATGTTTTTAAACTCAATATCTTCTAAAAAAGTACTTAAAATTTCAAATTGATTTATAATTTCTTCTTCTTCAACCTCACCTTCTTTGTAAAATTCATACAAAACGTTTACATCTTCATTTAAAGAAATGGATTTGTTGTAATCTTCTACCCATTTTTTTTTGATACGTAACTCTTTCATTACCAATTCTGCCGCTTTTGGATTGTTCCAAAAATCTGGATTTGCCGTTTTTTCTTCCTCGTTGGCAATTTCTATCAGTTTTTTATCGATTTCTAAATAATCTTTTAGCTTATCAATTCTAACTTCAATATTTTTTAATTGGTCTTGTGTAATCATAGTTAAAACAAAAATAAATTAAATTTTAGGATGTAGACTGTTTTTAAGAAAACAATTATTGGGTTAAATCATAGACTTCAATTTCTATTTATTATTTTTATCGAATTAAAGCTCAAACAATAAAGTTAAATTCTAATTTTTGTAATTTCTTAAACCTTAATTAAATGTCAAAAGATGTAAATACAATTTTGTTTAGCCAACTTTCTGAAATAATTATAACAGGTAAGCAACATATTACTTCTAATATTAATAGTGTATTAACATTAACTTATTGGCAAATTGGTGCAAAAATAAATGAGCATATTTTAAATAATAAAAGAGCTGATTATGGAGAAAAGGTTGTTGTTAATATTTCTAAGCAATTAGAAAAAAAGTTTGGTAGAAGTTTTACAGTGCGTAACGTTAGAAGGATGTTGCAATTTGCGGAACAGTTTAATGATTTAGAGATTGTGACACCATTGGTAACACAATTGAGTTGGACACATTTTTTACAGTTATTACCTTTAAAATCAATGGAAGCAAAACTGTTTTATGCTCGAAAATCTATTGAAGAAAAATGGAGTAAACGTGTTTTAATTAGTCAAATTGAACGCAAAGCATTCGAAAGAAATGAAATAGCAAGTTTACAAACAATTAAGGAGTTAGAAGGCTTGCAAAACACATTTAAAGATCCTTATTTTTTAGGTTTTCTTGGTTTAAAAGACGGTTATTTAGAAAACGATTTAGAAACGGCGATAATTAAAGAAATAGAAAATTTTATTTTAGAGTTAGGTGTTGGTTTTTCTTTTATTGAAAGGCAAAAAAGAATAATTTTAGATAGCAAAGACTTTTATTTAGATTTATTATTCTTCCACAGAAAATTAAAACGTTTAGTTGCTATAGAACTTAAAATAGGAGAGTTTAAACCCGCTCACAAAGGGCAAATGGAACTCTATTTAAAGTGGTTAAATAAAAATGAAAAACAAGAAGGAGAAAATACTCCTATTGGTTTAATACTTTGTGCAGGCAAAAGTAATGAGCAGATAGAACTTTTAGAGATGCATAAAGACGGAATTATGGTTGCAGAATATTGGACAGATTTACCTCCCAAAAAAGAATTAGAACAGAAGTTACAAACTTTAGTTTTAGAGGCAAAAGCAAGAATTGCACAACAAAAAAGACTATAAACAAATAAAAAATAAATTTTATCATGAAAAAACAAGTATTTATTCTTCTTTTCGTTTCGTTATATTTTCAAGGGTTTTCTCAGTTTTTTACTGAAAACTCAACAAAAAAAATACAGAAAGGTATTACAAAATATCAAGGTTATTTCACTTTTTATTATGATGAAAATGAAGATAAAATTTATTTAGAAATAGACAAACTAAATACTGATTTTTTATATGTAAACGCATTGTCTGAAGGAATTGGTTCTAATGATATTGGTATAGATAGAGGGCAATTAGGTGGTGGAGTAGTAGTGCATTTTAAAAAGGCAGGGAATAAAATTTTGTTGGTGCAACCCAATTTAAAATATAGGGCAATTACCAATAATATTGAAGAAAAAAAATCTGTAAAAGAAGCGTTTGCAAAATCTGTATTGCATGGTTTTACCATTAAAGAGACTAAAAATAACACCTATTTAGTAGATGCTTCTTCGTTTTTTATGAGAGATGCACATGGAGTTGCAAATACGTTGGCTAGAAATAATCAGGGGAATTATAGTTTAGATAAAAGCAGAAGTGCTTTTAATTTAGAGCGAACCAAAGCATTTCCTAAAAATGTTGAGTTTGATGTTTTACTTACTTTTAAAGGAAAACCTAAAGGTTACAATATAAGAAGTGTAACGCCAGATGCAACAGCAGTTTCTGTAAATCAGCACCATAGTTTTGTAGAATTACCAGATAACAATTACAAACCTAGAAGTTTTGATACACGTTCTGGAGGTTATGCCATGTCTTATTTAGATTATGCAACACCTGTAAACGAATCTATTACCAAACGTTTTATTTATAGACATCGTTTGGAAAAGAAAAATCCAAATGCTAAAATTTCAGAAGCCAAAGAACCTATTATTTATTATTTGGATAGAGGAACTCCAGAACCTGTGCGTTCTGCTTTGTTAGATGGTGGTCGTTGGTGGAATCAGGCTTTTGAGGCTGCTGGCTATAAAGATGCTTTTCAATTTAAAATGTTACCAGAAAACGCAGATCCTTTAGATGTGCGTTATAATGTGGTACAATGGGTGCATAGATCTACCAGAGGTTGGAGCTATGGAGCAAGTATTTCTGACCCAAGAACCGGAGAAATTATTAAAGGTCATGTAAGTTTGGGAAGTTTAAGGATTCGTCAAGATTTTTTAATTGCACAAGCTTTACAAGCGCCTTATGCCAATAATAATGCAAATGACGATTTTGCTTTACAAATGGCTTTGGCAAGAATTAGACAATTGTCTGCTCACGAAATTGGGCATACTTTAGGTTTTGCTCATAATTTTGCTGCAAGTACCAATAATAGAAGTTCTGTTATGGATTATCCACATCCAAAATTTTCTTTAAAAGAAGATGGTAGTATCAATTTTTCTGATGCTTACGATACCAAAATAGGTGCTTGGGATAAAGTAACAGTTGCTTATTTTTATCAAGATTTTCCTGAAGGTAAAAATGAAGCAGAAGAATTGAATCTTATTTTAGAAAGTGCTACAAAAAAAGGTTTAAAATATTTGTCAGATCAAGATGCAAGATCTCAAGGAAGTGCAAGTTCTGCAGCACATTTGTGGGATAATGGAGGTAATATACATGATGAATTATACAATATTTTAAAAATTAGAAAAAAGGCAATTGCTAATTTTTCTGCGGATAATATTAAAACAAAACAACCCTATTCTGTTTTAGAAGATGTTTTTGTGCCACTTTATTTTTTCCATAGATACCAAACAGAAGCAACTACAAAATTAATTGGTGGATTAGAGTACAGTTATGCTGTAAAAGGAGACAACCAAACCATAGTAAAAAGAGTGTCTGGCACTACAGAACGCATTGCCTTGCAAGCAGTTTTACAAACCTTAAATGTTAATGAAGTTGCTATTCCAGAAGAAAAGTTAGCCTTATTTCCGCCAAGGGCGATGGGTTTTGGAAGAACAAGAGAATCTTTTAAAAGTAAGTTAGGCGTAGCTTTTGATGCTTTTAGTGCTGTTGAAACGGCCGCTGAAATGAGTTTAAACTTATTGCTAAATCCACAAAGAATGTCGCGTTTAATTGCACATAAAAGTTTAAGTGAAAGTCAATTAGGTTTAGAGGAGTTAATTGATGAGTTGACAAATAAAACCATTAAAAAGACGCATAAAAATAAGTATTATCAAGAATTGCAAAATGTAATAAATACTAAGGTTTTGGAACAATTATTTTATTTGGGAGCTAACAAAAGCCAATACCAACAAGTAAATGCTATTGTTTTGTATAAGCTGAATGACATCAAAGAAATTCTTGAGAATAAAAAAAGTAATGGAGTTCAAATAATATATAATAAAGCAATGGTTAACATGATTGAAGTTTATTTGAAAAATCCAAATTCACATAAAAAAACATTAGCACCACAAATTCCAGATGGTTCTCCAATTGGTAATTAATAATATCTTATGTTAAGCTTTCCAAAAGGAAGCAATTACTTTTCTAAGTTAGTTTAAAAAAAATAATGATTTAATATTTCTTTTCGACTATTTTAGAATACATATTAAGAACCAAGAACCAAGAACCAAGAACCAAGAGCCAAGAGCTAGGAGCCAAAAACCAAAAGTCCAAAAAATGATAATAGACCTAATTTCGGATACAGTAACCAAACCATCAAAAGAAATGTTAGAAGCAATGTTGCATGCAAAAGTAGGTGATGATGTTTTTCAAATGGATCCAACTGTAAACCAACTTCAAGAAAAAGTAGCAAAAATGTTTGGTATGGAAGCAGCACTTTTTTTTCCATCGGGTACAATGGCAAATCAAACTGCAATAAAATTACACACACAACCAGGAGATTTGGTAATTGCAGATAAATATGCACACATTTATAATTACGAAAGTGGAGGAGTGGCTTTTAATTCTGGAGTAACCTGTAAATTAATAGACGGAGAAAGAGGAATGTTTACAGCAAGCCAAATTGAGGAATTTGCAGCAGTAAAGCCACAAATATATTTGCCATTTACAAAATTAATTTGTGTAGAAAATACTACAAATAAAGGAGGTGGTGCTTGTTGGGATTTTACTGAATTGGAAAAAATACAGAAAGTAGCTCAAAAAAATAATTTAGCTTATCATTTAGATGGTGCGCGTTTATTTAATGCTTTGGTGGCTAAAAATGAAAACCCTAGACAGTTTGGGCAACTTTTTGATACCATTTCTATTTGTTTGTCTAAAGGTTTAGGAGCTCCAATTGGCTCGTTATTATTAGGTTCTAAAGAAAGTATTGCAAAAGCATTACGATTGCGTAAATTGTTAGGTGGCGGAATGCGACAAGTTGGTTTTTTGGCAGCAGCTGGTATTTATGCGCTAAATAATAATGTGCAACGTTTGGCAGAAGATCATAGAAAAGCCAAAGAAATTGCTATAGTTTTAGAAAAATGCAGTTACATAACCAAAATAGAACCTGTAGAAACCAACATTCTCATTTTTTATGTGGATGATAAAATTGGGGCAGACCATTTTATTGAAAAAATGAAAGCCAAAAATATTTTATTAACGCCTATGGGTGAAGGTAAAATAAGAATAGTTACCCATTTAGATTATACAAATCAAATGCATGAAATTCTATTAAAAGAATTGCAAAATTTTTAGAAGTAAAAACGAACAACAGGAGATATTGGTGAAGCAAATACACTATTATTTTCGTCATACAAAACATCATATCTTAAACCAACTGCAAACCTGCCTTGGTTGTAGGCCACACCTAAATGCAATGCCGGAAAGTTTAAGTTTGTAGTGCCACCTCCTAATATTTGCTGATTAGCGAAGTTATAATCAAATTCACCAGAAAGTTGAAAACCAAATTTTGTTTGGTATAGAGAGATTAAACTTGCCCCGTAAAGGTTTGTGGTAAAATCGTTAATTTTAGAATGTAAGTAGTTTACACTTGCACCTAAGGCAAAACCATTATCAAAATTATAAATAGCACTAGGAGCGATACCTATATTGGTTTGGTTATTTGCAAAATTAAGTGTAAAACCACCACCAAATTGCACGTGTTCCCAAAAGTCAGACTTTTGAGAAAAACTAGTCATAGAAAGTCCTAAACAGAATAAAGTTATATATTTTTTCATTTGTATTATGTTAATTATAGTCGTCTAATTTAGCCAATTCTTTATAATTACGTTTTAATTTTCTTAATAAAAAACCATAAAGTAATTGATAAAAAAGCAACAAACACCCTAAAAGTACCAAACAAACAACCAAACTAAGTAGTAAAACTAATAGAATTTGTTTTGCACTTATATCATCAATATTTAAATTAATTTCGGCAACAACTACAATAAACATAATTAATGCCATGTAACCTAGATTAAAGATTACATAATTTTTTACAGATTTACGGGTTTGTATTATTTTTTTCATTAGAACTTTTGTAGAGTCAGAAACAGAAATTCTTTTATAATTTCTATAGAATTGGAATAGAAAGTAAAAGATAATCGCATAAGCAAAAAATTGCGAGTAAAACACAAAGTTATACAAACCTAATTTTTTATATTCTGCATAAGCGGCATCCATATCAACAAAAAAGTACATCGAATTTAAAATAACAAATTCTAAAATACCGATAATAAAAATCCATTTTACAATAGATGATGATTTAGATTTGGCTAATTTGTAAATTTCTACGCTGTTTAGCTTATCTGTTTCTTTGGACTGATTGTCCCAAGCTTTTTTATAATTTTCTAATAAATCCATAGTTATGGGTTTAAAATGTTTTTTAATTTTTCTTTGGCTCTATTCATTTTAACTCTTGCATTTACACTAGATATTCCTAATGTTTCCGAAATCTCTTTATACGGTTTATCTTCTAAGTATAAAAAAATGAGTGCTTTCTCAATATCATTTAACAGATGTATCGCTTTGTACAACGCTTTTAGCTGTAATTCTTCTGTATCATCATAATCTGTAGCTTTTATTTTAAACGAAACAGCATCAAAATCTTGTGTTTTAACCCGTCTTGTAGATTTTCTATACAATGATATTGCTGTGTTTAAAGCTACTCTATACATCCATGTACTAAATTTAGAATCTCCCCGAAACTTTGGGTAATTTTTCCAAACCTGTATGGTTATCTCTTGAAATAAATCGTTGTGCGCACTTTGGTTTGTAGTATAAATTCTACAAATTTTATGTGCTATATTCTGATTTGTTTCAAAATCATCTAAAAATTTTTTTTCTAATTCTTTTCGCACTTTCAATTTTGGTTTGTTAATTATTAGTAGAAATAAGTTAAATAATGTTACATTTTTTTTAAAATTATTTTTTCTGCTGAAAAACTCCTATATTTGTCTAAGTTAAAATGATTTTAGGTTGAACAATATAAAACAAGATTTTACGATTAAAGACCTTGAAAATATTTCAGGTATTAAGGCGCATACCATTCGTATTTGGGAAAAAAGATATAATTTATTAGTTCCTCAAAGAACAGACACAAATATAAGATATTATTCTCATGCCAATTTGCAAAAGCTTTTAAACACGGTATTGTTGAGTAAAAACGGTTTTAAAATATCTAAAATAGCAAAAATGTCTGAAGAAGAGTTAAAAATTCAGGCAAGGCAAGTAGCATTTGCAACTGCAATAAATGATGAAGCGATAAATTCTTTTAAGCTTGCCATGTTGCAATTTGATAAAGTTTTGTTTAACAATACTTATGATAAGCTACTACATAAAAAACCTTTCAGAGAAATATTTAAAGATGTTTTTATTCCGTTTTTAGAGCATATTGGTCTTTTGTGGCAAACAGACACACTTTTACCTGCGCACGAACATTTTATTTCTAATTTAATCGCTCAGAAAATTCATATCAATACAGAAAATTTACAATACGGAATTTCGGATACCAACAAAACCTATGTTTTGTTTTTACCAGAAAATGAAATTCACGATTTAGGTTTATTGTATTTAAACTATGAGTTGGTTTTAAGAGGGCATCATACTATTTATTTAGGGCAAAGTTTACCGTTAAACAATTTAAGCTATTTTTTTGAGAATAAAAGAGATTTGTGTTTTATAACCTCTATGACAGTGCAACCTTATGATGATAAAGTTGCGCCATATTTTGAAGAAATAAATTACATTTTAAAAGATACTGACCATAAATTTATTGCAATTGGTAGGCAAACAGACTTTGTTAAAGACAATAACTACGAATTTGACATTTCCTTTTACAACACAGTAACCCATTTGTTAAAAGAATTATAATTTTAACGCTCAAAAATTGTATTGTTTAATTTTTAAATATATTTGTTAAACAATCAACACAAATGAGCAAAGAAATATATATTATTGGTTCTGGTTTTTCCGCTTTATCAGCATCATGCTACCTTTCTAAAGAAGGTTTTAAAGTAACCGTTTTAGAAAAAAATAGCACTTTAGGCGGCAGAGCAAGACAGTATAAAAAAGATGGTTTTACTTTTGATTTAGGTCCATCTTGGTATTGGATGCCAGATGTATTTGAAAAATTCTTTGCCGACTTTGGTAAAAAACCTTCAGACTATTATACTTTAGATAAACTAAGTCCTGGTTATGAGGTTTATTTTGGAGAAAATGATTCGCTAGAAATTTCGGATAAGTTAGAAAACATTTATGCAATGTTTGAAAACGAAGAAAAAGGGAGTTCTAAGCACTTAAAATCGTTTTTAGATTCTGCAAAATCAAATTATGATACTGCTATAAAAGATTTGGTGTATAGACCTGGTATTTCTCCTTTAGAATTGGTAACAACAACAACTGTTGCTCGCGTTTCTCAATTCTTTTCTACCATTAGGAAACAAGTTCGTAAAAATATTAAAAGTAATAAGTTAATTCAAATTTTAGAATTTCCTGTATTATTTTTGGGTGCTAAACCAAGTAATACGCCTGCATTTTATAATTTTATGAATTATGCAGATTTTGGCTTGGGTACATGGCACCCTAGAGGTGGTATGTATAAGGTAGTAGAAGGTATGGTGTCTTTAGCTACGTCTTTGGGTGTAAAGTTTGAGGTAAATGCAAATGTAGAGCAAATTCTAACAGATAAAGCAAATAATGTATCTGGTTTAGTAGTAAATGGTAAAACAATTGAAACAGGTTTGGTTTTAAGTGGTGCAGATTATCATCATACAGAAACTTTATTAGACCAGAATAAAAGACAATATTCAGAGAATTTTTGGAGCAAAAAAACGTTTGCACCTTCATCTTTATTGTTTTATGTTGGGTTTGATAAAAAAATAGAAAATGCAAGTCATCATACGTTGTTTTTTGATACCGATTTTGATAAGCATGCAGAAGAGATTTATGATGCTCCAAAATGGCCTTCAGATCCATTATTTTACGCTAATTTTACTTCTATGACAGACAAAACATCTGCTCCAGAAGGAAAAGAAGCTGGTTTTTTCTTAATTCCCTTAGCACCAGGTATAGAGGATACAGAAGAATTAAGAGAAGAGTATTTTCATAAAATAATTGATAGGTTTGAGAAATTAACCAATCAAGAAGTTAAAAATAGTGTTATCTTTAAAAAATCTTTTTGTGTAAAAGACTTTAAAGAAGAATACAATTCTTATAAAGGAAATGCTTATGGTATGGCAAATACACTTTTACAAACGGCATTTTTAAGACCTAAAATAAAAAGTAGTAAAGTAAATAATTTGTTCTTTACTGGGCAATTAACAGTGCCTGGGCCAGGTGTGCCACCTGCTTTAATTTCAGGTAAAATAGCATCAGAATTAATTAAAAAAAACAATCACTAATATGAAAGAATTATTTGATACCGTTTCTAACGGTTGTAGTAAGTTAGTTACTAAAAAATACAGCACTTCTTTTTCATTAGCTGTAAACATGTTATCTCCTTCTATAAGAACAGATATTTACAATATTTACGGGTTTGTAAGATTCGCAGATGAAATTGTAGATACTTTTCATGATTATAATAAGGAAGAATTAATGGCGCATTTTGAGCGTGATTATTACATTGCAAAAGCGCAAGGCATTAGTTTAAACCCTATTTTAAATTCTTTTCAACAAACCGTAAATCGTTACAATATTCCAGATGAAATGGTAGTAGCTTTCTTAAAAAGTATGAAAGCAGATTTGCACAAAACCCAATATACAACTCAAGAAGAGTATAACGAATATATTTATGGCTCTGCAGATGTTGTAGGTTTAATGTGCTTAAAAGTTTTTGTAAACGGAGACGATAAACAATATGAAGAATTAAAAGATGCAGCAATGCGTTTAGGGTCAGCTTTTCAAAAAGTGAATTTTTTGAGAGATTTAAAAGACGATTTTGAGTTGTTAAACAGGTCTTATTTTCCTAATGTAGATTTGAATCAATTAGATGCGAACTCTAAGCAATTGATTATAAATGAAATTGAAGCAGATTTTGAATATGCCTATACAAATGGTATTTTAAAATTACCTGTAGAAGCTAAGTTTGGCGTTTACATGGCGTATAGATATTATAGAAGATTGCTTAAAAAGTTAAGCAATGTACCATCAGAAAAAATTATGGATACAAGAATACGTATTTCTGACCCAATGAAAATAAATTTATTGGCAAGAAGTTATGTAAAGTATAAATTAAACATGATTTAAAATGTTATTCGCTTTAATTACTCTTGCAGTTTTTTGCACTATGGAAGGCATAACCTGGCTAACGCACAAGTATGTAATGCACGGTTTTGGTTGGTATTTGCATGAAGATCATCATCAACCTAAATATGAAAATCTATTTGAAAAAAACGATTTGTTTTTTGTGATTTTTGCTTTACCAAGCTCATTATCTATATACTTTGGTTTGGGTAATCAACTTTTTTGGTTGGCAGCAATTGGTTTTGGAATTTTATTTTACGGTTTAGCTTATTTTTTAGTGCACGATATTTTAATTCACCAACGTTTTAAATGGTTTAAGCACACCAAAAATAGATATTTGTTAGGTTTACGAAAAGCACACAAAATTCACCATAAAAATATGGGAAAAGAAGATAGTGAATGTTTTGGAATGTTGTTTGTGCCTTTTAAGTACTTTAGAAAACCTAAGTTAAGTTAATTTCTTATGTAATCTATATTCGCGTTTTTTTGCAACACTTTATCTTATAAATCGTAACCTTTATCAGACTCATTATTTACACCAATTCTAATGAATAAAAAATCAAAAAAAGCAATTGTTGTAGGTGCAGGTCTTGGTGGTTTATCTACTGCGATTCGTTTACAATCTAAAGGATATTCAGTTACAGTTTTTGAGGCGAATGCTTATTTTGGAGGCAAATTAACAGCTTTTGAAGAAGAAGGTTATCGTTTTGATATGGGGCCATCTTTATTTACAATGCCCCAATTTATAGAAGATTTATTTTCTATTACCCATAAAAATATAGCAGATTATTTTAATTATAAGAAAAAAGAAACGGTTTGCAATTATTTTTATGAAGATGGTACACGTTTTTCCGCTAAAGCGGATGTAAAACAGTTTGCGGACAATGCAAAAAAATCTTTTAATGTTGATGATTCATCCATTGAAAACTATTTAGAAAAAAGTAAAAAGAAGTACGATTTAACAGCATCACTATTTTTAGAAAAATCTTTACATAAATTAAATACGTATTTGTCTAAAGACACTGTAAAAGCTATTTTTCAAGTAAATAGTTTAGATATTAATACAACTTTGCACAATTATAATGCAGCTGTTTTTAAAGATGATAAATTAGTACAATTGTTCGATCGTTTTGCGACTTATAATGGTTCTTCACCTTATCAAACACCAGGAATTATGTCTATGATTCCGCATTTAGAGCAGTATTTTGGTACGTATTTTCCAAAAGGAGGCATGCATTCCATAACTAAAAGTATGTATCAGTTAGCTAAAGATATTGGAGTTACTTTTCAGTTTAATACTTTAGTTGATGAAATTTTAGTGGAACAAAAAACAGCAATAGGTATTATAGAAAATGAAAATAAGCATTTGGCAGATGTAGTAATTTCTAATGCAGATGTGGTACCTTCTTATCGTAAACTACTAAAAAAGCAAAAGGCACCAGAAAAAACATTACAACAACCGCGTTCAAGTTCTGCTTTAATCTTTTATTGGGGTATAGAAAAACTATTTCCAGAATTAGATTTGCATAATATTTTCTTTTCTGAAGATTATAAAACGGAATTCGATTATATTTTTAACAAAAAAGATGTTTTTGAAGATGCAACAATTTATGTGAATATTACTTCAAAAGAAGAAAAAACAGACGCACCACAAGGTAAAGAAAATTGGTTTGTAATGGTAAATGTACCTTCTAATACTGGGCAAGATTGGGATGCTATTATTAGCAAAACAAAACAAAACATTATTACAAAACTTTCTAGAATTTTAAATGTAGATTTTGCTAAATTAATTGGCTATGAATCTATTTTAGATCCTAGAAAAATAGAATCGAATACGCAATCTTATCAAGGTGCTTTGTATGGTGCATCTAGCAACAATAAATTTGCGGCTTTTTTAAGACACCCTAATTTTAGTCAAGAAATTAAAAACCTTTATTTTTGTGGAGGAAGTGTGCATCCTGGAGGCGGAATTCCATTATGCTTGCTATCGGGTAAAATAGTGTCTGAACTTATTTTAAATGATTAAAATGATTGCAAAATATAAAGTTTACATTTCCATTTTTACCGTTTGGTTGTTTAATATTTCTGGTATTTTGGGCATATTATCATCTCAATCAGAATGGTTTTTAAGTTTAACACCATTAAATCTAATGCTAAACTTAGTTTTTATTCTTTGGAATTTAGATAAAATTAATTCTCGCTTTTTTCTCGCATTTTCTATTCCGTTTTTTATTGGCTTTTTGGTTGAATATTTAGGCGTAAATTATAGTTTATTCTTTGGCACTTATGTGTATGGAGAAAACTTAGGTTATAAAATAGGCGGCGTTCCTTTAATGATATGTGTAAATTGGGGAGTATTAACAGTTATTACAGCAGATTTAGCGCAAATAATCTCCAAAAATACATTCGTAAGATTTTTATTGGGTGGTTTATTAATGATGTTGTTAGACATTGTTATAGAAATATCTGCACCTCGTTTTGATTTCTGGGAATTTGAAAATGGAGTAGTACCATTAAAGAACTATATTGCTTGGTTTGTAATTGCAGCTATAGCGCATTTTTTCTACAATAAATTTCAAATTCAATCGCATAAAAAAGTTTCCATTCATATATTAATTGCTATTACTGTATTCTTTTCAACCTTTTTATTTTTTTAATGAAAAACTACGATTACATAATAGTTGGGGCAGGTGCTGCTGGTTTAATGATGGCCTACAGAATGGCAAAAGATACTTTTTTTGATAATAAAAGTATTTTAATTGTAGACAAAGAAAAGAAAACCCAAAACGATAGAACTTGGTGCTATTGGGAGAATGGTGCAGGAGAGTGGGATGCTATTTTGCATACTTCTTGGAAAGAAATTATTTTTGATAGCGAATTTTATGCCACCCAAGAAAACATTGCGCCTTATCAATATAAAATGATAAGAAGTAGCAGTTTTTACAACAAAATTTGGGATTTTGTAGCTACTAAAAATAATTTCGAATTCTTATCTTCAACCATAAAAAAAATAGAACAACAGAATAATTTTGCGTTAGTTACTACTAACAGTACTACATATAAAAGTAAGCATGTTTTAAATAGTGTTGTTTTTGATAAAACGTATTTAGAACAAACAAAATACCCAGTTTTAAAACAACATTTTGTGGGTTGGTTTGTAGAGGTAGAACAAGATACTTTTAATGATAGTGTTGCTACTTTTATGGATTTTAAAATTCAGCAACAAGGAAATACACGTTTCATGTATATTTTACCATTAAGTAAAAAGGTAGTACTTTTTGAATATACGTTGTTTTCTGAAGATTTACTGGCATACGAAACTTACGAAAAAGCAATACAAAACTATCTTGCAGAAAAAGGAATTACCAACTATAAAATAATTGAAAAAGAGGATGGTATTATACCAATGACATCTTATAAATTCTGGAAAAGTAATTCAAAAAATATTGTAAATATTGGTACTGCAGGTGGTTGGTCTAAAGCAAGTACAGGTTTTACCTTTAGAAATACCACAAAGAAAACAGCTGTTTTATTAGATTTTTTAAAGCGTGATAAGCCCTTAAATACATTTCATAAAAGGAATAAATTTTGGTTTTATGATTTGTTGATGTTAGATGTGCTATCTAAGGAAAATTATTTAGGAGCGAGTCTTTTTTCAAGACTATTTAAAAGAAATAAAACACAACAAATTTTAAAATTTTTAGATGACGAGACTTCATTTTTAGAAGATTTAAAAATTATGGCTACCATGCCAACTAGTAAATTTCTGAGCGCTTTTTTTAAAAGATTATTTTAATCAATGCAATAAAAGTGTTTTTTTAATAAGGCTTTACCTTGTTTTTGTTTATCCTTGTACTCTCTTATAATTTGTGTATAATTTTTAAATTTTTTGCGACTAACTCTTTTTAAATTTAAGAAATAAATCATTTTACAATACATAATAATTAATGAAATATTTACAATTTAGTTTACTCTTTTTTTTAGTAATTATAATTGCTTCTTGTGACAATTTATTTGAATTTAGTGTATATGATGCTGATGTTAAGCAAGAACAACAAAATACAACCAATAAAAATTTAGATTTATTAAAAGAAATACAAGTACAATCAGATACTTTTAAGTTTGCATTTCTTACAGATGCACATTGGTTTTATGATAATTTAGTAACAGTGGTAGATGATATTAATAAAAAGGATGAAATTCTTTTTGTAATATTTGGAGGTGATATTACTGAACAGGCAATTTTAAAAGAGTATACCACCTTTTATGATATTATGAGTAAATTAAATAAGCCTTATTTTACTGTAATTGGTAACCATGATTATAATACAAATGGAGGTTTAATTTATTCTAGAATGTTTGGAGCATATAATTATAGCTTTGAATTTAACAATAACAAATTTATTCTTTTTGATAATGTAGTCTGGGAAAGTGAAAAATTACCAGATTTTAATTGGTTGTCTAATGAGTTGCAAAATAACGCGGCTTACAATCAAGTATTTTCAATTGCTCATATTCCGCCAAATGGCGATCAATTTACAGAGGAAATGAAAAAAACTTATGAAGGTTTAATGGAAGACAATAATGTTCCTTTATCCATTCATGGTCATAGGCACTCTTTCTCTTTTTTAGAAGGAGATGTTAGTTATCTAACACTACCATCACTTAAAGACACTGCTTATGGCATCATAACAGTAGAAAACAAATCTTTTAATCAAGAATTGATAGAATTATAATATTTTAAAAAATGAAGCATATATTTAGTTTTCTATTCGTTTTTTGTTTGATAAACACATCTTTTGCGCAAAAGACGCCTTTAAATAATGACAAATCTTGGTATGTGCCAGATTATACAACCGTTCAACTTGCAGGTAATATTGGTTTTTTATCTACAGGAATAGGTTATGAAATTTTTGATGATGTTTGGTATGCAGAATTACTTTATGGCTTTGTACCTCCTTCAATATCTGACGCTGATGCAATTCATTTAATAACCATAAAAAACACTTTTCCAATTTTCACCAAAGATTTGGGTAATAACTATTCCATTTCTCCTATTGCAGGTTTAGGTTTTACATATGATGTTGGTCCAAATACATTTACAACATTACCAAGCAGATTCCCTGCAGGTTATTACGTTCCTAATGCTTTTCATTTTACCGTTTTTGTTGGTGGAAAATTGCACAAAGAATTTGCAAATGCCACTACTTTTAAAGGTGTAGATCTATATTTTGAGCTAGGTACTGTAGATTCTTATTTATGGACTTTAATAACCACTAACGAGTTTACTTTGTCTGATGCTTTTAGCACTGCTATTGGTGTAAACCTTTATTTTTAAATTTTAGAATACCTGTAATCAATCAAATTTAATATACTAAGTTCAATTGATTTTAGAGAATTTTACCAATTGAACTTAGAAACGTATATTTATAAATCCATTATAGTTTAGGATATTTATTTTTAATTTTATCCAATCCTAAATTATGAATGCTACCTAAATGAGAATGTTCTTTACCTAAATCTGGTTTATAAGAACCTTCTTGAACTTGGCCACCAATTTTTTGGTAAGCTTCTCTAAAAGACATGCCTTCAACAACCAAATTATTTATAGAATCTACCGTAAATAAATATTGATATTTTTCATCATTTAAATCGATGTCTTTTACAATTACTTGCTGAATTGCATAATTAAAAATATCTAAAATATCTTTTACATCTTCAAAAGCAGCAATAATATTTTCTTTTAACAATTGAAAATCTCTGTGGTAACCTGTTGGTAAATTATTGGTTATCAACAACATTTCAGAATGTAAAGCCTGAATTTTGTTGCATTTTCCACGAATTAATTCAAAAACATCTGGATTTTTCTTGTGCGGCATAATGCTACTTCCTGTGGTTAATTCATCTGGAAACGTAATAAAGCCAAAATTCTGACTCATATACAAACAAACATCCATTGCAAAACGCGCCATTGTATTACACAAACCACCTAAAGCAGATGCTATAGAACGTTCACTTTTTCCACGGCTTAATTGTGCAGCAACAACGTTGTATTTTAAGGTTGCAAATTTTAATTCTTTGGTAGTTAATTCCCTATCAATAGGGAAGGAGCTACCATAACCAGCAGCAGAGCCTAAAGGGTTTTGGTCTACAACTTTAGAAACGGCATTTAAAACGTAAACATCATCAATTAACAATTCTGCATACGCAGAAAACCACAAACCAAAAGAAGAAGGCATTGCTACTTGTAAATGCGTATAACCAGGTAATAAACTCGCTTTATGCGTTTCTGCAAGATTTAATAACGTATCAAAAAGTGTTTTTGTTTTCTCATTTATTACTGCCAAATTTTCTTTGTAATACAATTGAAGCGCTACTAAAACTTGATCATTTCTAGAACGAGCAGTATGTATTTTTTTACCAACTTCACCTAGTTTATTAGTCAATTCCCATTCAATTTTAGAATGGACATCTTCAAAAGAAGGCTCAATTACAAAGGTTCCGTTTTCAATATCTGCAGCTAATTCATTTAGTCCTTTTTTTAAATCTACTAACTCATCAGCAGAAATAATACCAATAGATTCTAGCATTATAGCGTGTGCTAAAGAAGCTTGAACGTCATATTTTGCAATATGTATATCAATTTCTCTATCATTACCTACTGTAAAATTTTCTATTTGTTTGTCTATTGAAAATCCTTTATCCCACAACTTCATAATCTATATATTATTTTATTTGTCATTTTTAGCGAAATGCAATGGAGTCGAAAAATCTCTTTATTATAGATTTCTCCACAAGGTCGAAATGACACTCAATTCTATTAATTTAATTTTTATAACAATTAGAACCAAGAATCAAGATTTTTTACTCTTTTCTTTTATCTTGATTCCTGTCTCTTTTCTTTTATCTTGTTTCTCTTTTTTTCTAAACAATTACACGATTCAATAATTCCACATAAATTTGTATTCCTTCTTCAATTTCTGCCAAATATATAAATTCATCCGCAGAATGCGAACGTGTGCTATCTCCTGGTCCCAATTTTAAAGATTGGCAAGACAAACAAGCTTGATCAGATAAGGTAGGCGAGCCATAAGTGGTTCTTCCCATTGCTATTCCTGCTTTTACCAAATCATGATTTGTATTTATTGAAGACGAATTTAAGCGTAAACTTCTTGGCGTTATTTTAGTACAAGGCGATTCGTTTTGTAAAATAGTTGCAATTTCTTTATTAGAGTAAGCATCATTTACACGAACATCTATTACCAAATCTACATGGGCAGGAACTACATTATGTTGAGAGCCTGCATTTATTTGTGTTACTGTCATTTTTACATCACCTAAAGCTTTAGATGGTTTGTTGAATTTAAAATCTTTAAACCACTGTAAAACTTCTATAGTATTGTAAATAGCATTGTTGTTATTTGGATGCGCAGCATGACTTGGTGTGCCTTCTACAACTGCATCAAAAACTACCAAACCTTTTTCTGCAACTGCCAAATTCATTAAAGTAGGTTCACCAACAATGGCAACATCTATTTTAGGAATTGTGGATAACATAGAATTTAAACCATTTGGTCCAGAGTTTTCCTCTTCTGCAGAAGCCACAATTACCAAATTGTATTTTAAATTTTTTTGCCCATAAAAATGCGTAAAAGTTGCCAGTAAAGCAACCAAACAGCCACCAGCATCATTACTACCTAAACCATATAATTTGCCATCTTTTACAAAGGCCTCAAAAGGGTTATTGGTGTATGCCGAATTTGGCTTTACAGTATCATGATGAGAATTTAATAATAACGTTGGTTTATTTTTATCAAAATATTTGTTGGTTGCCCAAACATTATTTTTTGTCCTGTTAAACGGAATTGTATTCTCTGTAAACCAAGCTTCAATTAATAAAGCGGTTTTTTCTTCTTCGGATGAAAATGATTGAGTTTCAATTAAATTTTTTAAAAGTTCAATTGCATTTTCTGTTAATTTTGCTAAACTCATTTATAAGGTAATTGTAGTAAAATTATCGTTTTCTTTTGTGAACATAGATGAATTTCCAATGTGTACTTTTTGCACGCCATTGTTAAGGGCATCAAAACAATTGTCTATTTTAGGGATCATTCCGTCTGTAATAATTTTTTGTGCTAATAATTCTTTATAGGTTGCTGAATTGATATGTTTTACAACCGAATTTTTATCATTAAAATCTTGCAAAACACCATTCAATTCGAAGCAATAATAAATGGAAACATCATAAAGAGTACTCATTCCAACTGCAATTGTACTTGTAATTGTATCTGCATTGGTATTTAATAATTGTCCGTTTCCATCGTGCGTAATTGCACAAAAAACAGGAGTAAAATCGGCTTTAATTAATTTATCTATAGAATTTGAAGCTACTTTTTTAACATCACCAACAAAACCAAAATCAATTTCTTTTACAGGTCTTTTATCAGATTGTATACTATTAATATCTGCACCCGTTAAACCAATTGCATCTATCTGTAAAGCTTGTAGTTTTGCTACAACATTTTTGTTTACCAAACCGCCATAAACCATGGTAATTACTTCTAGCGTTTCTGCATCTGTAATACGTCTACCATTTATCATTTTAGATTCAATTCCTAATTTTGAAGCAATATGAGTAGCACGTTTTCCACCTCCATGAACTAAAATTTTATGACCTTCTATATCAGAAAATAATTTTAAGAATGAGTTTAAAGAATGCTCATCTTCTATAATATTTCCTCCAATTTTTATGATTGATAGTTTTTGCATTTTTTCGCTTTTCGCTTTTCGCCTCTTCGCTTTTCGCACTTAGTTTTGCGAAAGGCCAAAGGCTAAAAGCCATTTACAGATTTTCTAATATTTTCTTTAATACCAATTGTGCAGCATAAGTTCTATTGTTAGCTTGTTGTATAACCAAAGAACTATCAGAATCTAAAACTGCATCTTCTACCACAACATTTCTTCTTACAGGCAAACAATGCATAAATTTAGCATCACCAATTTTGTCTTTTGTGATTAGCCAATCTTCATTTCCGCCTAAATTTTTTCCGTAAGTTTCATAAGAACTCCAGTTTTTGGTATACACAAAATCAGCATCTTTAAAAGCTTCTTCTTGATTGTGATAAATAGCTGTGTTCTTTGTAATTTCAGGGCTTAAATCATAACCTTTAGGATTTGCAATTACAAATTCTACATCCATTTTTTGCATGGCTTGTGCAAAACTATTGGCAACAGCATGTGGTAAAGCTTTAATATGTGGCGCCCAACTTAATACCACCTTTGGTTTCTTTTTAGTAGTATTTTCTGCAATGGTAATGGCATCTGTTAAACCTTGTAAAGGGTGCCCAGTTGCACTTTCCATACTAATAATTGGCACAGACGCATGTTTTGTAAAAGCGGTTAAAACCTGTTCAGATTCATCTTTTTCTTTGTCGGTTAACGTTGGAAAAGCCCTAACAGCAATAACGTCACAATATTGAGAAACTACTTGTGCAGCTTCTTTAATATGCTCAGCAGTATTTCCGTTCATTACAGTTCCATCTCCAAATTCAATTCCCCAAGCATCACCAGAAACATTCATAACAATAGGATCCACACCTAAATTTAAAGCTGCTTTTTGTGTGCTTAAACGTGTACGTAAACTAGAATTAAAGAATAACAGGCCTAAAGTTTTGTTTTGTCCTAATTCTATATTTTGTAAGGGATTTGCTTTAATTGCTCTAGCTTCATCAATCCAATCTTGGATATTATTAATGTCATTTATGGAGGTGTAGTTTTTCATTTTTTATTGTTTAATCGTTTAATCGTTTAATTGTTTAAAAGTTCTAAGACGATTAAACAATTACACATTTAAACAGTTACACTTTTTTATTTAATTTTAGTGAACGAAACTTTGTTTTCAAAAGCATTTGTTATAAAATCATCTTCTAATCCGTTTACAATCCAAGTTTCTATTTTTGCTTTTTTTGCTACTGCTGCTGCTGCAATTTTAGATTCCATTCCTCCACTTCCATGAGAAGATTTAGAATCTACAACTTCAGCTTTAAGTGTTTCAAAATTTTCTACAATGGCTATTGTTTTTGGTGCTTTATTTTTTATAGATTCTTTGGTGTAAATTCCATTGGTATTTGTAGCTATAATTAACAAATCTACGTTTAATAAAGATGCTGTTAGCGCCGCTAATTTATCATTATCACCAAACTGAATTTCATCGGTTGCAACTGTATCATTTTCATTAATGATAGGGATATAATTGTTTTGTACTAAAACATTAATTGTGTTTACAATATTGGTTTTACTTTGTTTTTTTTCAAAATCTGAGTAGGAGAGTAGGCATTGAGAACTTAAAAGACCATATTCTCTAAAAATTTCTTGGTAAATTCTAATTAAATGTGGTTGCCCAATAGAAGCCAAAGCTTGTTTTACAAAAACATCTTTACTTTTGCTTTCTAGTTTTACAAACTGCTTAGCCACAGCAATAGCACCAGAACTAACAATAACAAACTCGCAAGTATCTTTTAATTTTGCAATTTGATTTGCAATATCTTCAATTTTACCTCTAGAGATGTTATTGGTTTCTTTGGTTAAGGTATTAGAACCAATTTTTAGTAATATGCGTTTCTTTTTTTGCAAAATATTTAATTTTTATATTTAAAAGTCATTGTTAGCATTACTTTCAATCAAAATTTATTTTGATTGAAAGTAACTTGTGTAGAAAAAATGAGTTTAAAGAATTTTAAACAGTAAGATTTCTCCACAAAATAGAAATGACATTTAATTATAATTTATCATTATAATTTTTAATTAACTTCAAACTCCTAATTCCTAATCTGTCCTTCACCATGAATATACCATTTGTTGGTAACTAAATGCTGCAAACCAATTGGCCCACGTTGATGCAGTTTATCTGTACTTATGGCCAACTCTCCGCCTAAACCTAATTGACCACCATCTGTAAAACGGGTAGATGCATTATGGTAAACAGCAGCAGTATCTACATTTTGCATAAATAATGTTGCTGCATCTTTATTTTTGGTAATTATTGCAGAAGAGTGCCCACCAGAATATTTGTTGATTTTAGCAATAGCCTTATCATTAGATTCTACTTTACCAATTAGAATTTTATAATCTAAAAACTCCTCGTACCAAATTTCATCAGAATTAAAGTTTTTAGCTTTTAAAACCTCAATATTTAAGGCAGTTAATTTTGTAATTAATTCATTTACAAATTCGATTCTATTTGGAAGATTTTCATCTATTAAGATTTTATCAACTGCATTACATGCCGAAATTTTAGACTTTCCGTTTACAATTATATCTAAAGCCATTGCTGTATCTGCATCTTCATGCACATAAACAAAATTATTGCCTCGTCCGCTAATAATAACAGGGCAAGTAGCATGTTGTTTTACAAAAGCAATTAAACGCTCGCCACCTCTGGGTACTATTAAATCTACTTTTTGCGTTGGCTTTTCTAAAAACGCCTGTGTTTCTGTTCTATTAAACTGTAAATATTCTACCCAATCTGTAGACGCATTGTGCATTTTTAAAGCTTTGTGCCACAATTCTACAATTTTAAGGTTGCTTTGTAAAGATTCTTTACCACCTTTTAAAAGTATTTTATTTCCAGACTTAAAAGCAATTCCTGCAGCTTCTACAGTAACATCTGGTCTCGATTCATAAATGATTAAAACGGTACCAAAAGAAGCAGTTTTGTTGTAAACCTGCATGCCATTATCATGTTTAAAACTAAAACGCTCTACACCAACTGGGTCTTCTTGAAATGCCAAGTGCTTTGCAGCTTTAATCATCTCATCAACTTTAGTATCATTTACTTTTAAACGATCAAACATAGAAATATCATCACCTGTATACGCCTCACAATCTTTTTTATTAATTGCTATAATTTCTGCGCTATGTTGTGCTAATAATTTTGCCATAGTTTGCAATACATTATTTCTGGTTTCTATGGATAATAATTTGTTCATGATTTTTTATTTGTAGTTTTTGTTGGTGTAATTACAATTTTATAAACACGCAACACTTTTAACTTTACACTTGTCTTATTTGTCTAAAGCATCAATTAAAGCCTCAAAAAACTGATCTATATGATTTCTTTTTACCGTTAAAGGAGGTAAAATTCGCAATACTTTTTTATTTTTTGCGCCACCTGTAAAAATTTGATAATCGTAAATTAAAGTTTTTCTTAACTCACTAACTTCAAAATCAAATTCTAAACCCAACATTAAACCTTTGCCTTTTATGGCCTTAATTTTTGGTATTTTTTCGGCTATTTTTAAAAAATAAGCAGACATGGCATTCACATTATCCATTAAATTTTCTGATTCTATAGTATTTAGTACCGCCAAACCTGCAGCACAAGCCAAATGATTACCACCAAAAGTAGTACCCAACATACCAAATTTAGCCTTAATATTTGGGTGAATTAAAATACCACCAATAGGAAAACCATTACCCATTCCTTTTGCTATAGAAATAATATCTGGAGTTACATTATAATGCTGAAATGCGAAAAATTTACCAGATCTACCATAGCCAGATTGTACTTCATCTGCAATAAACATGGTGTTATTTTTTTTACACAATACATCTACTTCTTCAAAAAAAGCAGTGGTTGCTTGGTCTAAACCACCAACACCTTGTATAAATTCTACAATAACCGCACAAACATCACCTTTTTCTAATTCTTTTTTAACGCCATCAATATCATTAAGGGCTAAAAAAGTTACTTTTTGTTGTGCGTTAATAGGTGCTACTACATTAGGGTTATCTGTTGCAGCAACAGCAGCAGAAGTTCTACCATGAAAACCATTTTTAAAGGCTATAACCCTAGATTTATTGGTTTTAAAAGACGCTAATTTTAAAGCGTTTTCGTTGGCTTCTGCACCAGAATTACATAAAAATAATTCGTAATCTTTACAACCAGAAAGCGCCTCTAATTTTGCGGCAAATTCTTGTTGCAAAGGGTTTTGTACAGCATTAGAATAAAAACCCAATTCACTAACTTGTTTTGTAATTGCTTCTACATATTTAGGATGTGCGTGTCCAATAGAAATTACAGCATGCCCACCATATAAATCTAAATATTCTGTTTCTTTTTCGTCATAAACATACACTCCTTTTGCAGAAACAGGAGTAACCTCGTATAAAGGGTAAACATTAAATAATGGCATAATTTTGGCGTTTTCTTGTTAATTTTATAATTAATTACAATTTTAATTGGTTAAAATTGTAGGCAACTTATTAGTTCTTTTTTAATTGATTTATTTTTTCGAAAGAAGCTACAACTCCTTGTATTAAAGCAGAGCTTAAACCTTGGTGTTCCATTTCATTTAAACCTTCTATGGTGCAACCACTTGGTGTGGTAACTCTATCTATTTCTTGTTCTGGGTGTCTGCCAGATTCTTTTAATAAACTTGCAGAACTAAAACAGGTTTGCACAGCTAACTCATGTGCTTGATCTGCTTCAAATCCTAATTGAATGGCAGCTTGTGTACTTGCACGTATCAAACGCATCCAAAAGGCAATACCACTTCCACAAATAACGGTAGCTGCTTGCATTAAGTCTTCAGAAATTACCATTGTTGTTCCTAATTGATTAAAAATATCTTCTGCTAAAGCAATTTTATCTTTTCCAGTATCATTTGCAGCAATACAGGTCATAGATTTTCTTATAGAAATTGCCGTATTTGGCATAATTCTTATAATATTTTTATCACTTCCTAAAATATTTTCTATTCTATCTATACCAACACCAGCAGCAACAGACATAACAATATGCTTTTTAGTAATTTTTGATTGTACACTTTTTAAAACTCCATCAATATGTTTGGGTTGTAACGCAAAAAGAATAATATCAGAATTTTCTACCGCCAATTCATTATCATCAGTTAAAAAAACATGTGCTAAAGTTTCAAATTCTTTTACAGCTTTTGTGTTTCTATCACTTAAATATAAAGAAGTAAACGATTTGTTTTTTATCAATCCTTTTGCAATTGAGCTTCCTAAATTACCTGTTCCTATAATTGCTATTTTCATAAATGTTAGTTTCAAAGTTTTAAAGTTTGAATGTTTCAAAAGTTAAAACTGTCTTTTATATGGGCGTTACCACAAGGGTCGCGCTTTTCGTTTCAAGTCCTCGTTCCTTCGTCTCTGTGGGCTTTCCACTGCAATCGCTAACGCGGGCTTATTTATTTAAACATTTTCTTCATTTATACTTTTATCATTTCTAAATGAGAAATCGTTTATTTAGATTTTAAAACAAGTTCAGTATTACAAACATCGTTCTAAAAATAATTCGCTTTTAAATTTAAACCTGTACTTTCTTCAAAACCATACATTAAATTTAAGTTTTGAATCGCTTGCCCAGATGCTCCTTTTAATAAATTATCAATTGTACTAGTAATTAACAATTTATTGCCATGTTTTTCTACACCAATAATACATTTATTGGTATTAACAACTTGTTTCATGTGCACAGCTTCGTTAGAAACAAAGGTAAATTTGGCATCTTTATAATAGGCTTTGTACAAAGCAATTCCTTCTTCCAAAGTCCCTTTAAATTCAGTATAAACTGTAGCAAAAATTCCTCTAGAAAAATTACCACGATTTGGCATAAAGAAAACCTCACTTTTACAACCACTTTGCAGTTGCTGTATGGTTTGGTTTATTTCACCCAAATGCTGATGATTAAATGCTTTATAATGTGAAAAATTATTATCTCTCCACGTAAAATGTGTTGTTTTAGATAATGAAGTTCCTGCACCAGTTGCACCAGTTACTGCATTTATATGAATATCGTCTGTTAACAAACCATTTGCAGCCAATGGTAAAATTGCCAATTGTAAAGCTGTTGCAAAACAACCCGGATTTGCAATATAATTCGCGGTTTTTATAATTTCTTTATCTAATTCTGGCAAACCATACACAAAGTCTTTACCATCTAAATTCTTGTCAGCAAGTAATCTAAAATCGTTACTTAAATCGATGATTTTTGTAGCCTCAGAAAAACTATTTTCTTTTAAAAATGCGGTTGAATTTCCATGACCTAAACACAAAAATAAAACATCTACATTGTAATTTATATCTTGCGTAAAAGAAATTTCTGTACTACCAATTAAATCTTGGTGTACTTTATACAATTTATTGCCAGCATTAGAAGTGCTGTACACAAAATTGATATTCGTTTCTGGGTGATTTAACAATAATCGAATCAATTCTCCAGCAGTGTAACCTGCACCACCAATAATTCCTACTTGTAACTTCATTGTGTACTTGTATTAGTTGTAATGTTTTAAAGTTGAAAGTTTATAAAGTTATAATTGAATTTAACCACTTTATAAACTTTTAACTTTTTTACTTTTAAACTAGTTATTTACTTGTCTATATATCTTGTTTTGGTTTCCTATAATCTTAATAAAACCTTTGGCATCATCTGCAGTCCATGCTTTATTTTCTTCACCATAAGTACTAAAAGCACTAGACATTAAATCGTGTTTAGACACAATACCATCTAAAGAAAAATGATAAGGTTTTAACGTTACAGTTACATCACCAGAAACCATTTTTTGAGAACTTTGTAAAAAAGCTTCTGTATCTCTCATTACAGGATCTAAATATTGACCTTCATGCAAATGCATTCCATAAAAACTAGACAAATATTCTTTATGTTGCAGTTGCCATTTTGTAAGCGTATGTTTTTCTAATAAATGATGCGCTTTTACGGTAATTAAAGCAGCAGCAGCCTCAAAACCAACTCTTCCTTTAGTACCTACAATAGTGTCTCCAACATGAATATCTCTACCAATTGCATATTTAGCAGCTATTGTGTTTAGATTTTCTATATTAACTTCAGGTGCATTTTCTTCACCATTTAAAGCTACAAATTCGCCGTTTTTAAAAGTTAAAGTAACTTTTTCTTCGCCTTCTTTTTCTAATTGAGAAGGATACGCTTCACTTGGTAAAGGTTTTTCTGATTTTAAGGTTTCTACACCACCAACAGAAGTACCCCAAAGTCCTTTATTTACAGAATATTTAGATTTTTCCCAAGGCATATCAATTCCTTCAGATTTTAAATAATCTATTTCTTCTTGTCTTGTTAATTTTTGGTCTCTAATTGGCGTAATAATTTTTATACCTGGTGCTAAGGTTTGAAAAATCATATCAAAACGTACTTGGTCGTTTCCTGCACCTGTAGATCCATGAGCAATATATTCTGCATCTATGCTTTTTGCATATTCTATAATTTCTATAGCTTGAATAATCCTTTCTGCACTAACAGAAAGCGGATAAGTAGCATTTTTTAATACATTACCAAATATTAAATACTTTACCACTTTATTGTAAAAAGTTGCAACAGCATCTATGTTTTTATAAGTTGTAACGCCCATTTTATAAGCATTACTTTCTATATTTTTAATTTCTTCGGTTGTAAAACCACCTGTATTTACACTTACTGCATGTACATCAAATTCTTTAGATAAACTTACGGCGCAATAAGAAGTGTCTAAACCTCCACTATATGCAATTACTAATTTTTTCATTTTTTATGGGTATCTTTTATTATCCGCTTTAGCGAAAAATTATTTTTTATCTTTTTTTAAGAATAGCGCTTCTTTAATATTTTTAAGTCTTTTAAAAGTGCCTTCTTTTACTGTTTTTTCTTGTTCTTTTGCTTTTGGGTCGTATAACATTCCTGTGCACAAACACATTTTACGGTTTGTACGTGTTAAAACATCAAAATTTTTGCAAGTTTGGCAACCATCCCAAAAAGATTGATCGTCTGTAAGTTCAGAGAATGTTACAGGTTTGTAACCTAAATCGCTATTTAATTTCATTACGGCTAAACCTGTGGTAATGCTAAATACTTTAGAATCTGGGAATTTTTTACGAGAATGTTTAAAAACAACTTCTTTAATTTTTTTTGCCAATCCTAAATTTCTAAAATCTGGATGTACAATTAAACCAGAGTTGGCTACAAACTTGCCATGTCCCCAAGCTTCTATATAACAAAATCCTGCAAATTTACCATTACTTAAAGCAATTACAGCATTACCATTTTCCATTTTGGCAGCTATATATTCTGGTTTACGTTTTGCAATACCTGTTCCTCTAACTTTAGAAGCTTCTTCTATAGTATTACAGATGGTTTCTGCGTAAATTATATGTGATTTATCAGCAATTACAATTTGCATTGTATTGTTTTTTAAATTGATTTTATTTGTATTGAAATGTAATTTTGAAGAAAGAATTGGACTCACCTAATTCCATAAATAATAAAACACCCTAAGGGCGACGAAAAGAAATGCGGCGTAAAGATCTATTATCTGCAGAAGATAATGAGAAATTTAATATGTAGTTAAGTGCTTTCATTTTTGTTTTTACTTTGTAAAAGTAATTTTAAATTTTTATTTGATACGTAAAAATGAATACTTTTTTCTAATTTTTATTAAATAAGCAAAAACAATGCGTGTAAATTATAATATTAATGGTTTTGCATCTATTTTTTATCTAAAAATTAAAAGTTGATAAATGAAAAGGATAGACTAATCTGCAATTTTAGGTATAAAAGTTACTGTTTTTAAGATTGCTTTACAATTCAGCCTAAAAAAAATACAGTTGGGTAAACTATAATTTATAAAACTGAAGTTGTATCGCATCTTTGTGCCATAATTAATCATAAAAAACAATATCATGAAAATTTTAGTAGCAATTGTAGCAGTAACATTATTAAGCATTACAAACAGTTTAACAGCGCAAAACAAATCAATTACAGTAACTGTAGAAAATATTAATTCTGAACAGGGAAATGTGAAATTTGCGTTGTACACAAAAAATAACTTTCAAAAAAAACCAATACAAGGTAATTTAGGAGAAATTAAGAATGGTAAAACCGAGGTTATTTTTAAAGGTATAGATTCTGGTGAATATTCAGTAATCTGTTATCATGATAAAAATAATAATGGTAAGTTAGATTTTTCTACTAGAGGAATGCCAGTAGAAGATTATGGTACATCTAATAACAATATGTCTTTTGCACCACCAACTTTTGAAGATTCTAAATTTACCGTTGGAAAAGAAAATGTAGATTTAAAAATTAAATTTTAGAAAATTACTTAAATTTAGCACAAGTTAAACACAGGAAAGAATGCAAACCCAAGAAGTATATACAATTAGAAATATAAAAGAGGCGGCAATACTTTGTCTTAAGATGACACTTATTTTTGGCGTTATTTTCGGAATTATTTTTGGTCAAAGAACAATAGAAGGTGTTTTATGGTCTTTAGCAATCTCTGGTATGTATTCTTTTGGTTTGGGTTTTGGTAATGGTATTATAAACAATTATTTGAGTAGCAAATGGAGCTGGATTACACAAACCAATACCAGAGTTTGGATAGGAATTATAACAACCATTTTGTACACAATACCTGCAGTGCTTTTAATAAATTATGTAGTATTTGTAATTATTAATGGTAGCAGTCCAAACGTATTTTTTAAAGGGAGTTATTTCTGGGCGCATTTGTTTTATATTATTTTAGGTTTAGGCGTTTCTACTTTTTTGCACGCTAGAGGTTTTATGATCAATTGGAAAGCAGCAATGTCTAAGGAAACCACAAAACAAGAAATTGTAGCCAAAACAGAAACCGCAAAGTTTGAGTCTTTAAAAAATCAATTAGATCCGCATTTTTTGTTTAATAGCTTAAATGTATTAACAAGTTTAATTGGTGAAAATCCCAATTTAGCAGAAAAATTTACAACCAAATTATCTAAAGTATATAGGTATGTTTTAGAACAAAGAAATAAAGATTTGGTGCCTATTGAAGAAGAATTAAAGTTCGCAAAAACGTATATGGAATTATTAGGAATGCGTTTTGAAGACGCTGTAAAGTTTAATATTCCAGATGGTATAAGCAATAACGATCTTAAAATTGTACCGCTTTCTTTGCAATTATTGTTAGAGAATGCAGTAAAACACAATGTGGTTTCTTCTTCTAAACCATTACAAATTTCTATTTATGAAGAAGAAAACCATTTAATTATAGAAAACAACGTTAATCCAAAAGAAGCTATTGGTAAAAGTACCAAAGTTGGTTTGCAAAATATTGCAGACAGGTATGGCTTAATTACAGATAGGGTTGTAAAAATAGAAAATAATAACCAAACTTTTAAGGTGAGTTTACCGCTCCTTTATAAAATGAATAATATGATGTATACAGAAGAATTAGAAAATAGCAAATATGTAAAAGCAATAGAAAAAGTAGAAAGATTAAAAGAATTTTATCAGAATTTAGTTTCTTATTGTTTGGTAATTCCTTTTTTAGTTTTTATCAATTTACGTTTTTCACCAGGATTTTACTGGTTTTGGTTTCCTTTATTTGGATGGGGAATTGGCTTAACTTTTCACTTTTTAGAAGTAAATAACTATAGCCTATTTTTAGGTAAAAATTGGGAAGAGAAAAAGATAAGAGAATTAATGGAAGAAGAAAATAAACAAAAAAGATTAAGATAATGGAAATTAGAAACGAAGACTACAAATATATTTTAGTAAAAAAAAGGGTTGAAAAAATTGCTAAATTTTACAAACACTTTTTAATATACCTTGTTATTAATACAATTTTATCTGCAGTGTTTATTGTTGGAGATATTAATGACGGGGATACTTTTAACGAAGCTTTTTTTAATTATGGAAACTATAAAATTTGGTTTTTTTGGGGAATAGCTATTGCTTTTCAAGCTTTTAATGTGTTTGGCTTAAGCTTATTTCTATCTAAAGATTGGGAAGAAAGAAAGTTAAAACAATACATGAAAGAGTAAAAAAAAGTAATTATGAAACTAAGAGAAATAAACGAACAAGAAAACCATAAAATTCAAAAAAGAATTACAGACTTAAAAGGGTTTTATACGCACATAATTGCAAGTTTTATTATACCGCCGTTTTTAATTTTTATCAATTTTAAAACAGTACCAAGCTTTCACTGGTTTTGGATTGCTTTATCTGCATGGTTTTTAGGTCTATTTATACATTGGTTAGTTGTTTTTGGGTTTGATAAATTGCAAATCACTAAAAAATGGGAACAAAATCAAATGGAAAATTTATTGAATTCAAAGACCATACAACCAACAGCTTTTATAAAAGAGCAATACTTTGTACAAATCAAAAAGAAGGTTGCACAAATTAAAGATTTTTACATTCATTTATTAATAACCATTTTTTGCATAGTTGTGGTAGTTTTTGTGAATATAAAATTTGTGCCTAATTTTAATTTTTATGGGTTTGCTATTGCAGCCTTATGTATAGCTCTGTTTTTGAACTGGCTTGGTGTTTTTGGCCTAGATTTATTGGGATTTGGAAAAAAATGGGAAACAAAAAAAATTAAAGAAATTACAAAACAACTATAAAATGGAACAAGATATTATAAAACGACAAAATTACATACGTGCTAAAAAGAAAGTTAAAGAAATGAAGGCTTTTTACATTCATCTAACTGTTTATGTTTTAGTGAACTTATTTTTAAGCGGTATTATTATTTTTGGATTGATGAAAAGTGGAGATTCTTTTAACGAGGCAATTACTAATTTTGGGGTGTATTCTACTTGGCTATTTTGGGGAATTGGTATGTTTTTTCATTGGATGGGCGTTTTTGGATTTAATTCTATTGGTTTTGGAAAAAATTGGGAAGAGAAGAAGATTAGGGAAATGATGGATAAGGAGTAAGTTTTAGTTATAAAGTTATAAAGTTGTAAAGTTGTAAAGTTTCAAAGTTATAAATTTTGAGTATTTTTTAACCATCAACCATCAGCTAAAAACCACCAACCAACATGAAAATATTAGTTATAGAAGACGAAAAACCGGCAGCAAGAAGGTTAAACAGAATGTTAACAGCTTTAGATTTAGAAGTAGCACAAATGTTACATTCTGTGGAAGAATCTTTAGATTGGTTGCAAAATAATGAACATCCAGATTTAATTTTTTTAGACATTCAATTATCAGATGGTTTGTCTTTTGAAATTTTTGAAGAAGTGGAAGTAAAATCGGCCATTATTTTTACAACTGCTTATGATGAATATGCTTTAAAAGCTTTCAAATTGAATAGTATAGATTATCTATTGAAACCTTTAGATGAAGATGAATTGAAAGTTGCTGTAGATAAGTTTAAAGAACATCAACCAAAACAAGCGAATGTTCAAGTAAATTTAGACGATATTAGAAAACTATTGATAAACCCAGTAGATAGAAAATTTAAAAAACGGATTTCTATAAAAGTTGGGCAACACATTAAAATTATAAATACAGAAGATATTGAGTGTTTTTACAGCGAAAATAAATCTACCTATATTCATACTTTAGAAAATAGAAACTTTTTGTTAGACAATTCATTAGAGCAGTGGCAAGAGCAACTAAACCCAGAAATATACTTTAGAGTAAATAGAACTTTTATTGTAAATATAAATGCAATTAAAGACATCATTGCGTATTCTAATTCTCGTTTAAAATTAATTTTAAAATCGTTTTCTGAAGCTGAAATTATTGTGAGCAGAGAAAGAGTAAAAGACTTTAAAAATTTTATAGCTTAACAGTTTAAAGTATAACTTCTTGTTAAATTTATTGAAAACTCATTTTTTTAAATGGGTTTTTTTATCTTCCTCAAAATTTCTAAAATGAGTTCAAAAAAACAAGTTTGGAGCAAAGAATATACACTAGTTTTAGTTGCTAATGTTGTATACATAATTGCGTTTTATTTTATTACCAAATACTTTACCGTTTAAATTATGGATGTAGCAAGTAAATTACACCTTGTAGATTGGTTAGTACTTTCTTTTACGCTAATTTTTATAGTAAGTTATGGTACTTATGTTACTAGAAAAAATAGCAATGTAACCGATTTTATAAAGGGAGGAAATGACACAAAATGGTGGACCATTGGTTTGTCTGTAATGGCAACACAAGCCAGTGCAATTACTTTTTTATCAACTCCAGGACAAGCATTTCATAGTGGAATGGGTTTTGTGCAATTTTATTTTGGATTGCCAATTGCCATGGTAATTATTTGTGTAGTATTTATACCGATATATCACAAATTAAAAGTATATACAGCTTATGAATTTTTAGAAGGAAGATTTGATTTAAAAACTAGAAGTTTAACGGCAATTTTGTTTTTAGTGCAACGTGGTTTGGCAGCAGGAATTACCATTTTTGCACCGGCAATTATTTTAAGTGCCGTTTTAGGTTGGGACTTATTAACTTTAAATATAATTATTGGCTTTTTGGTAATTATTTATACCGTTTCTGGTGGTACAAAAGCTGTAAACGTAACGCAAAAACAACAAATGGTTATCATATTTATTGGAATGTTAATTGCATTTTTTATGATAATGAGTCAACTTCCAGAAAACATCACTTTTACAAATGCATTAGAAATTGCTGGCGCAAATGAAAAAATGCAAGTGCTAGATTTTTCTTTCGATTTAAGTAATAGATACACAGTTTGGACAGGGATTTTAGGCGGAACTTTTTTAATGTTGTCTTATTTTGGTACAGACCAAAGTCAAGTACAACGTTATTTGTCTGGTAAATCTGTAAGAGAAAGTCAGCTGGGTTTAATTTTTAACGGACTTTTAAAAGTGCCAATGCAGTTTTTTATTCTGTTAATTGGTGTTATGGTTTTTGTTTTTTATCAATTTAATCCTGCACCATTAAACTTTAATCCTGGTGCCAATGAAGAAGTAAAAAATTCTGATTATGCTGCAAAGTATGAAGCATTAGAATTTAGACACAGAGAAATAGAAAAAACAAAGACAGCCATTTTTGCTGATGGTTTTCAAAAAAGTGAGAAAAAAATGATTCAGCTTTTAAATGCAGAAGATGCAAAAGTAAAAGCACAATCTAAAGAAATTATAGACAAAATAGATGCAGAAAATGAATTGAAAAAAATAGAATCTAATGATAAAGATTATGTATTTATTCACTTTATTTTAAACAATTTACCAAGAGGTTTAATTGGTTTGTTGTTGGCAGTAATTTTATCTGCAGCAATGTCTTCTACAGCATCAGAATTAAATGCTTTGGCAAGCACAACTGCCATAGATTTATACAAAAGAAATGTAAAAGGAGCTAAAAGTGAAGCACATTTTGTAAAAGCATCTAAATGGTTTACACTTTTATGGGGTTTAATAGCTATTTCTGTGGCTTGTATTGCCAATTTGTTTGATAATTTAATTCAGTTGGTAAATATTATTGGTTCCATTTTCTACGGAAATGTTTTGGGAATTTTTCTACTGGCTTTTTTCTTTAAAAAAGTAAAAGGTAATGCCGTTTTTGTGGCGGCTGTAATTACACAATTACTAATTTTTGCTATCTTTTATTTCGGTATTTACTTACCAGAGCTAAATGGTTTAGCGCCTGTTATTAGTTATTTATGGTTGAATTTTATTGGCTGTATACTTGTTTTGTTTTTTGCTTTAGTTCTTGTTTTTAAATTAATAAATACACAAAGTAAAATAACATTATTAATAACAGCTGCTGCTATTTTTAAAATCTCTTTTGATATTTTAAATGAAGTTTCTTTAAGTATAATTCACGTAATTACATTAATAATTTTATTTTTGGCACTAGGTTTTTTAAATATGGATAAGAGAGCCTTTAAAAAAGAGTAAAATATAATTATACAGTGCAACTTTTTTAAAATCTGTAAGATTTTTAAATTGAAAAATTGAATAGAAAAATGAAAAAAATTAAATGGGGGATTATTGGACTAGGAAGAATTGCCAATAAATTTGCAACAGATTTAGCATCTATAAAAGACGCAGAATTGGTTGCTGTAGCTGCAAGAAATCAAGAAAATGCCAATAGTTTTGCAGATAAATATAACGTAGATAAAGCCTATGGTTCTTATGCAGATTTAGCAAAAGATGCAAATGTAGATGCTGTTTATATTGCAACGCCACATAGTTTTCATAAGGAACATAGTATTTTGTGTTTACAACATAAAAAAGCTGTTTTGTGTGAAAAACCTTTTGCAATGAATTTGCAAGAAGTAGAAGAGATGATTGCAGTAGCAAAAGCCAACAACGTTTTGTTAATGGAAGCCTTATGGACTTATTTTTTACCACATTATCAATTTGTTTTAGAGCATTTAAAATTGAACACATTTGGTAAATTAAAGCAACTAGACGCAGATTTTGGTTTTTATGATGAATACGATACTTCTAGAAGATTGTTTAAAAAAGAAGTAGGTGGTGGTTCTTTGTTAGATATTGGAATTTACCCAATTTTTGCAGCATTATCTACTTTAGGAAACCCTAAGAAAATAGCAGCAAATGCCACTTATTTTGAAAACGGTGCAGATGCTAGTTGTGCTATGGTTTTTGATTATGAAAATGTAAAAGCCAATTTAAAAAGCACATTATTGGAAGAAACAAAAACAGAAGCTATTTTTACTTTTGAAAAAGCCGTCGTAAAAATGAATACCATGTTTCATCAACCTACAACAGTTTCAATAATAAAAGATGGAGTAGAAGAGGTTAAGGATTTTGGAGTGAAAACAATTGGTTATAACTACGAAACTGAACATTTTAATCAGCTTTTAAGAGAAGGTAAAAAAGAAAGTGATGTAATGACTTTTGATTTTTCTAGAAGATTGATAAAAATGCTAGATGCTGTTAGAAAGGAAATTAATTTGGAGTATTAGGTTTTTGTACAGTTTAAAAGTTTAAAAGTTGAAAAGTGGCAAAGTGAAAATTGTTTATAAGTTTATTTGTTTAGAGGTTTAAAAATGTGTGATTTTTTAGAAATTCTTAGCCAACAGCCAACAGCCAACAGCCAACAGCCAACAGCCAACAGCCAACAGCCAACAGCCAACAGCCAACAGCCAACAACTACTTCCCTTTCTGTACTAATTCAATTTTGTCTACTGTAGTTTTTGTAGTAAACACGCCGTAATTTATGGTAATGTTTTTACGATCTATTTTATCGATTGTTCCAACAGAATTAGAGTCTATAATTCTAACTTTATCATTTAATTTATAGATGTAAGCCGCTTTTTCTTTGGCAACAATAGCCTCTTTTACTTTCTTTTCTTTACGTACTTCAACAACTTTTTCTAAAACCTCTTTTTCTACCTTTTTAATCACATTTTGCAATTGTTTTTCTACCACTTTTGCTTTTTGTTTCTGAGATTTTGTTTTTAATTTAATTGGGTTTTTCTTAGCATATTTTACTTTTTCGTCTGCTACCCACTTGTTGAATTTTTGATTCAACTCTTTTTTATTATTGGTTTGAAAGTATTTGTTTAAAAGTTCGTTTGTTTTTCTTCCTAAAGAAAGCATTTTTTGGTTTTGGTCATACAGTTCTTGAAAACCAGCCAATTTTGCTTGTATTTTTTCTTCTTTTTCCTGTAAACTCTCTAAATGCTCTTTCCCTTTTGTTTTTTGCTTTTCTAAATTATCGGAGTTTTTTTGTAAACGATTTCTTTCTTTTTGTAATTTAGAAATCGTTCTATCCAAACGTATTTTTTCGTTTTCCACACGTTTTTTAGCTTGATTAATCAAACTGTACGGAATTCCGTTTTTTTGCGCCACTTCAAATGTAAAAGAACTACCAGCTTGCCCAACAAATAATTTGTACAAAGGTTCTAGAGAACGCTCATCAAACTGCATATTTGCGTTGGTTACGTTTTCTAATTCTGCAGCTAAAACTTTAAGGTTAGAGTAGTGGGTGGTAATAATTCCAAACGCTTTTTTATTGTAAAAATCTTCTAAAAATATCTCTGCTAAAGCACCACCCAATTCAGGGTCTGAACCTGTTCCAAATTCATCAATTAAAAACAAGGTGTTTTCATTACATTTTCTTAAAAAATAACGCATATTTTTAAGACGATAACTATACGTACTTAGTTGATTTTCTATAGATTGATTGTCTCCAATATCTGTCAAAATCGTATCAAAAATATAAGTACTACTTTTTTCTTCCACAGGAATTAAAATACCACTTTGTACCATTATTTGTAGTAAACCAATGGTTTTTAAGGTAATGGATTTTCCACCTGCATTTGGTCCAGAAATAACAATTATTTGTTGTTTTTCGTTTAACTCTATGCTTTGAGAAATAGTTTTTATATTACTTTCTTTATTTTTTTTCCATAAAATGGGATGATATGCATCTCTAAAAAATATCTTTTTCTCTTTTGTTATTTTTGGCAATAAACCGTCTATTTCTCTAGCATATTTCGCTTTAGCGCCAACAACATCTACATGAATTACGTAAGCCAAATATTCTTTTATAATTTCTATTACTGGTCTTAAAATATCAGCTAAATTTCTAAGAATTCTAACAATTTCTTGTTTTTCTTCGTACAATAAATTTTGATATTCTCTAGAATAAGTAAGGGTTGCTTGTGGTGCAATATAAACAATGTTACCAGATTTAGAAGATCCCATTAAACTACCTGCAACTTTACGTCTATGCATTGCCAATACCGCTAAAACACGCTGATTTTCTATAACAGATTCTTTAATATCATCTAAATAACCAGCAGACATTGCTTTGCTTAGGGCACTAGAAAAACTGGCACCAATTTTACCACGCACATTATTAATATCTCGTCTAATTTGCTTTAATTCAGAAGATGCATTGTTTTTTACAATGCCACTAATTTCTATGATTTTTTTAACCTCATCATCAACATAAGTGGTGAATTCTAATTTCTGAGTAGTTTCAAAAAAAGTAGGAAATTGTTCTTTAAATTTTTTAAAAAATTTAATATGCTCATTTACTGTTAAAGAAATACTTGCTATTTTTAAATAGGCTTCTGGCTCTAAAAAGCTATTTTCTATAGCTAATCTGTGTATTGCATCTGTAACATTATCAAAACCATGATTTGGCACTCTGTTTTCGCTGGCAAAAGATTTTAAATATTCATCTACAAGGTTTAGCTCTGTAAAAAGTGTTTTTCTATTCTGAATTGGTAAAATTTCGCGAACACTTTCTTTACCCAAACCAGAAATACAAAATTCAGAAATATGCTGTAAAACCGTAGAAAATTCTAAATCTTGTAATGTTTTTGATGATATATTATAGCTCAATTGGTTATTTTTGATTTTATTAAATTCGTTACAAAAATAAGGAACAATGCAAGTAAAAATAGCTGATAGCTGGAAAAATATACTCCAAACCGAGTTTGAAAAGCCATATTTTAAGAGTTTGATAACATTTGTAAAGGAAGAATACACCAAAAACCAATGTTTCCCAAAAGAAGAAGAAATTTTTGCGGCCTTTAATTTTTGTAGTTTAAAAGAGCTAAAAGTGGTAATTATTGGCCAAGATCCTTATCATGGAGAGAATCAGGCAAATGGTTTGTGTTTTTCTGTGCAAGATGGTATAAAACATCCACCGTCTTTAGTAAATATATTTAAAGAAATTCAAACCGATTTAAACAAAGAGTATCCACAAAGTGGGAATTTAGAAAAATGGGCAAAACAAGGCGTTTTGTTGCTAAATGCTACCTTAACAGTTAGAGCACACAATGCTGGCAGTCATCAAAAACAAGGCTGGGAAACCTTTACAGACACTGTAATTCAAAAAATATCCAAAGAAAAAGAAAATGTAGTTTTTTTACTTTGGGGCGGTTTTGCAAAGAAAAAAGCCAAGTTAATTCACAAGAAAAAACATTTTATTTTAGAAAGTGGGCATCCAAGTCCTTTAAGTGCCAATAGAGGCTATTGGTTTGGCAACAAACATTTCTCTAAAACCAATACTATTTTGCAAGAAATTGGAGAAAAGCCAATTAGTTGGTAATTTTTTTTGAAGCTTAATCGCGCTTTCAACACTCGCTTTTTTTGTTCAGAAAAAGAACAAAAAAGAGCTCAAACAAATGTTTCAATCACGGCTAAACTTGTTTGCTAGCCTAAATTCTAAACTTAGCTTTAGTTTTTTTTAAGGACTCAATTTTAATTCAATTATTCTAACATACATAACAAGAATCACTTCATTTTATGTAATTTTGATATTCTAAAACATAACAATTATTCATTTTATAGATCTCATATTACCCATTCCACTGCAAAAAACATTTACCTATGCAGTAACTGAAGAAGAAGCCAATTTCTTACAAAAAGGAATGCGTGTTGCTGTTTCTTTCGGAAAAAGTAAAATGTACACAGGTTTGGTATTTAACATTCATACTACAGCACCAACTTTGTATGAAGCAAAAGATATTCATCAAATATTAGACGAAAAACCATTGGTAAATGAGTTGCAATTGCAACATTGGCAATGGATTGCTAATTATTATATGTGTTCTTTAGGCGAAGTTTACAGAGCTTCTTTACCGTCTGCTTTTTTGTTAGAAAGTGAAACCATTATTTATAAAAACGAAACGTTTACAGACGAATCCATTTTAGAAGATGATGAATTTTTAATTTTTGAAGCTTTGCAGCATCAATCGCAATTAACCATTCATCAAATTGCAGACATTTTGGGGAAGAAAAAAGTAATGCCTATTGTAAATGCTTTAATAAAAAAATCTGCACTGTATATTAAAGAAGAAATTTACGAAACGTACAAACCAAAATTGGTAAAATATATACGTTTGCAAGACCAATACAATTCAGATACTGCTTTAAATACGCTTTTAGAAGAGTTGTCTAGAGCAAAAAAACAAAGAGAAGCTGTACTTACCTTTTTTCAACTAAACACTACAAAAAAACCAATAAAAGTTAAGGATTTAGAAACACAAGCCAAGGTTTCTGCAGCTATTTTAAAAAGTTTAGTAACCAAAGGTATTTTTGAATTTTATGAAATTCAAAAAGACAGAATTAGTTTTAAAGGAACTACAAATGCTTTAAAAACGCTTAATGAACATCAAGAAAAAGCATTAGACGAAATTAAGCAAACCTTTAAAGAAAAAGACGTTACATTATTACACGGAATTACAAGTTCTGGTAAAACAGAAGTCTATACACGTTTAATACAAGAAGTTTTAGATGCTGGCCAGCAAGTTTTATTTTTATTGCCAGAAATTGCGTTAACCACACAAATTATAACCCGTTTACAATTTTATTTTGGAGATCAAATTTCTGTTTTTCATTCCAAATACTCTATAAATGAAAGGGTAGAGGTTTGGCAGAATGTTTTAGAAAATAAAACCAAAGCGCAAATTATTTTAGGTGCAAGATCGTCTGTGTTTTTACCGTTTTCTAATTTAGGTTTAATTGTGGTAGATGAAGAACACGAAACTTCCTACAAACAATTTGAACCATCACCAAGATATAATGCAAGAGATGGCGCTATTGTATTGGCAAAACTGCACAAAGCAAAAATTTTGTTAGGTTCTGCAACACCATCTTTAGAAAGCTATTTTAACGCGCAACAAAAAAAATATGGTTTTGTAGCACTCAATAGACGACATGGCAATGTGCAATTGCCAAAAATTGAATTAATAGACGTAAAAGAGAAACACAGAAAAAAGGAAATGAAAGGCCATTTTTCTGACAGGTTACTAAAATTAATAACTGAAGCTTTAGAGGAAAAAGAACAAGTTATTTTATTTCAAAACAGGCGTGGTTATTCGCCAGTTGTAGAATGCAAAACTTGTGGTGTTTCACCTGAATGTCCAAATTGTGATGTTACCTTAACGTTTCATAAATTTAGGTACGAATTACGTTGTCATTATTGCAATTATCAACGTGCAATGCCCAATTCTTGTTCCGCTTGCGGAAGTAATACTTTAGATACCAAAGGTTTTGGTACAGAGCAAATTGAGTTAGAACTTAAAGAGTTATTTCTAGATTATAAAATTGGCAGAATGGATTTAGACACGACTCGTGGTAAATTTGGCTATCAAAAAATAATTGGCGCTTTTGAAGCGAAAGAAATAGATATTTTGGTGGGAACCCAAATGCTATCTAAAGGTTTAGATTTTGAAAACGTTTCTTTAGTTGGCGTTTTAAATGCAGATACTATGCTAAATTATCCAGATTTTAGAGCGCATGAACGTGCTTATGATATGATGGTACAAGTTTCTGGTAGAGCAGGACGTAGCAAAAAACAAGGTAATGTTGCCATACAAACCTACAATCCTTATCATCAAATATTACAACAAGTATCTACTACAAATTATACAGAAATGTATAAAGAACAGCTACAAGATCGTTGGCAATATAAATACCCACCATTTTATAGGATTATTAAAATTACACTAAAACACAGAGATTATAATAAGGTAGATGTTGGTGTAAATTGGTTGTTTAAAGCCTTGTACAATTCTTTTGGTGAAAATGTTTTAGGACCAACAGCACCTGCTGTAGCAAGAATTAGAAATCAATATATTAAAAATATTGTGATTAAAATTCCGCCAAAACAAAGCTTAGGAAATACAAAAGCACAAATTACTAAGATTAGAAATACCTTTGAAGCTGTAAAAGATTTTAGACCTATCCGTTTTATTATTGATGTGGATGCGTACTAGTGAAACTCAATTTTTAAAAGTTGCAAAGCAACGCATTAAAAATTGTAAGTTGAACTAGTCCCGATTTTACATCGGGATCTTTTAAAATTAAAACTTTCTTTATTATTAAAATTTAAAAAGTGCGATTACTTGAAAGTTGCAAAGCAACGCATTAAAAAGTAAGCAGTACTCAGTAAATCAGTATGCAGTTTTAAATTGTAAGTTAAAACAGTCTTGATTTTTTCATCGGGAATTTTTAATAATTATACGTTCTTTATTATTAAAATTTAAAAAGGGCGATTACCTAAAAGTTGTAAAGCATTTCATTAAAAGCTTTAACTTAAACTAGTCCCGTTTTTATATCGGGACTTTTTTTTGCTTAAATTTTAATTTTAAAAAAGCATTAAAATTTAAGGATTCTTTAAAATAATGTATAACCTAATACAAGAGATGTAGAATTAAAATCTCCAATTCTGTTAATATAGCCTAGCGCATCTCTAGTGGTAAACATTCTATACTCAATACTAATTTTGTCCTTAAACTTATAGCCCAAACCAAAACTATAATTTATTACAGGGTCAATTTCTAAATTATTTTCTCCAGTTATTTTAGAGTTTAAAGGGATATCATATACAATTGATGCATTTATAAAAAGTTTAGAATTTTTATTTGTATACATGTAATGTCTCAGGCCAAAAGGCACTTCTATAGAAGAATATTCAATTATAGTTTCTCTACCTATAGTATCTGCTCTAGAGGATTTATATACAGAAACATAAGAAGGTTCTGTAATTAAAGCCCATTTGTTATTGTTAAATGCCATTACGTATTCTAGCTCTAAACCAAATCTAAAAGTTGCTATATTTCCGAAATCAAGGTCTCTTAGTGCACTCACGTTATCTTCCAAAAAGAACGAAGAAAAATTAACGCCAGACTTCATATTTATATTCACTATATTTTTTGAGGTTTTTGAATTTTCTAAAGTATAGTTCGTTATTTTTGAATTAGTACAGGTATTGTAAAATACAAAAATATTAACTAAATCTGCCTTACGATATTTTAACTTTTTAACTTTTCCCTCTGTAATTTTTTTACAGATTAAATCATTAAGTATTTGTTGTTTAAAATAGTTGTTTTTATTTACTTTATATCCGTCTCTAGTTAAATAGCTCTTGTAAACTAATTGTTGTATATTCCCATTGTTATGGCTGTAAAAAAACCTAGATAAACCTGTTTCTGCATAATAATATAGGTTTGCTTTACCTTCAATTAATACTTTTAAAAACAACTGCTCTGTATAAAATTTAACTTTTCTTGTTAAGCTCAATTCACTCAAGTTTTCACTAGATCTATCTATATCTACTGTATGTCTTTCGTATTTTGATATGTTGTAGATTTCAAATAGTTGTACATCATCAATAGATGCTTTTAATGCTTTACTGTCTTCATTAATTTTATAGGTGAAGTCTTTAGGATTATTTAATAAATCCAAATTTTTTATAAGACAATTCACTTTTTCTCCAGAATTTTTTATAAAATATCCTTTCTCAAAAGTATCTTGAGAAAATGAATTGAAATAAGAGATTAGTAATACAGTAAATGCAATTATTTTTTTCATGAATAAATTTTGTTATTAAAAATTAATAATTAATACTCCTATACGAAAATACAACAATATCAATTAAAAATAATACAGTGGGTATGCGTTTTTTATCATAATATACTTTGTTCAAAATTTATATTACAAGTAAAAACAACTGATTTCATAAAAATTATTTTTTTTCAGGCAACCTTTTTAAAACCTTGGTAGTCTATATATTTGTAAGGCAACAAAAATCAAATTCAAAAGCTTGAAAATTATAAAATTACAAAGCGAAAAATCGTTAATTAAAAAGGCGATTGACAACAATAGAGAAGCGCAAAAACAATTGTTTGATCAGCATTCTCCTAAAATGTTGGGTGTTTGTAGGCAATACGTAAAAGATTTACATCATGCAGAAGATTTATTATTACAAGGTTTTTTTAAAGTTTTTAAAAACTTAGATAAATTTAATTTTGATGGAAGTTTTGAAGGTTGGATAAGAAGAATTATGGTAAATACTTGTATTTCTTATTTGCGTAAAAAAAAGGTTATCAACTTATCTGATGATGATTATGTGTTTGATAATGAAGCTACAGTAAATTTAGAAAATACAAGCGTTGAAGACATTCAAAAGTTAATAGATAGTTTGCCAGAAGGTTACAAAATGGTGTTTAATTTATTTGCCATAGAAGGTTACAAACATTCAGAAATTGCAAAGAAATTAAGCATTTCAGAAAGTACATCAAAATCGCAATTGTTTAAAGCACGTAAACTTTTGCAGCAAAATTATAATAAAATGAATACGATAATTCATGAAAACAAATAAAATAGATCAAGAAATAAAAGAGAAATTAGCAAACAGAACATTTGCAACTTCAGCCTCTGCTTGGGATCGTTTGTCTGCGCAATTAGATGAAGAACCAAAACAAAAAAAGAAAGCATGGTTTTATTATGCAGGTTATGCAGCAGGTATTTTGTTACTAATTTATGTAGGTTTTTCTGTTTTTTCTGATGATAACATGCAAGGAAAACCCGTTAAAGAAATTATTGTTAATAATCCAATTGTTATAGATACATTTACTGTTAAAAATAAAATAGATGAAATTTTTACGGAGATAAAAGAAGAGAAGGTTATTGTAGCGAAAGATGTTTTAGAAGAAGGAAAAGAGACATCAGTAAGTGGAAAGGAGACAATAGACAAGAGACAAGAGACAAGACTGAATAAATTAGCGAATATAGAAAGTAGAACAAAGGAAAAAATAAATTTTACTTCTAATGCAATTAGTAAAAACGAAAAATTAGAGAAGGATACCTTAACAAAAGAAAATATAGTTATTGCAAAAGTTGATAAAAAAATGCAGCAAATATCAACGGAAAAAAAAGAAGATAATATTACAATTAAAGTAAATGGCGCAGATTTGTTATACGCGGTAACACATACTAACCAAGAAGTAAAAGCCTATTATGCAAAACATAATATTACTAGAGATCAAGTTTTAAAAACGATTAAAAGTGAGCTCAAAAAATCGAATTTAGAAGTAGATCCTGAAACTATTTTGGCAGAAGTAGAAAATACGATTAGTGAAGATGTTTTTAACAACAATTTCTTAAAATCATTAAAACGAAGAGTAACAGATATTGCCTCTGCAATTGCATCTAGAAACGAATAACAATTGTCATTTTAATGAAACGCAGTGGAATTGAGAAATCTTAATACTGGCCAAATTAAAGATTGCTCCGTAAAACCTTAATAAAAAAAATAAAAATTTTAAAACCATAAACATGAAAAGAATACTATTTACGCTAGTGTTGTTATGCACAACAATTGTCCAATCACAAGAAAAAACTTTTGAAAAAGAAGTACAGAAAATAGCCAAAAGAATAGAAATTATTACCAAAAGTCAGAAAGATTCTTTAAAGTTAAAAGTTGTAGATATTGATAAAAGACTGAAAAAAGGAGAAATTTCTGAGAGCACAGCAACCACCTTAAAACAAGAGCTTGCTGCCTATCATGCCAAACAAATAGAAGTTAAAGTAAGTGAGCAAGAACATTTATTACAACTATTGGTACAAGATAAAACCAATGGTAAAATTGCGAGCTCTAATAACACAAATTTAGATAACGAAGACGTAAGTACTTTTAAAGTGGGGGGTACAACTTTTCGTTTTAAAATTGATACAGACGATGAACAGGAGACAAAAAAAGAAATCAAAAATAAAATAAAAAAGAAGAGAAAAAAGAGTCAAAGTAGAAGAACTACAACCCAAGTTGTGTTTGCATTAGGTGCAAATAATGTTTTAGAAGACAATCAATTTAGCTCTTTAAACGATTCTAATTATCAATTTTGGCGTTCTCGTTTTTATGAAGTTGGTTTTAGTTGGAAAACTAGGTTTACAGAAGATGCCTCTAAATTATATTTTAAATATGGTGTTTCTTTCCTTTGGAATAATTTGCGATTAGAAGACAACCAATTTCATGTTAAAAATGGAGATTTTACAGAAATACAGGTCTTTCCAGAAGATTTATCAGAAAGTAGATTAAGGCATGTTCAAATGAATTTTCCTGTACATTTAGAATGGGATTTCTCTAAAAATAGAAAATATAAAGATGGTTTTGTAAGAGATAGAAGAAATGAATCTGTAAAAATTGGAGTAGGAGGTTTTGTAGGTTTTAAATTGGGCACAAGACAGTTTTTAGAATTTAGAGACACAGATGGTGTAAATGTAGAACAAGTACAATTTAATAATTTTAATATGAATACAATAAATTACGGTTTAAGCGCTTATGTTGGGTATAAAACTACTAGTTTGTATGTAAAATATGATATGAATCCTCTTTTTCAAGACACAGAAATTAGAAATATTTCTATGGGACTTCGTTTCGATTTTGATTAAATTAATTTGTTAAAAAAAATAAAACAAAAATCAACAATCTGATTTTTGTTTTTTTGATAAAAAATATCATAAAAATAATTGATAATTGTCTTTGTTATAATTATAAATTATTGAATTAATAAAAATCAAAATGAACACTTTTTTTAATTGCACTACTTTATTTTTAGTATAAATTTATGCACTTAAAAACCATTAAATTTAGCAAAATGAAAATCGGTGTTCCAAAAGAAATTAAAAATAACGAAAGTAGAGTAGGTATGACACCTGCAGGCGTTTTTGAACTTACAAAAAGAAATCACACAGTTTACATTCAAACCACAGCAGGAGAAGGAAGTGGTTTTTTTGATAAACATTATAAAGAAGTTGGTGCCATAATATTACCAACTATAGAAGATGTGTATCAAAAGAGTGAAATGATTGTAAAAGTAAAAGAACCAATTGCATTAGAATACCCTTTAATTAGAGAAAACCAAATTGTATTTACCTATTTTCATTTTGCTTCTAGTGAAACTTTAACCAATGCAATGATACAAAGTAAAGCCATTTGTATTGCTTATGAAACTGTAGAAGATGCAGAAGGTACTTTACCATTACTAACTCCAATGTCTGAAGTTGCAGGAAGAATGGCAATACAACAAGGCGCAAAATATTTAGAGAAACCTGTAAAAGGTAGAGGCATTTTATTAGGTGGTGTACCAGGAGTTACACCAGGTAAAGTGTTGGTTTTAGGAGCAGGCGTTGTTGGCGTGCAAGCTGCAAAAATGGCAGCAGGTTTAGGCGCACATGTAACTATAATGGATATTAATATGAAACGTTTACGTTATGTAAATGATGTTTTACCAAACCACGTAATCACTGCTTTTTCTAGTGAATACAGTATAAGACAACTTATTAAAACACATGATTTAATTGTAGGTGGCGTTTTAGTAAAAGGAGGTAAAGCACCAAAATTAATTACTAAAGACATGTTAAAAGAAATGCGCGCAGGAACAGTAGTGGTAGATGTTGCAGTAGATCAAGGAGGTTGTTTTGAAACTACCAGAGCTACAACACATCAAGATCCTACATATATTATAGATGATGTTGTACATTATTGTGTAGCAAATATGCCTGGTGCAGTGCCTTACACATCTACTATGGCATTAACCAATGTTACTCTACCTTATATATTGAAATTGGCAAACCTTGGTTGGGAAAAAGCTTGCGAACAAGATGCTAGCTTATTTAAAGGTCTAAATATTGTAAAAGGAGAGGTTATTTATAAAGAAATAAATGAAGCTTTTAATTTGAATTAAGTCTTTTTTTATCTAAAAAAACATTTTTAAATTTTTAGTGTAAATCGCTAAAAAGTAACTATATTTGCACCCTTAAAATAAACATTAAATTATTAATTTATGAATCATTACGAAACTGTTTTCATATTGAATCCCGTTTTATCTGACACTCAGATAAAGGAGACAGTACAAAAGTTCGAAGATTATTTAGTTTCTAAAGGAGCTAAAATGGTCGCTAAAGAAGATTGGGGCTTAAAAAAATTAGCTTACCCAATCCAAAAGAAAAAAAGTGGTTTTTACCATTTATTCGATTTTGAAATCGCTGGAGAAGAGATTTCTGCATTTGAGTTAGAATTTAGAAGAGATGATAGCGTTATGCGTTATTTAACTGTTAAATTAGACAAACATGCAGCTGCTTGGGCAGAAAAAAGAAGAGAACGTGTTAAATCTATTAAAAAATAACAAATGGCATCAATAGAACAACAAGCAAAAGGTGGTAAATCTGCTGACGTTAGATATTTAACGCCATTAGATATAGATACTAAAAAAGAAGCTAAATACTGTAGATTTAAGAAAAAAGGCATTAAATATATCGATTATAAAGATGCAGATTTCTTAATGTATTTAGTAAACGAACAAGGTAAAATTTTACCAAGACGTTTAACAGGAACATCATTAAAATATCAACGTAAAGTTGCTCAGGCAATTAAAAGGTCGCGTCATTTAGCGTTAATGCCTTATGTTGGTGATTTACTAAAATAATAAAGACGTAGACATGGAATTGATATTAAGACAAGACGTAGAAAATTTAGGATTTAAAGATGATGTTGTAGACGTTAAAAACGGATATGGTAGAAACTTTTTAATACCTACAGGACAAGCTGTTTTAGCAACTTCTTCTGCTAAGAAAGTATTAGCAGAAAACTTAAAGCAACGTGCTTATAAAGAGGCTAAAGTAATTGAAGACGCTACTAGTTTAGCAGAAACAATTAAAGGTTACGAAATTAAGATTACATCTAAAACTGGTTCAGGAGACAAATTATTTGGTTCTGTAAACAATATAGATTTAGCAAACGCTTTAGAAAAAGCAGGAACAGCAATAGATAAGAAATTTATTAAAGTTGTTGGTGGTTCTGTAAAAAGATTAGGTAAATACGATGCTTCTGTAAGATTACACAGAACAGTAGTTGCTGATATTACTTTTGAAGTTATTGCTGAGTAGTAATAAAATTATTTTAGAGTTTACTCTAAAACTAGAAAAGCTCGTTAGAAATAACGAGCTTTTTATTTTAAGATAGTTTTTGAAAGAAAAAATATAAATTGTCATTTTGAACGATGGTAGCGAAATTGAGAAATCTACTTTTGCTATCAACATTAGAAATGATATTAAATTTTCCCCTTTGGGGAAGTTAGATTGCGCCCATGAAATACAGACAATTAACCAAAGAACAATTTGAAAGCTTACACGAAGAATTTGCCCGCTTTTTGGCATCACAAAGTATAGATGTTAAAGAATGGAATGAAATTAAAACAGAAAAGCCAGCTGTTGCAGAAGAAGAAATGAATGTTTTTTCTGATGTAGTTTGGGATGATGTTTTAACAAAAACTAAATATGTAGAGCATTTCTCTAAAACATCTGCCAATTTATTTAAGTGCGAAGGCGAAGAAATCCATAGAATTGCTATTAAAGTTACTTGGGATATTGATTTATTAGAGCAAAAAGGTTTTGAGTGGTTAATGCAAAATCCTATGGATAATTCTGTAGAAATTTTTAGAGGAACCAAACCTTATCACTCAGAAAGAAATACAGAAATTTTTGATTTGATAGAAAAAGGAAGTAACATTTCTAAAGGAGAAATTTACGAGTATTTTAATAATTTGATTTCTTAGATGTCTCCACAAGGTTGAAATGACATTTGTATTCATTGTCATTTTAAGAGAAGTTTTACGAAGTCGAAAAATCTTACATTTTTAATTAGGCCATTAACAATTCAATCAACTTAGCTGTTCCAGCACTAGCAAGGTCATCTATAATGGTTAAATTTTCAAAGTCGTATTTAGAGACAGAAGGTTTTGGATCTATAAAATAAATTGGTGTATTTGGTTTTACATAGTTTACCAAACTAGCTGCAGGATATACTTGCATAGAAGTACCAATAATTACTAAAATATCTGCAGTTTTAGTTATTTCTATTGCTTTATCTAACATAGGTACCATTTCTCCAAACCAAACTATATGAGGTCTTAATTGGCTGCCTTTTTCACATAAATCGCCTAAAACTAAATCTTTTTCCCAGATTTTAATATCATTTTCATTAGCAGTACTTCTTACTTTTAGAAGTTCTCCATGTAAATGTGTAACTTTTGTACTTTTTGCTCTTTCATGTAAATCGTCTACATTTTGTGTTATAATTTCTACATCGAAATTATCTTCTAATTCTGCCAAATTAAAATGTGCTTTATTTGGCTTTACTTCTAGTAATTGTTTTCTGCGTTGATTGTAAAAATCTAACACCAATTCTGGATTGTTCGCAAAACCTTCTGGTGTGGCTACTTCCATAACATCATGGCCTTCCCATAAACCATCTGCATCTCTAAAAGTTTGTATGCCACTTTCTGCAGAAATTCCTGCACCTGTTAAAATTACTATTTTTTTCATTTAATTTTTTATAATCGCTATCGCTTATAAAAATAATAATTTTAAGTTTGTAATTATGATTGATGCTAATTTATTAACTTATTTTGAGGGTTTTCTTACCGATAAAAGAAAAAATCTTTTTAAAACTGTTTTAGAACAAAGGACAAGACATTTTACTGTGGTTTTAGAAGATATTTTTCAGCCACACAATGCTAGTGCAGTAGTTAGAACCTGCGATATTTTTGGTGTGCAAGATGTGCATGCTATTGAAAATAAATATACCAATAAAGTGTCTAGGCATGTGGCTAAGGGTTCTCAAAAATGGATAACATCTACACGTTATAAAACAGATGGAGATAATACCAAAATTTGTTTGGATAATTTAAAGGAAAAAGGCTACCAAATTATAGCAACAACACCACATAACGATTCTTGTCTTTTACAAGATTTTGATATTACCAAAAAATCTGCTTTTGTATTTGGAGTAGAGGCAGATGGTGTTTCTGATTATGTTTTAGAAAATGCTGATGGATTTTTAAAAATACCAATGGTTGGTTTTACAGAGAGTTTAAATATTTCTGTTGCAGTGGCTATTATTTTACAGGAGGTTACTACTAAATTAAGAAATTCTAATATCGATTGGCAATTATCAACCAAAGAAAAGGAGGTTTTATACTACGATTGGGTTAAGAAAACCATTAAAAATGTAGATAAAATAGAGGAAAGGTATTTAAATTCTCAAGAAAGTAGATAAACAGGTTTAGCCCTGATTGAAACGGCATCCTTTTTATGCTTTTCTGTAGTTTAAGTGTATTTGTTTAGAAGTAAAGAAACTTTTAATAAGAACTGATGTTAAAAATAAACAGGCATAAAAAGATATAGTGGAAAGCAGGAACCTGCCTGCCGGCAGGATGGCTTCAAAAAAAACAATTATTGTTTCATCACTTTTTCTATGGTTGCAGAAGAATCGCAACGTTTTACAAGTAAACTAATATTTTTTAATTCTTTTTTACCTGTAATAAAATAGTCTGCACAAGGTTTGTTTCTTGGGTTTCCTTTGCTAAAATCTACATCGCCTGTTTTTAAAATAGTACTAATTTTTGCAGTGTCCAATTCAAAACGGTTCATTGACGTTTTAGCATCATTAGAAAATAAACGTTTTTTAATTCTAATGGTTTTTAATGTTCTAGCATCCATACCATAATCAAAGGAAGCATTTTTCTTTTGCCAGAAAAAATATACGCCTACAGAACCTAAAGAAACACCTATTAAATAATAAAAAATACGTTTTACAAGCATTGTAATAATTTAAGTTGCAAATTTAAGTTAATGCTGCTTAGCATTTAAATTTAAGTAAGAAAAATTTAAAAAAGTTTTATAAATGTGAATATGAAATGCATTAGTAGATTAAAATTATCTCCTGAAAAATTATAAGAATAATAGATTAATGTCTCTAAAAGGTAAATCAAACCAATTGGCAACGGTTTTATTGGTTAAAATTCCGTGGTAAGCATACATTCCGTTTCTTAAGCTTTTATCAAATCTTGCCGTATTTTCAAAACCGCCTTCATCTGCAATATGCAAAAGGTAAGGTGTAAAAATATTACTGATAGAAACAGATGCAGTTCTTGAATATCTTGCAGGAATATTTGGCACACAATAGTGAATTACGCCATGTTTTACAAAAGTTGGGGTTTTGTGGGTGGTTACGTTAGAGGTTTCAAAACAACCACCTCTGTCTATAGCAACATCTACCAATATAGCGCCTTCTTTCATGCGTTGTACCATTTCTTCTGTAGCACAAATAGGACTCCTGTTTTTACCTCTAACGGCGCCAATGGCAACATCGCAACGCATTAATGCTTTATGAATAGATTTTGGTTGTAAAGTAGATGTGTAAATAGGCGAACTTAAACAGTCTTGTAATTTTCTTAATTTACTAATAGAATTGTCAAAAACTTTTACCCTAGCACCTAAGCCAATGGCAGTTTTTGCGGCATATTCGCCTACAGTGCCTGCGCCAAAAATTACAACACTGGTAGGTGGTACACCACCAATATTACCTAATAACAAACCGTTTCCTTTATTAGTGCCACTCATTAATTCTCCTGCAATTAGCATAGAGGCTGTACCCGCAATTTCGCTTAACGATTTTACAATTGGGTAAGAGTTATGATCGTCTTTAATATAATCAAAAGCAATGGCAGTAATTTTCTTTTTTGTTAAGGCTTCAAAATAGCTTTTGCATTGTGTTTTTAATTGCAAAGAAGAAATTAAAATGGTTTTTGGATTTAGATATGCTATTTCTGTTTCTGTTGGTGGTGCAACTTTTAAGACAATATTGCATTTAAAAGCCTCTTCTACATTATAAGAAATTTTTGCACCAGCATCTGAATATTCTTTGTCTGTAAAATTTGCGCCATCTCCTGCGCCAGTTTCTATTACAATTCTATGGCCGTTTGCAGACAAAGCAGCAACTGCGTCTGGAGTTAAACAAACTCTTTTTTCGCTTAAATAGGTTTCTTTAGGCAAGCCAATAAATAGTTCTCCTTTTTGCTTTTTAATTTCTAACTTTTCTTCTTGCGGAATTAATTCTTCTTTGCTAAATGGAGAAAATTGACTCATTATTTTTAGGTATATTTTAGTTGAATGTTACGTTTACTGTTCTCTAATGTTGTTAGATGAATTTCAACAGCATCTAAAGGTAATAAATTTTCTACATTTTGTGGCCATTCAATTAAACACCAAGCATTATTATAGAGATAATCTTCAATTCCCATGTCTAAAGCTTCGTTTTCATCTTCGATTCTATAAAAATCGAAGTGAAAAACTTTTTCTTGTTTTGAGGTTTCATATTCATTTACCAAAGAAAAAGTAGGAGAGGAGATGTTATCTAAAACGCCCAATTGTTTGCAAATTTCTTTGATGAGTGTAGTTTTACCCACGCCCATTTCTCCGTAAAACAATAAGGTTTTGTTTTTTACAGTTTGTATTAACTCAGAGGCAATTTCTGGTAAATTTTCTAACGTGTAGTTTTTGTTCATGTCTATAAAAAAAAAACAAAAGTAAGAAATGCTAACGATTATTGTTGTTGATATTAATTATAGAATCCTTTTTTTTTTTTGTAAATTGTAGAACAAAATAAACTTATGCCTACATTATTTAGAGCTTTTGGTTTGCGTTTCTTTTTTTTATTCAAACGAACACAAACCTATTCATGTTCATGTTAAAAATGCCGATGGAGAAGCAAAATTTAACGTAATTGATATGCTTTGGATTAAAAACGTTGGTGTAAAAAGTAAAGATTTAAAATTGGCTGAATCTTTAATTGATGAGAATAAAGATTTAATAATAAAAGCTTGGAATAATTATTTTAACGCATAATCTAATGGAAATACAGAAAATTTGGTTTGATGAGAATTCGATATTTTTAAGAACAAAGCAGGGTGTAGAGCAGTCTTTACCTTTAAAATGGTTCCCAAAACTTGAAAATGCTAGTGTAATAGAAAAAGAAAATTATGAGCTTTCTCCTTTTGGAATTCATTGGGAATCTATTGATGAGGATTTAAGTTTTGAAGGCTTTTTTGAATTTAAAGCTTCAGAAAAACAGCGTACTTAATTTTCTAATTTAATGGTAAAAAAATCCTATTTTAATCTTCCCTTATGTAAGATTCAAATAGGATTTCCTTCATGTAGTTAAAAAGACTTTTTATTTAGGACTATAAACCGCACAAGGAATAATCATTTCTTCTAAAGAAACCCCACCATGTTGGTAAGTGTTTTTGTAATATTTTACAAAGTGATTAAAGTTGTTTGGATACGCAAAAAATAAATCTTCTTTAGCAAAAATAAAAGGTGCGTTCATGGCTATTGTAGGTAAAAAAATATCTTTTGGATTTCTAACTGCATACACATCTTTCTCTTCAAAAGACAAACTTCTACCCGTTTTGTAACGCAAATTAGAACTGATGTTTTTGTCGCCAATTACTTTTGAAGGTGCTTTGCAATTAATAGTACCATGATCTGTAGTAATTATAAGTTTTTGACCCAAACTTTGTGCTTTTTGTATAATTTCAAATAAAGGTGAATTTTTAAACCAGCTTAAAGTTAAACTTCTATACGCCTTATCATCTCCAGCCAATTCTTTAATTACTTCCATTTCTGTTTTAGAATGGCTTAAAATATCTACAAAATTATACACAATAGCAGTTAAATCGTTTTGTTTTGTACCATTGTAGTTGTTGGCTAATTCTTTTCCGTTTTTAAGCGAAGAAATTTTATAATATTCGTGTTTAATATCTAAACCAAGTCGTTTTATTTGGGCTGATAAAAAATCATTTTCAAAGAGATTCATACCACCTTCATCTGTATCATTTTTCCAGAAATTAGGATGTTTTTTTTCCATTTCTGAAGGCATTAAACCAGAGAAAATGGCATTTCGAGCATATTGCGTTGCTGTTGGTAAAATTGAAAAATAGGTGTATTCTTCTTCTTTTTTGTAATGATTATTTAACAAAGGTTCTAAAATACGGTATTGATCGTATCTTAAATTATCTATAACTACCCATAAAACACCTTGGTCTTTACTTAGTTCTGGAACCACATAATCTTTAAACAAAGTATGCGAAAAAGTTGGTTTATCAGGAGCTGTTAAATAATCTTCGTAATTCTTTTTGATGAATTTAAAAAATTGAGAGTTTGCTTCTTGTTTTTGAGATTCTAAAATACCTAACATTCCAGGGTCGCTAATATTTTCTAACTCTAACTCCCAGTGAATTAATTTTTTATATAAATCTATCCATTCTTCATAAGAATTTACCATGGCTAAATCCATAGCAATTTTTCTAAATTCTTGTTGGTAGTTAGAGGTTGTTTTTTCTGAAACCAAGCGCGAATTATCTAAATTTTTCTTTAAGCTTAATAAAATCTGACTCGGATTTACAGGTTTAATCAAATAATCTGCAATTTTAGAGCCAATGGCTTCTTCCATTATATATTCCTCTTCACTTTTAGTAATCATTACAACAGGCAAATTGGCTTGCTTTTGCTTAATTGCAGTTAGCGTATCTAAACCAGACAAACCTGGCATGTTTTCATCTAAAAAAACAATATCAAAATTTTGTTCCTCAACTAAATCTATAGCATCTGCACCATTTGTGCATGTAGTAACTTTGTATTCTTTTTTCTCTAAAAATAAAATATGTGGTTTTAATAATTCAATTTCATCATCTACCCATAATATATGTGCGCTCATATTTTTTGTTTTAATTGTAACGTTAAAATTAGGGTTTTGTTATTGTTAGTAAAGTTTAAAAATGATAAAATATTGCCAATTTTGTAAAACTATCAATTGGTAATTATTGACATTTTTTTGAATTAAAAGAATAAAAAAATGTGAGACTTCGCATAAATTTGTACTTTGCATTTACTTGTTAAAATTATAGCTTTGAAACAAAAAACACCCAATAAACTTAAAATTTTAAATGACCCGATTTATGGTTTTATTCAAATTCCAAATTCTTTAATTTTTGATATTATAGAACACCCTTATTTTCAGCGATTAAGAAGAATTACACAAATGGGGTTTTCTAATTTGGTGTATCCTGGTGCAAACCATACCAGATTTCATCATGCAATTGGTTGCATACATTTAATGCAAAAAGCCATACAAGTTTTGCGTTTTAAACAGGTAGCAATTTCTAACGAAGAAGAAAATGCACTGCTTATTGCCATTTTATTGCATGACATTGGTCATGGTGCTTTTTCACATGCTTTAGAACATAGTATTGTTAACGGTATTTCTCATGAAGAAATCTCTTTAAAGTTTATGCATCAATTAAATAAAGAGTTTAATGGGCAATTAAGCTTGGCTATCGAGATTTTTGAAGGAAAAAACAAGCGTAATTTCTTATACCAATTAATTTCTAGTCAGTTAGATATAGATCGTTTAGATTATTTAAAAAGAGATAGCTTTTATACGGGCGTAACAGAAGGTAATATTTCTTCAGATCGTTTAATTGCTATGATGAATGTTAAGAATGATGAATTGGTTATTGAGCAAAAGGGAATTTATTCTGTAGAAAAATTTTTAATCGCAAGAAGACTTATGTATTGGCAAGTGTATTTGCATAAAACAGGTTTAGTTGCAGAAAATATGTTGGTTAATGTTTTAAAAAGAGCTAAGGAATTGGCAGATAAAGGAGAAGTGCTTTTTTGCAGTGCAGCCTTAAAATACTTTCTTTACAATAAAATTACATCAGAAAATTTTACACTAGAAACATTAGATTTATTTTCTAAATTAGACGATTATGATATTTTGTCTGCAATAAAAGAATGGATAAATCATAAAGACAAAGTTTTATCACTATTAAGTAAAATGATTGTTGATAGAAAATTATTGAAGATTGAAATGCAAAAGAAACCTTTTAAAAAAGAATTTTTAGATGACAAATATAAAGAGGTTACAAGTTCTTTGGGTATTTTAAAAGAAGAGTCATCATTTTTTGTTTTTACACAAAAAATTACAAATCAGGCATATAATTACAATAAACCTGTTTTAATTTTAAGCAAAAAAGGTAAATTAAAAGATATTGCCAAAGCATCTGATCAATTAAATTTAGAAGCTTTAACAAAACCAGTAATTAAACATTTTATTTGTTACCCTAAATAGCACGATATACTTATAAATATTGTCAAATCTTAATATTAGTCAAAACCGTATTATTTTTATATTTTTGCCGTTTATGAAATTTAAAGCACAACAAATAGCAGATATTTTAGAAGGTGAGGTTTATGGTAACCCAAATGAAGAAGTATTTAAACTATCTAAAATAGAAGAAGGAGAAAAAGGGTCTTTAACCTTTTTATCTAACCCCAAATATAATGGGTATTTGTATACCACAAATGCTTCAATAGCTATTGTAAATAAAGATTTTAAATTAGAAAAAGAAGTAGAAACTACCTTAATAAAAGTTTCGGATGCTTATGCTTCGTTTTCTAAACTTTTAGAGTTTTATAACGAAGTAAAAAATAATAAAGAAGGCAGAGAACAGCCACTTTTTATAGCAGAATCAGCCACTATAGGTAGTAATGAATATATTGGTGCTTTCACTTACGTAGGAGAACATGTGAGTATTGGTACAAATGTAAAAATTTACCCAAATACTTATATTGGAAATAATTGTAAAATTGGCGATAATACTGTAATATTTGCAGGCGTAAAAATTTATTCTGATACGCAAATAGGTGAAAATTGTAAAATACATTCAGGTACAATTATTGGTGCAGATGGTTTTGGTTTTGCACCCAATGATAAAGGAGAGTATAAAGCAATACCACAGATAGGGAATGTTATTTTAGAAGATAATGTAGATATTGGAGCGGGAGTTACTATAGATAGAGCTACACTAGGATCTACAATAATAAGAAAAGGAGTAAAGCTAGACAATCAAATACAGGTTGCGCATAATGTAGAAATAGGAGCACATACTGTTATTGCTGCACAAACAGGTATTGCCGGTTCAACAAAAATTGGCAAACACTGTATGATTGGTGGTCAAGTAGGTATTGCTGGCCATATTAAAGTTGGCGACAATACAAAAATATTGGCAAAAGCAGGAGTTACTAAAAGTGTAAAAGCTAATCAAATATTAAATGGAAGCCCAGCATTTAATATTTTGGATTTTACAAAAAGTGCCGTGCATTTTAAAAATTTACCAAAAATAGTTTCTAAACTTAATAATTTAGAAAAAGAAATTAAGACTCAAACAAAATAAAAATGAGTAATAAGCAAAAAACAATACAAAAAGAAGTTAGCTTATCTGGTGTAGGTTTGCATACTGGTAACACTGTAAATATGGTTTTAAAACCAGCACCAATTAATCACGGATTTGCTTTTACAAGGGTAGATTTAGAAGGCGCTCCAACCATTGAGGCAAAAGCAGAGTATGTTGTAAATACACAAAGAGGCACAAACCTAGAGAAGAATGGAGTCCAAATCCAAACTTCAGAACATGTTTTGGCAGCTGCAGTTGGTTTAGGTATAGATAACTTACTTATAGAGATTGATGCCTCTGAACCACCAATTATGGACGGTTCTTCTAAATATTTTGTAGAGGCTTTAGAAAAGGCAGGTTTAGCAGAGCAAAATGCAACAGTAGAAGAATATGTTGTTAAAGAAATTATTTCTTATAAAGATGAAACTTCTGGCAGCGAAATAATTTTAATGCCTTCAGATGAATATCAAGTTACTACTATGGTAGATTTTGGTACTAAAATTTTAGGTACTCAAAATGCTAATTTGAATACGATTTCAGATTTTAAAGAAGAAATTTCTGCAGCAAGAACATTTAGTTTTTTACACGAAATAGAAATGTTGTTGGAAAATGATTTAATTAAAGGTGGAGACTTAAATAACGCTATTGTATATGTAGACAAAGAGTTGTCTAAGCGTACAATGGGAAAATTAAAAAAGGCTTTTAATAAAGAAACAATAGCGGTTAAACCTAACGGAATTTTAGATAATTTAACTTTGCATTGGGCAAATGAAGCAGCAAGACATAAATTACTAGATGTAATTGGAGATTTAGCTTTGGTAGGTACCCGAATTAAAGGTAAAGTTATTGCCAATAAGCCAGGCCATTTGGTAAATACAATTTTTGCTAAAAAACTAGCTAAAATTATTAAAGCAGAAAAAAGAAATAACGTACCAATATACGACTTGCACAAACCGCCATTATTAGATATACATCAAATAATGGATATTTTGCCACACAGACCTCCGTTTTTATTAATTGATAGAATTATAGAACTTTCTGATACGCACGTAGTAGGAATGAAAAATGTTACAATGAATGAAAACTTCTTTGTAGGTCATTTTCCTGGATCACCAGTAATGCCTGGTGTTCTACAAGTTGAAGCTATGGCCCAATGTGGTGGTGTTTTGGTTTTAAATACGGTACCAGATCCAGAAAATTACTTAACCTATTTTATGAAAATGGACAATGTTAAGTTTAAGCAAAAAGTAATTCCTGGAGATACATTAACGTTTAAAGCAGAATTAATTACACCTATAAGAAGAGGTATTTGTCACATGCAAGCGTATGCCTACGCTAATGGAAAATTGGTAGCAGAAGCTGAGTTAATGGCACAAATTGCTAGAAAAAAATAAATTTATGAATCAACCCTTAGCATACGTTCATCCGCAAGCAAAAGTAGCAAGAAATGTAGTAATAGAACCGTTTACAACAATTCATAACAATGTAGAAATTGGTTCAGGTACATGGATTGGTTCTAATGTAACAATTATGGAAGGTGCTAGAATTGGTAAAAATTGTAGAATTTTTCCTGGCGCTGTAATTTCTGGTATTCCACAAGATTTAAAATTTAATGATGAGGAAACTACTGTTGAAATTGGCGATAATGTCACCATAAGAGAATGTGTTACTATCAATAGAGGTACAGCAGACCGTGGTAAAACTAAAATTGGCGACAACTGTTTAATTATGGCCTATTGCCATGTTGCACACGATTGTTTTGTAGGCGATAACTGTATTTTTTCTAACAATTCTACTTTAGCAGGTCATGTAACTATTGGAGACAATGTTGTGTTGGCAGGTATGGTTGCAGTGCATCAATTTGCATCTGTAGGCAAACATGCATTTGTAACAGGTGGTTCTTTAGTAAGAAAAGACGTGCCTCCTTATGTAAAAGCTGCTAGAGAGCCACTTTCTTATGTAGGTATTAATTCAGTTGGCTTAAGAAGACGAGGTTACACTACAGATAAAATTAGAGAAATACAGAATATTTACAGAATTTTATTTCAGAAAAATTACAATTATACGCAAGCAATAGATATTATTGAGGCAGAATTAGAAGCTACCCCAGAAAGAGATGAAATTATTCAATTTATAAAAGACTCACATAGAGGAATTATGAAGGGATATTTCAATTCAAATTAATACAAAAATTACAAACAACTATTAATTTAATTTAAACATATAAATGGCAACAACATCAGATATTAGAAACGGATTGTGTATTAAATATAATAATGATATTTTTAAAATTGTAGAATTTTTGCATGTAAAACCAGGTAAAGGTCCTGCTTTTGTAAGAACAAAATTAAAAAGTGTTACCAACGGAAAAATTATTGATAATACTTTTCCTGCTGGTAGAAAAATTGAAGATGTTCGTGTAGAAACGCATAAATTTCAATATTTGTATAATGAAGGAGAAACCTATCATTTTATGAATGAACAAGATTATTCTCAAATTCAATTGCAAAAGAGTGCTTTAGATACTCCTGAATTAATGAAAGAAGGAGAGGTTGTAACTATTATTATAAATTCTGAAGATGATATGCCACTTTCAGTAGATATGCCAGCAAGTGTTATCTTAGAAGTTACACATACAGAGCCTGGTGTAAAAGGAAATACAGCAACAAATGCCACAAAACCAGCTACAGTAGAAACTGGTGCTAGTGTAAATGTACCTTTATTTATTAATGAAGGTGATAAAATTAAAATTGAAACTACAAAAGGCACCTATCAAGAACGTATTAAAGAATAGGTTTAGTTTTTAGCGGTTAGCTTTTGGCTAATAGCTAAAAGCCCAAAGCTAATAGCTAAATATGAAATTCAAAAAATCACAAACTTTACAACAAATAGCAAAATTAATTAATGCTCAGCCAGTTGGTGAGTCTAACTTTCAGATTTTAGGAATTAATGAAATTCATGTTGTAGAAAAAGGAGATATTGTTTTTGTAGATCATCCAAAATATTATGATAAAGCTTTACAGTCTAAGGCAACAACAATTTTAATTAATAAAAAAGTTGATTGTCCAGAGGGTAAAGCTTTATTAATTTCAGATGATCCTTTTCGTGATTTCAACAAAATTACAACACATTTTAATCCTTTTATAGCGGCCAAAGTTTCCATAGCAGACTCTGCTATTATTGGAGAGCAAACTATTATTCAACCCAATGTTTTCATAGGTAATAATGTTAGTATTGGTAAAAATTGTGTAATTCATCCAAACGTTACCATTTATGATAATACTGTAATTGGTGATTACGTTACAATTCATGCAAACACGGTTTTAGGTGCAGATGCTTTTTATTATAAGAATAGACCCTCAGGTTTTGATAAATTAATTTCTGGTGGTAGAGTTGTTCTTAAAAACCATGTAGATTTAGGTGCTTCTTGTTCGATAGATAAAGGAGTTACAGGAGATACTACCATTGGTGAAGGAACAAAAATAGACAACCAGGTACATGTTGGTCATGATACTATTATTGGAAAAAAATGTCTAATTGCATCTCAAACAGGTATTGCTGGCTGTGTTGTTATAGAAGATGAAGTAACTATTTGGGGTCAAGTTGGCACAAATAGTGGTATTACAATAGGCAAGGGTGCTGTAATTTTGGGACAAACAGGAGTAACAAAATCGGTTTCTGGGGGTAAGAGCTATTTTGGCACACCAATAGCAGAATCAAGGGAAAAATTAAAAGAATTAGCAGGAATAAAACGTCTTTTAAAAGAAAAAAGAGAAGAATTATAAAATTTTAACTTTTTATATAGTTTTCAGAGGTTAAGAAACCTTTCAATTTCTTTTTTAAAAAGGCACAATAAACTATTTTTGCTTTAGAAAATAAAAAATAAGCCAATGAGTGTTTTAGTAAATAAAAATTCAAAAATAATTGTACAAGGTTTTACAGGTAGTGAAGGTACTTTTCACGCGGGTCAAATGATAGATTATGGTACCAACGTTGTTGGTGGTGTAACTCCAGGTAAAGGAGGTCAAGAGCATTTGGGTAAACCAGTTTTTAATACAGTTGTAGAAGCTGTTGAGAAAGTAGCTGCAGACACGTCAATTATATTTGTACCACCTGCTTTTGCGGCAGATGCAATTATGGAATCTGCTGATGCAGGAATTAAAGTAATTATTTGTATTACAGAAGGTATTCCTACTGCAGACATGGTTAAAGTTAAGGCTTATATTGCAGATAAAGATTGTAGATTGGTTGGCCCTAACTGTCCAGGTGTCATTACACCAGACGAAGCTAAAGTTGGTATTATGCCAGGTTTTATCTTTAAAAAAGGTAAAGTAGGTATTGTTTCTAAATCTGGTACTTTAACCTATGAAGCTGCAGACCAAGTTGTAAAACAAGGTTTTGGTATTACTACAGCAATTGGTATTGGTGGAGATCCAATTATTGGAACTACAACAAAAGAGGCAGTAGAATTACTAATGAATGACCCAGCAACAGAAGCTATTGTAATGATTGGTGAAATTGGTGGTAACTTAGAAGCAGAGGCTGCACAATGGATTAAAGCTGATGGAAATAGAAAGCCAGTAGTTGGTTTTATAGCAGGACAAACTGCACCAGCAGGAAGAACAATGGGACATGCAGGAGCAATTGTTGGTGGCGCAGATGATACTGCACAAGCAAAAATGAAAATTTTAGCAGAAAACGGAGTACACGTTGTAAGCTCTCCAGCAAAAATTGGAGAAATGGTGGCTAGCGTTTTAAAATAAATAAAAATGTAAGTTCGAGCGGTGTCTAGAACTATTCATTAACAAATAGTAAATTCCCGCTTTTAAAGTGGGAATTTTCATTTAAAACAATCAACTAAATAATCTTAGATATGAAATTATTAGAAAATAAATCTGCAATAGTTACAGGTGCTACAAGAGGTATTGGTAGAAGTATTGCCGTAGAGTTTGCAAAACAAGGTGCAAATGTAGCTTTTACATACAGTTCTTCTGTAGATGCAGCTAATGCTTTAGAAGAAGAATTAAAATCTTATGGTGTCTCCGCTATAGGTTACCAATCAAATGCTGCAGATTTTAATGCGGCTCAAGAATTGGCAAAAACAGTTCAAAAAGAATTTGGAGCAATAGACATTTTAGTAAATAACGCAGGTATTACAAAAGACAATTTGTTAATGCGTATTTCTGAAGAAGATTTTGATAAGGTAATTGAGGTAAATTTAAAATCTGTTTTCAACCTAACAAAAGCAGTAATAAGACCAATGATGAAGCAGAGAAGTGGTTCTATTATTAATATGAGTTCTGTTGTAGGTTTAAAAGGAAATGCAGGACAAGCAAATTATGCAGCATCTAAGGCAGGTATTGTTGGTTTTTCTAAATCTGTAGCTTTAGAGTTAGGTTCTAGAAACGTTAGAAGTAACGTTATAGCACCAGGTTTTATAGAAACAGAAATGACTGCAAAATTAGATGAAGCAACTGTAGAATCTTGGAGAGATGGTATTCCTTTAAAAAGAGGTGGGCAACCTATAGATATTGCAAATGCTTGTATATTTTTAGCGTCAGATATGAGTGCTTATATTACAGGGCAAACACTTTCTGTAGATGGAGGAATGCTAACATAAAATAGTTTTTTTTAATTTCAATTCATATTGAAAAGTAAAAGAACAAAAACATAAACCTGTAACAATTTATTGTTGCAGGTTTCTTTTTTATCTATGTTATTTATATCTTCACCTTAAATAATTTACATTGCAAACAACTACCATTTTATATATAATTATTGCACTTTTAATAAGTGTATTTGTTGCTTATTTTCAATACTTTTATAAGCGTAAGAGTAAACCTAGAATTCATATTTTATTATTTGTATTAAAAACGTTTAGTCTTTTTTTGTTGTTATTGCTTTTTATAAATCCAACAATAAAGAGCAAGCAGTTAGAAAATATAAAGCCTAGCTTATCTTTTTTAATTGATAATTCTAAATCCATACCTTTTTTTAAAGAAGATGTAAATATTATTAATTTTAAAAATAGTTTGAGTAACAACTCAAAACTCCAAGATAAATTTAATATCGATTTTTTCAGCTTTAGCGATAATTTAAACGTTTTAGATTCGCTAACCTTCAATAAAAATGCTACAAATATTGCTAACGGTATTTTAAAATTAAATGAATTAAACAAAAATAAAAACAATGCAATTGTATTGCTAACAGATGGTAACCAAACTATTGGTAGAGATTATGAATTTATAAAAAGTAAATCGAAGCTTTATCCTGTAGTTTTTGGAGATACTACGAAATATAAAGATGTAAGCGTTACACAAATAAACGTAAATAAATACAGTTATATAAAAAATAAGTTTCCCGTAGAAGTAATTCTAAACTATGAAGGAGATCAACCCATAACAACAAAATTCTCTATTTTTTCTGGTGGAAGAAGTGTGTATTCTGAAAAGGTTCAATTTTCCAAAAATGAAAATTCTAAAATAGTACTCGCAAATTTAACATCTACCAAAGAAGGTTTAAGTTATTATACAGCTTCCATTCAAAAAATAAAAGACGAAAAAAACATAAGAAATAATATTAAGAATTTTTCTGTTGAAGTAATAGACGAGCAAAGTAAAATTTTAATACTAACATCAATATTACATCCAGATATTGGTGCCTTAAAAAAAGCAATAGAAAGCAATAAACAACGTGCTGTAGATGTTTTTGAAATCTCTAAATTTAAAAAAGAAATATCAGATTATCAATTAGTTATTCTATATCAACCAAATAACAACTTTAATAGTGTTGTTGATGATATTATGAAACAGAACTTTAATTATTTTTTAATTTCTGGCGGAATTACAGATTGGAATTTCATTAATAAAAAGCAACTAGGTTTTACTAAAAATAGTATCAATCAAACAGAAAATTATAGTGCAATTTATAATGATACTTTTTTAACTTTTCTTCAAAAGGACTTTGGATTTAATCAATTTTCTCCTTTAAAAGATAAATTTGGTGAAGTTAATTTTACTAAAGACCATCAAGATTTATTATTTCAAAATATAAACGGATTGCAAACAGAGCAGCCTTTATTGTCTGTTTTAGAACAAAATGAACAAAAAGCAGCGGTACTATTTGGTGAAGACATATGGAAGTGGAGAGCGGCAAGTTTTTTAAATTCCAATAATTTTGAAGAATTTGATCAATTTGTTGGGAATTTAGTGCAATATATTGCTTCAAAAAAGAAACGCAGTCGTTTAGAAATTAATGCAGAAAATATGTACCCTGCAAATTCACCAATAAAAATTAATGCGTTTTACACAGATAAAAATTACAATTTTGATGATCGTGCATCTTTAGAAATAGCGATTACCAATAAAGAAACTAAGACCATTAAAAAGCTACCATTTTCTTTAGTAAATAATAATTATCAGGCCTTGGTAAACAATCTTCCTTCTGGAAATTACAGTTATAAAGTAACCGTTTTAGGGCAAAATATTAAAAAATACGGTAGTTTTAAAATTACAGATTATATTATTGAAGAGCAATTTACCAGTGCAAATGATGCCAAATTAGAAGTTTTAGCAGAAAAAACAGGAGGGAAGCTTTTTTATAAAGACCAATCAGATAAATTGATTAATACACTATTGGTAGATAAAAACTATTTTATTGCACAAAAGTCTACTATAACAGAACAGAGTTTAGTAAATTTTAAAAGCTTACTTTTTATAGTTTTAGCCCTTTTAGCAATAGAATGGTTTCTTAGAAAATACTATGGCAAAATTTAAGATTTATCTAACATTATAAGCCATTTACAAATTGCTTTTACTAAAGTTAAGTCGTAAATTTGATTAAACTTTAAATGTAATATAATGGCAAATAATCAAATGGATATTAAGTTTCCTAAAGGAGGTGTTTTTTTTATAATTATCGCAGTAGCTGCTTTAATTTTATTTTCTAAATCTACAGTTACTATTGGTCCTGGAGAAGGAGGTGTAATTTTTGAAACGCTTGGAGATGGAGTGAATACAGAAAAAACTTACGGTGAAGGTTTTAATATCGTAGCTCCTTGGAATAAGATGATTGTAAGAAAAGTGCGTCAGCAATCTATTTCAGATGAGATGAATGTACTTTCCGTGAACGGATTAGAAGTTAAAGTAAACGGTACAATTTGGTACGAACCAGAATTTGAAAACCTAGGGAAATTAATAAAAACAAAAGGAGAAGATTACGAGAGAGAATTATTGGATCCTGCAGTTAATGCGGCTGCAAGAAGTGTTGTAGGACGTTATACACCAGAACAATTGTATTCTAGTAAAAGAGATGTTATTGAACAAGAAATTTTAGACGAAGTAACTAAATTATTAGAAGGTCAGTTTTTAACTGTTAAAAGAGTTTTAGTAGAAGACGTTAAATTGCCAATAACAATTAAAGAAGCTATTGAAAGAAAGTTAAAACAAGAGCAAGAATCTTTAGAATATGAATTTAGATTGGTAACAGCTCAAAAAGAGGCAGAAAAAGTAATTATTGATGCAAAAGGTAAAGCTGAATCTAACCGAATTTTAAGTGCGTCTTTAACCGATAAAATTCTACAAGATAAAGGTATAGAAGCAACAGTTAAATTATCTGAATCTCCAAACAGTAAAGTAATAGTTATTGGTTCTGGAGACTCTGGAATGCCTATTATATTAGGAAATCAATAAAAAATTAGACTTTATAATAAAATTAAAAATCCAGCTTTTTGCTGGATTTTTTTATTGCTTTAAAGTAAATAATAAATTTACTTTAAAGCGTTGTGAGTGCATAAATTAATCTATTCAATATTTTAAAGCAAAATATTTAAAGTTCTAAGAAGTTGGCAGAAATATAAGAAAAGGAAGCAATTAAGAAAGTATTAGTTGTATGAAAAATAACTATTTGGAACTTGCAGAGAGAAGAGTATAAGCACAAATATGCAACTACGAGGTTTTACTGTAAAGCCGAACATAAAAAAAGGTCAGAAAATTTTTTCTGACCTTTTTATTTTGTTTATTTAATTTTTAGAAGGAATTTTATCCCTTTTAATTTCACCCTTTTTTAAGGCCTTGTATTTTTCATAACAATCTAAAACGGCCTCAATCATTTGTAAATCTGATGCTTTTTTGATAAAATACGCAGAATAGTTGCAATCGGTTAGTAAATCAGATAACTCTTTTCTATCCATATCTAAATACTCCATCATTACTTCTCTATCAAATTTACCTGCGAGCATTTTACGTAAATCGTCTTCTTTTTTTAGTGTTTGTAACTTTTTTAATTGCTTTGGCTTTTTACCAAATAAATTATACAAGAAATCTACAGGTTGAAAAATGGCAGCAATAGGCGAGGAAAAGTTTCTTTTAGAGGGCTTACCAACTTCGTAAGATTGCGGTAAACCATTTATATGTATTCTTGTAAAACGGTCTTTAGGTACCATTTTTACGTCTATTTCTAAAACTCCAATAAGTTTTGTAGACCTAATAACCACCTCTTTTACATCTTCTGGCCTTTCATAAAGGGCAATTTCCAATTCATTACCTTTTAATAAATCGTTGGTAACTTTTAGTTTAATAGACTCAAAGCCTAAATAAGAAACCAAAATTGTATCATTTACTCTTGTAGGTAGTTCAAAAAAGCCTTTATCGTTGGTTATGGTACCATTTACAGTATTTAAATTTAAAACATGCGCCGCACTTAAAGCGTTGTTTTTAACAGCGTGTATAATTTGCCCCTTAAGTTTTTGAACCTTCAGGCTATCTGTTTGAGAATAATAGCTTACCGCAAAAAGTAAGCAAAAAATAAAAAATAATCTTTGCATACTACAATAATAGTGATATAAGTTAAGAGTTAGGTTAAATTTTTGTAAAAGAAAGTAAAATGTGCGCACGAGAAGATTCGAACTTCCACTTTCTTGCGAAAACAGCCCCCTCAAGGCTGCGCGTCTACCAGTTTCGCCACGTGCGCTTTAAAAAAAAAGAAAGGTTAAGTAATAAAACTTAACCTTTTGTGACCGGGCTGGGGCTCGAACCCAGGACCCTCTCCTTAAAAGGGAGATGCTCTACCAACTGAGCTACCAGGTCTTTTATTAATCGGTTGCAAATATACTATCAATGATTGGTATTAGTGCTATAAAAATGAATAATTTTTAACGATATTTGTAAAAATTTTAAAAAATGAAAATAATTCTTTTGGGATATATGGCTTCAGGAAAAACTTCTATTGGTAAGAAGTTAGCTAAAAACTTGTCTTTGAATTTTTTAGACTTAGATGACTATATTCAAGAGAAAGAAAATATGACTATTCCAGAAATTTTTAAGGTAAAGGGAGAAATTTATTTTCGAAAAATTGAAAATACATATTTATTGGAAATTTTAGAAATGGAGCAAGATTATATTTTAGCTTTAGGAGGAGGAACCCCATGTTATGCTAATAATATGAATGCCATTAACAAAACAGAGGCTATTTCTATTTATTTACAAGGAAACACAAATACCATGATAGATAGAGCAGTTAGAAAAAAAGCAAAAAGACCTATAATTGCTTCTTTAAGTGATGATAAAATACCCGAATTTGTAGCAAAACACCTATTTGAAAGACGCCCTTATTACGAGCAAGCTAAAATGACTGTAAAAATTGATCAGAAAACTAAAAAAGAAGTAGCTCAAGAACTAACTAATTTATTAAGCTAAAAAAGCTTTAGAATCATTATTTGTAAAAGAAACTTGCACATGCTCATTTATGGAGGTAGATAAAGAAATACCTTTAAAATCAGCCTTTACAGGATATTTTTTGTGATTTCTATTAACTAATACAGCCGTTTTAAATCTTTTTAAGGGTACATCTAAAAAGTGTTTGATTCCGTAAATTAGGGTAGTGCCAGAATTTAAAACATCGTCAACTAAAACTAAAGATTTCTTTTTATATTCCGTAATTGCTATAGAAGTACTTACTTTTTCTAATGGCTTTTTTTTGTTTATGTTAACTTCACAAAGTATTACTTTTAAATCAGAGATATTCTCTAAAATAGTTGCTATTTTTTTTGCAAAAATATACCCATTACCAATAATTCCTGCTATAATTACTTCTTTTTCAGAAGTATTGCTTTCGTAAATCTGATACGCAATTCTTTTAATTTTTTGATTTATCTGTTGGTTGTTTAAAATTATAGTGTCTACTGTTTTCATAACTCTGGGTTTGTATCTTCCTGAAAATTATCTATATCTCTCCTGTCTTTTTTTGTTGGTCTTCCAACTCCTTTTTTTCGGTAATAATCTTTTGCAAATTTTAATAAGGCTGTTTTTTCAAACTCCTCTTTAGGTGTGCAATCTTTTCTGTAAAGATCTACAATTTTAGCACCAACTCTACTTTCTGGTAAATCTAAAACTTTTATTTTGTAATTTATTTGATTTTTTCTAATCATTAAAAGTTCATCGCCAAAAATGTCTTTAGAAGGCTTCACAATTTTACCATCTATTTTTACTTGACCTTTTTTACACGCAGTTGTTGCTATGCTTCTTGTTTTAAAAACACGAATGCACCATAAATATTTATCTATCCTCATAAAAAAAGTTAAAAAGTACTTATTGTCTTTTTACAAAGATATAAAAATGGTAAATTGCCAACCTAAATTTTGAGTTTAAAATGAGTAAAATAAAAAGTATTTTTTTTCTAGTTGCTTTATCTGTAATTGTATTTATTTCTTGTGATGAAGAAAATTTTGGTTTTATTAATCCGTTTGAAGATGTAGATTATGAAGCATTGGCAAAATCTGATAACGACTCTATAGTACAATTTTTAAGCACTCATTACTATGATGCGAATTTAGATGATATTAGATTAATTAACGCAGGACAAACTGCTTTAATTAATGATACTGAAAATTTAAAAATAAAAGACGTTACTCAAAATGATATTGATTATAAACTATACGTTTATATAACTGAAGAGGGTAAACCAAATTCAACAAAAGGTAACCCTACCAAAGTGGATTCCGTTTTTATAAGTAGAACAGAAATACCACTTATTAATAATAGCATTGCATTTGACCCTACAAGGAGAAACAATAAGATATGGTGGAATTTAGTACGAACGTTTGTACCAATATCACCAGATGAAAGGGCTTTAGTGGGTGCAGTAAATGCTTTTCCTTTTTTTAGACCTGGAGAGAATATTACTAATAACGGGCCTATTACATATCAAAATACCGGTAAAGGATATGTTTTTATGCCTAGTGGTTTGGCGTACCCTTCAATAGATTTTGTGCCAGGACCAAGGCAAAATATTGATCCTCTTTTTGATATAATTATTGTTTATAAATTAGAATTATTAGATTTTGTAGAAAATACAGATCATGATAATGATGGAAAAGCAACAATAGAGGAAGATGCTAATGGAGATGGCGATCCTACAAATGATTTTAGTGATACCTCAAGACCTAATCTGCCAGATTATTTAAATCCGAATATCAATTAAAGTATACTAGAAACAATTTAATAAAAAACTCTTGAGAAGTCAAGAGTTTTTTGTTTTTGGTATTTTAAATAAGGAGTTAATAATGTATTAAAAGAGTTTAGATTCTTTTTAATAATTATGCAATACAGTATTTAGTTTTGCTATTTAATAAATCTTTTTAAATGCAATTTAACAATATTGTCTTTTACGATTACTTATAGTTATTATAACGACTGTACTTAAATTATTATAAGAATATTTTGCTTGTTTTTTGAGTTAATCTCTTTAAAATCCTTTTTAGAAGAATTTAATTTCGTTACTTATTTTTTAATGATTTAATTTTTCTTGTAATGAAAAATTAAATAAAAAAAGCCCTTGAAATTTTTCAAGAGCTTTTATATAAATTATAGTGTGTTTTGTTATTACAGCTTTAAAGATAAGCCAATTATAATTTGGTTTACTCTGGTATCAAAGTTTACTTCTCTACCAGTTCTAGAGTTTAAAAAATTAGATTCTATTCCGTTAAAACCTCTTTCATATCTTACATCTAAACCAATTTTACCAAATTCGATTCCTGCACCAAATTGTAAACCAACTGTAATATTATCGGTTTCTACATTTGGTATCTCATCAAAACCAAAACTAGAATCTAAAACATATTGAAAAGAAGGACCAACAAAAACGTTACCAATGCCAAAAATCTTTTTTCCTATTAATACAGGAACATCAATTTTTTGAAAACTATAAGTTGTTGTGGTATTTGAATCAAAAATCACATCATTTTCTAGGTTGGTATAAATTAATTCAGGTCTAATATATAAGCCTAAAACAGGTATTTTTGCACGTAACCAAACACCAGCATGAAATCCTGTTCTGCTATCTCCTCCTTCTAAAACATCTGCGCCAACTTCTTTAATAGATTCTGAGTTGTAATTAATACCACCCTTAACACCAAAATTTAGTTGTGCATTAGAATAATGGCTAAAACCAAAAGCCAAACAAATTATTAAGATTACTTTTTTCATAATTTTAAGTTTTATTATTTTGAATATCTAAATATAAACAAATTTATTTTCTTGAAATTACTTTCTTTACAGCTTTAACCACTGCACTAGCATCTAAACCATATTTTGCCATTAATTCTGCAGGTGTTCCAGATTCTCCAAAAGTATCATTAGTTGCTACAAATTCTTGCGGCGTAGGCGTGTTTAAAGCTAATGTTCTGGCAACACTTTCTCCTAAACCTCCTAGTTTATTATGTTCTTCAGCTGTTACTATACAACCTGTTTTTGCTACAGACTTTAAAATAATTTCTTCGTCTAAAGGCTTTATGGTATGTATATTAATTACTTCTGCAGAAATACCAGCAGCTTCTAATTGTTCTGCTGCTTGTAAAGATTCCCAAACTAAATGCCCAGTGGCAACAATAGTAACATCTGTACCTTCTGTTAACTGAATACCTTTACCAATTACAAACTCTTCGTCTGTTGGCATAAAAACAGGTACTTTTGGTCTACCAAAACGCAAGTAAACTGGTCCTTCAAATTCTGCAATAGCAATGGTTGCAGCTTTTGTTTGGTTATAATCACAAGGATTAATAACAGTCATACCAGGCAACATTTTCATTAAACCAATGTCTTCCAATATTTGGTGTGTTGCACCATCTTCACCTAAAGTTACCCCTGCATGCGATGCACAAATTTTTACATTTTTGTCTGAATACGCAACAGATTGTCTTATTTGATCGTAAACTCTACCTGTAGAAAAGTTTGCAAAAGTACCCGTAAATGGTATTTTACCACCAATTGTTAATCCTGCTGCAATACCAATCATGTTTGCTTCTGCAATACCAACTTGAAAAAATCTTTCTGGATTTTCTTTAATAAATTGATCCATTTTTAAAGAACCAATTAAATCGGCACATAAAGCAACTACATTTGGGTTTGTTCTACCTAATTCCGTTAAACCATCACCAAAACCAGAACGTGTATCTTTTTTTTCTGTGTACGTGTATTTTTTCATTATAAAATTGTAAAAATTGTTGTGTTGTATAATTTGCCGTAAAAATAACCTTTTATTTCACTTTAAGGAAAGGAAACAATAGAATAGTTTAACAATTTGTTATAATTTGATTTATTTACAAATTAGAAAGCGCTTTATAAAGTTTATGAACAGGCAAACCTACCACTGTAAAGTAACTTCCTTCAATTTTTTCTATTCCTATAAAACCAATCCATTCCTGTATGCCATAGGCACCTGCTTTGTCAAAAGGTTTATAAGTAGTAACATAATACTCAATTTCTTCTTTTGTTAAGGTTTTAAAAGTAACTTGGGTGCTATCGCTTATTATTTGCTGATGTTTCTTGCTTTTTAAAGAGACAGATGTAATAACTTTATGCGTTTTTCCAGACAACTCTTGTAACATTTTAACGGCTTCAACTTTGTCTTTTGGCTTGCCCAAAGCTTTGTTTTCTAACCAAACAATGGTGTCTGATGTTATTAAAATATCTTTTTCCGTTAAATTTATAAAAGCTTTCGATTTTAAATCGGCCAAATAATTGGTGATTTCCTCGGCTTGTAATGTTTTAGGATAGATTTCTTCTACAGGTTTTAATTGAATCGTAAAATCGATATCTAAATCTTTAAAAAATTGCTGCCTTCTTGGTGAACCAGAGGCTAATATGATGTTATAATTTTTAAGTTTTTCTCTTAACATTTTTTATTGATTAATAGTATTAAAGCTGATCTTATTAAAGCTTAGTGTAACGTGTGAGTTTTAATTTTTAACTAAAAATTGTTCACTGACAAATATTTTATATTATTCTGAATAATAGCATAGATAAAATTCCAAAAAACATAATTATTTTCATGAATCCACTCAATTTAGAATAATCTTTTTTGCCTTTTGCAAACCACAATTTGCATACAAAATAGAGTAGTGGTAGCAATAAAAAGAGCAAACTATAAATTAAAGGAATCACTGCATAGGTTATATTTCTTATTATAAGTATTAGAAAAATCAATAAAATTACAGTAAAAAAAAAAGCAACATTTTTAGTTCTCTTTCTACCAAATACAATGGGTAATGTTTTGGCGTTAATTTTTAAATCGCCATTTACATCTTCTATATCTTTTATAATTTCTCGAATTAGTGTAGTTAAAAAAGCAAATACTAAATAAAAATAAGTAGCATAATATATTGGGTTGTCAAAAGTTGAAACATTTGTCTTAAAAGGAATAAAATCAATTAAGTAAACCATATAAATAGGTAATGGAACTAGTATTGAAACAATTAAATTACCAACAAAAAGTGTTCTTTTAAAATATTTAGAGTACAAGAATAAAAGAATTGGTGTACCAAAAAATAAAACATAATGAATTGGTTTTATAGAAAAAGAAAAAGCGATAACTCCCGCAAAAACAGTTAAAATAAAATATAAAATTCTACCATTTTTTAAAGAAATTATTTTAGAAATGTATGTTTTTTGTGGCTTATTTATAAGGTCCGTTTCAATATCAAAAATATCGTTAATAACATAACCAGCAGCAGTGGTAAAAATTATTGAAATTGCCAATAAAATAAACCGATTTAAACTTATAAAATTATATTCAAAAGAGTGTAAAAGCGCATACTTTGTTAAAACCATCGTTAATAAAATCATCAGTAGATTTTTGTAACGAATCAATTTTAAAAAAGCAATCATAAACAAAAATTACGAATTAAAACTCTTTTTAATTCTTGCCAAATCACGTTTATTGTCTCTGTCTTTTAGTGTGTTACGCTTATCGTGTGTCTGTTTACCTTTAGCCAAAGCAATCTCTAATTTTGCAAAACCCCTATCATTAATAAACAAACGCAAAGGTACAATTGTATTCCCTTTAGCCTCTACATCCTTCTTTAAACTGCGCAATTCACGTTTATTTAGCAACAATCTACGCTCACTTTTTGGCTTATGATTAAAATGATGCCCAAACATATATTCTTGAATATACATATTTACAATAAACAACTCGCCACGCTCATTAAACTCACAAAAACTCTCTGTAATTCTTGCCTGGCTAAGTCTTATCGATTTTATTTCTGTACCCGTTAACTGAATTCCAGCCACAAATTTGTCTAGAATTTCAAATTCAAAACGCGCTTTTTTATTTTGTATGTTTATTTTTTTCTGCAACCTTAGGTTGTTTTTGTGTGATTATTGTATCCCAAAAAAGAAATCAATAAATCAATTATATTTTTAACAAATATACATTATTCAATTCAAGAAAGAAATGTAATTTTGATTTCAATTTCCGACAAAAAATCAAAACTTAATGAAATATTTATCAATATTTATTTTTCTACTTTTTTTAGCCTGTAAACCAGCTCAAAAAGAGCTTACTGCGCAAGAAATTATAGATAAAAGCATTCTAAAGTCAGGCGTAAATAAAGTAGCAAATGCAAAAATTGCGTTTCATTTTAGAAACACATTATTCGAAGCAAAAAGAGCCTATGGAAATTTTACATTAACCAGAAAAAAAGATTCAATTACAGATATTTTAACCAATAACACTTTTAAAAGATTCATTCACAGTCAAGAGGTAAAACTAGCCGATAAAAAAGCTAATACCTACAAAAACACTGTAAATTCCGTCCATTATTTCTCGGTTTTACCATTTGGTTTAAATGATAAAGCAGTGCATAAAAAACTACTAAAATCTTCAATAGTAAAAGCAAAAGCATATTACAAAATACAAATTACATTTGCAGAAGAAGGTGGTGGAGAAGATTTTAACGATACCTTTATTTATTGGATTGGTAAAAAAGATTTTTTGGTAGATTATTTGGCCTATTCTTACCAAACAAATGGCGGTGGCAAGCGTTTTAGAGCCCTAAAAAAAGAAACTATTGTAAACCAAATTAGATTTGCAGATTTTGATAATTACAAACCCAAAAACAACAATATTACCTTAGAAAATATAGACAAAGCTTTTGAAGAAAATCAACTAGAAAAAATTTCTGAAATTGTTTTAGAAAACATAAAAGTTACCCAATTTAATTAATTTTTTAAGTAGCTTAATCGTGGTTTTCGCTATATCTTTTTGCCGAAAAAGGCAAAAAGGATGTCGCTTCAATCACGGCTAAATCTATTTGCCAACTTTTAGAATGTTAAAATAGTTTATTACAATTTTATGAACAAAAAATCACTCATTTCCAAAGAATTAGAAAATTTTTACAACCAAGCATCAGAAGAAACACGTTTAGATTCTGGTATGGGTTTTTTTGAGTTCGAGCGTATAAAATCTTTAATAGAAAGGCACATAAAAAAGCCTAAAATAACTATTGTAGACGTTGGTGGTGGCACAGGAAAATACAGTGAGTGGTTGGCACAAAATAATCACGAAGTACATTTAATAGAACCTGTAGAAAAGCATATTAAACTAGCACAAAAAAGAGCAGGTAAACTAAAAAATCCGTTTACGGTAATTTTAGGCGAAAGCAGAAATTTACCTTATAATAATGAAAGTGCAGATTTAGTAATTTTACACGGACCTTTATATCATTTACAAAAAAAAGAAGACCGTTTACAAACCATAAAAGAAGCCAAAAGAGTACTTAAAAAAGGCGGATTAATTTTAGGTTTTGCAATCAATTCATCTGCAAGCACAGTTGCAGGTTTAATGCAAGGTTTGGTGCATAAAAAACCGTTTTTAGAAATGTGTAAAACAGAATTAACAACAGGAATACACAATCCGCCAGAAGAATTTCCATGGTTATTAGCAGACGGTTATTACCACAAACCCAAACAATTAAAAAAGGAATTTACCTCACAAAATTTAGAAATCTTAAACCTTTTTGCAGTAGAAGGCATGATTTGGTTAGACAATGAATATTTTGCAAATATGCTAAACCCTAAGAAAAAAGCAACACTTTTAGAAATCTTAAAAACCACAGAGTTAGACGAATCTGTTTTGGCTTTTAGTCCACATATGATGTTGGTTGCTAGAAAATAATGTTAGCTTTTAACTTTTAACTTTTAGCTCTTTGCTTTTGCTTTTGGTTCTTGGTTCTTGTTTCTTGGCTCTGGGCTCTTGTTTCCTAGTTCGTGACTCTTGTCTCTTGTTTCTTGTCTCTTGTTTCTTAGCTCTTTATTTTTAATTAATAGTTGTTAGTTTTAAAATTCAGATTTTACAATTCAACCTTAATGATTTCACTTTTAATTTGATGGGTGTTTAACGTGATTTTATATAAACTAGAGTTGTCATTATCTTTCATCCACTCATATCTTTTATCACCTAAAATTGCATTTGCAAAATCAGGAGTAGTGTTGCTATGTCCAACAATTACAACAGATTTTCCTTTGGTATTTGCTTTAAAATCAGAATCATATAATTTGGAAGGGTTATAGCTTTTAACTTCTAAGTTTTTGCTGTTTGCAGTAGGTGCAGCTGTTTGTTGCGTTCTATTATAGTTAGTAGCATAAATAGCATTTAATTGAATATCTTTAAAATAAGTAGCCCATTTTTTGGCTCTTTCTTTACCTTTTTCATTCAAATTAGGGTTTCTATTGGTTTTATCTGTTCTATCTTTTTCTGCATGACGAATTAAATAATACGTAGTAGTTTCATCTTTAGAACAAGATGTTAAAAATGCAAAAGCAAAAACGAATAAGAATAATATTTTTTTCATTGTAAGAATATTTAGAATCAAATATAATTAAAAAAGAAAAAGCAATGTTTTTATAAACATTACTTTTTCTAAACTAACCAATCAAACTAAATATACTTCGTTCCTGTTGTCATTTCAACGATAGGATAAATCTCATAGTTTTAAATTAATGTTATAAGATTTCTCGACTCCACTGCGTTTCGCTCGAAATGACATTCGTTTTTTACATATTTCTTGAGAATATTAAATTTCTTCAACCAAATCAGATTGATTTCTAAATACTAACTTTTCATCAAAAGCGTCTAGTAAAATAATACTATCTGTGGTCATTTTACCTGCTAAAATTTCTTTAGAAAGTGTATTTAAAACTTCTTTCTGAATGACTCTTTTTACAGGTCTAGCACCAAACTCTGGCTGATATCCTTTTTTAGCTAAATATTTAATAGCGTCATCTGTAGCATCTAAAGTAATATCTTGCTTTGCAATCATTTTTCTAAGATGTTCTATTTGTAGTTTAACAATTTCAAAGATATTTACCTCATTTAAAGGTGTAAACATAATTACGTCATCTATTCTGTTTAAAAATTCTGGTCTTACAGATTGTTTTAACAAACCTAAAACTTCAATTTTTGCCAGTGCAGTAGTGGCTTCTATATCGGCTTTAGTATCTGCAAATTTTTCTTGAATAATATGGCTTCCCATATTTGATGTCATTATAATAATGGTATTTTTAAAATCTGCAATTCTACCTTTATTATCCGTCAATCTTCCTTCATCTAAAACTTGCAATAAAATATTAAATGTATCAGGATGTGCTTTTTCAATTTCATCTAAAAGTACCACAGAATAAGGTCTTCTTCTTACAGCTTCTGTTAATTGGCCACCTTCATCATAACCAACATAACCAGGAGGCGCACCAACCAATCTACTAACCGCATGTTTTTCTTGATATTCACTCATATCAATACGTGTCATAGCATTTTCATCATCAAATAAATACTCAGCTAAAGCTTTTGCCAATTCCGTTTTACCAACACCTGTAGTTCCTAAAAACAAAAAGCTACCAATTGGTTTGTTTGGATTTTGTAAACCAGCTCTAGAACGTCTAACAGCATCAGAAACTGCAATTATTGCTTCTTCTTGGCCTACAACTCTTTTGCGTAATTGTTGTTCTAATTTTAAGAGTTTTTCACGTTCAGATTGTATCATTTTGGTAACAGGAATCCCTGTCCATTTTGCTACAACCTCTGCAATATCGTCCAACGTAACTTCTTCCTTTATTAAAGATTTTTCATCTTTATTAGTCTTTAATATTTGCTGAAATTCTTCTAGTTTTGTTTGTGATTCCTTTATTTTACCATACCTAATTTCTGCAACTTTACCATAATTTCCTTCACGTTCTGCTTTTTCAGCTTCAGCTTTAAAGTTTTCAATATCAGATTTTGCATTTTGTATGTTATCTACAACTTCTTTTTCAGATTTCCATTTGGCATTAATTTCATTTCGTTCTTCTTTAATATTAGCTAGGTCAGAACGTAAAGATTTTAGTTTTACTTCATCTTTTTCACGCTTAATAGCTTCAATTTCAATCTCTAATTGCATTACTTTTCTATCTAAAACATCTAACTCTTCTGGTTTAGAGTTTATTTCCATGCGTAATTTAGAGGCAGCTTCATCCATTAAATCTATGGCTTTGTCTGGTAAAAAACGGTTGGTAATGTAACGTTGAGATAATTCTACAGCACCAATTATAGCTTCATCTTTAATACGAACTTTATGGTGTGTTTCATACTTTTCCTTAATTCCTCTTAAAATAGAAATTGCACTTTCTGTATCTGGCTCATTTACTTGCACTTTTTGAAAACGACGCTCTAAAGCTTTATCTTTTTCAAAATATTTTTGATATTCATCTAAAGTTGTCGCCCCAATTGCTCGCAATTCTCCACGCGCTAAAGCAGGTTTTAAAATATTTGCAGCATCCATAGCTCCTTGGCCACCACCAGCACCAACAAGCGTGTGAATTTCATCAATAAAAAGTACAATATCACCTTCAGAAGTGGTTACTTCTTTAATCACTGCTTTTAAGCGCTCTTCAAACTCGCCTTTATATTTTGCACCAGCAATTAAAGCACCCATGTCTAAAGAAAAAATCAATTTATCTTTTAGGTTTTCTGGTACATCTCCATCTACAATTCTGTGCGCTAAACCTTCTGCAATAGCAGTTTTACCTGTTCCTGGTTCACCGACTAAAATTGGGTTGTTTTTGGTTCTTCGCGATAAGATTTGCAATAATCTGCGTATTTCTTCATCTCTACCAATTACAGGATCTAGTTTACCATCTTGCGCTAATTGATTTAAGTTTTTGGCAAACTTATTTAAAGAATTATAGGTTTCTTCTTGCGATTGAGAAGTTACGCGTTCGCCTTTTCTAAGTTCGTCAATAGCACTATTTAAGTGTTTTTCTGTAACCCCTTGATCTTTTAAAACTTGCGCTATATTAGATTTCGATTTAAAAATAGCCAAAACCAAATGTTCAATAGAAACGTAATCATCGTTTCTGTTTTTAGAGATAATAGCAGCTTCATTTAATGTTTTTCCTGCTTCCCTAGATAGCATTAATTCTGCTCCCGTAACTTTAGGTAAACTTTCTAACTGTTTGTCTACAATTTGATTTACAACGGCTATATTAATATTTAATTTTTTTAATAAATAGGGTAGTACATTCTCATCAACTTTAGTTAAAGCCTTAAAAATATGTTCGTTTTCTATTTGATTATGACTGAAACCTTGCGCAATTTGTTGCGCCATTTGTATGGTTTCTTGTGATTTTGTGGTATAATTATTAAAATTCATATTTCTTCTTTTTTTTTACAATGGTTTTAAACTCATTGTTACGTTATTTTTTCTTTTTACAATCCACTAAAAGCAAATTCAGTACCAATTTATAAGTGTAATAGAAATAAGTCATAATGTCTTGTTAAACCTTGTTTTTACTGACTTTTTGACAATTGAAAGTTTCTTATCTTTGTATCGACTATAATATAAAACATATAAAATGGGCTTATTTGGCAATAAAAAAAAGAAAGAAGTACAACCAAGTTTTTTAACATGGATTCCTTTAACTTCTAAAGCACAATTAGAAGAAATTAAGACGCAATCTAAAACTGAAGCTGTTTTTATTTTTAAACACTCTACAAGATGTGGTATAAGCAGCATGGTCATCAAGCAGTTTGAAAAACTGTTTACAGAAGAAACTAAAAATTTAAAGGTGTATTATTTAGATTTGTTAAATTATAGAGATATTTCAGACGAAATTGGTTATGCTTTTCAAGTAATGCATCAATCGCCACAACTTGTTGTAGTTAGAAATGAAGTTTCTGTGCACAATGCTTCTCATTATGATATTACGCAAACGAATTTAACAAGATTTGTATAGTGTTTTTTGGGAAAAACCTATTTTAAGTCTTATTTTTGTTGCTTAAAATTTTTAAACTTTTGGCAGACACAAATACTCCACAACAAGTAGGTAAAGAATTATACGGTTATCAAAAAGATGCACTTCAAGAGATATTTCATCGCTTTGAAACAGCTCCTAAAGATTATCATTTATTGTATCAATTACCAACAGGTGGTGGAAAAACAGTAATTTTCTCGGAAATTGTTAGGCGTTATCTAGAGACATTTAAAAAGAAAGTTTTAGTTTTAACGCATAGAATTGAATTGAGTAAACAAACCTCTAAGATGTTAGATGAGTTTGGTGTAGCCAATAAAATTATAAATTCTACTGCAAAATTAGACGACCAAGACCAATTCAATTGCTTTGTTGCAATGGTAGAAACCTTAAAAAATAGGTTAAATGATGAAATTTTAGATATTTCTGATATTGGTTTGGTAATTGTAGATGAGGCGCATTACAACTCTTTTACAAAAATCTTTAAATTTTTTGATGAGTCTTTTATTCTAGGAGTTACTGCAACACCTTTAAGTTCGAATACAAAATTACCAATGTATGAGAATTACCAAGAATTATTTGTTGGTGAATCTATACAACATTTAATAGACAATGGCTATTTAGCAAAAGCTAATTTATACTCTTACAATGTTGGTTTAACCTCTTTAGAAGTAGGTGCTAATGGAGATTATACTGTAAAATCTTCAGAGGATTTGTATACCAATTCAGACATGCTATCTAAATTGATAAGCGCGTATGAAGAGAGTGCAAAAGGTAAAAAAACACTAATTTTTAACAACGGTATTAATACTTCTATACAGGTATTTCATGCTTTTAAAAAAGCAGGTTACCCTATTGCACATTTAGATAATACCAATACCAAAAAAGAACGTGAGTTAATTTTGCGTTGGTTTCATAAAACACCAGGTGCAATTATTACGTCTGTGAGTATTTTAACCACAGGTTTTGATGAGCCTAGTATTGAAGCTATTATTTTAAATAGGGCCACAAAATCGTTAACTTTATATTATCAGATGATTGGTCGTGGTTCTCGTATTTATAAAGACAGAATAGAGTTTGATGTAATCGATTTAGGAAACAATTTCCATAGATTTGGTGCTTGGGGTGCAGATTTAGATTGGCAAAAAATGTTTAGAGCGCCAGATTATTATTTAGATGCTATTCTTTCTGATGAAGATATAGAAAGTACTTTTAGATATGAACTTCCTGCAGATGTTAAAAAGGAGTTTGCAAAAGCTACAGATACTTATTTCGATATGAAAAAAGTATATATAGACACCATTAAAGCAGGCGAATCTTCTAAACGTGTGTTAGAAAAATCGATTGTGCACCATGCAAAAATGTGTATAGAAAATTCAGAAGATGTTTTTGATGCTTTAATTTTAGCTAAAATGCTAGGAGAGGAGATAGATGATAGAATTAACAGATATGCAAAATGTATTTCTAAAAGCACACATAACTTTGTAACTTGGTTAAAAGACGATTACAGGAAGAAATTAAACGCTTATTTAAGAGAAAACTTCGATAGAGACTTTGAAGAAATACATGGTTATCCGCCAGAAGAGTAGTGTTTAAAGGCAAAAACTAAAGTGAAAATTATTTTCACTTTTTTTTTGTTTTTTAATTTTGTATTCAAAAATAAATTACATTTGCTTAACTTTTTTAAGTAAAATGTTTCGTTTTTCTTATTTCGGTAGTGCAACTTTTTTGGAGAATAAAGTGTACACAGCATTTTGGAAATGCGACGAAAAAATTAAGGTTTCTCCTTCTTTTTATCTAAAAGAATTAATGCAACTTTACGCTAGGTTGCATGTTGTTTACTTGCAAATTTTACAGTGATACTCTTTTTCTTATTGAATTAGAAAATTTCTATGCTATTTTTTATTTTAAAAAATTAGCTAAGAAGCAATTACTGTATAATTATTTTAAAAAAATAAAGTGAACACAAAATATAAAGATTTAATAGAACAAACCTTCTATTTCCCACAAGAAGAATTTAAAACAGAAAATAACAAACTGTTTTGGCATGGTATCAATTTAATGGAATTGATTGAAGCCTATGGCTCTCCGCTTAAATTTACTTATTTGCCAAAAATATCTGAAAACATAAATAAAGCCAAAGGTTGGTTTCAAAAAAGTTTTGATAAACACAATTATAAAGGCAAGTATTTTTATAGTTATTGTACAAAAAGTTCTCATTTTAAACATGTTTTAAATGAAGCTTTAAAAAACGATATTCATATAGAAACTTCTTCTGCTTTTGATATAGATATTGTAAACAGTTTAAAAAAAGAAGGTAAAATTAAAGATGATACTTTTGTAATCTGTAATGGTTTTAAAAGAGACCAATACATACAAAATATAGGTAATTTAATAGAATCTGGCCATAAAAACTGTATTCCTATAATAGATAATTATGAAGAGTTAGGTTTAATTCAAAAAGAAACAACAAAACCTTTTAAAGTAGGTATTAGAATAGCTTCTGAAGAAGAACCAAAGTTTGAATTTTATACCTCTAGACTAGGAATTGGATATAAAAATATTGTATCGTTTTACGAACGTGAAATTGCAGAAAACACACAAGTAGATTTAAAAATGCTTCATTTTTTTATCAATACAGGTATTAAAGACAATGCTTATTATTGGAACGAATTAATGAAATGTTTAAAGGTGTACATCAACTTAAAAAAAGTATGTCCTACTTTAGACTCTTTAAATATTGGTGGTGGTTTTCCTATAAAAAACTCATTGGCCTTTGATTATGATTATGAGTATATGATTGATGAAATTACCAACCAAATTAAAATAGCTTGTGATGAAGCAGAAGTAGACGTACCCAATATATTTACAGAGTTTGGTAGTTTTACGGTTGGTGAATCTGGAGCAGCTATTTACAACGTTTTATATCAGAAAAAACAAAACGATAGAGAACTGTGGAACATGATTAATTCGTCTTTTATCACAACTTTACCAGATGCTTGGGCAATAAATAAGCGTTTTATAATGCTACCAATTAATAAATGGAACACAAAATATGAACGTGTTTTGTTAGGTGGTTTAACTTGTGATAGTGATGATTATTACAATTCTGAGCAACACGTAAACGGAATTTATTTACCAATTTACGAGAAAGAAAAACCTTTGTATATCGGCTTTTTTAACACAGGTGCTTATCAAGAAACTATAGGTGGTTTTGGTGGTTTGCAACACTGTTTAATTCCAACTCCAAAACATTTATTAATTGATAGAGATGAAAAAGGAGCATTAAAAATTACAGTTTTTAAAGAACAACAAAAAAGTAGCGAGTTATTATCAATCTTAGGCTATTAACAATACAAATTCAAGGGCTTTTACCCTTCAATAAAAAATAAAATGAACACAAATAAAACATACGCAAGAATTCCTCAAGAATTTGGAAACCTGTCAACATCAAAAATAGTAGTAATTCCTGTACCTTATGATGGTACAAGTACTTGGCAAAAAGGCGCAGATAAAGGACCACAGGCATTTTTAAATGCTTCAGAAAATATGGAGTTGTATGATATAGAAACAGATTCTGAAGTTTATAAAGAAGGTGTTTTTTTAGCAGATGCAATTACAGAAAATACTTCTCCAGAGGCAGTTGTAGAAGCAGTGCACCAAGAGACTAAAAAATATATTAACAGAAATAAATTTGTTACTGTTTTTGGTGGAGAACATTCCATTTCTATAGGTACAATTAGAGCTTTTAGTGAGTGTTTTAACGATTTAACCGTTTTACATATAGATGCACATGCAGATTTACGTAAAGAATACGAAGGTTCTAAATGCAACCACGCTTGTGCAGTGTACGAAGCAAATTCTACCACTAATTTAGTACAAGTTGGTATTAGAAGTATGGATATTTCTGAGAAAAGAACCATGAATACTGATAAAGTATTTTTTGCACATGAAATGGCTGTAAATGAAGATTGGATGGAAGATGTAATAGATCAATTGGGTAAAAATGTATTTATTACCTTCGATTTAGATGCGTTAGATCCATCAATAATGCCAAGTACAGGAACTCCAGAACCTGGAGGTTTGTTTTATTATGAAACTTTAGAATTTTTAAAACAAGTTTTTGAACAAAAAAATGTAGTTGGTTTTGATATGGTTGAATTATGCCCAAATGAAAACGAAAAATCATCTGACTTTTTAGCAGCAAAATTATTCTATAAAATGTTAAGTTATAAGTTTGCTTCTAATGACGATGATTATGATAATGGCGAAGAATCTAGCTTAGAAAAAAACAGCAAAATTTCTAAGTTTAAAAATAATGACTACGAGTTTTAGTCTAAAATTATCATGGAAAATATAGAAAATATTGAGTTACAGTATTTAACAATTGATGATTATCAAGAGTTAAAACAAGCAATGATTGAGATTTATTCGAGTATGGAAAACACTTACTGGGAAGAGGCTCAAATACAATCTTTAATAAATAAATTTCCAGAAGGGCAAGTTGTTATTAAAATTAACGGCCAATTAGCAGGTTGTGCATTGTCTATAAAAGTAGCTTATGATAGTTTTGATGAAACCCATACTTATGAAGATATTACAGGAAATTTCACCTTTAGCACACATGATGAAGATGGAGATGTTTTATATGGAATAGATGTTTTTATAAAAAAAGAATTTAGAGGTTTACGTTTAGGACGCAGATTGTACGATTATAGAAAAGAACTTTGTGAAACGTTAAACTTAAAAGGAATTGTTTTTGGAGGTAGAATGCCAAATTATCACAAATTTGCCAAAGAAATATCACCAAAAGAATATTTAGAAAAGGTAAAGCGTAAAGAAATTTACGATCCTGTTTTAAATTTTCAAATTTCTAATGATTTTCATCCTTCAAAAATATTAAAAGGATATTTAGAAGGTGATGCAAATTCTGGCGAGTTTGCAGTGTTGTTAGAATGGGATAATATTTACTATCAGAAAAAATCTAAAAAAGCAGCAACTAAAAAAACAGTAGTGCGTTTGGGTTTAATTCAATGGCAAATGCGTTTGTACAAAGATTTAGAAGAATTAATGGAACAAGCAGAATTTTTTGTAGATTCTGTTGCTGCATACAGAGCAGATTTTGCATTATTTCCAGAATTTTTTAACGCGCCTTTAATGGCAGAATTCAACCATTTACCAGAATCTGAAGCGATTAGGAAATTGGCAAAATTTACGCCAGAAGTGGTAGAAAGATTCTCTAAACTAGCAATTTCTTACAACATTAATATTATTACAGGTAGTATGCCAGAAATTAAAGACGGTTTGCTATATAATGTAGGTTATATCTGTAAAAGAGATGGCGCTTTAGATCGTTATGAAAAACTGCATGTAACACCAAATGAAGCAAAAGTTTGGGGTTTACAAGGTGGAAGTGAGCTAAAAACATTTGATACAGATTGTGGAAAAATAGGGGTTTTAATTTGTTATGATTCAGAATTTCCAGAATTAAGTAGATTGTTGGCAGAAGAAGGTATGGATATTTTGTTTATTCCGTTTTTAACAGATACACAAAATGGATATTCTAGGGTAAGACATTGTGCACAAGCAAGAGCTATAGAAAACGAATGTTATGTTGCCATTGCTGGTAGTGTTGGTAATTTACCAAAAGTAAATAATATGGACATTCAGTATGCGCAATCTATGGTATTTACGCCTTGTGATTTCTCTTTTCCTGCAAACGGAATTAAAGCAGAAGCCACAACAAATACAGAAATGATTTTAATAGCTGATGTAGATTTAGACTTGTTAAAAGACTTGAATCAGTTTGGTAGTGTACGTAATTTAAAAGATAGAAGAACAGATATTTTTGATTTAAAAAAAATAGCTAATACATAAAAAAACATGAGTAAACCAATTACAAATTTTATAGAAAAATACTTTTTACACTTTAATGCAGCAGCTTTGGTAGATGCAGCTAAAGGGTATGAAGAGCAGCTTAAAAAAGGAAACAAAATGTTAGTTTCTTTAGCAGGTGCAATGAGTACAGCAGAATTAGGAAAGATTTTTGCAGAAATGATTCGTAAAGATAAAGTGCAAATTATTTCTTGTACGGGTGCAAATTTAGAAGAGGATATTATGAATTTGGTAGCGCATTCTCATTACAAAAGAGTGCCAAATTATAGAGATTTAACACCCCAAGATGAGTGGGATTTATTAGAAAAAGGTTTAAACAGAGTTACAGATACGTGTATACCAGAAGAGGAGGCTTTTAGAAGAATACAAGAACATATTGTTAAAATTTGGAAAGATGCAGAAGCAAAAGGCGAACGTTTTTTACCTCATGAATACATGTACAAATTATTGTTATCCGGCGTTTTAGAGCAATATTATGAAATTGACATTAAAGATTCTTGGATGTATGCAGCAGCAGAAAAAAACTTACCAATTATTTGTCCTGGTTGGGAAGATTCTACAATGGGTAACATTTTTGCATCTTATGTAATGAAAGGTGAGTTGAAAGCATCTACCATGAAATCTGGTATTGAATACATGACGTTCTTAGCAGATTGGTATACAAATAATTCGCAAAACGGAATTGGGTTTTTCCAAATAGGAGGAGGAATTGCAGGAGATTTCCCTATTTGTGTGGTGCCAATGTTATACCAAGATATGGAAAGAACAGACACTCCATTTTGGAGCTATTTCTGTCAGATTTCAGATTCAACTACAAGTTATGGTTCATATTCTGGTGCAGTACCAAATGAGAAAATTACTTGGGGAAAATTAGATATTAATACCCCTAAGTTTATTATAGAAAGTGATGCCACTATTGTTGCACCTTTAATATTTGCTTATTTGTTAGAAATGTAGCACTGCAGCTGCTTCAATTATAAAAAACTGAACTATTAATTTTTTTTGTAAAAAACATGAAAAGAGTAATCGTAGAATACGCAAAATTAACAACAGACATATTAGACATGTTAATAGAAAAATATCCTGATGGATATGATTATGACGATATTATTTCCTTTAAAAATGCCAAAGGAGAAACTGTAAAAGCTATAGAAGTTAAAACAGCAGAAACTATTTATTTGGTAAAAATAAGTGAACGCTTAGAAAATGCGATGGAAGAGTATGCAGAAGATGAAGATTTCTTTGAAGATAATGACGATTTTGACGTAAATTTGCCAGACGAAGTCGAAGATTAAATTCTAAAAAAAAGAGGTCGTCAAAAAAGTATTTTCAACCTGTCATTTCGACTTTATGGAGAAATCTAAATTATTGAATTTTAATTGAATAGATTTTTCGACTCCATTACATTTCGCTCAAAATGACAAAATTTAGTTCTTTTCAGACAGCCTCTTTTAATTTTAAGTAATAACTATTAATACCAGCGTTTTTTCTTCTTTTTAGAAGCTTCAGATTTTCTACCTTTTTTATTTTTACTGATGGTATTTGGCTGTTTTTTGGTGTGTTTTGGTTTGTTAATTACATAAGGATGCTCTACAATAACTTTAATCGGTTTTTCAATTAAAGCTTCTATATCTTTTATATAATTGTTTTCATCTGGCGAACAAAAAGAAAACGAAATACCAGATTTACCAGCTCTACCAGTTCTACCAATTCTGTGCACATAGGTTTCTGCTACATTTGGTATGTCAAAATTAATAATAGCATCTACATTGGTAATATCTATACCTCTTGCAGCTACATCTGTTGCAATTAAAATAGTGGCTTTTTTATTTTTGAAATCTTCAATTGCCTTATTTCTTATAATTTGTGTTTTATCTCCATGAATGCTTGTGGCTAAATATCCATTTTTTAACAAAGTTTGTTCTAATTTATCTACACCAAATTTGGTGCGTCTAAAAATAATTATTTTACCATTTATTGTATTTCTTAAAAGGCGCAAACACAAATCGGTTTTGTTTTTCTTTGGTAAATAATATAATAATTGTCCAATATTTTTTGCTGTAGTTTCTTCAGGTTCTATAACAATAGAAACAGGATTTTTTAAAGTAGTTTTTGCCAATGCCACAATTTTATCTGGCATTGTTGCAGAAAAAAGCAAGGTTTGTTTTTTCTTAGGACATAGGCTTTCTATTAATTTTACATCTTTAATAAAACCCATATCTAACATTAAATCGGCTTCATCTAAGACAAAAACTTCAACAGTATCTAAAGCAATATTACCTTGTTTTTGTAAATCGATTAATCTACCAGGAGTTGCTATTAAAATATCTACACCTTTTGCTAAAACTTCTTTTTGAGGTTCTAAAGAAACCCCACCAAAAACAGCAGTTGCTCTTAAATTAGTGTATTTGCTAAAATCTTTACAATTTTCTAAAATTTGAATTGCTAATTCTCTTGTTGGTGTAACAATTACTGCTTTTATTTGTTTTTCAACTTTTTCTACATCTTGTTTTTCAAACAGATTTTCTAAAATTGGTAAGGCAAAAGCAGCTGTTTTACCAGTCCCCGTATTTGCAGCAACAATTACATTTTTCTTTTTTAAAATTGCTGGAATCGCCTTTTCTTGCACCAAAGTTGGTTTGTGAAACCGTTGTTCTGCAACTGCTTTTAAAATAGATTTGTTGGTTAGTAATTCTGAAAACTGCATTGTTTATTTTTTATGCAAATGTAGTAGAAAAGAAAATAGAAATACTTTTAAATCTGTGGATTTCAAAATTATAAATCTAGTAGTCTTTTTGCGGCATTAAAAGGAGTCGTTTTATCGTTTTCTAAATTTTCAATTTCTTTAACTAATGCTTTTTTTATTGTAGCATTTTCAAAAAAACTAGCTTTTAATTGCTGTTCAATGGTAGCTAATAACCAAAATTTATTTTGCTCGTTTCTTTTTTTCTGAAAATAACCGTTTTCATAAGTAGTACCAATGTAGTTGTTTATCATTTCACTTACTTTTTCAATTCCTAAATTATGCAAAGCACTTGCAGTAATTACTTTTGGTTGCCAATTGCTTTCTTTTAAAGGATACAAATGCAAAGCTCTATTAAATTCAACCTTAGCAATCTTGGCGTTTTTCTCATTATCGCCATCGGCTTTGTTAATTACAATGGCGTCTGCCATTTCTATAATTCCACGTTTAATGCCTTGTAACTCGTCTCCAGCTCCTGCCAACTTCAACAATAAAAAGAAATCTACCATAGAGTGTACAACCGTTTCTGATTGTCCAACACCAACCGTTTCAATAATAATGGTATTAAAACCTGCTGCTTCGCACAAAATAATAGATTCTCTTGTTTTTTGAGCAACACCACCCAAAGAAGTGCCAGAAGGCGAAGGTCTAATAAATGCATTTTTATCGGTTACCAATTGTTCCATTCTAGTTTTATCACCTAAAATAGAGCCTTTATTTACAGAGCTACTAGGATCTACAGCCAACACTGCTACTTTTTTATTTTGGGAAGTTAAGTGTTTTCCAAAAGTTTCTATAAACGTACTTTTTCCAACTCCAGGAACTCCTGTAATGCCTATTCTAACAGAATTATTTGCATGTGGTAAACACTGTTCTAAAATTTCGTTTGCTTTTTGTTGATGCTTTGCGTTTGTGCTTTCTACCAAAGTAATTGCACGACTTAAATAGGTAATATTTCCTTTTAAAATTTGTTTTACAAACTCATCCACAGAGTTTTGTTTTGCTCTGTTTTTTTTAATTATTTCTGCAGCAGATTTACTTGTATTTCCTGGTTTAGAAACACCTTCTTTTTCGTGTAAAGCTGAAGAATTTTTAGACATTAAAACAATATTTTAAGTAAAAATAAGCAATTAATCAATAGTTTATTAAAGGAATCCCTTAAAAATTTAAGAAGTTTAATTTATTCAAAATAAAGAGAAAGTATTCTCTTTAAATGATATAAAAACTTCCCTTAATTTCCATTTCTCTATTCTCAATAAAGTGTCTATCTTTATCCTCTGTTAATAGTCACTTTTTTTAATGGAACGTTACAAAGAAAATCAATTAAAAGTATACAATTCTTTAAGTAAAACTAAAGAGAATTTTAAACCCATAACAGATGGTTATGTTGGCATGTATGTCTGTGGACCAACAGTTTATAGCAATGCACATTTAGGAAACGTAAGAACTTTTATGTTTTTTGATGTTGTATATAGATATTTGTTGCATTTAGGTTACAAAGTGCGTTATGTACGTAATATTACAGATGCAGGTCATTTAGAAAACGATGCAGATGAAGGCGAAGATAAAATTGCAAGAAAAGCACGTTTAGAGCAGGTTGAACCAATGGAAGTTGTACAACGATATACTGTAGATTTTCATGATGTTTTAAAAAACTACAATTTTTTACCACCAAGTATAGAGCCAACAGCAACTGGGCATATTGTAGAACAAATAGAAATGATTAAAGAAATCATAGCAAAAGGTTTTGCTTATGAAGTAAATGGTTCTGTATATTTTGACGTTCACGAATACAATAAAAAAGAAAACTACGGAATTCTTTCTGGAAGAAAAGTAGAAGATTTATTAAACAATACAAGAGCTTTAGATGGGCAATCAGACAAGAAAAATCCACAAGATTTTGCACTTTGGAAAAAAGCAGATGAAAAACATATAATGCGTTGGCCTTCTCCTTGGAGCGATGGTTTTCCTGGTTGGCATTTAGAATGTTCTGTAATGAGCACCAAATATTTAGGCGAAAGTTTTGACATTCATGGTGGTGGAATGGATTTAAAATTTCCACATCACGAATGTGAAATTGCACAATCTAAAACCTGTTCTGGAGTAAAACCCGTAAATTATTGGATGCACACCAATATGCTTTCTTTAAACGGACAAAGAATGGCCAAGTCTACTGGAAATTATATTTTACCAAATCAGATTTTATCTGGAGAAAACAATATTTTGCCAAAATCATTTTCTGCATCTGTTGTACGTTTTTTTAACATGCAAGCCAATTATAGAAGTATTTTAGATTTTTCTGGTGATGCTTTAGAGGCTTCAGAAAAAGGACATGCTAAATTGCTGGAGGCTGTTAATTTCTTAGAAAAAATTGAAGCAGCTAAAATATCTACTTTTAATGTTAAAACTTGGAAAAAAGAGTGTTATGCAGCAATGAATGACGATTTTAACACACCAATTTTAATATCTCATTTGTTTGAAGCTGTAAAAGTTATCAATCAAATAAAAGAAAATACAGCTAGTTTAACAGCAGAAGATTTAGTCATTTTAAAAGAAACTTTAAACGCATTTGTTTTTGATGTTTTAGGGTTGATGAATGAAAACATGCAAAACAATTCAGAAAAAATAAATGGAGTAGTAGAGCTGTTAATCAAATTAAGAAAAGAAGCAAGAGAAAATAAAGACTGGGCATTGTCTGACCAAATTAGAGACGAGTTAATTGAATTAGGCATTCAGTTAAAAGATGGTAAAGAAGGCACAACGTTTTCTCTGAATTAAATTCCCATCCCAACCTTCCTATTTCGACTTTGCTCAATGTAGGCTGGGGAAGGAGTTTCATTATTAATGAAGGTGAGTAATACTGATAACGCAATAGTATCACTAATTGTAAAAAACGATTGTCATTTCGACGTTAGGAGAAATCTCATAAATGAAGAATAAAAATTAAGTTTGAAAAAAATACTATCATATCCATTTGTACTATTAGTTCGTTTTTATCAAGTAGCAATTTCACCATTTACACCAGCAACTTGTAGATACAGTCCAACTTGTTCACATTATACCATAGAAGCTTTGCAAAAACATGGTTTAATTTCCGGTGGTTGGTTATCTTTGAAAAGAATTTTTAGTTGTCATCCTTGGGGAGGTAGTGGTTATGATCCTGTGCCAGAAAAGTTAGGGAAAGAAATAAGAAAATAGAATAAAGACACAAGACTTTAACTTTGAATGTAAATTTTAAAACATTGAAACATAAAATATGAATTTTTTAGCAATAGAGTGGAATCCTTCCATAGGAATAGATTTAGGTTTTTTTGTAATTAGATGGTACAGTTTAATGTTTGTAGCCGCTTTTTTATTGGGTTTAAGATTCATGAAAAAAATCTATAGAGAAGATAAAATTCCAGTAGAAAAAATGGATCCACTATTTATGTATGTATTTATCTCTATGTTAATTGGTATGCGTTTGGGAGATGTTTTCTTTTATAGTTGGGATTATTATCAGTATAACTTGTTAGAAATTATTTTACCATTTAAAAAATCCGCAGAAGGTTGGAAATTTACAGGTTTTACAGGTTTTGCAAGTCATGGTGCAGCAATTGGTATTCCAATAGCAATGTACTTTTATGCTAAAAAACATTTACAAAAACCTTGGTTGTTTATTTTAGATAGATTAGCAATTATGGTGGCATTAGCAGGGTTTTTTATACGTTTTGGTAATTTTTTCAATTCAGAAATTTATGGAAAAGAAAGCGGTTCTAATTTTGGTGTAATTTTTAAAGCAGCAGGAGAAACCGCGGCAAGGCATCCAACGCAGTTGTACGAAGCCTTTAGCTATTTAATTTTATTCTTTGCAATGTGGCACTTGTATTGGAAAACAGATAAGAAACAACAAACAGGTTTCCTTTTTGGTCTTTTTATGGTTGTTTTATGGTCTTTACGTTTTGTAATAGAATTCTTAAAAGAGCCACAAGTGCAAGAAAGGGGAGAAGATTGGTTTTTTAGTCCGTTAAATACTGGCCAAGTTTTAAGTATTCCTTTAGTGTTAATAGGTGTTTGGTTAATGTTTAGAAACAGAAAATAAGTGAGTTAAAGTTTTATATTTTTTTTTTTTTGTATATTTGTTTCATTTTGTGTTCCCCCGCATTTAAAGGATTACACATGAAAAGAACAAAAAATGTTATAGCCGTAGTAATATTTTTTTTTACTACATTCTCTTTCGCACAAAGTTTAGATTATTCTGGTGCAAATCTTTTTGATATTTCTTCCCCTAATTTTGTAGATGCTATTGCTTTAATATCTCATGAAATTTCGCCTACAGGAATGGAGTTTGGAGATAATGGTACTAAATTTTATACTGTTGGTGCTGGTGGAGATTTTGTAGTACAACATAATTTATCTGTTGCATACGATTTATCAACCATTTCTGGTATAGATGGTTTTATATCTGTAGAAGGGCAAGATACAAACCCACATGATGTTACGTTTAACGATACAGGTTCAAAAATGTACATCACAGGAGATACAGGTAATGATATTACTGAATATGATTTGTCTATAAACTGGGATGTTTCTACAGCGGTTTTTACTGATGTTTTTGATTTTGAAGCTGCTGTTTTTGCTTTTGACAGTTCAAATGCAAATAGACCACAAGGAATTGCTTTTAATAATAATGGTTCAAAGTTATATGTGGTTGATAGGAATAGAGATAGGGTTTATGAGTTTGATTTAACCGTAAATTATGATGTATCTACAGCAGCAGTTGGTGGAGTAATAAATGAATTAAACATTAATGCTTTTGAAGGCAATCCAAGAGGAATAACTTTTAATAACGATGGTAGTGAAATGTATATTACTGGGCAAAATGGAGATGAAGTAAACATTTTTACTTTTTCTTCAGGAAATCAGTTTGATTTATCCGCTGCTTCACATTCCTCTGTTTTTCCAATTGATACAGAAGAAATACTACCACAAGATATCCTTTTTAATAATACAGGTAGTAAATTTTACATTATTGGTTCAGATGGAGATGATGTAAATGAATACACATTGTCAAATAATTTCGATTTTACTTCAACGGTTTCTTTAATTAATAATTACAAGGTACTTTCTTTTGATAGATCTCCGCAAGATGTACTTTTTAATAATGATGGAACAAAGATGTATGTTGTTGGAGACAATTTTAATAAAATTGCACAATATACGTTACCAGTGGCCTATGATATAAGCAGTGCTATTTTTGAGGATTCCTATTCAGTATCAGATGAAGAGTCAAACCCAAGAGGTATGGCTTTTAACAACACAGGTTTAATATTTTATATTGTAGGTACTAGTGGTGACGAAGTGAATGAATATTCTCTTTCAACTCCTTATGATTTAACATCTACGGTTACTCATCTTGCAGCTTTTGATATTTCTGCAGATGATAATAATGCCACAAGTATAACCTTTAATGATGTTGGAACGTTGCTATTTGTTTTGGGAAATGATACCGTGAACACAGCTCTTAATGATGTTATTGTTTACACATTGCCTTCACCTTTTGATTTAACAGGTATAACATCTGGTCCAACAGGTAGGTTTTCTGTATCATCCGAAGACAATGCACCATTAGGAATGACTTTTAGTAATGACGGTCTTTCTCTTTTTGTAGTTGGAAATCAAAGAGATGATATTAATGAATATGCCTTAGCTTCTGCTTATGATGTGTTAACAGTGGCACCAACTTTCGTTCAAAATATATCTATAGCTGCTCAAGATGTTATACCTTCGGGAATTGTATTTAACAATAGTGGTTCTAAGTTTTTCATATCAGGAAATCAAGGAGATAGTATTTATGAGTATGCAACTACAGGTATTTTTCGAGAGACACCAAATGACGGTTCTATAGATACTGTAACATCACCCTTAGTAATTACCTTAAATGGAGATACTTTTGCAGATACAGATGGTGATAATTTACTAGATGAAGGGACGGAATTTATAATTGCAAACTTACCAGAAGGCTTAACACCAATTTTTACATTGTCTAATGGAGATACAGTTTTAACCTTAACATTTACAGGAAAAGCAGACAGTCACCTTAATAGTGACGAAGCTGCAGCCAATTTAGAATTTACTTTTACAGATGCTGCTTTTACAAGCTCCAATGCTGTTGATGTAGATTTTGCGGTTGGATATACAGACTTTTTAACTTTCGATTTCATTGAGTGTACTGATAATGAAATTGTTTACAACGGAAGTTGGGTCGGTGGTAATAATGGTGGTGTTCCAGATGATAGTGCAACAGATTTATTATTAGGAATTCGTATACAAGAAGATATTACAATTACCGCAAATACAAATTGCGATTGTTTACATGTAGAAAGTGGACAAACATTAACTATAGCAGATGGTGTAGAATTAACAGTAACAAATGCATTAGAATTAGAGGGCGATTTACGTTTACTAGGTTCATCGCAATTAAGGCAAACACACACAGGAATTAGAAATGTTTCTGGAAATGGTAACTTGTATAAAGATGTAAGAGGTACGTTAACCAATGTTTATCAAAGTGGTTATTGGGGTTCACCAGTAACAACAGACGGTAAAACATACAGTTTAGCCGGTGTATTTAAAGATGGTACTACACAATTAACAGCAACAAACACTCCTTTAGATATTCAGTTTACGCCTGGTTTAGATGGAGATGATACTACAGTACCTATAACCATAAGTAATAGGTGGATTGCTAAATTTACTAATAGTTCAGATTTTACTGTAAATATTGATGAAAATTCTAGTTTTACACCAACAGAAGGCTTCAATAAAAAAAGTACAGGAAATTCTTTAGGGCAAAACTATACCTTTTTAGGAACACCTAATGATGGAGAATATACCACTGAAATAGATGCTTTTGACGCTGCTACTGGTACTTACAGTCTTCTTGGAAATCCTTACCCGTCTCCAATTAATGCAGATACTTTTATTTTAGATAATGCAACAACAGCTGGAAGTATTATAGGGACTTTATATTTTTATGAATCTGGTCCAGATACTTCGCATATTAGAGCACAATATTTGGGTGGTTATGCAACAAGAGTTATAGGTATGGGAGTTTCTGCAAGTGAAATTGGAGCTGGCGCTAAAATTCCTGGGCAAAATATAGCAGTAGGACAAGGTTTTTTTGTGCAAGCTTCTGATACAGGTGGTACCATAACTTTTAATAATAATCTAAGAGTTTTTGATGTAACCGATACAAACACTGTGTTTTTTGGAAAAACTAATCTTGATAAAAAAGTAGAAGAGTTTCCAATTTTAAGAATAGGTTTTGAATTTCTCTTAGAAAATGAAACCTTTCACAGGCAATTAGCTATTGGATTTAGAGGACTTACAAATAAATTTGAAAATGGTTTTGATGCTGTAATGTGGGATTATAAACCAACAGATATTGCTTTAAAAGTAGAAGATTCACAAGCACCTTTTGTAATTACCGGAATAGAAGATTTTAACATAGACTTACAAATTCCTATTACCTTAAAAAGTGATTTAGATAGAGCAGTTACGTTTAAAATAGATGAAAGTAATTTAGATGCAGACACTTATTTGTATGATAGTTTTACAGAGACTTACCATCTCTTAAATAATAAAGATGTAAAAATTAACATAGCATCAGGTACTTTTGATGATCGGTTTTTTATCACTTTTAAATCAGAAACGCTATCTCTAACAAAAGATATTTTAGATAAAAGTACGATATACAATTTAAATGAATTATTAACCGTAAAAGTTTTTAAAGACGCCATAGAAACAGTTGAGATATTTAACGCAATTGGTCAAAAAATAAAATACAATACAACTAGAGAAAGTTTAAAAGAGAAAATTATAGCAACTAATAATTTTAAAACAGGAATTTATTTTGTTAAAGTAAAAACAGGAAAAAATATTATTTCTAAAAAAATTATTATTGAGTAAATTTCTTATATCCGTTTGCTAATTGTAATTTTGCGCTAATATGGATAAATTAAAAGAACATTGGGACATAGATAGTAATTGGTCTCTATTAGCAATTTTTGTTGTATTTGCCATTAACGGCTCTTTTGCTGCTTGGGTAGCAAAACCAGTAACTTCTTTTTTAGGTTTAAGCCCAGAAATAGTTTCTGCTTGGTTGTATTATCCATTAAGAATATTACTTATTTTCCCTATATATCAATTAACACTGCCATTTGTGGGTTGGTTGTTTGGTCAATTTAAATTCTTTTGGGCTTTTGAGAAAAAGTTTTTAAGCAGATTAGGATTAGGTTTTTTATTTAAAAAAGAAAACTAATTATTAATTGCTGTAGAAGGCTTTTAAACCATCTCAAACTAAAATAAGATTCATACAATTTTATAGAAAACTTTAAAAAGTACGTTGTAATTTTTAAGTAAAATCGTCATGTAAAATACACTTTTAATTAAATTTAGCCCTCAATTAAAATTTCTTTTTTTTGTTTTTTTATGATGTAAGTATATAACCACATAATGGTAAATGTTGGTAGAAAGTCAAAAGGTAAAATTTCTTCAACAAAACTTACAATACCCGCAATCTTTCCTTCGGTTCCTTTATACATTTTTGTCATTAAATAACCAGATATGGGAGCCCAAAATAAGTCAAAAGGTAAAAAAGGTACTAAACCAACAGCATCTAAGGCAATACTAGCTAGTAATTTCTTATATTTATTATTCATATTTGAAAGTGGTCAAAATTCTTGCCAAAAAGAACTTTATAGTTAAAGCAAGCATCATTTTATTAAAAATAGTAATTTATTTTGAATTTTAAAGAGTTTAAAAATAGAATAGAAGCTTATAAAACAAAAACATTAGGTGGTTTAGATGCGCAATTTAAATTAGCCCCAGAATTACGTTTACGTTACGATGCTAATAAAATAAAAATTAAAAACCCTAAAAGAGCGGCAGTTTTAGCTTTGTTTTATCCAAATAAGAAAAATGAAGCTACCTTTCTTTTAACGGAACGTGCTACTTATAAAGGTGCACATTCTGCCCAAATTAGTTTCCCTGGAGGTAAAGTAGATGTATTGGATAAAAATTTACAAGAAACTGCGCTTAGAGAAACTTTTGAAGAGGTTGGTGTAACAGTTTCTAAATTAGACATAATTAGAGAGTTAACAGAAGTCTATATACCGCCAAGTAACTTTTTAGTAACGCCATATTTGGCATATTTAGACAAAAGGCCAACATTAATTACAAATTATGAAGTAGAAAGCACAATAGAAGTTTTAGCAGAAAATCTCATTAATGATAGTTTTTTAGCTACTAGAAGAATAAAGACTTCTTATATGAATATAGCAGACGTACCGTGTTTTAAGTTTAATAATTATATTGTTTGGGGAGCAACAGCAATGATGCTCTCTGAAATTAAAGAGCTAATAAAGTACTAAATTTTATAATTTGTTTTGTAAGTTTGCTTTTAGCAAAAAAATAAAATAAATAAAATGCCTTTATTAAAGAGAAATCCTTTCGGACACATTTTACTTTTTAAGAAATGGATAATTCGGATTTTTGGACTAATATCTCACGGGAGATATCGTAAGTTTAATAATTTGCAGATAGAAGGCTCGAATATATTGAGAAATTTACCAGATAAAAACGTTTTATTTATCTCAAATCATCAAACTTATTTTGCAGATGTTGCAGCTATGTTTCATGTTTTTAATGCTGCTTTAAAGGGTAGAGACGATAGTATTAAAAATGTTGGTTATATTTGGAATCCTAAGTTGAATGTTTATTTTGTGGCTGCAGGAGAAACTATGAAAGCGGGTTTGCTTCCTAAAATTTTTGCTTATGCAGGATCGGTTTCTATTGATAGAACCTGGCGTAGTGCAGGTAAAAATGTAAATAGACAAGTAAAAAATTCTGATATTTCTAATATACAAAAAGCTATAAGAGATGGTTGGGTAATTACGTTTCCACAAGGCACAACAACCCCTTTTAAACCCATTAGAAGAGGTACTGCGCATATTATAAAAACATGTAAACCTATTGTTGTACCAATAGTTATAGACGGTTTTAGACGTTCTTTTGATAAAAAAGGATTAATGATTAAAAAAAGAAATGTTTTACAGTCTATGGTTATAAAAGAACCATTAGAAATAGATTATGAAAATGAAGAAGTTGCAGATATTGTAACAAAAATAGAATATGCAATAGAGCAACATCCGTCTTTCTTAAAAGTATTGTCTCCAAAAGAGGCAGAAGAATATATGAATGAAGAAGAGAAGTTAAATAAGCAAAGGGAGTTTTGGAGCTAATGGAATTGGAAAATTAATACTAAATATTTTTTATAACCGCTTCATATTCATAAAAGAATAATTCTAATTTAGACATATTTTCAACATAAAACTCATAGCAATCTCGCCAAGTATTTTTGTTATAAATACTAAATTTCTTTTCAAACGGAATGTAAATTCTCTGTATTGTTTTTCCACTTTCTAAAAGATAATCGGCGTCAAAAATTACATTTAGTAAGTCCTGTTCTAACAAGCTTTTTAAAGACAGCCATTGGTCATAGTATAAGAGGTTTTTTAATTCATCAGGGTTTTCTAAATCCAAACAAACCAAAGCTTTTTTTCTGTCTGCTACAAATTTAAAGGCCATTCCTTTAATTTTGGTATTGTATAGCAACCATTTTCTTGGAAATGACTTCCCAAAACTTGTCCAAAATTCTTTTCTTATTTGTTCTGCCTCAGCTTTGCTAAACATTATTTTTATGGTTTTAAAGGTTGAAAAGTTTTAAACGGTTGAGGTTGAAAAGTTTTAAAGTGCTAAAGTAACAAAGTGGTAATGTTAAAATTGTTTATAAGTTTATTTGTTTGTGGTTTTAAGAGGCTGAAATTTTTTTAAAATTTCAGGTTAAAACTCAGAACTCAAAACTCAGAACTCAAAACTCAGAACTCAAAACTCAGAACTCAAAACTCAGAACTCAAAACTTACCCATGAATCTTTGCAGCTGTTCCGCGTTCTTTCATCAATTCTGCTTCAAAAGCTAATAATGTATTCCACTTTTCGTCTACAATGGCTCTATCTTGGTATTGTCTTGCAAACTGTAAAAATGTAGTATAATGTCCAGCTTCAGAAATCATTAGATTTTTATAAAATTTACGTAATTCTTCATCTTCCATATTTTCAGAAAACACTTTAAAACGTTCGCAACTTCTTGCTTCAATTAGAGCAGCAATTAACAAACGTTGTACTAATGCATCTGTTCTGTCACCTGTTTTCTTAAAAAACTTTTGTAAACGAATGGCATAGTCGTTTTTTTGCTCTCTTCCTAAAACCATTCCTCTTTTTACCATTAATAAATGCACCATTTTAAAGTGCTGCATTTCTTCAATAGCAATATTGCTCATTTCTTTTACCAATTCTGTTTCTTCAGAATAATTAATTATAATAGAAACTGCATTAGATGCTGCTTTTTGTTCTAAAAAAGCATGATCGGTTAATATTTGTTCTAAGTTAACTTTGGCAATTTCTGCCCAAGAAGTTTCTGTTTCAAATTGTAAGCCTAACATAAGTTTGTTTTAAAAGAACAAAAATAATGAATAAAAAAGTTCAATGGTATTATTTAAGTATCAAATATAAAACATAATACTTCTAGAGTTATTTTGGTAACAAAAAAAGATATAAATTTAATTATTGATGTAATTTTTTGATGCTTCAATTGATAGAAATTAAAGCATTTTAAACAAATTACTTTAGCCTTTTAGTGACTGTCTTTTTATGAATAAACCGCGAAATACAAAATATCGTTAAAAAACGTGTTTTTTAGCTGTTAGATTCACAAACATTGTTAAATTTACAACAAAACCTATATTTGGAAATATGTTAGAATTAGCAGGAATTATTATTTTAGGAATATTAGCACAATGGGTAGCTTGGAAATTTAAAATCCCTGCAATATTGCCGTTAATTTTAATTGGCCTTTTAGTAGGGCCTATTGCTGCTGCATATTTAAGTGAAGATGGGAGCAAATGGATAGAGCCTGTTTGGAATGGCACAAAAGGATTGTTTCCTGGAGAAAGTTTGTATTATTTTGTTTCTTTAGCCATAAGTATTATACTTTTTGAAGGTGGTTTAACCCTTAAAAGAAGTGAGATTAAAAATGTAGGACCAGTAATAACTAAATTAATTACATTAGGCTCTGCAATTACTTTTTTTGGTGCGGGTATTGTAGCGCATTATATTTTTGATCTGGGTTGGGAAATTTCATTTCTTTTCGCTGGTTTAATTATTGTTACTGGACCTACCGTAATTACACCAATTTTAAGAAATATTCCATTAAAAAAAGATATTTCTACCGTCTTAAAATGGGAAGGTATTTTAATAGATCCCATAGGAGCTTTAGTTGCAGTATTGGTTTTTGAATTTATAAGTGTTGGTGGTGGTGGTGGTTTTACCAAAACTGCATTAATTGAATTTGGTAAAATTCTATTATTTGGTACTACTTTTGGTTTTACATTCGCACACGCTTTAGCTTATGTTATTAATAAAAAACTGGTGCCTCATTATTTACTTAATGTAGTTTCTTTATCTACAGTTTTATTAGTTTTTGTTGAATCTGAAATATTTGCTCACGAGTCTGGTTTATTAGCAGTTGTAGTAATGGGAATGGTTTTAGGAAATGGAAAATTAAAAAATTTAAAAGAATTACTATATTTTAAAGAGTCACTTAGTGTTTTACTAATCTCTATATTATTTATATTATTAGCTGCAAATATTAATATAGAAGATTTAATGCTCTTATATACTTGGAAAACGGCTGCTTTATTTGCTATTGTGGTTTTTGTAATAAGACCCTTGGCTGTTTTTTCTAGTACTATAAATTCTAAGTTAAAATTAAATGAAAAACTGTTTATTAGTTGGGTAGGTCCAAGAGGTATTGTTGCTGCTGGTATTGCTTCTTTATTTGGTAGTAAACTGCTAAAGCAAGGCGTGGCAGGAGCAGAGTACATAACACCTTTGGTTTTTATGATTGTTTTAGGAACCGTACTTTTAAATGCAACAACGGCAAGATTTTTTGCTAAAATTATAGGGGTTTTCTTAAATAAATCTGATGCTATTTTATTTGTAGGAGCTTCCAATCCGTCAAGGTTAATTGCTTCTTATTTAAAGGAAAAAGGAAAGCGTGTAATTTTAATAGATTCTAATAATAATTTTATTGAACAAGCTTTAGATGCAGATTTAGAGGCGTTAAAAGCAGATGTTTATGATGATGATTTGGCAGATAACATAGAGTTAAATGATGTAGGTTATTTAATTGCTATAACTGGTAGTGATATGGTGAATAAGTACGCATTAAACAGGTTTTCTGATGTTTTTGGAGAACATGGTTCTTATAAAATAGCATCTTCTATGGAGGTTACAGAAGCATCCATAGAAGAGAGAGAACACTTTTTTACACCTAAAGACGATTTTATTAATTTAAGTGAAGCATATAGGGAAAATCCCAATATTATTGAGGTTGTTATTGAGAATGAAGCGAAATATATTAAAGTTGTAGATTTACTTTGTAAAGAAGAAAAATCCATACCGCTATTTATTGAAAAAGGAGACGGTATTTATTTAATACCCGAATTTGAAAAAACTGGTAATGCCAAAGAGAATTTAACGCTTTCTTATTTAGGCAAGGAATTAGAATTTTAGAAAGGCAGTTAGTAGTACTAAATTTCTTTGAGTTATGGTTATGTATTAGTATTACTGATTTAGGGGAAATATTACATAGAATACACATGTTTCTTTGATGTTGTTATTTTATTTTTAATTTAAAATCTAGATTCAAAAAACATTTTGGTGTATACTTTTTGTTAAACTTTCAAAAGTTCTAATCCAATTTTATTAAAGTGAGATTGAAGATTCTTTACATTTTCAGTTTTAATATTAAAATAATAGTGTTCGTATTCATATCTTATGTTTTCTGTACCAAAATTTAAAATCATCTGACGGTGTATTTTCTTTAATTTCTTTGTCGTTTTAAACTTAAATCTTTCCATTGTAAAGCTGTTTTATTTATTACTATTTTTAACAACATTTACAATTAAAATAAATTTTATTAAATCAAAGTTGTTAACTATAATTTGACAATTCTCCTATAAATCTAACTCAAAAGTTTGTCTTAGTTTATCTAAAAGTGGATTTTTTTCCTTTAGTTTATTGTATTTTTCTTGTGGAGTATAAGCGAATTTCTTTTCTATTTTTTCGTTTAAAATTACTTCAATGGCAATACCGTAATTGTTTAATTTTTCTCTAAGAAAATTTAATAATTTTGGTCTCCCTTTTTTAAACTGATCTTCCATTAATTTATTGGGTACTGTAAAATTAATGGTAAATTTCCCTTGTAACTTTGGTAAATCTGTACCTACAATAGAAGCCATACTTTTTTCACCTTTTTTAAATAAAAGATCAACATAAGATTTCCAAAGTGTTTGCAGTGTTTGTTCATCAAATGCATCTTTAGGATGACTATCAAAGTTTTCTTCTACAACCTTCTTTTTTACGTTTGTCTGTTGATTAAACCCTTTTAAAGAATATTTACTGGGTTGTTTGTTTAAACGACCAATATTTTTCAATACAGGTCTTTCTTTAACCACTTTAGCAGGTGCAACAGTTGGCGTTGTTTTTACATCAGGTTGCTCAGGTGTTTTAGAAGTTGTAGTAGTCTGTTTCTTTTTTGCAGGAGAGAGCGCCTGAAAAAATGTAGCAGGAATTATGTAGTTAGCTGACTTTTTTTTTTCTCCATCAAAAGTGATAGAGGCAATCTGCATTAAACTTAATTCCACCAGCAAACGCTGGTTTTTACTAGCTCTATAATTTAAATCGCACTGATTTGCCTTTTCTATAGATTGCATTAAAAAAGGAATACTTGCTTTTTCTGCTTGTTTTAAATATTTCTTTTTAGCAGTATCACCTACTTCTAACAATTGAATTGTAGCCGTGTCTTTTGCCACCAACAAATCTCTAAAATGACTTGCCAAACCGTTTATAAAATGATGCCCTTCAAAACCTTTAGCTAATACAGCATTAAAAGCATTTAAAACATCTGGAATTTTATTCTCTAGCAGTAAATCTGTCATACCAAAATAGGTATCGTAATCTAAAACATTTAAGTTTTGTGTTACAGCCTCTCTAGTTAACTCTTTTCCAGAAAAACTAACCACCCTATCAAAAATAGAAAGTGCATCTCGCATTGCGCCATCTGCTTTTTGGGCAATAATATGTAAAGCATCATCGTCTGCTGCAATGGCTTCTTTTTCTGCTATCTTTTTTAAATAATTTTTTGCATCTAAAACCCCAATTCTTTTAAAATCAAAAATTTGACAACGAGATAAAATAGTTGGTATTATTTTATGTTTTTCTGTGGTTGCTAAAATAAAAATAGCATGTGCAGGTGGTTCTTCTAAAGTCTTTAAAAAAGCATTAAATGCTGCTTGAGACAACATGTGTACTTCATCTATAATATAAACTTTATATTTTCCGGTTTGTGGTGGTATTCTTACCTGATCTGTTAAACTTCTAATATCATCAACAGAATTATTAGAAGCTGCATCTAATTCAAAAATGTTAAAAGCAAAATCTTCTTCTTCAGAATTTTCCAAATCCTGTTGATTTATTTTTTTTGCAAGAATTCTGGCACAAGAAGTTTTACCAACTCCTCTTGGTCCTGTAAATAGTAAAGCTTGTGCTAAATGATTGTTTTTTATAGCATTCTCTAGCGTATTTGTTATGGCTTGTTGCCCAACAACATCCTCAAAGTTTTTAGGACGATATTTACGCGCAGATACTATAAAATGTTCCATTTGTATAAAAGTTTAATTTTAAATTGGAAAAGCTAAAATTTACAATTTTATTTTTAAAAGAATATTAATTAGAAACCAGTACTAGTCTATTTTTGAATAGAAAATAAATTTTAGCCCTAAGAAATTCACATCCTTTTAACAAAAATAGCCATCTCAAAGGTTTTAAACAAAAAGGTTTCTTAAAAAAAAAATAAAGTTGTAAACAACTGTAAAAAGATGCTTAAATTAGCTGTAAAATATAAGGTTTCTATTCAAACGTATGACTAAGAAATAGTTTAATCACCAAAAAAATGAAAAAAAGGGTAAAAAATTTATCTATAGCAGTGGCAAGTATTGTTGCTCTTGCTCTAATTTTTAGTTTCTCAATAGATTTAAAAGAAATTCAACTTAAAACATATGAGCCAAATCAAAATACAAAAGTGGCTTATTTTGCAAGTGGTTGTTTTTGGTGTGTAGAAGCTATTTTTGAAAGCGTAAATGGAGTAGAGGAAGCAGTTTCTGGTTATGCAGGAGGAAATACTTTAAACCCAACTTACGCTAAAATAGGAACAGGAAAAACAGGGCATGCAGAAACTGTTGCCGTATATTACAATCCTGAAAAAGTAAGTTTTGAAACTTTGGTAACAGTATTTTTTGGCTCACATGACCCAACTACTGTTAATGGCCAACATCCAGATTATGGAACCCAATATAGATCTATTGCTTTTTACGAAACAGCGAAAGAAAAAGAAATCATTACAAATGCAATTGATAAATTGAATAGAGAAATTTATGATAACAAAATAGTAACTCAAATTACAAAACTTAAAAAGTTTTACAAGGCAGAAGATTACCATCAAGATTTTGAAAGGAGAAACCCTAATCAAGGCTATGTAAAAGCGGTTTCTGTGCCTAGATTAAATCGTTTTAAAAATAAATTTCCAGCGCTTTTGAAAAAGGAATCGCATTAAATTATTATTATTATTATTATTATTTTACAAGTTAAAATGCTAAAAATGATATAATAATAAGGTTTAAAGTTTTGATAATAAATAGACTATGTAAATTTTTAATATGTATTGCTTTGATTTTAAGCGAATTCTTGTAAAATAAACTTGCATAAAGTTTACAATGCTTAAGATATATTTCTTTTTAGTATAAAATATGTTGTTTATACTTTTTTTAATATATCACTAGTTTTAGACAGCCTTCAAACTAAAACCAGAAATAAACTTAATTTTTTACAACTTCATCTAATACTTGCAAAATGATTTTGCAACCTTCAATTATTTCATCATCTGAGATGGTTAAAGGAGGAGTAATTCTCATCGCTTTTTGTTCAAACAGTAAAAAGAAAAGGATTAAACCTTTTTCTAAACAGGTTAAAATTGTTTTTGAAGCCAATTCTGGGGTCTCTAAAATTACTGCCAACATTAAACCTTTTCCTCTAATTTCTTTTATGGCCTTATGTTGTAAATGATGTCTAAGGAGCTGCTCTTTTCGCAAACTTTCTAAAATTAAGTTTTCTTTTAAAATAGTTTTAGCCGTTGCTAAACCAGCTGCTGCAATAAGTGGGTGACCCGCAAAAGTAGAAATATGCCCTAATTTAGGATTGTCTTTTAAGAGATTCATCATTTTAAAAGAAGCTATAAATGCACCAATTGGCATGCCACCTCCTAAACCTTTGCCTGTAATTACAATGTCTGGGATTATATTATAATTTTCAAATCCCCAAAATTTACCTGTTCTACCAATTCCTGTTTGTATTTCATCTAAAATTAAAAGGGCGCCAACAGCTTTACATTTTTGGGCTACTTTTTGTAAATAATTGTTTTGTGGTTGTATAAAACCAGCACCACCTTGTATGGTTTCTAAAATTACTGCAGCAGTTTTCGAGGTAATATTGTTTAAACAATAATCGCAATTAAAAGCTATAAATTTGGTACCAGGTATTAAGGGTCTAAAAGCTTGGTTTTGTTTTTCTACACCAGAAACACTCATAGAACCCATTGTATTGCCATGATAGGAGTTTTTAGCGGCTATAATTTCTGACCGTTGTGTAACTCTTTTGGCTAACTTTAAAGCACCTTCTGTTGCTTCTGTACCGGAATTGGTTAAATAAACCGAGTTTAAATTTTCAGGTGAATTTTCTGCTAAAATTTTGCACAGCTCAACTTGTGGTTTTTGAATAAATTCGCCATAAACCATTACATGGGTATAATTGTCTAATTGTTTTTTTATGGCTTTTGTAACCTCAGGATGATTGTGGCCTAAGCTATTTGCAGAAACACCTGCAACAAAATCTAAATATTTTTTACCAGAAGTGTTGTAAATATAACTCCCCTTTGCATGCGATATTTCTATAGCAAGTGGGTGAGGAGTGGTTTGTGCTTGAAATTTAAAAAAATCTGACTTCATCTACTTGTCTTTAGAAGAAATTGAAGTTTTTGCTTTACTCTTTTCTGGAGGTTTATTGGCTAAAATAGGTTTGTTAAAATCTTTATCGCTTTTAGGTTCTTCCTTATTTTTACCATCATCTTTTTTAAAGATGTCTTGTTTAGTTTTAGGTTGCTCGTTTTCTCGCCAAATAAAACCCTTTAGTTTTTTTACATCTTCTGGCAAAAGAGAAGGAGGATAAGTAACTCCGTCTGAGGTTTTTAGGTATTTTATAGTTTCTATTTGTCCGTCTACAAGCGTAAATTCTATATTACTAGATATTTCTTTAGTAATGGTTTCAATACTATCTGTTTCTTCATTTCTATTGTAATACACAGATTCTGCATCACCTTTTACTAAAAGGGTTTTTAGTTTATTTTGATAAAACTTACCAAACATATTTCTACCTTTAATTTGGTTGTATTCATCTGTAGACAAAGAGTCTTTTGAGACAATAAATGAATTGTTTAATACTTTTAAAGAGTCCAATTGCTCTGTTTCTGTATTAGAAATTAAAAAGATAGTGTCTCCTGTAATTTGGTTTCCTTCAGACCAAAGTACGGGTTTTCTAAACATTTTGGTATATCCAGTTTCCTGATTTGTGTGTATAGAATCGCATTTTCCTTGTAAATCAGATTTAAAAATTTTTACTCTTGGATAAATTCTTACAATTCTTTTTTCTGGAGCACCAGTTACTAGCAATGTATCTCCATGTATAAAGGTAGAATCATTTTCTACAATAGAAATTGCAACCGCTCTTTTAACAACAAATAACGAATCTTTTTCTTCAAAAATTTCGGCATAATTGCCTTTTGTTACAAAGTTTTTTACGGTGTCTATCACCTGAATATTATTGGTGGCAGATGCAAAACCTTTATTTTTATCATAATACAAACTATCACCTTCTACAGTTCTTTCTTTCAAAAAAAGTTTTGCATTTTTCACAAAATAAGAAATATCTGTTTTGGTGTTGTAAAAACCACGTTCACAGTAAATTCTATTCTCATTTTCTGTATTTGTTATGGTTGATGGGCCATATAAATAAGTTAAACCAGAATCTGTATAATAATCTAAATGATTAGACGTAAGATTGTGCTTAGGATTTACAACGGTAACTCTGGTGGTTGCTGTAAATTTTTTAGTTTCTAAATAATAATTGCCATTTTTACTTTTTAGGGTATTAGTTTGGTCTTTAATAGTGGCAAAACTTTGGTAGTATAATTTCTGATTTAGCCTATCAAATTGCAAAGTATCCGTAGTCAAGGTCATAACTGGGTCTTTTAAAATCACATTACCCCAAGACAAAGCTTGTTCAGAATTTACATCATAGTCTACATAATCACTAGTTTGGGTTATGGTGTCTCCTTGTTTAATAACTACATCTTGTAATGCCTTAAAGAAATTTTGTTTTTTGTAATAATACGCTTTTTTACAAGTTAGAATAACACCTTTATGCTTCATTTTAACATCACCAATTAAAATTGTTGCTCCAGGATATTTTTCTTCATCTGCTTCTTGTAATGCAGCACTGTAAACCATTTTTTTAGATTGTGAAAAACCTAAAAAAGAACAACTTATAAAAAGAAATATGAATAATTTTTTCAACAAATAATATTTTGAAACAAAAGTAAAGAAAAGTTTAAAGCTACCTCTTAAAGAAACCTAAAAAAAGCTTAAGAAGTACTATTAATATTAGCAAGTAACGCTAAAACCTTAGGGAAAAGAATATTATTTTCTAAATGTAAATGTTTTTGAAAATCTAAATCAAAACTTTTAAGTGTATAAAAGTAGGCACTTAAAGTTTTACTTTCAATTTTGGGTTGTGTATAATGGTTGGTTAAATTTCTTATTTCTTTAATTGTAGCAAGTAAATTAGCATGGTCTATTTTAGAACTTTCAATTAATGTTTCAAATTTATTTTCATATTTATTATTTAAAACAAGCTCTTGTATTGCTGGGAAAACTAAGTATTCTTCATATTTCATTTGTTTAGTTAGTTCTATTGAAAAGTTAAGAAATATTTCCCTAATATTATTTAGACTTGGATATTCTTTACTGTAGTTTTCGCAAACAGTGTTCGCAAGATTCATTACTACAGGTATTCTATCTTCTACATATTGATGGTGTATTTTAATAATGTAATCGATTAAAAACGCTAAAGACCAGGTATTGTAATTTTTGAAAAAAGACAATTTATTGTCAATACTTTTTAATTCTGATAATAAGAAAACAGGCTCAATGTTTCTGTTTTCGCAAACTTGCAACAGATTTTTAGTACCATTTAAAGCATAATTTATGTGATACTTTTGAAATACTTCTGCCGTTTTTATGTTCTCTACAACATAATCGGCTACGGTTTTGGTTTCTAAAGTATGCATTTGGTTTTGGTTTAATTATTAACAAATATGATTTATATTATTCATTTAAAACATGATATATATCACTTTTATAATTTTCAATAGGTCTAAGGTTTTTTTTTAGGTGTTTATATGTGTAATAAATTCAAAAATTTGTTTACAATTTTACTTTTTTAAGTTAAATCTTGTTTATATGATATTAGTCATATTATGCAGACTAATTTAAAAATATATTGCGCTCTTATTAAAAAATGAATAGTAATATTAACTATAATTAATGAAAAATAGACACACGTTTCATATTCCTGTAATGGGAATTGGTTTTACAATAGATTCTCCTTTAAAAGTAGCACAATATGGTATAGACTCTGTAATATCTCTGGTAGATGATATTTTAGTTGAAAAAATGCGAAAATTATACAGCGAAAAATTTGAGGTTCCTTATAAAGAGATTTCAGATAAAGTAGATGATTTTAGAGCGAAAAGAATAACTTCATACTTAAATTTTTTACAAGAACAGTCTGAATTAAAATTTAATCAACTCAAAAATATTACTTTAGAAACGAACAAGAGTTTAAAAGAATATGTGGCTATGTTACCAGAATATTCTTCTTTAAAAACAGAGTTTTTAAAATTAGTAGAAGATGGAGAGGATTTTATAAAGTTAAAAGATTGGGCTGCAGCACATTTAAATATGGGCAGTATAGATGTTAATATTATGACTAAGGTTGATAAGGATAATTACAACAATACAGAAGCATTACCCAAAGAATATAATGATGCGCATGCAGCTTTAAGAGGTTTTGCAAATAGCAAATTAGCATCTTCTCTAGTACTTTCTGCTGGTATGAACCCAAGATTATATAGTTATATAAGTAATTTTAACGATTTTTTTCCTGACAAAGAAGGATATATTAAAAAGAAAATTATCTTAAAAGTAAGCGATTACAGGTCTGCTTTTATACAAGGAAAATTTTTAGCCAAAAAAGGAATTTGGGTTTCTGAATATAGAATAGAATCTGGTTTAAATTGTGGTGGTCATGCTTTTGCAACCGAAGGTTTTTTATTAGGTCCTGTTTTAAAGGAATTTAAAGAAAATAAAGAAGCTTTAAAAACACAAACGCAGCAATTACTATTAGAGGCTTTAAAAGAGGCTAATAAAGTAATACCAAGTGGTAATTTAGATTTAAAAATAACAACACAAGGTGGCGTAGGTACAGATCAAGAGCATGCTTTTTTATTAAAAGAATATCAGTTAGATTCTGTAGGTTGGGGCAGTCCGTTTTTGTTAGTGCCAGAAGCTACAAGTGTAGACGATAAAACACTAGAAAAATTGGCAAAAGCCAAAGAAGAAGATTTGTATTTAAGCAATACTTCGCCACTTGGCGTACCTTTTAACACGCTTAAAGGCAATACAAAAGACCTAGAAAAAGATAGTTTTATTGCTAAAAACAGACCAGGAAGTTCTTGTCCAAACAAATTTATTGCTTTAGATAAAGAGTTTAAAGCGTCTGGGTTATGCACAGCATCTAGAGAATATCAATATTTAAAATTAAAACAATTGGATACTTTATCATTAAATGCTGAAGAAAAAGAAAAAAAACAAAGTGAGATTACTGCAAAATCTTGTATTTGTGTAGGCTTAAGTACTGCTACATTATTACTAAATAGTATGGATACCAAAAAAGTAGGAAAAGGAGTTTCTGTTTGTCCAGGTCCAAATATGGCTTACTATGATAAAATAGTTAGTTTACGCGGAATTACAGATCATATCTATGGAAGAAAAAATATGATGACTAGAGCAGATAGACCAAATGTATTTGTTAAGGAATTGTCTCTTTATATTACTAATCTTCAAGAAAAACTAGAAAATATTAAAGTAAATATTGATAAAAAACAGTTACGATCTGTAAAGAAGTTTAAAAATAATTTAGTGGAAGGTGTTAACTATTATATAAACCTATTTATAGAGCGAAAACAGGCTTTTGCAAATCAAAAGCAAGCACTTTTAACTGCACTTAAAGTAGAAAACGATAAATTAATTGCTATTGGTTTAGAAATAGACAAATTGTAATAATTTAGCATAAAAAAAAGCATCTTTTACTTTTAAAAGATGCTTTTTTATAATATGTACGATTTAAATTATCTTACAATCGTTTGTTTTCTATCTGGCCCAACAGAAACAATTTTTACAGGTACACCAGTTTCTTTTTCAATAAAAGCAACATAGTCTAATAAATTCTGTGGTAATTGATCTGCAGAAGTCATTTTTGTTAAATCATCTTCCCAACCTTTAAATTCAGAATAGTTTACAGAAACATTTTCTGGTTCTATGTTGTATGGTAAATGAGAAATTTCTTCACCTTTATAATTATAAGAGGTACATACTTTTAGGGTATCAAAACCAGAAAGTACATCACCTTTCATCATCATTAATTGGGTAACCCCATTTACATCTACAGCGTATTTTAAAGCTACTAAATCTAACCAACCACAACGTCTTGGTCTACCTGTAGTAGCTCCAAATTCATGACCAATTCTAGCCATATCTTCACCATCTTTGTCAAACAATTCTGTAGGAAATGGTCCAGAACCAACTCTGGTTGTATATGCTTTAAAAATTCCAAAAACTTCACCAATTCTATTTGGTGCAACACCTAAACCTGTACAAGCACCTGCTGCTGTTGTGTTAGAAGATGTTACAAAAGGGTAGGTACCAAAATCGATATCTAATAAAGAACCTTGAGCGCCTTCAGCTAAAATAGTTTTATTGTCTTTAATAGCTTGGTTTAAAAACTCTTCACTATCTATAAATTGTAATGTTTTTAATTTGTCTATTCCTTTTTTGAATTCAGCCTCTAATTCTGCTAAATTGTAATCAATTTTCACATCGAAAAAAGCTAACATTTTAAGATGTTTTTCCGTTAAAGCGTCGTATTTTTCTTTCCAGTTTTCTAATTCTAAATCTCCAACGCGCATTCCGTTTCTTCCAGTCTTATCCATATAAGTTGGACCAATTCCTTTTAAGGTAGAACCAATTTTAGCTTTTCCTTTAGAAGTTTCAGAGGCTGCATCTAACAATCTATGTGTTGGTAAAATTAAATGTGCTTTTCTAGAAATTAATAATTTAGAAGTGTAATCTATATTATGTTTGTCTAGATTTTCTAATTCTTTCTTAAAAATAACAGGATCTATAACAACACCATTTCCAACAACATTTAATGCTGTTTTATGAAAAATTCCAGAAGGAATGGTATGTAAAACGTGTTTTGTACCGTCAAAAATTAAAGTGTGTCCTGCATTTGGGCCTCCTTGAAAACGAGCAATAATATCGTAGTTTTTAGTAAGTACGTCTACTATTTTCCCTTTTCCTTCGTCTCCCCATTGCAATCCGAGTAATAAATCTACTGCCATTTTTATTGTATAATTGTGTGTTTGTTTAATCGTTTATCTGTTTAAACGTGTAATTGCTTATTTGTGTACTTGTAATAAAATAGATTATTTTTCATTTTACTGCTACTAAAAGCTGAAACTTGAATTTGCTTACTTTTTCTTTTTAGTTCCGTAAAAATAAAGTGAATGATTGTGAATGTCGATATCAAAAATTTCTTCAATTGTTTTTTTAATGGTCTGTATTCTTGGATCGCAAAATTCTTTTACGTCTCCAGAATCTGTAAAAATAACATGGTCGTGATTTTTGTCGAAATAACTTTTTTCGTAACGTGCCATAGATTGCCCATCAAACTGATGTTTTCTAACCAAACCACAGTTTAATAATATTTCTATTGTATTATATAAGGTTGCTCTACTAACCCTATAATTTTTGTTTTTCATTTTGATATAAAGAGATTCTATATCAAAATGTTCATCTACAGCATATATTTCTTGAAGAATTGCATAACGTTCAGGTGTTTTTCTGTGTTTGTTTTCTTCTAAATATGCGGTAAAAACATTTTTAACTACTTCTTGATTTTCAAGAGAACTACTCATTTTCTTAAAATTTTACGAAAAAACAAATTTACAGTTATTTCTTTATAAATACGCATTTTTTAAAAAGGATATTTATAAAGTATTAACACGATCTACTTTTTTTATGCCTTCTACTTTTTTAATGTTTTGAATCATTTTAGTCAATTGCGCTTTATTCTTTACGCTTAAACTTATTTTACCATCAAAAACACCTTGATTTCCAGAGATGTTTATACTGTTAATAAAAACATCCATATTACTAGAAATTACTCTTGTAACATCATTTACAATTCCTTTATTATCTACACCACTTAAATGTAATATTGCTTTAAAATCTTGCTTTGTAGAATCTATCCATTTTGCAGGCATTATTCTATAAGCGTAATTAGATTGTAATGATATTGCGTTTGGACAATTTTTTTTGTGCACTTTTAAACCATCATTTATGGTTAAAAAACCAAAAACAGTATCTCCTGCAATAGGATTACAACATTTAGACAAAGTATATTCTAATTTTTCTTCTTCTTGCCCAAAAACTAAAGCATCATATTTATGTGTTACTTCTTCTGTATCTATAGTTTCTTTATTGGTAGAAGGGTTTCGTCTTAATTTTGTTTTAAAGAAATTTAAAAAAGTACTATTTCTCTGTGCTATAAATGCTTTTAATTGTGCGTTTTCTATAGCGCCATTTCCAATTCTAAAAAACAGATCAAAACTTGTTTTTAATTGAAAAAAGACAACTAATTCGTTAATTGTTTTTTCATTAAAAGGAATTTTTAAATGGCGTAATTTTCTTTTTAAAATAGCTTTTCCTTCTTCTGCTATTTCTTTTTCTTCTTCTTTTAAAGCAGCACGTATTTTAGTTTTTGCTCTTGCAGTAATTACAAAATCTAACCATCTTGCATTGGGTTTATTTACACTAGAAGTAATTACTTCTATTTGATCTCCACTTTTTAAGGTGTAACTTAATGGCACTAATTTACCGTTTACTTTTGCTCCACGGCACTTTAAACCCACATCTGTATGTATAGAAAAAGCAAAATCTAAAGCAGAGGCATCTTTGGGTAAAGATTTTAATTCTCCTTTAGGTGTAAACACATAAATTTCTTTAGAATATAAGTTCAATTTAAATTCTTCTACAAAATTTACAGCATTTAAACTTTGGTTTTCTAAAGATTCTTTTAATTTATTCAACCATATTTCAAGACCACTTTCGTTATTGTTGCCTTGTTTGTATTTAAAATGTGCTGCATAGCCTTTTTCTGCAATTTCATTCATTCTTTCTGAACGAATTTGAACTTCTACCCATTGTGCATCTGGTCCTACAACAGTTATGTGTAAAGCTTCATAACCTGTAGATTTTGGTTGCGAAATCCAATCTCTTAAACGCGTTGGATTGGGTTTAAAAACATCAGTTACTATGGTATATATTTTCCAAGCATCAAATTTATCATCTTGAGAACTTGGTTTATATATAATTCTAATCGCATATTTATCATAAACTTCATCAAAAGTTACATTCTGATTTCGCATTTTTTTGCGAATAGAATAAATAGATTTAAAACGTCCTTTTATTTCATAATTAAAATTCTCTTTATCTAAATTTTCTTGCAGTGTTTTAGAAAAGGTTTCCAAATAATTTTGCTGTTCTTCTTTACTTTCTTTTATTTTTTGAACTATAGATTTAAATACGTCTGGTTCTGTGTATTTTAAACCTAAATCTTCTAAGGCTGTTTTTATATTATACAAACCTAATCTATGTGCTAAAGGAGCATAAATATACAGCGTTTCAGAAGCAATTTTAACTTGTTTGTGTGCAGGCATTGCATCCATAGTTTGCATATTGTGCAATCTGTCTGCAATTTTTATAAGAATTACCCGTACATCATCATTTAAAGTAAGCAGCATTTTTCTAAAATTTTCTGCTTGTATGCTTGCGTCTTGCTCTTTGTTTAAACGAGATATTTTGGTAAGGCCACTTACTATTCTTGCAATGGTTTCACCAAATAACTGCTCCATATCATCTATGGTATATTCAGTATCTTCTACAACGTCATGTAATAATGCAGCAGCTATAGAAGTTGCACCTAAACCAATTTCCATAGCTACAATTTTAGCTACAGCAATTGGGTGAAAAATATAGGGTTCTCCTGTTTTTCTTCTCTGCTTAGAATGCCCATCTACTGCAATCTCAAAAGCCTTACGAATTAGTTTTTTATCTTCTTCAGATAAAACTTCATAAGTACCTTTAAGCAAATCTTTATATCTGTTTGCTATTTCTTTATTTTCCTCTTCTATGGTTGCAGTATATTCCATAAATACTAAAGCTATTTGAAGTATTAATTCTTAAGTGAATTTAAGGATATATCCTTAATTAAACAACTATTTATAACCTTAAATTTTTAATTCTTTCCAACAAAGTTGGATGTGAATAATGCATAAAAACATATGCAGGATGTGGTGTTAAATTACTTAAACTATTCTTAGAAAGTTTTTTAAGCGAACTAATTAATGGTTTTGCAGCAAATGTATTTTTAGCAAAATTATCTGCTTGATATTCAAATTTACGCGATATATAATTCATAAACAAACCTGTAAGTTCTGATATTGGAGAATATAAAATACCAAAAGCAATTAAACCAATATGAAAACTTGGTATGGCAACACCTAATGCATTTGATAATATAGGCGAATTTATAAATAATGATAAAATAAAAAGAGTTAAACCAGTGAGTAAGGTAGAGGCAATTAAATTAAAAATGATGTGCTTTTTTTTATAATGGCCAACTTCATGTGCTAAAACTGCAACAATTTCGTCTGTTTCTAAATCGTTAATTAAAGTATCAAAAAGTGTAATTCTTTTTTGGCTACCAAAACCAGAAAAATAAGCATTTGCCTTTGTAGAGCGTTTAGAACCATCAATTACAAAAATGTTATTCAATTTAAAACCAACTTTAGAAGCATATTTTTCTATTGCTGTTTTTAATTCGCCATTTTCTAATGGTTTTTGTTTATTAAAAATAGGTACAATTAATTTGGCGTAAAATAAATTCATAAATAAAGAAAACACAGCAACTAAAGCCCAAGCATACAGCCAGAAATTAGCGCCTGCAAACTCATAAAACCATATAATTAATGATAATATTGCACCACCAATTACAATACTCATAAGCCAACCTTTTAGCTTATCTAGCCAAAATATTTTTTTTGTGGTTTTGTTAAAACCAAATTTTTCTTCGATTACAAAAGTTTTATAGTAGGAGAGTGGTGTGCTTAAAATATCTGAAGCAAACATAATTACCCCAAAAAATATGAGTGCAATTAAAATGGAATTGTTGGTAAAACTACGAGCAAAATTATCTACCAATTTAAAGCCGTCTAACAAGAAGAAGGCAATCATTAATACAAAAGAAAATGTACTGGTAATGTTAGAAAAACGCTCATTTGTTGTTTTGTATTCTTGAGACTTTTTATATTCCTCTGCATCATAAACATCAGCTAATTCTTTAGGTATTTCTGCATTAAAACGGGTTGCATTTAAGCTATTTATAATTTTATCAATAATAAAACTAAGTACCAAAATGGTAATTAATAAAAAAAACAAATTGTTAGACGTCATATTTTAATTATTTTCTCATTTTTTTAGCATACAATGCTGCACCAATAATACCAGCATTATTTTTAAATTCGGCAACTTTTACTTTTACGTTTGTGGTTAAGTGTTCTTTAAAATCATCAAACTTTTTACTAATTCCGCCACCTAAAACTACCAAACTTGGGGTGTATACAATTCTTACGTATTCTAAAAGTTCGTCAAATCTTTTTGCCCAAACTTCTAAATCTAAATTCTCTTTTTTTCGAATAGAATCTGCAGTATATAATTCTATGATTTGGCCATTTTTGTGTAACATTTTTCCCAATTCTAAATTCGGAATTAATGCTTTGTTATAAAAAAGACCAGAACCAATTCCTGTACCAATTGTAACAACAATTACAACAGCTTTCTCTTTTTTTGCTGCGCCCAAATTAACTTCAGCTAAACCAGCCAAATCAGCATCATTACTAATATAAAAAGATCGTTTACATTCTTTTTTGAATAACTTTTCTACATTTACATTAAGCCATTTTTCGCTTAAATTTCCTGTGTGAATGCATTTTCCTTTCACTATAGTTGTTGGAAAACTACAACCTACTTCTTTTTTCCAATTAAAATGATCAATCATTTCCTTTACAACGCTAGCAACAGCTTCTGGAGTTGCTGGCTTTGGTGTTGGAATTCGAAATCTTTCTGATAAAAGTTCTCCATTTTTAGTATTTACAATAGCTCCTTTAATTCCAGAACCACCAATATCTATTCCTAACATTTTCATACTGCTAATCTCTTTACTATATTATATGCATTAAAACCCACGTTGCCTTTTAGCTTCAAAAACAACAATTGCTGCAGCAACAGAAACATTCATAGAATCTATTTTACCTTGCATGGGTATGTTAATATTTTGGGTTGCTTTTTCTCTAAAAACTTCACTTAAACCTGTAGCTTCTGTGCCCACAACAACGGCTGTTCCTTTTGTGTAATCTTCTTTGTAATATTCGTTTGAATTTTGCAGAGTTGTTGCAACAATATTTACGTTATTTTTTTGTAAAAACGTAATAATTTCTTCGGAAGTTCCTACACCAATTTGATTGGTAAATACACAACCTACACTAGAACGTATAATATTCGTGTTATACAGATCACTTTTAGGATTTGCTATAAATACAGCGTCCACATTTGCAGCATCTGCAGTTCTTAATAAAGCGCCTATATTACCAGGTTTTTCTAAGCTTTCTGCCACTAGAATTAGTGGCCTTTTATTGGTAAAACTTATATTTGTTAAGCTAAAATCTTTTGATTTGGTTACTGCTAAAATGCCTTCTGTAGTAGATCTATACGCTAATTTTTGATACACTTCTTTAGAAATTATAATTCGGTTTATATTTTCATTAAAAAGGGCTAGAATTTCTTGTTCAGAAATTAAGTCTGACACAAATAAAATGGTATCAAAAGTATAATTGGCTTGTATGGCTAGTGAAATTTCTCTTTTTCCTTCAATTATAAAAAGACTTTTCTTTTTGCGCTCTCTAGCTTTTTCTTGAAGTTTTAGCAACTCTTTAATATACGAATTGTGAATACTGGTAATTTCTTTCATTAGCACAAATATACCTATTTGTAGGTATTGTATACAATTACATTTAATTGAATATTTGTATTTGTAATAAAGCAATTGTTTTTCAATTAACCAATTATTTGAATTTGTATTGCTAAGAAAAAGAGAAAGTTAAGGTTGAACTTTATTACAAGTATTGTTTTTGATCTAAAAAGGCTCGCAAATTGCGAGCCTTTTTTTATACTTTATAACGATACTTATTTTGATTTGTATTTGTTTGCGTAACGTTTCCAAAGGTTGGTTTGGTGCGTTTCTAAACTAATTTTTCTACCTTGTATAAAGGCTTCTGTAAGTCTATTTCCTCTCATTTCTAAAGCATCGCCTTCAGAAATAAATAAAGTAGCGTCTTTACCAACTTCTAAAGAGCCTGTAAAGTTGTCTATTCCTAAAATTTTAGCCGCATTTAAAGTTATTAATTTTACAGCTTCTTCTTTTGCCAAACCATGTGCTGCAAAAGTACCTGCATAAAAAGGAATGTTTCTTGTATTCATACGTTCCATTTGTCCTTCCATACCAATACTAACAATAACTCCTTTTTCTGTAAGTGTTTTTGCTATTGTGTAAGTTGAATCATAAGCATCATCTTCACTATTTGGGTTTCTGTGCGGTCTGTTTAAAATTACAGAAACATTATTTTTTACTAGAAAATCGGCTATTTTATCCGCGCCTTCAGCTCTTACAATGGTTATTTTATTAATTCCTAATTCTTTGGCAGTATGTATTGCATCTGTAATTTCTTTTTGTCCGTTTATGTGAATATACAGTCTTTTTGAGCCGTCAAATAAACCTGCTGTTGCTTCATAAGGTAAATGTGTTTTTTCTTTTTTACCAGATAAATATAACTTTGCATTCTCAAAATAGGTCTTTACCTGTTCAGCTCTTGAGCCATATTTAGTATCTGGTTTTAAAGCAGGATCTTCTCCTAACCACCATCTTCCTCTGGTAAAACTTCCTGGCCAATTTATATGAATCCCTCCATCTGTTTTAATTGCAGCGTCTTCCCAGTTCCAAGCATCTAATTGTACCACAGAAGATGTGCCAGAAATAACGCCTCCTCTTGGTGTAATTTGTGCCATTAAAACACCATTTGGACGCATAGATTCTACTACTTTACTTTCTGCATTATAGGCAATAATACTTCTAATATGCGGATTCATTGCACCAATTTCATCTTCATCGTCACTTGCTTTTACAGCATCAATTTCTACTAAGCCTAAAGTAGCATTAGCAGCTATAAAACCTGGATAAATGTGTTTTCCTTTGGCATTAATTACTGTTCCCATTCTTGCAATTTTTGTCATTGCAGATCCAACAAAAGTAATTTTACCTTCGTTAAACATAATTAATGCGTTTTCTATTATTTCTCCGTTTCCTAAATGTGCAGTAGCACCTTCAATAGAAAAAGGTGTTTTTTGTTTGTCTGCGGGCGTTTGTTGTGCTAAAATATTTCCTACTAAGAAGAAAAATAGCAAACTATATATTGTTTTTTTCATGGTTTTAGTTTTTAAGTTCTTCTAAAGTATCACATTCAAAATTTCTGTCTTCTCTAATCATTGGTGGCTTGGTTTTACCACCATTCATTTTTTCATTCAACATCATGTTAATAAGTGTACTTTTTTCTTTCTGAATTGCCAAACGCTTTTCTTTGTCTTTTGCTCTATCAAAGAAAATTCTACCATCTATAATGGTTTTTTCTGCTTTGGTGTAAATAGACATTGGGTGATGACTCCATAAAACTACATCTGCATTTTTGCCTTCTTTAATACTACCAACTCTATCATCTATATGTAATAATTTTGCTGGATTAATTGTAACTGTTTTCCATGCATCTAATTCAGACATTCCACCATATTTTATGGTTTTTGCAGCTTCTTGATTCAAACGTCTAGACATTTCTCTATCATCTGAATTAATAGCAACAGTAACGCCTGCATTGTGCATAATTGCAGCATTGTATGGTATGGCATCATTTACTTCGTATTTATACGCCCACCAATCTGAAAAGGTAGAACCACCAACACCATGTTCCTTCATTTTATCGGCAACTTTATAACCTTCTAAAATATGAGTAAATGTATTTACTTTAAAGCCCATTCTGTCTGCAACCTTCATTAACATGTTAATTTCTGATTGTACATAAGAATGACAAGAAATATGGCGTTCTCCGTTTAAAATTTCTGCCAATGTTTCCATTTCGTCATCTTTTCTATACGGTTTTCCATTTTTTTTAAGAGCATCATATTCTTTTGCTCTTGTAAAATAGTCTACAAACAATTGTTCTACACCCATTCTTGTTTGCGGAAAACGGGTTCCATTTGGACTTCTAGACTGTTTTACGTTTTCACCCAAAGCAAATTTTATAAACTTTGGCGAATTGTCATAAATCATATTGTCTGCATTTTCGCCCCATTTTAGTTTAATAATTGCAGAACGCCCACCAATAGGATTTGCAGAACCGTGTAAAATTTGTGCAGTTGTGGTTCCTCCAGAAAGATTTCTATAAATGTTGATGTCATTTGGATCTACAACATCTTCTATAGTAACTTCTGCCGTAGAATTTTGTGCCCATTCATTTACTGCAGATGTTGCAATATGCGAATGTTCATCTACAATTCCAGCAGTAAGATGTTTGTTTGTACCGTCAATAATGTTAGCACCTCTTGCTTTTAAATTCTTGCCAATTTTTTCGATTTTACCATCTTTTAACAAAACATCTGTATTTTCTAGAATTCCTGCATCTTCGCTTGTCCAAACTGTAGCGTTTTTAATTAAAATGGTTTCTGTTTTTGGCAATTCGTAGTTTCCAAAACCTAAATTTGGGTAACTTACAGGAAGCACAACAATTGGTTCTTCTTTTTCTTTTTTATTCTTCTTTTTCTTGTCTTGTTTTTTTACTTTTTTAGCAGCAGACCAAGAAGTTTCGTTTCCTAAAGTATCAAAAGCGGTGCCTTGCATAACATTGGCAGCATTAATAGTTTGCCCCATCATTCTAGTATAACCACTGTCTTCATTTAAAGTAATCGAAATCCAATCGTCTATAAACGAGAATTTAGACTTTATTTTTTTATCACCTAATTTAATAACAGCTGTTTGTTTTGCACCTTTTCCTGAAATGGTTAAATCATACGTTTTGTTATTTACAGACAACATATAGTTTCCAGATAAATCTTTAACAGACATATCATTCACCATATTTTTTGAACCTTGTACCCAGTTTTCATAAAGTGTAGTTTTAGCATCAAAAATATCACCAGAAGTGATTATAAAATTAGCGTAACTGCCTTCGTTTAAATTACCAATTTTAGTGTTTCCTAAGATATTTGCAGGAATAGCAGTTAATGCCGCTAAAGCTTTTTCTTTACTAAAACCATACTTAATAGCTTTCTGTAAGTTTTTATGGAAAGTTTTTACAGATTTTAAAGTATTGGTAGTTAAAGCAAAATTTACTCCGTTTTCTGCTAAAACCTTTAAGTTAGAAGGTTCTTGATTCCATTTACGCATATCTCTTAAAGAAATTTGTTGCGCTAAAAGCGGATTAGAAACATCATAAGCATTGCTAAAGTTTACAGGAATAATAAAGTTGGCGTTTGTACTTTTAATATCTGCCACTCTTTCATATTCGTCTCCAGAACCAACAATTGTATATTGAATTCCAAATTCGTCACCAACCTTATCTGCTCTAAAAGCATCCAACAAGTTGGAAGTTTTAAAGATTTGTACTAAGTTTTTATTTGCATTTAATGCCTCTAAAGCCAAATCTTTATTTTTCATGTTTCCATTAGCATACCAAGAAGCATCATTATAGGTTTGTCTTAACAAAGCCATTGCACCCATAATAGAACCAGGATACACTTGTAAAGAAGTCACACTTTTACTGAATGATAGGTATTGTGCAGATTTGGTATCTAAAATTCTGTAAGCATCAGAAGAATTTGGATTTAAAGCTACCAATAAACCATTTCCTCTAATAATACCATCTTCCATGTGTGTATTTACCACACCAAAACCAGCATTAATTAATTCTTTTGCTTGTTTGCTATCAAAAGAAAACGCTTTTAACGGATTTACATCTGATCTAATATGGTCGTTCCAATAATAACCTTCCCTAGAAGCTTCATATTGTGTTCTTCTAGAATTGCTTGTTTTTCTGTTGGGTTTTTTAATTCCGAAATTTGAATAAATATCAACAAAAGAAGGGTAGATGGTTTTACCTTCTAAATTAATGGTTTTCGCATTTTTAGGAATTTTTACAGATTTACCAATCGCAATAACTTTACCATTTTCTATTAATAAAGTCGCTTTTTTAAGTATCTTTTTAGAAGTTACATAAATCTTAGCATTGGTAAATGCTGTTAAAGTGTTTTCTGTGGTTTTTACTCCAGCATCCGTAGGAAAATAATCTTGTGCGTAAGAAAAAGAGAGCGACAAGAAAAAGAGTAAGAAAAGTAGTTTTTTCATGTAGTACATATTAATTTGAATAATTTCTAAATTTATTACTATGAAATTGGAAAGCCGTTAAAATGAATCATTTTAACATATTTTTAGGAAAGTTAGCGGTTTTGAGAAGTTTCAAAATAAGTAATCCATAAATCACCTAATTTACACTTTATCTTTACAGCGTAATTGCAATTATGGTCTACTGTGTTATGCAAGACCTAAAATAAATAAGACATTATTATTTAATCAGAATTCTTTATATATCTATTAAATAAAGTATTCGCAAAATTTCTTTTATGAAATAAATATTTTCTTTAGTTTTAAAATTAGTTTTAATTAGTTTTGCTTCCTGTGATAGTGAATATAATACAACAGCAAATAAGGCTACATCATGGGATTTCTAGATCGAATTAACAAAATTAAACTTAAAAGCCAATGGAAAGGTTTCAACAAAAGGTAGTTCAGATTTAAATAGTTTAATGATCATTAATGTGATAGATGAGGAAAATAGCGTTTTAGATTTTGATATTTCTGATGAAATGATAGCTGCTATGGGATTACCAAAAGACGAATTATACAATTCAATTTACAATGAACTGAATAAAAATGGTTATGAGACAAAAATATCAGAGAAAAGTGATGGTAAAGATGACAAAAAGGGCGATAGCGATTATAAAAATTGCAGAAAAAACTGTCAAGATAAACATACAGATCCTGATACTGGTGAAAAGACAGGACCAAGAGGTTGGTGCAAAGCAGGTTGTTTTGGACAAGCTGTTCTAGATGCAGCTGTAGTTGCATTGCCAGCAATTATAATTGCTATTATAAGTTAACTTATTTCTAATAAAAGAGAAGTTTTTTAAAAAAAAACTTCTCTTTAACCTATTTTTTATGAAAAATACAATTTTAATATTATTATTTCTGATAACTTTCAACTGCTGTACAAAAATTTATATGGCCATTATTACTCCTAAAAATGTTACCAAAAGTTTAAAAATTTTCGAAAAAGATGATCAAACTGTCATTTTTCTGCCTATGGTACATTTGGCGAAAGCAAAATTTTATGATGAAGTTAAAATAGTTATTGATTCTTTGAAAAAAGAGGGTTTTACAGTTTTTTATGAACAAATATCAGTTTATAAAAACCAACAAAAAGATACTTTAGACAAAAATATAAGAAAGTTACGTAAGATGTTTGGAGCCAATATTGTTGGACCTTATAACAAAAAGGATAATCACTCTTTGCCTAGTCTTTTCAAAAACAAAAAATATGTATCCCAGCAAAATATCAAATTAGGTTTAGATTCTTTAGATATTATCGCAGATTTAGAGTTAACAGAATTAATTAGATTACGTGAATTGAAAGAAGGTAAAATAGTTTTAACCGATTGTGATTTTAAAACTGATTTAAATGAGAAATATAAATGTAAAACTGTAGGTAAATATTATGCAACTCATATTTTGAGAGATAGTATTGCTGCAAATGTTGTTTTAAAAGCTAACAAAAAAAAGAGCTTAATAGTATTTGGTAAGGCTCATTTCTATGGGATTTTCCGATATTTCAGAGATGAAGATTTTCTTTTAAAAGAATAATTTAAAATCAAAAGTAATTAATTCATCTTGTTTAAATTTTTATGCTCAAAATAAGTAATCAATAAATCCACTACATAATTATAAGATGCAATGCCTTTATCTTGTTTATTGGCTTTTAAATAGGCATTGTATCCTTTTTTAACCAAAGGCTCAAACGGATTTTTATAGGCTTGCCAAAATTGAGAACTCGCACTAAAATCTTTTAAAATTCCCTTATTTACTTTGGCAATTACTGTTTTAGCCATTTCAGGATTTCTTTTTCGTAATTCTGAATAGCAATACAAAAATGCCATTCTGTAACTGGCGTATTTAAAAAATACGTCATTATTATAATTAGCTGCTAAAAATCCTACAAAATTCGCTTCATTTTCTGCTGCAAAACCAATTTGATGCGCCATTTCATGACAAACTGTAGTTGGGTAACTCGTTTTTGGTATTCTATCATTTACCTGTGCCTCACCCGTTAACGGATTTAAATAGCCAGAAGTACCATTATAACTTTGTAGCAAACTCATTAAAGAACTTTTTACAGATTTATGAGTGTATTTTAATTGTGGAATGTCTTTTTCCAAATTTTGATAACCATTCAGAGCCAAATTGTACATTTCTTTTGGACTATATTTATTGATCACTTTTAAACTATCGTTTTTAGTGATTTTAAATTGATAAATATTCAGCTGTTTTGCAATACTTTCTGTAACTTTTTGCAGTTGTGCTGTAGTATATTTTTTTTGTTGATAATTTAGATTTTCAGCTAAAGTTTTTCTGTAATAATTTAATCCCCAGAAAAGATAAAAGCACCCATAAATTACTGATAAAACAGCAAAAAAATGTATGAATTTTGGAACACAGTTTTTAAATTTGTTTTTTACAATTCGATATAAAAATCGAAGAAAAATAAAGAGGAGGAAAGCCAACAAAACATCACCAAAAGAAAAAGGTAACCAACCCAATAAAATTCTTAAAAATTTAGCAATGTAAGGGTAAATTCCGTTAGAATAATAACGTTCTACAAAATCTGGATTACTGGCAGCCATTTGCACTAAAACAACCTGAATAGGTAGTAAAATAGCCAAAAAAATATGTTTTTTATTCCATTTCATTTCAGCTAAAATAGTAAAATGAAATAGAAGTGAACTGGTTATTAACAAGATAATAACAATTTAGTTTACAATAAATGTCAACAAATAAAAACTAAGTTTAACAGCGCACAATCAACCTAAAAAAGTACATTTGTAATTATGGAAAAGTCAAATACAATCCCAGGAAAAAAAATAGATAAATCTAGAATTATTAGCCTTGAGAAAGGTAAAATTCCGCCACAAGCAGTAGAATTAGAAGAAGCTGTTTTAGGTGCAATGATGATTGATAAAAAAGGTATTGATGATGTAATTGATATTTTAAGCTCAGATGCGTTTTACGATGCCAAACATCAAGAAATTTACGCTGCTATTTATGAGTTATTCCAAAACTCACAACCAATTGATTTACTTACGGTTTCTAACTTATTAAAAAAGAATGGAAAATTAGATTTTGTTGGTGGCGATTTTTTCCTAATCCGTTTAACACAAAAAGTAGCCTCTTCTGCGCATATTGAGTTTCATGCACGTATTATCCTTCAAAAATACATACAACGTAAATTGATTTCTATTTCTAGTGAAATTATAGAAAATGCTTACGATGAAAGTACAGATGTATTTGATTTATTAGATGATGCTGAAGGAAAATTGTTTGAAGTTACCCAAGGAAACCTTAAAAAATCTTCTGAAGATGCAGGTTCTTTGGTAAAACAAGCCTTAAAAAAGATTCAGGAAATTGGTAACCAAGAAGGAATGTCTGGTTTGGCAACTGGTTTTACAAAATTAGATGCATTAACTTCTGGCTGGCAACCTTCAGATTTGGTAATTATTGCAGCAAGACCTGGTATGGGAAAAACAGCTTTTGTAATTTCTATGGCCAAAAATATGGCAATCGATTTTAATCATGGTGTTGCAGTTTTCTCTTTAGAGATGTCTTCTGTGCAGTTAATTACACGTATGATTTCTTCTGAAACAGGCTTAACTTCAGAAAAATTAAGAAAAGGAAATTTAGAACCACATGAGTGGGAACAATTAAACGTAAAAGTTAAAAAATTATCTGATGCGCCTATTTTTATAGATGATACGCCATCACTTTCTATTTTCGATTTGCGTGCAAAAGCACGAAGATTGGTATCACAACACAATGTTAGAATTATTGTAATTGACTATTTGCAATTAATGACAGCAGGAGGAAAAGCAGGAGGAAACCGTGAACAAGAAATCTCTATGATTTCTAGAAATTTAAAAGCTTTAGCCAAAGAATTAGAGGTGCCTGTAATTGCACTTTCGCAATTATCGCGTGCTGTAGAAACACGTGGAGGCTCTAAAAGACCACTTTTATCAGATTTACGTGAATCTGGGGCAATTGAGCAAGATGCAGATATTGTAAGTTTTATTTTTAGACCAGAATATTACGGAATGACAGAGTGGGATGATGATGATCACTCACCATGTGAAGGACAAGGAGAATTTATTGTTGCCAAACATAGAAATGGTGGTTTAGATAATATTCGATTGAAATTTACTGGTCATTTGGCCAAATTCTCAGATTTAGAAGAAGGTTTTAGCTCAGAATTCCAATCTTCTATGAACAATCCTTTTGAAGATGAAGGGTCTATAAACCAAAGAATAGAACCAAAAGATGCTTTTGGAGGTGAAGATGATGTGCCTTTTTAACAGTTTGTAAAATAACTTATACGTAATAATTTATTATATTTGTACGTATAAATTAATTCTTATGGATTCTAAACTCACTTTAAAATTAGATAAAGCTGTAATAGAACAGGCGAAAGCTTATGCAAAAGAACAGCAAATAAGTTTATCTCGTTTAATAGAAAATTACCTTTCAATTTTAACTAATAAAGATAAAAAGGAAGATGATTTTGAAATTTCACCATATGTAAAAAGTATTGCAACAGGTAAAAGTATACCTGCTGATTTCGACTACAAGAAAGAAATCGGAAATATCTTATCTGAAAAATATCAATAATGGATAGAATCTTTTTAGATACAAATATTATGATAGACTTTTTAGGGATTAGAAAACCATTTTACAAAGCAGTATCAAAAATATTAACGTTGGCAGCAGAGCAAAAAATAATTGTTGTTTTATCTCCAATTTCTTTTATTAATACTAATTATGTTTTGATTAGAACAGAAGATAATGCATTGGTATTAGATAAATTAAGAAAATTTAAAGTTATTTGTGAAGTTTGTGAAACAGATGATTTGATTATAGAAAAGAGCTTACAATCAGGTTTTAAAGATTTTGAAGATGCTGTTCAATATTTTAGTGCTCTAAAATCTAAATGTAAAGCAATTATTACAAGAGATTCCAAAGGTTTCTTAAAATCTGAAATACCTGTGATGTCTCCTTCTGAATTTTTAAATTCTTTAAAAAACTAAACATTGAAAAAAATCATATTTTCACTCTTATTAGTACTGATTTCTAAATCAATATTCGCATCATTTATTTACGTGCCAATGAGTGACGATAACCAGAAAAATCACTTAAAAGCTTATGGAATCGTATACTTTTCTTTAGAAGCTGGTTTAAAATCCAAGTGGCTTTTAAATTATGATGGTGGCGCATTTTTAATAGAAAACAACAAATTGGTAGAAAACGAATGTAAAATTCGTGGCGTTTCTTATCAAGTTATTTCAGACGCAAAATCGCAATTAATTTTGCAAGAAATTGCTTCGCCAAGTTCTAATCAAGATGCAGTAACTTTAGAAAAAGCACCAAAAATTGCTGTGTATTCTCCAAAAGATAAAATGCCTTGGGACGATGCAGTAACCATGGTTTTAACCTATGCAGAAATTCCTTTTGATGTAATTTACGATAAAGAAGTTTTAGAAGACAAACTACTTATTTACGAGTGGTTACACTTGCATCACGAAGATTTTACAGGACAATATGGTAAATTTTATGGCTCTTTTAGGGCCACACCTTGGTACATAGAAGGCAAACAAAGAGCAGAAAAATTAGCACAAGAATTGGGCTATAATAAGGTTTCACAAGAAAAATTAGCGGTTGCCAAAAAAATTAGAGATTATGTAGTTGGTGGTGGCTTTATGTTTGCTATGTGTTCTGCAACCGATAGTTTTGATATTGCATTGTCTGCAGAAGGCGTAGACATTGCAGAAGCAATGTTTGATGGTGATGCATCAACACCCAATTATCAATCGCTAATCAACTTTAATAAAACATTTGCGTTTAAAAACTTCAATTTGGTAAGAAGTCCAACTACCTACGAGTTTTCTTCCATAGACATGACAAGAAAACGTAAAATACCAAAAACTTCAGACTATTTTTATTTAGTAGAATTCTCTGCAAAATGGGATCCTGTGCCAACAATGCTCACACAAAATCATACGGTTTTAGTAAAGGGTTTTATGGGGCAAACTACTTCTTTTGATAGAAATACCGTAAAAAGTAACGTCTTAGTTTTAGGAGAAAATAAGGTAAATAGAGAAGCACGTTACATACATGGTACCAAAGGAAAAGGCATGTTTACTTTTTATGGTGGTCATGATCCTGAAGACTATACACACAGAGTTGGCGACCCAAAAACGGAATTAGATTTGCACCCAACTTCACCAGGTTACAGACTAATTTTAAACAATGTTTTGTTTCCAGCAGCAAAAAAGAAAAAGCAAAAAACTTAACATACTATTTTGGGCGTTACCTAAAGGTCGGGCTTTTTGTTACAATCTTTTTTTTACCCTGAATTTATTTCAGGTTCTCTCTTTTCTAAAAACTTTTATTAGAATCCTAAAAATAAGCTGATTACAATAAAAAGGATTTTCACTACAATCCCTAACGCAAATTGTTATTTTCAATTAAAATTTGTCTTTTATTAAATTAAATAGAAAAAATTAATAATTCACAAATAAATTCTTTAGAAAAACCATTCAAATTAAATCACTTTTGTATTTTTGCTCGCAACAAATAAAATAATAATGCCAACAACACAACAATTACAAGATTTTACACAACAAGTTCGTAGAGATATTTTAAGAATGGTGCACAAAGTAAACTCTGGACATCCAGGAGGTTCTTTAGGTTGTGCAGAATTTATTACCTGTCTTTATCAAGAGGTAATGGAGTATTCTACAGAATTTTCTATGGATGGTAAAAATGAAGATTTATTTTTCTTGTCAAACGGACATATTTCTCCCGTTTTTTACAGTGTTTTGGCACATTCAGGTTTTTTTCCTGTAGAAGAATTAAATACATTTCGTTTAATAGATTCTCGTTTACAAGGGCACCCAACAACTCACGAAGGTTTACCAGGAGTTAGAATTGCATCTGGTTCTTTAGGCCAAGGTTTGTCTGTAGCTTTAGGTGTTGCACAAGCTAAAAAATTAAACGGAGACAATAAATTAGTGTACACTTTACACGGAGATGGAGAGTTACAAGAAGGCCAGAACTGGGAAGCAATTATGTATGCATCTGCTAAAAAAGTAGACAATTTAATTGCAACTGTAGATTTAAATGGAAAACAAATAGACGGTTCTACAGACGATGTATTACCAATGGGAAGCATTAAAGCAAAATTTGAAGCTTTTGGTTGGGACGTTTTAGAAGTAGAAAAAGGGAACGATATTGAAGCCATTTTAGCAGGTTTAGCAGAAGCAAAAGCATTAACAGGTAAAGGAAAACCAATTTGTATTTTACTAACTACAGAAATGGGTAATGGCGTAGATTATATGATGCATACACATGCTTGGCATGGTAAAGCACCAAATGACGAGCAGTTAGAAAACGCTTTAGCGCAAAATCCTGCCACTTTAGGGGATTACTAAAGCAATCCCCATCCTAACCTTCCCAAAGGGAAGGAACTGTTATGGTTAAATTGTGTGAAGTATTTTTAGAATTTAATGTTTACACAATTACACAATTAAACATTTACACATGTAAAAAAAAGAGTTTTTCAAGCAATTGAAAAACTCTTTTTTTATGATTTCATTTTGTATCCTTTGTAAGATTACAGTTATCTTTACATCTAAGATTATAAAAACAATTAATTTTTACAATTTATAATTATTTATGAAAATAGGTATTGTATGTTATCCCACCTTTGGTGGAAGTGGAGTAGTAGCAACAGAATTAGGTATGGCTTTGGCAAATAAAGGGCATGAAGTCCATTTTATAACCTACAATCATCCTGTACGTTTAGACTTTTTATCACATAATTTACATTTTCATCAAGTTCAGGTAGAAGAATATCCTTTATTTGAGTATCAACCTTATGAATTGGCACTATCTAGTAAAATGGTAGAAGTTGTAAGAAAGTATAGTTTAGAAGTTTTACATGTGCATTATGCCATACCACATGCGTATGCAGCATATATGGCCAAACAAATGCTAAATGAAAAGGGAATAAATATTGGTGTAGTAACCACTTTGCATGGCACAGATATTACTTTGGTAGGTAGCCACCCAAATTATAAAACAGCAGTAGAATTTAGTATTAATAATTCAGATATTGTTACTTCTGTATCTAATAATTTAAAAGAAACCACAAACTCCTTGTTCAATATTACCAAAGATATTGCAGTTGTTTATAATTTTATAGATACCAATAAGTACGATAATGCGCATAAACAAGAATGTAAAAGAAGTGCATTAGCAAAACCACACGAACGCATTTTAACGCATATCAGTAATTTTAGACCTGTAAAAAGGGTAGAAGATGTAATTAAAATTTTTAATGAAGTAAGAAAGACGGTTCCTTCTAAATTATTAATGGTTGGTGAAGGGCCAGAAAAAATAAAGGCAAAAAGATTGGCCAGAAAGTTAAAAATAGATCAGGATGTTTTCTTCTTAGGAAATAGTACAGAAATAGAAAAAATCCTTTGTTATACAGATGTGTTTTTATTACCGTCACAAACAGAGAGTTTTGGTTTGGCAGCATTAGAGGCTATGGCTGCTAAAAGTGCCGTAATTTCTACAAATACAGGTGGTTTGCCAGAAGTAAATATTCATGGAGAAACAGGTTTTTTAAGCAATTTAGGCGATGTTGAAGATATGGCTAAAAATGCCATAGCCATTTTAAAAGACGATGCTACTTTGACACGTTTTAAAGAAAATGCAAAATTGCACACCAAAAAATTTTCTTTAGAAACAATTTTACCTGTCTATGAAGAATTGTATAAATCTTGCTTTGTACCACAATAAAGTAGTTTGCTAAGAATATAGCACCATTCACTAAGTAAAATCATTTTATTTTTTTAATTAATTGTATTTTTGAAACAAAGCTAATATGTGAGAAAAAATACAATTTTTATTCTCTTTTTATTCCTGTTTGCATTTTTTTCATCTGCACAAGAGCCTCTTGCCATACATTTAACAGAAAAAGATGGCTTGCCAGATGTAACAATTTATGACATGTTAGAAGATAACCAAGGTTTTATTTGGTTAGCTGCAGATAAAGGTTTGTATAGATATGATGGTAGAGAATACAAGTTATTTACAAACCCTTTAAAAAGAGGTCGCTCTCTTTTTAGTTTAAAATTAGACGAACAAGGCAGATTGTGGTGCAACAATTTAGCGGGTCAATTTTTTTATATAAATAATGATAGACTAGAGTTGTATAAAGATTTTGAAGATGTAAAAACTTTAGTAGATTATTATTTTTTTGATAAACATTTAGTCGTTTACAACAAAGATAAAATTTTATTTGTTGCGCTCGATTCAAAAAAAATAGAAAAAACATTAGCTGGTGTTATTCAACTAAATAATAACAGTTTTCAGAAGAAATTAGATCATTTTTACTTTACTAGAAATGATACTGTTTATAAGCTAAATAGCTTAAAAAGTAAATTAAAAGCTATTGGTTTACTAAATACTACCAAAAATTTTAAAAGAGCTACAAGACAGTTGTTTGCTTATCAAGAAAACACATATATTTTAGAACAAAATGAAAGCGAACTGTTATTAAAGTTAAAAAACCTAAATTCAAATAGATATTTAGAAATACCAAAAAAAATAAATGGTAAGGTAATTCATAAAGTTATTGTTAAAGAGCATACCATTTATTTATTAAGTAATAAAGGTATTTATTTCTGTAAAATAAAAGACAATTCGCTACAAGTTTTACAACACTATTTTAAAGAAAATTATGCGACTGATTACCTGTTAGATAAAAATAAAAATTTATGGTTTTCTACTTTGAAAAATGGAATTTATGTAATTTCTAATTTGGCTTTTCAAATATATGATAAAGACCAATTTAAAGACATTACTTTTCTTTTAAAAAAGAATGAAAACACACTTTTTCTTGCCAAAAATAACGGACGAGTTTTAGAATATAATATTAGCAATAAAAGCATTAATTATTTAAATTTTACATCTTTAACTGCTGTTAAAAGCCTGTATTATAACAATATATCTAACGAGTTGTTTATTATTAATAATAACATTACCACAGTTTATAATTTAACAAATAATACCTCTAAAAAATTCAATTTAGGAGCAGCTAAAAGTATCGATTATATTAAGGATGATATGTATTTGGTAAGTTCATCTGGCTCTTTTTTAGCATTTGATTTTAGTACAAATACAAAGCATGAGTTTATTAGTAAAAGGTCTTACAATGCTGTCTATGTAGACCAAACAAAACAACATTTTGTAACTTTAATAGATGGTTTTGCAGAATATTATCCAAAGGATGAAAAATTTAGAACACCACTATATAATTCTAAAAAAGTTTATGGTTCTTTATTGGAAAAAACAGCAGATGGTACTGTTTGGATTTCTACACATACCAATGGTATTTTAGCTTATAAAAACAATTGTTTTACAGACAGTTTAATCGTGAAAAATGGTTTGGCATCTACCATTATTAACGATTTACAAGCGGCAGATAAGACCTTGTGGATTTCTACAGATAAAGGTTTACAAACTTATGATTACAAAGAAAAAAAAATAAAAACTATTACTAAAGTAGATGGTTTAGCTACATATACTATAAATAATATTGCAGTATTAGATAGTTTGGTTTTTTTAAATACGAATACTAATATTATTAGCTTTAATAAGAATAAAGTATTTAAAACTAAGGAAAAACCAAAGATTTATTTTAACAGTTTAGAGGTTAATAGAGCACCTGTAGCATTAAAAGAAGAATTGCAATTAAAACAAGATAAAAGCGACTTTAAAATATATTTTAACAGCAATGGCTTTCAATCTAAAGAAAATATTATCTATGAATACTGGTTAGATGGTTTTTCTAAAAACTACACTAGAATTGCAGCAGGAATTAACTTTATCAATTTTAACACCTTACCAACAGGTAATTTCACTTTAAAAGTTAGAGCAAAAAATAAATATGAAACGCAATATTCAGATGCTATTGCACTAAAAATCCAAGTTACAAATCCGTTTTATAAATCTATTTGGTTTTTGTTATTATGTGGTTTAATTCTGCTGATTTTTATTTATTTGTATTTTGATAAAAAGAATAAAAGACTGCAAAAAGAGCAAAAAATTGCTTTAGAAAAAGCCGAAATTAGCAAAGAGTTGGTTTTTTCTCAATTAGAGAATTTACGATCTCAAATGAATCCGCATTTTATATTCAATGCCTTAAATTCCATTCAGGATTTTATCATTTTAAATGAAAAAAAATTAGCAAGACAATATTTAGTTAAGTTTTCTAAATTGATTCGAATTTATTTAGAACACAGTCAAAAAAATGAAATCACTTTAGAAGAAGAATTGAAAGCGTTACAGCTCTATTTAGACTTAGAAAAAGATCGTTTTAATGATGGTTTGTTTTTCGAAATAAATGTGGATAAAGCATTAAATACAAGTCTTGTTTATTTACCCTCTTTATTTTTGCAACCTTATGTAGAAAACTCTTTAAAACATGGTCTATTACATAAAAAAGAAGATAAAAAAATACAAATCGAATTTTTGAAAAAACAAGAAAATTTAGTTTGTATTATCACAGATAACGGAATAGGAAGAGTAGCATCAGCAGAAATAAATAAAAAAAGAAATAACAAGCCAAAATCTTTTGCAACTTCTGCAAACCAAAAAAGAATAGATTTATTAAACCTTGCAAATAATACAAATTCAACACTAAAAATAGAAGATTTGTATAATGATAATTTGGCAATAGGAACAAAAGTTATAATTAATATCCCCGTAAAAAAATAACTATGAATGTAATTATTATTGATGATGAAAGTAGAGCAAGAAATGTTTTAGGAACTTTGCTTAGAGAAGAATGCACAGGAATTACCAAAATTTTAGAAGCTTCTAATTTAGTAGATGGTGTTGCCTTAATTAAAAATAAACAACCTAAAATTGTCTTTTTAGATGTAGAAATGCCACAACATTCGGGTTTAGAAATTTTAGATTTTTTTAAAAATGAACCTATAGATTTTCAAATAATTTTCACAACAGCATACAGTCAGTATGCAATAGAGGCATTTCGTTTATCTGCTATAGATTATCTAATGAAACCTATAGATATAGAAGATTTAAAATTAGCATTACAAAAGGCAAAAGATGCCATAAAAGAAGAAAATATCAACCATAAATTACAGAATTTAGAAAAAGCTTTTCAGCAATTGTCTTTAAATAAAATTGCTTTAGAAATACCTAAAGGAATCATTTTTGCTTCACATGACGAAATTCTATTTTTTGAAGCAGATGGTGTGTATACCAAAGTGCATCTTAATGATGGCAAAAGCCAGTTGATTTGTAAAACACTCAAACATTTTTCAGATCAATTAAAAGACAAACCATTATTTTACAAACCACACAGATCTTATTTAATCAATTTAAAATTTATGAAAGAAGTGGTTAAAAAAGATGGTTTGCACGTTGTGATGCAAAATAAAAAAACCATTCCTATTGCTAGAGATCGTAAAGATGCTTTTTTACAAATGATAAACACTTCTTTTAATTAAGTACCGTTTAAAAACAAATACTTACCGTTCACTAAATAGTTATGTTTAAAAACGCAATCTAATTCTATATTTAAATAAAAAATATAGAAATTATGAAAACACTAACAACTTTAACCGTATTATTTTTTACACTAACATCTTTTGCGCAGACTTCATTTTTTAAAACCATAGAAAAAAATGGAAAAGATGCTGTTTATCAACGTTATTACTCTGTTTATAAAGATGATAATGGCAAACAACACATCAAAGGAGAGCAATACCAACTAAAAGCTGAAATTATAAAGTTTAACGGTGTATATGCTGGTTTAAAAATGGTAGCTGCAACTAAAAATGATAAAGCAGGTATTTTTACCATTGATGCAACAAAATCTAAATCGAGTAAAATTATTGGCTATCCAAATGTTTCACATGTTGTAGACAGAATATCACGCAAAGGCTTTGTAGCTATAGACGATTATATCTTTAAAATTGGTAATGTTTGGAAAGCAAAAGATGGCAATGGGTTTAATTCAATAGATGAAATTTACATTAGAGTAGGAGCTAAAGGCGATGAAACCAATACATCGACTAAAAAGAAAAAGAAAAAGAAGTTTGGTGCATTTATGAAAAAACTAAAAGATGCTGCAGTAAACAACGCACCATCTGAATGTACTAGTCCTGCTTGTAAAAAAGCAGAAAGTATGGATTTGGTTGCTTTTGTTAGAAAGTATTTAAAGCAAATGGAAGCCAAACAAAATAGCTATGTTTTAACTGCAAAAGACAAAGCTGATATTGCCAAAATAAACAATGCTGTAAATGCGTATTATGGCAAAGTAAAATCTAAAAATGATGCGTATTGGAAAAGTGCAGAAGGACAAGCAATAATAGAAAATAGACGAAGAGCAAACGGATATGCTAAAAAAAATGAAGTAACCCTGATAAATAAATCGGGAAGTACTATTTATATAGCCTCTAAGGGATCTAGAAACGCAGGAACTTTAATTGGTGTTGGGCAATCTGTTTCTTGGAGTTGTAAAAGAGACGCTTATTTACAAACAAAGTTAAAGAAAGATACCAATACTTATTACTTTAAAACTACTTCTAGATCAGTTTATAAAGCCAATACCAATTGTGGTGGTTCAAAAACAATAAATTAATTTACGGTTTACTAAGAAAACAATACTATTCACTAAAAAACACCAAATGCAGCCTAAATAAGGTTGCATTTTTGTGTTATAATTAAAAAAATAAATATTATGAAATTAAGATTACTTGCTTTAATGCTTTTTATTACAAGCATTTTATTAGCCCAAGGACCAACAGACTATGAAAAACGTTACGATTTTACAAATAACGACTTTACCAATTTAGCAAATCCCGGAAATAAAGATATGATTATTTCAGGCACAGATTATAACTCTACAGAAGATAGAAATGGAGTTGCCAATAATGCTTTAGAAATTAGATCTTTTGGTATGAATTCTGGCAACTATAGTGCAACTGGAGAAGAATTTACTTTTAGTTTTTGGGTAAATTTAACTCAATCTGATAGTTCTTATCGATTAATAATGAAACAATGGAATAACAATAATAATGGGAATAGTGGTGGAATAAGCATTGCTCAAGAAAACGGGGGAATAAGAGCCTCTATAGATGTAGTAAATTCTGGTTTAGCAAATGCCTCTACTTCTTCTAGTATTTCAGATGGTAACTGGCATCATATTATAGTTGTGGTTTCTAAAGAAGTAGATGGCAATAATGATAGATTTCGAGTAAGTTTATTTGTAGACGGTGTTCAAAATGGTACAGGTACTACACCATATCAATCAATTGCAGCAAATAGAGTTTTATTTAATGGAAACAGAACAGCATTATGGTCAAGATCTCCTGGTGCGTTTCAGTTTATTGGAAAACTTGATGATATAAAAGTTTGGACTCGTCCTTTAGATTTATTTGAAATAGAATCTTTAAGCGAAGTTGAGCCAAGTGACGATTTATTAAAATATGATTTTAGCCAAGGAAGTTTAAACAGTACTGGTAGTATTCAAAACAATTTAAGTTTAATAAACGGAAATGCACCAACAGTAGTTGAAGGTCAAGATGGAAGTGCTATGAGTGCTTTAGAGTCTGCAGGAGCTACAGGCTTAAGAGCGAACGGCATTGGTATTAGAGAAAATTTAACAGTATCTTTTTTTATGAAGACTAATGTTAGTAATGGAAATAATAATGAAATGATACAAAGTACTGTTGCTTCTGGCCCACAGTTTGGTGGTTTAGTGGGTCATGGAATTTCTACTTTAAATTCGGGTGTAGAAGCCATAATAAGAGCAACTTGTAATAATAGTTGTAGAAGTCAACCTATAACTAGGGTTTCTGGAGGTATTGTTAATGATAATAATTGGCATCATATTGCCTATACTATAGAGAAAATTACTACAGGTGCTACAACTCAATTTGAATTGAAACTATTTATAGATGGTATTTTTGAAAATTCTGCAAGAACTCCATTAGTGCCAACATCTAATCAGCCTAATTTTACTGTTGCAGGTCAAGATTTTAGAGTTTTTCAAGGAGGTGGTAATTTCTACACTGGGGCATTAGATGATATCAGAGTTTTTAATAGAATTTTAGATGTTAGTCAAATTCAACTCATCGGAAATATCACTATTTTACCTCCAAGAGATCAATATTTTGTAGATGTTAATGCTACTGGTGCCAATAATGGTTCTAGTTGGGCAGATGCCTACACAAGTTTAGAGGAAGCAGTTGATAGAAAAACTGGAAAAGAATTCTGGGTTGCTGCAGGTACTTATGTGCCATCTGCACGTAATAAGTCTTTTAGAATTGGTAATGAAAATAAATTATATGGAGGTTTTAGCGGTACAGAAACTAATTTAAGCGAAAGAAATGTAAAAACAAATGTTACTATTTTATCAGGAGACATTAATAATAATGACACAGGTTTAGATTTTTCAGGTAATAATAGAGGAGATAATGCTTTTAATATTATAAAAATAATTGCTGATGATACAGTTTTAGATGGATTTACCATACAAGATGGCCATGCTAACGGCAGCACAGGAGATCAAAAAGGTGGGGCTGGTATTTTCATAAATTCAGGCACAAAAAATACAACAATAAAAAATTGTATATTTAAAAACAATGTTTGTTTGGGCGGAGGCTTAATTAGAGCTTTAGATGTTAAAGGAGATTTAAATTTAGAAAATGTAGAAGCTCTTAATAATTTAGCAAAATTTGGTGCTGTTTTATATACTAGAGGTCAAAATGGTGAAGTATTAAATGTTAATATTACCAATTCATTATTTAATGACAATATTGTTAATGATGCAAGTAATGCAAGTGCACCAGGTTCAGTTGCTTGGTTTAGACAAGATAGTAACGCTACACAAAATGTAAGAATTATTAATTCTACATTTGTAGGAAATAATTTTGCTTCAAATACCAACGCTACTTCTTCTGTTATAAACGCTTCAAGAAATGGAAGCGGTAGAATATTTTTAGAAACAGCGAATTCTATTTATTATTATAATCTGAACAATATTAATGGCTCTTTAAGATCTATAGGGAACAGTCTAGCAAATTTTAGAAATGTTATTTTAAGCGCAAATAATTGTATTGCTCAAGATTTACTAAATCAAATACCTGCAAATAGAAAGGTAAATGTAACAGCTTCAATACCAGAATTTTCTAATGTAACAGCTAAAGATTTTACTTTATTGGCTACTTCTCCAGCTATTGATGCAGGAGATAATACAAAAGTTCTTTCAAGCTCTAGAACTGATCTTTTGGGGAATTCTAGAATTTTTAATGGAACTGTTGATTTAGGTGCATACGAGTTTGGAGCATCAACACCAATTAATAGAACGCTTACATTGGCAGCTGTTAATGGAACAATTACAACTAACCCTAATCCAGTTAATGGAACTTATGAAGATGGTGAAGCTGTGCAATTAACTGCAACCCCAGATGCAGGTTTTCAGTTTGATGGTTGGTCTGGAGATGCAACAGGAACTACAAATCCATTAAGCATTACCATGGATGCTGACAAAACAGTAACTGCACAATTTAGTAAAATACAAAGAACCTTAACAATTGTGGCTACAGATGGTGCTGTTACAGCAAGTCCTGCACCAGTAAACGGAACTTATGATGAGGGGTCAGTGATAACCTTAACAGCAACCCCAGATGCAGGTTTTCAGTTTGATGGTTGGTCTGGAGATGCAACAGGAACTACAAATCCATTAAGTATTACTATGGATGCTGACAAAACAGTAACTGCACAATTTAGTAAAATACAAAGAACCTTAACAATTGTGGCTACAGATGGTGCTGTTACAGCAAGTCCTGCACCAGTAAACGGAACTTATGATGATGGAACACTAGTAACATTAACAGCAACACCAGATGCAAACTTTGCATTTGCAGAATGGACAGGAGATATTACAGGAACTGCAGCTATAACTACAGTTACTATGGATGCTGATAAAAATATAACTGCTAATTTTAGCTCTACGTTAAGTGTTCAAGACGAAGATTTTGTAAACAATATTACCATGTATCCAAATCCAGTATCAAATGTTTTAAACATCAAAACAAACAATATCACAATTCAAAAAATTGAAATGTATAGTATTCTAGGTAAAAAAGTATTAGAAACTAGTGAAAATAGAGTTGATGTAAGTACTTTATCAAAAGGAGTATATTTAATTAAAATACAAAATAACAAAGGTAAAATTGCAATTAGAAAAATAGTTAAAAACTAAATATAGAAAAAAGAAGAGGTTCAATAAAAAAGCTCAAAATCGTAAAGATTTTGAGCTTTTTACTTTTATTAATTTATTGAAATTAGTTTAGTGATTTTAGTATAAACATTTTAGTTTTTTTTCAAACTTCAAACTTCATACCTGATTTTATTTTCCAAAAAGACCACCAAGCATTCCACCTAATCCTCCAGATTTTTTTTCAGCACCGCCTAAAAACATTCCAGCAACGTCATCTATAACGCTACCATCACCATCTGCATCTAGTATTTTTTCCAAGAAACTTTGTTCTGTAGTTACTGGTCCAGAATTACTTGCACCGCCTAATAAACCGCCTAAAAGACCTCCAATTCCGTTAGAATCTGTAATGTTTTGTTCTCTTTTTTGCTTTCCTAAAACTCCCATTAAAATTGGTGCCGCTACTTTTAATATATTACCAACAGCACCCGCATCTAAACCAGATTTCTGACCAATAATTTGTTCAACTCCAGATTGTTTAGCACCAAGAACATGTTTTAAAATTCCTGCTCCATCTTGTTTTACAGCATCATCTACACCACCACCAAAAAAACCACCTAAGTTGTCTAAAATACTGCCATCATGCTTATTTTCTAAAGCGTTTTGTAAGCCTTGTGCACCTTCTGGTGTTGCAGTATTGCGTTCCATTGCTTTCATTAAAACTGGTAACGCCATTGTTAATACATTTCCTGCTTTGCCAGAATCTGTTCCTGTAGAGCCTGCTACTCCAGATATAATTTGCTTTCCTAAATCACTGTTTAATAAATCTAAAATTCCTGCCATTTTTATATTTTTAATAATGAATATGTTTGTTCTCTAAAAATATGACACAATATATAAATAAAGTCACGGAAAAATTAAATATTTTTTTATCTTTCAATTTTTAAAAAGGTAAAAGAATTAATGAAAAACTTAGCACTACACTGGAAAATTTTAATAGGAATGGCATTGGGTATTATTTTTGGCTTTGTCATGAATAATATAGATGGAGGGAAAGGCTTTGTAACAGATTGGATAAAACCATTTGGTACAATTTTTATAAATCTATTAAAACTAATTGCTGTTCCGCTAATTTTGGCATCTTTAATTAAAGGAATTTCCGATTTAAAAGATATTTCTAAAATCAAAAAAATGGGTTTTAGAACAATTGGTATTTACCTTTCTACAACCATTGTTGCTGTTATAATAGGTTTAGGTATTGTAAATTTGGTGAAACCGGGCACAGGCATGTCTATAGATACTATTTCTAAAATAAAAGAAAAATACGCTACGTCATCTGGTGTAACTGATAAGTTGACAAAGGCAGGTGCACAAAATGATGCAGGGCCTTTACAAGCTTTGGTAGATATTTTTCCGAGTAATATTTTTAAAGCATTTACGGATGCCAGTATGTTGCAAATAATTTTCTTTGCTTTATTTGTAGGAATTTCTTTGTTATTAATATCAGAAAAAAAAGCAAAACCATTGGTAGACTTTTTCGATTCTTTAAATGAAATGGTAATGAAAATGGTAGATTTAATTATGCTTTTTGCGCCTTATGCTGTTTTTGCATTATTAGCAAACGTAATTATAGCTTTTGATGATACAGAAATTTTAGTAAAACTACTATCTTATGCTTTATGCGTGCTTGGTGGTTTGTTGTTAATGATTACTTTTTATCTTACCTTAGTTAGTATCTACACAAAAAAATCGCCAATTTGGTTTTTAAAACAAATTAGTCCAGCACAATTATTAGCTTTTTCTACAAGTTCTAGTGCAGCCACTTTACCTGTAACTATGGAAAGGGTAGAAGAGCATTTAGGTGTAGACAAAGAAGTATCTGGTTTTGTTTTACCAGTTGGTGCTACTGTAAATATGGATGGTACAAGTTTATACCAAGGAATTGCAGCCGTTTTTATAATGCAAGTTTTATGGCCAGAAGGCTTAACCTTAAGCAATCAATTGGTAATAATTGGTACTTCTGTTTTAGCATCTATTGGTAGTGCTGCAGTGCCAAGTGCAGGTATTGTAATGTTGGTAATTGTTTTAGAAACTATTGGTTTTCCTGCGGAATTTTTACCTATTGGTATTGCACTTATTTTTGCTGTAGATAGGCCTTTAGATATGTGCAGAACTGTTGTAAACGTTACAGGAGATGCTACAGTTTCTATGCTTGTTGCAAAGTCCTTAGGGAAATTAAAAGAAAATCCCCAGCCTAAAAATTGGGATGACAATTACGATAAAGTGAAGTAAAAGGCTTTTTTAATTTTACAATAGCTTCACATTTTATAGCATTCTTTAAGCAGTATTTTTAGGGTAAAAACTAAAAATGCTGCTTTTTTTTTAAATAGCTAAAGAAAAAACGGCGTACTTATAATTTTCAGGTAAATTCTATTCAAGTTTATTAATATTAGTACTAGCCTAAAATTTAAAGTTAAAAGTCACGTTTTTAAATAGTTTTCTTGTTATCTTTACATAGTAAACTTTAGGAGTAGCTATTAAATTAGTTTGAGAAAAATCCTTAGAACCTGATTTGGTTAATACCAACGTAGGAAAAAGTTGCTTAGATTTAGTATTGTTACTTCTCTTTGGTTTACAGTAAAATCGTATAAACATGATTACTATAAAAGTAAACCAAGAAAATCATCAATTTTCAGAAACATTAGCGTTAGAAGATTTAGTTCGTTTTTTAAACATAAAAACGAACGGGATTGCTATTGCTATTAATGGCAGTGTTATAAAAAAAACCGATTGGTCTTTGCAAACGCTTCAAGATAATGATGATGTTTTAATAATTAAATCCACACAAGGTGGTTAAAATTACTTTTAAAATACTAGCTATAAACAATCTAATATCATTATGAAAAAAAAAGACACCGCCCCAAAACAAGATGGAGTAACAAGAAATCCTTTTCCAAAATCTAAAAAGATTTATGTGCAAGGAAAAATTCATCCTCAGATTAAAGTAGCAATGCGCGAAATTTCTTTGAGTGATACTACAGATTCTCTAACAAAGAAAAAAACACCCAATGAGCCTGTAACAGTTTATGATACTTCTGGTCCTTATACAGATCCTAACAAAAAAATAGACATTCATGCAGGAATTGAAAGAATTCGCGAAAACTGGATCAAAGATCGTGGAGATGTAGAACAATTAGAGGGTTTTTCTTCTAAATATTGTAATGAGCGTTTAAACGATAAAAGTTTAGACCACATGCGTTTTTCTTTATTAAAGAAACCATTGCGTGCTAAAAAAGGACAAAATGTTACCCAATTACATTATGCTAAAAAAGGAATTATAACGCCAGAAATGGAGTACATCGCTATTCGAGAAAATCAACGAATAGACGAAATGACGGAAATAAGAAAACAGCACAAAGGAGAACATTTTGGAGCTTCTATTCCAGATAAAATTACACCAGAATTTGTGCGTTCAGAAGTTGCAAGAGGGCGTGCTGTAATTCCTTCAAACATTAATCACCCAGAAGCAGAACCTATGATTTTAGGTAGAAATTTTCTGGTAAAAATAAATGCCAACATTGGTAATTCTGCAGTAACATCTTCAATAGAAGAAGAGGTAGAAAAAGCAGTTTGGGCGTGTAGATGGGGTGCAGATAATATTATGGATTTATCTACAGGAGAAAATATTCATGAAACCCGTGAGTGGATTATACGCAACTCTCCAGTACCTATTGGAACTGTGCCAATTTACCAAGCGTTAGAAAAAGTAAACGGAGTTGCAGAAGATTTAACTTGGGAAATTTTTAGAGATACATTAATAGAACAAGCAGAGCAAGGTGTAGATTATTTTACAATTCACGCAGGTGTTTTGCTACGTTATGTGCCCATGACAGCAAAACGTGTTACAGGTATTGTTTCTAGAGGTGGTTCTATTATGGCAAAATGGTGTTTGGCACACCATAAAGAAAGTTTTTTGTACACTCATTTCGAAGATATTTGTGAAATTTTAAAATCGTATGATGTTGCCTTTTCTCTAGGAGATGGTTTAAGACCAGGTTCTATTGCAGATGCAAATGACGAAGCACAATTTGCAGAGTTAGAAACTTTAGGCGAGTTAACACAAATAGCACGCAAGCACGAAGTGCAATGCTTTATCGAAGGTCCAGGACATGTACCAATGCATATGATTAAAGAGAATATGGAAAAACAAATAGACGTGTGTGATGAAGCTCCTTTTTATACTTTAGGGCCTTTAACCACAGATATTGCACCTGGTTATGATCATATTACATCTGGTATTGGTGCTGCAATGATTGGTTGGTTTGGTTGTGCCATGTTGTGCTATGTAACTCCAAAAGAACACTTAGGTTTGCCAAATAAAGAAGATGTTAGAGTAGGCGTTGTAACTTACAAATTGGCTGCACATGCTGCAGATTTAGCAAAAGGACATCCAGGCGCGCAGCACAGAGATAATGCATTAAGTATGGCTCGTTTTGAGTTTCGTTGGGAAGACCAGTTTAATTTAGGTTTAGATCCAGAACGCGCTTTAGAATATCATGATGAAACATTGCCTGCAGACGGCGCAAAAGTGGCACATTTTTGTTCTATGTGTGGTCCTAAGTTCTGTTCTATGAAAATATCGCAAGAAGTTAGAGATTTTGCCGCCGAAAATGATATAGTAGACAATGAAGTAATTGCAAAAGGTTTCGAAGAAAAATCGAAAGAGTTTAAAGAAAAAGGGTCTAAAGTTTATTTATAATATTTTATGGAAGTTCCCACGCTTTTAGAGCGTGGTCGGGCTTTCCGTTTTATCTTTTGTAAAAACAAAAGGATGCCACTTCAATCCCTAACTCAAAATAGAGTTGCCATTACAAGTTGTAAAATCAAAATAATCTGTATATAAATTAATAAAAAATATGATTGTACTTATTGCTCCAGAAAAAGATATTGCAAACGAAATTGAAATTTTGCACCAATTGTTTAAAGAAGGGTTGCAGTATTATCATTTAAGAAAACCAGAAAAAAACTACGAAGAGCATGTTGCCTATTTAAATAAAATAGACAAAAAATACCATAACCGAATTGTATTACATTATTATCATGAATTAATAAATGACTTTGATTTAAAAGGCATTCATTTTCAAGAGCAAAAACGTAAATATCACATAGAGAATCCAAGTGCGTATTTTAAAAATTTAAACATGTATGGTAAAACAATTAGCTCTTCTTTTCATGAACCAGAAGTTTTAAAAGATTGTTATTTTGAATTTGATTATCATTTGTTAAGTCCCGTTTTTACATCAATTTCTAAAAAAGGATATGAAGGAAAAGGATTTGATGTAAACCATATAGATAAAGTTATTATTGGTATGGGTGGCATTCATTCAAAAAACATACAAGAAACGTTGCAGCTAGGTTATAAGGGAATTGGAGTTTTAGGCGGCATTTGGAATGCGAAAAATCCTGTGGAAAGTTTTGTGCAAATAAATACAGTGTATAAAAACGCTTAAAAATATTTTTTATGAAACCCAAAGCATATATTTTAACAATTGCAGGTTTAGATCCATCTAGTGGTGCAGGCATTACATCAGATATTAAAACGTTTGAGGCCCATAATCTTTATGGTTTATCGGTTTGTACAGCAGTTACAGTTCAAAATGATACTGCTTTTAAAGCGTGTATTTGGATAGAAAAACAGGTTATTTTAAATCAGATTAAAATACTTTTTAAACGTTTTTTAATAGACACTGTTAAAATTGGTATTATAGAATCTTGGGCAACCTTGTTAGAAGTTACTATTTTATTAAAAGAACAAAATCCTAACATTAAAATAATTTTAGATCCTGTATTAAAAGCGAGTGCTGGTTTTACATTTCATTCGCATCAAAATTTAGAAATTTTAGAAAAGGTATTTAAAAATTGTTTTTTTATCACCCCAAATTATGATGAGATAAAAGCTTTATTTCCAGAAAAATCGGTAGAAGAAACCATTCAATTTATAACAGAAAGAACCAATTTATATTTAAAAGGAGGTCATAGAGTTCATAAAAAAGGTTGGGATCAAATTATTTATAATAAAAATATAAAAATCACTTTAGAGCCTTCAAAAGAAAACATACATAAAATTTCTGAAAAACATGGAAGTGGTTGCGTTTTATCATCTTCTTTAGCTGCTAATTTAACGCAGCATAATACAATAGAAGTAGCTTGTAAAAAAACAAAAAAGTATATCGAGTACTTTTTAACATCAAATACTTCTTTATTAGGAACCCACAATTATCAATTAAAATGATACACAAATTACATTATATATCACAAGGAAAAGATACAGAGGCACATTTGCAAAATATAAAGCAGGCTTGTGTTTCTGGAATTGCTTGTGTACAATTAAGGTTAAAAAATGTAGATTTTGATACGGTTTTAGAAACCGCAAAAAAAGCGAGAGAAATAACAGCATTCTACCAAACAAGATTAATTATTAACGACTTTTATAAAATTGCAAAATTAGTAAATGCAGATGGTGTACATTTAGGTAAAAACGATTTTTGCCCACTAAAAGCACGTGAGTATTTAGGCAAATGGTACACCATAGGTGGTACAGCAAATACCTTAAATGATTGTGAAAAATTAGTTGCTAAAAATGTAGATTATATTGGTTTAGGTCCTTTTCAATTTACAAAAACAAAAAAAGAATTGAGTCCTGTTTTAGGTTTTGAAGGTTATCAAAAAATTATTGGTGCATTACAAGCTACAACACCAATTTTGGCAATTGGAGGGGTTACTTTACAAAATGCAACCAAGTTTAAAAATTTGGGTTTGTATGGCTTGGCTGTATCTAGTGAAATTACAAACGATTTTAATAAAATTTCCACTTTTCATAAAATTTTAGAAGATGAAAGCACTCGTGAACAAGTGTATGATTTAAACAAAAAATAGCTAAAAAATGATTGACATATTAAAAATAGCAAATAAAGAATTTAGCTCTAGATTATTTACAGGAACTGGTAAGTTTAGTTCTTCAATGGTAATGAAAGAAGCTTTATTGGCCTCTAAAAGCGAGTTGGTAACAGTGGCTTTAAAAAGAGTAGATATTAACAATAATGACGATGATATTTTAACCCATTTAAATCATTCGCACATTAATTTATTACCAAACACCTCTGGTGTAAGAAATGCGAAAGAAGCAGTTTTTGCGGCAGAATTGTCTAGAGAAGCCCTAGAAACCAACTGGGTAAAATTAGAAATTCATCCAGATCCTAGGTATTTATTACCAGACGCTATAGAAACTTTAAAAGCAGCAGAAGAATTGGTGAAATTAGGTTTTGTAGTAATGCCTTATATACATGCAGACCCTGTTTTGTGTAAACGTTTAGAAGATGTTGGTGTGCAATGTGTAATGCCTTTGGGTGCACCCATTGGAAGTAATAAAGGTTTAAAAACTGTTGATTTTTTAGAAATAATTATAGAACAATCTAATGTACCTGTAATTGTAGATGCTGGTATTGGAGCTCCATCTCACGCTGCATTTGCTATGGAATTAGGTGCAGATGCTGTTTTAGTAAATACAGCAATAGCAGTTTCTAAAGATCCTGTAAAAATGGCAAAAGCATTTGAAAAAGCAGTTATTGCTGGCAGAATGGCTTTTGAAGCAAAACTGGCTAGCATAAAAAATACTGCAGAAGCAAGTAGTCCGCTAACGTCTTTTTTAAATTAAAAATATGAGCCATTTTAAAGAACTATTTGATACTTACAATTGGGAGGAAACGCTGCAAAGTATTTTTAAAAAAACTACAGAAGATGTGCAATCGGCTTTAGCCAAAGAAAAAATTGATTTAGAAGATTTTAAAGCGTTAATATCTCCTGCAGGAAAACCATTTATAGAGCAAATGGCACAAAAAAGTCAGTTGCTTACTAAAAAAAGATTTGGAAACACTATACAAATGTATGTACCCATGTATCTTAGTAATGAGTGCCAAAATATTTGTACCTATTGTGGTTTTAGTATGACCAATAAAATACCACGCAGAACATTAACGGACTCAGAAATTCTAAAAGAAGTGGCTTTTTTAAAAGATAAAGGATATGATCATATTCTTTTGGTTACAGGAGAAGCCAATAAAACTGTAGGTGTAAACTATATTAAAAATGCAATTCAATTAATACGATCTCAATTTTCTAATATAACTATAGAGGTACAACCTTTAGATAAAGAGGAATACGAAAGTTTAATAGAAAGCGGTTTGTATGCAGTTTTAGTCTATCAAGAAACCTATCATAGAGAAGAATATAAAAAACACCATCCTAAAGGAAAAAAATCTAATTTTGATTATCGTTTAGATACTCCAGATAGATTGGGTAAAGCTGGTATTCATAAAATAGGAGTAGGCGCTTTGTTTGGTTTGGAAGATTGGCGAGCAGATAGCTTTTTTACAGCATTACATTTACAATACTTAAAGAAAACATACTGGCAAACAAAGTATTCTATTTCATTTCCGCGTTTAAGACCACATTCAGGTGGTTTAGAGCCAAAAGTAGAGATGAAAGATGCAGATTTGGTACAATTAATTTGTGCTTTTCGTTTGTTAGATGAAGATGTAGAATTATCGATGTCTACAAGAGAAAGTGAAATTTTTAGAAACAATATTGTTAATTTAGGAATTACTTCTATTAGCGCAGAATCTAAAACAAACCCTGGTGGATACGCTGTAGAGCCAGAATCTTTAGAGCAGTTTGAAATTTCTGATGAACGTGGTACAGAAGAAATTGTGAGCATGCTTAAAAGTAGAGGTTTAGAGGTGGTTTGGAAAGATTGGGAACATTTTGAAAAGGTTTGATACAAAATGGAATTCACAAAAGGAGAAAAAAAACAATACGATAGGCATCTTATTTTAAGTGAAATAGGAGAAGTTGGGCAGTTAAAACTAAAACAAGCCAAAGTATTGGTTATTGGAGCAGGAGGATTAGGATGTCCTATTTTACAATACTTAACTGCTGCAGGAGTTGGCACCATAGGAATTATAGATGATGATGTAGTAGCACAAAGTAATTTACAAAGACAGATATTGTACACCATAGACGATATTGGTTTCTCTAAGTCAGAAATTGCTGCAAAGCGTTTATCTAAACTAAATCCCTTTGTAAAATTTGATGTGCATACTAATAAATTGACAAAAGAAAACGCGCTTTCGTTGTTTACGAAATACGATGTTATTTTAGATGGTAGTGATAATTTTTCTACAAGATATTTAACCAACGATGCTGCAGTTATTACTAATAAACCTTTAGTTTATGGAGCTATATTTAAATTTGAAGGGCAAGTAAGTGTTTTTAATTACCAACAAAGTGCTACGTATAGATGTTTGTACCCTGAACCTCCAAAGCCAAAAGAAATGCCAAATTGTTCAGAAATTGGAGTTTTAGGCATATTACCTGGCATTATTGGGTGTTTACAGGCAAATGAGGCTCTTAAGATTATTTTAGGTATTGGAAATGTGTTGGCTAATAAATTATTGTTATACAGCGCATTAAATGCAAGTCAGACTATTATTAACTTTCAAAAAGATACCACTCTAAAAATTACGGATTTAGAAAATAATTACGATTTATTTTGCGGCATTACTTTTGATATTGAAATTTCCAAAGCAGACTTGCAAAAAAATATAGAAAAGTATAATTTGTTAGATGTGCGAGAAGAGTGGGAAAGAGAAGAGTTTCATATTGGTGGTTTACACATTCCATTGCATGAATTAGCAGATAAAATACACTTAATACCAAAAGATAAAGAGTTAGTAGTGTATTGTAAGTCTGGTTTGCGTAGTAAAAAAGCCATTTCATTTTTAAAAGAGAAAAAAATGAACATACAATTGTTTAATCTTAAAAATGGTTGTTTTTAGGTGAAAATGAAATAAAAACGAACCGTGTATAGTATTTTAATTTTTAGGCAGTTAAACTTTTAAAAAAAGCATCTAATGTTTCATCTAAAAAGACTACTTTTGCACGAAATTTAAGAAATTACCAATGCAAGAAATCAGAAATATTGCAATTATTGCCCATGTAGATCATGGTAAAACAACTTTAGTAGATAAAATTATAGATCAAGCAAAAATCTTAGACGAGCGTAAAGAACGTACAGATTTATTGTTAGATAATAACGACTTAGAGCGTGAAAGAGGAATTACAATTCTTTCTAAAAACGTTTCTGTAAGATATAAAGACACAAAAATTAATGTAATTGATACTCCTGGTCACGCCGATTTTGGTGGAGAAGTAGAAAGAGTATTAAAAATGGCAGATGGTGTTTTATTATTAGTTGATGCTTTTGAAGGTCCTATGCCACAAACGCGTTTTGTACTAGGTAAAGCACTAGAGCTAGGATTAACTCCAATTGTAGTGGTAAACAAAGTAGATAAAGAAAACTGTACTCCAGATATCGTTCACGAAAAAGTTTTTGATTTAATGTTTGCTTTAGAAGCAACTGAAGAACAATTAGACTTTACTACCATTTATGGTTCTGCAAAGAACAATTGGATGTCTACAGATTGGAAAAACGAAACTGAAGATATTGTACCTTTATTAGATGCAGTGTTAGAATCTATACCTGCAACAAAATACAATGAAGGAACACCACAAATGCAAATTACTTCTTTAGATTTTTCTAAATTTACGGGAAGAATTGCTATTGGACGTGTATTTAGAGGAGATTTAGAAGTAGGTAAAGATTACAGTTTATGTAAGGCAGATGGTTCTATTAAAAAAGTAAGAATTAAAGAATTACACGTTTTTGAAGGAATGGGTAAAGCCCAAGTAGATAAAGTTCCTTGTGGAGATATTTGTGCTATCACTGGTCTTGATGGTTTTGAGATTGGAGATACCATTGCAGATTTAGAAAACCCAGAAGCATTACCAAGAACAGAGATTGACCAACCTACAATGAGTATGTTGTTTACCATTAACAATTCTCCTTTCTTTGGTAAAGAAGGTAAATTTGTAACTTCTAGACACCTAAGAGACAGGTTATTTAAAGAATTAGAAAAGAATCTTGCATTAAAAGTAGAAACAACAGATAGTGAGGATAAATTTAATGTTTTTGGACGTGGAGTTTTACACTTATCTGTTTTAATTGAAACAATGCGTAGAGAAGGGTATGAGTTACAGGTGGGAAGACCACAAGTAATTATTAAAGAAATAGATGGTAAAAAACACGAGCCAATGGAAACATTGTCTATTGATGTGCCAGAAGAAATGGCTTCTAAAGCTATTAATTTAGTTTCTTTAAGAAAAGGAGATATGTTAGTAATGGAACCAAAAGGAGATTTACAACATTTAGAATTTTCTATACCATCTAGAGGTTTAATTGGTTTAAGAAATAAAATTTTAACAGCAACAGGTGGTACAGCAATTATTAACCACAGATTTAGTGAATATGGTCCTTATAAAGGAGATTTTACTGAAGAAGTAAAAGGAGCAATTGTTTCTTCTGCAGCTGGTAAAGCAACTGCTTATGCATTAAACCGTTTACAAGATAGAGGTGTTTTCTTTATAGACATTAATCAAGAAATATATGTTGGACAAGTAATTGGAGAAAACAGTAAATCTGATGATATGGCTGTGAATTTAATTAAAGGAAAGCAATTAACAAACATGCGTAAATCTGGTACAGATGATGCTATGAAAATTGCTCCAAAAGTTGATTTCTCTTTAGAAGAAAATATGGAATATATTAAAGCAGACGAGTATTTAGAAGTTACTCCAGAAAGCTTACGTATGCGTAAAATTAATTTTAAGGCATAACTATAATTTCCACTTTGTGGAAAATATTTTTTATAAATTATAAAAACTCAAGAATTTTAATTCTTGAGTTTTTTTTATGTGCTTTTAATACTTTTTTACTAGAAATAGATTTTTAAATGGAAAAAACCTCAAAATCTAAAAGTTTTAGTAATTGAGATTTAAAAATAGAATAGTTTACTTTTTAAAACTCGTTAGCAGGTAATATTTTACCTATACATTCTCCAAAGCCAATTCTTACTTTATCGTTTTCACAGTGTGCGCGCATAATAACAGTATCATTATCATTTATAAATTTACGTGTTGTTTCATCTTTTAAAGTGATCGGTTTTTGACCTTTCCAAGTTAATTCTAACATAGAGCCAAAACTATCTTTGGTTGGTCCAGAAATGGTTCCAGATCCCATCATATCTCCACTTTCAACAGGACAACCATTTACAGTATGGTGTGCCAATTGTTGTGCCATTGTCCAATACATATATTTAAAATTAGAATTGGCAACTACAGTTTCTTCTCCATTTTCTGGCTGAATTCCTACTTGTAGTTTAATATCATAACTTCCTTTACCTGTTTGCTTTAAATAGGGTAGTGGCTCATGTATTTGTTTTGGGTTTTCTGTTCTAAAAGGCTCTAAAGCATCTAAAGTAACAATCCAAGGAGATATTGTAGATGCAAAACTTTTTCCCAAGAAAGGACCTAAAGGTACATATTCCCAAGCTTGAATATCTCTTGCAGACCAATCGTTAAATTGCACCAAACCAAAAATATATTCTTCTGCTTCTTCAATAGGAATTCTTTCACCTAAAACATTAGCATCTGTAGTTATAAAAGCCATTTCTAACTCAAAATCTATCAACTTTGAAGGCCCAAAATTTGGCACGTTACTTCCTTCAGTGGGTTTTGTTTGACCATAAGGTCTTCTAATTTTTGTGCCTGAAGGGACAATAGAAGAACTTCTACCATGATAACCAATAGGAATGTGCAACCAATTTGGGAGCAAAGCATTTTCTGGATCTCTAAATAAAGAACCTACGTTTGTAGCATGTTCTTTACTTGCGTAAAAATCTGTATAGTCTCCAACAGCAACAGGCAAAAGCATTTCTACTTCTTCCATTCTAAAGATAATTTTATCTTTATGCTCAGCATTATCTCTTAAACTGCCATTGGTTACATCAAAAACTTCGGCAATTCTGTTTCTTACTAGGCGCCATGTTTTTCTACCATCTGCAATAAAATCATTTAAATTATCTTGTAAAAAGATATCATCCGTCAAAGGAATTCCTTCAAAATAGCCTAATTGATGAAATGCGCCTAAATCAATAGCAAAATCGCCAATTCTACTACCAATGGTAATAATATCGTCTCTTGTAATAAAAACACCAAAAGGTATGTTTTGTATCGGAAAATCTGAATTTTCTTTTACGTTTAACCAAGATTTTCTGTTTGGGTTGTTTGCTGTTATAATCATTTATCAAGTTATTTTTCTCAAATCTATGTATTTTTTTTATCATTTTAAGATTGAAAATATAGCAATAACGTATTTTTAACATTCTTCATTTTATTACTAATCAATCTTAATAAGTTTTAATAAATACTAATAAAACATCATATTAAAAGTTGGTTTTTTCTTATTTTTGATCTTTGATATAAAACAACACAAATGCAATTAGATAATCAAATTTTTGACCTGATACAGGAAGAGAAAGAAAGACAATTAAACGGTTTGGAGCTTATTGCTTCAGAAAACTTTGTGAGCGACCAAGTAATGCAAGCGCAAGGATCTATTTTAACGAATAAGTACGCAGAAGGTTATCCTGGAAAACGTTATTATGGAGGTTGTGAAATTGTAGATATTGTAGAGCAAATTGCAATTGATAGAGCTAAAGAATTGTTTGGAGCAGAGTATGTAAACGTTCAGCCACATTCTGGTTCTCAGGCAAATACAGCTGTATTTTTTGCTTGTTTAAACCCTGGAGATAAAATTTTAGGTTTCGACCTTTCTCATGGTGGGCATTTAACACATGGTTCTCCAGTTAACTTTTCAGGAAAATTATACAATCCTGTGTTTTATGGAGTAGAAGAGGAAACAGGTGTTTTAAATTACGATAAAATTCAGGAAACTGCAACTAAAGAGCAACCAAAATTAATTATTGCTGGTGCTTCTGCATATTCTAGAGATATCGATTTTGAGCGTTTTAGAGTAATTGCAGATTCTGTAGGTGCTATTTTAATGGCAGATATTTCTCATCCTTCTGGTATGATTGCAAAAGGAATTTTAAATGATCCTTTACCTCATTGCCATATTGTTACTACTACAACACACAAAACGTTACGTGGACCAAGAGGTGGTTTAATAATGATGGGAAAAGATTTTGATAATCCTTTTGGTTTAACTTTAAAAAGTGGAAAGCCTAAAAAAATGTCTATGTTACTAAATTCTGCTGTTTTCCCAGGAAACCAAGGAGGACCTTTAGAGCACGTTATTGCAGCAAAAGCAGTTGCTTTTGGTGAGGCTTTAACTGATGAGTTTTTAGAATATCAAATTCAAGTGAAAGAAAATGCAGCTGCAATGGCAAAAGAATTTGTAGCTAAAGGTTATAAATTAATTTCTGGTGGTACAGACAATCACTGTATGTTAATTGATTTACGTAATAAAAATATTTCTGGTAAAGACGCAGAAATTGCTTTAGGTAAAGCAGATATTACTGTAAATAAAAATATGGTACCTTTTGATGATAAATCTCCTTTTGTAACCTCAGGAATACGTGTTGGTACGCCAGCAATTACCACGAGAGGTTTAAAAGTAGAAGATATGAAAGCTGTGGTTGACTTTATAGATGAAGCGATTCAGAATGCAGATAATGATGAAGCGTTGCATGAAATTGGTGAACGCGTTGCAGTTATGATGAGTTCAAGAAGATTATTCGTAATGTAAGAAGGCAATGCCTTCTTATAATTAGCGCACTCTTGCGTATTACATATTTTACTATACTTTCTCTTTCGAGTATAAGGATATTATAAAAGCTAAAAAGCATCAAGATTAAATTCTTGATGCTTTTTATTTGTGCTATTGTTAATTTAGTAAAATATAATAACGCAATAACTTTTTATTTAATTTCTATTTCTAATACGTTTCCATGATAATGACCACATAAATTTAACGTATGTATTTTGTTATGCGGAATATATTTTACACTTTTAATTGCACTTGGTTCAATTTTTATATTTTCTTTAGCAGTGCCATGTATTAAAAAATCACCTATCATTATTATATCAATAGCTTTCCATTTTTCTGGTACGATAGCAAAACTATCTAAATTTAAATCTTTAAAGTTTAGCAGTTTAAATTCTTTTAGTTGTTCAATTTTTAGGCTTTTGTCTCGTTTGTTTATTCGTGTATTTTTAATATTGTCCTTATCTAAAAAGAGAAAAGGAAAAAAAGGAACTTCCTTATTATTTAGAAATACCTGATAACCTGCATATGTTTTTTTTAAAACTTTTGCTCTAGTGTATTTCATATTTCTACTAGCGCAACTAAACATAAACAGTAACGTAAAAAGTAACAGGTAAATTCTCATTTTGTTTTTTATCAAAAATATAATTAAAGTATTATCTGTAAAAGTTACCATTAGTAAACAGTGCTAAAATTTTAGTTAACAGGAATTTTAAAACAATAAAAGCTAATAACTACGGTCTTAAGAACTCGCGCGTTCTATAATTTTTTCGGGTAAAGATTTTTTAGCTTTTGCACCCATTTTCTTTAATTTTTCTATGCTTGTTATAATGTTTCCTCTTCCTTCAACTAATTTATTCATAGCACCAGAATACTCTTTTTTACTATCGTCTATGCGTTTGCCAATATTTATTAAATCACCTAAAAGACCTTGAAATTTGTCATACAAAGCACCTGCTTGTCTTGCAATTTCTAAAGCATTTCTTTGTTGTTTTTCATTATTCCACATAGAATCTATGGTACGTAATGTAGCTAAAAGAGTAGAAGGTGTTACAATTACAATATTTTTCTCAAAAGCTTTATTATACAAATGATTATCGGCATTTAAAGCCACTGCAAAAGCAGGTTCAATAGGTACAAAAAGCAAGACAAAATCTGGTGATTCTATCCTGTAAATATCTTCATATTTTTTTTCACTTAACTGCTCAACATGTGTTTTTAAAGATAGCACATGCTTTTTTAGATGTTGCTCTTTTAATGTTTCATCTTCCTCATTAATAAATTGCTCATAAGCTACTAAAGAAACTTTAGAATCTACAATCATTTTTTTGTTATCTGGTAAATGAATTACAACATCTGGCATTACACGTTTGCCATCATCATTAGTAAAACTTTGCTGTACAAAATACTCTCTATCTTTTTCTAAACCAGATTTTTCTAGAACTCGCTCTAGAACCAATTCGCCCCAATTACCTTGCATTTTATTATCGCCTTTTAAGGCTTTGGTTAAGTTTATGGTCTCTTTACTCATTTGCAAGTTCATTTCTTTTAAACCAACAATTTGCTGACGCAAAGCAGCATGATAATCTATACTTTCTTTGTGCGTTTTTTCTACTTTATCTTCAAAACCCTTTATTTTTTCTTGAAGCGGACTTAAAATATTTTTAATATTCTCTTTATTTTGTTCTGTAAACTTATTAGATTTTTCATCTAAAATTTTATTGGCTAAGTTTTCAAATTCTTTGGCGAATTTTTCATTTAATTTTTCAACTTCACCTTTATTTTCAGATAATTTTATATTTAAGTTACTAATCTCAGCATCTTGTCTTGTATTTGCCGTAATTAGGTTTTCTTTTTCTTGCTGAATTGTTTTTAACTCTTTTTGCAATTCTATATAATTATTTTCTGAAATATCTTTAGACTGCTGTAACAATACAACACGTTCTTCTAATGTAGATTTTTCTTTTTCTACAGCGGTTTTATCTTTTTCAAAATTAAGTTTCGATCTTAAATTCCCTATAAATAAACCAATTAACGCAAAAACTATTGCTATTAATAAGTATATGATAATTTCTGTCATTTTTTAGTTTTAAGTCCTTAAATTTAAAACTTTAAAAAACAACAAAAAACCTTTAAAATAGTTTTTTGTAAACAATCTTAAAAAAAAACATATTTGAAAGTATTTGCAACATTTATATTATACAAAATTTTAGGTTGGAAGGTAGAAAATGGTTTTCCTGATACTCCTAAGAAATATGTGGTAATTGCTGCGCCACACACAAGTTGGTTAGATTTTCCTATTGCAATTTTAACGAGAATGAGTGAGGGAAAAATGGTTAATTTTATTGGTAAAAATTCACTCTTTAAATGGCCTTTTGGGTATTTTTTTAAAGCATTAGGAGGAACTCCTGTAGACAGGACTAAAAGTAACAATATGGTAGATGCTGTGGTAAATGTTTTCAATGCTAAAGAGGAATTCCGCTTAGGAATCTCTCCTGAGGGGACAAGAAAAAAGGTAGAGAAATGGAAAACAGGATTTTATTACATTGCAAAAGAAGCGAATGTACCAATTGTTATGGCTACATTAGATTTTGAAAATAAAAAGGTTAAAATATCTAAACCTTATTATACAACCGATGATATTCATAAAGATTTTAACTTGTTTTATAGTTATTATAAAGATATTAGAGGTAAAAACTATTAATTCTATTAAATTTAGCATTTAATTTATATATTTTAATAATTTTTAACTAAATTTGCGCCAGTAATGTTTGCGTAATAGAGATTAGGGGCTCTATTATCAATAATTTACTTATAGCATAAGCTATGACATTGTCTCCAGTTTTACTGGAGACTTTTTTTATGCATATTTTTCAGTAGCTTTTTCTGCTATTTTGACTATGAGCTCAGTAGCTTTTTGCATGGATTCTACTGGAACATATTCAAACCTGCCATGAAAATTGTGGCCACCAGCAAATATATTTGGACAGGGTAGACCTTTGTATGAAAGTTGTGAACCATCTGTGCCTCCACGAATAGGTTTTATTATAGGCGAAATATTTATTGCTAACATGGCTTCTTCTACCAAATCTACAATATGCATTACTGGCAAAATTTTCTCTTTCATGTTAAAATATTGGTCTTTAATTTCTACAGTAATTATTTTTTTTTCTAAACGCTCGTTTATCTTTTTAGCAATGTTTTGTAAAACTAACTTTCTTTGCTGAAATGCCTCTAAATCATGATCTCTTATAATAAATTCTAAAACTGTTTTTTCTACAGTACCTAAACTATCATGTAAGTGATAAAAACCTTCATAACCAGTCGTTTTTTCTGGTACTTCATTTTCTGGTAAAGCATTTATAAATTCATTTGCTAGTAATATTGAGTTTATCATTTTTCCTTTGGCATAGCCAGGATGAACAATTTTACCATTTATTGTAATTTTTGCACTTCCTGCGTTAAAATTTTCGTATTCTAATTCGCCAATTTGACTACCATCCATAGTGTAAGCCCAATCTGCACCAAATTTTTCTACATCAAATAAATGCGCACCTTTACCAACTTCTTCATCTGGTGTAAAGCAAATTCTAATTTTACCATGTTTAATTTCTGGGTGTGCAACTAAATATTCCATAGCAGTTACAATTTCTGTAATGCCTGCTTTATCATCTGCACCTAAAAGCGTTGTTCCATTTGTAGTAATTAAAGTCTGCCCTTTATATTGAAGTAAATCGTCAAAATAATCTGGAGATAGTATGATATTTTCATCTTGGTTAAGAACAATATCTTTACCGTTATAATTTTTTACAATTTGTGGTTTTACGTTTTTACCTGTAAAATCTGGACTTGTATCTATATGAGAAATAAAACCTATAGTAGGTACTTTATAATTGATATTACTTGGCAAAGTTGCCATAATGTAGCAATTTTCATCTAGCTCAACTTCTTGTAATCCAATAGCTTTTAAATCTTCTACCAATATTTTTGCCAAATCCCACTGATTCTCTGAACTTGGAAAATCTGGGTTGTTTGGATTGGATTCTGTGTCTACAGTTACATACTTTATAAAACGATTTGTAATGTGCTGTTTATCAATCATTATTTTGTGTGAGTTTTATTTTATCTAATAGCGTAATTGCTTTGCATAATCTCTCCTTTTTGTTGGTGTCTCCGTAAATTTCGGCTTTAGCCACAAAAGATTTACTGTTATTTATAGGTACAAATAATTCAAAAACCTGATATGCAAAATTGTTTTTAATTCCTATAGAAATAGAGTAATAACTAGGTTTTCCTAAAAAAACGATTTCTTTAGCTTCAGTTTTAATTAATTTCTCAGCTAAATTTTCTTGTTCTATTTTTAATTTAAAAATGTCGTTAATTACAATTCCGTTTTTTAAGGCACTAATATCTAATAAAATAGAATTGGTTAATTGTTTGGTTGTATCTGCCAAATATATAGAGGATTGCAGGGCATCTGTATACAAATTTGTTTTCCAGTTTTTTGGTAAATTTGCTGTAAAATTATTGCTTACATCATTTACCGTTTCTAAGTTTGATAAATATGCTGTTTTGCAATTACATTCTGCTGTTAAATTTGGTGCCTGTTTACAACTTGTAAATAAGATAAATAGCGTTAAGAGCGTGTATACTAATTTATTAAAATTCAAATTTTCCTATTTTTTCGTTACCACTTAACCAAGCTGTATTTTTGTCTGCAAATTGTATGGCATAATAACTTTTTTTAGACACATTTTGCCAAGTATTACCACCATCATTAGAAAAAGAAACACCTGTTTTACCAACAGCAAAAATCTCTTTACCTTGTGTATTGGGTACATATTGTACACAACTTTTATAATTAGGTAATTGTAGATTTGCAACTAACTGCCAAGTTTTACCACTATCTTTAGTTATTGCTTTATTTGCTTTGTTTTCAAGTGGTTTGGAGTAATCTCCGCCAATAATAATTCCGTTATTTTTATCAGCAAAATCTATTGAATAAATTCCTTGTGGCCCATTTCCTTGAATAACTGGTGTATTAAAAATTTGCCAAGTTTCTCCATAATCATTAGACTTTAAAATTCTTGCTTTTGCGCCTCCAGAGGCAATCCAAACTGTACTTCCAATGGTTTTAATATTGGTGTTACTTGCAGCAAAAAAGGCTTCATCTTTTGCTATTGTTGGTAAATTATCACACGGAATTTTCTGCCAAGTTTCTCCGCCATCTTTTGTTAAAATAATAGATGCACAATTCTCTGTTGGATCTCCAACTGCAATACCATGTTTGTTATCATCAAAAAAAGTGAGTGCATCATAAAAAACTTTTTCGTGTGCTTCTTCATAAACTAAACTTGTTTTTCCATCCAAAACCTTATATAACAATGCTGGGTTTTCAATAGAAAGTGCAAATATGGCATTGTTGTTTACAGCAATGCTTCTAAAATTTGGTACTATAGAGTCTTGGTAAACAGGGTAATAAATACGTTTTGATTTTTTATCATCAGAAAAATAACCAATTATGCCGTTTGAAGTTGCATAAACAATGTTGTTTTTATCTAAAACCTGAATGGCTCTAATGCTAGAACCATCCATTTGATATGATTTAATAATGATTTTATCTATGTTTCTTGGTTGATATTCTTGCTTACAAGAAACAAAAAAAAGGAAAACAAAAATAATTGTAATTATTCTTTTCATTTTTAATATTTTTATACGACTAAAATACATAAAGTAACATAGATAATGAAAAAAGCATTGGTAATTTCTGGCGGAGGAAGTAAAGGAGCATTTGCAGGTGGAGTTGCACAATACTTAATGAAAAATGAAGGAAAAGAATACGATTTATTTCTTGGAACATCTACAGGTAGTTTAATGGTTTCTCATTTGGCAATGGGCATGCTAGATGAGTTAAAAAAGTTATACACCAACGTAAATCAAGAAACTATTTTTAGTAACAACCCATTTAAAATAAAAAAGGTTGCAGGAGAAAAAGTAATTAGTATTAATCATTTAAATACGTTTTGGAATTTTTTAAACGGGAGAAAAACCTTTGGTGAAAGTAAAAACTTACGGTCTTTAATTAAAAGAAACGTTACCAAAGAAATGTACCAAACTATTAAAGAGGCAAATAAAGAAGTTGTGGTAACCGTTTCTAACCTAACAGCAAATCAAATAGAGTACAAGTCTATAAACGACTGTTCTTATGAAGACTTTTGTGATTGGATTTGGGGATCTTGCAATTATGTGCCTTTTATGAGTTTATTAGAAAAAAACCATTGCCAATATGCAGATGGTGGTTTTGGGTCTTTAGTGCCAATTAGAGAAGCAATTTTAAGAGGCGCAACAGAAATTGATGCGATTATTTTAGAAACCGAAGTTTCGCAAATAAATAGATTGCATGCCAAAAATCCGTTTTCTTTATTATTTGATGTTTTTGATTTTATGCTAGTGCATGTAGAAAGGCATAATATAACTATTGGTAAATTGGCGGCTGCCAATAAAAATGTAAAACTAAACTTATATTACACCCCTACAGTTTTAACAACCAACTCTTTGGTTTTTGATAAACATTTAATGAGAAAATGGTGGCAATCTGGTTTTGACTATGCGCAATCTAAAGACAAAGATAAAATGAGCGAATTTAGACCAGATGTTTTAACAGATAAAGAAATTGAAGATTGTGCTGAGGATGCTGTAAACTTAAATATTAATAATTAGTAGATGTAAATAAAAAAGCTTTCTATATTGCAAAATATAGAAAGCTTTTTAATAATTGTAATGCTTTTAATTTTTTAATTCTGTATACATATTATTTCCGGCAGGCGTTGCCAGTTTAGAATCGTAAATTTCTTCTGTAATATTTATATTTTCAGATTTAAAATTTCCTTTAGCGCCTGTAGTAATTAAGGTTAAGGTTCTTTGTAATAAAGGATCTGATGTTTCTCCTAGAACACCTAAATTGCCTGGGTTTTCTGCTAAATTAATACCACTAAAATTAGCACCAGCAGCATTACCAGGAATAATACCATTTATATAATTAATACCATCTTTATTTTGAATTTCAAAAACCAAAGGCTGCATTGCATATCTGTGATCTGGGTTTAAATTATCGCCACTTCTAAATAAATTATCAGAATCGTATAAAGTTATAGACCCAACTTGCTTACCAACAGTTTTTGTGCCAACTACTTGTACATCTATATAAGCATCTAAAGCATTTATAACCAATTCAGAGGCAGATGCAGAACTACCAGAAACTATAAAATAAACACGCGGCAGATTTAAACTATTTATGGCTTCATCTACATTATTGCTTACAATTCTTGTAGGGAAATTATCTACAAATTGGTCTTCATCAATGGCATTTCTAACTTTTTCATTCCAAACTTGTTTGGCGTATACTTGATTAGGAAATTGACCAGTAATCATACTTCCTAAACGCGTTGCACTTCTTGTAGAACCTCCAGGGTTGTATCTTAAATCTACAATTAAATCCTTTACACTTTCTGCTTTAAACATACCAAATGCAGTATTTAATTGCTGATCAAAAGAACTTGCAAACTGATTATACAGTAAATAACCAACTTTACTATTGCCACTTTCTATAACCTTTGCTACAGCAATAGGGTTTTCTTGAAGCTCTGTTTTTGTTAAGTCAAAAGTAGTTGAATTGTCTATTGGATTGCCTTCATTAAAATCTCCTAAACCTATAGTTAACGAGTTATTTGCTCCAAAAAGTAAATTTCTAAAATTTGTATCTGTAAGTTGTGTGTCATTTACTCTATTTATAAGCATGCCTCTTTGTAAGCCTGCTGTTGCTGCACTAGAATTAGGTATTACATAACGTACGTAAGCATAAACATTAGTAGGGTTATCTGCATATCTTCTCAAACCAATTTCCATACCTGTAGTTAAATTTATGCCTTGAAACGAGTTTTCTAAAGTAATATAATCGTCTACAATCCAAGAAAAACGATCTGTAGTACCCTCTTGAAATAACAAACTACTAAAGGTGCTTTCTGGTGAATTAGACTCTCTGAAAAAAGTAAATAATTCATTTAGATTATTAAATCTATTGTCTGCTAAATCAGGCACATCTGCTTGCCATAAATAATACAAGTTTAAGCCTTTCCATATAAAATCATTAACTTCATCTGCTGTTGTAATTTCTCCAAGTTCATCTTCTAAAGACGTTGTTGTAGGTTCTTCATCATTACAAGCAAAAGCTATAAATAAGAAAGCTATTAGGGCAATTAAAGTGTATTTTTTCATAATTTTAATTGGTATTAGGTAAATTTTGGTCTATAAATACACCATTATCTATTTGACGCTGATTATCTATAGAATTGTAAATAAATTGAAAATTGTTAGGATTACAGTTACTATTTGTAGTAGCACTTCCAGTAGCAATAAAATTTAAAACACTCTTTAAAATAGGCTCAGATTGCTCTCCTAAAACTCCAAGATTTAAAACATCTTCATTATTACAAATGGTAATGCTTGGTATAAATCCATTTTCATAAGTTTCGTCGTTTTTATTTGTAAAACTTAACACTTTTGGTTGTAATGCAACCGTGTGTGTAAAATTTCTATTTGCAAAATTATAATCTTCAGAATCATATAAAGTAATACTTCCAATAGTATTACCAGCCGTATTATTACCAATAAGTGTAACGTTAATGTATGGTTTTAAGCTGTTTATTAATAATTCTATAGAAGCAGTTCCCGTAAAGTTCTCATTATTTAAAATAATATAAACATCATTAACATTTAAACTGTTAAAGTTTGTATTTTCATCTATTTGGTTTGGAAATCTTGCTTCTATTGCCTCTGGTTCATTTTCTAAAAAGTAGGTTTGTGCTTTTGCATTCCATTCTTTTTTTATGAGTATTTCATCTGTAAATTGACCTGTAATTAAAGTGGCAAGATTTATCATGTTTTTATCAAACTCACTACCAGAAATACTATATCTTAAATCTAAAATTAATTTATTAACAGATTGGTTTTTAAAGCTTAAAAACGTATTATTTAATTCTTTTATTGACCTGTTAGAAAATGAATTATTATAAATTAGATAACCAATATTATCTGCTCCATCAACAATAACCTTGTTTAACAAACTTGTTGGGTAATTGTAATTTTCTTTTTCTAGTGTTACTGTTTTGGTAACATTAGAAAACACATTTCCATCAAAATTTATAATGTCTATGGTTATAGGGTTGTTTGTTGTAACTAGTAAATTTTCAAAATTATCTCTGGTTAATGTAGTTCCATTAACTGCATTAAAAAATTCGCCTCTAACTATATTTTTTGAAGATGCATTAGAATTGGGTAAAATATGTGTAACATAACCCAAAACGTTCTGAGCGCTTCCTGGTTGGTTTATAATGCCAAATTCCATACCGTTTACAAAGCCAGCTCTAGGCTCTTCAACTATTAAATCTGTATAATTTTCTACTAAGTTAGATGTTACATCAGTACTTATTAAAAGACTATTAAATAAAGTATTAAAATCTGAAAAGTTACTTAAATAAGCGTTCAATTCCTCGTCTGAATTAAAACGTCTATCCGCTAAATCTGTTACCTCTTCTTGATGCAAATAATATGCGTTTAAACCTTTCCAAATAAAATTTTTAATTACTAAATTTTCTGGCAAAGGTTCTACATTAGCACATTTGCTAAAAAATAATACAATTATGAATAAAAATGCTAGACTAACTTTATGTTTCATTGAGGTTTATTGTAAAAGTTATTTATAAAAACTAACGCAAGATAAAGAGAAATAGTATTATTTTTAACTTCCATTGTAACAAATTATAGACTGCCTCGTCATAATTATGTGAACTAGTAAAAACCTATTAAAACTAGGAATTATAAAGACAAGCGATAAACTAAAGCATGAAGGCATCAGACTTTTTAAACATTGTTTTACCATTTAAAGATAAGGTTTTTAGGTTATCAAAAAGGCTTTTAGTGTCTAGAGAAGAGGCAGAAGACGCCACACAAGAGTTAATTTTTAAGTTATGGAAAAACAGAGACAAAATTGCAGGATATAAAAATGTAGAAGCTTTTGCTATGACAATGACTAAAAATTATTGTTATGATCGGTTAAAATCTAAACAAGCCAATAATTTAACCTTAATACACAGCAATTATAAAGAAAATGAAACCGCTTTAGATAAAAAACTAGAATTTAAAGACAGTGTACATCAAGTGCATCAACTCATAGAAAATTTGCCAGCACAACAAAAAATGATAATTCAATTAAGAGATGTTGAACAATATGAATTTGATGAGATTAGTAAAATGTTAGATATGAAACCCACAGCAATAAGAGTGGCTTTATCTAGAGCGAGAAAAACCATTAGAGAAGCCTTAATAAAAAAACACAACTATGGAGTTAGCTAACATAGAAATATTAATAAAAAAATACCTGAAAGCAGAAACATCTTTGCAAGAAGAAACAACCTTAAAAAACTATTTTACAGGAGGTAATGTGCCACCACATTTGCAAGAATATGAGTATCTGTTTCAATATTTTGTGAATGCAAAGCAAGATACGTTTACACAGACCATTAGTTTAAAACCTAAAAAATCTAGCAAGAATAGTTTGAAATGGTTTTCTGTAGCGGCATCTATATTGCTTTTAATAAGCGTGTTTATTGGCAAGCAAGAATACGAGAAATACCAAGCTAAAAAAATATATGCACAAGTAAGCAAAGGTTTAAAACTATTATCTACAAATCTCAAAAAAGGAGAAGAGGCTGTAGCTAACTTGTATGTGTACGAAGATTCAGTAAAAAAAATTATAAAATAAAAAACTAATACCAATAGAAATTATGAAAAAAACAGCAATTTTAATAGCCTTTATACTGGCACCAATAGTAACTAACGCACAATCTTTTTTTGATACTTTAGAAGATATGGATGGTGTAGATATGGTTGTTGTAAACAAAGATGCCTTTGAATTATTATCTAAATTTAGTCCAGAAAAGTTAGAAGCAAGTAAAGAAATGAACGTTTTTAATATGATTAATGATTTAAATGAGTTTAGAATGTTTTCTACAGATGACATTAGTGTTGCCAAAAAGTTGGAAGCAATGACTAATACGGTAATTGAAGAGAAAAAATTAACCCAATTAATGCGTATTAAAGAAGACGATTCTCGCATTAAAATTTACGTTAAAACTACTGAAAATAAAGATTATGTGAGTGAAGTTTTAATGTTTATAAAAGGTTTAGATAAAAGAACGAAAGGTATTTCAGAATCTATGATTGTTTCTTTAACGGGTAATATAGACGTAAATAAAATGTCTGATTTAGCAGACGCTTTTAGAAAAGAAGACAAGAAAAAATAAACTTATGATTAATGTTGATAAAGTTAAACAGCTATTAATTGAGAATATAAAGCATACAAAAATGAAAAAAATAACAACAATATTTTCTTTGGTTTTTCTAATGATATTTGCAACTTCTTGTAAAAATGAAAAATCTTTGCAAAGCTATTTAGTAGACAGCAATGGTAAACAAGGTTTTATTACCGGAGATTTGCCATTAAGTTCATTTTTATCGCCAAAGGCGGATGTTTCTGAAGACGTAAAAGAAACCCTGCAAAGTATCAAAAAGATTAACGTTGTTTTTTTACCAAAAACAGCAGATAATCAGCCTGCGTATGAAATGGAAAAGTCTAAATTAAAAAACATTTTTAAAGACAATACAACATATAAAGGCCTTGTTACTATGAAAGCAAATGGTATGAATGCAAAAGTTTTTTATGCGGGCAATACAGATAAAATTGATGAAGTAATTCTATTTGGTTATAGCAAAGATAGAGGAGTAGGAGTGGCAAGATTGTTAGGTGAAAACATGAACCCTGCAAAGATTGTAAAAACCTTAAAAAATTTAGAATTAGATGAAAATAGTGCCGCTTTAAAACAGTTTGCAGGTCTGTTTACTAAGTAGTACAGACTTGTTTTATATTAATAGCCATAATTCTTTAGAGAGTTGTGGCTTTTTGTTATTTTTAACGAAAAAATAGTATGAAAATTAAAGTGTTTTTCCTCCTTCTTTTAATTATCCTTAATTCTTGTGTAAGTGTTCAAAAACACAATCAGCAAATTACAAAACTGCATGCGGTTAAAGAATTAAGAAACGATGTAGATGAGCTTTACAATCAGTTAAAAAAACACCATCCAAAATTATATCAATACCAAAATAAAGCTTTTTTAGATTTTAAATTCGATAGTTTAAAACAAGCACTTGTGCCTATGAATAGCAATGATTTTTATAAAAAATCTGCTGCTGTTGTTGCACAAATGAGACATGGACACACAAGTGTGAAGTCAGTTGATTTGCGAAAGACAAAAGAAGAAAGAAAATTGTTTTTTGATAAAAAAAACGATTTTAACAAATTGAGTTTTGAGTATTTACAAAAACAATTATTTATTACGAATACCAAAGAAAAAGACAGTGCTTTGTTATATGCAGAAGTTCTTAAGATAAATGGAGATAGCATATCTAATTTAGTTAAAAAATATAAAAAACGATTTACTGCAGATGGTTTTAATACTACTTTCTATGATAAGGTAATAGGCAAACATTTTAAAGAACTTTATAAGAGAGATTACAATAAAATAGATAGCCTTGCCTTAACATTACAATCAGAAGATTCTACATTTGTAAAAATTTTTAAAACATATTCTAAAAAAGCGCTAACTAAAAAAAAGTTAAAAAAAACAGACTCAATTAAAAAAGATTCCATTAGAAAAAAACCTGTAAGGCTTAGCAAAGCAGAAAGGAGAAAAAGGCGCAAATTTAATAAAATACATGGTTATGATATTTACGAAAAAACATATACAAGAAACTTAAAATTTATTGGAAAAGATAGTACTGTTGCCTACATGAAAATAAAAGGTTTTGAAAACGGAGATTTTGAAACATTTTATGAACAAACTTTTGAGACACTAAAAAAGAAAAAAACAGAAAATCTAATTATAGATTTGCGTTATAATGGAGGTGGAAGAGCAGTAGAAATTATAGATTTATATTCGTATTTAACAGATAAAGAATTTCAGTTTTTTACCAAAAGTGAGGTAAACTCAAGGTTTCCTGTATTAAATGCAGTGTATACAAATACCACCAATTTGTATAGTAAAATAGTGGTAGGCATTGCTTCACCAATAATTGCTACTTACCGCCTTTTTAAAGTTAAAAAAGAAGATGGCCAATTGTATTTTTATTACAATACAAAAACCAAACAACCAAATCCGTTAAATTTTAAAGGCAAAGTTTATGTGTTAATTAATGGCTATTCTTTCTCTGCATCTGCACTTTTAGCCGCATATATAAAGGCAAACAAACGCGCAACTTTTGTTGGCGAAGAAACTGGTGGCGCATATAATGGGGCTGTAGCTGGTTTTAGTAGAGTACATGAATTAAAGAACACTAAAGTGAAAGTTAAATTTGGTGTAATGAATTTAAAAACACCATTTCAGCAAAAACCAGACGGATTTGGTGTAAAGCCAGATGTTGAAATTCTACCCACTTTAAAAGACAGAAGAGCAAAAATAGATCCTGAATTAGAATGGGTCTTAAAAGATATAGAGAAAAAATAAATAATTTAAAATACCAAAAAGGCTTTAATTCGTTATAAAATTAAAGCCTTTTGTTTTAACTACGTGTTAACAACTGCAATATTTTAATTTGTTATTTTTGAAACAAACACGACAACATTTTATGAGCATTAAAAATATAGTTTTTCTTTTTGTGCAATTTATTTTTGTAGCAAGTTTTTCTCAAAACACAATTAGTTACAAAGCAGAAAGAGAAAAAACGCACAACCTAATACATACTAAGTTAAAAGTAGATTTTAATTTTAATAAAAAAGAAGTAAATGGTGAAGCTTGGGTAACCGTAAAACCTCATTTTTATGCAACAAATCAATTGGTTTTAGATGCAAAAGCCATGTTGTTTCAAGAGGTTTCTATGAATGGTAATACTTTAAATTATACCTATGACGATTATCAGATAGCTATAAATTTACCAAAGAAATATACTAAAGAAGAGCAGTTTACCATTTATATAAAATATACTGCCAGACCCAATAAAGTTAAAGACAAACTTACAAATACATTAACCAAAGAAAAAGGTTTGTATTTTATAAACGCCACTGGAAAAGATAAAAATAAACCTACTCAAATTTGGACACAAGGAGAAACTGAAGGCAGTAGTTGTTGGTTTCCTACAATTGATGCTCCAAACCAAAAAACTACGCAAGAAATTTACATTACTGTGCCTAAAAAGTACAAAACATTGTCTAATGGTAAACTAATATCATCAGAAGAAAAAGGTAAAAATAGAATAGATTACTGGAAATTAGATCAAAAACATGCACCGTATTTGGCTTTTGTAGGCGTGGGAGAGTTTGAAGTTATTAATGATATTGCTTATAAAAATATTCCTATTAATTATTATGTAGAAAAAGAATATGCAACTGCTACCAAATCCATTTTTGGAAATACACCAGAAATGATGGCTTTTTTCTCAGATAAATTAGGTGTTGAATTTCCTTGGAATAAATACAGCCAAATAGTAGTTAGAGATTATGTTTCTGGTGCTATGGAAAACACAACTGCTGTAGTACATGGTGAGGCTGCTTACCAAAAACCCGGGCAATTAATAGATGAAAATACCCATGAAAATACAATAGCTCATGAGCTTTTTCATCATTGGTTTGGCAATTTGGTAACTTCAGAAAGTTGGGCAAATTTAGCTTTAAATGAGTCTTTTGCCAATTATGGTGAGTATTTGTGGCAAGAATATAAATACGGCAAAGAAGCCGCAGAAATGCACTTGTTTAAAAATAACCAAGCGTATTTAACAGGGCAAGAATCTGATAAAAATTTAGTTCGTTTCGATTATATTGAAAATCAAGATATGTTTGATTTGGTAAGCTATAATAAAGGAGGAACAGTATTGCACATGTTACGCAATTATTTGGGTGATGAAGCATTTTTTGAAAGCCTTAAAACGTATTTAAATGAATACAAATATCAGGCTGCAGAAGTACATGAGCTGCGTTTGGTTTTTGAAAAAGTAACCGGTAAAGATCTCAATTGGTTTTTTAATCAATGGTTTTATGGCGCAAATCACCCTATTTTAGGCATTTCTTACGATTATAATATTTTAAGAAAAACAGTAACTATTAATATTTTACAACAACAGCCAGAAACTTTTCAATTTCCATTAACCTTAGATTTTTTTGAAGGTGGTAAAAAGATTAGAAAAACGGTTTTTGTAGAAAGTAAAGACGCATCTTTTACTTTCGATTATAAAATACAACCCAAATTGATACAAGTAAATGCAGGTGGTGTTTTATTGTGCGAAGTAAATGAAAACAAAGTATTAAGCGATTATATTTTTCAACTAAAAAATGCAGTAAACTTTATGCATCGTAAAGAAGCATTAGAGCAGGTTATGCAAAAGCAAGAAGACAAATTGGCTTTTAATGCGGTTGTTGGTGCTATAAATGATGCTGCTTACCAAATTCAGGTTTTAGCTTTAGAAAACATAGATTTAATAAATAAATTTTCTAAGAAAGATGCCATTCAAAAGATAATGAATGTAGCCAGTTCTAATAAAAATACCATGGTGCAAGCTGCGGCAATACAAACGTTGGGTAAATTAACAGATCCTGAATTAAAATCTTACTTTTTAAAAGGTTTAGAAAGTGAGTCTTATTCGGTTGTGGGTAAAAGTTTGGTGGCAATGTATTACATAGATAAAGAATTGGCACTTAAAAAATCTAAAGAATTGCCAGATGAAATTCGTAAAATTTTAGCAACGCCGTTAACACGAATTTTTATTGAATCTAATGATACTTCTGAGTTGCCTTTTATAGCCAAAAGTGTTGTTTCTGGTATGTTTTTATCTGGTAATGGGCCTAATAAAAAATTGTACGAGAGAGCATTTGAACAAATCTCTAAAAGTAACAATATGCAAGCTATACAGAATCTTACAGAAGATATGGTTGCCAAAGGGATTCAGTTTAAAAGCTTTAATTTCGATAAAGTTGTAATTAATTTAATGCGTAAAATGATTACAGAGCAAGAATTAAGCGATAATGCTAATAAAGACAGAAACGTGGCATTAATTAAAACAGCTATGGAAGGTTTGTTATAGATTTAAATCATTCTTAATTAAAATTTAATATTACATTAAAGTAAATTGGTTTGTACGCTTAAATTATGATTTCAATTCAATTACTTCCATTTTACAATATTAGTATAACACACAATACTTTTTATTTTAGATATTCATCAAAAGTGCCATCAGAATAAAACACCACAATGCGTTGTATATTTTTTCCTGATGAAGTTTCTACTTGGAATAAAGATGGAGTAGAAGCCAATTTATTTTCTTTTGCAATCTCTTTTTTAGGAAAATCACCTGTTCCATTCAACAACCATTTTATATCTACGTCTTCAAATTCTGTAGTTACTTTTAATATAAAATCTAAACTTGGTTTATTTCTTCCAGATAAAATATGGGAGATGCTAGAACGTTGCACACCAACTTTGTCTGCAAACATAGAAGCAGAAAGTGTATGAAAATCCATTATTTTTTTAAGTCTATCTGTAAACGCTTTACTGTTTATCATTGTAAATTGTTAGTGTTTTACAAATGTAAAACTTCTTTAGGTATCTACAAAAGTATTTTCAGATATTGTTTTCATTCACTTTATTTCGTGTAAATAATAACTTTAAGTAAGTTGTACAAATTGCTTAATTACAATAATTTAAGTATTTATTATAAATGTTTATTATAGGGTAAGTTACAGTTATGCAAGATTGTAAACTATTAAAAACTTAAGATTTACAATTGTAACAATATCTAAATTATAACTTGTTTACAATTGTAATAAGTTTACAATTTACAATTGTGAATTTTTGTTTGATTACAAATGTGAAAAGATTATTTTTGTAACCTATTCTATAAATCAAAACATGAGTATTTTAACAAAAAATTTTTTAGAATCATTATTTACAACACAAAAAGAAAAATCATTATCAGGCAAGTGGATTCGATTTAAAGACATTAAAGAGTTGTTTCAGAAATACGAGAATGTATTTGAGGTTACTCAGATTGGTACATCAGAATTTAATAGACCTATATATAGTTTAAAAATAGGATCTGGAGAAAAGAAGATTTTGTTATGGTCTCAAATGCACGGAAACGAAAGCACAGGCACAAGAGCTTTATTCGATTTATTTAATTGTTTTTTAAATGACGATGCAGCAGAACTGGACACTATTTTAGAAGCCTGTACATTGGTATTTATACCCATGTTAAATCCTGATGGAGCAGAAGTATACACAAGAGTAAATGGTAATAATGTAGATTTAAATAGAGATGCTGTAGATAAAATAGCAAAAGAAAGTAAGCTGTTGCGCAAGGTTTTAGACGACTTTAATCCTAAATTTTGCTTTAATTTGCACGATCAACGTACTATATTTAATGTAGAAGGCTTTAAAAATCCAGCTACCATTTCTTTTTTGGCTCCTTCAGAAGAAACTACAAGAGCAATTACACCTGGCAGAAAAGAAACTATGAATGTAATTATTGCCATGAATAGCATGTTGCAAAATATAATACCTAATTATGTAGGCAGATATACAGATGAATTTTACCCAACTGCAACAGGAGATAATTTTCAAAAATTAGGTTACAATACCATTTTAATAGAATCTGGCCATTATCCTAATGATTATAATAGAGAAATTTGTAGAAAATTTACTTTTTTCTCCATCTTACAAGGTTTGGTTTATATTGCATCCAACACAAATTTTAGTAGTTACAAAGACTACTTTAATATACCCAATAATGGTAAAGATTTTTACGATGTAATACATAGGTATTCAGAAGGTTATAGAGATGAAGCCTACCAATATAAAGATGAAATTATAGATGATAAATTAGTGGCTACACTAGTAAAGGTAGATGACAACAATATAAAAGATAAAATTGGCCACGCAGAAATTGATTTCAAAAGCAAAAATAATTAGATATTTCTCAAATATAATATTGTTTAACTAGATTAAATTTATAAATTTGCAGAGTTAATTGAATAATTTACAAAATATGAAAAAATTTATCTTAGACGAAATTGATCATCAAATATTAGATATATTAATTGAGAATGCAAGAACACCCTTTACAGATATAGCAAAGCAATTGTTAGTATCTGCAGGTACAATACATGTACGTGTTAAAAAAATGGAAGATGAAGGTATTATTCAAGGTTCTACATTAACATTAAACTACGAAAAAATGGGCTATTCTTTTATAGCACATGTAGGTGTATATTTAGAAAAAACATCTATGACACAAAACGTTATAGAGAATTTAAGAAAAATACCAAATGTAACAGTAGCTTACGTAACTGCTGGTAAATACAATATATTTTGTAAAGTAAGAGCAAAAGGTACTAATGATGCTAAAGATATTATTTACGCTATAGATGATGTGCCTGGAGTAAATAGAACAGAAACTATGATTGCTTTAGAAGAAAGCATTAACGATAAAAAGAGAATGATGCACGCAATTTTTAAAGAATTGTAGTCTTAATTCACCACATTAAAATTTTAAAACTCTTCCAATTTTCGGAAGAGTTTTTTGCTTTAAAATAATAAAGATAGTTTTAAAATTTCTTATCTTTATTCAAATAAAAAGCACATTATTTTAGTATGCAAAACAAACAAATCATCTTAAAGAACAGACCAAAAGGTTACCCAGATTCTAGTACTTGGCAATTAGAAGAAAATAACATTCCAGATTTAGAAGAAGGCGAAATTTTAATAGAACACCACTACATTTCTCTAGATCCTGCAATGCGAGGTTGGATGAATGACACAAAATCATACATTCCGCCTGTAGCTATAGATCAAGTAATGCGTGCAGGTGCAATTGGTAAAGTAATACAAACCAATAATAACCCAAAGTTTGAAGTTGGAGACTGTGTTACAAGTTGGGGTGGTGTGCAACAATACAGCATTACAAACGGAGATGGTTGGTATAAAGTAGATAACAATTTGGCAACAATGCCCATGTATTTAGGTGTTTTAGGTATGCCTGGCATGACCGCCTATTTTGGTATCTTAGAAGTTGCCAAAATTAAAGCAGGCGATATTGTTTTAGTTTCTGGCGCTGCAGGTGCAGTAGGTGCAATTGTAGGGCAAATTGCAAAAATAAAAGGTTGCTCTGTTATTGGTATTGCAGGCGGAAAAGAAAAAACAAACTATCTAAAAAACGAATTGGGTTTTGATGAAGTAATCGATTACAAAACAGAAAATATTTATTCAGCATTAAAAAAGAAATGCCCAAAAGGTATAGACGTTTATTTTGATAATGTTGGAGGCGTAATTTTAGATGCCGCTTTAAGTAAATTAAGAATGCACGCCAAAGTAGTAATCTGTGGTGCAATTTCTCAGTACAATAACAAACACAAAATCAATGGCCCAAGTAATTATTTATCGCTTTTAGTAACAAGATCTACCATGCAAGGTATGGTAGTAACAGATTATGTGAAACAATTTGGTGAGGCTGCAAAACAAATGGGTATTTGGTTAAAAGAAGGTAAATTAAAATCTAAAGAAGACGTTTATAACGGTATAGAAAACTTTCAAGAAACCTACAACAGATTGTTTACAGGAGAAAAAAACGGAAAATTAGTATTAAAAGTAAAAGAGTAGTGGAGCAAGAACATTTTTTTCAGTGCCCTTATTGTTGGGAAGAAATCTCAATGATTTTAGATAGCAGTGTGCGCCAACAAACCTATATAGAAGATTGCGAAGTGTGTTGCAATCCCATAGAAATAAGTCCAACTTTTGAAGAGGCAGCACTAATTGGTTTTAATGCACAATCTATAGAACAATAATTTTTAGAAGCTATGTCCTGCTTTCCATTATATCTTTTTATGCAGCATTTTTAGAAACGATTTTGCTCAATTAGAAGTTTTTTTATTTTTTAAAGAAGATATTAAAAACTAGATTGGCATAAAAAGGATGCCATTTCAATCAGGGCTACACCTTTTTAATAACTTTTTTTTTAAACCCGCATATTTATGTAAAGTTTATCTACTTAGCAAGCTGTTTTTAATCAATAATATTTTTGGTTACAAACCTTAAAAAAGGAAACAAGTTCAAAAAATAAATAAAATAACAAGTTGCTATTTATTACTACAAAATAGGATTTTTCCAATTAAATTTCTCAAAAGCAACCAACCAATCTTTAGGGAAAGCTGCTTTTAGTATTAAATCTTCTTTAGTAAACGGATGTTGAAATTTTAATAGTCCAGCATGTAAAAATAAATTAGTACAACCAAATTCCTTCTCAAACATTAAGTTATGGTTTTTATCACCATATTTTGGGTCGCCAATTAATGGGTGACTGATTTTATTACAATGTACTCTTAATTGGTGCATTCTTCCAGTTTTTGGTAGCATTTGTACCAAAGAATATCTAGAAGAATCGTAAGGTTTTACAGGAATTTGTAAAGTAACATTGGCTAAAGTTTTTAAATAGGTTAAAGCTTCTTTATGCACATTGGCATCTCTACCTTTTACGGGCGAATCTATTTTTTTTTCATCTGGCGAAAAACCACGTACAATTCCAAAATACACTTTTTCTATAGTATTGTTGGTAAATAACTCTTGAAATTTAGAAACATAACTTTTATCTTTTGCTAAAAGTATAATGCCAGATGTTTTTCTATCCAACCTATGTATTGGGTAAGTTTTGTATCCTTTTTCAGTTTCAATAAATTGTAAAAGGGCAGTTTCTTCTGCAACATTTCTAGAATGGTGTGCATGGTGCACCAACATATTATTGGGTTTACTCACGCATATAACGTAATCATCTTCAAAAAGTACCTGTAAACTCATTCGTGTTTTTTAGGCTTCAAAAATAGTATTTAATTTACAATATCAATTTAAGCATTACACAACATTTGTGATAATTTTAAAAGCCTTGTTAATACAAAATTTGTAATTTTAAAGTAAATATTTAGATATGAGAATAGTAACCTTAGTAATATTGGTGGTTTTTATGAGCTGTTCCAGCTCAAAAAATATAACTACAACAGCAGAAAATAATAATCTAGAAGAAATAGTAACTAAAAAAGAATTTGCAGTTTCATTTGATATGGCAAATCCGTTACTTTTAAATAATGTAATAGGTATAGAACGCTTGTTGCCTCCAGGTAGCAATACAGCTAGCATTAATTTAGCAGGAAACCCAAATCACTTTAACGTGCAAAAAGATAGTTTGTCTTTGTACATTCCTTATTTTGGCGAACAACGTATTGCTAGTGGTTATTCAGAAGATAATAGTGTAAAATTTGAAGGAACACCAACTAGGGTAGAACAAAAATACAACAGTAAAAAAGGCGCTTACATTTTAAAATATTGGACAAGATCTAAAGCAGAAAGTTATGTGTTTACTTTAACGTTATTTGCAAACAATAGCGCCAATTTAAATGTGAATAGCAGCCACAGAAGCAATATCAATTACCTTGGTAAATGGGAAAAATTACCTACAAAAGAAGAAATTTAAAAAGAAAAGGCGCTGCTTGAATAATAGAGCAACGCCTTTTTATTAATTTCACCATTCACCATTCACCATTCACCATTCACTCCTTACCTATACTGTCAATTGCGGTTAAATTACCAACTCCTTTTGGATTTGGTCCCCATTGGTTTTGTTTGTTTTCTCCTTCCATACATAACCAAACTAATAGCCATATCCAACCTATAATTGGTATTAAAATAAGTAAAATATACCAGCCACTTTTACCATAATCATGTAATCTTCTAACAGTTACAGCCAAAGAAGGTAAAAAAACCAATAAACCATATACAGTTTCTAAAATACCTTCTTCGTTATGATCTCCATAATTTAAACCTAACGTTTGGTCTAATAAACCTAAAATTGCAGAAATAATAACATTAATTAACACAAACATCCAATATTCCTTGCGTCTTGCTCTTCCTTTAAAATCTAAATAATGATCTCTTACAACTTTTAAATACCAATTCATTTTATTTTTTTTAGTTTGTTTTTGTTTGCAACGAAAATAACAAATTTGACTATAACCCTCTAGCTTTTAATTCTAAATATTTGTTGATTGTATCTGCAGTTAAATTTTCCGGAGAAGTTAGCACAGAGGCAATACCATATTTTTTAAGTTCGTTTACAATGCGTGTTTTTTCATACATAAACTTCTCTGCAATAATGCTATCGTACACTTCTTGTAAATTATCGGTTTTTGTGTTTATTAAAGAATTTAATTCGGTGTTTTTAAAGAAAACTACCAACACTAAATGGTTTTTTGCCAACGCTCTTAAATAACCAATTTGACGATTTAAGCCATCCATAGTTTCAAAATTAGAATAAATAATTAATAAACTTCTATGGGTAATTTTACGTTTTACTACATTATACAATGTACCAAAATCCGACTCTGAAAAATCTGTTTTTAAGTTGTATAAAGCTTCAGAAATTAAACGCATTTGGCTATTTCTTTTTTCTGCAACAACCATGTCTTCTAACTTTTTAGAAAAAGACAACATACCAGCTTTATCTTGTTTACGCAATACTACATTACTTATGGCTAAAGTTGCATTTATGGCATAATCTAATAAACTAAGGCCATTAAATTGCATTTGCATTGCACGTCCTTTGTCTATAATTGCATATACTGGTTGCGATTTTTCCTCCACATATTGATTCACCATAAATTGGTCTCTTTTTGCAGTAGCTTTCCAGTTTATTGTTCTAATATCGTCTCCAGAAACATATTCTTTAATTTGTTCAAATTCTAGAGAATGTCCAATTCTTCTTATTTTTTTAGAACCATAGGCAATTGCATGGCTATTAAAAGCTTTAAAATCAAATTCTTTAAATTTTAAAAATGAAGGATAACATTTCAAAATAGTTTCAGTACCCAAAACATATTTTTTGGTAGCCAATTGCAAGGGTGTATTTACATAAACGTTGGTTTTGCCAAAATTATAGACACCTCTTTCTGTTGGTTTTAAATCGTAGAAAAAGTTTTTTTCTTTTTTTGGTAAAATTTGTAATGGAAAAATAAAATCTCTTTTTTGAAACTGAAAGGGGAGCTCTTCTATAATAGATAAATTTGCAGTAAAGGTGTAGTTGTTTTTAAGCAGTACACCTATTTTATTAACATCTCCATTAGACAAACGTTCTGGTAAATTTCTTTGTAATTTTATTCCGTTTTGTAAACGATAGAGTAAAAAAACATCAATAATTACCAAAACAGAAAGTATAAATAACAAAACCTTAGCAAACAAGAAAAATAGAGGTACAAAAAAGCCCACCACAAACAGAGTAGCAATGCCACCTAATACATAGAAAAAACGGTTGTTTATAAAAAGCGATTTATATAAGTTTTTCAAAGTTTTGTTTTATTGTATAATTGTTTTATTTACGCTTAATGTCATTTCGACTTTATGGAGAAATCTAAAGGTTTTAGTTTGTAGATTTCTCAACTTCACTGCGTTTCGTTCGAA
>NZ_CANNFH010000002.1 GCF_947503875.1 uncultured Polaribacter sp. | reverse complement strand
CTCCTTTTTACTTACACAACCCTTTTGTGAAAAAACTTGCAAAGTTTTTTAAAATAAAGCGCAAAAGACTGTAAATGGGATGGTTATATTAGGAAGTTTTTTTGATGTTATTTTGATCCTGTTGAAAGCTTAGCTTATTTAGATGAACATAGACCAAAGTACAGTACCTTTATTTAGGGATTTGTATTCTGTTTTATACTCGCTATTTTAGATTAAAAATCTATTTAAAAATCCGTTTTGTAAAAAATTCACAAACTTTGTCTGGATTTATAACATCAAATTCTGCCGATTTTGAACTTTACAAAAATGTTTGCAGGATAAAATAATCTGTTGAATTTATATTTTTGGCATGCATTCGTCTTGTTTTAATGTTTTATTGTTCTTATAAAACAGGAATTTATTCCAAAATAAACTCCTGATACATATATAAGGATGTTTTTTACTGTATTTATTTTCTACTTTTTTCTTTTAACGTGAGTTCGCTTTTAAAAATACTGTGTTTTAGTTAGGAACTATATAAGACAAATGTAATTTTGACTGAAATAGAGAAATCTAAATTAGTTTATGAGATTTCTCAACTACACTGCGTTTCGTTCGAAATGACAAATAACTTGTTTTTAGATATTGAAAAATTGTAAACTATAATTCTTATACCCAACTCACGCTCTTCTAATAAACGAAAAGTAATCTCTTATATATATTATGAGTAATTTGAAATGGATTATCTACACTTCATGTATACTGAATAATCCTTGGTTGGTTTGTTGATTTTTAAATATGTAAGATAAAAATAAGGTTCTATTTATATGCTAACTTACTATGTGTTGTCTAATTGATATTTTGTTTTCGGAATTGTAGTTTCTAGTTTGACTAAATAATAGCTCTACCCTTTTATTATATTACCAAAGCTTATAAATAAGACTACTGCCCGTGTTAAGGATTGAAGCCCTTCGTCTACGCTCAGGACAGGCTCTTGTTTGAGCTCTTGGCCTGATAAGGACAAAACGAGTGCGGAAAGCCTGACCGCGCTTTTTTTTTGCGTGGGAACACCCAAATACCCCTGGATTTTATATTACTACATATATATATTGTATGAATTATTGTTTTCTAATATCTTTGCGCCACTAAAATTGATTTAATTAAATGATTAAAGTTACTTTACCTGACGGAACTGTTAAGGAGTTTGAGCAAAATAGCACACCAATGGATGTTGCTAAAAGTATTAGTGAAGGGTTTGCTAGAAACGTAATTTCTGCAAATTATAATGGTACAACTATTGAGACCACTACTCCACTTAGTACTGATGGAGATTTAATTTTATATACTTTTAATGATGATGGCGGTAAAAAAGCGTTTTGGCATTCTAGTGCTCACGTTTTAGCAGAAACTATTTTAAGTTTTTATCCAAAAGCGAAATTGACTATAGGACCTGCTATTGATAATGGGTTTTATTATGATGTTGATTTAGGTGAAGATGTAATTTCTGACAAAGATTTTCCGAAAATGGAAAAGAAGTTTTTAGAAATTGCTCGTGGTAAGCATGAGTTTTCTATGCGCTCTGTTTCTAAAGCAGATGCTTTGTCTTTATATAAAGGAGAAGATAACGAGTATAAAATTGAGTTGATTAAAAACTTAACGGATGGTGATATTACTTTTTGCGACCATAGTGAATTTACAGATTTATGTAGAGGAGGCCATGTACCAAATACAGGTATTATAAAAGCTATTAAAATAATGAGTGTTGCTGGTGCTTATTGGCGTGGTGACGAAAAGAATAATCAGTTAACGCGTGTTTATGGAATTAGTTTTCCTAAACAGAAAATGCTGACTGAATATTTAGAGATTTTAGAAGAGGCTAAAAAGAGAGATCATAGAAAATTAGGTAAAGAATTAGAATTGTTTACTTTTTCGCAAAAAGTAGGTGCTGGTTTACCTTTATGGTTACCAAAAGGTGCTGCTTTACGTGCGCGTTTAGAAGATTTCTTAAAAGCTGCACAGAAAAAAGCGGGTTATGAAATGGTAATGACGCCACATATTGGACAGAAAGACTTATATGTTACTTCTGGCCATTATGAGAAATATGGTGAAGATAGTTTTCAGGCAATTAAAACTCCTAAAATGGATGAAGAGTTTTTATTGAAACCCATGAACTGCCCACACCACTGTGAAGTTTACAATTTTAAACCGTATTCTTATAAAGACTTACCAAAGCGTTTTGCAGAATTTGGTACAGTATACAGATATGAGCAAAGTGGAGAATTACATGGTTTAACCAGAGTAAGAGGTTTTACGCAAGATGATGCCCATATTTTTTGTACACCAGAACAACTAGATCAAGAATTTAAAGATGTTATTGATTTGGTTTTATATGTATTTGGGTCTTTAGGTTTTGAGGATTTTACTGCGCAGGTTTCTATTAGAGACATGGAAAATCTAGACAAATATATAGGTGATGTTGAAACATGGGAAATTGCAGAGCAAGCTATTATAAATGCAGCTACAGATAAAGGTTTAAATTTTGTAATTGAAGAAGGCGAAGCTGCCTTTTACGGACCAAAATTAGACTTTATGGTAAAAGATGCTTTGGGCAGAAGCTGGCAACTAGGAACCATACAAGTAGATTATAACTTACCAAAACGTTTTGATTTAACTTATAAAGGTTCTGACGACAAAGCACACAGACCTGTTATGATACATAGGGCACCATTTGGTTCTATGGAACGTTTTATTGCGGTATTATTGGAACACACAGGTGGTAATTTTCCATTGTGGTTAACTCCAGATCAAGTTATCTTACTGCCAATCAGTGATAAATATCAAAAATATAGCGAAAAAGTTTTAGAATCGTTAGAAAATTCCGAAATTCGCGCACTCGTAGATAACAGAAGTGAAAAAACTGGACGTAAAATACGAGATGCAGAAGTTAGCAAAATACCATTTATGGTTATTGTTGGTGAGAAAGAGGCTGAAAACGGCACAGTTTCTGTAAGAAAACACGGTGAAGGAGATATAGGTACATTTACTATTGAAGAATTTGTTGTCTTAATTAAAGCCGAAGAAAGTAAGACATTAAAGAAATTTTAATTAATTTTGAATTTCGAAACATAAACGTTGGTAATACAACAATTGTATAATTTAAATTTATAAGTCATAGCAATACGTAGAAGTAGGTCAAGAAGGCCATTAAGAGTAATCAAAGAAGATCAACATAGGATTAATGAGAAAATAAAATATGTTGACGAAGTTCGTCTTGTGGGCGATAATGTAGAAGTTGGTGTATATCCGTTAGCGAAAGCTAAAGATTTAGCCAAAGATCAGGAATTGGATTTGGTAGAAATTTCGCCAAAGGCAAAACCACCTGTTTGTAAAATTATTGATTACAAGAAATTCTTGTATGAGCAAAAGAAACGAGAAAAAGCTTTAAAATCTAAGGCAACTAAGGTTACTATTAAAGAAATTCGTTTTGGACCTCAAACAGATGAGCATGATTATGAATTTAAGAAAAAGCACGCCATTAAGTTTTTACAAGATGGTGCTAAGCTAAAAGCTTTTGTTTTCTTTAAAGGACGTTCTATTATCTTTAAAGAACAAGGACAAATTCTTTTATTAAAATTAGCTCAGGAATTAGAGGAATATGGTAAAGTAGAACAATTACCAAAATTAGAGGGTAAGCGTATGATTATGTTTATTGCTCCTAAGAAAGTAAAATAAAATTAAGTTCTTAAAGTTTAAAAGTTCTTAAAGTATTTAAAGTATTGCGCATGCCAAACTTTTAAACTTTATAAACTTTCTTACTTTTTTAACTATCAATATTAAGCAAGTTAAAACGAAGGAGAGATGCCTAAAATGAAAACCAAATCTAGCGCCAAAAAACGATTTAAAGTTACTGGTACTGGAAAATTAAAAAGAAAGCACGCGTTTAAAAGTCATATTTTAACAAAGAAGTCTAAAAAACGTAAGTTAAGGTTAACTCATGATACTTTAGTACATAAGTCTGATGAAGCTAACATTAAACAACAATTAAACTTAAAATAAGTTTAATTACAGGGAATTTTATTATTAACCATGTAATATAGCAATTAAAGTCATTTTTAATTAGAAGTACGTTAGTAACGCCGCTTATTACAAAACACATTGAAATTATGCCAAGATCAGTAAATTCAGTAGCCTCAAGAAAAAGAAGAAAAAAAATCTTGAAGGCAGCAAAAGGTTACTTTGGACGTAGAAAAAACGTTTATACAGTAGCAAAAAATGCGGTTGAAAAAGGTATGCTTTATGCATATAGAGACCGTAAAAACAATAAGAGAAACTTCCGTTCTTTATGGATTGTACGTATTAACGCCGCAGCTCGTTTAAATGGAATGTCTTACTCTCAGTTTATGGGAAAAGTTAAAGCTAACAACATCGAATTAAACCGTAAGGTTTTAGCTGATTTAGCTGTAAACAGCCCAGACGCTTTTAAGGCAGTTGTAGAAAAGATTAAATAATTATTAATTACTTGCTTATAATTAAAACCCAAACATTTTGTTTGGGTTTTTTTATTATATTTACTATTATAATAAACACACTAAGTAAAACTTAAAAATAACTTTTAACAATCATGAAGTTTAACTTATTCCTTGCCGTTCTTTTACTTATCAAACTTCAACTTTTTGGACAGCTAACTGCAGAAATAAAACAAGATAGTTCTTTAAATGGTCAATTTAATAATATTTATAAAACGTCTACAACTTACCAAAGATATAAAGTAATAAATAAAGAAAAATATCTACAACTTAAACAGAATGTTCTAGATTCCATAAAAACATCAAAAAAAATTATTCTTGAAAAAGAAAACTTATTAAGTATTGAAAAAGAAAACATAAAAAAGACGAAGACAATATTAGCAGAAACACAAAAAGCACTAGCAGAATCTAATTTAAAGGAAGACAACATTTCTCTATTTGGCATACAATTAAGTAAAGTAAGTTACAACTTAATTCTTTGGAGCATTATTTTATTACTGTTTTCAGGTTTCTGTATTTTTATTTCTAAATTTTCTAGAAGTAAAATTTTAACAAAAGAAGCTAAAGAAAATTTAGAACATGTTACTAATGAATTTGAAGAACACCGAAAGAAATCTTTAAAAAGAGAACAAAAATTAAGAAGGCAATTGCAAGATGAGATTAACAAACAAAGAAATGGTTAATTAAAATGAATTAGAATTTTGATTTTTTAGCTAAAACATTGTACTTTGTAAAGCCTGAAGTTCAGAAAGGTTTTAGAGCTTATAAATATTTAACACCCCCAATATATTAATTATGAATATAGTACATATAAGCGCAGAATGTTTTCCTATCGCAAAGGTTGGTGGTTTAGCAGACGTTGTAGGTGCGCTACCTAAGTACCAAAAAGAATTGGGCGTAGAAAGTAGCGTAATAATGCCTTTTTACAACAATAAGTTTACCAATAGTAATTCTTTTGATATTATTTATGAAAATTCCATTGCACTAGGCCATAGTTACCATAATTTTAAAATTTTAAAATTAAAAGATAGCTTAATTGGTTTTGATCTGTTTTGTGTTGATATAGCTGATTTAATTTATAAAGATTACGTTTATTCTTATAATGACACCGAACGCTTTTTAGCTTTTCAAATTGCTGCCTTAGATTGGATTATGACATTTGAATACAAGCCGAATATCATTCATGTGCATGATCATCACACTGGTTTAATCCCTTTTATGACAAAAGAATGTTATCAGTATACTAAACTAAAAGATATTCCTACGGTTTTAACCATACATAACGCACAATATCAGGGTTGGTTTTCACATGATAATATGCATTTAATTCCTCCATTTGACTTTAGTAAGGTAGGTTTACTAGATTGGAGTGGTGAAATAAATCCGCTTGCTGCAGCAATTAAATGTGCTTGGCGTGTTACTACAGTTTCTCCATCTTATATGGAAGAACTAAAACAGAAAGCAAATGGTTTAGAGAGTTTGCTAAGTAACGAAAGCGAAAAGTGTGTTGGTATTTTAAATGGCATTGATTGGAATGTTTGGAATCCTGAAACGGATAAAACATTAGTAAAGAATTTTAACAGTGATAACGTAATATCTGGTAAAAAAGGAAATAAGAAATATTTGTGTGAAAAATTCAATTTAGATATTTCTAAACCTCTTTTTGCATTTATAGGAAGACTGGTTGGCGAAAAAGGAGCTGACTTATTTCCCGAAATATTTGAGAAAGCTTTAGAAGAGAATGAGATATCTATATTATTATTGGGTTCTGGTCATAAAGAGACTGAAGAGCGCCTTTCAAAAATCAATAATAAAAATTACAATTCCTTTATTGGTTATGATGAAAGTTTGGCGCACAAAATATATGCTGGTACAGACTTTTTATTGATGCCTTCTCGTGTAGAACCTTGTGGATTAAACCAAATGTATTCTTTAAGATATGGTACAATACCTGTTGTGAATAGTATTGGCGGTTTAAAAGATACAATTATAGATATTGATAACGAAGGTTTTGGGATTTGTCATGAAGGAGTAACAGTAACACAAGTTACTGAGGCAATTTCTAGAGCTGTAGTATATTACAAGAATAAAAAAGTATTTAAAAAAAATGTGAAAGAAGTAATGAAAATTAATTACTCCTGGGGCAACTCTGCCAAAGTCTATGTAGATTTATATCAATCAATAAGTAAAAAAAAGAAATAATATTATGATTAACGATAACGTATTAGGAATTATTTTAGGAGGAGGACAAGGATCTAGACTTTACCCTTTAACTGCAGATAGATCTAAACCTGCGGTTCCCATAGCTGGTAAGTACAGATTGGTAGATATTCCTATTTCTAATTGTATAAATGCAGACATTAAAAGAATGTATGTGTTAACACAATTTAATTCTGCATCGTTAAATCAGCATATAAAAAACACCTATCATTTTAGTTTTTTTAGTGCTGCCTTTGTAGATGTTTTGGCCGCAGAACAAACTATGAAAAGTGATAAATGGTTTCAAGGAACAGCAGATGCTGTAAGGCAAAGTATGCATCATTTTTTAGAAAATGACTTTAAATATGCACTAATATTATCCGGAGATCAGTTGTATAATATGGATTTTCAAGATATGATAGATAAGCACGAACAAAGTGGTGCAAAAATATCTATTGCTACGTACCCAGTAAATAGCAAAGATGCCACTTCTTTTGGTATTTTAAAGACTGATGATAATAATCAAATTACATCATTTATAGAAAAGCCAGATGCTAGTTTATTACCAGAATGGACTTCTGAGGTGAGTGCAGAAATGAAAAAGGAAGACAGAAACTATTTAGCTTCTATGGGAATTTATATTTTTAATAGAGCGTTATTGGTAGAACTAATGGCCAATCCTGATACCATAGATTTTGGTAAAGAAATTATACCACAAGCCATTAATGACCATAAAACCATGAGCTATCCTTATGAGGGATATTGGACAGATATTGGAACAATAGATTCTTTTTTTGAAGCAAATATTGGGTTAACAGAAGATATTCCAAAATTTAATTTATATGATGCAAACCGGGTTTTTACAAGACCTCGTATCTTACCAACATCTAAATTTAATGGCACTATTTTAAATAAAACAGTTATTGCAGATGGTTGTCTTATTAATGCAGAAAAAATAGAAAAATCTGTAATTGGTATTCGATCTAAAATAGGAGAAAAAGCTATAGTAACCAATACTTATATGATGGGTAATGATAGCTACGAATCTTTAGCAGAAATAGAAAAAAATAATATAGAGATACAACTTGGTATTGGAGACAGATGTGTTATAAACAATTGTATAATCGATAAAAATGTAAGAATTGGAGATGACTGTAAAATTTCTGGCGGATCACATTTAAAAGATATAGAAACAGCTCTTTATCAAGTTAAAAACGGTATCATTGTTATAAAAAAAGGAGCAGTAATTCCAAAAGGAACAGTAATATAAATATCATTTTCTAATTTAAAACTTTTATATGTCTAAAGTAATAGCACATAGTTTATTTTCAGAATTTGATATAAACCTATTTAAAACTGGTAAACACTACAAATTATACGAGAAATTTGGCTCACACATTACTACCATAGATGGTATAGAAGGTACGTATTTTGCAGTTTGGGCACCAAGCGCAAAAGAAGTTTCTGTTGTTGGCGATTTTAATTATTGGAACGATCAAGAACATCCACTAAATGTTAGATGGGATGCTAGTGGAATTTGGGAAGGCTTTATACCTTATGTAGGTAAAGGTAATTTATACAAATACAAAATTTTTAGCAGCAATAATGGCATCGTTACAGAAAAAGCAGATCCTTATGCTCGTAGAAACGAACATCCACCAAAAACTGCTTCTATAGTTTGGGAAGACAATTACAGCTGGAAAGATAAAAAATGGATGAACGAGCGCAAGAAGCACAACGCCTTAGATGCTCCTTACGCCGTTTACGAAGTACATTTAGGCTCTTGGAAACAAAAAATCTCTGAAAACAGATTTATGAGCTATACAGAACTAGCTGATGAATTGGTAAATTATGTTGCAGACATGAATTTTACACACGTAGAATTTATGCCAATTATGGAGTTTCCTTATGACCCAAGTTGGGGATACCAATTAACAGGTTACTTTGCTCCTACTTCTCGTTTTGGTTATCCTGATGAATTTAAATTTTTAGTAGATAAATTTCACGAAAAAGGTATTGGCGTTTTATTAGATTGGGTACCTTCTCACTTTCCTTCAGATGCGCATGGTTTAGGTAATTTTGATGGAACCTGTGTTTATGAACATCCAGATCCTAGAAAAGGGTATCACCAAGATTGGAAAAGTTTAATTTTTAATTATGGAAGAGCAGAAGTTAAATCTTTTTTAATTAGTAATGCTTTATTTTGGTTAGATCAATATCATGCAGATGGCCTAAGGGTAGATGCTGTTGCCTCTATGCTTTTCTTAGATTATTCTAGAGAAGATGGAGAATGGGAAGCAAATGAATTTGGTGGAAGAGAGAATTTAGAAGCCATTAGTTTCTTAAAAGAAATGAATGAAGCTGTTTATAAATTTTATCCAGATGTACAAACCATTGCAGAAGAGTCTACCTCTTTCCCACAAGTTTCTAGTCCCGTTTTTTCTGGCGGATTAGGCTTTGGTATGAAATGGATGATGGGTTGGATGCACGATACTTTAGACTATTTTGCTAAAGAACCTATTTATAGAAAACATCACCAAAACGATTTAACCTTTAGCTTAAATTATGCGTTTACAGAAAATTTTATGCTACCACTTTCTCATGATGAAGTTGTATATGGCAAAAAATCTATTTTAGACAAAATGCCTGGTGATGAATGGCAACGCTTTGCTAATTTGCGCTTATTGTATAGTTTTATGTTTACACACCCAGGAACAAAACTATTGTTTCAAGGAAGTGAATTTGGACAAGTTTCTGAATGGGATTTTGAAAAAAGTTTAGATTGGTTTGTTTTAGAATATGATGTACATAAAGGTGCACAAAACCTTGTAAGAGATTTAAATAAATTTTATGCAACTGAAAAAGCATTGCATCAAAAACAATTTTCTCCAGATGGTTTTGAATGGATAGATCATGGTGACCATGAAAACTCTGTAATGTCTTACATAAGAAAAGGAAAAAACAAGAAAGATGATGTAATTATTGTTTTAAATCTAACACCACAACCAAGAGAAAATTACAGAATAGGTTTACCAAACAAAGGAAACTTAGTAGAAGTTTTTAATACAGATATAGCCAAATATAATGGCACCACCAATTTTAAAAATACTGCACTTACTTCAGAAGAAAAACAATGGAATGGCAGAGCCCATTCAGTAGCACTACAACTACCACCATTAGGAATGATTGCTTTTAAATATAAATAAACTTCAATACATAAGTTCCTTTTTTTTGTTTGACTAAGAAAACAATAAAAAAAAGGAACTTATTTTTATTATTTCTTAATAAATCCGCTTTTTTTTAATCCTTTCAGAATATTAAAAAAAGAAAAAGTAATGACTTCATTTTTAAATAAATAAATAATATTTTAGCTACAGTAATTACCGAAATTAGTTCTGCGGAACAAACCAAACTTTGTAGATTTTTAATAAAAAACAACCGTTTATGATTGTTAATACAGAATTAGAACAAAAAGGAAATTTGTTTCCTACTCACATAATAAATTACAAAAAAGACGTAGATACACTCTATTTTACAACTGCAAATAACGTAGTCTTACAACTAACCGTTGTTAGAGATAGTGTAATTCGTTTTAGATATGCCACTTCAGGTAAATTCGAAAAAGACTTTTCTTACGGTATCACTATTCACGCTAGCAGAGGTTATAGTTTTTTAGAAGTTTCAGAAGATGACACCCATTATATTGTTACTACTTCTAAATTAATTTGTAAAGTAGAAAAGAAAAGTCTGCAAATAAAAATTTATGATGCAGTAGATCTTACACTTATTAATGAAGATGAAATTGGTTTTCATTGGGAAGAAAGTTATGAGTATGGAGGAGACATTGTAAAAATGAGTAAAAATTGCCAAAAAGCAGAAAGTTTTTATGGCTTAGGAGACAAACCCGTAGATGTAAATCTAAAAGGTAAGCGCTTTGAGAATTGGGCTACAGATTCTTACGCATTTGGTAAAAATACAGATCCTATTTATAAAGCTATTCCATTTTACACCGCTATACAAGACAATAAATCTTACGGTATTTTCTTTGACAATACTTTTAAAACACATTTTGATTTTGCGCATGAAAGAAGAAATGTAACTAGTTTTTGGGCACATGGTGGTGAAATGAATTATTATTTTATTTATGGCCCACAAATGGAAGATGTTGTTGCCAACTACACAGATTTAACAGGCAAACCTCATGCTTTACCTCCACTTTGGGCACTAGGGTTTCACCAATGTAAATGGAGTTATTATCCAGAAAGCAACGTAAAAGAAGTAACCAAAACCTTTAGAGATTTACAAATACCATGTGATGCTATATATTTAGATATTGATTATATGGATGGTTTTAGATGCTTTACCTGGGATAAAAATTATTTTCCAGATCCAAAAAGAATGGTTAAAGAGTTAGAAGATGATGGCTTTAAAACTGTTGTAATTATAGATCCAGGAATTAAAATAGACTTAGAATATGATGTTTTTAAAGAAGCATTAGATAAAGATTATTTCTGTAAACGTGCAGATGGCCCATATATGAAAGGGAAAGTTTGGCCAGGAGAATGTTATTTTCCTGATTATACCAAACCAGAAGTTAGAAAATGGTGGTCTACACTTTTTAAAGAACTTATAGAAGATATTGGTGTAAAAGGTGTTTGGAATGACATGAATGAGCCTGCTGTAATGGACGTACCTAATAAATCTTTTCCAGATGATGTACGTCATGATTATGATGGAAACCCTTGTTCACATAGAAAAGCGCATAATATTTATGGTACGCAAATGGCACGTGCAACTTACCATGGACTAAAAAAATATGCATATCCAAAAAGACCTTTTGTAATTACTAGGTCTGCTTACTCTGGGGCACAAAGATATACCTCTACTTGGTTTGGAGATAATGTTGCTACTTGGGAACATTTAGCAGTTGCTAATAACCAAGCGCAAAGAATGGCCATGTCTGGTTTTTCTTTTGCAGGATCTGATATTGGTGGATTTGCAGAACAACCACAAGGCGAATTATTTGCAAGATGGATACAATTAGGCGTTTTTCATGTATTCTGTAGAGTACATTCTTCTGGAGATCATGGAGATCAAGAGCCTTGGGTGTTTGGCAGTGAAATTACAGACATTGTAAGAAAATTTGTAGAATTAAGATACCAACTTTTACCGTATTTATACACCGCATTTTGGGAGCATATAAACAATGGTACACCTATTTTAAAATCTTTGGTTTTATATGATCAAGAAGATACACAAACACATTATAGAAGTGACGAATTTATTTATGGTGAAAAAATACTAGTTTGTCCAATACAAGAACCTAATGCTAAAGGAAGAAGAATGTATGTGCCAAGAGGTATGTGGTACAACTTCTGGACCAATGAAATTGTAGAAGGTGGGAAAGAAGTATGGGTAGATGCTGATTTAGATAGTATGCCAATATTTATAAAAGAAGGTGCTGTTATACCTAAATACCCAGTACAACAATATGTTGGAGAAAAAGATTTTAAAGAAATAACTTTAGATGTTTATTATAAGCAAGGTAAAGAAACGTCTAAATTGTATGATGATGCACATGATGGTTACGATTACAAAAAAGGTAGATTTAGCTTAAGAACATTTAAAGTAACTGGTAAAAAGAAAGAGTTTATTTTACAACAACATAAGGAAGGAGATTACAATGCACCCTACAGCAAATTTAATATTGTAATACATAATTTACCTTTTACAATAACCTCTGTACAGGTAGATAATGTAGAAATCTCTTTAGATGCTATAAATTTAGAAACACAGACAATAACTATAGAAAAAGAGTTTACAGAATTGCACTTTTTTGGCAAGTAATTTCTATTAAAATGGTTTAAACTAAAAAAAGCAAGTATTCATAAATACTTGCTTTTTTTTTATATAAAAACCTCAGAAAATTATAAGGTTTCGTATTTTAAAATTAAAATACTAAATTCCATCTCCCAATTCTTTTAATTTTTCAGTATTTTCTGCCAACATTAATTCATCTATTATTTTTTGAATATCTCCATTCATAATGTTAGGTAAATCATATAAAGACAAACCAATTCTATGGTCTGTAACTCTACCCTGTGCATAATTATATGTTCTAATTTTTGCACTTCTATCTCCAGAAGATACCATAGAACCACGTTTTAATGCATCTTCCGCTTGCTTTTTAGCCAACTCCATATCGTATAAACGAGAACGTAGTACTTTAAATGCTTTCTCTTTATTTTTATGCTGACTCTTTTGATCTTGACATTGTGCCACCAAGCCAGTTGGAATATGCGTTAAACGTACAGCAGAATACGTTGTGTTTACAGACTGACCACCAGGACCAGAAGAACAGAAAAAATCTATTCTTACATCTTTTGGGTTTATTTCTACATCAAATTCTTCTGCTTCTGGAAAAACCATACAAGTAGCTGCAGAAGTATGCACACGTCCTTGTGTTTCTGTTTGTGGTACTCTTTGCACACGATGTACACCAGCTTCAAACTTTAAAATACCGTAAACATCTGCCCCATTTACCTCAAACTGAATTTCTTTAAATCCTCCATTTGTACCTTCAGAATAATCTACTGTAGAAACCTTCCAACCTTTACTTTCACAGTATTTAGAGTACATTCTAAATAAATCTCCTGCAAAAATACTGGCTTCATCACCACCAGTTCCTGCACGTAATTCTACCACAGCATTTTTAGAATCTTCTGGGTCTTTAGGAATTAATAAAAACTTAATTTCGTCTTCTAACTGCGGAATTCTAGTATTGGCTTCATCCAATTGCATTTTAGCCATTTCTGTCATTTCTGCATCAGAACCATCTGCTATTATTTCTTTGGCCTCTTCTATATTTTCGGTAAGCTGTTGATACTCGTCTCCTTTTTTAACAACATCACCTAAATCTTTATATTCTTTCATCAATTGCGCATAACGCTTCTGATCCATAATAATTTCTGGCTGAATAATTAAATCAGAAACCTCATCATAACGTTGCTTAACAATTCTTAACTTATCTATCATTTTTACTTACTATTCTAGATTTGCGAATTTACAATTTTTATCGGAATTATATTTTAAATTCAATAGAGTAAATTTAAACAGGCGCAAATTATACCTGTAATACGAACGTAATAATAGTTGTAATACTTTTTTGTATAGAGTTTAAATAAAGATATCTGACTTTTAAGTTTCTAAAATTAGTTTCGACTAACTATTTTTTAGCGACATTTACTATCTTTTAACGTAAAAAAAGAAAACAATACCTTTTGAAACTAAATTAGATTTTTAAAGTTCAATTCAACATAAAACATAGAAATTAAACAACCAATACCACCATTTACCTTAACTGCTGCAAAACAAAAAATACAAGCTGCAGAAGATGCTTGGAATAATAAAGACCCAGAAAAAGTATCTATGGCCTATACTATAGATAGCGAATGGCGCAATAGAAATCAATTTATAAACGGAAGAGAAGCAATTGTAAAATTTCTAACAGATAAATGGAAATTGGGAATTTAACGCGAACGGATTAATGCAAAAACGTTTTGCGAGTATAAATGATTTAGAAATTCAGGAATCTGAAAGGAAGTTATAGGTATTTTTGAATAACTTAAAAAAAACAAAAACGGTTTTAGCATAAACTAAGACCGTTTTTGTTCTACAAAATTATTTTATCTTTCTAAAAGTTTCACTTTAAAAGTTCAAAAATCACTTTTAATATTCAAAAGTACCAAACTCGCTTTTAATAGTAAGCTTTTTGGTTGATGCCTCTTCTACTCTACCCACAATTTTAGCAGCTACATTAAAAGATTTTGATATTTTAATAATGTCTTCTGCTATTTCTGGTGTAACATAAATTTCCATTCTATGGCCACAGTTAAAAACTTGGTACATCTCTTTCCAATCTGTATTGGATTGTTCTTGAATTAATTTAAATAATGGTGGCACATTAAACATATTGTCTTTTACAATATGCAGATTATCTACAAAATGTAAAATTTTAGTTTGTGCACCTCCAGAACAATGTATCATTCCGTGAACTTTGTCTGAAGTGTAATTATTTAAGATTTCTTTTATAATTGGTGCGTATGTTCTTGTTGGTGATAATACTAATTTACCTGCGTCTATTGGAGAATTTTCTACTTTGTCTGTTAATTTGGTATTTCCAGAATATACCAATTCTTCTGGCACAGCAGCATCAAAACTTTCTGGGTACTTTTCTGCCAAGTATTTATGAAAAACATCATGTCTTGCAGAGGTTAACCCATTAGAACCCATACCTCCATTATATTCAGTTTCGTAAGTGGCTTGCCCAAAAGATTCTAAACCCACAATTACATCTCCTGCTTTTATATTTGCATTATCTATAACATCTGTACGTTTCATTCTGGCTGCTACTGTAGAATCTACAATTATGGTTCTTACCAAATCTCCAACATCTGCAGTTTCGCCACCTGTTGAATGGATGGTTACACCAAAGCCTTTTAAACCTTCTATAAGTTCTTCTGTACCGTTTATAATTGCTGATAAAACTTCTCCTGGAATTTTACTTTTGTTTCTACCAATGGTAGACGATAACATAATATTATCTGTAGCTCCAACACACAAAAGGTCATCAATATTCATGATTAAGGCGTCTTGTGCAATACCTTTCCATACAGAAATGTCTCCGGTTTCTTTCCAATACATGTAAGCCAAAGAAGATTTTGTACCTGCTCCATCTGCATGCATTATTAAACAATAATCATTATCATTGGTTAAATAATCTGGCACAATTTTACAAAATGCTTTGGGAAAAAGGCCTTTGTCTATATTTTTAATGGCGTTATGTACATCTTCTTTTGATGCGGAAACTCCTCTTTGTGCGTATCTTTTAGAAACTTCTTGACTCATAATTATGGTATTGTAAGTTGCAAATTTAATCTTTTGATTAAAACAAACCCTAGAAAATATAATGAATTTAGTTTTAAGAGTATTTAATGCAAAGTAGCACAGGAAATATAGTTTTTGATGTTAAAAAAGACCTCACAAGTTTATTTACTAAATAATGTTTAGTACCAAAATCTGTGAGGTCTGAAATTTCTATCTGTTATTTTGAACAACTAACTTTTTTAACTGGCACTATGCGTTAGGGATTGAACGGCCTGTTTGAGCTCTCACGCTTTTTGGCGTGAAGCGAGTAGTGAAAGCCTGTTAAAACGCCCAAATTTAAACAATTCATATGCACATTTTATTTAGTGAATAACAATTCTCTGTACTTTGTAAGCGGCCATAAATTGTCATCTACCATAGTTTCTAGGGCATCACAATGGTTACGTATCTGGTTAAAAAATGGTTTTACCTTATTGCAATAATGCTCCGCTAATTTTAATCCTTCAAAATCATATGCTTTTTTTCGTGCTTCAATCATTTTTAGGGTTAGCGCATTAATTTGGGTAATATGGTTAGAAATTACCATGATAAGCTCTATCTGTTCTTTGGCAATGTTCTTAAAATCGGCACCAAATATTTCTTTTAAATTTTTAGTGTTTTCTAATAATGTATTTTGATAAATAATAGCGGTTGGCACTACATGATTTCTAGCAATATCGCCTAAAACTCTGCTTTCTATTTGTAGTTTCTTAGTGTACTCTTGCAATTTTATTTCGTAACGCGCTTGTATTTCTACTTCGTTCATTACTTCCATTTCTTTGTACAGCGCTATTACGTTTTTATCTATTTTTATTTTTAAGGCTTCTGGTGTGTTTTTATTGTTACTTAAACCTCTTTTTTTAGCTTCTTTTTCCCAAACTGTTCCATAACTATCGCCTTCAAAACGGATATTTTTACTTTCTTTGATGTATTCTCTTAAAACGTTAAAAATAGCTTCGTCTTTTTTAAGTTTTTTAGTTTCAATTAAATGGTCTACAGCTACTTTAAAATCTTTTAATTGTTTGGCTACAATGGTGTTTAGCGCCGTCATTGCACTTGCGCAATTAGAAAAAGCGCCTACTGCTCTAAACTCGAATTTATTACCTGTAAAAGCAAATGGAGAGGTTCTGTTTCTGTCTGTATTGTCTAATAATATTTCTGGAATTTTACCAATGATATTTAGTTTTAAATCTGTTTTTTCTTGTGGTGATAATTTTCCTATGGTTACATTTTCTAGCTCGTCTAAAACGGCAGATAGTTGTGAGCCAATAAATATAGAAATAATGTTTGGTGGTGCTTCACTTGCGCCCAATCTACAATCGTTACTAGCAGAGGCCACAGCAGATCTTAACAATTCTTCATTTTGATAAACGGCTTTTATTGTGTTTATAAAAAAGGTTAAAAATTGTAAGTTTTTCATTGGTGTTTTACCAGGGCTTAGCAAATTGATTTTATTGTCTAAAGACAGAGACCAATTGTTGTGTTTACCAGAGCCATTGATACCAGAAAAGGGTTTTTCATGAAACAATACTTTAAAATGATGTCTTTTAGATACTTTTTGCATTACATCCATTAACAAAGAATTGTGGTCTACTGCTAAATTTGCTTCTTCAAAAATTGGGGCAATTTCAAACTGATTGGGTGCTACCTCATTATGCCTTGTTTTTACAGGAATGCCTAAAACCATACATTCTTCTTCTAAATCTTGCATAAAAGCCATGGCTCTTGCAGGAATTATCCCAAAATAATGATCATCTAATTGCTGCCCTTTTGCTGGCAAATGCCCTAATAGTGTTCTACCTGTTAATTGTAAATCTGGTCTTGAGTTTGCCAAAGCATCATCAATTAGAAAAAATTCTTGCTCCCAACCTAAGGTTGCTGAAACTTTATTGGCGTTTTTATCAAAATACTTACAAATTGCAGTTGCGTGTGTATCTAAAGCTTGTAAGGCTCTAAGCAAAGGTGTTTTATTATCTAAAGCCTCACCAGTATATGCTACAAAAATTGTAGGTATACATAATGTTGTGTCGTAAATAAAGGCTGGCGATGTTGGGTCCCATGCTGTGTAACCTCTTGCCTCAAAAGTGTTTCTAATTCCGCCGTTTGGAAAACTAGAAGCATCTGGTTCTTGTTGCACTAGTTGCTCACCATCAAATTTTTCCATGGCTAAACTACCGTTTATAGATTCAAAAAAAGCATCATGCTTTTCTGCAGTTGCTCCTGTAAGTGGTTGAAACCAATGTGTATAATGTGTTGCACCTTTAGACATTGCCCAATCTTTCATACTTACTGCCACTTGATCTGCAATTTTACGATCTATTCTTGTACCATGTTCTTTGGCATTCATTACACTCTCATAAGCAGCGCGTGTTAGGTATTGCTGCATTGCATATTTATTAAACACATTCTTTCCAAAAAGAGCAGAGCGTTTTTCGTTCTGTTCTACCTTAAGGGCACTTCTTTTTAAAGTTTCTTGCAAAGCATTAAATCTAATAATTGACATATTGGTAATTTTTACAGTATTTTTTTTTCTTTTAAATAAATGACCCCTAAAAAAATTAGGGATAAAATTATTTTTGCGCAAATTTAGACATTTAACCCCTATTTTTTTTGATATCTAATCAAAAAATTTCATTTTTGTGGAGTAATTATTATTCATTAAACAAAATTATGGCAAAAATTAAATTAGAATACATTTGGTTAGATGGTTACTTTCCAACTCAAAACATGAGAAGTAAAACCAAAGTTGAAGAACATGAAAACTTTCAAGGAACTGTAGAAGAGTTAGGAAATTGGTCTTTTGACGGTTCATCTACAAAACAAGCATCTGGTGGTGCTTCTGATTGTATTTTAAAGCCAGTAGCAATTTATCCAGATCCTGCAAGAATTAATGGATACTTAGTGATGACAGAAGTTTTAAATGCAGATGGTACCCCACACGTATCTAATGGTAGAGCTACAATAGAAGATGATGATAATGATTTCTGGTTTGGTTTTGAGCAAGAATACTTTATTATGGATTCTAAAACACAATTACCTTTAGGTTTCCCTGTTGGTGGTTATCCTGGACCACAAGGTATGTACTACTGTTCCGTAGGTGGTAGAAATACTTTTGGTAGAGATTTTGTTGAAGAGCATGCTGATTTATGTATAGACGCTGGTTTAAACTTTGAAGGTATTAACCAAGAAGTTGCATCTGGACAATGGGAATTCCAATTGTTTGCAAAAGGAGCTAAAAAAGCTGGTGACGAAATTTGGATTGCACGTTACTTATTAGACAGATTAACAGAAAAATATGGTTGGTATATTGAGTATCATCCAAAACCAGTAAAAGGAGATTGGAATGGTTCTGGTATGCACGCTAACTTCTCTAATTCAATCTTAAGAACTTGTGGTTCTAAAGAAAAGTATGCAGAAATTTGTGAAGCTTTTAGACCTTACACTAAAGAACATATTGCTGTTTATGGAGAGTTTAACGACCAACGTTTAACAGGTTTACACGAAACTGCTTCTATTGACGATTTCTCTTGGGGAGTTTCAGATAGAGGTGCATCTATTAGAATACCAATTATAGCTGTAGAAAAAGGTTATAAAGGTTGGTTAGAAGATAGAAGACCTTCTTCTAATGGAGATCCATATAAAATTGCAGCAAGAATTATTAAAACGGTTAAGCCTATTAAATAATTTTAGTTTATAATACATATTTAAAAACCCATTTTCTAGCACAGGAAATGGGTTTTTCTTTTGGATAAACTTTAAAAATTGCCTTAAAAACAGGTGAATTTTTAACAATAAATGTTTAACTTTAGTTCCTAGAATAAAGATAACGAAAATAGAATTACATTGTAATGAAAGTTAAAACTTGGATTGTACTAATTATAAACTCTTTAGTCTTATTTGCTGTTTTAGCCGTTTCTTTTATTTTTTATACTGAATTTTCTAGAGCCTTAGACCAACGTATCTTACTACAGTTAAACTCTATTAGAACCCTAAAACAAAATCAGCTTACAAAATTAATAGAAAAAGAATTTACGTCTTTTAAAGAAAATATCTCGCCAGATACCACAGCTTCTTTTCCAATACCCGCCAACAAATTTTTAACCACAGGTATTTTCGATTTAACCTACCTTAATCCTAAAAAAGAAACAGCGGTTACCTTTATTAAAATAGTAAATGGCCAGCGTTTTATAAAAACATTAGACTATACTAAAATTAAAAATATTCTAACAGAAAGAGCAGGTATGGGTGCTAGTGGCGAATCTTACATTGTAGGTGAAGATTATAGACTGCGTACACCGTCTCGTTTTTATCCTGAAAAAACGCCTTATACTATCATAGCCAAAACAGAAGGTGTTGCCACTAGCATGTTAAACAAAAGTGGCACAAAAGTAATTAAAGATTATAGAAATATACCCGTTTACAGTGCCTTTACTCCTATTCATATAAGAAATTTAAATTGGGTAATACTGTCTGAAATAGATGTGAAAGAAATTACAATACCTTTGCAAAAACTACGCTTAAAACTATGTATACTTACCTTATTTATACTGTCTATATCTGTTACATTATCTTTATTTTTAACTAAAATAATTACAAATCCACTAAAAAAACTAGAACGCCATATAGATTTTATGGCAAAAGGGAATTACACGCAAAGAATTAAACTTAAAAAAAGTCCGAAAGAAATAAAACAAATGAATTTTGCACTAGACAATTTAAGTGCTGCAATTGCTAGTGCTGTTACTTTTTCCAGTGAAATAGGAAATATGAACTTAAAGAGTGCTTACAAACCTAAAAGTAAGGCGGATATTTTAGGCGAAAGTTTACTAAAAATGCGCAATAAACTAGAAGCTTACCGTACTTTAGAAAGTGAGCTAAACACTGCTAACAAGCGTTTTTTAATTCAGAATTTAGAAGCTGAAAGAACCAGGTTGGCTAGAGAATTACACGATGGTTTAGGACCTTTACTAACCACTTTAAAAATTTATATTCAGAATAAAATTACAGACAAAGACAAAAAAGACATCATAAAAACATATATAGATGACGCCATAGCAGAAGTAAGGCAAATGACCAATATTCTAATGCCTACAAGTTTAAGTAAATTTGGTATTGGAACAACGCTAGAAAAATACGTTGCTAACATTAAAAAATCGACGCCAATTCTTATTTGTTTTGATGATGCAACAAAAGAGGAAAACTCTAAAATAAGCGTAGAACAAGCTATTAACCTATACAGAATTACTCAAGAATTAATTAATAACTCTATAAAACACGGGAATCCTTCACAAATAAAAATATCGCTTACAGAGTTTGATGATTTTTTATCTTTATATTATACGGATAATGGCACTGGTTTTAATACGAACGAAACTAGTAAAGGCTTTGGATTGAATAATATAAAAAGTAGAGTAGAAATTTGTAAAGGAATTTTAAAACTACAATCTAAAAAAGGAGAAACTGTTTTTGATATAGAAATGCCGATAAATAAAAATTAAAATGATTAAAATTGTTGTTACAGACGACCACAAACTCTTTAGAATGGGTTTAGCAGAATTGCTTAAAAAACAAGAAGATTTTAATGTAATTGCAACTTTTGAAGATGGAGATTTGTTTTTAGACTTTGTTACTGAAACACAAGATTTTGACATCGTTTTATTAGATATTAACATGCCAAATACAGATGGTTTTGAAGTACTTAGAAAGCTAAATAAAACCAAAAGCACTGTAAAACCTATTGTAATTTCTATGTTTGATGATGGTAATTATATTGCCAAATGTGCTAAAAATGGGGCTTTTGGTTATCTTTTAAAAAATGCAGATGAAGAAGAACTTATAAAAGCTATTAAAATTGTAGCACAAGGTAAAAAGTATTTTACACAAGCTATTGCAGAAAAAATGATAGACTTTATGGCCATAGATAGTACCAGTAAAAATTTGCTTTCTAAAAAAGAAACAGAAGTATTACTATTACTTAGCAAAGGGTTTACTACAAAAGAAATAGCTGCTCAATTATTTGTAAGTACTAGAACTACAGAAACTCATAGGGCTAATATTTTAAAAAAATTAGAAGTAAAAAATACTGCACAACTCATTAAAAAAGCAACAGAACAAAAATTAATTTAAATTAGTTATCCGTATAAATACGGATACAGAATACCAATATTCTTAGAGTGCAAAAACCTAGTTAATATCGTACTTTTATGGTGTATTAGAAATAAATCTAGTATATCTAAAATTATTATTATGAAAAAATATATCGTGTTATTTGCATTCGCATTTATAGTAACTGCAACGTATTCTCAAAAAAGAAACAGCTTAAAAGGGCCAGCTCATAAGAATTACAAGCCTTGGAAAAATAAAGCGAAAGCAGTAACTTTATTTTCTATCAACAAAAAGGTGCTAGAACAAGGTCCAGAATTTAAAAACGCTAAAATTTGGGATTTAAAAGATAACCATTTAGTAGCCTTAAATGTAGAAGAGTGCCCAAGAGTGGAATTGAAAGCTTTTGAGTTAAAAAACTACAAGCCTTGGAAAAGAGCTTCAATTACTAAATAATTACAACATATAATTTTTTAAAAGCTTTCTAAAGAAATTTAGAAAGCTTTTTTATGCGGTAATATTAAAAAAAAACAGAGCTAAACAATACCTCACAATTAATCAAAAAATCATCCGTATAAATACATACACAAAATACCAATATTCTCATAGCTATAAAAACCTAAATACTTATTTACATTTGCACCAGTTTAGAAAAGAATCTAGCCTATCACATTAAAGTATTATGAAAAGATATATATTAATAGTAACATTGGTTTTTGTAGCATCTGTTGCTTACTCTCAGAAAAAAAATACACTAAAAGGCCCTGCACATAAAAACTATAAGCCTTGGCAAAACAAAACGAAGCCAAGTATTATTTTTACAAGCACACAAAAAGTAACTCTTAAGGGCCCAAAATTCAAAAACAGTAAAGTCTGGAAAGCCAAAGACAAAGACTATGCAATTCTAAAAATTACCAAATCAAATAAAAACAAACTACAAGGTCCAGCTTTCAAAAACTACAAACCTTGGAAAAAGAACTAGTTTAATTGATAAAATATTAAAGGCTTTCTAAAGAAATTTAGGAAGCTTTTTTTATGCGGTAGTTTTAAAAACCAAATAGATGAATAGTGCATAAGAGATAAACAAAATGGCTCCTTTAAATCTGCCTAACACATTCTTTTTAGGCAGCAATACCAATGGCAACAATACGATAGCAAAGGCCAACATCCAAAAGATATCTCTAGATAAAATTTGAGGTTCTGTAACAGGAATTTCTTTTATTAAAGAAGTAAACCCTAAAACAGAGGCAATATTAAAAATATTAGACCCTATTAAATTACCTAAAGAAATTGCTTTTTCTCCTTTTACAATAGCTATTAAAGAGGCTGCTAACTCTGGCACACTTGTGCCAATAGCAATCATTGTAATAGAAATTACACCTTCACTAACGCCCATATTCTTAGCAATACTTTTTGCACCGTAAACCAACAATTCTGAACCAAAGAATAACCCAACTCCGCCAATAAGCAGCCAAATAAATATTTTTGTATAGCTCACTTTTTCTAAAGCATCATCTACCTCTTCTACCTCCACTGCTTCACCTTTCGCATTTCTTATTAAAATAAACAAAAATGCTCCTAATGCCAATAAAAGAAAAACCCCTTCTAATACGGTTAACAAATTATCGTTCACCAAAAAATAATACAACACTAAAGAAAACAATAGCATTGCAGGCCAATTTAACTTATAAAAACTTTTATCTACTGCAATAGGACCTATTAATGCAGTAATGCCCAAAACCAAGCCTATATTGGCAATATTAGACCCAATTACATTATTTATTGCAATGGCAGGAGAACCATCTAAAGCCGCTTGTAAACTAACTAACAATTCTGGAGCAGAAGTCGCAAAAGAAACTACTGTCATGCCAATTACCATTTTAGATAAATTTAATTTAAAGGATAGTCCAATAGAAGACTTCACTAAAAATTCGCCACCTAAAACCAATAGAAAAAAACCAACTATTACATAAAAAACATCCATAATAAATCTTTTTTGCGAAGATACAGTTTTATCACTTTAAGAAAATAACAAAAAGTAAAAACACCAAATTTCATCATTTTTGTCACCGTTTTTCCTTTATAAAAAAAATTCCATCAAAAAATTCCCTTTACTTACTTTACAATTTTTACAATTTAGGTTATTCTCATTTCATAATGATACTTAATTGAAGGGTCATTAATAATATATTATAACTTTATTTGTTATTTTAGTTATAATAATAAAATTAAAGTTATAATAATATTACAATTTGTTTGGTAAGCAGAATCTAATAGTTCTATATTGAGAAAACAATTTCGAAATTACCCTATTTAACTAATTTTTACGAACTAAAAACAAATACTATGATAACAATTATTATTACTACTGCTAAAGATCTTACAGACCTTATTTTTACTATTGTTTTCTAGCCTTTTTATTATAACACAGCAAACTTTAAAAGAGTTGAATATTTTTATTAAATTTGAGATAGAATCAGAATTAATGAAAAAACGTTTTTTTAAAGCAATCGCAAAAGTAAATAAAGTAATATTGCCTTCTTTTACAAAAAAAGGGTTGGATATTGCCAAAGCCAACAAATTACAATTAGCTATAATTGGCTGGCGTGCTTTTGTTACAAAAAATTCATTAAACTAAAACAAATACTATTATGACCAAAGAACATATTACCATTTTTTCGGGTTCGTCTATTATTGTAAGAGGCTTACAAAACAGATTAGATGACAACAACATTGATTACGTTATAAAAAACCACACAGAAATGGCAAGACTTTCTGGATTTGTTCCATCAAGAAATGATAAGGAACTACTTATTCTGAATATAGACATTGAAAAAGCACAACCTATTGTAGATGCTTATAAAGCTGAAATTAATTCATAAAAAAGTACAATAGATTTTCTATTTTAAAAAAATGCGTTTATATTTGCACCCGCTTAAAGGCCATGTGGCGCAACTGAATAGCGCACTTGATTACGGCTCAAGAGGTTCTAGGTTTGAATCCTAGCATGGTCACTTTAAAACCAGTACTTTACAACGTTTTTGTAAAGACTGGTTTTTTTTATTCACACTTTTCTCTTTTTAAAGAAATAACTGAACGAGATTAATACCATCTTCATCTTTAAAAAAAAATGAGTTTATTAAACAATACCATTAATAAGCATAAGGTTTTCAATAAAAAACAAACCAAACAGATGCAGTAATAGATGCCTTAGTTTGCGAGTTATATAGTTTTGATGAAAAAATGGAATTGTAGAGAAAATTCTAAAAAAGTCTTCTTACCAGAAAAATCAAACTTGTTGTTATGCGTTAATTTAAAAAGTAACAAAACACTCTCAATTTAAAAACCCCAGGCATTACACCTGGGGTTTTCGTCTAACCAAACTTAGTATATAAAAATACTAACTACTACTACCTTTAACTATTTTTAATGATCCGTAAATAATTGCTGCAATTGCTATTACAAAAGCAAAATTATCTATTGGCAAACCTGGTGGTGGTGGTGGAGGCACAGGAGGTGGTGGCCCTTGTGCAAAACCTAATAACGGAAATACTATTATTATTAAAATTACCACTGCCAACTTTGCAATCTTCATTTTCCTTCTACTAATAAGACCCTTTTTTATTTCTAAGGTCACTACAAATAAAAAAAATATTTGGAATGTAGTATTTTATTTTCGCTGAAGTGCAATTTAATGAAGATATTGCTTCATTATTATACGATGTTCGGGAATACTCTTATCGTAATTCTCTACTAATAGTTCAACTATTACTGGTGGTTTTACTCCTATCTCGTTTTTTTGAGTATATCTGGTAACATATAAATTATAGGTCGCATTTTTTTCTTCAAAAATTAAGAAATGTGTTTCATTTAATGCTGTAAAAGAAATTAAATTCCCATTAAAAGTTTGAGAGTTGTCTTTAAAAAAATCTGAAAACTCGTAATATTTAAAAACGTTTTCCATACAATTATACCAATTCTGCTGAAAGACCTAATTGCAACAACTTAGAGCATCTAGGTTCTAAATCTTTTAACTCTCCAGATTTTACGGTACATTTCCCCTTATAATGTACTAAAGTTGCACATTGTTCTGCTTGCTCTAAACTATGATCGCAAACCGCTACCAAAGAATCTATTACGTGATCAAAAGTGTTTACATCATCATTATGTAAAACAATTTCATGCTGAAACACTTCTTGCTCTAAAAGCGCTACATCTTCTTGTATTTTTTCTTTTGTACTCATACTTACAAAATTAAGATTTATTATATTTTAATGCAACCCAATTGTTACGTTGTATAAAAGTTTCTAACTTTAAATTATACTTGGCAACTTCTGCATCTATAATTGGTATGTCTTCTTTATAAAAACCACTTAATAAAAGCACACCATTTTCTTCTAAACAGTTGGTGTATATTTTCATATCCATCAACAAAATATTTCTATTGATGTTTGCGATGATTACCTGATACTTTTTACCCACTAACAACCCTGAATCTCCTTCATAAACGGAAATGTGTTTGCAATTGTTACGTGAAACGTTTTCTAAAGAGTTTTCGTAACACCAATTATCAATATCTATTGCATCTATAGGTTTTGCGCCTTTCATTTCTGCAAAAATTGCCAAAATACCAGTGCCACAACCCATGTCTAACACTTTTTTATTTTTTAAATCTAATTGCAGTAAGTGTTGCACCATCATATGTGTGGTTTCATGATGGCCAGTACCAAAACTCATTTTAGGTTCTATTACTATATCATATTTTAAATTGGGGTTTTCATGAAATGGTGCGCGTATGCTTACCAAATCATCTACCTGAATAGGCGTAAAATTTTTTTCCCACTCTGCATTCCAATTAGTTTGTGCAACTTCAGTTTGCTGATAAGCAATTGAAAATTCTTCAGAATTTAAAACAAAAATAGTGTCTAAAATAGTTTCTTTCCATTCTTGCTTTTGAATGTAGGCTGTTACTCCGTTTTCTGTTTCTACAAAACTTTCAAAACCAGCATTGCCTAATTCTGCTATTAAAATTTCCGTAGCAGGTTCTTTTGGTGAAATTGTAAAATTATATTCTATATAAATATTGTCCATAAAAATGTGGTAAAAAAAATGCACTAAGATTTTTAAAATCTTAATGCAAATTTATTGGTTTTCTTTTAGAAAATACGATTTTTAGATTGCTTTAATAATTGCAGTAAAGTCTGCTACTTTTAAAGCTGCACCACCAATTAAACCTCCATCTACATCTGGCTTAGAAAAAATTTCTTCTGCATTGGCTGGTTTTACACTACCACCATATAAAATAGATACTTTTTCTGCTACTTCTTTAGTATACTTTTTCTCTATAATACTTCTAATAAATGCATGCATTTCTTGAGCCTGCTCTGGACTAGCAGTTTCTCCTGTACCAATTGCCCAAACTGGTTCATAAGCTAAAATTATGCTTTTGAAGTCTTCTCCTTTTAGGTGAAATAAAGCATTGCTTAACTGACTTTCTACTACTTTAAAATGGTTTTCTGATTTTCTATCTTCTAATAACTCTCCAAAACAGAAAATAGTTTCCATTTTATTCTCTAAAATAGCATCTACTTTTTCTGCTAATGCTGCGTCTGTTTCGTTAAAATATGTTCTTCTTTCAGAGTGTCCTAAAATTACAGTTTCAACACCTATAGCTTTTAGCATATCTGCAGAAATTTCACCTGTAAACGCGCCATTTTTTGCTTGATGCATATTTTGTGCAACTACCTCTATTTTAGACTTTTTAGCTTCTTTAACAGAAGAAGATAAATTAACAAAAGTTGGGGCAACAATTACACGAGTGTCTTTAAGTTTTAGTTTCTTTATAGATTCTTTTAAATCTTTAATTAACTGCTTACTTTCTTTTTTATTGTTATTTAATTTCCAGTTTCCTGCAACAATTTTAGTTCTCATAATTATAAATTTTAGGCGTTAACACGCAATTCTTCTATATTAAAATAAGGTGTAAATTTAAGCAATGGAAAAGTAATTATAAGCCGATAATTAAAATAGTTACTAAAACGATTTATAAACTTGTATTCAGGGCTTTTTCAATGTCAGAATCTGAGGCACTTGTGGCTTTAAAAAGTGCTATTTTTCCACGCTCATTTATAACCATATATCTTGGTATCCAACCTAACTTTATAAAATCTACAAAATCGCCATCCTTCATACCTTTAGGTAAAATAAAATGTGCTCCTTGCATATTAAATCTTTTTACGGCTCTTTTCCAAGAAGTTTTACTTTGGTCTACAGATAAAAATAAGAAAACCACATCTTTGTATTGCTTTTGTAAATTTCTTACCGCAGGTAAACCTCTTACACAGTCTCCGCACCAAGAAGCCCAAACATCTATTACTATTTTTTTACCTTTATATTTGGCCAACATATCTGCAATAGAAAGTTGTTGGTTGTTTAAAGTATATACGCTATCCTTTAGGGCTAAATCAGTAAAAGTTGTGGGTTTCTCAAAATTACAACTCAGTAAAACAAAGGCTAGCATCAAAAATATTTTGCTCATCTTTAATAATTAAATTTAAAAATTTTGTCTTGTTTCCCCGTAAAAACTTACAAAATGACTTATTTTTGTTGCACTTTATTTAGATTATGACTACACAAGAGCTTATTGCCCAAATTAGAGAAAAAAAATCGTTTTTATGCATTGGTTTAGATGTTGATATTAACAAAATACCGAAACACTTATTAGCCGAAGAAGACCCAATCTTTGCGTTTAATAAGGCTATTATAGATGCTACGCATCACCTTTGTGTAGCTTACAAACCTAATACAGCATTTTATGAAGCATATGGCATAAAAGGTTGGCAGTCTTTAGAAAAAACCATAAACTATTTAAATAAAACCTACCCAAAAATTTTTACCATTGCAGATGCCAAACGTGGTGACATTGGCAACACTTCTACCATGTATGCAAAAGCTTTTTTTGAAGACTTAGCTTTTGATTCTGTAACAGTTGCGCCTTACATGGGTAAAGATTCTGTAGAGCCCTTTTTAAACTTTACAAACAAACATACTATTATGTTGGCACTAACCTCTAATAAAGGTGCATTTGATTTTCAGACCAAAGAAATAGACCAAAAAGAATTGTATAAACATGTTTTAGAAACTTCTAAAACTTGGGAAAATTCAGAAAACTTAATGTATGTTGTTGGTGCTACTAAAGCAGATTATTTTAAAGAAATAAGAAAAATAGTACCTCATGCTTTTTTATTAGTACCTGGTGTTGGCGCACAAGGTGGTAGTTTACAGGATGTTTGTAAATATGGTTTAAATGATACTATTGGGTTATTGATAAACTCTTCTCGTGGTATAATTTATGCTTCTAAAGAATTAGATTTTGCAGAAAAAGCTGCTGAAAAGGCTAGAGAATTACAAAAAGAAATGGAAAACCTACTATAATAATGCAAGGCAAAAATACGCTTAGAATTATATCTTTAGTGCCTAGCCTAACAGAATTGTTAGTAGATTTAGGTTTAGAAGATGCAATTGTAGGTGTTACAAAATTTTGCGAGTACCCAAAACATATTAGAAAAGAGAAAACAATTGTTGGTGGCACAAAAACGATTCATTTAGACAAAATAATTGCATTACAACCCACGCACATTCTTTGTAATAAAGAAGAAAACACAAAAGAAATTGTAGAAAATTGTGTGAAAATTACAGCCACTCACGTTTCTGATATTTATAATATTAAAGACACATTACAACTTATTAAATTTTATGGAACCTTATTTTCGAGAGAAAAAGAGGCCTACAAATTAAATACGGCTATTAAAAAGACCCAAGAAGATTTTAGGGTTTTTATTGAAGAAAAACCAATCTTAAAAGTAGCCTATTTTATTTGGAAAGATCCTTGGATGGTAGCTGGAAACACTACGTTTATCAATTATTTATTAGCAGTAAATGGTTTTGACAATGTCTATCAAAATCTTTCTAGATATCCAGAAATTGAACTACAATCTTTAAAAAAAGTAGACCTTATATTATTATCCTCTGAACCTTATCCTTTTAAGAAAAAACACATTGCAGAAATTAAAAAACATGCTGTAAACACCAAAATAATTTTAGTTGATGGAGCTTATTTTTCTTGGTATGGCAGTAGATTGCTAAAGGCATTTAACTACTTTAAAACGCTAAGAAATAGTTTGTAATACAGCTCTACATAACAGTTAACTCTATTTAAACTAATACTTTCATGGCTTTAAAAGCAGCCAAATCGTTTTTAGATTCGTCTATAATCCGATAATCGTTAATTTCTCAAATACACTTCGTTTCATTCAAAAGGACAAACAGACGATTTTCAAATACATAAGAGATATAATTTTGTACCTTTAACTTTAAACAATAGTATATTAAAACGCTTAAACGTAAAAAACCACCTTTAAAAAGGTGGTTTTTATGATATAAAGGAAATTAAAAATTAATTTACGTATCCTAGATTTTGAATCATTAAAGAGTTTGTATCGGTTTCATCTTGATGAAATGGAGTAATATGAATAATTCAATTAGCACTATTTCCCATCCTGTAAAGCAAAAACTTGTTTTAAAAGCGCAGTATTACGTAATGCCGATTTTTGACGAATTCCTTTCTCCTCAATTTCTATCATAGTAAAGACACCTTGTAAAGCTTGGTTGGTAACATAGTCTATTAAGTCTGGATTTACCTGTTTTACAAAAGGAATTGCATTGTATTTTGTAATTAAGTTAGACCATACTTTATCTGCCCCAACTTTAGAAAAAGAATTATTAATTACGGGTGTAAAACTTTGATACAAACTTTGTTTTGTATTGGCCTGTAAATAATTTGTAGCAGCATTATCTTCTCCTAGAAGAATATTTTTAGCATCTGCAAAAGACATGTTTTGCACAGCATTTACAAATATTGGTGTAGCTGTTTTTACAGCATCTGACGCTGCATTATTTAACGCTTTCACGCCTTCATCTGCCAAACCACCTAAACCTATTTTACGTAATGCCCTCTCTACAGATTGCAGTTCACTAGGCATTGCTATTTTAACCAACTCATTGCTTAAAAAGCCATTTTTAGCTGTTAACTTAGATACCTGATTACTAATACCATTGCCTAACGCTTGTTTTAAACCTTTACCAATTTGTTCTTGAGACAAAGCGCCACCGCTAGTTGGTAAATTATTAACTACATTCTGCAATTCTGCACAACTTACCAATTGAATTACCACTAATAAAACTAAAACTTTTTTCATAATTATCTATATTACTATTGCTTTGTATTAAGAACCTTTTTATTTAATGAAGTCACTTATTATTTAAATGAATCTGTTTTTTTATCATAACCATAAGGGCAATGTTTACAACCGCTTTTGCAGCAATGTCCTCTTTTTAGGTGAAATTGCGCTGTAAACACTTTGTATCCCTGTTCATTTGTGTAAAAATCACCTTCTTCTAACGGTAGTTTAGTGTTATACATACTTATTTATTTAGAAAACAAAAATAAACTATAGTCTTAAAAAAAGTGCTTCAAAGAGCGCTTTTTTTTTAGTTTTTATCTTTTCCTGGCGGAAATCTAGCAATAATTTCTTTTACAAATTCTTTAATTCTTTCTTCTCTTTTTTCTCTATTTAATGTTCTTAAAGCGCCTGTGCCAACACCTTGCCAAACCAAAGACTTTTTTTCTTTATCTATAAAATCTATAAATAAAGTACCTTCTGTATATTGAGATACATTTATGTTATTATTCATGCCATTCCACAACCAAGGATTCCAACCCCAACCAAAACCAACTCCAAAATTATTCTGATTCACATTTACCCGTTCTCTACTTTTGGTAAAAATGCTAACCAATATATCTGGATTTGAAGATTTTACAAAACCTTGCAGCTCTAGTTCTGCTGTAATCGTTCTTAATATTCGTTTTTTATCTAAATCAGAAATTGCGGCTTTATCAATTCCTGTTTTGTAAAAAGCGTAGGTTTTGTATGCATTAAAATCTACCTCAGTATCATAATCTGTAATTACTCTAACTGCATTGCAAGAGTTTAATAATAAGGCAGCTATACATAAAAATGGAATAAGTGTTTTCATAATAAATATTTTACTAATTACACCAAAAAACATGCCAACATATTTAAAATCAAAATACGGAATACGTTAAAAAACATCGTATAAATGTTAAAGATTAACTTAATTTTTTAAGAATTCCTTAAATTGCCCTTGCAAAACACAACTATTATTACGAATGAAACAAATACCACCATACAAACCACAACATAAAGTAAGAATTGTAACTGCTGCATCTTTATTTGATGGGCATGATGCTTCTATAAATATTATGCGGAGAATTATACAGGCAACTGGTGTAGAAGTAATTCATTTAGGCCATGATAGATCTGTAGAAGAGGTAGTAAATTGTGCCATACAAGAAGATGCAAATGCTATAGCTATTACTTCTTACCAAGGAGGACATAATGAGTATTTTAAATTCATGTACGATTTACTTAAAGAAAAAGGCGCTGACCACATTAAAATTTTTGGTGGTGGTGGTGGAGTTATTCTTCCTGAAGAAATTAAGGACTTAATGGATTATGGTATTACAAGAATTTATGCTCCTGATGATGGCCGAAAATTAGGATTACAAGGCATGATTAATGATTTGGTGAAATCCTCCCTTAATCCCTCCAAAGGAGGGAAACACTCAAGTGGTAAAGTTTGCAATGAGGATGGAAGTTGGTTATTAGAACTCGGTAGTAAGAAAGTACTAGAAAACTTAAAAAACAAAGATGTTAACACCATTGCAAGATTAATTTCTTTGGCAGAAAACAATCACGCTGATTTTACAAAGATTTTTTCCCCTTTAGGGAAATTAAAAGAAGATACTACTCCTGTTTTAGGAATTACAGGAACTGGTGGTGCAGGTAAATCTTCATTGGTTGATGAATTGGTTCGAAGGTTTTTAATTGATTTTCCAGAGAAAACAATCGGATTAATTTCTGTAGATCCTTCAAAAAGAAAAACAGGTGGTGCATTATTGGGCGATAGAATTAGAATGAATGCTATAAATAATGAGCGTGTTTATATGCGTTCTTTAGCTACACGCCAATCTAATTTAGCCTTGTCTAAACATGTAAATGAAGCCGTACAAGTTTTAAAAACTGCCGAATTTGATTTAATAATACTAGAAACCTCTGGTATTGGACAATCAGATACAGAAATTATAGAACATTCTGATGTTTCTCTATATGTAATGACGCCAGAATTTGGAGCAGCAACACAATTAGAAAAAATAGACATGCTAGATTTTGCAGATTTAGTGGCTATAAATAAGTTTGATAAACGTGGCGCTTTAGACGCCATACGAGATGTAAAAAAACAATACATGCGCAACAATAATTTATGGGATATTCATATGGATGATATGCCAGTCTTTAGCACAATTGCATCTCAATTTAATGATCCTGGTATGAATACACTGTACAAACGTATTATGGATAAATTGGTAGAAAAAACAAATACCAATTTAAAAACGAGCATGGAAATTACTGCTGCAATGTCTGAGAAAATTTATGTAATTCCGCCAAATAGAGTTCGATATTTATCTGAAATAGCAGAAAGCAATAGAGCTTACGATAAAAAAGCGATTACACAAACTGCTGTTGCTCAAAAATTATATGGTATTTTTCAAACCATACTTTCTTTAACAAATGTCATTTCGACTGAAATAGAGAAATCTCTTTTAATAAAAACAGGACTTAATAATGACGAGATCCTTTCTCTCGACTACGCTCGAGATGACAAGGAGTTTTTAAAACTGTTGATAGCTCAATTTGAGAAAGTAAAAATGAACTTAGATCCTTACAATTGGGAAATCATTTTAAACTGGCAAGAAAAAGTGCAGCAATACAAAAACCCTACTTACACCTTTAAAGTTCGTGATAAAGAAATTCATATAGAAACACACAGTGAATCACTTTCACACTCACAAATACCTAAAGTTGCACTACCAAAATACGAAGCTTGGGGAGATATTTTAAAATGGAATTTACAAGAAAATGTTCCTGGAGAATTCCCGTTTACATCAGGGTTATACCCTTTTAAAAGAACAGGCGAAGACCCTACCAGAATGTTTGCTGGCGAAGGCGGCCCAGAAAGAACCAATAGACGTTTTCATTACGTAAGTTTAGGTATGGATGCCAAACGCCTATCTACTGCTTTTGATTCGGTTACATTATATGGAAACGATCCTGGAGAAAGACCAGATATTTATGGTAAAATTGGCAATGCAGGTGTTTCTATTTGTTGTTTAGACGATGCTAAAAAATTATATTCTGGTTTCGATTTAAGTCATAATATGACCTCTGTTTCTATGACTATAAATGGACCAGCACCAATGTTATTAGGTTTCTTTATGAATGCTGCAATTGACCAAAATTGTGAGAAATATATTAAAGAACATAAGCTTGAAAAGCAAGTTGAAGCTAAATTTAAAGAAATTTACGATGATAAAGGCTTAACAAGACCTATTTATCAAGGCAAATTACCTGAAGGAAATAATGGTTTAGGTTTAATGCTATTGGGTTTAACAGGAGATTTAGTATTACCTCCAGATGTCTATCAGCAAATAAAAGCAGCAACCTTAGCGCAAGTTAGAGGAACAGTACAAGCAGACATTTTAAAGGAAGATCAGGCGCAAAATACCTGTATTTTTTCTACGGAATTTGCTTTGCGATTAATGGGAGATGTGCAAGAATATTTTATAGAAAAACAAGTTCGTAATTTTTATTCGGTTTCTATTTCTGGTTATCATATTGCAGAAGCTGGTGCAAACCCAATTACACAATTGGCATTAACACTTTCTAACGGTTTTACTTACGTTGAGTATTACTTGAGTCGTGGCATGGATATTAACAAATTTGGACCAAATTTATCTTTCTTTTTTTCCAACGGAATTGACCCTGAATATGCAGTAATTGGAAGAGTTGCTCGTAAAATTTGGGCAAAAGCCATGAAATATAAATATGGCGCAAATTCAAGGGCTCAAATGCTAAAATATCACATTCAGACTTCTGGGCGCTCTTTACACGCGCAAGAAATAGATTTTAATGATATTAGAACTACGTTACAAGCCTTATATGCAATAAACGACAATTGTAATTCTTTGCATACAAATGCTTATGACGAAGCAATAACTACACCAACAGAAGAATCTGTAAGAAGAGCAATGGCTATACAGTTAATTATTAATAAGGAATTAGGGTTAACCAAAAATGAAAACCCAATACAAGGTTCTTTTATTATTGAAGAATTAACAGATTTAGTTGAAGAAGCTGTTTTAAGAGAATTTGATAGAATTACAGAACGTGGTGGCGTTTTAGGCGCAATGGAAACCATGTATCAACGTTCTAAAATACAAGAAGAAAGTTTGTATTATGAAACTTTAAAGCATAATGGAGAATTCCCAATTATTGGAGTAAACACATTTTTAAGTTCTAAAGGTTCTCCCACAGTACAACCAGCAGAAGTAATTAGAGCCACTGAAGAAGAGAAACGTTTTCAAATTTCTACCAAAGAAAACTTAAACAAAGCAAATTCTGTGGCTGTACAGGAACAATTGGCAATTTTACAAGATGCTGCAATTAACAATGCAAATCTTTTTGAAAAATTAATGGAAGCCTCCAAAGTTTGTTCTCTTGGTCAAATTACAGAAGCTTTATTTAAAGTTGGTGGTCAATACAGAAGAAACATGTAAGCAGAGAACCAAAATTTCGTTAGAAATTTTGTGTGAATCGCTTATGCCGAACTCTTGAAGTATAGCAGAGAACCAAAATTCCCTCAGAAATTCTATGTGAATCGCTTATGCCGAACTTTTTTGAGGTATCACAGAGAACCAAAATTTCATTTCTATAAAAAATTAGCAAATGAATTTACCTAAAAAAAAAAAAGACTTCACAAGAAATTAAAGTTCTTGTAAAGTCTAATTATTAAGCAAAAAAACTTTAATATTTCTCGTAAGTTGTTGTACCAGACTTTAAGTAATTAACCACGTGTGTCATAGTTCTTTCTTTTGCTTTTTGAAATGTTTTTGTAAAATTGAACATAAAAACAGACGCTTCACCTGTAACTGTAAAGTCTAAAATTTCTCTGTCTGTTAATACATCATAAACCTCTACTTTAACCTTCATTACACAGTATTCTACGGAAGCTGGTGCTTGTACACCAATACCATTCACATTAAATCCGCCAGCGGAAGTGAACTCTACTCTATTGTTAATTTCTAAATTTGTAAAAGAAATAATATAATCTTGATTTCCTTTATTTAAATCTTCATAACGCTCAATGCCAGCATCTACAGTAGTAATTTGAAAAAGTGAATTTAAATTTGCCTGTTCTTTAAAAGCGTTTAAAAATTCAGCAACAAACTCGTTTTTATCTTCATAATTTTTATCGAATGTTTTGGTAAATTCATTCACTAAAACATCACCAGAAACAAAAGCCAAAACATTTTTAGAACTTGGTGCAACCAAGTCTTGTTTCTTAGATATATTTTGCACATAGGCTTTAGATACTTTGCAAGAACTAAATGTGACAACAAAACTTGCAAGCATTACTAGTAGTATAGTTGTTTTCTTCATAATTTTTAAATAATACAAATTTTAACCAAATTAAAAAGCAATTTATACATAATAAAGTTATTAGCTAGTTATTTATGTACTATTTTGTTTAATTGCCTTTATTCCATTTAAGAAAAAACATAAATCCGGGCATTACAAAACCTATAAAAACAGAAAAACAACTGTGATTAGATTCAAACTAGACCTTAAGATAAAGCAGAGGTATGTAGTAGAATTTATCTTTTAGAAATCTCTAAAATGTAGGTCCAAAAAAGTGACAGTAGTATTGGAATTAAATCTATACAATAGGCTAAAATCATGCTTTCAATAGCATTTAAATAAACCAAATAGACAAAACCAAATACCAAATAGCTTGCAAAAATAATACTATAAATTTTTACATACTTTTTAACCTCGCTGCCGAGTTTCTTGTAACGAATAACTGAAAACAAAAAAGAAAAAAGCTGAAAAATGCCTAAAGGAAAAGCAATTATATAAGAATATACCATATAATCTGAATCTGAACCAAAAAAAGCAAAAAGCAACGCGCCAACAAAAAGGGTTATTAAAAGCCTGTTAATCCAAAGTGTAATAGAGAGCTTCTTTTTCATGTATTAGATTTTATTATACTGGCTATTATTATCTTTTTGATAGAAACAACCCATCACAAAAAAACAATATATATCTGAGATAAAAGTTATTAAATAAAACAAAAAGTAATATTTTTTACAACATTTAGCTGTAAATCTTAAAGTCAATAACAACCAATCTTAAAAATCTAGGAGACCATATTTCTAAACTTTAAATAATTCTTGAAAAATAAAATAGTTTTAAAAAATTTATACTATCCATATTAAAAACATTCTTTAGATTTCTACATCTTTTTTTTTAGAAACAATTATATTTACAAAAACATTTATCAAATGAAAAAAATACTATTTATACTCGTTTTAGCAATTAGCTTTTCTTGCTCTGAAGAAGACAATACAGATGCAGAAAACATTGCTGAGATTGAAGCATATCTTTTAGAAAACAATTTAGAGGCTAAAAAAACCGCTACAGATTTATATTATATTATTAGTAATTCTGGCAGTGGTAACTCACCTACTTTTAATTCTACAGTTACTGTTGCATACAAAGGTTATTTTTTAAACGGTACAACTTTTGACGGTTCAGATGAAGCGACTTTCAGTTTGCAACGTTTGGTTCCTGGCTTTAGTGAGGCAGTAACATTACTAAAACCAGGTGGTTCTGGTACTTTTATTTTACCATCTAAAATAGCTTATGGCTCTAGAGGTTCTGGCAGCATACAACCTGGAGACGTTATTGCTTTTGACATTACACTACAGAGTATTAATTAAAATGAATTTATTAAGAATAGCCTCTAGAATTAATCATTCTGAATTTGGTTTTGGAGTAGTAACCAATGTAGACAACAAACAATATTGAGTTACTTTTATAGACAATGGTTTAGAAACCCTGCCACTTTATGATACTTTTGAAACCATAGAAGCTGTAAACGATGAAATTGACGCTGTAAGTTTTATGGATGATGAAAGTAACCTAAAAAAATAAGAAAATGGTCTAATGCCACTGAAATTAAACCTATTGCTGACAAATGGAGAAACGGAACATTAGCGTTACAACCAGAAGATGCTAACTTATCTAATAAAGAAATACCAATTCACACGTTTTTTCATAAAATAGTTATGTTACGCGATAGAATTCGTGTAATGGAACAAAAAATTAATGCGAGTAAAACTTTAGAAAATCAAAACAAAATAGATTTACAACAATATATTACTAGAATTTACGGTAGTTTAACCACTTTTAATGTGCTGTTTAAAGGATAATCAGACAATTTTGTGGACTCTAAGTCAAGGTAAATTATTAAGATTTTATTAAAAATAGGCTTTCTAAAAAGTATCTAATTTTTTCATTTTGAGCGAAATGTAATGGAGTCGAAAAATCTAAATTATTAAAATTTAATAGTTTAGATTTCTCCATAAAGTCGAAATGACAGCTAGAAAATACTTTTTAGAAAGCCTCTTTTTATTTTACCGATAAAACTCAAATTATCTTCTTAATTTATTTTTACTCTTTGGTGCTCTGCTTACTTTCTTTTTACGCCTATTAAAAGGTATTGCATCATCAAAAGTATGTTGCGCTGTTTTGTGTTTTGTTTTATTCTTTTTCCAAGAATTATTTTCTGGCAATAACTTCTTTAGTAAATCTGGTCGTCCAACCTTATTTAAGGTATTTCTAATCCAATCTTTGTTTTCTTTTTTATACCAAAAGAAAAATTTGTGCTGGTCTTCTTTCTCCTTTTTTGTTTTAGGCGTTTTGGTTGGTTTTAATGTATATGGATGATAACCTGAATAATAAATTACAGTAGCCACCGTCATTGGCGTTGGTGTAAAACCTTGCACTTGCTCTAACTGAAAGCCCATATCTTTGGTTTCTGCTGCCAAATTTGCCATATCTTCCACTTCAGAAGCTGGGTGACTTGATATAAAGTAAGGAATTAACTGTAAATTCAGTTTTTTCTTAATATTTATGCGATCAAAACGTTCCTTAAACTTATGAAAATACGTAAAAGAAGGTTTACGCATCAATTTTAAAACAGGATCTGAAGTATGTTCTGGAGCAACTTTTAAACGTCCAGACACATGTTTGGTCATTACCTCTTCTGTATACGCATCTAATTCTTTTGGATCTGCGTTTTTGTTGAATTCTGGCACTAACATATCATGTCTAATTCCACTTCCTATAAAAGATTTTTTAATCTTTGGGTGTTTATCAACAGCTTGATATAAATCTGTTAATGGTTTATGAGAAGTATCTAAATTAGAACAAATCACAGGTGAAATACAACTTGGTGCAACACATTTATCACAAATTTCTTGCACTTTACCTTTCATTTGATACATATTTGCTGATGGTCCACCAATATCAGACAAATAGCCTTTAAAGTCTGGCATATTTGCCACCTTGTCAATTTCTTTTAAAACTGATTCCTGACTTCTACTTGCAATAAATTTTCCTTGATGTGCAGAAATTGTACAAAAACTACAACCACCAAAACATCCTCTGTGAATGTTAATGGAAAACTTTATCATTTCATAAGCAGGAATTGGCCCACGCTTATCGTATTTTGGATGCGGTAGACGTGTAAAAGGCAAATCAAAAGAACCATCAATTTCCTTTTCTGTCATTGTTGGAAAAGGCGGATTAATCACTAAAGTTTTATCTGCCACCTTTTGAAAAATACGTCTTGCTTTTAACTTATTAGACTCCTGCTCTATTGTTTTAAAGTTAGACGCAAATGTTTTTTTGTCTTTTAAACAAGCTTCGTGAGAATTGATGGTAACATCTTCCCAACCTTTAACCACTGGTATTTTTTCTTCATTTTCATCAATTAAAACAGCCGTTTGTTTAATGTTTTTTAAACTAGAAAATGGCACTCCTTTTTGCAATAATTCTACAATTTCGCGCAAAGGTTGCTCTCCCATTCCGTAAACTAGCATATCTGCTTTAGAAGTCTCTAAAATGGTTGGCAATAACTTATCAGACCAATAATCGTAATGTGTTACGCGTCTTAAAGAAGCTTCTATACCACCAATTAACACAGGCACGTCAGGAAATTTTTCCTTTAATATTTTAGAGTATACAGAAGTAGCATAATCTGGCCTAAAACCCTTATCACCATTTGGTGTATATGCATCTTTATCTCTTCGTTTTTTGCTGGCTGTATAATTAGAAACCATAGGATCCATACAACCACCTGTACAGCCAAAAAACAAACGTGGTTTTCCTAATTTTTCAAAATCTTGCAAATTGTCATTAACACTTGGTTGTGGCACAATTGCTACACGCAAACCATAACTTTCTAAAATTCTACCAATTACAGCTGGTCCAAAAGATGGGTGATCTACATAAGCGTCTCCGCTAAATAAAATTACGTCCAAATAATCCCAACCTCTAATTTTAACTTCTCTGTTTGTGGTTGGTAACCAATCTGTTAATTGATGTTTTTTAGTTTCTTGCATAGAATGCAAAAATAAGCAGAAAAATAGAGAAGTTTTAGAGTTAAAATTGTTTTTACTAATAAAAATGAAGATAAATATAAGTTCTCCTTATAATCTAGAAGAAAACCATCCTTTTAGCTATAAAACAAGGGGTTAAAAAAGTAATTTCTTTTACAATAGTTTAAGATAATCAATATTTTACAGGTATTACAATAGCTTAAGACACAAAATCAATTGAATAACTAAAACAAATTACACTATTCTTGTAAAGATTATGAAAAGTTAACGTCTATCCTAATAACAAATACAAATAAGATGAAAAAAATATATTTATTAGCCTTACTGGTTTTTACGCTTGCTCAAACAAATGCACAAACAGAAATTTTTAACAACCTATTACAAAAGCATGTCACTTCAGAAGGTATTGTAAATTATAAAGGCTTAAAAGCAGACGAAGCAAAATTAGATACATTTATTTCTTATTTAGAAAAAACTACTCCAGCAAAATCTTGGTCAGATAATAAAAAAAGAGCCTTTTGGATGAATGCCTACAACGCATACACTATTAAAACGATATTAAACAATTACCCTTTAAAAAGCATTATGGATGTTAAGAAAAAAGGGAAAGATGCGTGGAATATTCCAATAGCTAAAGTCGGCGGAAAAAATTATACTTTAAACAATATAGAACATGATATTTTACGTAAAACTTTATTTGATGCAAGAATACATGTGGGTGTAAACTGTGCCTCTGGCTCTTGCCCAAAATTAGGTAATCTGGCATTTACTGAAAATAATGTAGATGCAACTTTAGAAAAATTAATGAAAGAGTTTATTAATGATCCGACTAGAAATAAATTATCAAATAAAAAATTACAACTTTCATCAATTTTTGATTGGTATAAAGGTGATTTCACCAAAAATGGTTCTTTAACAGACTACTTAAACAAATATGCTGATGTAGAAATTAGTAAAAAAGCAAGAACAAGCTATTTGAAATACGATTGGTCTTTAAACGGAAAATAATTTAGTAAATTCGTACTATAATCAAAAAGTAAATAAATGTCTAAACCTTATTATGATGCAGCCGATTTAAGAAAATTCGGTAAAATAACAGAATGGAGCGAAGAACTTGGAAACAAGTTCTTTGATTATTATGGAAAAGTCTTTGAAGAAGGTGCTTTAACCGCACGTGAAAAAAGTTTAATCGCTCTTGCTGTGGCCCACACAGAACAGTGTCCATATTGTATAGATGCATATACTAAAGATGGTTTACAACGCGGAATTACAAAACCAGAAATGATGGAAGCCATTCATGTAGGAGCAGCAATTAAAAGTGGTGCCACTTTGGTGCATGGTGTACAAATGATGAATAAAGTGAATAAATTAGAAATGTAAGCAGAGAACCATTTTTTGCAAAAGCAAAAAATGTATGAATCGCTTATCCCGCTTTTTAGCGGGAACTGTAAACTAAATTCAATCATAATAAAACCAATCTATAATTATTTACGTAAATAAATTATATCAGTAAAACATAAATTCAGAATTTCATCAAAAGATACTGAAAAAAGTTCAGCATAAATATGGCTACAAAATCATTAAAAGCAAGAAATAACGATATTGCAAATACATCTCGCCAAATGGAAATTCTTTCTAGTGGAATTTTTGCCAATGGAGAGTTACCAACATTTGCAGCTAAAATAAAAGAAACCGGTCATTTTCCTTTACGTCCTAAAAAACTAGAAATTCTACAGATTAATTTAGGGTATATGTGTAACCAAGTTTGCGAACATTGCCATGTAGATGCTGGTCCAGACAGAAAAGAAATAATGACTGTAGAAACCATGCAGCAATGTTTAGAAGTCATTAAAAAAACAGAAGCGCATACGTTAGATTTAACTGGTGGTGCTCCAGAAATGAACCCTAATTTTAGATGGTTTGTAGAAGAAGCAGCAAAAGCAGGTATTAAAGATTTTATAGTTCGTTCTAATTTAACCATTATTAGAGCTAATAAAAAATATTACGATTTACCAGAATTCTTTAAAAAACACAATGTGCACGTAGTTTCTTCTATGCCACATTGGACGCGTGGAAAAACGGACAAACAAAGAGGTGATGGTGTTTTTGATAAATCAATTAAAGCGTTACAAGAACTAAACGCTGTTGGTTATGGAATGCCAGGTTCTGATTTAAAATTAGATTTAGTTTACAATCCTTCTGGTGCGTTTTTACCTGGAGATCAAATGGCTTTAGAAGCAGATTTTAAGAAAGCTCTAAAAGCAGATTTTGATATTGATTTTCATAGTCTATTTGCCATTACAAATTTACCTATTAGTCGTTTTTTAGATTACTTAATTGCTTCTGATAATTACGAAGATTATATGCATTCTTTATTAGATGCTTACAATCCTGCAGCTGTTGAAAATGTAATGTGTACCAACACAATTTCTATAAGTTGGGATGGTTGGTTGTATGATTGTGATTTTAATCAAATGTTAAATTTAAAAGTAGCAAGCAAAGTAAAACACGTTTCAGATTATAATGAAGATTTGTTGCAAGACAGAAATATTATTATAAATCAGCATTGTTATGGTTGTACTGCTGGCGCAGGAAGTAGCTGTCAAGGCGTTGTAGCTTAAAAGCACTTTTAAATTCCCCAAAGGGGAAAACCGTTGCTAAAAATTATTACCAAAGAAAGTGTTTTAACACCATGTAACAAAAAGCAACAAGGGAATACGCTCCCTTGCTAAAAATGAATAAAAATACTGCCATATTAATTTTTGCAAATTCTGCTGAAAAAGAAGCGGAAAGGAAATCTTTTCTTTCTTCGGATGTTTTTTCTGCGCTAAATAAACAAACTTTAAAAACGGTAGAAAAATCTGGAATTGAGTATTTTCATTTTTCAGAAAAAAATCAAGTTGGGAACTCTTTTGGAGAACGTTTTTCCAATGCAATTGAAACTATCTTCAAAAAAGGATTTGATAATGTGATTACCATTGGTAATGATACTCCGCATTTAAAAACAAGTCATTTAATTGATACAATTCATCAATTAGAAAAAAACCAGTTAGTTCTAGGGCCTTCTAAAGACGGTGGTTTTTATTTAATGGGAATTAAAAAAGAACATTTTAATAAACAAACGTTCTTAAATTTACCTTGGCAAACGCGTTTTTTAAACAGCTATATTGCTAAAATATCTTCTTCTAAAAATTCTGAAATTAAATTTCTAGAAAGTTTAAATGATTTAGACTCAAAAGAAGATATTAAAAAAATATTGCACAGTTTTAAAGCGATTCCAACATCAATTTTAAAACTTTTAAAAACATTATTTTTTATTGATAAAAGAGTCATTTTTTATCAAAAAAACAATTTTTACAATTCATTTACTTCCTTATATTTTAACAAAGGTTCTCCTTTTGTTTTTTCTATTTAAATTATAAACCATCTTCTTGTAGTTTTTCTGTTCAAAATAGAATTACTTCAAAAAATCATTAATCTATTTTACATAAAATCATCTTAAATGAAATACGTTTTTATGTGGTTCGTTATATTATTTACTAGTACAACCTATTCACAAATTAAAATTACAGGTACAATTACCGATAAAATTACAGGCGATGGAATTCCTGCAGTAGCAATTTCATCTTCAACAACAAACGGAACAACTTCCGACATAAACGGAAATTATACTTTAGAAATTTCCGATAAAAACCAATTTTTAACCTTCTCTTATTTAGGGTATAAAACTCAGAGAATTAAAGTTGGTAATCTAACTATAATCAACATAAAACTAGAAGAATTAGAAACCAATTTAAATGAAGTTGTAGTAACTGCTTTAGGTTTAAATAGAAAAACAAAAGAGCTAGGTTATGTAGTGCAAGAAATAAAAGCAAAAGATGTAACAGAGGTAAAAACAGTTAATTTTCTAGATAATTTAGCAGGAAAGTTAGCAGGTGTAACTGTTTCTCAAGGAGCTACTGGTGTAGGTTCTTCTTCTAAAATTACCATTCGTGGTGAAGCTTCTTTTTCTAATAACAATCCGCTTTTTATAGTAAATGGCACACCAATAAATAACAATTCTGTTTTTAATTTTACAAATGAAGCTGCAGCTGGTTTTCAAGAAGTAGATTTTGGAAATGGCGCTATGGAAGTTAATGCAGATGATATTGCCTCTGTTACCGTTTTAAAAGGTCCAAGTGCTGCTGCCTTGTATGGAACAAGAGCTTCAAATGGAGTTATTGTTATTAAAACCAAAGATGGTAGCAAGAAAAAAGGATTGGGCATTAGCATCAATTCTTCTGTTACTTTTGATAGTGCTTTTCGTTTGCCAGATTTTCAAAATGAATATGGACAAGGACAAGGTGGTGTTTTTGAATTTGTTGATGGTTTAGGTGGCGGAATTAGCGATAATATTACATATTCTTGGGGACCACGTTTAGATGCTGGGAATTTTATTCCTCAATTTGATTCTCCTGTAACTTTAGCAGACGGCACTGTTGTAAGAGGTGGAGATACTTCTTTGTATTCTGGCAATGCAATTACGCCTACTTTATTTCAATCGAATCCAGACAATTTAAAAGATTTTTATCAAACAGGCATTACAACCATAAACAACATTTCTATTAACGATAGTTTTAATAGAGGTTCTTACAGATTATCGCTTACAGATTTAGATAGCGAATCTATAATTCCTGGAGTAAATTTAGATAGAAAAACGGCAGCGTTAAAACTAAATTTTAATCCTACAAAAAAAACAAGAATTACAAGTGCTGTAAATTATGTAAATTCTAGTAGTGATAATAGACCTTCTAGTGGTTATGGTAGTGAAAATGTAAATTACTCTTTAGTTGCTTGGGGACCAAGATCTTTAAATATAGATAATTTAAGAGACTATTGGCAACCTGGTTTAGAAGATGTACAACAGTATTCTTTTAATTACACTTTTTTCGACAATCCGTTTTTTATTTTGGAAGAAAACACCAACTCATTTAATAGAGATCGTGTTTTTGGAAACATTGCTGTAAACCATAAATTTACAGATAAATTAAGTTTTTCTTTACGTTCTGGAATGGATTATTCTTCTGAAATTAGAGAATTTAGACGTAATTTTAGTAGCAACCGTTTTAAAAATGGGGCGTATGCAGAACACGATGTTTTTTACAGAGAAATTAACACAGATTTCTTAGTAAATTACAAAGATAATTTTGGTGATTTTTCTTTTGATGCCTCTTTTGGAGGAAACAGATTAGACCAAACTGCGTCTACAAAACAAACCCAAACTACCAATTTAGCACAACCTGGTATTTTTAGTTTAAACAATGCAGCTTCTCCTTTAGAAGTTTTTCAATTTGAATCTAAAAAGAGAATTAATTCTTTATACGGAATTGCAAAATTTGGTTACAAAGATTATTTATTTGTAGATATTACTGGTAGAAATGATTGGTCTAGTGCTTTAGCTACACCATTTTCTGTAGACGGAACTTCATTTTTCTATCCTTCTATTTCTTCTAGTTTTGTACTATCTAATTTTACAAAATTACCTGAAAATATTTCGTTTGCTAAATTAAGAGCAAGTGTTGCACAGGTTGGTAATGATACCAATGCTTTTCAAACTTCTGGTGCTTTTGTGTCTCAAACACCATTTAATGGGCAACCTACTTTTAGCAATCAAGATTTTATACCCAATGCTAATCTAAGACCAGAAATTACAACTTCTTACGAGTTTGGTGCCGATTTACGTTTCTTTAAAGACCGTTTAAATGTAGATTTTACGTATTATAACAACACTACTAAAGATCAAATTATTTCTCTTCCAATTCCTATTTCTTCTGGTTTTAATCAGCAAGTAATTAATGGTGGTAAAGTAAATACAACTGGTGTAGAAATTATTTTAGGAGCAACACCAATTAGAAATAAAAACTTTAGTTGGAATACTACGTTTAATTTTGCCACTTACAAATCTGTAATTAAAGATTTACCACAAGAAGAAGGACGTTTAACCTTGGCTTATAGTAGAATTTACGATAGTGCCAATCAAACGGTTTGGTTTCAAGTAGAAGAAGGTGGAGAAATTGGAGATTTATACGGAACAGGATATTCTAAAAATGAAGAAGGACAATTTCTTTTAGACGATAATGGAAGATATATTGCCAATAACGAGTTGATTAAAATTGGAAATTACAATCCTGATTTTACATTAGGTTGGAACAATACTTTTAGATATAAAGATTGGAATGCTAGCTTTTTATTCGATTGGAGACAAGGTGGAGAAATTGTATCTAGAACAAGAGCTTTAGGTAATGTTGGTGGCCAATTAGCAGAAACTGCTTTTAGACCAGAAGCTGGTATTGTTGCAGAAGGTGTTAATGTAAATACAGGGCAACCCAACACAGTTGCTGTTTCTGCAGAAAGTTTTTACAGACAATTTTATGATAGAAATCACGAAGAAAATAATGTATACGACGCTTCATTTTTAAAACTGCGTCAGTTTTCCATTGGTTATACTTTAAATTTAAATGAAGGTTTCTTAGGTTTAAAAGACAGCTCTACAATGAACTTTTCTTTTATTGGAAACAATTTATTTGTAATTACAGAAAATCCACATTTTGATCCAGAACAATTGGCTGTGCAAGGCAATGGCTTTGTAAGTGGTGTAGAAGATATGAGTTATGCAACCACTAGAAGTTTAGGTTTTAAAGTAGGATTTGATTTTTAAAATAAATTTGTCATTTCGATCTTGTGGAGAAATCTCATTAAATATTTCATGGAGATTTTTAGACATCGTTCAGAATTAAAGAAAATACAAAAAATGAAAAAAATTATATATACAATCGCAATTTTTGCCATTACACTGGCAAGTTGCACAAAAGATTTTGAAGAAATAAACACCAACCCTAATGCCCCAGTTGCAGTGCAACCAAGTTTGTTATTAAGACAGGTTATTTATGATTTTGGCGAACAAATGAGTTACGAAGGTTTTGTAGCTGGAGATTTGTTAGCACAACACAGAACTGCTTTAGATTTTAATTTATTTGACAGACACGATTTGAAAAGTCCACAATTGGGTGGAAATCCTTGGCCAATTTTCTACACCAATTTACGTGATAACGAAATTATTTTAAAGCAATCTCAACAAACGCCTGCTTTTGGGGTTTATGAAGGGCCCGCTTTAATTTTAAAAGCTTTTATGGCTGCTGGTTTAACAGATTTATTTGGTGATGTGCCTTATTTTGAAGCGTTTGACGGTGTAGAAGGCATTGTTACTCCAAAATACGATTTACAGGAAGATATTTATCAAAATGAAAACGGAATTTTAGAAAATTTAGACAAAGGTATTGCTGCAATTAATGCGTATACAGGTTCTATTCCTTTAGAAGGAGACATTTTATATAATGGAAATCTAGACAATTGGGTACAGTTTGCAAACTCTTTAAAAATTAAATATTTAATTAGAATTTCTGGTAAAGTTGATGTTGCCGCTCAATTACAAGCTATTTTTGATGAAGGAAATTACATCACTACAAATAATGAAAATGCAGTTTTCGATTTTACAAATTCTGAACCCAACAGTTTTAGATTGGCACAATTAAGAATTGGAGATTTCAACAACTTTGTGCTTTCTGAAACTATGGAAGAAATTTTAACGGATTTAGACGACAATAGAATTACTACCTTTTTTAGACCTTTTGCAAACGCTAATACTAACGAATTTAATGGTTTATTAAATGGTATAGATGCCTCTTCTACAGCTGTTGCTTTAGCAGATTTCTCTTTAGCAGGAACTGCCTTTAGAGAAGACACTTCTAGCTTAGATGCTAATTTTATGACGGCTTGGGAAACTAGCTTTCTGTTAGCAGAAGCCGCAGAAAAAGGTTTGATTACAACCAATAGTGAGTCTTTATACAATTTAGGTGTAACACAAGCTTTCGCCTATTGGAACACAACTTTACCCACAAATTATTTGGCAGGAAATGCTAATTTTAATGCAATTGGTAAAACACCTTTAGAGCAAATAATCACTCAAAAATGGATTGCTTCTATTATAAATGGTTACGAAGGTTGGGTAGAATTTAGAAGAACAGGTTTTCCTGCATTTAAAAATATTTCTGCAAGTTTAAATAATGGTTTAATTCCAGTAAGAATGCCTTATCCTGCAGAAGCAGCAACTTTAAATCAAGAAAATTACAAAGTAGCAGAAAGTGCTACAAATGGAAATAGTTTAGATGTTAGAGTTTGGTGGAATGAATAGGTCTCCCTTTATCCCTTCAAAGGAGGGAATTATTGTGGAAATCCTATCCCTAACCCTTTCCTAAGGAAAGGGAACTGTTGTGGAATTTTTGCGAATATTAAATGATAATATTCTTTTTATTCAACCGAGTAAAAACCCCTTCCCTTTGGGAAGGTTGGGATGGGATTTTTTCCAAAGGAAAGGGAACTGTTGTGGAATTATGCGGATATTAAATAATAATAATATCCCTTGAATTCAACCGAGTAAGAACCCCTTCCCTTTGGGAAGGTTGGGATGGAATTTTATCCTAAGAAAAGGGAACTGTTGCGAAATTATGCGAATATTAAATAATAATATCCTTTGAATTCAATTGAGTAAGCCCCCCCTTCCCTTTGGGAAGGTTGAGATGGGATTTTTTCCAAAGGAAAGGGAATTGTTACGGAATTATACGGATATTAAATAATAATAATATCCCTTGAATTCAACCGAGTAAGAACCCCTTCCCTTTGGGAAGATTGGGATGGGATGAGAGGAAACTATAGTGTAAATTATTACCAAATAAAATTTAAAAAGAAATATGATAACATCCTTTTTTATTCAATTGAGTGAGAGTTCCTTCCCTTTGGGAGGGTTAGGATGGGCTCAATGGTTATTAATAATAACCTCAAGTTTAATTTTGTTCTTTTTATCACCATTAGCAAAAACAACAGATCAGTTTTTTAAGGCTGTAAACCAAAAAAAAGCGCCCAATACTTTGGTGTTGACTGGGAGTTTAATCATTTCTTGGATTTTTGCAAAGAGCATTACAAATGCCGCAAATCTTGGTTTAGATTTTGGTTTAGTTGGTGGTGTTGCTTATGCAGGCTATTATTTATCTTTTGCAGTGGCTGGTATTATTATTTATCAATTAAGAACAAAAGGAAATTTTAAAAGTATTCATCAATTTTTAATTGCCAAGTTTGGTAAAAAGGCAATGGCTGTTTTTTCAATTTTAATTGCTTTTCGACTTTTTAATGAAGTTTGGAGCAACACCATGGTTATTGGTAGTTATTTTGGTGAAATGGGAAGTTCCTCTTATTATTGGGCAATAATTATCTTTACTTTATTAACACTTTCCTACGCAATTAAAGGTGGTTTAAGTAGTTCTATATTTACAGATGTAATTCAAATGGTGTTATTTTCTGTTTTATTAATCATTATTTTAGGAACCATTTTCACAACAGATGATTTTTCATCAACACAAATAATTACTTCTGGTACTTGGAGTTTTGAGTTGGGTTTAAATCTGTTTTTTGCAGCTTTATTACAATCGTTTAGTTATCCGTTTCACGATCCTGTTTTAACAGATAGAGGTTTTATTTCTTCACCAAAAATTACCCGTAAAAGTTTTTTATGGGCAAGTATTTTAGGCGCAATTTGTATTGTATTATTTAGTTTAATTGGTGTGTACGCACAAACTAAAGGTATGCAAGGGCAAGCAGCTGTAGAAGTTGGTAAAGCTTTTGGTGTGGTTATTTTATTAGTGATTAATTTTATTATGATCACCTCTGCAGCTTCTACTTTAGATTCTACATTTTCGTCCTTTTCTAAATTAATTGCTGTAGATTTAAACATCAAAAAAACAATTTCTTTTGGAAGATTAACTATGATAAGTGTTGCTGTTTTAGGTACCATTCCTGTTTTTTTAAATGCAGAAATTTTATCTGCCACCACCATTTCTGGTACTATGGTTATTGGTTTAACTCCTATCTTTATCTTTTGGAATATTAAGGTACCAAAAATTAGTTTCTATTTTAGTGTAATTTGCGGCTTGGTTTTTGGACTATTATTAGTATTAGACTGGCTTCCAAAACAATTTATTTTTACAGATGGAAAATATGCCAGTTTACTTTGGGTGAATCTATGGGGAATTTTAAGTTGTATCATTTTATATTTTATACCTAAATGGATCAAAAAATAGAAAATTTGCGCAAATTATCTGGAAAAACACTTCTTTTTGGTGGTGTTTATAGCAATTTACAAGCTTTAGAAGCTTTAAAACAAATTGCCGAAAAAGAACAGATTCCTCCAGAAAATTGCATTTGTACTGGCGATATTGTGGGGTATTGTGCTCAACCAGAAGAAACAGTGCAGCTTTTTAAACTTTGGGGTGCAAAAAGCATTGTTGGTAATGTAGAAATTCAATTAAGAGAAAATGCAGCAGATTGTGGTTGCGATTTTAGAGAAGGTTCTAGATGTGATGATTTTTCGCAACAATGGTATCCCTATGCACAAAGTAAATTATCGAAAAACTCGTTAGATTTTTTAAAAACATTACCCAATCATATCAACTTTACATACGCCAATAAAAGGGTAAGTGTTGTGCACGGTTCGTATTTTAATATTTCTGAATTTATTTTTAAATCAACGGATTGGAACATCAAAAAACCAAATTTTGAAGCTACAAAAAGTGATGTAATTATAGCAGGCCATTGTGGTTTGCCATTTCATCATTTACAAGAAAATAAAATATGGCTAAATCCTGGTGTTATTGGTATGCCCGCTAATGATGGAAACTCAGATGTTTGGTATGTAATTTTAGATGATGAAAAAGATACATTTAATTTTACGCATAAAACCTTAACTTACAACTACAAATTAACTAGTAAGTTAATGCAAAATGGGGTGTTACCAGAAGAATATTCTAGAACAATTGTAACAGGCATCTGGGATAATACCGAAATTTTACCAGCCATAGAATCTGGTTTACAAGGATTTGGAATTCAATTATAAAAACAATAAAAATGAAAAAAATATGTATCCTTTTTTTGCTAATAACCTCAACAGTTACCGCTCAAAAAAAATTAGACAAATTATTAAATACCTGGAACACTAGAAATGTACCTTACATTTCTGTACAAACTTTAGCATTACCAAAAACAGAGGCTATTTTATTAGATGCAAGAGAACCAAAAGAGTACGAAGTAAGCCATTTAAAAGATGCAATTTATGTAGGCTACAATAAATTTAAACTTAAAGAAACTGTTGCCAAACTACCAAAAGATAAAGATGCAAAAATTGTGGTGTATTGCTCTTTAGGTGTAAGATCAGAAACTGTAGCGCATAAATTAATAGAGGCAGGTTATACCAATGTTTACAATTTATATGGGGGTATTTTTAAATGGAAAAACAACAATTTTAAAGTTGTAGATACTTTAGGTAATACCACAGAAAAAGTACATGCTTTTGATAAAAAATGGGGTAAATATTTAAAAGAAGGCAAGAAGGTATATTAGTGATTAGTGATTAGTGATTAGTGATTAGTGATTAGTGATTAGAAAAAACGAAAAAATATTTTGATTTCAAAAAAGAATTCCAAAAACTTATTATTAGTATTTACAAGAAACCCAGAATTAGGAAAAGCAAAAACGCGTTTGGCTAAAACTGTTGGAGATGAAACTGCTTTAGAAATCTATAAATTTTTACTAGAAAGAACTAGAAATATTTCTTCGGAAGTTAAAAATGCCGACAAAGCGGTTTATTATTCTGTAAAAATTAGAGAGAATGATATTTGGGATGCATCAACCTTTCAAAAACACCAACAAGTTGGAGAAGATTTAGGCGTTAGAATGTTAAACGCATTTAAAAACGGATTTAATGCTGGTTACCAAAAAGTAATGATAATTGGTAGTGATTTATACGATTTATCATCAAAAAATATAGAAAAAGCTTTTGAGGAATTAGATTCAAATGATGTAGTTATTGGTCCAGCAGAAGATGGTGGCTATTATCTTTTAGGGATGAATACTTTACAAGAAAACGTATTTAAAAATAAAGATTGGGGCACAGCAACTGTTAGAAAAGAGACTTTAACAGCTTTAATTGATAAAAAAGTGAAATTATTAGCGTTTAAAAACGACATAGATATATATGAGGATATTGTGGATATCCCAGAAATTATGCAAACGTTTATAAACCCTAAATAATATCAAATGAAAACAACATTACTTTCTTTATTTTTAGTATTATTGAGTACTTTTATAAGTGCCCAATGCACAGAAAATGCAGCTAATTTTGGAAATAACACTTCTATAAGGTCTTACAATGTTTCTGGAGACATCTCTGTAACTTTAAACACAAACAATACAATAACTGTAGATTTTGCGAGCAATTACCAAACCGCTTCTGGGCCAGATGTAAGATTATATTTAATAAAATCTGAAGGAAAATCTATTGCTGAATTAAAAAACACAAATCCAGAAAATTTAGAAAATATTTCTTTTGGCTTGGTAGGTTTTTCAGGAGCGTTAAGCTATACTGAAAGCATTCCAGAAAATATTGACATTACAAAATATGACACCGTTTTCTTTTACTGCTTGCAATTTAATCAGTTTTGGGATTTTGGCACCTATAACTCATTTACATCCAATAATTGCACGGTTTTAGATGTGGACTCTTTTTCAGTTGATAAAATTTCGGTGTATCCAAACCCAGCAAAAAACCAAATACAAATTTCAAATATTGATAGTAGTTCTGCAGAAATTCGTATTTTTAATGTTTTAGGAAAACAAGTTTTATATCAAAGAAAAATAACAGCAAATTCTGTAGACATTTCAAATTTAGAAAGTGGTATTTATTTACTTAATATTACTGTAGATAGTAAATCTAAAACTCAAAAATTAGTTGTACAATAAATTGGTTTTTGCTTATTTTCACTAAAATAAAAAACAAATTATAACATTTACTTTACAACCTTTTTTATTGAAAAATGAAACAAAAACAACTAAACGAAAGCATAGAGTTTTTAAAGCTTAAAGGAATTTTAAACCCTGAAATTGGTATTGTTTTAGGAACAGGTCTTGGAAAACTTGTAGACGAAATAATCATTGAAAAAGAGATTTCGTATAAAGATATTCCTAATTTTCCGACGGCAACTGTAGAGTTTCATTCTGGTAAATTAATTTACGGAGAATTATCTGGTAAAAAAGTTGTGGTAATGTCTGGTCGTTTTCATTTATATGAAGGCTACAATGCTTGGGAAGTTACCTATGGCATTAGAACAATGCATGGTTTAGGAATTAGAAATTTATTAATTTCTAATGCGGCAGGTGCAATTAATCTAAATTACAAAAAAGGGGATTTAATGTTAATTGAAGATCATATCAATTTGCAAGGCACTTCTCCCCTTGCTTTTAATAGCGCAAATACTTTTGGTAATATTTTTGCTGATATGTTAGAGCCCTATTCCAATACAATTAACACAAAATTAAACACAATAGCGAAAACGCAAAACATAAAATTACACAATGGCGTTTATGCTAGCGTATTAGGGCCACAATTAGAAACTAGAGCAGAATATAGAATGTTGCAAATTTTAGAAACAGATGCTGTTGGTATGAGTACTGTGCCAGAAGTTATTGTTGCCAAACAATTAAATTTGCCTTGTGCAGCCATTTCTGTTTTAACCGACGAATGTGATCCTAAAAATTTACAACCTGTAGATATTGCAGAAATTATAGCTATTGCTGGTGAAGCAGAACCTAAAATGATAACACTTTTTAAAGAAGTGGTAAAAGTTTTATAAAAACAGATGAATAAGTATTTAGAAATTATAAAAAACTCCTATTCCGACTACTGGAATTATCTAAAAAACTCGGTTTTACTAGAACTGAATTTGGAGAATTATTTTTATGGTTTACTTATAATTTCTCTTGTAGTTTGGGGTTTAGAAATTGTTTTTCCTTGGCGTAAAAATCAATCTTTGTTTAGAAAAGATTTTTGGTTAGACACTTTTTATATGTTTTTCAATTTCTTTTTACTGAATTTAATTGTGCTAATTGCGCTATCTAATTCTGCAGCTGCTGTTTTTAATGATGGCTTGGCTTTAGTAGGTTTATCCATAGAAAGTTTTCAGCTAATTGCTTTAAACGAACTTTCTTTTCCTTTAAGAATATTTATCTTTTTTATAGTGGTAGATTTTACACAATGGTGGACACACAGATTGCTGCATAATTATACTTTTTTATGGAATTTTCATAAAGTACACCACTCTGTAAAACAAATGGGGTTTGCTGCACACCTCCGTTATCATTGGATGGAACCTGTAGTTTATAATTCTCTAAAATACATTCCTTTAGCAATAATTGGAGGTTTTTCTGCAAAAGATGTGGCATTTGTACATTTTTTTAACATTACTATTGGTCACTTAAATCATGCAAATATTAATTGGGATTATGGTTGGTTAAAATATATTTTTAACAATCCTAAAATGCACATTTGGCACCATGCAAAAGAACTACCAGAAGATCGTAAAAAAGGTGTTAATTTTGGAATTACCTTAAGTGTTTGGGATTATATTTTTAAAACCAATTATATACCTTATTCTGGCAGAGATATTGAATTGGGTTTTAGTGATGATGATCAATTTCCTAAAGATTTTATACAACAAGAACTGTATCCTTTTAACAAAAAAAAGTAGTTTATTAGGTTCTACGTTTACTATAGTTACTGGCTTTTTTTTTTAAAAAATATCCTAAGATTTTTCGACTTCACTTTGTTTCGCTCAAAATGACAAACAGTAATTTTATTGAGTCTTGGTTTTAACTAAAAGTTTCTTTCAGTCCGTATAAAGCAAAACACTATACTTTCAGTAAAAATTACTGACTATTATTTAGTTCCTAGATTCATTATAATATCTAATCGTAATTAAAAAACATTATAAGATTTTTCGGCTTCACTTTGTTTTGCTTTAAATGAAGATTGGTAATTAATTTCGTCCTTTTTCATTTGGGTACAAAGCTGGTAAATTATCACTTTGAAAAAAGGCTTTTGTATCAATATTCATGGCTGTAATTTTCCCTTTAAAAGCGGCACCTGTATCTACATTCCAAATATTTACAGCATTCATTGGTTCTGTTTCACCAAAATTTGTAGTTGGTGTGTGCCCAATATAAATTTCATTATAATGCTTTAGTCTTTTAGGGAAGTTTTTATGGTTTGTATTGATATTTTTATCCATTACCAAAGCCATTTCCCACAACGTTCTGTCTGTACAAAATTTATGTGTGTAGGTTTCTTTAGTTACACCATGCATAGATGTAAAACCTGCATGCAAAAACAGCCTGTTCTCTGTATCTAAATAATACATTTGCATGTTTTTAAAAAAGGTAAAATGCTGCTCTTTCTCTGCTAAAGTATAACCTACATAGCTTTCTATAGTTTCTTTACCACCATGCATAAACCAAGTTGGATTTACATCATTGCCGTTTTTTAACCAGTTTTCGCACCAAACATCATGATTTCCTTTAATAAAAATACAGTTTATTTTTTCTGATAAATCTATTAAAAACTGAATAACTTGTGCAGACTCACTCCAACCATCTACATAATCTCCCATAAAAATTAGCGTATCTTCTTCTGTAACTTCTATTTGATTTAAAACTTGTAAAAGTGCTTTTAAACCTCCATGGATATCGCCAATTGCAAATGTGCTCATTCTCTTAATATATTTAGAAAAACAAAGCTATGCGTTTTTAAAGAGACTAAAAATAATTTGTAAGACTATTATTGGTAAATATGCCTTTGCGTTAGGGATTGGAATGGCATCCTTTTTATTTTTTTTCAGAAATAAAAAGATATAATGGAAAGCCTGTTAAAACCTGCCTACCGCAGGCAGGCGCCCAAATAAAAAGTTGTTTAAAAATATTGTCCGATTCCGAAAACTAAACCTCCGTAGGCGTTATTGTTTCCATCGAAAACTTTAAAACCGTAATCTAATCTAAATGTGGCGTTGTATACTTTTTTGCTGATAAAACGCAAACCAAACCCAGAAAAAATACGAACACTTTCTGATTTTAGAAAATCGCTTAGCTCTCCTCCTGGGTTTCTCCAAGAACCAAAATCTGTAAAAACATTGGTTTGTATGGCCAGCCATTTTTTGTCGTAAACGGTATGTCTGTATTCTGTATTTAAAACAAAAGTACCTGTACCTCTGTCTATTAAAATACCTACACCACGTAAATTTACGTTGTTATCTAAGGCAAAAGGTGCAAAAGGAGTATCGTCATTAGAGGCCAAACCTAGGCGCAATCTGTTTGCCCAATTGCCTTTTTGGCCTACTCGTTTGTAATAGAAAAAATCGTTCCAGGCAATTAAAAAAGGGTTTTGAAAATCGTTTGTGGTAGTTACATATTGTGCATAAAGTGTACTTTTAAAACCACTAACGTATTGATAAAAATAGTTTAGGTTGTTGTAATTGTATACTAGCTTTAAAAGTGTTTTATCTAAATCTAGTTCTAATGGCACATTAGAACTTACTGCTCCTGAAAGATATTTGTATTTCTCTGAAAAAATGGTAACACCAAAGTCTATTTTGTGCTTTAAATTTATTTGATATAAACCTAAAACTTCAAAAGATATGTTATTGTATAAATAATTGGCAGTGTTGTTTCCAAAAAAAAGTGGTTCTTTACTTTTCCAGTTTTGAAAATTAAAAGCCATACCCCATTTTTTAGAAAACAAATTGGGTGCTCTAAAATTTAATCCATAAGAATCGAAAATATTTTTTTGATAAAAACCACCAAAAGTATTGTTTGCTCCTAAAAAATTATAATCATACAGGCCAATTTTATAGGCAAGTTCTTGGTTTGTGGTAGTCCATAAATTGATATCTGGTATTACTGTAAAATTTTCTTCTAAATTAAGGACTAACGTAACACTATTCTTTTTCTGGTCTTTTTTTACAACATAATTTACATTTCTAATAGCTGGTAATCTTTTTAAAAAAATAATATCTTCTTGTACGATTAAAGAGTCTAAATAATCTCCTTTTTTAAATGATACTATTTTTTCTAAATAGGCTGTTTTTGTTTTTTTTGCACCTTTAATTATTACTTTAGAAATTGTATTTTTTTGAGCAAAAGATGTTCCAAAGTAGAACAATAGAAATCCAAAAAACAGTTTTTTAATCATGTTTATTGTGCTGCTATAAATGTTTTTTGAATAATTAAATTTGTCCAATTATCTGCATTTAGACCAAATAAGGAAAAATTATATTCATTATCTAATATTAAATCTGGTGGAGTTTCTGTATGAATGTTATCGTCAATAGTAATATTAGCTTCATTATAATATTGAAAAGTTTGTTCTTGTGTAAATGTACCTGATAAAAAAGCATTTGAATCTGTTGTAAAAATTTGCAGGTATCTTTCTGTTTCTGCAGCCCTTTCGTCCATCCATGTAAAAATAGGACTTAAACTTTCTGGGTTTGGGTAGTTAATAAGAACATCTGTAGTCCATTTTGTAGCTTTACTAAGGTTTTGCGTTTTTATAGGTGCAGAAATATGTAAATTATCTGGTGTTGAAAACGTTACAACACACCATACTTCTTTTGAGGTATTGTTGGTAAATCTACCAAATCTATTTCCTAAACGCGGTGAACTACTTAGATTTTTTCTTCTATAATTAGAAAAATCGTTTTTATCTACAGCTGTATTTTCTGTTTCGTAATATCTAAAATCAAAAGCATCTGTTATAGGTAAATAATAGATGTACGTATTTTCTATATTCCCGTTTGCAGAAGCTGCAAAAGCAAACAAATCTGCCAATGTTTTTTCTTGATTAAACGCTACAAATTCTTCTAAATTTCTTGGTATAAACTGTTCTTCTATAATGTTGGTTACCCAATTGTCTTTACCAATATCCATCATCGTAAAGTTGTAAACCTCATCTTCTTCTAACGCCTTTGGTGTTTCTGTATTTATGGTTGTTGTTACGTTGTCTTCGTCATAAAATTGAAAAAAAGTTTCTTTCGTAAATGTACCCGAGAGAAAATTATTTTCTTCATTAGAAATTACTTGAAAATAACGTTCGTGATCTGCAGAGCTACTCTCTTCCCAAGTAAAATTGGGTTCTATTCTTGTTTTATAATTGATAACTACATTATCTGAGTAGGTTGTTGTTTTACTTTGGCTTTGTAATTTTATAGGTGAAGAAATTTTGAGTTCTCCATCTAAAAAATAAGTAACTAAACAATAACTTTCTAAAGCACTAGCGCGCACAAATCTTGCTAATTTACCTCCAAAAACAGTTTGACTATTTAAACTTTGTCTTCTATAATTGGCAAAATTATTTTCATCTAAACTAGGGTCTGTTAACTCATAATACCGCACATTTGTAGCGCCTTCTTCTGGAAAATAAAATATATGAACCAAGTTTGTATTCGCATTTGCATTTGCCGCAAAAGCAGTAACACCGTCTTCTATAATTGTATTATTTTCATCTAAAAACTGTTGTAAATTTCTAGATACTAAAACATCATTATCTTGTGAGCAAGCAACCAAAAAAGGAAGCATCACTAAGAAAAAAAGAAGATTTTTAAATTTCATTTAGTTTATTTACAATTTAAACGTCATTATTGGTAATGCAGAGTGATTTGATAAATCTTCTGAAATGCTACCTGAAAAAATATGAGACAATCCTTTTCTACCATGTGTAACCGTAGTTATTAAATCTGCACCAAGCGCATTTGAAAAATCTAAAATTCCGCTTTCTATAGATTTTGCACAAACAAAATTAACGTTTATAAGTCTGTCTATATTACCTTCTGCTTTCATTAAAAAATTATGAGCTAAGGCATCCATTTCTGGAGTTGTCTTAAAGTTTTCGTTTGGTAAATTTACGTACAATAAGTGTTTTTTTGCGTTAAAAAGGTCTACTATTTTCAACATTTTTTTAAACGCTGGTATCGTATTTTCAGAGAAATCTGTAGCGTATACAATTTCGTTAAAATTAACATCTGTAAGTTTATTTTTAATAACCAAAACAGGTGTTTCAGAAAAACGAATTACTTTTTCTGTATTAGATCCCATAAAAAACTCTTTTAATCCGCTTGCGCCATGAGATCCCATTAAAATTAAATCTGCTTCAATTTCTTTGGCAATATCATTTATTTCGCTAAAAACTTTATAATGTTTAATTAAAGGAACTACTTCTAAGTCTTTTAAGTAGTCTTTTTGCAAAAATTCTTGCATTTCTTTTTCTGCTAATTTTAAAAGAAAAAGTGCTTTTTCTTGCTGATAACTTGGGCTTTCTGATAAATTGACTTCTTTTATGTCTAACATATGTAAAACATAAATAGAGGCATCTACTTTTTTTGCTAATAAAGCTGCTGTTTCTAGAGCATTTTCTGAATGTTTAGAAAAATCAATAGGTACAATAATTTTTTTCATGATGTTATTTTTTGTGTGCTACCCAAAATTAAAAACATTTTATCAAAAAAAATAAGACATTTATCATGTTTACTGTTTGTGTAATATACGTAACAGTTTTTCTGCGGGTTTATTTTGTGGGGTAAATCTATTATTACTTGCACCACCAACTTTATTGTGTCTATGAAACCATTTCCAAATAAAACCACCTGCAAACCATTCTTCTTGCCAAAACTGATTGTGTATTGCTTGCAACGCATTGCTTTGAGCTTGTAAATTTACATTGCCTTGTACCCTATTTGCCTGCCAAGGCTCTTTGCCATTAAAATCTATACTTCTATAGCCATATTCTGTAAACAAAATTGGCTTATTAAATTTCTGTTGAATCCTTTTTATTTCGTCTTTATGCCTTTTCCAACCCAATTCGTACTCTGCAATAGTAGGCGATTTTTTATCACTCAAAGGAAAATAGGCATCTATACCAATATAATCTAATTCGCTCCAAAAAGTAACCCTTTTATATTCGTCCCAATTTGCAGCATAGGTAAGTTTACCTTTATAAATACCACGAATTTCTTTTATTAAATTTAGCCAATAATCAGGTCTTTCTTTAACAAATTCTTCTAACTCTGTACCAATGCATAAAATTGATGCGTTTAAGTTTTGGGCAGCTTTAGCGTAAGTTATTATATATCTTTTATAGGATGTTTCTAAAAGGCGCCAATTCTCTTCTGTAGTTGGTTTTAAATCTCCTGTAAAACCTCCTCTTCTTAACCATAAATGAGGTTTTATCATTATTTGTATGCCTACCTTTTTAAACTCTTTGCCATATTGCAGCAAACCATTTTCAGTTTCGCCAAACCACTCTCTATGTGTATTAAATTCTATCTTAGGTATTGCTATATTTCTTATATAACTATAAGGCATCAAAGCAACAAAATTGCCTTGTGCCTTTTGCACTGGTATTATATGTTTTTTACTGATAGAATCTCTAGCTGCAACAAAACTAATTCCGTTAATTTTTTTGGTTTGGCTGTTACAAGCAAAACAAAAAGTGAGCAGAAAAAATAAGAGGCCTTTAAAAATATTCATAAGACCTCTAAATTAATTCTTTTTACTAAAACAAGGCTCTTAAACCAATGTTAAAACTCTGCCCTAAACCGGTTGCAGTACCTCTAACAAATTTACTGTATAAAATCTCTAAGTTATATACATCTGTTAATTGGTATTTTGCACCAAGTCCTAAACTTGTAAAATCTTGTGTAAAAGCTTCATCATTTAAACCTAAACGTTGGAAGTGTTGTGCAAATGCTAATATTGTAGATTTATTACTAGGAAAGTAACTCATAAATACACCTGGTGCTAAAACAAAGGTATCATTTGCAAAACTTGTTTCTTCTCCAAAATTATACTCTGTATTTAGTTCTGTAAACAATTGCCAATCTCCACCTGGCAAAGTATAATCATAAAAGAATCTATTTTGAAATTGATATGCTGTTTGGTCTAAAAAAACACCGTTTGCATCTGTTTCTTCGCTTATTAAAGGGATATGAAAAGCAGATTGAACAGAAAAGTTACCAACACCATTAATTGGCTGCCATTTTATTGCTGGTGCAAAAGATGATAAACCATTTCTTGATTGATTATTATCGGCAAAATTAAATACAGATGTTGCACTTTGGCCACCTATTGTGTTTGTTCTGTATTCTATCAATACCCCTAAATTCAATCTATCACTATCTGAAACACCTGTAAATATATCTAAAGTAGAAGTAAAAAAGTTTTGTCTAAGTATGTCTTGTTCTGCACCATTTGGCCCAAATAAATCTTTAGTTTCTGTATATAAATTATTAAAAAATTTAATATCCCATTGCCCTTTGGCCATTAATTTAGATGGTGTAAAAATTTGAATGTTACTCGCTCCACTATTATCATCTTGATTATTGTCTTGAGCTACAGCTGTAAAACTTAAAATTAGAATTAAAGTAAAAGCTATTTTTGAAATTATATTTCTCATGATTAATTGATTTGTTATTATTAATTTCCATCTAAGTCTTCTCAAAACAAATGAACTTACAAAACTTTTCCATAAATTTTATTTATAACGATTCTAAATAACATTGAATTAAAAAATAATAATTAAGTTATTAACTTTACCTTCGACTTAATGCTCAACAATCAATCACCTATGGAACACATCGTAATTATTGGTAATGGAATTTCTGGCGTTACCACAGCAAGACATATTAGAAAAAACTCAGATAAAAGAATAACCATTGTCTCTACAGAAACCGAATACTTTTTCTCTAGAACAGCCCTTATGTATGTTTACATGGGACACATGAAATTTGAGCATACCCAACCTTATGAAAACTGGTTTTGGAAAAAAAACAACATCGAACTGAAACAAGCTTTTGTTAAACAGGTAGATACCGCAAATAAAACATTACAATTTTCTAATAACGAAAGTTTACAATATGACAAATTAATTATTGCAACAGGCTCTAAACCAAATAAATTTGGTTGGCCAGGGCAAGATTTAGAGGGTGTTTTAGGAATGTACCATAAACAAGATTTAGAAAATTTAGAAAAATATGCACCAGATAACAAGACCTGCAACAGAGCTGTAATTGTTGGTGGTGGTTTAATTGGTATTGAATTGGCAGAAATGTTAAGAAGTAGAGATATACCCGTTACTTTTTTAGTTAGAGAAACTAGTTTTTGGAATGGCGTTTTGCCCGCTCAAGAATCTGAAATGATTAACAAACATATTAAAGACCATCATATAGATTTGCGTTTAAGTAACAACTTAAAAGAAATTAAAGCAGATGAAAATGGCCGTGTAAAATCTATTATTATTGAAGAAACGGGAGAAGAAATACCTTGTAATGTTGTTGGATTAACAGCTGGTGTATCTCCAAATATAAGTTTCTTAAAAGATTCTGGTATTGAATTAGGACGTGGTGTAAAAGTTAACCGTTTTTTAGAGACAAATATACCAGATGTTTATGCCATTGGAGATTGTGCAGAGCAGCACGAAGCTATTGGCCAGCGCAGAAATATTGAAGCAGTTTGGTACACAGGTAGAATGATGGGAGAAACTTTAGCGCAAACCATTTGTGGTAATAAAACGGAATATAAACCAGGACATTGGTTTAATTCTGCAAAGTTTTTAGATATAGAGTACCAAACTTATGGTTGGGTATTTAGTGAAAGAGGAAAAAAAGAAAATGAAATTTATTTTCAGTGGCAACACCCTAGAGATTACAAGTGCATTACCATTTCTTTTGATAAAAACACACACAAATTTATAGGTATTAATACGTTTGGCATTCGAATGCGTCATGAAATTTTTGACAAATGGCTTACAGAACAACAATCTGTAGAACATGTTTTAGAGTATTTAGCAGATGCAAATTTTGATCCTGAATTTTACAAAGTACATGAGCAAGAAATTGTAGCTAAATTCAACAAAGAAAACGGCACAAATATTCAATCAAAAAAGAAAAGCTGGAAACGTATTTTCTCTAAGGCTTAAAAATAACAAATCATCCAAATTACTTAAAACTACAGATTTTGAAAATTATAAAATATATAGGCTTAGCCATTTTTCTTATTGGTCTAACCATCTTTACAGGAACAATTTTTACAGGAAACTTTTCTTTTACACCACAAGAATTAGATAGCTATATTGCAGAAAAGGGCTACAAGAATGAAGTAATAAAAGAAGAACTATCTAAAGCAATAGTTACAGAGCAATCTTTAAATATTTTTCAGTTTTCTAAAAAAGCGAGAAATGCATTTACCAATGCCAATGCTCATTATGACGAATTAATTGCAAAATACGATACAGCAAAAAACTGGGATAAAAAAGGCGAGCAATACCAATATAAAATAAATGGAAAACCACATACATTAAGTTATCAACTAGCAAAAAAAGCAGGAAGTGGTTTTGTAAAAGAAAATGCTGGTTTAATGTGGTTCTTAACCTTTGGTTTAGGTATTATTGGAGCACTATTATTTATTATACCAAACTTAGTTTTATTAGGTAAACCTGGCATAAAAAATGATGGTATTTATTTAGAATCTGCCACCAATAGAGGTTGGATTGCTTGGTTGGTTTTAGTTTACTTAGTTACGTTTTATTTGGTACTTTATTTTATGGCAGATTACGCTGTAAACTGGACCTTTATTTTAGATCCAATTAGTAAAGCTCTAAATGGTGGGCCAGCATCTCAATGGTTTGTATACGGTTTTTTATACTGTACTATAATGTTAACCATGGGTGTTAGAATGTTTATTAAATACAGACACAACAAATACCAAATTGTTAGAACCATATCTGTTTTATTCTTTCAAATAGTTTTTGCTTTTTTAATCCCAGAAATTATGACTAGTTTAAATATGCCTGGTTACGATTTTAAAAATGCATTTCCATTAGATTATGATTTTTTCTTTGATTGGAATATTGAAAACTTAAAAAACAGTGGAGGAATTGGAATTTTTATTTTAATTTGGGGAATTGTATTAACCTTAATAATTGTGCCAGTTATGGTGTATTTCTTTGGAAAAAGATGGTACTGTTCTTGGGTTTGTGGTTGTGGTGGTTTAGCAGAAACTCTTGGAGATCCTTACAGACAACATTCTAACAAAAGCTTAAACGCTTGGAAATTAGAAAGATGGTTAATACATGCTGTTTTGGTATTTTCTTTAGTAATGACTTTGGTTACATTGTACTGTTATTTCTCTGGAGCAGAGTCTTTGTTAGGCATAAAATCTCAATGGATTAAAGACACTTATAGCTTTTTAATTGGTGCTTGGTTTGCAGGTGTTATTGGTACTGGTTTCTATCCTATTTTTGGTAATAGAGTTTGGTGTAGATTTGGTTGTCCTTTAGCAGCTTATTTAGGTTTAGTACAACGTTTTAAATCTAGATTTAGAATTACAACAAATGGTGGGCAATGTATTTCTTGTGGAAATTGTTCTACTTACTGTGAACAAGGAATTGATGTAAGAGCATACGCCCAAAAAGGAGAAAACATTGTAAGATCTAGTTGTGTAGGTTGTGGTATTTGTTCTGCAGTTTGCCCAAGAGGAGTTTTAAAATTAGAAAACGGACCAGAAGCAGGAAGAATTAACCCAACAGATGTTTTGTTAGGGAATGATGTAAACTTAATGGATTTGGTAAATAATAAATAATTACAAAGTCCCATAATCCCATCCCTAGCCCTTCCCAAAGGGAAGGGGACTTGAAGTAAAATTAAAACGAAATTTAGAATTAATGTTTTTTAGAAAGTTGTTTATTGTATTGTTTATTTTTTGTGTAACTCCCACTTTAGTTGCCCAAAAAACATTCAAAAAAACGCTTTATCAGAATGGCCAAATAAAGGAACAAGGTTGGCTTTTAAATAATGAAAAAACGGGTTATTGGAAGTTTTTTTACAGCAATGGAAACCTTGAAAAAGAAGGATGGTATAAAGACAATTTAGAAGTAAAATATTGGTACTTTTATCGCAAAAATAAACAGAAGGAAAAAGAAGGTCATTTTAAAAAAGGTTTTAAAACAGATTGGTGGTTATTTTATGATATTGAAGGGAACATCAACCATAAATGCCAATTAGAAAAAAATCAAAAAAATGGCTATTGCTTAATTTATAAACAAAAAAAACTCGTTAAAGCTTCCAAGTACAAAAAAGGAAAGAAGATAAATGAGTGGAAAGATTTTTCTTCTTTTAGAGAAGACAATAGTCTAAAAGACTTAAGATAAATGAACCCTATTATAAACGTAATTATTCCTGCTTACAACGAGCAAGACTCTATTGCAAATGTTATAAATGACATCCCTAATTCTGTTGAGGAAATTGTTGTTATAAGCAATAATTCTACAGATTTCACGGAACAAAATGCAAAAAACGCAGGTGCAACTGTTTTATCTGAAAACAGAAAAGGTTATGGATATGCCTGTTTAAAAGGTATGGAATACATAGCCAATAAAGAGACTAAACCAGATATTATTGTTTTTTTAGATGGCGATTATTCTGATTATCCAGAACAACTTACAGAACTAGTAGCACCTATAACAAAAAATAATATTGATTTTGTAATTGGTGCACGTGTTAAAGCGTTAAGAGAAGTTGGTGCTATGACACCCCAACAAATTTTTGGCAATTGGTTAGCTACTTTTTTAATGAAGCTTTTTTTTGGTGCAAAATTCACAGATTTAGGACCATTTAGAGCCATAAAATACAAAAAACTTTTAGCGCTTAATATGGAAGATAAAACCTATGGTTGGACTGTAGAAATGCAACTAAAAGCTTTAAAACAAAAATTCTCTTACACAGAAATACCTATGAAATACAGAAACAGAATTGGAGTATCTAAAGTTTCAGGAACCGTAAAAGGTAGTATATTTGCCGGAATAAAAATCTTAAGTTGGATTTTTAAATATAGCTTTAAATAATGGTTCTATCCTACATCATCATTGTAATCTACTCTGTTGCATTATTGCTTATATTCATGTATGCTTTAGCGCAATTAAACCTTCTTTTTAATTACTTAAAATCTAAAAAACAAGAAGATACATCTGAAAAACTAGATTTTTCGAAAGAAAAAGAAATTCCTTATATAACAATACAATTACCTGTTTATAACGAATTGTATGTTATGGAAAGGCTCTTAAAAAATATAGCCAAATTAGAATATCCAAAAGACAAACTAGAAATTCAGGTTTTAGATGATTCTACAGATGAATCTGTAGAAACTACTGCAGAACAAATTAAAATAATTCAAGAAAAGGGTATTGATATTTCTCATATTAGAAGAACCAATAGAAAAGGGTTTAAAGCAGGTGCTTTAAAAGAAGGTTTAAAAATTGCTAAAGGAGAATTTATTGCCATTTTTGATGCAGATTTTTTACCACAAAAAGACTGGTTATTACAAACTGTACCTTATTTTAAAAACGATAAAATTGGTGTTGTACAAACAAGATGGGGGCATATCAATAGAAATTATTCAACATTAACAAAAATACAAGCTTTTGCTTTGGATGCTCATTTTACCCTAGAACAAGTAGGTAGAAATAGCCAAGGGCATTTTATTAACTTTAATGGAACAGCTGGTATTTGGCGTAAAGAATGTATTTATGATGCTGGCAATTGGGAAGGAGATACACTTACAGAAGATTTAGATTTAAGTTACCGCGCACAACTTAAAAAGTGGGAATTTAAATATTTAGAACACGTGGAAACTCCTGCGGAATTGCCTGTAATAATTAGTGCTGCAAGATCGCAACAATTTCGTTGGAATAAAGGTGGTGCAGAGAATTTTCAAAAAATGATGAAACGTGTTATCAAAAGTAAAAACGTTTCTTTTAAAACTAAAATACATAGTTTACTACACCTTTTAAATAGCTCTATGTTTACCTGCATATTTTTAGTTGCTATCTTAAGCATACCTATGTTGTACATTAAAAACGAATATGCACACCTTAAAATGTACTTTTATGTGATGAGCTTTTTTGTAATAAGCTCTTTAATATTCTTTATTTGCTATTGGCACATGTATAAAAATATTTATGGTGGTGGCTTAAAAAATTTCTTTAAATATATTGGTGCTTTTTTTACCTTTTTCTCCATTGCCATGGGCTTTTCTTTGCATAATACTATTGCTGTATTAGAAGGGCATTTTGGTAAAAAAAGTGAATTTGTAAGAACACCAAAATTTAATATTAAGTCTATAAAAGATGGCTGGAAAAACAACAAATACATTAAGAAAAAACCATCTGTGCATGTAATCTTAGAAGGTATTTTAGCCATTTACTTTGTATTTGGCATGTACAGTGCATTTATAGTGGGTAACCAAGGTGGAGATTTTGGTTTATTTCCTTTTCATTTTATGCTTTTTATTGGTTTTGGATACGTTTTTGTAAAGTCTGTCTTTTCTAAAGCATAATGGTTGGGCTTAAAAAATATCAGGTTGTTTTTGCAACTGTATTAAGTATATTTACCTATTTCTTTGTTGCCTATTTTTTAGAAAGAACTCAATTTTATGTGCTTAGTTTTTCTTGGATTGTGCTTTTTAGTGCCTTTTATTTCTTTCTAAAAAATGAAAAACTAACCTTTAGAAACTTAGCGGCAATTGCCATATTATTCCGACTTATTTTTTTATTTTCCACACCTAACTTATCGCAAGATTTTTATCGATTTATTTGGGATGGTCGTATGATTTTAAACGATTTAAATCCTTATTTATCTTTACCACAAACTTATATAGCACAAAATTTACAGCCCATTGCAGAGGCAAATGCGCTCTATAAAGGAATGGGCGCTTTAAACGGAAGTCATTACACCAATTACCCACCATTAAATCAGCTTTGTTTTTTTATTGCAGCAGTATTTGCAAACAAAAGTATTTTTGGCGCTGTAATTGTATTAAGAATTATAATTATAGCTGCAGATTTAGGTATTTTGTATTTTGGAAAAAAATTATTGGAAAGACTACATCTTCCTGTAAAAAATATCTTTTGGTACATATTAAATCCTTTTGTTATTATAGAAATGACAGGGAATTTACACTTCGAGTCTGTAATGTTATTCTTTTTAGTTTGGGCACTGTATCAACTACACCAAAGAAAATGGATTTTTGCCGGAATTTTAATTGCATGTTCTGTTTCTGTTAAATTAATACCGCTTTTATTTTTACCTTTATTTTATCAATTCCTGAATAACAACAGTTCGAGAAAATGGTTACCAACCCAAAAAGGAATTAAAAATTTAATACTTTTCTATAGTGTAATTTTAGGCACTACAATTTTGTTTTTTGCTCCATTTTACTCCAATAACCTAATTGCTAATTATGGTAATTCAGTTGGTTTATGGTTTAGAAATTTCGAATTCAACGCCAGTTTCTATTACATTTTTAGAGAAATCGGGTATTTATTTAGAGGTTATAATGAGATTGCCATTATTGGCAAAATAACGCCCATTTTAACGATTGTCTTCTTAATTTACCTTACTTTTTTCAGAAAAAACAACACACTTATAGCATTAATTACTGCAATGCTATTTGGCTTAAGTTTTTATTATTTTACAGCCACAACTGTCCATCCTTGGTATGTAGCTACGCCATTAATTTTGTGTGTTTTTACCAAATACAAATTTCCTGTGGTTTGGTCTTTTGTAATTATTTTATCCTATCAAGCCTATGCCAACAATCCTTGGAAAGAAAATTTATATTTTATTTTTATAGAATATGCGGTCTTATTTGGTTTTCTAGGTTATGAAATTTACAAACAACGGCTAGTTACCAAATTGTAAAATAAAACCGGTTTACATCTATGGTAAAACAGTTTTTTGTATTTTAGTAAATTAATATTTATTATTTATGAAAAGACTTACCATTAAAGATATAGCAAAAGAATTTAGTGTTTCTATATCTACGGTTTCTAAGGCACTAAATGATAGCTATGAAATAAGTGTAAGCACTAAAGAGAAAATTCAAAAATACGCTAAAGAAAACAACTACAAACCCAACTTTAACGCGTTAAGTTTAAAAAACAGAAAAACCAAAACCATAGGTATTGTTATACCAGACATGCTAAATTATTTTTTTGCGCAAGTTTTTAAAGGGGTAGAAAAAACAGCCAACAAAAAAGGCTATAAAATCATTTCCTGTATTTCTAACGAATCTTTTGAAAAAGAAAAAGAGACTATAGAAATGCTTTCTAATGGTAGTATAGATGGTTTTATTATTTCTTTAGCTGAAGAAAGTGTGTTAAAAAATGATTTTAAACATTTTGAATATGTTATAAACGAAGGCACACCCATTGTAATGTTTGATAGAGTTGCAGAGGCTATAAATTGTGATAAAGTAGTTACAGACGATTTTAAAGGCGCTGCAAAAACGGTAAAATATTTAGCCAAAACTGGTAGTAAAAATATTGCTTTTATCTCTACCATAAGCAACCTTAAAGTAGGCAAAAAAAGACATCAAGGGTATTTAAAAGGATTAGAAAAAGCAAATTTACCTATAAACAACAATCTAATAATTAACATTTTAGATGACGATTATAAAAATTACGAGAAAATTTTAAAACCCATTTTTGAAAAAAACACAATTGATGCCGTAATTGCAACAGATGAGTCTTCTGCCATTGCAGCAATGAAAGTTGCGCAAAGAAAAGGGCACAAAATACCAGAAAATTTTGCTGTAGTTTCTTTTTCTAACGGAATTTTAGCAAGACACTCTAGCCCTAAAATGAGTACTGTTAGTCAGCATGGAGAAAAAATGGGTGCTACTGCAGCTAAACTACTAATTGAAAGACTAGAGCATAAAGGAGACAGCAATTTAGAGCACCAAACAGTAGTTATTAAAACCGATTTAGTGGAGCGTAATTCTACTAAAAAATCTTAATTAATGAATTTAGAAAATGTAAAATTAGTAGTTTCTGATATGGATGGAACGCTACTAAACTCCAAAAACGAAATAAGTCCTTTATTCTTTTCTCTTTTCAAAAAATTACAAGCAAAAAATATAACTTTTTGTGCCGCAAGCGGAAGACAACACAACAGTATTGTAGATAAACTAGCACCCATTAAAAATGATATTTTTGTAATTGCAGAAAATGGAGGCATTGCAAAAAAAGGAGAACAAACCATATTATCTCATTTTTTAGATGCAAGCAAAGTGCTAAAACTGATTCCCGTTTTAAGGGAAATAGCAGGTGCCAATATTGTTTTATGCTGTGATGAAGCAGCTTTTATAGAAAGTAAAGATGATGCATTTATAAAACTATTTCAAGAGTATTATAGCAGTTTTAAACAAGTAGAAGATTTGCAGGAAATTGCAATTACTACACCCATTTTTAAAATTGCAATCTATCATTTTAACTCTTCAGAAAAATATATTTACCCAATAGTAAAAAGTTTTGATAAAGAACTTTTAATAAAAATATCTGGAACCAATTGGTTAGATATTTCTGCTAAACAAGCCAATAAAGGCAATGCTCTAAAGGAGGTTCAAAAAATATTGAAAATTACCAAAGAAGAAACCATGGTTTTTGGAGATTACCATAATGATATTGAAATGATGCAAGAAGCCGATTTTAGTTTTGCTATGCAAAATGCACATAAAGACATAAAAGAAATTGCAAAATACACCACAAAAAGTAACAATGAATTTGGTGTAGAAAGTATTTTAGAACAACTTTTATAAATTTTATTTACATAGCAGCACCAAAAGCAGAAAGCACTAACTTTCTAGCGCCTCCATAATTTCTATGTTCGCATAAATAAATTCCTTGCCAAGTGCCTAAATTTAATTTTCCGTTGGTTATTGGTATTTCAATTGAACAACCCAAAACAGATGCTTTCAAATGCGCAGGCATATCATCACTACCTTCATAAGTATGAATGTAATAAGGTGCATTTTCTGGAATCATTTTGTTAAAATGACTTTCAAAATCTACTCGAACACTTGGATCTGCATCTTCATTAATGGTTAAACTTGCAGATGTATGTTTTATAAAAACCTTTAAAAATCCTTTTTCTATACTTTTTATTTCAGGTAATTTATTTAAAATAAAATTTGTAATCGAATGAAAACCTCTTTTGTAGGGTTTTAATTGTATTTCTTTTTGTTCAAAAATCATAGTATTAATTTAAAAATTATCGAATGTCATTTCGAGCGCAATCGAGAAATCTCAATTATGGTAATTAAAAATTTAGAGGTTCCTCTATTTCGCTATCGCTTCAATCAGAATAACATAGGGTACAAATTTAATATATGATTCTAAAAATGATATGAATCGAATTTTAAATAAAAAATACTTTAATTATAGAAATCATAAAAGTGTCAAAAATCTTTACACTTAATCATCCTGGAAGGAAACCGTACTTTGTCTTTCTCTGTTTACATGTAATTTAGTTACATCTGGTCTAGAGTAATGCCCAACACAATCAAAATTTTGTCTTTCCTCTAAAACACGATTAAAATCTAAAGTTTCTATAATTAAACCTTCTTTATGTAAAACGGGTGCTATTAACCATTCTCCATCTGGTCCTGCAATACAAGAGCCTCCATTAGCTAAAGTATCTGGCGCTTCCTGTAAAATTTTATCTAAATGTGGTGTATCGTCAGGAAAATCTGTTTTTGTCATTAAACTAGAAACAGAAATTACAAAAGAACGCGATTCTCTTGCTATAAAACGCGTTATATCTTTAGTGTTATAATCGCTGCCAGGCCAAACTGCAATGTGTAAATTTTCGCCTAAACCATACAGTGCTGCTCTTGGCAAAGGCATCCAATTTTCCCAACAATTTAAACCTCCAACTGTAAACTCTTTTAAAGGATGTACTTGTAAACCATTTCCATCTCCAGGCGCCCAAGTTAAACGCTCATCAAAAGTGGGTTGTAATTTTCTATGTACAGATTTAATTTCTCCTTCTTGATTTATATACACCAAACTGGCATAAATGCTGTGTCCTCCTCTATTCTGTGCACGTTCCATAATTCCTAAATAAATAGCAATGTTGTGCTTTTTGGCCAACTTACAAACGCTATCTAATTCACCTTTTTCTATAGTGATAGAGTTTCTAACATAATGCGCATGAATTTCTTTTTGCGTTTTAGAGTTCCATGCAGCACCATTAGTTAAAGCAATCCAAAACGGATAACCAGGCAACAAAGCCTCGCCAAAAACAATTAATTCGCAATTTTCTTTGGAGGCATCTAAAATTACTTTTTCAATCTTTTCAATTGTTTTTTCTTTATTCAGCCAAACAGGTGAAATTTGTGCTAAGGCTACTTTTAAAAGGTTATTTGCCATAATTTTCTAAATTTATACTGTTTTACTAAATACTTAATTCTACCACCAAACCTTCATTACTTCTTACATTAAAAACAGTTTCGTCTTCAAAAATTAAATACTGCCCTTTAATACCCACTAATTTTCCGCTAAAAGTTGGTGTTTTTTCTAAATTTAAACTTTTAGGTTTTTCAGGATATTTTAAAACCGGAAAATTGAGATTGGTTTCTGTATTATGCTCTATGAAATACGGTTTTGCTTCTTCAGGAATGTATTGTTTCAATTTATCTCTCCATTCTACTAAACTTTCATCTTCAATATCATTCTTTAGCATTTTGCGCCAATTGGTTTTGTCTGCTACAAATTCTTTTAACGCAACTTCTGTAATTCCTGCTAAATATCTGTTAGGCACCTCCACAATTTCTATGGCTTCATGCGCTCCTTGATCTATCCAACGTGTGGGAACTTGTGTTTTTCTAGTAACCCCTACTTTTACATTGCTAGAGTTTGCCAAATAGACAATATGTGGTTTTAATTGTACCGATTTCTCATATTCCAAATCTCTATCTTCTTCACCTAAATGTGCTCTACTTAATTCTGGTTTCATAATCCAATCGCCTGCATTTGGTGTATCAAAAAAACAAGATTTACAAAATCCTTGCCTGTAAATTTTCTTTTCTAAATGGCAATTTAAACATTCATAAGTAACAAATTTCAAAGAGATTTCTTTATCTAGTAACTGATTTACATTTAAAAAATCAGTTTTCATATCTAAATAATAATTGATTTCAGAGCCGTTTTCTGTCATCATTTTTTTTAGCACTCCTGTATAAATCATTGTACAAATTTTAGTATTTTTAAAATTCGATTTTAAAACTTATTTTGTTCAAAAATCGACGCTAACAAACTTACGAATTTCTATGGCTTTTCAGTTTATCAATTCTATAATTTCTTGGTTTTTAAAAAAACGAAAACATCAAATTGAGTTATTTTTAAAATACCCAAAAGATGTGCAAGAAGAGTTATTAATGAAGCTTTTAAAAACTGCAAAAAACACAGATTTTGGAAAAGAAAACAACTTTTCGTCCATAAAAAATCATGCAGATTTTATTAAAAATGTACCCATTCAAAAATATGAAACGTTTGAACCTTTGATTGAAAAATGTAGAAAAGGCACACAAAATATTTTTTGGCCATCAGATATAAAATGGTTTGCAAAATCTAGTGGAACTACTAATGCAAAAAGTAAATTTATACCTGTTTCTGATGATGCTTTAGAGTATTGCCATATGAAAGCTGGTAAAGATATGTTGTGTTTGTATATTAATAATAATCCTAAAACTCAACTTTTTACAGGTAAAGGTTTGCGCTTGGGCGGAAGCTCTGAAGTTTATAAAGACAATGGTTCTTATTTTGGTGATTTATCTGCCATAATTATAGAAAACATGCCTTTTTGGGCAGATTTTAGCTCTGCTCCTAGCCAAGAAGTAGCTTTAATGAGCGATTGGGAAACCAAAATGGATGCAATAATAGATGAAACGATAGCAGAAGATATTACAAGTTTAGCTGGTGTACCAAGTTGGATGTTGGTTTTATTAAATCGAGTTTTAGAACGCACAGGAAAAGCAAATATTTTAGAAGTTTGGCCTAATTTAGAAGTGTATTTTCATGGTGGCGTAAATTTTAATCCCTACAGAGAGCAGTACAAAAAAATTATACCCAATAAAGATTTCAAATATTACGAAATCTATAATGCTTCTGAAGGTTTTTTTGCAATTCAAGACAGAAATAATTCAAAAGAATTGTTGTTAATGCTAGATTATGGTATTTTTTATGAATTTGTTCCAATGAGCGAATACAAAGGAGAAAATTCTATAGCAATACCGCTTTCTGAAGTTAAAAAAGACATAGATTACGCCATAATTATTACCACAAACGCTGGTTTGTGGCGTTATTTAATTGGAGATACTGTTCGTTTTACTTCATTAGAACCTTACCGCATTAAAATTACAGGACGTACCAAGCATTTCTTAAATGTTTTTGGTGAAGAGTTGAATATTGAAAATGTAGAAGAAGCCTTAAAATTGGCTTGCGAAAAAACAAATGCCATAATTTTAGATTATACTGTTGGCCCCATTTTTATGGAAGGTAAAGAAAAAGGCGGACATGAATGGTTGTTAGAATTTAAAGAAAAACCGAATTCTATTGGCTATTTTACAGAAGTTTTAGACAATGCTTTAAAATCTTTAAACTCAGATTATGAAGCCAAACGTTATTTAAATATGACGCTTATGCCACCAAAGGTACATGCTGCTAAAACGGGTTTATTTTACAATTGGTTAAAATCTAAAAATAAGTTGGGTGGGCAGCATAAAGTACCAAGACTATCTAATTCTAGAGATTTTTTAGAGGAATTATTGGCGTTATAATACTATATCTTACGTTCAACTACGTAATCAATCATCATTTTTAATGATTTTTTATATTCAGATTCTGGAAAATCGTCTAAAATAGTTAGTGCCTTAGCTTTATAAGCGTTCATTTGATTGGTTGTATATGCTATACCTCCATTTTCTTTAACAAAAGCAATAACTTCTTTAACTCTAACTTTATTTTTGTTATGCTTTTTTATGGAATTGATTAACCAAGTTTTCTCCTTTTTAGAACAATTATTTAAGGTATAAATTAAAGGTAAAGTCATTTTTTGCTCTTTAATATCTATACCTGTTGGTTTTCCTATTTTAGCGTCTGAATAATCAAATAAATCGTCTTTTATTTGAAAAGCAATACCAATATACTCACCAAATTTGCGCATTTGTTGCACACAATCTTGGTTTGCACCAACAGATGCTGCACCAATACCACAACAAGCAGCAATTAAAGTTGCTGTTTTTTTTCTGATGATATCAAAATAAATGGCTTCTGTAATATCTAATTTTCTGGCTTTTTCTATTTGTAACAATTCACCTTCACTCATCTCTCTAACGGCGATAGAAATTAATTTCAGTAAATCAAAATCTTCATTGTCTATAGAAAGTAATAAGCCTTTAGAGAGCATGAAATCGCCAACTAAAACGGCAATTTTATTTTTCCATAATGCATTTATAGAGAAAAAACCTCTTCGCCTGTTACTATCATCCACAACATCATCATGTACTAAAGTAGCTGTGTGAATTAATTCTACCACAGATGCACCTCTGTAAGTTCTTTCATCAAAACCACCATTAGAAACCATTTTTGCTACCAAAAAAACAAACATTGGACGCATTTGTTTTCCTTTTCTGCGCACAATATAATAGGTAATTCTGTTTAAAAGTGGTACTTTAGAAAGCATGGATTCTTTGAATTTTTCTTCAAAGAGCTCCATTTCATTCTTAATGGGAAGTTTAATAAGTTCTACTGGTTTCATCTATATCAAAAATACGATAAATAACTAAGAATCTATTTGGTTTAAATTGCTAAACAACTACAATTAACACAAAAATAAGATTGTTTAATTTTAGGTTACAACAGAATAAAAAAATAATACTTTTTAAGATTTATTTGCCAATTGCCCACAAGCTGCATCTATATCTTTACCTCTACTTCTTCTTACGTTTACAGTAATATCATGCATTTCTAAATTAGAAATATAATTGTTTATGGCAGAAGAGCTGGCTTGCTGAAACTCACCATCGTCTATTGGGTTGTATTCTATTAAATTAACTTTGCAAGGCACATATTTACAGAATTCTACTAATGCTTTTATGTCTTGTTTTCTGTCGTTAATTCCGTCCCAAACTACATATTCATAAGTAATGGTTCTTTGGGTTTTCTCATACCAATATTCTAAAGATTCTTTTAAATCTTTTAAAGGAAATGTAGTATTAAAAGGCATTATAGAAGTTCTTACTTCGTCTATGGCAGAATGTAAAGAAACGGCTAAATTGAATTTTACTTCTTCATCTGCCATTTTTTTAATCATTTTTGGCACTCCAGAAGTAGATACTGTTATTCTTTTAGATGACATGCCTAAACCTTCTGGCGAAGTTATCATTTCTATAGATTTCAATACGTTTTTGTAGTTCATTAAGGGCTCGCCCATTCCCATAAACACAATATTGGTTAATTTTTTATTGTGATATAATCTGCTTTGTTTATCAATTACTACAACTTGATCGTAAATTTCATCTGGATTTAAATTTCGCATTCTTTTTAAACGTGAAGTTGCGCAAAACAGACAGTCTAAACTACAACCAACTTGACTAGAAACACAGGCTGTTGTTCTTTTTGGTGTGGGTATTAAAACAGATTCTACCACCAAACCATCATGTAATTTTATTCCGTTTTTAATAGTTCCATCGTTACTTTTTTGCATGGAATCTACTTTTATATGGTTGATGACGAAGTTGGCTTCTAACATTTCTCTGGTTTGTTTAGAAATGTTTGTCATAGCATCAAAAGTGTGTAAAGATTTGCTCCAAAGCCACTCGTAAACTTGATTTCCTCGAAATGCTTTATCGCCATTTGCTACAAAAAATTCTCTTAATTGTTCTTTGGTTAAGGCTCTTATGTCTTTCTTTTTAGTCAAGTTTTCTAGGTTTTAAAATGCTTTGGCAAAAATACAATATAATTTGAAGTTATTACTGTTGTTGGCAAACTGTTGCGTTAGTGATTGAAGCGATATCCTTTTTTGAGGTACGAAAAAAAGATTTAGCGGAAAGCACGACCCTTGGGTAACGCCCAAATAAAACTCAAAAAAAAAAAACTGACAATTCAAATTAATCATCAGTTTTAAATATATTTTTTTAGAAAGGTTTGTTAGATAATTAACATTGCGTCTCCGTAAGTTGAGAATTTGTAACCTTCTTTAATGGCTTCTTTGTATGCTTCCATTACAAAATCGTAACCACCAAATGCTGCTGCTTGCATTAAAAGGGTAGATTTTGGTGGGTGAAAATTGGTAATCATTGCATTTGCAATACTAAAATCGTGTGGTGGAAAGATGAATTTGTTTGTCCAACCACTGTAAGCATTTAACTGCTGATTTGAAGAAACTGAAGACTCTATAGTACGCATAACTGTTGTACCTACTGCACAAACTCTTCTTTTTTCTGCTTTTGCTTTGTTAATCATATCTGCAGAATTTTGTGGTATCACAATCTGCTCAGAATCCATTTTATGTTTGGATAAATCTTCTACCTCAACATCACTAAACGTACCTAAACCAACGTGCAAAGTCATTTCTGCAAAATCTACACCTTTAATTTCTAAACGTTTTAATAAGTGTTTAGAAAAATGTAAACCTGCTGTTGGCGCTGCAACTGCACCTTCATTTTTTGCAAAAATTGTTTGGTAACGCTCCTCATCTATTGGCTCTACCTCTCTATTCATTTCTTTAGGCAAAGGTGTTTGGCCTAATTCTAGTAATTTTTCTCTAAATTCTTCGTAAGAACCATCAAACAAAAAACGTAAAGTTCTACCTCTAGAGGTTGTATTGTCTATAACTTCTGCAACTAAACTATCATCTTCTCCAAAAAATAGTTTGTTACCGATTCTAATTTTTCTGGCTGGGTCTACTAAAACGTCCCACAACCTGTTTTCTGCGTTTAATTCTCTAAGTAAAAAAACTTCTATTCTTGCACCTGTTTTTTCTTTATTACCAAACATTCTGGCAGGAAAAACCTTGGTGTTGTTTAACATTAAAACATCACCTTCATCAAAATAGTTAATCACATCTTTAAAAACTTTGTGCTCTATAGTGCCTTCCTTTCTGTTTAAAACCATTAAACGAGACTCATCTCTATGGTCTGCAGGATATTTTGCTAGTAATTCTTCTGGTAATTCAAATTCAAAATTCGATAATTTCATACGTATATTTTCTTAGAAAAGTAGCAAATATACGATATGGAGATAGGCGTTGTCAAGCATTTGCCAATTTATCTTTACAAATTATCTATTTTAATACCAATTTGTTGCATATTATCCCAAAAACTTTGGAAGGATTTGGTAACCACTTCTGCATTTAAAATTTTAATAGGCACTTTTAAGGCTAAAGGAGCAAAAGCCATTGCCATTCTATGATCGTTATAGGTTTTTATGGCGATATTTTGGTTGATGTTGGTCGATTTTTCTAAATGCAAACTTTCATTAGTCACCGTAATTGAAGCGCCTAATTTGGTTAATTCTTCTTTTAAAGCTTCTAAACGATCTGTTTCTTTAATTTTTAAGGTATGTAAACCTGTTAAATTACAAGCAATACTTTCTGAAAAACAAGTTACTGCAATGGTTTGTGCAATGTCTGGCGCGTTTTTTAAATTGATTTCTAAGGTTTCCGTTTTGCTTTCGGCTACCTTTTTTAAGGTGATAAAATCTTGACCAAAAACAGTTGCTACTCCAAAATGTTGGTAAATTTCTGCCAAGCAAGAATCGCCTTGTAAACTTTCTTGTTTATAAGCCGATAATTTTATTTCTGAACCAATTTTTGCTGATGCAATTATTGAATAAAAATAACTTGCAGAAGACCAATCTGACTCTACAACTACCGTTTGTTTTTCAATATCTTTTTTAGGCAATACTTTAATAATATTTTCTTCAAACGAAGTTTGGATGCCTAATTGATTTAATAAACTCAACGTCATATTAATATAAGGAATTGAAGTTATTTTACCCACTAATTCAATTTCTAAACCATTTTCTAATTTAGAGGCTATTAATAATAATGACGAAATATATTGGCTACTTACATTACCATTAATGGCTACTTTTGCCTTGGTAATTTTTTGTCCTTTTACACGAATTGGAGGATAGCCAACTTTGTCTTCATAGGTAATTACTGCGCCTAAATCTTTTAGAGCATTTACTAGAATTTCTATAGGTCTGTTTTGCATACGCTCAGAACCTGTAAGCACTACTTCTCTGCCTTCTTTTACAGCAAAATAAGAAGTTAAAAAACGCATTGCAGTACCTGCATGCCCAATATCTACAGTTTCTTTATCGGTTGCTAATGCGTGTTGCATGTGCACAGAATCGTCTGAGTCTGATAAATTGGCTATAGTTAATTCTGGAAACAAGTTTTGTAAAATCAATAATCTGTTCGATTCGCTTTTAGAACCAGAAATTGTTATTTCTTCCTTTATTTTTTGATCCGCTAAAACATTTAACAATATGTCCATTCTAAAAAATGATTTTAATTCTTATTTTTAAACTTTAAAGTTACAACGAAACCTTATGAAAAAATATCTTTTTCTGGCTTTTTGCTTCTTTTTAACTGCAAACGCCAAAGTTAATGCACAAAAGAAATCTACCAAAGTTTCTAACGAAAATTTTAGCGCAATAAACTACAGAAATATTGGGCCTTTTAGAGGCGGCAGAAGTGCTGCTGTTACTGGTGTTACCAATAAAGCAAACCTTTTTTACATGGGAACCACAGGTGGTGGTGTTTGGAAAACCACAGATGCTGGTAACACTTGGCAAAACATTTCCGACGGATTTTTTGGGGGTTCTGTGGGTGCTGTTGCAGTTGCTGAATCTGATAATAACGTAATTTATGTTGGTATGGGTGAAAAAACTGTGCGTGGAAATGTTTCTTCTGGAGACGGCATGTGGAAATCTGAAAACGCAGGTAAAACTTGGAAACATATTGGTTTAAAAAACGCTAGACATATTCCTCGTGTAAAAATTCACCCAAAAAATCCTGATATTGTTTTTGCGGGTGTTATGGGAGATTTATACAAACCTACACAAGAAAGAGGTGTTTACAAATCTACTGATGGTGGTGCAACGTGGTCTAAAAAGTTATTTGCCAATGAAAATGCTGGTATTGTAGATTTAATAATAGACCCCAATAATCCTAGAATTTTATATGCAACTACATGGAATATTAGAAGAACACCTTATAGTTTGTCTTCTGGTGGACCAGGTTCTGCACTTTGGAAAAGTACAGATGAAGGTGAAACTTGGACCAACATTTCTACCAACAAAGGTTTGCCTGATGGCGTTTGGGGAATTAGTGGTGTTACAGTTTCTCCTGTAAATTCTGATATTGTGTATGCTTTAATTGAAAATAAAAATGGTGGTGTTTACAAATCTACAGATGCTGGTAAAACTTTTAAACTCATAAATTCGGAAAGAAAATTAAGACAAAGAGCTTGGTACTACACGCGTTTGTATGCAGATACACAAAATGAAGATATTTTATATGTGTTAAATGTACGTTACCACAAATCTACAGATGGTGGTAAAACTTATAAAACCTACAATGCGCCTCATGGAGATCATCATGATTTATGGATTGACCCAAATGACAACCAAAGAATGATTATTGGTGATGATGGTGGTGCTCAAATTTCTTTTGATGCAGGTGAAAATTGGTCTACTTATTTAAATCAACCCACTTCTCAATTTTACAGAGTAACCACAGATAATCATTTTCCGTATAGAATTTTAGCAGCGCAACAAGACAATTCTACCATAAGAATTTCGCACAGAACTGCTGGTAGATTTATTACAGAATCTGATTGGGAATCTACTGCTGGTGGAGAAAGTGCACATATTGCTGTAGATCCTTTAAATGATGAAATTGTGTACGGTGGAAGTTATGGTGGTTTATTAACTAGAAAAAACCATAAAACAGGAGAAACAAGAGCGATTAATGTTTGGCCAGATGACCCAATGGGGCATGGAGCAGAAGATTTCAAATATCGTTTTCAATGGAATTTCCCAATTTTCTTTTCACCAAATAATAAAAACCGTTTGTATGCAGCTTCTAATCATTTACACGTTACTGAAAATGAAGGACAATCTTGGAAATTAATTAGTCCAGATTTAACTAGAAACGACCCAAAAACCTTAAAATCTTCTGGAGGACCAATTACACAAGACAATACTGGTGTAGAATATTATGGAACAATTTTCGCTGCAACAGAATCTGCTTTAGAAACTGGTTTAATTTGGACAGGTTCTGACGATGGTTTGGTTCATATTTCTAGAGATAATGGAGCAAATTGGACTAATGTTACTCCTAAAAAAATGCCAGAATGGATGATGATTAATTGTATTGAAGTTAGTCCGTTTGATAAAGGAAGTGCTTATATTGTGGGTACAAAATATAAATCTGGAGATTATAAACCCTACATCTACAAAACAGAAAATTATGGTAAATCTTGGAAATTAATTGTAAGCGGAATTGAAAATGAAAGTTTTACAAGAGCTTTAAGAGCAGATCCAAAACAGAAAGGTGTTTTATATGCTGGTACAGAAAAAGGAATGTATATTTCTTTAGATGATGGTAAAAACTGGGAATCTTTTCAGCAAAACTTACCAATTGTACCTATTACAGATTTAGCCATTAAAAACGATAACTTAATTGTAGCAACTCAAGGTAGATCTCTTTGGATTATTGATGATTTAACACCTATTCATCAATTAAATAATGCGAAAGGGAAAGATAACTTTTTGTACAAACCCAAAGATGCATACAATTTAAGTGGCGGAAATGGTAGCACTTCTAGAACTTTAGGCACAAATCATCCTGGTGGAGTTGCAGTGAATTTTTTCATTAAAAATAAAGAAGAAAAAGATGTAGTTTCATTAACTTTTTATGATAGTAATAATATTCTAATTAAAAGGTTTTCTACAAAACCAAACAAAGAAAAAAGAGAAGGTACGCTTAACCTAAAAGATGGCAATAACACGTTTTACTGGAACATGATGTATGATGGTGCTGAATCTGTAAAAGGAATGATTCTTTGGTGGGCATCTTTAAGTGGACCAATGGCTTTGCCTGGTAATTATAAAGTTGAATTGACTGTAAATGAGACAAAAATGTCTCAGAATTTTAATCTTCTTAGAAATCCATCTTCTGAAGCTACAGAAAGTGATATGAAAGCGCAATTTGATTTCATTAATGACATCAATACTAAAATGACTGAAATTCATAAAGCACTTAAAAATGTAAAGAAAGTTCGTAATCAGGTTGGTCTATTAAAGAAGTCAATAAAAGATAAAGAAAAGTATAAAGCCTTACTTGACTATGCTGATACTCTATTAAAAGGCATGACTGTAATAGAAGAAGCTTTATATCAAACAAAATCGAAAAGTGGGCAAGATCCTTTAAACTTCCCAATTCGTTTAAATAATAAATTAGCGCATTTAAATTCTCTAACAAGAATGGGGAATTATGCACCTACGCAACAAGCAATCGATTTTAAAAATGAAATCACCAAAGATATTGATGCTGAATTGGTGAAATTAAATGCTCTTTTTAATTCAGGAGTACCTAAATTAAACAAAATGGTTAAAGAAAGTGATATAGATTTGATTCAGTTGGATTAAGTAATTTAGGTTTTAGTTGAAATTCAAAAGTCACACTGACGTAGATAGTATCGATTAAATTTTTGGATTTTAGATTATTTTTTAAGATTCAAAAAAATTATAGCTTAATATAAATACAATAAAAACTCAAAAAAGTCACACTGATCTTGTCGAAGTGCTCTCCACAACGTTGGCAGTATTATGATATCTTCGAAAAGCTCAGACTGACTTAGATAGTATTAATTGAAATTTTAGCGTTTATATTATTTTTGATAATAAAATAAATTATAGCTCAATATAAATACAATACAAACTCAAAAAGTCACACTGAGCTTGTCGAAGTGTTTTACACAAAGTTATAAGTATTATCTGGTCTTCGACAGGCTCAGACTGACTTAGTTAATGTTCATTGAATTTTTAGAGTTCATATTATTTTTGAGATTCAAATAATCTATCGCTCTAAATAAAAACGCAAAAAGGCCAACTATATATGTATTAATAGAATTTTCCTCTTTATTCTACTTCATTTTTTTATTAGTTATCCAAAGTGCATAGAAGAAACAAATAAAGATTTTTATTCCCCAAAAAGATTTCCATTTTCCATCAGCAAAATTCACCTCATTTACCTTTGCGAAATCGCCGGCAAAAATATCGCGCCAGCTGTTCATAAATAAAGAAATTAATGTAACCATTATAAAAAACGGAATGGCAACCTTAGCTAAATTTCTCCAAAAAACAGGTTGTTTAATTTTTTCTAAAAAAGTCATTTTATTTTAATTTTTCGTTATTGTGATGACGATCGTGATCTCGTTTTGTTTTTATATCTAATTTTTTTTCAAAAGCATCTTGTAAATTTATTCCGGTTTGATTTGCCAAGCACAAAACCACAAATAGTACATCTGCCAACTCTTCACCTAAATCTTTATTTTTATCAGATTCTTTTTCACTTTGTTCACCATAACGTCTGGCAATAATTCGTGCAACTTCGCCAACTTCTTCCGTTAACTGTGCCATATTAGTAAGTTCATTAAAATACCTTACTCCGTGGGTTTTAATCCAATCGTCTACCTGTTTTTGTGCGTTTTCTATATTCATTTGTTCTATTTCAAAAAATTATTTTTTCCATTTAATACCACAACCAACACTTGGCTTTTGATTTTCTAAAATTAATTTATTTTCTAGTAAATTGTCTAAAGCAAGTCTAATATCTGCACCTGTTACTGGTTTTCCATTTCCTGGCCTAGAATTATCTAACTGCCCATGATAAACCGACTTTAAATTTTCATTAAAAATATAAAAATCTGGTGTACATGCAGCATCATATGCCTTGGCTACTTCTTGCGTTTCATCAAATAAATACGGAAAAGGGTATTTTAAATTAATAGCAACTTGTTTCATATATTTTGGGGCATCTTGTGGATAGTTTTCAATTTCATTAGCGCTAATTGCAATAAAATTGATGCCTTTGGCTTGATACTCATTGGCCATTTTAACCAATTCTTCATTGATATGAATTACAAACGGACAATGATTGCAAATAAATAAAATAACTGTTCCTTTTTCTCCTTTTGCTGCTGCTAAAGAAACAAATTCATCATTTACTGTATTTAATAAATTAAAATCAGGTGCTTTTGTACCTATTAAAAATTCGTTAGATTCTGTTAATGCCATAACTTGGTTTTTGGTTGTTAGTTTTTGGTTTTTAGTTTGCTACCTATATTTTAATTATACTTCAGATATCGCTTGCGCGCAAAGATAACCACCTGTCCATGCATTCTGAAAATTAAATCCGCCAGTTACAGCATCAATATTTAAAACTTCACCTACAAAAAAGAGGTTTTTATGTTTTCTGCTTTCAAAATTTTTAAAATTGATTTCTTTTAAATCTACTCCACCAGCCGTTACAAATTCGTCTTTAAAAGTAGTTCTACCATTTGCGTTGTAAACACCGTTTGTTAATTGTTGTGCTAGTTTTTCTAGTTGATTATTATTTAAATCTGCCCAATTGTGGTTTTTAGAAATATCTGAAAACGTTACAAAACGCTCCCACAATCGTTTAGAAATTTCTGTAAAAGGCGATTTTAAAATTACCGTTTTTCTTGGTTCTTTCTTTTTTAAATTCAACAAAACATTTAATACTTTATCTGTTGGTCTAGACAACCAATTTACCACAACATTATATTGATACTTTTTATCTGCTAAAATTCTTGCGCCAAAGGCGGATAATTTTAAAACTGCAGGACCACTCATTCCCCAATGTGTAATTAGCAAAGGGCCAGACGCTTCTAGTTTTGTACCTGAAATGTTTACAGTTGCATTGGGCACAGCAATACCCAACAAATCTGTTAATCGTTTATCTTTTATATTAAACGTAAACAAAGACGGAACAGGATTTACAATTGTATGCTCTAAAGTTTTACACAACTCCCAAACCTTTTTAGAACTTCCTGCAGCAATTACAACTTTATCTGCCTCAAAAATTTGTTCTTTTGTGTTAATAACCCATTTATTTTCTTGTTGATAAACAGAATTTACGCCATGATTTGTGAACACTTTTATGCCTAAGTTATCAACCGCTTTTTGAAAACAATCTATAATTGCCTGACTTGTATTTGCTTCTGGAAAAACACGATTATCTGCTTCTATTTTTAAAGGAACTCCTCTATCATCAAACCACTCAAAAGTATCTCCTGTCATAAATTTATGAAAAGGTCCTAGCAATTCTTTTTCTCCTCTAGGATAAAATTTCACTAATTCTTTAGGTTCAAAACAAGCATGGGTTACATTACATCTTCCACCGCCAGAAATTTTTACTTTTTGTAAAACCTCTTTTCCCTTTTCTAAAATTGTAATGTCTAAATTGGGATTCTTTTCTTTTGCATTAATCGCTGTAAAATAGCCTGCTGCTCCTCCACCAATGATTATTATTTTTTTCATAAAATCATTTCTTCATAAGTAAGTATTGTTTCAAATCCTTTATTCTTAAAATAACTTGGTGTTTCTGTATTACCTGTTACTAAAACAAAATCTCCTCCCCAAGCACCTAAACTTTTTATTTCACCTAAATTATAGTCTGAAAATAATTTTTCTTTTACCGGTTGAATTTTTATGATTTCACTAATAATTTGTTCGTGCTCAACGATTAATTCGTTTAATTTTAAAACAGAATTGGCTTTTAAAAATTCATCAGCAATTTCTGAAATTCTTTTTATTTCTTTATCAAAATTAACACCACTTTCTCTAAATTTTGCAATACCTTCTTTAGAATCTTGTTTTTGATTTAAATGCACAAAAAACAAATTTTCTTTAAAACTAGGGTTAAATTCAACTTGATTTACAAGAGGTTTTTTATCATTTATTTGATAAAAAATTGGCGTGTTATTTTGAGCGCAAGCAATATCATAACCGCTTCCTTTAAAAGAATTCCAAAGTAATTGAAACGCGTCTACTTTTGCCCAAGCTGCAATAGAATTTATTAAGGTTGATGAACTACCTAACCCCCAATCTCTTGGGAAAGTTAAATTTGTTTTTACTACAAATCCGTTTGCTGTTGCTAAGAAACTTGGATTCATTCTTTTAGCTTCCTTTAAAATATCTAACAAGGTTTCTGCCACAAACTCTGCACTGCCTTCTTTATCTGAATTAAAAGTAGCATTAATTAAACGCATTTTATTTAGATCAAAAACGGCTTCAAACCAACATGCTCCTGTACTTGTAAAACTGCCCCAAATAATTTGGTTTTCTTTAATTTTTTCTACAACTAAATCTTGCCCAAATTTTGTGGGCAATGCCAAAGATTTTGCGCCATCTAAAACAAGGTATTCTCCTGTTAATAATAATTTTCCGTTAGAATAAAAATGCATTAAATTAAATTGAATTGTTTAAAATGATGTGTAAAATGTTTAGTGTGAAATTTAATCCAACCTGAATAATCTAATTCCCCAAAAAAGGGATGATTTTCTAATTTAGCGGTTTTAAAATGCTCATGAAATTTAACAATCTGAATAAATAAATCTTCAATCGCTTTTTCTAAGGAAGCATATTTTACAGGTGTTGGTTCTTCTGATAAAACAGCAGGTTTAAAACCTACTTTTAACTCTTCCGCAGAATCTAAAAATATTTTTCTTCTTTCAGATTTTTCTTCCTCTACAAAACTATCTGCTTGTATTCTACCATTAGAAATACGTAATATAAAACCCAAATGTTCTATCATTTGTTGGGCGTTCATTTTTCCAAAAACGGGCTTTGTATCAGGTTTTAATGGGTCTAATACATGTTTCAATTTGATTTCATCATTAAAATCGACCCAATTTACTGTATTTTTAATTGCTTCAAATTTTGAGACCACAGCTGCATGAGACACCGTTTTTTCTTTAAAATATTCTTCAACTATCACTTTTTCTCTGTTTGTAGCGCCTAATTGATTCAAAATATTTTGCAAATGCATTTTCATATGCCCATGCTGAATTCCTTTTGTTGTTAAGGCTCTTAAAGCTGCGAAATTTTGAGCTAAACCAGCAGCTGCAATAATTTGCATTAATTCTTGTGCAGAAGGTTTTTGTAGCATTTTTAAAGATAATTTTGCCAAAGGATGCAAAGCTGTTAAACCACCTACAGTTCCTAAAGCTAGCGGAATATCCATCCAAAATCTAAAAATATTGTTTTCTATGGTACAATAAGATAAACTACTATATGTTCCATTTCTAGATGCATAAGCGTGTGCGCCAGCTTCAATAGCTCTAAAATCGTTACCAGTAGCTAAAACTACAGCATCAATTCCGTTCATTATACCTTTATTATGGGTAACTGCTCTATAAGGTTCTATAGCTGCAATTTTTACAGCTTGCTCAAATTTCTGGGCAAATTTCTGCGGATTTTCTCCTCCCAATTCTTCCACTTTACAAGAAACCTCTGCTCTAACCAAACATTCTGGCACATAATTAGAAAGTATACTCATTACAATCTCAATGGTATCATTTCTAAATTGGTTTGCAATGGCCTCTAAACAAGAATTTATAAAGTTTGCACCCATAGAATCCTTGGTTTCAAAAGTAACATGCAACTGATAATAATTGTCTAATTTATCAGTTTTATCAACCAATTGTATATCTAAAATTCCTCCACCACGTTTTTCCATATTTTTGGTAATGGAAGCTGTAGCTGCATATAATTCTGTTTTATTTTTATTGAAATACGACGCTAAATCTGCCTTTTTACCAGCAAACATAAAATGAACTTGCCCTATTTTAGTGGTTCCTAAAACGGTTGTCTTAAAGCCACCTCTTGTACTCCAAAACTTTGCTACTAAAGATGCTGCTGCTACCACAGAACTCTCTTCAATAACCATAGGTATTGCGTATGTTTTATTATTGATTACAAAATTAGGCGCAACACCCATGGGTAAATAGAAATTTGAAATGGTATTTTCTATAAAATCATCATGCAGTTGTTGTAATTTTTCATCTTCATTAAAGTACTGTTTTATTATTGCTGTAGCATTTGTATTCTTTTGAAAGTAATTGTTTGCCAACCAAGCAATTTTTTCTTCTTTCGTAAATTTTGAAAAACCGGAAATAATTTTAGACATTGATATTCTTATTTTCTTAGAATACAAAGATAATTTAATCTGTATTACAGAACCTAAATAATGGATTGAATAAATAAATTACTATTAAAAATTAAAACCTTATTAAAAATCTATTAAACATTTCGTAAAAAAAAGTTAATATTTTAAATATTCAATAATTTAAATCAATGTTATCATAGAATAATTCAATTAAAATACCTTTTTATTAAGTTATTTCCAAATTATCTTTGAAGAGGACAAAAATAAAATATATACATATGAGAAATTTAAGCGTAATAGCAATTTTAGGGATTTTTTTATTTTCTAGTTGTGCAGTAGTAAGACCAGGAGAGGTAGGAATTAAACAAACTTTGGGTAAATTCTCCCAGGAGGTTAAAACTCAAGGAACTGTAGTTTACAATCCTTTGATTAGTAGGGTTATTAAAGAGTCTACTAAAACGAGTAATATAAAACTTGTTTTAAGTTTACCTAGTAAAGAAGGTTTAAGTGTAGATAGTGAAATTTCTATACTATATAGATTAGAAGCAAATATGGTTGCTTCTGTATTAGAAAATTTAGGGCAAGACTACGAATCTGTAATTACAAGTGTATTTCGTTCTGCAGCGTCTGATGTCTGTGCTCAATTTTTTGCAAAAGACATGCATTCTGGTATGAGAGCTTCAATTGAGTCGGAAATTCTAAAGAAAATGAAAATAAATCTTGAAAAGCAAGCAGACGGAATTGATTTAATTGCGGTTTTAATGAAAAGAATTCGTTTGCCTAGAGGTTTGGCAAATTCTATAGAAAGAAAATTACAAGCAGAGCAGGATGCTATGCGTATGAAGTTTGTTTTAGACCAAGAAAAATTAGAAGCAGAAAGAAAAATTATTAATGCTAAAGGTGAAAGAGACGCACAATTAATTATTGCAGAAGGTTTAACAAGCGGAATTATAAGATTGAAGGCAATTGAGGCTTTTAGAGAATTGGCAAAGTCTGGTAATAGCAAAACAATTATAACAGATGGTAAAACTCCATTAATTATTGGTCAAGAAGAAAAATAGTAAAAGACAATTTTAAATAAAAAATTAAACTCTTAATACAATTATTGTATTAAGAGTTTTTTTTTGAAAACTGTTAAAATTTTAAGTATTTTATAGTTTACAAGTAAGTTTTAAGCCTTTTTTTGCCAATTTTTCCGTAAACTTGACAAAGATTTATTAAACGAGACATTTCATGAAAAAAATACTATTTTTAATAGGAATAATTTCTATGACCAGTTGTAAAAAAAACAATTTAAACTCCACCAACTCTAACAACGGAGACAAAGCAATTACTTTAGAAGAAATTTGGGACGGTACATTTTCGCCTGAACGTATGAATGCTTTAAATGCCATGAATGGGGATTTTTATTCTTTATTAAATACAGATAATAGTGGTAATAGCACTGTAGATAAATACAGTTATAAAACCCTAGAAAAAGTTGCTACTCTAGTAAACAGCAAATCCTTAGATGCTATAGATGGTTTTTCTTCTTACAGCTTTAATGAAGACGAAACTTCTGTAATTTTAGGTACAAATTTTAATAAAATATATAGACGCTCTTTTACAGGTACTTTTTATCATTATAACTTACAAACAAAACAAGTGCATTTAATTGGCACAGATATTCAAGAACCAACCTTTTCTCCTGATAGTAAAAAGATTGCATTTGCTAAAAAAAACAATCTTTACATACTAGATATTGCAAAAGGAAACAAACTTACCCAAGTTACAAAAGATGGTGAATTTAACTCCGTTATTAACGGAATAACAGACTGGGTTTATGAAGAAGAATTTGCTTTTGTAAAAGCATTTGAATGGAGCAAGGATAGCAATAAACTAGCTTTTTTACGTTTTAACGAATCTGAAGTTCCTACTTTTTCTATGGATATTGTGGGTACAGAAAACTACCCAACAAGGCAAGTATTTAAATACCCTAAAGCAGGAGAGAAAAATGCAGTTGTAACCTTACACACGTTTACACTTTCTACTCAAAAAACATCCAAAATAAATTTGGAAGATTACGAATATATACCCAGAATAAAATGGACTAATGACTCAAATATTTTGGTGGCAACTACTTTAAATCGCCATCAAAATCATTTAAAATTACACAAAATAAACACTAAAAACAAAAACGTTAGCCTTTTGCTAGAAGATACAGATAAGGCTTATGTAGACGTTACAGACAACCTTACTTTTTTAGCAGATAATTCATTTATTTGGACTAGCGAAAAAGACGGGTTTAATCATATTTATCATTATGATTTTAATGGAAAATTAATCAATCAGATTACAAAAGGAAATTGGGAAGTAACCAATTATTATGGTTTTAATGAAGACAAAAAAACAATTTATTATCAATCTGTAGAAAACGGCTCTATAAACAGAGGTGTTTATTCCGTTGGTTTAAACGGTAGCAATAAAAAACAATTGAGTAATGTACAAGGCACAAATGCTGCATCATTCAGCCATAATTTAAATTATTTTATCAATACTTTTTCTACAGCTATAACACCTCCTGTTTACACTTTGTACACAGCAGAAGGAGAAAAATTAAAGGTAATTAAAGATAATGCAGATTTAAAAGAAAAAATTGCTTCTTATCAAATGTCTGCAAAAGAATTCTCTACCATAACTATTAATGGTAACGAATTAAATATGTGGATGATTAAGCCTGTAGATTTTGATGAAAACAAAAAGTATCCGTTACTAATGTTTCAATATTCTGGACCAGGATCACAACAAGTGGCTAACAAATGGAATGCGAGTAATGATTATTGGCACAATATGTTGGCTCAAAAAGGAATTATTATTGCTTGTGTAGATGGACGAGGAACAGGATTAAAAGGCGCTGAGTTTAAAAAATCGACTTATTTAAACTTAGTTAAATATGAAACAGAAGATCAAATTTCATCTGCTAAAGAGTTGGCTAAATTAAGTTTTATTGATAAAAACAATATTGGAATTTGGGGTTGGTCCTTTGGAGGACATATGAGTACCAATTGTCTTTTAAAAGGAAGCGATATTTTTAGTACTGCAATTGCAGTAGCGCCAGTAACTTCATGGAGATTTTATGATACTGTTTATACAGAACGCTTTTTAAGAACACCACAAGAAAACCCTGCAGGTTATGATGATAATTCACCAATAAATTACGCAGAAAAACTGCAAGGAAACTACCTTTTAGTGCATGGTACAGGTGATGATAACGTGCATGTACAAAACACCTTTAGAATGACAAATGCACTAATTGAAGCCAACAAGCAATTTGATCAATTTATTGTACCAGATAGAGCACATGCCATCTATAAAGGAAAAAACATGCGTTTGAATTTATATACTAAAATGACAAATTTTATAGAAACGCATTTAATTACTAAATCTAACTAAAATCCAAAATAAGAAATATGAACAATACAGTTAAATTACCGCATCAAAAAGAATTATTTGGACATCCTGTAGGACTATTTGTACTCTTTTTTGTTGAAATGTGGGAACGTTTTTCTTACTATGGAATGCGCGCAATACTTACACTATATCTTGCTGCTCCTGTAATTTTAAATGATCCTCAATCAGGATATGGTTGGACTAATGCAGAGACATTATCTTTTTATGGAACTTACACCATGTTTGTTTATTTAACCTCTATTCCTGGTGGTTGGCTGGCAGATAAGTTTATGGGACAAAAAAAGGCAGTTATGTTGGGTGGTATTTTGCTTTGTATAGGACATGGAATTTTAGCTGTAGACGAGCAATGGGCGTTTTTTACAGGTTTAATTTTTATAGTAACAGGTGTTGGATTTTTAAAACCTAACATTTCTACAATGGTTGGTGGTTTATACAAAAAAGGAGACGATAGAAGAGATAAAGGATTCTATGTTTTTTATATTGGTATAAATCTTGGCGCATTTTTAGGCGCATTAGCTGTTGGGGCAGTTGCTGCAAAATATGGTTGGCATTATGGCTTTGGATTAGCAGGAATAGGAATGGCTTTAGGACAAATTGTATACATGTATGGCTTAAAGTATTTAGGTACAGTTGGAGATTTTATTGGAAAATCAGATTCGCCTGATAAAGATTTATTAAAAAAACCTCTAAACAAAGTAGAGAAAGATAGGATGCTTGTAATGTTTTTATCATTCTTAATAATAATTGTTTTTTGGGGAGCCTTTGAACAAGCGGGTGGCCTAATGAGTTTGTATACTGAACAGAAAACAAACAGAATGCTTTCATTTTCATTACCATTAATTGGAAATGAGGTGCCTGCAGCAGTATTTCAATCTATAAACGCATTTTTTATTATTGTATTAGGAACTGCAATAGGCAGTTTTTGGCACAAATGGAAGAATAAAGGAAAGGAATCCTCCTCTTTATTTAAAATGGCAGTTGGAGTGATTATTATGGCTTTTGGGTTCTTCTTTATGAGTAAAGCATCTTCAGAGGTTGTAATGAATGGTAGTGAAATAGCAGAAAAATCAGCAATGATTTGGCTTGTTTTAGCATATCTTTTTCATACAATTGGAGAATTATGTGCGTCTCCAGTAGCGCTTTCTTTTATAACAAAACTAGCGCCAGTTAAATATGCGTCTTTTATGATGGGAGCATATTTTGCAGCAACAGGATTAGGTAATAAAGTTGCTGGTTATGTGGGAGGACTGTCTGAGAATGCCGGAGATTTTGAAATATTTACAGGAATTGGTGTTACGTGTACAATATTCGGTTTATTAATTATTGCTATTTTAAAACCACTTAAAAGATTAACTCACGGAGCAGAAGATAAAGTCTTAAGTGAATAAGATTTTAGAAAATAACTGTAAATTTCCCAGTGAAATTTCGACTTAAATATTATGAGAAAGCTAATATTAACTTTATTTTTAGTTGGAACCATTTATTCCACAAAAGCACAAGACAAAATAAATTGGATTTCTTTTGAAGAAGCAATAGTGCTGAACAAAGAAAACCCTAAGCCTATTTTAATAGATATATACACAGATTGGTGTGGCTATTGTAAAAAAATGGATGTAAATACATACACAAATCCAACAATCATAAAAAGCATAAACGATTCTTTTTATGCAATTAAATTTGATGGAGAATCAAAAGAAGACATTACCTATAAAGGACATACATTTAAGTATCAAAAAAGTGGCAGAAGAGGATATCACCAATTGTCTGCATCTTTAATGAATGGCAAACTTTCTTATCCTACAACCATATTTTTAGATGAAAACGAAGCTTTAATTCAAGCGATTCCTGGTTATTTAGATAAGAAATTAATGGAGAAAATTTTAGCTTTCTTTTCAAACAAAAACTATAAAGACAATAAATGGGATGTTTTTGAAAAAGAATTTAAAAGTCAAATACAAGACTAGTCTTTAAGTACAAAAGCACCTTTTTGCCCTGTATAATGAAAAGGGATCTTGTTGCGTAAACAAATCCTTTCCCAACCATTTACATAACTTTTAAAATTAGAGCCATCTGCAATTATAACAGATGGTTTTATTTTCTTTATCAATCGCTGTAAATTAATTTTAGGTGCATATTGTAGCACAACAATCGGGTTTTGCATACCATCAATATTATACACACCCAAACTATCTACCACTAAAATATGTTTTTCTTTTAAACGAATACTATTGTTAAAATGGGTTGTAAACACATTTAAATTCTCTTTAATACGGTATTGTTTAAGCGCATAAATGTCATTACTGTTTATTGAATCTAATTGATGTTGTACATATAAATTCTTGGCGAAACGTTTGCCTATAATTGAATTTCTAGTTTTATGAAAAACAATAAATGCATTGGTTTCCTTTGCCTTTTTCTGTTCTAACAAATACAAACCCTGCAATATTAAAATAGAAACTAAAACTACTATGAAACGGTTTGACTTTCGCTTCATTAAAAAATAAACTACAGAAAATATAAAAAAGTAACAAGCCAGCATCATTACTAATGACAATGTTAATTCTTTAAACAAAAAAGATTCTTGCTTAGAAATCCAACTTACAAAAGCATTCATTACAGAAATTACATTAGCATAAATACTTGCTAAAAATTGTGGCAATATATTTAACAAAGCCAACCCAATAATAAGAATTCCACCTATTAAAATAGCTCCTAAAAAAGGTATAATAACAAGGTTTGCCAAAATAAATAACCCAGGAAATTGTTGAAAATAATAAATACTTAAAGGCAATATGCCTATTTGTGCACCAATAGAAACTGTAATAAGTTCCCATATTTTTTTATCTACATAAAATTTGGGCTTGTATACTTTATACAACTTTGGCTGTACCCAAACAATACCAAAAACTGCCAAATAACTCAGCTGAAAACCAACATCAAATAAAAACATAGGTTTACAAATAAGCAGTAATAATAAAGAACTAATTAAAGAAAAAAACACATTGTTTTTTCTAAGAAAAATTTGCCCAAAAGCAACAAATGTAAACATGGTTACTGCCCTTACTACAGATGCAGATAAACCTGCAATAAAGGCAAACATCCAAAGTAAAAGAATAAGGATAACTACCTTGATATATTTACCTTTTCTTAATAATAGCAAAGGTTTTAATAAAATTGATAAAATTAAAAGCACAATACCTACATGCAAACCAGAAACCGCCAAAATATGAATGGCACCAGCATTGGCGTAATCTGCTAAAAGACCTTTTGAAACATCTTGCCTTTGCCCTAATAAAAGGGCATTAATTACCGCAAATTCATCGTTTTTAAAATGATAACGCTTTAACGCTTTCTGAATGTTATTTCTAACTTTTTCTGAGACTCCAACTAATGATGTAAACTGTTTTTCTTGGGCTATATATTGCTTGCTAGTGATAAATACTTGCTCGTAAATACCTTGTTTTGCTAAATATTTTTTGTAGTTGAATTGTTTCGGATTTAAGGGTGGCCTTAATTTACTGAAATTTTGAGTCGCTACAATTACATCATCAACATGTAAAAGACTTTGAGTGCTATCTTTTTCAAGATTTAATAAAATACGACCTCTAGTTTTAGTTTGCCTTACCTGAATAACCTCTGCAATATATTTTTTATGGTAAAGACTAGGCTTTAGCACACTAACAATTCGTAAAGTAACTCTAGAATTTGTGGAGCTAAAAAGTTCATAATTATTATTATAATTTTTAGAATTATTTACAAAAACCGCAGAAACTCCTAGAATAAAAAACAATAGAAAAGTAAGCAATGTGAATACTTTTCTATGAGTTATAAAAAGTAAAATTATGCCTAAAACAGATAATAGCAGGAATATTGGTAAAAAACCAAACACCCAAATTTTATAATAATATTGACTTAAAATACCTAAAGTTAGGCACAATAATAGATGCAAAGGCACATATTTAAGTAACTTGTTCATAGCAAGTTAAATATAGCACTTTTTCTTATAGAATCCTATTTACCTTTACAAATGCCTTTTTCCAATAAGGGTTACTTAATGACGATACAATAACGCCTTTAGATGTTGTAGCGTGTATAAAGTTTACTTGGCCATTATTTACAGAAACAATTAAACCTACGTGATTTATTCCCGCTCCTTTTTTAGCTGTTTTAAAGAAAATTAAATCACCTTTTTTTGCACTTTTTAGGCCTACTTTTTTACCAGTTTTAGCCATTTGTTTAGATACTCTTGGTAATTGTATATTTTCTTTTTTATAAGCAACAAAAACAATTCCAGAGCAATCCATGCCTTTATTAGTAATGCCACCATATTTGTATTTTACCCCTTTAAATTGTAATGCATTAGCAACTACTTTATCAGATTTTGATATGCTTACTGCTTTTGTTGTTTTTACATTTTTTGTAGTCGAACAAGAAGATAAAACGAATATCAACATTACAAACAATAAAAAAAAGTGCTTTAAATTCATTTTACTTGTAATTTCTTTACAATTTCTTTGGCGGCTTTTTTAGATGCGCCTTTACCACCTAATTTTTGCTCTAAATCAAAATAATTTAAGAATAATTTTTCTCTGTGTTCAGTATTCAAAATTTTACTTAACTCTGTTTTTAAATTCTTCTTATTAAAATCATCTTGAATTAATTCTTTTACCACTTCTTTGTTCATTATTAAATTTACCAAAGAAATAAATTTTAAGGTAATAATTCTTTTTGCAATTTGGTAAGAAATGTAGCCACCTTTATAACAAACCACTTGTGGTACCTTAAATAAAGCTGCTTCTAAAGTTGCAGTGCCAGAGGCAACTAAAGCTGCGTAAGAGATACTTAATAAATCATAAGTTTTGTTATTAATAAACGCTACTTCTCTAGAACCAATAATACGCTTATAAAAAGAAAAATCTTGACTAGGAGCACCAGCAATTACAAATTGATATTCTTTAAAATCATTTACTAAAGATAACATTACAGCCAGCATTTTAGTAATTTCTTGTTTTCTACTTCCTGGTAAAATGGCTATAATTTTTTGATCTCCTAATTGATGTTCTTTTCTAAATTTAGCTTCAGAAACCTGTTTTCTATCGGCAATAGCATCAATTAAAGGATGCCCTACAAAAGTTACTTTATAATTGTGTTTCTTGTAAAAATCCTCTTCAAAAGGAAGGATTACAAACAGTTGATCTATATCTCTTTTGATATCTTCTACTCTACTTGCTCTGCTTGCCCAAACTTGTGGAGAAATGTAATAATTGGTGCGATATCCTTCTTTTTTTGCCCATTTTGCAACTCGTAAATTAAAACCAGAATTGTCTATAAAAATTATAACATCTGGATTAAAACTTGCAATGTCTTTTTTACAAAACTTTATAAAACCAAGTACTTTAAATAAGTTTTTAATCACTTCAAAAAAACCCATAAAGGCTCTTTCTTTGTAATGGCTTACTAAAGTTCCGCCAACTGCCTGCATTAAATCACCACCCCAAAAACGTATTTCTGCATTTTGGTCTGCTAAAAATAATTCTTTCATTAAGTTGGCACCATGCAAATCTCCAGACGCTTCGCCAGCAACAATATAATACTTCATCTTTTAAAAAAATTTTAGTAATAAAGTAGTTAATGCTATTAAAATGGTGGTTAACAAAACTCCTTTTGCCTTATGATCTTGTTTCTTTTTAATAAAAACAAAAAAGACAAATAAATTAGGTATTGCTGCTAAAGCTAAAACTTTACCATACAAATCTCCCTCTTTTATCATTTGTAAAGTATCTGCAAAACTATATTGAGAAAAATATTCTAGGTATAAAAATATTCCACCAAAGGTGGCGAAAAGAGCAACTAAAACACCAATAAGTATGTCTTTTTTTACAGTTCCCATGCGTTTAATTTTTGAATCATGTGGTGTGCAGTCATATCAAATTGTACAGGAACCACAGAAACATAGCCGTTTTCTAAAGCATAAACATCTGTATCTTGACCTTTATCTTTACTTACAAACTGGCCAGAAAGCCAATAGTATTCTTTACCAAAAGGACTTTTTCTTTTATCAAAATCTTCTTTCCAATAGCCATTTGCTTGTCTACAAATTTTTACACCTTTAATTTCATTGGCTTTTAAATCTGGTATATTTACATTTAGCACAACACCTTCTGGTATGCCATTTAACAAAGCATTTAATGTAATATTTTTCACGTAAGTTTCACTTGGCACAAAATCTGCATGCCATTTAAAATCTAACAGAGAAAACCCAATAGCTGGTATACCTTCTATACCTGCTTCTATTGCAGCACTCATAGTACCCGAATAAATTACGTTTATAGAGGAGTTTGCACCATGATTTATTCCAGAAACACAAAGGTCTGGTTTTCTATTTAAAATTTCACTAATTGCCATTTTTACACAATCTGCAGGTGTACCAGAACAGGTATATTCTAACTGAGGCCCATCATCTATTGTAATTGGGTTACAAGTTAAAACATTATCAACTGTAATTGCATGTCCCATTCCACTTTGTGGGCTATCAGGTGCCACAACAACAACATCTCCAATTTTATTCATTATTTTTATTAAAGCTCTAATTCCTGGAGCTGTAATCCCATCATCATTGGTCACTAAAATTAAAGGTTTCTCTTGCATAGTTAGTATATTTTTAACACGAATTAAAGCATCTTTATTTACAAATGTAATTGAATTTATTCATTTTCTTTTTAACAATTTGTAAAGAATAAACTGCCTGTAAATTCTGTATTATTGTATAAAGAATCTAAAATAATCCTTTTTTAAATAATTTGGCACTATTTTAGTAATCTATAATTCTAAAAATTAAGAATAAATAGACAAACGCTCAATATATTTATGAATTTAAGACACCAAATTAGTATCGTATTCATAGCAACCTTAATGCTGTTTACTAGTTTTAACGGAAGTGCAAATAACACTGAAAAAAATCCAGATCCAAAGAAAGATAAAATTTTAGTATTTGTTTTAAAAAATATTTTAACTAGAGGCCATTTTGTGGTTAAAGATTTAAATGACGATTTCTCTGAAACAGTATTTACCAATTTTATAGACGCCCTAGATCCTAGCAAACGTTATTTTACTCAGAAAGATATTAAAGAATTTTCACGTTACAAATACGATATAGACAATCAACTTCTAGCAGATAATGTTGATTTCTATAATTTGGTTTATGATAAATTTTTAAACAAAATTAAAAATGCAAAGGCTTATTACGGAGAAATTCTAAAACAACCTTTCAACTTTAATAAAAAAGAAACTATAGATATTAATTATGCTGATGCTCCTTTTGCAAAGAATGAAAAAGAGCTGGTAAATTATTGGAGGAAACAATTAAAGCTTAGTACTTTAAGCAGAATTCAAGACAAATTAGATAAAGAAGAGTCGAAATTAGAAAAAGATAAAACGTATCAAAAAAAATCTTTTAAAATTTTAGAGCAAGAAGCTAGAGAAGAGGTTTTAAAAAACATGAATGATCTTTATTTAAGAATTGAAGAATTAGAACATGAAGATTGGTTTTCTGCATTTTTAAACAGTGTTGTGGGTGCTTTTGATCCACATACAACTTATATGGCACCAAGAATTAAAGAGCGTTTTGACCAAGATATGTCTGGTAAATTAGAAGGTATTGGAGCAAGATTGTCTAGAAAAGGTATTTATACTGAAATTTTTGAATTGGTTTCTGGCGGACCTGCATGGAAAGAAGGAAGTTTAGAACCTGGTGATATAATTTTAGAAGTTGCACAAGGAGAAGAGGAACCAAAAGACATTGTGGGCATGCGTTTAGATGATGCTATCAAATTTATAAAAGGCCCTAAAGGTACAGAGGTTAGATTAACGGTTAAGAAGAAAATAGATGGTACCACAAAAATTATATCTATCATAAGAGATGTGGTAGAATTGGAAGAAACCTTTGTAAAATCTACAGTTGTAGAGAAAGATAATAAAAAATTCGGTTTAATTGATTTGCCAAGATTTTATATTGATTTTACCGATAGAAATGGAAGAGATTCTGCCAAGGATATGGAAAAAGAAATTGCACGTTTAAAAAAGGAAAATATAGACGGACTTTTAATTGATCTTAGAAATAATGGTGGTGGATCTTTAAAAACTGCTATTGAAATTGCAGGTTTATTTATAGAAAAAGGGCCTATAGTACAAGTAAAATACAGAGGGCAAGATCCCATAGTAAAAAATGACGAAGATCCAAAAATGCAATGGCAAGGTGCTGTGGTAGTTTTAGTAAATGAACTATCTGCCTCAGCATCAGAAATTTTTGCAGCAGCAATGCAAGATTATGGCAGAGCAGTAGTTGTTGGCGGTAACCAAACCTATGGCAAAGGAACAGTGCAAAGTGTAATACCTATAAACAATTTTTACCCAAACTACAAAGAAGATTTAGGCGCTATAAAAATGACTATCCAAAAATTTTATAGAGTAAATGGTGGTTCTACACAGATTGAGGGTGTGTATTCTGATATTGCAATGCCAGACAGATTTAGTTACATGGCCTTTGGCGAACGTGACGTAGAAGGCGCTTTGGCTTGGGATAAAGTAGCACAAGCGAAATACACAAAAACCAATTCTTATGAGAATTTTAATGATGTGATTTATAAAAGTAAAAATAGAATTGCATCCAATAACAACTTTAAGCTAATTAACGACTACGCTAAATATTTAAGAAAAAATCAAGACGACAACTCTTTTTCTTTAAATTCTAAAGAATTCTTTAAAGAGAATGAGATGCAAGAGGAATATGCAAAAAAATACAAATCTGTATTTGAGTATACATCAAATTTAACTTTTAAATCTCCTGCATACGAAGCTGCTTTACTAAAAAAAGATAGTATTTTAAAAGATAAAAGAGCTGCATGGCATAAAAACCTCTCTAAAGACATTTATGTAGCAGAGGCCTTAAATGTTTTGGGTGATTTAAAATTAAAAAATAACGCCCAAGTTGTAAAAAATTAAAAATAGAATTAAAATAAAGGCCTGGTAATTTCCAAAATTATCAGGCCTTTTTATGTAAATAAATTATGAGTTTTCAAGTAGATTTTGCCACAAAATGGTCAGATTTTGATCCAAACAGACACATGCGTCATACAGCTTATAACGATTATGCTGCAGAGGTTAGAGTGCGTTATTTTGCCAAGTATAACTTTTCTATAGAAGAGTTTACAAAGCATAATTTAGGCCCTATTTTATTTACTGAAGAAACTTCTTTTAGAAAAGAAATTCATTTAGGAGAAAATATTACGGTAAACATAAAACTACAAGGTTTGTCTGAAAACAATGAGCGTTGGAAAATTGTACATGAAGTTTTTAATGAAGCAGGAAAACTATCTGCAATTATAAAAGTTTACGGTGCTTGGATAGATCTAACCAAAAGAAAACTAAGAGTACCACCAAAAGAAACCCAAGCCCTATTTAATTTTGCTGAAAAATCAGAGGACTTTGAAGTGATTCCTTTGAAAAAGTAACTTAATTTTAAATTGTTTAAAATTTAAGTTTTTGATCTTTAAATTACAGGTATCAACTTCAATTAAATCTACAATTTAATGATGAATTGCATTTAAAACTTAACCTTATAAATAAACCTCTATAAGCTTGGCTTGTTTTGATTGCGAAACTAACTTCACTTTATTAATAATTGCAGGTAATAAAATTGTTTCTCCCTTTTCAAGGGGATAAATTTCGTCATTAAAAGACAACTCTAAATTACCATCTACACACATATAAATTACAAAAGAATCTAATTGGGTGTAATCTTGTTCTAATGTTCCTTCAACCACTAAAAAATTAGAAGTAAAATAAGGGGAATGCACTAATTTATTCGCAACATTTTTAGCTGTCTTATAATTGGTTTTATAATTTTCTTTAGGCTCAAAATCAATTACATCTATGGCTAAGTCATTATGTAAATCTCTTAATTTACCCGTTTTAGCATCTACTCTATTATAATCGTAAATTCTGTAAGTAATATCTGATGTTTGCTGAATTTCTGCCAATAAAACGCCAGCACCAATGGCATGCACTCTACCTGTTGGAATATAAAACGTATCTCCTTCAGCAACTTTTTCGTGATGCATTTTTTCTAAAACAGTCCCATTTTCAACCAAAGAATTATACGCTGTTTTATCTAATTTTTCATCAAAACCAACAATTAATTCTGCATTTTCATCAGCTTCCATTACATACCACATTTCATTTTTACCAAAAGAATTGTGGCGTTCTTTTGCAATTTCATTACTTGGGTGCACTTGTATAGAAAGTGGTGTTTTTGCATCTATAAATTTAATTAATAAAGGAAATTCATTTCCAAATTGCTCATAAACTTTAGTTCCTAGAAAATCTCCTTTAAACTCTGCTATTAAATTGGATAAAGTTTTGCCTTTAAAAAAACCATTAGCAACCACAGTTTCGTCATTTTTAACATCAGAAATTTCCCAAGACTCTCCAATACTAGTCTCAGAATAATTTTTATTTAAAACTGTTTTTAATTTTTCTCCACCCCAAAGACGGTACTTATATAAAGGTGTAAATTTTAAAGGATATAATTTCATAAACTTATTTTTTTTTGAGCATAAAAAAAGCTGAAGTTTAAAACTTCAGCTTCAATTTGTACAGGCGGAGAGACTCGAACTCTCACACCTCGCGGCACTAGATCCTAAGTCTAGCGTGTCTACCAATTCCACCACGCCTGCTTAATTAGCAGATTAACCTGCAAACTTTCCGAAGATTTCGGGATGCAAATATAAACAATACTTACAAACTACAAACTTGTTATTAATAATTTTTCTATTTTTGAAAGAGAAAATAAAAACTAAAAATGGATACCATAAAACAATACATTTCAGAAAATAAAGAACGTCTTTTAGCAGAATTGATAGCTTTATTAAAAATACCTTCTGTAAGTGCCGACTCTAAGTACAAAAAAGACGTTTTAAAAACGGCAGATTTTATTTTAGAAAGTCTAAAAAAAGCGGGCTGTGATAAAGTTGAATTATGCGAAACACCAGGTTATCCTATTATTTATGGTGAAAAAATAATAGATAAAAATTTACCAACAGTTTTGGTGTATGGTCATTATGATGTGCAGCCTGCAGATCCTTTAGAATTGTGGGATTCTCCGCCTTATGAACCAGTTATTAAAAAAACAGAAATTCATCCAGAAGGTGCCATTTTTGCACGTGGTAGTTGTGATGATAAAGGCCAAATGTTTATGCATGTAAAAGCTTTAGAATATATGACTTCTAAAGGAAAATTACCTTGTAATGTAAAATTTATGATTGAAGGTGAAGAAGAGGTAGGTTCTGAGAGTTTGTCTTGGTTTGTACCTAGAAATAAAGAAAAATTAGCCAATGATGTTATTTTGATTTCAGATACTGGCATGATTGCCAATGACATTCCTTCTATTACAACAGGTTTGCGTGGCTTAAGTTATGTAGAAGTAGAAGTTACCGGGCCAAATAGAGATTTACACTCTGGTTTGTATGGTGGTGCAGTTGCAAATCCTATAAATGTTTTAACCAAAATGATTGCTTCTTTACACGATGAAAATAACCATATTACCATTCCTGATTTTTATGATAAAGTTGAAGATTTATCAACCTCAGAAAGAGCAGAAATGGCAAAAGCACCGTTTTCTTTAAATGATTATAAAAAAGCTTTAGATATTGATGCTGTTTATGGCGAAAAAGACTATTCTACAAACGAGAGAAATTCTATAAGACCTACTTTAGATGTAAACGGAATTTGGGGTGGTTACACTGGCGAAGGCGCAAAAACAGTAATTGCATCTAAGGCTTATGCTAAAATATCTATGCGTTTGGTGCCCAATCAAGATTGGAAGGAAATTACACAATTGTTTAAAACACATTTTGAAAGCATTGCACCTAAAGGTGTAAAAGTAGCAGTAACACCTCATCATGGAGGACAAGGTTATGTTACACCAATAGATAATGTTGGGTATAAAGCAGCGAGTAAAGCATATGAAACTACGTTTGGTAAAACTCCAATTCCGCAAAGAAGTGGCGGTAGTATACCAATTGTTGCATTGTTTGAACAAGAATTAAAAAGCAAAACTATTTTAATGGGCTTTGGTTTAAACTCAGATGCCATTCACTCACCTAATGAACATTTTGGAATTTGGAATTACCTAAAAGGAATTGAAACCATACCTTATTTTTACAAATATTTTACGGAGTTATCTAAATAATGTTAGTTTGAAATAACTTTTATAGTTTATGTTTTCTATGTGTTTGAAAATTAGTTCTATGTCATTTCCAACGAAACGAAGTGTAGTTGAGAAATCTGGTATTACATTTGAGATTTCTTCATAAAGTGGAAATGACATTAGTTTTAAATATTGTAAATCGTAAATAATAAACAGCATTTTGTTAATCCAACTCACCTTACATAAAAAACAACAGCACAGCATTACCTATTGTAAAGAAATATACCAAGTGGCGCGAAACCAAAACTGATTTTCAGTAGCATTTTGTATAAAATTACTAACTCTGTAATCGATACCAAATTCTATTTTGTCTTTTGCTGAAACTTGGTAGCCCAAATATGGTGTTAACCTAATTTCTAAATCTTTTTCTGCAAAGGCATATAAATATTCGTTACCTAATTTTAAGTAAAATTCTTTCACGTCTATTCTTTCTCCATTTAAAGGCAGCTCTGTGCTTACTCTATATCTAGATCTAAATGTAGTTTGTTTTTTTACTTGATAAAATTGTTCTAATGCAAAACGATGCCCAATTTTTAAAGCATTGTAATGCTGTAAAATATTATAATGCTGAAATGTTCTATGGATAGTTTCTGTACCTCTAAAACGTAAAATGTACCCAAAATTAAAAGATTGGTTTAGCGAAGTCTTTAAAGAATATATGGAAGAAATATCGAGTAAATTGTGAGTCAACTGCAAATTTTCATCATAAAAAATAGTACGTTGCTCTACACTATTTACCCATTTAGAAACCTTGTTTATTTTTTTAGACAACACTACTTTTGGTAAAAAAACCAAATCTGTATTTGATTGCGAAAAAACATTTAAACCAACAAAGAAAGTAAGAAACAAAAGTGATTTCGTTTTCATTAAAATTCTAGATTTAAAGTTAAACCAGTTCTTATTTTTTGCTCTTGTTCAATTTCTCCGTTTTGGTTTATTAAAACTTCAAAAAGTTGTTGCTTAGATTCTTTCTTCCCTTTCACCACAATTTCATACTTTAAAATTGGCGCTGCCTGCTCTGTTTTTACCTGAAATATTTTGTTATAGATAGCAGTTGCTGTGCCTGAATATTGTATTTGAATCTTATTAATTTTGTATTTCTTAAAACTAGATTGCAATGCTTTTTTTAAAACTTTTTTCGTTTCTAAAGACAGTTGTTTGAGCTTTACTGTTTTTTCTACATCTAAAATTTCACCTTTCGCATTAAATTCTATGCTATATTTATGCTTTTTAAAACGTGTTTTTGCTTCAAAGGTTTTGCCAATATTGCTTTCTTCTGCATACCATTTTACTTTTTTAGGAAAATTCCATGTTTCAAGTATTTGTAAGGCTTGTTTTGGCACTAATTCTGAATTCACCCGATATTCTTTTTCGAATTTTTCTTGTGAGGTTAGTGTTTGAAAACTCAAAAAAATAAATATAGATACTAATTTTAATTTCATCATTTTAAACTGTGTTTTTAGCTTACTAAAAGTTGAGTTAGCAATTAAGGCACTTTGTTTTTTTGGTAGAATAGACTTTACTTTTTTGTACTCTTTTCTGCACAAAATATTGGTTCAAGAAAGTGGATTAAAACACCCAAATAAATTACTTTTTTAAAATATAAGCTTTGGTAATAAAATCGATTTTAGGAAAATTTTCTTTGACATAAGTATTGCCAAACTTCGCAATTTGACCTTGTTTTTTTGCTGGTTTTTCTGCGTAACCACTGTAAAACTTTAAAATATTTTCTTGGCCTGAAATTACTTTTGCCACTACAGGAAAACCTTTTGCACCACCATAATCTAAATTATCTAAACGAAAATTATCCTCTAAATTAATAAATATTTGATTAGAACGTGAGTTTGCTCCTCCTCTAGCAAAAGCAATGGTCATTTTCTCATTTTTTTCTAGAACAGGTTCATCTGCAATAGATTGATCGCCCCAACTTTTGTTTATAAACGTATTGTTATGAATACCAAATTGCGCTACAAAATTGGGTACAACTCTAAAAATTGCAATATCTGTATAGTAATTTTTACTAATTAATTGATACAATCTGTCTACTCCTTTTGGAGACCAAGCTCTTTTTGCTTCAATATCAAAATTACCTTGTGTGGTTTCAAAACGAGCGGTAAAAGTTTCTGGAGCTTGAATCTCCGTCCATTTTTCTTTGAATAATTTTGGGCTACAACCCAATAAAACACTAAACAAACACAGGTAAACTAACTTTTTCATTTCAAAAAATATTTGATAGCGAAGATAGTAAAGAAATCGATTATTTTTAACTCTACATTTGTAGAATTCATTTTTTTATTCTATGTTTGTAGAGTAAAAATAGAATTCACATGCAATTATCTAAAACCGAAGAACAATTAATGCAGTATTTATGGAAACGTAAAAAGGCATTTTTAAAAGAATTGTTAGAAGATTTTCCAGAACCAAAACCTGCTACAACAACTGTGGCTACTTTATTAAAGCGTATTACAGATAAAGGTTTTATAAATTATAAATTGTTTGGCAAGTCTAGAGAGTATTATCCTATTATTAAAAAAACAGATTATTTCTCTAATCATGTAAACGGATTGATTAAAAACTTTTTTAATGATTCTGCGAGTCAGTTTGCATCTTTTTTTACCAAAGAAACCAATCTTACTACGCAAGAATTAGAGGCTTTAAAAGAAGTGATTGATAGTCAAATTAAAAAACAAAAAAAATGATAGTGTACTTATTAAAATCGGCAAGTTGTTTGGCATTGTTGCTGTTTTTCTATCACTTGGTTTTAGAGAGAGAAAAAATGCACAATTTCAATCGTTTTTACTTATTAATTGGGGTTGTATTTTCTTTTTTGGCGCCGTTAATAACGTTTACTACGTATGTAAAAGCTACAACTTACATTCAACCAGAAATTGTTAAAACCCCTTTTACAGAGGAATTTACTCCTATAATTATAGAAGAATCTACTGTAGATTATTCTCAAATTTTATTCGGAATTTACCTTACAATTGTTGGGGTTTTTCTATTTCGATTTGGAAGAAATCTATTTAAAATCGTCAAGAAAATTAAAACAAATAAAAACGTTGCACATCAAAAAGCGACTTTGGTTTTGGTGGATGACAACATTCTTCCGCATTCTTTTTGGAATTATATTTTTATCAATAAAACAGCATACGAATCTGGTAAAATTGAAGCCGAATTATTTACCCACGAATTAACACACGTAACCCAAAAACATACGTTTGACGTGTTGCTAATTGAATTATTACAAGCCGTTTTTTGGATAAATCCATTATTTATTTTCCTAAAAAAGGCAATACAATTAAATCACGAGTTTTTAGCAGACGAAAACGTAATCAATCAACATAAAAACACGCACCAATACCAGCATTTGTTGTTAAACAAAGCGTCTTGGAACAACGAATATTACTTGGCCAGTAATTTGAATTATTCACTTACTAAAAAAAGATTAAAAATGATGACAGCACAAAGTTCTCGAACAAAAGTTTTGTTCAAAAAATTGGCGGTAATTCCGTTATTAATTGGTTTTGTTTTTCTGTTTGCAGAAAGAGTGGAAGCGCAAGAGAAAGAGGAAGAAACCATTGAAATTGTAGAAACAGTCTCAATTAATGACACCAAATTAGAAGAAACAGAAATTTATAAAGAATATGTTTATAGAAACCTTAAGGTAGTACAAAAAGATAAAAATGGTAATAAAATTAGCAAAACGTACGCTGAATTAAATACAGAAGAAAAAGCCCGTTTAATGACTCCTCCATTAAAATTAAAGAAGATTGTTCCTACACAAAAGCAATTGAACGATTTAAAAAATGAAAAAAACTTCGCAGTTTGGATTGATGGAAAAGTTGTAAACAATACTGCTTTAAACCATTACAAAAATACAGACTTTGCAAGATATTCTAATAGTTATGTACATAAAAATGCTAGAAGTAAACGTTTTCCTCAAAAAAATCAAGCACATTTAGAAACTACTAAATATTTTGAAAATCAAAATAAAATTCGATTTCAAAATTATAGAGCGTTTTTTGAAAAAAAACATGGTATTCAAATAATAAATATCAAAGAAAACAGCACTAAAGCAGACAAAAAATATATAGAAGAAAAGAAGAAACTAAAAAACAACTATATCGATTCTCCTGTTATACAAGATAAAATTATATCCTTAAATAATATGAGAAACGAAGTTCCTTCTTTTATAGAAGAGATTAGAAAAAATAATGCCACTAAAGAAAGTAGAAAAGTAGATTCACTTAAAAAGGACAACGAGGTAACTCCAGAAGAAATGAAAACCTACACTACTTTATTTAATAAAGGCAAAAAATATAAATTTTATAAAGTAAAGGATGTAAATAAAATGAAAGATATTTACAATAGAATGTCTAAAAAGCAGAAACTTACGGTAGAAAGTGTTTTTAATTTAGTTCCTTCATCTCTTTTCCCAAAACCAGATTGGATTTATACTTATAATCGATTAGCCAATAAAGTTAAAAGAACCTCAGAAAACAGAAAAGCAAACCTTATTCGTTTAAAAGAAATCTATAATAAAAAAATGACGGATGCAGAAAAGTTAAAAGTTACTGCTCCTCATTTGTTAGTTCCACCTCCACCAACTCAAAAAGTTTTAAAAGGTGAAAAGTCTGATATTCCTCTATCACCAAAGAATAATAACAAAAGTAAAATAAAGCAAGATACGCTAAAGAAAAAACCAAAATGGACTGTAACCGATGAAGTACAATTCTTAGAAATAGAAGAAAATGACAAAAATATAGATGAAATAAATTTATTGTCCATAATTATAAACAGACCTGAACTTGAATCTAAGACTAAAAACTATTTTGTAAACAGTAAAAAAGTCACAAGAAACGATTTAGATAAGATTGACAAAAAATATATAGAAACAATCTCTATAAGTAATGTTAGTAAAAATGAGGTGAATTTGCATATAACATTAAAGCAAAAAAAAGAACTTCCTTCAAGTTTTAGAAAAAAGTACAATGCTAAAGAAGACTTTGTTTTTAACTCTGTTGCTGAAGTTAAAAAACAAAAAGAAACAACATCAAAATTAAGCGACAACGAAAAAAGACAATTTTTACTAAGAAAAACAATTATTCAAGCAACTACTTATAAAGCAACAAAATTCAATTTTAAAATTGATAAAAAAGTTTCTAAAATTAATGATGTCTATTCCTATTTACATAACAATCCACTTTGCAATATTAGTACTAGTAAAAACAAAGATGGAATACAAACATTACTTTTAAATAATTCTTCAAGTAAAAAAATGAGTGAAAGCGCTTTACAAAATATTTACACAGAAGTCTTTAATACTATAAAATAAAATTAGATTTCATAACTTTAAAAACCTCGAAATTTCGAGGTTTTTTCGTGTAACAAATTCTTTTTTAAAACGTTGTAAATATTCACAATTTCACTTCGAGTAATCACGTTTTTTTGCCTGATTGTATCGAAAAGTCTTTTTAAAAATCAATACAATTTTATGCTTCCTTCACAAATCTGCTTAAAGATGAAACTTCAAGCTGATTCTTTTTATAAAAAACAACAAAATATGCTGTAAAAAGAATGTGTTGGCAAACAAGTGCGTTAGCGATTGTAGCATTTGTTTGAGCTCTCACGCTTTTTAGCGTGAAGCGAGTGCGAAAAGCGCGACCTGCAAGGTAACGCCCAAATAAAATTAGAATTACTATGTCATTTCCACTTTATGGAGAAATCTTAACTTTAAGAATTCTCAATCGCTTAAAAAAGGGCATTGGGAAATGACAATAAACTAAAACTACTCCTTCTCTGCCATTTTTTTAACATAATCTGTAATAATTACAATTTGTGTTGGCCCAACTTTACCTTCTATATATTTTGCGTTTTCATGATCTAAAGAAATTCTGCGTACTGCTGTGCCTTGTTTAGCAACCATGCTAGCCTCTTTTACCTTTAAATCTTTTATTAAAACTACAGAATCTCCGGCTTGTAAAATGGCGCCATTTGCGTCTCTGTGAATTATTTTTTCGCTATCGTCTAAATGATCTCCAGATTCTTTTGCAAATCGCAAATCGTCGTCTTCTAAATACATCATATCCAACAAATCTTGTGGCCAACCTTCTTTTCTTAAACGAGACAACATTCTCCAAGCAACCACTTTTACAGCTCTGTGCTCACTCCACATGGCATCGTTTAAACAACGCCAATGGTTTGGTTCTGTAGCATCTGCATCCTCTATTTGCGTTATACAAGTTTTACAAGCCAGTAAAGAACCATCTACGCCACCACCGCCAATTAACGTTGGTTTTACCTCGTAAATAGTCAAATTATTTGTTGATGTGCATAATTCGCACGCATTGCCACTTCTGTTTTCTAATTCTTGCTGTAAACTCATAATTATTTTTGGTTGCTTGTGGCAAAAGTACATTTTTAATTTGAAGCCATTTCCAGCTTTCCACTATATCTTTTTGCCAAAAAAAGGCAAAAAGGATGCCGTTTCAATCTGGGCTAAACCTGTTTGCTGGCTTTTAGTTTCACCTTAAACCATTATTATTACCAATGGAATGATAATTCGCATAAAAAACACTTCGACAAGCTCAGTGTGACTTGTCCCGTTCAATTAAAAATAACAATATCAGTAAAAGCTTATCTTAAACCGCATAATAAGCTATCAAAAAGTGTATTTCTTACTAGATTTCTTTATTAGGTAAAATGATAAACAAAACACAATGTAATTTCGAATGAAACGCAGTGAAATTGAGAAATCTATTAAAATACAAATCGTTTTAAAATAATAAGATTTCTCCACAAAGTCGAAATTGTAAACGTAATGTCTACTCTTTTAACTCAATTTTAATAGGCAATTGATATCTTGTAGTTACAGGAATACCTCTTTTTACTGCAGGTAAAATACAAGGAATATTTGCAAAACTTTCGTTTATTAAACTGTCTAATTCTGGGAGTTGTTGTTTTATCTTTCCTGAAGAACGAATTGTGTCTAATATGAAATTTCCTCTTTGATTGATTATTAAATCTACAAGTACCAACTCATTAATAGCATCTTTAATTACAAACTGATGACTTTTTAAAACTGTGCCAATTTTTTGGTGAATTGTAGCTCTAAAACAATCTGCTTTTTTCTGTTTATGAATAATAGAATCACAATTTTTAAAAGAAGGATAAACATCTACGGAAGAAAAATCTACAATGGTATCTAAAACAGGTGCTTTTTTACTTTTAGTGAAAGAAAATTTATCACAAGAAGTAAAGCTAATGAGCACTAATAAAAAAGTAAAAACACGTAAAGACATGAGTAATTTTATGCTGTGAAATTACTAAAAATTAGTCAATTATTATTCTAAACTTTCTCCTTTAATAAAAAACGCTTTTTTAATGGCAGTAATTCTACTTTCCACAAAATCTGACATTTCTTTATCGCGATTTAAAAACATTTTTTTAAATGTTTTATAATGTTTATATGCTATCTTTTTGTCTTCATAATAATCGTCGGATAATCTTGCCAATTGAAAAAGTGCTTTGTAATTTCTAGAATTTTCTTCAAATGCTTTTTTAAAATACCTAATTGCAGTTTGTGGTTTTTTTTGCTCGTAAGCCATGGTTGCCAATCCGTAAAAAGCATCGTCTCTTTTTTCTTTACCAACAGTTGTTGCTCTAAAATAATAAAGCCTAGCAATTTTATAATTCTTCTCTTTTAAAGCAATATTGCCCAAATATGTATACGCCTTAAAATCTTGTGTATCTATTTTTACAACATTTTTAAAGCGTTTTGCTGCATTTTTATAATCTTCTTTTTGATAATAAACCTTACCTAACATGTTATTGGTAAAATGTTCCATTTTCTCTAAACTATCTAACTGTAACAAAACAGGTACAATTGCCTTAAAATCTTTTTCTCTATACAATTGATTTGCCTTAATTCTATTTAAACTAATATGATTTGGATTTACTTGCAACCCTTTATTAATGTATAAATAAGTAGAATCTTTATCTTTCAAATAAAAATAACTTGATGCCAATTTTGTCATTGCTTTTAAATGCGTACTATCTTTTTTAACCACATCTAAAAAGCTATTCATTTTTCTATTATTGTCTCTATTTAAAGCATAAGCCAAACCTAATTGATAAGAAAAATGAGGATTTAAACTGTCTTTTGCTATCAAGTTTTTAAAAACAGCAATTGCTTTTTTAGGTTTTCTGTTTTTTAGATACAATTTACCCAACTGATATTTTAAAATTAAATTACTGGTATCTTTCTCAACTAAATCTTCATAAATAGTAATGGCTTTATTCGATTTTGAAATTCTTAAATAGGCTTTTGCCAATTTTAAACTTGCTTTTTTATTTTCTTTAAAACGTAATGCTTTTTCTAAATAGGCTATAGTTTGTTTGTAATTGTCTATAGACTCATAAATTAACGCTGTTTTGTAATTGGCTAAAAAAGAAGGCGGTTGTATTGCTTTTAACTTATCTAAAGCTATTAAATACCTACCATTTTCTACTAAACTATCTATTGCTGAAAAAGTTGGAGTTTGCGCCCCAACTTTAACAATTACAAATAATACTACAATCAAAATTTTCTTTTTCATATTTCTTTAATCAACTATTACTGTAAATGGGAAATTGTAAGAAACAGTTATTTTTTCACCCTTGGTTTCTCCTGGTTTCATTTTAGGTAAATTATGCATTACTCTTATCACTTCTTCTTCTATTTTTGTATGTGGACCTCTAGCTTCTACATCTATAACATCTCCTTTAGTGTCTACTTTAAAACCTATAAAAATTCTTTTTATACCTTTTTGCAAACCTAAACTCTTTGGCAAATCTTTATCAAAATTTCTGACAAAATGTTTTTGAATTTTCTTATTAAAACAATCTTTATCTCCTACTTCACAACCTGGAAAGGTTGCTGCTGTTTCTATAGACATGAAGTTAACTGAATTACTCTTATATAATTTTTGTAGTGCTGTTCTTCTCTTCATCTGAGAATAATCTACTTCCATTACAATAACCTTTCTATTCTTTTTGTATGCAAATATTCTTAAATCTATTTTTGTATTAGTACCTCTTGCATTTAAACTACTGTCTAATGCAAATTTCATTTTTTGAAACTCCATTTTTTCACCAACAGTTAAATCCTCTGCATTAAACTCTTTACCTTTAGGTAACCTATATTCATCTCCAATACCTACGTAAGTATCCAAATAAGTCTCTGTTTTACGTACATACTCAGATTGTTTTCCTTTATTATTAAAATACATTGTTCTTAATTCTTTTTCAGAACCTAAATCTTTATTCAATTCATTCTCCGAACAAGAACTATAAAATAGCATAGCAATTAATACAGGAATCAATACCAAATATTTTAATTGATTCGTTTTTTTAGATTTGCTTTTCGTCATCATAAGAATTCTTTTTTTGATTAAACTTTGTTTAGTAAACTGGTTTATAAAAGCAATATTTTCTACCTGAAAAAAGTTAGACAATAACTGATTGATGTAATTCTCTTTGGGTAAAGATTTCGTGGCAACTTCGTCTGAAATATATTCATGTACTAAAGTGATTCGCTTTTGATAGATATAAACCATAGGATTAAACCACATTACAATTTTTAAAATTTCAAAAAATAACAGGTCTAAAGAATGCTTTTGCTTGCTATGCACTAACTCGTGCGCAATAATTTCTTCTTTTTGATTTTCTGGTATTTCTTTACCAATAAAAATGTAGTTGAAAAAAGAAAATGCTTTGGCTTCTTTTGGAATTAGAACCAACGTATAATTTTGCTTTTTAACGCGTTTGTAAGAACTTATCAAATCTATTATCTGCCATAATTTTGCTATAAAAACTACACTAAAAATAATAACGCCAATAGCAAATAAAATATCGATATAATTTAAAGATTGATACCAAGAAGTTTGTGCAATAACTTGTTCTGGATAAAAGACAATTTCTGGCACAGATAAAACATATGATTGTGGTACTGCCTTTTGAAAAGTAGGAATTTTAACCAATGGCAATACAAACGAAAGTATAGGTGTACTTAATAAATACCATCTGTTTTTATTAAAAAAGGTTTCTTTACTTAGAAAGAAATCATAAATAACCAAAAATAATATTTGGAAAAGGACTACTTGTATAATGTAATTTAACATAGCTTTTGTTTTTTTACTTGAACTTTAATTTTACTGACAACTGAAGACTGAATACTGAAGACTGCAAACTGCAAACTGAAGACTGCCAACTGAAGACTAAAAAACTACCTCTTCTTATTCACTTCCTTTAAAATAGATTCTAATTCAGAGACATCCATTTTGTTTTGTTTTACAAAAAAGGATACCATACTTTTAAATGAGCCGTTAAAATAACCGTTCATTAATTTGTGTAAACTTTGGTTGCTATACGTTTCTTTTTCTATAATTGGGTAATACACAAAACCTCTACCTACTGATCTATGCGCAACAAATTCTTTGTTTTCTAAAATTCTTACAATGGTAGAAACTGTATTGTATGCAGGTTTTGGCGCTGGCAATTTCTCGATAATATCTTTTACAGAAGTTTCTTCTAAATCCCACAAAACTTGCATTATCTGCTCTTCTGCTTTTGTTAATTGTTTGTTCATAATTTCAACTAAAGTTTTAGTTTAACAACACAAATATAACTAAATATTTAGTTTAAACTAATTTTTTAGTTATAAAGTTTTTACTAATCAGTTTTTGATTGGTACATTTTGAAGAAAAATTTTATGAAGTATTGTGGTCTTCGACAAGCTCAGACTGACTTGGTTTTGTCTATTCAATTTTATAATTACTCTATTTTTTTTTATAGATTGAATTATATTTTGCTTTTCTGTAGCTGAATTAAATCTAAAAAGTAGGACAAAATTTATAGCGGTTTTTATTTACGAATTGAAACGATTTTGTTTGTTATAATGAATGAAATAAAAATTAAACAGGATGTTAGCAAACAAGTCTAGCCCACATTGAAGCCCTTCGACTACGCTCAGGACAGGCTTTTTTTTTGAGCTCTCACGCTTTTATGCGTGAAGCGAGTACATAAAGCTGGAACCTGCCTGCCGCAGGCAGGATAGCTTCAAAAAAAATATTTTGAAATACATTCTTGAGTGCCTGAGGAAAATTCAGGATAAAAAAAAAGCGTCCCATTTAAGGGAAGCTTTCCATTGGTTAACAAAACCACGACACTTTTACTAAAGTGCCAAACAACACAACTAAATGCTACTTTAACAAAAAGTAGCATGCAAATATACAAACTTTTAAAAAATCTACAACAAATAATCTTTATTTTATCGAATTCTGCAATTGCTAGCTAATTGAAAGATTGTATCTTTGCACTCTTTAAAAATCATCATTAAAATATTAGAAATGCAATTATCAGAACAAGAAGTTGTACGTAGAGAAAAGCTTGTAAAATTAAGAGATTTGGGTATTAATCCTTATCCTGCAGATTTATTTCCTGTAAATGCAACTTCAGCCGAAATTAAACAAGAGTTTGTTGCCGACAAAGAGGTTGTAATTGCTGGTAGATTAATGGTGAAAAACATACAAGGAAAAGCCTCTTTTGGGCAATTGCAAGACGGTGAAGGTAGAATACAATTGTATTTTAACAGAGATGAAATTTGTGCTGGCGAAGACAAAACTTTATACAATACTGTTTTTAAAAACTTACTAGATTTAGGAGATTTTATTGGGGTAACTGGTACACTTTTTACTACACAAGTTGGTGAAAAAACGGTTTTGGTTAAAGAGTTTAAATTGCTTTCTAAATCTTTAAAACCTTTACCAATTCCTAAAGTAAAAGATGGTAAAACGTATGATGCATTTACAGATCCTGAAATGCGTTACAGACAACGTTATGCAGATTTAGTGGTAAATCCGCATGTGAAAGAGGTGTTTGTAAAAAGAACAAAATTGTTTAATGCAATGCGTTCTTTTTTTAATGATGCTGGTTATTTTGAGGTTGAAACGCCTGTTTTACAACCCATACCTGGTGGTGCAGCTGCAAGACCTTTTATTACACATCATAATTCTTTAGACATTCCTTTATACATGAGAATTGCGAATGAATTGTACTTAAAAAGGTTAATTGTTGGTGGTTTTGATGGGGTTTATGAGTTTTCTAAAAACTTTAGAAATGAAGGAATGGACAGAACGCACAATCCTGAATTTACAGCCATGGAAATCTATGTTTCTTACAAAGATTACAATTGGATGATGGATTTTTGTGAGCAGTTACTAGAGCATTGTGCAATTGCTGTAAACGGAACTGCAGAAGCTACTTTTGGCGAACATAAAATAAATTTTAAAGCGCCATATAAGAGAATTACAATGCGCGATTCTATTTTAGAATTTACTGGTTTTGATATTTATAACAAAACAGAAGATGAAATTAGAACTGCAGCAAAAGGCATGCAAATTGAGGTTGATAAAACCATGGGGAAAGGAAAGTTAATTGATGAGATTTTTGGCGAAAAATGTGAAGGTAATTACATTCAGCCTACTTTTATTACAGATTATCCTAAAGAAATGTCTCCACTTTGTAAAGAGCACAGAGAAAACCCAGAACTTACAGAACGTTTTGAGTTGATGGTTTGTGGTAAGGAAATTGCCAATGCATATTCTGAATTAAACGACCCAATTGACCAACGTGAGCGTTTTGAACATCAGCTAAAATTAGCGCAAAAAGGAGATGATGAAGCTACTGAATTTATAGATGAAGATTTTTTACGTGCTTTAGAATATGGTATGCCACCAACTTCTGGAATGGGAATTGGTATGGATCGTTTAATTATGTTTTTAACCAACAATCAATCGATACAAGAAGTATTGTTTTTCCCTCAAATGAGGCCAGAGAAAAAAGCGCCTGCTGTTGAGTTAAATGATGATGAAAAAGCAGTTTTAGCGATTTTACAAAAAGCTGAAAAAATAGATTTAACTGAATTAAAAACTCAGTCTGGTTTATCTAATAAAAAATGGGACAAAACCATAAAAGGTTTAACTAAAAAAGAGGTTGCCAAAGTTTTTAAAACAGATGAAGGTTTGTTTGTGGAAGTTGTATAAGAATTTTTAAATCTAATTTTTTTCAGAAATTCTATAGATTTGATAAAACAAAAACTAGCCATGAAAAATTATCAAAATATAATTTCTAATATCTACAACAAATTAAAAACTGTTGAAGATTCTGGAAAAGTAGCGAATTATATACCAGAATTAGGCAATGTTTCTGCAGCTAATTTTGGTATAAATATTACTGCTATCAATAGGGAATCTTTTAGTATTGGAGACGCTGATAAAAAATTTTCTATACAAAGTATTTCTAAAATTTTAACGTTAACCTTGGCCTATCAATTAGAAGGCGAAGACCTTTGGAAACGTGTAGATGTAGAACCTTCTGGAAATCCGTTTAACTCACTTTTACAATTAGAAGCAGATTTTGGTAGACCTAGAAATCCTTTTATAAATGCAGGAGCAATTGTAGTTTGTGATGTATTGTTAAGTCATTTAAAAAACCCAAAAGAAGATTTTTTAAATTTCTGCAAAAATATTTGTCATAATAACAATTTAGCGTATTCAGATAAGGTAGCACAATCAGAAAAAGAAACGGGCTTTAGAAATACAGCTTTGTGTAATTTTATTAAATCTTTTGGCAATATTAAAAATAATGTTGAAGATGTACTCGACTTTTATTTTTACACTTGTGCAATAGAACTAAGTTGTGCAGAACTTTCTCAAATATTTTTATTCTTAGCAGATGACCATTTTCTTTGTAAAAAAGGTAAACCTGTTTTAACTGAAAGCCAAGCCAAAAGAGTAAATGCCATTATGTTAACTTGTGGTTTTTATGATGAATCTGGCGAGTTTGCTTTTAGAGTTGGTTTGCCTGGTAAAAGTGGTGTTGGTGGTGGTATTGTGGCAATACACCCAGACAATTATGTTATTACAGTTTGGAGTCCTAAGCTAAACCCAAAAGGAAATTCTTATAAAGGAATGTTATTTTTAGAGGAATTTACTACGCAAACGGGTATTTCTATATTTTAAGAAATTACTATTTCCAAAATACTATTATTCAAAAAACGTAACATTTGCAAACGTTGGTGCAGATTCTGAAATAGAAGCTACACCTTTTTTGTTTATTTTAAAAGTGATATCTTTAGCTGTACTAAATAAAATAACCGATAAGAAAGTAGTTTTTAAATAAGGTTTTACCATACCAAAGGCTTCTTCTAAAGTACAAAGGGTAACTTCATCATCCATTTCTCTTGGCCTAAAACTTAATTTTACGGCAACTTTTTCCTTCTCTAATTCCGACATAGGTCTCACAAAAATATTTTTTAATTCTCGTTTACCTATTGTCTTGGCTAAAGTAACTTTGGCAAAAGTACCATTATTTGCACTTTGCTTTACTTGTTCCCAAAACTGCACAAATACTTCTTGATATTCCATTTGAACCATAACCAAACTAGCCTTTAAACTTCATTCCTAAATGCACTACTTTTTTGGTTTCAAAAAAGTCTTCTTCAAAAAAGTCTGGTAAATTATAAATTGTTGCAGAAGTGTATAATTTTAATTCTTCCGTTAAATCGCCACCTTTTAAGTATAAAATTCCGTTTTTTAAATCGTGATTTTGTTTTTTAGCAATTTTACCTTTATTCCAGCGCACAAAAGTTTCCATTTGTGCTACTGCTCTACTTACAATAAAATCATAAGTATCTTTTACCTCTTCTACTCTGCCATGTGTAGTTTTTACGTTTTCTAAACCTAAACCGTCTACAACTTCATTTACCACTTTTATTTTTTTTCCAATAGAATCTACCAAATGAAATTGTGTATCTGGAAATAAAATCGCTAAAGGAATTCCTGGAAAACCACCTCCAGTACCAACATCCATAACTTTAGCACCTGGTTTAAACTGTATTATTTTTGCAATTCCTAAAGAATGTAAAACGTGTCGTAAATACAATTCGTCAATATCTTTTCTAGAAACTACGTTAATTTTTAAATTCCAATCTTCGTACAATTCTTGCAATTTAGAAAATTGCGTAATTTGTGATTCTGTTAAATTTTTAAAATATTTGTGAATAATATTCATTTATGCTTAATTTAGTGCTGCGAAAATAGTTATTTAGAACGAAACAATTATAAGTAAAAGATGTCGTTTATGATTAAAAGCGAAATAAAATAGGCTATTTTTGCACTTTTAAATTTTTACATGAATACAATAAACTTCTCAAGGGTAGACAAAGCAAAGTTCTTTAGAACTCTTAATAAAAGAGTAAACACTTACTTTAAAGAAAATAACTTAAAAAGAACAGGAAACTGGAAACTTTATACGAAAGCAATCTTAATGTTTTCATTATTTTTGGTACCCTTTATACTTATTTTAACCGTTTCCATGCCACAATGGACAATGGTTTTATTAATGATTTTAACTGGTGTTGGCATGGCTGGTGTTGGCATGAATGTAATGCATGATGCAAACCACGACTCTTTCTCTAAAAGAAAATGGGTGAATAAATTAATGGGAAGCAGTATTTACATTTTAGCAGGAAATGTATACAATTGGAAAGTACAACACAACGTATTACACCATACTTTTACAAATGTAGAAGGACATGATGAAGACATAGATGCTGGTAGAATTATTCGTTTTTCAAAACACTCTAAATGGTTTAAAATACACAAAATTCAAAAATATTACTCTGTTTTTATTTATGGGTTACTAACTATTAACTGGGCAATTACTACAGATATCAAACAAATGCACAGGTATTTGAAAAGAAAATTATCTTATGGTGAATTTCCGAATCCTGCAGCAGAATGGACAAAACTAGTAATATCCAAGATTGCTTATTATGCCCTTTGGATTGTTTTACCAATTGCCATTTTAGATATTTCTTGGTGGAAAGTTATTATTGGTTTCTTTGTAATGCATTATACAGCAGGAATGATTTTAAGTTTGGTTTTTCAATTGGCGCATATTGTACCAAAAACAGAAATGCCAGTACCAGATAAAAATGGAAATCTAGAGCATACTTGGGCAGTCCATCAATTGTACACCACATCTAACTTTGCACCTAGCAATTGGTTGATAAACTTTTATACGGGTGGTTTAAATCACCAAGTTGAACATCATATTTTTCCGCATATTTCTCATGTCCATTATGGAAAATTAGCTAAAATTGTAAAAGAAACAGCCAAAGAGTTCAATTTGCCATATCACGAATATCAAACCACTAGAAAAGCGTTATTAGAGCATTTTAGACACTTAGGTGTTCTGGGTAAAAAACCTGAATTAGCATAACACAACAACTAATATACACAATGAAACATCCATTATCGGACAGAATTATGAGCTTACCAGCTTCTGCTACATTAGCAATGGCTGCAAAAGCAAGAGAATTAAAAACAGCAGGTAAAGATATTATAGGTTTAAGTTTGGGAGAGCCAGATTTTAACACTCCAGACTTTATTAAACAAGCTGCCATAGATGCTGTAAATGAAAACTACAATTCTTATACACCTGTAGACGGTTATGCAGAATTAAAAGAAGCAATTTGCACCAAATTTAAAAGGGATAATGGTTTAACATATACACCAAATCAAATTGTAGTTTCTACTGGTGCAAAACAATCTATCGCAAATGTAATGCAGGTATTATTAAATCCTGGAGACGAAGTTTTATTACCTTGTCCTTATTGGGTAAGTTACTCTGCAATTGCTACTTTATGTGAAGCGAAGTCTGTAGAAATTCGTTCTTCTATTGAAGCTAACTTTAAAATTACACCAGCGCAATTAGAGGCTGCCATAACGCCAAAAACCAAGTTAATTTTATTCAATTCGCCAAATAACCCAAGTGGAGTTATGTATAGCGAAGCAGAATATAGAGCTTTGGCAGCTGTTTTAGAAAAATATCCAGACATTTATATTATGTCTGATGAAATCTATGAGCACATTAATTATGATGCTAAACCATTTAGCTTTGGTGCCATAGAAAGTTTGTTTGACAGAACAATTACCGTAAACGGATTAGCAAAAGCTTTTGCTATGACAGGTTGGAGAATTGGGTATTTAGGAGCCCCAGAATGGATTGCAAAAGCGTGTACAAAAATGCAAGGACAAATTACTTCTGGTACAAACTGTATTGCACAAAGAGCAGCAATTACAGCAGTGTTAGCGCCAGTAAGTAAAATACAATATATGGTAGACGAGTTTAAAACTCGTAGAGGAATTATTATTGATTTACTTAGAGAAATTGAAGGTTTTAAAGTGAATGTACCAGAAGGTGCTTTTTACGTTTTTCCTGATGTTTCTGCATTTTTTGGTAAAACTTTAAATGGGGTAAAAATAGATAATGCTAGCGATTTTGCATTATACTTGTTAGAACATGCCAATGTTGCTACTGTAACTGGAGAAGCTTTTGGTGCGCCAGATTGTATAAGAATATCTTATGCGGCGTCTGAATTACAAATTAGAGAAGCTATTAAAAGAATTGCAACAGCATTAAGCTAAAAGCACTTCAACTGTTTTATATCATATTAAAATCCACCTTTTTCAAGGTGGATTTTTTTATGAGTAAGAATTAAAATTCTTAATTTATTTACTATACTTCTAAGGAAAATTCATCTAAAATAAATTAGATGCATTATGACATTTAGGAGTTTTTAATATTATCTAATCTACGTTATCGTGTAAAAAAGAATTGTTTGATTTAAAATCAATACTATCATCTTTTTTAATAGCTGTTTTAGACTTACTAATTGGTGCATTTACACTTAAATCTAAACCTTGTCTTTTATATGCTGGTTGCTTTTCTATTTCGTCTATATTTTTATTTAACTGATCATTAAACTTATAGTTAAACCCTTTCATTTTCTGACGTCTTTCTTCTGCTCTTTGCTGTAATTCAGAAATAGTAAGATCTAAAGGAGAAACTTCTTCGCTATAAGTTTCTATTTTATTTATTTTTTCTTGCTTTGGTTCTGCAGTTTTCAATTCAAAGTACATCTCTTCTTCCTCCACTTCGTTCTTTGGAGTAATATGAGAACTTTTTCCTATAGTAGGTTCTGCCTTAAAATCTTCCAAAACATAACGTGTTTCTTCAACATTATTTTCAGAAACCAACTCTTCTGAATCTTGATCTTCTAGGCTATGTACTTTAATTACGTCAGACTCCTTTTTTTGAACTTCCTCTTCAATTTCTTCCTTCGCACTATTTAAAGGAAACTCAAAAGATAAATCGGTTTGCAATTTTTCTGGTTCTTCATAGACTTCCTCTTCCACTACTGGGGTAACATCTGTAATTATAAATTTTTCTTCTGTTACGCTTTCAACAGAAATTTCTTCATAAGAAACCGGTATTTCTGCAATTACCTCAGGTCTTACTAAACTTTGTTTTCTTTGTTTTTCTATTTCTTTATCTTCAATATCGTCTTCTAAAGTATGTATAATTTTTTGCGATACCTCTTCTGTTATTGGACTATCTAAAGCAGGTGCCTTTGTAAGTGTTTTCGCATCAAAGTTATAAGTTGCCTTTTGTTCATCTTCTAAAGTATGTACAATTTTTTTAACCTCTGTATTGGTAATATTACTTTGTTGATCTGCTGCAAAACCTGTAGCTACAATAGTTACAGCAATAGCTTCTCCCAATTCTTCATCTTCTCCAATACCCATAATAATATTGGCATCGTAACCTGCTTCATCCTGTATAAAATCGTTAATTTCTCCTATTTCATCTAAGGTAACTTCATTGGTACCAGAAACAATTAAAAGCAACACATTTTTAGCGCCTGTAATTTTATTATCATTCAACAAAGGAGAGTCTAAAGCTTTTTTAATGGCATTTTTTGCGCGGTCTTGTCCGTCTTCTTTTGCAGAACCCATAATAGCTGTACCACTATTAGAAAGTACAGTTTTGGCATCATGTAAATCTATATTTTGTTTGTAGTGATGTGTAATTACTTCCGCAATTCCGCGAGAAGCTGTAGATAAAACTTCATCTGCCTTAGAGAACCCTGCTTTAAAGCCTAAATTACCATAAACCTCACGTAATTTATTGTTATTTATTACAATTAAAGAATCAACATTTTGGCGCAATTGATCAATTCCTAACTGAGCTTGTTTTGTACGTCTTCTACCTTCAAAAGCAAATGGCATTGTTACAATTCCCACCGTTAAAACATCCATATCTTTGGCTATTTTAGCAATAATTGGGGCAGCTCCTGTACCTGTACCACCCCCCATTCCTGCAGTAATAAATACCATTTTTGTTTGGGTATTTAACATTTGCTGAATTTCTTGCATACTTTCTTTAGCCGCTTGCGCACCAATTTCTGGATTAGCACCTGCACCCAAACCAGAAGTTAAGTTTGCACCCAATTGTATTTTATTGGGTACAGGACTATTTTCCAATGCTTGTGCATCTGTATTACAAATTATAAAATCTACACCCCTTATTTGTTGGGTATACATGTGATTTACGGCGTTACTACCACCACCACCAACACCAATAACTTTTATAGTATTGGATTGTGTCTTTGGCATATCAAATAAAATGTTATCAAATTCTGCGCTCATAATAACGTTCTCTTTTTTTATTGATTGGTTGAATAATTATTCTAATTTCTTTTTTAATTTATTTTTCTAACACCTATTTACTCGGCATTATCTAAAAAATCTTTTAGTCGTTCTGTAAATTTCTCAAAAAACGATGTTTTATTTTTCTTATCTGGTTTTTCTGACTCCAAAGCTTGTACTTCCTCTTGTGGCGAAATAGTATCTACAAAATCTTCTTTCGTTTCTATAACTTCTGCTACTATTTCCTCATCAACCTCTTCATCAATATCTTCCTTATGCAAACCTTCCATAAGCAAACCTACTGCTGTTGCGTATGAAGGACTAGATAAAATGTCTTCTGAATCTCCTGCTAAATGTTCATTAGGAAAACCAATTCTAGCATCCATACCCGTAATATATTCTACTAGTTGGCGTAGATGTTTTAATTGAGACCCTCCACCTGTTAACACTATCCCTGCAATTAATTTCCCTTTTTGGGTTTCATGTCCGTAGTTTTTTATCTCTAAATACACACGCTCTATGATTTCTTGTACTCTTGCATGTATAATTTTCGATAAATTTTTTAAGGTAATTTCCTTGGGTTCTCTTCCTCTTAAACCAGGAATAGAGACTATTTCTGTCTCCTTATTTTCACCTGGCCAAGCAGAACCAAATTTAATTTTTAACAATTCTGCCTGTTTTTCGATTATAGAGCAACCTTCCTTAATATCGTCTGTAACAACATTTCCTCCAAAAGGAATTACAGCTGTATGCCTTATAATACCGTCTTTAAAAATTGCTAAATCTGTTGTACCACCACCTATGTCTATTAAAGCAACACCGGCTTCTTTTTCTTCTTGACTTATTACCGCAGATGCTGATGCCAGCGGTTCTAACGTAATGTCACTTAAACTTAAACCAGCACTTTTTACACATCTACCAATATTTCTTATTGACGATACCTGCCCAACTACCACATGAAAATTAGCCTCTAAACGCCCTCCATACATACCAATTGGCTCTTTAATATCTGCCTGAGAATCTACCTTAAATTCTTGCGGTAAAACGTGAATAATTTCTTCCCCCGGCAACATTACCAATTTGTGTACTTGGTTTACCAAATCTTCAATATCAGACTCTTCTATAACCTCGTCTGCATTATCTCTAGTAATGTAATCTGAATGGTGCAAACTACGAATATGTTGCCCTGCAATACCAACAACAACATTATCTATTTTAACCCCAGAAACACTTTCTGCCTCTTCTATGGCTTGCTGTATAGATTGAATAGTTTGCGTAATATTACTTACAACACCACGTTTTACACCTAAACTTTTTGCTTTACCAATACCAACAACCTCAATTTTGTTGTACTCATTTTTACGCCCAATCATTGCTACAATTTTGGTTGTACCAATATCTAAACCAACAGCTATTTTATTGTTTTCCATTTTGATTTATTTTGTGCACACAACTTGGTTGTGATATTTTACATTAATCGATTTATACTCTTGTATCTTTTTATTTCTAAATGTGGTATTGTAAAAAGCTTTTAACTTGGTAAATTTTACTGCTACATTTTCTAATTTTCCAAAATCTATTTTATAATCTCCACTTCTAACTGAAAACTGATATTCGTTTGTATTAGATTTCGTAATACCGACAATTTCTTTTTGTAAAAAATCATCTTTTAAAATCAGTTTTATTAAAGGCAAGACAAGCTTTACCTCATCTTTTACCACCCCAGAAACCAACACAACTCTTGCCGAAAAAACAGTCGACAAGGGTATATTTACTCCCTCTTTATCAATATAATAAGAACTATCTTTTGCTATAATTCTTGCAACCGGTATTCTTTGTTTAATAGTTGTTTTTAACACACCATCAATAGTTAAAAACACCGCAGATTCTTCTACATACGGATTTTTAGAAACCTGCTGCTCTAATTTGTATAAATCTATTACAGATTTTGCAGATTTTACCATATTAGAATCGTTTTGTATTAACAATTTATTAACCATACTATGCGTTAAAAAATTATTGTTTCCCTCTAAAAATTTCACCTCGATTTCAGCTACTTTTTTAGTTGTATTTCTTGTTGTAGTAAAACTATATAAAAAGCCCACAAACCCTATGAATAATAGAAAAAACACATATTTCAAATTGCGTTTAACTTTCATATCTATCGCTATTTATAAGTGCTTGTGCTACCGTATTTGTAAGTGCTCCTATATCTCCAGCACCTAACATTACTACTACATTTGCAACTGAATTTTTAATATCTTTAATTAAATTTTCTTTTTTTACTATTTTTTTCTGCTTGTGCTGCATTTTATTAAGCAACAAATCTGATGTTACTCCTTCAATCGGTTTTTCTCTTGCAGGATAAATATCTAAAAGTATTACTTCATCAAATTTTTGCAAAGCAGTAGCAAAATCATTTGCAAAATCTTGAGTTCTAGAGAACAAATGAGGTTGAAAAACAACCAAAACTTTTTGATTTGGGTACATTTCTCTAACTGAACTTTCTACTGCATTTATTTCTGTAGGGTGATGCGCGTAATCATCAATTAAAACAAAATTTTCTGTTTTTATCTTATATGAAAATCTTCTTTTTACACCTTTAAAACTTTGCAAGCGCTCTTTTATAATTGCTAAATCTACCCCGTAAACATCTGCCATAGCAAAAGCTGCTAGAGCATTCATAACATTATGTTTTCCTGGTAAATTAAAGGCAATATCTTTTATTTTGCTCCTAGGTGTTTTTACATCAAAAATATACGTACCATTCTTTATTTTTAGGTTTTGTGCAGTATAATCTGCAGCCTCTTCAATTGCGTAGGTTAAGCCTTTTAATGGTATACCTTTAGCTACAATTAAAGCGCCTGTTACTTTATTTGAAAATTCCTGAAAAGATGTAGTTAAAGCTTCTGGATTTTTATAAATATCTAAATGATCTGCATCCATAGAGGTTACACAGGCAATATTGGGACTCAATTTTAAAAAAGAACGATCAAATTCATCTGCCTCTACAACACTTACTTTATCTGCACCTAAAATTAGGTTAGAATTATAGTTTTCTGCAATTCCTCCTAAAAAAGAAGTAGCATTTTCTGTTGCCATAATATGCCCCAAAATGGCAGATGTAGTAGTCTTACCATGTGTACCTGCAACCGCTAAACAAAAAGAAGTATTTGTAATTTCTCCTAAAATTTCTGCTCTTTTTAAAATTGTAAAATTGTTATTTACAAAGTAATTGTACTCTGCATGATTTTCTGGAATTGCAGGCGTATAGACTACTAACGTTTGTTCTTTATTCAAAAAAGCAATTGGTATGTGCTTAATATCATCCTCAAAATGAATTACAACACCTGCTTTTTGTAATTCTTCTGTAATTTTTGAAGCGGTTTTATCATAACCTGCAACAGCTTTACCAATAGAAACAAAATAACGTGCAATTGCACTCATTCCTATGCCTCCAATACCAATGAAAAAAATAAATTCCCATCCTAAACCCTTACCAAAGGGAAGGACTTTCTCACTATTGATGATATGATTTCTTTCTGTATTCAATTTTATTAAAGTATTCTATTGTTTATTAATTTTCGTTTTTAATATTTTTACTTTCCCACAGTCCTCAAGAGTATTTCTTACCTTTGGGAAGATTAAGTAGGGGTTTTTAATAATTTTTCTACTTCATCTACAATATCTTTCGTTGCACTTGGTAAAGCCAATTCTTTTATGTTTTCTGATAAACTTTGCTGTTTTCCTTCATCTTTTAATAAGGTTTCAAAAACAACAGGAAACGTATCTAGTTCACTCTCTTTTAATAATAAAGCGCCATGTTTATCTGCTATAGATTTTGCGTTTTTTGTTTGATGGTCTTCTGCCACATTGGGCGAAGGAATAAATAACACAGGTTTACCTACTATACACAATTCTGAAACAGAACTTGCTCCTGCTCTAGAAATAATTACATCTGCGGCAGCATAAGCTAAATCCATTCTATTTAAAAACTGATGCACTTGTATATTTTCTACATTGTTATATTTTTTATAGTCATCAATATAAAATTTACCACATTGCCAAAGCACTTGTACTTCTTGATTTTTAAAAAACTCCAAATTCTTCTCAATCAATTGGTTTACTTTTCTTGCACCTAAACTACCACCAATAACTAATACAGTTTTCTTGTTTAAATCTAACTTAAAAAAGCTTTTTGCTTCTGCAGTTTTACTGTGAATAGACAATAAATCTTGGCGCACAGGATTTCCTGTTTTTCTAATTTTTTCCCTTGGGAAGAAACGTTCTAGATTATCATACGCAACACAAATTTTACTTGCTTTTTTACTAAGTAACTTATTTGTAATTCCCGGGTAAGAATTTTGTTCTTGTATTAAGGTTGGTATTCTTTTTCTATTGGCCATAATTAATGTAGGCCCACTTGCAAAACCACCAGTACCAATAGCAATATCTGGTTTAAAACTTTTAATTATTTTTGATGCATTCCATAAACTACTCATTAATTTAAAGGGAAAAGAAAGATTATCTGCTGTTAATTTTCTTTGAATTCCAGAAATCCACAAGCCCTTAATTTTATAACCAGCTCTTGGTACTTTTTCCATTTCCATTTTATCTTTTGCCCCTACAAATAAAAAATTTGCATCAGGATAACGCACCTTTATCTCATTTGCAATTGCAATTGCAGGATAAATGTGTCCTCCTGTTCCACCTCCAGAAATAAGTACATTAATCGACTGTTTCATACAGACTTTTATATTTGTTTATATGAATGTATTTGACAATCATCATAATTTGTGTATTTAATTTTAAATATTTAGTCGATTGTTTCATGCAAAATATCTAAAGGATTATCATCTAAAATATCTTCTTCTGTTTCTTCTTTTGAGGCGCTTACACTTAAAATCATTCCAAGTGCAATACAAGTCATCCAAATAGAAGTACCTCCACTACTAATAAGTGGTAATGTTTGTCCAGTTACAGGAAACAAATTTGTAGCCACAGCCATATTTATAGTGGCCTGAAAAACAATAGGCAAACCAGAGCCAACTACTAATAAAGTACCAAAAATTGTAGTGGTTTTCTTTAAAACAACAAATATTCTAAACAGTAATAAGAAATAAACAACCACTAAAACAACACCACCAAATAAACCAAATTCTTCCACAATTATGGCATAAATAAAATCTGATGAAGATTGTGGTAAAAAATTCTTTTGTACACTTTTTCCTGGTCCAACACCAAAAGAACCACCTGTAGCAATTGCAATCTTCGCTTTTTCCACCTGATACGCTTCTTTACTACCTTCTTGCGAAAAACTCTCTATTCTACTTTGCCAAGTTTGCACGCGATTAGGCATAGCATCTGGAAAAGCTTTAGCCATTAAAATAAAAAACAATAAAGCAACCAAACCAGCTCCTAAAACAAACCCAAGGTACTTTAAGGGATAACCTCCTATAAAAGTCAATACTAAAACCATGGTAAAAACAATAGCGGTTGTTGAGAAATTTGCAGGCAAAATTAACATTAAAATTAAACCAACTGGCAGCCAAAGCTGCAATAAACTCTCTTTAAAAACAATAACTTTTTCTTTATTTTTAGCAAGATATCTTGCAACATAAATCATTAAAACCAAACCTGCTAAGGTTGATGTTTGAAAACCAACACCACCAATTCTAATCCACCTACTTGCATTTGCACCACCAATAGTAGTACCTTGAGCTAACGTAACAATTAGTAGTATAAAAACAATGGGTAACATTAAAGCAGAACCACCAGAAAAATAACGATAAGGAATTTTATGCACGCCATAAATGATTAAAAAACCAAAAAACAATAACGTTGCATGCTTTACCAAGTGCCCTAAAGTAGAACCATTACCTACAACATACACCAGATTTGTACTTGCACTGTACACTGGCATGAAGGAGAAAATAGCTAATGCTGCAACAATTGCCCAAATAGCTCTATCTCCTTTTATATGTTGAAGTATGGTTTTCATTTATAGGTACTTAGATTCTTGGATTTTTAGATTGATAGATTCTTAAATTAAAAATCAATTTCAACGAATTATTTATTTATATTTTTTTAAAGACATTTAACCGCTTTTTTAAACTGACGTCCTCTATCTTCATAATCTTCAAACAAATCGAAACTAGCACAAGCAGGAGACAACAACACTGCATCTCCTTTTTCTGCAATTTTGTGAGAAACTTTTACTGCCTCTTCTGCCCCAGCAGTTTCAATAATTATATCAACCACATTGCCAAAAGTTTCTTTAATTTTATCATTATCTAAACCTAAACAAACAATTGCCTTCACCTTTTCTCTTACTAAAGGCAGCAAATCGTTATAGTCATTTCCTTTATCAACTCCTCCAACAATCCAAACAGTTTGCTTATCCATGCACTCTAAAGCGTAAAAAGTTGCATTTACATTAGTTGCCTTAGAATCATTTATATAAGACACTTCTCTAATTTTAGCAACGTTTTCTAAACGATGTTCTACACCTTCAAAATTCGCTAAACTTTCTTTAATAGATTCTTTTCTAACTTTTAATAATTGTGCTGCCATTGTTGCTGCCATGGCATTTTTTACATTGTGTTTTCCCTTTACTGTTAGTGTAGATAATGGCATATAAAATATTTCTTTATTTATGTTGATTGTAATTTTATTGTCTTCTAAAAAAGCACCATACTTCAGTTTTTTTTCTATAGAAAAGGGAACTAATTTTGCTTTTGTAGTATTATTTTCTAACCAATTATTTATGGCTTGGTTATCTGCATCATAAATTAAATAATCTGATGCAGTTTGATTTTTTGTAATTCTAAATTTTGACGCGATATACTTATTAAAATCATAATCATATCTATCTAAATGATCTGGAGTAATATTGGTTAAAATGGCAATATGTGCTTTAAAATCTTCTATACCATCCAACTGAAAACTACTTAATTCTAACACATAATTTTTACAGGCCTCTGTTGCTAATTGCGCTGCAAAACTAGCTCCTATATTACCAGCTGCAGCAACATTTAAACCCGCATTTTTTAAAATATGATGCGTTAATAGCGTTGTTGTTGTTTTACCATTTGAGCCTGTAATACCCACTAAATTGGCATTGGTAAACTTTGCGCCAAATTCAATTTCAGAAATAACTGGAATTTGCTTTTGTTTCAATTTTAAAACCAACGGAACTGTGTCTGGTATACCAGGACTTTTCATTACTAAATCTGCTACTAACACCTTACTTTCTGTGTGCTTTTTCTCTTCAAATTCAATTGCATTTTCTAGCAACACTTTTTTATACTTTGCTGCAATTTCTCCTTTATCAGAAACAAATATTTGGTAACCTTTTTGTTTGGCCAAAACAGCTGTTCCTACACCGCTTTCTCCTCCACCAAGAACAACAAGCTTCCTTTCTTCCGAAGAAGAAAAAACTGTTTTTTGTATATTTTCTCGATTACTCATTGTTACTTTTCTATTTTTATTCTTCTATTCTTAATACTGTTTCGCACAAAATCAAAACATATCTACCGTCATATTCTAAAAAGAATCAGATGGTGTTTTTGAATTATCTTAATTTTAAGGTTACAATTGTTAATACTGCTAATAAAATTCCCACAATCCAAAATCGGGTAACTATTTTACTTTCGTGATAACTTAACTTTTGATAATGATGATGTAGTGGCGACATTCTAAAAATTCGTCTTCCTTCTCCAAATTTCTTTCTAGTATATTTAAACCAAGAAACTTGAAGTATTACAGATAGATTTTCTACTACAAATATTCCTGCCAAAATTGGCAGCAATAATTCTTTTCTTATCGCTATTGCAATAACCGCTATAATTCCGCCTATTGTTAAACTACCTGTATCTCCCATAAAAACTTGAGCAGGATAGGTGTTGTACCAAAGAAAACCAATTAAGGCGCCTGCAAAAGCGAGAATAAAAACCGTCATTTCTCCGGAATTGGGTATATACATTACATCTAAATAATCTGCGAAAATAATGTTACCTGAAACCCAAGCAAAAACACCTAGTGTAACCACCATTATTGCAGAAGAACCTGCAGCTAAACCATCTATTCCATCTGTTAAATTAGCACCGTTAGAAATTCCTGTAACAATAAAAACAACAATAAAAATGAAAACAATCCATCCATATTTTTCATAACCGTCTCCTAAAAATCCTAGTGCTTTTGAGTAATCTAATTCGTTATCTTTAAAAAAAGGAACTGTTGTTTTGGTAGATTTATGCGCTTCTCCAAACACTTTAACTTTACCATTATTTTGTACAATTTGTTGCTCTTTTGGTAGCTGTTCTTTAATTGTTACATCTTCATTAAAATACAACATTGCACCAACAAAAATGCCCAAACCAACCTGACCTAAGACTTTAAATTTACCGCTTAAACCGTCTTTATCTTTTTTAAACACTTTAATATAATCATCTAAGAATCCTATTAATCCCATCCAAACTGTGGTAATCAAAAGAATAATTATATAAATATTATCTAATTTTGCTAGCAAAATTGCTGGAATTAGAGTGGCTAAAATTATAATAACACCACCCATTGTTGGTGTACCTGCTTTTTGTATTTGACCATCTAAACCCAAATCTCTAACAGTTTCTCCAACTTGTTGATTTCTTAAAAAATTTATAATTCGCTTACCAAAAATTGCAGAGATTAATAATGATAAAATAAAAGCTGCAGCTGCTCTAAATGTTATAAACTGAAACACACTTGCGCCAGGAAAACTAAACTGAGTTTCTAAATAATGAAATAAATAATATAGCATGCTCTGTTTATTTTTTTAGTTGATTGAAACAGTTTTTCACTTCCTCTAAATCATCAAAATGAGTTCTAACTCCGTTTATTTCTTGATAATTTTCGTGTCCTTTTCCTGCTATTAATATGATATCTCCTGTTTCAGAAAATTTACAAGCTGTTTTTATAGCTTGCTTTCTATCTAAAATGGCAATTGTTTTTTTGTAATTTTCTGGTGAAACCCCTGCTTCCATTTCATCTAAAATGGATTGTGGATTTTCTGTTCTTGGATTGTCTGAAGTAAAAATAGCCTGGCTGCTTAATTGCGAGGCAATATTTGCCATTTTAGGTCTCTTGGTTTTATCTCTATCTCCACCACAACCCACAACTGTAATAACTTTTTCGTTATTTGTTCTAATATCGTTTATGGTTTCTAAAACATTTTTTAAAGCATCTGGTGTATGCGCATAATCTACAATTGCAGTTATACCATCTTCTGAAATTACATACTCAAAACGACCACTAACACTTTCTAATTCACTAATAATGGTTAAAACCTCTATTTTTTCTAAACCTAACAACTCAGCTGTGGCAATTATGGCAGTTAAATTATAAATATTAAATATGCCAATTAATTTTGTCCAAATTTCTGTACCATCAACAGCTATTAAAGTACCAGACAATTGCTTTTCTAAAATTTTAGCTTTAAAATCTGCAAAGGTTTTTAAGGCATAAGAGTATTTTTTTGCTTTAGTATTTTGCAACATATAATTGCCATTCTTATCATCTATATTTGTTAAAGCAAAAGCGGTTTTAGGCAAACCATCAAAAAATTCTTTTTTAACATCTCTATATTCTGCAAAGGTGTTGTGATAATCTAAATGATCATGAGAAAGATTTGTAAAAATACCACCAGCAAAGGTTAATCCCTCTATTCTTTTTTGATGTATACCATGAGAACTTACCTCCATAAAACAGAAATCTACACCTGCATCAATCATTTTATCTAAATAACTATTTATGGTAATAGAATCTGGTGTAGTATGTGTAGCTTTATGCTCAGTAACACCTACCAATACTTTTACGGTAGATAACAAACCTACTTTATAACCTGCTTTTTTAAATAATTGGTATAATAAAGAAGCAATAGTTGTTTTACCATTGGTACCTGTAACACCTATTAAAGGCAACTTAGCAGAAGGGTTGTTATAAAAATTAGAGGCCATGATTGCCAATGCTATATTTGCATTGTTTACCTGAACGTAAGTAATACCATCTTGTGTTTTATCTGGAAAAATCTCGCAAATAATTGCTATTGCACCTAAACTTATTGCTTTATCAATATAATTATGCCCATCTACAGTAACCCCTTTCTGAGCCACAAAAACTGTATTTTTCTCAACTTTTCTAGAATCGAAAACAATGTTTGCAACATCAATATTTGTAACTCCAAACACTTTGTTAATAGCAACCTTATATAATATCTCTTGTAAATTTTTCAAAACGACTATGATAATTTTAGGGTTATTACTTTTCCTTTAACTAACCTTTCTCCTTTTTTTAAAGATTGATGCTTTACTTTACCTGTTCCAGAAACTTTTACTTTTAATCCTAAATTTTCCAAAAGCGCTAAAGCATCCATACCTGTCATACCTTTCACACTAGGTATAACTGTATAATTTTTTCTTAAATAATTATCGTATTTGATATATTCTTTCTCAACCTCTTCAAAATCAATTTCATCTTCTACAGATTGTTTATCTATGGGAGTTGTAGTATAAATTTTTTGCGCAATTTCTTTAAAAACAGGTCCTGCAACAGTTGCTCCATAATACCCTTTTTCTTTTTTAGGATCATGTACAACTACAATACAAGAGTATTTGGGCGTATCTGCTGGAAAAAAACCTGCAAAAGAAGCTACATAGTGTTTATTTGAATAGCCTGCACGAACTATTTTGCCGTTTTCATCTTTATGTTTTGGCAAAAACTTTTTAGCTGTTCCTGTTTTACCAGCCATAGAAAAGTTGGGAGAGTATATATTATCTGCAGTACCTTTAACCACAACATTCTCCATTATTTTTCTTATTTTTTTTAGAGTAACATCTGAAGCTATTTTTGGGTTTACAATTGTAGTTTCAAATACTTTCTCAGTCTTGTCTTGTTTTCTTAGTTCTTTTATAAAGCGGGGCTTTACCATTACACCATTATTTGCAACAGCATTATAAAACATAAGAGTTTGCATTGGCGTAACAGACACTCCGTAACCCCAAGACATCCATTCTAAAGAAATTTTATTCCAGCGTTTTTTATCTTTAGGATTAGGTATATAAGGTTTTCCTTCGCCTTTAATTTGAAACCCTATGGGTTTTGTAAATCCGTAATCTTCTAACTTTTGGATAAATTTTTCTGGCTTTGCGTCGTAATGTTTTTTAATTAATTTTACTATCCCAACATTGGATGAAACTTCAAATACTCTTGCTGCCGAAATTTTACCATAACCTCCTCTATGAGAATCTTCTACTTTAGAACCATGTATAAAAATTCTACCTCTTTCTGTATCAACTACTGTAGCTGTATCTATTTTTTTATCATCTAAAATTGCCATTAAACTTGCCAACTTAAAAGTAGAACCTGGCTCATGACTTTCCCACACAGCATAATTCCTTTTTTCGTAATACCCAGTGTTACTATTATTTCTACCTAAGTTTGAAATCGCTTTAATTTCTCCTGTTGCAGTTTCCATAACTACTGCACAACCATGGTCTGCTTCAAACTTTTCTAATTGCGCTAACAAGGCGTGATGTGTAATATCTTGAATATTTACATCTATAGTGGTAATTATATCATGGCCATCTACAGGTTCTTTCTCATTATAATCACTAATAGGTTTCCATTGGTTTTTAGCAATTTTTTGTTCCCACCTTAATCCATTTTGCCCTTGCATATAATCTGCAAATGCTCCTTCTATACCTGCTTCACCCCTAAAATCATCATAACCAATTGTTCGTTCAGCAATTTTACCAATAGGATGTGCTCTTTCTGTTCTGTGTTTTGCAATAAACCCTCCTTTGTAGACGCCCAATTTAAAAATTGGAAATTTCTTCATCTTCAAATAATCTGTATAACCAATATTTCTTGCAATTAAAAAATAACGTCTTTTTTTATTTTTTGCGTTTCGTAACCTTTTTTGATGATAACTAGAAGACCCACCTAACATTTTAGAAAGCTCGTTAGACAATTCAATAAAATTATCTTCAAAAATCTGACTATTTACAGTTTCCAAATCCATGTAAATATTAAATTTAGACATAGATGTTGCTAACAAGTTGCCGTCTGCAGCATAAACGTTACCTTTGTTAGCATAGATAGTATCTTGTCTAACAGTTAAATCCATAGCCAGCTTTCTATACTGCTCTCCTTTTACATACTGTAAATGAATAACTTTAAAAATAACTGCAAATAAAAACAGTGCCATAAAAGCTGCCACCAAGTAAAATTTAGTAAGTATGCTTTTTTTATGTGTTGCCAATTTTAATCTTTATTTATAGTTACTTTTATTTTTTTTGGAGGAGTTGCTGACGGTTGTAAACCCCTTGCTTTCGCCTTTTTCTTAATACTAGACTCCATTTTCATTCGCATTAAAATAGTTCCGGTATCTATATATTCTGCTCTTAATTCTCTTTTTAACTTATTTAAGTCAGATATTTTAATCACCTTCTTATCTGCGTTGTGTGAGCTAGTAATCATAATTAAAAACAGAAACACTACGAATAAGATAATTTTCCAGTTTTTTAACGCAAACTCATCAGTTAAAAAACTACCTCTTAAAAACCCGTAAACACCTTTTTTAACCTTAGACATTTTTACACAATAGAAATTTATTTTCCACTATTTTTTATTCGCAACTTTTTTTAAAGTTGCAATTCTTAGTTTAGCACTGCGAGCCCTGTTGTTCGTGGTAATTTCTATTGGGGTAGGTATTACTAACTTTCCAACTTTTTGTAATGGCTCATTTGTGTTTCCAAAAAAATCCTTTTCTGGCTCGCCGCTAAACATTCCTGTTCTAATAAATCGCTTTACTAGTCTATCTTCTAGAGAATGGTAAGAGATTACACTTAGCCTACCTTCTTCTGTTAACAAATTTGGAGTTTGCTCTAAAAATTCTTTTAAAACTGCCAATTCTTCATTTACCTCTATTCTTATTGCTTGAAAAATTTGCGCTAAAATTTTATGCTCTTTTGCTTTTGGTAAAAACCTACGCAACGCCTCTTTTAACTGAAAACTAGTTTCAATTTTCTGCTCTTCTCTTTTTTCTACAATTGTTTTGGCTATGTTTCTAGAGTTTCTTAATTCCCCGTACAAAAACAAAATTTCCGCCAACTTCTCTTCAGAATAATTATTTACAATTGCTTTCGCAGAAATCTTAGATTTTTGATTCATTCGCATATCTAAATCCCCATCAAAACGAATAGAAAATCCTCTTTCCGCTTCATCAAACTGATGCGAAGAAACCCCTAAATCTGCCAAAATACCATCTACCTTTCTTACACCATGAAACCTTAAAAATCGTGTTATATATCTAAAATTTTCTGGTATTAAAGTAAATCTAGAGTCATCAATAACATTCTGTTGTGCATCAGGATCTTGATCAAAACCAAACAACCTACCACCTTCTCCTAGTCTACTTAAAATCTCTTTTGAGTGCCCACCACCACCAAATGTAACATCTACATACACCCCATTATGCTTAATAGCCAAGGCGTTTACACTCTCTTGCAATAAAACTGGATTATGGTAGCTCATCAAAATCTGTATTTCCCATTACTTCTTCTGCCAAATCTCCAAAATCTCCAGTAGCATCATCAATCGCCTTTTCATATCGTTCTTTGTCCCAAATTTCTATAATGTTTACCGCAGATGATAATACTACCTGTTTTTTAATACCTGCTATTTCACATAAATCTTTTGGTATTAAAATTCTACCAGCCGCATCAAATTCTACAATTTTAACTCCTGCTGTAAACCTTCTAATAAAATCGTTGTTCTTCTTTTTAAACTTATTTAGCTTATTTAGTTTTGCCATTAATAAATTCCATTCCTCCATAGAATACAATTCTAAACAAGGATGAAAAACAGCTCTTTTGATTACAAAACCTTCATTTAAAATTGGCTGCAATTGCTTTTTTAGAGCTGATGAAAACATCACTCTACCTTTAGCATCTGCCTTAACTTCGTATGTACCAATTAGGTTTATCACTTTTACTTATAACTTTAAACTGCCTCAAAAATATATAAATTTTACCACTTTTTACCACTTTTTACCACATTGTTAATAAATAAACACAATTCTAAGGAATTACAGCTAAAAAACCTGTTAATAACTGAATAATAGCCAATTACAGAAATAAGATATATGTTACAAAAAAAGGATTACATTTGCGGTTAGGTAATTATGAATCGAACAAATGACTGACAAGTTAAAAACGCAAGGAAAATTTACATATGCAGAAGCAGGAGAAGGACCAGTAGTTATTGTTTTACATGGACTAATGGGCGCTTTAAGTAATTTTGAAGACACTTTTAGCTATTTTTCTACAAATGGTTATAAAGTATTGATACCAGAATTACCGCTTTATACTTTACCACTATTAAAAACTAATGTTAAAAATTTAGCAACGTTTTTAAAGGAGTTTATGGAGTTTAAAGAGTTAGATAGCGCAATACTTCTTGGAAATTCTTTAGGAGGACATATAGGGCTTTACTATACAAAACACTATCCAGAAAAAGTGAGAGCGTTAGTTTTAACAGGTAGTTCTGGCTTATACGAAAACGCTATGGGAGATAGTTTTCCTAAAAGAGGAAACTATGCATACATGGAAGAAAAAACTAGAAATGTATTTTACGACCCAAATACCGCCTCTAAAGAATTAGTTGATGAAGTTTTTAGAATTGTAAACGATAGAAACTCTGCAATACGAACTTTAGCTATTGCAAAAAGTGCCATTAGACATAATATGTCCAAAGATTTACCTGAAATGAGCCAACCAACTTGTCTTGTTTGGGGAAAACAAGATACAGTTACACCACCAGAGGTTGCCATTGATTTTCATAAATTACTACCAGATTCAGAATTATTTTGGATTGATAAATGTGGCCATGCAGCAATGATGGAAAAACCAGAAGAATTTAATAGCATTGTTGACAATTGGCTTACTGAGAGAAAGTTTAAGTAATGAAAATTAAAGCGGCTGAATTTATAATGAGTAACAGTAATGTTACCAAAGCTCCAAAAGATAGATTGCCAGAATATGCTTTTATTGGGCGCTCTAATGTTGGTAAATCTTCATTAATAAACATGTTAATGGAGCGTAAAGATTTGGCCAAAATTTCTGGTAAACCAGGTAAAACACAACTAATTAACCACTTTAAAATTAATGAAGAATGGTTTTTGGTAGATTTACCAGGCTATGGTTATGCGCAAGTCTCTAAAAAGAAACGCGTAATTTTTCAGTATTTTATAGAAAACTATTTTAAAGAAAGAGAGCAATTGGTTTGTACTTTTGTTTTGATAGATTCTAGACACGATCCTCAAAAAATAGATTTAGATTTTATGCAGTTTTTGGGCGAAAACCAAATTCCGTTTTGTATTGTTTTTACAAAAGCAGATAAATTAGGAAGTTCTAAATTGAATAAACAAATTACCTCTTACAAGAAGAAATTATTGCAACATTGGGAGTCTTTACCCGAAACTTTTTTAACTTCATCTTCTACTGGTTTAGGCAGAAAAGAATTTTTGACATTTATTGATCAAATTAATGAAGATGTAGCCAAAGATTTTAAATAAGTTACTTATTCATAGTTACTAAATCTTTATTTTAGAGCATTACAATGCAATCTACCAAAAACAATTTATCGGTTTTATTTGAAGACAATCATATTATAGTGGTTAACAAAAACTCAGGTGATATTGTACAAGGAGATAAAACTGGCGACAAGCCATTAAGCGATGTTGTAAAAGAATATGTAAAAGAAAAATACAACAAACCTGGTAATGTTTTTATTGGCACAGTGCACAGATTAGATAGACCTACTTCTGGAATAGTAATTTTTGCAAGAACCTCTAAAGCTTTGGAGCGTTTAAACAAAATGTTACGCGATAAAACTATTGATAAAACGTATTGGGCTTTAGTACAAAACAAACCTTTGCAAGCAACAAATACGCTAACTAATTTCTTAAAAAAAGATACTAAAAAAAATAAATCTTTTGTGTACAAAAAAGAAATTGAAGGCAGTAAAAAAGCAATACTACACTATAAAGTAGCAAAAAAGCTAGACAATTACACCTTATTGGAAATTGATTTAGAAACTGGCAGACATCACCAAATAAGAACACAATTGGCAAATATTGGTTGCATAATTAAAGGCGATTTAAAATATGGTGCCAAAAGAAGTAATAAAGATGGAAGCATAAGTTTACATGCCAGAAAAATAAAATTTATACACCCAGTTTCTAAAAAAAACATTACTATAATTGCACCAACACCAAAAGACCCAATTTGGGATGCTTGCCAATAAATTTTGCTATTTTTTGGGTTTCAAAATTAGTACTTGAGTGCTATTTTTAACACCTTCTATATTCAGACGCATTTTTACAAACTCACCATCTACATACTTTTTTGCCTGATCTTTGTAATATTTACTAAACACATTGCCAGATTGCCCTGTTGGTAAAATAGACAAACTATTTTCTACATCAGAAAAATCTACTACTCTTCTTGTAGAAGGCCCAGCTTTAATTTTATAAATTCCTGTGCTATCTAAATCAAAAATTTGGTTGTTAATTACTTCATTTCCACCAATAGTTTCAAAAGGGCCAACATTAAAAAATGTTCTTAAAAAACCACCTGCTTTACCTATTGCATGTTCATACTCCACAGAAATCACCCTACTCCAAGTCCAATCTTTTATATTTTGTCCTAATTGATTTTCTAAAAACACTATTGTTTTTAGAAAAGCCTTTGTAATAATTTCCTTTCTATTTTCAACTTTATTTTTAGTATCAATATTATCCCACCAAACAGAAGTTTCTTTCTTAAGTTGTATTGGCAAGGCTTGGTCTTGCAACTGAGAATTTATAAACAACGTAAAACTATCGCCCATTTCATCTTTATACGTTGCTGCCAAAAACTCATATAAAAATCGGTTGTAAATTGTTGGTGCTACAGCATTTTTTAAATAATTACTATCCCAATTTTGTAAAATTAAAATTGCTTTTTTTTCTAAAGCTGATAAATTCGACTGATTGATATTTTTTACTAAATCTAAAATTATTTTTGATACTTTAGAAGATTTTACATCATACAACATAGTAGCTACATCATTTTTAGTAAAATTATCCTTTGCATTTAGTAAGGTTGTTATTCTTTTTGCTCTGTCTTCTGGTTGATAATAGCCTGGATACAATTCCCCATTTTGCATTTCTGGTTGATTATTTGCAGAATACACATAGTAATTACTTGGATTTATAGCTTGTGGGTTTTCAGAAAATAGTAAATAAGCTAAAATATCATCTTTACCATTGCTTCCTTTTAAATAGGTTTTAGAGGACAAACTATCTCTTAAGTTGTATAATTTTGCAGAGGCAAACCATGCAATGTTATCTTTTGCATCACCATACATTACATTTAAACCAGGAGCATGAATTTTTGAAACCGCATTTCTAAAATCCATTAAAGATTTGGCATGAGACATTTCATAAGTAACTGCCAATTGTTCATTTTTTAATTGCGTGTAAATCCAATGCATGGCAATAGGTCTTTCATCTTCTAAATGCGAAATAATTCCATTCATTATTGGTCCATGCCTGCTTACTTTAACTTGAAAGGTAGTATCTTTTTCATTTTTAATTGAAATGGTTTTATTGCGAATCGCGTAATTTTTAAAACCATTTTCTGTTTTGTATTGCTTATGATTATTAGGATTATTTTCTTCTATATAAAAGTTTAAATCGTCGTTTGCCATCATTGTTAAACCATAGGCATACGTTTTATTATGACCTAATAATGGAAATGGCATTAACGCAATATTAAAACCATACATTTCAAAATCTGGTGTTCTAATATGGTTTTGATACCAAACTGAAGGTTGCGAATATCCTATGTGTGGATCATTCGCAAAAATTACTTTTCCATTTTTAGTTTTTTCTGGCCCCAAAACCCAAGAATTACTGCCAATAAATGTAGCTACTGGCAATTTTTGCATCAATTTATTTACAGCAACTGACAAACTTCCTTTAATTTTAGAAACTTCTGTTTTATTTATGGTTAAGTTTTCTAAATTATTAGACACTAATTCTTCAAAATAATTATCTCCTAACTTTTCTTTCACCTCTGTTAGTAAAGGGTCTGTTTTATGCGCAACAGCAAAACTAAAAGCCATATAACCAAAAACATTATACACATCTTTTATGGTATAATATTCCTTTTCTATACCCAACATGGTAAACTCTAAAGGTGTTTTTCCTTCTTTTATATATTGATTAATTCCATCTAAATAAGCCTGTGTTAACACATAACTTTCTGCTGATTTATCTAATACTGCAATTGTTTTTTCAGCCGCTTCTTCAATTCCTAAACCAGCAAAAAAAACATCTGTTTTAAGCAAATCTCTACCAAAAATTTCAGACAATCTGCCAGCAGCTATTCTTCTTATCAATTCCATTTGCCATAATCTATCTTGTGCATGCACATAACCCAAAGCCAAATAGGCATCTTTTTGATTTTGAGCACTAATGTGAGGCACGCCAACTTCATCAAATTGAATAGTTATCTGTTCAGAGATTTTTTCCAATTCAAAAGTTCCATTATAATCTGGCGCCAACCACTTTGCATAACTCCACGCACAGGCAATAATTAAAACAATTATGAATACTAAAGAAAGCACTATTTTTTTAATAATTTTCATGGAAATGTTTTTGATAATCTCAAAGATAAAGGAATTATATTGTATTTTTGAAATGTTAAAAAAACGCAACTTCATGAAAAAAATTCAGATGGTAGACCTACAAGGTCAATATGCAAAAATTAAAGATTCTGTTAACGATTCTATTCAACAGGTTTTAAACACATCTGCATATATAAACGGACCTTTAGTACACGAATTTCAGGCGGATTTAGAGAAATACCTAAATGTAAAACATGTAATTCCGTGTGCAAATGGTACAGATGCTTTGCAAATTGCAATGATGGGTTTAGGTCTAGAGCAAGGAGACGAAGTTATTACAGCAGATTTTACTTTTGCAGCCACTGTAGAAGTTATTGCTTTGTTAAAATTAACACCTGTATTAGTAGATGTAGAAAAAGATACTTTTAACATCAATATTGAAGCTTTAAAAAAGGCAATAACTCCAAAAACTAAAGCAATTGTACCCGTTCATTTATTTGGACAAGTAGCAAATATGGATGCTGTTATGGAAATTGCTAAAGACCACAATCTATTTGTAATTGAAGACAACGCACAAGCAATTGGCGCAAATTATACGTTTAAAGATGGTTCAAAAAAGAAAGCAGGTACTATAGGCAACGTAGGAACTACCTCTTTTTTTCCTTCTAAAAATTTAGGTTGCTATGGAGATGGTGGTGCAATTTTTACTAATGATGATGATTTAGCACACACCATTAGAGGAATTGTAAATCATGGAATGTACACCAGATATTATCATGACGTTGTTGGTGTAAACTCTAGGTTAGATGCTATACAAGCAGGAGTTTTAAAAGCAAAATTACCTAATTTAGATAGCTATTGTAATGCAAGAAGAAATGCGGCTCGTTTTTATAACAATGCATTTGCAAATAATAAAAATATAATTACACCAACTACAAAATCTAATGCAACAAATAGTTGTGGACAAATTTGCGATGTTTGTGATTGCCACGTTTTTCATCAATATACATTACAAATAACCAATGGCAAAAGAGATGATTTGCACCAACATTTGTTAGAAAAAGGAATTCCAAACGCCATTTATTATCCGGTTGCTTTGCATTCTCAAAAAGCATATAAAGATAATCGTTATAAAGAAAGTGACTTTCCTGTAACTAACGAATTGATAAAAACAGTAATTTCTCTACCAATGCATACAGAGTTAGCTACTGAACAATTAGAATTTATTACAAGCACCATTAACAATTTCATAAGCTAAAAATGAAAAAAATATTAGTTACAGGTGGTTTAGGTTTTATTGGTTCTCATACAGTTGTAGAACTACAAAATAAAGGTTTTGAAGTTGTTATTATTGATGATTTATCTAACACTACCTTAAAAGTTTTAGACAGTATTACAGAAATTACAGGAAAAAAACCGGAATTTCACCAGATAGATTTAAGAATTAAAAGTGATGTCAAATTTTTTTTTGACACGAATAAAATAGACGGAATTATACATTTTGCGGCATTTAAAGCCGTTGGAGAAAGTGTACAAAACCCATTAGATTATTACGAAAATAACATTGGCAGTTTAGTGTATATTCTTCAAGAAATGAGAAATAGAAAATTAGATAATTTTATTTTCTCTTCTTCTTGCACGGTTTATGGCCAAGCGGATGAACTACCAATTACAGAAAATGCTCCTGTTAAAAAAGCAGAATCTACCTATGGAAACACCAAGCAAATAGGAGAAGAAATTATACAAGAAACGTGTAAAGCACACGGATTAAATGCAATTGCTTTGCGTTATTTTAATCCTATTGGCGCACATGAATCTATTAAAATTGGCGAATTACCATTGGGTATTCCTCAAAATTTAATTCCGTTTGTAACACAAACTGCGGCAGGAATAAGAAAAGAACTTTCTGTTTTTGGTAATGATTACTCAACTGAAGACGGAACTGCCATTAGAGATTATATACATGTTGTAGATTTAGCAAAAGCTCATATTGCTGCGTTAAATAGATTAATAGAAAATAGAAATAAAGAAAAGTTTGAGTTTTTTAACGTAGGATCTGGCACAGGAAGTTCTGTTTTAGAGGTTATTAAAGCTTTTGAAAAAGCTTCTAAAAAACCTTTAAATTATAAAATTGTTGGCAGAAGAGAAGGAGATATTACTGCTGCTTATGCAGATACTACAATTGCCAATAAAGAATTAAACTGGAAAACAGAAAAGTCTTTAGATGAAGCCCTAGATTCTGCTTGGAAATGGCAACAGCAACAAAAATAGTAACTACCTAAAATACAGATACATTTAAACCTTAAAACAGATGCTTTTAAGGTTTATTTTTGCATTTTATTTAACAAAAATCTTAATTTTTATCATTGTCATTTTAGTAGTTTTAAAATCTAAAATCCACTTAATCATGAAGAATACATTTCTTGCTTTTTTAGCAATTCTTTTCCTATTTTCTTGCGCAAACTCATCCGAAGAAAAAACACCAGAACTTAGCATCAATTATAAAAAAATAGAACTAGAAAATGGTTTAGATGTAATCTTTCATGTAGATAAATCAGACCCGGTTGTTGCTGTAGAATTAATGGTACATGTGGGTTCTGCAAGAGAAATTGAAGGCAGAACAGGCTTTGCTCATTTATTTGAGCACTTATTATTCTTAGAAAGCGAAAATTTAGGAAAAGGCGGTTTAGATAAAATGAGTGCAAGAATTGGAGGTTCTGGCGCTAATGGATCTACTTCTAGAGACCGAACAAATTACTTACAAACTGTACCAAAAGATGCTTTAGAAAAAATGATTTGGGCAGAGGCAGACAAATTAGGATATTTTATAAACACAGTTACAGAACCTGTTTTAGCCAAAGAAAAACAAGTAGTTAAAAACGAAAAAAGACAAGGTGTAGACAATAGACCTTATGGGCATAATCAATATGTAATTGGTAAAAATCTGTATCCTAAAGACCATCCTTACAATTGGCAAGTAATTGGTTCTTTAGAAGATTTACAAAACGCAACCTTACAAGATGTAAAAAATTTCTTTAACAAATGGTATGTACCAAACAATGCTACTTTAGTTTTGTCTGGTGATTTAGATATTGAACAAGCTACAAAATGGGTTAAAAAATATTTTGATGAAATCCCTAAAGGGGAAGAAATAGCGCCTTTAGAAAAAAGATCCGGTTTTGTAAAAGAAACTAAAAAATTATACTACGAAGATAATTTTGCAAGAGTACCACAACTTACTATGGTTTGGCCTACTGTAGAAAGTTATCATAAAGATGCTTATGCGTTAGATGTATTAAGCGAATATTTAACAGACGGTAAATCTGCTCCTATGAATCAAGTTTTAATAGACGATTTAAAACTCACTTCTTTTACAGGAATGTTTAGCAGAAATTCTGAATTGGCAGGAGAAATTCAATTGTCTATAAGAGCTTTTAATAACAAAAAATTAGACGAAGTTTTAGCAGGAGTAGAAAAAGCTTTTGCAAAATTTGAAGCAGAAGGAATTTCAGAAAAAGATTTAAAAAGAATAAAAGCAGGCCAAGAAACAAATTTCTACAGGAGTTTATCTAGTGTTTTGGGTAAAGGAACAAATTTAGCGTCTTACAATACGTACACTGGTAATCCTGGTTTTGTAACTGAAGATATAAAAAACACATTAGGAGTTACAACACAAGATGTAATGCGCGTTTATAATACCTACATTAAAAACCAAAACTACATTGCTACTAGCTTTGTACCTAAAAATTCCAAAGAATTAGCACTTGACGGCTCTATATTAGCTGATGTTGTTGAAGAAAAAATTGTGGTTGGTGCAGAAGAAAGTTTTGACCCTAAAATTACAGCAACTTATACCAAAACACCATCATCTTTTAATAGAAGTGAAGAGCCTCCTTATGGTAAAACGCCTTCTTTAGCTGTTCCAAAAGTTTATGAAAATACCCTAGAAAATGGCTTAAAAATTTATGGTATAGAAAATGATGAAGTTCCTTTGGTTCGTTTTAATTTAACTATTGATGGTGGACAATTATTAGAAAGTATGGATAAGTTAGGGGTTGCCAACCTAACCGCAGAATTGTTAAATAAAGGCACAAAAAACAAAACGGTAAAAGAATTGGAAGAGGCTATACAAGAATTAGGTGCTTCTATTTTTGTGTATTCTGATAAAGAGAGCATTACAATTAGTGGTACTACTTTAGCCAAAAACTACACAAAAACTCTCGCTTTAGCAGAAGAAATGTTATTAGAGCCAAGGTTTGATGAAAAAGAGTTCAGCTTACTGAAAAAAGCAACTGTTACTAGTTTAAGACAGCAAGAGGCAAATCCAAATGCGGTGGCAAGAAATACGTATAATGAGTTAATTTACGGTAAAGAAAATATGAGGTCTAAAAATACTTTAGGTACAATTTCCTCTGTTAAATCGATAACTATTGAAGATGTAAAAAGTTTTTACAACAACTACATTTCGCCAAGTGTGGCAAAATTATTAGTTGTAGGTGCTATTTCTGAAGAAAATATAACTGCTTCTTTAAATGATTTAAATGAAAAATGGAAAGCTAAAAAAGTAACCATTCCTGAATATAAAACACCAGATGCACCAACAAAACCTGTAGTTTATTTTTATGATATACCCAATGCAAAACAATCTGTTTTACAATTTGGAGCCCCTGCTTTAGCAGCTACAGACAAAGATTTTTACCCAGCCTCTGTTATGAATTATATTTTAGGTGGTGGTGGTTTTGCTTCTCGATTAACACAAGAATTAAGAGAAGGAAAAGGGTACACCTATGGAATTCGTTCTAATTTTTCTGGCACAAAAGCAAAAGGAGCATTTACCATTTCTAGTGGCGTACGTTCTAACGTTACTTTAGAATCTGCGCAAGCTGTTAAAAAAATATTAGAAGATTATCCAGAAACATTTTCTGATAAAGATTTAGAAACTACCAAAAGTTTTTTAATTAAAAGTAATGCTAGAGCTTTTGAGACTGCTGGTGCTAAATTAAGAATGTTGTCTAACATTAGTAATTATAACATGAAAGCTGATTATGTTTCAGAAAGAGAAAAAGTAGTAAAAAATATGACTACAGATAGAATTAAAGAGTTAGCAAACAATTATGTAAACCCTAGTAAAATGATTTGGCTGGTTGTAGGTGATGCAGAAACGCAATTAGAAAGAATGAAAGAATTGGGTTATGGAGAACCAATTTTACTAAACAAAACGCAAGAGAAAATTAAGAATTAGGAATTAGTTTTAAGTTTTAAACAACAAAAAAAATCCCAATTTCAAATATGAAAATGGGATTTTTTCCTTGTTTCTTGTTTCTTGCCTCTTGATTCTTGATTCTTGATTATAAGTTCTTTTTTCCTTCCTACTGCTTCCTTCTAAAACCTATTCAATAACAGCGCCACTTGCGGCAACACTTCTATCTATTTTACGCATTAAACCTTGTAATACTTTACCAGGTCCAACTTCCACAAATTCTGTTCCACCATCTGCAATCATTGCTTGTACGCATTGTGTCCATTTTACAGGAGCAGTTAATTGAGCAATTAAGTTTTCTTTAATTTCTTCAGGATTTGTAACCGCTTTTGCCACCACATTTTGATACACAGCACAAGTTGGTTCGCTAAAAGTAGTTGCTTTAATTGCTGCAGCTAATTCTTCTCTTGCAGGTTCCATCATTGGCGAGTGAAATGCACCACCAACAGGCAACAATAAAGCTCTTCTTGCTCCCTTTTCAGTTAAAACTTCACAGGCTTTTTCTACAGCTTCAATTTCTCCTGAAATCACCAATTGCCCAGGACAATTGTAATTTGCTGCTACTACTACTCCATCAATTGCAGCACAAGTTTCTTCTACTACATTATCTTCTAAACCCAAAACAGCTGCCATTGTAGATTTTTGCACTTCGCAAGCCTTCTGCATGGCCAAAGCACGTTTAGAGACTAAAGTTAATCCGTCTTCAAAAGATAAAACACCATTTGCAACCAATGCAGATAATTCACCTAAAGAATGACCTGCAACCATTTCTGGCTGAAAAGAATCTCCTAAAACTTTTGCTAAAATTACAGAATGTAAAAAAATCGCAGGTTGTGTAACTTTTGTTTCTTTTAACTGTTCTGCAGTTCCTTCAAACATAATATCTGTAATAGAAAAACCTAAAATATCGTTTGCTTTTTCAAAATATTCTTGTGCTAAAGCAGATTTTTCATATAAATCTAACCCCATTCCAGAAAACTGTGCTCCTTGTCCAGGAAAAATATATGCTTTCATTTAAAATTATTTAATTGTTGTTCTAATTTACTTTTTTAATCAGCTGCGAAAATAATCATTTTTATTGGAAGCTATTTCTTAGTATTGATTTATCTTATTTCAAAAAGACGCAAGAATAATGCAATTCAGATAAAATAATATTTCTACTGTACTTTGTAATTTAAATGAAGTGAATATTAAGAACTATAAGTTTCACAATTCAATCTACTTTTTATAAAGTTTTATTTTAACAAATCCTTTTCTACTAACTCTGTTTTGTTTTGTAATTTTAGGCACTACAAAACAAACATCTTATGAAAAAAACACTCCTTAACTACTTTACTTGCCTATTTATTAGCGTTGTTTTTATGAATTGCACTGCAGATAAAACATCAGAAAAAAACAAAAAAGACACTTATGTTGTAGATAATTACACTAAAAAGGAAGTAGCCATTACAATGCGAGATGGTATTAAGTTGCACACTACTATTTATTCGCCTAAAGATACCTCTAAAAAATACCCAATTTTAATGCAAAGAACACCTTATAGTTCTGCGCCTTATGGGGAAGGAAAAATGAAAACAAAAATAGCCCCAAACGTGCATTTAATGAAAGAAGGTAATATTGTTGTTTACCAAGATGTGCGCGGGCGCTGGATGAGTGAAGGCGTTTACGATAACATGCGTGCTTATTTACCCAATAAAAAAGAAAACGAATCTGACGAAGTTTCTGACACCTATGACACTATTGATTGGCTGGTTAAAAATGTTAAAAACAACAATGGAAATGTTGGTACTTGGGGTATTTCTTATCCTGGCCATTATGCAACAGTATCTGCAATAGATGCACATCCTGCTTTAAAAGCGGCTTCTCCACAAGCTTGTATTGGCGATTTCTTTTTTGATGATTTTCATCATAATGGCGCATTTTTATTAAGCTATTTTAGAGCCATCTCTTTATTTGGCACTTATAAAGACACACCAACAGACGCTGCTTGGTATTCTTTCCCAAAAATGAACACACAAGATCAATATCAATTCTTTTTAGACAAGGGGCCTTTAAAGAACTTAAACGAGTTTTTTCAATATGAGAAATTAGATGTAAATGGAAAGGCTTCCAAAGAAAAAATAGATGATTTCTTTTGGAAAGAAATTACAGAACACCCAAATTACGATTCTGTTTGGCAAAGCAAAGGCATTATTCAGCACATGAATAAAGTACCAAGCTCTGTAGCAACCATGGTTGTTGGTGGTTGGTTTGATGCTGAAGATTTATACGGACCTTTAGAGACCTATAAAGGCATAGAAAAACATGGTAAAGACAATTACAATACGTTGGTTTTTGGTCCTTGGGATCATGGTAGATGGGCAAGTTCTGTGCAAAAAAACTATGTGGGTAATTATTATTTTGGCGATTCTATTTCTTTAAATTATCAGAAGGAAATAGAAACCAAATTTTTTAATCACTTTTTAAAAGGAACAGGAGATAAAAACTCTGGTTTGCCAGAAGCTTATGTTTTTGATTCTGGTAAAAAAGAATGGAAGTCTTATGATGCTTGGCCACCTAAAAATGTAGTAAAAGAAGATTGGTTTTTATCTGAAAATCAAGAATTAACGGCTAATAAAAAAGGAACAGCAAAAATTAATTTCATTAGTGATATAAAACGACCTGTGCCCTATTCTGAAGATATTAAAACGGTTTTTACACCACGTAAATACATGACAGACGACCAGCGTTTTGCTGCAAGAAGACCAGATGTATTGGTTTTTGAAACTGATATTTTAACTGAAGATTATACGCTTGCTGGAGATATTTTAGCGAAATTAAAAGTGGCTACAACAGGTACTGCATCAGATTGGATTGTAAAAGTAATAGACGTGCATCCATCTGACTTAGCAACCGATAAAGAAAATGACAAATTACAAGATCACTTAAAAATGAGTAACTACCATTTAATGGTTAGAAGTGAAGTTTTAAGAGGTCGATTTAGAAATAGTTTTGAGTTTCCAGAACCTTTTACACCGAACAAAAAAACAGCTGTAAACATTAAATTACAAGACGTTTTTCATACTTTTAAAAAAGGACATAAATTACAAATTCAAGTGCAAAGTACTTGGTTTCCGTTAATTGATTTGAATCCGCAAACGTATGTAGATAATATTTACAAAGCAGATGAAAAAGATTTTAAAACCCAAACACACAGTGTTTTTACAGACTCTAGTATAGAATTTACAGTATTAAAATAGTAGCTAAACTTCCGACTTTAGGAGAAAAACAATACAGATGAAAAAAATAATTTACATACTATTACTTACTTTTATTATTCAGGTATATGCTCAAGAAAAAGTAACACCTATTTTTAAAGACGGTGAAGCTCAAGTTGTAGAAAGTTTTAAAAATCCAGAAAATTGGATTCGCCATGATTTATGGGTAGAAACTGAATTTGATTCTGATGGTGATGGAAAATTAGACAGAATGCATGTGGCTGTAACAAGACCAAAACAAACAGAAACTGAAGGTTTAAAATTACCTGTAGTTTACGAATCTAGCCCATATTATGCAGGAGTAGCAAGAGGTGGTAAAGAATTATTTTGGAATGTAAAGCATGAATTAGGAGAAAAAATGCCAAAACCTGTGCATGTAGAAGTGCAAAGAACAGGTAAAAGACCCATTATTTCGAATTCTCAAATTAGAACTTGGGTTCCTAGAGGTTATATTGTGGTGCATTCTTCTTCCCCAGGAACTGGATTATCTGATGGTGCACCAACAGTTGGTGGAGATAATGAATCTTTAGCGCCAAAGGCTGTAATAGATTGGTTAAATGGCAGAGCTAAAGGTTTTTCTGAGAGAGAAGGAAACGAAAAAGTTACTGCGTTTTGGAGTACTGGAAAAGTAGGAATGACAGGTACTTCTTACAATGGAACAATCCCTTTAGCAGCAGCCACTACAGGTGTAGCTGGTTTAGAAGCTATTATACCTATTGCACCAAATACTTCTTACTATCACTATTACAGATCTAATGGTTTGGTGCGTTCTCCAGGTGGTTATTTAGGTGAAGATATAGATGTTTTGTACGATTTTATTCACAGTGGCAAAGAAGAAAATAGAGCTAGAAACAACCGCGTTGTAAGAGATACAGAATTGGCAAACGGAATGGATAGAGAAACTGGAGATTATAATGATTTTTGGGCAGGTAGAGATTATTTAAATGAAATGCAACCCATGAAAGCGGCCTTGTTAATGTCTCATGGTTTTAATGATTGGAATGTAATGCCAGAACACAGTTACAGAATCTATAAAAAAGCTACAGAAATGGGCTTACCTACTCAAATCTATTACCACCAAAATGGACATGGAGGACCACCAACAATTAAAATGATGAATAGGTGGTTTACCAAATATTTACATGGTGTTGCTAATAATGTAGAAAACGATGCTAAAGCTTGGATTGTTAGAGAAGATGACAGACAAAGTTCACCTACTGCTTATGAAAATTACCCAAATCCTGATGCACAAAATGTAACGCTATATTTAAGTGGAAATGCACCAGAAATTGGTACTTTAACTTTTAAACAAAATACAACAAAACAAAAAGAAACCTTAGTAGATAATTATTCTTTTTCTGCAGAAGCTTTGGCCCAGGCAGATTATACAAACCACCGTTTGTTATACGTTACACCAACTTTAAAAGAAGATGTACATATTTCTGGTATTTCAAGAATAACTATTAAAGCAGCCAGTTCTAAAGAGGCTGTAAATTTATCTGTATATCTGGTTTCTTTACCATGGAATAAAGGAAGAAGAACTAAAATAACAGATAATATTATTACGCGTGGTTGGGCAGATTTACAAAACTACAAATCACTTACAAAAAGTAAACCTTTAAAAGTAGGTAAGTTTTATGAAATGACTTTTGATTTACAACCTGATGACCAAATTATTAAAAAAGGACAACAAATTGGTTTGCTTATTTTTTCTAGTGATTCTGAATATACCTTACTACCAAAACCTGGTACAGAATTAACTGTAGATTTAACCAAAACTAAAATTACAATACCTATTGTTGGCGGTTTTAGTGCTTTTAAAAAAGCCATGGAATAAAGTAATATCAATTTAGTTTGAATGAAGTTAACAACACTCCTTTTATTTTTTAGTTTGATAAGTTTTGGACAGAATTTAACGAAACACAAATGGCAAAAAAGAGTGTTGTTGGTTTTTACTGAAGATAAAAATGATACTGATTTTAGAAACTATGTACTAGAAATTGATAAAAAACAACATCAATTTTTAGAAAGGAAATTAATACTATACAAGTTTAATACAACTTCTTATGGTGTTAATTTTGAAAGGGAATGGATTAACTCTTCTAATTTATATTCAACATTTATTTTAGAAAAAACAAAGTTTAAAACAATTTTAATAGGTTTAGACGGCGCTGTAAAACAAACAGCAAACAAGTTAATACCTTTAGACAATATTTTTACTAGTATAGATGGAATGCCAATGCGAAAAAGAGAACTAGAAAAAAACAAAAAATGACTTCTACAGAGATTGCTTTATTATTAAATAGTGACAGCGAAAAAATTACGCGTATTGGAGAAATCATCACAAAAAAAATTGCTAAAAGAGATGATTTTAGCAATTTAAATGATTTTGAAAAGAATTTTATCTATATCGATATTTTAGAAAACAATGTTACAGAAGGTGGTTTTATTCAGTTCTTTTTTGATTCTTCAGGGCAATTTACGCATGAAATTTTTCAGGCATATTTGGCAATAAAAGCAGAAAAAACTGTAGCTATTTTAACCAAGGCCATTTTCTTGTTTCCCGTAATTCCTGTTCCTAAAGATTTAAATACTAGAAGAAGTATTTTAATGGAAAAAGAAGCAAACATAGATTTATGGGACGATTTAGATGACGAATTCGAAAAATATGAAGATGATATTATTGCACTTACATTAGATTATGTTAGAGAAAATATCACTCATTTTGATTAAAATGCTAAAAAAATAATTTCAATCTAACTTCTGCAAAAAGGCTAAAAAAACTCTATTAAATATTACCTCTTTGCTATCCTGATTCTTGTATCTTGTTTCTTGAAATTTGTTTCCTGATTCCTGTCTCTTGTCTCTTGTCTCTTGTCTCATATATCCTGTATCTATAATCTAAGAAACTTACTGCTCTAAAATCTCTTTAATATTTGGTTTAAAATAATTGGGTCCTTTTAAAATTTTACCATCTTCTCTGTAAATAGGTTTGCCATCTTCTCCCAACTTGCTCATATTACTACGCTGAATTTCGTTGAACACTTCTTCTATTTTTTCTTGCATACCATGTTCTACAATTGTGCCGCATAAAATATATAGCATATCACCTAAAGCATCTGCAACTTCCACCAAATCGTTATTTTTAGCAGCTTCTAAATATTCTTCGTTTTCTTCTTTCATTAAATTAAAACGCAGTAAATTTCTATCTTCTCCTATAGATGCTGTTGGTTTGTGTTTTATTCCTGCACCAAAAGCCTTATGAAATTTTTGTACGGCAGCTATTTTATTTTTCATACTATTTTAATTATTAAAAGTTATTTAATTCGTAATTTCGTATTGTAAAATTTATATTATTTTTAGAAAGACAAAATAGCTCGATTTTTTAAAAATTTTATACTTTTTAATTAAATTTAATAAATAACTTATTAAGAATACGACCTTATGTTTTTAGCTTTTTTTACCACAGGAAGAATTATTTTTATGATATTTTTTATTGTTGCTTTTATTTCTTTAATGATTTATAGCTACAAAAAAGATGTTAAAAATCATAAACGTTACTATCAAAATTCAGGTAAAAAAGTATTACTTTATGGAGGTTTAATTGTTTTAATTTTTATGGCAATTCGTTTTTTTACGGGACATTAATTCACCTTCTCTAGCAATTTAAAATTGTAAAAATCTGCTTCATCAGCATAACAAAAAGCACTAATTTTTAGTTTTAACACTTTTAAAACGTGACCATGTTTTATTGTAAATTAAAAAATAAATTAAAAAACAGCTAATATCCAGTAAAAAATAGAACAAACTAATTCCGCTTGGTGGATTATTACTAGGTAAAAAATCAAACACATTAAACGCAAAAGCAGGCCAATACCAACAACCAAAGGCAGTTCCTCCAATTTCTAACAAGGCAACTACAATATACATGGTATAAAAATACAGTTTATCTTTAGGTCTTTTGTGTAGTAGTAAAAAGACGAAAAAGGTCATTACAAAACCAAAAACATCGGCAAAAAAAGCTAAATACACTGTTGCAAAAGCTATAATAATATAACTAAATAGTTGTTCTATTTCTTTGTGATATTTTCTTGCTAAAACGTCTTTGCTAAAAATAAAAACTCTACCATAAAGTGCTGCATGGCCCAGAGGTACATACCAAGGCACATTTCCTAATCTGTAGGTATACATATTTAAATAAACAGAAAAAAAATACTCTCCTAAAAGACCAATTATAACTGCAATTAGCATTAGTTTTCTAACCCTTGGAAAAGCCCTTTTGTACATCCAAAGAAAGCTGAACAATGCTAACATATTTATAGGCACTTGAGAATTTACATAGTTTTCTGTGAAATAAGTTCCATCAAAAAAAAGTATAAAAATAAAACCTATAAAAATGCCCACTTTTCTTAGAAAAACATAACCAAGTCTTTTTAAATCTTGTTTGGGTATTTGCAATATTTTCATAAAACAGGATATTTAAAACAGTTTTTTGTATGATCATTAACCATACCTATTGCTTGCATGTATGCATAGATAACTGTAGAACCAACAAATTTAAAACCTCTTTTTTTTAAGTCTTTAGATATTTTTTCTGATAATGTTGTTGTTGCAGGAACGTCTTCTCTATTTTCAAACTGATTTAAAATAGGTTTATCATTAACATAAGCCCAAATAAATTTAGAAAACGAGCCAAATTCTTCTTGAATCTGCATAAAAAGTTTTGCGTTTGTAATGGCACTTTTAATTTTTAATTTATTTCTTATGATACCTGCATCTTGTAATAAAGATTGGTATTTACTTTCTGGATATTTTGCTATTTTTCTGTAATCGAAATTATCAAATGCGTTTCTAAAATTTTCTCTTTTGTTTAAAATGGTAATCCAACTTAAGCCTGCTTGAAAAGTTTCTAGCAGTAAGAACTCAAACAAGGTTTTATCATCATAAACTGGCTTACCCCATTCATTATCGTGATACTCTTGGTATAATTTACTTGAGGTAACCCAAAAACATCTTTGTTTCATACTTTAATTTTAAAAAGCAAATTACTACTAAAAATCATAAAAAATCATCTATTTTTTTAAGTATTTTTCTATAAAAACTGGTTAACTAAATAAGCATACCTATTTACTAAATGAAAGTTTTATTTAGAAATACGGCTATATATTTAACAAAAATGAGGAAACACAAACTACAATTTCAATTCATAAAAATTTAATACCTTTAAGAATCATGAAAATTATAAAAAAACTTGTAACTTTTTTAATACTTGCCTTTATTTTTTGGTCTTGTTCAGGTTTACCAAAAAACAACCCAAAACTAACAAAAGAAGAACCTGTAGTAATTGCTAATGACAGTTTAGAGTATAAAATTATTATTATAGATATTGGCTTTAACAATTACTTAAATTCAATTGCACAACCAAAAGGTTTTTACAACCAAAACTATTTAGAAGCTAGAAATAGAGCTTGGGTAATTTCTTGGAATTTAAGAGCACAAAATCCATCGCGTTTTAATCAGAATATTTACGAAAACATCATCGATTATCAACCAAACATAGATTATGGTTATGATGTAAACTACAAATTATTCAATTACTTTTTATTTGCACAACAAAAATATAATATAAATTTAGGTGGTGGTTTTAGAACGAATAGAATAAATTAGTTTTTCTGATAAGAGATAAAACTGTAGTCGTATTTATTTTTGTCATCAGCTTTAAAATCTTCTCTTGCTGTTTCTTTCCAGATCTTTTTATTAATCTCAGGAAAATAAACATCTGCATCAAAGGCTTTATGCACCAATGTAATATCTAACTGATCTGCCAAATCTTTTGCCAACGTTTCTTTATAAATCTGAGCCCCACCAATTATAAATATTTGTTTTTGTGCTTTTGCTAACTCTAAAGCTTCCTCTAGGCTATGCGCAATTAAACAACCTTCTTCAAAATAATTTGTATTTCTAGTAATAATTATGGTAGTTCTATTTGGTAGTGGCTTGCCAATAGATTCAAATGTGTTTCTACCCATTATTATATAATTACCTGTGGTAACCTTTTTAAATCTCTTTAGGTCTGCAGGCAAGTGCCATATCAAATCGTTATTTTTACCAAGTGCATTATTTTCTGCAATAGCAGCAATTACGGTAATCATAGTTGTTTATTTTAAAAAACAAAAATAGCTGAAATGTTTTGAGAAATGTTCATTTTAACTATTTTTAAGAAAAATAAGTGGTCAAAGAGACCTATACCTGAGCAAAGTTACTGAAAATCAAGCTAAAAGAGAATTGCTAATTTTAAGAACATAGCAATAGAATACAAGAAAAATTACTAAATAAGAACTTTGTAAAGCTACAAATTGGTAAAGTGATAATTCTTTTATAAAACACTTAAATTCTGTTTGTTATGTTGAAGGTCTTCTTTAATTTTATCCTATATTAGATTTAATTAAGAGATAAAATTAAAAAATTATGGCTATTAAAAAACAATTTTTGAAGAGTAAACCTGTTTGTAAAGTAACGTTTACTGTACCCGCAGAAGAAGCTAAAACTGTTGCAGTTATAGGTAGTTTTAATGAATGGAACGCAAAAGCTACGCCATTAAAAAAGTTAAAAAACGGTACATTTAAAGGAACAGTAAATTTAGAAACAAATTCTTCTTACGAGTTTAGATATTTAATAGATGGTGCTTACGCAAATGAAACAGAAGCTGATGCTTTTGCTTGGAATGAATATGCTGGCGCAGAAAATAGTGTTTTATCTCTATAAAAAATTAAAATGACAGATATAAAAAACGCTTTAAGTTTTTAATTTAAAGCGTTTTCTATTTTATTGTATTCAGGTATTAAATTGCTACTTTACCTTTTATATGCGGATGTGGATTGTAATCTAATAATTCAAAATCGTTAAAGGTAAAATCTTCTATATTTTTTATTGCTGAATTAATTTTCATCTTTGGCAATGGCCTAATATCTCTAGACAATTGCAACTCTAATTGTTCTTTATGATTGTTGTAAATGTGTGCATCTCCAAAAGTGTGTATAAACTCTCCTGCTTCATAACCACAAACCTGAGCAATCATCATTGTAAACAAAGCATAAGATGCAATATTAAAAGGAACACCCAAAAATATATCTGCACTTCTTTGATACAATTGACAAGATAATTTTCCGTCTGAAACATAAAACTGAAAAAACGCATGGCAAGGTGGTAAAGCTGCTTTACCATTGGCTACATTTTCTGAAAAAGACACAGAAGTATCTGGCAAAACAGAGGGGTTCCAAGCAGAAACCAACATTCTTCTTGAGTTTGGGTTCGTTTTTAAAGTAGCAATAACTTCATTTAACTGATCTACCTCATCACTATTCCAATTGCGCCATTGATGCCCATAAACGGGACCTAAATTACCCTTTTCGTCTGCCCATTCATTCCAAATTCTTACACCATTTTCTTGTAAGTATTTAATATTAGTATTACCTTTTATAAACCAAAGTAATTCATATACAATACTTTTTAAGTGCAACTTTTTAGTAGTTACCATAGGAAATCCTTCACTTAAATCGAATCGCATTTGATAACCAAAAACACTTTTTGTACCTGTTCCTGTTCTATCGCCTTTTTCGTTTCCGTTTTCTAAAACGTGCTTTACTAAATCGTGATATTGTTTCATATTCCCATCTTAATCTTCCCTAAGGGAAGAAACACTCTTGTGTTTAGTTTGTTTGTAAATTTAAAAAATGACCGATAAAATTTAACTCTTTCAAACCATAATTTATCAATAGGTTATTAACTTTTTCCCCTTTGGTGAAATGTCTGAAAGACAATGGGGATATTAACCAATAATCATCCCTGCAATAGTTGCAGACATTAAAGAGGCAATTGTACCGCCTATTAAGGCTTTTATGCCAAATTCTGATAAGGTTTTACGTTGGCCGGGTGCTAAAGAACCAATACCACCAATTTGTATACCTATAGATGCAAAATTTGCAAAACCACAAAGCATGTAAGTGGCCATAATTACCGATTTATTATAGGTTAAATGCGTTGCATTAGCAACATCTTTAAGTTCTGCTAGCTGAATGTAGCCTATAAATTCACTAGCCGCTAATTTAATACCTAAAAGCTGCCCCATTAAAGTCATATCTACAGTTGGCACACCAATTAACCACATTAATGGTGCAAAAGCATAGCCCAATAAAAATTCTAAAGAAAGCTTTTCATATCTTGTATTTGCTACAATTATTTCGTTTAAAGAAGTTAGGTCTCCAATAAGACCTAAACCACCATTTATCATGGCAATTACTGCAACAAAAACTAGTAACATTGCACCAACATTAACCGCCAAACGCAAACCTTCTGTTGTACCATTTGCAATAGCATCTAGTATATTAGACCCAATTTTTTCTTGAGAAACGCTAACGTCTGTATTCACTTTTTCCGTTTGAGGATATAAAATTTTAGCTATTACAATTGCACCAGGTGCTGCCATAACAGAAGCTGCCAATAAGTGTTTTGCAAAAACCAATTCTAGCGCCTTGTCTCCACCACCTAAAAAACCAATATAAGCTGCTAAAACTGCACCAGCAACAGTGGCCATTCCACCAATCATCACCAATAACATTTCCGACTTATTCATTTTTTCTAAATACGCCTTAATTAATAATGGTGCTTCTGTTTGACCTAAGAAAATATTACCTGCTACAGATAAACTTTCCATACCAGAAATACCCAAAAACTTAGACAAACCAATGGCTAATATCTTTACAATCCACTGAATAATACCTAAATAAAATAATAAAGATGTTAATGCAGAGAAAAATATAATGGTTGGTAATACTTGAAAAGCAAAAATGTAACCAAAAGTATCCATATCTGCAATTAGGCCGTCAAATAAGAATTTACTACCCGCTTTTGTATATTCTAAAATCTCTATAAAAAGTTTTCCTACAAGCTCAAACGCTTTTTGTACAAATGATATTTTTAAAACACCTACAGCTATAATTAATTGCAAGGCTAAACCTATACCTACTTTTTTCCAATCTATAGCTTTTCTATTGGCACTAAACAAAAAAGCAATTATAATTAAAGAAAACATTCCTAATACACCTCTCCACAAAGTACGCATACTAAAACCTGCACTTGGTCTTATTTCTGCAGTATTCTTTAGTTTATCAGCTTCTAATTTTGCTTCCTCTTTCTCTACTTGTAGATTTTCTTTTTGTGCTACTTTGGTTTCTGGTATTGTACTTTTAACATATACCTGAGATTTTAAATTGTAGATAGTATCTCCTTCTGATAATATTAAATTAGCATCATTTAAGGAAACAATATTTAAATATTTTAATTGCTGTTTTGGCTGTAAAAAATTTAAAATAAGTAAATTATTCTGACGTATGTAAGACCCACTTGCTCTTTTATGATCTCCAAATGTTGGATACTCAAAATTACCATTGGAAAATGAAAATACTGGTGGTTTTTCTTGATCTATACTAGAAATATCTCCTGCCTTAATTACTGAGTTTACTAACCAATCTTGCTCCAAATCTTGAGCAAAAAACTGCGTAAACACCAAGCAAAAAAGTAGGACGAATTTTTTTTTCATGTTGCTATTTTTTAAGAACGTTTGCTAATTTCATCCCTAATTTTTGCAGCTAATTCGTAATTTTCATCGGTAACTGCTTTATTTAATTTTTCATTTAAATCTTGCATAGAAAGCTTTGCATAAGGTGCAGGGTTATCTGTGTCTAAAATTGTTTCTATTGCAGCAGATACCTCTTCCTCTTGTTCTGATGGGTTATTTAAATCTAATTCTTCTTCTACTTTTAAATAAACTCCGGCTTTATCTAAAATATTTTCGTAAGTGTAAATTGGTGCCTGAAAACGAACTGCTATTGCAATAGCATCTGACGTTCTAGTGTCTATTACCTCTTCATCTCCATCTTTTTCACATACCAAACTAGAAAAGAAAACACCGTCTACTAATTTATGAATAATTACCTCTTTAATTTGTATTGCAAAACGGTCTGAAAATGTTTTAAACAAATCGTGTGTTAAGGGTCTTGGTGGTCTTATTTCTTTTTCTAAAGCAATTGCTATAGATTGTGCTTCAAATGCACCAATAATAATTGGTAATGTTCTAGAACCTTCTATTTCACTTAAAACCAAAGCATATGCACCGCTTTGTGTTTGGCTGTAAGAGATTCCCTTAATGTTTAGTTGTATTAAACTCATATATTTTGTTACAAAATAAAATAGCTTAAGTTGCTATTATTTTAAGCGCACAATTTACTAAAAAATAAATAGTGATTAATGATATATCTATTGAAATAATTTTAAAAAAATGACGAAAGCCCGCGTGAAGCATTAAACCTTTGTTTGAGCTCTTACACTTTTTAGGGTAAAGCGAGTGTTGTTTCGACAAGCTCAACAAAGGTTTAAGCCTGACGAAATTATTTTGATTAAAAACTAAATTGCATAAATAAGCCTATTATATTTTATGTTATAATAGGCTTATTAAAATGTACTATTTAAAATAATTTGGGCACGCCCAAAAGATTGTTTTTATTTTAAGCGGCTTTAAAGGCTTTTAATTTCTCAATAAGTTGTGGGATTACTTCAAAAGCGTCTCCTACAACTCCATAATCTGCGGCTTTAAAAAAGGGTGCTTCAGGATCTGTGTTTACAACAACTTTTACTTTAGAGGCATTTATACCTGCTAAATGCTGTATTGCACCAGAAATACCAATGGCAATATATAAATTAGAAGCAACTGGTTTACCTGTTTGCCCAACATGCTCTCCATGAGGACGCCAACCTAAATCTGAAACGGGTTTAGAACAGGCGGTTGCAGCGTTTAAAACACCTGCCAACTCTTCTACCATCGCCCAATTTTCTGGTCCTTTTAAACCTCTACCTGCAGAGACTACAACATCTGCATCTGCAATAGTTACTTTGCCTGTTACCCTTTCAATATTTTCTGATTTTACACCTGTAGTGGTAATTTCTGCATCAAAATTTTCTGTGGTTCCTCCTACTGGGTTTTCATGAATACCAAAAGAATTTTTAGCCAAACCAATCACTTTATTTTCTGTTGCAATTACAGTATTAGAAAAGGCTTTATTAGAAAAAGCTTTTCTTTTAACTGTAAAAGGTGCTGTGCTAGAAGGTGCTGCAACTGTATTTGATGCATAACCTGCTTCTAAATTTACAGCTACAAAAGGTGCCAAGTACAAACCATCTATACTAGAGTCTACAATTACCGTGTTTGCTGTTTCTTTTTTAGCTACTTGAGTTATAACATCTGCATATCCTTTGGCATTAAAAGTGGTTAAGGCTTCATTAGAAATGTTTACTACCTTTTCTGCTCCGTAAGTGTATAAATCTGAGGTGTTGTTTGCATTTATAGTTACAACAACTAAATTACTACCTAATTGTTCGGCAACTTTTTTTCCGTAAGAAACTACTTCAAAAGCAGATTTTTTAAAAGTACCTTCTGTTGCGTCTGCATATACTAAAACTGACATATTTTTTATTTTTTTAATGCTGAAACTAGTTTCAGAATCTTGTTATTTTAATTTTCAAAACCGATTAAGAATCAAATTACATTTGTTTCTAAATCTTTATCTGCTGAAGTGCGTTCAGCATAATTTAATAAAAGATTAAATTACTTTAGCTTCATTATGCAAAAGGTTAATTAGTTCATCTAAATTATTTGCATCTACTAACTTTACGGCTCCTTTTGGTGCTGGTTTTTCAAATGATGAAATACTTGTGGTTGCGTTTGCATTAACTGGTTCTATAACTTGTAAAGGTTTTTTACGCGCCATCATGATACCTCTCATGTTTGGTATGCGCAAATCTTTTTCTTCTACAATACCTTTTTGCCCACCAACTACCAAAGGTAAATTTGTAGATAAAGTTTCATTACCACCATCTATTTCTCTTTTGGCAGTTACATTTTTATCTTCAACTTCAACAGCTACACAACCGTTTACAAAGTTATAATCTACCAAACCTGCTAACATACCTGGCACCATTTGTCCGTTATAATCTGCAGATTCTTTACCTGCCAAAACTAAATCGTAACTACCATTTTTTACAACAGCTGCCAATTCTTTTGCTACTGAAAAACCATCTGTAGCCTCTGCATTAACTCTTATAGCATCATCTGCGCCAATAGCTAATGCTTTTCTTAAAGTAGGTTCTGTTTCTGCACCACCAATATTTACCACTGTTACTGTAGCGCCTTGCTTTTCCTTAAACCACATTGCTCTTGTAAGGCAAAATTCGTCATAAGGGTTAATTACAAACTGTACACCATTCTTGTCAAACTCGGCATTATTATTGGTAAAATTTATTTTGGAAGTGGTATCAGGAACATGGCTAATACAAACTAATATTTTCATAAATTGATTTTTATTTACGTTTCTAACAACGAAATTACGGCTTTTTTTTAAAATTTACTATGCATGCATAGTAAATTTTAAATTATTTAACAAATACTCGTTTAGTTTACCTTTAATTTTAGAATGATTAATATTGTCTTTTAATTGCGTATATCTAAAAAACACAACTTGCTTTTAAAACAAAAAACTACAAACAATAGAATAAATTGGTTAGACCAATTAAAAGGTTTCGGTATTCTTTTAATGGTATATGGCCACAATTTTCCTGTATTAGAAGATTATATTTATAGTTTTCATATGCCTTTGTTTTTTATTGTTGCAGGCTTATTTCATCCGGAAAAAATGGATAATGCCATTATTAAAAAAAGGGCAAAACAAATTCTAATTCCTTACTTTTTGTGGAGTTTTTTTTTATTTGGATTTTGGTTAATACTTGGTAGAAAATTTGGGGAATCTGCTCTTTTAGATTTATCAATTACCGAAAACTTTATTGGTATTTTCTTCTCTCAAGGAGATATTAATTACATGAATTGGGGAATACCCATGTGGTTTTTACCAACAATATTTTTAACATTTTTATTTTTTGGTTTTATTTTAAAATGTAAAAACAAGTATTTACAACATGGTGTTCTAGTTGCAAGTATTATTTTGGGTTTTTTAATTGCAAACTATTATAATCTTTATTTAATTTGGAGTTTAGATGTGGCTTTGGTTTCTCTTTTCTTTTATAGTTTTGGATTTTATACTACAGATTTTATTATCTCTAAAAAAATTAAAAACAAATATGCTTTACTAATACTTGGCGTACTACACGCGTTAGTCTCTATATTTTTATTACAAAAAATAGATATGTATAGGTCTATTTACAGTAACGAAATCTTATTTTTAGTAAATAGCCTTGTTGGTTTTCTTTTTTGGGCTTCTTTTTTTAAAAACTTTACACAATTAAAATTTTTAGCTTTTTTAGGAAAAAACACAATACCTATACTAGCCTTGCAAGCTAGAGCTTTAAGTGTTATAAAACTTTTTTTCTTTCTAATTTTAGGAATTTCTATTTTTAATTTTACAGAATTTGAAAAAGTGATTTTAACCTTTGCACAACTTATTATAATGTACCCAATTCTTATTTTTATTAACAGATATATTCCCATTTTAAATGGAAAAAATAAATAAATACAAACACGAATTTACTTTTCATATACTCTTAAATATAATAATCGCTTTTTTTATTAGTGCAGCCTCGTATATTCATATTCCATTTGGAAGCACAAAAGGAGTGCTTGTATATTGTATTCATTTTGTGATATTACAGTTTACTATTTTTGGTTTTATTTACGTTTACACTCTCTTTAAAACGCTATTTAAGTTCACCTTCCCAATATTGTTTAGCACGCTATCTGCACTAGCTTTTTGGGTATATACACAAGATATTACACTAGAGTCTAGCATTATTCAAGCAATTTTAGAAACAAAATTAGATATTGCTATAGATACACTTAGTTTTCCTTTTGTAATTTATGTGATTTCAGCTTTTCTAGTTTCGTTTTTTTTAATGAAAAGGTTTCAAAAACTACAACTAAACAATATAAAATCGCCTCTTTTTTTAATAGCAATAGTTGCTATTATCTCTTTTTTTATTGCAGAAAACTACCGTTTTGGAGTTTTAAAAAGAAAATTACCATATAACAGTTTTGTTTCGGTAAAAAATTACCTTACTAAACCGGAAATTCGATTAAAAGAACCTGAAAATAACATAACTGGAGCTAAAGAAAACCTTCATATTATCTTTGTTTTGGGAGAATCTGTTAGAGCAGATCATTTAACTCTTAATGGATATTACAGAAATACAACACCTTTACTTTCTTTACAAGAAAATATTGTTAGCTTTAAAAATATTTATACGCCTTTAACTTACACAGCTGTAAGTGTTCCGCAAATTTTAACCAATAAAGCAACTACAGACATTTCAAAAACGTCATTTTATAGTGTGTACTCCATACTAAATAAAGCTGATTTTTACACAGATTGGATTGGAAATCAGACCTTAGAAAAAAGCTACGAAGCAATTGTAAAAACAAATAAAAAAGTAACTATTATAGATCAGTTTCACTCTGTTTTAAGTTTCAAAAAAAAGAAAGATCTAGCGCTATTAGAACAGTTTAGCCTTCATAACACAAACCATAAAAACAGACTATCTACAATTCATATGATTGGTAGTCACTGGTACTACAATAGTAAGTATACAAAAGAATTTGAAAAATTTACACCAATTACCAATAGTAAATATGTAGGTTCCTTATCTAAAGAACAACTTATAAATTCTTATGACAATACAATTCTATACCTAGATTATTTTTTAAATGAATTAATTGAAGAATTAAAAAAATCGTCAAAAGAAACCTTACTAATTTACCTTTCTGATCATGGCGAAATTCTAGGCGAAAATGGGCAGTGGTTTCATGCTCAAAAAAATAATGCTTCAGAAAACCCTGCCATGTTAGTTTGGTATTCAGAAAATTTTAAAAATAAGAACCCTTTAATCGTTAAAAATGTTATCTCTAATCAACAGCAAAAATTTACTACAGATTTTCTATTTCATAGTATTTTAGATGTTTCTAAAATTAAAGGGTTTAAAATTGATAATACACAAAGTATTTTTAGCGATTTTAAAGAATTTAAAAAGTTTAACTAATGTAACTTTTAAGTATAAATTTTAGGTTTAAAATGCTTACTTTTGTGAACTAAAATTAACAACAACTTAGATTCAATGAAAACAGTTCAATTTAGAGAAGCCATTTGCGAGGCAATGAGCGAAGAAATGCGAAGAGACGAAAGCATTTATTTAATGGGTGAAGAAGTTGCAGAATATAATGGAGCTTACAAAGCCAGTAAGGGAATGTTAGATGAGTTTGGCGAAAAGAGAGTTATAGATACTCCTATTGCTGAGCTAGGTTTTGCAGGTATTGCAATTGGTTCTGCCATGAATGGTAATAGACCCATTGTAGAGTATATGACTTTTAATTTCTCTTTAGTTGGAATTGATCAAATTATAAATAATGCCGCTAAAATTAGACAAATGTCTGGTGGGCAATTTAACTGTCCAATTGTTTTTAGAGGACCTACAGCTTCTGCTGGGCAATTAGGTGCAACACACTCGCAAGCTTTTGAAAACTGGTTTGCAAACACACCTGGTTTAAAGGTTATTGTACCTTCTAATCCTTACGATGCAAAAGGTTTATTAAAAGCTGCTATTAGAGATGACGATCCAGTAATTTTTATGGAATCTGAACAAATGTATGGTGATAAAATGGAAATTCCAGAGGGAGAATACATTATACCAATTGGAGTTGCAGATATTAAAAGAGAAGGTACAGATGTTACCATCGTTTCTTTTGGTAAAATTATAAAAGAAGCTTACAAAGCAGCTGATGAATTGGCTAAAGAAAATATTTCTGTAGAAATTATAGATCTAAGAACTGTAAGACCTATGGATCATGATGCTATTTTAACTTCTGTTAAGAAAACAAATAGATTGGTTATTTTAGAAGAAGCTTGGCCTTTTGCAAGTGTATCTTCAGAAATTACATACAGAATACAAGACGAAGCTTTTGATTATTTAGACGCACCAATTAAAAGAATAACTACTGCAGATGTACCTGCGCCTTATTCTCCAGTTTTATTTGAAGCTTGGATACCTAATGCAAACGATGTTGTTAAAGCAGTAAAAGAAGTACTTTACGTAAAATAAGTAATTCACAATATATATTTTTAAAAATCCTTTTTTCTTAGTTGAAGAAAGGATTTTTTATTGTATTTCTATTTTCTGCTTATTCTAAAATTCGCAATACAAATACAAGATTAAAATTATAAAATACACAATAGATTTACTACTTTTGCTTTTATAATATAAATAATAGAAAGAAAAGAACATATGAGCGAAGAACAAAAAGGAGATTTAACTTTTGACGTTTTAATTGAAATCCCAAAAGGAAGCAGAAATAAATACGAATACGATTTTACTTTACACAAAATTCGTTTCGATAGAATGCTATTTTCATCTATGATGTATCCTGGAGATTATGGATTTATACCAGAAACTTTAGCACTAGATTCAGATCCTTTAGATGTTTTAGTTTTAGGACACCAACCAACTTACCCAATGGTTGTAATGGAAGTAAGACCAATTGGTGTTTTTTATATGACTGATGAAAAAGGACCAGATGAAAAGATTATTTGTGTACCTGTTTCTGATCCCATTTGGAGTAAAAAAGGAGATATTGCTGATTTAAACCCTCATAGATTAAAAGAAATTGAACACTTTTTTAAGGTTTATAAAGACTTAGAAAAGAAAAAAGTAGATACTGGTGGTTGGGGAAATGCAGCTGAAGCCATTAAAATATACCACGAATGTGTAGAGCGTTATGATAATAGTGAACACAAGAAAAAACGAACCTTTACCATATAATTGAGATATCCTCAATAAAACACTAAATAAATAAGCTATCTTTAATTAAAGGTAGCTTTTTTTATTACTTTGATTTTATTACATTTACCCATACTAATTAAAATAATAAGAAAAATATGGGATCATTAATGATTTGGATGCCAATTGCAATGGCAATTTTAGGTTTAATCTACATGTGGGTTAAACAATCTTGGGTAATGAAGCAAGATGCAGGAGATGGTAAAATGAAAGAAATTTCAGATTACATTTATGAAGGAGCACTCGCATTTTTACGGGCAGAATACAAATTATTAGCCGTTTTTGTTATATTAGTGAGCATTGCCTTAGCCGTGGTTTCTTTTATAGTACCAACCACACATATTCTAATAGTAGTTGCTTTTATTTTTGGAGCTGTATTTTCTGCTTACGCAGGAAATATTGGTATGAAAATAGCCACCAAAACAAATGTTAGAACTACCCAAGCTGCTAGAACAAGTTTACCAAACGCACTAAAAATATCTTTTGGTGGTGGCACAGTAATGGGTCTTGGTGTTGCAGGTTTAGCCGTTTTAGGTTTAACCGCATTCTTTATTTTCTTCTTTTGGTTTTTTATGGGAAGTGAATGGACAAATACCATGGATATGACTATTGTTCTAGAAACTTTAGCTGGTTTTTCTTTAGGCGCAGAATCTATTGCTTTATTTGCGAGAGTTGGTGGTGGTATTTACACAAAAGCTGCAGATGTGGGTGCAGATTTAGTGGGTAAAGTAGAAGCTGGAATACCAGAAGACGACCCAAGAAATCCTGCAACAATTGCAGATAATGTTGGTGATAATGTTGGTGATGTTGCTGGTATGGGAGCAGATTTATTTGGTTCTTATGTTGCTACAGTTTTAGCAGCTATGGTATTAGGAAATTATGTAATAAGCGATATGGGTGGAAGTATTGCTGATGATTTTGGTGGAATTGGTCCAATTTTGTTACCAATGGCTATTGCTGGCGCAGGAATAATTATTTCTATAATTGGTACTATGCTTGTGAAAATTTCAAATAACCAAGCAAAAGAATCTCAGGTAATGGGCGCTTTAAATAAAGGAAATTGGACATCTATTGTACTTGTTGGCCTTTCCTGTTTAGGCTTAGTAACTTGGATGTTACCAGAAACTATGCAAATGGAATTTTTTGGTGAAGGCTTGCAAGAAATCTCTTCTCTTCGTGTTTTTTATGCCACGTTAGTTGGTTTAGTAGTTGGAGCAGTTATTTCTTCAGTTACAGAATATTATACAGGTTTAGGAAAATCTCCAATTTTAAAAATAGTACAACAATCTTCTACAGGAGCAGGCACCAACATTATTGCAGGTTTAGCTACAGGTATGATTTCTACTTTCCCATCTGTACTTTTATTTGCAGGTGCAATTTGGGCTTCTTACGCTTTTGCTGGTTTTTATGGTGTTGCTTTAGCAGCTTCTGCAATGATGGCAACAACAGCCATGCAATTGGCAATTGATGCTTTTGGACCAATTTCTGACAATGCTGGTGGTATTGCAGAAATGAGTGAACAAGAACCAATTGTAAGAGAACGTACAGATATTTTAGATTCTGTAGGAAACACAACAGCAGCAACTGGTAAAGGTTTTGCCATTGCTTCTGCTGCATTAACTTCTTTAGCTTTATTTGCTGCCTATGTAACTTTTACAGGAATAGACGGAATTAATATTTTTAAAGCGCCTGTTTTGGCGATGTTATTTGTAGGTGGAATGGTACCTGTAGTTTTTTCTGCCTTAGCAATGAATGCGGTTGGTAAAGCTGCTATGGAAATGGTACAAGAAGTAAGAAGACAGTTTAAAGCAATTCCTGGTATTATGGAAGGTACAGGAAAACCAGAATATGACAAATGTGTGGCAATTTCTACACAAGCATCGTTAAAAGAGATGATGCTTCCTGGTTTATTAACCATTGGTTTCCCATTAATTATAGCCTTTTTACCATTAGCTTTTGGTATGGATAAATTAGCAATTGCAGAAATGTTAGGTGGTTATATGGCTGGTGTTACGGTATCTGGTGTATTATGGGCTATTTTTCAAAACAATGCAGGTGGTGCTTGGGATAATGCTAAGAAATCTTTTGAAGCTGGTGTAGAAATTAATGGAGAAATGACCTACAAAGGTTCTGATGCTCATAAGGCTGCAGTAACTGGAGATACTGTTGGAGATCCTTTTAAAGATACTTCTGGACCATCTATGAATATTTTAATTAAACTAACTTGTTTAATTGGTTTGGTAATTGCACCAATATTGGGTGGTCATGCAGATGCTAATGAACATGGTAAAAAATTAAAAAAAGAAGTACATCTAAAACATGAACATTCTTCTGAGCATATAGGAGTAACAAATTATAGCAAAACACAAATCAAAAATGACTTTGTAAAGATTGAAACTCACAAAAAAATTGTAACCCCAGTAAAAAATACAGAAAGAACAAACACAATTACTTCAGCAAAAAACAATATGGCTTTAAATAATAAAACACAACCATAAAAGTAATTGTAATAATATTAGCACAAAAAGGGACTATTTTTTAATAGTCTCTTTTTTATTTAAAGAACTTTTTAATCAGAAATAAAAAAACATATTTACCCGCATACTTTAAAATGGTACTTACAGAATTTAAAGACTTTATTTGAGTATCAAAATCGGTTTTTGTAACTTTTAATTCTTCTAAAGCAACCTTTCTTTCTAAATCAAGTTCTAGCTCCTCGTTACTTGTATAGTTTTTTGATAATCTTTATTTCATAAATTTACCAGCAACTTTAGCAATAACGAGCGTATCTATCTTTTTTCGCATCAAAAAAACTACAAAACTAAACAGTAAAAACAACAGACTAACAGCAACATAACCCAAAACCACATTTTGAAAACCTGCTCCTAATAATGATCCTACTAAAACTCCTGATAAATATTTGATATACTATTTTTAAATTGTTAATTTGTTATTCACACGTATTTTGTGCTATTTCAATTAATAAAAAGCAATAAGCATACGAGGTAATAGTTTAGTAACAGAAGGAATTTGATATTAATTTATAAAGAAAACTGTATTTTACAACCTACTGTTTTTTGAGCTAAAATATTTAGGGCAGATTCTTTTAATTGTAATATTCTTGGGTAACCACCTGTAACTTGGCAGTCTTTCATTAAAACAATTAGTTTTCCTGATGGCGTTAATTGTACTGTTCCTGGTAAAGCTGAAGAAGTTATGATACTGGACAAATTGTTTTGTAAACTTTCGTTTAAACGATAGCCCATTCTATTCATATCATTAGATATTGTGTATTTTTCTGCAAATAATTGTTCTTTTTGTAACGCTGTTAACAAATTAAATTCTGGTCCTTTACAGCAATTTAATAAACCTTCATCAAAATAATTTTTATGTACTTTAATAGAAGCATAAGATAATTCTGGGCTTTCCATTTTTTGTTTAAAATGTAAAATGGTGCCATCTTCTATTTTTTTCATTTTTGTAATGCACTTAAACATACTCCTGCTTTTTAACTTTACTTCAGATGCTAAACCTCCTAAAACAGCTATATAAGTTCTTGCTCCATAATTTATCTTTCCAAAAGTTAACACATCATTTTTATGTATAGCTATTCTCGTATTTTGTTTTACAAGAGTATCATTAATTTTAGGAGAAAAGTCTGCGCCCGAAATACAGATTGTAGTGGTTTCTAAAAATTGAAATTTGCAATTCGAAAAATTAAGCTCTAGTACTGCACAATTTAGATTATTATTTAAAATAGCATTGGCCAAATCCATAGCATAAGCATCCATAGCACCAGAAATTGGCACACCAATATTAGCAAAGCCAAACCTGCCTTTATCTTGTATTGTTGTATAAAAACCTGCTTTTAAAACTTTAATCATTTTACAGGATATTTACTTAATGTGTATGTCTTTTTATAAATACTATTTTTTATATGTTGATATTCTAAAAGGGAAATCGCTTTAAAATTTATAAAATCACCGGGTTTTGCAAAGCAGGGGTTTTCTTTTGAGATGTCAAAAAAATCAACGGGACTGTTGCCTATAATATTCCAACCACCAGCAGTTTCTGTTGGGTAAACACCTGTTTGATTTCCGCCAATGGCAATTGCTCCTTTTGCAACCTTTAATCTAGGATTTGCTTTTCTGTCGAAAAATAATTGCTTGTTCAAACCTCCCAAATATAAAAAACCAGGTAAAAAACCGATAAAATAAACTCTATACAATTTTTCTGAATGTAGTTTTACAATTTCTGAAATTGACAAACCAGATTTTTTTTCCATTTCTTGCAAATCAATACCAAACTGTAAATCGTAACAAACGGGAATTTCCCAAATAAAATTCTCTTTTTTAAAAGTTTTTACTGTTGAATTATAAATAGTTTTTAATTGATGTATTTCTTTTTCAAAATCTAGAATATTATCTTTAAAAATAATAGTCAACGAGTTATAAGCAGCAATTACATCTACAATATTTATATCTTTTTTTGTTTCAATTTTAGAGGCAAACATTAAAATATCTTCAGAAATTTTTGTGCTAATTTCTTTTTGCCATTCTATTAGAATTGCCTTTTCTCCATAAAGTTTGTAGGTTATTTTAATTGGCAACTTGTATCCCTTTAATTTTTAATTGCGAAGTTAAATATTTTAAAATTTCAACTGAGTTTTTATGATCTCCATGCACACAAAAAGTAGATGCTTTAATATTTTTTTCTTCGCCAGAAATGGAGATTACTTTTTTATTTGTTACCATATTTAAAACATGATTTAAAACGTCTTTTGGCTCTTCTATAATTGCATTTTTAGCCGCTCTTGCCACTAAAGTTAAATTGGTATTATAATTTCTATCTGCAAAAGCTTCATATTTAATTTTGATGTGATTTTCTAAAGCAACTTTTTCAATTTCTGAATTATAAGGAACATACAGAAAACAATCTTTTAAGTATTTTTTTGTAATACTGATAAACTTTTCAGCTTCACCTCTATCCTTAGCTATTAAATTATACAAAGCCCCATGAGGTTTTATATGATGTATTTTCTGGTTGAAGTTCGCCATTCTCTCTAAAAATAATTCTAATTGAAAGTCTAAACTTGCTTTTAATTCTTGTTCAGAAATTTGCAACACTTTTCTACCAAAGTTTTTAAAATCTGAAAAACTAGGGTGTGCTCCTATTTTTACATTATTTTTAACTGCCAGTTGTATGGTTTTATCAATTGATTTCACATCACCAAAATGACCTCCACAAGCAATATTACAAGAAGAAATATAAGGAAACAACAAATATTCATTTGCAATTCCTTCTCCAACATCACAATTAATATCAATATACATTTATGGAAAATTTAATACTTTTAAAATACCTTTTACACCTAAAAAAATAGCGATTACTAAAATTACAAACCCTAAAAAGTTTTGTGTTTTCGTATTTACAAAACTTCCTAAAACCGATTTTTTATTTACAATCCACAATAAAATTCCTGCTATAATTGGTAATAACATGCCATTTGCCACTTGTGCAAACTTTATAATTTCAATCGGTTTTATTCCTATAGAAGAAAATAAAACACCTAAAAAGAGAATGGAAACCCAAACAAATCTAAATTTTTTAGATTTTAAACCTTCACTCCATCCCAAACAACCTTTTGCCACATAAGCAGCAGCCAAGGGTGCTGTAATTGCAGAAGTTATACCAGCTGCAAACAAACCTAAGCCCATAAAATATTTAGCAAAATTACCATACAAAGGTGCCAAACCTTTTGCCAAATCTGCTGCATTTTTAATATCTGTAGTTTGTATAGCTGCTGCAGAAATTATAATTGCCATAGAAACCAAACCTCCAAGAATAATAGAAACAATGGTATCTTTTCTAGCAAATTTTAAATCTTCTTTTTTTTGCCAACGTTCTTTTACTAAAGAAGCGTGTAAAAATAAATTATAAGGCACCACAGTTGTACCCACCAAACCAATAATAGTTAAAATACTTTTCTCTGGAAATTTAGGAACGAACAAGCCATTTAAAATTGCTAAAATATTTGGTTTTGTTATAATTGCAGTAGCTACAAAAGAAACACTCATTAGTAAAACCAACGTAATTAATGCTTTTTCTAAAAACTTATAATTTCCAATATACAGCAATATAAACGCAATAATTCCTATTACAATACTCATTAAGTTTATTGTATTTTCTCCTAAAGAAAAACTATAATTTCCTAAAATACTTTCCAAACCTAAAATACCTCCACTTATATTTCCTGCTTCGTAAGAAGCATTTCCAATAACTACAGCAGCTAAAATTAAAATAGTAATAAACTGTCTTATAAAAGGTGTTTTTATCTCTTCTCTAATTACTGAAGATAATCCTTTTTGAGAGATAATGCCCAATCTTGCAGCCATTTCTTGTAAAACAATAGTTGCTATAATAGACAATAACATTGCCCACAATAAATTAAAACCAAAATTTACACCTGCCAAAGTACAAAGTGTAACCGTTCCTGGGCCAATAAAAGCGGCTGCAACTAGAGTTCCTGGACCAATATTTTTGAAATATTTTTTCAACATTAATAGGAATTAATTCAATAAATATACTTCTAAAAATAAAAAACACCTCAAAAATGAGGTGTTTTATTAAAAGTGAACAAAAATTCACTTTTCACAAAATCAAAAACTAAAAAAAAGATAAGTTTTATTGTTTTTAAAATGCAAAACGTTGTGGACCACCTCTTCTAATATCTTCGTTCGCAATTTCTTCAAATTGTGTGAAATTATGTCTAAATGCGTTTGATAATTTAAAGGCTGTTTTATAATATTCTTCATCATTATTCCAAGTTGATCTTGGACTTAATAACGCTGTAGGCACACCAGGGCAAGTTCTTGGTTGTGCCAATCCAAAAACAGAATGAATATGATAATCTTCATATCTATAACTACCTAAATCGCCATTTAAAACAGCGTTAATCATTGCTCTTGTATATTTTAAAGGCATTCTTCTACCAACTCCATATTGGCCACCAGACCAACCTGTATTTATCAACCAAACATTAACACCAGCTTCTTTCATTTTTTTGCTTAACATTTCTCCATATTTTGTGGGATGTAAAGGCATAAAAGGTGCACCAAAACAGGCTGAAAAACTTGGTGTTGGTTCTTTAACTCCTGCTTCTGTTCCTGCAACTTTTGCCGTGTAACCAGAAATAAAATGATATGCTGCTTGGTTTGGAGTTAACTTAGAAATTGGAGGCAAAACCCCAAATGCATCTGCTGTTAAAAAGAAAATATTCTTTGGATTTTTACCAATAGAAGGTGTTTGAATGTTGTCTATATGATAAATTGGATAACTAACTCTCGTATTTTGCGTAATAGAAGTATCTGAAAAATCTACATTATTATCTCTATCTAGAACTACGTTTTCTAAAATTGCACCTTTTTTAATAGCTCCAAAAATTTCTGGCTCCTGCTTTGCAGATAAGTTAATCACTTTTGCATAACAACCTCCTTCAAAATTAAAAACAGTGTTTTCTGCAGTCCAGCCATGTTCATCATCACCAATTAAACTTCTATTTGGATCTGTAGAAAGTGTTGTTTTTCCTGTTCCAGAAAGTCCAAAGAAAATGGCAGTATCGCCCTCTTTACCAACATTTGCCGAACAATGCATTGGTAAGGTATTTTTGTAAACAGGTAAAATAAAATTTAAAGCAGAAAAAATTCCTTTTTTTATTTCGCCTGTATAACCAGTTCCACCAATTAAAGCAATTTTTTTAGTGAAATTTAAAATTGCAAAGTTGTGTTGTCTTGTTCCATCAATTGCTGCATCTGCCATAAAACCTGGCGCATTAATAACTGTCCATTCTGGAGAAAACTCTTTTAGTTCTTCTTCTGTTGGTCTTAAAAACATATTGTAAGCAAACATATTGCTCCAAGGATATTCATTTACAACTCTAATGTTTAATTTGTAATTTTCATCTGCACAAGCATAAGAATCTCTTACAAAAATTTCTTTTTCAGATAAATAGTTTGTTACTTTCGTGTAAAGTGCATCAAACTTATCAGCAGCAAAAGGTATGTTAATATCGCTCCACCAAACTTTATCTTTTGTAATTTCATCTTTTACAATAAACCTATCTTTAGGTGATCGTCCTGTAAACTCTCCTGTATTAATGGCTATTGCACCTAAAGAAGACTCCACTCCTTGGTTTTTACACAAAATTTCTTGATGCAGTTCATCTGAAGTTAATTGATAATGAACAGTTGCATTTTTGATTCCTAAATCGACTAACGAAATCGATTTCGTATTTGATTCTATCATTGGTATGAATTTAGATGTTCTTTACTTTGTCTTAACAAAATTACATAATATTTTAAAACAAAAGTAAATAAGTATTATTTTTTACGATATTACGAATTAAAAGTTCTTTTCTTTAAAAAGTATATAACCATTAAAATCCACCCAATTATAAAAAACAAACCACCAAGAGGTGTTATAAACCAAATTGATTTTGCAGCAATGTTAGTCAATTGGATTAAATATATAGAACCTGAAAAACAAAAAATACCTAGGAAAAATAAGTAACTAATATAATTTTTCTGTTTTACAGAAAAACCTGCAAAAGTATTTACAAACAACAACACAATAACATGATACATTTGGTAACGAACTGCTGTTTCAAAACTTAACAACTGAGCAGATGTAAGTGTTTCCTTTAGCGCATGCGCACCAAAGGCACCTGAAATTATAGCTAGTGCTCCTAGCAAACAAGTTATTACTAAATTTTTAACCATGTGAGTTATTTTACCGACTAAAATAAGAGAAAGGAACACAAAACTACATTTTCAAATAAAAATCTTTTGTTAAATCTATATAATCTTGGGTATATTTATGTCGCTCTATTTCTATAATTAAAGTGTTCTTTTCAACATCTTTCTTCTCAAAAGAAAAAGCTAACAAACTTCTTTTAATTGCTGAAGTTTCATTTCCTTGAACATGACAAACTCTGTTTAAAAACAAATTTTGTGCTTTTGCTAGATTGATAAAACTTTCTTCCTCTTTAAAAGGAATAATTACAGAGAAAACTCCCTTTTTAGCTAAAATTTTTGCAACTCCACTCAACAATGCTTCAAAAGATAAAGCGGAAGTAAAACGTGCTTTGTTTCTGCCTTCATTTTCAGATTCAAAATCATCAGTATAAAATGGCGGATTTGAAACAATTACATCATAGGTTTCTTCTTCTTCGGCAATTTCATCTGCGAATTCAGTAAAACTTGTATGATAGCAATACAAACGATCTCCCCAATCTGATTGTTCAAAATTTTCTACAGTTTGTTCGTAAGCATTCTCATCGATTTCTACAGCATCAATAGTCATGGCATCACAACGTTGTGCCAACATTAAAGCAATGACTCCCGTTCCAGAACCAATATCTAAAATTGTATCAGTATAATTATCAACAGTACACCAAGCACCTAGCAAAACACCATCTGTACCTACTTTCATAGCTGTTTTATCTTGATGAATTGTAACCTCTTTAAATTTAAAAACTGTAGACATTGTAATATTTTTTTAACCAAAAAGTTCTGTGAAAAACACAGAACTTTTAAACTTTTTTCTTTGCAGAGAGGAAGGAACTAACTAAAAATTAAAAACCTCTTTATTTATCTGTGTTTGCAAATATATAATTTTATACTGACACCTAATTAGTCCCTTAAAATTTAATCTTTAATATACTCATTTACTATTTCTACCTGAATTCCAGAATATTCAGAAAACTCATTGATAGTTACAAATTGGTGAGGTTCTTTATCTAAAAAGTCTTTGATGTCATTCAACAACTTGCGCCCATAGCGTTCACTTCGCCCTGTGATACGCTGAATGTCTTTGGGATATATACAAGCTCTCTTTTGATTCATAATACTTTATCCGTGCTTTATCTATGGTTATAGATTACTTGAAAGTAATTTATAATGATGAAAATTATGCGTCGTTAAAATGTTGAAAACTCGAAGAGTTGTCAATATTTTAATGACGTTTTTGGTTGTTTCGGAATGAATGGCCAAAAACGGAATTTGTTTTTTTACTGACTGCTATAAAGTTACGTGATTTGAATTATTAATCATAAAAAAAGTAAAAATTATGGCAAAACAAACTGGAATTATTAAACTAAAAGGAACGATTGGAGGTATTTCTTTCTACAAAACTGCTGATGGTCATCTAGCTCGTGAAAAAGGTGGAGTAGATAAAAGTAGAATCCAAAATGATCCTGCGTTTCAAAGAACGCGAGAAAATGGCTCTGAATTTGGAAGAGCAGGTAAAGGAGGCAAAGTATTACGAAATGCCATTCGTGTGCTCTTGCAAAATGCAAAAGATAGAAGAGTTGTCTCTCGTTTAACAAAAGCAATGGTTGCAATTACCAAAACTGATGTTGTAAATGAAAGAGGGTTAAGAACTTTACAAGATGGAAATTTAAACCTGTTAGAAGCATTTGAATTTAACTTGAATGGAAAATTAGGTGCTACTTTATTTGCCGCATTTGCAAAAGAATTTGATAGAGTTTCTGGAGAAGCTGCTTTAGATATGGCAGCATTTTCTCCAACTGTTAGAATTGCAGCACCTGCAGGAACAACTCATTTTAAAATTGTAATGGGTGCATCTGAGTTGGATTTTGTAAATGAAACATCAACTTTTGAAAATGATGAAACTGCAATTTTACCTTATACAGCTGCTAACACAGCTGCAATTGCATTATCTGCGACTATCACTGCAAATTCAACTTTACCAGTTATTCAAGTTTTAGGTGTAGAGTTTTATCAAGAGGTAAATGGGCAAATGTATTCTTTAAAAAATGGTACTTATAATGCATTATCAGTTACCATTATAGATAAACCTTAATCATGGAGTTAATTCTTCATAGAAACTATTTTAAAGAGGGTACCAATGGTACTCTCTTTAATTCTGACAAGTTTCTTTGCCATACGATTGAATTACCTTGGAGAAATAACAAACGAAACATTTCTTGTATTCTGGAAGGACAATATGAAGTTACTCCTCGTTTTTCAAAACGTTTTAAACATCATCTAATATTAAAAAATGTAAAAAGTAGAAGTTTTATTTTATTTCATCCTGCTAATGATGCAAAAAGAGATCTAGAGGGTTGTATTGCTCCTGTAACTTACTTGAATGGAATTGGTAGAGGTGTTTATTCAAGAGAGGCAATGCAAAAATTACTATCATTAGTATATCAAGCTAGAGATCGAAAAGAAAAAATAACATTAACCATTAAATCACAGAATTATGAAAATTATAGAACGTTATAAAAAACCTACTCCGAAATTCTTCAGAATTTTAAGAAACATTGGAATTGCACTGGCTACCGCAGGTGGAGCAATTATTGCTGCTCCAATTAGTATTCCTGCAACCATTATTACAATTGCTACTTATATGACAGTTGCAGGAACTGTTGCAACTGCAGTAAGTCAAGCTGTAGTTTCTGATAAAAAAGAAAAATCAGTAGTAGATACAAATGAAAAAAGTAATTGATATGAATTTCCAATTACCTCATCAAAATTTGAGTGCTGGTGTTTTAGGTGGTATATTTTTATCTGCAATAACTCATATTGGTTCAGAAGATATTATTACTACTATTGTTTTGGCTATTTTGGGGGCAATCGTCAGTTTTATTGCATCTTTTATGATGAAAATATTGGTAAAAACGATCAAAAAAAAGCGCAAAAAGTAATATCAAAATTTAGTTAGAGAAAAGGATGTTTATATTTTAAATGTCCTTTTTTTTGTTTTTTACTTAACGAAATGAGGCAAACAAAGAATTTTGATAAAGAAACTAAATGAATTTAGCAGAATTTTTGTGCAGATGAATGAGATAAGGAAAAAAATTAATTGATATTATCGTTTTTAAAGATTGAAAAACAGAGGCTGGTTTGAGCGTGGAGTTTATCAATCTTTAAAAATGTTAGCCCAATGGCGATTGAATTAAATAATTAAAGACGAAGTACGTAGTGCGCTGGCAGAAGCGAGAATAAGTGTAAAGACTTTTTATTTTTGCTAACGTATTTTATTAGGTTTTATTAAAAGTGAATGCTCACAAAATTTAATTTTAAGTGGGTATTTTTCCTATTAATTAATTGTTTCATTTTTTCTAATTGCATTTACTTTTAGTGAAAACGGTACTGATTAATTTCCTACACAAATAAAAAGTTTTACTCTTATTGGCTTTTTTTGATTTTATAGGTGCTTTATAAATTGCCTTTAATTTATGTATTTGTTTATGTAGTACTTATTTGTAGTTTACTATTACCGCAAGCACTTATAAAAACAATGCAACAAAGAAGAAATTTCGTTTAAATATCTAAATTTCATTATTAACAACGGATGTGCGCGTTGGGTGAGCGGCTATTTTAAATAATGGAGTTATAGTGCCTGGAGTTTTTACGGCAGAGCAGTATAACTACCCGTTATGTAACTTAGCTTTGGGAAGTTTTGTGTTTTATGAAAAAATAGAAATGTGTTGGTTTTTAGAGTTGTGCAATGAGTATGCGAATGGAGCAAGCTCTAAAATGCAACAACCTATAGAATATTAAAACGCTAAACTTGCGTTGGCGCGCGGAACAAACCGAAAGACAAAGATTTTTTGCTTTTTTGCAATAAATTGGGTTTTGGTTTGTGGGGAATTTAATTGTTAGGAAGTAATTTATGATGTAGTTCTATATTTTCAATTTCATAAACTTTTGTAGTAATACATTCTAATTTATCAGGATTGAAAATTGCTAAATTATATCCTTCAGCAAACAATGAACTTTGGTATTCTTCACCATCAAAACCTAATGATTTAATATATTCTGAAATGTATTGAGTAGGAATATAATCTAATTGTTTATCTCTTTTTCTTATTGGTAATGAGATTTCTTTTTGTAAAGTTTGAATAAATGGAACATAGGTTAAAAAGTCTTCTATTGCTTCGTTTTCTGACCAAGGAATTGGATCATCTTTAGGATTTCTTAAATTAAGAATTTTTAAATCTTCATTCAAACGAAATTCGCCAACTGTAACATAATCAAATATAGATGCTCTGGTTTCATACAATGATGTTTCTAACTTATCAGCTACATATAAATAAGATATTCCTTTAGGATTTGCTCTACCACCAGTAGCAAGTTCGTTAGGTGGATTACCCATTTGATTTGTAGTAAAGCCTGTTTTATTTGATATGCGACATCTATAAAAAATGCGACCTTTTTTTATCGTTTTGTAGAAACTTTCGTGATTAAAAAAATTAGCTAATTTATTTAAATCAATAGTATTTTTAATGTGGTAGCGATTTATAGATTTTATTTCGTCTTTAAATTCTTTCCAAATACTATGAATTTGATTGGTTTCAGAAATTAATTCAATCTTTATTTCTGACGATACATTAACATTAAATAATTCATTTAGAATTTCTTCTTCATCCACAAAAATAGATTCAAATAACAATCTATTATTAGCAACTAAATTACTGGTGAGATTAAAATCCTTTTTTAAGGATTGTGCTAAATCAAATACTGAATTAATATCTACTTGATACAAAGAAATTATATTACGAAAAAAAGGAGCTAACTCTCTTGCTGCATAAATAGAAACGTTTATTGATTCACAAAAATCACAATTACCATTTCTATCATCAGCATTAATAATACTTATTAAGTATTCGCTATTGAAACAATTTACACAACAATTCATAATTAAATCTTATCTACAATTAATTCGATATGATTCATTATTGACAATTTTTTTAAGGTACCTAAACCAGGGAAATGACCACGATTACGAAGGTCTTTATATACTTCTACAGCTTGGGTATTTATATTGTTGTTAACACACCAATTTACAAGTTTTTCAAGTGCTTCTGCGAATTTACCACCTATATCAGATACATCACCATTTGAGTCAGAAACAAAATGTTTTACCATTATTTTGCCTGATGCATTAATATATGATAAATGCATTGCTACAGCTCTTGGTAAAAAACCTGAATCTGAATAATTATCGCCAACCGTTAAAAAGTCAGAAAAACCAAAAAAGCCTTCATCTTTATAAAAACTATATTCTTCAGAAAAAGGACTTTCGCCTACTTCAAGATAATCTGCATTTCTTGGCATATCTCTAAAGTAATCATCTAAAGAAATTCTACTTTCTTCAGAAAACAATCTATAATAACGTCTGCTTGTATTGCTAAAGTAAATTATGTTGTAAATAACATTTATGTTATTTTTAATTTCATCGATACTACCTTCTGATATTTCAGAATTATGAATTAAAGTAATGCCTTTATAATCTAACTCTAAATTATTTATACCTTCAATTAAAGCTGGAATTTGCTCTTCAATTTTTGTATCGATGATTATTGCAATTTGATAATTATTATAGTGTTGCAGTACCTCTTTTAGGAGATCTATAATTTTATTACCCTCACCAACTAAACCACCCACTTTAGGATTAATAATAATACTAAAATTTACATTTTTAGATGCTAAAGTCTTTAAAGCAGATTTTAAAGTAGAAGAACCTTTAATTGGTTCAATTACAGGTGAAATTTTAGCAGAAAAACTTGAAAGCAAACCACATAATTCTCTTAACGCGATTAATTCAAATTGTTTACCTCTGACATATGGGAAATACATAGCTTACTTTTTTTATATAGAAAATCTTCTAATTCAATAAATTCTTCATTTGAAAAATTTAAAGTGTAACAGATGTGTTTTAATGAATCTGGTACTAAATCTTCATTAAATAATTCTGGATTAGAAATATTTCTAAATTTTAATTCTTTAATAACTAATTTTTGAAACTCTAAAATATCTATTTTTTTTGAAAGTTTAAAACATTCTCTGAAAATTAGCGTGTTAGGAACATTAGGAACTTTTCCAAAATATTTTTTCAACAAATTAGTATATTCATCTTTTCGTAAACTTTTGAATAGTGTTTCGTGAGAAAATAAGAAATTTTGACCTGCTTTTTTAATAGTTTTTAATGCGTTCCTTTTTGTTAACTCTATTAAGCCAATATCTGTATTATGAAATTTAACTAAAAGATTTGGTATGTGTTTAGAATTTGAAACAACATAGATTTTATTTGCAAATTTTCTATAATCTGCTAACTGTTTATCTAATTTATCTAAACCGTCTAATTCTGTTTTTATTTCATAAACACGAGCTTCACCATTTAGAATTACAAAGTCAGCTATTGAATTACCAATTTTAAATTCTGATAATGCAATTGATTTTTTTAAGCTATATTTTTTAAGAAGTTTTTGATTTAAAAGTATATTTTTATAGACATATTCATTTTTATAAGTACCTAAAAGTGATTTGTAAATGTTATTAATGACTTCAAAATTAGTGGTAGTGTCAGATATTTTAGTATGCTTACTAATGCGATAGAATGTATCAAAATAATTCCTCTCCTTTACTATTTTTTTAAAATTAGCAGGAGATAGAATTTGTGCTAAATTCCTTAAACTTTCTATATTTTTAGCTACTTCCATTATTTTACAAAGTTAACAATTTACAGAAATTAAATTAACTGATTTTAGAAACTATTTTCGCTTATCAATACTTTCTTTATCAAAAGCAATTAAATTAAATAACTCTCTCATTCTGGAGCGTACACGAATACCATATCTACTTTCTATTTCTTGTGCATTTAAATTTGTGGTTGCGTGTGTTCTAATCTTTCGCTTTAGAAATAAATCGTAACGTGATAGTAATATTTCTCCCATTACATTGCAATCTTTTCCAAAATGTCTTCCTGTTGTTTCTACACCTAAATCGTCAAAACAATAAAAACCATTATTACCATAATCTTCTACAATTTTAAAACCACTTTTATTAAAACTAAACGTGATATTTCTTGCAGGAATTAATTTATGTTGATTATGATGTGGAACAATAAATGGCAATAATTTCATTAAACTGGTTTTACCACAACCTACTGGACCTGATAATAAAATACCTTTGTTCGGATCTATATTTAATTTTCTGCAGGTTTTAAAATCACGAATAAAATAAATACATAGTTTGTATAAAGTTGCTTCGTCCTCCATATATATTTTGAAGTTTTTACCAAACATTAATTTACCCTTTGCTTCTAAATAGATTAGCATTTTTGGGAAATCGTATATTATTTGATTTCCGCTTTGTGCACCTAATTGGTATTGAACGCTTCCTTCTTGGATTATGTGAGGTTGTAAATTATTCATGGTTCATAGACCTTTCGACTGCGCTCAAGGTGACATTTATAAAGGTTCATTGTAATTTTTGTTTTTACTTGTCTTTAAGTTGTCCATATTCTGGCTAATTGAGTTTTGTGTTTCTTTGTTTTTTTCTCTCGACTGCGCTCGAGACGACATAATTTCTTCCGCTTTTATCATCCAATTTTTTGCTGTTGCTTGCCAATTGACAATTTTTGTTTTACCCCCAACTTTCCAACCAATTCCTTGGTAATGGTTATAAAATTTTTGAGCCTCAATTATTGGCCAGTTTTCCTTTTCAAAAAAATGAATTACTTCTTTCTCATTTTTTGGCTGGTCAAGTTTACTAGTGTTTTTATTGTTTTTACTAGTTTGTATATGTTTATTAATAGATACCAGTGCTTGTTCATTACTTGTCTCAAATTTGAACATCTTAATCTTACTGCCTTTGTAAGGATTGTGTGAAGGAAAATAAACGATGTATTTCCAGTGACTTAATTCTTTAATACATTTATGATAAGTTGATTTAGATCCTATTTTAGAAAAACGCATTACTTCTTCTCGATTGATATAGAATTCTTCTAAAAATCGATTACTATTCCAAATTTGAAATAATGCTATATATAAACTTATATGTGTTGGATTTAAACGATTGTCTTTTGAGAATTGTATAAATACACCTTTTAGGTGTTTGATGTAGTTTACGTTTTGCATAGTATAGACTTCTCGATACAATTTTAGCATCAAATTTCACTAAAGTTCAACTTGATACTAAAATCACTCGAAGTGACAGCATTATTAAAAATTTAGAACTTATTATGAACACGGTTTTCTTCTAACACTTTGGTAATTTCTTCGTAATCGTAGTAAATAACACCACCAACTTTTGTGTAAGGTAACGTGCCGTTAATTCTTAAATTTTGTAACGTTCCTGGAGAGATACTTAGTAAATCTCTAACTTCTGGAGACTTGAGCCATTTTTTAGGCGCAAAACCAGATTGATGATTAATCATAGCTTTGATGTCTTCTAATAATTCTTCCTTGAATTCTCTTAAATCGTCTGTTGTGATGATTGAGGTTGGCATAGCTTTTTTTTTAAAAATTAATACTTTTTCTTTTCTAATATTACGAATTGACAATCAGATTATAAAAAGAAACTGCCCAAATATCCCTAACATTTTGGGCAGCCCTTTTTGTTACGATTTGACTTTCGTTTTACAAATATGAAGTGAATTATTGAAGAATACACACAAGTTACACCCAACTTGGGTATTTTTACGCACTCATTTTTAATGTATTAGATTGTTTTTATTTGATTTTTTAATACTTAAATCAATACCACAAAAAAGTGCAAATTATATGAAAATAATTTGCACTTTAAAACACCCAAGTTGGGTAATTATTCGTCTGACTCAATCATCTTTTTGAGCAGTGAATCTCTTATTTTATCAATAAATTTTGTCTGATTTATTTTTCTTGATTTTATTTCTAAAAAGGTTCTGTAATAATCGCCTAATTCAATATTAAACATCTGCTCACAAACCGATGCCAATTCTTTGATATCTGCTGTACCACTATTAATTGCTCCTGAACTATGTAGTGCATAAATCAATTCTATTAGATCTGTTTTGTTACCAGTCCAGAATAATTTTGATTGTTTCTTAAAGGCTCCATAATTTGTTTCCATTGTACTATAATTTTCAAGTTTATCTATTTCTATTTTTAAATAGATGATTAACATATCATAAGCAAGTATTGTTGCAACAGAAGAATCGTGACTTGTTGAAAACGTATCATCAGTAAAAAAAGAAAGTGAATCTGGAAATAATCTTAAATCTACTTTACCTCTCATAAAATATTCTTCATCGAGAAATTTAGCACCTCTTCTAAAATAATGATAAAACTCTAAATTATCATTAAAATAATTTTGCAGTTTATCAATATGATTATTGAAGTATTTAATTTGTGATTTATTACTACTTCGTGGTCTTTTACTTTCTATATTAAATAATTTTACATAATAAATTAATTTGCTAAAAACATAAGGTTTAGAATTTTTAAAAAAATGAATTTCTTCACTTTTAGACATCGTTCTGATTTTAAGAAACAAATTTTTTATTTGACCTAAAACTCGTTTCGTAATTCTTATACCTTCTTCTGCTCTTTCAATTGCACCTTCAATTTCTTTTTCTAAAAATTCTAAATTGTGATCTAACTCTTTAATAATTTTTTCAATCTTTTTCAATTTTCATAATCTGGAGGAAATCATCTTATAACAAAAATGATTTTTGTTACTATTCTATTTATTGGTTCATTTCCATAGTATGGTCATATTTACAACAACCAGGTAAATTGTCATAAGCATCTATATCTCCTATCGCTTTTTCTGTATCATAACCAGAAGCTGCAATTGCTTTATGAATAGCCATTTCATTAGTTTTACTTTCATCAAAAGAAACAGCAATTTTCTTTTTATCAACATCCCAAGTTGCAGTTGCAACACCATCAACATTGTTTGCTGCTTTTTCAATTGTACTTTTACACATACCACAGTTTCCTCTTACACCAAAAGAAATTTCTGTTGTTGCCACTTCTTTAGAAACTTCAGTTTTGTTGGTGTTTGTTTCTTTTTTACCTTCTTTTTTACAGCTTGTAAATACTGTTGCTGTAATAATTACTGCACTTAAAATTACTTTTTTCATTTGTTTAAAATTTAATTATTAATTTGTTTTATTATTGTATTACTTGTTTTAATTCTCCACAGGTTAACATTTTATCACCATAATAAGGATTTATTACTTTTTCTTCTTTACTTAACCAATAAGCACCCTTGTTACTATTTGCCATAGGACAGAATTCTACAAACACTTTTCTGTTGATTCCGAATATTTGAATTGCTTTTATTAAGTTTAAAGACAAATTTTTAAAATGACTTCTTTGTTCTTCAATATTTGATGTTGTAGAAATTGATGTTGTAGAAATTTTTATCTCTTTTACTAAAGACATCCAATTTGTATGAGTTTCGTTATCTTTTAGTAGTTTCATATCTACTTTAGATATGTTTTCTAATAGCTTTTTTGAAGCTGAAATTGATTTATTAGTTTTTACTTTAACCAGAGCATCTTTTAATTTTATATACTCATTAAAAACTGTTTTTAATTGATTTTGAAAATCCTCTGATACTTCTACTCTCTCGTTTTTATTGAAGTTGTTTGTTATTGATGAAGTATTCTTTTCCTTACCAAGATGATTTTCGTGACCTGTCATTACTTCACCACCTTTTTTATTCATCATAGATTTTTTACCTTGTAATTGAGCTGCTGCATCAACCGTAAAAGTTCCATTAGTTACTATTTCATCTTCATTTTTTAAACCTTTTAAAACTTCGTAGTTATCGCCAATTCTATTGCCTAATGTAATTTCGCGCATTTCAAAAACAGGAGCATTCTCATTCGTTTTTACATAAACAACAGAGCGTTTTCCTGTCCATAAAACTGCTGATGCTGGAATAGAAATAATTGCTCCTTCATTTGAATTTATTCCTTTAATTTTTCCTTCAACAAACATTCCTGGTTTTAATAGGTTGTTTCTATTATTAAGTACAACTCTTAATTTTACAGTTCTTGTTTTTGTATCTAAAACAGGATCTATAAAATCTACTTTTGCATTAATTACTTTATTAGTATTTGTTGTTATAGAAATTTCTTGACCTTTTTTAAACAAACCAATCTGATTTTCATACACATCAAAATTTGCCCAAAGAGTGTTAAAGTTTGCTATTTTAAATAATGGTTGCCCTTGTTTTACAGACGCTCCTTCTGCTACTAATTTTTCTAAAACTGTACCAGAAACAGTTGCATACACAGGAAAGTTTTCTTTTACTTTACCTGATGACTCAATTTGATTAATTTGAGTTTCTGAAAGTTTCCATAATTTCAATTTGTTACGAACAGCTTTGTATAATGCTGGTTGTGTTTCTTTTAAAGATGAAGCTGTAATTAATTCTTGTTGTGCAGCAAATAATTCTGGTGAATAAATAGTTGCTAATAGTTGCCCTTTATTAACCTTTACACCTGTAGAATTGATGTTTAAACGTTCTATTCTACCAGAGAAATAACTTACTTGTATAGCATTTTCTTCTTCATTTTCTACAATTTTTCCTGATAATAGAATTCCATTATTTTCTACTTTATCATTACCAACAATAGACGTTTGAATGTTTGCTAAAGCCATTGCATTTTCTGTCAGTTTAAATTGGTTTGCCATTAAACCATCTGAATTATTTTCTGCAGGAATTAAATCCATTCCACAAATTGGGCAATCACCAGATTCTGATTTCATAATTTGCGGATGCATAGAACACGTCCACATTTGACTTTTTGTAGAAACTTCATTGTGATTGTGAGTTGTCTTATCAGAAGAATTTCCGAAGAAAAAATAGCCCAACAACAAACCGAAAGCAAGTATTCCCAAATAGATTGCTATATTTTTATTTTTCATTTTCTAAACGTTTTATCATCGCTTTCATTTCTTCAATTTCTCTTTTCTGCGCTTTAATAATATCTTCTGCCAATTTTTTAACTTCTGGGTCTTTAATATCAGCTCTTCCACTTGTAAGGATTGCAATTGAATGATGTGGAATCATTGCTTTCATCCAAAGAACGTCGCCAACTGTAGATTTTTGTTCACGAACCAAACCTAATGAACCTGCAAAAAGAACAAAACTTCCAATAAGAATTGCAATGTTTTTTTTCTTATTCTCATACATATTTCTCATAAAAAACCACATAATTACTGCCATTGTAGAAGTACCTAAACAAACCATATAAAAGCGTGTTAGACTAAAATATACGTGGTCAAATTCATAGGTATTTAAATACATAGTTATGTACATCGCTATAAAAGATAAACCTAACATTAAAAAGAATTTGGTGTAATTACTCATACTTTTATTATTGTTTTTGTGTTCATTTGAATTCATAATTTTTCTATTTTAAATTGTTAACATTAATATTGCCATTATAATCATAATTGCGTTTTCTATAAAAGTAGCTTCTGTCATTGGTAACTTTAAAGCAGTACCAAGACAAGCGCATCTAATTGCTTTTTTGTCTAAAAGTGTTTTTGTAACTCCAATTGTAGTAACACCTAAAATAACCAGTGTAATTATTAGGGCTATAGTTATTTCAAAACGCATTAAAAACATTAGACCTAATGCAGTTTCTATAAAGGGATAAATTTTAGCATAAATAGGAACTCTTTTTGCCAAAGGATCATACATTCTAAATGAATCTGGAAATCCTTTTAAATCTAACATTTTAAAAAAGCTAAATACAATGTAGAATAAACCCATAAAATCGAGCATAAAACTACTCCAATTCCAGTTTTTGTAGTTCAATAAAATACCTGCAGTTGTAATATAAAAGATGATTAGAAATAATGGTTTTAATTGCTCGAATTTTGATTTTTCAAATTCTTCACCAAAATCTACTGCTGGTATTTCTTTCTTTTCTTCTTTTTTTTCTGAAAGTGTATATTTTTCTGGCAAAGCATCTTTTAAAACTTTGGTTTCTATATGTTTTTCCATTGTAACTTCTGCTACTCCTTTTTCGAGATTTACAGAAACATTGGTAACATTATTTATATCTCCTAAATATTTTTCTACGGAAGCTTTACAACCACCACAAGTCATTCCTGTAATATTATACGTGTGTTTCATTATTAAATATTTTAAATTAATCTGTAAAATTACATTGAGCTTTTCTAATTTACTTTTCTAATTATGCTTCATATTTATACAATTTTGTCTAAAGACTTTCTATCCCATATCTCTGATTTTTTTATAAGCTGTCATTGTAATACCCGTATTATTTTTAAATTGTTTTGCTAAATGACTGCTATTATTATAGTTTAAACTGTACGCTATTTCTGTAAAGTTTAAGTCATTTAGTTGGATGTGTTCTTTTACTTTTTCAATTTTCAAATTGATTAAATATTTTTCAAGCGTAATTCCTTCAGACCTACTAAAAACTTTACTTATCGTAGCATAATTTTTACCTAATTCTTTTGTTACTTCTGAAAGAATGTTGAGCGTGTTATTTTGTGTTACACGTTTAATCATACTAACTTTAATTTTTTCAATTAGAATATCAGAAGAATCTTTCATTAGCTCAAAACCCTTTTCAATCAAAGAATCTTCAAGACTACTATAGTTTATATTTTGATGGTCTTTTACAACTACTTTTCCGAGTTCAACAGATTCAATTTCTATGTTTGCATCATTAAACAGTTTTAAAACTGTCGTTTTACATCTACCACAAACCATATTTTTTATTAATACTATTTCACTCATTTTCTAAATAGTTTTAAAGTTATTTCGTTATCAAATAATAAATCATCAATATGGCCAGCGACTGTATTGTCTTTTGTTTTAAAATGAAGATATATATTAGTAGTATGATGTGTAAAAACTGCTTTATGTTTTGTGGAGTAAAACCCAATAATTTGAACCTCTTTATTTTCTGAATTTCCTTTTAAACCAGACTCTTTATGCTTTTTATGAGTATGTATTTTATCATTATCCTTCCAGTTTATAACGTGCCAGTCTATAGATGCAATGCTACCTTCTAATAAAAATGGAAAAGGGTTTTCTACATCTATTCCGTTACTTTTTGCTATTGAGAATATCCGATCTTCTAAATCTGTTTTGGTTTTAATATTTTCAATTTTAAAAGTGTTCCAGTCTTCAACTACTGCATATACTAATAGTGATGCTTTAATATTGTAACTGTCGTTAATTTGTAAATTATCGTTAATAACATAACTATTGCTTGGTTGACTATCAAATATTTGAATTTCTCCTTTTAAATTTTCTACAGCACCAAGTGCATATAAATTCTTTTTATTTAGACTATCCAAACTAATTACTGATTGAATATCCCCTGACATTATTGTTTTTAAAGCACCTGAATATTTTACTTTTACTTTAATGTTTTTTTTATCTTTCAATTGGCAGGAATTGATAAACAATATTATGATTAGTGATGCTATTATAACTATCGATTTTTTCATTTTTAATTGGTTAGATAATTAATAATTGTGGTTTGTACGAAGTAAGATTTTATAGATTCAATTTGATTCATTTTAAACTTCAATTGTAACTCTTGAATATCTAAAACATCATTAAAATCTATAGTACCAGTTTCGTAGTTTTTAATTAGAATTTCTTCTGCATTTTTAGCTTGTTTCAGATTTTTAGTTTGTGTTTTATAACTAATTCTTGCAGAAATGCGTTCGTTTTTTGCTTTATCTAAAAACGTTTCTAATTTATTTTTTCGTTCTTGCTTCTGTGCTAAAACTTCTTCTTGTTGTAAGCTGTTTTGTTTGGTTTTTGATTTATAACTATTATTAAAAATAGGAATAGAAAGAGATACCATTGGCATCAAAATATCTTTACCATTATCACTAAAACTAATATTTGGACGTTCTGTAACATTTATATAATCTAAACCAAAACCAATCATTGGAGCGCTTTCTTTCTGATTTAATAATTCTGATTTTTCTATAGATTGATACAATCTATCGTACTTTAATAATTCTGGATGAACTGATAAATTATTAGTTTTGGTATCAAAATTTTCTGCAGGAAAATTCAAATTACCCACAACATTTATAAAAATCGATTTATCTCGATTCAATAACTTATTGAAGGTAGTTTGTTCAGCTAAATACTGTTGATTTAAAATTGCCAATAATTGCTCCATTTCATTTTGGCGCATTTGCAAACGCAATACATCTACCATAGATGCCTTATTAACTTCAACGGATGTTAATGCTAATGTTTCATAAGTTTCAAGCAGTTTTATATTTTCTTTTAAAACATTTTGCTTTGCTTTATTTGCATACAAATTATAATAGGATTGAGAAACTGAAGTAATTAGTTTTCGTTTGGCAATAACAATATCTTCATATTTAACCTTTGCCAAAGAAGAAACATAGCTTTCTCTGGAAGTAATTGTACCAAACCAAGGCAACATTTGTTTTACAGAAATTCTAAATCGTTGTGCTCCAGTTCTGGTTTCTGGTTCACTTACAAAATACCCAACACCAAATTCTGTATTTGGTAATGTATTTACTTCATTAATTTTTTCTGAAGCAATATTATATTGCAATTCAAATTTTTGAATTGCTGGGTTATTTTTTAAAGCTTGCTCAATAAGTACATTTAATTCTTGTGCATTTGAAAAACCAAAAGCTAAAAAACTTATTAGTGTAAAAATTAAATTTTTCATTTGTTTGCTTTTTTTAATTTGAATTCTTCTCTCCAACTATATAAAACAGGTAAAAGAAAATAAGATGTGATATCTATGACCATTCCTCCAAAAATTGGAATCGCCATTGGAATCATAATATCGCTTCCTTTTCCTGTAGAGGTTAAAACTGGTAATAATGCTAAAATTGTTGTAACAGTAGTCATTAAACAAGGACGAATTCTTTTTTCTGCAGCTTCCAAAGCTGAAGCTCGTATGCTCTTTTTATCTGCAGGTTTTTCACGTTTAAAAGTTTGTGTTAAATAGGTTGCCATAACTACACCATCATCTGTAGCAATACCAAACAATGCAATAAAACCAACCCAAACTGCTACACTTAAATTGATGGTTTTCATATTAAATAAGTCTCGCATATTTTCACCAAAAAAGCTAAAATTGAAAAACCAATCTTGCCCATATAACCAAATCATAATAAAACCACCTGCAAAAGCAATGGTTATTGCTGTAAAAACCATAAATGATGTAGCAACCGATTTAAACTGGAAATATAAAATCAAGAAAATAATTGCTAATGCTAATGGAACTATAACAGACAGTGTTTTTTCTGCACGTAATTGGTTTTCATAAGTTCCAGTAAATTTATAACTGATGCCTTTTGGAACCGTTAATTCACCAGAATCTATTTTTTGTTGAAACAATTCTTGGGCATTTTCTACTACATCAACCTCTGCAAAACCATCTAATTTATCAAACAGTACATAACCAATTAAAAAAGTATCTTCACTTTTTATAACTTGTGGACCTTGCTCATATCTAATCGTTGCTAACTCACTTAAAGGAACAGAATTCCCTTTTTCAACAGGAATATAAATGTCTTTTATAGATACAGGATTGTTACGCAATTCTCTTGGATAACGAACTCGAATTCCATAACGTTCTCTTCCTTCAACAGTTTGAGTTAATTGCATACCACCAACTGCAACTTTTAAAACATTCTGAACGTCTTCAATAGAAATACCATAACGTGCTATTTTTTCTCTATTAATATCAATCAGTAAGTATGGTTTCCCTACAATTCTATCTGCAAAAACAGCTTCAACTTTAACACCTTCTGCTTGTTTTAAAAAACTTTCTAATTGCAAACCAAAAGCTTCAATTTGTTTTAAATCTTGTCCTTTTACTTTTATTCCCATTGGTGCACGCATACCAGTTTGTAGCATTACCAGTCTTGTTTCTATGGGTTGTAATTTTGGAGCTGAAGTAACGCCTGGTAATTTGGTGACTTTTACAATTTCATTCCAAATATCATCTGGAGAACTAATTTCTGGTCGCCAATTTCTGTAGTATACACCATCTTCATCTTCGATTAGTTGAGACCTTTCGACTTGGCTCAAGGTGACATTTTTAGAATTATTCGGATTTGTTACAAAACCACCATTTTTCAATTCAAAATCACCATCTTCATTTACTTTATAACGTTGTCTTTTTCCCTCTGAATTTCTCATATATTCAGTTTTATACTGAATCATATTTTCATACATTGATAAAGGTGCAGGATCTAAAGCAGATTCTGTTCTACCGGCTTTACCAACCACAGTTTCAATTTCTGGAATGGTTGCTACTGCCATATCCAATTGTTGTAAAACACGTTTATTTTCTGCTACACCAGAATGTGGCAACGAAGTTGGCATTAATAAAAATGAACCTTCATTTAAAGAAGGCATAAATTCTTTACCTGTGTTGTTTAAAATCCAACCTCCAAAAATAAGAACAGTTGCAGGAATTATTAAAAACAAAACTTTATTAGCCAAGGCCCATTTTAAAATTTGACCATAATATTTTCTAAAAACTGAAAATATACCTAAAATACCAAAGCAAATAATGGCTACAAAAAGCAGGTTGATTAAGATACTTCTATTAAAACCTAATGGACGCCAATATTCTGCGAGTAAGAATATAATGGCTGTACAAGAAATAATGATATTTATAAGGTTGTTATTTTTCTTGTTTAGTTTTCCTGTAATAACCAATAAACCATTAACTCCAAAAGCAATTAGAATTACACCTAACCAATAACCACTAATTGTAATTACAATACCAGCAACTATTAAAGCAATATTTATAATATGATTAAAAGATTTTTTTAGTGTTGTTTTTCTGAATAGATAAGCTGCAAAAGGTGGAATTAAAAATAAAGCAATAACCAAAGAAGCTGATAGTGCCATTGTTTTTGTAAACGCCAAAGGTCTAAACAATTTACCTTCTGCACCAATCATTGTAAAAACAGGTACAAAACTTATAATTGTTGTTAAAACTGCTGTTAAAATAGCGCCAGAAACTTCTGCAGTTGCATTATAAATTACTACGTCTGTAGTATATTTTGTTCCATCTTCACGAGTTTGTAACTTTTTATCATCTAAATGACGAATCATATTTTCGGCGAGAATTACACCAACATCAACCATAGTTCCTATCGCAATTGCAATACCTGAAAGTGCTACAATATTTGCATCCACATTAAATAGTTTCATCGTTACAAAAACCATTAAAACTGCAACAGGTAATAAACCAGATATTAAAATAGAAGCTCGAAGATTGAAAACCATTACAATAATTACCAAAATGGTAATCAAAATTTCTAATGTTAACGCTTCATTTAGTGTGTCTAAAGTTTCTTCAATTAATTCTGTTCTATCGTAAAAAGGAACAATAGTTACTTGTGATGTTCTACCATCAGCTAAAACTTTTGTTGGTAAACCTCCTTTTAATTCTTCAATTTGAGCTTTTACATTCGTAATTACTTCCATAGGATTTGCTCCATATCTTGCAACTACAACACCTCCAACAACTTCTGCACCTTCTTTATCTAACAAACCTCTTCTTGTTGCAGGACCTAAAGAAACTTTACCAATATCTTTTATTTTGATTGCTGTAAAATCTTCGGATGTAACTACTGCGTTTTCAATATCTTCAATAGATTTAATATACCCCAAACCACGAACTAAATATTCAGCTTGATTGATTTCTAAAGTTTGTGCTCCAATATCTTGATTGCTACTTTTAACGGCTTTTACAACTTGATTTAAACCAATATTGTATTGACGCATTAATTCTGGATTCACGTCCACTTGATATTCTTGAACATAACCACCAATTGAAGCAACTTCAGAAACGCCACTTGCAGACGACAATCCGTATTTTACGTAGTAATCTTGAATACTTCGCAATTCTTGTAAATCCCAACCACCAGTAACGTTTCCTTTTTCATCACGACCTTCTAAAGTGTACCAAAATATTTGTCCTAAACCTGTGGCATCTGGACCTAAAGCAGGATTTACACCTTCTGGTAATAAATTGTTAGGTAATGAATTTAGTTTTTCTAAAATTCTACTTCTGCTCCAATAAAACTCGATATCCTCTTCGAAAATAATGTAGATACTGGAAAAACCAAACATAGAAGAACTTCTAATTGTTTTAACTCCTGGAATACCTAATAACGAAGTTGTTAATGGATATGTAATTTGATCTTCAATATCTTGAGGTGAACGACCATCCCACTTTGTGAATACTATTTGCTGATTTTCGCCAATATCTGGAATAGCATCAACTGCAACAGGATTGCTTGGTAAAAATGGAATATCCCAATTAAAAGGAGCGTTTACGGTACCCCAACCTACAAATAATAAGAGTAGTAAAACTGCTACAAGTTTATTTTCTATTAAGAATTTGATGCTTTTATTTAGCATTATATTTTGATTATTAAACAATTAGACATAGATGTTAGAAAAACATCGAATACAACAAATTATCCTTATAACATTGCAGCTATAGGATATTATAGTCTATTGTTTAAAAATCAAATTAAATAAGTCTCGTCAATCTTGAAGATTTCTTTTATGACGAGTGGTGGTTCGTATTCTTCGAACGAAGATACATTATTCTCTAAATTTTCAAAAAGATTAATGTATGTGTAGATAAACGAAGCAATAAATAATTCTTGGTTAAAAGATATTTTATCAACCTGCAATTGTACTTCGTCTTGACCATCAATTAATACTTGTTCATCTTTGCAACAATCTTTTTTTATGATTGAACAACCAAAAATAGTTGCAGAAGTATCTTTTTGACTTTCCATCCCACAAGTTGAAGCTTCAGAAAAAATTGCAGTATCTACAAGAGTATCACCACAAAAATGTTTTGTGATAGCAAATGAAGTTGTAGAAAATAAGACTACAAACGACATTAAAACAGCTAATATTTTATGTGATAACTTTGACATTCTAAAAACAAAGGTACGAAATAGTGACAAAAAAGATTAAAATTAATGTTGAAAAATATTGTTTTAATAAATTCTCTGTAATCTTACAGCATTCAATATTGCTAACAAAGCAACACCAACATCTGCGAAAACTGCTTCCCACATTGTAGCTAAACCACCTGCTCCTAAAATTAGGACAATCACTTTTACGCCAAATGCTAATCCGATATTTTGCCATACAATTTTTCTTGTAGAACGACCAATTTGAATCGCTTTTACCACTTTTGAAGGTTGATCTGTCTGAATAATTACATCTGCTGTTTCAATGGCAACATCACTACCTAAACCTCCCATTGCAATACCAACATCACTTGCTGCTAAAACAGGTGCATCATTAATTCCATCACCAATAAAAGCAATCTTATTTTCTGAATTTTGTTTTAACTTTTCTACTTCATTTAATTTATCTTCGGGTAATAAACCGCCTTTGGCTTCTTCAATATTTAATTCTAATGCTACTTTTTGGGTAATAGAATCTTTATCTCCAGAAAGCATCATTATTTTTTTAATACCTACTTTGTGTAACGCCGTAATTGTTTCTTTTGCATCCTCTTTTAATTCATCTGCAATAACAACATAGCCTGCAAAAGCGTTATCAATAGCCACTAAAACTATGGATTCTACAATAGTGTCAATTTCTTTGGAAACTTCGATATTATTTGCCTTCATTAAGGCTTTATTACCAACTAAAACAGGTTTGTCATTTACGTTCCCTTTTAATCCTTTACCTGCAATTTCGGATACTTGTGAAGCTTCAAAATCTTTACCATCTGCTTTATACTCTAAAATAGCTTTTGCTATAGGATGTGTAGATTGTTCCTCCATAGCCATTAAGTATTTCATAAATTCCTTTTCCTCCCATTTAATGGCTTTAATATCTTTAATTTTAAAAACTCCTTTTGTTACGGTTCCAGTTTTATCCATTACCAAAATATTAATCTTGGTCATTGCGTCTAAAAAAGAAGCACCTTTAAATAAAATACCATTTTTTGAAGCTGCACCTAAACCACCAAAATATCCTAAAGGAATAGAAATTACCAAAGCACAAGGACAGGATATTACTAAAAATATTAATGCACGATATAGCCAATCTCTAAACACATAATCATCTACAAAAAAATAAGGTAGAAATGTAACAGCTATTGCTAAAAACACAACAATTGGTGTATATACTCTCGCAAATTTTCTAATAAACAATTCGGTTTTAGACTTACGAGTTGTTGCATTTTGAACCATATCCAGAATTCTGGCAATAGAACTGTCCTTAAATTCTTTAGTAGTTTCAATTTCAATAACACCATCCATATTAATGCTACCTGCAAACACTTTTTCTCCTTTTGTAATCGTATCAGGTTTGCTTTCACCAGTTAATGCAGCAGTATTAAAAGAACCTTTTTCGGATAATAAAATACCATCTAAAGGAATTTTCTCACCAACACGAACTTTTACTTTTTCTCCAATTTCTACAGTTTCAGGATTTACCGATTTATAATCATTATTTCGATATACTAAAGCTTCGTTTGGACGAACATCAAGTAGCGCTTTAATATTACTTTTTGCTCTATTAACTGCTGCACTTTGAAACAATTCTCCAACTGCATAAAATAACATTACTGCAACTCCTTCAGGATATTCTCCAATAATAAATGCACCTATGGTTGCTATAGACATTAGAAAAAACTCTGTAAAAACATCACCTCTTGTAATACTTTTCCAACCTTCTTTTACTACAGGAAAACCAACTGGAATATAAGCAACACCATACCAAACAATACGAATCCAATCTTTAAAAAATTCAACATCAAAATAATCTAATGCAATACCAATAATTAGCATTATAAAACTTATAATTGCTGGTACATAAGCTTTATAATTATTAGATTGACCACTATGATTGTGACCATCAGCGTGACTGTGTTCTTTTTCAGAATTTGTTTTAATATCTCTTAAACTAATTTTCTTTTTTTTCATTTATTTTAAATATTTCTTTAATATCATTTGGAATTGGCATTCTCTTTAATGGTGGTACATTTGCTCCTCCTGTATTACCAAGAGGAACGTGATTTATAAATGATTTCCAACCACCAACAAGCAGTCTTATAATTTGACCCAAAATCTCTTTTGTGTCTTTTTGTCTGAAACCAAATTTTAGCATTAACCAATGTGAATAGGTATGTTCTAAAGGATAAGATTGTCCTACAATGTGACTGCGTTCTAAATGATGCCAAGCATTACTATACTGCCCATTCTCTAAATAATGGTTGTATTGTTTTAATTCTTCTTTATACGCTTGTTTAAGGAGTACAGGTATTTTAGTATTAAAGTGCATAATTTTAGAGTTTACGTTATAATTTAATCCATACTTTGGCTTTTTCTTTCTCTTGAGTATTAAAATACTTTACTTCTGATTTCATAAAAAAATCGGTTATTTTAGTGACCAATTCCTGTAACTTATTTTCGCCAACAAAAGCCATTTTACCATAATCTGAACTATGAGATTTATCTACTTTTAAATCTTCTATAAAACCTTTAAAAGTATAACCTGTAAAATCTTTCATTTCAAAATAAAAATCTACTTGGTTACCATCATTAATAATTTTATGAATTAGCTTATGAACTTTATTCACATCTTCTTTTGTAACCTTGTCACTTATAATTGCAGAAATTAAATTTTCTTTATCTAAATCTATAAACTTTATCATTGTAAGTAATTTTTAAAATTTATCAAAAATATTGATTAACACCTTGCAATGGAAGTGCATTTTACCCACTACATTTATCACAAATACCTTTTACTACCAAGTTTACATTTTCCGAAATATAGCCATCTGGAACTTTAATTTGAGGTATTTTATGATCTGTTAAACAAACTGTTTCATTACAATTATTACAATGAAAATGTAAATGCAAATCGGTTTCAATTTCGCAATTGCAGTCTTTCTCACATAGTGCGTATTTTGTAATACCAGTGCCATCATCTATTTGGTGAACAATATCATTCTCTTCAAAAGTTTTGATAGTTCTATATAAAGTTGTTCTATCTGCTTTCTCAAAAGCGTTTTCAATATCACTTAAAGTAACAGCTATCTCTTTTTGTGCAAGAAATTTATAAATTAATAATCTCATTGCTGTAACTCTAATATTTTTTGATTCTAATATATTTTCTATTTTATTCATTATTATTCGTTTTCTTTATTATCAAAAGGTTTTATTAATATACCTACACTAAATATAAATCCATCTGTAGGTGCATAAATTTCTGGAAATACTGGATTTTGATGAGGTGGTAAAACCAAGGGCGAAAATCTGCTTTGTCTTCTATCTGTAAAATTCTCAAAATTGACAAATACAGTCCCAAATTTAAAATTACGCATTGCCAATAAGCCCATTGTTATAAAATCAGTTGTTTCTGTACCATCAGATAAATTTTGTTTACCAGTGTAATAGGTTTCATAACCAATTCTCCACTTATCAGATTCATACATTAAAATACTACCTGCATTATGTTTTGCTGTTAACGGTTTTTGTGGGTTACCAGGTAAATAATTTAATGTAGTGTTTATTAGTGCATAATTTAAGAACCATCTAAAATCTTTATAAGTGAATTTTATATTGGTTTCTGCACCTCTACTTATAATATTATCTGTCGCATTTTCAAATTTAAAAAAGTTATTATTAGTTGAGTTTAACAATAGAGCATCTTTAATTGCTGTTAAGTAGAATAATTGATTAATAGAAAAACCTATTTCATCAGATAAGTAACCTTGGTAATTAAAATCTAAATTCATACCATAAGAACGTTCAGCTTTCATTACAGATTTATCAATTGCAAGTACATTCTGAAAATTAATATACTCTGCTTCTTCTGTAAAAACATCTGGGATTTTATAACCTAAACCACCACCTATTCTGCTTGATAATCCAGAATTATTTTTATACAACAATGATATTCTTGGAAGTGGAAAAAAACCAAAGTCGGTATTGTAATCTGCTCTTAAACCTGTTTCTAATATCCAATTTTCTGAAATATCAAAAATATTATTTACAAACGTACCAAATGTTATATCTTTTTGATCTCTCTGTAATGATGCATTGTCATTCTCATCAAAATTTGAAGTGTAAAGATTTCCTCCAAATATCCAATCTGTTTTAGTTAATGCTTTGTTATAGGTAATTTCAGTAAATGTATTTAATTGCTTACCATCAAAATTAAAATTAGGAATAGTTAAATCTCTATCAAAAAAAGCAATGCTATTTTTAAACTCTAAAGAACTAAAGTCTTCAAATTGTGTTTTGTATACAAACTGACTACTTAAGCGTTTGGAAATATTTTCCTCTGTATATTGATGAATACCATTTTCACCATTTTCAATTTTATTAACATCACCACCAATTCTATCATCATAAGTTCCATTTAAACCAAACCAAAGTGTTGTGTTTTCTGATGGGTAATAAAATAATTTTGGATTGAATGAGATAGATTTTGTTTCTGGTAAATTACTAAAACCATCATTTTCTGGATCATATATTTTTTGGAAGTGACCAGAGCCATAAAGAGATACACCAAATTTTTTATTTCTTTTACTATAAAAAATATTAGCTGTACTACCTAAAGCTTGGGTTTGTGTGAACATTAAATCTAAAACAGGTTTTTCACCTGGTGTTTTTGAAACCATATTTACCAAACCTGCGATTGCACCACCACCATAAAGTGTAGAGGAGCTTCCTTTAATAATCTCAAATTGTTTTAGATCTAAAGGTGGAATTTGTAGAATACTTAAACCACTTGAAAAACCACCATATAATGGAAAACCATCCCTTAATAGCTGGGTATATCTGCCATCTAAACCTTGTATTCGAATATTAGTGCTACCACTACTTAAAGATGTTTGCTGCATCTGTATTCCAGTACTTTCACGCAATACCATAGAAATGTTAGTTGGATTCATTACAGCTTTTTCGCCTAATTCTTCAATACCAATAAATTCTATTCTTGTAGGTATTTTTCTTACAGTTCTTGTGCTTCTACTGGACTGTATTACAATTTCGTCAAGGTCACCTCCAGTTTCTTTCAATTTAAACAACAATTCTTTTTTATTAGGTATTTTTATTGTGGTTTCTAAACTCTCAAAACCTAAAAAAGAAATAATTATTTGATGAGGACCATTTGGAATATTTGAAAATTCGGCAATACCATCAAAATTAGTAACTGCTCCTTTTTCTAATGTTTTAAAATAGACAGTTGCACCCATTAAAGGTTCGTTTTTATCTACTGTAAAGACTTTTATTTGTATATCTGATGTTTGTGCTTTTAATGAAAAGCAAAGTAATAATATGAGCATTATACTCATTATATATTTATTCATTGAAGTAAATTATAATTAACTAAAAAATTGATTTAAAAATCTAAATGTTTAGCTAATTACTTGGGGAGGTTGCCAGATATTGGTATGAAAATCAAACCTATAATTTGATTGATAAACAGCAATTATTTGAGTAGAAATTTTTTGAAAATCAATTGAACTAAATACTTTTAGTGGCTCATAAGTTATAGACATACCACAACAACTGCAAATACAGGTTATTGGACAATTATCATCACTATCTTCTTGATGATTATGATTAACACCTATTTCTTCTTGATTTAGGTCTGCTTGATTTAGACCATCTGAACAAGGTGTTGCAGAAAGCAATATTATTAATAATGATAATATGATTGTAGCAAATTTCATTAATACAAAAGTAAAAAATAATATGTGCAATGGTTGTGCAAAATGAAACCTATATAATAAATTTACAAATGAAGCTCTTTCTTTTCTTTTACAGTTGTATGGATACTCAATTTATCTTTCAAAACAGCCATATCCTCACTAACTTTTCTATCAATTATTTTAGCATAATGCTGTGTTGTTTTCAGAGATTTATGCCCAAGCATTTTACTAACAGATTCTATTGGAACACCATTAGTAAGTGTTATAGTGGTTGCAAAAGTATGACGTGCCAAATGAAAAGTTAAGTTTTTATTTATTTCGCATATATCAGCAATTTCTTTTAAGTAAGCATTCATTTTTTGATTACTTAAAATTGGTAATAACTTATTTGAATTTAAAACATCAGAATCCTCTTCATATTTTTTTAAAATTATTTCTGCAGAAGGCAATAATGGAATATTACTTTTGGTTTTAGTCTTTTTTCTTGTTGTTTTTATCCAACGACCACCATCAATACCAATCACGGTATTATCTTTATTTAAAGCTTTTACATCTGCATAAGCTAAACCAGTAAAGCAGCTAAACACAAAAATATCTTTCACTAAATTTAAACGATGTATAGAGAATTCTTTTTCAATTAATCTTTGAATTTCTTCTTCATCCAAAAATTCTCTTTCTACCGTCTTTAAAATTCCTTTCCAGTTAAAAAACGGGTCTTTAACTATCCAATCATTGGCGTATGCAATTCTAACAATTTTCTTAAAATTAGTAATGTATTTTATTGTTGTATTGTGTGCACAATTTTTTTCTGTTTTTAGATAGTATTCAAACCCTGTAATAAATTTATTGTCAATCTCGGTTACTGGTATATCTTCTATTTTATATTCGTGATTGATATAATTTTTTAAATGTTTTTTTGCTGTTTTATATCTTTCTGAAGTACCTAAAGCATAATCTTTACCAACTAACTTTTCCATTTGAATATTATGATTTTCAAAAATTTCTAAAGTCATTTTTCGAACCTCATTTTTACCTTGGTAAATGTTTCTAATATTAATAGCAGTAATTAATTTATTTTCTTCTACTAATCTTTGGTGTATTTTATAAATTCGATTAGCAATACTATCAATATATTTATTAAGTTGTTGAGCCGCTCCAGAAGAACCTTTCATTTTGCCAGCAGAGGAACTCCACTTTTGAACATCAACCTTTCTTGAAATACTTAATTCGGCTCTTTTACCATTTACAGTAATCCTTAAATAAATATTTGCTTTTCCATTTTTGTCTGCTTTACTACGTTTGATGTAGAAAATGAATGAGAATAAATGTTGCATAGGTGTCAGTTAACTATTATAGCATAAATATACGAAAATAAAATTAAAAAAAACTCATAACTAATTAAATATCAGTATATTTAGTTTGATTCGGTGTCAGTTATAAATTAAAAAAACAGACCCCTAATCAGCATCTTACACAACAATTTTTGATGATTTTGATTGGTATGCTTTAAATAGAAAAAACCCTACAAACATAGCGTTTGTAGGGTTTTGACTCTAATTAGTATTCCTTTCGCAGAGAGGAAGGGATTCGAACCCTCGATACAGTTACCCATATACTACCTTTCCAGGGTAGCTCTTTCGACCACTCAGACACCTCTCTAAATATACAAGGCTATCAATCCATCTGGAGCGTTTACCTGTATTATTTTGTTTTCTCTATCTACTTTTTTAATAAAATCGTCAACCATAGGAATAAAAATTTCTGTCCCATCCCTATCAATTTCAAAAAGTGGTTGTGCAGCTTTATCGTTTATATGAACAATCTGCCCAACTTCACCAAAATTAGTATCTACCACAGTAAAACCAATAACTTCATGATAATAAAACTTATCTCCTGTTAATTCTGGCAACATGGTATTTGGTAAATAAACACCAGATTTTAAAATCGCATCCGCTTCTTCTTCAGAATATACATCTTCAAACTGAACACGTAATTGGTTGCCTTTATGCAGCGAACTTTTTTCAATAAAAAATGGAACCAAGTTTGCGCCAAATTCGACGTAAACTGATTCCATTTCTGTGTACAACTCAGGTTCATCAGTATCTAATTTGATAACTACTTCCCCCTTAAAACTATATTTTGTTACGATTTTGCCTAAATAAAAACAATCTTCTTTACGCATACTCGTGTAAATTATAATTTATTCTGCTGCTTTTTCTTGAGCTTCATCAATAGTTTCTGGAGCCACTTCAGCTGCATCTTCTGCTGCTGCTTCCACTTCCGCAACTTCTTCCACAACTGGTTTAGCTGCTTCAATTCTTGCTTCGTTTACTGCTTTTTCTGCTGCTAAAGCTTTTGCTTTTGCATCTGCTTCTGCCTTAGATAAACCTTCTGACTTTGCAGCAATTTTTGCTGCTTTTTCTTCTAGCCAAGCGGCAAATTTAGCATCTGCTTGCTCTTGTGTTAAAGCACCTTTTCTTACACCACCAGCTAAATGATTCTTTAACATTGCACCTTTGTAAGATAAAATGTTTTTAGCAGTATCTGTTGGTTGTGCACCATTTTGTAACCATTCTACAGCTTTATCAATGTTTAAATCGATAATTGCAGGGTTAACGTTTGGATTGTAAGTACCTATTTTTTCTAAGTATTTACCATCTCTTTTTGCACGAGCATCAGCAGCAACTATCCAATAGAATGGTTTCCCTTTTTTACCGTGTCTTTGTAATCTAATCTTTACAGACATAATTTGTTAATTTTTTGAGGTTCTCGACCTCGATTATTAAAATTCTTACCATCTCGTGATAAGCGAGTGCAAAAATACAAAACCTTTTTAAACTAAAATGCTAAAAATCAATATTTTTTATCACTTCTAATGTATTGAACAGCAAAAACTTGTCACCACAACGCCTGCCACTTCAAACGTAGTGAAAAGTTTCATAAACAAACATAGCAGTATGCAAAACAAACGTGAGCAATACTATGAGGTTTCTCCTGGCGTCGAAAAGACAAGTTTGCGGGTAAAAAATAATTATTACGGATAAATCAATTCAAAATTCATCAATCTAAAACAACCCGTTTATTTGAGAGTCTATCCTATCAATTATATATCCTAAATCTTCTTGGTTGGCTACAAAATCGAGTTTATCAACATTAATTACTAGTAATTTTCCCTTGGTATAAGTAGAAATGAATGCTTCATAACGTTCGTTTAATCGGCTTAAATAATCTATGGAAATAGAATTTTCATATTCTCTGCCACGTTTGTGAATCTGACCAACCAAAGTAGAAATATCTGCACGTAAATAAATTAATAAATCTGGAGGTGTTATTAGGTTTTCCATTAAATCAAATAGAGAAGAATAGTTGCTAAAATCTCTATTTGTCATTAAACCCATTGCATGTAAATTTGGTGCAAAAATATGGGCGTCTTCGTAAATAGTTCTATCTTGAATAATTTTTTTCCCGGTTTCTTTTAATTCTAAAATCTGTCTGAAACGGCTATTTAAAAAATACACCTGTAAATTAAAAGACCAACGCTCCATTTCGCCATAAAAATCATCTAAATATGGGTTTTCATCTACAGATTCGTAGTGAGGTTTCCATTTGTAGTGTTTGGCTAAAAGTTTGGTAAGCGTAGTTTTACCTGCGCCAATATTTCCGGCAATTGCAACGTGCATATTAAATTGTATAAAATTATAAAGGCGTTAAAGGTACATAAATTTTACAATTGTAAAAGGATTAGCAAAGTAATTTATAACCAATACCTCTTACATTTAAGATTTGTATACTTTCATCTTTTTTCAGCTTTTTTCTCAATTTGGTTATAAAAACATCCATACTTCTCGCGTTAAAAAAACCGTCACTGCCCCACAATTTATTTAAAATAAAACTACGGTCTAAAACTTGATTTTTATTGTTGGCTAAATAAAATAACAATTGCGCCTCTCTATGGGTTAACTGTTGCTCCTCATCTAATAGCGTTAAGGTTTGCTTAGTTAAGTTAAAAATATAATTACCAATTGTAATGTGCTCTTTGTCAGATTTTAGTTCAATCCTATTTAGGAGAGCATTAATTCTTACAATTAATTCTTCCATAGAAAATGGCTTTTTTATGTAGTCATTAAAACCTTCTAAAACATCTGCAGTTTGTGATTTTGCCGTTAAAAAGATAATGGGAATTTGTTTGTTTTCTTGTCTTATTTCTTTGGCTAGGGTAAAACCGTCTTTTTTAGGCATCATTACATCTAAAACTAAAATGTTTGGTTCTTCATTTTTATACATTTCTAGAGCCTCTTCACCATTTTCTGCATGAAAAACTGCAAAATTTCTAGATTCTAGGCTTTCTTTTACAATCATACCTAAACTGGCTTCATCTTCTGCAAGTAAAATTTTAATTTTATTCATTTGGCAAATTTATTTTAAATATGGTATTGTCTTTTGTCGATGTTAAGGTTAATGTACCCAAGTGCTTTTCAATAATTTTTTTGCAGTAATACAAACCAATTCCAAAGCCTTTTACATTATGTGTGTTTCCTTTTGGCACTCTATAAAATTTATCGAAAATCTTTTCTTGTTGTAATTTATCTATTCCTGTTCCATTATCTGCCACAGCAATTTCCATGCTATTTAAAATTGAATTTACATGTATTTCAATTGTGTTTCCACCATATTTTATGGCATTATCAATTAAATTGGAAACAACATTCTCAAAATGAAAAACATCAACATTTAAATGCAAAGGTTTTACATTGGCAGCAAATAAAATTTCTTTTTCATTCGCTAATAATTGATGTTTTTTTACTTGTTTTTCAATCAGGTCTATAATATCTACAGATTCTTTCTTTAAAATTAATTGTTCGCTATCTAAAGTGGCGGTTTCTAAAAGTTTTTCTACCATTTGATTTAGTTTTTTCAGCTGAACAGAAGACACAGAAAGGTACCTATTGGTTTTTTCTTTATCGTCTAAAACATTAAAATTTTCTATAGCTTCAATAGCGGTGGAAACTGTTGCAATTGGTGTTTTAAATTCGTGGGTAATATTGCTGATCAAATCGTTTTTTATAATTGCCAATTCTTTTTGCGTGCGAATTACTTTTAACAAATAAAATAAACTAGAAATTACCGCTAAAGCTAACAATAAAGACAAGGCAATTCCGAAAAAACTACGCTTTAAAGCTTCAAAATTTGGGTTGTTGTATACCAATTTAAAGGTTTCGTTTTCTTTTACATAAGTAGATTTAGAATTTACGGAAAAAACAGTTTGGTCTATTAAAGAATCATTTGTTTGATGAAATAGTGTGTCGTTTTTAAAGTGATTAAAACTGGTTTGAATACTAATTTTTTTATGGTCTAATTGTTTTTTTATTAAAGAATCAATTTTATCATAGGCTACATATTCATCTAAAAAAGAAATAAATATTGGTTTTAAATTAGATAATAATTTTAAGCTGTCTGCTGCTTTTTTACCTTTAAAGTATTTTACTGGTGTTTTTGTGCCATCAGCATTGGTGTTAAACCCGTTTTTATCATCTATAAATTTAGAAGATATTGCAATTGCTTTTACTTTTTTATCTGCTTTAGAATCTTTCTTTAAATTAAAATCAGTTACAAAATCTCTGGTTTGTGTCATCATAGAATCTATCTTTTCTTGAGATAGATTATCGTTAGAAGTAATTTTAATACCATTAAGAGTTATTTTTGGTTTTACAGAATCAACTTTATTTTCTCTTATTTCTCTTAAAATAGAACCAATAGAATTTTCTTTAAAAGTTGTTTTTTTATTTTCTACTATGGTTATAAAATTACTTTTTGCCAAAGTAGCGTAATATTCCTCTACAGCATTGTCTAAACTCAATTGTATATCATTGGTAACTTGTCTCTTATTTTCTTCATAATTTTTAAAGTTCCAATAAAATTGAATGGTAACAGTTGCTAGAATAGTAATGGCAATAACGTATAAAAGCCAAGGTTGTTTTGTGGTATTCATATTACAAATATAGAAGGTAAAAATTATAAAATCAGCTGGTTAACAATCGTTAACACTACTTAACTATGAAATACAATTGTCTTGTCCACCTTTGTACAGAACAATTAAAATCAATACTTATGAAAAATCTAATTTTTTATGTGCTACTTCTTTTTTGCGGAATTACAAATGCACAAGACAACAAGATAAATTCAAATTATGTAAAAGATGATGTTGCAAAAATTACCTCACTTAAATTTTCTGCGGATAAAGTAGAAGAATTAAAAAAAATTAATTGGGATGATATAAAATCGATTTTTGCAACCAACAAGCCAGAGCAAAAAATAGCTTTAGGTTTTGCTTTAGATTTAAGTAAAACTTCAAAAGATCAGTTTAAATGTGAAATAACTATAAATGATGAATCAAAAAATATAGAAGATGTCATTAAAAAGAGTAAGAAAATGGTTAAAATGATGATTAAATTATCGGAAAATAAATAAAACTATTATGAAAACACTATTAACAACAATCGCAATTTTATTCGCTTTTGCCATAAAAGCACAAAATTTTACAGGAAAAGCAGTTTATAAAACTAGCCAAAAAAGTACGTTTAAATTTAAGGATGGTAAAAATGCAGGTATTGATGAAAAAATGCAAGAAGAACTTAGGCAAAGAATGCAAAAAATGAATCAGAAAACATTCATTTTAAATTTTACTAAAAATACATCTACCTACAAACAAGAAGAAAAATTAGAAAACCCTGGAGCTAAAATTGGGGCAACAGGTGTTAAAATATTGTCTTTAGGTGGTTCTAGTGCTTCAGATGTATATTTTAAAAATAGTAAAGAGAATCGATTTGTAAATCAAACTGAAATACAAGGCAAACGTTTTTTAATAAAAGATAGTCTGCCAAAACATGCTTGGCAATTATCATCAGAAACAAAAAATATTGGGCAATATACTTGTTACAAAGCAACCTTTACCAAAGAAGTAAAAAATAAAAAGATTACTATGGTTAATGGCGAGTCTAAAGAAGAAGTTACCAAAGAAACCATTGTTACCACAGCTTGGTATACACCAGAAATTCCTTTAAATAATGGACCTGCAAATTACCAAGGTTTGCCCGGTTTAATTTTAGAAGTAAATAATGGTAAAAAAATAATAGTTTGTACAGAAGTTGTTTTAAACTCCAAAGAAAGTATAAGCATACAAGAACCAGAAAAAGGTAAAATTGTTACACAAAAAAAGTTTGACAAAATAAAAAAACAAAAAACAGAAGAGATGTTGGAAAAAATGAAAGGTAGAAATGGTTTAGATCTAGGAAATGGTCTAAATATTAAATTTGGAGGTTAAGCTTATTTATAATAAATATGAATTAAACGTTTAAAGATTTCAAATTAAACTTTTAAGTTTTCTTTAAGTCTAAGGGTAAAGCATTAACAGTAGTTTTGAATAAACTTAGAATTAAAGAAATGAGAGTATTACTTACAATTGCCTTATTATTAGGTACATTAACCAATTTTGCACAGAAAGATTTTCAAGGAAAAGCAACCTATATGTCTAAATCTACTATGGATATGAGTCGTTTTTCTAGAAACGGACAAATGTCTGAAGCTAGAAAAAAAGAAATTGCAGCCAGAATGAAATCTTTCTTAGAGAAAACCTACATTTTAACTTTTAATACAACAGCATCTGTTTATAAAGAGGATGAAAAATTAGCAGCTCCTGGCGCTGGAAGCGGAAGAGGCTGGGGAGGAATGACTGGTGGTGGCACAAAATATAAGAACACTAAAGACATGGTAGCTTTAGAATCTACAGAGTTTTTTGGTAAAAAGTTTTTAATTTCTGATGAAATGGAAATGCCACAATGGGAATTAGGCAGCGAAACTAAAAAAATAGGAAATTATATTTGTTATAAAGCTACCTTAACCAAAGATATAGATCCTTTAGATTGGACCAATATGCGTAGAAGAAATAGAGATGATGATAAAAAGAAAGATGATGCAAAAACAGATTCGACAAAGACAATAAAGGTTTCTGAAGAATTTGAAATGCCAGAAAAAATAACAGTAACAGCTTGGTATACACCACAAATACCAGTGAGTAATGGCCCTGGAGAATATTGGGGTTTACCTGGTTTAATCTTAGAAGTAAACCAAGGGAGAACAACAATTTTATGCACAGAAATTGTGATGAATCCAGAAGATAAAATAAAAATTGAACAGCCAACTAAAGGAGAAGAAATTACTAGGAAAGACTACACAGAAACCATTACCAAAAAAATGGAAGAAATGAGAGCACGTTTTAGAGGCAGAGGAAGAGGCGGAAGAAGAAGCTAGTAATTCAAAATAGAAATCAAACTTTATACCTAAATAAATGAAAAAAATAGTACTACTAATCCTACTTATGGTTACTTTTTTTACGAATGCTCAATTAAAACTTACTGGGGTTGTAAAAGATAGTATTGGAGAGCCTTTAGAAATGGCAAATGTTTTGGCCATTGATAAAATTACCAAAAAAATGGCATCTTATGGTTTTACAGATGCACAAGGTAAATACAAATTAGATTTGGCTAAAAACGGTACTTATAATATTAAAATTAGCTACATAGGTTTTAAGCCTGCAGATTTTGAAGTACTTACAAAAGAAGCAGATATCGTAAAAAATATAACCTTAAAAGAAGACAATTCTTTAGATGAAATTACCATAGTTTCTAAAATGCCAGTAACTGTTAAGGGAGATACTATTGTGTACAACGCAGATTCCTTTAAAAACGGATCTGAACGTAAATTAGAAGATGTTTTAGAAAAACTACCAGGTGTAGAAATAAACGATCAAGGCCAAATAGAGGTAGAAGGCAAGCGTGTAGAAAAAATTATGGTAGATGGTAAAGAATTTTTTAGTGGAGATACAAGGTTGGCTTCTAAAAACATACCTTCTAATGCTGTAGATAAAATACAAGTATTAAGAAATTACTCTAGTGTAAGCCAATTAAGTGGTGTGCAAAACAACCAAGATAGAGTTGCTATAAACATCAAACTAAAAGAAGGAAAAAAGAATTTTTGGTTTGGCGATATTTCTGTTGGAGGTGGAAACTCTCAAGATACAGGTTTGTACTTATTTCAACCTAAATTGTTTTATTATTCGCCTAAATATACAATAAATGTTATTGGAGATTTAAATAATTTAGGAGACATTGTGCTAAGCAGAAGAGATGTTAGAAGTTTTGGCGGTGGTTTTAGAAGTGAAAGTCCTTCTAATGGTACAAACATTAGTTTGCCAGATGTGGGTATTGGATTTTTAAATGCAGGTGCAAGAAATGCAAATCGAATAGAAACTAAGCTATCTGCAGTAAACTTTAGTTATTCTCCTAATACAAAATTAGATTTAACAGGTTTTTTAATCTGGTCTGGAAATAGCAATGGGCAAAGAAATATTATAGATATTGATTATATAGATCCTGCAATTCCAGATGAATTTAGAGACAATACTACAGACCAAAACAGCAACACAGGTTTGTTTCGTTTTGGAGCTGTTTATAAAAAAGATGTAAATAATCAAATGAATTATAACATATCTGGTCGTTTTTCTAATGAATCTAGAACAGAAAATATTGCTTCACGTGTGTTAAGTGATATTACAGAAACTCAAAATGCAACACCTTATACGATTAATCAAGATTTGAGTTATTTTTATACAGCAAACGAAAAAAATATTTTTGCTTTAGAGGTTACCCATGTTTTGCAAGATGAAGACCCTTTTTATGTAGCTTCTCTTGAAAATGATCCTAATAATAATGACTTGGCAGAGAATGATGGTTTTGATGATGCTGCAGAAGATTTAGGATTGGATAGAACCAATTTATTTTACACTTTAGAACAAGACAGAAAGGTAAAAACAAATCAATTAGATGCCAGATTAGATTATTATTACATTTTAAACGGAAAAAGTAATTTGAATTTTGTTGGAGGTACAATTGCAAGCAGTCAAAATTTTAATTCACGTTTTTTTCAAATTTTAGATAACGGAACACAATTTAATCCAGACCCAGAAATAGACGGAATAGATGATGAGCAAATTACCAACGACACCCAATATAATTTTACAGATGTATATGTTGGTGCTAGATATCGATTAAAAGCAGGTATTTTTACTTTTACACCAGGTGTTACAGCACATGCTTACAATGTGAATAACACACAATATGGTACAGAATTTTTTAAAGATACTTTTAATGAATTATTGCCTGAATTTGAAATGGTTGCTCAGTTTAAGAAAAGCGAAAGCTTAACCTTTAATTATAGAAAAAGGGTAAATTTTACAGACGTAAACCAAATTGCAAGAGGTCTTGTAGCTAGTAATTACGATTCTTTTCAAGCAGGTAATGCAGAGTTACTAAATTCTAACACACATAATTTTAGTTTATTTTACAGAAGTTTTAATTTGTTTAATAATACCAATGTTGTAGGAAGATTATCTTATAGTAAAACAGCAGATCAAGTAAATAGAAATACAATTTTCACACCAGGTAATATAGTTCGTAGTGCTTCATTTTTAAATTCTCCTTTAGATAATGAAAGTGCAACCGCTTTTTTAAATGCAGGAAAAAGGTTTGGTAAAATTCAAACTTCTTTAACAGGTAGGTTTAATTATTCTAAAACTTTTCAATTTTTAAATAGTACAGCCAATACAAACGAGAATATAAGTAGATCTGTAGGAGCAAGAGTTGGTACTAATTTTAGGAAAGCACCAAATGTAACGTTAAGATATAATGTTTCTTTTTTAGATCAAAATAACAGTGCCAGAAACGCTATTGTAAAAACAGTAAATCATAGGCCTTCTATAAATTTTGATGCTTATATCTGGAATGCTGTTACCTTAACATCTGATTATTCTTTTACGAATCAAATAGTGGATGGAGAAAGTACCAACACATTTAGTATTTGGAATGCAAAATTAGCCTATAGAAAAGATAGAGATGCAAAGTTTGAATATGAAATTGTTGGTAACAACCTTTTGGCAACAGGTTCAGAAGCAAGTGTTAATCAGAGTATTATTTCTACATCTATTAACGAACGTTTTATCTTACCAAGATTTGTAAGTTTTAGAATCCGTTATCAATTATAAAATTAAGAATTACATAACTTTTAAAAATGGCTCCATAATTATGGAGTCATTTTTATTTTGTTTATTATTTTCGCAGTATGAGTTTATTAGCAACAAAATCGCCTTTATACGCCACTTTAAAAAGTTTAGGGCTTATATTCTTTTTTTTAGCAACAGGTTTGTTTTTAGATAGTCGTTATTTTGTTTCAGTTACAGAAAATGCACAAGATTATGCAAACGGAGTAATGTTTGTGGTATTTACGATTGTATTTTACAAAGTAAACAAGCGTAACAGAGAACAAATGATTACAGCAGTACTCATTGCAATTATTGGTGAATATTTATTCTCTATTGTTATGGGAATGTATGCCTACAGGTTAGGTAATGTACCTCATTATGTGCCTCCTGGGCATGCTTTGGTATATATGGCAGTTTTATATTTTTCTAAAGCGGCCAGCATTATTAAACATAAAGCTAAAATTGAAGGTTTTTTTACGGTTTTCATCATCATTTATGCAACTGTATTTCTTATTTTAAAGAATGATGTTTTTGGTTTTGTAATGACGGCTGCAACACTTTTAATCTTAAGAAAAAAGCCTAGAGAGCGCTTGTTTTATTTAACCATGTATATAGTTGTAGCTTATTTAGAAATTGTAGGAACACATTATTTGTGTTGGGAATGGCCTGCAACTGCCTGGGAAGTTTTCGATTTTTTACCAAGTCATAATCCACCAAGTGGCATTAGTTTTTTTTATTTTTTGTTAGATTTAGGCACACTTTGGCTATACAAACAACGTCATAGATTGGCTTGGGCAAGAATGAAAAATATTAGAAAAATTAGAGAAAATTTAGCTCTAGCCAAAAACTAAACGTATTTTTATTTCGTTATTTTATAGTAGTAATTATAGCTTTATTTAAAGTAAAACCAAACGTTAGTTTTAGTGAAATTTCTTTTTCAGAAAATTTGTATCCAGAACTCGTTTAAATTATGAGATTTAGATTTAAACTAATTTTCAATTAAAAATGTCTATAGCAGTAACATCAGTATCTAAATTTTATAAAACACAAAAAGCGTTAAATAATGTTTCTTTTTTTGCGGAAAAAGGACAGATTATTGGTTTCTTGGGGCCAAATGGTGCTGGTAAATCTACAATGATGAAGATTTTAACAGGATTTATAAAACCAAATTCTGGTACTGTTTTAGTTGATGATATTGATGTTTTGCAAAGTCCGCTAAAAGCACAAAAACAAATTGGTTATTTACCAGAGCATAATCCTTTATATGCAGATATGTATGTAAGAGAATATTTGCAATTTCAAGCTGCTATTTTTAAGGTTGATAAAAGCCAAATAGAAATTTGTATCAATAAAGTAGGATTAACCTTAGAAGCTGGTAAAAAAATAAATCAGCTTTCTAAAGGATATCAGCAAAGAGTTGGTTTGGCAGCTGCAATTTTACACAACCCTAAAGTTTTAATTTTAGATGAACCAACTACTGGTTTAGATCCTAATCAATTGGTAGAAATTAGAAGCTTAATTAAGGAGCTAGGTAAAGACAAAACTGTTTTATTTTCTACACACATTATGCAAGAAGTAGAGGCTGTTTGCGATAGCGTTATCATTATTAAAAAAGGAGAATTAATTATTGATAAACCGCTTGCTGAATTACAAAATAATAAGCAACAAATTATAAAGGTTATTTTTAATGTAACTGTTAATGAATCTCTAATTCAAAGATTAGATTATCTTGTTGCATCAAAAAAAATGGATAGAGCTACTTGGCAACTTACTTTTAACTCTGAACAAGATATGCGTGCTAAAATTTTTGATTTTGCACAAAAAAATGACTTTAAAGTGCTAGAATTAAGTTCTGAAAACAAAACTTTAGAAAGTTTGTTTACAGAGTTGACAAAAAATTAAGTTGTTTGCTGTTAAAAAAATAAAATCCTCACAGTTTCCAAAATCTGTGAGGTCTTTATATCAAAAAAGTGGCTTTAAATTACTTCCTTTTGAAGTGCTCTATACGCGTTAAGGATTGAGCGACCTGTTTGAACTCTTTTTTGCTTTTTCAGCAAAAAAAGTGAGTAGCGAAAGCCTGACCTGAAAGGGAACGCCCAATTAATTATTTTGTAAATATTGATAAGCTTCCAGCAAAGTTGGAAAAACCAATGCACTCCCGCCCGCTTTTAATTCTTCTTCTGTGTATTGAGTAGTAATTCCAATAGGAACCATTCCTGCTAATTTAGCGGCTTTTGTGCCCGTTAAACTATCTTCAAAAACCCAAATATCTTTAAAATCAGTTTGCGTAAAACCCAAATGTTCAGCTAGTTTTATATAGGCTTCTGGCGCAGGTTTTGGTTTATCATAATCTTGAACTCCAAAATAATTTTTGAAGTTCAAGAATAAATGTTTGATGCTATTTTTTAAAAATCCTCTTGTGGCGTTACTTGCAATTCCGTAAGGAATATTTTTAGCTGTTAGAAAATCTGTAAACTCTCTAACGCCAGGTAATAAGTCTGGTATTGTAAAATATTTATCAAGATGAACGTCCTTTAACAAAAATAATTCTTCTGCACGTTTTTCTTCACCAATAACACTGCAATAATATTCAGAGATTAGCATTGGCGATTTACCTGCATGACTTTTAGGAAAAGGTGCAATTTCTTGATTAAATAATTCTCTAAAAGCACTACTCCAAGCATTACCATGGCTTTTAAAGCTATGTACAACTACACCATCAAAATCGAACAAAAAACCTTTAGGCAACACTTTTTTCTGCATGTACAGCTTTTTTTGCATTTACCAATTTGGCCAAATAAGGATTCAAAAATTTATTTGTAGGATCTAATTCTGCTCTTAAATCTTTAAAATCTTCCCATTTTGGATAAATTTTAGACAATTGTGCATCTTTGGCTGCAAAACGTTTTCCCCAATGTGGTCTTCCTCCATATTTTAAAAATATGTTTTCTACTGTTTTAAAAGCTTCGTAAGTATCTGCTGTTGCTGCATTTCTAGAAACACACCCCATAGTTACAATATCTTCATTGTATGCATAACTTAACCAAGCCTCATCTTTTTGCACAAAACGCACATCCATAGGAATATGAATAAAAGAATTGTTAGACCATTTGTTAATTTCTTCCTTCAATTCTGCAAAAACCTGTGGAAATTTACTTAAACCAACTGTCCATTCTGCCAATTCTAAAGTAGAACCTCTAGATTTTGTAACGGTTGCTTGATATAAAGAGCCTTTGTGTTCTTTTTTAGAACTAAAAAATCCACGATATAATAATTTATTAGCTACGGCAGTTATCCAAGGAAAAACGTGCGAATATTTATATAAAATTTTAGATGCAGTTCTTCTATGTTTTAAAAACTTAGGACCTAAATTTTCTGTAATTTCAGTATCAGGGTTTATTTTATCTCCAGTAATTACATAACCATTATTTGTATGTGGCAACCAAAGCACTCTTAAAAAAGCATGCTTTTTTAAACGTTCTTGTACTTTTGGTAACCATTGATTATCATTTTCTGGTCTTTCTTTAATATGTAACGTATATTCTGGTTCGCATTGAAAAGTTACAGTAGACAAAACACCTAACATTCCTAAAGAAACCTTTACCGCATTTAATAATTCGTCTTCTTTGTTTATCTCTTTTACAGAACCATCTGCTAAAACCAATCTACAAGAGTCTATATATTCAGATAATAATTTACCACTTGTACCATGTGTTCCTGTTGCTAAAGCACCACCAATTGTTATGGTATTAATGTCTGGCAAACAAGGTATACACCAACCTACTTTTTCTATAGCTTCCAATAAATCGCCCAAAATAACACCAGATTCTACAGTTATTGTTTTGGCATTATAGTCATAAGAAACTATTTTATTGTAGCTTTTCATGTCTAATAAAGCTGAAGTTCCTGCTGCAATATCTGCCGAAGATTGTTTGTTTCCAAAAAAACGAATCTTATCGTTGCTAGCAATTACTTCTCGCAACTCCTCCTCTGTGGTCACCTTATATAGTGATTTGTAGTCGTGTTTTAAGTTCTCATTCCAACTTACCCAAGTACCGTTCTTTTTTTGTTCCATTTTTTTTAAATTTTATTAAACAAAGTTAGGTTTAATAAACTCTGTAAAAGTGAAGGTTTCGTTAATTTATCTAAAAAGTCTTGATTTTACTTGAAGTTTTAAGGAAATGACAAAATAAATAGCGTTCAACAAAAATATTAGTATTTTGAAGAAAATATTTTATCAATTTGAAATTAAGACTGTTTTATTTTTCTGGTTGAAGATTAAAAAAGGTGCCAGAGCACACTTGACAGGTTTTAAAAATCTGTAAGATCTTATAGAAAGCTTTCAAAAATAAAGACAAATAATTTGAAAATGGTTATAAACCTAATTAAACCTCAAAGTGCTTAACTGCGCTTGTTGAATTACAATCTGTTTGTTTTTTTTAAACAAGCAGAAACTTAATTCAACTTAAACTGTATCTGCTGACTCTCTAAAGTAGCCAACAATTCATTAGAAATATGAATTTTTGTATTTCTACTGGGTAAACTTACTTCTAGTTTCTCTTTTTCGTCCCAAACCGTAAAATTTAAACTTTGCTTGCCTGGTTTATTTTTTAAAATGGATTCTAAATTTAAAATGGTTTGTGCATTAATTTCTTCTAAAGGCAACTGAATGGTTACTTTTTTACAAAGTTCGTCCATAATATCATGCAATAACTTCATTTCTGTAAATTTTAAACGAGGTTCTCCCATAACTCCTGTGTTTTTGTTCATCCAACCTGGTTGCACAGTACATCTTGTAAACAAGAAAGAATTGGGTACTAAAAAGTGTTTCATTTTTAAGTAATCTTCACCAAATATTCTAAATTCGTGGCTGTCTCCATAATCTTCCATAGTAAACATTGCCCAACCTTTTCCTGCCTTAGAAACACGGTGTTGCACATCTGTAATTATAGATGCAAAAGCTAAATTACTGCCTACCAATTTATCTAATTCGCCTTTAAAATACTTTAAAGATGCGTTACAAAATTTCATTTCATTTTTAAAATCGTCTAAAGGATGTGCAGAAATATAAATACCAATTACCTCTTTTTCTTGCGATAACAATTCCATAGTTCCCCAGGTTTCACATTCTGGAATATCTGGTTCTGGAAATTGTACCGTTGAAGCTTCGCCAAACATAGAAACTTGTGCAGAATTTTCATTTTCTTGAAATTTACTACCAAATTTCATGGCGCGTTCTAAAAACGTTTGTCCTTTTTCATCGGTGGCAAAATATTGCGCTCTATGTGTGTCTGTAAAAGAATCAAAAGCACCTGCTTTTATTAGGCTATCAAAAGATTTTTTATTGGCGGCACGTAAATCGATACGTTTTGCCAAATCGAAAATTGAGGAATAATTCCCGTTTTCTTCTCGCTCTTTAATAATAGCTCTTACAGCAGCAGCACCAACACCTTTTACAGCAGCCATACCAAAACGAACTGCGCCTTCTTTATTTACCGAAAATTTTAAGAAAGATTCATTTAAATCTGGCCCTAAAACTTCAAGCCCCATACGTTTGCATTCTTCCATAAAAAACGAAACGGCTTTAATATCTTTCATGTTATTAGAAAGTACAGACGCCATATATTCTGCAGGATAATGTGCTTTTAAATACGCAGTTTGATAAGCAATCCAAGCATAACAAGTGGAATGTGATTTGTTAAAGGCGTAACTTGCAAAGGCTTCCCAATCTTTCCAGATTTTTTCTAATTTTTCGGCATCATGACCATTTGCAGCAGCTTGTTCTATAAATTGAGGTTTCATTTTATCTAAAACCGCAATTTGCTTTTTACCCATGGCTTTACGCAAAACATCGGCTTCACCTTTGGTGAAATCTGCCAACTTTTGCGATAACAGCATTACTTGCTCTTGATAGACTGTAATTCCGTAAGTTTCTGCCAAATACTCTTCCATGGCAGGTAAATCGTACTCAATATCTTCTGTACCGTGTTTTCTGTTGATAAAACTCGGAATATATTCCATTGGTCCAGGTCTGTACAAAGCATTCATTGCAATTAAATCTGCAAAAACCGTCGGTTTTAATGAGCGCATGTGTTTTTGCATTCCTGGAGATTCATACTGAAAAATACCAACGGTTTCTCCCCTTTGGAAGAGTTCATAAGTAGGCACATCATCTAAAGGAAAGTTTTCTGGATCTAACTCAACACCATGTTTTGCTTTTACAATTTTAACGGTGTCTTTTATTAAAGTCAGCGTTTTTAAACCTAAAAAGTCCATTTTTAACAAACCTGCAGATTCTACCACAGAATTATCAAATTGAGTAACATACATATCAGAATCCTTAGCCAAAGCCACAGGAACGTAATTGGTAATATCTCCAGGTGTAATAATTACACCACAAGCGTGAATTCCTGTATTTCTAACAGAACCCTCTAAAATAGTGGCTTTATTTACCGTTTCAGAAGCCAAGTCATTTCCGTAAGAAATGGTTTTTAGTTCTTCTACCAGTACTTTTTCTTCGGCACGTAAACCGTCTACTTTTCCTTTACTTTTGGCATCGTCTCCAAAAATATTTTTTAGTTTAATACCTGGAATTAATTTGGCAATTCTATCCGCTTCAAAAAGTGGTAAATCTAAAACTCTGGCAGTATCTCTAATAGAGGATTTTGCGGCCATGGTTCCATAAGTGATAATCTGCGCAACTTGATTGGCGCCATATTTATCAATTACATAATCCATCACTCGCCCACGACCTTCATCATCAAAATCGATATCAATATCTGGCATAGAAACACGTTCTGGATTTAAGAAACGCTCGAAAAGTAAATCGTATTTGATTGGGTCTATATTGGTAATCCACAAACAATAAGCAACTACAGAACCTGCTGCAGAACCACGCCCAGGACCAACAGAAACATCCATATTTCTTGCTTCGCGAATAAAATCTTCAACAATTAAAAAATATCCAGGATACCCTGTTTTTTCAATTACTTCTAACTCAAAATCTAAACGTTCTTTTATGGATTCTGTAATTTCTCCATACCTTTTTTTGGCGCCTTCAAAAGTTAAGTGTTTTAGAAAAGCATTTTCTCCACGTTTTCCTCCATCTATTTTATCTTCTTCGGATAAAAATTCTTCAGGAATATCAAAAGCAGGTAATAAAACGTCTCTGGCTAACGTAAAAATTTCTATTTTATCTACAATTTCTTGAATATTAATAATGGCTTCTGGCAAATCTGCAAAAAGCGTTTTCATTTCTTCGGTAGACTTAAAATAATATTCTTCGTTAGGTAAACCATATCTGTAACCACGTCCTTTACCTTTGGGTGTGGCTTGTTTTTCGCCATCTTTTACACACAATAAAATATCATGTGCATTGGCATCTTTTTTCTCTAAATAAAAAGTGTTGTTTGTGGCAACAATTTTTACATCGTGTTTTTTAGAGAATTTTAATAAGGTTTCGTTTACAATATCTTCATCTTGCTGATTGTGGCGCATCAACTCAATATAAAAATCGTCTTTAAACTGTTCTTTCCACCAGATTAAAGCTTCTTCTGCTTGTTTTTCTCCAAGATTTAAGATTTTACTAGGTACTTCACCATACAAATTACCGGTTAAAACAATAATATCTTCCTTGTATTGTTTAATAATTTCTCTATCGATTCTGGGTACATAGTAAAAACCATCAACAAAGGCAATCGAAGACATTTTTGCTAAATTGTGATACCCTTTTTTGTTTTTTGCCAACAAAACAACTTGATACCCATTGTCTTTTTGTGATTTGTTTTTATGATCTTCACAAACATTAAACTCACAACCAATAATTGGTTTTATTGGGTTTTCTGCGTTTTTATTATGATTTAAAATAGCACTCACAAAATGGAAAGAGGCCATCATGTTTGCAGTATCTGTCATAGCAATTGCAGGCATATTGTCTTTTGCTGCAGCTTTTACAATATTACCAATTTGCATGGTAGATTGTAAAACAGAAAATTGTGTATGATTGTGCAAATGCGCAAATTGTACATTTTCTAATTCTGCTAAACCTTCTGAAGTGGATTTGGTTTCTTGAACATCTTTTAATTTATCTAGACGTTTACGAATCTTATCACTTTCTTTTTTTAGGTTAATGTGTTTTAAACCAATAACCTGAATTGGTTTTGGATTTGCCTCAGAGAAATTTTTAAAATAATCTGCATCTACATCTAATTGCTCTTTGGTAAATTCACGTAAACGAATCAACTCTAAAAAACAACGCGTAGTTGCCTCAACATCTGCAGTTGCGTTGTGTGCTTCACCAAAACCAACACCAAATAAATGATTGTGTAATTCTGTTAAAGTTGGTAGCTTAAACTTACCTCCTCTTCCTCCAGGAATTTGGCACATGGTTGCTGTTTTCTCTGTACAGGTATCTAAAAGTGGCAGTGTAGTTAAATTATTTTCTACACCCAATCTATGGAATTCACATCCCATAATATTAATATCAAAACCTACATTTTGCCCAACAATAAATTTGGTTTTCTTTAAAGCTTCATTAAAAAGTTGTAAACCTTCGTTTAAAGCAATTCCTTGTTCTTCTGCTAATTCTGTAGAAATACCGTGAATTCTTTCAGCATCAAAAGGAATGTTAAAGCCTTCTGGTTTTATTAGAAAATCGTTGTGTTCTAAAACATTTCCCATACCATCATGCAACTGCCATGCAATTTGAATACACCTTGGCCAATTGTCTGTATCTGTTATTGGAGCATTCCAACTTTTAGGTAAACCTGTGGTTTCTGTATCAAAAATTAAGTACATAGTTGTATTGTAAAGATATGATTGTGGAAATGTTTAATCATGTTAAACACTCTGTAAAAATACTTTTTTTTGATGATTTTTTGAAGATAAGTTATTAACCATTCAGGCTTTTTTACCGACAAATTGGTTCGTGTTAAGTTAGAAAAGATGCGTTTTTTTTTCTACAATTTTGTCTTTATTGACGATAGGAGAAAACTTATAGCAGTGCTAAGGTCTGTATTTCTTACTTTTACGCTAGCTTGTTTATAGGACTTCTCACTACGTTCGAAGTGACAAACGTTGTGGAGAAAAGAGTTTTTTTACTCGTAATTTTGCTCTTTTTCTTTACGCAAACTATTTCTAAGACCCACAAAACCACAAAAAGCTAATACTAATAGAGATCCACAAATAATGTAGTTATTAGAATTATAGCCGTAATTAATTAACTTATTTACATAGGAAATAAATAAAATTAATGAACCAGTAATTAAAAAAATAGCCGCATTTTTTTGTGATTTTATTTTTCTATTCATCATAAATCTTATTTTAAATATTTAAAGCCTGTTCTAAATCTGCTAGCAAATCTTCTATAGCCTCTATCCCTACACTTAAACGAATTAAAGCAGCTGTAATGCCAATTTTTAAACGTTTTTTTTCTGGTATAGATGCATGAGACATAGTTACAGGATGGTTTACCAAACTTTCTACACCGCCCAAAGATTCTGCCAAGGTGAATAATTTGGTGCTTTTTAGAAATTTAAACGTAGCTTCTTTTGTATTTTCATTTAAACTGAAAGAAACCATTCCGCCAAAATCTTTCATTTGCTTTTTGGCTATCGCATAATTGGGATGACTCTCTAAACCAGGATAATAAACTTTACCCACTTTTGGATGATTTTCTAAAAACTGAGCTACTTTTTTACCGTTTTCACAATGTCTTTGCATTCTTACATGCAAAGTTTTTATACCTCTTAATGCTAAAAAAGAATCCATAGGCCCAGAGATTGCACCTGCTGCAAATTGTATAAAATGAATGTCTTTTGCTAGTTTTTCTTCTTTTACCACTAAAGCACCCATTATTAAATCTGAATGACCACCCAAATATTTGGTAGCAGAATGCATGACAATATCTGCACCTAAATTTAAGGGTTGTTGTAAATAAGGGGTTGCAAAAGTATTGTCTACTGCAATTAAAACTTCTTTATTTACACTTTTTACTGCTGATGAAATGTTTGCAATATCTGCAATTTTCATTAGTGGATTTGTTGGTGTTTCTAACCAAACTAACTTTGTTTTAGGAGTAATTGCTTTGGTTACATTCTCAACCGTATTCATATTTACGTAAGTAAATTCTAAACCATATTTTTGAAATAGTTGGGTAAACATTCTGTAGGTTCCTCCATAAATATCGTCTCCAGCAATTACTTGGTCTCCTGGCTTTAGCAAACGCAAAACACAATCTATTGCTGCTAAACCAGATGCAAATGCAAAACCATGAGTACCGTTTTCTAAAGATGCCAAACTGTTTTCTAAAGCGGTTCTTGTAGGGTTTTTACCTCTTGCATATTCGTATTCTTGTGCTTCTCCTGGAATTGCGTGTGCAAATGTAGAAGTTTGGAAAATTGGCGGCATTACAGCACCTGTAGTTGGTTCTGGTTGCTGCCCACCATGAATTGTTTTGGTATTGAATTTCATTTTTAATTTTCTATAAGTTAGCAAACAAGTTTAGCCACGATTGAAATGGCATCCTTTTTTTTTCTTGATAAATAAATGATACTCTTAAAAAATAAGATGGTATTACATAAGCATCTCCTTCACTAAAACAACAGCAAAAAAAAAAAGATATAATGGAAAGCGTGATTAGCTCCTAAAAAAACTACAAACACTTTTTAATAGCTCTTATAATCCCGTAATGTATGCCTTCGTGAAAATTGTTAAACGGAATTGCATTTTCTATTGCGCTTAACACAAAGCCTGTGCTAGTTGGGTATTCTGTGTAATTTTGAAAAATACCTGCATTAAAATCTTCTTCTAAAGTATCTGGCAAGCCCATTAAAAGCTCTTTTACCTCTTCAAATTCTTCATCGGTAAAAGTTTTAGTAGCTGCTGTTCCTTTTTTATAATCTTCTATTAATTGATCTGGACAAAGGCAATTTAAACCCGATAATTTATAATGTAATAATTGTTGTGTAACCACCAAATGTGCAACATTCCAAGCAATATTATTTTTAAAACCTGCTGGTATTATGTGTAATTGTTCTAAAGTTAGCCCTTCTAATTCTTTTAAAACTAAAGTTCTAGAGGTTCTTAATATATCAAATTGTGCTTTCATTATTTTATGTTTATTTTTGATGTAACAAATATAATTTATTAAAATGAAGAAAGGCTACTATTTAAAAACTTGTGATACTTGCAAACGCATCTTAAAAGAAATTAATACTGATGGTTTTGAGTTGCAAGAAATAAAATCTACACCTGTTAATGAACAACAATTAGCGGAAATGTATGCGCTTTCTAATAGTTACGAAGGGCTTTTTAATAAAAGGTCTCGTTTATACAAATCTTTGGGTTTAAAAGATAAAAACCTTACAGAAAGTGATTACAAAAAGTACATTTTAGAGGAATATACATTTTTAAAACGACCTGTTTTTATTGTAGAAAATGAAATTTTTATTGGAAATAGTAAAAAGGTTGTGGAAGAATTGAAGGTGAAATTAAATTCTTAATGTGCTTTTGTATTTGGTAAAGACGATATCAAATTGAATTAATTTCTTGTTAGATTCACTGATAATCCAAAATTTAATTTGACTGAACTTAAAATTCAAAAAAGAATATTTTTTTTTGATTGAATTATAAAATTTTGATTTCGCTATCTTCTATGCATTACTGTCTGCACAGAAACGACAAAAATATTTAAGCGTTATAAACTTCCATCAACTTTACTGCCTCTTGTTTTGCGCTCCAGTTTTGTAAAATTTCTGCTCTGGCTTGTTCGCCTAAATTAGGTAATTCTCCTAAAATTGATTTTTCTAAAAGTTCTTGTAACTGCGTAATATTGCCTGCTTTGGTTAAATAACCATTTTTTGCATGAGTTATTAATGACGAATGTACACCTACATTTTTAGTTGCAATTACAGAACAACCACAAGCCATAGCCTCTGCAGTTACTAAAGAAAAACCTTCAGAAAAACTAGGGACTACAGCAATTTTTGCAGCCTGGTAATAAGCAATAATATCTGGTGTTTCATCTATAAAATAAACCTGATTTTTTATTTGGTGTTTTTTAGCAATCGCTTTTAATTCTTTTAAAAACTCGGGTTTATCTACTTTACCTACAATAGCTAATGCCCAATTTTTGTTGTTTTTTAAAACCTTAGCCGCTTCTAATAAAACAATCTGCCCTTTTGATTTTCTAACTCTACCTGCACAAAGTATTATGTTTTCTTGGGCAATTGCATCAATTTTTACGTTTGGTTTTGGTTTAAAATCGTTAATATTTACACCATGACCAACTACAGTATTTTTAATACCTAAATTAATACGCATACTTTGTATGAGTGTTACTACCTTATCTACACTTTTTAAAAGTTTTAAAGTTAAATTAGAGGGTTTAGATTCTGCGTGTCTTGTGGCAATTAAATTAAATTTTGCACCAAAAGCTCTGTAGATTAACATTCTAATAATCTCATTATTTCTATGGCAGTGCACAACAATTTTTCTGTTAGAAAAAATTATTTTTTTAAATTCTTTTTTTGTTAAATGATTACCATTAGCACCATAACCAAATAAATAGGTTTCAAATGAATCTTCAAAAAAAGGCAATACATTTTCTATGCTTCTGGTTACACCAGTTCTGCGTTTGTGAAAATGAGTATGTATTAAAATGGGTTTCAAAATAAGTTTGATAGTTGATGGTTGGTTTATAACAAAAAGAAAAAGTAGTTACTTTAAGCAAACTTTCTTGCTATAATTTCCATAAAACGGTTTTCTAAATCTTCTTTATTTTTCCAATTATAATCTGGCTTTACCATTTTATTTATAAATTCTAGCGCCTCTTTTGCTGTTCTAAAGGTATTTAACTGAGAAACTACCCTGTTAAAATCTTCTTGACTACCATCAAACAAATGCTTTACAAAGGCAATTCTATCATTTAAACCAATATTTATATTTTGTTGCAATTTATTATTTAACGATTTTGGTTGGGTTGGCTCAAATAAATTTGCAATTACATCTACAGGAATCGTGTCTTTTAACTCTTCCTCTAAACTCGATATTTTCGGTTCATCTTTAGATTTCTCTGTTTCAATTTCAGCTGATTTTTCCCCAAAAATTATATCTTCTAAAGTCTCAAAAGGTTGTTCTATTTCAGTTTCAACTGGCGCTACATTTACTTTTTCTACTTCTTCTTTTGTTGGTTCTTTTGGCAAGTCAAAATCATCACCAATTTCTTCTTTTAACTTCTTATTATCTAATATTTCTTTCCCTTCAACAGTAGTTTCTTCTGAATCTACTTTATCTTTTAAAACCTCATTTTCTTTCTTATCTACTGCTAATTCTTTAGATACTACTGCTTCTTCTATTGTGTTAATAAGTGATGTTTTAGATTGCTCTAAATTTGGAGTCGTATTTACATATTCTTCAACAAAGGCAAGTAAAGACAATTTCTCGTAAATTTCTTGTGCCTTTTCTTTTAAGGCAAAAACATCATCTTTATTTTTCATTTTTAACAGACTGTGTGCCAAACTCATTAAATCGTTTTCTAGTTTTTTGTGCATAAGTTGTAGGTTGATGTTATTTTTAATACTTAAATATCCCTAAATTTGTTATTATTCAAAGTAACGTAAATTTATAAAAATAAACTGCTTAAAATTACAAAATGTTTCTAGAAAATACGGTAAATCATACTGAAAAATTTGGTTGGATAGAAGTAATTTGCGGCTCTATGTTTTCTGGTAAAACAGAAGAATTGATTAGGCGTTTAAAACGAGCACAATTTGCAAAACAACGTGTAGAAATTTTTAAGCCAGCAATAGATGTACGTTATGATGAAGATGAAGTAGTTTCTCATAATGACAATAGAATTCACTCTACTCCAGTACCTGCCTCTGCTAACATTCGCCTTTTGGCAAATAATGTAGATGTTGTTGGTATAGATGAAGCCCAGTTTTTTGATGATGAAATTGTTGCAGTTTGCAACGATTTAGCAAATAGAGGCATACGTGTAATAGTTGCTGGTTTAGATATGGATTTTAAAGGCAATCCTTTTGGACCAATGCCAGCCTTAATGGCTACAGCAGAATATGTAACTAAAGTACATGCAGTGTGCACGCATACAGGTAATTTAGCGCATTACAGTTTTAGAAAAGCACAAAATAATGCGATTGTTATGTTGGGTGAAACCGAAGAATATGAGCCTTTAAGCAGAGCTGCTTACTACAAAGCCATGAAAGCACAAAAACAAGATTCAGCAAACCAAGAAAGCAAAGAATAAAAAGCAAAAACACCTAACCCTATGAATAATCATGTTACCGTTTTAGAAATTGATGGAAAAGCTTTAGAACATAATTTAAATTATTTTAAACAAAAGCTAAATCCTAAAACTAAAATTTTAGCGGTAGTAAAGGCATTTGGTTATGGCAGTGATGGAGTAAAAGTTGCTCAATTTTTAGAAGATAAAGTAGCTTACTTTTCTGTAGCATATACACATGAAGGTGTTGCAATAAGAGAAGCTGGAGTAAAAACGCCTATTTTAGTTTTACACCCTCAGATTCAAAATTTGCAACAAATTGTAGACTTTAGATTAGAGCCTAATTTGTACAACTTTAAAATTTTTGATGCTTTTTTAAGACTTGCAGATGAAACACCACTAATGAATTATCCTGTACATATTAAATTTAATACAGGTTTAAATAGAGTTGGTTTTTGGCATACAGATGTACCTAAAATTCTTACTGAATTAAAACAAACCACTCACATTAAAGTACAATCTTTATTTTCTCATTTAGCCGCTAGTGAAGATTTAGAAGAAAAAGATTTTACTGTGGGCCAAATTAACAATTTTGCTTACATAGTAAAACAATTTTATACCCATTTAGGTTATGAACCTATGCTGCATATTTTAAATACCTCTGGGGTTGTAAATTTTACAAAAGCCCAATTTGATATGGTAAGAATTGGTCTTGGCTTATATGGTTTTGGTAATGATGAAAAAGAAACTGAAGCTCTTAAAAACACACATAATTTAAAATCTATAATTTCTCAAATAAATATAATTCAACCTGGAGAAACCGTGGGTTATAATAGAGCATATACTGCAAAAAGACCCACAAGATCTGCAACAATACCTATTGGTCACGCAGATGGCTTGTCTAGAAAACTTGGCAATAAAAAAGGATATGTTGTAATTAACAACCAAAAAGCACCTATAATTGGCAATGTATGTATGGATATGATTATGGTTAATGTTACTAAAATAGACTGTAAAGAGGGTGATGCAGTTATTATTTTTAATAGTCAAAATATGATAAACCATATTGCAAATGTTTCTGAAACGATTGTATATGAGACTTTAACAGCAATTTCACAACGCGTTAAAAAAATATTAATCTAAATATTTTTTAATTACATTTGTTCATATTAATTAATTATTAAATCATATAATATGTTAAAAGAATTTAAAGAGTTTATTACTGGTGGTAATGTAATTGAGTTTGCAGTAGCCGTAATTATGGCAGGTGCTATTGGTGCAGTTGTTAAAGGTTTTGTTAGTAATATTGTAATGCCAATTGTAGGTTTATTTACTGGAGGCGTAAGTTTAGCGGATCAAAAATATGTTTTATCTGAAGCCGTTGTAGACGCAGCTGGTAAAATAGCAACTCCAGAAAATGCAATTACCTATGGTGCTTGGATTGATACGATAATAAACTTAATAATCGTTGGTTTTGTAATGTTTATGATTGTAAAAGCTTACAATAAAACTAAGAAAAAAGAAGAACCAGCTCCAGAAGCGCCAAAAGGACCAAGTCAAGAAGATTTATTAGCAGAAATAAGAGACTTGTTAGCCAAGAAATAATTTTAACTATATACTACTACATTAAAAATCCTGAGTTTATTGCTCAGGATTTTTTGTTTTTTAGAAGTATATCTTGTTTGAATCCTTTGCACAAAAGAATTTCTATACAGTTTATAATATTTTTATAGAACATCCTATTGCTCTTGTTTCTGTTTTAGAAACCTGTTTTCCTGCTAACAATTCATCCAAAGCATTTTCTACATACTTTTCTGTTACTTTGTTAGGATTTCTAGAACTGTTGTCTATTGCGCCAATATATTTTACTTTCATATCGTTTTTAGTTACAATATAAACGTGAGGTGTTTTAGTTGCGCCAAATTTCGGATACACTTTTTGCCCTTCATCAAACAAATACGGAAAATTAAACCTTTTTTCTTTAGACCTAACTTGCATATCTGCAAAACTATCTCCTTTCGATGCTTTCGGATCATTCGGGTTTATCGCAATTACAGGAAACCCTTTACTTTCATATTTATATTGTAATGCGATAATTCTATCTTCATTTGCCACAGAATACGGGCACATATTACAGGTAAAGATAATTACAAATCCTTTTGCTTTTGTATAATCGGATAAAGAAACTGTTTTATTATCAATATTTTTGAGTTTAAAGTCTTCTATTTTATCGCCAACTTTATAACCATTTGCATCTGTTTTTAAATTGAATGCTGTTATTAAACCTACCACTGCAATTGCTAAAATTGTTTTGAATACTTTCATAATTTCTTATTTTAAAAAGGTTTTTAATTCGTTTTCTAAGGTTTTGTAATCAAAAGATTGTTCATAAAATTTGCGTTTGCTTTTGTTGTAAATTAAAGTTGCTGGCAAGGCACCAGACCAATTTTTATCAATTGCTTTTATCCAAACATCTTCATTAACATCATCTAAAAGCACCACTTTAGCTTGTAGTTTTTTCTTTGCTATAAAAGGCAACAATCTTTTTTCTACTTGGTTTGCAAAATCTAAACTTACCAATAAAACCTGAACATTACTCGCTTTATACGTTTTTCTTATGCGCTCAAAATAAGGCAATTCTTTAACACAAGGTGCACACCAAGTTGCCCAAAAATTCACCACATAAATTTTATCGTCAACCTTTTCTAATAATGGTTTTAATTGATTGTAAGTGTATGATTTTACAGCACCAACCTCAACATTCTTTTCTACTATTGTATTTTCCTTTGTTTTTTGATCTTTATTAGTAGTTTCTTTTTTACAAGACAACAAGAATATCAAGCAAAGCACAGTAAAAATTATAAATTTATGCATATTATAAAATTACAACAATTATCAATTCTCCTTTTTTAAATTAACTTCTAATTAACAAAAAGAGGTTGTCTAAAAAGTAATTTTTGTCTGCCATTTCAACTTTACGGAGAAACCTAAACTATTAAATTTTAATTGAATAGATTTTTCAACTCCATTTCATTCCGCTCAAAACGACAAACTTTAATACTTTTCCGACAACCTTTTTGCACTCTCTAAAAGAAACTAAATCTTAGTTATAAATATCGTTTAAAACTTTAGCCAAACGAATTCCGCCAATTTGTAGTTGATCTCTAACAATCCCAAAATGGTCGTAAGAATATCTATAACGCAAATTTTCGCCAGATTTTACAGATTTGTATACTTTTTTAGTGATTTGGTGCACTTCATTTACCCAATTTTCTATAGTACCTTGTTCTATAGCGGCTATTTGCTCTTTAGATAAATCTTTAGCATTATCTGCCAATTCTAAATAACTCATATTCCATTCTTCAATCATTTTGGTATCCCAAACCGCGTGTAAATTTGTTCCTTGGCCAAACCATTGTACTTGCACAGTATTACCACCTTTATCTTCTTTTCTACCAATATGCATTGGTTGATGTAAATCTCCCATAAAATGCACTAACATTTTTAAGTAAAACACTTTATCTTCTTCACTACTATTCTTGTCTTTTAAAATGGTAATCGACTTTTTAATTCCTGTTACTAAATCTCCTTTAGGATTTTTCTTTGCAGTTGCATAGGTTTCATCAAAATCCATATTTACATAATGTAGAGGAGAAAATTCTCTGTATTTTCTGTCTGATTTTATTTCATCTGCAAACGTAGATACAAAAGCCAAACTTTGGCCGTTTAAAATTTCGTCTACCTTTCTTTTGGTCTTTCTTTTTAAGTACTGTTCCGCTATTTTACCGGTTGCTCTGTGTCCATTTTGCCCCCAAAAATCGTCATCTTCATGCGGAGCATTAGAAAATAAAAAAAACGGAATTATTAATAATATTTTAAAATTCATTTCTATAGTTTTAAGATAATTACTGCGAAGTTATAAAAAATAACTTGCATAAAATTTGTAAAACATTAATAAATTTTAATATATTTACGATATCAATTTAATATCACTTTAAAAATTATCTTATGAAAGCAGAAAAAATTATTAAACCCGCAAATGGTTATTTAATGTTACTAGTAACTTTCGCCTTATTTATTGGCGGAATTACAATTTGTATTATTCAAGAAACAGGAATTTACCTTCCTTTATCATTCCTAGGTTTTATTGGTTTTTTTGGTTTTATTCTAGTAAACCCAAATACTTCTAAAGTAATTTTACTGTTTGGAAAGTATGTTGGTACTATAAAACAAAATGGCTTATACTGGGCAAATCCGCTTTATAAAAAGAAAACAATTTCTTTGCGTGCTAGTAATTTTGATAGTGAACGTTTAAAAGTGAACGACAAACTAGGAAATCCGGTTATGATTTCTACAATTCTGGTTTGGCGTGTCACCAACACATACAAGGCCGCTTTTGATGTAGATAATTATGAGAATTTTGTACGTGTACAAACAGATGCTGCTGTTAGAAAATTAGCAAGCATGTATCCTTATGATAATTTTGCAGATGAAGGACATGATGAAGATATTACTTTGCGTTCTAGCGTAAACGAAGTTTCTGAAGCTTTAGAAAAAGAATTGGAAGAACGTTTGGCAATTGCAGGTATTGAAGTTTTAGAAGCAAGAATTGGATATTTAGCCTACGCTCAAGAAATTGCATCTGCCATGCTAAAAAGGCAACAAGCTACTGCAATTGTTGCTGCAAGACACAAAATTGTACAGGGTGCTGTAGAAATGGTAGAAATGGCTTTAGACGAGTTGAATAAAAAAGATATTGTAGCGCTAGATGAAGAACGCAAAGCAGCAATGGTAAGTAATTTACTGGTAATTCTTTGTGGAGATAAAGAGGCATCGCCTGTGGTGAATACTGGGACTTTGAATCAGTAATTTTTTGTTTGCTTTTGGCTTTTGACTTTTTGCAAAAGTAAAAATCTTGAAATTAACACAACGCCTGTCAATTGGAAATGAGCCTTTTTTGGCGATTGAGAAATCTCAACTCTAAAACTAACTTAAAAAAAATGAAAAAATTTGTAATGCTAGATGGCTATGTTTCTATGGATAACAAGCAATTGTTTTTAGACATAAATAGAACAAAAAACGATTTAAAAAGTAGAGGTGGTTGGCTAGGTATTTTTTTTTGTATTTGTAAGTATAAGTGTATTTCACACTTACAAAAGAATGGATAGTTTAAAAAACTTTTTTGAATATTTTGATTTCGGGTTAAGAATTTTAGGAATGCTAGTAATTGTTGGATTGATAATCTATTTTATTTTTTTTAGAAAATCTGAAAAAAAGTTATTTATCAACGAAATAGAAAAAATAGAGCTTGAAAAAATAGATTTTGAAACCGAAGTTTCTCTAGTTTTTAATAAAAAAAGAAGAACAGAATTAAGTTTTAGAAATTTAGAAAATCAGTTAACACCATTTTTAGAAGAGATTCAAAAAAGAAATACGAGAGTAGAGATTAAACATTTATAGCTTTGAAAAGTAAAACTTGCTTTAAAATAATTCATGGAAACCTAGAAATCAACAATTCTAACTTAAAAATTAAGTACAGAAAAGGTAAATACGTTTTAGATACCCTAAAGTTTTTTGGCAGTATTTCTTTAATTTCTCTTTTTGTTGATAAACTAAAAAATTATAATAACATCATTGGAGTTTATGAAAATGCCAAGTTTTGGATTTTTGCCATAGCTTCTGTATACTTAGTGTATTTGTTTTTTGAATTTATAATCAGAAAAAAATGGATAAATAGGCTAGAAATAAATAATATTTCAAAAATTAAAATTGAAGATGAGGAAGACTATAAAGAACCTGATGAGGACAGTAAAATTGAAATTACTTTTTACACCAATAGTAGTCTTAATAAAAAAATTGAATTACAGAAACAAAATAATCAATTACCAGAATTTTTAGAAGAATTAAAAAAGAGGAATACTAGAATCTTAATAGTAAATAAATAGTAAAAATTAAAAATAGTAATTTCTTATAATGTAAGATTTCTCTTCCGAAATTTCGGAATCGAAATGACAACTAGAACTCAAATAAAAATATAACATGAAAGAATATAAAATTGTTGAATTGAAATTAGGATTAAGAAATAGAACCCAAAAATTTGAAGATTTACTAAATCAATATGCAAGAGAAGGTTGGACGTTTAAAAACATACCATCTGGATGGAATAGTGTAATTTTCGAAAGAGACAAAAACAGATAAAAATGAGAGTTTTTAAAGAAGAACAGCGTTTTACACAAATTTGGTTACTAGTAATCATGGGCTTTAGTGTAGTAGCTCCTTTATATTTAATTATAAGGGAATATAACGCAATGTCTACTTTAGCTTTCGGCTTAACCATCTTTGGTGTTTTGCTTTCTTTTGGTTTGATATTTCTATTTAAACTAAAAACCAGAATAGACGAAAAAGGAATTCATTATCAATTTTTTCCTTTTCACTTAAAATACAAAACCATAAAATGGAACGAAATTGAAAAGGCTTATGTAAGAATTTATGATCCTATTGGAGACTATGGAGGTTGGGGCATTAAAGGCGGAGCTCTTTGGAACAAAGCAAAAGGAAAATGTGTAAATGTTTCTGGTGATATTGGTCTGCAACTAGAACTTAAAAATGGTAAAAAACTATTGATAGGAACGCAAGAAAAAACAGCGGTAACTGCTATTTTAAAAACCTATTTTAAAAAGAATAATGAGCAAAGCGAATAAAAACATACTACTATTTAGTGCAGTTATTACCATTGCTTCATGGCTTTATGTTATTTTTAATTATAATGCTTTGCCAGAAAAAATTGTAGGGCATTTTAATTTTAATGGCAAAGCAACAAGGTATGATGCCAAATATACCATTTGGTTTTTACAAGGCATATTTACACTTTTACAATATGGTATGTATTGGTTAGCGCAACAAAAATTACCTTACAATAGAAATTTAAAAAGTAAAACAGCAGAAAAAACTATAGCACTTTTTACCATACCTTATGTTGCTCTTGTACTTTTATTTTTAAACATTTTAATTGTAAAAAAATCAATAGATAGTAGTTTTAACTCTAGTTGGTTTATGCCATTTTTTATAGGTTTAACTATCTTATTTTTTGTATCCTTTTTTACATTTATTTATAAAAACTTAAAAACATAATGAAAAACTTAATTTATTTTATTATTTCTTTTGTTAGTTTTTCTGTTATTGCACAAATTAAATCTGAAGAAATTACAATTTTTAACCACCAAATTGAATTGCCAGGAACACTAACCTATCAAAAAGAAAAAACACCTTTGTTAATTTGGGTGCATGGTTCTGGTAATGTAGATCGAAATGGAAATCAACCAGGAACACCAGTAAAAGCAAACTACATTAAACAATTTAGAGATGCTGTAAACTCAGAAAATATGGCATTTTTTAGTTATGATAAAAGAACTGCCAATGCCAAAAATAGCCCATTTTTAAAAGGATACAAAATCACCGATTTTGTTACAGATGTAAAAAAAGTAGTTGCGCATTTTAAAAAAGAAAATCGTTTTTCTAAAATTATTTTAGTGGGGCACAGTCAAGGTTCTTTAATTGCAATGTTAGCTTTAGAAAACGTAGATAAATACATTTCTCTTGCTGGCGCAGGAGAAACAATAGACAAAACAATTGTAAAACAGATTACTAAAAATAATTCAACTTTAGGGGAAGCTGCGCAAACACAATTCGATTCTTTAAAAATTAAGGGTAAAATTGATATTGTAAATCCATTTTTAAGAAATATTTTCTCAAAACCAAATCAACCTTTCTTAATTTCTTGGATGAAATTAGATCCAAAAGTAGAAATCGCGAAAATTAACATTCCTATTTTAATCATTCAAGGTGAAAAAGATATACAGGTAACCAAAGAAGATGCTTCCAAATTATTAGAAGCCAACACAAAAGGGGAATTGGCAACAATTGCTAACATGAATCATGTTTTAAAAGAAATTACAAAAGATGAAGACAATTTAACTTCTTATTACAGTGATAAATTCCCTATTTCAGAAAAATTAATTGCAGTTGTAAATCAATTTGTAAAAAAATAATATGGGAAAGAAAAAAGCTTTCGCGTTGCGAGTTAATGAAGAGATGCTTAAAGCTATAGAAAAATGGGCTGCAGACGAGTTTCGTTCTACAAACGGCCAAATTGAATGGATGCTAAACAAAGCCTTAAAAGAAGCAAAACGAGAACCAAAGAAAAAAGAGTAAGTTCTTTTTGGCTTTTGGTTCTTGGTTCTTGGTTCTTGGTTCTTGGTTCTTGGTTCTTGGTTCTTGGTTCTTGGTTCTTGGTTCTTGGTTCTTAATGTACTATTTAACATGTTTCAAAGAATCTCTAAAACTCTAAAAAACTGTTAAAAAATTATCAGCACAAATAGAAACTCTTCTATTTTGTATCTTGTTAGCTTTTTAAACAAACTAACGCAATTTTACAATGAAAAATCTTTTTACACTTGTATTTTTACTAGTAACTACAGTACTCTTTTCTCAAGAGTTTTCTATGGATTTGGTTAAAAACATGAAACCCAGAAATATTGGTCCTGGTGGAATGTCTGGCCGTGTAACTTCTATAGATGTTGTAGAAAACAATCCAAATATAATGTATGTAGGTACTGCTTCTGGTGGTATTTGGAAATCTACTTCTGGTGGTGCAACTTGGCAACCAATTTTCGAAAAAGAATTAACAGCTTCTATTGGTGCAGTTGCCATTCAACAATCTAACCCAAGTGTAATTTGGGCAGGTACAGGAGAAGGAAATCCTAGAAATAGTTTAAATGGCGGATTTGGAATTTACAAATCTTTAGATGCTGGTAAAACGTGGCAAGCCATGGGTTTAGAAAAAACACGCCACATTCATAGAGTAATTATAGATCCAACAAATCCAAATATTGTGTACGTTGGCGCAATTGGCGCTCCTTGGGGAGAACACAAAGAGCGTGGTGTTTACAAAACTACAGATGGTGGTAAAACTTGGAAACAGATTTTATTTACCAATATTAGATCTGGTGCTGCAGATTTAATTATGGATCCTACCAACCCCAATAAAATAATTGCTGCCATGTGGGAACACAAACGCGATCCTTGGTTTTTTAAATCTGGTGGCGAAGGTTCTGGTTTATTCATAACTCATGATGGTGGTGAAAATTGGAAAAAAATCACCGATAAAGAGGGTTTCCCTAAAGGGGAATTGGGTAGAATTGGTGTGGCAATTGCACCTAGTGAACCCAATATAATTTACGCTTTGGTTGAAGCCCAAAAAAATGCACTTTATAAAAGTGAAGATGGTGGTTTTAAATGGAAAAAGATAAATGATAAACCAGGTATTGGAAATAGACCTTTTTACTATTCTGAAATCTACGTAGACCCACAAAATGAAAATAGATTATATACCGTTTTTACCTACGTAAACGTTTCACAAGATGGTGGTAAAAACTTTAAGCAATTAATGCCTGCTTATGGTGTAGACAATGGCGTTCACCCAGATCATCATGCATGGTGGATTCATCCAAAAAACGGTAAATTTATGATTGATGGTAATGATGGTGGATTAAATATTACCAAAGATGGTGGTAAATCTTGGCGATTTATTGGTAACATTCCTGTGGCACAATTTTATCACATTAATGTAGATAATGAATATCCTTATAACGTGTATGGTGGCATGCAAGATAATGGTTCTTGGCGAGGACCTGCTTATGTTTGGAAAGCACAAGGAATTAGAAATTCTTATTGGCAAGAAATTTCTTTTGGTGATGGTTTTGATGTGGTACCAGACAAAGATGATTCTAGATATGGTTGGTCTATGAGTCAGCAAGGTTCTGTGGTACGTTATGATTATAAAACAGGTAATAATTATTCTGTAAAACCAACACATAAAGATCCAAATATACAATTACGTTTTAATTGGAATGCTGCCATAAATATGGATCCTTTTGATAATAATACACTGTACTTTGGTAGCCAATTTGTACATAAATCTACAGACAAGGGTTTAACTTGGGAAGTTATTTCTCCAGATTTATCTACCAACAATCCAGAAAAATTAAAACAATCTGAAAGTGGTGGTTTAACAATGGATGCAACTGGTGCAGAAAACCATTGTACAATATTAGTGATTGAACCAACTCCTTTAGAAAAAGACGTTTTATGGGCTGCTACAGATGATGGACAAGTACACATCACCAAAAACGGAGGAACAACTTGGACAAACGTTGCAAAAAATTTAAAAGGTTTGCCAGAAAATAGTTGGATTACGCAAATTAAAGCATCCAACAAGAATAAAGGTGAAGCACTTTTAGTAGCTAATGATTATAGAAGATTTAAATACACACCTTATGCTTACAGAACCAAAAACTATGGTAAATCTTGGGAACGAATTGTAGATGCAGATGATGTACAATCTTATACATTAAGTATTATTGAAGATCCAGAAAATAAAAACTTATTATTTTTAGGAACTGATGATGGTTTGTATATTTCTGTTGATGCTGGAGAAAAATGGACAAAGTGGACAAATGGTTTTCCAACTGTTCCTGTAAAAGATTTGGTAATTCACCCAAGAGAACAAGATTTAATAATAGGTACTTTTGGACGTGCAGCTTGGGTTTTAGATGACATTAGACCTTTAAGAGCTATTGCAAACAAAAACGCTACTGATAAAAAAATACATTTATTTGAACCACCAACTGCTTATCAATCTGCATACCAACAACCAACAGGAAGTAGGTTTGGTGCAGATGCCATGTATCAAGGAGAAAACAGAAAAGGTGGTGCTATTATTTCTTATTTTGTTGAAGTTCCTAAAAAAGAGATGAAAGAAAATAGAGACAAGAAAAAAGAGAGGAATGTCATTTCGAGCGAAGTAGAGAAATCTAAATCTGCTAAAACTGATTCTATAAAACTAGAAATATTTGATGGTGCAAGACAAATTAGAACTTTAAAATTTAAAACACCAAAGGAAAGTGGAATTCACAAAACTACTTGGTATTTAAGAGAAAAAGGAGTGAATAGAGCTTCTAGAACTATTAGAAAATCTACTAGAGAGCCTTCTGGTGTAGAAGTAAAACCAGGAACTTATCGTTTAAAAATGACTTTTGGAAACGAGGTTTCAGAACAAAATATAAAAGTTGAATTCGATCCAAGATTAGAAATTTCTGAGGAAGCCATCAATCAAAAATACAAAGCAAGCAAAGAACTCGAAAAATATCAAGAACAAATTGCAAATGTTGTAAAACAACTAGTAGAAAGTAAAAATACAGCTACTACTATAAAAACAGATTTATCTAAAGAAGATAAAAAGATGTACAAAGAAGAAATTAAAAAATCTACAGAGATCATAAAAAAAGTAGATCGTTTAATTGCTAAGTTTTTAGGTTCTATAGATAAAAGACAAGGTATTACTAGAAATCCAGAAATTACGGTAAACCAACGTTTTGGACAAGCTAGTAGATATATTAGATCTCGTTTTGGAGAACAAACTAGTACAGAAACGGTTTTAATGAATCAATTTAAAGAAGAATTTAAAAAAGTTTTAAGTGAAACGAATACCTTTTTTAATAATGATTGGGTAAGCTATAAAGCTGCTGTAGAAAACATTAAAATTTCACCATTTAAAGAAACCAAAATATTTTCTACCAACTAACAACTTTTACTAACAAAATACTTTTTATTTGTTGCTTGAGTTTTTTATCATTAAAAACTCAAGCACAAATTTCTCCTGAAAACAAATTAGGAACTTGGTATATGTTTAATGCTACTCATAAACTCTCCAATTCTGTAAAATTAATTACAAATGCACATGTTAGGTATTTTGAGTTAGCATCTGAATATCAACAAGAAATATATAGGTTAGGTTTAAATTATACATTTAATAAAACTGTAAATCTAACTTTAGGTACTGTATATTCTATTACAGACAGCTCTTACAAAGAAAATTTACCAGATTTGTATGAATATCGTTTTTATCAAGATATAAATATAAACGATAAATGGGCTGGTTTTTTATTAAAACATAGAGTAAGATTAGCACAACGTTTTAGAAGGCAAAACTTTGAAAATAAAACAACGCACAGAATTAGGTATGGCTTGTTTTTAAGGTATCCTATTTCAAAAAAACTAACCACATATGCATTTAATGAAATTTTTATAAAGTTTGCAACAAAATCTTTTGGGCAAAATAGAACAGGCTTTGGTTTTATTCAAAAACTTAGCAAGCAACTAAAATTAAAACTGGGTTATATGCACACGTTATTTAGCAATACAAAATCTCATAGAGTGCAATTAGGAATTATTTTGAATACAAACCATATTAAACAAAAATAAATGAGCATCTCAGAAATCAATAATGACATTCCATTATTTGCCAATGACACTATTATTTTTGGTGTCCTTTGTGTAATATTAGCAGGCATATTTTACACTTCAAAATTAAAGTCTTTCCAAAAGTTTTACAAAATAGTACCAGCTTTATTGTTGTGTTATTTTATACCTTCTATTTTTAGTTCCTTGGGTTTAATCGCAGACAAATGGATAGATGTGGATGCAACAATTGCGCATCTAAATTCTTTATATGGAAACCTGGCAACTGATACTGATTTAAATACTTTAAAAGAATACATCGCTGCCAATAATATCAATAGTGATATCTATTCAAATTTTACAGGTGGTAGTAAATTGTACTATGTTTCCTCTCGATTTTTATTACCTGCTTCTTTGGTATTATTAACCTTAAGTATCGATTTAAAAGGTGTTTTTAAATTGGGCCCAAAAGCACTAATTATGTTTTTAACAGCCACAATTGGAGTGATGATTGGAGGGCCTTTAGCAATTTTATTTTTCAAATTTGTGGCTCCAGATATTTTAACCCAAGTAGAAGGTACAGAATTGTGGAAAGGATTGTCTACGGTTGCAGGAAGTTGGATTGGTGGTGGAGCGAATCAACTGGCAATGAAAGAACAGTGGGAAGTTTCTGACAGTCTTTTTAGCATTATGGCTGTTGTAGACGTTTTAGTAGCCGAAGTTTGGATGGCGTTTTTACTCATTGGAGTAGCAAAATCTGATGCTATCGATCGTTGGTTTAAAGCCGATAATTCATCGATAACTACGCTTAAAAATAAGATGGAAAAATTTACATTAGAAACAGCTAGAGTTCCATCTTTTAATGATTTAATCATTTTATTAGGAATCGCATTTGGTGTAACTTCAATTGGACATATAATTGGAGATAATTTAGGAAGTTATATTGCGAATAATGTTCCGTTTCTAGTAGATTTTGGTTTAGGTAGTTCTTTTTTCTGGCTGATAATTTCTGCAACAACCATTGGTATTTTCTTATCATTTACAAAAGCAAAAAATTACGAAGGAGCTGGAGCAAGCAAAATTGGGACCGTTTTTATTTATATTTTGGTAGCCTCTATTGGTATGAAAATGAATTTAAACGCCATTGTAGAAAATATTAGTCTTTTCGCTATCGGTTTTGTTTGGATGATTATACATGTTGGTCTATTATTCTTAGTTGCAAAAATAATAAAGGCACCTTACTTCTTTTTAGCTGTTGGATCAAAAGCAAATATAGGTGGAGCAGCCTCTGCACCTGTTGTCGCTGGTGCTTTTCACCCATCCTTAGCTCCTGTAGGTGTTTTATTAGCAGTATTAGGTTATGCCTTGGGTACTTATGGTGCTTTCTTTTGTGCTTTAATGATGAAATGGGTTAGTTAATTTATAATTATCATCCACTTTTTTAAATAAAAATCAGCATATTTGTAATCATAAAAAGCAAAAAATCAATGAGAAAAATAATAGCAATTTATTTGATATTAATGCTTGCAGCCTGTTCTTCTAAAAAGGAAGGAAACATGATTGTGCAAGGAAATATTAAAGGATTAAAAAAAGGAACTTTGTACCTTCAGAAAATGAAGGATACTTTATTAATTTCTGTAGATTCTGTAAAAGTTTTTGGTGCTGGTGCTTTTAAATTAACAGATAATGTAGAATCTCCTGTGATTTATTATTTAACTTTTGATGGCAATACAACAGACAAAAGAATTTTGTTTTTTGGAAATAAAGGTACCATTACTATAAATGATAATATTGAGGTTTTTGGTATTGCTCCTGAAATTACAGGTTCTGAAAATCAAACAATATTTAATAATTTCTTAAAAATAAATAATGGTTTTAACAACCAAAATCTAGAGTTTATAAAACAAGATTTTGAAGCTAAAAAATCACAAAATGTAAACTTACAAGAACAAATTCGAAAAGACTACAATAGAATGGTTAGAAGAAGATATCTGTTTACTACTAATTTTGCTCTTGCTAATTCAGACTCTGATGTAGCGCCTTATTTAGCCTTAACAGAATTGTACAACGCTAACATTAAACTATTAGATACCATAAACAAATCTTTAACACCAAAAGTGAAAGCATCTGATTATGGAAAACGTTTGGATAAGTTTATAGAAGAAATTAAATCTAAAGAAAAATAATATTTTAAACCGAGTTTTTTACTCGGTTTTTTTATGATTTGTTTAAGAAGTAAAATTCTTATTTTTGTATCAAACTATCACGTTATGAAATATTTAACTCCTGAAATTGAGGCTTTATCTAAACAATTTGAAATTACAAAATCTTTGGCAAGAACCAATGTATCTTGTGGTATTTTTCAAGATTGTGATTATACAGAAGAAAGACCAAAAATTTACATCCCTAAAGACAAAAATTAATTTTTAAATTTTAAAAATTTAGCCTTTACATTTATTAAATTTCTAGTTTCTAGGGTTAATGTTTTGTCTAGAATATCTTCAGAAACTTCACTATTTACTGTGTTATAAAAATTGGTAACCAATACAGCATCTGCACCAACAGCTTTTGCCTTTTCTGTAATAAGTTGATTATAATCTACAGATTCTCCAAAAAACCTTCCTCTTTCTGCATCTGTAAAAGTTAAAAAGCCCATTACAGTATATTCAAAATCTATATCTTCTTCTTTAAATACTAAACTTATATTTTCTGTAGGCGCATAATAATTGCCAACATAGTTTAATGGAGGGTTAGGAACTAACAAAGTTGCGCAATTAGAGAATAATAAAATACAAAAAAGTAAGAATACATTAATTTGTTTAGCAGACATAATTTTTGGTTTTAAATAACATACCAAAATTAATGCCATAATTTTATTTTACTTTAAGACTCCATTGAAAACTAAATTTAGAAACCACTACTCCATCTTGGTTTTTTCCTTCGGCTATTAGCACAATCTCCTGGCCTTCTTTTGTTTGTTTAGATTTTTGAATTGCATTTGTAATTTCTTTACCACTAGAACAGGTAAAAAAAATGGTACCTGTTGCTTTTTTATAAAAATTAGCTTCTTGATGTGTAACCAACATAGAAACTTTTAGTTTAGAAACTTCAATAGCTTGCATTACCAAAACTGCAGTACTCATTTCTGCAGCCATACCTTGTGCCGCCCAAAACATACTTTTAAACGGATTTTGATTCATCCATCTGTGTTTAATTTTTACAATGGCAGCCGTTTCTGTAATGGTTTTTATACGCATTCCACTTAAAAAACCAAGTGGTAACTTTAACAACATAAACCAATTTACTTTACTTGGCGTAATCTTCATAATCCTTTTATTTGAGGGTAATTTACCAATTTTAAAACAATTGACACATAAAAAACAAATGTTAACAAAACGTTAATTACAGTACTATGTATTGCATAATACCTTTTTTAAGATATATATTTGCATAAGAAAGTATTATACATTTAGACAAATGAATAGAAATAACGAAAATACGAATGCATTTTTAATACATATTTCTGCTTTTGCAGGTTTTATGTTTCCTTTTGGGCACATTATTACACCATTAATAGCGTGGCAATCTTTAAAAGACAGAAGTACATTTTTAGATGAACAAGGTAAAGAAGCTGTAAACTTCAATATTAGCTATACTCTTTATACGTTTATTTTAGCATTAAGTTTTGTTCCTTTTGCATTTGGCACATTCTTTAAAGAATTTAGACACGCTAATAACTTTAATTTCAACATCAACTTCAACTCAGAAAACCTATTTCAGATTATAAGTTTAGGTAGTTTAACAAGTTTGTTATACATAGTTAGTGTTGTATTGGTAATAATTGCTGCTATAAAAGCTAGAGATGGTGAAAATTATAAATACCCTTTTACCATAAAATTTATAAAATAAACACACCTCATTTTTTTCTTAAAAAAGAAAAATAAACACATAAACCGTATTCAATGAAAATAGAAAACACAAAGGCACAAATGCGAAAAGGTGTTTTGGAATATTGCATCTTATCTATCCTTAAAAAAGGAGATGCCTACACTTCTGAAATACTTTCTACCTTAAAAAATGCAGAAATGATTGTGGTAGAAGGCACCATTTACCCCTTACTAACCCGTTTAAAAAATGCAGGCTTACTTAGTTACAGGTGGGAAGAATCTACATCTGGACCACCAAGAAAGTACTATGTTTTAACCGAAAACGGAGGTCTTTTTTTAAAAGAATTAGACAAAACATGGAGTAATTTATTAAACGCAGTAAACCAAGTAATTAGCACAAAATCAACTACAGATGAATAAAACAGTAAACATAAATTTAGGTGGATTTTTCTTCCATATAGATGAAGTTGCATATCAAAAACTAAAAAGATACTTAGCATCTATTTCAAATTCTTTAAGTGAAGATTCCGCAGGTAAAAATGAGATTATTGCAGATATAGAGGCTAGAATTAGTGAGCTTTTATCAGAAAAAATTACAGATGCAAGACAGGTTGTAAATGAAAGTGATATAGAAGATATTATTGCAATTATGGGACAGCCTGAGGATTATGCTGATGCAGAAGAAGGTTATTCTGATGCCAGTTATTCTTACCAAAGAAGCACCAATACTGGTAAAAAACTTTTTAGAGACGGTGAAGATAAATTTTTAGGTGGTGTTGCATCTGGTATTGCACATTATTTTAATATTGATACCATTTGGATTCGTTTAGGGATGTTAGCACTATTTTTTAGCGCAGGTGTTGGCGTACTTATTTATATAATTTTTTGGATATTATTACCAGAAGCTAAAACTACTGCAGAAAAATTGCAAATGGAAGGCGAGCCTGTAAATATTGATAATATTGAACGTAAAATAAGAGAGGAATTGAAAAGTACTTCAGAAAATTTTAAAGATTTTGCTAACAATGCCTCTGAGAAAATTAAAAAAGGAGCGAATGAATTTTCCGAAAAAATGGCTTCAAATTTTCCAGTAAAGGCAAAAAAAAATAACGGGTTGCAAGATTTTTTAGATACTATTGGTAAAATATTTCTAGTATTGTTTAAATTCATAGGTAAATTTATAGGAATTATTCTAGTTTTTGTAGCTGCTGCCGTTATTTTATCTCTTATTGTTGGAGGGTTTTCCGTAGGAAGTTTTGAAATTTTAAATATTAATGGAGAGTTTATAAATTACCCTGACTTTTTACATGATGCTACTTTACCAAAATGGTTATTAACCTTAGCCTTATTTATTTTAGTGGGTATTCCTTTTATTATCCTGTTTGTTCTTGGGCTGCGCATTTTATCTAGTAATGTAAAACAACTTACAAAAACAACATCGCTTAGTTTATTGGGTATCTGGTTAGTCGCTTTAATAATAATGGCGTTTACAGGTGTAGAATTTGGCACGAAACACGCAAAAAATGGAAAATTTGTTGAAAAAACAGATTTAAATGTTAGTCCAAAAGACACTTTAACTGTAAAAATTGTAAATGACGATTTACTCTTTTACCAAGAAAATGTAAGAAGAAGGTATGGTAAAGAACGCATAGAAGTAAATGGAGAGACCATAACTTACAGTAATGATGTGAATTTAAATATTAAAAAAAGTATAACAAATAATGCATATGCTGTAATTCAAAAAAAATCTAACGGCCGTAGTAGAATTGATGCGAATAATTCTGCTGAAAAAATTAGATACGACTATAAAATAAACGAAAATGAACTTATTTTAAATGCCTTTTTCTTATCAAATATTGGAAATATTTATAAAGATGAACAAGTAACAATTACAGTTTATCTGCCAGAAGCAACCAACATTTACTTAGATGAATCTGTCAAATACTTTTTAAATGATGTAAAAAACTCAACCAAAATGTATAAAAGAGATATGGCAACACATTATTTTATAATGACCAATCAAAAATTAAAATGCACAGATTGTAGTATTAAAAATGAAAAAGAAGAATTAAAAAAGGTTTAAAATTAGTAATTAATACAGTTGGTCTTTAAATAGTAACAACTGGGAATACCTTTTTTTATAGAATGATTTAATATTAAGAAATTTGTTACAGCAATTAAAAAACCAAACTCATGATAAATAAGGCCATTAAAACAGTAACAATTTTATTCTTTATTACAATGCTTACAGCTTGCAATGCAGAAATGTTTAACGCAGTAAACGGCAATAGAAATGTAATTACAAAAGAAAGACGAGTAAATGAAAAATTTACTGCTATAAAAGTAAGCGCGGGAATAGAGGTTTATCTCAGTCAAGAATCTAAAACAATAATTAGTTTAGAAGCAGATGAAAACTTGCACGATTTAATTATTACAAGTGTAGAAGACGGTATTTTAAAAATTTATTCAGAAAAAAGTATTTGGAGCGCCAAAGCAAAAAAAGTATTTGTTGCAATGCCAGAATTAGATAATGTAAAAGCCACTAGTGGAAGTGCTGTTTTTACCGAAAGTACGCTAAAAACAGAACAAATTTCTATTTACGCCACAAGTGGTGCAGAAATACAAATGGATTTAGATGCGCATAGCATTATTACTAAATCTACTAGTGGAGCAAGTATTAAAATTTCAGGAGCAACTATAAGACATAACGCAAAAGCAACTAGCGGTGCTTCTATAAATGCTTATAAACTAAAAAGCGATAGCGTAAGCGCAAAAGCTACAAGTGGTGCTAGTATAAATATTTATGCAAACAATAAAATTGAAGCTAGTGCAACCAGTGGTGGTGATATAGATTTTAAAGGAAACCCTACAGACGTAAGCAAGAGCACGAACTCTGGAGGTAGTATTTCAAAAAAATAAAATTATTTAAAAGTTAAAATCTGCTATTAAAGTATACTAAATACTTTAATAGCAGATCTTTATAAGGTAAAACTATTTTAAAACATACTACTTATATTACCACTGTATTATGTTTAAGCTTTTCATCTTCAATTAAATCTGAAATAGCATTCCAAAGATCAATTCTTTTTTCTAAAGACTGTTTGGCCACGTTTAAAGTTTCTGTCCATTTTTCATTATCATCTTTACACAATTCACTCACCATTTCTAAAGACAATGGTCCATGTTCATCACCATCTAACTCAATGTGTCTTTCTAAATAATAATTAATTTTTTTGTATTGTTTGTTTTCAGTATCTGAACTTTTCAAAATTTCAATAAACATATCTGGTATAACGTCTTCTCTACCAAAAGTAAAAGCAGATGCTACTAAATGCGGTTTGTTAGATGCAATTATTGAAAAGGTGAATTTCACGAAATCTGCTATTCTTTGGTCTACAGCAACTTCATTTAAACAATATGAAACTGAGTGCCCTTGTTGAATTAATTTTATAAAATTATTTATTGGCTTTACGTCTCCATTAACCTCTAACATGGCATCTAAATACATTTCAAAATGACTTCTAGGTACTCCTAGCTCATTGATATCACTCTCTTCTCCATGTACTATTTCATTTATAAACCTTGCCAGCTTTGCATTTTTAGACGGAGTCCAAGGAGTTGATACTGTAGTTAGTTGTGCTTGTAAACTTTTTAAAAGCGACATAAAATCCCACACCGCAAATACATGGTTTTCCATAAAAATTTTAATGTCCTTTACATTCTGTAAATTTCTATAAAGTTTATGATTTTTCAATTCATTTCTTAACCCTGAAATCTCATATTCTATCTGCTCTATTTTATTCATTTAACACCATTTTTTAATTAAGTATACAAAACAAAGTTACCGCTAAAAGCTGATATTTTTTCTAAGTTGTAATAAATATAATAGATACTGAAATAAGTAAAATTTCTAGTAAACAGAAATTAGAATATTTTTTTAGTTCTCTATAAATTACAACAATAAATTTTTACCATAAAAACGATGTTAATCTTCAGACTAACTAAAATAGAAATGGTTTAAAAAATGTGTTTAACTACGTTTTAAAATTTTTAAAAACAAATCCCTAGAAATTTCTTTAGCACCTAAACTTGCTAAATGTGAGTTGTATATTTGACAATCTATCAATTGGTAATTTTTATGTTGTGCTAAATGAATAAAGGCTAATTTAGAGGCGTTTGCCACTTTACTAAACATACTTTCTCCACAAAAAACTCCATTAATTTCTAAACCATATAAACCACCAACTAAATTATCTCCTTGCCAAACTTCAATAGATTTTACAACTCCAATATTATGTAAATTAATATAGGCTTCTTCCATAGCATTAGTAATCCAAGTGCCTAAACCATCTTTTCTATTTATAGTTTTGCAATTGTATATTACAGCCTCAAAAGCCTTATTTTCTGTTATTAAAAATTCCTTTTTACGAATTACTTTGCGCATACTTTTTGAGATTTTTATTTCATCAGGAAATAAAACCATCCTTTCTCTAGGACAATACCAAACAATTGGTTCTCCTTCTGAAAACCAAGGAAAAATTCCATTTTTGTAGGCAAAAACTAAACGCTTGGCAGACAAATCTCCGCCTAAAGCAATAACCCCATCTTTGGTAGTAAATTTATAGTCTGGAAAAGCAATTTTATCTGTAAGCCACATGTAAATTAAAAGTATTTGAGTATGCTAAATTACAAACTTATTAAAATATAGTTAATGTAATTTTAATATGGTTCTACTAAAATAAAAGTTGTTATTTTTGTACTTCTTATTTATAAGGTTATTACCATCTATGAAAATAAAGAAACCCAAAATAAAAAGAATTAAAACTAAAACAGAGCGTGCAAAACTAATGCACAGTTATTATTCTAGAACAGGTTTTTACATTTTTATTTGGGAAAGTTTAAAAAAGGCTTTTATACCAGTTGTTGTTATTGTTACTGCCTTGTTTTTAATTAACAACTACGTTTATAATATTAATGATGGTTTAGAGCGTATTACAGAAACTTTTTCTAGAATAGGTATTTTCTCTTTCTTTTTCGCCTCTGAAACTCTTTTAGGTTTAGTACCGCCAGAAATTTTTATTGCCTGGACAAAAAAAACACCTGAACCAGTTTTAAACCTTGCTATTTTAGCAACCCTTTCTTACTCTGGTGGCCTAATCTCTTATTTTATTGGCAAAACAGCCTTAAAAATTAAATCGGTTAAAGTTTATTTAGAAGTAAAAATGGAGAAACATTTAAAAAACACTTCTAAATGGGGAGGTTTTTTAATAATTGTTGGTGCATTACTACCTGTGCCTTTTTCTATTACCTGTGTTGCTGCTGGTATGATTAAATATTCCTTTAAAAATGTAGTGCTTTTTGGTCTGTTTAGGTTTTTACGATTTGCAATTTATGCCTGGGCAATTTTTAAAGTAGTAGATTAATAAATTAACTTACATTTGCAAAATGGGACTTACAAACAACGACATTTTTAAGAAATTACGTGTAGCGCATAAACTAAGAGATACAGATATTATAGACATTTGTGCTCTAGTAGATTTTAAAGTTACTAAAGGCGAATTAGGTGCTATTTTCAGAAAAGAAGATCATCCCAAATACATAGAATGTGGAGATCAATTTTTGCGCAATTTCTTAAACGGTTTGGTTATTCATTTGCGCGGACCAATGCCCGAAAAGAAAAAGTAATTTTTTGTCTTAAATTAACTAGTTTACGGTAAATTTTGAAACTTGCCCAATGGCTTTTGCTCCAAAATTATCGGTTACATTTATTTGCCAAGAATACGTTTTGCCAGATACTACTGTAACGCCAAAATTAGGCTCTGTAGAAGCTTCTTCTAAAAGATTTAGTGCATTTCCTTCTCCAAAAAAGACTTCGTAAGTTAGCGTATCTGTAGTATTAATATCTGAAGCATTCCAAGTTAAATCTAACATACCAGCATCTACTGAAGTATTATGAGCTGGAAATACTAGTTCTGCCATAAATGGCGCATAATTTACAGTAGGATCTCCTTTGGTAAAAAAGGCAAAGGTATCTGAAAAGGTACCTTGGTTATTAACCCCATCTAAAGCAGTTACTTGCCAATAAAAAGCGGTATTTTTTTCTAAAATAATACTAATTTGAGAGTTACTTATTGTTCTATTTTCTACAATATCTGTTAACTGCCTATCTTTAGCTATTATAATATTATACTCAATTTCATCTTGCTCTGGATCTACAGCATCATTCCAATTAAAGGTAATGTTATTATCTATACAAAGTAAATCTTTACTAGGAAATACCAATGTAAAATTACGTGGTGGTTCATTTTTGGGTGCACTCTTAGCGCATTGCATTGTTAATTGAAAGAAACAAAAAACAAAAAATAGTGTTAGTATTTTTCTCATTGCTTTATAATTTTAATAGGGTTATTAGCTATTGACAATTTTAAAATATACAATCCTTTAGAGAAATCTTGAAAAGGAATGGACATTGTATTGTTATTTGTAGAAATCCATCTATTTAAAATCAACTTTCCTTTTACATCAAAAATAGTTGCTTTTACTCTATTATTATCTAGCTCTAAAGGCAGTAATAAATCAATAGAATTTACTACCGGATTTTTTAACAAAACTACAGTTTCTATAGATGTTTTAAAAGAACCCTCACATGCTTTAGCAGACTTTACTTCTAATTTACCTCCTACCCTAGGTGTAAACTCAAAAGTTTTTTCGCTAGTAGTTAAAAGTAGCTTTTCATTCAGAAAAACGCTAAAAGGAGCAGTTCCACTTTCCATACTTATTTTATACTTTTTCTCATTGGTAACTTCCGTTTTTAAAGCAATGGTATTAGATGCTACAATTTCTATCTCAAAACACTGGGTAAAATCCAATTCTTTTGTAGTTACACAAACCCTGTAAAAACCTGGCAATAAATTAGAAAATGAAGTACTTGATAAGTTAGTTACATCTCCCCGTAAATCTGTATTATCACCAGAAATTACTACAGTATAATTAAAAGCTTCTTTTACAAATTTTACAGTTATTTCTCCATCTCCTTCATTTACGCAAGTTTCTGAAGCCGTACTTACAGAAACATTATTAGGGTCTATTGTTGGCTCTGTAACTGTAATTGAATAATCTTCAGTTTCTCCCCATTCTGTAAGATGATCTATGTCACAAGGTCCATCACCAAAACCATCTGTAGGATCATCATACTCAATAATAACACGCATTGTGGTTTTACCCATTTTTGCATCTGCAGGTACTCTAATATTAAAGGTTGTTGTTGCAATATCATCAGTTTCTGTTCCTAAAGCATAGCGTTCTGTATCTTTATCAAAAACGTAATCTTGATTCCAATCTATAAATACGTAACAATGGTCTTGAAAGCCTGCCGTATCAAATGTAACAGATATTTCGTACGCTATGTCTCTAAACACATCTGTATTAATACTCGTAAAATCTTCATAACCGTCTATTAGGTCATTGCTAGAGTTGTTATTAATGGTATTAAAAGTAACATTAGAGATAAATTCAGAACCACCAGCTTCATCTGTAAAAGTAGATGGGCAATAAGAAGGTCTTTCTGTTATGAAACTAAAAACATTGGAAAAATCGCCTTCATTACAGGTGTTTTTTGCTTTAACTCGCCAAAAATAAGTGGTTTCTCCTCGTAAATTAGAAAGTGGTAAAAAAGTCTCAGAAACTTCTTCTTCTAAAATAATGTTTGTAAAAGAACGATCTGCTGCTACTTGCACATCATAAACAAATGCATTTACATCTGCTTGCCAAGTTAAAACATCTGTTAATAAGACATCTTGTAATGCATTAGTAGGACTTAAAAGCTGTACAGGATTTAAATTAGATGCTGTTATGCTAAAATTAATTTCTAAATTTTGATTAACAGTGGTAGAACTTCCTAAAACATTTATAATATAATCTCCTGCAGCAACATTATCTGTATTAGTAATTGTCATAACAGTATTGCCATCTGCACTTAAACTGACAGGATTAAAACTAACTTGAGAACCTGCAGGATTTCCTGTGGCGGATAGTGTAACTGTTTCTGTAAAATTATTTATAAAATCTAAATTTAAAGTATATGCTGTAGTTGCATTTCCTGAGTTACAAGCTGCTAAATTTCCTGAAGTATTGCTTAAAATAAAACTAGGTGCTGTAGATCTAATAGTAAAATTTGTACTATTTATGTTATAAAAAATATTATCTGCTGCTTCTATTAATATTCTGGCTGATGTAGTAATATTATTGGGTATGTTTATTATTTCTGTACCATCATTTGGTGTGTTTTCTTTCAATAGAAAAGGAAATGTTAATCCACCATCTGTGGATAATCTAATATTTACTGTTTTGCAATTTATTGGCGCTATATCAGAAGTACCTTTACTCCAAGTTACGGTTTCTGTTGCTCCTGCATCCCAAATTTCCGCTGTTGTTTGCGAGGTAACCTCAAAAGGGATAGCATCTACTACAGAAACTAAAATATTATCTCTAGAGGTTGCACCGCCATTAATGTCATTATCTCTTACCAAAAGAGAAAAATTTAAGCTTCGTTCTACATCTGGTAACACTTCCCAGGTACTAGTTTCATTAGCGACTACATTAGAGAATTCTGGGAAATATCTTTTTGGATCTGTTTTAGAAGGCAAAGAACGAAACATTGGCCCTACAGAATTAGTAGATTGTGGAGGCATTAGGCCAATTTCGATATCTACTTGTTCCCAGTTATAAGTTAAAGCACTTAAACCATCTGCATCTGTTGCTGTTGCTGTTAGCACAAAAGGCGTAGATTTTGGAATACTTACATCTAACCCAGCATTTGCCACTGGTGCGCTATTGCCATTTGCAGTTAAAGTTGCACAGCTTCCAGAAGACTGAATAATATTTTGTATTTGAGAGATGCTAAATGCATGAAAATAATCATCACTTTGCCCTTGTACATTTGGACTACAAATACCTGCATAACCCATTATTGTAGAACCACTACCTGCTTCTACTGCTGAAATTTGCGTTCTTTGACAATCGTTGTTTTGTGTGTGCGTAGCTCCAAATTGGTGACCAAATTCGTGTGCTACAAAATCTATATCATAAGGATCTCCAATAGGAGCACTTCTACCAGTAACACCTTTTGCTTTTTGGTTAGATAAGCACACTACACCTAAACCTGCCAAACCATCTCCTGCAACACTAAAAATATGTCCAATATCGTAATTTGCATCACCTATTGCTGTGTCAATTATAAGCTGCGCTTCATCTAACATTGCATTAGGATCTCCATCTGTAATATTATCTGTATCTGCATCTAAAAAAATAATTTTATCATTATCATCTACAAATTGCATGGTTACCGCCAAATCTTTTTCAAAAATACCATTTACTCTAGTCATAGATGTATTCATGGCAGATAAAACAGCCGCTTTTTTAACACTTTCTGTTGCAGAAGCTGCAATACCTTGATTGTTTAAATGAAACTGTGCATACTCTCCACTACATGTAATTGCTAAACGATAGGTTCTTAAATTACCATCACTTACAACTTTAGAACTAAAACTAGGCAATTCTTGATTTTTAGCAAAACCCTCTACTTCGCACTTAAAAACTTCATCTTCACTTTTTAAATCGGAAGTTTTATAAACAATAAAGTCTTTATTATTTTTAGTGTACGGATCTATATAAACGGTTTTACCATTAGATGAAAATATAACAGCATGAAAGCCATCTGTACCTACACTTATTTTAGCAAACGCTGTTGGGTTTTCTATACTCTTTGCTGTATAAGATTTAATCTTTGGAAATTTTGCTACTAATTTATTGGAGAAATTAGAAGTTTCTTTTATTACGAATGTTTCTAAAATTCCACTTCCATTTGGTAATTGTATTGTTTTAGTTTTTCCTTTAAGTTGGTTTTCTAAAACCTTAACATTTAAACTATAAATTCTATATTTTTCAGGAAAGTTCTTAAACGTTTTTAGAGGTTTCTTTTGCAAGAAATAGGTTTCTATGTCCTTTTTTTGCCACAAATCTTGGGCATTTATTTGAATAAACCCTAAGGTAAAAAATAAACTAAATAGAAAATAAAATTGTTTGTAATTCATGAATAACAATTTAAAAGTATAACACTACCAAATATAAGTAATTAATTATCTTTGTAGTCCGAAATATGAGCAAAACAGTACATTTAAAAGACCTTAAAGTTAAAGATTATAAAGAAACATGGGATTACCAAACCGATTTGTTACAAGAAACGGTAACTATTAAAGTTGATAATCGTAGAAATAATCTGAAACAAAATACAAAAAACTACTTCTTATTTGTAGAGCATCCGCATGTTTATACTTTAGGTAAAAGTGGCGATTTGGCTCACCTACTTTTAAATGAAAAGCAACTTGCGGAAAAAGGAGCTACTTTTTACAAAATTAACAGAGGAGGAGATATTACCTATCATGGGCCAGGACAAATTGTTGGCTATCCTATTCTAGATTTAGAAAACTTTTTTACAGACATACATAAATATTTACGTTTACTAGAAGAAACCATTATTTTAACCATAGCAGAATACGGTTTAAAAGGTGAAAGAAGTGAAGGTGAATCTGGTGTTTGGCTAGATGTTGGAACGCCTTTTGCTAGAAAAATTTGTGCTATGGGAATACGTTCTTCACGTTGGGTAACAATGCATGGTTTTGCACTAAATGTAAATACCAATTTAGGCTATTTTGATCATATTATTCCGTGCGGAATTAGAGGAAAAGCAGTGGCTTCTATGGAAGCAGAATTGGGTAGAAAATTAGATTTAGAAGAAGTAAAAACTAAAATATTAAAGCATTTTAAGGCTCTTTTTGAAGTGAAAGAGTTTGTTGGATAGTTTTTGGTTTTTGGTTTTTGGTTTTTGGTAAGAATTTTGAAAAATATTTTTGATTACAATACGCACCCAAATAAACTTATAAACTCTTTTTCAACTTTTCCAACTTTTAAACTTTTAAACTTTTAAACTTTTAACTAACAAAACTACTTCTCTTCATTAAAATACACTTTATAATACTTCATTTTCTTTTCTTCATCATATCCTCTTTCTAAATATTCTGAAGCAGCTTCTGGAGCGTCTACATCTAATTTTATATTAATGTTGGTATCTAGTTTTATTTCTGTTTTTAGTTTGCTTTTTTCTTTCTTTAAAACTACTCCAGAAACATCAAAATTGTTTCGAATTAAAACGTCATTTAAGTTCTCGAAATGTTTTTTATAATCGTCAAACAACTCTTTGTGCTTGTCTTCTGCAAAAACTTCGTCTTTAAAATCGTGATAATCTACAGCCTCGTGTTCTTTAAAATAATCTACTGTATTTGCTAAGAAATTACCTTGCTCTTGCATACCCATTTCTGGCTTAATTACTTCTTCTGAGAATTCTTTACACATTTCTAAATAACTCTGTGTATGCGAATTGTAATCGTCTGCTAGTTTTACAGATAAAAAGTTGTTAATCCAATATTGAGCATCGTAATTGTTGTTATCTACAGAAAAAACTACAGTACCTTCTGTGTCTGCTGTATTTAAAATTAAACAACCTTTGTCTATTTTTTTTGTTGAAATTCCTTTTTGTACCACAACATCCCAACTTTCATTATCATCTAAATAAGTTTGAAAGAAATCTACTTTATTTTCTATTTTAAAGAAACCTACAGCTTCTGTTAGTACGTCTTTATATTCTATACCTTCTATAAAAACTACCAAAACATCACCAGTTTTTATTTGTGCAGAGTTGGATTGTTCATACAAATGATTCACCATATTTTTAGAGAATTCTACAAAGGTAGTTTCGTCTTTAAAAATTTCTGTGGCATAATTGTTCATTTCATTTAAACGCACATCTGCATGATGTGAAAAACGATAACTTTGGGTAAGTGAACCAAAGGGTTTTAGTAAAAAAGACTTCATTAAATCGTAACTTTCTTGATCGAAACGAATTAAATCTTCTGAAAAAACATTGGTACCGCTATTAAATTTATTGGCAACTTTATGTAAAATACATTTTGTAATTTCTGCTCTTGTCTTTTTAATCATTTTTCTAAAATTTGAAATGTAAAAATAGTTGAACTTTTTAAATTAAAGAGCATTAAATAGCGGAGTTTTCTAAAATTTGGCAAACAAGTTTAGCCGTGATTGAAATGGCATCCTTTTTATGCTTCACTTAATGCAGTATCTGTTTTAACAAATAACTTACTCTTTTTAAAATTAAAAGATGCTGAAATAAATTCAGCATAAAAAGATATAATGGAAAGCGCGATTGGCTTCTAATACAAATAAGGAAACTACAAATTTAACTTTGTTTGCTCTGGCAATAGCTTAAATGTTTTTCTGTGGTAATTTGTTGCGCCAAATGTTCTTATTGCATTTCTGTGTTCTTTGGTTGGGTAACCTTTGTTTTTTGCCCAATTATACATGGGGAATTCTTTATGAATCCCTTCCATATATTGGTCTCTATAGGTTTTTGCTAAAACAGATGCTGCTGCAATGCTCACATATTTTGCGTCTCCTTTTACAATGGTTTCATGCGGAATTGCATTATAATTATTGAATTTATTACCGTCTACAATTATAAATTCTGGTGTAATTTTAAGGGCATCTATGGCACGATGCATGCCTGTAATAGAGGCTTGCAAGACGTTAATTTTATCTACCTCTGCTTGCCAAACAAAAGAAACACCAAAAGCCACAGCTTCTTTTTCTATTATTGGTTTTAGTAAATTTCTTTTCTTTTCTGAAATTTGTTTGGAATCGTTTAACAAAGGATGCGAAAAGTTTTCTGGTAAAATTACAGCAGCAGCCACAACTGGGCCAGACAAACAACCTCTACCAGCTTCATCTGTACCTGCCTCTAAAGCAAAACCACTGTAATTTAATTTTAACATATTGCAAAGAAAAGATTTTTTTTGGTGTTGTGTTGATTTGTGTTTTAAAATCATTTAAAAATAATAATTATCCCAATAATTATTAACTTATATTTTCGTTTTATTATTTTACATTTGTGACGCTATTTTTACACCATGAATAAAAAAGTAATTTTCTTTCTATTTTTTCAATTTATTGTTTCGTTTGCTATTTTTTCGCAAAGAAATGTAGAGAATAGAGACGATGAAAATATAAATAATAATGTAAATATAATTGGCAAAAATGCTGGTAATGTAAATGTTACTTTATCTGGCAAAACAAAATATACAGATTATAAGGTGTTTTCTCATAAAAGAGATACTACTTATATAGACACCACTTTAAGCATACAAAAAGAATATAAATTTAATTATTTACGTAAAGATTTATTTGAGTTTTTAGAGTTTCACAACCAAGGGCAACAGCTTAACAATTTAGCCTATGGCTTTAATAATACTGCTAGGCTGCCAGACATTGGTTTTACTGCAAAACAACCTAGTTATGTAGATATTGAGGACATAAAATATTACGAAGTACCAACAACTACTACAGAAATATTATACAGAACTGGTTTGCAACAAGGGCAAGTTTTAGATGCACTATTTACTACTAATTTTTCTAAAAGATTTAATGTATCGCTTTCTTACAAAGGCTTACGTTCTTTAGGCGCTTACAGGCAAGCTTTGGTTAGTAATGGTAATTTTAGAGGTACGTTTAGGTACAGCACAAAAAACGGACAGTATCAAATAAGAGGGCATTTGACTTCTCAAGATTTTTTTCATCAAGAAAGTGGTGGTTTAACAGAAGAATCTTTAGCAAATTTTATTGCTGATGATGCTGATTTTACAAATAGAGCACGTTTAGACGTAAACTTAAACAATGCAGAAAGTCAGTTTGATTCTAACAGAACTTATATTGAGCATAGCTATAAGCTTTTAGCCAGTAAAGACACCATAAATAACACCGATTTTAGCAATCTTAAAATTGGGCATATTTTTACTGATGAAACTAAAAACTTTGAGTTTACACAAAGTAGTTTAACACCCGCTATTTTTGGAGAGGCAAGCTCTTCTAATCCAAAAAATAGCATTGCAGAAAGTAAAATTACCAACAACGAATTAAATATAGAGTTTAACTCTAAATACGTTTTAGGTAAATTTAAAGCCAAAACAAATATTACCAGTTATACTTATGGTTATGATACTATTTTAAATAGTAACAGCGCCATAAATAAAATTAAAATTGAAGGAAACGCCATTTCTTTTGGTGCAGATTGGAATGCAAGAATTAAAAACTTTAAACTTAATGCAGATGCTAGCATAACTCCTGGGAATGGTAGACTTGCTGGTAATTATATTAAAGGAGAAGCTATTTTAGAAAAGGATAGTGTTTACAGTTTAAAGGGAACTTTGTTGTTAAATTCTAAATCGCCAAACTTTAATACCATTTTACACCAAAGTGAATATGATGCTTTTAACTGGCAAAACGAATCGTTTAGCAATGTAAATACTACAGATTTAGGTTTCGATTTAAAATCTAAATGGATAAATGCTTCTTTAAATTTTACCAATATAGATAATTACACTTATTTTAATGCAGACAGCCAGCCTGATCAGTTTGAAAACCAGATTGTGTATTTAAAAGTAAAAGCCAATAGAGAATTTAGGCTGGGTAAATTTGCATTAGACAATACTGTTATGTACCAAAATGTAAGCAGTGGTAGTAGTGTGTTTAGAGTGCCCGATTTTGTTACGAGAAACACTTTTTATTACACAGATTATTGGTTTAAAGGCAAACCAATGTTAGTAAATATGGGCGTTACTTTTAAGTATTTTACAACCTATAATGCAAATGCCTTTAACCCTTTAATTGCAGAATTTACGTTGCAAAATGAAGAAGAAATTGGTTTTCCCACTTTTGATGTGTTTTTTAATGCACAAGTGCGAAGAACGCGTTTGTATTTAAAGGTAGATAATGTAACTTCTGATTTTACTGAAAAGAATTATTTTTCTGCACCAAATTATCCGTTTAGAGATTTTACTGTTCGTTTTGGTTTGGTTTGGAACTGGTTTATTTAATACCTAATCCTTATCCCATACTAAATCCTTACTAGAGGGTAGGATTTTTAGCTTGTTTGATTACAATTTTTGGATGATGCATTTGATAGTAATTTTAATGTTTCTGATTTTTGTTTGGGTAATGAATTTTTACATTTTATGTGACTGAAAATTAGTTATTTGTCATTTCGAACGAAACGAAGTGTAGTTGAGAAATCTCGCATTTAATTTGAGATTTCTCCACAAGGTCGAAATGACATTCGTTTTAAATATTATAAATTGCATTTACTAAAAAACAGTATTTCTAAATCAAACTTACGCTAATGAGCTAGCCTAAAATGGAGTTGAAAAATCTATTTATTTGTGAATGTAATAGGTTAAATTTCTCTACAAGGTCGAAATAACAGACACAAAATACTTTTTAGACAACTACTTATCTTTTCTATTTATAAATCAATACAACTAAAAAACAATGAAAAATCTACTTAGAAAAAATTGGCTTCTTTTTTTAATGGCAAGTTTAACCTTGGGGTTAGCTCCTTTTAATCCGCCACATATTTGGGGTAAAATAAAATGGATTGCTGGTGGCAATGCTTTTACAGGAGAAAATGCAATGCAAGCCAAAGATTGGTTTGATGTTTTTTTGCATGGTATACCTTGGGTTTTATTACTGCTTGCCTTACTACTGAACCTTAAAAAAGAGAAAAAGTAACGTAAGCATACTTTTTACAATTCGCATTAAAATAAATAGTGATAAAGAATTATGTTAACTTAAAAAAGTAATTAAAACTATCGTTTTATTTTTTTACGAGTTGCCTAATTTTAAAATTTAATGCAGCAAATAATAAGGTAGTAAACGGACTTAAATAATTAAAAATAGCATACACAAAATAATCTGCTACAGAAACACCTAATACACTAGATTGGTATGCCCCACAAGTATTCCAAGGAATTAAAACAGAGGTTACTGTACCAGAATCTTCTAAAGTTCTACTCAAATTTTCTGGCGCTAAACCTTTATCTTCATAAGCCTTTTTAAACATTTTACCTGGTATTACAATAGCCAAATATTGGTCGGATGCAATTGCATTTAATCCTAAACAACTTAATACTGTACTTGCAAATAAACCAAAAACAGAACTGGCTACTGCCAATAAACTTTTTGTAATTTTTGCTAATGCGCCAATTGCATCCATAATTCCGCCAAAAACCATAGCACAAACTATTAACAAAATAGTCCATATCATTCCATTCATTCCTCCAGAAGAAAATAATTCAGATAATTTTTCATTATCTGTTTCTACAGTAGTATCAGATAAAACAGCATTAATTACTGCTTGTGTATTAGAATCTGAAAGAGTTGCTAGCACATTTTCCTGAAAAATAAATGCAAATATACCTGCTAAAACAACTCCTGTTACTAAAGCTATTAGTGGTTTTGTTTTCATTAAAATCATAGCAATTACAACACCAGGCACAACAAATAACCAAGGTGTTATTTGAAATGTATTTTTAATAGATTTTAGTAAATTACTTATATCTGCACTACCTGTTGTATCTATTGTACTGCTTAAAATAGCAAAAACAATTAATGTGATTATAACAGTTGGTACAGTTGTAAATGCCATATATTTTATATGCGTAAATAAATCTGTACCAGCCATTGCTGGTGCTAAATTTGTGGTATCTGAAAGTGGCGACATTTTATCGCCAAAATATGCACCTGAAATTACAGCTCCTGCAATCATACCTGTTGGTATGCCCAAAGCACTACCAATACCCACTAATGCAATACCTACAGTGGCAGAAGTTGTCCAAGAACTACCTGTAGCAATAGAAATTATTGCTGCAATTATAACAGACGCTGGTAAAAATATTTCTGGACTCAAAACTTGTAAACCATAATACACCATTGCTGGTATAATACCAGAAACCAACCAAGTACCTGCAAGTGCACCTACTAAAAACAAAATCATAATGGGTACAAAAACACTTTTCCAGTTTTCCCAAACCTCGGCAATCATAGTGTTTATAGCAACTTTATTAAAAAAACCAACAATTGTTGCCACCAAACCTCCTATTAATAAAATATATTGATTTGTGTAAGCTCCAAACCATTCTTGGTCTTCTACAAAGAAAATATTATACGCTAACAGCCCCATTAAAATTATTACGGGAACCAAAGATTCTAAAAGGTTTAATTCTTTATTGCTTTTAATTTTCTGATTTTCTATGCTGATATCAGAAAGGTTTTTCGAGTCTGGCATTGTACATTTTTTGTGTTGTAATGTTACGATTTTACCAGATGTTATGCAAATTGAATCTGTTAACTTACCTTTACTTTATGGATTCCTTAACCCAAATTATTTTAGGTGCCGCCTGTGGCGAAATTGTACTTGGTAAAAAAATTGGTAATAAAGCATTGCTGTTTGGTGCAATTGGTGGCACAATACCAGATTTGGATGTTTTTATTGGTAAACTACTTTACAATAACGAAATACAAGCCATGGCTTTTCATAGAGGTTTTATGCACTCTATCTTTTTTTCCATTTTAGGTGCTTTTTTGTTTGGGTGGCTAAGTTACCAACTATACAATACAGGTGTTAGAAAAGAAACTACAACTTTAAAAAACTGGATTTTACTTTTCTTTTGGGCTATTTTTACACATCCTATTTTAGATTCTTTTACACCTTATGGTACACAGCTTTTTGCACCAATAACAAATTATAGAATTGCTTTTAATACCATATCTGTTGCAGACCCTTTATACACACTTCCGTTTTTAATTTGTATGATTGCTGTGCTATTTATAAAAAGAACAAGTACCAAAAGAATGCAATGGACAAAAGCAGGAATTTATATTAGTTCTTGTTATTTGATTTTTACAATTGGAAACAAAATCTTCATAAATACCGTTTTTAAAAAATCTTATGAAAAAGCAAATATCAACTACAATCGTTTTACAGCACAACCTACAATTTTAAATAATATTTTATGGTATGCAGTTGCAGAAACAGAAAATGAATACCACTTTACATTTTACTCTTTATTAGATAAAAGTGAAACTGCAAATAATATTATTACAATACACAAAAATCATAATTTAATAGGAATGACTGCCCCTAATTTACAAACGTTATCTTGGTTTAGTAATGGCTATTTTAATATTTATAAGAGAGATAAAACAGGTACTTATAAGTATGTAGATTTAAGATATCCTCCTTTAAACCCAGATGATGTAAAAACTTCTGTATTTAATTTTACGGTATTTCATAAAAATAACGAATGGGATATTTTACCGTTTATGGGAAAGGCACCTAAAAAAGAAGATTTTAAGCTGTTTTTAGCGCGTATCAAAGGAATTAATTAATAGCTTAACAAAGTCAAAATTTACTTAATAGAAGCGTGCAGGGTTCTCTATAAAATTAAAACAACCGTTTGAAATTCCTTTACAAACGGCATTTTAAAATCTGGTTTTAAATTTTAACCAAAACTATTTTCTCTGATTCTTTTTGAATTCGTTGCCCATAAAAATCTTTTAGTGCTGCATAATATTGTACATTTACCTGTGGTTGGTTCATTTCTACCATGCAAGTAGTTTTAATTTTATTTCCTTCTTGTTTTATTACAAACTTAAAAACACCCAAATCGTCTGGTAAACCAATAGCCATACTTTCTGGTATAGACGCTACTTTATATCCTTCTGGAATTTCAATAGTTACCATATGTTTATCTTTCCATGGTGTTGTAAAATCTACAGGAAATTTTCTTTCTTCTAATTTAAATGGATTTTCGTGATGCGATAAAAACAATAATGGCTCTATATATAACTTTCCATTAATATCTTCCACTAAATCTTCACTTAAAAACTTTACGTTTCTAGTTATAGGTTTAGACAATTTGTTTTTGTTTATAATATTAAAATTGTCTATTTCTATATTATTATTTTCCTCTAAAGCTTTAATTATACCTTCTTCTTTAAGATGATTTGTATTTTTTCTAAACGTTAATGCAGTTAAATTCATAAATTTAGTTCTATACATGCCTTCTACCATTAAATCATCCTTTATTTTAACCATCACAATATTCTCTTCAATAGCCGGTTTTCTAGATTTTAAGCTAACCCAAGAAGAAGCCCCGTTTTTGGCTATTTTTCTACCATTCCAATTTAGAACTCTCCTTGGCAACGTAGTTGGTGTGCTATACATTTCTGTAGCATCTAATAAAACATAAGAATTATTTGGAAAATCTACTGCAGTAATTACATAATCAAAACCATCTATTGTAGGGAATAAAGGCACACCATTTCCTTTGGAACTTACTAAAACAGGACTAGCATTTAAACCTGCATAATTTAGCATAGAAGTAAGCATTAAATTAATATCTCCAACATTACCAGATTGTTCTTTATACGCCTTTCTAACTCCTTTTTCCGCAGAAAAACCGTAAAAACCATTCCATTTTACTTTACTTTTTACAAAATTAAAAATAAGATATAATTTCTCTGAATCTGTTTTTGCATTTACCAGTAATTTATTTAAATCTTCTTTATAATAATTTTGCCTTTTTAACTCTCCACCAAAACTAGAAAATTCATTAATTTGTCTACCTACAGCAGACCAAGAATTCGAAAAGTTTTTTATGTCTCCTCCAAATCTTAAAAAATTTACTTGAGTCAGCTCAAAAGACATTCCTCCTCTATAAGCTCTAATACTTCCTACATAAGGTTCATCATCTTTTAATGCAGGTATGTTTTCTCCTTCAAAATTTAAAATCTCTGTATTGTACGTTTCATTTTCGCTTAAAACACGCGTTCTTCCATCAATTTTCATAGGCACCATAAAGTACCCTGTATTTTTCTTTTTGTAAATAAAAAACTCTGGTATTTCTACACGCGCATCAAATTTTTTAACAGGAATTGCATATTGAAACTTTACATCGTCTACACTTGATGTTCTTGGCGAAACTATTGTATATTTTAACTCGATTATAGAACCTACTTTAATTGAAGGCATTGTTACTTTACGATCTAATCTGTATTTATTTTTTCTTACTTTAAAAATATTTTTACTTGATAATTTTTCTTTAACCACCTTACCATTTTCTAGGTTAAACGTATACCCTTTAATACCATTAACTTGATCTGAACTTGACACGCTAGCCTCAGGATCGTATACAGAAATTATTTTTGTAGCATAATTAAATGCCTCTTTATTATAAATTTTTATGCGCTCGTGACATGTAGTCATTATTTGCCAGCCATCTGAGTTTAATTTGTATTCCGTATTTCTTTTTTTAAATAGATAGGTAGCACTTGCAGTAGAGTCTGCAGGGTTAAATTTTTCTTGCAACTCTTCTTTAGATACTTTACCAAACTTATAATTTTGTGCAACTAAATTAAAAGCACTTAACAATAAAACGAGTGTTATAAAATTTTTCATTATTTGGTTAGATTTTTGGTTATGGCAATTCTTAAATTTTCGTGTTTGGCAATACTTCTTCTAAAACTTCTATAAGCCTTATAATCTTCTTTAGGATATACACCTTCTTTAATTACAACAGCTTTTTCATATTTAAAAGTGGTTTCATCTAATTTTGTGAACTTTACTTGATAATAACCAAATTTTGTTTTTAGTTCTTTTGCATCAGGCAATGCAATTAAGTTATATCCTTTAGGCAATTTAATCTTATAAAAATCTGCATCTTTGTAACCAGTAGAAATTTGTAAAGGCAACTTTCTATTTCTATATCTTTTTGGTATATAATTATCTCTATTAAAAACATTTACTCTAAACAAGAATTCATTTTCGTTTATTGTGGCGTAATTTTTTATGGAAACCTCTAAATCTTCTTCAAAAACAACGTTTTCCTTATCATTTTTTAAGACAACAGACTCAATCTCTAGGTTATTATTGTAATCCCAAACATTAGATTTGTAATTTTTTATGAGCTCTTCTTTGCTTATGGTCTCTAAATAAAACTTATCATCATATTGCAAACCTTTAGAACTTCTTTTTAAATTGGCTTGCAAATCACCATTATCTAAAAGTTGAATTTCACCTTTTAAGGTTTGTAAATTTGTTTCGTCTTTATAAGAAGTTGTTTTTTTAATAATGCCACCTTCTGGTGTTACAACCAACACATTTCTATCATGTGTAAAACTGCCTAAAAAGCCAAATGGCGTGGTTTGGCTGGTACACTCTAACCAAATATCATTTCCGTCTTTATTAGGTAAATTCAATATTACATGATTTCCTTGTATAGATGAAAATTCTTTATCTATATCTCTTTTTTCATCTGCATAAACTACCGTATAATAAGCAGTAACTCCTACCGCTTCTAAAAGTGCTTTTGTATAATTTGTTAAGCCTTTACAATCTCCATAACCTACAGCATCAACTGTATTTGCAGCAATAGGCTCCCAACCACCAATGCCCACTTGTACGCTAATGTATCTGGTTTTTTCTTGCATAAACTTATATACAATTTTCGCTTTTTCTATAGGATCTTGCACGTCTTTAACCAAAGCTTGTACGGCTGCAACTGTCGCTTCATCCAACTCATCTCTACCCAAAAGTAGTTTCTCATGCATCCATTTTCCAAAATCTTTCCAATTGGTGTAAGCACCTTCAACGCCTTTTAATTTAAAGTTGTCTAATGCAATTAATGCTTTTGGTAATAAATCTCTATATGCGATTGTATTTCTTTCGTAAACAAACGCTTTTTGATTTTCTAATATATATTGAATTGCCGTTTCTGATTCTGCACTCTTAATATTGAAGTTTTTAAAATTTGTACGCTTAAAATGCCAAGGAATTGCATTAGGGTTTTGTATGGTATAACTACTTTTTTGTACGGAAATATGATATCCATTTACGGGATACCACCAAGGAATAAAACCCGTTGTAGACGTTTTATATTCAGACTCAAAAACTAATGTATACGGATAAGAAATAGGAGTGTAATCTACATATTTTACCCTTGCATCTGAGTACAAGGTACCTCCATCTACTGCACTAACATCTGAAAAATCTCGTTCTTTATATTTTTTAATTTCTTTACCAAAACCATTGTAAATGTATGCAGTTAGTTCTGTAATTTTAGTATCATTATCATAACTCTCTCCAATTTTAGCGTCTACATTACCTATTTTATTTAAAACGGTAACTACCTTTCTTTTGCGCACAATCATTTTGTCTAGATCTTCTATAATAATTTCTATAGAATTATCTCTAACAACTGCGTTTGCATTCTCTTTTAAATCCTTAGGAATAGTAAAAACTGAATAATCAATAGCTTGACTTTGCATTTGAAAAACAAAGAAAACAGAAGTAATAAGTAAGGAATAAATTAACTTTCTCATAATTTTATTTGTGCAATTATACAAAAAAGCAAATAAAATTAATTTACGTTTCCAATAAAAACATAACATGTACTGCTCATATTCTTATTTTTTTTAAGTAATCAATCTTTGGTGAAAAGTATTTAAAATAAAAAAGCTCGAAATTTAAATTTCGAGCTTTTAGTCTAATATCTTAGTAGATATTTATTTGTTGGCGTGAGAACCATCACAATATCCGTCTTTATCAGATGTTAATCCACATCCACAAGGTCTTTGGGCTTTTAAATTTTTCATAATTGCTTATTTTTAGTAGTTTTAATTAGGCTTTAGTTTTTACGGTAAAAGATAATTCCATATTATCATCTATAAACTTATCTTTAAGATTATCAAAGAAAGATTTAGAACCGTACTTTACATTAAACTCTGCTCTGTTTACCATAAAAGCTTCACTTTTAAATATAGTAACTCCATTATCAGAATTAACAGTTGCAGGTATTGTAATGCTTTTGGTTACATCTTTAACGGTTAAGTTACCTGTAACGTGTATTTTATCTCCTTTATCTTCTACATTAGTTATTACAAATTTAGAAGTTGGGTATTTAGCTACATCAAAAAAATCTGCGCTTGTTAAATGCCCTAATAATTTTCCGTTTCCTTCGTTATCTGCTGGTATATCTAAAACTTTTATAGATGTCATATCAATAACAAATTCTCCACCAACTACTTTGCCGTTCTCAACTAACAAATCTCCATCTTTAATCATAACGTTTCCATTATGCGCCCCTGTTGGTTTTGTTCCTTTCCAGGTTAAAACAGATGCAGTGGTATCTACATTATTTAATTCAGAAACATTAACTGCTACTTTTTCTGCAGCTTTAGTGGTTACACTCTCCTTTTTTTGTTTACAAGCTGCAAATACAGATCCTACTAATACTAATACTACTATTAATTTTTTCATTTTTGTTTTAATTAGTTGATAATTTATTTTCCATGGCAAATATATTGTAATTTATTTTCCTTGGAAACTAATTATTGGTTTTTATGATAAAATTAACAACATGTGCAGCAGCTTGCAAACCAAATGCAGCAGGCATATAACTAATTGTACCATAATAGGATTTCTTAAAATTTGTACCATCTGTTACTTTTACACTAGCAGGAATTTGTACTTCTTCAGAATACACTGCTTTTACGCCTTTGTCTACTTTTCTTTCTTTTAAGCGCTTTCTTAAAACTCTGGCCATGGTGCAATTTTTAGTTTTAGCAATATCTTTTACCCTAATTTTTGTTGCATCTAACTTACCTCCTGCGCCCATAGAAGAAATAATTTTAACTTTTTTTCTTCTGGCTGCCACAATTAAATTCACCTTTGGTGTAATAGAATCTATACAGTCTAGTACATAATCAAACTCTTTTGCAACAATTTCATAAGCTCTTTCTGGAGACAAAAATTCGGTTAAAACCGTTAACTCAAGATCCTTATTTATTTCTTTAAGTCTTGCTGCCAAAACTTCGGTTTTTAATTTACCAATAGTAGAATCTAATGCAGGCAATTGTCTATTTTTATTGGTTTCATCAAAAACATCACCATCTACAATTGTTATTTTACCAACACCTGCTCTGGCTATAAATTCTGCGGCATAAGAACCAACACCACCTAAACCAACAATTAAAATATTTGCGTTTTGCAACTTTTCTAAACCTTCTTTTTGCACTAATAATTCAGTACGTTCTAACCAACTCATTTGCTAAATATTGTATTAAAGTTTTGTTTAATATGCTCTTGTAATTTTATCAATGTTATCTTTTTTATAGCTGAAGCTTGCCCATAAATTTCTTGAATGTCAATCTGACAATTATCTGTTTCAAATAAAATAGACGTTATTGGCATTGCTTTAAAAACTTCTTCTAATTTTTTATTGTTGATGATTGCCTTGCCAAAAGACAAGATAATATTGTTTTTAAGTAAACTTTGGGCAAGTTGAAGATTTTTATTAAAACCGTGTACAATCCAAACTTGTTTGGGTTTTAATTCTTTTTTAAACGCTATAATTTCTTGAAAACTTTTTACACAATGAATTATTAACGGTTTTTGATATTTTTCTGATAGCTGAATCTGTTTTCTAAATGTGCGTTTTTGTAAATTAAAATCGGTTTTCGTTAATTTATCTAAACCACACTCACCAATAGCCAAGCAATTTTTATATGATAATTTTTGTTCTAGAAATTTTAAATCTTCCTCAATTATAAGCTCATTAATAAACCACGGATGTATACCTATTGAAAAAGGTTTTGTAAAATCTGAAGAATTGGGATACTTATTTTCTATAGAAAACACGTTTTCTGTTGCCGATTTTTTATGTGTATGTACATCAAAAAAATCCATAGAACTATGCCTTGTTTTTAGAATCTATAATAATGGTTACAGGGCCATTATTTACTAACGCTACTTGCATATCTGCACCAAACTGCCCTGTTTGTATTTTTTTATTCAGTTCTTTTTCTAATGATAAAACAAAATTCTCATACAAAGGAATCGCAAGTTCTGGTTTTGCTGCTTTTATGTAACTTGGTCTATTTCCTTTTTTTGTTAAGGCGTGTAATGTAAACTGACTTACCACAATTACATCTCCATTTACTTCTAAAAGTGAATAATTCATTACCCCACTTTCATCATTAAAAATGCGCAAGTTTGTAATTTTTCTAACTAAATAATCTATATCTTCTTGGCTATCTTCTGCAACAATGCCTAACAAGATTAAAAAACCTGTTTTTATAGCTGCAACTTTTTTACTGCTAATTGTTACACTTGCTTTAGACACTCTTTGAATTACTGCTTTCATAATCCCATCTTTTATTCTTCCAAAAGGGAAGAAAAATCTTGTAGTATTTGGTATTTATAGTTTTTAGTAAACTTAACAAATCTGGTTTTCTACCTTAATAAACTACTGAGAATCCTCATTCCAAATATCTGTTCTAAAATGCTCAGATTCTTGTTCGCCTTCTAAAATTTGTAAATAACTTTTGTAACGAGACCAAGATACGTTCTCTTCTTCTAAAGCTGCTTTAACTGCACATTTTGGTTCTTTTAAATGCAAACAATTGTTGAATTTACAGTTTTGTTTTAGAGCGAAAAATTCTGGAAAATAATCGCCTAGTTCATATTTATCTATATCTACCACACCAAAACCTTTAATACCTGGTGTATCTATAATTCTTGCATTAAAACTTAAATCATACATTTCTGCAAAAGTAGTGGTATGTTTCCCTTGGTTGTGTTGATCTGAAATTTCTTTAGTTTTTAAATCTAAACTAGGTTCTATAGCATTTACTAAAGTAGATTTACCTACGCCAGAATGCCCTACAAACATGGCAGTTTTGCCTAGCATTAATTCTTTTACTTGGTCTATATTTTTATTTTCTGTGCCAGAAACTTCTAAGCAAGTATAGCCTATTGCTTCATAAATATCTTTTAAATATAAAATTTCTGCACGTTCTTCTATCGCATAAGAATCTATTTTATTAAAAACTAAAACAGTGTCTATTCTATAAGCTCTTGTAGAAACTAAAAAACGGTCTATAAATGTGGTAAATGTTGGCGGATTATTAATAGTGATTAATAAAAAAACCAAATCTACATTGGCAGCAATAATGTGGGTTTGTTTTGATAGGTTTACAGATTTTCTAACAATAAAATTTTCTCTATCTAAAATGGTTTTGATTACGCCTGTTTCTTCGTCTCCTTTTTTTTCTAAATCGAACACTACTTTATCGCCAACAGCAATAGGATTGGTACTTTTAATCCCTTTTATTCTAAACTTTCCTTTAATTCTACATTTATGAAAATTACCATCTGTAGATTTCACAAAGTACCAACTTCCTGTAGATTTGTATACGATTCCTGTCATTATTACAAAGATGCAGAATTTTCTGTAAAAAACAGGATTTTAGTGTTATTAAGGTTTGTTTTTTGGTAGCGCTATTTCATTTTTATTAAATTGTAAGTTTTGTGGGAGTTACTTTGTGTTGGTTACTGTTGCGTTAGTTTTTTATGGGTCTTCTCTCTACGTTCGAAGTGACAAGTTTGTGGGGAGACAAGTTTGTGATGTTTACTCTTTTGCGCGCGAATCCTGTCATTTCGAACGATAGTGAGAAATCTCATAATACTGCTCACGTTTAGCTTTGCTTACTGTTGGGTTGCTTACTCTTGGGTTAGCTTGTTTATGCGACTTCTCTCTGCGTTCGAAGTGACAAACGTTGTGGGCACAAGTTTGTGGTATTTACTGCTTCGCGGGCGAATCCTGTCATTTCGAACGATAGTGAGAAATCTCATAACACTGCTCACGTTTAGCTTTGCTCAAGTTTGTGATGCTTACTGTTGCGTTAGCTCGTTTATGCGACTTCTTTCTACGTTCGAAGTGGCAAGTTTGTGGAGAAAAATGTGGTTTGATTTTATTTTAGTACTTTTAAATAAAAAATGCTAAATTCACAAAAAGGCTTTCACAGTTATTATGTGTACATTATCACTAATGCATATCGTTCTACATTTTATATTGGTGTAACTAATAACCTTAAGAGACGTCTTGCTGAACATAAAACAAATATTAATAACAAGAAAAAAACATTTGCAGCTAATTATAACCTAGAATTTTTAGTTTTTTACGAAAAATATACTTGGATACAAATAGCTATCGCTAGAGAAAAAGAGCTCAAAAAATGGAGACGCGAAAAAAAATTAGCCCTTATTCGTACAAACAACCCTTCTTTTGCTTTTTTGAATAGCGAGTTTGAGTGAGTGGTACTTTAATTTTACCCGTAATTTTGTCTTTTTGATGATAAGAGGAATCTGATGGTGTTGTTTACTGTTGTGGTTGCTTACTCTTATGTTAGTTATATTATGGGACTTCTCTCTGCGTTCGAAGTGACAAATGTTGTGGGCATAAGTTTATAGTGCTTACTCGTTTGCGCACGAATCCTGTCATTTCGAACGATAGTGAGAAATCTCATTGCGTTGCTCACGTTTTGCTTTGCTTACTGTTGTGGTGGTTACTCTTGCGTTAGTTTGTTTATGGGACTTCTCTCTACGTTCGAAGTGACAAACGTTGTGTTGCTTACTCTTGCGTTAGCTGGTTTATGGGACTTCTCTCTGCGTTCGAAGTGACAAACGTTGTGGAACAAGCGTTTTTTACCCGCAATTTTGTCTTTTCGACGGTAGGAGAAATCTCATAATACTGCTCACGTTTGTGTGCTTACTATTGTGGGCTTACTCTTGCGTTAGCTGGGTTATGGGACTTCTCTCTGCGTTCGAAGTGACTAGCGTTGTGTGCTTACTGTTGTGTGCTTACTCTTGCGTTAGCTGGGTTATGGGACTTCTCTCTACGTTCGAAGTGACAAATTTTGCGTTTTTTTTATGAACTTATGCTCGAATGAAGCAATACGCGTTAGGGATTGAGCGGTTTGTTTGAACTCTCCCGCGCTTTTCGCGGGAAGTGAGTAGCGAAAGCCCGACCCTTGTGGTAACGCCCAAATAAAAATATTATGCAAAAAAAAATCCTACAAAGTTTAACCTTGTAGGATTTGTAATTTTTATTAAAAGATGCTGAAACAAGTTCAGTATTATCCGTTAATAATTTTTTCTTGGTGGTTTATAGATTCTTGGTGAATGGCTTTAAACATTTTAAGTATAAACTCTTCACTTAATCCTTTTCCGTTTCCTTCTAAAACCATGTTTCCTAAAATCTCGTTCCAACGTTTAGATTGTAAAACGGCAACGTTTTTTTCTTTTTTTAAGGCACCAATTTTATCGGCAACTTGCATACGTTTTCCTAAAAGATCGATTAATTGATCGTCTACCACATTAATTTGAGCTCTTAAGTTTTCTAAAGATTCTCTATAATCTGCAGAAGTTTCTGTTTCTTTTTTAATTTTTAAATCTACCATGATTTGCTTTAAGGTGTCTGGCGTTACTTGTTGTGCAGCGTCTGACCAAGCGTTTTCTGGATCGAAATGTGTTTCTATCATTAAACCATCGAAGTTTAAGTCTAAAGCGGTTTGTGAAACATCAAAAATCATATCACGCTTTCCTGTAATATGTGATGGATCATTAATTAATGGTAAATCTGGGAATTTGTTCTGGAATTCTATTGCCAATTGCCATTCTGGATTGTTTCTGTACTTTGATTTCTCGTAAGTAGAGAATCCTCTGTGAATTGCTCCTAAATTTTTGATTCCTGCTGTGTATAATCTTTCTATACCACCTAACCATAAAGCCAAATCTGGATTTACTGGGTTTTTTACCAATACAATTTTGTCTGTACCTTGTAATGCGTCTGCAATTTCTTGCATTATAAATGGCGATACTGTAGAACGTGCACCAATCCACAATAAATCTACATCATTTTCTAGCGCTAATTTACAGTGTGCTGCATTGGCAACTTCTGTACAGGTTCTCATACCAGTTTCTTCTTTTACCTTTTTTAACCAACCTAAACCTAAGGCACCAACACCTTCAAAATTTCCTGGTCTTGTTCTTGGTTTCCAAATACCTGCTCTATAGTAATTTACATCAGAATCTTTTAATTCGTGTGCAATTTTTAAAACCTGTTCTTCGGTTTCTGCACTACAAGGCCCTGCTATTACTAGTGGATGATCTAGTTTCATATCATCCAACCATGTTCTTAATTCTTTTGTATTTTTCATTCTAATAATTAATTTGTGTTATTTGGTTTGAAATTTCTCCACAAGGAGGAAATGACAAAACAAACAACGATTTTTGGCTTTTATTTTATGCCGTTTAAAATTTGCTTTATATAATTTGTATTCTCCATTTCGTTAAAAATTTCGGAGAAATTATCTTTTTGCATTAACTCCTTAAATTGTTGTAAATTATTAATGTATTCTTCTAACGTTTCTATTACGTTTTCTTTGTTTTGTTTAAAAATTGGTGTCCACATTGCAGGACTACTTTTTGCCAAACGCACGGTAGATTCAAAACCAGAACCTGCCATATCAAAAATATCGCGTTCATTTTTCTCTTTTTCTAGCACTGTTTTTCCTAACATAAATGAACTTATGTGGGAAAGGTGCGAAACATACGCAATATGTTTGTCATGCGATTTTGCATCCATATAACGAATACGCATTCCAATGGCATTAAAAAGTGCCAAAGCTTGTTCTTGTAACTTAAAAGTTGTTTTTTCTACTTCGCAGATAATATTGGTTTTCCCTTTATACAAGCCAGAAATTGCAGCTGTTGGTCCAGATTTTTCTGTACCAGCAATTGGGTGGCATGCTAAAAAATTGCGTCTTCTTTTATGATGTTCAACTACTTTACAAATTGCTTCTTTTGTTGAGCCTGCATCTATTACCAATGTATTGTCTGAAATTTTATCTAAAACGGTTGGTAATAATTTTACAGTGGCATCTACAGGAATTGATATAATTACCAAGTCTGCATTTTCTAAATCGTCTAAGGTTGCTTTCTTATCGATTAAGTTTAATTCTAATGCTTTGTGTAAGGTTTCGTCTTTTCTGCTAATTCCGTGAATTATAGCTTCTAAATTGTGATTTTTAATATCGATAGCAAAACTACCTCCTATTAATCCGATTCCTATGCAAAATATGTTTTTCATAATCAATGCTTTTGGCTTTTTGCTTTTGGCTTTTGGCTTTTTTTTTGTTTTCTGTTCTTATTATGAGATTTCTCCTAAAGTAGAAATGACATTTAAATTCTAAAATTTTATATATGCAGCAAAATTACTGGCAACTGCGACTGAAAAACTGCAAACTTATTTTACAACCTACTAATCGCTTCTTTAATTACCTCTTCTGTTACACATAATGAAAATCGAATATAACCTTCGCCTTGTGAACCAAAAATAGTTCCTGGTGTTATAAAAATATCGTTTTCATATAATACTTTATCGGTAACTTCTTCTGCTTTTTTTCCTTCAGGAATTTTTGCCCAAACAAATAAACCAGTTGCATTTGTATTGTAAACTGCGCCTAATTTATCTGCCAACTGCCAAATTAATGCTCTTCTTTTTTTATACACCTTATTTTGTTCTAAAAACCAATTATCTGATAATTGTAAGGCTTCTATAGCTCCTTTTTGTATGCCATAAAACATACCAGAATCCATATTAGATTTTACTTTTAAAACTTCGTTTATAAATGTTGCATTCCCTAAAAGCATTCCAACTCGCCAACCAGCCATATTAAAAGTTTTACTTAAAGAATTTAATTCTAAAGCAATGTCTTTGGCGCCTTCAACTTGTAAAATACTTATAGGATTATCGTTTAAAATAAAACTGTACGGATTGTCATTAATTATTAAAATATTGTGCTTTTTACCAAAAGCAACTAACTTTTCTAAGGTTGCTAAAGTTGCGTTTGTACCTGTTGGCATGTGCGGATAATTTACCCACATAATTTTTACATCTGTTAAATCTTGCTTTTCTAATTCATCAAAATTTGGTTGCCAATTGGTAGCTTCACTTAAATTATAAAACAACGGTTCTGCACCTACTAATTTGGTTACAGAAGTATAAGTTGGGTAACCTGGGTTAGGAATTAATGCTTTATCGCCTTCATTTAAAAAAGCCATAGAAATGTGCATAATACCTTCTTTACTTCCCATTAATGGCAACACCTCATTCTCTGGATTTGCATCTACAGAAAATTTATTTTTGTAAAAAGTTGCAATTGCAGCTCTTAACTCTGGCAAACCTTGATACGATTGGTATTTGTGTGCAGTAGCATCTGCTAAACTGCTAGATATTGCAGTAATAACATTTGCAGGAGGTTGTAAATCTGGCGAACCAATACCCATATTTATAATTGGTTTACCAGCTGCCACTAAACCCCTAACTTCTCTTAATTTTTTAGAGAAGTAATATTCTTTTACGGTATCTAATCTTTTTGCAGGTTTAATCACTTTCTTCCGTTTTTATAGGTTCCTAAAATTTTGAATTGTGCTGCCATTATTTCTATAATTGCAATCGCTTTTTGGTATTCTTTATAATCTTCAAAAGTAACATCAACAAAAAACGAATATTTCCAAGGGGTTTCTATTACAGGTAACGATTGTATTTTAGTTAAATTCATTTTACAATCACTCAACACATTTAAAATAGCTGCTAAACTGCCTCTTTTATGATCTAATTGAAATTTTAAAGAAGCCTTATTTACAGTTTCATTTACTGCTGGTTTTGCTGTTTGTACAATTACAAAACGTGTAGAATTATCTTTTATGGTCTGTATTTCATCTTCTAAAATAGCCAACCCAAAAATTTCTGCTGCTATTTTTGGCGCGATTGCAGCAATGCCTTTTAAATTTTCTTTTGCTATTCTTTTAGCCACTTCTGCAGTATCTGCATCTTCTACTAATTTAATATGCGGATGTTTTTTAAAAAACGCTTTACATTGTAATAATGCCATTGGATGCGACCACACTTCTTTAATATCTGCAATATTTTGCCCTTTTAAGGCCATTAAATGATGATGAATATTTAAATACTCCTCATTAGTAATGTGCAAATTATTGGCATCTATTAGTGCATAATTTGGTATTATTGAACCTGCAATGGTATTTTCTAAAGCCATAACACCTAAACTTGCACTTTTATCTAACAAACTAGCTACCAAAGCATCAAAAGACATACATTCTATTAATTGTATCTCTTCTCCATAAAAGTCTTTGGCAACTTTATGATGATTAGAGCCTTCTGCTCCTTGTATGGCGATTATTTTTTTCATTTTAGTTCAAAAAAAAAGCCTCGAGAATTAACGAGACTTTATATTTTATAGTTATTAATTATATACAAGTCTCATCTCTTACTAAAAAAGTAAAAGTAAAAATAGAAACGTGTGTAAAAATTATTTAACATTTGTAATTCAATTATTTGAGTGACAAAACTAAAGATTAAATTGTTACTAGCAAACTTTATTAAAATAAATATAAAATATTTCTGAATTTAGTAACAAAACCGAATAAAAAAGAGCAAATTTTATACATGTAATAGAAATTTAAACCATTGATTACAAAAGATGTAATATTAATTAACTTAAAACCAAAATAGGTTTAAAGTATCTGTAAGAAATCAGAAAAATAATTCTATATTTGCAGGCGCATTAGAAAAATTTTAATGCAAATACATAAAAATCATTTAAATAATATTGGCATGTACTTAAGTAAAGAAGTAAAAGAAAGCATTTTCGAAAAACACGGTAAAGGAAAAAACGATACGGGTTCTTCTGAAGGGCAAATTGCGTTATTTACGCACAGAATTAACCATTTAACAGAGCACTTAAAGCAAAATCGTAAAGATTTTAATACAGAGCGTTCTCTAGTAATGATGGTTGGTAAGCGTAGAAGTTTATTAGATTATCTTAAAAAGAAAGATATTTTAAGATATCGTGCAATTATTAAAGAATTAGGAATTAGAAAATAATTCTTACAAAAAAGAGGTACTATAAACGTGCCTCTTTTTTATTGACAATAGTTTTGAAAAATGTTTCAAATAGAAAAATTGTTATTCCTGTAAAACAGGAATCTTAAAAATAATAGTTTCTGCTTAACAAACAGATGTTATATAAAAAAGCAAGAATCTTAACAAAATTCTTGTATTTCCATTGGAAAAACACACAACAACAAAAACAACACAACAACAAACAGATTAAAAAATTAGTATTACAAATTTATGATTCCAAAAGTATTTAGAGAGGTTATAGACCTTGGAGATGGAAGAACCATCTCATTAGAAACCGGTAAATTAGCGAAACAAGCGCACGGTTCTGTTGTTGTTCAAATGGGTAAAGCAATGTTATTGTGTACAGTAGTTTCTAGCTACAAAGCAGGTACCGTAGACTTTTTACCATTAACTGTAGATTATAGAGAAAAATTTGCTGCTGCAGGACGTTATCCTGGAGGATTCTTTAAAAGAGAGGCAAGACCAAGTGATGGTGAAGTATTAACAATGCGTTTAGTAGACCGTGTTTTACGTCCATTATTTCCAAAAGATTACCATAGTGAAGTACAAGTTATGATTCAGTTAATGTCTCATGATGAAGATGTTATGCCAGATGCATTAGCAGGTTTAGCAGCTTCTGCAGCTATTCAATTATCTGATTTCCCATTTGAATGCCCAATTTCTGAAGCAAGAGTTGCTAGAGTAAATGGCGAATTCGTAATCAACCCAAGTAGAGCACAATTAGCAGCATCTGACATTGATATGATGATTGGTGCTTCTGCAGATTCTGTAATGATGGTTGAAGGTGAAATGGATGAAATTTCTGAAGAAGAAATGGCAGACGCAATTAAGTTTGCGCATGAGTCTATTAAAATTCAATGTGCTGCTCAAGTAAAATTAGCAGAGGCTTTTGGTAAAAAAGAAACTAGAGAATACGAAGGAGAAAGAGAAGATGCAGATTTAGAAGCAAAAATCAACGATTTTTCTTACGACAAATGTTATGCAATTGCTAAAAAAGGAACTTCTAAAGTAGAACGTACAACTGCTTTTGCAGAAGTAAAAGAAGAATTAAAAGCTACTTTTACAGAAGAGGAGTTAGAAGACTATGGAGATTTAGTAGGTAAATACTTTAACAAATCTCAAAAAAATGCAGTTAGAGAATTAACTTTAGCAGAAGGTTTACGTTTAGATGGTAGAAAAACAGATGAAATTAGACCAATTTGGTGTGAAGTAGACTACTTACCTTCTACACATGGTTCTTCTATTTTTACACGTGGAGAAACGCAAGCATTAGCAACCGTAACTTTAGGAACTTCTAGAGAAGCTAATAAAATAGACATGCCATCTTATGAAGGAGAAGAGAGTTTTTATTTACACTACAACTTCCCTCCTTTTTGTACAGGTGAAGCAAGACCTTTAAGAGGTACTTCTAGAAGAGAAGTTGGGCATGGTAATTTAGCGCAAAGAGCGTTAAAAGGAATGGTGCCAGATGATTGTCCTTATACAGTAAGAGTAGTTTCTGAAGTATTAGAATCTAATGGTTCTTCTTCTATGGCAACTGTTTGTGCAGGTACAATGGCAATGATGGATGCTGGTGTGCAAATGACAAGACCTGTTTCCGGTATTGCAATGGGGTTAATTTCTGACGGAGACAGATACGCAGTTTTATCTGATATTTTAGGTGATGAAGATCACTTAGGAGATATGGATTTTAAAGTAACTGGAACAGCAGAAGGAATTACTGCTTGTCAAATGGATATTAAAGTAAAAGGATTGTCTTACGAAATTTTAGTGAATGCACTAAAACAAGCAAGAGACGGTCGTTTACATATATTAGAAAAATTAACGGATACTATTGCTAACCCTAATGAAGAGGTAAAAGCACATGCTCCTAAAATGATTAATAGAAGAATACCAAACGATTTAATTGGTGCTTTTATTGGTCCAGGTGGTAAAAATATTCAAGAATTACAAAAAGAGACAGAAACTACTATTGTAATTACAGAAGACCCAGTAACAGAAGAAGGAATCATTGAGATTTTAGGTACTAAACCTGAAGGAATTGAAGCAGTAATTGCAAGAATAGAGTCTATGTTATTCAAACCAGAAGTTGGTAGCGTTTACGAAGTAAAAGTTATTAAAATGTTAGATTTTGGTGCTGTTGTAGAATATGTAGAAGCTCCAGGAAATGAAGTTTTATTACATGTTTCTGAATTGGCCTGGGAACGTACAGACAATGTTTCTGATGTAGTTAAAATGGGTGATGTTTTAGATGTAAAATACTTTGGTTTAGACCCAAGAACTCGTAAAGAGAAAGTATCTAGAAAAGCTATTTTACCAAAACCAGAAGGTTATGTTGCAAGACCACCAAGAGATAACAATCGTGGTAGAGACAATAACAGAGGTAGAGATAATCGTGGACGTGACAACAGACGTGATGAGAGAAAACCAAGACAAGAAAAGAAAGAAGATTAAATTTTTCTAATTCTTTATAAGTTATTAAAATCGCCAATTAATTTTGGCGATTTTTTTTGTGCTTTTTTGTTACTTTGTTACTTAAATATATTTTATTGAAAGTTACAAAAATCACATATTTATCCTTAGGAACTAATGAAGGTAATAAAGCAGAAAACCTACAAAATGCAATACATGCTATTGCTGATAAAGTTGGTGATGTGCAAAAAATATCTTCTATTTACAAAACTGCTTCTTGGGGTTTTAATGGTAATGATTTTTACAATATCTGTATAAAATTATCTACAAACCTTTCACCTGAAATGGTATTAGAGTCCGTTTTAAATATAGAAACAACATTAGGCAGAGAGAGAACAGGTGCAAAAGAATATCAAAACAGAAATATAGATATTGATATTTTACTTTTTAATAATGAAATTATCTTATCAAAAGATTTAATTGTTCCACACCCAAAAATGTTAGATCGCAAATTTGTTCTCGTTCCTTTAGCTGAAATAGCTCCTTCAGTAATTCATCCAATAGAAAAAGAAAAAATTACAATCTGTTTACAAAATTGTGAAGACAATTCAGAAATCACCATAGTAAATAAAGAATTAAAACGTCCAATACCATTAAAAGAAAAATACAATTATATTGCAATAGAAGGTAATATTGGTGCAGGAAAAACATCATTAACAAAAATGATGAGTCAAGAGTTTAATGCAAAAACCGTTTTAGAGCAGTTTTCAGAAAATTCTTTTTTACCAAAATTTTACAAAGATCAAGCGCGTTATGCTTTTCCTTTAGAAATGAGTTTTCTTATGGATAGGCAAGAACAATTGAGCAAAGATTTGGCACAATACAGCTTAAGTGAAAATAGTATTATATCTGATTATTATATTTTAAAGTCAATAATATTTGCAGAAATAACGCTATCTAAAGATGAGTTTTTATTGTACAAAAAGATGTTTAATTTTATCTACAAAGAAATAACAAAACCAGATTTATATGTGTATTTGCATCAAAACACAGATAAACTTATAGAAAACATCAAAAAAAGAGGTAGAGCTTATGAAAAAAATATTTCTGCAGCATACTTACAAAAAATAGAAAACGGATATCATAATTTCATGAAATCACAAAACGATTTAAACTATTTAATAATAGATATCTCCGATTTAAATTTTGTTGAAAACCCTGAAGATTACAACTATATTATTCAGAAAATTATTAATAACTAACGTGAATTCGTTGTAACAAACACTGTAAGTTAGTCGGTTACGGTTTGTAATATTTCAAACGAATGTAATTTCCAATTAACGGAAAATACGAGATTTCTCAACTAAAGTTTGTTGCGTTTGAAATGACAAACAAACAATTTTCAGCTATATAAAAATATAAACTGCTGTAGTGATATTAGACACAGGTTAAATGAAAAATTTATTTGCGTAAAGTTCGTTGTTAATTATCTTGTTTTTTAAACTGTTATATTGCACTACTTAAACTTTTTGATGTGCAGTAATTACTTTTTCAGCTCTAACTTTTCTGCAAAATAATCACAAAAATCACGCATTGTAGCACTCATTTTTTGATCATCTGTAGCACGCTCAAAAGTATCTGCCATAGACACTAAAGTTTGATGATAAAATTGTTTCATTTCATCTACAGGCATATCTTTTGTCCACAAATCCATACGCAAAGTATCCTTTTTTTTGTGATCCCAAACAGAAATCATAATGGCTTTAGATTCCTCATTATCTATACCACCATCTTTTGCTTCCCATAAAATTTCTTCAGGCACTTTATTCTCGTCTAATCCAATATTAAATTTTATTTCAGATTGATGTTTTACTGACATAACGTTTTACTTTCTTGGTTTATATTTAGATTTAGAATATAAATCTGTTGTATTCATTTTTAATAATTCTTGCAAAGATACGTTATTATGTTTCATGTAAGAGCGTACAATTTGCCAACCAACCCAAACCCCAACTTTACCAGGCGAAAGCTTATCTTGTTCGGAATAAAATTTAGAAAATGGAGCGGTTTCTAAAAACCTACTATTCAGTTTAGTATCTGTACTAAACAACAATTCTTTTTCAATAAAATAACTCCAAATTTGCTCTTCATTAGCCAAAAGCCAATTGTATTTATCTGGGTTTGCACCAAATTTTAAATGATTGGCCACAGTTGGCAAATACGCATCTAATACATATAACTTCACTCCTTCTGCAATCATTTTTTGTAAAAAAGTTCTATCATTGGGTTTTGGTAAAACTTGCTGCGCTATAATTGTATTGGCTACATCTACAATTAAGTGTTCTTTTGTATTATTTTCTTTAATATAATTAGGATAGTCATTATAAAACGGATGGTTTTTACCCAAAAAGACATCTAAAGATAGAATTAACAAACTATCTGCATAAACCACTCTACTCTCATAATCTATATTTGTAAGCATAGTAACTACCTTAGGAGATTTAAATTTAGGATTGTAATATTTTACATGTTTAAATAAAGAAGTAAGTTGTTTTTTTATAGGTTCAAAATCTTTATAAACTTTCTGTGTTTCGGCAAATAATTCTTGCTCATCTTTACTATTAATTTTTGCTATAGCAATACTATCTGTAATTTCCTTTGGAAAAAATACAGCATACTTATTTTTTAATTGTTGTAAATCCTTGGCTTCAGTAGTATAAAAATCAATATCAAATCTATTTACCTTAAAATTTACATCTACCTTAGAAACATCAATATTTTGGTTGTTTTGTTTAGAACAAGAATAAAAACAGCATAAAACAAGTAAAAATCCTATAAAAAATTTCATAAACTTTGTATCTTAGTATTATAATTTAAAACGATAAAAATACTAAAATAGTTTCTCTAATGAATACAGAAAAGGTTGCTAAATACATAATAGATTGGTTAAAAACGTATGCAGAAAATGCCAAAGTAAAAGGTTTTGTTATTGGCGTTTCTGGTGGAATAGATTCTGCACTAACTTCTACGCTTTGTGCAGAAACAGGTTTTCCCACGCTTTGTGTAGAAATGCCTATACATCAGGCTGAAAGCCAAGTTACAAGAGCAGAAGAACATATTAAGCAGTTAAAATCTAAATACCCTAATGTTTCTGATACAAGGGTAGACTTAACCACTATGTTTGATGATTTTGTAAAATCTGTACCAAAAATTGAAAATTCTACTAAAGTAAATTTATCTTTGGCTAATACTAGAGCAAGATTACGTATGACTACTTTATATTATTTGGCTGGTATTAATGACTTTTTAGTTGTAGGGACAGGAAATAAGGTAGAAGATTTTGGCGTTGGTTTTTACACAAAGTACGGAGATGGAGGTGTAGATCTAAGTCCTATAGCAGATTTAATGAAATCTGAAGTATATGAACTTTCTGCTTTTTTAAATGTACCCAACTCTATACAAATAGCAGCACCAACAGATGGTTTGTTTGGAGATAGCAGAACAGATGAAGATCAATTAGGCGCATCTTATGACGAATTGGAATGGGCAATGCGAATGCAAGATAATGGCAAAAGCCAAAATGACTTTACAGGAAGACAAAAAGAAGTTTATACAATTTACGAGAGACTAAATAAAATTAACCAGCACAAAATGGTACCTATACCCGTTTGTGAAATACCTGAAAGTTTAAAATAAAAAAAATCCCGTAAATATTAATTTATGGGATTTTTTTTATTTTGAAGTTTAACTAATTCTATAATAAATTTGCCGCTATCATCATTTTTTTGATTCTCATATAAGCTCTTCTTTTAGATCCATTAGAGATTTCAAAAGGTAAAAAAATAAATAACTGAACGATCTTTAAAATTTGTAAAGCTTTTTTCATGGTCGGTGTTTTTTCTTTTAGCACTCGCAATATACAAAAAAGATATTTTTTAAAATTACCTTTTAGTAGGGGAAAATGCCTGTTTTTACAATTTAGTAACATTAAAGCTAAATTATTTACATTAAAATCTAATGAAATGTTACTCAAATCTTTTCTGATATTAACTTTAAGTTATCTTAAAAAAATAACCTGCTTTCAAGGTATAAAAAAAACGCAATAAAAAAAACAATTACCTGACTTTAAATTATTTACAAACACGTAAACATGAAATCGCTGTAAAAAAACTTAAACTACACTACTCGTTTTAACTTCTCTGAAAGCCTTATTCTTAGAGAATTATACTTCATAATATCTTCTTTTTCTTCTGTAGTGTATTCCTTTCCTTGTACCAAAGCCTCTGTAACCAACTTATCAATTAATACTCTACGCAAATTAAAAACTACGTCAGATACTGCTTTTTGCAATACCTCTGCATCTGTTTTTACTTCTATATTTTTACTATCCCATTTGCTTAATTGCATTTTAGGGTTTTCTTTTTCCATAACTATAGAAGTTACAAGAGTCGCTATTTCTTTATTTTCAGAGTTAACTAAATCATCAATTTTTATGGTTTCATATTGATTTAAATGATGAATAATTTGCACATAAATTTCTTGAAAAATAGGATTGGTAAATTCGATTTCATCATCTTGTAGGTTTACATATATTTCTGCAGATACCTTATTGTTATATTTTCTATTGGTAATTGTAATTTTATCATTCTCGTCTATAGACTCTATTTCCTCTACAAACTCTACATCTTCATTACCAAAAAGTAATAAAAGCCTTATAATTTCTTTTTCTAAAATAGAAAGTTGATCTATTTTTTCTGTTGATACTGGCCCGCCTTTTACCAAACCCATTTGCGCTTGTTCTTGCGCCATAAAATATTCTGGTGGTGGCTCATTTGGGTCTTGTTGAGGAGAAAAACTTTGTTTTTTCTTAGCTTTACTCTTTTCTAATTCTCCTTTAGATATTATTTGAGCCAACTCACTAAACAAAACACGTTCAGATATTTCTAAAATACGAGAACATTCTTGTATGTAAACTTCTCTTTTTATTCCGTCTGGAATTTTAGCAATACTAGTTACAATATCTCTAATTACACCTGCTTTTTTTATAGGGTCGTTATCTGATTCTTTTAAAAGTAGCGATACTTTAAAATTGATAAAATCTTGCGAATTGTCTTTTAAATGACTTTTTAATTCTTCTGTAGAATGTGCTTTTGCAAAACTATCTGGATCTTCTCCGTCTGGAAATTGCACTACTCTAACATTCATACCTTGCTCTAGAATTAAATCGATTCCACGAATGGAAGCTCTTATTCCTGCTGCATCTCCATCAAAAAGTACGGTTATATTTTTGGTAAGTCTATTTACCAACCTAATTTGGTCTGAAGTTAATGCTGTACCAGAAGAAGCCACCACATTTTCTACTCCAGATTGATGAAATGAAATAACGTCTGTATACCCTTCTACCAAATAACAATTGTCTTGCTTTGCAATTTCTTTTTTGGCTTGATACAAACCATATAAAATTTTACTTTTATGGTAAATATCGCTTTCTGGTGAATTTAAATACTTTGCTGCTTTTTTATCTGCTGTTAAAATTCTACCTCCAAAACCTAAAATTCTGCCAGACATAGAATGTATAGGAAACATTACACGCCCTTTAAATCGATCAAATTGTCTGTTTTCTTTTACAATAGTTAAACCTGTAGCAGCCATGTATTTTAAATCGTAACCTTTTAAAAGTGCTGCTTTTGTAAAACCATCCCACTCGTCTAAACAATAACCGAGTTCAAAGGTTTTTATGGTTTCATCTCTAAAACCACGTTCTTTAAAATACGATAGACCAATTGCTTTACCTTTATTGGTATTTAGCATGGTTTCATGAAAGTAGTCTTTGGCAAATTTAGAAACCAAAAACATACTTTCTCTTTCATTCATCTGTTCTTTTTCTTCAGATGATTGTTCTGTTTCTTCAATTTCTATATTGTACTTTTTTGCCAACCATTTTATGGCTTCTGGATACGAATAATGCTCATGTTCCATTAAAAAAGAAATGGCATTACCACCTTTTCCTGTAGAAAAATCTTTCCAGATTTGTTTTACTGGTGATACCATAAAAGAAGGCGATTTCTCATCTACAAAGGGACTTAATCCTTTAAAGTTACTTCCTGCTTTTTTTAGTTGTACAAATTCACCAATAACCTCCTCTACTCTGGCAGTTTCAAAAACACGGTCTATGGTACTTCTTGATATCATTATTATTTATTAAAAGACGAATACAAATATAGTAAGAAGTTTTTTCTAAAAAACAAAGACCTCACAGGTTTTAGTAACCTGTGAGATCTGAAAATAAATTTTATAAACTTCCTTTTAAGCTAGCAATACGCGTTAAGGATTGAGCGTTTGTTTGAGCTCTCCCGCTTTTTTGCGGGAAGCGAGTGCGAAAGCCTGACCTGAAAGGGAACGCCCAAAAAATATTAAGACGCTGCTCTTAACTTTTTAAGTGCACTTTTTGTTAATTTTAACTCTGCATATGCTTTAGTTACATTAAACTCTTTATCGTTTGAGCTTGGTAAATCGAACATGGCATCTGTAAAAATAGCTTCACACAAAGAGCGTAAACCTCTAGCACCTAATTTATATTCTACTGCTTTGGCTACAATGTAATTTAAAGCCTCTTCTTCTATGGTAAAATTAACATCATCCATAGTAAAAAGCTTGGAATATTGCTTAATAATAGAGTTTTTTGGCTCTGTTAAAATAGCTCTTAAAGTCTTAGCATCTAAAGGATTCATGTAACTTAAAACGGGCAAACGACCAATAATTTCTGGTATTAAACCAAAAGATTTTAAGTCTGAAGGAATGATGTATTGCAACAGATTTTCTTCGTCTACTTGATCTTCATCTATTGAAGCACTATAACCAACAGCTTGCATGTTTAAACGCTTGCTAATTATTCTTTCTATACCTGAAAATGCGCCACCTGCAATAAACAAAATCTCTTTTGTATCTACCTCTACAAATTTTTGTTCTGGGTGTTTTCTACCTCCTTTTGGAGCTACATTTACAACTGTACCTTCTAATAACTTTAATAAGGCTTGTTGCACACCTTCTCCAGAAACGTCTCTTGTAATGGATGGATTGTCTCCTTTTCTGGCAATTTTATCGATTTCGTCTATAAAAACAATACCTCTTTGTGCTTTTTCTACATCATAATCTGCCGTTTGTAATAAACGACTTAAAATGCTTTCTACATCTTCGCCCACATAACCTGCTTGGGTTAAAACGGTGGCATCTACTATAGAAAACGGTACATTTAACATACGTGCAATTGTTTTTGCAACTAATGTTTTTCCTGTACCTGTTTCACCTACCAAAACAATGTTAGATTTTTCTATTTCAACCTCATCTTCGTCTTTTGTTTGCAACAATCTTTTGTAGTGATTGTAAACTGCAACTGCCATAGACCGTTTTGTTTCATCTTGCCCAATAATATATTGGTCTAAGAAGTCCTTAATCTCTTTTGGCTTTTTAAGCGTTAAGTCTTTAGATAGTGTACTGGATTTTGCTTCTGTAATTTCTTCTTCTACAATACCATGTGCTTGCTCTATACACTTATCACAAATATGAGCATCCATACCTGCTATTAACAGGTCTGTTTCTGCTTTTTTTCGTCCGCAAAACGAACACTCTAAATTTTCTTCTTTTGACATTTTCTGCTGCTTTTAGCTTTTCGCTATTTGCTTTTTGCACTTAGCTGTGTAATAAAATATTCTTTTAGCTAATGGCTAAAGGCCAAAAACTAACCACTAAGCACTATTATTTCCTAGCTAAAATTTCGTCAATCATACCGTATTCTTTCGCTTCATTTGCTTTCATCCAGTAATCTCTATCAGAATCTTGGTGTACTTTTTCTATTGTTTGCCCAGAGTGACTTGCTATAATTGCATACAACTCGTCTTTTAACTTTAAAATTTCTCTTGTTGTTATTTCTATGTCTGATGCTTGCCCTTGTGCGCCACCTAAAGGCTGGTGAATCATAATTCTAGAATGTGGTAAAGCAGAACGTTTTCCTTTTTGACCTGCACACATTAATACTGCTCCCATTGATGCTGCCATACCTGTACAAATTGTTGCTACGTCTGGTTTTATAAACTGCATAGTATCATAAATACCTAAACCTGCATAAACGCCACCTCCTGGAGAATTAATGTAAATGGATATATCTTTATTAGCGTCTACACTTTCTAAAAATAATAATTGTGCTTGTATAATGTTAGCAACTTGGTCGTTTATACCAGTTCCTAAAAATATAATTCTATCCATCATTAAACGTGAAAAAACATCCATTTGAGTGATGTTCATTTGACGTTCTTCCATAATATATGGCGTTAAACTACTTGTTATTTTTGTATAACTAGTGCTGCTTATTCCGTGATGTTTTGTTGCGTATTTTTCAAACTCTTTTCCGTAATCCATTTCTGTGTTTCTTTTAATATTTGTTCCGTAAAGATAAGAACATTTTTTTTGACTGTTTTAAGGGATATTGCTAAAAAAACCTGAATTTTTACAATTCAGGTTTTTGTTTGATTAAATTTCTAAATTTCTCTAGAAATAAAAATTTATATTTTAAGTACTTAAGAGACCTTTTGACTGCGCTTAAGGTAACATTGCAATCATTTAAAATGACTGAAACTGTATTTAAGTTAGCTCAAAATAGATTTTTTTACTATCTACTGAGATGCTGAAACGAGTTCAGCATTACAAATAAGCGACGCTTATTTGTAAACCTCTTTTACAAAATCTTCATAAGAAAGTTCTTTTGTTTTAAACTTCATGTTTTCCTTGTAGAAAGACAATAATTTCTGACTAATTAATTGAGATTGTAATTTTTGAGCTTCTTCTTGATTTTGTAAAATTCTACCAGCAATATCATCCAATTCTTTCTCTTCTGGATTCATATTACCAAACTGAGCCATTTGCGTTCTAATAAACCCTTTTGCATAGTCTACCAATTCTGCATACTCTAATTTGATATCGTTATCCTTCATAATCTTTCCTTCGATTAATTGGTAACGTAAACCTTTTTCAGACTTCTCAAATTCTGCAGCTGCTTCTTCTTCTGTTAATGGCTTTTCACCAGCTTGTGCTAACCATTTTTTAAGAAAATCTGCTGGTAAATCAAACTTTGTATTTTCTACTAAGTTTTCTGTTACTGCATTTAATAATTGTTGGTCTCCTTGTTGTGCAAATTGCTTTTCTGCATCCTCCTTAATCTTTGTTCTTAATTCTGATACTGTTTTAACACTGCCATCAGGAAATAATTTATCGAACAATTCTTGATCTAAATCTGCTGGCTCTGTTTTTGTAATTTCTTCTACAGTAAAAGTAACAGTAACATCTAAATCTTTAGCTACTTCTTCTGTTACGCCTAAAATATGTACTAATTTGTTATTATCTTCAAACAACTTTTTAGTTCCTAATTCTATAACATCACCAACTTTAGCACCAATCACTTTTTTCTCGTTCTTTTTACCTTTTAAGTCGTTTACTAAAAATGTAGCTTTTTTGTTAATTTCTTTTTCTTCATTAACAAAAGTACCTGTTACGTTACCATGCTCAATTGCTTCCTCTAAAGAAGACATTTTGCCATAACGATTTTGAATGTTTTTAACTTCTTCGTCTAATAAATCTTCTGTAGCTACAATATTATATTGTGTTACTTTCTTTTTAGGACTTAAATCTACATCAAACTGTGGTGCTAAACCTAATTCAAATTCAAAAGAAAATTCTGCTGCATCCCAATTAAAATCATCTTGTACTCTTGGTAAAGGGTTTCCTAAGATGTCTAGTTTTTCTTCTGTAATATATTTATTTAAAGAGTCTTGTAAAAGCTTGTTTACCTCATCTACCATAATAGATTGGCCATATTGCTTTTTAATCATTCCCATAGGCACATGCCCTTTTCTAAAACCAGGAATATCTGCTTTTTTACGGTAATCTGTTAATAGCTTATCAACTTTTGGTTGGTAATCTTCTGCAACAATATCTACTTTTACAACTGCGTTTAACGCATCTATGTTTTCTCTTGTAATATTCATTTCTTGTATATTATTCTTTAAAAAATCGAGTGCAAAATTAGTTAAAATAATTTAGTTAACAAGTATTTAAAAGGTTCTATTTCAACAGAATTGTTAAATAATTAAGAAACTTAGGCACCTGATTTTGATTGATTTAATTTAATAGCTTAATTTTTGTTTTTGTTCTCTTTTAATAAAGAAAATAATACAGATCTAAAGATAGAAAGTAAAATACTAAAAAATAATGCAGACCAAAAACCTGATACTTCGAAATTATTGACCATTTTATCTGCTAATAATATAATTACAGCGTTTATTACAAAAATAAATAAGCCAAAAGTTACTAAGGTTGCTGGCAATGTAAAAAAGATTAATAATGGCCTAACTATCATATTTAATAGAGCAATTACTATAGCTACAATTATTGCAGACAGATAACCAGAAACTGCTACTCCTGGTAAAATGTTTGATAAAACAACAACTGACAAAGCAGTTAATAAAATTTTTAAAAATGTTTTCATGTTGCTTAGATATCGAAAAGTATACCAAATTAAACCACCTGAATTTTTGGCAGGTACTTGTATTATACAGGTATTAGATTATAAAAAACAGTGCACTTTAAATTTCAGCGGCTCTTTTCTCTAAAGTAGCCTGAAACTCTTCCATAACTGGTTTTAATGTACTTTCTGGTATATCTGCAACCTTAATATACATTAAACCGTCTACAGAATTATTAAATTTAGGATCTACATTAAACGCCACTAAACGTGCATTTTGTTTTACATATTTTTTTAATAAAACGGGCATTCGTAAAGCGCCTGGCTCTATTTCGTCTATAATCCTATCAAATTTTTGCATATCTGCTTTAGCGGCATCAAAAACAAAATCTTTATCTGCATCTTTTAATTTTACTTTGTATTCTTTTTTAGGTTGAATGTATTGTGCCACATACGGATCATAATAATGAGATTTCATAAACTCTACCATTAAAGATTTTGAGAAATCTGAAAATTGATTGCTAATAGAAACACCACCCATTAAATATTTATATGCTGGATAACGCAATGTAACATGTATAATTCCTTTCCATAATAAGAATAAAGGCATTGGTTTTTGTTGGTATTCTTTTACAATAAATGCACGCCCCATTTCTATGGTTTCACTCATCATTTTATGCAACTCTGGTTCTAACTTAAATAAAGTTTGCACGTAAAAACCAGAAATGCCGTGGTTTTTATAAATTTCTTTACCAAGGCCCATTCTATAAGCACCAACTAAAACGTTTTTTTCTCTATCCCAAAGTAATAGGTGATAATAATAACTATCATAAGCATCTATATCTATAGCATTATTTGTACCCTCACCAACATCTCTAAAAGTAATTTCTCTTAATCTTCCTATTTCATATAATAGATTAGGAATTTTAAAAGCGTTTGTAAAAAACACTTCATAGTTTTTACTTTCTAAAAGCCTACCTTCTGTATGTCTAAGTGCATCAATCTCTGTAACAAAAGCACTAGTATCTTTTTGATCTACAATCTTTTTTACTGGCTTTTTAATTTTACTTGTAATCTTTTGGGTAGAAATTAATTTCTTTTGCTGCTCAAAAGGATTTGCCAACATGTAGGTTTTCTTTCTTAAAAACTCGTAAAAAGAAGGAATATCTGTATAATTATTTTGGTCTTCTACAGTTATTGGTGCTCCTATTCTTACCTTAATTACTCTGCTTTTTTGAGATAATAATTCTGATGGTAATTTTGCGGTTCTTAACGTACCAGAAATTTTTGATAGCATGTAAAATAAACGACTATTTTTTGCGTGAAAGTAAATTGGTATTACAGGTACTTGTGCTTTTTTAATTAAACGCACTGCACCTTCTTCCCAAGGTTTGTCTACATTTAACTTACCATCTTTGTAGGTAGAAACTTCGCCTGCAGGAAAAATACCCAAAGGCTTGTCTTCTCTTAAATGTAATAATGCATTTTTTATACCAGCTACGCTAGATTTAGCATCCTTTCTGTTTTCAAAAGGATTTACTGGCATTACATAAGGTTTTAAAGGCTCTATTTTATGTAATAAAAAGTTGGCTATAATTTTATAATCGGTTCTTTTTTCTAAAAGTAACTTTAACAACAAAACACCATCTATTCCTCCTAAAGGATGATTAGAAACGGAAATAAAAGCACCTGTTTTTGGAATTCTTTTTAAATCTTTTTCAGGAATTTCAAACTCAATTTTACAGTCGTTTAAAACACCATTTAAAAAATCTAAATCAGATTTACCTTTATTTTTAGTGTAAATTTTATTGAGCTTAGAAATTCTTAAAATTCGTAATAAAAGCCACCCAATAAAAGTACCTACAAATCTAAATTTATCTAAACCAATTGTTTTAGCAATTTCTTTAGCAGTTACTAATGCCATATATTTTAGGTTGATTGTTTAGCAAAAGTAAAGAAAAGAAACAACTAAAATTTACTAAGCATCTAAAACAATCTGCATGGTTTCTTTATTAACCTGGGTAAGCAAAAAGTTTCCTTTTTCTTCTATTTTAGCAACAGCTTCATCTGTAAAATGCCTTACTGTATATAGATCTACATCTTTTTGTACTTCAATTTTAAAATCGTTTTTAAGTTCATTATAAAACTCATCAAACTTATTAAATTTATTATCTATACAAACAGAAAAACTAATGGCAGAATTCTGAATTAAGTTTACTTTTAGTTGAAAATCGTGCAACTTCTTAAAGATATAGCTAATATTATCTTCTACCATAAAAGAAAAATCTAAAGCCGATATAGAAATTAAAATTTGACTTTTCTTTACAATAAAACAAGGTATTAATGGCTCTAAATTTACTCCTTTAGAAATTTTAGTACCCGGTTCTTTTGGGTTTACAAAAGAACGTACCAATAATGGAATTTCTTTTCTTTCTAAAGGTTGTAATGTTTTTGGATGAATAACAGAAGCACCATAAAATGCCATTTCTATTGCTTCTTCATAAGATATTTGTTCTAGCAAAGTAGTATCATTAAAAACGCGTGGATCTGCATTTAAAACACCTGGCACATCTTTCCATATAGTTACACTTTCTGCATTTAAGCAATAGGCAAAAATACCTGCTGTATAATCTGATCCTTCTCTACCTAAAGTTGTGGTATTTTCTGTATCATTTGCCGCTATAAAACCTTGGGTAATGTTAATTTTAGAAGCGTCTACTTTATTGGTAATTAATTCTTGTGTTAAGTCCCAATCTACTTTTGCATCTCTGTAGTTACTATCTGTTTTCACATAACTTCTGCCGTCAAACCAAACATTATCTTGCCCAATTTTAGATAAATAAGCACTTACAATTTTGGTAGACAATAATTCGCCAAAGCAAATAATTTGGTCATAAACGTAGTTAAATCTTGTTGAGGAATTTCTAGCCAAAAACCATCCTAATTCTCCAAAAAGAATCGCTATTTGTTTAAAAATTTCATCGTCTTTATCAAAAAGAACATTCATAACTTCTTTGTGATATTCTTCTATAAAATTTAATTTGCTAGGTAAATCTTCTAATTTATTGTAGTAAGAATGTATCACATCCTCAAAAGCGTTTGTCATTTTTCCCATAGCAGAAATAACTACTAAAGTATCACTAGCTCCTTCATTTTTAATTATTGAAGCTACATTTTTTACACTTTCTGCATCTTTTACAGAAGCACCACCAAATTTAAAAACCTTCATATTTTTTTGCTATTTACTATAAAATTATTGCGAATCTCTTTTACTTTTTTGTTATAAAACTCTCTAAATTTTCGTCATTCATTTGTACTACAGACCAATTGTTTAAGTAAGTTGCTCCTGTACTTTTATAAAAGTCAATTGCATTGGTATTCCAATCTATAACCTCCCATGCAACTCTTTTATAATTATTATCGTAAGCATATTTTAAAACAGCTGTATACAAGGCTTTTCCTGCGCCTATTTTCTGCTTTTCTTTGGTAACTATTAAGTCTTCTAAATGAATTGTTCTACCTTTCCATGTAGAAAAACGTTCGTAAAACAAGGCTATACCAATAATTACATTTTCTTGCTCTGCTACAAACACTTTAAATTTTGGGTTTTCTGAAAAACCATCTTTAATTAAATCTGCTACTGTAATTTCTACAGCATTTGGTTCTTTTTCAAAAATCGCCAATTCTGTTATTAAATTATGCACAGCTTGCATGTCTTCTTTGGTAGCTAATCTTATTAAAAAACTCATAATTTTAAAATTTTAAACAAAGGTATTTTTTAAAATAGATTGTTGAAAATAATTAGCGATTTTACACAGTTATTTTCTATTTGTTAAAATATATAAATTCAAAACACTATTCAATTCACAAAAACGGATAAAAAAGAATAGGCTTTCCGCAAAAAAATGTTCATATTTGTTTGTAATAATTACGAATAAGTAAAATGACTGTAAAAAAACAAACATTAGGAGAATTTATCATAGAACATCAGCATGCCTTTAAATACAGCTCTGGTGAGTTATCTAGTCTTTTAAACTCTATAAGATTGGCTGCAAAAGTGGTAAACCACGAAGTAAATAAAGCTGGTTTAGTAGATATTATTGGTGCTCATGGAGATACGAATATACAAGGAGAAGACCAACAAAAATTAGATGTGTATGCTAATGATAAATTTATACAAACCCTAACCAAAAGAAATATTGTTTGTGGTATTGCTAGTGAAGAGGAAGATAGTTTTATCTCTATTAACAGTCAAGATGAAAACAACCAAAATAAATATGTAGTTTTAATAGACCCTCTAGATGGTTCTTCTAATATAGATGTTAATGTTTCTGTTGGTACTATTTTTTCTATTTACAGAAGAATTACACCAGTTGGCCAGCCCGTAGAATTAAAAGATTTTTTACAAAAAGGTATAGAGCAGGTTGCTGCAGGCTATGTTGTTTATGGTACTTCTACTATGATTGTGTATACCACAGGAGATGGTGTTAATGGTTTTACCTTAAACCCAGCAATTGGTACGTTTTATTTATCGCATCCAAATATGACTTTCCCTGAAGATGGTAATATTTACTCGGTAAATGAAGGCAATTATTTTGATTTCCCAGAAGGTGTAAAAAAATATATAAAATATTGCCAGGAAGAAGAAGGAGACAGACCATACACTAGTAGATATATTGGTTCTTTAGTTTCTGATTTTCATAGAAATATGATAAAAGGTGGTATTTATATGTACCCAAAAGGATCTAGAAATCCAGATGGGAAGTTACGTTTATTGTACGAATGTAATCCTATGGCTTTTATAGCAGAGCAAGCAAATGGTAAATCTTCTGATGGTTATACTAGAACAATGGAAGTAGAACCTACAGAATTACACCAACGAGTTCCTTTTATTTGTGGCAGTAAAAACATGGTAAATAAGTTAGAGGAGTTTATGCAAAAATTTGGTGAATAAAATTAATTTATTGCGTTATAAGTTAAGATATCCTTAATATTTTGTGGAACTGTAGCATAATACTTAGTTTTACAAAAATAAAAATAACAACAAACTAAAACATAAAAAAATGGCTTTTAAATTACCAGAATTAGGTTATGCATACGATGCATTAGAACCAAATATAGATGCAAGAACTATGGAAATTCACCATACTAAACATCACAATGGCTATACAACAAAATTAAACGCAGCAATAGAAGGTACAGATTTAGAAGGTAAATCTATTGAAGATATACTAGGAAATTTAGATATGAGTAATGGTGCTGTTAGAAATAACGGTGGTGGTTTTTACAACCATTCATTATTTTGGTCGGTTATGAATCCTGAAGGAAAAGGACGTTTATCTGGAGAATTAAAAGATGCAATTGATGCTGCTTTTGGTTCGAAAGAGGCTTTTATGGATGCTTTTTCTAAAGCAGCTGCAACACAGTTTGGTTCTGGTTGGGCATGGTTATGTGTTTTACCTGGTGGTAAAGTAGAAGTTTGTTCTACACCAAACCAAGACAACCCATTAATGCCAGGAGTTACATGTGGTGGAACACCAATTTTAGGATTGGATGTTTGGGAACATGCATACTACTTAAACTACCAAAACAGAAGACCAGATTATATTAATGCATTTTTTAATGTAATTAACTGGAATGAAGTTGAAAGAAGATATGCAGAAGCGAAGTAATAATAGCCTTTGTTAAAATATATAAAAGAGATTGTTTGCAAAAACAGTCTCTTTTTTTTGGCATCTTGCTTGGGTATAGTTTTATTCGGTTAATTTATTTTTTAAATCCATTCTTTCGTATAATATTCTAACAACTTCAATCTCACTTTATAAATTAGACTATAAAATTTGATATGTTTTCCAGATTTTAGTCCGCGTAAATTTTGACTAATTTCATTGTATACCTTTCCTAATTCTGGATTTATTCCAATTTCTTGGCAAACAAATTTAATGGGCGCATAATATTTATCAGCTTGATTTTCGGACCAATTTTCATAAGTGTAATTCCAAATACTATTCAAATCTTCGTTGGCCTTCTGCCTGAAAGAAATTTAAACCATTCTTTCGTTTTTCAGATTTTAGTTTTTTCAGATTTTCATCAAAATCGAAATTTTCAACTATTGGACTATTCAGTCCTTCTTGGATAGCATTTTTTAAAGCAATCACTTTATTTTCCTCATTTTCTAAAAGACGAAGTCCTGCACGAATTACTTCGCTCACATTCTTATATCTACCAACAGCGACTTGTGAACTCACAAATTGGTCAAAATAATTTCCTAGTGATATTGATGTATTTTTCATGAATAATAAATTTAATAAAATTTACCAATTTTTGGTAAAAAATCAAAATGCATCTCGATTTCCAAATTATACACAACAATAAGATACCCCCATAGCAACAACATACACGTTACCAATTAAGTTTGAAGTAAACTAAAGCTTAAAATTGCCTTTAGTTGGCAAAAATGTTTAGCCCAGATTGAAATGGCATCCTTTTTTATTTTGTTCTGATTTTTTTCAGAACAAAATAAAAAAGATAGAATGGAAAGCTGGAACCTACCTACCGGCAGGCAGGATAGCTTCTTATAAAAATTTAAAAAATGAACTTAAAACAAATCTTTATTACTAATATCTAGGTAATTGCGTTTCACAAAGGCTAAAATAGTTTCTAAAATTTCGCCCATATTTTGGCAATCTTTAAACTTTACATCACCTACATATTCTATTAAATTACTTTTTAATTGGGCCACATTTTCTGGGTAAGAGATGCAATCTGCTTTCATACAGCTTATTAAACGTGCTGTTCTTCTAGGGTAAGTAATCATTCTTTTGGCCATAAAAGAGCGCTCTTCTATTTTATATTGAATAATTGAACTGTTTTGTAGTTTTTTACTAACCATTTCTACCATTTTAAAGTTTTCTTTCATAAACTGTAAATTGTAGACTTTTAAGTTTCCTTCAAAAGATTGTTGATCGAAATCTATGGCTCTAATTGTGTATACAATTTTATCGAAATCGTGAGTTGGTATAACTACATAATTGTAAGAACGCATGTCTCCCAACAAACGCACCAAACAACGCTCTTTAAATTTTACAAATTCTTTTGCTATCTGAGATTTTTCTGATTCTGTGCATTCTGGCAAAAAATCTTTTATAAAATCGTCTCCTGGCACACCTGCAATGTGCTCTTCTATTAAGGTATCTTTATACACCAAATAATTCATGTTATGAGGCGATAAAATGTGCTCTAACTCTAAACCATAAATTCTTGATGCATCTGCTTTTTTTACATAAAAATAGGTGAAATTATCATTCAAAATATTTCTAACTTTAATTCTAAAAGGTTTAGAATTTCCAAAAGTACAGTAATCTATGGCATCTATATTTAAGAATGGTATGGTTTCATCATTACCATCTGAATGCAGCATGGTGTAAATTTTCTTTAAGCTTCTGTCTATTTCTTCGCGTTCAAATTCAGAATAATAGGTTCTTACCCAAAGTGTATCTTCTTCGTTTTTATCATAAACAACTATAGAGCCCTGAAAACGCAACAAATCATCATAAAAAATGGGTATTTTTATGTTTCTGCTGTAGCGTTTTAAATAATCGTCTAACAATTCACAAACCGGAAAAGCCGGTTTTTTTTTAGACATTAATTTTTTTTCTACTGCCATATTCTTGTTAATTTAACTCAAAAATAAACATATTTATGCCAATTCAAACATCTTACCTGCTAAAGGTTTGGTTACTCCTTTTAATTCTAGCTGCAATAAAATGGAAGATAATTTAAATATAGGAATATTACATTCCAAAGCAATTACATCTAAAACTTGTGCGCCTTTGTCATGCAAAAAATCGTAAATTTTCTGTTCATTTTCATTCAAATCTAAAAACAATTGTTGTTGTATTGTTTTGGGTTGCTCTGTAATATCCCAATTTAGCATTTTTACAACTTCGTTTGCTGTGTTTAGTAAAAAAGCTTTGTTATTTTTAATTAAATTATTACAACCTTTACTATATAAGTCTGTTGTTCTGCCAGGTACAGCAAATACGTCTCTATCATAAGAATTAGCAATATCTGCAGTTACCAAAGAACCACCTTTTGCGGCAGATTCTATAATTATTGTAGCTTTAGAAATGCCTGCAACAATTCTATTTCGTTTTAAAAAATTTTCTCTTAAAGGCGTTTCTTTGTGCCAAAATTCAGTTAAAAATCCGCCATTTTCATTTACTTGATGTATGTATTTTTTATGCACTTTTGGATATATTTCTTCTAAACCATGTGCCAAAACACCTATAGTTTGTAAGTTGTGTTTTATTGCGGCTTTGTGTGCACAAATATCTACGCCATATGCAAAACCACTTACAATTATTGGGTTATGTTCTGCTAAGTTTTCAATTAAAGTATTGCAAAAATCTCTGCCATAAGCACTTATATTTCTTGTACCTACAATAGAAATTATTTTTTTACTGTTTAGGTTGATGTTTCCGTCTTGAAACAACAAAATTGGGCTATCTATACAATGTTGTAAATTTGTAGGGTAATTATCTTCTAAAAAATAAGCATATTCTATTTTATTTTTTTGAATGTAATGCAACTCTTCTTCTGCAAATTTGATGTTTTCTTCATTAAAAAGATGTTTTAGCACATGATTGCCTATTCCATTAATTTTAGATAAACTTGCAGGTTTTTCTTTAAAGATTTGTGTTACATCTCCCACATTTACAATAAGTTTCTTTGCTAAAATATCGCCCACAGCTTTACTTTTCTGCAAACGTAGAATAGCGAGTAGTTTTTCTTCTTTCAATAGCTAACAATTTGACTAACAATATATAAAAAAAATTGTTGATAATTATTAGCGAAGTTTACTTTTTAAAACCCTAAAAAAATTATATTTGTTAAGATGAATTTAGCCAACTACATTAACGATTTGCTGTACAGATATGATTGCGTAATTGTACCAGATTTTGGAGGATTTGTAACCAATACAACTGGGGCAAAATTAGACAGTACTACACATACTTTTTATGCGCCTACCAAACAAATTACATTTAACAATCATTTAAAACATAATGATGGTTTGTTGGCAAATTACATAGCTTCTGTTGAAGAAATTAGCTTTGAAAAAGCAACGACACTTATTTCTTTAGCTGTAATTAAATGGCAAAACGAATTGCAATCTAAAACTGTTGTTATTAACAATTTAGGTGTTTTGCATTTAAATAATGAAAAACATATTGTTTTTGAACCTGAAAACGAGCAGAATTATTTAACTACTTCTTTTGGTTTGGCAACAGTGCAATCTTCTGCAATTGAGAGATACAGAGAAGAAGTAAAACCTTTAGCAGTAAAAGAGACCAAAAAAGGATTTGCTACGTTTGCAAAATATGCAGCTGCAGCTGCAGTTCTGCTATTTTTAGGCGCTGCTGGCACTAATGTTTACAAACAAAATGAGCAACAAAAAGTTTTTGCCAAACAAGAGCAGCAATTGCAACAAAAAATACAAAGAGCGACTTTTGTAATCCCAAACCCTTTACCTACTTTAGAGTTAAATGTGGTTAAAGAAAAAGCAACACCTTATCATGTAGTTGCTGGTGCATTTCAATTTAGAGAAAATGCAGAAAAAAAAGTAAAAGAATTACTTGCTAAAGGGTACAATGCTAAAATTATTGGTAAAAATAAATGGGGTTTAACACAAGTTACTTTTAATAGTTTTTCCGATAGAAATGAAGCTACTAATAATCTTTATAGAATCCAGAAAACAATTTCTAAAGATGCTTGGTTACTTGTTAAAAAGTAAATAAAGCTTACCCACAATTTTATTTTATTGCCTTGCTTTATTGTTATATTTGCCTAAATTTATAAAGGCAATGGAAACAAAAACTGCACAAGAATCTTTAACGGTTTTAACAGACTTAGTTTTACCCGGAGAAACAAATTATTTAGATAATCTTTTTGGTGGCGAATTATTAGCTAGAATGGATAGAGCTTGTAGTATAGCTGCAAGAAGACACTCTAGCAGAATTGTAGTTACAGCATCTGTAAATCACGTTGCTTTTAGCAAATCTGTACCTGTTGGTAGTGTAGTTACTGTAGAAGCCAAAGTTTCTAGAGCCTTTAAATCTTCTATGGAAATTTATGTTGATGTTTGGATAGAAGACAGACAATCTGGTTTAAGAACTAAAGTAAATGAAGGTATTTATACTTTTGTTGCCGTAGATGAAACTGGCAAACCTGTGCAAATACCTCAACTAATACCAGAAACAGCATTAGAAAAAGAGCGTTTTGAAGGAGCGCTAAGACGCAAGCAACTAAGTTTGGTTTTAGCAGGAAAAATGCAACCTAATGCTGCTACAGAACTTAAAGCATTGTTTAGCTAACTATTTATACTATGGAATTTTTAAATCATCTTAAAATTTTACAATCTGTAATAGTCTTTATTATTGGATTAACTATTCAAGTATTAGCAACAAGGTCGTTAAAAAAAATTCAACTAAAATTTGGCTTTCATGCCTCTAGAATTTTAGTTTCTAGTAAAATAATTTCTATTCTTGTTTACCTTACTATAATAATTGTTATTGCTTTTATTTGGAATGTAGATGAAAAACAATTACTAATTTACATATCTTCTTTTTTAACCATTTTAGGGATTGCTTTTTTTGCGCAATGGTCTTTACTTTCTAATATTACTGCAGGTTTAATCCTTTATATTAACTATCCTGTAAAAATTGGAGACACCATAACTATTTTAGAAAAAGACAATAACATTACAGGAGAGATTAAAGATATTGGTGCATTTTTTATCACCCTAAAAACCGAAGAAGAAGCATTAATAACATTACCTAATGCCATAATTTTACAGAAAAACATTAGGTATAATCATAATAAAAATATTAGTAAACAAAACTCTAAGTAAACTATCGTTTTATAATCCAATAGGCAGGATTTAAACGAACCGTATTTTTAAACAAAACAAATATCAACTTTGTTTTTCCTGTTACCTTATCTGTAAATATTTTACCTAGTTTTTCACCGGTTTTTACCTTATCGCCAACATTAACCAAAGTACTTTCTAAGTTTTTATAAGTACTAATATAACTACCATGGCGCACCAAAACATTTTTTCTGCCTTCGGCGGTTCTTTGAATAGTTAAAACCTCTCCATTAAAAATACTTTCTGCATACATTCCAGCGCTTGTATTAATGTGCAAACCTGTACTATTTAAAGTAATACCACCAATTGTTGGATGTTTTTGTATTCCAAATTTTCGAGTAATCAAACCTTCTTTTACAGGCCAAGGTAATTTACCTTTATTGAGCTCAAATTTATTGGCTAAAGCCTTAGCTTCTGGACTTAAAATAAACTCACTTTTTTTAGTAGTTTTTGGCTTTACCTTTAGTTTTGCTCTTGCCAAACGATTGGCCCTTTCAATTTCTGCCTTAATTAACTTATCTATTCTCTGAGCTATTCTCTTTTCTTCTCTTATTTTTTTCTGAAGTTCTCTCTTATACTTGCTCTCTTTTTTCTTTATTTCAGAAATAAGTTGTTCTTGCTTATTTTTGTCAACTTCTATTTTTTGCTTCTGCTCTTGCTCTCCTATAATTAAAGTATCTTTTGCTTTCTTTTTAAATAGCAAAGAATCTTTAAGTTTTTGCACATATACTGCTTGCGTTACAATAGCTTCTCCTTGTTTTTTACGAAAAGAAGTATACTGTTTCATATACTCTAAACGTTTGTAAGCTTGGTAAAAACTTTGAGAAGATAACACAAACAACATTTTACTTTGTTGCGATTTACTTTTATAAGATTTGTAAATCATTGCAGCATAATCTTTTTTTAAAGCAGTTAACTCTTTATTTAATTGACTAAGCTTTTGTTCATTTTTTTTGATGCCTTTAGATAATATATTAGCTTCTAAATTAATTGTTTTTATCAACTGTAAACGAACGGCTATTTTTCTATTTAAGTCACTTAAATCCTCTAATGCGCTCTTCTCATTTTTCTTAGTTGCAATTAGTAAAGAATTTACTTGTGAAATTTCTTTATTCAATTTTTTACGCTGAATTTCGAGTTCTCTTTTTGTTTGTCCGAAGCCAGAAAAAAAACTTATACAAATAAGTAAAATTGATATGTGAAATCTAAATTTTATCACTACAAAACAATAGGTTTATATCCACTAGGTATTTTAAACGATGTATTTATTGGTGTATTAAACAATACTGATTTTAATTGAAAATCTATAGTTGTTAGCTTACTATTTTCCTGAGCTTTTATGTTAATTTGCTTTGGAAAAACTACCTCATTTATCAATTTATAACTAGGATATTTAATTGATAATTTTTGATTTTTTGTGTTTCCTACAATTTCTTGCGCATCTAATTTAAAATGCTGAGAATTTATAGAGAAAAAAGCATTGAATAAAAGCGCCTGTTCTTTTGGCGTTAACACATAACTATTTTTTGAGATTACTACATTCGATTTCGTTTCTTTTAAATCTAACATGGCTTGCCCCAAAAACAAATTTTGCAACTGATTAAAATTTACAGCAACTCCTAAAACTTTCTCTAACAAGGTAAAATCTCCTTCAAAAGATCTTTTTTCTAATGGAGAATAATAACTTACTTTTTCTGGAGTAATTTTTATTTTAAAAATATTAATAAACTTTGTTCCTTTTAACCAAATTACTTCATCTTTTTTAATTTTAAGCTGCACACTTATGCTCTGCTTCAACTTACCATTATTAAAATTAGCTTTAAACTTGGCATCTACAGTTTCTTTATCAAAATTAGAAGCATTGTGCTTTTTAGCTACTTTTTTAGCACTCATTTTTTTTGCTATTCCATTGGCATCAACAGTTACTTTGTTTGATTTACAAGAGCTAAAAACAAGTACTAAAAAGACTATATATTTTGTAAAACGCATGCTAACTTTTTAATTTTTTAGATTTTTGCGTGTATTTTTTTTCTTCGGCAGTATTGCCTAAAGCGCCATAAGCTTTTGCCATTTCATTATAAAAATCTGCTTCCATAGCATCTTCTATAACAAAATCTAAACCATTTTTAAAAACAGTTATTGCTTTCTTATAATTTTGTTTTAAAAGCAATGCTTTTCCATTCATAAAATAGACTAAAGGTTGCGCAGGAAATAGTGCAATACCCTCTGTACTAAATTTTAAAAGTTGCTCTGAATTATTTAAAGAACCTTCTAAAATCTGCCTTAATAATACAAAAGATTTATCTGTTTTAAAACTGCTAACAAGGTCTACTAACTCTAGTTTTTCAGTTTTCTTTTTAAGTGCTTTTTTAGTATTCTGATTTCTCTTTTCTAAATTTTCTTTGTAATTCTTTAAAGTTGAAGGCAAAGCATTTTCTGCCTCTAAAGTATTCATTAACTTCAAGGCAGTTTTAACATCTTTATTTTGCAGGTGTAGCCTTACCAAGTATTCTCTTTCCTTCGGATTTTTTTCAACAATTTTCTGTTGCGTTTGTATGGCTTCTTTATAATTTCTACTTCTCGCATTTACCTTTACCAAATGTTTTAGCATCCAAATATTATTAGCATCATTTTGCAATGCTCTTTCTATATATTCTTTAGCCAAAAGCGTATTATTCAGTTCTAAATAATTTTTAGAAAACTCAAAAAAAACAGTCGTATTATTCTGTAATATCTGATTACAACTTTCTAATAATTCAATTGATTTTTGGTAATTACCAATAGACTTTTCTGAAAGTGCTTTAAAAAAAAACTGTTGAAACTCTAATTCTTTATCTTCATTTAAATCTGGTGCAGCTGCAATACTATCTTGCGCATTAAAACAGATAGCAGAGAAAAATAAAAGCATACAAAAAAGAACCAATCCTTTACAATCAGTTCGCTTTTTACTTTTTTCTATTTTTTTACATCTATCCTCCATTAAGTAAGCTCTGTATAATCTCCTATACTTACAGAAGTAAACGCGCCATTATATTTTGCATGATTACCAATCATTGCATTATCTAATTTTGCATTAGAAATAGTAACATTCGTCTGAATTAAAGAATTTGTTATGGTTGAATTTTCTACCACACTATTTGCGCCAATAGAAACATAAGGGCCAATTTTAGTGTTCTTTAAAACCACATTTTCACCAATAAAACAAGGTTGTATAATTTCTGAATCTTCTAAAACAACGTCTTTAGCAACTAAATTATTTCCTGCTTTGTGCTCAAATTCTAAAACTTGCTTATTAGTATCTACAGTTGGGTCTTTTTTGCCACAATCCATCCAAGTACTTACAGTTCCTGGTATAAACTGAGCACCATCTTGTTTTAAGGTTTCTAAAACATTGGTTAATTGGTACTCGTTATTTTCTCTTAAATCATTATCAATTAAATATTGAATTTCATCTCTTACGCGGTCTCCATCTTTAAAATAATAAATTCCAATAATGGCCAAATCAGAAACAAAATCTTTTGGTTTTTCTACAAAATCTGTAATAATACCATCTTCTAATTTTACAACACCAAATGCACTAGGGTCTGCCACTTGTTTTACCCAAATTGCGCCGTCTGCGTTAGCATCTAATTTAAAGTTGGCCTTAAATAAAGTATCTGCATACGCCACTACACAAGGGCCACTTAAAGATTCTTTTGCACAAAAAAGTGCGTGTGCAGTACCCAAAGCTTCTTCTTGAACATAAACAGAACCTTTTGCACCTAATTCTTTTGCAATTTCTAAAAGGTTTGCTGCTGTATTTGCTGGAAATCCTTTTTTTGCAGGACCAATAATAAAAGCAATTTCGTCAATATCTTCATCTATTACAGAGGCAATATCTTCTACCAAACGTTGTACAATTGGCTTTCCTGCAATTACTGTTAAAGGTTTTGGTACGGTTAAGGTATGTGGTCTTAAACGAGAGCCAATACCCGCCATTGGTACTATTATTTTCATAAATATAAGGTCAATTATTGTTCGTGCAATATAGGATTAATTAAGCGATATTAAAAATTAGAATTTTAGTTAAATACACTAATTCTAAAAGGTTTTTTTCTGTTTATTTACTGATGAAAAACGGATCTTAAAACATGAATAAATTAATGAAATACACAAAGAATCGGTTTGGTTTTTCGTTTCTTTGTAAAAAATATAAAAAGTGAATTATTTATCAGTAGAAAATATATCTAAAGTTTACGGAGAACGCGTTTTGTTCGATAACATTTCTTTTGGAATTAATAAAGACCAAAAGGTTGCATTTGTTGCCAAAAACGGAAGTGGAAAAACCTCTATACTAAACATTATTGCTGGTTTAGATGTGCCAGATTCTGGCCAAGTTGTTAGCCGAAAAGATATTTCTGTAGCTTATTTAGCACAAAAAGATAATTTAGACACTAGCTTAACCATAGAAGAAACTATTTTTGCTACCGATAATGAAATTTTATCTGTTGTAAATAGATATGAAAAAGCACTTAAAAACCTAGACGATACAGATGCTTACCAAGCTGCTTTTGAGCAAATGGAGCAATTTAATGCCTGGGATTTTGAAACCCAATACAAGCAAATATTATCTAAATTAAAGTTAGATGATTTGTCTTTAAATGTAGGTAAACTTTCTGGAGGACAGCGAAAACGTTTGTCTTTAGCCATTGTTTTAATTAATAAACCCGATTTATTAATTTTAGATGAACCCACTAATCACTTAGATTTAGAAATGATTGAGTGGTTAGAAGCCTTTTTTGCCAAAGAAAAAATTACGCTTTTTATGGTTACTCACGATCGTTATTTTTTAGAACGTGTTTGTAATGAAATTTTAGAGTTAGACGACGGTAAAATTTATAAATACAAAGGGAATTATTCATATTACCTTCAAAATAAAGAGGAGAGATTAGCTTTAGAAGCTACCAATTTAAGTAAAGCCAAAAGTTTATTTAAAAAAGAATTGGATTGGATGCGAAAGCAACCCAAAGCCAGGACTACAAAGTCTAAATCTAGAACAGACGATTTCTTTGCAATTAAAGAAAAAGCACATCAACGAAGAAAAGACCATAAAGTACAATTAGAAATTAATATGGAACGTTTGGGTAGCAAGATTTTAGAGCTACACAAACTAAAAAAATCTTTTGGAGATAAACTGATTTTAAATGGTTTTGACTATGTATTTAAAAGAGGAGAAAGAATAGGTATTATTGGCAAAAATGGTACAGGTAAATCTACTTTTTTAAATATGCTAACAGATGCTTTACCTTTAGATGGTGGTAAAGTAATTGTAGGAGAAACTGTTAAGTTTGGTTACTATACACAAGCAGGAATTAATATAAAAGAAGGCCAAAAAGTAATAGAAGTTGTTAAGGAATTTGGCGAATTTATTCCGCTTTCTAAAGGTAGAAAAATATCTGCATCGCAATTGTTAGAACGTTTTTTGTTTGATAAGAAAAAACAATACGATTTTGTAGAAAAACTTTCTGGTGGAGAGCAAAAACGTTTGTATTTATGTGCGGTTTTAATACAGAATCCTAATTTTTTAATTTTAGATGAACCTACTAACGATTTAGATGTGGTTACTTTAAATGTGTTAGAAGAATTCTTATTAGATTTCCCAGGGAATTTAATGGTAGTTTCTCACGACCGTTATTTTATGGACAAGATTGTAGATTCTCTTTTTGTTTTTAGAGGTGAAGGACAGGTGGAAAACTTTCCCGGAAATTATTCTGATTTTAGAGCTTATGAAAACTCTTCTGTTGCCAATAAAAAAGAAAAAGTAGCGGTAGTTAAAGAAGAAAAAAAAGAAACTAAAACAAACTCTAAATCAAGTTTAAGTTTTAACGAGAAAAGAGAATTTGGCGCTTTAGAAGCAGAAATAGAGCGACTTCAAAAAAGAAAAGCAACAATAGAAAAGCAGTTTTTAAATGTAGAGATTGCTCAAGATGATATTGCCAAAAAATCTGAAGAATTACAAACCATAATTACAGATATAGAACAAAAAGAAGAACGTTGGTTTGAGCTGTCCATGAAAATGGAAGTATAGAATTATTAGATTAAAGTAAATAAAAAAAGCCTCATAAATTAAAATTTATCAGGCTTTTTTTTAAACACTTATAATATCCTCAGCATTTAAAATTTCTTGATTATTAAATTTCAATAAGATCTGTGCTACAGCAATTGTATCTTTTTCGCAGTATTTTACAATTCTTTCTATATTTTTTTCTTTGTAATAGACTTTCGCTACTTCACTCCCATCAATATCATCTTTAGGAGAAGGAATTCCTAAAATTTCAGTTAATAGTTTTAAGGAAGTATAATGTTTATAATCTCCAAACTTCCATAATTCTAAGGTATCTAAGTGTGCTACTTCCCAAGGTTTTTTACCAAATAAATTCAACTTATTTGGCAATGCAATTCCGTGTATAATCATTCTTCTGGCAATAAAAGGAAAATCGAATTCTTTGCCATTATGTGCGCATAACATTTGCGAAGGTTTAGAGAAATGTTTCTCTAAAATCTTTTTAAAATCGATTAAAATTTGCATTTCATCATCACCATAAAAAGAAGTAACCCTAAACTGGTTTTCTACAAAATACCCTACAGAAATACATACTATTTTACCAAACTCTGCCCAAATACCAGCTCTTCCATAAAAATCTTCTGCCGTAATTTCTTCTTTACGTTGGTAAGCTGTCTTTTTTGTAAAAAGTTCTTGTAATGTTTCTGAAACATCGTTCCAATTTTCTTCTTGAGGTACTGTTTCTATATCTAAAAATAGAATATTGGTAAGTTTAGTTTTTAAATTCATCTTTTTCTTTTGTCAATCTAAAGATAGTAAAAAAACAAAAAGCTCTCGAAATACGAGAGCTTTTTTTAAAATGGTTAAACTATAATTTTTATTGAATTATTAATTTTTTAGTAGCCGTTTTACCTTCTTCAGTTACTTTTAAAATATAAATTCCATTATTTACTTCAGAAACATCTATAGTAGTTTTTACTTCAGAAAATTTAGTAGCTAAAACTTTTTTACCTAGTAAATTATAAATTACAATCTCTTTAGTATTTGAATTACTAGTAACAATTGTAAGTTCTTTATTGGTAATTGGGTTTGGATAGGTAGAAAACTCCAAAATAGTATTGTTTGTTACATTTAAAACAAACGAATTGGCAGCACCTGGTGTTCCTAAATCCCCTCCAGAAGTTATTTCTACTGTAGCCTCTGCCCAATTTATGCCCAAATTATTATCAATTGCCGAATATTTGTCTGTAGCGAGTTCCATACTTTTACCACTAGGGTTTGGAAATGTAGTTCCTCCATCATAACTAACTTCATCCATCATTTTACTTCCACAACTTAAAACGATTGTTGCAGCATTATTGCCTAAAAATAGTTTATTCTCGTATTTATAATTTACAAAAACGCCACCATTTGTAGTCATATCATTATTTTCACCTAATACAACGTAACCATTTGCAGGTACAATAACAGATTTATCTATTACTGATGTAGCTGGCACGCCTGTTGTAACAGTAGCAATAGACCAGCCTAATAAATCTATGGCAGTATTTGATGTGTTGTAAACCTCAAAATACTCACCATTACTATCGCTAACAGCAGACGGATTTTGCATAATTTCTGTAATAATTAAACTACCAACATTTGGGCAAATTGGCTCTGGTAGGCAAGTAGGTGAAGTAATAGTTCTACTAAAATCACACTTGCTATTTGTTACATCTCCCTTTAGTTCAAAAATAATATCTGTTCCTTCTGGTATGTTTACAATATGTATGGTACCTGTTTCATTTACTGACGGATCATCTCCCTGAATGGTACCAAAATTACTACTTAACGTGTATGTTGAAGTTTTTCCCATTGTAAAAGGAATAGCAATGTTGTAGGTATCTATACCTGTAGTTATAGAATTACAAGAAAAAACATAGTCTCCCAATAGAATATCACAAGGAAAATTTATATTAAAAGTTACTGCGCTAATTACGGGAGTTGCCAAACTATCTCCATTATTATCTACCAACTCCATTGTTAAAGTGTATGTTTTACCTGCTTCAACAACTATAGCTGGTAATATTGTGCTAAAAAAAGAAGTAACCTCTTTTGCACCACCTTGTACTTCTAAAGTCCTTTTAATAAAACCATCCCCCGAATTATTCCCCATGTTATTGCCATTATTTCCAGAGAGTATAAAATTAGTAACTGTAATATTGGTAATCACAGAACTTCTGTTTTCATAAGCCACAGCTAAAGGAGAGTTTATAAACAACCCTGGCTCTGTAGAAATAAATGCTTTATAACTTGCTAAGGGAAAAGGAATATTTGTTGTAGCATTTGTTGTTCCTCCTTCTAATTTATTAGTTCCGCTAAATTTCCAATTATTTAAAACAAAGGTTCCGTCTGGTTTTGTAGTATTTAACCTGTAAGCCCAGCCATCTTGATAATTCCAACTTTCTCCAGTACCATCTTTATTAATGTCACCAAACGTATCTATTACTATTCCATTTTTAAAAAGTTCTACAGCGTCATCTCCATTTAAACCCATAGAACCATCTACATAATTAGGGGCAAAACCAAAAAAGACCTTAAATTGAGATTCCTCTACAGATACATAAATAAATGAACCGGCTGTAACAGCATCTGCAGCAAACGTAAACTCTTCACCATCTGAACCACCACCATTATTTGCACTACCAAGACTGTATATACTTAAATCTGGTATGTTATTTATAACGTATAATTCAACTCCTTTTGGTGTTCCACCTATGTTTGGCCCATCAAAAACGCCGGTAATTAGTAAATCTTGACTAAAAGAAAAAGCGGTAAAAATTAAAGTAAATAAAGTGATTTTAGGGTATCTCACATTCATAATAGAGGGTTTTAAATTCCCCTTAAAGTTACACTTTTTAATAATACAACAAATTATTACTAAGAATAATTTAAAGTAAACTCTTAAAAAGTTAAAATAAAATAAAAAGTTAACTTAAAGTTATGCACGTATCCTTCAAAATTAAATGATTGTTAAGAATGTAAATTTGTTTTATATTTTCGCTATTTTTGAAAAATAAAATTTTCTAAAGGAATTATGAATAAAGGAGATATTAAAATTTTATTGGTAGATGACGAACCAGATATCATAGAAATTGTAGGATACAATCTTAAAAATGAAGGTTATCAGGTTTTTACAGCTAATAATGGAATTGAAGCCATAAAATCTGCTAAAAAACACCATCCTCATTTAATACTTTTAGATATTATGATGCCAGAGATGGATGGTATTGAAGCTTGTGAAAAAATTAGAAAAATTAGCACGCTAGAAAACGTTATTATATCTTTTTTAACTGCAAGAGGAGAAGATTACTCTCAGGTTGCTGGTTTTGAAGCCGGTGCAGATGATTACATTACCAAACCCATAAAGCCTAAAGTTTTAGTAAGTAAAATAAAATCTTTACTACGAAGGCTTAAAACAAAACAAGAAAGTGAAGAAACTTTTAAAATAGGTGATATTGTTATTGACAGGGAAGAATATGTAGTGTACAAGGCAGATGTTAAAATTACATTACCAAGAAAAGAATTTGAATTATTCTCTTTGTTAACCTCTAAGCCCGGTAAAGTATTTAAAAGAGAGGTAATTTTAGATACTGTTTGGGGTAATGAAGTAGTTGTTGGCGGCAGAACCATAGATGTACATATTAGAAAACTAAGAGAAAAAATTGGAGACAATCACTTTAAAACAGTAAAAGGCGTTGGTTATAAATTTGTCTTAGAAGGAGTAGACAAATAATTTAAGTAGTTATGAAACTTAAAAAAACATACTCTTATGCCATTTGGTCTGCCATTTATTTAACCTTACTTTCTGTTGCTATTGCAACAATTTCTTACTTTTTTATAGTAAAACACTTAGGTATTAGTACTGTTATTATCTCTGTTATTATTCTATTTATCATCTCTTTTTTTATTATTCAGTACAGAGCAGAACATTTTATTTACCGCAGATTAAAAAGAATCTATAAAGAAGTTTCTATTTTAAATGTAGATGACTTAAAGCGTGATTCTGCCACTACAGACATAGATCAACTCTCTATGCAAATGCAAAAGTATGTTGAAGGGAAAACACTAGAAATAAAAAGTTTAACAGAAAGAGATTCTTTTAGAAGAGATTTTTTAGGCAACGTTGCTCACGAGTTAAAAACTCCACTTTTTACTGTACAAGGTTACCTTTTAACCTTAATTGAAGGTGCTATTAACGACAAACAAATAAGATTAAAATATTTAGACAGAGCTAATAAAGGTGTAGAACGTTTGGTAGCAGTTACTAAAGATTTAGACATGATTGCTAAATTAGAAACGGATGGAATAAACCTAAATATAGAAACGTTTAATATTTTAGAATTAATACAAAATTCTTTTGATCTTTTTGAAATGAAAGCTAAAAAGAGAAACATTACATTAAAGTTTGATAGAGTTTATAAATCGGGAATTTTTGTATTGGGTGATATTGAAAAAATTGAACAGGTACTTATAAATTTAATTGTAAATTCTATAAAATACGGAAAACCTAATGGCACTACCTCTGTTTCTGTAAGCAACTATGATGATAAGAAGCTTATTGTAAGGGTAACAGATAACGGAGAAGGCATTCAAAGAGAGCATTTACCTAGATTATTTGAGCGTTTTTATAGAGTAGACCAAAGTAGATCTAGAGAACAAGGTGGCTCTGGCTTAGGCTTATCTATTGTAAAACATATATTAGAAGCGCACAATCAAACTATTTTACTAAAAAGTACTTTTGGAGAAGGTTCTGAATTTTCATTTACTTTGAAAAAGGCGAAATAAATTACTATTAAGTGCAGTTTTTTGGGTTTCTAAACCTTTATAATTTTTTACTTGATCTATTTTTTTTACATTAAAACTTGCTAATGCAGCAAAAGGCGCAAAACTATTTTGTTCTAAATAAGCTGCTAAATATTCTTGTTCAGGTTGATTTTTTGTGGGTATAAAAAGTGTCTTTTTGCGTAGTATAGCTAAATCCATAATAGAAGAATAACCAGACCTGCAAATTACTAATTTTGCACTGTTAATAGCATCTTGTAATTGTTGAGTAAGCATATAATTGTAAAATGTACAATTATTATGCGTCCATTTTTTTTGTAAACCTTCTACTTTACCCAAAACAAAAACAATATTTCTAGTATCATTTTTAAAGGTTTCTTTTAATTTATTTTCAAGATAAGTTCTGTTGGGTTCAACTCCTGAAATTATAACCAAAATAGCTATTTTTTTTTGCTTTTCTTCCTTTTCAAATCGGCTTAAAACACCAATAAACTTTTTGTTTTTTATTTTTTTTGAAGTTGATAATTTTCCTGAAAACTGTGAGTTAGCATTGTCTGGCACCCAACACTCATTAAACTTGTTTATAATATTTTGATGTATTTTACTGCTAATAAATGTGGTAAAACCAGACAAAACATTTAATTGGTGTGAAATATAAACAGAAGGTACTTGTTTGCTATGTGCTCCAAATCGATTATCGGAAATTATACCTGCTACGTTTTTATTTTCTGCTATAAATTTTGCTATAATTTGTTTTTCATTACGAATTGCCTTTAAAATAAAAGGCGAATTTAATAGTAAACTTAATTTTAAGTTTTTAGTATAAGAAATATTATATGAGGGTAATTCTATTGTTTCTAAAGTGGGGAATTCTTTTTTTAAATACAGTAATGCATTGCCATCTGATGCTATTATAGGAACAAATTTGTTTTTAATTAAAGCTTTTATAATGGGCACACAACGTGTTGCATGCCCTAAACCCCAATTTAAAGGTGCTATAATTATTTTGTTTTTTAACATTTTTGTTTTGCAGAAACATTGTTATCTCTCTGCGTAAAGTTACAAAATCACGTTTTGATTGATTTACAATTGCAAAAAGTAAGTGAAGTTTAAAACTTAGCTATTACTACTTAAATAAGTGCGTTAAGGATTGAGCGCATGTTTGAGCTCTCCCACTTTTTTAAGTGGGAAGCGAGTAGCGAAAGCCCGTTAAAACGCCCAAATAAAAAAATTATATCAAATCGAAACCAATATCTTTTCTGTAATTTATTTTATCGAATTTTATTTTATCGATGCTTTTGTAACTCTTTTCTAGGGCTTCTTCTATGGTATTACCAAAAGAAGTTACGGCCATTACACGCCCACCATTAGTTACTACTTTATTGTTTTTTATTGTTGTGCCAGCATGAAAAACAGTGGATTCTGTTACAGTATCAAAACCTGTAATTTCTTTGTTTTTTTGATACGCTTCTGGATAACCGCCAGAAACTAGCATTACTGTAGTGGCTGTTTTTGGCGTTACTTTAAAGCTTTTTTCGTTTAAATTTTGGTTGGCAACGCCATCAAACAAATCAAATAAATCTGATTCTATTCTTGGTAGAACTACTTCTGTTTCTGGATCTCCCATTCTAACATTGTATTCTACTACAGATGGGTTTCCATTATCATTCATTAAACCAATAAAGATAAAGCCTCTGTAATCTATACCGTCTTTTTGCAAGCCGTTTATGGTTGGTTTTACTACCAATTCTTCTACTTTATCTAAAAAAGCTTTGTCTGCAAATGGCACTGGAGAAATTGCGCCCATTCCGCCTGTATTTAAGCCTGTATCTCCTTCGCCAATTCTTTTATAATCTTTTGCTGATGGTAAAATTTTATAATTTTTACCGTCTGTTAACACAAAAACAGACAATTCTATTCCTTTTAAAAATTCTTCTATAACTACAGTTGTTGAAGCTTCGCCGAATTTTTTATTGGAAACCATTTCTTCTAATTCTTGTTTTGCTTCTGCTAAATCGTTTAAAATTAAAACGCCTTTACCTGCTGCTAAACCGTCTGCTTTTAAAACAAAAGGTGGCTGTAATGTTTCTAAAAAAGCAAAACCATCTTGTAAATTTTCTTTAGTAAAAGATTGGTATTTGGCAGTTGGCACTCCATGCTTTTGCATAAATTGTTTAGAAAAATCTTTACTTCCTTCTAAAGTTGCCCCGTCTTTTTTAGGGCCAATTACTGGGATGTTTTTTAACGCTGTATCTGCAAGAAAAAAGTCGTGCACGCCAGCTACTAATGGTGCTTCTGGTCCAACAACTACCATTTTAATATTGTTATTTAAAACGGTGTTTTTAACCGCTTCAAAGTCTGTTGGATTAATGTTTATATTGGTGGCAATTTTGTCTGTACCTGCATTTCCTGGTGCTACAAAAACCTGATTTACCTTTGCACTTTCTACTAATTTTATTGTAAACGCGTGTTCTCTACCTCCAGAACCTAAAATAAGAATATTCATTTGTGTTGTGTTGTTGAAGTGCAAATATATTTTAAAAAAACTTGGCTACCTAAAACCCCACTTTAAAAAATACTTTATTGCTGAAGATGTGTGCCTAAAAAATAGTATTAGATTTTTTGAGGAGCCTTGTTTTAAAATATGTACAATTTCTAATTTTGGAAAATAAAGTTTTTTCTTACCAAGATCATCTATTTTTCTACAAATATCAATATCTTCCATGTATAAAAAATAGCGAGCATCAAAACCTTTTAAGGCTACAAAATCTTCCGTTTTATATAACTGAAAACATCCTGTTAAATATTCTGCAAAAAAGGGTTCTTCTAAATTTTTATCACGGTATTCTCCCGTAACTAATGCTTTTTTAAAAAATTGTTTTAAAAAAGGAAATCTTCTTGCCAATAATTCTGTTGGTGTTGGGTATCTTCTGCAAGAGTATTGATGTTTTCCGCTAGGAAAAATAACTTTAGGCGCAATCATTGCCACTGTATTGTCTTTTTCTAGTTGTAATATTAAATTAGGTATTACATCTTTTTGAAAAGAAACATCTGGGTTTAAAATTAGGTGATAATTTGATTTATCTTTTAAATGTTCTAATACTTCATTATGACCCCCGCCAAAACCAATATTTTCTTCTATTGCAATATACTCTATATCTGAATGGTTAAAGAGGTATTGAAAAAAGTTGTTAAACGTATTATCTATTAAATATAACTTTTTCTTTAAAGGAATATTCAGAAAACAATTTATAGTATTATCTAAATCCGAGAGCGTTTCATCAAATACAACTATAGAACCTGTAAGTATTTTATTTTCCATGACCTAATATGCTTTTTCTTCATTTTTAAAAACATTAATTATTGTTTGAGCAATTATCTTTATATCTAAGAAAAAAGACCAGTTCTCTATATAAAATATATCTAATCTAACTCTATTGTCAATATCAGACTTTTTGATAATTTCACCTCGATAACCACTAATTTGTGCTAAACCAGTAATACCGGGCTTTACAGAGTGCCTAATTAAGTAATTTTCTACTTCTTTAGTGTACTTCTTTGTTTGTACATTAATATGTGGTCTAGGGCCTACAACACTCATATCTCCCAAGAAAACATTAAAAAATTGAGGCAATTCGTCTAAACTTGTTTTTCTTAAAAACGCCCCCACTTTGGTAATCCTTTTATCATTTTTAGTTGCAGAAATCAAGTCTGAATTTCCATTTTTTTTCATAGATCTAAACTTGTAACAATAAAACTGTTTTCCGTTTAAACCGTCTCTTTTCTGTTTAAAAAAAAGAGTACCTTCAGAATCAATTCTAATAATAATCCAAATTAGCGGTACTAACCAAGAAAGTAAAAATACACAGACAAAAGATGAAAAAAAGATATCGAAGATTCGTTTTAAAACATGGGTTTCTATACGCTCAAAAGGTAAGGATTTAGGCTTTAAAATCGGTATTGTTCCAAAATATTCTAAAACATAATTTTTACTGTAAATTGCCTTATTTTCTGGTAAAACCCGAAGATCTATGGCGTTTTTTTCTGCGAAATTTCTAATTTTAGAAAAAACTTTTTCACTTAGACTAGTAGCATCGCAATACATCTCATCTATATCGTTACTAAGTAAGTACGTGAAACTACTCTCTATATTTCCTAAATACTTAGAAGATGCAAAGACTTTATCTGAAAAAAAACCAAAGAAACGATACCCTAAATCATTTTTACGATTAAATAAGTGCTCTAACTTTTTTGCTGCTTTAAACTCACCATAAAGAACAACATTTCTATAATTTTTACCATCCTGTCTATACTTTTTTAACAAGTAAAAAATTAAGAATTTAAAGAAACTTACGAAACTAAAAATGGTAGTTATAATTAATAATTGATTACTAATTATTTTTCCCTCTTTAAAAATTGTAAAATAACTTAAATAAGCTAAAGAAAAAACAAAAAACTGAGACAATAACAACGTAACTAATCTAGATACATGTGTATATCTATACACATTATAAAATTTTGTGTAGTAGGAAATTAAAATCCAAAAAAGTAAAATAAAAGAAAGAAAAGAAAAATTTAAATACTCCTTATCTGATATAAAATAGACAACAGCAATAATTAGAAATAAATCTAAAGTTATAACCAATGGTCTTATAAATATGGATCTTTTTTTAATCAAGAATATAATTGTTTTTTTTAGTTAATAACAATGCTAAAGCAATAAAACACACCATACCTCTTTGTCTCCAAAGAAAAGATTCTGTTATGCAAACTACTAATATTAGAATTATAAAGGATAATAAAAAATAATCTTTAGTATTTATTGCTTTTCTTAAAATTATATAAAAAGCACTCAATAAAAGAATAAGGCCTATGAAACCTAATTCTGCAAAAACTTGTAAATATTGATTGTGAAAATTATAGTAATAAAAACCAGGATACAAATTATATTCTTTATATTTTTCCTTTAAGACATCTTGCGAATTATTTAAGCCCAAACCTAACCAAAAAACTTCTTTTTCTTTAACAATTTCGAAAAAAACTTTAACCTGAAAAGCCCTTAACCCAAACCCTGTCCATAAGTAGACATGTCCAAAATCTTTTGTTTCCAAAACTTCAGATAAATTAGTTTCCTGAAATTCTACTTTTATTCTATTGCTTAATTTGTATGAACTTAACGCTATTATTATCAAAAAAAAAGGTAAGTATAAGAGCCACTTTTTAAAATTTATTTTTTTTGTTATCGTAAAAAAAAATCTAAAACCTATAATTGTAAAAACAGTTGCAATGATAATTTTTGACGATAGTAGTAATAAAAAAAGCATTAAAAAGGTAGCTTTAATATAATCCTTTTTTGATTTCACCTCTTTAAAAAGTAAAAAACAAATTGCCAAGCTTGTAAAAACAGATAAATAAATTGCGTTTAATTGACTTAGATTACCACTTAAATCATGATAAAAAAGAAATTTTTTATCTCCAAATCTTAGAACTTTAAGTACACCAAAAGAAATACAATATATGGCATACAAAACCAAAGTATTCGAAAATATTTTTAAAACTAAATTTTTATTTATTTTACTTTTATGGAGTAATGCAAACGTAATTGGTAATATTAAATAAGATAAAAAACGCTCTAAACCAAGTCTAGTATTTTCTATATTATTTGTCCAGATTAAAGAAAATACAAATAATATATACAGCGCAACAAAAAAATAACCTAACCTAGAAAAATGAAAACCTTGTTTGGTTTTAATATTTAAGTAAAATGCATATACAAAGAAGAACGCTACAGCAATACTATTTATAACATACACTCCTAAAGGAAGTGTTACTAAAATTAAAATAAATAATACATCTAAAATTGAAAGTAATTTAATGCGTTGCAAGACAGTCATAAAAATACGAGAGGTAGTTGCCATTTATTTTATTAATATCAAATTCGTTTCTAATTTTGTCTTTATTATTTTCTATTTTAATAGATTCTGATTGTTTATTTTTATTATTTAAGTAAAAACTAACATCTTCTGCACAATAAAAATAATAAGCATCTTCTTTTAAAACTGCTTTATTGAATATATTATTGTGTGCTATAATTAAATTACTAGACCCCATAGCCTCTAATAGAGAAGGGTTTGTTCCGCCCACTGAATGACCATGAAAATAGAGGTTAGAAAAATAACGCAAAGAGTTTAAAGCATTTGCATCATAAATGCTTCCTAGAAAGATAATTTGATTGGTATTATTGTACTTTTGTTTTAATCTTTTACCAAAGCTATTATTCTTGTAGTTACCGACCACTAAAAAAGGGGTGGTAGTCTTACTCAACACAACTCCATCTAAAATAGTTTCTACATTATTTTCTGGCTCTATTCTAGCAATTAACATATTGTAGTTTAACTTTTTTACGTTAAACCTCTCTAAAATTGCTTCGTCTGCATTATTTACAATATTACTACCGTAAGCTATATATTTAGAATTTTTCTTGTATTTTTTATCAATATATTTTTTAATTCCCTCTGAATCTGAAACTAAAAAATCGCTATACTTAACGCCTAATTTTTCAGCATATTTTAAAAATCTTCTTACAAAAAACGTGTATTTACTCCTCTTCCATTCTAAACCATCCATATTTGTAATTATAATTGGCTTTTTAGGAAAAAGTAAAGACCAAATAGAACTACTTGTATAACCTAATTGTAAAATAATATCTAAATCTCTTTTTTTTGTATCTAAAATGCAATTTAAATCGTAAATAAATTGCCCAACAGTACCCATTTTATCTTCCGGATCTGAGCAATGTACAATTTGAACACCTTTGTAAGTTTTCTCTTGATACGGATGATTTGAAGAATTATAAACAAAAACCTCGCAGTTGTTTTCTACCAAAAATACAGCTAGATATTCTGCAAATTGCTCAAAACCACCATAATGGTTTGGAATTCCTCTAGTGCCAATTATTCCTATTTTTATTTTTTGTTTCAATTACTATTCTTTTTGACTGCTTTGATAAAGTAGAACCCCTAAAATAAAAGCGTAAGGTTCTGTATTATTATAAATACCGGTAACAATTAATGTTGTAAAAACGTAATGAATTGCCAACCCACCAATTAAATTATTTGCTACCGTATTTTTACTATTTTTATTTTTTTTATAAGAGAATAAAGATAGTGAGAATAATAGCAATAGATAAAAAACTAGGCCAAAAACTCCAGATTTAAATAATATATTTACATAACCATTATGTAAAATAGGTATATATCTTATATTTTTTTCTCCTAATGGAGCTGCAAACTCTAAATCTACTAAAGAACCTAAACCTTTACCAATTAAATATTCATCATAAGTTGACATTTGACTCAAAGCCATATTAGCTTCATATGCTCGCCATCTGTCCCATAAGTTTTTATGATTTTTTTTATCTATACTTTTTGCCGGAGAAAAAACCTCTGCTGGAGCATTTTTCATTTTATATAAAAAAGATTCAAAACCAGATTGCCCTCTTTTTATATCTGCATTAAAAAGATACGCATAAAATAAAGCAAAAAAAGTAAGCACTAGTGCACCGTATTTAAGCCCTTTAGAAGTAATCTTTAAGTATCCAAAAGCTGCTAAAAGTAGCAAAAATAGAGTAACTAGCATTGTTCTAGAAAAGTAAAAACAAAATGAAGTGAGTAAAACAACTATAATTATTTTTTTATAAAAAGGATTTTTAATAATATTTATTTCCTTAATTTTAAATGAAATAAGTAATACTGCAATAGCTAAAATTTCAATCTCATTAGAAAGCCCGCCAATACGTCTTATATCACTAACTGTTGCCGAAGAAAAATCAACAAAAAAAATAATCTTAAATAAATGTATCACTGCAAATAAAAGAGATACAGCAACAATAATTTTAAGAATTCTTTTAAAATTATTAATTTTTTTCGCTAATAAAAACCCCGCAAGAATCGCTAATATTGGCTTAGACAAATAAGCAAAATCCTTAAGCCAATCGTAAAAAGTAAAGAAATTAAAAGTAGAAGCTATTAAAGCGATGATTAAAATTACCGATAAATAAACTATAATTTCTACTATTTTTTGAGAAACTTTAGCATAACACAGAATGCTTAGAATTGCAAATAATAAATAATGTAGTTGAAATATAGGTACAGCAATTACAATTATTAAAAATGCCGTAAACAACGTAGTATGAAAATTTATTTTTAACAAATTAGCTTTTTTATTTATTTTCCTCTAAAATACGCAGAAAGGTTCTGGAAACTTCTACCCAAGTATAATGCTTTCTTATTTCGGTTTGTACTTGCTCTAGGTGTTTTTGGTTTGTATCAATTAAAACTTCAGAGATTTTTTCTACTAAAAGTGCAGTATTATTTACATTGATAAGATATGGTTTAAAAAAACTAAAATCTTGCATTGCGGTACTATTAGAGCAAATCACAGGTATTTTTAGTGCTGCCGCTTCTAAAGGAGGTATACCAAAACCTTCTGCAAAAGTAGGATAAACAAATAATTTTGCAGCTTTATAAAATTCAATCAAATCTTGATCTGAAATTTTATCGAAAAAAAACACATTCTTTTTTAACTTGCTAGGTAAGGCTTTGTACTCTTTATCTAAAATTTTATTAGCTATTGTTTTAAATCCAATAAAAACAAGTTTTACATCTTGTTGTTCTAATTGTGGCAAAACTTTAAGTAATAATTGTTGATTTTTTCTAGGCTCTATTCTACTAACATACAATATATAGTTATTAACCTTGTACTTTTTGTAAATATAATCAATCGCTGTTTTCTTGTTATATATCTCTAAAAAAGCATTATTAACTCCATTTGGTGTTATAAATACTTTCTCTTCTTTAACTTTATAAAGCTTACATATTCTTTCTTTAGAATATGATGATACTGTTAATAAAATATCAGCTGTTTTGGCACTATATTTAAATAAAAAATTTCTTTTTATCTGGTAAAAATTCGAAAAATATTCTTTAAAGTCATTAAATAAAATATCATGTATTGTTACAATATACTTGCATTTTTTAGTTCTAGAAAAAGGCAATACATATTGAAAATGAGCATAATCAAAATTATATTTTGCAATAATTTTAGGAATTTCAAAAAGCATTCTAAAAACTCTTTTGGTATTTTTAAAATATAAAAACTTAATATTTAAGAAGTCTTTAAATTCGTTTTCTAAAACATTATCTTTAAAACAAGCAATATAGATGAGAAAATCAGGGTTTTGTTTTGCAAATTCCTTGTATAGCTCTTTTATATATGTTTTTGTTCCTTGATGTTCTTTATTTAATAAATAACCATCAACAAATATTTTCATAACAATACTTTATATTTTTTTTATAATCTTAGCTGGGACACCTGCAACTAAAACGTTATTAGGGAAAATATCTTTAACCAAAGCTCCTGCTGCTACAACAGAGTTATCTCCTATTGAAGAACCATCTAAAAAAGTGCATTTTGCACCAACCCAAATATTATTTCCTAATGTAATACCTTTAGAGGTAACACCTTGATCTTTAATTAATTTATCTTTAGCTAAGAAATTATGGTTTTGAGAATGAAATGAAACATATTCTCCCATGATAACATTGTTCCCAATTTCTATACCACCTGCTGCTCCAAAAAAAGCGAATTTACCTACACCTGAATTATTACCTAAAACAAAACCTTTCCCGTATTTAGAAAAGTGACCACTGCAGCTTACCTCTGAATAAGCACCTATTTTAGAGTTAGTACCTATTTCTAATTTTTCTTCACAAAAACCATCTATTATCACATTATTTTCTATGGTAACATGTTTTTCTAGAAAAATATTTTTTTTATTCTTAAGATTTACGCTTTTTCCCAAAAAAACGGCTTTCCTGTAAAATAACACCCCTCTAAAAATCATAAAAAACCTTTTTAAAAGTACGCTTAAAATAAAGCTATTTGGTATGTTATCATCTATAACATACGTTTTGCCAAAACGTTTTAGTAATTTTTGAAACAGTAACTTCATATAGAAATGCTCTTTTTGAATTTTAATACCAATAAGGCCAAAGGTTTAAAAATGGTAAAATGCTTTTTAACATACAATAAATAACCGTCTATTAATAATTTTTTTCTTGAGGGGTTAAAACCCCCAAAATGAAGGTAAGATTGATTGGATTGATACACCACTTTCTTATCTAATTTTTTAATTTTTTTACAAAAATCAACATCTTCTACATACATAAAATAATCTTCATCTAAACCGTTAACTTTAAGATATAAGCTTCTGCTTAATAATAAAAAAGATCCTTGAACCCAATCTACTTCTAACAATTTATTTGAGAAGTTACCGTCGGAAAATCCATTTTTATTTAAAAACAATTTAGAAAAAAATAAAAGATTTAAAATTGTTGGAAATCTACCAGCAGATTTTGCATAGTTTGAATTTTTATCTAACATTTTAATACTCAGCACTCCAAAGTCTTTATTTTCTTCTAAAATATTTATGGAATTTGTTATATCGCTCAATAAAACAGTATCATTATTTAGAAGTAAGACAAATTTACCTTTAGACTTTGCTACTCCTAAATTATTTCCTTTGGCAAAACCAAGATTTTCTTTGCTTTTTATTAACTTAATTTCTGAATTAAGTTCTTTTAATACATTAAAGCTATTATCTGATGAGGCATTATCAACAATAATAATTTCATAACTAATATTCTTACAACATTTATTAATTGATGTGATACAATCTTTTAAAAATTGTTCCCCATTATAATTTACTATTATGATTGATAATAATACAGTATCCATTTTTTTTATAAAACTATAAATGTATTAAACTTTATAAATCTAGTATTAAAGCTTATAAAGTATTTTTGGTATTTTTTTAAGCTAAATAAAGTTAATTAATATTTCTTCCCATTTTTTTGACAAGTTACTCTTGTAAAATTGTTTTGCCTTATTTTTTGCTAGCTCTTCTTTACCTAAAAATAAATTACTTTCTAAAATAGCCATAGTTTCTTCAATAATATGATCTTCATTAATTAAAAAACCATCTATACCATCATTAATAATAGATTTTGGCCCTACATGGCCTGTGGCAACTGTAATAACTCCGCAATATAAAGCTTCTATAATTACCATACCAAATAATTCTTCCCAAGTACTTGTCTTATTTTTTTTTGAAAAAAGTAGTTGTAAATCACAATTGGCGTAAATATTAAACAACTGTTCTTTAGAGGAAACATAACCCAAGTATTGTATGTTTTTTTGACTTTTTGCGGCCTGCTCTACTAATTTTCTGAGTGGACCATTGCCAATAATTTTTAATGAATACTTGTCTTGATCTAGTTTATTCATTAAATATATTAATTCTCGTATACCTTTACTTTCTAAAAGTCTACCAGCATATACTAAATTAATTTTATTATTATCTATAATAGACTTCTCTATTTTTTTAAATTTAACTTGATTATTTACAGCGTGAGATACTACAACTATTGGGCAACTTATTTTAAAATTTTGTTGCATATTTTGCTTTGCAAAACTTGTAACGCAAAAAATACCTTTTACCTTTTTTTCTAAAAAATATTGCCAGGTTTTTTTTATATAACTTAAATGACTAAACTTTTTCTTTGGAAAAAAATTACCAGACCAATCTCCCCAAGAGGTAAAATAGAATAAATTATGTCTTTGGAAAAATAATAAAATAAAGGGCAAATAAAAATCTAAAGGAGCAATACCAATAATAATTTTTCTTTTAGATGAAAAAAGAGCAGTTAAAAAAAATAAAAAATTTTTTATCTGTTGTACAAAAAGTTTAAAGTCTAATTTTAAAATACTTTTTGTAATATATCTTAAAATTAAAAATTCCCGATACTTTATAGTTATATTATTTTTACAAGCATAATGCTCTAATGCAATAAAATGTTCTTTTGTACTTCTCTCATGAAGTACATAAATAGTTTTACCCATTATTTTGCTTTCTTTATTTTTAACAAATAACCAATCACTATTAAAAGTACTATGAGCTCTGCAAAAATCAAAGCTATGGCAGACCCTGCAGCTCCATAGGTTTTTGATAATAAAAAGCAAAGTGATAAATTTATTAAACCACCAATTATTGTAGCTTTATTAAACCATTTTTCTTTATTTAAATTAACTAAACCAATAATACCCAAAAGATAATTTATAGTTCCTAAAATTATTACAGGAAGTAAAATATAAAATACAATATAAAATTCGTTGTTTTCTATACCCAAAAACTCCTTTATATAATTTTTAAAAAGAAGTAATCCAATTGTTATTATAAACAAAGGAACAATGTAGTAAGTTGCTATTTTAAATAGTTTAATTACTGCTTTGTTTGGCTTTAATTTAGAAAATTTAAGACTTATATTTGGGTAAATTGCTTGAGACATTGGCGCAATTAAAGATTGTACTGCTTTAATTATTTTTTCTACTGCAGAATAAATACCAACCTCTACATTAGTAGATAAAAATCCTAATAAAACTACGTTAAAATTTTTGTAAAGGTTAAGAGATAAAGTCGAAAAAAACATATGTCTATTGCTAGAAAGTAACTGCAGTGTATCAGCGGTTTTTGGTAAACTAAACTTTAAATCAAATTTACTGTAAGCAATGTAAATAGATAGCAAGCCTGCAATAGAAAAACCAATGGCTTGCGATGCAATAGCTAAGTTTATATCTTCTGGCGTTTTTACGAATAATAAAATTAAAATTACTGCAATAAGTCTTATCATTAAATTTATAATTGTTATAAACTTCATTTTCTCCATTCCTTGAAAAAACCATACTGGTACAATTGTTTGACCAATTAATACGCCAAATGATAAGAAAAACAATTCACTATTTTTAGAGAGTGCATCTACAAATAAAATTGCTAAAGCATAAACAATTAAAATTGCAATTAAAATTACAATTTTTATAATTTGTATTGAATGAAAAATAGCACTAACCTTTGCTTTATTATCTCTGTGTATTGAAATTAATTTAACTCCTGTAAAACCAAATCCGTAGTCAGTTAAAATTACTAAATACATGCTTATTGCAAAGGCAAAAGAGTACAAACCATAATTACCAACACCTAAAATATTAATTAAGTAAGGCATTAGTAATAAAGCTAAAGCAGTATTACCAAGTTGTAAAATTAATAGGGCACTAAAATTTTTGAATACAACAGTCTTAGTTAAATTAACTATTTTATTTACCATTTGCTGTTGTAGGCTTTAGGGTTTAAATTAATTTAGATTTCGTTAAATCTGTAAGCAATTTATCCTCATCAGACAACAAAACCTCATCATGGGCTAATTTCCAATCAATATTTAAAGTTTTATCATTGTAAACCACTCCAAATTCAGACTCTTTATTGTAAAAATTATCTACTTTATAGGAAAATATGGTATTATCTTCTAATGTAGAAAAACCATGCAAAAAACCTCTTGGTACAAACAATTGTTTATTATTGTCACCAGACAATTCAATAGAAAAATGCTGCCCAAATGTTGGCGAATCTTCTCTAAAATCTACAGCTACATCTAAAACCCTGCCTTGTATAACTCTTACTAATTTGGCTTGTGCAAAATCTCCTTTTTGTAAGTGCAAACCTCTTAAAACTCCTCTTTGAGAAATAGACTGATTGTCTTGTACAAAACTTACTTCTAAACCTGTTTTTTGCTGAAAGGTTTTTTTATTAAAAGTTTCTATAAAACTACCTCTGTTATCTCCAAAAACATTTGGCTCTAAAACAAAACAATCCTTTAAAAAAGTCTCTATTACCTTCATTTCTATTATCTGATGCGTTATTTACTTTTTATAATTACTTAAAAATGTATTTATTTTTATAAGAACTAACACAACAAACATTAAAAGTGCGCCTAAAGACCCATATTGAATAGCTTTGTTTTTTGTAATACCACTAATTTTATATCCTATGGGTTGAAAATTAGAAATTACATTGATTATCTCATACTCATCAGATTTCTCCTCAACCACTTTTTTTAATTCTTTATTTAATTCTTTATTGGTTTCAAACAAATCTAACTCCTTTGTTGTTCTTTTTACTCCTCCCAAATCTATACTTGTTCCTGTAGTTTGCTTTTTAGATTCTTCAACCATTACTTGCATATACACCATTCTTAGCGAGTCTACTTGTTTTAAATTTTGTCTTAGTAAAGAATCTGTTCTATTTAAATTTTCATTTATTAATTCTTTCTTTCTATTAAAATATTTATTTTTCACAATAGAATTTAAAATAACCTCATCTAATTTTGTAAAAACATCATTTTTTTCTGCGGTAACATTTATATTATGAACTTTATAATCTAAATCTGTAAAAGCCATTTTAAATTCTTTAAATGTGTAACTTTTAACAGTAGTTGTATCTACGGAAGTTATAAAATCATCATATCCCTTAATAATATCATTTTTATTAATTATGGGTTCTATAGTAAAACTTTTAAGAGAGGCTGCAGTGGCTTTATCTAATTTAAATTTTTTTTGTAATCCTAATGTATCTTTCTGTTTTACAAGATCATTGTAATAATTAATGTTATTATATAACTGCCTAGAACTTTTAAAGTTTGGCTGAACTAAAAGATCTGAACCATATTTAGTTGGAGATTTTACTTGAAAAAATAAACCAATGGCAGCTCCAATTGCAGTTGCTATTCCTATTTTTATAATATTTTCTTTGATAAAAATTAAAATGGAAATAACTGCGTGAAAAATGCTTTTAAAAACATTTCCAATAAAATTAAAAAGCTTAGAAAACCCCTTACCTATTATTACAAATAAAGAACCTAAGTCTACTTCTTCGTTATTATTTTGTGTATTATTATTTGTTGACATTTTATTTTTTTACTAGGTGTTAATTATTAAAAATTTGCTCCAATATTTTTTGTGTAATGGCATAAGTTGGTGTAACTCCTGTCATTCCTAATCCGCCAGAAGCAAGTGTAGCACCAGTTTCTAATGGGTTATCTGATGCGTAATATGCATAACGCACCTTAACATCTTCTGCAATATTTCCTCTAATTTTAGAGGCAGATTGTATGGCTTTTTGGTAGTGTGCGCCTTCCATTTCTAAACCAATTACATTCCAAGTAGATTCATAAAAAAACTTTAATAAATCTTTATTTTGTAGAGATGTACCTAAAACTGAAATCATAGAACCATCAAAAACTGCTAAACCAAAACCTTCTAAATCTTCTTTTGAAAGTTCATTTTTAAAAGGATAATTATCTGCTGTACCTTCAAAGATATGTGCAGTCGGTATCATTATATCGCCTTTACCACCTTCTAAAATACCAGCTTTACCCATTATAGATATTGATTTTATATCTAAATGTGTTTGGGTTTTTCTTTGGCAGATGTAAGGTTTCAAAAGCTCGTCCATGGTTTCATAAGCCTGCTCACCAAAAGCATAATCCATTACTACTATAACAGGGTTTTCTTTTAAACTTTCTCTTTTAGAGAACGTTAAAACGTCAAAATTTATTTTGGCGGTATCTATAATTTGTACATTAATATTGGTACCAGAAGTATCTTTAATATAAATTAAACCATTTTTAGCTGCAAAATCCTTTACTTTATTTTGTAATGCTTTACTATTGGCATTACTTAAAAGCTCGTAAATTTCAAAATCTTTTAAAGTTTCCACTTCTTTTACCAATGCTTTTTTAGCATATAAAGAATTTAAAACACTGTGCATATTTGCACTAATAATGTGCATGGGTCTTTTAATTAGTTGCTTATCTTCTAGTACTTTTTTTATGTTATTTGCCCATATTTCTCCATAAATATGATGCCCTATTTCTTCTACCAAAACAGAACTAAATGTTACCGTTCTTTTATTATTTTCTAAGATCTCATTACTGGCTAATTTACCTAACCAATAAATTAAATCGAAAAATCTATCTGGATTTTGGGCTACAAAAAAACTTTTATGAATAGCAAAAACCTCTTCAAATGTTCTACCCAAAATATTGCCTAAGTGTGCAATTGTAATTTCTCTTTGTTCTGCTGTTATTTCTTTTTTATGAATAACAATAGCTTCCAAATGTTTCCATTCTCTTGTAAAGTCCTCACCATCATTTAAAGCAATTCTTTCATAAATCTTATGCGATTCAATAAATAAAAAAGTAAGGTGCGTTAAAATGTCATAAATTTCAGATCTTCCTCTAGTAATTTCTATATTTATTTGATCCTTATCTATTCTATAACAATTTCTTCGCCTTTTTGGCGGAATTATAGCTTTAAAATGCGAGTTTTTATAACCTTCATCTGCTGTTAAATTTATAAACTGACATTCTTCTATTCCTTCTGGTAGCCTTTCTATTACGTAGGTTAAACCATTAAGTTCTATCTTATCTTCTGCAATAGACCCATAAATTTCTGGTCTTAGTAATAATAAAGATTTTCTTAAAGCATCACCAGAAACACCCATTGGCTTATAAAAACCTCTACTAAATAAATGACGCATAGAGATGTATAATTTTTCTATGGCATTTGTAGATTCTTGTGCTCTTGTTCTATTTATTTTTTTCAATTAAATGTAGCTTTGTTTGGTGGGTAAATATACTATCTTTTAACCGATAAAATTTGTGCATATCTAGACTCATTTTTCAACAAATCAACAGCCATAGAAATGGTATTATCTTTTTGTAAATTATATTTATAAACGCCTTCTTTATAAAAATACCTTTCTAAAATTTCTTCTTGAATCAATTCTAAAATAACATCTTCATTTTTAGAGATTTCTTTAATTTTTGCGGCAAATAATTTTTCTTTTATAACCTCGTACTCTTTTGATATATTATTTCCTTTAGCAACTTTGTATGCAGATTTAAATAAACTTTCTTGCTTTGTAACAAAAGTAGTATCTGTTTTTAAAAATTTGGTAAAATCCTTAAAATTGCCTGTATTAAACTTAAAATTTTCTAAATCGCCAATACTGGCATTTTCATAATAAAACTTTGTAGCAAAATTAAAAATGGCTTTCGATTTTAATAACTTATCTGTAGTATTGTTTTTATTTGTGGTAGTAATTTCTACATCTGGTTGTACGCCTCCACCATCATAAACGGTTCTACCATTTGCTGTTTTAAAAGCATTTACTTCTTTATCAGAAAATTTAGGAATATTCCCTTTATCATCTCTATTGGTATAATCTAATTCTTGTATACATCTTCCACTTGGTGTGTAATATTTAGAAATTGTTAATTTTAACTGCGTACCATAAGTTAGCTCTCTATAACGTTGCACCAAACCTTTACCAAAAGAACGTTTTCCTAAAATTACAGCTCTATCATAGTCTTGTAAAGATCCACTAACTATTTCAGATGCAGAAGCAGAACGTTCATTTATTAAAACCACAATTGGTATTTCTAAATCTAAAGGTTCTTGCCTTGTTTTATAGGTATTGCTCCATTTTTTAACTTTTGCTTTTGTAGTTACAATAGTTTTTCCTTTTGGTAAAAAAAAGTTGGAAATTCTTATAGATTCTAGTAAAGAACCTCCTGGATTGTAACGTAAATCAAAAACAAGTTTTTTCATGCCTTGTTTTTTTAATTTTCTGTACGCTTTTTTAACTTCAGAAGATGCTTTTTCATTAAAACGAGTTAAGGTAATATAACCCGTTTCTTCATCTATCATTTCTGCAAATGGCACAGGGTTAATAATTACTTTGTCTCTAGTTATTTCTTTGTTTAAAGTTTTACCTTGTCTTTCTATTTTTACCGTAAACTTACTATTTGGTGTTCCTTTTAATAACATGGAAAGTTGCCCTCTTTCCATATTTTTTATAGATTGGTTATCTACAGCAACAATAATATCTCCCGCTTTTAAACCTGCTTTATCTGCAGAGTATCCTTTGTAAATTTCGTTCAATTCAATACCTTTTGCAGTATAATATACAGATACACCAATACCACCATACTCTCCTGCCCTTCTTATTCTAGCTGTTTCTACATCTTGTTCATTGTAAAAATTTGTGTACGGATCTAAATTTTTTAAAGTATTTTTAATGGCTTTATCCGTTAAATCTGCAGGATTAATTTCATCTACATAATACATATTTAACTCTTTAAATAATGTATTGTAAATTTCTATCTGTTTGGCAACTTCAAAAAACTTAGATTTAAATGAATAGGTTAAAAACAATGTACCTACTAGAAGTAGAATAACTGTTTTTTTCTTAAATTTAAATATTTTCATCTGTTTTATTTTTTATTTTATTGATAAAGTTATTGAGTAACTCTTCCATTTTTACAAACAATTCTTCATACTTTAGCTCATCTTTCCCAATATACGAAATCATATACACATAAGGTTTATCTACATTTTTGTATACAATTTCTTTTTGCAAACGATAAGTCTCCCTTAGCAATCGTTTTAACCGATTTCTTTTTACGGCTAATTTAAAAATTCTCTTAGGAACAGAGACACCAACTTGCGCCGGAAAATTTGAAGTATGTTCTATTTGCAAATACACCATTCTTAAAGGAAATTTTTTAACAGAATTACCCTCTGTATAAAGTCTTTCTATCAGTTTTCTACTTTTTAAACGTTCTTCTTTTCCTAAAGTATATTTCATTGCTACAAACTTAAAAGAAATGCTTTACTTTTTAACAATTTCTAGGGTTTAACTTTAAAAAAGATATGTATTTTTACTAGCGCATCATTATTTTTCCATGTACTATGCTATTATAACCTTTCGTTTCAATATATTTTTCTAAAACATCAAACCCAAAAAGCATTTATGAAACCAGATCTTTTTAAAGCGCCAGATTATTATCATATAAACGATTTGCTAACAGAAGAGCATAAGCTTATTCAAAATACGGCAAGAGAATGGGTAAAAAGAGAGGTTTCTCCTATTATAGAAGATTATGCACAAAAAGCAAAATTTCCAAAACAAATTATAAGCGGTTTAGCAGAAATTGGTGCATTTGGTGCTCACATACCTGTTAAATATGGTGGCTCAGGTTTAGATCAAATTTCTTACGGATTAATTATGCAAGAAATAGAACGTGGCGATTCTGGTATAAGAAGTACAGCTTCTGTGCAATCTTCTTTAGTAATGTACCCTATTTTTGCTTATGGTAATGAAGCACAACGTAAAAAATACTTACCCAAATTAGCCACTGGCGAATGGATTGGAAGTTTTGGTTTAACAGAACCAAACCACGGCTCTAATCCTGGTGGCATGGAAACTAATTTTAAAGACAAAGGTGATTATTATCTTTTAAACGGTGCAAAAATGTGGATTTCTAACGCACCTTTTTGTGATGTAGCTGTTGTTTGGGCAAAAAATGAAGAAGGTGGAATTCATGGTTTATTGGTAGAACGTGGCATGAAAGGCTTTTCTACACCAGAAACACACAACAAATGGTCTTTAAGAGCTTCTGCTACAGGGGAACTTATTTTTGATAACGTGAGAATACCTAAAGAAAATTTATTACCAAATAAATCTGGCTTAAGTGCACCCTTGGGTTGTTTAGATTCTGCCAGATATGGCATTGCTTGGGGCGCAATAGGCGCTGCAATGGATTGTTATGACACTGCTTTAAAATATGCTAAAGAACGTTTACAATTTGGCAAACCTATTGCGCAGTTTCAATTGCAGCAAAAAAAATTAGCAGAAATGATTACAGAAATTACCAAAGCACAATTATTAGCTTGGCGATTAGGTACATTAAAAAATGAAGATAAAGCAACCTCTGCTCAAATTTCTATGGCGAAAAGAAACAATGTAGAAATGGCCATTAAAATTGCCAGAGAAGCAAGACAAATATTAGGCGGAATGGGAATTTCTGGAGAATACTCTATTATGCGTCACATGATGAATTTAGAAAGTGTAGTTACTTATGAAGGAACGCACGATATTCATTTACTAATTACAGGATTAGACATAACAGGTTTAAACGCTTTTAAATAAAAAATTGATTGCTATTTTATTTAAGAAAGTTGCAGCTGATTAAGAAGCCTTTTGAAATACTATTTTAGGGCATCGTTTACAATTAATACCTTTCTTTTTGTATTTATTACAACACTTGCTTTTTGGTTTTATGCAATTGGTGGCACAAGACGTATCACAATCTATCAATCTTGTGGCAGCAACTACTTTAGGTATTGTAGTTTTAACGGAGTTTGGCTTATAAAAAACAATCATTTCGCTAATTTATACTGCAAATATAATTGTTTATTTAGAATAAATAAAGATAAATATTTATTTTACACGCATTTTAACAAAAAGTTCCATTCCTTTTCTGTTTTCATAAGAATTATAGGCTAGCTCCATTTTTTCTGTAATAAACTGCTTTTCAAAATAAGTTATGTATTCTTCCTTACTTCCACCAAAAGGTGGATGATCTTCGTTTAATTTTGCATTAAAAAGTAAGCCTACTAACTTTCCATCATCATTTAAAATACTGTGCATTTTTTCAGCATACTTTTGTCTAAGATTTGGTTGAATGGCACAAAAAAAAGTTTGCTCAATTACCAAATCAAACTTTTGTTCTAACTCAAAAAAATCTCCTAATAGCAGTTGTGATTTAGGGAAGTTAGCAACTCTATTCTTTATGTTTTTAAGCGCACTTTTTGCCAAATCCACAACATAAACATTTTTAAATCCTTTGTTAAATAAATACTCTGCTTCATAAGAATTACCACCACCAGGAATTAGAATTTTTAAATCTTTGTTCTCAAGTTGATCAAAATATGCTTTTAAAGGTGGAGACACCATACCCAAATCCCATCCAATTTTATTGGTTTGATACTTCTTTTCCCAAAAATCTTTATTTAAAATTAACATATATTAGCTTTTATTGCTACAGAATGCTTGCATTCATTTTATTACCCACAAAAATGCAGTTATATTTGCAAACCAGTTAAAAATAAAGAAATTTTATGGATACTTTAGTGGTTGCAAAGAAAAATCTTAGTGAAAAAGGGTTTTTAGATATAGAAACACCTAACATAGATTATGTAGAAGAAATTCTAAAGCTTAAAAAAGAAAAAAATGCAGTTATTTTGGCACATTATTATCAAATTGATGCCATTCAACAAATTGCAGATTTTGTTGGAGATAGTTTGGCATTAGCACAACAAGCGGCTAAAACAGATGCAGATATTATAGTGTTTGCAGGCGTGCATTTTATGGCAGAAACAGCTAAAATTTTAAATCCTACTAAAAAAGTCTTATTACCAGATTTGCTAGCAGGTTGTTCTTTGGCAGATTCTTGCCCACCAGAAGATTTTGCTGCCTTTAAAAAGAAGCATCCAGAACATTTAGTAGTTACTTATATTAACTGCTCTGCAGAAATTAAAGCTTTAAGCGATTATGTTTGTACCTCTTCTAACGCAAAAAAAATTATAGAGTCTATACCAAAAGAACAACCTATAATTTTTGCACCCGATAGAAATTTAGGAGATTATTTAAACAAAGAAACAGGCAGAGAAATGTTACTTTGGGATGGTGCTTGCATGGTACATGAAGCTTTTTCTATGGAAAAATTAATAGATTTATACAAAGAAAATCCAGATGCAGAAATTATAGCGCATCCCGAATCTGAGGCACACTTGCTAAAAGTTGCTAAATATATTGGATCTACTTCTGGTTTGTTAAATCATGTAAAAAACAGCAAAAACAAAAAGTTTATTGTAGCTACAGAAGCTGGTATTTTATTTCAAATGTCTCAAGAAAATCCAGATAAAGAAATTATACCTGCACCTGCTAAAGAAAACAATACTTGCGCTTGTAGCGAGTGTGCTTATATGAAAATGAACACAATGAAAAAGTTGTACCTGTGTTTGCAACACGAATTACCAAATATAGAGGTAGCAGAAGAGTTGTCTAAAAAAGCAATTATTCCAATACAAAGAATGTTAGCGCTTTCTAAATAAAATACATGTTTAGTAACAAAAATAAAATTACAACAGATTTTTTAGTAATTGGTTCTGGGGTTTCTGGCCTTACTTTCGCGCTAAAAATAGCAACAAAACACAAAAATGCAAAAGTTACTATTGTTACAAAAGACACGCAAAGCGAATCTAACACCAAATATGCACAAGGTGGCATTGCTACTGTATACAACCAAACTTTAGATAGTTTTGAGCAGCACATACAAGATACTTTAATTGCTGGTGATGGTTTGTGCGACGAGAGTGTGGTTAGAATGGTTATTGAAAATGCTCCTAAAAGACTTCAAGAATTAATAGATTGGGGTACAGAATTTGATAAAAATGAGCAAGGTAATTATGATTTAGGTAAAGAAGGTGGCCACTCACAAAACAGAATTTTACATCATACAGATATTACTGGTGCAGAAATAGAGCGTGCTTTATTGGCACAAGTAAATGCCTTACCTAATATAGATTTTTTAACGCACCATTTTGCAATAGATTTAATTACAGAACATCAAGTAAAGCAAAAACCAATTAAAAGAAATAGTAAAGTTTCTTGCTATGGTGCTTATGTTTTAGATAAAAAAAACAATCAAGTAAAAACATTTGTAAGTAAATTTACCTTACTTGCCTCTGGCGGAAATGGACAAGTTTATCAAACTACAACCAACCCAGAAATTGCAACAGGCGATGGAGTAGGAATTGCATACCGTGCAAAAGCAGAAATTTCTGAAATGGAATTTATCCAATTTCATCCCACTGCATTATACAATCCAGGAGAATACCCTGCTTTTTTAATTTCTGAAGCTGTAAGAGGTTTTGGTGCCAAATTAAAAGATTTTTATGGCAAACCGTTTATACATAAATATGATGAACGAGAAGAATTGGCCTCTAGAGATATTGTGGCTAGAGCCATAGATAACGAACTAAAAAAAAGTGGCAAACCTCATGTATATTTAGATTGCACAATGCTAGATATGGATAAGTTTAAAGAACATTTTCCAAACATAACTCAAAAATGTGCCTCTTTAAATATTAATGTTTGTACAGATTATATTCCTGTAGTACCAGCATCTCATTACATTTGTGGCGGTGTTGCAGTTAATAAAAAAGCAAAAACTTCTATTAAAAATTTGTACGCCTGTGGCGAAGTAACTAAAACGGGTTTACATGGTGGTAATAGACTTGCTTCTAACTCTTTATTAGAAGGTTTAGTGTATGCACATAAAGCATTTAAACATATTTCTAAAAAATACAAAAATGCAAAATTCCCTAAAAACATACCTGTTTGGAATGATAATGGTGTTTTAAAAAATATGGAAGAAGTGTTAATTACTCACGATAGAAATGAGGTAAAAACTATTATGACCAATTATGTGGGTATTGTGCGTTCTAATGAGCGCTTGCTTAGGGCAGAAAGAAAATTAAAAGTTTTATACGAAGACAACAAACGTTTGTATGATAACTCTGAATTATCTGTAGAATTATGTGAACTAAGAAACCTTATTACAACAGCATATTTAATAACACAGTTTTCTAAAAAAAGAACTAAAAATTGTGGAGGGTTCTATAATTTAGACTTAGCATAGCATTTAAAACATAGTTTACAATTCTAAAACCTTAATACTACTTCTAAATAATTTTACTTTTCCTTCATTTTCTAGTTTTTTAAGCAATCTAGAAATTACAACTCTAGAGGTATGTAAATCTTCGGAAATTTGTTTGTGTGTTGTGGTTAATTCATCATTTTTATTAACCATAGCTTTGTCTTTTAAATATTTAAAAAGGCGCTCGTCTAATTTTAAGAAGGCTATGGTATCTACAGCCTGTAAAAGTTCTTCTACTCTATTATGGTAGCTTTCTAAAATAAAAGCTTGCCATGTTTTATAAGAACTTAACCATGTTGTCATTTTTTCTTTTGGCAACAAAATAAGAGAAACATCTGTTTCTGCAACTGCTCTAATTTTACTTTTGGTTTGGCCCAAGCAACAAGATAAAGTCATTGCACATGTGTCTCCTTGCTCTAAATAATACAACACCAATTCATCTCCATTAGCATCTTCTCTTGTAATTTTTATAGCACCAGAAAGTAGTAATGGCATAGATTTTATAAAGTCTCCTAGCTCTATAATTGTGGTTTCTGCCTTAAATTGCCGAGCAATACCTAAAGTATTGATTTCCTCTAACAGCGCATCTTCAAATAAATAACCAAAATTTTTAGCAAGTTCATTTTTCATTCCAAATAAAAATTTACAAATATAAGTTTAACCAAAAAAAAATGTATACAATAAAAAAACTATTTAAAAATTGTTTTTTTGATTATTGTAAGTTTTTTTATTTTAATTATCAAATGTATATGAAAGAAACTAAGTAACAACATCTAAACTAAATTGTTTGCTGTATAAGTTTTTATAGTATCCTTTTTGTTTTTCTAAAAGTTCTATATGTGTTCCCTCTTCTACAATTAACCCCTTATCCATTACAATAATTTTATCTGCTTGCTTTATAGTAGCTAATCTATGCGCAATTACAATAGATGTTCTGTCTTTAGTTATGGTTTCTGTTGCATGTTGTATCATTTGCTCCGCATGCGCATCTACAGAAGAGGTTGCTTCATCTAATATTAAAATACTAGGTTTACTTACATAGGCTCTTAAAAATGCAATGAGTTGTCTTTGACCAGAAGAAAGCATTGCACCGCGTTCTTTTACGTTGTAATAATAGCCATTAGGTAAAGTCATAATAAAATCATGAATACCAATTTGTTTTGCAGCTGCTATAACTGTTTCTTCTGAAATGGTTTCATCTTTTAAGGTAATATTGTTTAATATAGAATCTGAAAACAAGAATACATCTTGCAAAACAATAGCAATTTCGTCTCTTAGCGTTGCTAACTCATAATTATCTATTAACACATTATCCACAGAAATAGTACCACTATCTATTTCATAAAAACGATTTATTAAATTAATAATTGTAGATTTTCCTGCGCCTGTTGCTCCAACAATAGCAATAGTTTGACCACTTTTAACGTCTAAACTAATTCCTTTTAATACCTCTTCATCTTCTAGGTAACTAAAGCGAACGTTATTAAAGCTAATATCTCCTTTTAGATTTTTTGCAATTTTTTTACCATTTTTAGAGATTGTACTTTCTGTATCTATAATTTTAAAAACTCTCTCACCAGATACAATACCCATTTGCAGCTGATTAAATTTGTCTGCAATTTGCCTTAAAGGTCTAAATAACATTTGCGCCATTTGTACAAAAGCCATTACAGTACCTGGACCAGGAACAGCATTACCAATAACTTGCTTGCTACCAAACCAAACAATTAAACCAATACCTATAGAGGATAAAATTTCTGCAATTGGAAAAAAGATAGAGAAATACCAAATGGTTTTTAAGTATGCTTCTTTGTGTTTGTTATTTATTTCTTTAAAATTTTCATACTCTATGCGTTCTCTATTAAAGAGTTGTACAATTTTCATTCCTGTAACTCTTTCTTGTACAAAGCCATTTAAATTTGCTACTTGATTTCTAACTTCTTGAAAAGTTGCTTTTATTGCTTTCTGAAAAACTTTGGTAGCATACAGTAAAATAGGTAATACTGCAATTGCTACACATGCTAATTTCCAGTTGATAATAAACATCACAATAATTACGGCAAACATTTGCAAAATATCACTTACAATAGTAAACACACCAGAACTAAAAAAGGCGGCAATAGTTTCTATATCAGAAACTACTCTTGTAACCAGTTTACCCACAGAATTCTTATCAAAATAAGACATTCTAAATTGTAAAATATGTCTAAATATTTTTGCACGAATATCTCTTATAATATGCTGGCCTACCCAATTTGCAAAATAAATAAAAGTAAAACGTAATAAAACTTCTAGCAGTAGCACACCAAACATTAGCATTACATTAAATACTAAGCCTTCTAAATTTTTATCTGTAATATAAACATCTACAGTTTCCTTTAAAATTATAGGAGTTAGCAAAGCAACACCTGCCAATGTAATTGTAGATGCAGAAGCTATAAAGAAATTAAGCTTATATTTTTTTGCGAAACTCATTAGTCGCAAAAAAATATCCATATCAAAAGCATTTCCTGTTTTGTTCGCCAAAATTTAATATTTTATTTGTGTTAAAAATAAACCTTTTGCAGGCACAGACAAACCAGCATTACTTCTATTTTTACTTTCTATAATTTGTCTAAAATCATTTGTATTTATTTTACCTAATCCTACATCTATTAAAGTACCAACAATAGCTCTCACCATATTTCTAAGAAACCTATTCGCAGAAATATGAAATGTTAATAAATTTCCTTCTTGTTGCCAGACTGCTGTTGTAACCTTGCAATTGAATGTGTATACTTCTGTTTTTACTTTAGAAAAAGTTTGAAAATTTGTATATTCTAAAAGCAATTCTGCGGCTTTATTCATTTGAACTACATCTATTTCTTGCGAATGAATCTGCCAAGAGAAATCGAGTAAAAAAGGATTTCTACCCAACCATATTCGGTATTCATAACTTCTAGATAATGCATTAAAACGTGCATGAATCTCATCATCTACCAAAAAAACTTTAGCTACTGTAATATCATTTGGTAAAATAGAATTCAGTTTAAAAACCATATCGCCTTTTAATGCTGTTTCTACATCAAAATGCGCAAACATTTGTGTTGCGTGCACACCTGTATCTGTTCTACCAGCGCCAACTACCTCTATTTTAAGCTGTAAAATGGTACTTAAGGCGTTGTTTAACTTTTCTTGTACAGAGATAACATCTGGTTGAATTTGCCAACCGTGGTAATTTTTTCCGTTATAAGAAAGTTCTATAAAATATCTCAAAAAAAGGTTTTTTTAATAGCTGTCAAAATTACGGAATTTATTTTGTTATTGTTATTTTTGAATTGTGAAGAAAATCTTATTATTATCGGACACGCATAGTTTTATAGATGCTCAAATTTTAAAATTTGTAAAGCAGGCAGATGAAGTTTGGCATGCAGGAGATATAGGTGATTTAAAAGTTACAGATGCTATTAAAAAACTAAAACCCTTACGCTGTGTTTATGGGAATATAGACGATAAAGACGCAAGGCTAGAATTTCCTCTTGATCTAAAGTTTACTGTAGAAAGTATTTCTGTTTGGATTACTCATATTGGTGGTTACCCATACAGATACAAACAAAGAGTTAAAGAAGAGCTAGAAAAAAACCCGCCTAAGCTTTTTATTTGTGGGCATTCTCATATTTTAAAAGTACAATTCGATAAAAAACTAAATCTATTGCACTTAAATCCTGGTGCTGCTGGAAATCATGGGTTTCATAAAATAAGAACCATGCTTCGTTTTGAAGTAGATCAGGAAGAAATTAAAAATTTAGAAATTATAGAATTAGCTAAACGCGGATAATAAATTCTTTTTCTACAATTGGCAATTCAATATGAATAACTGTTCCCTTATCTGTTTTTGACTTCAGCGAAAAGTCACCTTTCATTAACAAAACTCTTGCCTCTATATGGCTTAAGCCTAATCCATTTTTGTTTATGGTTTTAGTTTTATCAAAACCAATTCCGTTATCTGAAATTTGAAAATAAATACGATTATTTTTTTCATTGAATACAATATTCGCTTCATTTGCTTTACTATGTTTTATAATATTATTTAGTAATTCTTGTATAATATTATAGATTTTAATTTCGAAATTTTGTTCATATCGCTTAATATTTTCAATATTTGCTGTAATTTTTAAATTAGAATTTGAAAATTTACTTGTTAACTCATTAATAGCTAATTTTAATCCGAATTTCAGCAAAATAGAAGATACTAATGTGTGCGATAAATCTCTTATTTTTTGCGATGCTTCTGCAATAATATCTTGCGTCTTAGAAATTTCTACTGGCGCACTGTTTTTTAATTGTTTTTTAGTTGCCATTAAGTGCAAATTAGCAGAAGAAAGTAAGGCGCTAACACTATCATGTAAAGTTTCTGCTATTTCTTTTCTTTCTGTTTCTTTACCATCTATGGTTGCATTTAAAACCCTATTTTGAACTTCGGCTTTAATTTTTTCCATATTTTGATTTTGTATTAGTTGCGTTTGACTTAACTCTAATCGCAAATTTCTTTGTCTAAGTTTATAGGTGTGTAAAAAATATAATAAAGAAAGTATTACTAAAATGCTACCTGCTGCATATACCCAAAAGGTAATTCTATCTTGTAATCTTTTATTTTCTTCTTGCTTTTTTATTACATCTACATTATACTTTGCATTTACCTCTTCAATTGCTCTTCTTATTTCTTTATCTCTTAAGTCATCTTCAATTTCAAATGAAAGTTCTTGATAATCGTATGCCTTATATTCTTTTAAATTACGCATTGCCCATGCCAAATTGTAATACAAATCTGCTTTTAATTTTACAGCAGTTTGGCTGTTATCATTATTAATTAAATTGATACCCGAAAGATAAATTTCTTTAGCCAACTTAAAGTTACCTTGAGACAAATAGATACTCCCCAAATTGGTTAAAGCAATAGATTCGCCAATTTTGTTTTTTATTGTTTTATTTATTAAAATAGATTTTTTAGCATAATCAATAGCTTTATTATACACTGAATCTAATTGATACATGCCAGATAAACTTGCGTAAGCTACAGCTTTATACTTGAGTACTTTATTATCTAAACTATTATTGTTTTCAACTTTCTTATAATAGTATTTTGCACTATCTGCTAATGATAAATACTGGTAAGAATTTGCTATTCTAAGGTTTAACTTAGCAGTATTAACCTGCTTGAAATTAATATTTTCGCTGTTATCTTTATCTATGGGTTTTACTTCTAATAAACTTATAGTTTTTTTATAGAAAAGTAAAGCTTGTCTGTAGTTATTTGTTTTGCTGTAGGTATCTGCTATTAAAGTTTGAATATCAATTAATTTAAGGTATTCTTTTTCTGGAATTGTCTCATATAAATTTAATGCGTCTTTTAGCGTTTTTACAAAATTTTCTTTTTGATAATTTTCTTTTATTTGTTTGTATTTTTGTAAAAAAAGAGAATCTTTCTTAAATACAAAAACTGAAGGAGTTTCTGCAATAGAAGCTCCTTCAGTAACATTTTTATTTAGGGGGCTTGTACTTAACTTAAAAGCGTTAAGTAAAACAAATAAAATGTAAAAACAATATTTCCTTTTCCTTTTCAATATTCTTTTCTAGCTTAGAGGTATTTAGGCTATAGATTTTCTACACTTTCTCCATTACCTACAACAATTCTAGGCTTTCTTCTTTTTTTAATTAATGCTTTAGAAGCTAAACCTTTGGCAGCAACATTAGTATGGTTTACAAAATCTATTTTTAAAACATCTCCTGTTTTGGTTAAAGTTCTAGAAAAAGATGTTACATCAGATTTTCCTTTCTCTAAATGAATTTCGTAGATATTACTTTCTTCGTTAAAAACAAAATCTACATCTGTTTGAGAATTTACATTAAAACCTAAAGTAAAAGTACCATCTTCATTTGTTTCTATACTATAGTCTTTTAAGGTAGAGTTGGTTTTTGCTAAAGAAATATTATCATCTTCAATAGTTATATTAGAAGCGCTGTTTATATTGGTATCTATAAATCCTATTGCTAATTTTTTGCCATCAATAACTAATTCTTCAGATTGCTTTTGAGCAGAAATCTCGTCAGATTCATATAAGTGAATTTGGCTGGTATTTGTCTCGTAATTTTTAACTTTTTCTACTCTAACATTCTCAGCAACATTAAAATCTACGGAATATGCCCCTGTAGCATCTCTTTTAATTTTATACGTCTTTAATAACGGCTGAATTGCTGTTTCATTTTCTAATGATAAGGTTTCGTTATTAGAACAAGAAGAAAATACAAATGCAAAAATAGCAAAAAGGGTAATTAATTTAATAGTTTTCATAATATTTGGTTTTTAGTTTTTTTATTAACATAAAGTTTAAAGTAAAAAAAGCAATGTTTACATATGGTAAAGTATATTTTGGGGGAGCTTAAGTTTTTTAGGGGCTAAAACTTAAAATTGGGGAATATCAGTTATACAATCCCATATTTAACCGCAAACATTGCTAATCCTACAGTGCTTTTAACATTTAATTTCTTTTTTAATTTCTTTCTATGAGTTTCTATTGTGTGCGCACTTACATTCATCAACTTTGCAATTTGCACCGTACTTAATTCCTCTGATATAAATTTTATTACTTTAATTTCTGTATCTGTTAAAGAAACAAGTTTTTCTAATTCTGGTTCAGTATCTAGAGCTTTGTCTAAATTAGAATAAGCTCTTAATAACTCTGTTCTTATACTATCACTAAAATACTGCTCATTGTTATAAACCGCTTTTATTGCGTCTAAAATATGTTCTCCTGCTTCATTCTTAGATATATACCCATTTCCTCCTAATCTTAACACCTCTTGAACAAATTTGAGCTCATCAAAACTAGAGAGCACAATAACTTTTTGTTTTATACCTTTTCTATAAAAATGCTTTAAAACATCTATTCCATCTATAACAGGCATTGTAATATCTAATATTAAAATATCGGCTGTATTATTTCTAACTAAAAACCAATCAATAACTTCTTGACCTGTAAAAGAACACCCTTTAACCTCTATATCATCATCAGTATCTAAAACAGCTATAAGACCATCTATTAATATTTTATGATCATCTGCTATATGAACGTATATTTTTTTTTTCATGTTAACACTACAAATTTAGATTAGATTATTATACTACACAATCCCTTAATTAGGGGATATTTGCCATCCCTTAATTAGGGGATGGCAAACACTTAACTATCACGTTATCAGAGACATCGAAATTTTATTTTTTTTGCTCTAAAATTGTTAAGATTCTTGAAATTCCGAAAAAAGGAAAATAAGTTATTTTTTTTAAAATAAAAAACCGAGAATAATTCTCGGTTTTTTTTCGCACTAAATATAACTAAGATGTTAGTTTTATCTCAATCTATCCGCAGATTTTACGAGATCTTCATCCTTTTTAATAGCTTTATTTGCCAAAACAACAAGCAAAATAGCCAAAATAGGTAAAAACATCCCAATACCCTTCTCAGAAATAACAAGTTCTCCAGGTAACATTAGCGACACATATATCAATAATCCTAATAAAATAAGGTTTATCAAAATTACAATACGACCAATAACAAATTGTAATTTTCTATTTTTAAATACAAAAATAGTAACAAAAGCTACAACCGCAGAAATAATAAACAATATAGGTATTGTTTTAAGGGTTAAGAGGTCACTTGCTATTAAATCTATAGCAAACACATCTTTCTTAACAGAGTCCCATAAATCGAAAACAAAAATTAAACCGCCAGAAATTGCCGAAGCAAATAATAAATATAGGGTTTGTATTCTTTGAATCATTTACTTTATATTGTTGCACAAAAATAGGATTTTCTTTTTTAAAAAGAAAAGGAACAACTAAAAAAAAAAGTATATATTTGCTACATAATAAAACCACGCATTAGTTATTTTGTAGCACTATACAAAACTAAAACCTATCATTAAAAATTACACAAATCTTTATAAACAATTAAGATTTTAACTTAACACATATATAATGTTCGAAATTTCAGAACTAAAAGCAAAAACACTTGCTGAACTACAAGGTATTGCTAAAACTATTGGTCTTACTAAAACTAGCCAACTAAAAAAATTAGACTTAGTATACCAAATCTTAGACACACAAGCCGCTAACCCTTCTAAATCTAAAGTAGAAACTACTAAAGATGCTAAAAATACTACTGAAGAAAAACCAAAAAGAAAAAGGGTAGTAAAAAAAGCGCAACCAAAGACAGAAAAGCTAGACAATACAAAGCAGGAATTTTCTGTAAAAACAAATAATAAAGAACAAATAGAAGATAAACCCCAACCCAAAAAGAAAGTTGTTATAAAAACAGCACCAGTAAAAAAAGAGCAAGTTAAAGCTGAAACTGTTGTAAATACAGATAAAGAAGATAAAAACAATACACCAACACAACACAAACCTGTTCACAAAAACAAGGCAAATAACACCTCTCAAAATAATTCTCAGCAACAAAATAAAAACGCTAAGAATAACCAAAATAGAGATAAAAGCAATTCAAATAGAAATAAATCTAACAATAGATATAGAGATCCAGATTTTGAATTTGATGGAATTATTGAAAGTGAAGGAGTATTAGAAATGATGCCAGATGGTTATGGTTTTTTGCGTTCATCTGACTACAACTATCTATCTTCTCCAGATGATATTTATGTTTCTCAGTCTCAAATTAAATTGTTTGGTTTAAAAACTGGGGACACAGTTAGAGGAAATGTAAGACCACCTAAAGAAGGTGAAAAATATTTTCCTTTAATTAGAGTATCTAAAATTAACGGATTAAACCCTAATATTGTTAGAGATAGAGTTTCTTTTGAACACTTAACACCTTTGTTTCCTCAAGAAAAATTCAATTTAGCTGAAAAAGGCAGTTCGTTATCCACTAGAATAATCGATTTATTTTCTCCTTTAGGTAAAGGACAACGTGGTATGATTGTAGCGCAACCAAAAACAGGTAAAACCATGTTATTAAAAGATGTGGCCAAAGCTATTGCCTACAATCACCCAGAGGTTTACCAAATTGTTTTGCTTATTGATGAAAGGCCAGAAGAGGTTACAGACATGCAAAGAAGCGTGCGTGGAGAGGTAGTTGCCTCTACCTTTGATGAGCCTGCAGATAAACATGTAAGAGTTGCCAATATTGTGCTAGAAAAAGCAAAACGTTTGGTAGAATGTGGCCATGATGTAGTAATTCTTTTAGATTCTATTACACGTTTGGCAAGAGCTTACAACACTGTTGCACCAGCCTCTGGAAAAATACTTTCTGGTGGTATAGATGCAAATGCATTGCACAAACCGAAACGTTTTTTTGGAGCAGCTAGAAACATAGAAAACGGAGGTTCTTTAACCATTATTGCTACTGCACTTACAGAAACTGGCTCTAAAATGGATGAAGTTATCTTTGAAGAGTTTAAAGGAACAGGTAATATGGAACTGCAATTGGATAGAAATATTGCTAATAGAAGGATTTACCCTGCAATAGATTTAATTAAATCCTCTACAAGAAGAGATGATTTATTATTAGACGAAAAAACAGTACAGAGAATGTGGGTTTTACGTAAATATTTAGCAGATATGAATCCTATTGAGGCTATGGAGTTTATAAATGAAAGAATTAAATTTTCTAAGAATAACGATGAATTCTTAATTTCTATGAACGGCTAAGCCTTTATACATTTACAAAATTAAAATAAAGCCTTTTTGAGAAATCGAAAGGGCTTTTTCTTGCAACAAATCTAAAATAGATTAAGAAGATTAAAATAATATAAGTACAACGAATTTATAGCACTAACCAAATAATTTGCATCAACAAAATAAGTTAGCAATTAATCCTTTAAATAACGCCACAAAAAAAGCAGTAATAGAAAAATTATTTACTCTTATCGTTTTTTTAGTTGTGAAATCTATTACCACATAAAAAATACTATTAAAAACAGGATTTAATCAAAAAAACACTGTATTTTAATTAGTTACGAGTTATTATAGTTAAACTAATCTCATTTTGATTTAAATAGAGACATCTAAAATTAAATATGAGATTTCTCAACTACGCTTCGTTGTGTTTAAAATTATTAATTTTCGGTCACATAAGAAACTGTAATACCTATATGAAACTCATGTATTAAAAAGACTGTATTGTTTCTATTTACTTTTTTTTTCTACTAGATAAAAATTTACTTAAAAACAAAAAACCCGTTTAGCAGTTTGCTAAACGGGTTTTTTATATGCTTTTTCTAATTAATTAGATACATACATACTAGCTCTATTATCTTTTACCTCTGTTGCCTCTTTCATAGCCTCGTAGATTTTAAAAGTTTGTCTTTTTCTTTCTTGAGAAATCGACTTTCTTTTTGTCTCATAATTAGGCAATGCCGTAGGTAAATCTCTTTTTGTAACGGTAAAAGCAAAAACTCCTTTATCGCCTTCAATTTTATTGTACACTTTATTTAATGCAGCGTTATACATAGCACCAACAACTTTAGGCTCTAAACCTACACCAGAAATTGACGGACTTTTTAACTTAACACTATTTACAGACCTAACATTAGTATTGCTCGCTTTTGCTATTTCTGCTAATGTAGCACCTTGCAACTTTTCTTCAATTAAAGCTGCTTTTTTACTATTTGTTAAAATTGGTCTTACTGTGTTTATTGCTTTCTCTACCGGTAATAAACCTTTTTTTGTTATGTTAGATACAATAGCTACAACATGGCTGCCTTCTAAATCAAACCTTTTAAAAGCTCCTAGTTCTATATCGCTACCAAATGCCCAAGAAACTATTTGCCTTTGGTTACCAATACCAGGTACATTTTCATCTAATACCTTTAAACCAACAGCAGGTCTTAAATTGTAATTATTTTCTTTTGCTACAGCATTATAATCTGAGTTTTTAGAAACTGCTAAAGCAAATTGTTCTGCTTTTTGAAATACTGCATTCTCTGTTGGCTCAGAAGCTATAATTTTTCTACCAAAAGTAGCTAGTTTTAACACCTTTTGGTTGTTCTTTTGATCATCTATTTTAATAATATGAAAACCAAATGGCGATTGAACAACATCCATATCTCCTGTTTTATTATTAAAAGAATAATCTCTAAATTCTGGAGTCATTCTGCGGTAATTAAACCAACCTAAATCTCCACCTTTTGCTCCAGAACCACTATCTGAAGAAAATTCTTTAGCTAAATCTTCAAATTTACTACGACTTCTTTTAACAACAGTTAGTAAACTATCTGCTAATTGCTTAGCCTCTTCTTCTGTTCTAGTTACCTCTGGATTAGCTCTTTGAGAACCTACAAACGGAATTAAAATATGACTTGCTTTTACTGAATCTGGCATTTTAGAAACAGCAGTAATTTTAGAAACTTTAAAAAATTCTTGGTCTTTATAAGGACCAAAAACATCTCCCTCATTTCCTTCAAAAATCTCTTTAGCAATGGTTTGATTAATGTCTGTTACATATTTAAAACTTTCATCTAAATTTATATCCGAGCCATTTGCATCAAAAAACTCTTTGTAACTTGTAGCATTTTTAAGACCAACTACAGTTTGTTTATTTCTATCTATAGAATCTTCAATAACATTAGCTACATTTTGCTTTATTACCTCTTCATCTTCTGGTGTAGCTTTAATATTAAACTGAACATAAGAAATATCTCTAGTTGCATCTGTTTTAAATTCTGTAGCATTTTCTTTTATATACGCTGCAACCTCAGATTTAGTAATTTTTACTAAGCTATCTGCAATAGATGTATACGGCACGTAAACTATTTGTCCGTTAAGTTTTGTATTCTCTAACATATAATCCATTTCACCCTCTTTAAGAGAAGCGCCTAAACCAGCGGTAACTAATTTGTTATACACATTAGTTTCTGTACTTGTTTTTATCTGATTCATATAATTAGACCATGCAGACCATAATTGTTTTTGGCTTTCATCTTCTTTAGTGGTTGCTAAAAAAGTTTTAAACAAACCTTCATCAAACAAACCTGCTTCGTTTTGAAATTCTGGACTATTTTGCACAGAAGGCGCGTTTATCAATTCATTCCAAACATCATTTTCTCCTACAGTAATGCCTGCCTCTTCTAACTGACCTTGGTAAATTTTTGTTCTTACTAAGTTATCCCAAACTGTTTTTGCCGCTTGCATTTCCGTAACTCTTCCGCCAGTTTGTTGTTTATATTGCTCTAAAGCATTTGCAAATTCTTGTCTAGAAATGGTTTCTCCATTAATTTCTCCAACTTCATTTACTTTGCTTGAGTTAAAAAAGTCTCCTAAAGTAGAAGGATCTAATACAAAAGCAAAAAGTGCTAAACCAATTATTATAATTAAGAACAAAGAGCGTTCTCTAATTTTCGATAAAATTGCCATAATTTTTAATTTAATTTCAGTGGGCGAATATACGATTTGGGTTTGAATATTGCAACCCATTTAAACTAAATAATAACAAGTAACAGTGGTTTTATTCTATATTGTTTTTCAGTCTTCTAGGTGGGTAACTTTTAAACTAACGTTGTCTATTTTTGCGCCACTTGTTTTTAAAATTGTAATGGCAAAACCTTCTATATTTACAACTTCATTTTCTAAAGGAATATTTTCTGTATGATTAATTATAAAACCTCCTAAAGTCTCATAGGCCTCAGACTTAGGTATATTTAAATCATACGTTTCATTTAAATAATCTACCTCTAATCTTGCAGAAAAATTAAAAGTGGTTGCGTTAATTTTTTCTTCTAAAAATTCCTGTGAATCGTGTTCATCTTCAATTTCTCCAAAAAGTTCTTCTACAATATCTTCTACTGTAATCATGCCAGATGTGCCACCATACTCATCTACCACAATAGCAACACTCTTTCTTTTTTTCATAAGAATGTTTAATACTACATTAATCATCATAGATTCTGGTACAATTTCTACTGGTAGTAATATAGATTTTATACTTTTTGGTTTTTTAAACAGCTCAAAGGCATTTACATAGCCAATAACATCATCCATTGCTGTTTTATACACAAGAATTTTAGACAAACCTGTTGTGATAAATATATTTTTTAATATACTCACTTTTTCATGAATTTCAACGGCAACAATTTCTGTTCTTGGCACCATTACTTCTCTTGCTTTTACATTATGAAATTCTAGTGCATTTTGAAAAATTTGAATTTCTGAATCTAATTCTTCATCTTCATTACCTGTTTCTAATTGCTCAGTTATATAATTCCCTAACTCTTCTTTACTAAACGCAACTTGTTGCTCGTCTGCATTTGTTTTAAAAAATACACGTAAAAAAAAGTCAGAAATTAATGTAATAAATTCAGAAAAGAAATGAAATAATATAAAGAAAAAATATGCTGGTAAAGCAAAAATCTTTAAAACTTCATTCGCGTATATCCTAAATATTGCTTTTGGTAAAAATTCCGCAGTAATTAAAATGATTATGGTAGATATTAGTGTTTGAATTAAAAGTATAGAAAAGTCGTTAAAACTTTGTAAAGGTAAAAACCGAATTAAAAACCTACCCATATAGTAACTGTAAATTACTAATGCAATATTGTTACCAACCAACATTGTTGTGATAAATTTTGAAGGTTTTTGAGTAATTTTATTCAATATTTTTGGAATAAAACCTTCGCGCTTTTTCTCTAATTCGATATGTAATTTATTGGAGGAGACAAATGCAATTTCCATTCCCGAAAAAAATGCGGAAAGAATGACTGAAATCACAATAATTGCAAATTCTATTTCCATTACAAATACATCTATTTTTTATTTTGATTATTTTGTATTCGTTTTCTAAAACGTCTTTTTACAAGAAAAAGAATGGTTACCAAAACAGCTGTTCCAATAAGAATACTGCCGGTAACATAGTTGTTTTCTGTAAATTTAATAATTCCTTCAACAAAACAAATAACGGCTAATATTAAGTAACCGTACTGAAAAAATTTCCAAAGTTTATTCATAATTTTATTTTTTCGCTTTCTAACCTACCTGTTGTTTTTTTTGCTAAGTGTTTGCTCAAATCTTCTTTACATTCAAAACCAATACCATAAATAGTATCTTGTTCTTTAAACAAAACAAATGGCTTTTCAGATACAAAATACTGTGTTTTTTGATCCCAAAATAATTGTTCTGTCTGGAGCCTAGATTTATCTGTATGGTTTACAACAACTACATTTCCTTTAATTTCAGAAATTTCAGTTTTAGAGTAGGTTAAAGCATATTTACCTGTAATTGTTACAGAGTCTTTATTTTTATTACTAAAATTAATAATTTTTACACCTTCTGGAAACTCACTATAAGGATGTTTTTCTCTATTGCTAAAATCTAACAAAAGCGGTGTTATTAATTTAGAAGTTATTCTGCCAGAATCTTTATAAACATGATAGGCATCTTTTGCTTTTCCTATGGGTAAATTTTTATCTTTTAAGAAATCACTTACCTCATCTGTATTATTTGAGCAAGAAAAAAGCATTACTGTAATACAAATTACAGTAATGCTTTTTCTAATTATTTGTTTTTGTGTTATCACAAAATTATTTGGTTGGTACTGTTACAGTTTCACTAATCCAACATTTTATAGTGTGTCTGCTTCCTGGTGAAACACCAGCTGTAAAAATAACAGATTGGCTTGGCACATTGCCGCTATAACTTCTTATATATTTTTTAGCAGTTGTAGAAATACTTGGATCTACGTTAGCAGCTCTTCTTGCCATGTTTAAAGCAGCAACATAAACCATTCTTTTTTCGAACTCTGTAGCGCCACAACTGTTTGCACTTTTTGCGTATAAACTAGAAATTAATAAATATGCTCTACCAGAATTAGGGTTAAAAGTTAAAGCTTCTCTTGCTAAACTTCTTGCCTTAGAATATTGCCCTTTGTCTCTTGCAGCTTGTGCAAACTTTAATTTATACTTTGCCTTTTTTAAAGGATCTGTTTCTAAATCAAAAGATTTTTGTCTCATTGCATTTGCACCAGCAGTATCTCCATTATCTTCTAAAACGCTAGCTAAAAAGGCATATGCTTCTGGAGATGGTGAAGCCTCTGCATAAGCTCTTGCTAATTTTGCATATAAAGGATCTGATTGACATCCTTTATTAAACATTCTAGATACCGATCTTTGTAACCACTTTGCATTGTTTCTATTTGCTTCAAAATCTCTAGTATATAATGGTACTAATCTCTCACAAGTAGATAAAGTAACAATTATATTATCCAAACCACCTTCTACTTGACCTAATGCTTTTGAGTTTGTAGAATATGCGTGAATTAGCCTTTTGTTTGCTATGGTATCTTTTTTAAGATCTACTAATTTAGCGGCATAACCTTCTAATTTTTTATTTACATTATCTAAAACATCATCATAAGTATCAAAAACTTTTTGAGGGTTGGTATCTTTATTTCTGTCTGTTACCCCTTGAAAATATAAATATAAATTCTTTATTCCCATTCTAGTAGCATCAGTTTTATAACCTTTTTCTAAAATTAAGAAAATTTCATCTTCTGTAGCTAATTTGTTTTTATACAAATAGGAAGCATAATCACTGTGTACTTTTGCAGGATCTACGTTTGGATAATATTGTAATCTTTGTTCATAAACTCTTTTTACCAAAGCAGGGTCTTTTTTAACTTTTTCTGCTAAAGTTGCTCCTAACTTATAAATATTTACAGATAAATCTTTACAATTATCCATTAAATAAATCCAATTAGGGTAAGCATCTTCATATTTTTTAGATTGAAAATCTCCTTTGAATAAATTGTACTTAATTGTACATTCTCTTTCTTGATCCTGAGCATTTGTTTCTACTACCGTTATAAATAAGAAGGCAGCTAATAAAAACGTAATTTTCTTCATTTTAAAATTTTTAGTTATGTTAATCAATTTTCCTTTTAATAAACCATCTATCACTAAGAGATAAACTTAATCTAAAGTTAAAATAATTTTCTTGTACTAGATTATTGTTTGTTGTTCCTCTTTGACCATATTCTGCAGCAACATTAAGCGTAGATAGACCTTTTAATGGTATACCTAAACCAAAAGACATGCCAAAGTCGTTTATTGCTGTAAAATTCCCTCCAGTACCTGTTCCGTTTACTGCTAACCCCAAGCTTTCATAGCGCAAACCTGCTCTATAAGTAATCCTTTGAAAATAATTTGAAACGGAGTTAATTTTTGGAAGATAAAAGCCTCCTAAAGAAAATCTGTTGGAGTTTTCATACCTAAAAGCAGTATTTGTGTTGTTAGATAAGCCTTGTGTTTCAATCGCATTTTGATTTTCGTATTCTAAACCTAAATACCACTTGTCAAATTTACCAACCCCAACACCAATAATAGATTTTAATGGCAATTTATACCTACCGTCTAAAGCAACATTTGTTAGGGTATCTCTTGGTGCTTCTATACCTGTTGCACCTATGGTTAAAGAATATAAAAACTCATTACCAATAACATTTAAATTGTTACCTAATTTAGCAGTTGCTCCAGCATCTACATGTACATTATTTTTTAAAGTTTTTTGATATTGTGCACCTACCGTTAACGAGTTTCCTCTCGTATTATAAATCTCTTTATATCTTGTTGCTAAAGCAACATTATTTCTTTGGTTTGTAATAACACTTTCTGAATTACCAAAACTAAAATCTGCTTCTAAACCTAAAGCCAACTCTTTAGTAAGTTTAATCCCAAAACTACCAAATATTCTGTTTACACCACCTTCTCCTGTAAAAACAGTAAAACTATCAAATTCACCATCTATAAAATTATTATTTACTAATGAATAACCTATGGATGATAAAGGTTGTAGCCCAAAAGAAAAACCTGCTTTTTCTCCTAGTGGAAAACCTAAAGCCAAATAATTTAAATTAGTACTATAAGAGGTTTGTTGGGTATCTGCGGATTGTATATTTAAATTTGTATTAAAAACACCTAAAGAATAAGTTGTTCTTCTTAAAAATGCGTTTGCTGCCGGATTTGTAAAATTTAAGTATTTATAATGATTGTAAGCAACACCTATGCCACCCATACTATTTTGCTCTACTGTTCTAGGGCTATATCTTTCTCCTATACCAAAAAAAGAATAAGGTGAAGAATTTGTTCTTTGTGCTACAAGTGCAGCAGAAGTTATAAAAAAGATAACTACAAAAATCTTTTTAATCATTTGTATGCGTTAAGTTTCAATATTTCATTTAATCCGTGTAGGAGAAAATTTTGATTCGCAAATATGCTACTTTTTAATTGTTTTGACAAGAAATTTGTGTCTCCTCCTGTTAAAACTACTGTTAAATCCAAATATTGTTCTTTATACCCTAAAATTACGCCATCAATCTCCTTTACAACGCCGTTTAAAACACCAGACACAATACTCTCTTCTGTATTTTTACCAATAAAATTCTCTAATTTTAAAGAAGCAATTAAAGGTAAGTTTGCTGTAAAGGAATTTAAAGCTTTGTAGCGTAGTTTTATTCCTGGCGAAATTGCGCCACCTAAATATTCTTTTTTTGCATTAACAAAATCAAACGTAATACAGGTACCTGCATCTACAATTAAAACATTTTTATTAGGATATTGTTTAATGGCAGCTGCCACTAAGGCTATTCTATCTACACCTAATGTATTTGGTGTTTTGTATAAATTAGTAAAAGCTAATTTTGATTGAGTGGAAAGCACATGAAATTTGACGATTTTTTTTAATTGCGCCATTTTTTTTTCTGAAATACTAGCCACATTAGCTATAATTCCCTGTGTAATGGAATACGATTTTACTATTTTTTTAATTTCTGAAATTATTTTTCTTTTATCAAAAACCACTAAATCTACAACGCTATCATTCTCAAAAACAGCAACCTTAACTCTAGTATTTCCAACATCTACGGCAAGGTTCATTCGCTTATTTTTAGTTAAAATTAAAAATACAAAAGATTTTTTTGATTTTTCTTTAGCAAATGTAAAAAAACATTTTATATTTGCAACCGCTAAGGCAATGGTACCTTAGCTCAGTTGGTAGAGCAAAGGACTGAAAATCCTTGTGTCCCTGGTTCGATTCCTGGAGGTACCACTTAAAACCCGAACAAATGTTCGGGTTTTTTTATGCTTTTAAATTAAACATATAGACCAAAAAAAAGTGAACCTAAGTTCACTTATACATTTATTTCATTTTCTGAAGATTAGAAACTTCTAAATTAGTAAGCTCTCTCCACCTGCCTCTTGGCAAATTTTTCTTTGTGAGCTCTGCAAAAATAACACGATCTAACTTATTTACTTTATAACCTACGTGTTCAAATATTTTACGCACAATTCTGTTTCTTCCAGAATGAATTTCGATACCAATTTCTGTCTTAGGCTCTCCATTCACATAAGAAACAGCATCAATAAATACTTTTCTACCTTCTATAACTACTTCTCCTCTTAATTTTTCTAAATCTCTTAACTCTAATTTTCTATCTAAGGAAGCATGATACAATTTACGTACATTGTGCTTAGGATGCGTTAATTTCTTAGCCAAATCACCATCATTAGTAAACAACAACAAACCTGTGGTATTTCTATCCAAACGTCCTACAGGATATATTCTTTCTTTAGAAGCATTTGCAATTAATTCCATTACTGTTTTTCTACCACGATCATCATCCATAGTAGTAATGTAATTTTTAGGCTTGTTTAAAAGCACATACTTTTTTTGCTCTGGTGTAATAGAGGTGCCATCAAAACGAACAATATCATCTGGTTGTACTTTGTACCCCATTTCTGTAACCAACTGCCCATTAACCTCTACACTACCATGTTCTATATAAGTATCTGCTTCTCTTCTAGAGCAAATACCAGAATTGGCAATGTATTTATTTAAGCGAATACCAGATGTTGCATCTGAAGTTTTTGTTGGTGTTGACTTTATAGTCGTTTTTTTAGGCGGTTTTCTGTCTAAAGGCTTTCTTTTTCTACTTAGAGGTGTATTTTTTTTTCCTTCTTGTCGTCCTCTCGACGAGTTTCTATTTGAATTCATTATAAAAATTTTTGCAAAGGTAGTTATATTCTATCAACTTATTTTAATCTAAGAATTACTTTATCTAAGAGCAAAGAAGTATCAATAAAAATTAAACAGATAACCCCTATAAAAAGTAAAATTTTTAAAAGATTGTGCAATCTTCTAAATTCGTTTTTAGTATGAGATTTCCAAAGCATAAAGCTTATAAACACTAGTGCTAAAGCCATTACATAGAAATAATATTTCATGTAACTTAAATTGGCATAAGTAAGCAAAATATAAACGGGAAAAACAGTAATTAGCAGTAATAAAATTGCCAATATTTTTGTCTTTTTTTCGCCATAAACGGCGGGAAAGGTTTTGTAATTATTAGCAATTGCGCCCTTTAAGTTTTCTAAATCTTTAATTAATTGCCTTACCAATATTACCAAAAATAAAAACCCAGCATGCACAAATATTATTTTAGAAAAATTATCAAAATAAATAAAAACGGCAAAAAATGGTGTTATAGTTAGTGTTGATGCAGAAAATATACCTAAAAAAGGATACTTTTTTAATTTATGAGAGTAAAACCAAATCCCAAAAATAAAGAGTGCAAAAAATAAAGCTGCCCGCCAAGAAATTAAAGTACCAAAATAAAAACCAATAAAATTCAGCAAAAAATACAGCCTTAGTTTCGTAGATTGTTTTATGTAACCATCTAAGCCTACCTTTAAGGGTCTGTTAATTCGATCTAATTTATCGTCGTAGAAATTATTAATAATATAGCCACCTGCAATTACGCATACACAAGCTAAAATGAGAAATAATAAATGCAAATCAAAAACTACATCTTTTACCGATTTGGTTGGCGAAAAAACAAATATTGCTGCTAAGTATTGGGCAAATATTAAAACAAGAATATTATAACCTCTTACAACAGAAAACAGACTAAAAAATTTTAGTAGTACTTGTTTAATTTGTAAGCTTGCCATAAAATTTTAGAATCTATAAACCAGTTCTAATTTGTAATCTTGTAAACTTTTTTGCGCTTTCTCATAATCTTCTGTAAAGCCTAAGATATAACCTCCACCTCCAGAGCCACACAATTTTAAGTAGTAATCATTTGTAAGAATACCATTCTCCCAAATTTTATGAAATGCATTGGGTATCATTGGTTTAAAATTCTTTAAAACAATTTTAGACAAAGACTTTACATTGCCAAATAAAGATTTTACATCGCCTTGTAAAAAATCTTCTATACAGGCATCTGTTGTAGTAGCAAACTCTTCGCTAATCATTTTTCTAAAACCTTCGTTTTTCATCTTATTCATAAAGATGTTAACCATTGGTTCTGTTTCTCCAATTTGCTCAGAATCTAATAAGAATACAGCTCCTTTACCTTCTTTTTGAGAAGGAATACCTGCAGGCTCTACATTATCTTTAGAATTGATTAAAATTGGTAAACTTAAATAGCTATTTAAAGGGTCTAAACCAGAACTTTTTCCGTGAAAAAAAGATTCCATTAAAGAAAAGACTTGCTTTAATTTTAATAATTTATCTCTAGTTAGGTTTTCTAAAACGGTAATCTTATCGGCTGCATACTTGTCATAAATAGAAGCTACAAGCGCGCCAGAACTACCTACACCATAACCTTGAGGAATGGAAGAGTCGAAATACATTCCGTTATCAATATCTGTTTTAAAAGCAGGCAAATTAAAAACAACCAAATTAGAATTTAAGGTGTTTAGATAGTTGTAATACTTCACTAAATTTTTATTAGATTCTTTTGCTTTACCAGATAATTGTTCAGAAGTTTTTAAAGCACCTCTGTAGGCATTAAACGGAATTGCTAAACCTTTGGAATCTTTTATAATTCCGTATTCTCCAAAAAGAAGAATTTTAGCATAAAATAAAGGTCCTTTCATTTCTTTTTTTATAGATAATCAAAAGTACAAAAATTATACTGATTGCACTTTGTCTTTAACTAAACTTTAATCATAATAACAAAACAATCAAGGGTTTTCCTTTTAAAATCGATTATTTTTCTATTGCTCCTAAACCTGCATTGTCTAAAATATATTGTTTATTTTGACAAAAAACAGCCAATTCTTTTTCAATAAAAGTATTTACACTTTTCTTTTCATTTTCTGGATACAAAACATGCACATTTGCTCCTGCATCTAAAGTGAAACAAATATTGCTATCATTTTCTGCTCTATATTCCCAAATTTTATTAATAATTTTTAATGTATTGGGTTTCATTAAAATAAAATAAGGGCTACTAGCCATCATCATTGCATGTAGCGTTAACGCCTCACTTTCTACCAAACTTACAAAGGCTTTTAAATCTCCTTTCTGTAAGATAGTAGCCATTTTTTCTAAATTTTCGTTGGCATCTTTAAATCTAGCATCAGCATAAGGGTGATTGTTCATTAAATTATGCCCAACTGTACTAGACACCTGTTTTTCTCCTTTATCTACAAGCAAAATAGCATCTTGATAATTGTTAAAAACTGGCGCTACTTTGTAAGGGAATTTTACGCCAAATAAATCTGAAGATTCTTCTACAGCAGCATGCTTACCCCAAACCACTAATGGCCCTTCTATACTTCTGCTTGCACTACCAGAGCCTAAACGTGCCAAAAAAGAAGCTTTTTTATTGATAAATTCTTCAGATAAATCTGAATGCAATTGTTTTTCTAAACTCATTAAACACATAGCAATAGCACTTAGACCACTTGCAGAAGAGGCAATACCACTAGAATGTGGAAAAGAATTTTCTGATTTTATCGTCATTTCATAATCAAAAATATAAGGACAATAAGCTTGTATGCGTTTGAAAAATTCGGCAATTTTTGGCTTGAATTCTTCCTTCTTCTTTCCTTCAAAAAACAAATTGAAAGCTACACTTTTATCAGATTCTGAAACAATTTCAGCATTATGTTTGCGCTTAAAATCTATAGTAGTAATGGTATGGCAATTATTTAGCGTAAAACTAATAGAGGCATTTTTTGGAATTTGAGGGTTTGTTTTTCCCCAATATTTTACCAAAGCAATATTACTTGGTGTTTGCCACGTAAAACTTACATACTCTATGTTTTTTACCGCCTTTTTTGCTATAAATTCAGATGTTTTCAAACTTTTTATTTTAAGTTCAAAGATAAAACTAATTGTGTTAAAATTACAGTTAAGATTTTTAAGTATTTTTGCACCTATGCAAAAACAACGTGTTTTTTTATTGCTGAATGGAGATTTTCCAAAATCGATTCCAAACCTAGCTGTATACCACATAATTTGCGCAACAGATGGTGCTTATCAGCACCTAAAAAAACACCATATTACTCCAGATTTTATTAGTGGCGATTTTGATTCAATAGAAGAAATTCCAAAAAATATTGAAGTTATTACAACACCAAATCAAGAGTATACAGACTTTGATAAAATTTTAAAAATTCTTTACAAAAAAGGCTATACAAATGTTGATGTTTTTGGCGCAAGCGGAAAAGAGCAAGATCATTTTCTTGGAAATTTAAACACAGCTATTACTTGGAAAAAAAAATTAAAACTTACTTTTTTTGACGATTATGGCTTTTATTTTTTGGCAGATAATGTTACAAAATTCACAGGTTGTATTCACAAAACAGTTTCTTTAATTCCGTTTCCTAAAGCAAAAAACATCACTACAAAAGGTTTGCAATATGCTTTAAAAGGAGAAGATTTAAAATTAGGAAAACGAATTGGCACACGAAATAAAGCAATTGAAAATAACATAGAAATTACTTTTACAAAGGGTAATTTATTCATCTTCATCAACAAATAAAAACAATTAAATGGATAGAAAAATAAAACTAATTTGGGATTTTAGAGGTCCAGATGCCAAAGAAACTGCCAAACACCATACCATTCATTTAAAAGAGTTTGCCAATTTAGAAAACCTAGCTTTTCATGAAATTGACATTCAAGAAAAAAACGAAATGCTAGTTGCAGCTTTTATTACGGTAAATGAAACCGATATGAAAGTATATAGAGATGCTTTAAAACCACATCGTGGAGAAATTGCTTAAACCATTAGCTATACCAATCAACTTAAAAAAATTACAACCTCACTATAAAATTGTTTGGGATTTTCTGCATGCAACCAATGCCCAGCTTTGGCAATAGTAGTTATTTTAGAATTGGGAAAATGTGCCTCAATTAAAGGCTTTTCTTCTGCTGTAATGTAATCTGAGTTTTCTCCTTTTAAAAACAAGGTATCCTTTTCAAAAACTGTAAAAGACGGCAAAGCTTCCCCTACTTCTGGATTATTTTCTGTTAAAGATTGTAAATTAAATCTGTAATCTAAAACACCTTTTTCTTTCCAATACACGTTTTTTAACAAAAACTGTCTTACGCCAAATTCTGGTATTAAATTACTTAACTTTTTATCTACTTTTCCTCTAGTATTTTCTACAGAAAAATCAACAGAGTTTAAAGCAGCCAAAATTGCGTTATGATGTGGCGCATATTTTCTTGGAGAAATATCTACAACAATCAATTTATCTAATAATTCAGGATAAGTAACTGCAAACAACATCGCTGTTTTACCTCCCATAGAATGCCCAATAATGTTAACATTCTCTAAATTATGAAATTGTATATAATTATATAAATCTTCAACTAAAACCTCATAATTAAAAGTAGCGTTATGAAAACTTCTCCCGTGATTTCTTTGGTCTATTAAATGTACTTGGTAGTCTTCTGAAAACTGATTGCCTAAAGTTTTCCAATTATCAGACATGCCAAAATAACCATGTAAAATTAATAATGGTTTCCCTTCTCCTTTAATTGTTGAATGTAAAATAGTTTTGTTGGACATTTTTGATGGTTAGATGGTTAGATGGTTAGATGGTTAGATGGTTAGATGGTTAGATGGTTAGATGGTTAGATGGTTAGATGGAGTTTTTAAAAAAATGTAATTATAAAACGATATTCAAATAAAATTATAAACTCTTTTTCAACTTTCAAACTTCACAACTTTTCAACTTTTCAACTTTTTAACTTTTCAACTTTATAACTTTATAACTTTATAACTTTATAACTAAAAAAAACTACTTCAATCGATGCAAATACATATTTACCACATTCTCTAAACCTAAATACAAACTCTCTGCAATTAATGCATGCCCAATAGAAACTTCTGCTAGGTTTGGTATATTTTGCTTAAAAAACTGAATGTTATCTAAGCTTAAATCATGACCAGCGTTTATACCTAAACCTAAATCATGGGCTAAAACTGCAGCTTCAGTATAAGGTTTTATGGCGTTTTTATTACCAGCTTCAAACTGCGATGCAAATTCTTCTGTATACAACTCAATTCTGTCTGTACCTGTTTTTACAGCAGCCTCAATTAATTTTAAATCGGTATCTATAAATATAGAAGTTCTAATATTATTATTTTGAAATTCTTGTATTACTTCATGCAAAAAAGATTGGTGTTCAATAGTATTCCAACCCGCATTAGACGTAATAGCATCAACAGCATCTGGCACCAAAGTAACCTGTGTAGGTTTCGTTTCTAGCACTAAATCTATAAAAGATTTTATCGGATTTCCTTCAATATTAAACTCTGTAGTTACCGTTGTTGCCAAATCTCTAGCATCTTGGTATTTTATATGTCTTTCATCTGGTCTTGGATGTATGGTAATGCCCTGCCCACCAAAAGCCTCTATATCTTGAGCTACTTTTAACAAATTTGGCACATTTCCGCCACGAGAATTCCTTAATGTTGCAATTTTATTAATATTTACACTTAACTTTGCCATTGTATTAATTTAGAGTGCAAAGATAAATCATTAAAACATTTTATCCTATCTTCGTAAGGTATGAACATTACAGATTATATTTTAAATGAAATTAAACCCTTAAGTTTAAAAATTAAGGTAAATGAGGCTAAAGAACTGTTTCATAATTTTCCTATTACCCATTTTCCTGTAATAGAAAACAGTAAGCTTTTAGGTTCTTTTGCAGAAGGAGATATACATACTATAGAAAATAAATTAGAAGAGTTAGTGGCGCATGCGCATCTTTTAAATTCTTTTTTTGCCGATGAAAAAGCCACTATTTTAGAACTCCTAAAAATTTTTGCAGATAATGACACTAATATTATTCCTGTTTTAAACGAAGAAAAAGAATATGTAGGTTATTACGATTTGTGTGATGTTTTAGATGTTTTTTCTACCAGCCCTTTTATGATAGAAAATAGCGAAACTTTAATTATAGAAAATAATGAAAAAGATTATTCTATAAGTCAAATTGCTCAAATTATAGAGTCTAATGATGCTAAGGTCTTGGGGCTATATATCTCTGAAAGAAAAAACGAGATTGTACAAATTACTACAAAAATAGTAACAGCAGACATTAATGAGATTATGCACACCTTTAGAAGGTATGATTATAAAATAATTTCAACACATGAAAACGACATTTACCTAGAAGATTTAAAAAATAGATCTGACTATTTACAGAAATATTTAGAAATGTAAGACTAGTTGGTTGTTGGTTAAAATTAGAAAACACTTCTTAACATTTAACTGAAAAATATAAAATTAAAGATTAAAAAAATTGAAAAAAGTAGCAGTTTACGGACAGTCTTATTCGATATCCGCAGAAAAAGAAATAAAAATTCTTTTAGCCGTTTTAGAACAAAACAATATTGACTGTTTTATAGAAACAGCGTTTTATGACTTACTAATTAAAGGGGAAATACTAGATAAAAAGTATCCTACATTTAATCATTTTAATGATTTAGACAATACTTTTAATGTAATGTTTACCCTTGGTGGAGATGGCACAATTTTAAGAGCAATAACGTATATTAGAAATTTAGACATACCAGTTTTAGGTATAAACACAGGTAGGCTAGGCTTTTTAGCGACCATTAATAAAAACACAATAAAAGAAAGTATTGCTCACATTTTAAAAGGAGAATACACTACACAAGAACGTACTTTACTTGCCGTAGACACAGCGCCAAAATCTAGTGAAATAGCCGATTTAAACTTCGCCTTAAATGAAATAACAATCGCCAGAAAAAACACCACTTCTATGATTGGTGTAGCTACACATTTAAATAATGAATATTTAACTAATTATTGGGCAGATGGTTTAATTATAGCCACTCCAACAGGTTCTACGGGTTATTCTTTAAGTTGTAATGGCCCTGTAATTTCTCCAGATTCTAAAAACTTAATTATAACTCCAATTGCACCGCATAATTTAAACGCAAGGCCAATGGTTATTTCAGATGAAACTAGCATACAATTAGAGGTAGACTCTAGAGAAAAAGATTTTTTAATATCCTTAGATTCTAGAATTGCTACTGTTCCTCAAAACACCAAAGTATTTTTAAAAAAAGCGCCTTTTACCATTAAAAGTATTATCCCTAATAACCAATCTTTTTTACAAACATTAAGAAGTAAACTACTTTGGGGCGAAGATACCAGAAACGAAACCAACCTTTAAATTAAACTTTACAATAAATTTCTAAAAAAATAGTTATTCAAAAAAGACTGAATATTAACTTTATAAAGCAAATTCATTTCCCTATATTTGCTCGCTATTTTTTAAGATGAAAAACTGTTTTTTACTTATTATATTACTAAGTTTTAGCTCTCTAATTACAGGGCAAGTATACGAAGTTGGTGTTACCTTAGGAGGCGCTAACTACATTGGTGATGTAGGTAGCACAACCTACATTAATCCTAATGAAGTAGCAGGCAATGTTTTTTTTAAGTATAATTACAATCCTAGAATTGCCTTAAAAGCAACTTATAGTTATTTACCAATTAGCGGCAATGATTTAGATGCAGACACAGATTTTAGACAAAACAGAAACTTTAATTTTGATAATGTAATAAACGAATTGGCTGTTGGTTTAGAGTTTAATTTTTATGAATACGACGTTTATTCAGACGATAAAAGCTGGACACCTTACATAACCATAGAATTTGCTGCCTTTAATTACAGAACAGTACAAAGTGAGGTGCAACCAGGAGAATTTATTTATACGAACAACACCGCTTTTACAGCCCCAATTGGTGTGGGTTTTAAATCAAGATTATTTGGTAAGTTTGCCTTTTCTTTAGAATCGAAAATAAGATATGCTTTTCAAGACGATTTAGATTATTCTACAGACCAAATACCAGCTGTAAATGTAGAAGGAACCTCAAACGATTGGTTTGTATTTACAGGCTTTTCTCTAATTTACACTTTTGGAAGACCTGCTTGTTACACAAACGGTTTATAAATATGGATAAAAAACTACACATTAACCTAGAAAGAGTTCCCAAACATGTAGCCATTATAATGGATGGTAATGGGCGCTGGGCTAAAGGTAGAGGAATGTCTAGGGTTTTTGGCCATAAAAATGCACTTACCGCTGTAAGAGAATCTATAGAAAGTGCCGCTAAAATTGGTGTTGAAGCCATTACGTTATATGCTTTTTCTACAGAAAACTGGAAAAGACCAAAACTAGAAATAGATGCTCTAATGAGTCTTTTGGTAAGTTCTCTTAAAAAAGAATTGACAACTTTTCAAGAAAATGAAGTAGCCGTTAATGCAATAGGCAAAATAGATAGTTTACCTAATAAAGCAAGAAAAGTTTTAAAAGAAGTTATAGAAATAACTAAAAAAAATAAGAGAATTGTGTTAACACTTGCTTTAAGCTATGGCGCAAGAGAAGAAATTGTTAATGCTATCAAAAACATATCTAAAAAAGTTGTTAATAAAGAACTAACTCTAGAAAAAATAGACGAAAACACTATTAATAACCATTTATATACATTTAATTTGCCTCAAGTAGATCTAATGATTAGAACTAGTGGAGAACAACGTATTAGTAACTTTTTACTATGGCAAATGGCTTACGCCGAATTATATTTTACAAATGTACTTTGGCCAGACTTTAGAGAAAAGCATTTTTACGATGCCATAATCGATTACCAGAATAGAGAACGAAGATTTGGAAAAACAAGCGAACAAATTACAGAATAAATTTTTTATGAAATTATTTTCTGCAACAATAGTGTTTTTAGCACTATTTTTTAGTTACAATGCAAAAGCACAGGTTAAAACAGATAGTTTACCTACAGTAAAAACAGAACCTATTTCTACTCCTAACATTTCTTACGAAAAAGGAAAAGAATACATACTTGGAGGCATTTCTGTAATTGGTTTACAAAAATTTAGCGAAGAAACCGTGCGTGTTTTTACAGGACTAAGATACGGCCAAGCCTTAAGATTACCAGGAGACAAATTAACAAGCGCCATAAAAAAACTGTATGAAAGTAAACAATTTAGTAATGTAGATGTTTATTTAGCTAGAGTCGATGGAAATACAGTTTACTTACAATTAGATGTTAAAGAATTACCACAACTAAACCAAGTAACACTTAATGGCTTAAAAAAATCTAAAGCAAAAGAACTTATTAAAGAAGCCGAGTTAAAGCAAGGTGAAATGGTTACCGATAACCTAATTGTTACCACAAAAAATTATTTTAAAAAGAAGTACACAGACAAAGGGTTTTTAAAAACAAAAGTCTCTTTAGACGTAAAAAAAGACTCTTCAGATATCAATGCAGTAAACCTGTCTATTTTTGTTGATAAAGGAAAAAAAATAAAAATTAAGAACATTAATTTTACAGGTAATAATGCCGTAGGTGGCAGTGGGTTAAGAAAAGCCATGAAAAACACCAAGAAGAAATTCTTTGGACGTTTCTGGAAAAGTTCTAAGTATTTAGAAGAAGAATATCAAGAAGATTTAGAGAGTATTTTAGATAAATACAGCAGATTGGGTTACAGAGATGCACGTATTTTAAGTGAAGGAATTTCTTGGAATGATGATAATACTATAGATATAAACATCAATTTAGAAGAAGGTAGACAATATCGCTTTGGAGAAATTAAATTTGTAGGTAACAAAGAATATACAGACGAACAACTACAAAATATTTTAAGAATAGAAAAAGGAGACGTTTATAATGGTGCTGTTTTAGAAGAACGTGTTAATGGAGATAATACACCTACCTCTAAAGATATATCTACTTTATATCAAGATAATGGTTTCTTATTCTCGCAAGTAAATACCGTAGAAACAAAGGTAGAAAATGACTCGATTACTGTAGAAATTAGAATTAGAGAAGACGATAAAGCTAGAATAAAAAGAGTAACAGTAGCCGGTAATGATAAAACAAATGATCATGTTCTTTTTAGAGAGATACGTGTAAAACCAGGAGATTTATTTAGCAGAAGTGCAATAATTAGATCTATTAGAGAAATTGGGCAATTGGGGTTTTTCGACCAAAATGTTACACCAGATGTTATACCCAACTACCAAGACAAAACTGCAGATCTTAATTTTAATGTAGTAGAACAAGGTGGTAGCCAAATAGAACTACAAGGTGGTTATGGTGGTGGTGCTTTTATTGGTACGTTAGGTTTATCTTTTAATAATTTTTCTATTAAAAATATATTTAATAACGAAGCATACAAACCATTACCTATGGGAGATGGGCAAAGCCTATCTTTAAGATTACAAACTAGTAGAACATTTAGCACCTACAGCTTCTCTTTTACAGAGCCTTGGTTTGGTGGTAGAACACCAAAGTCGTTGTCGTTTTCTATTTACCAATCCAATCAATTTCAAATAAACCCACAAACATTTGATGTGGCTAGAGACCAAAGATTAGGTATTACTGGTGCTTCTGTAGGTTTAGGGCAGCGTTTAAATTGGCCAGATGACTTTTTTCAATTATCACAAACTATTTCATATCAAAGTTTTCAATTAAAAAATTACAATTTTAGAGTTGGTAATAATATTTTAAATAATGGTACATTAAATAATTTATCTTACAACTTAAACCTTACTAGAAACTCTGCAGGGCCAAGTTTAATATTTCCTACCTACGGTTCTGAATTTTCTTTTGGTGTAAAAGCAACAATCCCTTATTCTTTATTCGGAAATAAAGACTTTTCACAACCAGAAGGTTTAACAGAAGAACAACAAAACGATTTTTTAGCAGACAAATTTAAGTGGTTAGAATACTATAAATTAAATTTTAAAGGAAAGTGGTATACCTCTTTTACAGATAAATTAGTTTTAATGTCTAATGCAGAATTTGGTTATTTAGGTTTTTATAATGAAGAACTAGGGCAAACCCCTTTTGAAAGATTTTTTGTTGGTGGAGATGGTATTCCCGTTTTTCAATTAGATGGTAGAGAAGTTATAGGTTTAAGAGGTTATGAAAATAATAGACTATCTCCTGTTGAAGGTGGAACAATTTATAATAGATTTCAATTAGAACTTAGGTACTCTATAACAGATGCACCTTCTGCCTCTATTTATGCCCTTGGTTTTTTAGAGGCCGGTAACTCTTATGACAATTTTCAAGAGTTTAACCCGTTTCAATTAAAACGTTCTGCCGGTTTTGGTGTTAGAATTTTTATGCCTGCTTTTGGTTTATTAGGTATTGATTTAGGTCACGGATTCGATCCATTACCAGGACAGATAGAAAAATCTGGCTGGCAAACACATTTTATAATTGGAAGACAATTCTAGAAAAACTGTACATTTGTAACGCTAACAGTTTTTTTGGCACGGTTTTTTCTAAATAAACAACAAATGAAAAATATTTTTTATTCAATAGTTCTTTTACTTACTGTTAGTACTTCTTGGTCTCAAAGAAATCAAATAATTGCCTATATAGATATGGAATACATTCTAGAAAATGTTCCAGAATATTTAGAAGCACAAAATACTTTAGATGAAAAAGTAGTAAAGTGGAGAAAACAATTAGACAAAGAAGCACGTTTTATAGAGGTTTTAAAAACAGATTTGGCCAATGAAAAAGCGATTTTAACTAAAGATTTAATTGAAGAAAAAGAAGAAGAAATCACTTTAAAGCAAGATGAATTTAGACGTTTAGAATCTTTGTATTTTGGTCCTAATGGAGATATGTTTACTTTAAGAAAACAATTGGTAAAACCTATACAAGACCAAGTTTATAATGCCATACAAACTATAGCCGCCAGAAAAAAATATGATTTTGTATTTGATAAATCTAGTGATTTAGTAATGCTATATTCCAATAAAAAATACGATATTAGCGAACTAGTTTTAGCAACTATAGATAGAACGAGATTAGTAGATAAAAAGAAAGAAAAAAGACAAGAACAAAACAAACCAAAAGAATTATCTGCAGCACAAAAAGCTGCTGTAGCTAAAAAAGAAGAGCTCTTAGAAAAAAAGCGTTTAGACCAAGAGACTAAGAAAAAAGCCTTAGAAGAAAGAAGAAAAAAACTATTACAACAAAGAGAAGAAAAACGAGCTTTACTTAGAAAAAAGAAAGAAGTGATAAAAAAGAAAAAAGAAGAAGCTAAGAAAAAGAAAGCCCAAAAAGAAGATCAAAAATAGAAATAAGACAAGAATAATAATTAAATTAAAACAAGAATGAAAAATTTTAAAACTTTACTATTAATTGCTGTATTTACTTTAGGAGTAGCGGGTATTTCAAATGCACAAAAAATAGGCCATATAAATTACCAAAGAGTAATAGATAATATGCCAGAAACTAGAGCACTTACAGCTACTTTAGAAAAAATTGGAAAAACATACCAAAGTGAAATAGAAGGTATGCAAAAGAAATTACAAGACAAATTTCAAAAATATAGCGCAGAAGAAAAAACTCAAACTGCAGAAAATAATAAAAAAAGAGCAGAAGAAGTTCAAATGGGCAGAGTAAAGTTAGAACAAGCACAAAAAGCTGCTTACCAAGAAATGCAAGTAAAGCAAAATGAAGGCTTACAACCTATTGTTAAGAAAGCAGAAAAAGCAATACAAGACATTGCTGCAGAAAAAGGTATTTTATATGTTTTTGATGAAAAATCATTAATTGTAAAAAAAGGAGAAGATCTTTATGCTGCTGTAAAGGCAAAATTAGGTTTACTAGCAGATAAGCCATTACCACAGCAACAAGCTGGGCAATAAATCTAATTTAAAAATAAAATTTTAGAACCTACTTTTTTAAAGTAGGTTTTTTTATTTTTACTACTATGGATAGCTCTAAAAATGCCATTGGTTTTTTTGATTCTGGTGTTGGTGGTACCTCTATATGGAAAGAAGTAACTACTCTATTACCAAATGAAAATACAATATACCTTTCAGACAGTAAAAATGCGCCTTATGGAGCAAAAACCAAAGAAGAAATTATACAATTGTGTGTAAAAAATACAAGATTTCTTTTAGAACAAAACTGTAAAACAATAGTAGTTGCATGCAACACAGCAACAACAAATGCCATAAACTTTTTAAGAAAGAACTATAACATACCATTTATAGGTATAGAGCCTGCAATAAAACCTGCCTCATTAATTACAAAGACTAAAAAAATTGGCATATTAGCTACAAAAGGCACACTTAACAGCACTTTGTTCGAAAAAACAGCAAATAGTCTAAAAAATGATATTATTATTAAAGAAACTATTGGTACAGGTTTAGTAGAACTTATAGAAAATGGCAAATTGAATTCCTTGGAAATTACAACCTTATTACATACCTATTTACAACCTATGCTAGCAGAAAATATAGATGCCTTAGTGTTAGGATGCACACATTATCCGTATTTAACAAACCATATTAGAAAAATTGTAGGTACTAAAATACAAATTATAGATTCTGGTGAAGCCGTTGCCAGACAAACAAAAGCAGTACTAAATAAGCACAACCTACAAAATCAATCAAAGGCTAGTGCTAAGCATGTATTATTTATCAATAAAAATAAAGGTGTTTTAGAACAGTTAATTTCTAAAAAGCACACAACAATTATAGAGCGTGAGTTTTAAAAACTACCAAATAGTGAGTTAATATTCGGGCAAGCTGCAGCTCTAGGCTTTCTTGTCCATAAATTAAAACCTAAAGTAATTTGATGAAAACCGCTATCTGCAAATAATATTTCATTCAATTGCCTGGTATACGTGTAAGAAAACATAAAATTTTTGTAGTTAACTCCTAAAACTGGCGATAAAAAAGAAGAATTATCAACACTATTTGCATCAAAGTTTGCTCTGTAAGAAATAGCAGCCCAAAGTTGTGTGTCTTCAAAATTACGATAAGCTTTTAAGTTAAAATCCCCAAGACGCTCTTGTGTACCCTCTCTAAATTGCAACATAAAAGAAGGCTCAAATTGTAAAAAATTACCTTCACCAAAATAATAACCCGCAGACAAAATATAATTTCTTAAATCTAGTGGCTCTTGTATATTCAAATTATTTTTAGCTGTTAAAAACAAGTTTTTTACCGTAAAGTAACTAGACAAGCCACCTCTGTGATAAGCCACACTAAAATCTGCATTATAATAACTTGTACTCTCTATAATCTGACTAATTACACCTGGTCTATCTCCTGTAAAACTTCTTTGATCTGCTTGATTTTGAACGAAGGTAAATGCCAAACCAAAAGATAACTGCTCAAAAATTCTACCATCGCTTAAAGGTAAATGATAAGCATAAGCACCTTGTACACCTTGTTGCGAATGAAAACCATTTTTATCGTTAAACAACACCAAACCATAACCGGCATTTGTATCTTCTCCTAATTTTGTATGAAAACTAGCCGTTTGCAATGCAGGTGCATTAGGTACTCCAATCCACTGTTGTCTTGCTGTTAGTCTTAATTTACTAGAATTACCAATACCTGCCGCAGAAGGGTGTACTAAAAAAATATTGTCTGATAAATAATCTAAATAAATTGGCAGTGTCTGTTGCGCCTGAACTTTGACAGAAAGAAAAAAAATGCACAAAAGGCAAAATCTTATGTAAATTAACTTCATTAAAGTTATCGTTTTTAAGAAAAGAATCAAATATATTGTTTTTATTGATACTATGGAGTTTTATAATGTACTTTTAACACACTAATAAAACAATTGAATCTTTTTTTTATTGTGTTTGATTACTCTAAAAAATACTAATGACAAATTTTACCAGATGCAACTAAATCTAAAACCGGGGCTGGAGAAACATAAGGTATTCCTAAACCCAAACCCCGTATAATAAAAAGAAGACCTATACAAACTACTAAAACAGGTATTGCCTTTTGCAATTTTTTACGAAAAGCACCTTTTGTAAAGTTACCTAAATAGACTACAGAAGTCATTAATGGAATTGTTCCTAAACCGAATAAAAACATATACAAACTACCAGAAAAAGCATTTGTGGTAGCTAAAGCACCAAAAAGAGCCATATAAACCAACCCACAAGGTAAAAAACCGTTTAAAAAACCAATGGTAAAAAAAGTATCATTTCCTTTCTTTTTTAATTCTTTACCTAAAGCATTTTTAAGTTTCCCTATAATAGAAGTAAGTTTAGCAGAAAACGTTATTTTTTTAAACAATCTTGGAAAAACGATAAAAGCAATCATTAAAATACCTGCTATTATAGAAATTTGCTGTTGAAAACCAAATAAGAAAAATCCCTTTCCTAAAAACCCAAATAATAACCCAATAAGGCTATAGGTTAATAATCTACCTAAATGATAACTTAGTATTTGAAAAAAACCTTTTGTTTTATTTACTCTGTCTATTGGCATCATAAAAGCAATAGGCCCGCACATTCCCACGCAGTGGAAACTACCTAATAAACCAAATATGAGCGCAGATAAAAACATTAATACACAATTTCTTTTTTAACTAGATATTCTTTATTTTTATATTTAAAACCTATATTAATGTTCCAACGACCATCTACTAAACGTTTCTCAGGCACGAGCAAATATGTATTAGAAGTTGAAATAGGTATTTCAAAATCTAATTGTTTATTAGATGGTCTATATAGGAACACTTTTCCTTTAATTTTGTTAGGGGCAAAATCTTTAGGGAATGCTATTTGTAAACCTTTTGCAGTTCTTTGAACTGTAATTTTTTCTTTTAAATTATTGGCATTTTTTTCTGCATCAATTTCGTTTTGAAAGCCTAATTCTTTTTGGTAGTATTTCTCTGTAACCAAATCATGACTATAGGTATTGTCTGTACTCATTGTAATTACGAAATACATAATAAAGGCTATAAAACCTATAATGGCAATTACAATTCCTGTTCCCCAATTAAATTTCATAATTTTTTATTTTTTCTGTTTGATAATGAGACTTCTACTTTCGTCGAAATGATAATTTTACGGTATTCTTTATTTCTCAAAACTAACGACTGCGAACTGACCACTAATGACTACCAACTTATTTATAACTCCTTGGTCCTAGAAAATTAGTTATGGTAGTTTCTATCAATTTATCACCACTATAAACGCCTATTTCTAGTTTATCTTTATCGCTTTTTAAAGCGGATGCATTTAGTTCTATAAACAAAGTACCTTCTGCTAAACCTTGTTTTGGAACCACAAAATTATGATTAGACACCAGTTTTATTTCACCTTTATGAGATAAAATTTTATAACTCACATCTTCTATATTTTTAGATGTTTTATTAATCACTTTAAAGGTATAAACATTACTAATAATGTTATTTTCTTTTTGTTGATATAATTGACCTGGTAATCTTAAGATAGTAGCTTCCACATCATTTCTTAAAAATAACATGCCAATTAAAATACCTACCAAAATTAATAATACTGCAGAATAACCTTTCATTCTTGCTGTAAACTGAAAAGGGTTCTTTTTTGCAATATTATCTTCACTTGCATAACGAATTAATCCTTTTGGTAAATTTATGCTTTCCATTATATGGTCACATTCATCTATACAAGCCGTACAATTTACACACTCTAATTGTGTACCATTTCTAATATCTATACCTGTTGGGCAAACTACTACACATTGTTTACAATCTATACAATCTCCTTTTCCTAAGGCTTCTCTATCTTCATTTTTCTTGAATTTAGATCTTCCTTCCTCTCTTTCTCCACGTTTATAATCGTAAGCAACGTTAATGGTTTTATTGTCTAATAAAACGCCTTGTAACCTACCATAAGGACAAGCGATAATACAAACCTGCTCTCTAAACCACGCAAATACAAAGTAAAAAACACAAGTAAAAATGGTTAATGATATTAGTGTACTAACATTATCTAAAGGGTTTCCTGTGATGTAACTTATCAAAGTATCGCCACCAATTAAATAGGCTAAAAATACGTTTGCAATTAAAAAGGAAATCACAAAAAAGATAAACCATTTTAGAAGTCGTTTTCTAATTTTTTCGGCATTCCAAGGTTGTTTGTCTAAACGAATTTGTTTTCCTCTATCACCATCTATCCAGTATTCTATTTTTCTGAAAACCATCTCTAAAAAAATGGTTTGCGGACAAATCCATCCACAGAAAATACGACCAAAAATTACAGTAAATAGAATAACAAAAACTACCCCAACAATCATAGAAACCACCAACAAATAAAAATCTTGTGGCCAAAACGGAAAGCTAAAAATATTAAATTTACGTTCTAAAACATTAAACAATAAAAACTGATTACCATTAATTTTTATAAAAGGCGCAGACAGTAAAAATGCTAATAACAGGTAACTTACTAAACTTCTGTATTTGTAAAATTTACCACTAGGTTTTTTAGGAAAAACCCAAGAACGCTTTCCATCAGCAGTAATAGTACCAATACTATCTCTAAATTGTTCGTTATTGGGTGTTTCCATTTTTTAAAAAATTACTTTTCTTCTTCAACTGTATCTTCCCAGATTTCACCTTGTGGTTCTTTTGCTTTTGCAGGCGTTGTGCCTTGTAAAGACAATACATAACTAGCTACTTTTGCCATATCTGCTGCTTTTAGCGTCTTGTTCCAAGCAATCATACCTTTACCATCTCTACCACCATTAGAAATGGTGTTGAAAACGTTTTTAATTCCGCCACCTAAAATCCAGTTTTTGTCTGTTAAGTTTGGTCCTATTTGTCCACCACCATCTTTTAAGTGACAAGAAGCACAGTTTAAATTAAAAACAGCTTTACCTCTACTTAAATCTGATGCTTCTGTTAATAAGGTTACATTTTCTGCTGTAATTAAATCGGTAGCAGTGGCTTTGTATTTGCTTACTTCCATTTTTGCTTGCGCAACAGCTTTGTCATACTCCATTATTTGGTTATCGTCATTTAAAACATGAAACCTTACCAAATAGACTACTGCAAAAACCATGGTTGCATAAAACATATACACCCACCATGGTGGTAATGTATTGTCTAGCTCTCTAATACCATCGTAATTGTGGTCTAAAATAATTTCTTCTTCTTGCTCAACTTCTTTAGCTCTAGTCCATTTTGCCAATAAATTTTTAATCCACAATTTTGGATCTTCAGCAACAACGCCATCTTTTTCATTTTGTAGCTCAGTTGCTTTTTTAATGGCAATAACATTTACCATTTCTTTTAGTACAACTACTAAAATAAAACCAATTAAAGCCAACCAAACTAATGGATTCTCATAAATACTAAATGGGTTTTCGTACACCATAAACGATTTTGCAAGTGCTATAAACGTAACAATTACAAAAACTACATATATTGTAGATTGAAAAGATTTTTTCATTTTTTTTAAAGCTTAATAATTAATCTAATGGCATTTGACTTACCTTATTGATGTATTCTTTTTTAGCGGTAAACACCCACCAAAACAAGACTACAAAAAAGGTGAAAAATATAACTAACGATATTATTGGATAAATTTCTATACCAGTAATACTCTCTAAATGTCCTTTTAAAAACTTAAACATAATTTTTATTTTTTACTGATTTGTTGTTCTTCCTTTACCTTAATATCTGTTCCTAAACGTTGTATGTAAGCAATTAAAGCTACAATTTCTCTATCTTTTAATGGAATAAAATCTTTGTTATTATTTGTCATTGACGTCTTAATATCATCATCTTTCATTAAATTTTCTGCAATTTCAGAGCTTTGTAAATCCATACTTTTCATTGCACTTACTATTTCTTCTTCTGAGTAAGGTACACCTAAAGAAACCATAACTCTCATTTTATCTTGAGTTGAAGATTTGTCTAATCTATCTCTAATTAACCATTTATAAGATGGCATAATAGAACCTTCAGAAGTACTTACTGGTTCATACATATGTTTGAAATGCCAGACATCTAAATATTTTGCACCTACTCTATGTAAATCTGGCCCAGTACGTTTACTTCCCCATAAAAATGGATGATCATAAACAAACTCTCCCGCTTTAGAGTATTCTCCATAACGTTCTACTTCACTTCTAAAAGGTCTTACCATTTGAGAGTGACACCCAACACAACCTTCTCTTATGTATAAATCTCTACCTTCTAACTCTAAAGGTGTGTAAGGTTTTACACTACTAATTGTTGGTATATTAGATTTTACCAATAAAGTTGGTATAATTTGTACAGCACCACCAATTAAAATAGCTACAGTTGCATAAATGGTTAATTTTACTGGTTTTCTTTCTAACCAAGTGTGGTATGCTTCCCCTTTTGTTCTGTATTTTGGTACTTTTGGTAAAGCTGCTGCTTCTGCCAATTCATCTGTAACAGCACTACCCGCTTTTACAGTTCTAACTACATTGTACAACATTACAATTGCACCTACAATGTACATACTACCACCAATGGCACGCATCCAATACATTGGTATAATTTCGTTTACAGTTTCTAAAAAGTTACCGTAAGCTAAAGAACCATCTGGGTTAAATTGTTTCCACATAGAAGCTTGCACAAAACCTGCTACATACATTGGTAATGCATATAGAATAATACCTAAAGTACCAATCCAGAAATGTACGTTTGCTAATGCTTTAGAATATAAAGTGGTTTTAAATAATCTTGGTATCATCCAGTACAACATACCAAATGCTAAAAATCCGTTCCATGCTAATGCACCAACATGCACGTGTGCAATAATCCAATCTGAAAAGTGTGCAATTGCATTTACATTTTTAAGTGATAACATTGGCCCTTCAAAAGTTGCCATACCATAACCGGTAATTGCCACCACCATAAATTTTAAAACAGGGTCTGTTCTTACCTTATCCCAAGCACCTCTTAAGGTTAACAAACCGTTTATCATACCACCCCAAGATGGTGCAATTAACATTACAGAAAAGGCAACTCCTAAATTTTGTGCCCAATCTGGTAAAGCTGTGTATAATAAATGGTGTGGTCCTGCCCAAATGTAAATGAAGATTAAAGACCAAAAGTGAACGATAGATAATTTATAAGAATAAACTGGTCTGTTTGCTGCTTTAGGCACAAAATAATACATTAAACCTAAAAACGGAGTGGTTAAGAAAAAAGCAACTGCATTATGACCATACCACCATTGTACTAATGCATCTTGCACACCTGCGTAAACAGAATATGATTTTAACATACCAACTGGTAATGCCAAACTATTAAAAATATGCAATACTGCAACTGTTACAAAAGTTCCTAAATAGAACCAAACTGCTACATACAAGTGACGTTGTCTTCTTTGTAAGATTGTCCAAATCATGTTTACACCAAAAGCTACCCAAACCAAAGCAATGGCAATATCTATTGGCCATTCTAATTCTGCATATTCTTTAGATGATGTATACCCTAATGGAAGTGTTATAGCTGCTGCTACAATAATTGCTTGCCATCCCCAAAAATTAAAGTTACTTAAAAAGTTACTAGCCATTCTTGCTTTTAACAAACGTTGTAACGAATAATAAACACCTGCATAAATTGCGTTACCTACAAAGGCAAAAATTACTGCATTGGTGTGTAATGGTCTTAAACGACCAAAGCTTAACCAAGATATACCATCTGTTAAGTTTGGGAATAAAAACATTAAAGCTAAAAGTAAACCTACAGACATACCTACTATTCCCCACAGTAAGGTTGCGTAAATAAACTTTTTTACGATTTTATTATCGTAATAAAATTGTTGCATTTCCATAATTTAAAATTTAATCTTTTGTTAGTTTTTTGGTTTTTTTGATAACAAGTTCATCATCAAACAGCATACGAACAGATGGTGTGTAAGCATCATCATACTGCCCTTTTTTTACTGAATAAATAAATGCAATAAAGAATATTATTGCCACTAAAATACTTAGTGTTAGAAGTAGGTATATTACGCTCATATCTTGCCTGATAATTTGATAGTTCAAAGATAGTTTTGATTGTTTTTTTAAAATATGACAATTGTCATGTTTCTTAAAATTATCTTAAAAAAGAGGTTTTTTTTTATAGTTTAAAAGGTATCAAGAGAATTTAGAATTATACCTTTTAAACTCTAAACTTTACAGGGTCTTCGACAAGCTCAGACTGACTTATTTAGTATATATTGCAAGATGTTATGAGTATTAATTTACTGAAAATTCAATAAAAATAGAACACAAACTAAAAACAATTAAAAAGCAAAAAGTCACACTGAGCTTGTCGAAGTGTTGCTCATAAAGTTCTAAATTGCGTGGGTCTTCGACAAGCTCAGACTGACTTAGTTAATTTGTAATAAATAGAAATCACAAAATAGAGAAGTGGATGTAAGGTTTCTCAATCGCCTAAAAAGTCTCATATTGAAATGGTAAAATTGAGTTTTAATTAGTTTTATGGTTTAAACGACTGAGTAAGCCCACAATATTTGTCACTTCGATTTTAAGAGAAGTCCCATAAAGTAACTCACACAAAGTTTACAGTTCTAGCGAGATTTCTCCACAAGGTCGAAAAGACATAGAAAACCTAAATAGTCATAGAAAATAGTTGTGTTTTTGGCTTATTTTCTAATAAGTGTACGTCAAAAGCCATACAAATATTTCTTACATAAGGTCGTGCTTCTTCTGGTATGGTTAAGGTTTTTGCTTTTTTATCAATAAAAACCAAACCATCGTTTTGCATTTCTTCTAACAATACTAAATGTTTCTCTATATTTTTTATTTCAGTCGATTTTTCATCCCACGTAGTGGAGAAATGACACATCATATTTAAAATATGCTTTCTTATAATTCTGTCTTCTTCGGATAATAAATGTCCTCTAAAAATTGGAATTTCACCTTGATTTACCAACTGTTGATATTCTTTTACTGTTTTTACATTTTGTGCAAATGCATACCAAGAATCGGAAATTGCAGACATACCCAAACCAATCATTAACAAAGTCTTGTTAGCTGTATAACCCATAAAATTTCTATGCAAGGTTTTGTTGATGGTCGCTTCAAATAAACTGTCGGTTTTTAGCGCGAAATGATCCATCCCAATTTCTTCGTACCCTAATTCTGCAAATAATTCTTTACCAATTTCGTACAATTCTCTTTTTTCGTCATTTTTTGGCAAATCGTCTTCATTAAAACCTCTTTGTCCCACACCTTTTACCCAAGGCACGTGTGCATAACTGTAAAATGAAATTCTATCGGGTTGTAATTCTTTGGTCTTATTAATAGTATAAATTACGTTTTCTTTAGTTTGGTGTGGTAACCCAAAAATTAAATCGTGACTAACAGAAGTATAACCAATTTCTCTAGACCATTTAGTAACTTGCTCAACAGCTCCAAAAGGCTGAATTCTATGAATGGCAATTTGTACTTTTTCGTTATAATCTTGTACGCCAAAACTAACCCTTGTAAATCCACAATTATAAAGCGTTTGTAATTGTGCTTTAGTTGTATTATTGGGATGGCCTTCAAAACTAAATTCTGCATCTTTATGCCTTTTGGCATTCTCAAAAATGCCATCCATTAAGTACTTTAAATTTTCTTTAGAGAAAAAAGTAGGTGTACCACCACCCAAATGCAACTCTTTCACAATAGGCGTTTCATCTACCAAAGCCACATACAATTTCCATTCTTTTAAAACGGTTTCTATATATTCCTCTTCTACTTCGTGACGTTTAGTAATGTGTTTATGACACGCACAAAACGTGCACAAACTCTCACAAAAAGGTAAGTGAATGTATAAACTAATACCTTCTGTTGCATTACTTTCTTTAAAAGATTTCTGAAAAGATTGTATCCAATCTTGTTTCTCAATTCCGGCTTTATTCCAATAAGGTACTGTTGGGTAACTGGTATATCTTGGTCCTGGAATGTTGTATTTTTGTACGAATGATTTCTGCATAATTATTTTATTTTTTTACCCAATAAATTGGTAGCAATTGTTGTAAAAACAACTACGCTAATAGAACTTAAAGGCATTAATATTGCTGCAATTACTGGCATTAACTGGCCTGTAACTGCAAAATACAATCCCACAATATTGTAACATAAAGACAATACAAAACAGTATCTTATAATTTTGATTGCCTTTTTTGAAGCATTTAAATAGGTGGCTATTTTATAAAACTGTGTTGCATCTAAAATACCATCGCAAGCAGGAGAAAATACATTTATATTTTCTGATAATGCAATACCAACATCACTTTGTGCTAAAGCACCAGCATCATTTAAACCATCTCCAATCATGGCAACTTTTTTGCCTTCTTTTTGCAATTTTGATACTATATTTAATTTATCCTCTGGTTTTTGATTAAATAAAAACTGTGTTTCTTTGGGTAAAAATTCTTCTAAAAACGCTTTTTCACCTTCATTATCTCCAGAAACCACCCACAAATTATTGGTGTTTTTTAATTGATTAAAAATTGACTTTACTCCCTTTCTATAAGAATTTTTAAAAGTGTATTTACCTTTATAAACATTATTAAAACTAACATGAACAGCAGTATCTAAATTATTTTCTTCTGTAGTGTTTTTTACAAAAGAAGCACTCCCTAACTTTAGGCTTTGCTCTTTATAATTTACTTGAATTCCCTTACCTACAACCTCTTTAAAATCTGTAATTTCTAAAACATCAAATGCTTTAAAAGTATCATACAAGGTTCTGCTTAATGGATGGTTAGATGCTCTTAATGCACTTTTTAAAAGCGTACTTTCTTGGTTATTTAAAGCAATACCATCATAAAAAATACTGTTTTTTGCATTGGTAGTTAAGGTTCCTGTTTTATCGAAAATAAGAGTATCTATTTTTGCCAATTGCTCTATAACTGTAGCGTTTTTTAAGTAGAATTTTTGTTTTCCTAGAATACGCAACATATTCCCTAAAGTAAATGGCGCCGCCAAAGCAATTGCACAAGGGCAAGCAATAATTAAAACCGCCGTAAACACATTTAAAGCTTTACTAGTATCTTTAAATAACCATAAAGCTGTTGCTAAAAATGCAATTGTTAAAACCCCAACTGTAAAGTTTTTACTAATTTTATCTGTTATGGTTTTAAAAGGCGATTTGTTGTCTTTCTGAAAAACATCACTAGACCACAATTGCGTTAAGTAACTTTGAGAAACAGAAGCCAAAACCTCTATTTCTAAAATTCCCGAAAGCTGTTTACCTCCCGCAAATAATTTGTCTCCAGATTTTTTAGCCACAGGCTCTGCTTCACCCGTAACAAAACTATAATCTATTTGTGCATTTCCGTTAATTAAAATACCATCTACAGGAATTAATTCTTGATTTCTAATTAACAAACGATCTCCTTTTTCTACATCGTAAATTTGTACATTTTCTTCTGTATTGTCTTTAATTCTAGTAACTGCAATAGGAAAATACGATTTGTAATCTCTTTCAAAAGACAAGAAATTGTAGGTTTTCTGTTGAAAAAACTTTCCCAATAATAAAAAGAAAACCAAACCGGTTAAACTATCAAAAAAACCAGTTCCTAAATCGAAAATAATTTCTACAACACTTCTTATAAATAATACAGAAATACCCAATGCAATAGGTACATCAATATTTAAAATTTTAGATTTTAAACCTTTATAAGCCGAGATAAAATACTGATTTCCTGCATAAAAAACTACAGGTAAAGAAAACACAAACATTAACCATCTAAAGACATTTTTATACTTTTCTATCCAAAAACCATCAACCTCAAAATACTCTGGAAAAGACAAAAACATTACGTTACCAAATGCAAAACCTGCAACACCTAATTTATAGGTTAAACTTCTGTCTACTGCTTTTTTTCCACCTTCGTAATCTTCTAAACTAATATAAGGTTCGTAACCAATTGTGCTTAATAATAACACAATTTCTTTTAAAGAAGTAGTTGCAGAATTGTAAGTAATTCTTACCTTTTTCTTTGGAAAATCTACCTGAGAAGCAGTTATTTGTGGTTGTAATTTGTGTAAATTTTCTAGAATCCAAATACAAGAACTGCAATGTATATGTGGAATATATAGTGTAGCAATCTGCGTATTCCCATCAGAAAAATCTAAAAGTTTTTGTACAATTTCTTCCTTTTCAAGAAAATCGTATTTTCCTTGAATTTCAGTAGGAATTGCTCCTGGATTGTCTTGAAAATTGTAATAACTGGTTAAATCATTTTCAGAAAAAATCTCATAAACAGTTTTACAACCATTACAACAGAAACTTTTTTCATCAAATTTAATGTGAATGTCATCACAAGAATCGCCACAGTGATAACATTGTGTAGATTTCATATTTACTCGTTTGCCTACCACAAAAATCTGTTAAATCTCAACTCTAAAATATGATATATGTCAGTTTTTTTAATATATTTGAATTAACATATAATTAACACATCTCATGAGTAAGTGCGAGCAGTGCATTGTAAAACAGTTTAATTCTTTAAAACACCTTTCTAGAGAAGAGTTAAAAAGAGTATCTGCATGCAAAACTTCTAAAATTATAAAAAAAGGTAAACCTTTATTTGAAGAAGGTGATAGAATAAATGGTGTTTTCTGCATAAAAGACGGTGTTTGCAAAGTTTCTAAAATGAGTGAAAATGGAAGAAACCAAATAATTAGTTTAATTAAAAAGGGAGATATTATTGGTGAAAGAAGTTTAATTTCTGATGAGCCAGCCAATTTAACTGCTATTGCTTTAGATGATATGGAAGTTTGTTTTATACCTAAAGAAGAAATTATAAAAGACCTAGAAAAAAACCCTGGGTTTACCATGAGTGTTTTAAAAGACATGGCTAATACTCTAAAAAAAGCTGATAATGTTATTGTTGATATGGCTCAGAAAACAGTAAAACAACGTTTGGCAGAAACTCTTATTCGCTTAAAAGATAAGTTTGATGTGACTGATGATGGCATTATTAACCTGCAATTATCTAGAGAAGATTTTGCCAATATTGTAGGCACAGCTACAGAATCTGCAATTCGTTTGCTATCTGACTTTAAAAAGAGAGGTTTGGTAGAATTTAAAGGTAAAGAATTTAAAATACTAGACACAAAAAGTTTAGAAAAGATTGCCCAAGGTTTTTAAGCTGTAAAACTTACTCTAATATTTTAATAAAATCTTCAAAAGCCACATAATAGGGTTGGTTTTTAAAAACCGGGTTTTCTACACTTTCTGCATTAGCAATACCAACTCCTGCGAACCATACTTTTGCATTTTGCTTTTTTGCATGATTTTTAAAGGTTTCCATCCATAAAACATCATAATCATTAGGATTTTGAATGTTATTGGTAGCTTTTACCAAAACAAAAATAGTAGGTTCTCCTTTCTTAAATAACACATACTGTGGATGTCTTTTCAGCTGGCTGTTAATTGCCTGAAATTCGTAACCCATTTTCTCTAATTTTTCTCCAACAATATTCATTGCTAAGTTGTGCAATTCTTGTGCAGTTAAAATTTGCATTTTTTGTTTTTTTATTTATTTTACAGCTAAATTATTAAAATTTAGATTTACATTATCGATTTCGACAAAGGCAACCTACATCTCTAAAATTACTAAAAAAGCATAAACTTAAAATGTTATTTTTAGGGAAATAAAATGGAGTTGAAAAATTAAATACTATTAGAATAATATTTCTCAAGTTTCTCCAAAATACCCAAATTAAAAACTACTTCTTCTTATTTCTACGATTGTAATTTTTATCGCCTCTAGTTTTAGGTTTTTTATACTTTTTCGCAATTTCTCTTCTGTAAGAACCGCCTAAATTTACCTTGCTATTTTTCTCACTCTTTTCATGAAAAGCTGGTCCAGGAACATACTCTAAAGCAGTTCTATTTCTAGATTGTTCTCTATCTTCTTTTGGGCGCTCATCTTCTGTAAGCATTGTAGCAATTTCTACTTCTTCTGGCAATGCCAAAACCGGAATTTCATAATCCATTAAAGTTTCAATCGCCGCTTTTGGTTCTTGCTCTTTTGGTGTAGATAGTAAAATGGTTTTTCCTGCTCTTTCTGCACGACCTGTTCTACCAATTCTGTGCATGTAATTTTCAGGAAAATCTGGTGTATCAAAATTAATTACATGAGAAACTCCATCAAAATCTAAACCACGCGCCATAACATCTGTAGCCAGCAAAATGCGATTTTTACCTTCGTCAAACTGCTTTATAGAACGTATTCTATAATTTTGGGTTTTATTGGAATGTATTACACACATTTCATCATTAAAAACATCTTGCAAATGTTTAAATAACAAATCTGCCGTTCTTTTAAAGCCCACAAAAATTAATACTTTATGAAACGTTTGCTTATCTCTTAACAAGTGATGCAACAGATTTACTTTAGTAAAAAAGTTAGGTATATTGTAAGAAACTTGTTCAATATTATCTAACGGTGTTCCAGAAACAGCTATAGATATTTTCTCTGGATTTTTAAAGAAATCGTAAATTAAAGCGTCTACATCTTCTGTCATTGTTGCAGAAAACAATACGTTTTGTCTTCTTTCTGGTATAATTTCAAAGATATTCATCAGCTGAAAGCGAAAACCCAAATCTAGCATTACATCTACTTCATCAATTACCAATTTCTGAATAGATTTTAATTTTAAAGAGTTACTTAAACCCAAATCATACAAACGCCCAGGAGTTGCCACAATAATATCTTGCCCTTGTAAAATGGCTTGTATTTGCGTGTTTATGTTTGTACCACCATAAACTCCTAAAACTCTTACATTTATATATTTTGCTAATTTTTCAATTTCATCTACCACCTGAATTACCAATTCTCTGGTTGGCACCAAAACCAAAACTCTAGGATGCAACTGTTTAGAAAATTTTAAATCTCTAAGAATTGGCAACATATAGGCAAAGGTTTTACCAGTACCAGTTTGTGCAATTCCTACTACATCTTTACCAGATCTAACCACAGAAAATGCCTGTTCTTGTATAGGCGTTGGCGTAGTAAAACCCAAATCGTCTATGGCATATTGTAATTGATTTGATAAGTCTAAATCTTCAAAAGTCATTCCTTGTAATTTTGTGCAAAGATACTATTAAAGTTTTTGTGTTTCTAGTGTTCTTTACTGCATTCATAAAATGCTTTTTTTGCTTATTTTCTTTTGATATTTCAGTATTTTTGTTGTGCTAAAAAAGCTTTAAAAAATGATTACAGATACACATACACATCTTTACGCAGAAGAATTTAAAGAAGACCAAGCAGCCATGATGCAACGTGCTAAAGACGCTGGTGTATCTCGTTTTTTTGTTCCTGCAATAGACAGTAGTTGTACAACCAGCATGTTACAATTAGAAAAAGATTTTCCTGAAAGTGTTTTTTTAATGATGGGCTTACACCCTACTTATGTGAAAGAAAATTATTTAGAAGAATTGGCACATGTAAAAGAATGGTTAGATAAAAAGAATTTTTACGCTATTGGCGAAATTGGAATCGATTTGTATTGGGACAAAACTTTTTTAACCCAACAGCAAGAAGCATTTAGAACACAAATTAAATGGGCAAAAGAAAAAAAATTGCCTATTATAATTCATTGTAGAGATGCTTTTGATGAGATTTTTGAAATTTTAGAAGAAGAAAAAGCAGACGATTTATTCGGTATTTTTCACTGTTTTACAGGAACGTTAGCACAAGCAAAACAAGCCATTTCTTACAATATGAAATTAGGAATTGGTGGTGTTGCCACTTTTAAAAATGGTAAAATTGATAAATTTTTAAACGAAATAGATATCAAACACATTGTTTTAGAAACAGATGCACCCTATTTGGCACCAAAACCTTTTCGTGGCAAAAGAAATGAAAGTGCCTATATTACCTATGTTATAGATAAATTGGTAGACATTTACAGCGTTTCTTATGATGAGATTGCAAAAATAACCACAGAAAATTCAAAAGCCGTATTTGGTGTATGATTATTTTAGAAACCATAAGAACGCACAGAAAGTTTTTTAACTTTAAGCATCCTAAAATTTATATGTATATAGGTTTGTTTGTTGCTTTTATGGCGGTTATTGCAATTATAATTATTAAGGATGAAGCTGATTTTGATAGTTTATCCAATACATTTTACACAATTTCTACAGTTGCATTTCTCTTTTTTAGTATTTCTGGCCTTTTAAATCGGTTTTTAAAAGATGATATTTTAATTACCAAAACCGGCAAAATTAAAGTTACAACAGCAGCTTTTTTAATTGATGAAATTACTATTCCTTTTGAAGAAGTAACCGTTTTAGACTGTAATATTTTAGATTATTCAGGTAGAACTTCTAATAGTGGTATTTTAACGAGTATGTACAGTGCTGGAACCGATAATTTCATCACCATAAAAACAGAAAATACTGAAATTAAAAAACAAGTTTTAATAAATTCAGATCGAGAAATTGCATTGCTTTTTAATTTTTTAGGCAATCAAATTGTGCTGGATAAATTCTCTAAAATGAATCCTAAAAAAATGATTGGCACTTTTACTGCTGATTTTAGAAAAACAGAAAAAGCAAGAAATTATATTGCAAAAGAAATAAAAAATGGCACGCTAAAAACCACAGAAGGTTTGCTAATGATGAATTACGCATCTGACAACGAGGCAAAAGAATTAAGAGCTGCCTACAATTTATAAATTTTGAAAACAGAAACTACTTATCAAAAAACACCAATTGGAATCGCAAAAATTATTGGCGATAAAAATGGAATTCAGTCTGTTTCTATATTAGATGAAGAACAAGTTTCTGCGGAAGAATTGAATAAATCTGTACCATATTGCTTACAAGATTGTGTAGTGCAACTAGACGAATATTTCAACAAAAAAAGAGCAAGTTTTAATTTAACTGTAAATCCAAAAGGCACTGCTTTTCAAATAAAAGTTTGGAGACAATTATTGAAAATTCCGTATGGAAAAACCACCACGTATTTAGCGCAAAGTAAAGCTTTAGGAGACGTAAAAGCTATAAGAGCAGTTGCCACTGCCAATGGCAAAAACCCACTTTGGATAATTATTCCGTGTCACAGAGTTATTGGTTCAGATGGTTCTTTAACAGGCTACGCTGGCGAAATTTGGCGTAAAAAATGGCTTTTGGCTTTAGAAAATCCAGTAAAACAACAAACGCTCTTTTAAAATACCTTTTTAGGCATATTAAAAATTCTATTTTTACGTTTTGTTGCTATAGCTTGTAAATGTTTAAAAAACAATTTCTTTTTCTATCTCTATTTTTTATTGGATTCGCTATCCAATCGCAATCTCTTACCACAGATTTTAGAACTAAAAAATACGAGCTTAAAAAAGATACTTTACAATTTGATTCTGTACCCATAAACCCGTTAAAGTTTAAAGTTTTAAACGCTTTGTTAAAACCAATTAACAAAGAAGAGTATACTGTAGATTTTAACAATGCAACTTTATTTATTAATGCTAAAAAATACACAACAATAACTTTAGAATATTATAAACTACCTGCATTTTTAACCAAAGTTTATACACCTTATGATGAACGTTTAATTGTGCCCAATAGCGCAAATACTGGCCAATTATACAGCTTAACTACAAACAAAAAAACCAAAGAAATAAAACTTTTTGAAGGTTTAGAAACCAAAGGATTTATTGCAAGAGGACTAACTTCTGGTAACAACCAAAATGCAGTTACCAATGCCGCTTTAGATTTAGAAATTTCCGGAAAACTATCTGAAAGCATTACCTTAAAAGCCAATATTTGGGATACTAATATTCCTATTCAAGAAAATGGTTATTCACAAAATATTACAGATTTTGATCTCATTTTTGTTGAAATGTTTCATGAAGATTGGCGTGTTAGAGCAGGAGATTTATCGCTAACAAACCAAGAAAGTTATTTTGCACCCTTTGTAAAACAAGCTGCTGGTTTAGAAGTAGAAGCAAACATTACAGACAACTTAAAAGTAAGCGCCTCTGGTGCTGTGGTTAGAGGTGTCTTTAACAGATTTACCATTACAGGTTTAGAGGGCAACCAAGGACCTTATAAAATAATTGGCGCAAATAATGAAACCAATATTTTAATTATTGGTGGTAGTGATAAGGTATTTATAAACGGCATACAAATAGAAAGAGGTGCAGATAAAGATTATACGATAGATTACAATTTAGGTGAAATTACTTTTAATACCACCTACCCTATTACAAATGATATGCGAATTGTAATTGAATTTCAATTTTCTGATAGAAATTATACTCGTTTTGTAACTTATGAATCTGCAAAATACACCTCAGAAAAGTTAAATATTAGTGGTTTTTTTTACAGTGAAAATGATGCTAAAAATCAACCATTACAACAAGTATTAACAGAGGAACAAAAACAAATTTTAGCGGCTGCTGGTAATGATACTACTTTAATGTTTGCAGAAAGTGCTTTTGTAGACACCTTTGATGAAAATAAAATTTTATATAGAAAAGTACAAAATGGTGCTGTAGAAATTTTTGAGAATTCTGTAGATGAAAATGAAGAACTATTTTTTGTAAACTTTATAAATGTTGGCACAAATAAAGGAGATTACAGCTTAGAACGTAGCACTGCTATTGGCAACATTTACAGATTTGTTGGCGTAAATAACGGTAATTTTTCTCCCATAACTAGATTAATTCCGCCCACTAAAAGTCAGATTTTTATGGTAAAATCTGATTACGATTCACAAAAAAAGACAAAAATTTCTTCTGAAGTTGCTGTTAGTAATAACGATGCTAATTTATTTTCTTCTATAGATGATAACACCAATAGTGCAGTTGCTGCAAAAGTTGGATGGCAACAGGTTTTAATTGATAAGAAATGGAAACTAACTAGCGATATTAACCACGAGTTTGCGCACAAAAACTTTAGAACTTTACAACGGTGGGAAACAGTAGAATTTAATAGAAACTGGAATTTGTTAACCAATAACGCCACAAAAAATCACTTTCAAACCGAATTTAAGCTCGAAAATAAAAAGCAAGATTTTATACAATACAGATACAACCACTTGAATTATATTGATACTTATAATGGTAATAAACACGAACTGAATGCCAAAATGCAATTAAACAATACTGCTTTTTTTGTAGATGGTAGTTTTTTATCCAACACTTCTACCCTAGAAGAAAATACATTTTTAGTGCTTAGAGCCACTGCAGAACAGCAGCTTAAAAAAGGTTGGTTAGGCGCGTTTACTAATTTAGAAACCAACAGTAGAAAAAATAATAACAGTAATAATTTTGTAAATACAAGTCATCGTTTTAAAGAATTTGAAACCTACTTTGGTATTGGAGATACTGCTAAAGTATTTGCTAAAATTGGTTTTAATTATAGAGATAATGATAGTATTAAAAACAATACTTTCACCCAAATAAACAACCGTAAAACAATATATATAAACAGTAAACTAATCAATAAAAAAAACACCAATTTAAGTGTGTTTGCAAACTATAGATTTACAGAAAATGCATTTACAGAAGATGAACAATCTTTAAACTCTAGAATTGTTTTTACTAAAAATCTATTTCAAAATTTTTTAACCTTAAACACCTTATATGAAACTTCTTCTGGTAATATTGCTAGGCAAGAGTTTGTTTATGTGCAAACAGAACCTGGTTTAGGTTACTATACTTGGTTAGATTACAATAATGATGGCATACAAGATTTTGACGAATTTGAAATTGCAGAATTTCAAGATCAGGCCAATTATTTGCGGGTTCCCAAGCCAAATTTACGTTTTTTAGCCACGCAAAGAGCGAAGTTTAGACAAAGCGTAAATCTTAATTTTAAAGGTTGGAAATCTAAAACAGGACTTAAAAAAACGCTTTCTTACTTTACAAACGAAAGCTTTTTAAGCGCAGAAAATGAACAACGTAGAATTGGCAATTCCTTTAATTTTAACCCTTTTAATTTTAAAGAAGACCAACTAGTAGGCTTAAACTTTAGCTTAAGAAATAGTTTGTTTTTTAACAGAAACCTACAAAAATATAGTACTACTTATACTTTTGGAAACTTGCGTAACAAACAACAATTTTTAATTGGTTCTCAAGAAAATAACATTAAAACACATCAATTAGATTTTGCGCACAAATTTGCTACTTTTTGGTTGGCAGAGTTTATGACTAAAATATCTGAAAACGATTTGCAAACAGAGAATTTTAACAATAGAAACTACTTTATAGAAGCTACAGAAATACAACCTAGAATTAGCTTTTTACACAATAACAATAATAAACTTTCTGCTTTTTATCATTACAAGAACAAAAAAAATACACTAGCCGATTTTGAAACTTTAATTCAACAAAAATTTGGTATAGAATACCTTTTTATAAAAGGTGCAAAAAACCAAATTACGGCGAATGCAAATATCTTTTTAAATAATTTTAATGGCGATACTAACACACCTGTTGCCTACCAAATGTTAGAAGGTTTGCAAGATGGCCAAAACTACACCTGGAATTTGCTATTGAACAGAAAATTAAATAACTTTTTAAACCTAAACCTTAGTTATTTAGGCAGAAAAAGTGAGAATACTAAAACCATACATACAGGCAGTGTGCAATTAAGAGCTATATTTTAGTAAGTTTACCTCAAATTTTAATATGTTTGTGTAAACAATAAAAAAATAAAAAATGAAAAGAATAGTACTCCTGTTAATAATGTCTTGTATTGGTTTTAATACTTTGGCACAAGAAAAAGAAGCTGTAAAATACCCACAAGACATTAATAAAAACCATGAAATAAAGTTAAATGCATTTAGTTTAATTGTATTTTCTACCATAGATGTTTCTTATGAAAAATTATTAAACAAAGATTCCTCTTATGGTATCTCTCTATTTTATAATTTTGCAACACCTGATAGCGATTTATATTTTCCTAAAAAATTCTCTTTAACACCATATTACAGATGGTTTTTTACAGAAACTAGATATGCAAGAGGCTTTTTTGTTGAAGGTTTTGGTATGCTAAACACCTATGAGGAGACTTTATACTATTTTGATAGTACTAATGACGAAACCATATCTGAAACAGGTTTTGCGCTGGGAATTTCTGTTGGAGGTAAATTTATTATTAAATCTGGTTTTACAGCTGAAGTATATTTAGGTATTGGTAGAAATTTATTTAATAGTGATAATGATTTTCTTGAAAATAACATAGTTACTAGAGGTGGTATCTCTTTAGGTTACAGATTTTAAGAAGATTAATTTTTCGTAGATTTGAGAAAATGAATCACATGAAAAAATTAATACTCGTATTTAGTCTCTTTTTAAGTTTTTTGGGTTTTGCGCAACAAGAAATTAAATTGGATATTGCAGATGCTTTGGTAGTTAGAAGTTTAGAGTTTTCTTATGAAACGTATATAAGCGAAGTAAATTCTTTTGGTGTTTCTGCATTAGTAAACTTAGTTAAACAAGAAACAGAGTTTAGATACAATGAAAACTTTATGATTACCCCTTATTTTAGGCACTACTTTACTAAAGACGCCAAATGGAATTTCTTTGGAGAAGCTTTTGTAGGCATAAATTCTGGAAAAAAAGAAATAATAGAAAGTTCTAACAATTTCAATTTAAGTTATACAGATGCTGCTTTAGGTATTGCTGCAGGTATTAAACATATTACCAAAGGTGGCATAGTAATATGCGCTTATGCTGGTTTTGGTAGAAATATGTTTGGTGAAGATTCACCTATTTTAGTACCAAGAGTTGGTGCAAATATTGGATGGCGTTTTTAGATGGTTGATGATTAATAACACAAAAAAAGTCAGCTTTCGCTGACTTTTTTTGTGTTCTCTAGGAAACCATTTAAGACTCCATAACTGGCTCTTTTCTTACAGGTATGTTTTGTATTAAATCAATATATAAATTAATTTGTTTCTTTAAATCTTTACGCTCGTAAATAGCATCTAAAAAACCATGCTCTAATAAGAACTCAGATTTCTGAAAACCTTCTGGCAATTCTTTACCTGTAGTATCTTTTACTACTCTTGGGCCAGCAAAAGCAATTAATGCATTTGGTTCTGCAATATTAATATCACCTAGCATTGCATAGGAGGCTGTTGTGCCTCCTGTTGTAGGATCTGTACACAAAGAAATATAAGGTATTTTAGCCTCTGCCAATTGTGCTAATTTACTCGAAGTTTTTACCAATTGCATTAAAGAAAGTGATGCCTCCATCATTCTTGCACCACCAGATTTAGAAACCATTAAAAACGGAACGTTATTTTTGATAGCATAATCTATAGCCCTTGCAATTTTCTCACCAACTACAGAACCCATAGAACCACCAATAAAAGCAAAATCCATTGCAGCAATTACCAAATCTTTACCATAAGATTTACCAACGGCTGTTCTAACAGCATCATTTAATTTTGTTTTATTTTGTGCAGCTTTTAAACGATCTGGGTACTTTTTCGTATCCTCAAATTCTAATGGATCTTTAGAGGTTAATTTTTCATTTAACTCTGTAAATTCATTATTATCAAACAACAACTCAAAATACTCTTTACTACCAATTCTTACATGATACCCATCTTCTGGACTCACATATAAATTTCTTTTTAATTCTTCTGTATCTATAATTTTACCACTTGGGGTTTTATACCACAAGCCTTTAGGCGTATCTTTTTTATCTTCTGTAGAAGTTTGTATCCCTTTATCTGTTCTTTTAAACCAAGCCATGTTACGTGTTTGTTTTAATGATTCATTTTAAAAAGGTTAGTTTTTTTTAAAATAAAAATTGAAATACAAATGTAACAGAAATTTTGTAAAACTACTTTGTAATCCTAGCATTATATCACAAACTTTAGAAAAATATTAGGCAATAAATTAAAAAGTTTTGATTTAATGTATTTGTATTTTGTCTTAAATACTTGCACAACCTGTGCATCAGAAAATAGAGAGAAAAAAAAGCATTTTGATTAAAAATCAAAATGCTTTTTTAAAATAATAAAATCTAAAATACTATAACGTATTTACGTTATTTAGATCTTCAAAGGCCTTTTTTAAACGAGCTATAAAGGTAACTTCACCTTCACGCAACCATTTTCTTGGGTCGTAATATTTTTTATTAGGTTGGTCTGCACCATCAGGATTACCAATTTGAGTAGCTAAATAAGCTGCTTTTCCTTGCATATAATCTCTAATTCCTTCTGCAAAAGCAAATTGTAAATCAGTATCAATATTCATTTTAATAACCCCATAACCTATAGCTTCTTGAATTTCTTCTTCTGTAGAACCAGAACCTCCATGAAATACAAAATCGATATGATTTTCTTCTACACCATATTTTTTAGTAATAAACTCTTGAGAATTCTTTAATATTTTTGGAGTTAATTTTACGTTACCTGGTTTATAAACACCATGTACATTACCAAAGGCAGCTGCAATAGTAAATTGAGGAGACACTTTAGAAAGTTCTTCATAAGCATAAGCAACCTCTTCTGGTTGTGTATATAATTTAGAAATATCTACATCAGAATTATCTACACCATCTTCTTCACCACCTGTAATACCCAACTCTATTTCTAAAGTCATGCCCATTTTACTCATTCTAGCTAAATAGGTTTTACAAATTTCTATATTTTCTTCAATTGGTTCTTCAGATAAATCTAGCATATGAGAGCTATACAAAGGCTTACCTGTTTCTGCAAAATGCTTTTCAGATGCATCTAGTAAACCATCTATCCAAGGTAATAATTTTTTAGCGCAATGATCTGTATGTAAAATTACAGGTACACCATAAGCTAAAGCCAATTCATGTATGTGTTTTGCTCCAGCAATACCACCAGCAATAGCTGCTTTTTGACCTTCGTTAGACAAACCTTTACCTGCTTGAAATTGTGCACCACCATTAGAAAACTGTATAATTACAGGTGCATTTAAATCTCTAGCAGTTTCTAAAACACCATTTATAGAATTAGAACCCACAACATTTACAGCTGGCAATGCAAAACCTTTTTCCTTTGCAAAGTTAAAAATCTCTTGCACTTCTTTTCCTGTTGCAACACCAGGTTTTATATTGTGACTCATTTTGTTTAATTTTTTGTTTGAAGGTTAATAACTTAGGCGAAAATACAAAAAATACAAGTTTATGTAGTCATAAAAAAACGAAAACGTTATCGCATTTACACGTATTTTTTAAAAAGGATAGTTGATACCAATATTATAAACAGCACTGTCAAAATTATAATTTTGAAGCCATTTATTTCCTTTTAAATAAGGCTCATAAGTTTTAAAACCAACATCTAATCTTAGTACAAAAAAACTTAAATCGTAACGTATACCAATACCAGAACCTACAGCTATTTCTTCTAAAGATTCTAAGCCAGAAAATCTAGATTCATCATCTATAAACTCAGAGCCAGATATATCCCAAATATTACCAGCATCTATAAACATAGCTCCTTTTAAACTTCCAAAAAGAGGAAATCTATATTCAGCACTCGTTAAAAACTTTAAACTACCTACGTTAAACTCTAAACCTGTATTTCTGCTTCCAGGACCTAACTCATAGGTTTGCCAAGCTCGTATATCATTAGAACCTCCTGCAAAATAACTTCGTGTAAAAGGTATGTCAGAATTATCATAAGTTATAATTCCTCCTAAAAAACTTCTAAAACCAAAAACAGAATTGTAGCCTACATCCCAAAACTTCTTATAATCTAAATCTATTTTAAAATACTGCGCTAAAGGAATATTAAAAAGCGTTTTCTTATTATTACTATTGTAATTATCAGATAAAAAACCAAGAACATTACCAGAGTTGGCTGCTCTTATCTTAAAAAAAGAAAAATTATTGTCTTTAAAATCTAATTGACTATTATACGTAAAAGAATATGCGATTACTGGTACTAAAAAATCTGAAGTTACAATATTGTATCTGTTCTGAATATTAAAAATAGTATTAAATTCTTCTGGATTTGCAGTTTCAAAACCAAAATTATCATTTAACACATCATCTATAAAATTTAAAGATTCACTTGCTTGTCTGTCCAAATCTGAAGACAAAGGTGTAAAAGCATTTCCATTAAAGGCATCAAAAGATTGTTTAACCATATTTAGATTTGCAAATTCTGATCTGTAAATGTCAAAAAAACGATTTACGTTTAAATTCTGAATGTACTGCGTGTTAAAAACCTCTAACTGAATGGTTTTTTTAGCATTGTATTGCCATTTATAGTCAGATAATAATGTGAATGTTTGCCTATCTAATCCAATATTTTTTTGAAAACTAGATCCTAATGAAAACAAGGTTCTAGGATTCATTCTTTTTGGCACTAACTTACTTAAGCCAAAAGGCGCCACAAATCTTGGCAATTCTATAGAGGCATCTGCACCAATTTCCCAACCAGGACCATTATTTGCCTGAAAATAGGATCCTAAAAAAGATAATTTCAACAATTCTGCACCTCTAAATGCATTTCTATTCGTTATAGAAAACTTGGCAGAAGTACCAATTTCTCTAATATTAGAGTGGGTTAACTCTGTTTCAAAGCCTAAAGTATACTTTTCTATTGGTGCTAAAAATAAATCTAAACGCAACTCGTCTTCTTTACCCTCTATTTTTTCAAATGAAATATTAGTAGATTTAAAGTTATTTAAAGATTTTAAATGTGTTCTTGTTAAGTTTCTAAGTGTATCTTTATAAATATCGCCAGCCTTAAAAAATACAGATTGGGCTAAATATTTAGGATTGTATTTTAGCTTCTTATAAGCTAAAAAATTAATACCATTATAGGTGATGGAATCTTTAAATTCACTATCATTTTGAGTAAAAGAATAATCTGTAACTACATTAATTTCAGTTACTTTATGTATTTTAAAATCTTTTTTTATAAACTCGCCATTTTCTTTCTGAACAAAACGATCTTTCGCAATTAAAAAATCTACGTTAGTTTTGTGATCTATTCTTGTAGAATCTACATAAAAGCCCAAAGCTGATTCTGAAAAATTATAAATACCATTATTTTTAAACAACTTTACAGTATTACTTGTTTCTGTTCTAAAAGTATTATCATTATACGCGTTGCCTGATTTTAATAAAGATGTTGTTCCAGAATTTTTATAGATAGAATCTAAAACTTTTGAGGCTATTTTTATGTTTACAGTATCTAAAAGTGTAGGTTGTCCTGGAGAAACAAAATAGTTTACTATTGCTTTTTTATTATCAAATTTATTAATTTCTTGCTTAACTTCAGCTTCAAAAAAACCTTGATTTTTATAATATGCCAATAAATTATCAGTAGTTCTTTTTACTTTGTTTTCGCTAATAATTTGGGGTTTTTCGTAATTCAAAAACCAATTATTAAGTTTAATTAATGAGTTTGCATAGGCAATACTTTGTTTTTCTGAAAAAATATTTTTTATAATGCGATATTGCTTCGGATATTTTTCTCCCCAAGTTTTAGGTGTTTTGGGTTTATCATGATTTCCTAAATTATGAAAATACAAACCAAAAGGCAACCCAATAAAACGTGGATTTGGTTTTTGTAATACATATTTTTGTAAATCTTCACTTTTATCCTTTACGCTATCTACATAAATATAATTTTGTGTAAGCATGTGCTCATCTGCTGCAACATGTTTGGTAGCATTACATGCCACAAAAATAAGCAGTAGTAAAAAGTAAATAGTAAGTTTTTTCATTACTTTAGCAATCATTCAGCTTCAAAAATAGTATTTTTAACCGGTTTATTTTCATTTAGAAACAATTAATGAGCATCTCAAAAAATCAACTTAAACTTATAACAAGTTTATCGCAAAAAAAGTATCGCCAAAAAGAACAATTATTTATTGCAGAAGGTGTTAAAGTTGTTCATGAGCTTTTAAACTCTTCTCTAACGTTAGCTTTTCTTTTTTGTACAGAAGATTTTGCTACAACACTTAATTCTGATAAAACACAAATAATTTCAGCAACAGAATTAAAAAGAATAAGTAGTTTAAAAACACCTAATAAAGTACTAGCTATTTTTAAAATTCCAAATGGTAAAACAATAGTAGATTCAGGACTTACAATTGCCTTAGATGCTATAAATGATCCTGGAAATTTGGGTACTATAATACGTTTGTGTGATTGGTTTGGTATAACCCAATTAGTATGCTCTAAAGATACCGTAGACTGCTATAACCAAAAAGTAGTGCAAGCCTCTATGGGTTCTTTAACCAGAATTTCCATTATTTACACAGATTTAAATCTGTATTTAAAAGAGACCAAATTACCAACTTTTATTGCAGATATGCATGGTAAAAACGTTTACAATACTGCATTACCTAAAGAAGGGATTTTAATAATGGGAAATGAGGCCAATGGCGTTTCTGATAAAGTTAGTGCTTTAGTTTCGCATAAAATTTCTATTCCTCAATTTGGAGAAACACAAAAAACTGAAAGTTTAAATGTAGCTACAGCAACTGCAATTTTGTTAAGTGAATTTAAGCGTAATGTTTAAAACTATTTGGTATTCAACTAAAAAAATAGGCTGTTATTCCTTTTCATAATCATGCACAAAGGTTATATGGGCACTACTAGCCATTAAATTAGGGTTTGTACCTTCAATTCCTTCAGGAATTGGTTGGTTGCGTTTTTTATAATACTCTACCCAACTAGCCATTGGTTTTCCTGCACTATCATTAAACGTCATTGCATGCGTAAGAAATGGGTTTTTGTCTTTAGACAATTCTTGAGAAGAAAACATTTTATAGACCAATTCAGAGCAATAATACGCATTATCATCCCATAAAAAAACCTCATCATAAGGTGTATTTAATCTTTCTAAACCGTAAGCAATTGCTTTATCAATATAAGGCGTATACTTAGTATTTAATCTTGCAACTGTAGTTTTAGATTTGTTAAACTGATTTTTATTTCTGTCTAAAAATTGTGATAAAGGTGTAATGCAAATTCCTTTTTTTGGTATAGCTTCTAATACAAACCAGTTGTTGTCTTTTTGAATTGCCATACCAACATGCGAGTAGTTTTTAGCAGATGAAGTTGCTGTTACCGTTTTAATAGCATTATCCAATTCATCTGAACCCGTATTTTGAAACATTAAATCTCCTTGCTTTAAGGTAAAACTAGTTTTACTAGAATTAGTACTACAGCTAATCAACACAAAAAAGCATATAAAATAAAGATATGTTTGCCTTAACATTTTTTGTATGTTGTTTGGTATTGAAGTTCAAATATAAAAAAGGTTATTTACCTAATTTTTAAATAAATGCTACACAAAACAAATGATTTAATTCTCAAAAGCGAAGTTTAAGAAAATACCACGTGTTCCCATAAAATTAATAGGTGCTGTCCAACGACTGTTAGGATCATCATCATATTTAATTTCATTATTCATTGCAAAAATTCCACGAATAGATGGAGAAAATTTAAAATAATACAAGTAAAATTCTACACCTATACCAACTTCATACATAAAGTTATGTGTTTGCATTCTAAACTGCCCTGCAGCGTTATCATCTTGGTTACGTTCGTTACTAGAAAAGTTATAGTCGTAAGAAACACCTCCAATTAAATAAGGTCTAATGTTTCTATACCTATCTGTACTAAATTTTAATAATAAAGGCACGTGCAAATAGGTAGAACCAATTTCTCTAATACTGTCTCTTGGTGTTGTAGAGTTTGTTAAGTGATTGAATAAAATTCTTTTAGAATTACTTGCTAAACCAGGCTCTAAACGCAAATTTAGATTTTTATGTAATCGTAAATCTGCAATTAAACCAACGTTAAATCCTGCTGTAGACTCTACAGTAATGTTTGCATTTTCTATAGGGCTTTCTCTTAAATTTAATTTAAAATCGTTTTGATTTACTCCTAAATAAAATCCAAAATGAAATTTTACTTTATCTACAGTAGGCAAATATTCTACTTGTTCTTTTTGAGCAAAGAGCTGTATCCCTACAAAAAGAGAAAAAATAAAAAATAGGTTTCTTTTAATCATAATTATTTACGTGCTGTGTAAATTGTTGCAACTCCAAAAGTTACAGGATTATCTTCTGTATGTGTAAACCCATTTTTCTGCAAAATATTGTTAAACGCTTCACCAAAAGGAAAAGAATTTGCAGATTCTGATAAATAAGAATACGCTACTTTATCTTTAGAAAATAATTTACCTACAATTGGTAAAAATAAGTTTGTATACAATTTATAGCCTTGTTTAAAAGGAAATTTTATAGGGTTAGAAGTTTCTAAAATTACCAAAACACCTGTGGGTTTTAATACTCTAGCAATTTCTCTAATCCCTTTTGCTAAATTCGCAAAATTTCTTACTCCAAAAGAAACAGTTATGGCATCAAAAGTATTGTCTTCAAATGGCATGTCTTCAGAATCACCAACAATCATTTCTATTTTATCGGAAAGCTTTGCTTTGGCAATTTTTTGCTTGCCAACCTCTAACATTCCTGCAGAAATATCTAAGCCAACAATTCTATCTGGTTTTAAAGCAGACATCATTAAGGCAAGATCTCCTGTACCTGTGGCAATATCTAAAATTTGTTTCGGCTTATTTTCTCCAACAATTGCTACAACTTTTTTTCTCCATTTTACATCTATTCCCAAAGAAATAACACGGTTTAAACCGTCGTAATTACCCGAAATATTATCAAACATTTGGGCAACTTGTTCTTTTTTACCTAAATTAGAATCTTTGTACGGATTTATTTTTTCTGCTGACATATTTTAAGCTTTTGGCTTTTAGCTATTTGCTCTTAGCCTAATTTTATGTTTTATTTTTTCTTAAGGAAAATATATTTTAAAATAACAAGAACTCTAGCCATTAATTGCAACTACCTCATTTACTTGATTTGGCAGCATTTCCTTTAGCAGATTTTCAATTCCGTTTTTTAAAGTAGCTGTAGAAGATGGGCAACCACTACAAGCACCTTGCAATATAACGCTTACCACTTTGTTTTGCTCATCATAAGCTCTAAAAGCAATATTACCTCCATCTCCAGCAACAGCTGGCTTTATATACTCATCTAAAATATCTACAATTTGTGCAGCAACTCCCTCTAATTCTAGTTTTTCTTGCACAGGCGCTTTTACACCTTCTGCTACCAATTCTTCTTTTGGTAATTCTTTAATTATAGTTTTGCCTTCTGCTAAATATTCTCTTATAAATGTTCTTACTTCGCCGTAAACCTCATTCCACTCTACCATATCATATTTGGTAATAGATAGGTAATTATCAGAAATAAAAACTTCTTTTACAAAAGGAAAATTAAAAAGTGCTAAAGCCAAAGGTGAAGACTCGCTAGCTTCGTCTATATTTTTAAACTCAACATCTGTTTGTGTTAAGGCTTTGTTGGTTCCAAACTTCATTACAGCTGGGTTTGGTGTTACCTCTGCATAAACCTCTATAGGTTCTTTTTTAGAAACCTTTTCTTCATTTACAACTACATTACCTTCGTTTAAATACGCTTCAATTTGCTCTTTAACTTCTTCTTGTACATCTTTCCATTCCACAATATCAAAACGTTGTATGGCAATAAAATTTGCCGTAACAAATATCTTTTTCACAAAAGGAAGATAAAATAATTGTTGTGCTAAAGGAGAGTTTTTAGCTTCGTCTATATTGTTAAATTCGTAACTACCACCATTTATTAAAATGGTGTTACTATTTAATTTTATAATAGTATCGTTTGTAGTTTCTTGTATTGTAATTTTAGTGTTTACCATTTTCTAAGAAATTGAAATGCAAAATTAAGGGAAAAAAGGCAGAAAGCCTTGTTATTAATATCATAAAAAGACTTCTTTAGTTTTGATGTGCTGTTATCAAAACTAAAGAAGTCTTTCTGTCTTAAAAATTTTAGGCTATAAACTTATGGTTACACTTGCCGTAAAAACTCTATTATCTATATTTAAATTTGCAGAAGCTACATTAAAACCTGGGTAAAAATTGTAAGGTGCTGTTCTGTTATTATTCGAGTAAGCAAAATCTAATTTAAAATTCCCAAAGTTATAGCCTCCACCAAAAGAGTAAGCCTGCAAATTATCTGTATCTAAAGCTAAAATATCTGGACTTTGCTCCAAACGATATCCGCCTCTAATACTAAACCTATCTAAACGCCACTCTGTACCTAAATTAAATGAATGTGTGTTTCTTAATTCATTTTGAAAGAAGTCGTTTTCTCCAGAAAAATCATCATTAGATAAGCGTATATTATTAAAATTTCTATACACATAATCTAAGCTTAGTAAGCCATTTTTACCAAAAATAAAAGCAGCACTAGATGTTAATTTACTTGGTGTTTTAAATCTGTAAATAAAACTATTAGAAAAGAAATTATTTCCAGTAATATTATCATAAATAACAGGACTGTTGCTAACTCTAATTTCTGTATCTCCCTGAAAACCATCATTATCTACTATATTAGAATCTTCAATAACCTCTGTAAACCATCTTGGCGTTTCGTAAGCAACACCAAATCTAAAATTTTTGCTAACTTTATAAATAAAACCTGCGTTAAGAGACACACCTGAGCCATTTGTAAAGTTTTCTTGATACAAATTCGCATCTAAAGTATTCCCATTACCATCATTATTAAATTCTACTAAAGTAGCTTGTTGACTAAAGTTTAGATTAAAAAAATTTAAACCACCACCTAAATAAAATTTGTTTAAGTGCACACCAGAAAAAGCAAGATTAAACTCCGTTAAATCTCCATTATAATTGTTAAAGAATTGTTGTTCTTCTGCTACATTATAATCTATTGTTGGCACATTATTATCTAAAGGGAAATCTCTAAAAGTAGCTACACCACTATTTCCAATAGCACTAAAACTATCTCTAAAATCTTTAGTTAATCTGTAATTAAAACCAATTGCAAATTTTGTCCAATCAGATTTTCTTGAACTATCAAAAACCAAAACTGCACCTGCCTGCGCTAAATTAAAAAATTGATCTTGGCTGTTTACAGCATTATCAAAATAAGTTGCTGTAATATCTGAATTTCTTGTATTAAAAGATGCTGTAAAAGCACTGTTATTAAATATTGCTAGCCCTGCTGGGTTTACATTAATAGCAGATATATCTCCACCAAGTGCACCAAAAGCACCACCCATAGCATTAAATCTTGCAGTTCCGTTTAAATCGTCTTGAGAAAACAATAACGCCAAATCTTGGTACCCTAAAGATTGGGAATAAGATGTTAAAGTTACTGCGAACAATACCGCTAATGTGATTATTTTTTTCATAAAATTTTATTTCTAATTAAGATATTGTTTTTAATTTCTTCTTCTTGATGAAGAGCTTCTTGCAGACGAACTTCTTGATGAAGAGGAACGAGAAGGTGTATAACTTCTACTTCTTGAAGAACTACTTCTTGCCGATGAATTTCTTGATGAAGAAGAACGAGATGGCCTATAACTTTTATTTCTAGATGACCTACTACTTCTTACAGACGAATTTTGTGATGAAGAAGGTCTTGTATTACTACTTCTTGCTGATGAATTTCTGTAAGATGACCTAGAAGAAGGTGCATAATTACCTCTACTTCTTGAAGAGCTACCTCTAGAAGTTGCAGATCCTCTTCTTGATGAAGAACTACTTCTTGATGTTGATGTACCTCTTCTTGTAGAAGAACTACTTCTTGCACTTCTGTTAGAAGAATTAGTTGTACCTCCCCTTCTTACCGAAGATGAAGATCTTCTATTTGGTGTTGTTGTGGTTGTAGCACTTCTTCTAGAAGTATTACTATTTCTAGCGGTTGTATTTCTTCTTGATGTTGCAGATGAGTTTCTGTAGTTTACATTATCTCTTCTACTATTATTGTAAGCCAATCTTCTGCCAAAGGTTGTATTTCTAACATATCTATTATTAAATCCGTTGTTCCAACCAAAGTTATTAAAACCTCTATTCCAACCAAAGCCACCATTCCAGCCAAAGCCTCTGTTCCAACCAAAACCTCTATTAAACCCAAAGCCTCCGTTCCAACCTAAACCGAATGCAAAATTATTATGAAATGGATGCCAAAAAGGATCCCATCCCCAATTATTCCAACCAAAACCTCTATTAAATCCAAAATTGTTAAAACCATTATTCCAGCCCCAATTATTAAAACCATTATTCCAAAAAGGATCTACAGTATTAATATTAACAACAACATCGTTATTTGGGTTATTTCCCCAAGAAGAATTTGTATTGTAATTCACATCATCTTGCTGAAATGTCTCATCTGCAGCGCTGTAATCATCGGCATCTAAAAAAATAGCATCGTTATTAAGATTCTCTAAACGGTTTAATTCTCTTGTAAAATAATCGTTGTTATAGGTATCATATTCTCTTTCATTTGCAATAATTACATTATTTTCTCTCTGCGGTCTTTCAGCAGATTCTCCATAAATACCGTCGTCATTATACACACTTTGGTAAGTACCACAAGAAAGTAGTAAGAAATTAACTGCTAAGAATAATAGCAATTTACTGGAATTAGGACTTGTATATAGTTTCTTCATGACGATTGTGTTTTAAAATAAACATTCTTTTACTAGAAAAATTGTTAAACAAAAAATTTAAACTTTAGTTGTTTTAACCTTTTTATAGTAGTTTTGTATTCTTATGTACAAAACATTGGTTCAACAATAATTTCAACCTAAAGATAACAATATTTGTGCCAAACATTTAATTATGAGTAAACATTTAACAAAAAGAAAAGACGATTATTCTAAATGGTATAACGAATTAGTTGTAAAAGCAGATTTGGCAGAAAACTCTGCTGTAAGAGGCTGTATGGTAATAAAACCTTACGGTTTTGCTATTTGGGAAAAAATGCAAGCAGAACTTGATAGAATGTTTAAAGAAACAGGTCATGAAAATGCTTATTTTCCATTATTTGTACCAAAAAGTTTATTTGAGGCCGAAGAAAAAAACGCAGAAGGTTTTGCAAAAGAATGTGCTGTAGTTACACATTATAGGTTGCAAAACGACCCAGATAATGAAGGCAAATTAAGGGTAGATCCAGAGGCAAAATTAGAAGAAGAATTGGTAGTGAGACCAACATCTGAGGCCATAATATGGAACACCTATAAAGGTTGGATTCAGTCTTATAGAGATTTACCATTACTTATAAACCAATGGGCAAATGTTGTACGATGGGAAATGCGTACGCGTTTATTTTTAAGAACTGCAGAGTTTTTATGGCAAGAAGGCCATACTGCACATACTACCAAAAACGAAGCAGTTGCAGAGGCAAAACAAATGCAAGAAGTTTACGCTACTTTTGCAGAGCGTTTTATGGCAATGCCTGTAATAAAAGGATATAAGTCTGATAGCGAGCGTTTTGCAGGCGCAGAAGATACGTTAACAATAGAAGCATTAATGCAAGATGGTAAAGCATTACAAGCAGGTACCAGCCATTTTTTAGGTCAAAATTTCGCAAAAGCTTTTGATGTAAAATTTACCTCTAAAGATGGAAAAAAGGAATATGTATGGGCAACTTCTTGGGGTGTTTCTACAAGATTAATTGGCGGGTTAATAATGACACATTCTGATGATGCTGGCTTAGTTTTACCTCCAAAATTAGCGCCAATACAAGTAGTTATTGTGCCTATATATAAAAATGAAGAACAATTAGATGCTATTACTGAAAAAGTAAATCCGCTTGTAAAAGAACTACGCGCAAAGGGTATTTCTGTAAAATTTGATACAAGAGATACTTTTAGACCTGGTGCTAAATTTGCAGAATACGAACTAAAGGGTGTACCTGTAAGAATAGCAATGGGAAATCGTGATTTAGAAAACGGAACAGTTGAAATTGCAAGAAGAGATACTTTTGAAAAACAAACGGTAGCTGCAAATGAAGTTGTAAATGTTGTAGCTAATCTTTTAGAAGACATACAGCAAAATCTATTTAAAAAAGCAATAGACTTTAGAGCAGAGCACACCACAGAAGTAGACGATTTTAAGGAATTTAAAAAAGTAATTAAAAACAAAGGTGGTTTTGTATCTGCACATTGGGATGGTACAGAAGAAACCGAAGATAGAATTAAAGAATACACCAAAGCAACTATTAGATGTATACCAAATGATGCTAAGGAAGAAGCAGGAGTATGTATTTTAACTGGAAAACCATCAACAAAAAGAGTTTTATTTGCAAAAGCATATTAAAAACAAGGTAGCATACTAGTTGTTTTATGGCAAATTTTATTTTTTTTCGAAAAAAAAGTAATTTTTTTTTAAAAATAATTGCAGAATTTAAAAAACGTTGTATATTTGCACCCGCAATTAGACAATAATAATTGTTATGGTCCGTTCGTCTAGGGGTTAGGACGCATGGTTTTCATCCATGTAACACGGGTTCGATTCCCGTACGGACTACAAAAGTTTTAATAAAAAACGAATTAAGAAATTATGGCAAATCATAAGTCAGCATTAAAGAGAATCAGAAGTAACGAAGCAAAAAGACTGCGCAACAAGTATCAGCACAAAACTACACGTAATGCTGTTAGAGACTTACGCGCTGTTGAAGATAAAAAAGAAGCAGAGACAAGCTTAACTAAAGTTATTTCTATGTTAGATAAATTGGCTAACAAAAACATTATTCACAAGAATAAAGCAGCTAATTTAAAATCTAAATTAACAAAACACGTAGCTTCTTTGTAGTAAGTAAGTTACCAAATTATTAAAAACTCTGAATTTTAAATTTAGAGTTTTTTTTTGCTTTTTTTTTACCTTTTGTTTGATGAGAAAATCTTTACCAATCGTAATTTTTGTGGGCATCTAAACGAATAAAAATAAACAGTAAAATAGTAAAGCCCCATAAAGAAGAACCACCATAACTAAAAAATGGTAACGGAATACCTACAGTTGGCAACAAACCAATTACCATACCTACGTTTACAACTACATGAAAGAAAAGTAGCGATGCTACACCATAACCATAAATTCTACCAAATTTATTAGTGTGTGTTTCTGCTAAATAAATAATACGATACATTAAGCACATAAATAGTAAAATTACAATAGAACTACCTAAAAAGCCCCATTCTTCTCCTATTACACTAAAAATATAGTCTGTATGTTGTTCTGGCACAAAATCTCCTTGCGTTAAATCTCCTTTTAAAAAACCTTTGCCTGTTATTTTACCTGAACTAATTGTGAGTTCTGATTGATAAGAATTATAACCTACACCTTGATTGTCTGTTTTTAAACCTAATAAAACTTCAAAACGATCTCTTTGGTGTTGTTTAAAAATATTGTTGTAAGCAAAACCTGTTCCTAAAATAAATAGCGTAGCAACTGTATATAGCCCCAAAATTTTATGCCAATTAAAACGCAAAAAGCGTTTGCCTTCTTTATAAAACAAATAAAACGTAAAAAGTGAAATAAAGAGTAATAAAGTACCCAAAACAAGACTAGTACCAAATAAAATAGTAAAAATAAAAAGTACAATTACCACAATACCAATAATTATATAATTTTGCGTTAAACCTTCTCTTTGCAATACAAAGAAGAAAGCTAAATAGATAACAGCAGAACCCGCATCTGGCTGCAATATGATAAGAAATGCGGGTGTAAAAATGATAATGAAAGCTTTAATTTGATTTTTAATCAATTTAAAATTGTACTGTCTATCACTTAATAATTTTGCAACAGCAAGGGCTGTAAAGGCTTTAACAAACTCAGAAGGCTGCAAACCTAATACCCCAAAGTTAAACCAAGACTTTGCACCATTTATCTCTTTTCCAAAAGGAAACAATAATAACAATGAGATTAGAGATATAATATAAAAAATACTAGAATATTTTTCATAGTACTTTCCATTAAAAAATAAAATACCAACAATTAATGGAATGGTTAAACCTATAAAAATAAGTTGTTTACCATATTTAGTACTAAAACTTAAAAGTGCAGTTGCGTCTACTGTTTTAGAGGCCGAATAAATATTAACCCAACCAAAACCCACTAAGATTGTGAAAATTAATACTAAAAGCCAGTCTATATTTGCAAAAATATTATTTTGTTCTTGACGCAATTTCTTCTGTTGGTTTAGCTATTAATTTATCATACTCAGACTGCAAACTTAAATTAATCATTTTTGTTTCTCTGTACTTAGAAACTTCTGAAGTAATCTCTCCCTTTAAATATTTCTCTATAAGCAAACTTGTAATTGGCGCTGCAATAGTAGAACCATAACCACCATTTTCTACAAAAATAGCCAATGCAATTTTAGGATTATCTTTAGGTGCAAAAGCCACTAAAATAGAATGATCTGCTAATTGTTCTCTTTTGCCATTAACTATTGCAAAGTTTTCTGAAGTTCCAGTTTTTCCGCAAATCTCAATTCCTTTTACTTGGCTAAACCTTCCTGTTCCTGTTTTAAATACTTCATGCATTGCTTCTATAACCGGTTCAAAATGTTCTTTATTTATGGTTGTTGTTTTTGCAACCGTATACGTACTATCTTGTATGGGTTTCTTTTCTATTTCCTTTAAAATATGTGGTGTATAAAAATAACCTCTGTTTGCAATAGCTGCTGTAAAGTTAGCCAATTGTATTGGTGTAGTTAAAACCTCTCCTTGCCCAATTGCATTAGAAATTGTGGAAGAACCATTCCATCTGTAATTTAATCTTTTATCATAATAATCTCCTGTAGGTATTAAACCAGGACTTCCGGCAGGCAAATCGTACCCTAAATAATTGCCCAAGCCAAAACTTTTTACATGCTTTGCCCAATTATTTAAACCTTGTGTTGGTTTATTTTCTTTCTCTATAATTCTCTTATATGTGTTTGAAAAATAACTGTTACAAGATTTCGCTATTCCTGTTTTTAAAGAAATAGGTCTGCCAAAAATACCACAATGACATCCCATAAAAGCATTTTTCCTTTTTCCGTATTTAAAACCATTATAACAATAAAAGCTAGTATTTGCATTAATAACTCCCTCTTGTAAACCTATTAATGCATTCATCATTTTAAAAGGAGAACCAGGCGCATATGCCGCTAACAATCCTCTATCATAGGCTGGCTTGCTTATTTTATCATTAAATAAAATGGTAGAATTTATTGAACGTTTTCTACCTACTAACATATTTGGATTGTAAGAAGGAGCGGTAACCAAAGCCAAGATTTCTCCAGACGAAGGCTCTATAGCAACAATACCTCCTCTTTTACCTTTCATTAATTGTTGTGCGTATTTTTGCAACTCAATATCTAATGTTAATGTAAGGTCTTTTCCGTTGATAGCTAAAGTATCTGCTTTTCCATTTTTATAAGAACCGGTAATTTTATTTAAATTATTTCTTTTGTATAATTTCTTACCTTTTCTTCCACGTAAAAATTGTTCGTATTGACTTTCTATACCATTTTTACCAATTAATTCTCCTGGTTGGTAATAATCACTTTTTTTTGCTAAAGCTTCATTAACTTCACTTATATAACCCAAAACATTTGCCGCAGCATTTATAGGGTACTCTCTTATAGTTCTCTTTTGAATAAAAAACCCATGATATTTATGTAGCTTTTCTTGTAAAAAAGCAAAATCTTCTTTTGCCAACTGTTTTTGAAAAACGGAAGGTAACCATGGAGCATAATTATTAGCTTTTTTAAACTTTTTTAAAAATTCTTCTTTTGTAATTTTTAATAAACTACAAAACTCTAAGGTATCTAAAGGTTTTACTTGATTTGGTTGCACCATAACATCATAAGAAAGCTGATTAGCCACTAACAATTTTCCGTTTCTGTCATAAACATAACCACGTTCTGGGTAATCATACATTACTTTTACAGCAGCATTATGTATTGGATCGTAACTTTCACCCCTAATAATTTGAAGCTGAAATAAACGACCAATAAAAATAACACCTACTAAGGTAATTAAAGAATAAAGTAAACTACTTTTTTGCATTACTGTTTTTTAGTAAATATAAATATTGCCAAGAAATATAATAGCAAAGTAAATACACTAGACAAAAGTGTATTTAATAATACATGTGTTATATTTTGAAAACTAAAATTAGCAAAAGAAAATAATATAAAATGATGTATGAGTGTTAAAGTTACTACATAGTTAAAAACTTTTCCAAAGGCTTCTGCATGTAATTTAAAAAAAGGATAATCGATTTCATACTTTTTTAAGTATACCTTTATAAAAAATAAACGTAAATAACCAATAGTTAAGGTGGCAAAGGCATGAATACCTCCAGAATCTAAAAAAAAATCGACACTTAAACCTAGCAAAAAACTTAAAAATAAAAAGAGAAATCTATTTTTATTTAATGGGTATAAAAATATAAAGGCAATATAAAGGTAAGGATTAACATAGCCTAAAAACAAAATATTGTTGAATACAAAAACTTGTGAAAACACTAGAACAACAAAAAGAATTAAAAAATAAATTTTCTTATTCATCTTGTATGTTTTCTATAGATTGAATTGCTATTTTATGTAAATTCTTAACTACGTAAACCGGCTCTAGATTACTCATATCATTAAATAACTGAACGTCTATGGCGTTATTAACGGTTTTATTACTATTTACATTTATTACTTTACCTATCAAAATTCCTTCTGGAAAAATTGCAGATTTACCTCCTGTTTCAATAGTATCTCCAATTTCTATGGGAGCTTGTCTTGGTATGTCTATCAACTGTACTGTATTATAGTCTTTACCATTCCACTGTAAAGTACCAAAATATCTGCTATTTTTTAAACGTGCATTTAACTTACTGTTTTCATTTAAAATGGACTGCACTCTAGTATAGTTAGCGTTTACATTATCGGTAACACCAATAATGCCTTTGCTATTAATCACAGCCATTTCTTTTTCTATACCATGCTTTTCTCCTCTGTTTATGGTTAGAAAGTTAAAAGCATTTGTGTAGTTATTGTTAATAATTTTTGCACTTGTATATGTGAATTTTTGTAAATATTTTAAAGTGTCTATTATTGTAGAATCTATAGCTATATTATTGTACTTGTTTTGGTGTAACTGGGTTCTAAGTAATCTATTTTCTTCTAAAAGACTGGTATTTACTTCTTTTAAATTAAAATAACTAGAAATATTAGAGGCTTTGTTATAAAAACCACCGGTTACGGCATTAGCAGAGTTAACAAATTTACTTTTTTGAAAATTTAAGTTGTTAAAACTAAGCCCAAGTGCAATAAACTGCAACATCAAAAAGAATAAAAAATATTTAAACTTTTGAAAAAAGTAAATTAGTTGTTGCATTGTAATACGTTTCTAAAAAAATTATTTCATTAATACGTTTTTGTATTTATCTAATTCTTTTAAAGCAATACCAGTACCTCTTACAACAGCTCTTAAAGGATCTTCTGCAACGTAAACTGGCAAATCTGTCTTTCTAGAAAGACGTTTATCTAAACCTCTTAGCATAGAACCACCTCCTGCTAAATAAATACCAGTATTATAAATATCTGCAGCCAATTCTGGTGGAGTTTTAGATAAGGTTTCCATAACTGCATCTTCTATTCTTAAAATAGATTTATCTAGTGCTTTAGCAATTTCTCTGTAAGATACTTGTACTTGTTTTGGTTTACCACTTAACAAATCTCTACCTTGCACCAACATATCTTCTGGTGGTGTTTCTAAGTCTTCTGTAGCGGCACCAATTTTTATTTTAATTTTTTCTGCTGTAGTTTCTCCAACATGTAAATTATGTTGGGTACGCATGTAATACATAATATCATTCGTAAATAAATCTCCTGCAACTTTTACAGACTGATCACAAACAATACCTGCTAAAGCAATTACTGCAATTTCTGTAGTTCCTCCGCCAATATCAATAATCATATTACCTTTTGGTTCCATAATATCTACGCCTACACCAATAGCTGCAGCCATTGGCTCATAAATTAGATAAATTTCTTTGGCGTTCATATGCTTAGCAGAATCGCGTACAGCACGTTTTTCTACCTCTGTTATACCAGAAGGAATACAAATAACCATTCTAAGCGCTGGTGGAAATAACTTTTTCTTAATAGAAGGTATTTGTTTTACAAACTCCTTAATCATTTCTTCAGATGCCTGAAAATCTGCAATTACACCATCTTTTAAAGGCCTAATTGTTTTAATATTCTCATGGGTTTTTCCTTGCATTAAATTGGCTTCTTTACCAATTGCAATAATTTTACCCGAAACTCTATTTCTTGCAACAATAGAAGGACTGTCAATAACCACTTTCCCATTGTGAATTATTAAAGTATTTGCGGTCCCTAAATCGATCGCAATATCTTCGGTCATAAAATCAAAAAAACCCATAAAAATATGTATATAATTATATTTTAACTATCTCATTACAAATCTACTAAAATTATAGTTGTAAGTAAGCTATATTAAATTAATGTTTAAAGTGTCTTGTACCAGTCATAACCATTGCAATATTATTAGCATCACAATAATCTATACTTAATTGGTCTTTTATAGAGCCTCCTGGCTGAATTACACTTTTAACACCTGCTTTATCGGCAATTTCTACACAGTCCGGAAAAGGGAAAAAAGCGTCACTTGCCATTACACTTCCATTTAAATCAAATTTAAAAGAAGTAGCTTTTTCTATTGCCTGGTTTAATGCATCTACCCTACTTGTTTGCCCTGTACCTCCTGCTAACAGCTGCTTATTTTTAACCAAAATAATGGTGTTTGATTTTGTGTTTTTACACAATTTAGAAGCAAATAACAAGTCTGCAATTTCTGACGTTGTTGGCTTCTTCGCAGTTACATATTTTAAATCTGATAATTGATCTGTAACACTATCTTTATCTTGCACTAAATTACCATTTAAACAAGTTCTAATGGTTGTACTTGGTAAAGCAACATCTTTCTGAATTAAAATAATTCTATTCTTTTTACCTTTTAAAATAGCTAAAGCATCATCAGAAAAACTTGGTGCTATAACTACTTCACAAAATAATTTATGAATTTCTTCTGCAGTTGGTGCATCTATTTCTGTGTTGGCTATTAAAATACCACCAAAGGCAGAAACTGGGTCTCCTGCTAATGCATCTACATAAGCTTGATGAATGGTTTTTCTCTGTGCAAAACCGCAAGCATTATTGTGTTTTAAAATCGCAAAAGTTGGGTCTTCTCCTTTAAATTCTTCTATTAAATTTACAGCTGCATCAACATCTAAAAGATTGTTATAGCTCAATTCTTTTCCATGCAGTTTATCAAACATTTCTTCTAAATCTCCAAAGAAATAACCTTTTTGGTGTGGGTTTTCACCATAACGTAAAACTTGCGCGTTTGTTTCACTAACTTTTAAAGCAGGCTCTGTATTATTATTAAAATAATTAAAAATTGCAGTATCGTAATGAGAAGATATATTAAACGATTTGGCCGCAAATTTCTTTCTTTGTTCTATTGAAGTGGTTCCTTTATTTTCTGACAAAATTTCTAAAAATTCATCATATTGTTCCATAGAAGATACTGTAAATGTATCTTTAAAATTTTTAGCAGAGGCCCTTATTAAAGAAATACCTCCAATATCAATTTTTTCTACAATGTCTTGTTCTTGCGCACCAGATGCTACTGTTTTCTCAAAAGGATATAAATCTACAATTACTAAATCTATCTGCGGAATATCATATTCTTTTAACTCTGCAACATCTCCTTCATGGTCTTGTCTGTTTAAAATTCCTCCAAAAACCTTTGGATGTAAAGTCTTTACTCTTCCACCTAATATAGAAGGGTAAGAGGTAACGTCTTCTACAGGAACTACATTTATACCTAGTTCATTTATAAACTTTTCTGTTCCACCAGTAGAATATATGGTTACATTTAACTCGTTTAATTTTTGTACAATTGGTGCTAAACCATCTTTGTGAAATACCGAAATTAATGCGGATTTAATTGTTTTAGAAGTATTCATTTATAGTTGTGTTATTAAACACACAAAAGTAGTAAAAGCAACGTATTGCAACAATAAAAGATAGTAACAAAAAACAGAAGTAATTAACAACTACTTAATCAAAACCTTAGTTTTAAAACTTTCTACTAAAGCACTGTAATTACGGGGTTCTTTTTTTTGCTGACTCTTTTTAGGCAAACTAATTATTTTTGCTAAAAAACTTGATTTTGTTTTCTTCATTTCTAAGGGTTCTTAAATGTTAGGGGATAAAAAACTATTCTGCAGATTCTAAGAAATTATGAAACCATGCTACTATGGCGTGCGTCCATGATTTTTTTTCTTTAGAAATACTATCGTAATTAACTGCTTTATAAGCAACTGGAGTAAGGTGTTGTTTTTCTCTCATTATTTAGGGATAAATGATTAGAAACTATGTAAAAGTTTAATTATTTCACTCAAAAGTACAAAAAAAAATAGAAGTAATAAGTAATTAAAGAATTTTGGCTACTTTTTCACACACATACTCCAACAGCTTTTCGTCGTTTTTTGTAAAAATATTTGCAGTATGCGAATCTATATCTATTTGCCCTATATTTTCATTATTTACAAAAATAGGAATCACAATTTCAGACTTTACCTTCCAGCCACAAGAAATATAATTATCTTGCTCAGAAACATCTTGCACAACAAAATTCTTATTAGATACCGCTACTTGCCCACAAATTCCTTTTCCAAAAGGTATAATGGTGTGTTCTGTTTCCTCTCCTGTGTATTGCGCTAGTTTCAACTCATTTTTATCTGCATTCTTAAAATAAAAACCAACCCAATCGTAATAAGAGATTGTAGTTTCTAAATAATCGCAAACTGCTTGTAATTTGTTTGCTGTACTATTTTCTTTGTTAAAAATTACATCAATTTCGTTTTTTACTATATCAAGCTCCATTTTTATATATTTGTTACTGTTTAATATTGCAAATTTAAATGAAATTCTATTGTGAATAAACATAAAAAGGTAGTCATTTTTCTAATACGATTTTTTGTTACTTATGCGCTACTATTTGTAATTTATGCTACCTATTTAAAAAATTCTCAACAAAAAAAACCTGTTTTTAAAACCGCATCTGTAACTACACTTGTTGCAAATCAAACCGTATTTTTACTAGATATTTTCAAACTTAATGCTAATGCTATTCAGCATGAAAAAGAACTCTCTGTAAAGTTATTAATTAATAACAAATATACTGCCAGAGTTATAGAAGGCTGCAACTCTATTAGTATTATAATTTTATTTATTGCTTTTATTATTGCTTTTGCTGGCAGTGTTAAAGCCACAATTATTTATACACTTTTAGGAAGTGCATTTATATATGGCATAAATGTAGCTAGAATAGCATTTTTATCTTTTATGATTTATAAATACCCTAACCAACAAGATCTGCTGCATAATTTAGTTTTTCCTGCCATAATATATGGCGCTGTATTTTTACTTTGGGTAATATGGGTTAATAAATTTTCGAAATACAAAGAATGAATAAATTTTTAAAAGCTTTTTTATTATTCATATCTATTGCTGCCTTATTTATAGTAAGATCTTTTGCTGCAGAAGTGTTTTATGATCCTTTAATTATATATTTTAAAAACGATTACCTCTACACCAAAATACCAACTTTAGATACCTACGCATTAATGCTAAGTTATACACTTAGGTATAGCCTAAACGCAATAATAACTCTTGCAATTATTTATACAGTTTTTGAAAAAAAAGATCATATAAAATTTACAAGTATCTTCTTAATTATAGCTTTTGTAATTTTATCTGTAGCATTTACATTTTTGCTTAATAACCAATTTAAAAATGGATATTTACTCCCATTTTACATACGCAGATTCTTAATTCATCCTTTATTTCTGCTTATATTATTACCTGCATTTTATTTTCAGAAAATAAATAAAAAATAATTTTAACAAATACTTCTATTTTACTTTTTGTAAATTTGTAAAGTATTTATGCAAAGTAGAATAACCAAAATAACAAGTACACTTTTAGCCATTTTAGTGCTATTTTCTACCTTTTCTTTTACGGTAGAAAGCCATTATTGTGGAGAATTCTTAATGGACGTTTCTTTTACTGGCAATGCTAAAGATTGCGGAATGGAAATGGAACAACAAGCCATAACTAAAAAGAAGAACTGCTGTACAGACGAAACGCACACTTTTGAAGGTCAAGACGAACTACAACCTAATACAGAGCTAAAATTCGATCTTAAGAAACAACAATTTTTTACTTCCTTTTTAATATCCTATCAGCAATTATTTTCCGATAAATCTTCAGAAAACAAATACTATAAAGATTTTTCTCCACCAGATATTCCTAGAGATTATCAGGTTTTATTCCAATCTTTTTTAATTTGATTTTTTATTGAAAAGAAATTATGATGGTTTTTTATCATTATAACCTCTTTTGAAATTGTTATTTCCATTTTAATGGAAATTCTACACCACAATATTCAAAATTTCAATAAAAATTAAAACATAATGAAAACATTTATATTAAGTAGTTTCCTGCTACTTTTTTCCACATTTTTTTATGCTCAAACTGAGTTAAAAGGAATGATTATGGACAAAGAAAATCCTAAAAACAATTTAGGTGTACCAGGTGCAACTGTAAATTGGCTAAACACAAATGTTGGTGCAATTACAAACAACAAAGGCTGGTTTACAATTCCTTATAAAAAAGAATATAAAAAATTAGTAGTTAGTTACATTGGCTACAAAACAGACACTTTAACAATTACTAGTTTAGAAACAATTCATCATTTTATAACTCCAGAAGGTTCTTTAGACGAAATTACTATTGAAATCAAAAGAGATGCTGTACAGAGATCTTTATTTGCAACTGCCAACACTTTTACCGTAAATAATGATGAACTTTTAAAAGCAGCTTGTTGTAATTTGGCAGAAAGTTTTGAAACAAACCCATCTATAGATATTAGTTTTTCTGATGCTTTAACAGGAACACGCCAAATACAAATGTTAGGTTTAAAAAGTCCGTATTTATTAATTACACAAGAAAATGTACCTTCTATTAGAGGTGCTGCACAAACTTTTGGTTTAACGTTTACTCCAGGAACTTGGGTAGAAAGTATACAAATTACAAAAGGCGCAGGTTCTGTTGTAAATGGCTTTGAGAGTATTTCTGGACAAATAAATGCAGAATTGGTAAAACCATTTTCTGATAATAAATTCTTTATAAACGTTTATGGTTCGCAAATGGGACGTTTGGAATTAAACACGCATTTTAACGAAAAAATCTCAGATAAATGGCAAACAGGTTTATACATTCATGGCAATTACAGAGGACAGAAATTTGATAATAACAACGATAATTTTTTAGATATGCCTTTAGCAAATCAAATTAATGTAATGAATCGTTGGCAATATACAGATGCCCAAAATGGTTGGATTGGATTTTTAAACGTACGTTTTTTAAATGATGAAAAACAAACGGGAGAACTAAATTTTAATCCAGAAACAAACAGGGTTTTCCCAAACACCACCTTAACTGGAAACGAAGTTTGGGGGAGCGAAATAGACACCAAACGTTTTGAAACCTCTACTAAAATTGGTTATGTTTTTCCGGAACTTCCTTTTCAAAGTTTTAGTTTGCAGGTTGCCTATAGCAACCACCAACAAGATTCTTATTTTGGGCGCAATATTTACGATATTAAACATGAAAGTGTATATTCTAATTTTATTTTTAAATCGATTATTGGAGATACTAGAAATACATTTAAAACGGGTTTAAGTTTTACACATGACAATTATGATGAATTGGCAAACACCACAAACTTTAACAGAACAGAAAATTCATTCGGTGGTTTTTTTGAGTATGCTTTTGATAATTTAAATGATTTTAGCCTAACTGCAGGTTTAAGAATAGATACGCATAACTTGCTAGGTACTTTTTTAACACCAAGAATTCATTTAAGATATGTGCCTTGGGAAAAAGGTATTTTTAGAGCTTCTGCAGGAAGAGGAAAAAGAAGCGCAAATATTTTTGCAGAAAACCAACAATTATTTGCAAGTACTAGACAAATAAATATTGATGATGTTGGTGGAAACATCTATGGATTAAACCCAGAAATTGCATGGAATTATGGAGTTTCTTATTTGCAGAAATTTAATTTATTTCATAGAAAAGCAGACATTACTTTCGATTTTTACAGAACAGATTTTACAAACCAAGTAGTGGTAGATTGGGAAAATCCGCAAGAAATTTCTTTTTACAATTTAAATGGAAAAAGTATTGCAGATAGTTTTCAGGTAGAAATAAATTATAACATTGCAAAAGGTTTTAATTTAAGAACCGCTTTTAAATACTTTGATATTACTACAGATTATAAAAGTGGAAACTTACAAAAACCAATTCAGCCAAATAATCGGTTTTTTGCAAATCTTTCTTATGAAACAGTTGCTGAGGAAAATGCAAAACAATGGAAATTTGACGCTACTTTTAATAATATTGGCAGACAACGTTTACCAAACACAAGTAGTAATCCTACTCAATATCAATTGCCAGAAACTACGGAAAGATTTAGTTTATTACACGCACAAATAACCAAAGTATTTTCTAACAAATTTGAAGTATATTTAGGAGGAGAAAATTTAACCAACGTACAACAAAATAATCCTGTTTTAGCTAGTGATAATCCTTTTGGCGCAAATTTTGATACTACAATTGTGTTTCAGCCAATATTTGGACGCTCTATTTATGCAGGTTTACGATTTAAAATAAAGTAGCCCACAGATTGGGATTAAATAATAAGTGTAAAAAAAATAATTAACAAAAAATGTTCTTGATAAATCACGCCAAAAAGCGTGACACAAGAACTAACAGCAATCTTAAAAAACAATAAAAATGAAAAAAATAATAGTAGTATTCAGTTTATTCTTAATTGGTTTTTCTGTACAAGCGCAAGAAGCAAAAACTGTAAAAAAGAAAAAAAATGCAAAAATAACTATGGAAGTTGATGGTATTTGTGGCATGTGCAAAACACGAATAGAAAAAGCTGCTTTAAAAACAAAAGGTGTAAAATTTGCCATTTGGGATGTAAAAAGTCATCAATTAAACCTAATTATGGACGAGCGTAAAACTGATGTTAGCACCGTTCAAAAAAACATTATGGCAGTTGGGCATGACATTGTTTTAGAAAAAGGTAAAAAACTTATTGCTGCAGAAGAGGCTTATGCATCTGTGCATCCTTGTTGTAAATACAGAGATGAAAAAATTGTTTTAGACCATGAAGGCGGTGTAAAGAAAGTGAAGAACTAGCATTCATTTTAAATTCAAAAGCAAAAAACTCCTATTATTTGCAAGAAATGATAGGAGTTTTTTATTGAAAATAATTATGCTTTGCAGCATTCAACTAATAAAAAATATAACGCTAGTGTATGATTTATAATTTTTAAATAAAAATTGCTATACTATTAAAAACTCCAGTTTTTGTAAGCATTAGACGCTTCTAGTTTCTTTTCGATTTTATCATCTAATTCTGCAAAGAAATCAATACCTGTTAATGCCTCTATTTTATCTACAGGCACTACAAATTTATACAAAGGCAAATTCGATTCTTTGTGTGGCATTAAAAAAGCCAATACTTTTATTTTTCCTTTTGTATTGTCTAAAATTATTTTGTAAAATTGATTTGGCACAGCAACATTCTCACTACCAATAGTTTTTAAATTATTTTCTAAAATACCACCTGTAACCACAAACACTCCGTTATTTTTCTTTGCCCAATAACGTACTTTTTGTTCTAAACGATTCCAAATACCTGCATTAAAACTGTGTTTTTGTGGACTTATATTACTTGTTAAAAAAGTTTCATCATGTGCTGCTTTTGTAAATCTTCTATCGCCTGCAGGACACAGATGTCCTCTATCATAACCGGATTTTTTATAATTACGCCAATGTGCAGCTTTTGTTTTTACAGCTTTGTCTATTTCAAAATAAGGTCTTTTGTGGTTAGTTCTGCTTAAATGATTTTCTTTTAATTCATAAGCAACCCACTCTGCCTGTTCATGCTTTTCACTGTAAGAAAGTGAATAATTTTGATGATGTACTACTTGATTGGTTGTGCTTGTTGGTAAAAAATATTGATTTGTGGTGGCTTTTGGAGTTTTGCCATTTTCTATAACATTATTTTCTTCTTTGTTATTTAAAAAATGCTCGTAACCATAAACAGCTATTAAAATGATAATGGCAAGTATAGAAAGGAGTTGTCTTTTTTTCAATTTGTATTATTATTTTTAGAATTGTAAAGATATAAAAGAAGTAATAAGAAATTAAATAAAAACAGCTCGATACAAATTTGATAAAAAATCAAATTCACTCGATGTTACAATGCACTTTTAAAAATGCTAAAAGTTTTTTCGCGTTAGGGATTGAGCGGTCTGTTTGAGCTCTTTTTGTTTTTTCAACAAAAAAGCGAGTAGCGAAAGCCCGTTAAAACGCCCATATTTCGACAAGCTCAATATTAAATGAAAAAACCTTCCCAAATTAATGGAAAGGTTTTAAAATTTTATGAGATTCCTGCCTGCGCAGGAATGACAAACTATTTTAGCTGAGGTTGGTTTACTAAAAACTAACAACCAAAAACTAATAACTAATTTTAATATCTGTAATGCTCTGGCTTATAAGGGCCTTCTTGTGTTACACCAATATAATCTGCTTGGTCTTGGCTTAATTCTGTTAACTCTACGCCTATTTTAGCTAAATGTAATTTTGCTACTTTTTCGTCTAAATGTTTTGGTAACATATACACTTCGTTTTTATAAGCATCTGCATTGTTCCAAAGTTCTATTTGTGCCAAAGTTTGGTTTGTAAATGAGTTAGACATTACAAAACTTGGGTGTCCTGTTGCACAACCTAAATTTACCAAACGCCCTTCTGCTAGTAAAATAATATCTTTTCCGTTGATGTTATATTTATCTACTTGTGGCTTAATTTCTACTTTTTCGCTATTGTTGTTTAAGTAAGGTACATCAATTTCATTATCAAAATGACCAATGTTTGCAACAATTACCTTGTCTTTCATTGCCTCAAAATGTTCTCCTCTAACAATACCTTTGTTACCTGTAGTTGTAATTACAATATCTGCATTTGCAACAACAGTTTCTAATTTCTTAACTTCAAAACCGTCCATTGCAGCTTGTAACGCACAAATTGGATCTATTTCTGTAACAGTAACAATAGAACCTGCACCTTTAAAAGAAGCAGCTGTACCTTTACCAACATCTCCATAACCACAAACTACTACTCTTTTACCTGCTAACATAATATCTGTTGCTCTACGAATTGCATCTACTGCAGATTCTTTACAACCATATTTATTATCGAATTTAGATTTTGTAACAGAATCGTTAATGTTAATTGCTGGCATTGGCAACGTTCCGTTTTTAACTCTTTCGTATAATCTATGTACACCAGTTGTAGTTTCTTCTGATAAACCATTGATTCCTGAAGCCAATTCTGGATATCTATCTAAAACCATGTTGGTTAAATCTCCACCATCATCTAAAATCATGTTTAATGGCTTTTTGTCTTCACCAAAAAACAAGGTTTGTTCTATACACCAATCAAATTCTTCTTCGCTCATTCCTTTCCAAGCATAAACGGGTGTACCTGTTGCAGCAATTGCAGCAGCAGCTTGGTCTTGTGTAGAAAAAATATTACAAGAGCTCCACGTAACTTCTGCACCTAAAGCTTGTAAAGTTTCAATTAAAACTGCAGTTTGAATTGTCATGTGCAAACAACCTGCAATTCTTGCTCCTTTTAAAGGCTGAGAATTTGCATACTCTTCTCTTAAACTCATTAAACCTGGCATTTCTGCTTCTGCCAATTCTATTTCTTTTCTACCCCAATCTGCCAAAGAAATATCTTTAACTTTAAATGGTACGTATGCTGTTTTTGTGCTCATATTTTGTATATTTATATTCTATTTTTAGCGACTGCAAAGGTACAAATTACATTTTAAATTCTATGGCTCTTTACAAAACATTAACGGTTAATAACACCACTAAAGTACTGATTTGGAAGATTGAAGAAACCATTGCCGATTTACAGCAAGGTATTTCTTTAACTGAAAGCAACACAGCACGTTTACAATCAATGAAATCTGAGTTGCATCAAAAAGGATTTTTAAGTATAAGACACTTGCTAAAAAAAGTGGGTTACACAGATTTTGATTTGGTTTATGATGAATTTGGAAAACCGCATTTAAAAAACGGTAAATTTATTTCAATTACGCATTCTTTTACGTTTACTGCTATTATTATTTCTGATGATTTACCTGTTGGAATTGATATTGAAATGCAGCGTGAAAAAATCTTGAAAATAGCGCATAAATTTACGCCAATACAAGAATACAACACCATTGCAAATGTAACTGCTAAAATTAGCAAACTAACTATTGTTTGGGGAGGAAAAGAGAGTTTGTATAAAATTTACGGTAAAAAGAAACTGCGTTTTTTAGAACATATTTTTATTGAAGATTTTAGATTTGACGATGGTAAAACTACTGGCGAAATTCGTTTTGATGGAGAAACCTATCCTTATAATATTCAGTTTTTAGAGTTTGAAGGGTTTACTTGTGTGTTTGCATATTAGTTTTAAAGTAAAAAGTAAAAAAGTTTTAAAGTTTGTCTGCTCGAGCGCAGTCGAGAACTAATTTGTATTTTCGCACTTGTGACTATTTACCAAAACATTTTAGAAGCTAAACAACAAGGCAAAAAACTTTTAGCCGTTTTAATTGACCCTGAAAAAATAGTTTTAAAAAATATTCCTGCTTTTTTTGAGAAAGTGCATCAATCTATTGCCTCACATATATTTGTTGGTGGCAGTACAGATAAAAATAATGATACTGAAAAAATAGTTTCTGCAATAAAAAAAGCAACCCATTTACCTGTTATTTTATTTCCTGGTGATTTCTCGCAAATCACTCAAAAAGCAGACGCAATTTTATTTTTGAGTTTACTTTCTGGCAGAAATCCTGAGTATTTAATTGAACAACAAATAAAAAGTGTTCCGTTTTTAAAAAATTCTAATTTAGAAATTATACCTACAGGCTACATTTTAGTTGATGGTAAAAAAGAAACTGCCACTCAAAAAGTAAGCAACACAAAACCAATTGCTCAAGAAAATGTAGAATTGATTGTAAACACTGCTTTAGCTGGAGAATATTCTGGTAAAAAACTTATTTATTTAGAAGCTGGCAGTGGAGCGACTGAGGCAGTCTGCCAAGAAATCATCACTGTCGTGAAACAGAATTTGTCAATTCCTTTAATTGTTGGTGGTGGTATTCGTTCTAAGCAACAATTAGAAAATTCTTTTAATGCTGGTGCAGATTTGGTGGTTATTGGCACTGCTTTTGAAAATGATGAACGTTTTTTTGAGGATTTGAGAAGGTAATTACAAAATAATTTTAATACAGTTTTGTCATTTCGACCTTTTGGGAGAAATCTCATAAAGTTAAAAAATCTCCTGTTAGTTTTTAGTGAGATTTCTCCTATCGTCGAAATGACAAGTTTGAAGTGTTTGAGTAATAAAAAACAATGCTCTCTATACATCACACAAAAAAGCGCGACACTCGAACTGAAAGATTATAGTATTTTTAGTTTCCTGCGCAGGCAGAAATAACAGAAAAGAGTAAATTTACACCTTCAACAAAAAAACAATGCTAGAAATTTTTAATTTTCTTTTTGCCCAATACAAAACTTATGAAACTACAGATATTGTTTTAGAAATTACGGCTGTAATTTTTGGTTTTTTATCGGTTTGGTTTTCTAAGCAAAATAAAATTTGGGTATTTCCAACGGGCATGATTAGCACTTTGATTTTTGTGTACTTGCTCTTAAAATGGGAACTTTTAGGAGACATGATGATTAACGGCTATTATTTTATAATGAGCGTTTATGGTTGGTATATTTGGACACGAAAAGTAGATGAAACAAAAGTAACACCCATTTCTAGAACCAATTTAAAAGAAAAAAAGATTTCTGTTGTGATCTTTTTAGCAACTTTAGTTTTTGTATATTCAGTCTACAATTATTTTAATAAATGGACATCTTGGGTTGCATATGTAGACACAATTACCACTGCTATTTTCTTTGTAGGAATGTGGTTAATGGCAAAACGTAAAATAGAAAACTGGCTTTTTTGGATTGTTGGCGACCTAATTTCTGTACCTTTATATTTCTATAAAGGATTTACATTTACAAGTTTCCAATATTTTGGATTTACTTTTATTGCCATTTTTGGTTATTTAGCATGGAGAAAACGCTTACACAAGACCCAATTAACATCATAAAAGTTGTTTTATTTGGTCCAGAATCTACAGGAAAAACAACACTTTCTAGACATTTAGCACGTTATTATAATACAGTTTGGGCGCCAGAGTTTGCACGCGAATATTTACAAAACAAATGGAATAACAAACGGAAAACATGCGAAAAACAAGATTTATTACCCATTGCAGTTGGACAAATGAAACTAGAGAATGAAATGGCTAAAAAAGCGGATAAAATTTTAATTTGCGATACAGATTTGTTGGAAACAAAAGTCTATTCAGAAGAATTTTATGGTGGTTTTGTAGATGAAAAATTAGATGAAGCTGCACATAAAAATGAATATGATTTGTATTTATTAACGTATATAGATACACCTTGGGAAGAAGACGATTTGCGTGACAGACCAGAGCAACGTTTAGAAATGTTTACAGCTTTTGAAAATGCGCTTAAAAAACACAACAAAAATTATATTTTATTAAAAGGCGATAAAGAAACTAGACTAAAAAATGCTACAAAAGCAATTGATAAAATACTTTCTGATAAGGAAAATTTACATTCATTTTCTGATACGCTGCAGGATTTAGACATGCACTTTATGCATCAGAATAAAGATTTTGGTACTAATTTTGATTAATAGAATAAAAAAATAAAATAAAGAAAAGAGAGAAAAGAATATAGATTAGTAAACAGAGATTAAAACTTTTTAAAGCAAACATTATCTATTTTCTTTGTTCTATTCTCTATTATCTTGAATTAAAAAATGAACACAGAAAACATTACAAAAGAATTACAATTTAAAGCTATTAGAAGTTCTGGCGCTGGTGGGCAACACGTAAACAAAGTGTCTTCTAAAATTGAATTGTCTTTTGATTTAGAAAATTCTAACGCACTTTCTGAAGAAGAAAAATTGCGCTTAAAATCTAAACTTGCTTCCAAACTCACCAAAGAAAATGTATTGATTTTATTTTGTGAAGAAACAAGGTCTCAGCATAAAAATAAAGAATTGGCTATCAAACGTTTTTTAACCTTGTTAAAAACAAGTTTAATAAAACCTAAAAAAAGAAGACCAACCAAACCTAGCAGATCTGTAATTAAAAAACGTTCTGAAAGTAAATTGAGAAATTCCGTTAAAAAAGCGCTTCGTAAAAAACCAAAATCAGATTCTTACTAGTTCTTATTGAATGATTATAATTTCAAAAAACTCAAATTATAAGAGAAAACTCTAAATTTTCACCAACAAACATAATACAATCTAAACAAGTTCTATTTTTAAAAGTAACTACCATAATAAAGAAACTAATCTAAATTCTAGCTGCTTTTTTCTATCTTGCACATCAATTTAAAATAAGTTTACATGCAAAGATTAGCCTTTAAAATGAAATTAAATTCCGGACAAAAAGAAGCCTACACAAAGCGACACAACGAATTATGGCCAGAATTGAAAAAGTTATTAAAAGAAAACGGTGTTAGCGAGTATTCTATTTTTTTTGATGAAGAAACAAGTACACTTTTTGCTTTTCAAAAAGTAGCTGGAGAAGGTGGTTCTCAAGATTTGGCATCCAATGAAATTGTGAAAAAATGGTGGGATTTTATGGCAGATATTATGGAAGTAAATTCAGATAATTCTCCAGTTTCTATCCCTCTAGAAGAAGTTTTTTACATGCCTTAGTTTTCTACATTTCAATTTTATTATGCTGATGACAATTCTTTAAATCTAAAAAGAATATTAGATCATGCCAAAACCAGCTATTTTATATGCTTTACATTTCTTTTTACTTCTAATTTAAATTTTAATTTCTCAGAACACAACAGGACACTTGTATTCTAAAAAAAGCTGAAATTGCTTCTTAAAATGATTATATAAAACAACTATTCATATTCACTATAATTTTAAACCATTAGCATGATGTTTGCTAACAGTTTCAATTTCTCAAACTAATTTCCAATGAATAAAAAATCGATTTTTAACTCTTGTTTTGCCTTCGTTATAAGTTTGCTTGTTCTTTCCGCTTGTAAAAAACAACCTATATTAGAAAAAGCAATAGATTTATCAATTTCCGAGGGTTTTAAAAACCCTTTGGGTTTTTATGATACAACACCAACATTTTCCTGGAAATTACCTGCTTTAGAAAACATTAAAAGTCAATCTGCATATCAAATTGTAGCTGCTTCAAGTCCAGATTTGTTGCCAAATAATCCAGATTTATGGGACTCTAAAAAGCAAGAAACAGCGCAATCTATTTGGGTAAAATATCAAGGAAAACAATTACAATCGAGACAAAAAGTATATTGGCAAATAAAATACTGGAATCAAAATAATGAGGTTTCTAAATGGAGTGAGACCAATCACTTTGAACTAGGTTTATTAAACAATAGCGACTGGAAAGCAAAATGGGTTGGTTTAGATACTGCAAAAGACAGCATAAGAGGAAGAGAAAAAGTTCTAATACATAAACCACAATATTTACGTAAAGGGTTTGAATTGTCTAATGATGTAACCTCTGCAAGATTATACATTACTGCAAAAGGTGTTTTTGATGTAGCTATAAATGGAAAAGATGTAAGTGATGATGCCATGTCACCAGGATTTACAACTTACGATAAGCGAATAGAAACTTTAACCTACGATGTTACTAATTTAATAGCATCTGGGCAAAACACAATCGGTGTAGAGTTGGCTTCTGGTTGGTATTCAGGTAGGTTGTTATGGAATACCACACCTTGGAATAATTCTGTTTCACCAAAAGTGTTATGTCAGTTAGAATTAACTATGAAAGATGGCACAAAAAAAGTTATTCTTTCTGATAAAACTTGGAAAGGAACTACAAATGGGCCGTTACAATTTGCAGAAATTTATGATGGAGAAATTTATAATGCCAACTTAGTAATGCCAGATTGGACAACCAATAATTTTGATGATAAAAAATGGACGAATGTAGAGGTTGAAAACCTTGATAACAAAGTAAACCTCGAACCAAAAAGACACACTGCAGTTAAAGCAAAAATAGAATTAACCTCAAAAGAGATTACAAAAAAAGACGGTGCTGTAATTTTTGATTTTAATCAGAATATGGTTGGTGTTCCTAAAGTAAGTGTTCCTATGAAAAAAGGAGACACTTTAAGAGTACGTTTTGCAGAAATGCTTTCTCCAGATGGTACTTTTTATACCAAAAATTATAGAAGTGCACGTTCTACAGACTACTATATAGCTAAAGAAGATGGTACTATAAATTATACACCTAAGTTTACTTTTCACGGGTTTAGATTTGTAGAATTAAGTGGTTTTGATACTTCAAAACAACCAACTAAAGATTGGGTAAAAGGTCTCGTATTATATTCAGATTTTGATGATAATGGTACATTTACTACTTCACATAAAAAACTAAATCAGTTACAAAGCAATATTGTTTGGGGTTTACGTGGTAATTTCTTAGACATTCCAACAGATTGCCCACAAAGAAACGAACGTTTGGGCTGGACAGGAGATGCACAAGTTTTTGGGCCAACCTCTATGTTTAACGCAGATGTTTACAAATTTTGGGCCAGTTGGTTGCAAAGTGTTAGAGAAGCGCAATTAGAAGATGGTGCTATTCCTTGGACAGTGCCAGACACAAGAGGCAATAAAATAGCAAGTTCAGGTTGGGGAGATGTAGGTACCATTATCCCTTGGAAAATTTATAAAAGAACAGGAGATATTGGTTTTTTAGAAGATAATTTCGAAATGATGAAAGAATGGGTTGGCTATCATCAAAAAAAATCTAGAAACAATATTTCTAACATGATGTCTTTTTCAGATTGGTTGCAACCTTATCCAGAAAGTGGAAAAAATACAGGTGATACATCTAGAAATTTAATAGGAACCGCATTTTTTGCGCGTTCAGCAAAATTAACAGCTTTAGCAGCAGAGGTTTTAGGAAAAACTGATGAACAAACAAAATACGAAAGTATTTACAAGGAAGTTGCGAATGCATTCGATAAAAAGTTTTTTGACGAAACTGGAAAGGTAAAGGGAGCTACAGAAACGCAAACATCTTATTTATTGGCATTGGCATTTGATTTATTACCAGACCATAAAGTAAAAAATGCTCAAGCAAATCTATTACGAAAACTAAAAGAAGCAGATTATCATTTAAGAACTGGTTTTTTAGGAACTCCTTTATTGTCAAAAGTTTTAGATGAAATGGGAGAAATAGATATGGTTTACAAACTAATTTTTAACGAAACATATCCTTCTTGGTTTTATTCTATCAATCAAGGTGCAACCACTATTTGGGAACGTTGGAATAGCTACAGCAAAACAGAAGGTTACAACCCAATGAGTATGAATAGTTTAAATCACTATGCATACGGAGCAATTGGAGAGTGGATGTACGAACGTATTGGAGGAATAGCTCCACTAGAAGCAGGTTATAAAGTAATAAAAATTGCTCCAGAACCAAGAAAACCATTAACATCTGCTTCCACAAGTCTAGAAACACCTTATGGTAAAGTTTCTTCTACTTGGGAGATTAAAAACGATGAATTTCAATTAAAAGTTACTATTCCTCCAAATACAACTGCAAAAGTTATTATTCCTGCAGACACAAAACAAAAACTTGTATTAAATGGTACAACTTTTGAAACTAATTCGAATGTGAAATTATTGAATTCAGGCAAAGACGCTTTCGAATTAGAAGTTCAACCTGGGCAATATACCTTTCAATCAACATTAAAATAATTATAAATGAAATTAAGGTTAATACTATCGTTATTTTTTGTGGCTAGTTCATTTTTACAAGCACAAAGTGTAAAACTAAACACTCCAATTGCTGATAAAGATGTTGTTTTTATGGAAAACAATGGTTTGGTTTCTGTTGAAGCAGAATACTTTTACAAACAAAGTAAATCTGATGTTAGACAATGGTACATTACTGCTAAAAATGCTCAGACAAAAGTTACTCCAGACAAAGACAAATCGAATCATAAAAACGCTAGTAACAATACTTATGTAGAAATTTTACCAGATACTAGAGTTACCCATTCAGATAAATTAGTAAACGGAGAAAACTTTTCTAATAAAGCTGGTGAACTAGGTATTTTACATTATAAAGTTAGAATAACAAATCCTGGACGTTACTATGTTTGGGTGCGCGCTTTTAGCACAGGAAGTGAAGACAATGGTTTGCATGTTGGTTTAAACGGAAAATGGCCAGAAAACGGAAAACGTATGCAATGGTGCCAAGGAAAAAATAAATGGACTTGGGAAAGCAAGCAAAGAACAAAAGCAGCACATTGTGGTGTGCCACAACAAATTTATTTAGATATTGATAAAAAAGGTTTGCACGACATACAATTTAGTATGCGAGAAGATGGTTTTGAATTTGATAAATTCATTTTAACAAAAGATATTAACTACAAACCAAAAGATTTAGGTGCAAAAGCAACTACACTTTGGCCTTTACAATCGTATTACAAACAAATTGGCGCTTCACTTTTAAAAAACAAAACCTTGCCTATAGCAGATTTTCCAATAAAAGGAACCGGATTTTACAAACACGCAGGCGGAAAATGGTTAGGAATTAATCCAAACAAACAAAAAGAAGCAAAAGCTACTGCTCCATTTACTTTTAGAAGTGGTAATTATGATATGGTTTTTGTTGCCGTTGGCGAAAATGACGGACAATCTGAATTTAAAGTGCTACTAAATAATAAAGAATTAGGGACTTTTAAACCACCTTTAACCCAAGATGTTTTTGAAGAAGGCGAAAGAAACAACAAATTATGGGAAAATGTAAAATTTAAGAAAGGTGATAAAATTACAGTAATTGCCAAAATAGGTAGTGCAGATGGTAAAGAATGGGCAAGAGCACGTTGGTCTGGTATTGTTTTTACACCAGTTGGTAAAGGTAAAAGAATTGTTAAAACACCTTTTGAGGGTACTTTAAAAGTTGTACAAAATAACACTCCTTTAGTTGATGCACCAAAAGGACGTATTGCTGTTGTTGCAGATGGTAACTCTCCAGATCCTGATGATTTAGGTGGTACTGCAGTTACTTTAGCTTTATTACGTGCTACTGGTTTAGCCAATAAATTGGTGCATTATTCGCATAGTTGCGATTTGGTTCGTGTAAAAAGAATTTCTGAAAAAGCAGAAAGAGAAAGACATGCGTTAATGCAAAGTGTTTGCGATGTTACTGCTAGACGTTGGGGAGGTTTTGGAGATCTTAAATTTTTAGATGCCAAATGGAATCAAAAAGAAACCGTTAAAGATTTGGCAAAAGCAATTAATGCATCTTCTGCAGAAGACCCACTTTGGATTATTGAAGCTGGTGAGCCAGATATTATTGGTTTTGCACTAGATAAAAGTTCTAAAAAGAAACACAAATATGTAAAAGTAATCACACATCATCCTGCCAATGATGATGCTGGAGATTTTTATACTTGGCAACAAATACTAGATTTTGGTGTGGAGGAAGTTAGAATTCCAGACCAAAATATTAAACTAAAAGTGCCTATTAAAGAATGGGATTGGGCTAGAGACCATAAAGACAAAAGATTACAACAAGTTTGGATGTATGGTAAAATGGCTGAAGTAGATGATGTGGTTCGATTTCAAAAAGGAAAATGGGATTGTTCTGATGCTGGTATGGTTTTATATTGGATAACTGGTGCTAATGTAAACGACGGTTTAAAACAAGGTACAGTTAATGATGTAAAAAGTATTTTACTGAATTTTATAGAAAAGTAAACAAAACATCAATTAAAATTATTCAGATTATGAATAAATACATAGTGTTATTTATAGCAATATTATCATTTTCATCAATTTATGCGCAAAAAGAAAAACCTAATGTAGTGGTTTTTTATGTTGATGATTTAAGAGCAGAATTAGGCTGTTATGGCAGTGAAACAGCAATAACCCCAAATATAGACAAGCTTGCAAAAGATGGTGTTTTATTTAATAAAGCCTATGTGCAACAAGCAATTTGTGCACCTTCTAGAATGAGTACTTTAACAGGTTTACGTCCGGAAACTTTAGGTATATACAGTATTTTTACACCACTTCGTAAAATACATAAAGAGGTGGTTTCTATGCCACAACTTTTTAATAAAAATGGCTATAAAACCATTAGTATTGGTAAAGTATTTCATCATGGTAGAGATGATAAAAAAGTTTGGTCTTCATTTTTTGAAAAAGAAGAAAACTCCTATTTAAAACCAGAAAACATTGCTTTAATAAACGATTTAAAAGCAGCAGGCAAAAAAAGAGTAAAAGGGCCTGCTTTTGAAAATGCAGATGTTGCTGATGAAGGCTATAAAGATGGTAGAGTTGCAAAATATGCTATAGAAACCTTACAAAAGGTAAAAAATGATAAATTTTTAATGTTTGTTGGCTTAAGCAAACCACATTTACCTTACAATTCGCCAAAAAAATATTGGGATTTGTACAACAAAAACGATTTTAAAATACCTTCTAGAAAAAAACCTGAAGGAGTTTACAGATTAGCCTTACCAAAGTGGGGAGAATTAAAAGGATACCATGGAATTCCTAAAAAAGGGGATTTAAATGACGACTTAACAAGAGACTTAATTCACGGTTACCACGCTTCTATAAGTTATATAGACGCTCAAATTGGTAAGGTAATGAATACCTTAGAAGAATTAGATTTAAAGAAAAACACCATGATTATTTTTATGAGTGATCATGGGTATAAAATTGGTGATTATGCATCTTGGTGCAAACAATCTAACATGGAAATAGATGTTAGAGTGCCCTTAATTATAAGTAGAGAAACTAATTATAAAAATAGAGTTACCAATAAAAAAACAGATGCTTTAGTAGAAAATGTAGATATTTTTTCAACTTTAGTAGAAATATGCGATTTAAAAAACGCCCCACCTTCAGATGGTAAAAGTATAGTGCCTGTGCTTAACAAACCTAAAAAAAAGTGGGACAAAGCTGCTTACAGTGTATATGCAAGAGGTCCTAAAATTATGGGAGTTACTGCTACAGATGGTAAATGGCGTTACACAGAATGGAGAGATTCTAAAACACATAAAATTATAGAAGCAGAATTGTATGAACATAAAAAAAGTTTACTTTCTTATGTAAACCTGTCTAAAAATAAAAAATACAAGAAAATAGAGCAGCGAATGAAAGTTCTTTTAGAGGCTCAATTTCCAAGAGACAAACCCTTTTTACAAAACGATATACCAAGAAAGTAGGGCATTTTTAAAATTATTATCAATATAGTATATAAAAATGTTAAAAAACTATTGGCTACCATAATTAAGATTTCTAATATATTCTAGTTATTTAATTTTACCGTAATATTTAAAAATTAATATTATGGTTGAATTTATTAAATTAGACACATCATCTATGGTGCCTAAATATATTCAAATTATAGATTCTATAATTTATAATATAACCATAGGCAAAGTAAAAATTGGCGACAAAATACCGTCTATTAATAAATTAAGTGAAGAGTTTTACCTATCTAGAGATACTGTAGAAAGAGCCTACAGTGTTTTAAAAAAGCAAAAAGTTTTAGTTTCCGTTCATGGTAAAGGTACCTATGTTGCTCAAAATGAAGTAACGTTTAGGCCAAATATACTTTTCTTAGTAAACAAATTAAGTTTATTTAAAATGAAAATATATGATGCTTTTGTAAAAGAAATTGGAAATAGATTTAATGTAGATTTACAAAGCTATCATTGTGACGAATCTCTGTTTCTAGAACTTATTAATAAGCATAAAACTACCTACAACTATTATGCTATTATTCCTCATTTTAGAACAGATAATCTTTTGCATAAAAGTAGCACAGATAAAGTACTTAAAGCAATAAATGAGTTACCTAAAGATAATTTAATAATACTAGATAACAAAGAAAACCAAATCTCAGGAGACTTTATAGAAGTCACCCAAGATTTTGAACAAGATATCATAGAAGCTTTACATATTGGTAAAGATAAAGTTAGCAAGTACAAAAAAATAAACTTGGTATATCCTAAAGCTACATTTTATCCATATCCTTCAAAAATATTAACAGGTTTCAAAAAATTCTGTACCCAAAATAATTTCGAATTTGAAATTTTAGAGGAAGTAACAGCGCAAACGGAAATAACCTCTCAAAGTTTATTTATCACCATAGAAGACAACGATTTAGTAAAAATTGTAAATAAAACTAAAAGTAACGGTTTTACTTTAGGCAAAGAAGTAGGTGTAATTTCTTACAATGATAATCCTCTAAAACAATTACTAGGTATTACCGTAATTACCACCAACTTTTTATCTATGGGGAAAGAAGCCGCTCAAATGGTTCTACAAAAAAAGAAAGAAAAAATAAAAATTCCAGTTAATTTTATAGATAGAGCTTCGTTATAATAACCTTAAAATATAAAATTTACACAGAAGGAAGTCTGAAACAGACTTCCTTATTTTTTTTATAAAATTTAGTATTCAGACAAATGTATTTTTTTTACCTTCGAAGAGATTAAAAAAACTTCTGCTGAAATAAGCTTTTAATGAAACAAAAAATATTTTTATTTATACTGTTGTTATTTACAAAGTTGGCCTCTGCTCAATTGAGTAGTTATAATTTTAAGAATATTAATATTTCAGACGGTCTTTCAAACAATACAGTTACAGCAATACAAGAAGATAAATTTGGGCAGATTTGGTTTGCTACAAGTAATGGTTTAAACAAATATAACGGCAGAGAATTTACCATTTATAGAAATAAACCAAGAGATAAATTTAGTATCAGTAGTAGCGAAGTATCTAATATACTTATAGACAAAGAGGGTATAATTTGGGCTGGTACTTTTAATGGTTTAAACAGATACGACCCTAAAAACAATACTTTTAAAAGGTTTTATAGAAGAGCTTCAAATAAATTCTCTTTAAGCAATAGTCTAATTATCTGTAGCTTAGAAATGTACAGAGGAAATATTTGGTTTGGTACCGCAAACGGAGTTTCTATCTACAACAAAAGAACGAAAAACTTTAAAAGATTTTTAACTAAAAACCCTAAAAAAGGTTCTAGAGCAATAAATGACATTTACAGAGATAATAAAAATATTATATGGTTGGCTACAAACGATGGTCTGATAAAAGTAGATAGAGATAAAAACTATAAATTTATTACGAGTGAATATAATTTAAATAATAAAAAAAATAAGTTTCACATTAACAGTGTTTTACAACTATCTCCAGAAATTATTGGTTTGGGCACTAAATATAATGGCTTTTTGCACTTTAATACGAAAACAAAAAAATTTGAATACCCTAAAAAAATAAATATTCCACAGAACTTAGATGTAAGAGATTTGGAAATAGATAGTGATAAAAATTTATGGATTGCTACTACAAACGGACTTTATATAATTGATTCAAATAACCAAACCACATTTATAAATGAAAATAATGTTGACAATTATAGTCCTATTCAAAATTACATTAGAACTATATTTAAAGATAAAAATGGATTAATTTGGTTGGGTACACAAAATGGCGGCGTAATTACTTGGGATAAATCTTACCAAAATTTTTTACATTTTAAGAACAAAAAATCAAATAATAACATTACCAACAGTATTGTTACAGACCAAGAAAAAAACATATACTTTGCTACAGAAAAAGGTGTTGTAAATGTTTTTGATAAAAATGGCAATGTTTCTGAAATATTTAGAATAAAAAGTACTGAAAAAAACAGAACACACCCCATTAAAACATTGTTTTACAACAATATAGATAACCTGCTTTTTATTGGCACAGAAAACAAAGGTATTATTGTTTATGATGTAAAATTGAAAAAAATACGTCCTAATATAATTTCTAAACCTTTAAAAGATCTTTTAAAAAACTCAATAGTAAATGATATTAAAAAAGATTCTAAAAACAATTTAATTATTGGTGCGAATGGTTTAGGGATAATACGTTACAATTGCGATACAAAAAAAATAAGACAATTTGCTAGAAATAGGATAGCTTCTAACATTATTAAATCCATTTATATTGATACTAATGATGAAATACTAGTTGGAGGTATTGGCGGAGTTTCGACAATAAAAATAAATGAAAAAGGTATAGCCAAAATTAACAATTACTTTAAAAACAGACCACTATTAACTTATAATGTGAGTGCTGTTTTTAAAGACTCCAAAAATGTAATCTGGATAGGAACTACAACCAGAGGCTTGTATAAAATAAAAAATAACAAAACAGAAATTGTAAATTTCCCAAATAGAGATAAATTTACATCAGTACATTCTATCTTAGAAGGAGAAAAAGGAGTTTTATGGCTAAGTACAGATATAGGCATTGTAAGGTATAACATTAATACAAGTAAAAGTTTTACCTATAACCATAACAACATCATAGCAAACAACAAGTTTAGACCAAACTCGAGTTTAAAAATTGGAAAACAATTTTATTTTGGAGATTTATTTGGAGTAACTACCTTTAATACAGAAAAAATAATAAAAAGTACAGATGTACCTAGAGTAGTCTTATCTAAATTAAAAATAAAAAATAAAGAAGTAAATTTAGATACAGATGATATGATCTTATCTAAAAGCTTAAACTACTCAGATGCTTTAGAATTAGATTACAAGAATTCTAATTTTTCTATTAGCTACGCGCTACCCAATTACATAAACTCTAAAGGGAATAAATACGCATATCGTTTAAAAGGCCTAGATAACTCTTGGACCTACACCAATCAAACAGAAGCCTATTTTACTTTGCAAAGTGCAGGCGAATATACATTTCAAGTAAAAGGAGCAAATCATGACAATGTTTGGAACAATAGACCCGCTAATATAAACGTAATTATACATCCTGCTCCTTGGAAAACCTGGTGGGCTTACACTATTTATTTACTGTTACTATTTATTGCCTTGTACGGAATTTCTTGGTTTATACAATCTAAAGCAAGATTAAAAGACAAGTTGAAGTTAGAATCTATTACCAACAAAAAAAATGAAGAATTAAATAAGGTGAAATTAGAATTTTTTACCAACATTTCTCATGAATTTAGAACACCATTAACCTTAATTACAGCACCACTCGAAAAAATACTTTCAGATTATTCTGGCCCAAGTGAAATCTATAAGAAACTAAAAATTATAGAAAGTAGTACCAATCATCTTTTAAGACTTATTAATAGATTAATGGATTTTAGAAAATTAGAAAGCAATCAATTTCAATTAGCCACTGCAGAAGGTAATATTGTAAAGTTTTTACAAGAAATCTTTTTATCATTTTCAGAGCATGCCAAAGATGGTAACTACAATTATCAATACTTACCATCAGAAGAAGAAATTTTGGTGTATTATGATCGCTATAAACTAGAGCGTGTTTTTTATAATTTAATATCTAATGCCTTTCGTTATACTAAAAATGGAGGAAATATATTTGTAAAAATTAGCCAACAAAATAAAAAAGTAGTTATTACCATCGAAGATTCTGGCGTAGGTATTTCTGAAGAATTTATAGATAAAATATTTGATCGTTTTTTTGAAGTTGCAGTGCATAAACAAACCAACACAAATCATGTAAAAGGAACAGGAATTGGTTTATCTATCGCTAAAAACATAGTAAAACTGCATCATGGAGATATTTCTGTAGAAAACATAAAACCACATGGTGCAAAATTTACAGTAAAGTTAAACTTGGGTACAACACATTTATCTGAAAAAGAAATTATACCAAATTTCAAAAAAAGTGACGATGTTTCGCAATACATCACCCAAATAAATTTACCAAAATACGAGAAAAACAAACCCGTTAAAAATTTAATTTTAGAGGAACAAAAACAGACCATTCTTATTGTAGAAGACAACACTGTTTTAAGATCTTTTATGAAAGAAATTTTAAAAGAAAACTATAACATTTTACAAGCTAAAAACGGAAAAGAAGCGTTTAATCTTGCCACTAAGCATTTACCCGATTTAATTGTTAGTGATGTAGTAATGCCAGAAATGGTAGGCACAGAGTTGTGCTCTAAAATAAAAACAAGTATTACAACAAGCCATATTCCTGTAATTTTATTAACCTCAAGAACTTCTTTAGTTTACAAATTTGAAGGTTTAGAAAGTGGCGCAGATGATTACATAACAAAACCTTTTAATATTAAAGAATTCACCCTCAAAATTAAAAACATTTTAGACTCTAAACAAAGTTTAAAAAATAAATTTATGTCTAATACTAGTTTTGAAACCTTAGATATTTCTTTGACTTCTATAGACCAAAAACTATTAGAAAAAGCTTTTAAAATTGTTAAAGATAATATTGCAAATGCAGATTTTAATATTGCACAGTTTTCAGAAGATTTAGGCGTAAGTCGTTCAATGTTGTTTACCAAAATTAAAGCTTGGGCAAATGCAACCCCAAACGATTTTATACAAGAAATAAGACTAAAACACGCTTCTAAATTATTAGAGTTAGACAAACTTAGCGTGGCAGAAGTTAGCTACAAAGTTGGCTTTAAGAGACCCAAATATTTTAGTCAGTGTTTTAAGAAAAAATACGGACTAACACCTTCTGAATTTGGAGAAAAATTTAATTCAAAAATATAGCATCTCAGCTATAAAAATAATATTATTAAATCCTGACAGTACAGGATTATTAATCATTATTTAAAAGGTAAGTTTGAAACCTAAGCAAAAACCATACCTCAAAATGAAAAACATATTTCTAATCTTTTTTTTATTCATTTTTACCCGTCAATATAATGCACAAAGAATAGAAACCAACTTCAACAACAATTGGAGTTTTATTTTAGAAGATAACCCTTCATTTTCAAAAGAATCTTTTGATACGAAAAGCTGGAAAAACCTAAACGTACCTCACGATTGGTCTTTTGAAAAAGGCGTAAGAAAAGGTGGCGATCAAGGACAAGGTGGTGGTTATCATGATGGTGGAATTGGTTGGTACAGAAAACAATTCAACGTAAAAAAAGAAAGTCTTTCAAAAATTACGTACATCAATTTTGATGGGGTTTATATGAATTCTGAAGTTTGGGTAAATGGCAATCTTTTAGGCAAAAGACCTTATGGTTATATCAGTTTTAGATATGATATTTCTAAATACCTAAAAGAAGGAAAAAACACCATTGCAGTTCGAGTTGATAATTCTTTAGAACCTTCTGCACGTTGGTATCATCCTTGTGGAATTTACGCGCAAGTAAAGTTGATTGAAGTAAATAAGACACATTTTAAACCAAACAGTATTTTTATAAAAACACCTTCAATTTCTGATAATAATGCAACAGTTACTATTGATGCAGAAATCAATGGAAAATTAAAAGGATTAAAATACGAAGTAAAACTATTTTCTCCTGAAGGAAAAGAATTGACAGATAAAAGCGAAAAACTATTAGCGGCAAATCCTAACTATCAATTAGAAGTAAAAAACCCACAATTATGGAGTCCAGAAACTCCTAATATTTATAAAGCAGTTACTCAAATTTTAAAAGGAAAAAAAGTTATTGATAAAATTGAAACCACATTTGGATTTAAAACCGTAGAATGGAAAATAGACACTGGATTTTGGTTAAATGGAGAAAATGTAAAGTTAAAAGGTGTTTGTGAACATTGGGAAGGTGGTCCTGTTGGAGGTGCTTGGACAAAACCAATGCTGCGTTGGAAACTACAATCTTTAAAAGATATGGGAATTAATACCATTCGCCCTTCTCACAACCCTACTCCACCTATGTTTTATGATATTTGTGATGAAATCGGTTTATTGGTGATGGATGAAATTTTTGACGGTTGGCACAAAAAAGCACCACAAGATTATGGAAAGCAAGCTTTTGATGAATGGTGGCAACGTGATGTAACAGAATGGATAACAAGAGACAGAAATCACCCAAGTATTTTTGTGTGGAGTTTAGGAAATGAAACCCATAGCCCAATTGGACCAGAATTGGTAAAATTCGGAAAAAGTTTAGACCCAACACGATTATTTACATCAGGTGCAGGAAATCCTGAAGATATGGATATTACTGGTGTTAATGGAGGATCTGAAACCAAATCGTTTATAGAAAGTAAAACGTTTGATAAACCATTTATTTCTACTGAAGCACCACATACTTGGCAAACTAGAGGGTATTACAGAACACAAACGTGGTGGAGAGATAACGAATTACCTGGAACTTATGAATTACCAAATCTAACTGAAAAAGAAATTTTCTTTTACGAAGGAATCAATCCTAAAAATTGGAGAAACAGAAAACAAAGTTTCAATTCGTCTTATGACAATGCTACAGTAAGAGTTTCAGCCAGAAAATATTGGGAAGTAATGCGAGACAATCCTTGGCATAGTGGTCATTTTAGATGGACAGGTTTCGATTATTATGGAGAAGCTGGTTTGGTGCACGGAGGTTTACCTTTCAATTTATTTATGGGAGGCGCCTTAGATGTAGCTGGTTTTAAAAAGGATTTATTTTATTTCTACCAAAGTCAATGGACTAAAGAACCAATGATTCACATGTTACCACATTGGTCGCATCCAAGAATGAAAAAAGGAACGGTTATTCCAGTTTGGGTGTATTCTAATGCAGATGAAGTTGAACTATTTTTAAACGGAAAATCGTTAGGAAAAGACAAACCTGGAACGGTTTGGAACGAAATGCAATGTGAGTGGATGGTGCCTTACCAAGAAGGAAAATTGGAAGCAGTTGGGTATATTGATGGAAAAGAAGTCAAAAGAACTTCATTTTCCACGAGTAAACAACCTTCAAAATTAAAAACAAGCATTCAAAAGTTAGATGCTGAAGATTCTTTTACTACGAGCTACATCATTACCTCCCAAAGTTTAGATGAAAATGATAATTTGTATCCTTATGGAGAAAATAAAATCTACTACAATATTCTAGGTGATGTAAAAATCATTTCTATGGAAAATGGAAATCCAATTGATCCTACAAGCAGAACAAAATCTGATTTTAGAGCCTTGTTTTTTGGAAAAACAAGATTATTTTTAAGAGAACAACCTAATGCTAAAAATGCATCTGTAATTACAGCTTCCATTTTAGGTGATAAAGCTTTATACCTTTCTAATAAAATAACCATAGCAGCCGAACAATTTGCAGTAGTTGGAGTATTAAAAGCATCAGATTTACAAATTTCATATACCATAAATGGCGATAATCCTGAAACAAATGGAATACTTTACAAAGGTGCTTTTGAAATTGAAGACAATACCACTGTAAAAGCCATTGTAAAACAAAACGGAAAAGTAGTGTTAACGCTAGAAGAAACTTTTGGTAAAAACGAAGGCTTATTTTGGGGAGATGAACATTCTAAAGATATGTGGATTGGTAGAGGAATTAATATTTCTGCAGAAGAAGGTATTTTAAAAGGAAGTGCCACAGCAAGCAGAAAAGCAAGACGTTTTAAAGGTACTGGATTTGTAGATTTTAAAGGTGGAGAAGGTTCTGTAGAATTCTATCAAGAAAATGATGGTGAAGAAGGCGATTACAGCATGCGCTTTAGATATATGCATAATAACAAAGGCGAATTGCATCCTATGAAATTATTTTTAAACGATGAATTTGTTAGGATGTTAGAGTTTAAACCAACAGGTGGTTGGGAAAAAGAATGGAAGTTTGTCCCAGCAATTTTAAGATTAAAAGCAGGTGCAAATAGCATAAGAATTGAAACCACAGGAAAAAGTGGGCCTTATATTGATGAGCTGTTTATTGATTAATTACTTTTAAAAGAAATATTCTTTTATCAGACCTTCCAGATTTTAAAAACCTGAAAGGTCTACCTAAATAAACAAAGAACCAATTTTAATTTCTACACAAATAAAAATTTAATAATGAGAATATCGGTATTTTATAAACTAACAGTTCTTATACTTTTAATAAGCATATACAGTTGTAAGAATACTCAAAACAATGCTAAAAAGGATAATCAACTTATTCAAAAAGCAGATTCATTATTAACTATAAAACCATTTTCTGTAGTACATAAAACAGGGTTGCCACCAAGTAAAAACAAACACGATTATATGAGTATTGGGCCTTATTGGTGGCCAAATCCAGATACACCAAATGGTTTACCATACATTAGAAAAGATGGAGAAATAAACCCTGAAACTCGAAATAATTTTACAGATTATGTGGAGAAAAACAATTTTATTACAACCATAAGAGATTTAACCAAAGCTTATTCTTTAACCAACAATAGTAGATATGCCGAAAAAAGTATTAAACTTATTAATACTTGGTTTTTAGATGATGAAACCAAAATGAATCCGAATGTGAATTTTGGGCAATATGTGCCTGGTAAATCAGAAGGTAGGTGTTTTGGAATTATTGAATTTAGCGGCTTAACAGCAGTTCTTCAATTTTTAGAAATCGCAAAAGCGAACAATTTGCTAGATAAAAATACAGAAAAAGGAATGTACAATTGGTTTACGGAGTATAGCAATTGGTTAAAAAATAGCAAACTAGGAAAAGAAGAAGCTATAAGAAAAAACAACCACGCTACACATTATGATGTTCAATTGTTAAATATTTTATTATATCTAAATAAAATTGAAGAAGTCAAAAACTACCTATCAACAACAACAAAAGCTAGAATTTTTAGTCAAATTGAACCAGATGGAAGTCAGCCACTTGAATTGGCAAGAACAAAATCTTTTTCTTATTCAGTAATGAATTTACACGCATTTTTAGAGTTGGCAGAATTAGGTCAAAAAGTTGGCGTAGACCTTTGGAATCTTACTTCTAAAGATGGCAGGAGCATAAAGGCAGCTTATCAATATATGATTCCTTATCTGTTGAATGAAAAGAAATGGGAATACAAGCAGATTAAGAGTAAAAAATCTTCCGAAGAAAAATTAATTAGAGATTTAAAAAAGGCTCGTAAACTTTTTAAAGAGGATGCTTTTGATGAAGCACTACAAATTATAAACCAAAGAAATACGCCCAAACATTAATATATTACCTAAATAAGGTTAGAAAATACGCTACTATGAAATTACAAAGAAAACTTCTTTTTTTAATGCTACTTATCTTTATTAGTTGTAATGGATTAAATGGTACAAAAGAAGCTGTAGTTTCTTATCCAAAAAGCTTAAAAGCGTTTCACAAAAATGTGTTGACTTATTATATCAATCAAAAGCTAGAAGACGCAAAAATAGCAAGCTTATTATCTAGTTTTCAAGAAAATGGTTCATTTTCAACCATAGATTATACCAATAAAATTAGAAGCAATTGGCCTGTTAAAGACCATTTGCAGTACGTGCAAGACTTAGCAATTAATTATAACAATAAATCCTCTAGCTATTATCAAGATAAAAGGCTTTCAGAAAAGATTCATAAAGGGTTAAATTATTGGTTAGAAAACGATTTTTTAAGCACCAATTGGCACGATCAACATATTGGAGTTCCAGAATTGTTGTTGCCTATACTGTTTTTAATGGAAAACGAATTGACTCAAAAACAGCTAAATAAGGCTACAATTTTACTGCATCGTGCCAAAATAAAAATGTCTGGTCAAAACAAGGTTTGGTTATCTAATAATGTAATGCTTCGCTCTTTATTGCTAAGAAAAAAAGACTCAGTTGCTGTTGCCAGTAAAGCCATACAAAGCGAGCTCAAAATTGCAAAAGGAGTTGGTGTAAAACCAGATTGGTCGTATCACGAACATGGTGCACAATTGCAATTTGGTAATTATGGGTTATCGTATTTAGAAGATATGATAAAGACCTACACTTTTTTAAACAATACGCCTTTTCAATTCGAAAAGGATAAAATTCAATTTTTAAGAAACATCATTTTAGAAGGACAGCAATGGATATTGTACAACAATAGCTATGACACAAATGCTTGTGGAAGACAACTTTTCCCTAATGAACAATTGCAAAAAGCGAATCGTTTAAAAGAATGTATTCAAAAAATGAAGGTTTTAGACAAGGAATTTACAAAGCCCTACAATGTTGCTTTAAACTCTAAAAACTTATCAGGAAATAAACATTTTTGGAAATCAGATTTTCAAGTGCATAGAAGAAAAGACTTTTATTTTTCGGTAAAAATGAGTTCAAAACGAGTGGTTGGAACGGAGTCTGTAAATCAAGAAAATGTTCAAGGCTATTATATGGGTGATGGTGTTGCACTCTTATCAACAAACGCAAAAGAATATGAAAATGTGTTTCCTTTTTGGGACTGGAAAAAATTACCTGGAACAACAATAATTCAAGATAAAAAACCACTTCCAGTAATAAAATTTAAACAGTTTAAAACCAATAGTACTTTTGTTGGTGGCGTTAGCAATGGTAAAAACGGAATTGCAGTGATGGATTACAATCGAGATGGATTAAAAGCCAAAAAATCTTGGTTTCTATTTGATGATAAAATTGTGTGTTTAGGAAGTGATATTTCAGCAAATACAAATCATCCTGTAACTACAGCTATAAATCAATCCTTTTTAAAAGGCAATGTTATTGTGGGTGAAAATGATAAAATACAAACCAATTTAAGAAAAGGAAACGCAATACAACCCAACTGGATTTTACACGATAATATTGGATATTTATTTCCAAAAGACGGAAATATCAATTTCTCTACAAACATTTTAGAAGGTAGTTGGAATTATGTGGCAAAACGTTACAGACCAGTATTATTAACAGAACATATTTTTAAGTTGTGGTTCAATCACGGTTCGCAACCTAAAAACAAAAGCTATAATTACGTACTTGTACCCAATGCAAACCAAGATAAAATGGTGGATTTGCATAAAAACAATCCCTTCAAAATAATCAACACAAAACAACAGCAATCCGTAGAAAGTTTAGATAACAAACAAACAGGAATTGTATTTTATAAAAAAGGAACATCAACAATTAAGGGTGGTATTGCTGTGGATAAACCTTGTGTTGTGTTAATGGAAGAAAAAGCAAATCAATTAATGTTCGCCATAAGCGATCCTTCACAGCAACTAAAGAATGTTAACGTTACAATTAACGGAAAATATATTGTAAAAAATAGCAATTATAATAATGGAAAAACGCAATTTACAGTCAATTTACCACAAGCAGATTATGCTGGTAAAACTGTAGAATTAGTATTAGATAAAATTTAGTAAAAAATGAAAAAAGCACTTATATATTTCATCTGTTTTGTATCGATTTTAGTGTCGTGTAAAAGTAAAAACTCAAACACCAATTCAGAAAAAGAAATCAGTTTAGAAACAGGATTTCAAAATCCACCTCAAGAAACGAAACCAAGAACTTGGTATCATATTAATAGTGGAAACGCTTCAAAAGAAGGGTTTACCAAAGATTTAAAAGCCATAAAAGAAGCTGGAATTGGTGGTGTTTTGGTTTTTAATGTATCAATGGGTTTGCCAGAAGGCGATGTAAAATACAACTCGCAAGAACATCGAGATATTTTAGCACACGCAGCCAAAGAATGTGAAAAACTAGGTTTAAGTTTTGGTGTTCATAATTGTGATGGATGGACGTCTAGTGGAGGACCTTGGGTAACTCCAGAAAATGCAATGAAAGTTGTTGTGAATAGCCAAGTAATTTCAGAAGGTGGAAAAGAAGTAAATATGAAACTACCACAACCACCAGCAAGACATAATTATTATAAAGATATTGCTGTGGTGGCGTATCCAACTTTAGCAACCGAGTTAATTGATGACAGTGTAAAGCCTGTAATTACATCATCAGACAAAAATTTTAAGGTGGCTTTAGCAACCGATAAACAAACTAATACACACGCAAATTTAAAAGCAAAAGCTTGGGTGCAGTACGATTATGGAAAACCACACATAATTCGTTCAATGTCTGTGTTTATCAATAAACGTAAAGGACGCTTAAAATTGTTGAAATCAGATGATGGTATAAACTTTACTTTGGCTCACAAACCCAATGAAGAACGTATTGGAAAAGACGAATGTTATTTTGAAGAACATTTTAAACCGATTACAGCGCGTTATTTTAGAATAGTAACCGAATTAGATACTGGAATCTACGAAATGCAACTTTCTGCAAATCATAGTTTAGGCAATAAACTAGAGTTTACATCCTATAGAAAACGTAGAAGATCTATTGGGAATGCTGATGAAAATACATACATCAAAAAAGAAGACATTATTATTTTAACCGATAAAATGGATGCTGATGGTGTTTTAAAAACAACATTACCAGAAGGAAATTGGACGATTATGCGTTTTGGCTTTACAGCTTCTGGCGCAACAAACGAACCTGCATCAGATGAAGGAACTGGGCTTGAAGTAGATAAATTCAGTAAAAAAGCATTGAAAGTTCATTATGATGCCTTTGTTGGTAAATTGATAAAACAAGCAAAAATTGATGCTCCAAATGCATTACAATATGTAGAAATTGATAGTTATGAAGTTGGACCACAAAACTGGACTGATGATATGGAGCAAATTTTCCAAAAAAGATTTGGGTACGATTTTACTCCATTTTTATTAACGTATGCAGGTAAATACATAGAAAATAACGAAACTATTGAAGCTGTTTTTTGGGATATGAAACAATTGGTAAGCGATTTAATGGTTACCAATTATTTTGATTATTTTACAGAATTATGTCACCAAGATGGCTTAATATCTTACATAGAACCTTACGGATTTGTAGGGCCTTTTAATAGTTTAGATGCAGGTAGAAGTGCAGATATTCCTATGGGTGAATTTTGGTTGGGAAAACCCAACAAACACAAACGTGCTGCTGTTTCTGCTGGACATATTTATGGTAAAAATGTAATTTCTGCGGAAGCCTTTACAAGTACTAAATTGAATTGGAGTTTTCATCCGGCTTTAGCCAAACAAAAAGGCGATTACGAATGGACAAACGGAATTAACGAATATATGTTTCATCGTTTTGCGCATCAATCGAATACGCACGTAAAACCTGGAATGAGTATGAGTTTTGTAGGATCTCATATAGACCGTACACAAACTTGGTGGAACAATGCAGGACCAGAATGGTTCAACTATTTGGCAAGAGGTTCGTATATGCTACGTCAAGGAAATCCTGTTTTAGATGTATTAGTTTTTGTGGGCGATAGAGCACCAAGTCACGTAATTCACGCCAACCAAATGCGTCCAAAACTTCCAGCTGCTTACAAATACGATTGTGTAAATGCTGATGTCATTATCAACCGTTTAACGGTAGAAAACGGAAAATTAAAATTACTCAATGGCGTTACTTATAATGCCTTGTCTTTGCAAAGACATGACATTATCAATTTAGAAACTTTAAGAGGAATTCATAAATTATCGCAACAAGGTGCATTAATTGTGGGTAAAAAACCAAAAAAACTGGGTGGCTATGTTGTAAATGAAGCGATGCAAACTGAATTTAAAACTTTGGCTGATGCTATTTGGTCGAGTAAAAAAACATACAGCACAGGCAAGTGGGAAGAAATTTTGAAAGCGAATAACATCGAGAAAGATTTAATTGTTGAAGGACAACCCGATTTTAATTTCTACCACAGACGTACTGAAAATGAAGATATTTATTTTGTATACAATCACAACCTAACAGAATCAGAAACGTTAAAATGTAGCTTTTTAGTTGAAGGCAAAGTACCCCAATTATGGAATGCTGAAACTGGAGAGATTACCAAATTAGTGGAGTACACTACTAAAAACGGTAGAACTGATATTGCAATAGAAATGAAACCTCAGCAATCGGTTTTTGTAGTTTTTAAAGATGCTAATAAACCACAGCCTAAAGTTGCTTTTACACCAACTAATAATGGAGTTACACCAATATTTAGTTTAGATGAAAATAATAATTTACAAGCTAAAATTTATAAAAACGGAAACTATACAGCACTTGTAAACGATTCTGAAAATTGGAATATAAATGTAAAGGATATTCCTAATCCTTTTGAAATTAGAGGCAATTGGCAAATCGATTTTAGAGCAGAAGATTTTTATGAAGCGACCTTAAAAACCGATAAATTATTTGATTGGACAACAAGCAAAGTAGATGAAATTAAACATTATTCAGGTACCGCTATTTATACAACAACATTTAATATTGAAAAAGGAATGTTACAAGATGACAGACAATTTCAAATCAATTTAGGGAAAGTAAATGTCATTGCTAAAGTATTGGTAAACGGAAAAGAAGTTGGTGTAAGTTGGATAGCCCCTCATAATTTAAATGTTACAGATGCTTTAAAAGAAGGTAAAAATTCTTTAGAAATTCAAGTTACCAACCAATGGACAAACCGTTTAATTGGCGATGAAAAATTACCCAACCAAACGGAGTATGATGTAAGAAGAAGTAAAAAAGGTTTTGGCTCTGAAGATTATAGAGGCAAATACAAAAAAATGCCAGAGTGGTTTAGAAATAATGCCCCACTTCCTGAAGGACCACGCAAAACATTTAGTGCGTATTCTTTTCAAAAACCAACAGATGCATTATTACCATCTGGATTGTTAGGTCCTGTAACAATTTCAACATCAAAAATTATAAAAAAACAATAACCACACAATGAAAAATATAGCTGTTTTAATTCTACTATTTCTATTTTTAGGATGCAATTCCTCTTCAGAAAAAGAGACGCAAACTGTAACCTTAGAAGAAGGTTTTAAAAATCCACCAAACCAAGCCAAAGCCAGAACTTGGTGGCATTGGATAAGTGGAAACGTTTCCAAATCTGAAATTACAAAAGATTTGGAAGCAATGAAAGCCGTTGGCGTTCAAGAAGCCCAATTGTTTAATGTGCATCTAGGGTTTCCAAAAGGACCTGTAAAATATTTAAGTGAAGAATGGCTAGACTTATTCAAGTTTTCTGCAGAAGAAGCCAAACGTTTGGATTTAGAATTGGCGTTTCACAATAGCCCAGGATGGTCGTCTTCTGGCGGTCCTTGGGTTACCGAAGAAAATGCGATGCAAACCGTGGTTTTTAGCGAATTAAATATTGAAGGCGGAAAGCAAATTAAAACGCAATTACCAAAACCAAAAACAAAATACAAGTATTATAAAGATATTGCAATTTTAGCTTTTCCAAAACCAAAAGCGACTCAAAAAATAGCAGGATTAGATTATAAAATATTATCAGAACGTGTTCGAAATCATTTATTACCAGATACAAAAGCAATTTCTCAAGAATCAATTATTTCTAAAGAAACCGTTATCGATTTAACTTCTAAAGTTTCTGTTGATGGTGTTTTAGAATGGAATGCTCCAGCTGGAGAATTTGTTATTTTAAGATTTGGCCACACACCAATTGGTACTCAAAATCGTCCTGCACCATCTGAAGCTAGAGGATTAGAAGTAGATAAAATGAGTAAAACTGCAGTAGATGCCTATTGGAAAGGTGGTGTACAACCTATTATTGATAAACTTGGTAATTTAATAGGAACAACTGTAAATAATTGTTTAATTGATAGTTATGAAGTAGAAACCACCAATTGGACAACAGGTTTTGAAACACAATTTGAAAGTTTAAGAGGATATGATTTGACATCGTTTTTACCAACTTTAGCAGGTTATTATGTGGAAAGTGGTGAAATATCTGAACGTTTTTTGTGGGATTTTAGAAGAACTATTGGCGATTTAATTGCCGAAAATTATTATTCACATTTTAGAGATTTGTGTCATGAAAACGGAATGAAATTCTCTGTAGAACCTTATTGGGGACCTTTTGATAATATGCAAGTTGGTGCCACAGGAGATATTGTAATGTGCGAGTTTTGGAGTGGTGGTTATCCGTTTTTCGATTCTGCAAAATTTGTGTCTTCTATTGCGCATTTAAATGGTAGTAGTATTGTTGGTGCAGAAGCATTCACAGGAATTGGTGGTTGGGACAAACACCCAGCAACTATAAAATCTATTGGAGATCAAGCTTGGGCGCAAGGAATTACCCGCTTTATTTTTCATTCTTATGTGCATCAACCTTGGGATGTTGCTCCTGGTATGGCTTTAAGTTATCACGGTTATGATTTTAACAGAAATAACACTTGGTGGAATCAAGGAAAATCGTTTTTGGATTATATTGCACGCTCTCAATTCTTGTTACAACAAGGAAAAAATGCAGCAGATGTTTTGGTATTTACAGGAGAATCATCGCCAAATACGGCTTTTTTAATGCCACAAATTAAAAAATTAGGATTCGATTACGATTTAATTGGCGCAAATAAACTGAAAGATTTAACTGTTAAAGATGGTGTTATTTATTCTTCCGTTGGAAACACTTACAACATTTTAGTATTACCAAATTCTGATTTTATAAAATCCGAAACTTTACAAAAAGTAAAAGAATTGACAGCTGATGGAGCAACAGTAATTGGAAAAAAACCAATGCAATCGCCAAGTTTAAGCAATTACCCAAATAATGATGTTGTTGTTAAAAATCAAGTTGAAGAATTATGGGATTCTGGTTTGGTAAAAGATGTTTCAATTGAAACTGTTTTAAGCGATAAAATACCCGATTTAAAAGTTAAAAGTGCAGATGCAACAGACCTGAGTTTCATCCATAGAAAAACAGCAAAAGCTGATATTTACTTTATTGCCAACACCAGAAAAGAAGCTAGAGATATTAAAGTACAATTTAGAGTTTCAGAAAAACAACCTGAATTATGGAATTCAGAGAAGGGAACTATTGAAGATGCTGTGGTTTTTAGTGAAAATGAAGATGGTACTACAAGTTTACCATTACAATTAGATAGTGAAGAATCTATATTTGTCATCTTTAAAAAACCTTCAAATAAAAACCATTTGGTAACTACCAAAATGGAATTAGAAAAACCAAAGCTAAAACCACTTTCCGATTTAAAAATTGTAAAAGCAGCATATGGTACATTTTTACAAGAAGGATTGATTGATATTACAGACAAAGTAAATAATACAATCAAAAACGGAATATTAGACTTTAAAATGTCTCGTGCTTTTTGTGATTGTGATCCTGCAATGGGGTATAAAAAAGAGTTCAGAATGGAATACCAAATTGGTAATTCCATAAAACAATTATATGCAGAAGAAAGAGAACATATTAAAATAGATGCTGGCAATAAAAAGTTAAAAGTATTGAAAGCCGTTTTTGGGAAATTTAAAGGAGAAACTAAGGGAATTCCTGAGAATTACAAAACGTATGACATCACGCAGGAGATACAAAAACAAGTTGCTTCTGGGAATTATAATATTCCTGTTACCAATAAATTAATTGGTAATAAAATACCAGAAGGTAATAAAATTACTTTAAAAATTACGATTGTTACAGATGGTGAAGAACGCACAATTTACGTTCCTAAAGGTCAGGTTTTGAAATTATCAAAAGATAAAACGAAACCAAAATTATTTTACGAAAATGACGAAATCAAATGGATAACACCTTATGCAGGAAAACTAACTTACACTACTATTTCAGGAGAAACAAAAACTACTGAAGTAAAATCGATCCCTAAACCAATTGATTTATCAAACAATTGGAAAGTTGAATTTCCGCTAAAATCAAGAGGAAGCTTTACAGAAACTTTTACTGATTTAACCTCTTGGTCAGATCATAAAAATGAGGCAATTCAGCATTTTTCTGGAACAGCAACCTATACCAAAGAGTTCAATTTATCTGATAATGTATTGCAAGCAGAAAATAGTTTGGAACTCGATTTAGGAAGTGTTGCAGTAATTGCAGAAGTAATTGTCAACAACAAAAATGTTGTAACTTTATGGAGAGCTCCCTTTAGAACAAATATTAGCGACTTTGTAAAAAAAGGAAAAAATACAATCAGTATAAAAATTACGAACTTGTGGCCAAACAGATTAATTGGTGATGAGAAGTTACCTTTAGATTATGAACGTAAAGGAAATAAAATAAAAAAGTTACCAGATTGGATGTTGAACAAAACTGAACGTCCGTCTAAACGCACAACTTTTTCTTCTTGGAAACATTGGAGTAAAAACGATGCCTTACTTACGTCTGGTTTACTAGGACCCGTTAAAATCAATATCAATAAAGTGCAAAAAATCAAATAATGATTACAAAACAAAATTTACTCAAAATAAGTGTATGCTTTTTATTATACGGTTGCAATGCCACAAAAAAGGATGCTTCAAAAATTGAAAATACAGAAAAAAAAGTAGACTATTTTGCTGATAATGGTTTTGGTAATGCAGTTGCTATTGTGCAACATCCATCTGGTGTTTATCATAAAGGCATTACTTATGTGGCGTATCAAGGTGCTTTAGAAGATCCTTATGTAGCTTCCTATAATCATAAAACCAAAGAATGGAAAGGCCCTTTTAAAGCTGGTATTAGTGAAATGGGAAAAGACCCAAATCGAAAGAAAAAAATAGACAATCATGGTAAACCTGCTTTGCTTATTGATGATGCAGGATTTATTCATATTGCTTTTGGTGGTCATGGAGGAACACGTTCTGATGGTGAGAATCCACTAGGAAATCATCATTATGGAAAAAATTTACATGCAGTTTCTAAAAAACCTTTAGATATTTCTGCTTGGGAAACATTGGATAATATTTCCTTATTTGGAACCTACAGTCAGTTTGTAAAAATGGACAATGGAGATATCTATTTATTTTATAGACATGGAGCACATAGAAGCAATTGGGTGTATCAAAAATCTACAGACAATGGTGTTACTTTTAATGCACCTGTTTCGTTTTTAAAACACAAAAGAAGAACAGATATAGAAGCTGAAGATTCTTGGTATCCTTGGGTGAGTAAAGGAAATGGAGATGATATTATTGTTGCTTTTGATTATCATATTTGTAGAGATAATAAAAATGCTCAAGATAAAAGAGGACATATACCAGAAAGACATAATGTGTATTATATGGTTTTTGACACTAAAAATGGTGAATGGAAAAATGTTAAAAACGAATCTTTAGCAATGCCTTTAACCAAAGAAATGGCAGATGAAAAGACCTTGGTAAAAAAAATACCTAGTGATTGGACGTTTCAAGGAGTTACAGATGTAGATTCAAAAGGAAATCCACATGTTATTATGCTAGTTGGGCCAGATGTAGGCGCAAAAAGAAGTGGACCAAAACGTTTACAACATTTTAGATGGGATGGAAATACTTGGCTAGAAAGTAAGAATGTGAACTTACCTAGAGGAAATGGAGATTTAGAAGTAAAATCTGCAACAGAAGTTAGTATTTATCTAGAAAGTGAAACAGCTAATGATGTTGGGCAGATTAGCAGATGGGATAGTGCTGATGGAGGAGATTCTTTCAAAAAAGAAAAGGTTTTTTTAGAACGAAAAAACTCAGGTTTTGTAATTTCTGCCTTAATTGATAATCCACATCCAGATGCTAGAATTATTGTAGGAGAAAAAGAAAAAGGCTCAGATTTTAGAAAAATGTATCTGTTAGGCGATAGTGGACCAATACAAAGAATTAAGAAATTTAACTAAAATGAAAAAAATAATTATAGTAATAGTTTTGTTCAAAGTTTTGTGCTTTTCAGCCCAGTCTTTAGAGCACCCAATCATTTGGACTACAGCCGCAGAAAAATCTACAATTTTAGAAAAAATTGACAAATATAACTGGGCAAAAAGTATCCTGTCTCAAGTAAAAGGGCATGTAGATTCTAGAGTAAATGCGCATGTTTCAAATCCAGCTACTTTTATAAATAGCATCCCTGCATTGGCCGCAGACGATAATGTATCTGAAGCTGACGCTGGATCTGCTATTAAAGGACATTCAAACACCTTAAATTATGCATCGTATGCAGCTTTAGTTTATTACGTTACAGGAGAGGAGAAATATGCTCAATTTGCTTCTGACGTTTTATGGCATTATATAGAAGAACTCGAACCGAGAACACCAGAGACAACTGCTATGAGTGGTAATTATTTTGCAGATCCTAGAACAGGATATCTACATTTTGCGATGGCTTATGATTTTATGGTAAATTATTTAAAAAAATCAGAAACTAGAGTGTATCAAAAAAGTTCGGGGACAAAAATATCTTTCGATAATGTTAAGGCACAAAAAGCGGTACTAAACATAGCAAAGAACGCACTAGGAGAATTTACGGGAAGAGACAATAGATATGGCAGAATAGTAAGTAATCATCCTATTTTAACTGCTCCCGGCTCTCTATTTACCATACTTTGTATAGAAGATGATGCAGAAAGAGAAAGGCTATTTAAAATCTTTTGGGAAACAGGTACAAAACGTCAAAATTCATTTACTAAAACAGTTTTACCACTTTTTGGAGACCAAGGTATCTGGCCAGAACCAGTAAGCTATAGTTTTATGCCAAATGTTACTATGGTACTTAATATCGTAGAACAACTTAAACCAGAATTGAGTGTACTTGACGAATATAAAAGGATATTAGACGGAAACTTTTTATTTGATAACCTAAGACATCCTAACAGAACCTTTGTTCGTTTTGGAGACTCTAAAAGAAAAAGTGATCAAACCGCAACAATCTATAGATATACGCATAACATCGCCTCTAGAAAAGGACTTACAGATTATGTTCAGCGAGCTGAGGTAGCTTTAAGACAGGGCTATAATGCTGTTGGAGGTTATAATCCAGATATAAAAATTAGTACTTATGAGAATTTTGCTGCTTTTGAACAGTTATTTTGGGGAGCAGACATACCTAGTAATATTCAGGGAGAAATAGATTTTGAAAAACCAACGGTTATTATTAAACATGCTGGTGTAGCTTTGCAACGTAATTATGTAGAAAACAATAATGAAGATTATGGGCTTTGCGGAATTATTGGTGGCGCACATTATGTGCATTCTCATGTTACTGGTATAACCATGGAATTGTATGGAGCAAATTACATTATGGCGCCAGGGGCAGGTTTGCCTCCTACAGTTGCAGATAGAAAAAAGCCAGAACATAGAGGGTATTTTTGGAGACATGCGGGTAATAATACGATGATTGTAAATGGAACAACCCATGGTATTCAACCTGGTTCTTGGAATTCGAATGCAGAATTGTGGATGGATACAACAGTAAACGTAGCTTCAGAACCCAAACATTTGGAAGACCCCATAAGTCCAAAATTTAGTTTTGCTACGCAGTTTTTGGATGATACCGTTAATGATGACCAACAGCGAAGAACACTTAGTACCATTAGAACCAGTGAAACTACAGGATATTATTTTGATATGTTTCGTTCTAAATCTTTAGGCGAAAATAATTTTCATGACTATATCTACCATAATATTGGGGATGCCACAAATATCATGACAATGGATGGAACAGCATTGGCAGTTTCTCCAACTAACAGATATCAAGACGATATAGGAGATTTAAATAAATCTCCAGGTTGGCGATTTTTTGAGAATACGAATGTAACAGAACCTACAAATGCAGCTGTTTATGTGCGTTTTGATTTGAATGAAACAAATACATATATGAATATGTTTGCTCCATCTGGAGTAGCTAGAGAATATACCAAAGCACTTGGACCTTCAACTCGAGAAGCAAAAGGGAGCTATATTAATAAGAAAACACAGATTCTAGCAATAAGACAACAAGGGGAAGCTTGGGAAAAACCATATGTACATATTTTTGAGCCTTCTAAATCTACCAATACTAGTGTAAAGTCTGTAGAGCATATTTATGATGGAAGTACCATTGCAGGTGCTAAAGTTATTTCTGAAGTGAATGGCGTGAAAATTACAGATTATATATTTTCTAATAAAAGTAGTACCAATGTTCAATACTTTGATATTAATTTTACTGGGGAATTCGGGATTGTTCGTACAGCATTAAAAGATGGTAAAACCAATGTTTCATTGTATATAGGGAAAGGAAGTTCCTTGCAATTTCTTGATGAAACTATCACTGGTGGTGGAGAAGAAAAGGCTTATAAAGAGTATACATTAAACTATGAATATTTTTCTGAAATTTCTCCAGAAAACTTTACCATACAGACTATTAGTGAAACATGCCTTGGAAAGAATAATGGTAAAATTGTAATTAATGCTTTAGAAAAGTTTAATTATAAGGTTACAATAAATGGTATCGATTACAATTTTACAAACAAAATGACAACCGAAGATTTGAGTCCAGGAATTTATGACTTTTGTATAGGAATAAAAGATAGCGATTTTGAACAATGTTATCAAGTAACTATTCAGGAAGCTGCTTCTATTTCAGCTAAAATTACTCCAACAAAAGGGAAAGTAGCTATAGCAATAGAAAACGGGAAAGCTCCATATAAAGTTATAAAAAATGGAAAAATGATTTTAGAGACTGAAGCAACTCATTTTGTTATAGATGCAGTTCAAGGAGATAAAATTGAAGTAAAAACGGATGCAGCATGTCAAGGTTCTATATTATCAAAAGTAGATTTTCTGTCTGAGGTTCAAGTATATCCAAATCCAGCTTCTAATTCTTTTACAATTAAATCAAATTATACCCATTGGAAAAATTTAAGTATTTACAATACGCTGGGCGTAAAAGTATATTCAAACAATACAGTTCAAAATAGTTTAAATATAAATACTAAAGAGTATAAAATGTCAAGTGGAATGTACTTTGTTGTTATTCAAGACGAGCAGGGAGAGCAATTCATAGAAAAATTACTTATAAAATAACCAACCAATTATTATAACAAAATGAAAATTATAAAAAAACTAACTTTAGCATTATTTGTAGTAAGCATGTTCATTTCCTGCGGAAAAGAAACTAAAAAAGAAACAGCAAATGCGACTAAAAAAGGGCAAAATCAACCAAATATTGTATTTATTCTTTCTGATGATCAATCATGGACAGACTACAGTTTTATGGGTGACGAAAATATTGAAACCCCAAGGCTAGATCAATTTGCAAAAGAAAGTTTAACTTTTACAAGAAGTTATGTGCCAACACCTTTATGTTCGCCATCTTTAGCAACAATAATTACAGGTTTGTATCCAAAAGATCACGGAATTTTAGGAAACGATAAGGTTTATAAAAAAGTAAAAGGAAATTTTAAAGCAAGCAGAGCAAACAGATCTGAAGCCTACAAACCAATTATTTCAGCATTTGAAAAGCAAACTACATTGCCAGATATGCTAAAAGAGAAAGGCTATTTGTCGTTTCAAACAGGTAAATGGTGGCATGGAAACCATAAAGTTGGTGGTTTTGATTATGGTATGACGCATGGTAACCCAAAAAGAGGAGGAAGACATGGCGATTTTGGTTTAGAAATAGCAAGAAAAGGATTAGACACCATTAATAGTTATGTAGACTTGGCTTTAAAGGAAAAGAAACCGTTCTTTTTATGGTATGCACCTTACTTGCCTCACAGACCACACACACCTCCACAACGTTTGTTAAATAAATATTTAAAAAAGACAGATTCAGAGCATTTAGCAAAATATTGGGCAATGTGCGAATGGTTTGATGAAACTTGTGGGCAATTATTCGATCTATTTGAAGATAAAGGATTGACTGAAAACACGCTTTTTGTGTATGTTTGTGATAATGGTTGGGCTCAAAACCCAGAAAAAAGCGGTTATTTAAAAAACTCTAAACGTGCACCTTACGACATGGGAATTCGTACACCAATTATGTACAAATGGGCTGGCAAAATAAAACCAGAAATGAACAAAACTACCATAACAAGTAGTATAGATATGGTGCCTACAGTGTTAGATTTATTAGATATTGAGAAACCTAAAAACCTGCCTGGAATTAATGTTTTAGATGAAAATGCATTAAGCGAACGAAAAGGAATTTTTGGAGAAGTGTACGCACATGATTTTGATACGATAGAAAACAGTATGTTTTACAATATGGCAATTTTTCCTCCATATAAAATTATTGTACCAGATGCTGTAAGAAAGAAAAATGAAGTAGTGCAATTGTTTAATATTGATAAAGATCCTTTAGAAAAGAATAATATTGCAGATCAAAACCCAGAAATTGTAAAAGATTTACAAGAAAAAATTAAAGCCTTTAGATCAAAATAATATAAAATGAAAAAAATATATTTCCTTGCATTAATAAGTATACTCACATTAAGTGCTTGCAAAACTGAAAAAAAAGCAGCATCAAAATCTACAAAACCTAATGTGCTTTTTATAGCTGTTGACGATTTAAATACTTGGATTAGTCCAATTGACAATTTTTCAAATGTAAAAACTCCAAATTTTGATAGATTAGCAAAAATGGGTGTAACCTTTACAAATGCGCACGTACAAGCGCCACTTTGTGGCCCTTCTAGAGCTTCTATTATGACAGGTTTACGTCCATCTACCACAGGTATTTATGGTATGACACCAGACAATAAAATAAGAAGACCAGAAAACCCAGCTACAAAAGACATTACTTTTTTACCAGAATATTTTGAGCAAAATGGTTATCACACCATGGGAATTGGAAAACTATTTCACATTCATGCACCAGACAGTATTTTTAATGAATCTGGTGGACGTGTAAAAGGTTTTGGACCTTACCCAAAAGAGCGTATTGTTTGGGATGGTTTTGGAACTTCAAAATCAAAAGAAAACAAAGGAAAATACGGGAGAACCAGTACAGATTGGGGCGCTTTTCCAGAAAATGATACTTTAATGCCAGATCATAAATCTGTAAATTGGGTTGCAGAACGTTTACATAGAGATTATGATAAACCGTTTTTTATGGGACTTGGTTTTTTACGTGTGCATGTGCCTTTATATGTGCCTCAAAAATGGTTCGATTTGTATCCTTTAGAAGATATTCAAACTCCTCCTTATAAATCTGATGATTTAAATGATATTCCTCAAATAGGTTTACACATTAACGATTTACCAATGATGCCTTCTACAGAATGGGCAAAAGAAAGTGGCGAATGGAAAAAGATTGTGCAAGCTTATTTGGCGTGTATTAGTTATGTAGATTACGAATTAGGTAGAGTTTTAGATGCTTTAGAAAGTAGCAAACATGCAGACAATACAGTGATTGTTTTATGGTCTGATCATGGATACAGATTAGGAGAAAAAGGAACATTTGCGAAACACGCACTTTGGGAAACTGCCACAAAAGCCCCATTATTATTTGCTGGACCTAATTTACCAAAAGGAAAAAAAATAGATGCTCCTGTAGAAATGTTATCTATCTATCCTACTTTATTAGAGTTAAGTGGTTTGTCTGCAAACAATACAAATGAGGGAAAAAGTTTAGTAAATATGATGGAAAGTGATCAAATTACAGAAGATACGTATGCGATTACAACCTTTGGCATGAACAACCACGCTGTAAAAATCAATAATTACAGATACATTAGATATGAAGATGGTACAGAAGAATTTTACGATCATACTGCAGATCCTAATGAATGGAATAACGAAGCTAAAAATCCAAAATATGCAACTCAAATAGAAAAAATGAAAGGTTTACTACCAAAAACAAATGTGATTTGGGATGAAAAATCTTCTTATACTTTTCAGCCTTATTTTGTAGAACACAAAGCACGTGTTAACGGAGAAGAAAAAAAACCTGTAGAAGTAATTGGGGCAGATAGATAATCTGATTTCTTAAAATAAAAAGTAATTTACATGAATTTCTTATCAAAAATTATAGGTTGTGCCGTATTAATAACACCGTTATTTATGAGCTCTCAAATTAAAAACGAAAAAAATACTAAGCCTAATATCGTATTCATATTTGCAGATGATTTAGGTTGGGCAGACGTAAGCACTGGAAATACGAATAATAACAACGGTTCTAAAATTTATGAAACTCCTGTTATAGACAAACTGGCATCTCAAGGAATGTCTTTTACAAATGCATATACCAATCAAAATTGTGCACCATCGAGAGCTGCGTTAATTAGTGGGCAATATGCCACAGGTACAGAAAACCAGGTGTATAATGTTGGCTCTTTAAAAAGACAAGACAAAAGAACCAAAGGTTTTCCAAACATACTTATTGAACCCTTTAAGCAAAAAAAGGTAATTGCAGAAGATGGAATTAATATGTTTGATGTACTAAAAACAAAAGGTTACAAAACGGCTTTAGTAGGTAAAAGTCACGGAACACCTCATCCTTTAAAAGGCGATTATGGCATTGATTTACCAGCAGATATTCATCATATTATAGCAGCACCAATTAACGGAAAAAGAACAAAATCTTTTTATTTAGCGATGAATTCTGATAAAAAAGGATGGACTTTTAATTCGGAATTTGTAGATAAATATGCAAATCCTTATGATGATGCATACATCAACACCATTCTAAAACCTTATAACAGTCAAGGAGATGTATCGCTTTTAAAAGGAACTCCAAAACACCTTACAGACGCTATTGGAGATTTTTCTGTAGATTATATCAAAGAAAACGCGAATTCTGAAAATCCCTTCTTTTTGTATGTGCCGTTTCACGCTGTACATTCTGATGTTACAGGTAGAAAAGATTTAACCCAAAAGTATTTGAAAAGAGGCTTAAAACCAAGAATTGCAGAATATGCGTCTATGATTGAATTGTTAGATCAAAATGTTGGAAAAATAAATGATGCTTTAAAAGATCCAAATAGAGATGGTAATAATGAAGATGATATTACGAATAATACCATTTTTATTTTTTATTCTGATAATGGAGGTCTATTTAACAATACACCATTAAAAGGTAAAAAAGGAAACTTAACTGAAGGGGGAATTAGAGTGCCCTTAATTTTCAGATATCCAAATGTAATAAAAGAAAATTCAGTAAGCAATCAAGCAGTACATTGTATTGATTTTTTACCAACCTTAGCAGCATTAACAAGTGTAGATATTACTTCACTAAAAAAGAAAGATGGAAACACACCTAAATATGATGGTGCATCTTTTGCCAAAATTTTAACGGGTGAAGCAGAAAGAATTTCAAGAGAAAATTTGTTTTGGCATTTGCCAGGATATATGGATGAACGTTTTTCACCATCAACATTAATTCAGAAAAGAATTGAAGACGAATATTACAAACTGTTTTATTTTTATGAAACAAACGAATTTGAAATGTATAACATAACCAAAGATATTTCTGAAAAAAGAAATATTTTAGAAAATCCCACTTCAGCAGAAATGGAAATTGCTCTAAAAATGAACGCTGATATGTTAGCCTGGTTAAAAACAAACAACGCTCCAACAGGAACTTGGGTAAAAAATGGAGAAAAAGTGCCTTATCCCAAATTAAATGCAGTTAAAAAATATTTAAATGAGTAAAATTTATCCATATTTAATTAGTTTTTTAATTCTTTTTACGGCTTGTAAAGTTCAAAAAAAAGAAACAATAAATACAGTAAATAACAAACCAAAAAACATCTTATTTATAGCTGTTGATGATTTACGCCCAGAACTCAATTTTTACGGAGCAAAACACATTAAATCGCCCAATTTAGATAAACTGGCTTCACAAAGCTTGGTGTTTAATAAAGCGTATTGCAACATTCCCGTTTGTGGTGCATCTAGAGCAAGTGTACTTACAGGAGCAAGACCCACAAGAAACAGATTTATCGATTTTAATACGAAAAAGGATGAAGATTTTCCTAATGGAACTTCACTACCAGCTTTACTAAAACAAAATGGGTATCAAACGATTTCTAATGGTAAAATATATCACTATAATAAAGATGACAAAAACGCTTGGAATGAAATTTGGCAACCTGCAAGACGTTGGAGGTATGCTACAGAAGAAGCTTTTGAATTGCGCAAAAAACAAGGCAGAGGAATGCCAACAGAAAATGCTGAAACTCCAGATTCTACTTATTTAGATGGAAAATTAGCTTTAAAAGTGATCAAAGATTTGCAAAAGTTAAAGCAATCTAAGCAATCTTTCTTTTTAACAATGGGCGTTGTAAAACCACATCTACCCTTTAATGCTCCAAAAAAATATTGGGATTTGTATGATAGAAAAAACATTCAACTTCCTGTAAGTTATCAACAGCCAAAAACAACACCAAAAGAAGCATTTCACAATTTTGGAGAACTACGAAAATATGCAACAATTCCTAAAAAAGGAGATTTGTCAGAAGATATGGCGAAACAACTAATTCATGGCTATTATGCTTGTGTTAGTTATATTGATGCTCAAATTGGCTTGGTTTTAGACGAATTAAAACGATTGGAATTAGAAGAGGATACCATTGTAATTTTATGGGGAGATCATGGTTGGAATTTAGGAGACCATAAATTATGGAGCAAACATGTTACTTTTGAAACCGCTTTAAGAACGCCATTACTTATTAAAGTTCCAGGGAAAACCAAGGGAACAAAAACAAATGCCATTACAGAATATATAGATATTTACCCAAGTTTAGCAGAATTGGTAGGTTTAGAAGTTCCTAAAACTGTTGATGGTAAAAGTTTTGTACCCATAATTAATGGTGGTAAAAGTGATAAGGATTGGGCTGTTTCTAAATTTAAAGATGCAGTAACTTTAATTAAAGGAGATATATTTTACACAGAATGGACTAATGATGATGGTGTTGCTTATGCTAGAATGTTATTTGATCATAAAAAAGATCCTTTAGAGTTAGACAATTTAGCTGAAAAACCAGCCTATCAAGAAAAAGTAAAAGAATTGGCCATTGAACTGAGAGAAAAATGGGGTAAAGATTTTTTAAAATAATAAAGTATGAAAATTGACGCAAAACTATTTTTGGTATTTATAATTGCTTTCTGTGGAAATATTCTTGGTCAAGAATTAGAACGCCCCTTTATTTTAGTAAAAAACGCTGAAAGAACAACAATTCTAAAAAAAATAGAAACAGAAACTTGGGCGAGTAAAATTTATACAAATCTGAAAACAAAAACAGATTTAGAGGTCAATAAGTTTTATAAAAACCCAAAAACATACTTAAAAAACCTACCCTTTAATTGGGCTGAAGGAAAAGAAAATGAATTTCCACCATTTTTTAAGACAGATCATATATTAAACGGTAAACATAGAAACTTAGACAATGCTACCGAAAAAGAATGGGCTCCAGCAGAAGCACTTATTAACTATTTGCAAATAGGTATAGATTGTGGTGCCATGTATTTTATAACCCAAGACGAAAAATACGCATATATGGCAAGTAGTATTTTGTATTCATTTACAAAGTCTGTACAAAAAGCTAAACTGTCTGATTGGCATGGTAGAGGTGGTTGGTTGTTTCCTTATGATGGTTTTAGAGAAGTACGTGTAATTGGTTATAAAGTTCCTTTAGTTTATGATTTTGTAGCTAGTTATCTTAAAAAAGGAGGCAATGTATTGGACATCATTCAGAATAAAAAAGTAGCTTTTCCTATTAATGAGCTACAAAATGTATGCAGAACTTACGCAGATATTACCATAAATTACGGACAAACAGCATCTAATCATCCTGTTTTAGAAGCACCAAGTTTGGTGTATAATGCTTTGGCTATGGATGATAAAAAGGAACGAGAAAAATTACTTTCTTATTTTTTAACAACAAGTACAAAAAATCAAGATGCTTTGCCTGTTTTTGCAGAAAACTTTAAAAATAAAGGAAATATCTGGCCAGAAACATCAGGGTATTTAAATCACTCAACATCAATTTTAACCAAATTAATGTTGGTGATAAGCAGGTATAATCCTGATTTAAATTTAGCTGAGCAATACCAAAACATTTTATTTGCTTTACCTAGATTAGATTATTTTGTGTATCCGAACAACGAAATTGTAAGGTGGGGAGATGGAAAAAGAAAAGGAAAAGCACCTTATAAAGCTTTCGATAATGCGTACACTTTGGCAAAAATGTATAACTTAAATGAAGTTACCCAAGAAATTGGAGCGCTTTTAAAAAACGCTTTGTTAAAAGACAAGTACCAAAGAAATACTATAGAAGCATTATTTTGGCACAATACTGTAGATGAAAAACCAGTTGCTATAAAACTACCAAGAACAGATAGAGTATACCACGCAGGAATTGTAATGCAAAGAAATATTAGTAGTACAAAAGACCCAAAAGATGGATTAATGGGTTTTGTTGGTGGAGCAGCTATGGTACATGGTCATGCAGAAGGCATGAATATTGAATTATATGGAGAAGGGCAAGTTTTAGGCGTAGATAATGGGAATGGAAAATATGCCAAAGACATTCACGAAAATTACTCTAGAATTTTTGCGGCCCATAATACAGTTATCGTAAACGGTGCTTCACAAGGTGAAGGAGGTTGGGTAAATTTAGGAATGAACACAGTTCAATTAATCTCTGTAGAACCTAAAGTTGGAGAAGAGGGAGTTACGCCAAACTTTTCTTTTAGCCAAACTAGTTTTGAGGATACAGGAGGAAATAAAGCAGAAGCTACTCAAGAAAGAACTTTAGGCTTAATTAGAACATCGCCAACCACTGGTTATTATGTAGATGTATTTCGTTCTAAATCTAAGTTACCAAATGAATATCACGATTATTTATACCATAATATTGGAGATAAATTGGTGTTTGAAAGCAAGGATTTAAAATTAAAAAAGACGCCTAACAGATTTATGGAAAGTGCTCGTTTAAAATGGACGAGAAGATCATATAGAAATCCTGGATGGCACTTTTTTAAAGATGTAAAAACTTCACAAGAATATGCAAATACTGTAAAAGCTACTTTTAGTGTAAAAAAATTAAAAGGCAATGATTTGTTTATGCAATTGCACATTCCTGGGTTTGAAAATAGAACCTATACCAAAGTAAAAGCACCACACACTTTTCAAGCTCCAGAACCTTATAACGATTTACCAACACCAACTTTAGTAGTTAGAAAAGAGGGAGAAGCTTGGCAAAACCCTTTTGTAGTAGTTTATGAGCCTTTTAATGAAACAGAAAAACCAAGCATACAATCTGTAAAAAAAATAGAGCAAGATGGGGTTTACAAAGGACTAGTTATTGAAAGTAAAACTTCTAGTGAGTATTTAACTCAATATATAATTACACAATCTAAAAACGAAGTTTTTAAAAGTAAAGACATTTATTTTAAAGGTTCTTATGCTGTGATTACTCTAAACAAAAACAAAACTTTAAAAAGTATTTACATTGGTGAAGGGGATAAATTAATCTTTAAAAACACAGCAATTACTACCAACGCTTCAAAAGCCTATTTTAAAACTTACAATTAAAAAAGCATCTTATTAAGATATTCTTTTACTTGAATACAAAACAAGGCATCATGAGGTAATGTGATCAAATATAGTTGCTGAAGAGATTCTCAGATTCTGTTTTTACCAGTGATACCACAAGTTATATGAAACATGTTTCACTATTTAAACAACACTAGCATTACTAAAAAACCAAATAGTTTTGAAAGAAAAAACACCAATTTAAAAAAATTAAATTGGTGTTTTTTGTATGTAATGCAATAAGATTATTATTCTGGTATCAGTTCAATTAACTTCACTGCATGTGGCGCTAAATCTACTTTTAACATCAAATTATCTACATTTGTACCTACCAATGAATCTTTAACTGTTTGCGACAATTCTGAAAGTCTTTCGTATTTAGATAAATTGCTATTTAATACATTTCTCCAATTATCTTCAAAACGATCTGAAGGTCTATTACCGTATATTCTTCCATTTGTCTTCTCTCCTACTCCTGCGTTTCTTAAATCTTTATACAACTCGTGCATTAAAATACTATTTTCTTTGTCTATAGTCCATTCATTTACTCTCCACTTGGTTGTATTAGCAACTAAATTCCCTTCTAATTTTGGATAAATAGTTTTTGAATTTGTGCTATTTCTGCTGGTGTTATGGTTGTATATCAGTAAATACACTTTACCATCTTTTAACACAGGAATAATCCCTGAAAAACCAGATAAATTTTCTGAGGCAAACATTCTCATACCGCCTTCTAATTTTAAAAACATTTCTGTAACATTTCTTCTTCCAATAGGTAAAGCACTACTTTCTAGTTCTTGTCCCCAATCGTAGATTTCAGCAATATTATATTCAAAAGCCAAATCTGCTATTGCCGCATACCAACTAGCACCTAATTCTGTACCATCATTTAAACTTAATCCTCTTTTTCCATTATCTCCTCTTAAAATACCAAATTCGTGAATATCAAAAGGAATATTACTAAACTGAGGGTAACTATTTAATTTAGTTCTATATGGTTTTACTATTTCTTCAAAAATTAATTCATTTTTATCTAATTTCTCATAATAAGAAAGTGCAAAGAAATCCATTTGAGTACCTTTTTCTCCTGTAACGTAGTTTGTCCCATTTGCACAATGATCTATAATTTCTGTAGTAAAAGTACCTACTTGCTCTGTTAATAAATTTCCTGGGCCAACAATTGCATCTGGAATAACTTTTAAAACTTCATCTACAGTAATGTCATAATGTTTAAAATATTCTGCTGGAGTTCCATTCCAATGATTAGGTGTGTAATTTGGTTCTGTACTAATTCTAAAACGCCATGTTTTAACTTCGTTCATTCCAAATTCATTAACCAAAGTAGATAAAAAAGCGTTTACATATTTTCTCCAAAGATCGTAGTCTTTTGGCGGATTGGTATTTCCAAAGTCATTTTCAACTCTTTCTTCTACCATTGCCCAAGGCACTTTACTTAAAACAATTCTTGGTTTAAAGCCTGTGCTTCTAAAATTTCTCATTGTGGAAATTAACTCAGAAAAATCTGTTATAATATTGCCATCTTCATCTGCACCTTTATAGAAATCATTTAAATTATCATTTCTACCTCCCATGGTTCTTACCAAATTATAACTTTTCACATAGCTTTTTAAAGGTTGAATAGCGTTTCTAAAACCGGCTGCATTAAACCTACTTTGATTTATCATAGGTCTTGTAGACCAAAAGTTGTAAAACATTCCTTCACCTGAACCTGTATTAATGCTTACTATTTTATCTGCAGCTGCATTAGGAAAATTACCTATAACAAAATCTCCATTCATTTCTAACTCCTCTTCCTCCTCTTCCAAGAGTTCTTCTAAATCTATTGCGTCTCTAGTGACTTCTTCACTAGAACAAGATGCAAAAGAAAAAATTAGGATTGTTATAACGAAAACATTTAATACTAAAGAATTTATTTTTTTCATAATGTTAAATTGTATGTTTGGTAAGACGAAATTACAGACAAAACTTACATTTATGCCCTAAATTTTTCTTAATTTATAATCTATTAAAATTTGGTAAAACCATATTTTTAGAAACTAAAACTTTTTAAATTTAGTATTAATTCTAAAGGTCTTTAAATAGTATGTTTTTGTACTCTACTTTCATTGGTGGGCCAACATGCACTTGAACACCAATATAACCTTTTTTAGACCTATTTACTTCATCCAAGTCTTTAACTTCACTCATTAAAACACCATTTACATAGTGCTGCATTAGGCTATCTTTTACTATTAAATGCATAGTATTCCAATCATTATCTTTAATAACTGCTTTTAATTCTTTTTTATTGCCTAAAGAGTTGACTACACTTCTAGTTTGCCAACAATTTCTTTTTACATTTTTTCTAATATTTGTAGTTGGAATACTATCTGGCATTGTTTCAATAATTACTTTCTCGCCAATATAAGCTAGTGTAGTTCTCTTTTTCTCTTCGTAATTTTGTCCTACAAATCGTTTTTTACCATCTATATCAGATTGGTAACCTCTTAAAGCAAAAGGCCTGTTTTTAATCTTTTCACTTCTATAATTTAAACCGCTATTTCCAGATTCTGAAATTCTATATGCTAGTTTTAATTCGAAATTTGCAGGTTGTTCTTTTTCATAAATTATAAAAGAGTTGCTTTTTAAAATAGTTTCTGGGGTAACTTCCCCAATTAAAATACCATCTTTTACAGACCAATAGGTTTCATCTCCACTCCAACCTTCTAAATTTTCTCCATTAAAAATAGATCTAAAATCATTTTTTTTTTCGCTCTGGCAAGAAAAAAAACAAAAATTGATACTCAAAATTATTATGTAAATTGTTTGTTTCATTTTTTTAGTCTTTAGTTATTTTACTCTTCCACCAATTCTCATTGGGTTTAAAATCTTTAGATAACACTTTTAATCTTTCTTCTTCTAAAGATTTCCACTTGTTATTTTTGATGTTAATCAATCTTTTTTCACGTTTAAGAGCATCAAACCTTAAGTCTTTTACAGGATATTTTGCACCAACTTCCTGTAACCAATTCATTAATTGATTGCTTAAATCTTGCGCAATTTTTGGGCGTTTTTCAACAACATTTAAATCATCTTTTTCTGTGGATGGTAATTTGAATAATTCCTGACGATTATCTTCCCAATAATGAATTAATTTCCAACCATTTTGCTGAATAATAGAAGAAGGTTCACCACCTTGATTGCCATAATGTGGATAATGCCAAAACAAAGGTCTGTTATTCTCCATTTCTTTTCCTTCTAAAAGCGGTTTTAAACTAATACCATCTTTGTGCTGTTCTGGCTGTAAATTAATATTTGCCAAGTCTAAAAGTGTTGGGTAAAAATCTGTACTAATTACTGGAAAATCTATTGTATTTGGTTTATTTTTCAACCAAGGCACTTTCATAAAAAAGGGAGCTCTAATACCTCCTTCCCATTGATAACCTTTACCACCTCTTAAAGGTAAATTACTTGTAGCATAATTGTCTCCAGAAGCCACACCTCCATTATCTGAAGTAAAAACTACAATCGTATTTTTATCAAGATTAGTATCTTTTAATGCCTTTAAAACAATACCTACAGCATCATCCATAGTTGCTAATAAACCCGCATAAATAGGGTTGTCTTGCACTTGTCTTACTGGTAAAACACGTTCCATTTTATAACCAGTATTGGCAACTCCTAAATTTTCTGCTTTGGTTCTGTATTTATTCCATTTGGTTTCTGTGGTTTGTATGGGCGCATGCACCGCATAAAACGATAAAAAAGCAAAAAATGCACTGTCTTTTTGTTGATGAATAAATTTTGCGGTTTCCTTTGCCAAACGAATGGTTAGGTTTTCCCCTTTTTGGTTGTCTTTTAACTTTGGATTGTTAAAAGGCGCAAAAAAGCCTGCTGAAGGTCCTCCTCTATGATAACCTCCTTTATTAATATCAAAACCATGATTTTCTGGATATGAGCCTTTGTCTCCTAAGTGCCATTTTCCTGCAAAAAAAGTGTTGTAATTATTTTTTTGAAAAATTTCTGCTATGGTTACCTCTTCCTTGTCCAAAGATTGGACATAATTGGCGGGTAACATTTTATCAAATCTGTTTCTTTTTCTCCAATCTTCTCCTGCTTTTGCGCCAATCCAATCTGTAATTCCATGGCGCGCAGTAAACTTACCTGTTAAAATGCTTGCTCTAGATGGGCTGCAAACTCTACTTGCTGCGTAACCTTTAGCAAAAACTGTACTTTGTGCAGCAAGCTGATTTACATTTGGTGTTTCATAATATGTACTACCTGTTACCCCTAAATCGTGATAACCTAAATCATCTACCAAAATAAAAAGTACGTTGGGTTTTTTATGCTTTAATTCCATTTCTTTTTTACAACTGAAAAAAAGAAATGGAATTAAAAATAGTACTTTAAAGCGCTGAAACAATTGTATTTTGATAATTTATATCTTTATTATTTTTTTTACAAAACGGTTGTTTTGATCATTATTAGATAAAAAATATACACCTTCGTTTAAATCACTAATATCAATACTTTCTGATTCAGATTTTACGCTTATCTCACGCACCTTTGCTCCTAAAATATTTCTAATTGTTAGTTTTGTATTCAATGGTAAATTAGTAAGTTGAATATTTCCTTTGGTAGGATTAGGATAAATAGCAACCTCATTTATATCAACATCTGTAGTAGATAAAGAGGCATCAAAACATGCAGATGGTGCATTATTTAAATTATGCGCAACTGAGTCTGATACATCACTTCTTCTTAATACCATTTTATCCATAAAAAATGAATTTGACCTTGCATCTACCATTATTTTATAATTACCAGGAGTGTTAAACGTTGCCCAAATAAATCTAAAAGAATCATGATCGTTAGTATTGGTTACAAAACCCCATCTACTTTCCACAGGAAGGTTTACTGGATGCCTGTTCATAAATGCCTTAAAAAAACCATCTCTAGTAGAACCTGCAGGACAAGCTCTATCTGGATTGCTTTCACAACTAGGTTTAGGTTCAAGAACCTGAGTAGATGTAGGGCTACTTGTCTTCGTAGCAAAAAAATCATCTGCCTCAATTTTTAACCAAGCATCATTATGTTCACCTCCAGAATCACCTTTTCCTATTCGACCTCTCCAAGCCAATCTATAAGTTCCCGGATTGTTAATCTTAATGTTATAGGTAATTGTTACTCCAGTAGGTCTACTAAAAAACTCTGTACCATCCCAAAATATATAATTAATGGTTGCTCCTTCTAAATTTGGATCTTCTTCACTACCTATTTTCCAATCTGAACCAGCAGGTAAAATACCAGACTCCATTTCTATGGTTAAAATTCCGTCTTTTTCTTCAAATGGAAGGGTTCCATTACAATTGGCAGTTTGCGCAAATAATTGTAATGAAACTATAGACAATAAAAAGAATAAAAATTTATTTTTCATTTTGATGTATAAATGGGTTTCAACAAAAATAAAAGAATTTGACATACAAAGTATCCTGTGCTGTAGTGATTTTATTTAGATGCTTTTTCGTATACAATTTTGTATTGACCAGAACCTAAAATAACTTCTTTTTTATCGCCAAAAGAAGCATCATTTACTTTTAAGGTTTCTAATTCTTTTTTATTTAAAATAATTTTAGCAGATGTATTAAAAGGAACCTCAAGATTCATGTTTAATGTATTATTTTGAAGATTCCAATCGTTTTTAATAGTTCCATAAGGCGTTGGCACAGTAACTTTAGTACTGGTAATTTTACTAGAAAACTCTGGATTTACTGTAAATATTTTAAATCCTGGCTTTTCTATAGACGAATTTATACCTCCTAAAGATTCAAAGAAATAAGCTGCAAAACCACTATGCATTGGATGATTTAAGGAATTACTTGGACCTTCCATTTCTTCCCAAATAAATTGACGCTCTGGCCAAGTAGTAAAACCTGAGTTCATTACATATGTTTGACTTGGAAAATCTGGCGTAGTTAAAATATCATAGGCTAAATCTGCTTTTCCGTATTTAGACAAAACTGTATAAATGTATCTGTTTCCGTGAATTCCTGTAGCATGATGACCACCTTTAACCTCAACAATATTATGTACCAATCCATTTACAACCGTTTCAATTTCCTTTTTGGGAACCATACCGAATTGTAACGCTTGCACAGTTGCAGTCTGACTTTGATACCATTTGTGTTTTGTATTTGGAATAGCTACTAAAAATTCTTTGTTGAAAGCTTCTAACAAGGCCTCTTTTTCTTGTTTCATTTTGGCTTGATAAATAGCATCATTATTCATTTTTGCAAATTTTTCCATAATGCCTAAAACATCATAAAAATAAGCATTTGCAGAAATTATTGGATCACATTCCATTGCACTTGGGTTCTTTTTTCTATCCCAAAGAGGTGGACACCAATCTCCCATTCCATCTTGCATAATTCCGTTTTCTCCTTTAAAATTAAGATAGAAATTGGTTAAACCCTTCATTGGTTCATAATAATCTTTAACAATTTCATCATCGCCGTAAAACTTATAATTGTACCAAGGCAAATACATTGTGGCAACTCCCCAATCTATTTTTGCATAGGTAGATGTGCGTTTTCCAGGAGCAATCATTGTAGGCACTTGAAACTTTAATTCTGGGTTGTTACGCCCTTTTGTTGGGCGCATTTGGGTTTTAATATCTTCCATGTATTTTTTGTAGAAATCATACATATCATAATTAAAAAACGCATATTCACAAAACGCATGTGCATCTCCTAGCCAACCACATTTTTCTCTATGAGGGCAATCTTCTGGTATTCCATGAACATTATCTACAATTGTCCATTTACTAATACTATGCATTTTGTTTAGTAAGGCATCAGAAGAAGTAAAACTTCCTGTTTCTTTAATATCTGTAGCTACCAAAACTGCCTTAATCATATTAGCATCAGGCTTTTTAGAAATTCCTGTAATTTTTGCATATCTAAATCCATGATAACTAAATTTAGGCTCCCAAGATTCTACACCTTCACCTTTACAGATATATTTGTAAATCTGTGTCATTCCGTTTGCACCACCACCAGTAGAACCTTTAAAAATATCTTTTCCGTTTGTTAGCAATGCTTCTGTGGTAATTACATCTATTAATTGCCCTTTTTTACCTTCCACATTTAATTTAACCCAACCTGCAATATTTTGTCCAAAATCTACAATCCATTCTCCATCTGCTCCTTTAAAAACTTTTTGAGGAGATAATTCTTGTAATTTTTTAATTGGCGGAATTTGACTTGCACTAATATTTCTCAATTTTGGTGCTACTTCTTTTGGATTTCCCCAAGATTTATCATTATAACCTACTGTATTCCATTTTCCAATTTCAAAACGTGCATCATAAGTGTCTCCTCCATAAATATTATTAAAAACAATTGGCCCTGTTGACTCTTTCCAGTTTTTGTCTGTGTAAAAATCTTTGGTAGAACCATCTTCATATTTTAACTTCAATAAAAATTTTACAGTTGGTGGCCCATAAGCCATATCTTTCTCAGATTCAGGATCTCTTTTCCAAGAAATATCCTGAGCGTAGAAACCGTTTCCTAAAATAATTCCGAATGCATTTTTACCAGAATTTATACTTTTTGTAATATCATAATTTACATAATAGGCTTGTTTATCATAATTAGAAGGTGCAGGATCTAACACATGATCACCCACTTTTTCGCCATTTAAATACAACTCATAATATCCTAATCCGCAAATATAAACTTGAGCGTTCGCTATTTTTTTATCAATTGCTAATTCATTTCTAAAATAACTTGCTGCAAACCCATTTACTTTTTTTGCAGGTTGATTGCCCATTCTACCAGTTTTATAATCTCTAAATTGATATGGAGAAGTTCTAGTATCGTTATTTAGTGTAATCCATTTGGCATCTCCCCAATTCTTTTTATCAATCAATCCCATTCCAAATTCCTGAATTTCCGACCATTTTGAAGATGTACCTTTTTCATCCCAAATTTTCACCTTCCAAAAGTATTTTTGCATTGCTTTTAAAGGTTTCCCCTTATATTTTACAAAGGCAGATTTATTACTTTCTGTTTTATTAGAATTCCAAATATCTGCATCATCTTCATTTAATTTATCTTCTATAGATGCCACCAAAATATGATAGGCTGATTGTGACTTGTTAAAACCTTCAACACTTGCAATCCAAGAAAATAAAGGTTGCTTACTTTCTATGGTTGATGGATTTTGTTTGCTGTTTACCAATAAATTTTGAAATGAAACTGATTTATTTGATGACGGAGACTTTTGGCATGATACAGAAACTAGAGCTAAAATTACTAATGCAAGTATCGATTGTTTTTTTATCATTTTGAAATATAAAGTTTTAAAGTTTGGTATTAAGATCAATTAAAGTATGAAATTAAAAGAAATTTTGTAGGGTGTTATCCTGTAGTCTCATGAAAAAAATATATTAACATAATAAAAACAACTAAATAGAATCTGATTTGATCACGGAAACTAGATATCAAATACTTAAGAGCGTTCTTCTTATTTTAATAAGATTATAATAAATCACTAAAATTAGCGAGATAAAATCTTTAATCCCTTGAAACTTTTGATTTATTCCTTCAATTAAGTATGGTCTGGTGTTCTAATCTTAAGAATTTTAGGTGTGAATTAAGGTATAAAATCATACTATACTATTTTAACATTATAATATTCAAAATTAACATTAAATTCCGGATAGTGCAGGATACTAATATTTCTACAGGTAACTAATTTTAAACTAAAAATTAAATTACAATGAAAAAAACAATTACAACTTTTTTTAAATTAAGTGTAATATTTACACTTTTTATTGCTACCTCCTGTTCAAACGAAGGAGAAGTTATTGAAGACCAAAGTCTAGAAGTAGAAAATACCGATTTTGAAAGCCCTGAATTATTAGCACGAACTACTTGCAATGAAACTAGTTTCCCTAATTTAGGACCAGGTGCAGCTAGTGGTCAAGCAAGTGGCTGTAATGACTCTTCTAATCCTAATAATATTGGTACGCTAGATTGCAGGTCATCAGCATCATTTGGTGGTTATGCAAATGTAGGTGGTGGTTTTGGTAGATATCGTTTAACAGGCTCTACAGATAGATTTGATGGCACAAGAACACGTGTTGAGCGCTTTTTTAACCGAGTAAATAGAGGTAGAAATAAATCTACAACTCTAAGCTACGAATTTAGAGTAGACGAAGTAAGCAGTGGGCGAACTTGTATTGTACAAGTGCATGCTGAAGGCGAAATTAAAGAAGGCCTTAGAGAAGGAAGAACTGCTAGAAGTGCCGTTTTTCTGTTGTACATAAAAAAAGCAAATAGAAGAGATAGGCAAGGTAGAGAAGTTTACACTGCTGAAATTAGTGAATCTACCGTACCTTTTGTAACTGGAAGTAATGGAAGTGGTACTAGAACAACCACATTTCTCAGAAATATTACACAAGGAATTCGTTATAATTTAACTTGTAAAACTGGATATGACAATTCTAGCAGTCAACTTGCAGAATCTACTGTAACCATATCTGGAGGAGGAAATACTAGAAGTAGAACAATGGAACATACATACACTGCTGAAGCTGCAACTACACGCTATGGTGCTTATGAAGCTTGTGATACCTGTAGTGATGATAGATTTCAAATTAGAATTAGAAATGTAGATTTCTGTAGAACAAATTAAAAATATTTTTTCCATAAAATAAAAGAGACTGCCTTTAAAGGCAGTCTCTTTTATTTATAAAAACAGTAAAAAATAGAAATTATATTATCAGGATATTCACATAAATTATTTGAAATAAAAAACTATCTATTTTTGATATTTTTTTAATTTATAAAGAATTACCAATACCTACTAAAACAACAGATAAAAGAATAACGGCAATACCAGCAGTAATGGTTAGTTTTGTTTTCTTAGCAACACCTTTCCATTCCTTTCTATAGATTCCCCAAAGATTGGCTGTTAAAATAATAGTAGACATGTGCAAAATCCAAGAACTTGCGCCATTACCTAACTTACTTTCTCCCATTCCATAAAAGAAAAACTGCAAAAACCAGATGGTGCCTGCAAAAGCAGAAAACAATATATTTTTTCTTATTGGTGTACTTTTATTGGTAAAATCTTTGTAAGATTTATTTTTGATACTTAAAAAGGTAGTCCAAATTAGGTTGGTTGCTAAACCACCCCAGAGAATGACTACAAAAGTAACATTGTTGGCGAATAAATGGTCATAACCAGCAGCTACTGCAGCATCTGCAAGTGGTTTTCCACCTTCTATACCAAAACTAAAAAACGAACTTAAAATTCCGGAAAGTACAGCTACAATTAATCCTTTTGTAAGATTAAACTCTAAAACACTTTCTTTTTTCTCTTCATCAGATAATTCTTTCTCCTTCATCATACCTGCTTTTCCTGAAAGTGCAATACCTAACAAACAAACCAAAACACCCAATAAAACAACTTGACCACCTGTAGAAGATAGCATTTCTGTAAAAGACGTTTTACCTTCTTCTGGATTAAAATTGTAATAAATTGAAGGAACTATCGCTCCAAAAGCAGCACAAAACCCTAAAACCACTGAGTTTCCTAAAGACATGCCTAAATAACGAACACCCAAACCATAAGACAATCCGCCAACTCCCCAAAGCAAACCCATTAAAAAGGTAAAACTTAAAATAGCATTGGAACTAGATGCTATAATATCTACAAAACCTGGAACCGTTAAATAGGCTGCAATTGGCGGTACAATTAGCCAAGACATTATACCTCCAACCATCCAATAGGTTTCCCAAGCCCAACCTTTTACTTTGTTATAAGGCATGTAAAAACTACCTGCTGCTACGCCTCCTAATGAATGAAATAATACTCCTAAAATTGCTTGCATGTTTGTTTTGTTTTTTGGTTAATAGTTACTGGTTTATGGTTGATGTTTGTTAACAAATACGAACCACTCTTAAATTTAAAATATTTCCTAATTTTTCTATTTTATTGGCAATATGGCCAACGCCAATTGCACAATGATGAGATGGCCCTTGTTTAGACCACTCATTCATAAAATTTCTTGCGCCTATTGAAAAACGATAACGGCTATTTGTATTTCCTATTTGTAAAACTGGGCCTTCTACAGATTCGCCTTCTGCTACTAATAAAAACACATCGTCTTTACCTTCTACAACTGATAACAAAGTAACTGGACCGTGTTTGACCGTCATTTGAATGGACAATCCTTTTCCTGGTTTTCCATGGTAAACTGGTAAAGGCACTAATTGTACATTCCCTTCTGCAATGGCAAAATGTGCAGGACCATCATGACCTAACATCACAATATCATCATTAAAATCCATCGCATAAAACTCAGAAAAAGAACCACCAACACCAAAAGCATCCATAATTTTCATAGCCTGTGCATTTTTTACTTCATATTCTCCTGCTACTGGTACATTTTTACCTGTTAATAATGTGTTTCCAGCGATTACAGAAGTTACAATATTTTCGTATTCATTGGCATTTTCGCCTTCATAATAATAAGCCAAAGAACCTAAATCATGATTTTCTACTAATTTATCTAAAGCGATTGATGTTTTTGCTGCGCGAATTAATTCGGATTCTTCGCAAGTATCAATTACTTCAAACGTAGTTTGAAATTCGGCTAACTTTTCATCAACCTCAACTTGTGTAACCCCATCTCTGTACTTTTTTACTTCACACATTTCAACAATTTCTATGTGGGTTCCAAAAGCAGCAGATTGTTTGGTTAAATCGGAATATACATCTAGCATTCCTGCATAATAATGCCCTAAAACACCTAATCTGTTATTTTGCATTATGGATGCAACTTTGGTGGCATCAATCCAATCCTGAATATCATCCCAAACAAATTGTTCTCCTAAATATCCCGTTATAAATTCATAATCTATTCCTGCACGATTAAAAACATTCGCGAATTCTGGTACAGAACAAGCCTGACAATGTGCCAACCATTCTCCTGTCATTTTTCCACGATCGCCCAAAGCATTAAAACTTTCGTAATCTATGGCAGCCACAGGCTGAATATTTAAAATAACTACAGGACATTTTACTTTTTGCACCACAGGTAAAACTGTGGATGACAAAGCATAGGTTGAAATATACAAAAACAAAATATCTACATCTTCAGTCTTTAAAACTTGTGCTTTTTCTCTCGCTTTAATGGGAGAATCTACCAACCCAACGTTAACTACTTCTGCTCCAAACTCTTCCATTTTATCTGCTATCTGTTGCTGATAACCTTCTAAACGTTCTAACAGTCCTTCAAACTGCGGCCAATAGGTATCTAAACCAATACCAAATAATCCTACTTTTATCATTATTTTATTTATTTTAACCTATTACTTAACTTCACTTTTAACTCTTTAACTAATTCTGGGTGTTCTTCGGCTACATTCTTAGTTTCCTTTTCTTTTGTTGTGTGATCATATAATTCTACAAATCCATCCTGATGTAATGTCATTCTATGCGTTGAAGTTCTGATGGTTGAAGCTTTATTGTTGTAGGATATAGCAAAGTGACCACTAGCATTCGGATCTACTAATATTTCTTTTAGAGACGTCCCATGAGCAAACTCAGGAATTTTAATTTCTACTAAATCACATAACGTCGGAAAAATATCGACTGTTTCCACAATAGCATTCGTATTCGTCCCTTTATGTTTCATTCCTGGGTAATGAATTATTAAAGGTGAATGCAACGATTCCTCAAACAAACTATGTTTTCCCCAAATCGCATGTTCTCCTAGATGCCAACCATGGTCTCCCCAAAGCACAACAATAGTGTTTTTATCTGCTCCTGTTTTTTTTAAAGCCGTAAGAATTTTGCCTACTTGGGCATCCGCATAACTGACACATGCAGCATAATGACGACGCACCTCATTCGCAAAATCAACATCTTTATTAGGGTTTTTACCCCAACGGTTGTATTTCATAAATTCACCAGATCCATGCCATGTTGTTCTTCCTTTCGGTTTTTGAGGATTTTTTATTTCAGGAATATCAACACCATCATACCTATCATAATATGTTTTTGGTGCACCAAAAGGCAGGTGTGGTTTAATAATTCCGACAGCAAGAAAAAATGGATTTTCTTTATTACTGGCAAGTGCTCCTAGTTGTTTGACAGCTTCATCTGTAATTGCTCCATCTGGATAAATGTTGTCGTCTCCTTCTACTGTCTGAAAAACAGCCATATCACCAGATTTTACTCGGGTTTCACCATTAGCTAATCCATGCATCATCCCTCGTGGGTGTTCCCATTCTGCAACTGGCATCAAATGCTTATCCCACGCATTGGGCATTTCTACTTTTGTGCTATCATTCCAATTTTTTCCACCTCTCCCTCCAGGGTGATGAGATACTTTTCCAACCGAAACTGTTGTGTAGCCATATGTTCTGAACCACTCTGGGATACTTTTATCTACCTTTTGAGTGCCTTGTTTTATTTTTTTTGCTCTACTAAAAAGTGCATTGTTTCCTGCTGGTCCATACTGCCCTGTTAATAAAGTATATCGAGATGGACCACAACTTGGGGAGTTTACAAAATGTTTTTGGAATTTAATTCCTTTTTCCGCTAAAGCATCAATATTAGGTGAGTTAATATAATCTGCTCCAAAACTCTTCAATTCTGGACGAAGATCATCTACACAAATAAGTAGCACATTTGGCTTTTGAACAATTTGTTGTTTTTGACAATTAGTCAACAGGAAAAAAAATAACGTAACAAAAAAAATAGGATCTATTTTTTTAACTATCATTATTATGTTTTTTATCATTTTCAACAGTCTTTAAAATTTACGTTAAACTTCTATATACAATTCACTTACTTTTTTTAAGTGAACTGTATCTAATTCTACTCCAAAGCCAGGTTTTGGTTCGAATGAATAATAACCGTTAGCTTCTTTTTTAGTAGCTGTACTTTGCAAGCATTCTAAATACAATTTAGAATCTTCCTTTTTCTCAATAGCTTCTACCCAAGTAGCATCAACTCCAATGGCAATTTGTTGCCACGCAGAACAAGCTGGTCCAACCAAACTATCATCACCAATCATTACTTTTGCACCAATTTCTTTTACTTTATGTGCTAATTTAGCTGTATGCGTTAAACTTCCCATCGTAGATGGATGTAGGTTATAAATATGTCCCATACCTTTTTGCATCGTTTTGATACCTTTCCAAGCTGGACGCATTGGCGCATCTGGAATTAAACTTAAATCGCCTACCATTTCTTGTAATTGAATCCATTGCTTTGTTTTCAAATTTGCTGGATCTTCTATCGCGTTTAAACCATTAGCACTAAAACGATCTAAAATTCCTTTTAATTCATCTAATGATTTCCATTTTTTGTAACCTTTATTTACATCTGAAATTACCACTGCATCATTACCTAAAACTGCTCTAATTGTTTTGAGTAATTGCATATCAACTTTTTCATCACCATACATTTTAAATTTCATGTGATGATTAAGATTTTGTTCGATACTTTTTTCTGCTTCTGCTCGTACTTTTTTCTCGTCTTTATCGAGTATACAATACAAACCTGGAACTGGTTTAGTTCCTGTTAAACCCAACAATTCTACTGCAGCTTTATTTTGAATTCTTCCTGACAAATCCAACAATCCCATATCTAAAGATTCTAACATTTTTAGAGATCTTTTGGAACCTAAAACTTGTTCTGAGGTTAATCTTTTTTGAGCTTCACCTATGGTTAAACCTTTAAACTGTTCTAGATATTTTACCCAAGCCGTGGGCTTAAAATTAGGGTTGTTTTTTGAAGCAGGAGTTTCTGTCCAACCATAAAAATCTCCAGCTGATATTTTTATAAATAAATGCTGACGATTGTGCCAAGTTCCCCAAGAAAAATAACGTGGAATATTAATATCATATCGAAATATTTCGATTTTTGTAATCTTTTCGTTTAAATATTCGTTTCCGTTTTTACTTCCGCAAGCGGATAATAATGGATATGTGGCACCAACAATACTAAGTGCAGACAAATTTTTTATAAAATGGCGCCTATTTGTTTTCATAATTATTTTTACCAAGAATCATTCATAGAGGTTAACAACGCTGCCAATTCTGTTTCCATTTTAGTATCTAAAACAGCATCTTCTCCCCAAATATTTTTCATTTGAAAAGGATCTTTAGCATCATCATAGAGATAATGAAATTTACTCCCATTTTCGTGTTTTACCACAGCATACGTATAGTCTTTGGTTCTAAAACCTCTAGCATCGCCTTTAGAAGCAAAACTTTTCCCTCCAAAATACAACTGTTTTTCTGGGCGGTTTACAGGTTTATCAAAAAATAAATCTGCATAATTTTTACCTTCTACTTCCTTTGGTATTTTATCTTCAAATCCCATTAAACCCAAAATGGTTGGCATATAATCTGGCACACTTAATAAAATATCATCTTTCTTTGGTTTTACTTTTTTCGGATAATGGACAATCAAAGGAATTTTATAGGCTTCTTTAAACCATACATTTTTATGCATTAAACCTTGACTTCCTAGCATTTCACCATGATCTGCAGAAAACACAATAATGGTGTTTTCATATAATCCTGCTTCTTTTAATTTTGCAATAACACGTCCTATTTGATCATCTACACCATTTACAGACGCAAAATAATCTGTAGCTTGATCTAAACGTTTTTCTACACCATGATCTCCCCTTTTTAAATCGTAGTTGTCATTAAACTGTACATTTGGTCTATTTAAAACGTCTTTATGCGTCATGCCTTCATAACGTTTTCTGTAACGTTCTGGCACTTGTTTAAAAGGTGTATGTGGTGGATTTATTGACCAAAACAAAGCAAAAGGTTCATCAGATTTTCGTTGTTTTTCGTTGTTTTTCAGGTAATCGATAATAACATCCGCTTCGTGTTCTGCTGACCATTTTTTGATGTATGTTTTTTCATCTTCTTTGGCATTGGTTGTCCAATAATAAGGTGCATTATGCCTATTGTGAGTCCCATAAGCATACCAAAAAGAAAAACCATGTCTGCGATTTGGAGGACACCAAGTATCCCAAACCCTTTTTACATCTGGTGGTGTTGGTTCTGGACCATCTAAATGCCATTTACCTACATAGCCTGCACTGTAGCCATTTTCAACTAAAACATCAGAAAAACAAATTTCATCTTTCTTTAAAAAATTCCCCAAAGCTGTTCTTTGGGAATTGCAGTTCTCTACAACTCCTGTTGATATTGGATAACGACCCGTCATTAACATCGCCCTATAAGGGCTACACAATGGATTGTTGGAAACAGCTTCACTAAAAAACACACCTTCATTTGCCAATTGATCTAAATTTGGCGTGTGTACAGGATCTTCTTTTAAAAAACCCAAAGAAGCTTGTCTGTATTGGTCTGCAAAAATAAACAGTAAATTTGGTTGTTCCATTTCTGCTTTAGAAATCTGCTTTGTTTTCTGACCACAAGAGAGTATTACTAAAAGCAAAATAAACATGTTTTTGTTCCAAATATTCTTTTTTAAACCTCCAACTACTGTCATTTATGTTTGATATTTATGAAATACTGATTACTAATAATCAACTTTAAAAGTGTACGTTCCTGGCAAAGCTTTTAATACAAATGCGTTTTCAGTTTCCTTTACTAATGTAACATCTGGTATTGTTTTAAATTTTTTACCATTTAAATACAAATTACTTTTTCCATTTTTTGGTATTTCTACCTGAGCAGTTGTGTTTGGTGGTATGGTTGTTTGCAATTCAAATTCACCATTTTTAATATGCCAAGCAGAACTTACTTTACCATATGGTGTATTATAACTTGCTTTAGCAGACGTTAATGGTCCTCCTGGAATTGGTGCTATGCGTATTTCTTTATAACCTGCCTTTAAAGGTTTTAATCCTCCAATACGTTCATACATCCACTGACCAATAGCACCATAAGCATAGTGATTTAAAGAATTCATAGGTTCTACTTTAAATCCTGTTTCTTTAGAATAACTATCCCATCTTTCCCAAGTAGTTGTTGCACCTTGGTTAATAGAATGAAACCATGATGGATAAGTTTCTTTAAACAATATGGTATACATTAAATCTACTTCTCCCATTTTATCTAATGCAAAAGGCAATATTGGTGTTCCTAAAAAACCTGTACGTAAGTGATTATCACACTCTCCAATAAATCTTTTTAATTGTACAAGGGCTTTTTGAGCTATTTCTTTTGATAATAAATCATACTGCAAAGCCATTAAATATTGAGTTTGTGTTTCTATTGCAGAAGTTACACGACCATTTTTATCAAAAAATTTGTTTTCAAAAGCTCGTTTTAGTTTCGTATGCAATTCCTTTAGCTTTTTTACATCTTCAGTTTTACCAAGCACCTCTGCACTTTTCATGGTTAATTCTACTGTGTACGCGTTATATGCTGCAGCAATTAAAGTGCCTGGAGTATCTCCACGACGCATGTGTCTAAAATTCTCTTTAGGTTCTGGAAACGGTTGCAACCAATCGCCAATAGTTACTCCTTTAGGGAGGTCATTTTTAGTGATTGACGCATAATACTCTAACCAACCCATCATCATATCATAATTATCTTCTAATATACTAACATCTCCTGTTCTAAAATACATTTCCCAAGGCACTACAACACCTACATCTCCCCAACCTGCGTAACCTTTCTGATTTCTAAAACAATTTGGTACTACAGGTGGTATTACACCATTTGGTAATTGGTCTTCTCGCAAAGTTTGTGCATATCCTGCCCAAAAAGCATACATGTCTGCATTGTAAATGGCTGTTGGTGCAATTACCTGAGCATCTCCTGTCCAACCCCATCTTTCATCACGTTGTGGGCAATCAGTTGGCACATCAAAAAAGTTACTTCTTAATCCCCAGCTAATGTTATTTTGTAGTTTATTTAATTTTTTATGAGACGAAGTAAACGTGCCATTTAAATCAAAATCGGTATGTTGTACAATAGCTGTTACCCAGTCTTTTTGTGGTATTGCATTTGGTGCGTACCCTTTTAATTCAATAAATTGATATCCGTGAAACGTAAATTTAGGACGCCACTCTATCATACCATCTTTAGCTGCAACATAATAATCTGTAGAACGTGCACCTCTATAATTTTTTCTATGAAATGTTCCATCTGGATTTAACATTTCAGCAAAACGAATTCGTAATGTATCTCCTTTTTTCATGGGTACTTTTACCAATGGAACACCTACATTATTTTGCTTGAAATTAAAAATTGGCTGTCCTTTTACGGGTTCTGTAATACTTTTTACAGAAATTACATCCATATCCTTTACACCCGCAAATCGTTTGGGTAATAATGCTATACTATCTAGTATTTTATATGAGTTTACTTTTAACCATTTTGAGTCGTTGTAATTATTACTGCTCCATGCGCCCAATTCTAGGTTGGCATCATAAAACTCGCCATCGTAAATTTTAGACGTTCGTATAGGACCATTTTGTGTTACTTTCCATGTATGATCTGTTACAAAGGTTTTTGTACCTTCTTCAGTTTCTATTTCTAACTGACCTAACAAGTGAGGTCTATGTTCTGGTGTTTTTTTAACATATCTTAAATTAACACGACCACCAAACCAACCTTCTGCAACTGTTGCGCCTAAAGTATTGTTGCCTTCTTCTAGTAAGTTGGTTACATCATAAGTTAATGTAGGAATACGTTTATTGTAAGGTGTCCAACCAGGGGACATCACATCATCTCCTACTTTTTTTCCGTTTATATAAAATTCATAAGCTCCTTTTGCTGTTATGTAAAGCCTCGCTTTTTTAACCTTTTGTTTTAATGCAATTTGTTTACGCATGTACTGAGGTCTAAATAACAGTTGTTTATGTCTGTCTTTTTTATTCAGTTCATTGGCTGGTAAACTAATCCACTTACCTTTCCAATCTGAATTTTTTAGAAGACCTAATTCTAAACTAGCAACATCACTCCATTTAGAGGCTTTTTTATTAGCATCCCAAAACTTTACTTGCCAGTATACTTTTTGTCTCGATTTAAGTGGCTCTCCTTGAAATTTTACAAAAGTGGTTTGGTCTGAATTAACTTTCCCACTATCCCACAAATCAGGATTATCTTGTAAAAGTTCTATTTGGCTTGCTACTCTAAGTTGATACGCTGTCTGAAAAGCTATCTCCTTTGGTAATTGCCAAGAAAAACTAGGCGAATTACTGTAAAATCCTATTGGATTTTTAAAACCTTCACTCACAGTCAATTCTATGGGTTTTTCTTGTGAGCCATTCGTTTTACAAGATAACAGCAAGATACAGGTTACCATATATAAGATTACCTTTAATGCAGTTTTTGTTTTTTGTTTCATTATATAATGATATATTTATTTTGGCACAAATAATTGTAACGCTATGTTTTAAATTATTTGTAGGTAGCTTTAATTTGCCATGTTGCAGCTTGTGCCTTAAACTTTAAAAAATCTTCATTTTCACTATCAAACTCAAATCCTTTAACCCTTTTTCTCTTTTTACCTTTTTTCCAGACTACTTCACCATTTACAACTACCTTATTAATAGCTTTTTCTGTTTTAGGAATTCCTATAATTGCTGTTGAATTCTCTGGAGATTCCAATGCTAACTCGTACGTATTTTCTTTAACTTCTAAGTCTATTTTAATGTTTCCTTTTACTGTTGGAATCGTCTTTTTAAGACTTTTAAAATGCACCAAGTTTGGCATAATTTGATATTCACTCCAACCTACTTTAGTAGGGGCTACACCTGCTATGTATTTAGATAAAATTTTATTAGAACCATTCCACGCGTGATTGTAACTACCTCCTCTTGGAAACATTTCATATAAAGTTGACATGGATTTTTTATCCACTTGACTTTGGTACATGTCTTTCATTCTATCTAAAGACGCTTTATAATTGCCTGCAATACACATTGCCTCCTCTGCAACCCACTCAAAATGTGGACTAGAAAATCGATTTGGAATTAAAACATTATCTACAATTTGATTGTAATATTTTGGATTAGCAATCCCTGAAACTATGGCAATTGCATTGGCTCTATCATCTTTTAGTTTTTCTTTATTAGAACTATAAAAACCATCTTTCCAATACGCTTTTTCAAATGCTGGTTTCATGGTTTTCATCCTTTCCTCGTACCATTTTATATCTTTGGTTTTACCTAAAACTTCTGCCATTTTTTTAGCTTCGCTTAAAGCTAAATAATAAAAAGCCATTTGTATTGGTTTTTTATCGGCTGTTTTTTTCACTCCCCAATCTACCCAATCCCAAGCATCTGGACTTTTTCTTAAGCGATATTCTGGCAAGCCATTTTCTTGCATTGGAAATAATGCTAAATAATCATACACAAAAGGATACGCTTTTTCTAAGGTTTCTTTGTCTCCAGTATTTAAATAATAAGGCCAAATACCTTGTGCAATAAACTGCAATGTTTGTGCAACCAACTCGCGCACTCTTAAAGGCCCTAAAGCACCCATTACTCCATTTTCACTAAATGCTGTAGTTTGTAAAATGGCTTTTTTTAGTAATTGACGACCTGCATTATCCATAGCATAAAATAAATAACCTACTTGGTCTGCAACATCACCAATCCATAAAGCGCGCTCTCTATCTGGGCAATCCATAAAATTATCTCTTGCACAAACAAATAAGGTGTTATTTCCCATCCACCATAAACGATTGTAAAAAGGATCGTCTATTTCAAATTTACCAGCCATTTCACCTACACTCATCCATCTGTATTTTAAAGCATTTACTTTAACACCTTTTGGAATAGTGTATTTAATTTCGTTACCATTCATCCAAGAAAAACTCTCGAAAGATTGTTTGCCTTTTTTTGTGATGTATGTTGCATTAATTCTATTAAGTCTGTTATCTGTTGTAATAAAAATGGTATCTCCTGCTTTGGCTTCAATCTCCAAATAAGGTGTAATTTGTTTGTTAAAAGCCAGTTTCGCTTTTATGGTTTTTCCATCACTTACAAAAGGAAATTTCAAGGCATTATGGTTCTTATAATTTTGTAAACCGTGATTAACCAAATGCGGAACTATATTTTTTTCTACATTGTACCAAGGTTTCACACCTAATTTTCCTTTTTCAACTGCGGAAGTCCAATTTGTATCATTAAAATTTGCTGAATACCACGCATTTTCAGACCAATCTTGCATTGATTTTTGAGCATCGAATTCAACACTATATTGCACAATAGCTTTACTTGCAGGTGGTATTGAATTGTTATATGCAGGATGCTGAATTGCTTTCCAAGTTTTATCTGAAACTACGATTTGATTACCAATTTGAGAAGAGAAAAGTAAACCTCCTTTTCCACTATCTATATGTGTGCCTTTATGCGTTTCTCTACCCCAATACCAAACTAAAATGGCAATTGTATTTTCTCCTTTTTTTAAATAGGGTTGAATGTTTAGCGTATCAAACCAAGAATTAGTTGGTGTTATTTTTTGTTTTCTATTCCAATCTCCTGCTTGACTTGGTCCTCTTGATAAGCCTCCTTCAAAAATTACCATTTCACCATTAACCCATAACCAAAACTTACTATCTACTGCTATATTTGCTTCAACAACATCTGGAATTTCATCAATAGTTATTGTTTTTCTAAAACTCATCCACGTATTTGAAGGCCCATCTTCTGCTTGCCAAATCCATTTTGCATCATTCCAATCATTAGAAAATGCGAAGGAAAAATTGAAAGCGAACAGTAATAATAATAGATTTTTTTTCATAATTGTAATCGGTTTTAAAATATATTTTTTAATTTATTGTATTTCTTTAAATAAGTTATTTTATTGCTTTGCTGTCTTAATGTGCATCATTATAAATGATTTCATAAACGCCACTTTCTAAATTATCTATAGTTAATTTTTCATCTGTTAAAACAGCCTCAACTTTATTTCCATTGACAGTAATATAAATATTATCACTAAACCTAGGTAAAATTACTTTTGCGGTTGTATTGGTAGGAACAGTTATGTTGTAAACAAAATTACCTGTTGTAAACTTCCATTCCGATTTAATTTCACCGTAAATTGAGTTATAGCTACCTTGAGCTTCTGAAATATTTTCATGTGGTAAAGGTGCAAACAATATTTTCTTATAACCTGGTTCTAAAGGCGAAATTCCTGCAGTTCGTTCATATAACCACTGGCCAATAGCCCCATAAGCGTAATGATTAAAAGACAATGCTCTATTAGCAAAACCTTTATCGTGTGTATAGCCATCCCATCTTTCCCACATAGTGGTTGCTCCTTGGTTTATAGAATAAAACCAAGATGGATAGGTTTCCTTAAAAATAATTTCATACAACAAATCTATATTGCCAGTTTTATCTAAAACAAGCGCCAATAAAGGAGTTCCTATAAAACCTGTGCGCAAATGTGTACCTCTGTCTCTTATAAGCTGAACCAGATGGTGTATGGATTTGTTTGCGGTTTCTTCAGATAGAATATTAAAACCAAGCGCCAATAAATAGCCTGTTTGTGTTGGTGTGTATGGGGCTTTTATTTTTCCTGTAGAATCAAAAAATTCATTTTCAAAAGCCTTAGAAATTTTATTTAGTAAGTCTTGGTAGTGCTTAACATCTTCTTTAAAGCCTAAAACTTTTGCAGTTTCCATTGTTAAATAAACAGAGTACGCATAAAATGCTGAAGATATTAATGTGTTTGGAGTATCTCCTCTTCTATCATCTTTTTGCTGCGAATAAGGTTGTAACCAATCACCAACTGTAGACATGTGGCTAATATTATTAGTTGCTTCTGATGTATGATAATCGCACCATTTTTGCATCATCTCATAGTTATCTTCTAACACCTTAATATCACCTGTTCTGTAATACAATTCCCAAGGAATTATCGTGGAAGCATCAGACCAACCTGCCTGAGCAAAATTTCCTGTAAAATTTGGAACAACCACAGGAATACCTCCATTACTAAACTGCTCTTCTCTCATGCTACTTAGCCATGCAGACCAAAATGCATGAGTATCTGCTAAAAACAACGATGTTGGTATAAAAACCTGTGCATCACCTGTCCAACCTAAACGTTCACTTCTTTGTGGGCAATCTAATGGAACATCAAAAAAATTGCCTCTTAAACCCCATTGAATATTGCTATGTAATTGATTTAATTTTGTGTGCGAAGACTTAAAATGTCCGGACATTTCAAAATCTGAATGTTGTACAATGCCTTTAACCCAAGATTTTTTAGGTGTAGATTCATTATTGTAGCCACTTATTTCTACATAACGAAAACCGTGAAAAGTAAATTTTGGTTGCCAAGAAATAGTAGCACTCTCTTTGGCTATGTAATAGTCTGTTGCTTTTGCAGAACCGAGGTTTTTAGTAAATAATTTGCCTGCTGCATTTAGCATTTCTCCATGCCTGATTTTTATAGTATCTCCTTTTTTTACTGGAATTTTCAATTCAACAACACCTACCATATTTTGATCAAAATCAAATAAAACTTGATTTTTTTTCTGAACCATCATTTTACTAGGATGTAGAATTTTCTTATTTCTTATTGCAGCATGTTTCTTAGGAAATAGCTTTATTTTGTCCTGTATTTCTTCTGTTATTACTTTCTCCCAAGAGCTGTCATCAAAATCAGGTTTGTCCCAATTTAGCATCTCAAAATTGGCATCGTATGTTTCGCCATCATATAATCCAGCAACTCTTATAGGGCCTTTTCTTGTGGCTTTCCAATTACCATTACTAGTTATCGTTTTTTTGTTGCCTTTTATGTCTTCTATTTCAAGTTGAAAAATGACTTGAGGTGGCGCAATTACAGTGTCCCATCTTCGTTTTGGACCAAAACGTCCAGAATGCCAACCTTCAGCAAGTATTATACCTAAAGTATTCTTGTCTTCTTGTAACATATTCGTAACATCATACGTTAAAGATTCTATTCTTTTGCGGTAAGGTGTCCAACCAGGAGTTAACACATCGTTACCTATTTGCTGTCCATTAATTTGTGCTTTAAAAACACCTTTTGCTGTCGCATACAAACGTGCTTTTTTTACTTTTGATTCTATTTTGAAATCATTTCTTAAATATTGAGGTCTGAATAACCTTGTGCCATATCGTGTTGTATCCCACTTTTTAGGATCAGGAATTTTTATCCATTTTGCCTTCCAATCTTTATTAGATAGTAATCCCATCTCTATGCTTACAATTTCACTCCAATTGGATGCTCTATTTTCATTATCCCAAAAACGCACTTGCCAATATATTTTCTGTCTTGATTTTAATGGGTTTCCACCATATTTCACAAAAACAGACTGATTTGAAATGATTTTTCCAGAAGACCACACATCAGGATTTTCTGGCAATAAATCTGGGTTAGATGCTACTACTATGCTATAGGCTGTTTGTTTTTTAATACTAATTTCTGCAGGTAATTTCCAAGAAAAAGAAGGTATGCTATCATGAAAACCTAAAGGGTTTTCAAACCCTTCTGAAACAGATAAACTATTTGGCCTTTCTAGATTTGTATTGTTTTTTTCTACGCAGCTTAAAAATAAAAGTTGCGCTAGAATAAGGAATATGATATTACTTTTCACTTTTCTGTTTATATTTTTGCAATGTTCTTTTAACTTCATTTCGCCCATAGATAACTTACAATTGTATGTATTATTTATTATCCAATGAAATTTTCAATTCTTTTATTGATGGTGCTTGTTTTGCATCCAAAATAAAAACTCTACATTTTGTAGATTGAATAGCATCAAACTCGTGAATTTTATTTGCTCCACAAGTAGTTCCTTCTACAATATCTTTCCATTTGTCATCTTCCCAATATTGCAATTTATAAGAAGAAATGTTTTGCTCAAATTCATCAACAATAATTTGATTGAAGGTTTGTGGTTTTACCCATTCTACTTCTACATATTGATTTTTAGTTTCTGTTGCTAACCAACGTGTTTCTTCATCTTCATCATTTACTCTAAAGGCTTCAAAAACGGGTAGTTTTTCAGTTTTAATAAACATAGAACTCGCATTCATTCTTCCTAATTTGGCAAGATTCTGTATGTTATTTAATGGTTCTGGAAATTGGGTAACAGGAATTTCTTCAACCTTAAAATTGTAAACTCCAGAGGTTACATTATAGATGATATAATTACCTACTGCCTTACTTTTTTCTGATCCCACAAAAGTGATTCCTTCTGCATTTTCAGCTAAAACACCACTTTCCGTAATTTCGTTATTACTTGTTGCTGGTAAATACACTTTTGCAGTTGTATTTACAGGAACTTCAATATGAAATGTTGCGCCTTCCCACTCTTTTTTCCAATTAACAACAACGTTTCCATACATCGATTCATACTCGGTATTTGCAAAGGTTAAATCGCCAACAGGAGCTGGCTTAATCATCATATTTTGCATGCCTAATTGCTCTGGATTTGGACGAATACCACCAAAACCTTTTACAAAATAGCCTCCAATTCCTGTATAACAAGTATGAATTTGACTGTTTCCAATGGCAGACCAACGCTCTGGCCATACTGTTTTCCCTTGCTCTAAAAAGTAGCCATAACTTGGGTGATGTTTGTCTCTTAAAAGTTCATAAATTAAATCCATACGCTCGCCAGATTCTGTAAAATAACGCGTGTATAAAGCTTGTCCTGAACTTCCTGTATCGTAATATGGAAATTTATACAACACATTATCTTCTAGTTGTGCTGCTACTTTTTCTTTTTCAGATGAAGGCGTTACACCAGATAATAAAGCAAAAGCTTGATCCACTTGATAGCCTTTTAAATATTTACCTGTTTCTGGATTGTAAGACAATTTATGCGTTGCTTCTCTTTGCACTTTTAAACGTTCTTTATAAATTTTAGCATCTTCAGTTTTACCTAAAGCTTCTGAAATTTGCATTGCATTTTCTAACATATAAGCGTACAAACAATTGTTAAAATGTGCAGCATCTGGAGAATTACTACTCGTCCAAAAATTACCTCTTGGCGTACACCAATCGCCTAAACCTGGCATTTCTCTTTTTCCTTGTTCTCCTATTTTTAAAGCACCACCAGTATTAGCATTCGAATGTTCGTACAACCAACTCATCCATTTTTGCATCGATTTATAATTGTCTTCTAACACTTTTTTATCGCCTAACATTCTGTAAGTTTCCCAAACCGTTAATGGACTATTCGCTTTCCACATTAAAAACGGACGATCTTCTTCATTTAATACAGCTCTTGTTTGTCCGTCTGATAATTGTGCATCTCTTGTATATTGTAAATATTGATCCATATAGGCACCACTTTCAAAGTTTGGTAAAGCATCGCCATACATTGCAGCTACAGTAACTTCTCCCCAACCTCTTCTTTCTCTGTGTGGACAATCTACCAAAACACCATCCATCGTATTTGCTAAATAAGTGTTTAAATTGATTTGATAAATTTGATTCAATTGCGTGCTAGACGATTCAAATTTGCTGATTTGCTTGCGATTATTGGTAACCACATAGCCTTTAGCGTCTTCTATTTTGGGCTCATAATTCAAACCATAAACGGTAACCCACCTTCCACCAGCAACATTAAAACGGTTTTGGAATTTCCCTTTTCCCGATTTCCCAAAAATGTATTTACTCTTTTGATTCCAACTTGTGGTTGTTTCTGTTTGATCGCTTATTTCAAACAAAATAGAATCGCCTTCTTTTCCTTTATATAAATCCATTTCAAAAAAACCAGTATAGTTTTCACCCATATCAATTCTATACGTTCCGTCTTCATTTTTATTAACTCCAATCGCTTTTATTTCTTTAAACTTTACTTGTGGTTCTACCATTTGCGAACTTAAAGTAGCTCTAATAGGGCTGTATAATGCACGTACTTCTCTATTTTTTCTGCTATTTAAAGCAAAATACATATTGTTGCCTTCTGGTATTTTAGCGTTTAATGCTTTGTGATTGTACACACTAGCATTCATCCAATAGCTATCATCATAATCTACTGTATTCCAATCATCTTCACGCTTGCGATCATCAATCGTTTCACCTCCAAAACGTAAAATATCCCAATCGCCATAATACTCAGTATGGCTTTTTTTGGTTTTCCAAGTGGTATCTGTTTTTAGGGTGATTTTTTCTCCTCCTGAAATAATTTCTGCTTGTGCTTTAAATACAAAAGGCACATTTCTGTATTCACGAATACGTTTCCAACGTGCCCAACCTGCAGCGTGCCAAATGGCAATTACATTGTCTCCTTTTTTTAGTTTGTCTGAAATATCATAGGTTAAATAGGCAATTCTTTTCTTCATATACGTTGAAACAGGATTCATTACATTCTCTGTAATTTTTTCTCCATTTACATACAGTTCGTGATAACCAAAAGAACCCACAAACACAAATGCAGATGATGCTTCATCTGAAAGTGTTACTTTTTTTCTGTACCAATTATGGTCTGTTTTTTTCTGATCAGATTTTAAAATCCAGTCGCCTTTCCAATCAGATTTTTTCAATAATCCCATAGAAAATTTTCCAAAATCACTCCAATTGGAAACGTTTCCATCTTTATCCCAAACCTTTACTTTCCAAAAATATTGTTTTGCAGATGCTAATTCATTGCCTTCATAAGTAACATTTACAGATTGATTTGAATCTACTTTTCCAGAATCCCAAACATCGCCAGTATTACTCTCTAGATTATCTAAACTACTTGCAATCAATATTTGATATGCTGTTTGTTTTTGGCCTCTAACTGCATTTTCTTGTGCTAACTTCCAGCTTAATCTAGGGCTTGTATTATCTATTCCTAAAGGATTTTCGCGATACTCGCATTTTAAAGTTGTGGGTACTACTGAAATATCAGTGCTGCAACTGCTTATTACACCTACAAAAACTAAAATTATAACGCTATTAAAGATGTTCTTCAAGCTATTTTTCATTTGTTGACTCTTTTATTCTGATAAATTATGTATTTCAAATTCGCTAATGGATACAGGATTCAATGCTTCAGCAATGTATAAACGACATTTTTTTGTAGTAACTGCATCAAATCCTATGGTTTTATTTTGTCCGCATTTGTTACCTGATGCAATGTCAACCCAAGTATTTCCATTCCAATATTGGATTTTATAATTGCTTATATTTTCTCCCAATTCATTGATAACTACTTTATTTATTTTTTGAGGTTGCATCCATTCCATTTCTAACCATTGGTTGTTCTTATAACGTGCTATCCATTTGCTTGTTTCATCATTATCATTAGTTCTAAATGCCTCAAAACCCGGATTTTGCGCATCTTTAAAATACATAGAAGAAGCACTAGCTCTTGCAGTAAGTGCTGCATTACTTCCTGTATATTGTGGTTTTGGATAACTCACTTCTGGTAAGTTATTAGCAGTAAAATCATAAACTCCAGATGCGACTTCAAAAATGATGTATTGCCCAACTGCATCACTTTTTTCTGTTCCTACATATTTTATATGACTTACATTAGAAACTTGCTGACCGTTTACAAGTACTTCGTTTGCACTTGTAGCAGGTATGTATATTTTTGCAGCTGTATTTTCTGGTATTTCAAAATGAAAGGTGGCACTATCTTCAGACTTTGTCCAATTACTGACAATATTTCCATATAAAGATTCTAAAGAGGTATTGGCAAAAGTTAAATCGCCAACAAGCGCTGGTTTTATGATAAACTTTTGAAAACCATAATTTTCTGGATCTACACGAATACCACCAAAACCTTTAATAAAATAACCTCCAATACCTGTATAACAAGTATGAATTCTGCTTGGCCCTCTACTTGACCACAATTCTGGCCACGTAGTTTCGCCTTGTGCTATAAAATACCCATAACTAGGGTGACTTTTATCTGTAAGTACTTCATAAATTAAATCCATACGTTCGCCAGATTCAATAAAATAACGGGTGTATAATGCTTGTCCAGAACTACCTACATCATAATAAGGAAAACTGTAAAGCATTCTATCTACCAAATTATTGTACACTTTTTCTTTTTCGGAAGCTGGCGTTACACCAGAAAATAAAGCAAAAGCTTGGTCTACTTGTCTACCTGTTCCATAATTACCAGTTGTAGCATTGTAGCTATTATTGTGGGTTGCTTGTCTCTGTACTTTTAAGCGAGCATCATATTTGGTGGCGTCTTGGTTTTTGCCAAGTTCGGTTGCTATATTTTTTGCAATTTCTAACATATAGGCATACAAACAGTTGTTAAAATGTACTGCATCTGGTGCGTTACAGCTTGTAAAATCGTTACCATGTGGTGTTGCCCAATCTCCTAAACCTGGAAATTCACGTTTTCCTTCTTCGCCTGCAATTAAAGATCCGCCAGTTTCAAAATTAGAATTTTTCAATAGCCAATCCATCCACTTTTCCATAGATTCATAATTATCCGCTAATATTTTTAGATCTCCAAAAGTTCTGTAGGTTTCCCAAATGGTTAGTGGATTATTCGCTTGCCACATTAAAAAAGGGCGATCTTCTTCATTTACGATTGCTCGTGTTCGTCCGTCAGGAAACTGAGCATCCAACATATATTGCATATATTGATCCATATAAGCACCACTTTCAAAATTAGGAAAAGCGTCTCCGTACATTGCAGCCACAGTAACTTCTCCCCAACCTCTTCGTTCTCTATGAGGACAATCCATCATAATACCATCTAAGGTATTTGCTAACATGGTATTGATATTTATTTCATAAATCTGGTTGAGTAATTCGCTAGAACTTTCAAACGTACTGATGCGTTTTCTATTATTCGTTAATACATAGCCTTTTATGTCTTTTAGATCTGGTTTGTAATTTAAGCCTGAAATGGTATACCATCTTCCACCTGCATAATTGAATCGATTGGCAAATTTTCCTTTTCCTGTTTTATCAAAAATATATTTGCTACGTTGACTTTTATTACATCTTACCCCTTTTATATCACTAATTTCTATGGTAATCGTATCACCTTCTTTTCCGTTTCTTAAATCAATTTCAAATTGACCAGTATAATTTCTTCCCATATCTATAAGATAAGGGCCATTTCCTGTAATTGCTACTGGCTTTAGTGTTTGATAACGCACTTGTGGTTCTACACGTTGCGCACTTAAATGTTTAGCCGTTTTTCCTTTCCAAACGATTGCCTGTTCCCAACTGCTATCATCATAAGCTACTGTATTCCAATTTGGTTCAGCTTTTCTGGCATCAATTAGTTCTCCTCCAAAATCTTGAATGTCCCAACCACCAACATATGTACTTAAACTGTTTTTACATTTCCAAGATGCATCAGAAACTATTGCCATTGTTTTGTCTCCCGCTTTTATTTCTGCTTGCGCTTTAAATGTAAACGGCGGATTTCTATATTCTCTAATTCTTCTCCAACGCGTCCAACCACCTGCGTGCCAAACTGCAATAACATTTTTTCCTTTTTTTAATTTATCCTTAATATCGTAAGTTAAGTATGGAATACGAGTTTTCATATACGACAATACTGGATTCATCACATTATCTGTAATTTTTTCTCCATTTACGTAAAGTTCGTGATAGCCATAAGACGCTAAATGTACCATTCCTGAAGTTGCTGTTTCAGAAAGCTCAAACGTTTTTCTATACCAATTTTGATCTGTTTTTTCTTGATTTTTTTTCTGAATCCAATCGCCTTCCCAATCACTTGTTTTTAATAATCCTATAGAAAATAATGCAGGTTTACTGTAGTTTGATGCTTCTCCATTTACGTCCCAAACTCTTACTTTCCAGTAACATTTTTGATTCGTCAAAAGCGGTTTTCCAGCATACAAAACGTTCACAGATGTATTGGTTAATGCTTTTCCAGAATCCCATAAATCGCCATTATCATCATTAAGATTATCTAAACTACTTGCTACTAAAACTTGGTATGCTGTTTGTTTTTGACCTTTTGTTTTATTTTCGTCTGTAATTTTCCAACTTAATCGTGGAGTAGTATTATCTATTCCTAAAGGATTTATTCTGTATTCGCAACGTAAATCAACAGCATCCACAGAAGTAGTTTTACACGAGAAAAATGTTATAGATATTACTAAAAAAAGAAGCACTTTAAAGCCCTTTACAAAAGACATATTTTTTTTATTTATTTTCATATTATTTTATTGTAACTACATATATACCCGAAATTAATTCGAATACATTATTTCTAATTCGTTTTTAATAGCCTTACTTTTTTTTATTCTTGAACTGGTAATTATGCCAAATTAGCTACTTTTTCTTAAAATGTAAAAGCCAAATTTATTTCAATATTATACATAAAAACCTTGTTTTAAATTGTTATAAAAATGCTTTGTTGTACAAACATTAGTCTTTTACAAATATCACCCATTAAACTTATTTTCAATCAATTGCTAAAAATAAAACATAACCAAATTCGCTTTAATTTAAAATTAAAGACAATTATTACTTAGAAATAATTTAATTTCATTACACTTTTTTTGCTAGTTTTATTTCGCATTCTTAGAAAAACATTACCCTATAACTTTTAAAATACGAATCTAAATAATACCAACACAAGCCATCATCTTAAAAAGTTTTTCGGTTTTATGTACTAAGAATTTTATAAATATATTTGAAAGACCTTATATAACTATCCTGCAATATCTAGGTTTCATACTCTTTAGAATTAAAAAATAAAGTGTAAATTACTGCAAAAATAAATTTGTCTATGCCTTTTTTTCAACAGGACACTACAGGGTGTTTTTTTGAAATTTATGAAATAGATTTGAAGGAAACGCTTGAATTTTAATAACAACTAAAATCAACTTTATGAAATTAAATACTTTATTTTTTATTACGTTCATCACATTAATTTTTTCTTCTTGCGCTGAAAATAAAATACCCTGGAAAGAACTTATCTCTAAAGATTCTCTAGAAGGTTGGAATATTAAAGGTGGTAATGCTACTTATAAAAATGAAAACGGAACCATAATTGGAACCACAGCTGCTAATACTCCAAATACTTTTTTATGTACTAATAAAATGTATAGTGACTTTATTTTAGAAATTGATTTTAAAGTAGATCCAACCATGAATTCTGGAGTTCAAATTAGAAGTAATTCATTACCTTATTATAGAGAAGGAATGGTTCATGGATATCAAATTGAAATTGATCCTTCTAAACGTGCTTGGAGTGGAGGAATTTATGATGAAAAAAGAAGAAAATGGTTAAATCCATTAGAAAATAATGCAAAAGCACAAAAAGCATTTCAACAAAACGAATGGAATCATTATAGAATTGAAGCTATTGGAGATACTCTAAAAACTTGGATTAATAATGTGCCTGCAGCCTATTTAATTGATGATAAAACAGCCTCTGGTTTTATTGGTTTACAAGTACACTCTATAGGAAAAAACAAAAAAAGTTTAGGTAAACAGATTATGTGGAAAAATGCTAAAATTCTCACCACAGATTTAGCTAAATACAGTAAAAAAAATCCTTTAGACCCCATAATTACCAACAATAATTTAACGTTTGACGAAAAAAGAACTGGTTGGCAAATGCTTTGGGATGGAAAAACAACAAATGGCTGGAGAGGTGCAAAACTTGATAAATTTCCAGAAAACGGTTGGTCTATAGAAAATGGAGAATTGATAGTTGCAGAAACTGGTGGTGCAGAATCTACTGCTGGAGGAGATATTGTAACCACAAAAGAGTATAGTAATTTTGAGCTAAAAGTAGATTTTAAGTTAACCCCTGGTGCAAATAGTGGTATAAAATATTACGTAGATACAGAACTAAATAAAGGACCTGGTTCTTCTATTGGTTTAGAATATCAAATTTTAGATGATGAATTGCATGAAGATGCAAAAAGAGGTTCTTATGAAGGTAGTAGAACTGTTGCTTCATTATATGATTTAATGAAAGCAGACCCAATAAAACCTATAAAACCAATTGGAGAATGGAATCACGCTTATATAAAGTCCATTGATAATCATGTAGAACATTGGATAAATGATGTAAAAGTTTTAGAATATGAACGTGGAAGTGCAGCATTTTTAAAACTAGTTGCTGGAAGTAAATATGAGAAATGGCCAAATTTTGGAGTTTTAGAAAAAGGGCAAATCTTATTACAAGATCATGGTGATAAAGTATCTTTTAGAAATATAAAAATTAAAATTCCTACAATCAAAAAGAAAAAATAATGAAAACAAGTAGAAGAAACTTCATAAAAAAGACAGCTACAGCAGCTGCAGGAATTGGTTTGGTAGGAACTGCAAATGCGATGTCTGCTAAAAGTTACAACAACATTATAGGTTCTAATGATAGAATAAATGTGGCCATACAAGGTTTAGGGCGTCGTTATTTTTCTTTTATAGAAGGTATTGCTGCCAAAGAAAATAATGTTCGCTTAAAATATTTATGTGATGTTATGCCTAGTCAATTAGACAAAGCGCAAGAAAAAGTAGGGCAAAAATTAGATTATAAGATAAAATCTGAAGAGGATGTTAGAAACATTATTAATGATAGAAATATAGACGCTATTTTTATGGCAACACCAGATCATTGGCATACACCAGGAGCAATTATGGCAATGCAAGCAGGTAAACATGTCTATCTAGAAAAACCATGTAGTCATAATCCGCATGAAAATGAATTGGTAGTTGCTGCCCAAAAAAAATACAATAAAATTGTACAAATGGGTAATCAGCAAAGATCGTCTTTAGAAAGTCAAGAAATTATTACAGACATTCATAATGGAGTTATTGGTGATGTTTACAAAGCGGTTGCTTTTTACACCAATGGAAGAGGAGCAGTTCCTGTGCCTGTGAAAACAGCACCTCCAAAAGGACTAAACTGGGATTTGTTTCAAGGTCCATCACCTAGAAAAGACTATACACATGATACCTGGAATTACAATTGGCATTGGTATGGTTGGGATTTTGGAACTGCAGAAATGGGTAATAATGCAACACACGAATTGGACATTGCACGTTGGGCTTTAGATGTAAAATATCCTGAATATGTAGATGTTATTGCAGGTAAGAGACAATTTAAAGAAGATGGCTGGGAAATGTACGACCAAATGGAAGCCACATTTAAATTTGCTGATAATAGAGTTATTCAATGGAATGGAGATAGCAGAAATGCCTATCAAAAATATGGAAGAGGAAGAGGAACCATTATTTACGGATCTAAAGGATTGGTATTTGTAGATAGAAGTGGTTACGAGTTATATGACTTAAAAGGAAAGTTAATTAGAGAAAAAAAATCTGGAGGAAAAGAAGGAGGACTTGCATTAGGTGGTGGTGGAAATTTGACTACAAGACACGTTACTAACTTTTTTGAAGCCATTAGAGGAAAACAAAAATTAACTTCCTCCATAAAAGTTGGTGCTGTTTCTCAAATGCTAACACATTATGCAAACATTGCCTACAGAATTAACAAAGGTTTTAATGTTGATGAAAATTCTGGTAAAATATTTGATAGAGACGCCATGAAGCTTTGGACTAGAACCTATGAACCTGGATGGGAACCAAAATTGTAAAATTTTATAAAACGTAATTTTATAAAAAAATAGGAATTGCATCTACAGGAATTTTAAGTTCTAATGCTTTATGTAGTTAGTGACATATTAAATTATGCCTAACTAACTAATATACTAATCCTTAATTCCTTTTGTTGTTCCTTAAAAAACGCTTCAAAAGGAATTGCCTCTACACCAGGTACCATATTAAAGGTTCTGTTGCCTTGTATTTCTTTTATTTTTATAGGTGAATTAGATTTTACGGTAACTAAACCTTCAGGTTTTTGAATGGTAAATTCTGTTTCATTAATTTGAGTAACAACTTCTTTATTTGGAGAAATTATTGGCAATACAAATGCTGTTGGTGCTGTTATATTTTGATCTGTTTTTACTGTAACCTCCATTTTATCTACAGAAGATTTGTAGTTAATTTTAAAGTCAGCAGCTGTTTGTTCTACTACTTTTCTATCAACGTCTTTTAGTTGAATATTCGCTAATAATTCTATCGTATTATTTTCATCTTTAGAAGCAACAGTTGCTGGCAAATCATACAGATTTGTATACCAAACATCGTCTTTAAAAACCTCAACTCTTGGTGTTAAGCAAATATCTTTATTGGGTTGTACTTGTTGGTTGTTCTTTTCAACCAAAGCATATTCTGCCATACTTGCTGCACATAACAATCCTACTTTATTATGATATAAAACTCCCAATGCACCTCCAGAGGCTTGACGATAATCATATTTATAGTGATATTCTGCATCATAAGCACTTACAGTTCCTCTCCAATCTCCTCGTGCAAAAAGATACACATCTAAATCTTTAAAGTGTTTTACGCCATCTGCATTTGTTCTTGGCAAATTTGTATTTGCATTTATTTCTGGTAAATGCTCCCAATGATCTAACAAAGCTGCTAGAGGTTTTGCGTGTGTGAACGTATGGTGTACACAAGGTGGAATGCCTGCTTCAATAAAACCAGGACCACCGTGAATTAAACCATCTGCTGTACAACGTTGTAATAATTCAGTATTTTTTACTGCTGCTATTCCAAAAGCGGGGTTAATATCTGCCATCATCCCAAATGCGGGTTGACTACCATCACAGGTTCTACTTCCCCAATAACTCCATTTGTACATTCTATTACCCCAACTATTATCCCAAGCACCATCTGGCAACATAAATTCTAAATGACTGTTTAAAGATTTGGTTAAAATTTGTAGTAATTCTTCATCTTTCTGTTTAACAGCATACATTACCAAACTATTCAAAGTTTCTTCTACATTGTAGCCTAAATCTACACCATGTAAACCTTTTTCACTTAACTTGCTTGAACTTTTCTTGCATTCTCCAAATAGAAAACTTTCGTTTTCTGTAAAGTATGCTTTTACTTGAGATGCTAATTTTTTACTCTTTGCTTTAAAATCTTTTCTATTGACAACATCACCAATTAAATTTAGACCATAAACTGCTGTTCCTGGATAATTAATGTTTGTAAAATCTATGGTAAACGTTTTGTAAATATAATCTCCTGCTTTTTCTAAACGTTTTGTCCAAGCATTTCTGGTTTCTTCATCTAAAACGTGCCCATGATAATGCAATGCTTCTGCTAAAGCAATTGCCCCAAAAATGGTAATTCCTTTCCAAGATTTTGGATTTTTTATAACGGTCCAAGCACCATTTTCTTGAGAGACATTATTTTCTGCCCAAGTCATTACTAATTTAGCACCTTCTACATACTTTTCTTCACCAGTTTTGTCTGCCATGTATAAAAACGGATACACAGCATCCATACAACGTCCGTGAATATGAGAACAAGAAGGGCAACCTAAAGCACCATGTATGTCTAAATTTGATGGATTGTTAATTTGTACTTTTAGCATACCATCACTCCAATCTTTTAATAATCCTGATATTAAATTTTTAAATTCTTGTGAATGTTCGTTATGAGTAGCACACCCGTTTAATAATCCTGACATTGGTAATGTTAAACCTACACCTGCTATCGCAGAAAGTTGAAGAAAGTTACGTCTTTTCATTAAGCTTCTATTTGAAATTTCAAATTATAAAGATACTATTTAAATTCTATCCTGTTTTGTCCTGTTTTGGAAAATTTAAAAAGCCAAAAGAACTATTTTCTTTTGGCTTTTCAATAAAATTACATTTGTACTTTACTTCATTATTAGTTTAGAATGATATACTTTATTTGTGCTAGTAATCACTTTTACCATATATATTCCTGAAGTAAATTTTCTGTTATTCTCAATAGTAACACTTCCATTATTTATTGTGTCTTGATATACTATTTTACCCAAAGTATTGTAAATAATTACATTTGCTTTAGAAACATTACTTAAGGTTATTGTAAAGTTTTCTTTGGCAGGATTTGGATAGACGTTTAAAGAAGTAATATCTCTAACATTATCTTCAACACTTAAAGTTTGACTTGTAGGTATGGCTTCCCATTGCCCTCTCTGGTCTGTTGCATTGGCTGCAAAAGTAACAACGCTGCCATCTTCATTTACATATAAAAATCTACCATTATTTCTATGTTCAAACCTATAGAAATCTGTAGCTTCATCTTTGTATAATGTCCAAACTTTATCTGAGTCACTTGCTGGCGGTGCTTTAGAAGTACTTACAACGGCAAATGAACCTGCAGAAAAATTACTACCTGTAGCTCTTAGAATACCAAAAACCTGACTATCAATATTAATAAATTCTCCACTTTCTTCAAATGTCCAGTGAGTATTTGTTGTTTCTCCAGAATCTGATATTGTTACTGGCGTTGCAGCAGCTCCAGAATCTTTTAAAAATTGACCTGTAGCTACATTTCTTAGTCTAAAAATATCATCAGAAACTACGGGTCTGTCAACACTTTCTTCAACCTCTGCTCTTTAATAAGTGGTGTTTGCCCATCTAAACTGAGCCCTACCACCTCTTACTCTATATGCTCCATATCTAATACCAGATTCTAAGCCTCTTTCTGGCTCTGGAATGGCATAAGGAAACGATTCTCCATTAATTACAGCATCACAATAATGTATTTTTTTCGTTGGATCGTTTGGATCTTCTCTAAAACCAACTTCCAATTCAAAAGTAACTTCCTCGTTTTTATTTACTCTTGTTAACAGCACCACTTCTCTTCCATTACTTCCTTCACCTCCTCTTGTTAGAATGCGTTCTGCGTAAATATCAAAAGCTACTTGTTTGCCTGCATTAATACCAACACCTTCAACGGGGTGAGCTCTATATAAACAAATGGCTGGATCTCTAGAACCTCCACCACCAGAATGTTTTCCTTTGGCCTGTGCTAAATAACTTCCGTTTTGACTAAAAGCTCCTCCATCTCCTACTTCTAAAATTCTTACAATTCCAGTAAATCTTGCAAAACTTCCTACACCTGTTTCACCAGATCTTGGTAAAGAACGTTCTATTCTAGGTTGTAATGTAGCTGCATCCCAATGGTTAGAACCATCTGTAATATTATAAACTCCCCAAGTTTTGCCATACAATTCTACTTCTGAATAATCTGAATAACAACTTCTGTCGTCCGCAGTTCCTACATTAACAGCATTAGATATATCTACATTTCTAGTATTATTATTTTCAAATTCCCCAGAAGAAGGACAACTTAAATCTGTACTAGTATCTTCATCTGGTGCTATTTCAACAGGTATTTCTACAAATGGGATTATTTTCCAGTTACTTCTATTATCTGCAGCTGAAACAGTAATATGTGTAACAGTTCCATTTTCTTCATGATATAAAAACCTATTATTTCTTGATTCAAATCTATAAGTATCCTCTGTTCCGTTATAAAATATTGACCATGTTTTATCTGTATCTGGAGCTGGTGACGCTTTAGATGTACTTACCACAGTACCTGTTCCTACAGCACGAATTATTCCAAAAGTTTCACTATCTATATTATAAAATGCGCCACTTTGTACAAATTTAAAATGTGTATTTGTTGCTTCACCAGTATCTGACATGGTTACAGGTGTTGCGCTTGCACCAGAATCTGTTAAGAATTTTCCTGTTTCTGCATTTTGCAATCTAAAAACACCATCAGAAGGCAATTCTCCTTGTGCTCGTATAAAAAATGAACTTAATATTAAAACGAAAAATAATATTGATGTAAAAGTTTTGTTACTCATTACTTTTTTGAAATTTAATTTATGATACAATAATGTTAATCCTGTAAAGTTCATTTACAGAAATTAGTTTACCATCCTGAGCTGTTCTGAATTACCTTAATTTTAAGAAATCTAAAACTATAAGAAACAAAAAAAACAGAGGTTAGCTCTGTTTTTTTTGTTGATTTTACATTTTTAACTTCTTAAAGTAGTATTTTAAATTAACTATTTTATAATTAGTTTAGAACGAAATGCTTTACTGCGTTCTGATATAGCTTTTACCAAATATACACCTGTTGCAAATCTAGCATTATCTATTTTTAGAGTACTTCTTACAGATGAATTTTGATAAACTCGTTTTCCTAGTACATTATAAATTTCAAGATTTTTAATAGTATCTGTATCTTGGAATCTTATTGTAAATTCTCCTTCTGAAGGATTAGGATAGATTTGCATAGAAGATTCTAGTAATTTTTCGTTTGATATACTTAATGTTTGACTAGTAGGTAATACTTGCCATTTACTTCTTGCATCTGTATCTGGTACTGCAGTTGTAATAACCTTTCCATCGTCTCTATAGTACAAAAAACGGCCTGTAGTACCCGCTTCAAATCTGTAAGAATTATCACTTTCATTGTAATAGGAAGTCCATACTTTATCTCCATCTGCTGCTGGTGATACTTTACCTGTACTTACCACTGCAAAAGGGCTAGCTGTAAAACCTGCACCTGTAGCTCTTAAAATACCACTATTCATGTTATCGATATTTACAAAATTTGAATTCGGAACTTTTGTTATTTCCCACCTCATTGCATTATCTCCGTTAACATCATGCATATTTACAGGTTGTGCAGTTGCAGATCCTTCACCTAAAAACTTATTTGTTGCAACATTTCTAAACCAAAAAATATCATCTGAGCCATCACTTTCTCCCCCTGAAGTTGCATCACCAATTATCATTCGATCAAAATTAAAACCACCAACTTCGCCTACAACTCTAATTTTTTGAACTCCTTTTTGTAGAGTAATTGTTGTTTTTGTAGGTAAAAATCGAGTTAAATTTGGTGTTCTTACTACTGTTACAGATTTCAAAACTGTATTCCCTTTCATTATCTTTAACTTTTTACCTGTAGAAGGCACAGCAGCAAATATTTCTAAAGGATATACACCGTCTTTAGGAACATCTATAGTATACTCTGCATAATCATTTACATTCCAAGAATTTAAATAGAATACAGAATTACTCCAACGTGTAACATTTACCCCTTTTTTTGAAGTGTAATACTCTGCTTCAATTTTTGATGGAATTTTATGTGTTTTCGGAGCAACTGTAATCGTTTTTGAAGCTTGAGCAGCTATAAAATAAGCATTCCCAGCATCTGAAACTGTTATTTTTGCATTACCTGCACCTAAAACTTGCCTTACCTGATTATTCCAAACTACAACTACTTGATTATTTGGAGCAATAAACCGTAACTGAGCCTCAGGGTTATTAGTTGTTACTTCAAGATCAAACGCTGGATCTCCTGAGGTTACTGTTGGAATATCTTGAAACGTAATTACTTGTTGCTGAACAGGTACGTTAAGTTTATACCCTACTATTGGAGCAGCATTATAATCATTGTTACCAGATTGTATGGCGTTAATTGTGGTTTCTCCTGCGCGTTTTACTTGTAGTTTTCCATCTACAATTGCGGCAACATCTGTATTTGTACTTTCATAAGCTACTGGTAATCCTGAACTGGCAGTTGCATTTAAAGTTTCATCTGGAGAACCCCAAACATAATTTGTAGATGATAAACTAAAATCTATAGTTTGATTCAATTTTGCTGTATTGGCATTAACTACTAAAGTTCTTGAGACCTCTGTGGCATTATCATAATTTCCATTTCCGCTTTGACTAGCAGTAATTTCACATGAACCAACTCCCATGATTTTTATTGTATTACCATTAACGATACGTGCAATATTTGCATTAGAAGACTGGTAGGAAACAGGAAGGTTTGAGGTTGCTGTAGCGTTTAACTCAAAATCTTCATCTCCTTCTGTTTTCTCTGCTAAAGCGTTAAAATTAATGGTTTGTGGAGTATATTCTTCTTTCTCTATTTTAAAAACAAAACAATGTACAGGTACTTCTGGGCTATTTTTTCTTTCACTAAATAGAAATGCAATAACTCCATCGTCCATTATTGTGATACTTTTTTGAACACCTATTCCAATACTTTTTCTAAAATCCTCTCTCCAATCATAAGTTCCTGCTAAAGCACTTGTTACAATAAAGTTCCCACCAGAGACTCTAAACTTGTACATTCTTTTACCATAAAAAATACCTAAAGACCCTTTTCCTCTTTCTTCTTTAAATTCTTTTTCACCGGCTTTTTTCAAGTAATTAAAAGGAGATATAGCTCCTCTTGGGTTTACATACATGTAGATATCATTTTTAGGAGAAATAGCCAACTGTGGACCTCCTGCCCAGCCCCAATCAGAATTCTCTCCTCTTGGATCTGCTATTCTAAAAGGGGTATGATTTGTAACTGGTAAATCATAACTTTTACCATCAAATGTTCTTGCTTTGTCATTCATTCTTGGCCCTAATTCCATCAAGTTAACGCCTTCATTTGCTTCTGTTGGAGATTCTGCCCAACGTGGGGAATATGAATAGTAAAACTTGCCGTTTAAAAAATGAGCGTTACCGTAGGCAAAATGTCTTTCTCCTTGGGTAACTTGCGCACCTCTTCCTCTAATAATTGTTGTTTCTGGCGACCAAGTATCTCCATTATAGTAGGTCATAATAATATCTCCTCCAACAGCAGAACCCAAACGTCTTTCAAAATACATTTCTCCCTGATCGTTATTAAATAAATCTGGGTAAGTAACACCTGTTACTTTTTTTCCAGGAATCAAATAATTTTGTTCTGGCAAAAAGTTTGCTGCTGTAAATTCACTATCAGGAGCATAGGCAATATTTTTCTTCGACCTTATGTAATTTAAATCTTCATTATGATGATCGAACATTAAATGTACTGTTCCATCAATAGGAGAAACACCAACATTTGTAGTTAAATGTGTATCTCCTTTTCCTCCCACCAAACTCATTTTTGCCGGAAGTTGCACATGTACCCAGCCACCTTCACCAATTTTCTTTCTTGAAACCATTAAAGTTCGGTCTGCCCAACCCCCACGATACCAAGTATAAAAAACAAAACCCTTGGATACTTTCATACAGTTACCATGCGGATTTATGCTTCTACCATAATGAAATGGTCTTGGGTCATCTGGTTTCCAAAAAAATAATGCTTCATCAGTAACTTTAGAACTTTCTAAAAAAGTTACTTGTGCAGTAACTCCGTTAGAAAAAGTAATGAAAACTAAAAATAATAGCAATATTAATTTGTAGTTTCTAAACAGAATAAATTGGGGGATTGCTTTCATAATTATATTTTTAGTTAATGACTAGTTTTGAATGAAAAGACTTGTTATCATCTGATAAAACATTTATGATATAGACACCAGATGAAAAAGTAGTACTATTTATTTCTAAGGTGTTTGTATTTGATCTATTTTGATACACTCGTTTACCTAGCATATTATAAATTTCCACTCGTTCAATTTTATTTATATTTTGTACTGAAATTGTAAAGTTTCCTTCAGCAGGATTTGGATAAACCTTTATAGATGTAGCGTTTAAAATTTCCCTATTAATACTTAATGTTTGGCTTGTAGACACGGCTTCCCATTTACTTCTATCATCTGTATCGGAAGCAGCAATATTGGTTACATTACCATCTGCATCATAATATAGGTATCTATTATTATCTTTTGATTCAAATCGAAACGTATCATCAGTTTCATTGTAATGGATTTTCCAAACTTTATCGGAATCGTTTGATGGCGATGCTTTACCAGTACTTACCACGAAAAAAGGTTTCGTTCCATTTTCGAAACCTGAACCTGGCGCTCTTAGTATACCAAAAGTTTCGCTATCTATATTATAATATTCTCCTGCTTTTACAAATGTCCAATGCGTATTTGTTTCTTCCCCAGAATCACTCATAGATACAGGAACAGCACTTCCTCCAGCGTCTACTAAGAATTTTCCTGTAGCAACATTTTTTAATCTATAGGTATCAAAAGTTAAATCTGATTTATCTACTGCTATAACTTCTATAGTAATTTCTGAAGATGAAATACGCTCTCCACTTGTTTTGTAAGCGTCTGCTTTTACAGCGTAAGTTCCTGGAGCACTTGGAGTCCAATCTAACAAATAAGGTTTTGTTGTGTCTTCTTGAAGCAAAGTATCATCAACCATAAATGCTACCTTTGTAATTTCTCCCTCATCTGCAGTTGCATTTGCAAACAATTGAATATTCTGTCCTTCTCTAAAACTCTGATTATCTGTTGGTGTTACCAAATTTACAGCAAAAGGCTGTGGTCCTGTAACTATGTTTAAATCTATTATTTGTAAATACGTAGGTTGTGTATCATCATTATCAGATGCATTATTCTCCAATAAATAGTAGTATAATTTACCATCAGAAATATAAACTTGTCCTTTTCTAAAACGTTTGCCAGATGTTGCTTCATAAACTCTTGTAAAAAGATTTGTACCTCCTGGAGCTTGTTCTACAAAAGGTCTTCCTGAAGAATTTAAACCAATAATATATACGTTACCTCCTGCTGAGTACAAAGTTTCTGCTCCAGAAAAGTCTGTTGAAGTGGTAAACTCTGAAGCACCTGCTGCCTTATACGTATGTACCTGTTTCGTTACATTATTTTCATTATCCTTTACTCTACCAATAAAATGAACATCATCATTATCAGTAACCGTCCAATCGAAACCTTGTACCATATAAACTTGATTAAGCCCTGTGGTTTCAACCAAATCTCCAGGTTCTGAAATTTTTATTAAATCTGATTTAGCCAAAGGTCTTGTAAAACCAGTTCCTTTATGGTCTTTCCATTGTGTTAAACCACTTGGATCATCTGAATACGCATAATAAAAACCATTTTGATATTGGTATTTATCATTTCTAACATTAGCTCTTTGCTGAAAACCGACTCTTATTTTTCCATTTAGATATTTTAAATCTCCATATAAACCCCAATTGTATGGGCTACCATGACTAGAGGCACTTGTTCTATTAAAATCTGTATAACCTTCCCAATCATTACCATCATATTTAGCGAATAGAAATTTACCATTTTCAGAAAAACCAAATCTGTTTTTCATAAATAAATCGCCTTCATCGTTGGTAAAAAAAGCAGGATATGTTAATAATTTGGTAGTATTATCATCTGTAATACCTGGAAATCTTAAATGTTTGTAATTATTGTTAGGTGATTGCACAAATAGATCTAGCGTAAACTCATCATCTGGCACTGTAGCTGCATTTGGTGTAGTGTAAGAATATCTTAAATAATCATTTGCAAATGCGGCAATTCTTCCATTTCTATGCATATCATACACCATGTGAATTGAGCCATTTTTTGGAGAAATTCCAATGGCAATAGTATTGTGCGTTTCTCCAATCCACCATTTGCCTTGAAAACCAGTATGTCTGTGAGGAAATTCAATTGTTTTTTGAACTCCTGTTTTTTGATTGTATCGCGTTAGCATTACATGTCTGTCTTCTTTTCCTCCTCTATACCAAGTTAAAAAAACATAATCTCCAAAAACTTTAATACAATCTCCATGAGGTGTTAAGGCAGCACCAAAAGAATAATCATAAGCATCATTTACATTTTGACGTGTACTATTCTGGTTTCTAACACCATTAAAATACATTGCCAGATCTGTTATTTTCACCTCTTTTTCTAGTGTTACTTGAGCCTCTGTAATAAAGGAAATGAGGACTAACACTGCGAAAAATATAGTTCTGAAAGTAATTTTCTTCATAAATTAATAAATATCATGTTATTAGCGCATTAAAATTACTATTTTGCACATAACATTGTATCCTGAACTATCCTGATAAAATTAACTATATTCTTTACTATATTAACATGACTACTTTTTAAACGCTATTATTACAGGTCCAATTAAACCTGCTTTTTCCAATTCAGTTTCGTTATTTCTTGGACGTGCAGTAGTCCAAGTTTTTTTAGCTCCTTTTGGTCGTTTGTTGTCAAATATCAACTGATTTCTCCAAGTGTTGGTTACTTTAATTTCCAATTCGTTTTTACCAAGCTTAATTTTATCTGTAATATCGAACTCAAAAGGTGGTGCCCATTTTACACCTACTTTTTTTCCATTACACCAAACCTCTGCAATATTGGCAACTTCACCCAAATCTAAAACCGTTGTTTTACTTGCTTCTTTAATTTCAAAATTTTTGGTGTATGTTGTTGTTCCAGAATAATGTTTAACCGCATTATTTTCTAATGCTGTTAAAGATTTTAACTCATTAATGCTAATAGATTCTGGAGTATCCCATCCTTTTTCAAAAGATAACTTCCAATTATTTTGAAGTGATTTTTCTTTAACCTCGATGGTTATTCTGGTGTGTGGCGTATTGTCATGAAAAAAGTAATCTCCAGAAATTGAAGCTGTAAACTCATCTGCTTTCCAAGATAATTTAGGATAATCTTTTGTTGTGTGTATTTGATACCATCCTGTTTTGGTGTCTAAAACAGTTTTATCTTTAAATGTAATTTTCGACACGATTGATTTTTTATCACTTTTAGAAAACACAACAATTGTGCTTCCGCTTGCGGGTAAAGAAACAGCAACATTGGTTCTGTTGTTTTCAGACTTCCAAACTTTCGCATCTTGCTGATTTCCTGTAAAAGCATCCCAAATTTGAGGTGCTAAATTAGCAATTCTAAAACTTAACGAAACATCAACTGGATTTTCTTCTTTTGAAGCTATAAAATAGATGTGAGCATCTTCTGTTTCTCTATGAATCCAATTGATATCTAAATCTTTAGAGACAATTACGTCTTTTTCAATTTTTTCTGATGCTAAAACTTCGGCAATGCTTTTGCCCCAGTAAACCCGACCTTTTCCTATTTGTTTTACGCCGCTTTTTGTTGTTCCCCACAATTCATCTGAAATTGATTTTAGTTCTTGTAAATCTTCTTCATCATCCATTAAACTTGGAGAATCTATAGGTTTGTTACCCAAAATAACAGCTCCATTTATTACTAATTCTTTCAACTTTTTTAAGGTTGATAACAACATACTTTCTGAATCTCTTAGTTTGATAATTCTATAATCTCCGCCATTTTCAACGTGAATTTTATCCTCTTTAATACTAATTTTTTCTTGTAAAATTTCTGCATTTAAATAATCAAACCTGTATCCTTTTGGAAATTCATCTAAATCAAAAGGCGGACGTTCATAATGATCTCCATAATATCTTAAAACATCTGCAACATATTCTCCTTGTTGCAGCACATATTGATTTCTAGACAAATATTCTATCCATTCTGGCATATATTTCCACCAAGTTTGCTGTCTTACAAATGGAAAACCAATATTGCCTCCAAAGCTAGAACCTGGATAAACATCTGTTTGTGGTGTATGCGAAAATGTATGAAACACCAAATGATTCACCCCTTTTGCAAAGTTATAATCGATTAAATATTTTACAGAAAAAGGATGTTCGTTCCATTTTACACCAACTTGCGTACACGCTTCTGCCGCCAATTTTGGTTTATTGTACAAATGCACTGCAGAGGCTGCATTAAAAATTGGTTTTGCATATTCATTTTGTGCAGATGGTGCTTTTGGATACCAAAATTCTGTCATAGGAATATCGCTAACACCATAATAACGCATTGGATCTACAGGTAAAACCTCACCTCCTGCACCTTCTGTATAGACTTCTGCGCCCATATCGTGTGCAACTGTTGCAAAATGTTTGAAGAAATTATCAATAAAAACCTCATCCATTGTATGGCGTAAATCTCTTAAAAATTTGGTTGTTATTGCTTTATTTTCGACAATATACCCCATTGTAGCTGGTAAATATTTCTTTAAACCATAGCCTCTTCTTGTCTCAAACTCGCTAAACATATCTTCAGAATTTATGGTCCAAGTTGGCACGTGACTTTCCCAACTATCAATTAACAAACCGTGTAATTTACCATCTCCAATTGGGCCACCAGGTTTTATCAAATCGCCAATCATTCCATTTCGCAAATGATTTTCTATGGCAATTTTATCTAGTTTGCTAGACTCCCAACCTGTTGCTTCTGGTACTGCAGGTTTGTTTGTCAATCTCATATTAATATGTCCAAATCGTACAATTGTCCAATTTCCATTAGGAACATTCCAAGTTAGTTTTCCATCATCAGATAATTTATCGGTTAAGTTGATGATATTCTTAGATTTGATAATTGTGTTTTCTGCATAATTATAATCAACTTCTTTTTTTAAACGCCTTAACACCTTAGCTGCTTTCGCTTCGTGATTGTGTAATTTGGGTTTAGAACTTAATCTAATTGATTCTGGAGCAATATCGTGTGTTCCTAAAAACGTAAATTTAAAAGCTGTAGCACTCGTTTCTGGAATTGCTAATGTTAAGTATTTACGTCTATCATTCCAATTGGCGTCTGGTATTTTTACGGTTGTTACTTCTTGGAATTTATCAGCTACTTTGGCTTCAACTTTAATAGCAACATCAATTTGAGGGTAATTTGTCCCCATAATAAAATGACGAATTTGTGGAAAAACAATAGATCTCAAAGTAATTTCTTTATCAAACGAAGTTTTTACCCAAGTTTTTTGGTTTTTTACTTTTGAAATTCCTGTTTTTCTATACTGATCTAATGGTTTGTCTAAACGTGTTGTTTTACGAGTTACAATTAATTTTGAAGCTGGATTAAAAATCGCAGCCCAAGGAACTGAGTTGTTATTGGTTTCAATATTTGTTGGATTATGAGTTTTTACATCCGCTCCTTTTGGAGTTGGAAAAGCCAAAACCTGAATATCTTTGTAATCGTAATCTGGAGTATGGTACAAAGCGTCAATTTCTAAATTTTCATCAAATTGTTTTCCTCCAGAAATATGATAGGTTGTTTCAACAACTTCACGTTGTGCTTCTGCTGCTGGCACCCAAGGACCACCAGTCATAGACCAACCAGGACAATTTTGCATCGTAAATTTTAAACCTAGACGTTGGCATTCGTCAGCAGCAAAACGAATCATATCTTCCCATTCTGGTGATAAAATTTTAATTGGTTTTACATTTGGAAAAGCACGACCGGCTTTGTTAAATAAATGGATTCCTTGCAAGCCTGCATCTTTAATAGCTTGTAAATCTCGTTTTAAACCTTCTTTACTAATGTTATTTCCATTTAAATGAAACCAAGTTTCTGGGTGGTATTCTTTTGTTGGAGATTTGAAGGTTTTAGATAATTCTTTTAAGTTTGGACTATAAGTCTTGTTTTTAGAATGCTCTTCTTTAGTCTTGCAAGAAAAAATTATTAATATTAAAAGAAATAAGGTGTATTTACGCTTCATTTTTGCATATTTTGAGAATTCAATAAAACTGATTTTCCGCAGTAGAGCATCCTGTCGTATCAGGTAAAAAGTATAATAAAACCCAATTAACTGCGTTTATATTATAGACTCATCCTTTTACACTATGAATAAGCATTTTAAGGTTGACTATAATTTAAAACTAACATTAGTTTAAAATAAAATAATTTCCACCTTAAAATTATAAAACAGCATTCATCAGGATAGTTTAATACAATTATAATATTATTTTTCTAAAAATTTTTAGCATTATGTATACATCAAAATTAAATATTAAACTAAACGCAATTACTGCCTTAATTGTTTTAACTACCATTTTTGCTTGTTCAAGTGAAGAAAGTGAAGGACCGGAAAGCATATCAATTGAAGATTTTGAAATTATTGAACAAGTGCCAGTAGTCGTGGCAGCTGATGAAGATACAGGGTCTTACGCAACATGTAATGCTGATGGAGCAAATGAGACTAGAACATCAAATGATTTACCAAGCCCAGTTAATGTAGGTTTAATAGATGACAGAAGTTGTTACGCTAATTACAAAGAAAGCGTTATTGATGGTACAACATGGGGTATTTATAATATTACAGCTGGATCTAATAACCAAGATGCAGCAAACACCTTAGACCCAAGAATAGAGCGTTCTTTACCAAGGGCTGTAAGTACTAAAATAGGAACCTATGTTAAATTTACAGGAACCTTTAGAATATTAGAGGTTGCTGATGCTAGAGGAACAAATCAAGATGGTTCTTATATAGCGCAAGCCAAAGGAAAGCATTCAGGAGGTGGTGGCTCTATAGACCCTGCCATTTGTTTGTACAGAGCTTATCCCGTTTACGGTGTAGGCATAAATGCCGATAAACAAATAGCATTTGACATCTATGCAGAACGTATTTTAGAAAGAGGTGGAGAAGGAACTAGTGGTAGAGAAATTGTTTTACTAAAACGTGTAGATAAAAATGCACAAGTTGACTTTGAATTAGAAGTTGGTTTTAAACAAGACCCAAACAATGCTTCTAAAAAAATACACTATTGTAACGCTGTAATTGGTGGTGAAACTTTTAACTGGGATATTCCTGAAGCTGATAGAGCAACAGAATCTAAAATTAGATATGGTGCATACCGTGTTAAAGGTGGTAGAGCTCAAATTAGATGGGCAAATACCAAATCTGAAAAAGTGGAGATCTAAAATTACTCTTATTTTTTTTAGAAATTAGTTGCATTTTTTTTAATAAATATGATCCACTACAAAAGCAAATAAATTTAAGTTTACTTAGTTTTTAGTGGATTTGTTTTTAATTTATATCAACATAAATAATGGACAATTAAAAATGTTCTTATTAAACATAGTAATTATGCCAATAAACAATTTACTACCAAGTTTAATTTCTTATAAAATTACTTTAGCGCTTGTTAAGAGCAATTTTACAAGTCTATAAATTATAAAGCTGTTAAATAAGACAAATACCTCCTTTTTTTATTCAAATATCTATTTCACCAAAGCTTATTTAAACAAGTTGTAAATTGGAACTTCTTCTCTAAATGTAGCTTGTTTGCATTTGATCACCATTATGTAAAGTGCTACTTACTAGGCTATAAGATAATTACTGTCTATCATTCCATAACTTAGTAGTTTCAATCAGCATTCATCAGGACAGTTTATTGCAATAATTTTACTAATTTTATAAAAAAGTATAGAAACATGAATAAAACAAAAATAAATTTTAGGTTAGGTACCATTAAAATGTTAGTTATTTTAACTACCATATTTGCCTGTAGCAGTGAAGAAGATAGTGGACCCGAAGGTGTATCACTTGAAGATTTTGAAATTATTGAACAGGAGCCAGTGGCAATTGCTATAGATGAAGATACAGGAGCTTATACTACTTGTAATGATGATGGAGCAAATGCTACTAGAACAGATGGAGACCTACCAAACCCTGCTAATGTAGGAACTATTGACGATAGAAGTTGTTATGCAAATTACAAAGAAAGCACTATTGATGGAGTTACTTGGGGTATTTACAATATAACAGCTGGCTCTAATAACCAAGATGCCGCAAATACATTACAACCAAGAATTGAGCGTTCTTTACCTGTAGCAAACGCTAAGGTAGGATCTTTCGTAAAATTTAAAGCAGATTTTAGAATACTAGAAGTTGCAGATGATGGTGTTTTTAGTAGAAATGGTTCTTATATCGCGCAAGCTAAAGGCCAACATACTGGTGGTGGAGGCTCTCCAGATCCTGCTATTTGTTTATACAGAGCACATCCTATTTACGGCGTAGGTATTAATAAAGACAAACAAATTGCATTTGATATTTATGCAGAGCGTATACTGGTTCGTGGTGGATCTGGAAGCGGTAGAGAGGTTGTTCTTTTAAAACGTGTAAACAAAAATGAAATTACTTCTTTTGAACTAGAAGTAGGTTTTAAAGCAGACCCAAGTGATGCTACTAAAAAAATACATTATTGTAATGCTATAATAGGTGGTGAAGCGTTTAATTGGAATGTTCCCGAAGCTGAAAGAGGAACACAATCCAAAATTAGATATGGGGCTTACCGTGTTCCAGGTGGTAGAGCACAAATTAGATGGGCAAATACAACACACGAAAGAGTACAAAAATAAAATTCATTTAATTTCTGTAAGAAATTAAGGACAGTCTTTTTCAGTAAAAGATTGTAAAATCAAAAAGCCAGTAAATTTTATTTACTGGCTTTTTGATTTTACATATTATTTGGTTTATAGTCTCATTAAATGACAAATATTAGAAAATATGCTTAGTAAATTTCTTTGCAATAAATATTAAAAATTCACCATAGATCTCATATCTTAATATGGCATTCAGTTATCTAATAAATTGATTTTAAAAAAGCTATTTTTATAATGACCTAATGCTATTAAGAAATAGAGCTTAATCGAAATAAAGCAATTATAAATTGAAAACATTTACAAACTTTAACCCACTAGAAACCGCTTTAAACAATCATTTCAAAAAAATCTTAGCTATCGTGTAAATCGTATTTTTTCTAAAATACTTGCATTATAAAATACCACTATTCAATTAAAGCTAACAATTGATTAATTAGTACTAAAACTCCAAACTTGACCTACTGTTGTACCACCATTGTTATCTTTTACTAATATTTTAAAATAGTAAGTAGTATTGGCTACTAAATTTGTAGCTTCATAAATAGTTGAAGTCTGATTATCTGACACTTTAGTTGTTGGATCTATATTTGTATCTAAATACACATCATAAGTTAATGGATCTTCATCTGCATCACTAGCACTCCAACGTAATATTGTATTTGTTCCAGAAATTTCTGAATCCATACTTGGAGATATTAATTCTGGAATAAAAGGTAAATGATTACGTTCTGGATCTCCTTCCGTTAAAAATTGACTAACTTCTGAGTATTCACTTTCAGCATTATTTGCATCTATTGCTTTAATTCTCCAAAAAAAAGATAGTCCTTTTTCTAAGGTAATTATTCTTGCTGTTCCGTTTGAAACGGTTACGTTCTCAATAACACTTTGAAAATTTGAATTATCAGCAATTTGAATTCTATAAGTTAACGCATCTCCTTCTGGATCTTGTGCGGCATTCCACTGAAAATTTATAGCATTATCTACACATAAAGTGTTGCTTAAAGGAAAAATTTTAGTTGGAATAGATGGTGCCATGTTCTCTGGTTCTTCATCATTTCCGCAAGAATACACTAATAAAAGTGCAAATACTAGGTAAATATAAGTGTGTTTCTTCATCTTATTAATTCTTTATTAGTTTAACAAATACTGGTTTGTCTGCATTCATTTTTACAACATAAACGCCATTTGGCATATTACTTATATCTAAACTAAGTTTGCCATTAGTAATCGTATATGTTCCTTTTTTTATTAGTTGAGATCTGATATTATAAATTTCTAAATCAACATTTTCTAGTTCTGTTGACACAAAAATGGCGAAGTTTCCTTTAGATGGATTTGGATATGCCCTAACATCTTCAAGTAAATCTATAGTCTTAGATAAGATTCCTTGACAAGCACTTTTGCTTTTTACCTCTATATTGTCTCCATTATTAACGCTTATAGAAAAATCTTTAAGTTGTGTTTCAAAAAGAACTTCTCCATTTTTAATTACCGTAAATGGTGCTTCACCTTCTGCTATAGAAATTTCTGCAGAACTTTGTTTACCTACAGCTATTTTACCTGATAAAGTTACGCCTCCTGCTACTGTTAATTCATAAAGTTGTGGAGCGTCTACTCCTTCTGTGGTTATGGCCAATTCATAAACTCCTGGCTCTAAATCTTCAATAATTGTGCTATTATTAAAAGGATAATTAACACCATTTAAAGTGGCTGTATAATTACCATTTACTGCTGCTGTAATATTAATACTCCCATTACTTTTATCTACACAGGTTTCTCCTAAAACTTCAACAGTAAAATTATTAGCTGATGCTGGTCCAGTATAAACAAAATCTAAAGTAGATTCTTGAAAGGCTTTATCTTCTTCATCTGCGACTAAAGTGTTGTCTAAAAATTTTAATTGCTCACCTTCACCAATATACATTGCAATATTTGTTGTTGATGAATTAGGCTGCGATCTAACAATAGCATAACGCCCTGTAAATTCAATTTCATAAGCATCTAAAATTAGTGTTTCTACATTTGTATCATTCGCAATAATAATGTCTCTAATTTCTTGGTTGTTCACACTAGATAAGACTTCTAAACCAACAACCTTACCTTCACTATAAATTAATTGTGAAGATACTATTGTGCTTTGTGCATTTCCAGAAGGCTCGTAAAGCGCTACAAAGGGTTCGTCCCAAGCTTCACCATACTTCCGCATAATAAACATTTGGGTATCCTTTTCATCATAGCCATTTCTTACTTCTTGCGTTGGCGGTGCCAAAGCAGCGCTATATTCTTTATTAATACCTCCAGGCACGTTAACATGCAAATAATCATTTGTTGCTTGTAAATGAAACCTCGCTGTAACTGGGTTACCTGTTAGTGTTGATGTTCTCGCGCCAGAATACCATTTCCAACCTGGTTGTTCTCTATCATCTCCAACATCATTTTGATATCTGTTTGGCGTGCTTGTTAATGCCAATGGACTTGTGCCAGATCTAATTTGCATTACATCTCCTAAACCATGAAACAAATAATCATGAAAATTATTTTCATCATTAGAAAATGACCTAAATATATCTACATAATAACCAGTTGTTGGGCTTGTACGCACGATACCATTTGTTCTTAATTGATCTACATCGTTTTGATTATCATCTAAAAACTGTGCTGAAAAATTAAAATTTTCTGCTATTGGATCTATATCTACCTTAGGTTCTGAGGCTTCTAAAACTATAGGATCTACAATGTTTTGCCAAGTACTAGCTCCATTAGTTTTTGGTCCTCTACCAGAAGTTCCGTTTACAATAATTGTGTTATGTGCAGCATAAGAAACTGCGTATTGCTCATGAATAGGTGTACCATATTGACTTGGAGAGCCTCCAAAATCTGGACCTATAACATAGCCTGCTCCATAAATTTCCATATCTAAACCTGTAGCGTGTGCGTGCACGTAAGTGCCACCTCCTGTATAATACATTAATCCATTTTGCAAATCATTTACACCAGAATAATTACGTTGCATTACAACACCTGCATGAGCTGCAGTAATTGTAGTACGTTTAATTTCGCCGGTAGCTGGTACTGATGCATCTATATTTACACCCCAAAGTAATTGTAACGGATTATGCCATTCTAACCTTTGGTTGAAAATCTCAGGTCTATAGCCGCCCTCTTCTGTATAAATTTTTTGCAGTGTTGAAGCAGCTCTATCCTTTAAATCCGTAAAATCTTTTCTATCTGCTATTTCTAAAACGCTTCTAAAAATATGAGCATGATCTGTAAATGTTCTTCCAATATCTCCAAATGCAATTGTTGCTCCATTTGGGTATAAGTAATTTTCATAGTCAAATATACTTTCTAATAAGTCTTTATTGTCATCTATAATATTTAACTCTGGCTTATATCTATCAACCACATTCATTAATTGAATAAATAACGCGTGCGTAAATTTGGCATAATTAGCTGCTTCTGGCCACAAACGGTCTTCGTCTGAAAATTCACCTAACATCCAATTAATACCTGGTTGATTACTATTAGCAGCACCATTCATCAATAAATTAAAATAGGCTTCTCTTTTAGCATCATCTCGCATACACATTACACTGTACAGAGCACCTGGTAATTCTAAAACAGGATGATTTGAACCATTACCGCCTACTTTTATTACATTTTCTGTCATTACCTCTAATGCTTTTTGGGCATCATCAAAATTAAAAGGAACTTGACTTCTAGATGCTAAATCATAAACAGTTGTACCTTCTTTTGAAAGAAAAGGTTCTACAAAATCATAGATCATTGCAACTCTTGTAAACAATTCTCTACATTGTATTAAATGATTAAAATTTGGAGCATAAAACTCAAGCGTTACTGGGTTTCTGTCTTTAAGCAATTTTACATATTCATTTAAAATATCTGAAGCAAGCTGAGCGTATTTTTCATCTTCCGTTAGGTAATATAAAATGGCTGATTCTGCACCAATATTTAACTTTGTTCTGTGTGTAGTTCTGTTACCTGGTATTGCAGGTATTGCCGAAATCTCTGAAGAGGGATTATTGCCATGATTATTTGCTATAGCACTATTACGAGTTTGTAATTGCGTAAACAAACTATTAGCCCAACTAAAATTAGAAATATTATTTAATATTTCTTGTTTATCTGAAGAAGACACCCAAATATGTGGGTGTGTTAAAGACGCTGTTCCAGAACTTCCTGTATCTCCTTGACTAGTATTTAAAAGGTCTTTAAACACTATATTATCAAAAGAAAAAGTACCCAAACCTGAACGAGATGTTGCTTGAATTTTAAAACCAGTAATATCTGCTTTTGGTGAGGCTGTATTTCTTAATGGAAAATTATCTATAACTTTTACTGTGCCCACCCAAACTTGCATTCTTTCTGCAGGAATGGTTGTTGAATTGCCATCTGGAGCATCAAAATCTTGACTACTACCAGAATTATTTATAATAAATGTTATGCGCTGCTTTCCTTCAAAAAAACTTGAACTTGGTGCACCATTTATGTTATCTACAGTTGTTACTCTAAATTCGTTAGATCCGTCTCTCCCAACAATTCCTAGACGACTTGCAAATGAAGAATTCCTTCCAAATGAGGCGTTAGAAAAAGTATTCCCTATAAAAATGTTAAATAAAGGATTTTGCGTACCCGATTCGTAATTTTCTAACTCAAAATCAAACTCAAACTGCACTAAAGTTGGATTTTCAGAAAAATTAAAATTTCTATAGGCAAACATTGTAGCTGGTGCAGTTCTTTCAAATTGTAAAGCTCCATTAGTTATTGAAGTAACTAAGCCAGATTGCCCTTGAGTTAAACCGTTGAATTCTCCAATACTAGGCACAACACTTACATAATCTGCAAGATCTGCTGAGCTATCAAAATCTTGAATAAATAATTGCGCTTGAAATAAACTTGGCAGCGTAAGAAGTAATATAAAAATAATTTTTTTCATCGATCTTATTTTATAGAGTTGAAAGATAAATTCTGAAGCTTGTGCAAACGTCATGCACTATCCTGTTATAAACTGTTAAATTATATGCTTAAATTTAGTCGAACGAAATAAAAAAACCTTTCAATAAAATTATTGAAAGGTTATAAAAACTTATTCTACTGTGCAAAAGCGATTATTTCACTTTTAAAGTTGCTTTTTGCAAATCTTTTTCTTGTGATGATGCTCCTACAGAAATTGTAAACGTACCAGGTTCTACCACTCTTTTCATTTGTTGATTTAAGATATTTAATTCATCAAAACCTAAGGTAAACGTTACGGTTTTAGTTTCTCCTGGTTCAAGTGAAATACGCTCGAAACCTTTTAGCATTTTGTTATAACGCCCAACAGAAGCAAAATCATCTCTTACATACATTTGTACTACTTCATCTCCTGCTCTATCTCCAGTATTGGTTACATCAACAGAAATGGTTGTACTTCCATCTACACTTATTGATGCATCTTTAAATTTAGGAGTACCATATTTAAAAGTTGTATAGCTTAATCCATAGCCAAAAGGGAATAATGGTGTTTTATCTGCATCTTTAAATTGCCCTTTTCCAGAACCAATAAAATCTGGTCTTTCTAAATAGGTTACAGGAACTTGCCCAACAGATCTTGGGAAAGAAACAGTTAATTTCCCTCCAGGGTTTACATCACCAAAAATAGCATCTGCAATAGCATCTCCAGAACGCATACCCAAATACCAAGTTTCTAAAATTGATGGTATATTTTCTGCCACATAATTAATAGACAAAGGTCTACCATTTATTAAAACAGCAACTACAGGTTTACCCGTTTTATGAATTGCTTTTACCAATTCTTTCTGTACGCCATATAAATCTAAATCTGCTCTATCTACTCCTTCTCCGCCAGTTCTTCTAGAACCTCCAATTACTAAAACCACTGCATCCGATTTTTTTGCTGCTGCAATTGCTGCTGGAAAACCATCTTTAGAGTTGCTTAACAAATCGCAACCTTTTGCGTAATTGATTTTTACTTTATCGCCTACTTTTGCTTTAATACCATCTAAAGCAGAAACATAAAATGGAGGCAAACCAGAATAGCCACCTAATAAAGAATAGGTTCCTTTTTTAGGTTTATTTTCATGTGCATTTGGCCCAATAACTGCTAATGATTTTATTTTAGACATGTCTAAAGGCAAAACATTGTTATCATTTTTTAATAGAATAATAGCTTTTTTGGCCATTTCATAAGAAAACTCTTGGTGTTCTTTTGTACTTGTATATACAGTTTCTGTATCAATTTCTTTTGGTTCTGCATCAAATAAACCTAACTTATATTTTGCAGTTAAAATACGCGTTGTAGCTATATCAATATACTTCTCCAAATCTGGGTTTTGTGTTATGGTATCTTTTAAGACTTTAGAATTATACGCTGCTAATTTCTCATTTTTTCCAATAACTAAATCCATATCAACACCTGCCTCTAAACCTAAAAGGGCAGATTTTGTTCTATTTTCAGCAATAAAATGCATGGTTCCTAACCTAGCAATATCATTATTATCAGAAACAATTAAACCATCAAAACCTAATTCATCTCTTAAAATATCTTTAAGCAACCAAGTATTCATGTGATTTGGAACGCCATTATAATCTTGATGACCAGGCATTAAAGAACCAATTTTTGCTTCCTTTATAGCTGCTTCAAAAGGTGGTAAATACACTTCTCTTAATCTACGTTCAGACATATCACTAAAACCTCCGTTAATTCCACGTCTATTTTCTGGGTAACCAATAAAATGTTTTGCTGTTGCCATTACATGATTTTCATCAAATTGCTCATCACCCATTCCTTGCAAACCTTGTATAAAGGCAACGCCCATTCTAGAAACCAAATATGGGTCTTCTCCATAAGATTCTTCTACTCTTCCATATCTTGGGTCTCCAGAAATAACATCTAAATTAGGTGAATACGTATGTGTAACACCTAAAGCTCTTGCTTCTATAGCTGTTTGTGAAGCCATTTTTTTAACCAATTCTGGTTGCCAAGTAGAGGCAGCTGCAATAGCTTGAGGATACACAGTTGTATTTCCATAATAATCTAAAACTAACCAAACTCCATGTAATGCTTCTGCATACTTCATGTAAGGGATCCCTAAACGCTCATTTGCAGGAGCATCTTGCGTCATTTCAGCAATTTTTTCATCCAAAGTCATTTTACCTAGTAAATCTTGAACTTTGTTGGCAATCTCTTTGTCTTTTTCACTTTTTTCAGAAGTTTGATTTTCTGAAGTACATGCAAAAAAGAAACTGAATAAGATGGCCGAAACAACTATTTTTCCTTCTATTGTATTTTTCATATTTTCTTTTGATGGTTAATGGATATATTTATATTTAATATCAGATAATTTATTGCGTTAAAATTACTTTTATATTCACAAAAAGCTATCCTGTTTTATCCTGATGTATTTGTCAAAAAAAAATCGAGAACTTAGTTCTCGATTTTTAAGTTTTTTCATGGAATTAAAGTATTATTTTAACTTTAATACTTCACTACCTGCTAGTAAAAAGGCACCAGTTCCAAAGTTTTGGTAACTATCTTTAGAAGCTGGCTCTGGAAAAGCACCAATATTTTGTACCCAACCTACTCTACCATCTTCATGCTGGCAAGCAGCTAAGCCTTTCCAAGCTTTTTTTACTGCTGACGTGTATTTTTTATCTAATAAACCGTTGTTAATTCCCCATGCTAAAGCAAATGTATGAAAACCACTACCACTAACTTCTCCATGATCATAAGATTCTGGACTTAACAAACTCGTTCTCCACAAACCATCTTCAGATTGAATTGCTAATAATTTTGCAGCCATTTCTTTATATAAATTTACATAGAAATTTCTGTGTTTGTAATCTTTTGGCATATCATCTAATAACAAAGCTAAACCACCAATTACCCAGCCATTTCCTCTAGACCAAAATATCTTTTTCCCATTTGGTTCTTTGCTGTCTTTTCCATCTCCTTGCCAAACATAACGCATATCTCTAGCAAATAAATTTTCTTCTTTGTCATACAATCTATTATACGTTTCCATATAAAATTTATGCATTGTATCTAAATATTTAGGCTGATTTGTTTTTTTAGCATACAAATTAATTACAGGAGGTGCCATAAACAAAGCATCACACCACCACCATAAAATAGTTTCTCCTTTGATGTCTTTAGACTTCCCACTTGTCCATTTATTTGGTTCATATAAATGTGCATCTAAAAACTTTTTTGTAGGCTCTAAATCTACAAAGTTTCTTCTTTTATCTGTTAAAGCAATATATAGGTAACTATAAGAAATGGCTACATCATCTGCATGATAAACACGCTTGTACGTCTGCCAATTATTACCAACTGCTTGGTTTTTTAAAGCAGCCATATACATCATGTCCTTTGTTGTTTTATGTGCTCTTGCAACGCCTGTGTAGTAAGCTCCGTTTGTCCAATCTGTTGGATGAATTGCAAAAATAGGATGTGTTTCTTGCCACTCTAAGGCTTTAATCATCGATTTTTGAATTGCTTCATTATCTAAATCAATTGATTTTTGAGCTACTGTATTTTGTGATACTGAACAACTAAAAAGTGTTAGTGCTACAGCTAATAATGTTAAGATTGATTTGTTCATTTTAAATCTATTTTTTTAATTTAAATTTTGCTTCTAAGTTTTCACTAGATGAAGTTCCTATTTTTACGGTATAATCTCCAGCTTCTAGTACTTTTTCCATTGAAATACCCGTAAACTCTAACATTTTTGGAGTAATGGTAAATGAAACTGTTTTGCTTTCTCCTGCTGCGAACTCAATTTTCTGGAAACCTTTTAATTCCTTATCTGGTCTTGTTACAGAGCCAATTTCATCTTTAAGATACATTTGTATTACCTCTTTTGCCTTAACATTACCTTTATTAGTAACGGTTACACTAGCTGTAATTTCTGAATCTGGTGTAATTTCTGCACTTGATAATGTAATATCAGCATATTCAAAATCACCATAACTTAATCCGTGTCCAAAAGGATAAATCGGTCCTTTTTCTAAGAATAAATATTCTTTTTTATAGTTGATTTCTTTCATACTATAATGATAAGGCAATTGCCCAATTGATCTTGGAATAGTAACTGGTGATTTCCCTGAAGGAGAGACATCACCAAAAATAATTTTGGCTGTAGAGTGGTCTCCAAATTCACTTAAATCCCAAGTATCTAAAATTGCATCTGCGTGTTTTGCAATTGTATTTATAGATAAGGTTCTTCTATGTTTTAATACTACAATTACTTTTTTACCTAAAGCTGTAATTTTTTCTACCAACTCATCTTGAGGACCAACAGGATCTATTGTAGCTCTATCTCCTAAAGTACTGTTGCTAAAATACGCTTCTTTCGCAGTATATTTATCACCTCCTAAAAACAACACTACAACGTCTGCTCTTTTAGCTGTATTTACCAATTTGGCAATTGCTTTTGGGTCTCTATCTAATAATTCTGGAGCACCTCCTCTTTCATTCGTTAAATTAAACCCTTTTTCTGCCATAAATTTCACGTTGCTATTCCCTACAGCAGCCTCAAACATTTCTTTGGTATTCTTTTTTAATAAAGGACCTAATAATGCTACTTTTGTTGCTTTATTTTTGTTTAAAGGCAATGCATTTTCTTCATTCTTTAATAAAATAATAGACTCTAAATCAGATTCTTTTGCCAATTCTAAAGAACTTGCTGCACGAACACCCTTTTTAGTTTCTTCTAAATCGATATAAGGATTATCAAACAAACCTAAAATGAATTTTGTTCTTAACACACGTCTTACAGATCTGTCTATTAGTTTCTCTAATTCTGGATTTTTTTCTACCATTTTTGGTAAATAAGAATACGAATCTTCTGCATATAAATCGATATCTATACCTGCTTCTAAACCCATTTGCGCGGCTGCTTCTGGAGTTTCTGCAACACCCATAAAATAATACAAACGAGCAATATCGTTAGAATCTGAAACTACATAACCATCAAAACCCCAATCGTCTCTTAAAACACCTGTTAATAATTCTTTGTTTCCATGAGATGCTACTCCATTTAAATCTCCATGAGAAGCCATAATTCCTAATGTTTTTGCTTCTTTAACTGCCGCTTCAAAAGGCGGATAAATTTCATCTATTAAAGTTCTTTCAGAAATTTCTATAGCTGCAAAGTTAGAACCTCCTAAAACTTGGCCATAACCTGCAAAGTGTTTGGCAACAGCACCAATATGTGTTCCTGCTCCTAAACCTTCGTAATTTCCTTGCACACCAATAATTGCGTTTTTAACCATTTGTGTGGTTAAATACGTATCTTCTCCGAAAGCCTCACTCATTCTACCAAAACGTGGGTCTCTAACAATATCTGCTTCTGGCGAATGACACATGTGCATCCCTCTTAAACGTGCTTCTCTACCTACAACATCCCATTGTCTTTGTACCAAATCTGGATTAAAAGACGCCGCAGAAGTCATTGGTCTACCAAACAACGTACAACCAGCTGCATCTACACCATTATAAGATTCTGTTACAAATAAAGCAGGAATACCCCATCTGTTGTTTTCAATAATGTATTTCTGTAATTCATTATTCATTTTTGCTGCAGCCACAGGATCTATGTGTTCTCCTGGGTTTTTAATACCTGCAATACCTAATTTTAATTTTTTAATTACTCTTTCAGATAATTTTAAATTTCCATTTTCGTCTGGTTTTGTACCAATATTTGCATGAAAAATTCGCATTTGTGCAACTTTTTCTTCTAAAGACATTTTTGGTAAAAGCGCTTCTACTCTCTCATCTATAGATAAAGAGGCGTCTTTGTAATCTTTTTCTGTTGATGATGATTCGCCACAGGCTTGCAACAGCGTTGCACCTAAAAACAGGACTAGTAATTTTCTCATTGGTTTTTTTATTATTTTGAAAATGAAAATGAATCGATTAGTAATTGATTATTGTTTAGTTGATTTATTAAAAAATAAAGGTTTTCTTTATTTTTTAACGATTTCAAATTTATGTTAAATTCTTCCTTTTTTTCTGAATTTCTTGTTAATTCAAACGTTTGTTTGCCTATAATTTCTCCATTAATATGATCTCTCACTACTTTAATAGAAAATTTGCCAGATTTTTTCCCAGTCACCTTAATTGTAAGCTTCGTTTTATTTGCTAAATTCTTTACGTTTGTATAATAAACATAACTTTTATTAGCTTGGGTTTGCATACCAAAACCATTTTCAGTTTCAATTTTAGAAAATCCTTCTGCTTTAAAGTAATCTTCTGCTTCTATTTTTTTGTTTCCATTGTAATTGGCAACACCAACACCATCTACTCTTATGGTTGCCATTTCTCCGTTTTCTTTATAATGCACGTAACTTATAAAAGTATCTCTAAAATATCTGTTTCCTGTTTGGCTAATATCACAATAGGTATAATACCATTGGTTATTCCATTCAAAAAAAGAACCATGTCTGCCTTGTAAAAAGCCATTTGGCCATGTAGGCGCATCATAACCTTCTGCAAAACTTTCTTGTTTTATTACGGAATCTTTATAATCGTAAGGTCCGTATAAATCATCTGCCATAGCATAAAAACAGCCCCAAGATAAATAGTATTTATCTTTGTATTTGTGCACAAAAGGCTTGTCGTCTGTAGGTTTTTCTGAATTTTTACCATCTTGATTGTAAGGCCCTCTAGGATTATTTATAATGATTTTTCTTGGCTTTTCTGCCAAACTAATCATGTCGTAATTTAGTTTTGCTATGTAGTAATCCCAAACACCAAAAATAATGTAATGCTCGCCATTTTCTTCAAAAATAGCCATATCATATTCGTCTGTTGGTGTTAGTTCTGAGGTTAGCAAAGGTTTCCCTAAAGGATCTTTCCAAGGACCAACAGGTGTATCTCCTACAACAACTCCTGTTTGCTGATTTCCTTCAGAAAAATACCAATAATATTTGCCGTTTCTAAAAGCGACGTCAGTTGCCCAACTTCTGGTAAAGTTTTTATCGCCAATGTAGGTGTCTTCTGGTTTTAAAACACTCCTTTTTGTCCAATTCACTAAGTCTGGAGAAGACCAAATCCACCAATCTTCCATAATAAATTTTTTATTATTTATGGATTTGTCATGTGAAGCGTAAACATACGCAGTATCGTTAAAAATATGAATATGAGGATCGTTTAAACCTTTATTTGGCACAATAGGATTTTGCGCCTTAACAGTTGCTGAAAGAAATACAAATATGATTGTCAATACTTTAAAAACATTAGAATATATCATATTTATAAACTTCTTTGTAGACTATTTTAAATTTTAAAAATAGATGCTAAGAATAGAAAAAGTATCCTGTACTATAATGGTTAAAGTTAGCTTTTTTTTGAAAATTAATTGACAATACATCTTATAATTTAGATAAGTTTTTACCATTCAAAATCTTAGAACTACTCTTTTTTGATGAACAATTAAATTGAAGGCAAAACTATTTTTATAAAGCTACTTTTTATGATTACTGAAAAACTCTTTAGCATCTCTTAAACTTAATTTATCTGAGTTATAAAAAAGCAAATAATCTACATTAAAGTGTTTTGATTTTCCTGCTAAAGTAAGTGTATAGTTTTGTCCTTTTTCAAATTGATAAATTAAATCGTGAACAATATGGGCTCCATTTTCTGCTTTTTGTGCCCAATGCCATTCTTTTTTCAGTGTTTTTTCATTTTCTTCTAGAAAAAATTTTGTATAATTTTTCAATTCGTTTTTAGAAAGACTTGTTGCCGATTTAAAATTACCAGCCATTTTAATAGAAATAGTATTGCAACAATCTGCTTTATCTCCTTTCAAACGTTTGCTGCTCTTCAACAACAATCTAAAGTTCCCGTCTTTTGGTGCTGTAAATTTATATTTTAAAGGCGAGTTTGGTTTTGGAGAATCCGGTTGATTTCCAGTAAACTCTAAATAAGAAAAACCAGAAGCATTTGCTTTATAATTAGCATCGCCAAATTGAATACGATTCCATTTTTGCAACTTTGATTTTGTACTTTCTGCCTCTATAAAAATGTAATCTTTTGCTGTAACTTTAATTTCTGGGGTTGGTCTATTATTTTCAATCGGTTTGTTTGTAAAAAGCGCTTTTACTTCTTTCCAACCTGCTTTATCATTACCTCCATTTGGTCCTCCAGTAATTAACCAATAGGTCATGCCTGCATCAGAAATATCAAAATGTTTTTCTGTATTCGATTTCCAACGTTCTAATTGATCTACTTGATAAGTATCATCAATTGTATACAACCATTGCCAATTTGGATTTTCACTTTCTTTGAGCCATTGCCAATTCTTAATATGGGATTGAAAATCATCTTCTCCATTAGATTTATTCTGATCTATAAGATCATGATAAACAACCGTTGGAAAATCTTTTTTCATGTCTGCCCAAGTCATTTTTGTTGCTCCATGGCTGTGTTCTTCATTCCATTTGCTATGAGAAATGGCATGTATAAATTGCCTTTTCTCTTTTGGTGTGGCTTTAATTAAATTATAGGCAGTGTGCATTGGGCCTGCACAAATAAACCAAAGCGGATTATTTTTACTACTTTTTTTAGCTTCTTTTACAAAATTTGCAATAGCATCTTCCTGTTCTGTTTGATTGTTAAAAACCTTACTAACATCCAAACCAAAACGTTTGGCACCGCCTTTTGCAGCGTCGTCCATTATTTTTTCCCAACTTGCTCTAGATTTTCCTAGATGATTGTTATAATCATAATGCACAAAATGTTTTTCTAAACCTGCATAATGAATAAATGCTAGTGAGAAAGCAGTTGCTCCCCAATCGTCAGAATCATGTAAATTACCATCAGAAGTAAAAGCAATACGCCCTTTTGGCATTTTTATTTTTATAGTATTTTGAGCAAAATATTCAGAAAAAAACAGCAACAAAAATGCAAAGAGCAACATTTTAGATTTTTTATGAGCTGCTATATTTTTAGAAACTGAGTGCATTGTAAATTTATAAGTTGGGTTACTAAAACTAGTTTGTATGGTAAAAAAAAGTATCCTGTACTATAATGGTTATATAATACAGGATACCTTTGTTTTTACTTTTGAAAAAAAGTTTAAAATATAGGCTTTACTTTTTAAGTTTCTTTCCGATCACAAAATACATTCTGCTATCTTCTGGCACATCACCATCACTATTACCAGCCATAATAATGCTTTCTCCTTTTTTTGCAATTCTTTTAAAGAGCGACATTTTTACGCCACCTAGATTTACATCATCTCCAGTATCTGTATAATCTTTTATTAAAAATACAGGTCTTTCTACGGTATCATCATGCCCAACATAAATAATCATATCTGCTCCTGCTATAAATTGCAGTTGGTCTCTTGCCCAATATTTACCGTCAGAATTTGGCACTCTAATATATTCTGAACCTACCAAATATCTAGGAATTACAGTATAGTTATGTTCCATATCTGTATAAGCTTTTTTACCCCAATGTACATTTTTTCTTAGCACTGCTTTACCATTTCCTGTATAACTAAATTTAACAAACAAGTCACTTTTATTAACTCTAGCAGGATTATAAGGTTCTGTTTTAGGATTATAAATTGGCAAAGGTTCTTCATTTTTAGAATTCACAACATATTCTTGTGGAAGTAATTTTGACAAACCATTTTCAATGTCCACCGCTTTAGAATTAATGGTTATTGCAGCCGGTTGTAAACCTTTTGTGGTTGCTGTAATTGTAACTTCACCAGCTTTTAGCATAGAACGTATTGCAACTCTGTTGATACCTGCTTCTGCATCTAAAAATAAATTGTTAGTGGTATTTGGTTTTCCACTATTGTAACCACCTCTCCAAATTGCAGGACCTGTAATTGTAAAATCTACAGTGTTTCTACCTAAAGGATGTCTGTTCCCATCTTTATCAACAATTTCAAAATCAACTAAAGCAATGTCTGCACCATTGGCTAACCAACCTTTTGGACCTACTTTAGAAGTTAATTTAATGGCAACAGGCTCTCCAACTGTTTTTTTAGTTTGAGAAACCAACAGTTTATCATTTAAATAGCCTTCAACTTTTAACTCTCCTGCTTCAAAATTTACTTTTGGAAATTTAAATAAATAACCATTGTCTGCTTTTTCATCTGTACCAACTAATTTATTGTTGATGTAGAGTTTTACTTTTGTACAATTAGACACAACATACATTGTTTTTTGCGTCCCTTTTTCGTAATTCCAATGCCCAATTGCATGGATTTGCGCTTCTGGTCTCCACATTGCTTTTGTTGCATAAAAAGCCTCTTTTTTTAATCTTACAGCATCAACCTCTCCACTTGCTCTGGTAACTTCTGTAGGATTTCTTCCTCCATGTGTTCCATCTGAAAACACCCAATTGGCACCTCCACTATGGTAAGATTTTTTACCCATCTTATCCCACCAATCTTCTACTTGACGCACAGCAAAAATTTCTGATCCAATTTTATAAACGTTTTTAGAAATGTTTGGATGTGTCCAAAAATTATCATCTGGTGTGTGTTTGTCCCAAACACGTCTTGCACCTTCATCTCTTAAGTATTCACTTTCTATTAAAGGCAAATGCGCATATTCTCTTTGCCAACCTTCTGTACCAATTTCTATAGAAATATACTGTTCTGAATCTTCTTTTACATCTGCTCTTCTGTTCCCCATTAATCTTTTTCCTTGAGGATCATAAGTATTGATGATTTCTAATATTTCTTCGTAATGTGCAGATGTTTCTGCCCAATTACCACCTTCCCAAATAAAAATGGATGGATGATTTCTGTAATAGACAATCATATCTCTAAAGGCAGCAATTCTAATATCCCATGTTTCGCCTTCGTCTTGAGACTCTCCACTTACACCAGGCATTAAGGTTACAAAACCATATTTATCGCCCATTGCAATTTCTGCAGGCGAACCAGCACAATGTCCCCAACGTATAAAATTACCACCAGCTTCGTCCATTAAACGATAGGTAAATTCTTTTAACCAATCTGGTTGTGCAGCTCCTAAACCTGCCCAACCCGCAGTTGGTTTTTGTCCCCAACCGTGCAATTTGGCATGCTCTCCATTATTATGAAAACCTGAGTCTTTATCGAACTTAAAAGTTCTAATTCCTAATGGAGTTGTGTAACTGTCTAACTCTTTACTACCCTCTTTTAAAGTGGTTACTACTTTATACATATATGGTTTTCTAGTGTACCATAAATTAGGATTCTTTACTTTGTTTTTTGTAGAAAAAGTTGCAGTTTCTCCTGCTTTTAAAACAGCCGTTTCTCTTTCACAACTAACCTCTTTACCATCAGCATCAATAATTTTAGCTTCAAAAGTAATTTTTTTGTTTTCTTTTGATTGATTTACCGTTTCTGCTGAAATATGAACGTCTGCCTTCTTTTTTGATATATTTTCTGCATGCACATAAGTACCCACTGTTTTTAAATTATCATACAATGGTAAAGTAATATGAACAGGATTCATGATATGTAAAAATACATTTCTGTATATTCCACCGTGGTTTGGATGCCAATGTTCATGATGCCAAACTAATGGAAAATTTTCTCTAAAATGTTCTCCTCTATCGTTGTTTACTTTTACTGCAATAATATTTTCTTCACCATTAAACTTTAAATGTTTAGAAATATCATATCCAAAAGGAATAAAACCAGTTTTATTGGTTCCTAAATACGATCCATTAATGTACACATCTGCAATTTGACGTACAGATTCAAACTCTATATAAACCTTTTTATCAGCATCTGATTTTGGTAATTTAAAGTGTTTTCTGTACCAAACTGTGCCTCTAAATTGGTTTTTCTCACCAATATGTTTTCCAATGCTTAAATCGTCAAAAGTATCTGTATCGTTAAACGTATGAGGCGTGCTAATAGTAGACCAACTAGAATCATCATAATTTACCATCTGCGCATCTGTTGGGTTTGCTTTAGTAAATTTCCAATCTGGATTGAAATTATACTTTACTCTACTTTCTTGTGCATTTACAATTGATGAATGTAGGACTAATGACAAGATTAAAAATAATATAAAGTTTTTCTGCATTGTTATTTTATAAAAAGTTGAGTTTATTTTTTATTGATAATTTTTTATTTTTTGAATAAAAAAGTTAATCTTCGGTAAAAATATTGTTCATATACATAATATATATCCTGTACTCTCAGGTTTTGAAAAAAATAAAAAAAAAACCAACTTATAGAAAAATAAGTTGGTTTTTTTTTATTGAACAGTAAGTACTTAAAACCCAGTACCAGGAGCCTCTGGACTTTGCGCTTGAGCTTTTTGAGGATTTAAAATCATATAGGTACCTAATGCAGTTAATGCCGCATATTTTCCGTAATTTCCTATTTTCTTAATGGCATCTTTACGCGTTATTTCTTGTTCTTTATTTTTAGTATTTACTTTATGTTTTTTCATGATGTCTTAATTAAAGGTTATTGTTAAAGCTATTATTCTAAAACTATCTTTTTATTTAATTTTCCAGTTTCAGTTTCCAATTGAACAATATAAACACCTGTTCCTAATTTTGGCAAAGCAATTTCTTTAACGCCTTGTGCATTAAAACTAGTATTTAACACTTGTTTCCCCAAAACATTAAATAATTTTACATTTGTTTCTCCTTGAGATAAACCAACAATTCTTAATGTAGAGGCATTAGATTTATAAATACTTACACTTTCTAATACGTCTGAGTCTACACTTAATACTGCTTTTGCAGAAGTATGTAAAAAGAAACGACCATCTGTAGAGTTAGCATTTACTGTTGCAGTATATTTTGCATTCTCTTCATCTAATCTTGTAAATGTATCTTGTAATCTATCTTCTAAAAAGACTTTATAACCTTCTGGAAGGTTTAAAGCGTTTGCTGTAAACGTAATTTCTGAATTAGCAATAGCTGTTACGCCTACAGGAACAACCATGTTATCCAAATTTGTGTTTGGTAAAGCTTGTCTTAAAAAAGAAACACCATTATTATCTGATACTAATTGAGTGTACACATTTAAGTTAGAAGCCTCTGCACCTGTAAATGTTCCAACATCAAAACTAGGGTCTAAACCTGTTGTTTTATTCTCTAAAAAGTTAATCTCTGTTTTTGCAATATTTTCTCCTTCTTCTACAAACAATTCAATTGATGTAGCAGCGTTTTTAAAAAAGGTAACATTATTTCTATCGCTTAACATTGCTGTAGTAACTGTAAAGTTATCTGCCGTAGAGTTTGCAGCATTTACAAAAAACCCTTGTGCAGGATGAATATAATCTGTACCCGCTAATGCTTCATAACCTGCACCACCCACTTTATTATTATTCCAAACATATACTGCTTGATGCGTACTTGTTAAATTAGTTGAGTTTGCAGTAACTAAATCACTTACTAAAATATAAGCCGTATATGGATTCCCTACTAAATTCCATCTATTCTCATTTGCAGTCCCCATATTCCCAACACTAATAGTACTTGTAAAATCGTCTGTTTTTAAAGTACCTGGAAATCTTACCTGACCTGTAGTTGGAGACTTTCTTTTGATAGCATAACCTTGTCCTGTTGTAAAAGTTTTAGTGGTAGCATCTGTACTTTGTAAATAAGACCATTCTCCGTCTGCATCTACAGTATTATCATAATTACCAATACCCACGTTATTTCCAGTACCAGCAACATCATCAATATTATAAGTAGTTATCCAATCTGTTCCTGTAGCAGAAATATACTCCATGTCTTCTGTTGGACTAGCTATTAAATGCCAATTTGTATCATTAATGTTAAATCTTGGACTTACTTCTCCAAAAGATTTATCTGACACTATTAAAGAACTACCAGAAGAAATTGTTAAAACTGCACTTGGCTCTACTACCAAATTGTTTGCAACACCACCTGTTAAAGTACCAGGTAATTCTGGGTCATTTGGCTGATCATCTGGAATATATACATTATCTGTTGCAGTTGGCACAGTACCCTTACTCCAGTTTCCAGCATCTGTCCATCTTTTTACATTTGCACCACCAGTACCTAACCAAGTATTAGTATTTGCACCTGCTGTTACTAATTCAAAGAAAAACTCACCACGGGTATCTCCAATTATACCTGGATTTTGATTTAAATTGGTACCACCACCATCTGTAATTAAGGTACCTACATAAACAGTACCAGCAGCTGTTAAAGCAGTAGAAATTAAACGATAAGCATTATTAGCTTTCTTTTGAATTATAAATCCTCTTAAGTTTTCGTCAGATTTAGCAGCTGCTGTTCCTCTATGTCTAGCTCTAGTACCTGTAGTGGCTGTAGTGTTATTAAATTCAATAAAATTTGTTGTGTTCTGTGTAGACTGAAAGTAATATTCAGCATACTGATTTCCTTGGAATTCGAATGAATCACCAGATCTAATGACACGCCAGTCTTGAGTGTTAACATTTTGAGTTGTACCAGGCACAGTTGTTGCATTCAAAGGCACAAAACGCACAATTTTACCATTTTCACTGTTCTGATTACCACTAACAACATCAGACAAATAAAGGCTACCACCACTTATTTCATTTCTAATTTTATAAGTACCCTCTCCTAAAAACTGTTGGGCTGTAGCCTGTAAAATGGTTAAGCTAAAAAATAAAAAGGCAAAACCTTTTAAAGTAATTTTTTTCATAATAGTTTAAAGTTTTTGAACTAAAAATCATCAGGGGATGGTGGAGATTTCTAGTTTAAATTAATTGAATTATGTAACAATTTTAAAGGTTATTTAAAAAAAGAGTATCCTGTACTGTTATGTATAATTAGGTAATATAACAAACATTAAAGGTAATTTTGGATACAAATTTTAAACAAAATACTCAAAATTACCTTTAATGTTTACTATATAAACCCTATAATATTTGATATAAAAAACTCTTTTTGTAAAAAAAAATTGGACATTTAAAAATTTAAATCAAAACAACTACCTTGTGCTTTCACGTTCAATTTTTACTTCTTTTTGTAAATTATAGGTATAAAAAAACACCATTCTTAAAATATTTCTTTTTAAGAATGGTGTTCTGTTTTAATTTTATGAGTTTTATTCTAAAATAATCCGTTTTGTAGTGGTTGTATTATTTGCTGAAATTAAACGTAAAAAATAGATTCCTTTGGTTTTGTTTGAAAAATCTAAGCTATTTTTTTCTACAACACCTTGCTGTAATAATCTACCTTGAGCACTTATTAATTGATAGTTTACACTTTCTGCAGTTGTATTAACAGTAATAACACCCTTACTTGGGTTTGGATATACGTTAATTGTGTTTTTGTTAAAACTGGCTGCACTTAAAACTGCATTTGAAAAAACTTCTATTTTATCTGGCTCACTAGATAAAGACCTTTTTTGAGTAATTCTAATGGTATTTTCTCCTTGATTTAAGGTTACATTTTCAATTCTATTTTCGCCATAAATATTCCAATCTCCTGTTCTAGCAACAGGAAAATTATTAAACTGTTGTACATTAATTGCTACATCCATAGTAGAGTCGTCTCTGTTTCTAACAGCTACAAATAGCACGATATCATAATCACCAGCTTCTGCAATATTAAATTTATATTCTAAAAATTGATTGTTTCTAAAAGCATCTATATACTTTCCATTTGACGCAGCTACATTTGTGCCAATAGTAATATCAGTAGAAGCCGTTGTAAATTCTTCTGCTTCTATAACAACAATGGGTTTTCTATCTTCTTGAACTGTGGTTTCAGATAAACTGAATTCCTGAAAATATAACGGGCGCTTATCACCTACACCAACAGTATTATTTCCAGTATCTTCCATCAAATACACATACAGCTTATCTTCATTCACAAAAGCATCAAAATGGTCAAAAGAAGTAACATCTTGACCAGTATAAATTATTTTCCAATTATTTTCTCCTTCTAAAGTAGTTTTAATAGTAATTTTTCCACTGATGAGTTCAACCATAAAAACATGGTTTTTGTAGCTGTATACTTCTCCTCTTGTGTCTGGATTAGGAATTAAACCACCCGCATTTTTAGAAAAATTAGCATCAGTTGCTTTTTTGTAATAATGTACATTAATATTATCTACTCTTTGCACAAAATGAATTGCACCGTTTTCTGTAACTGTCCAAGCTGGATCTGATGATGACCTAGGGAATGTAGCTGTACCAAAATCGTCTCCTGGTTGACCAATTTGTACGGGATCTTTTGTAGCATCTATATTATTTTTTATGGGTAGAGATATTGGATTATCATTTACATCAAACCATTGGGTAGATTGATTTTTAGGAATACCATTTGTGTAAGCATAATATAATCCACTATTTAGCATATAGCCGTTACTTGTACTTGTGCTATTATTTGTTGAATATCTTATGGAAAAACCTGAATAAAATTTACCGTGTAAAAAACGCTCTCCTCCATACATATTATTTCTATTTGGAACCGCTAAAGAGCCTTCATGAAATAACCAATTATTAGTCCAAGAAGTACCATTGTAATGTGCCATTAAAATATCTCCATTACCAGAACCACCTCTTCTATATCTTGCAACTAAACTACCATCTTCTGCTCTATGAATCATTGGGTAAGTCATGCGCTCATAATTCTGACCCGATTTAAGTTCTGTTTGTTTTGGTTTAAAAATATCTAATTTAAAATCTTCATCTGGTACAAATGCCTTTTCTTTTTCGGAAACAGAATAATTAAAAAATACACTTGGTAAAGAACTTCTTCTATAGGCATGTAAATCATAAATAATGTGAATGGTATTGTCTATAGTACTAATAGCAATAGCTGCTGTATTATGAGAATCTCCTCTAATTCCTATTCCATTAAACAACTCTCCTCCTTGACCTACATGTTGATGTGGAAATTCTATAGTTACCCAAGGTGAATTTTCTACATTTAAGTTTTTTCTGGATAACATTAAGTTTCGCTTATCCATACCTCCTTTGTACCAAGTTACAAATGCATATCCGTTTATAACATCAATACAATCTCCATGTGGTGAAATTCTTTTCCCAAATCTAAAATTCACATCTCGCTCTCCAGCAAAAAAGAGCCCACCTTCACCGTCTTCTGTTACGCTACTAGCACTTTTTAATGTTGCTACTAATTCAGTCTGAGCGAAAGTTGAATTTAAAAATGCAAAAACAAATACTAGACAAAATATATTTTTCATTTTTCTATTTTAAATATTAATGATATACATAATTAAGTCTAGTATTTTTAAATAAACTTACAAGTTCGCCGTATTTTATTTACAATAAATTAAAAAGAATTTATTTTTAATTGTATGGTATGTTTACCTGGCGTTAATCTAACAATTTTAAATGCAGATGGTACGCTTTTTCCATTGTGGATAAATTCTTTACCTTCTGAACCATTTAAAGAAAATTCTGCAACCATATTTCCTGGAATTTCAATTTCATAAGTCTGTAATCTTTTTCCATTATAAGTATATTTTGCTTTTATAGTACCTCTTACTGTTGGTACTTCTATAGCACTATTTTTTAAGTTACTCATTTGAGGTTTAATAGTTGCAATACCAAACCCTGGTGTTTTAGGCTTAATACCCCATAAACCTCTAGGAATTATATTTGCTGGTGCTGCACCCCAAGCGTGATTCCAATCTAAGTTTATTTTATATTCATAACCCCAAGCTTCTAAAGAAATTGTAGATCCTTCTCTCATCATATTATACCAACTTCTTTTTGCTTTGCTCGCTAATAATTTAAGCGCATAATCTTCTTCACCTGCATTATATAAACCATCCATTAAAAATTGAGCTCCATACACACTACAAGCCATTCCTCTAGATTTTACATAATTTACTACAGACTTAAAATGTTCTTCTGGCACCAATCCAAATGCTAAAGGCATCATGTTTGCGTGTAAAGATGCATGATCTGTACCAATTCCATCAACATAAACACCTCGCTTTTTATCGAACATTTGTTCGTTAACTGCTTTCTTCGCTTTTGCAGCTCTGTATTCAAAATCTAAAGCTTCTTGTGTTTTTCCTAAGATGCTAGCAAACTCAGTCATAATTTTCATGTTCTCATAAAAGAACGCATTAATAACTGTACTGTATGGTTTAAATACAAAACCATCACGTTCTCCTTTTGTTTTACTTCCTGCAAAATTCTTAGAAGGCCAATCTACAATATCTGTTAATGGTTTGTTATAACCAGGTTTAAAACCTAACTTATACATAAACTCTTCTGTAACTTTTGTTGATGTTATTAAACCATCTTCATTAGACAATTCATAAAGCGTTTTATGCTTTAAAGGTTCATAATAACGTTCTATTAATTCTGTATTACCAGTATACATGTAATCTGCATAGATTAGTAACGCAACATGTTGCTGCCATTCTGTTGGCCATGTTGGATTTTCCATAAAGTATTCTATGGTACGTCTTGCAATTGCAAACTCTCTATCTGTTGTGTAATGACTTAATTGATTTAAATATGCATCTGCCTCATAAGGAATACGTTCTCTATCTCCATCAACATATAAACCGTTAAAAGTTGTTGCTTTAATAGAATATTTACAAAATTCCCAAACTTGATTTAAAATATCATTATTACTACTAAAATCACTTGCGTTATCTTCCCAATAACCTGTATGTCTTAATTGTTCAAAATCTTCACCTTTTAAATCCATTCTAGCTCCCTCAACTTCTGCATATCTAAAAGGTTGTAATACAGGAAAACCTTCTGGTAAAGGAATCGCCTTACTTGGCCCTTTCATACGTAAGTCTGGTACTGGATTTATTTCTATTTGGTATTTTGTTTTACCAGGTTTTACATCAACCTTAATTTCTTGATAACGAATGTTACTTTTTCTTGGTACTACTCTATTTACATTTCCTTTATCATTTAGCATTTCACCAATTCTAACCGTTAATGTGTGTGGCTCTTTAGCCTCATAATTAAAGTCTATGGTTGCAAATGCTGCTTTACCAAAATCCATAAAGTAAAAATTCCCTCTTTTTTCAAAAAGTACAGGTTTTACTTTATCTACTAAATATTTATTTTCTGTAGAAATTATATAATCATCACTTTTACCAGTTGTAAATTGTTGCGCCTCAGAATAATCTACCAATCTATTGGCTTCATCCCAAATTCTAACTTTCCAAAAATAGGTTTTCCCAATTTCTAAAGCATTTCCTGCATATTCTACGTCTGTAGATTTTGATGATGCTACTCTTTTGCTATCCCAAACATCACCATTATTTGCATCTATACTTGCTTTGTTTGATGCTACTAAAATTTGATAGGCTCCTTGGTATTTTGCACCTAAAGGAACGGTCCAACCAAATTCTGGTTTTAAATCAAAGATTTCAACTTCAGTACTTGGTTGTCTAATTAATTCTACAGTTAAATCTGTTGGTGCAGCTCTAAAATGATTTCCATTCTTTTTGATTAGCTCGTCTGTTTTAGCTCTTAAGTTTGCTAAAACTTTTCTATATCTTCTTTTACCAACTAAGTTTTTAATTTCTTGTGGATCTTTTTCTAGATTGTAAAGTTCCTCTATAGTTTTATCATTTACGTATCTAAAGTATTTCCACTTTTTAGTACGTACACCTTCACTTGGTGGAATGTTATCAAAATCCCAAATATGCTCAATTAAAACAGTATCCCTTTCAATAGATTTCTTCTCTTTTCTAACAATTGGCATTAAACTTTTACCTTGCCAAGATTCTGGTGCTTTTACACCCGCTAAATCTGCAATGGTTTGTGTAACATCAATATTTAAAACCATATCATCAATATCTTGATGATTGTTTTCTCTTGGATCAAAAACAATTAAAGGCACTCTAATTGAGTTGTCATACATTAACCATTTTCCTGCAAACTGACGCTCGCCCAAGAAATACCCATTATCTCCCATTAAGATGATAACTGTATTTTTATCTTGACCTTTTTCTTTTAATTTTTCACGTATTTTTTTGATTTCTAAATCAATTCCAGAAATCATTCTATAATATCCTTTTAAACTGTGTTGGTATTTTTCAGGATTGTCATATCTCCAAGTCCAACGTAATCTGTTAAAACCATCTCTAACAATTTTTGGTTGCGCTTCAAAATACTTATCATCTCCTAATGCCGGTTCAGGAATGGTAGTACCTTCTAACATTGCATCTAGAGGTTCTTGCCAAAAATATTGCTTTGGAGCACCATCGTGTGCATGAGGAGCACTAAAACTTAAAGACAAGCAAAAAGGTTTGTTATTATCTGCATTTTTATCGATAAAATCAATTGCTTGTTGACCTGTATATCTTGTTAAGTGAACAGTATCTTTATTGATAGTTTTATAGTAATACCCTCTTCTGTCTTTAAATCTATTATTTCTATCGTAAGATTCGTACTCATCAAATTGCTTATCTAAGTGATTGTATCTTGTACCGTACTTCCCATAGAAACCTGTATAATAGCCATTATCTTTTAACAATCTTGGGTAAGATTCATCCATATATTCATCTCTAACATTACCTGTTTGAAAGTTGAAATTATGCGCTCTTTCGTACAAACCTGTTAAAATACTAGTTCTACTAGCTGCACAAATTGGTGTGGTAACAATTGCCGTTTTAAAGTAAGTTCCTTTTTTTGCTAAATCGTCCATTTCTGGGGTTTCTACAAACTTATTGCCTGCATAACCAATAGCGTCAAAACGCTGATCATCTGTTAAAATAAAAATGATATTTGGTTTTTCCTGAGCTTTTATGGTATTAAAACCATAAATGGAACAAATAAGTACTAATAAAAAACTGTTTTTAAACATAGAATATTTTCTTAAATATTAAAAAAAATGAATTTGATTATTCTGGATTACAAAAAATAAAAATAAAGGTAAAGGTAAGTAATTGTATCCTGTCCTGTCCTGAAAAACATTAGCAATACAGAGCGATAAAAAAAGTAATCGCTTTAAATATGTGTTTTTAAAAATAACAAGTCTATTATTTAAGTGTTTACTGATATATAGTCTAATATCTGTGTCAATTTTATAATGCAAAATTCTGACTAAAAAATCATCAAAATAAAAATTAATCTATTGTTTTTTTATCCTTAAAAAAAGAATATTAAAACCAAAAAGTAATATCAGTTAAAAATAATGTTTGTCTTAAATAATTGCTTTTAAAGCTCTTTTGGCGATTGTACTTTTCCCTTTCCTTCTTTCCAACTCCAAAAATCGATAGCCCTTCTTTTCTCGTCAAACTTATAACCCCATTTTTTCATATAGTAGGCTCTTGGCCTTACCTCATCTCCAATTTTTTCCAATTCTTTATGTAATTTTACATCCAAATCCTTTTGAATTTCAGCAAATTCTGGTTTACCTAATAAATTATTTTGCTGATAAGGGTCTTTAAGATTATCATAAAACATACTTGGTCCTTTTGGAGTTCGTGTATACGTATATTGTTTAGTTCTTATGGCTCTATAAGGTTGATCATTAAAGTTAGCACCAAATGGAGCTGTAAGCATTACTAAAGCAGCTCTATCTGTATTTAGATCTGGATTTTTAATTAATTCTGACAAGTTTTCTCCTTCAATATCTTTTGGAATAGCAATATTTGTTAAGCCTAATAAAGAAGGTAAAATATCTGGAGTTGTTAGCGGCGCATTTACTACTTTGCCTTTATGCTTATCAATTTTTGGATACCTAATTAAAAAAGGTACTCTAATAGATTCGTCCCAAGCCAATTGTTTTACAAAAGGTTTAACACCATGTGCTCCCATCATTTCTCCATGATCTGCAGAAAAAACAATAATGGTATTTTCTAACAAGCCCAATTCTTTAATTTTATTTAAAACATTCCCAATAGCTTCATCTGTTGCAGTAGCATGCGCGTAATAGCCTTGTAATTCTTCTCGCGCTCTTTCTTTAAAATTCTCTGAAACATTAGGATTTAAAGTTAACGATTCTGGAGCATACATCTCTTTGTATTTCCTTGGTGCACTTCTATGAGGATAATGTGGTGTACCAATAGAAATTACAGCTAAAAACGGCTTTTTCCCTTTAGCCTGTTGCTCTAAATATTGATTGGCATCTTCTGTAATTGCAAAAGGAGAATATTTTTTCCAATGTTTTAACTCCTGATTATCATTGTCATAATACGGCATTTTTGTGTAATTGTGAGAGCATTCTAAGGCTCTCCAAAAATCGAAACCTTGCCTTCTTTCTTTTGGAATGTAATTAGAACGGCCATGGCCATCTAAATGCCATTTACCCCAATAAGCAGTTGTATATCCTTCTTTTTTAAAGATTTCTGCCATTGTTTCTTCCTCTGCAGGAAGATGCAAATCATTTAAAAACATACCTGTTGTTGTAGGAAATTTACCGGTTAACAATGCTGCTCTGTGTGGTGTACAAACTGGCGTTACAGAAACGGCATTTGTAAAATTAACAGCTTCTTTTGCAAAAGCATCTAAATTTGGTGTTTTTACATCTGGATTGCCTGCATACCCCAAAGCACTGCCTCTCCATTGATCTGTAAGAATATAAACGATATTTGGTTTTTCTGATGCCGCTGCTTTGTTTTCTGCTACAACTTTTGGATTTACATCTTTTTTGCAACTTGATAAAGCAAGAGTGATTCCTAAAATTAAGATTGCAAATAATTTAATTTTCATGCTGTAATAAATTATGTATTGGTTTATAAATTTCTTTTTAATAAACTCTTATTTATCAAATTCTAATTTAATTTCAAATTTATAAGTACCTGCACTCACCATTTTTACCGCTGAATTTTTGTCTTTTGATGCGTTTGGCAAATGAATTTCTGCAGTTGTATTTGGAGGAATAATTGCCTCTAAATAAAAAATATCATTTTCAATTTTCCAAGAAGAAGATGCTTTACCATAAGGTGTATTTATAGATGCTTCCGCAGAAGTTAATTGTTTGCTTGGTACTGGTGCAATTCTTATTTTCTTGTAACCTGGCTCTAAAGCCGATAAACCTGCAATACGTTCATACATCCATTGCCCAACAGCACCATAAGCGTAATGATTTAAACTATTCATACTTTGTGGATTGTAACCATCTGCTTTACTAAAACTATTCCAACGTTCCCACATTGTGGTTGCTCCTTGATTAATAGAGTAAAACCAAGAAGGATAGGTTTCTTTAAATAAGATTTTATACATTAATTCAATCTCACCCATATCATCTAAAACTTTTGGTAAAATTGGTGTTCCTAGAAAACCTGTACCCAAATGATAATCTGCATTTTTAATAGTTTCTAACAAGTGTTTTTGCGCTTTTACTTTGGTTTCTGGTTGTAATAAATCAAAATAAATGGCTAGTAAATATGCGGTTTGCGTTTGCTTTTTATTTTGATATTTTCCGTTTTTATCAAAAAACTTGTTTTCAAAAGCTAAAGCGATTTCTTTGTATAAGTTTTTGTATTTTTTTTCATCATCAACCTTACCTAAAATTCCTGCAATTTTAGATACCAAATGCGCTGAATGTGCAAAATAAGCAGTATTTACAAAACTTCCTGGGGTATCACCTCTATTACCCATTTTCCCACCTTTTGTGGGATAAGGTTGCAACCAATCTCTAAAAGAATGTATGGTTGGTATGTAGTTTTTTGATTTAGATTGGTAGTACCCAACCCATTTTTTAGCCATTTCAAAATTTTCTTCTAGTACTCTTTTATCTCCAGTAGCATTATAAATATCCCAAGGAACAATAACGCAGGCATCTCCCCAACCAGAACTAGCTCTGTTATTTTGTAGAACATCTGGAATAATAAAAGGCACTAAACCATTTTCATGCTCAGATTGCGTTTCTCGCATACTTTGCAACCAAGCTGACCAAAAAGCATGCATTTTAAAATTATACATTGCCGTTGGCGAAATCACTTGTGCATCTCCTGTCCAACCCAAACGTTCGTCTCTTTGGGGGCAATCTGTAGGAATATCTAACAAATTATCTCGTAAACCCCAAGTAATATTACTTTGCAATTGATTTAATTTCTCATGTGAAGAACTAAATGTTCCGTTTACGTCAAATTCAGAGTGTTGTACCAAGCCTTTTACCCAAGTTGAATTTGGTTTTACTGCAGCATCAAAACCTGATAATTCAATAAACTGAAAACCATGAAAGGTGAATTTTGGCGTATATTCTATAACTCCATCTTTTGCAGCAATATAATAATCTGTAGATTTTGCTGAACGATAATTCTTGGTATAAAAAGTACCATCAGACAATAACATTTCAGAAAAACGAATGGTTAACGTGTCTCCTTTTTTCATAGGCACCGTTACTTTTGGCACACCCACCATATTTTGTTTTAAGTTAAAAACTACTGCCTTTTCAGTAGCTGAAACTATTTCTGCATCTTCTAAAACAACCATTTCTTTTACAGTTGTATGACGTTTTGGTTCTAATTTTACACTATCTGCTACTACTTCTATTTCTGTATTTTTCCAAGATGCGTCTTTAAAATTAGCTGTATTCCAATTTGGTATTTCTAAGTTGGCATCATACTCTTCTCCATCATACAAACTAGCTAATCTTATTGGTCCGTTTGTTGTTCCTTTCCAAGTTTCATCAGAAATAATTGTTTTTGTAGCACCATCTTTTAAAGTGATTTCTAATTGACATAAAACTTTAGGCGAAGCAAAATTTTCATAAACTGCTTTTCCTCTACTAATTCTTCCTGAATGCCAACCTGAAGCCAATGCTACAGCTATTGCATTTTTGCCTGAAGCCAACAAATCTGTTACATCATAAGTTAAGGTTTCTATACGTTTGTTATAAGGGGTCCAACCTGGAGTTAATACATCATCACTAATGTCTTTCCCGTTTAAATGCACATCAAAAACACCTTTTGAGGTAATGTATAATCTTGCTGATGTTATTTCTGATGGTAAATCAAATGCTTTTCTTAAATATTGTGGTCTGTGCATTAAAAATTTACGCACACCTTTTATGCTATCTTTTGCAGTATCTAATCCTGTCCATTTTGCTTTCCAATCTGAGTTGTTTAATAAACCCAATTCAAAGTGATTTACACTACTCCATGCAGAAGCGTTGTTATCTTGATTCCAAAAACGTACTTGCCAAAATACTTTTTGACGAGATTTTAGCGCTTTTCCTTTGTAGTTTATAAAAGTAGATTGCGCACTTTTCTGTTTTTCAGAATCCCATAAATCTGCATTATCTGGTAATAAATCTTTAGAAGAAGCCACTACAATTTGATAAGCAGCTTGTGAGGTTACGTTTTCTGAAATTGGCAATTGCCAAGAAAAAGTTGGTTTTGGATTGTAAAAACCAATCGGATTTTTAAAACCTTCTGAAAGCGTTAATTCTTTTGGTTTTTGAATATTACCTTGAGAACAAGATAGCATCACTAAAAAAACAGATAGACTAAAAAAAAGAGATTTGCGCATCATTAATAAATATTACATTAATTTATAATGATGCAATCTCTTTTATTTTTCAAAAAAAACTATCCTGTTGTATCTCGATTATTAGCTGTTTTTTAAACTACCTCTATAGCACAAGAAATTTCGGTTGTTCCTTTTGGAAACACGATCAATAAAGGTAAAACTTCCATACCTGGCACCTGATTAAATATACGTTCTTTTTGCATCTCTTTAATTTGTATTGCCACGTTTGAAGACACTTTAACAACACCTTCTTTTTTATGAATTTCTAAACTATTTGCTGATGTTTGCACTACCTTTTCTCCTGTTTTAGAAATAATTGGCAATACTAAAGTGTCTCCATTTTGTGCTGTACTTGTTCTTTTTGCTTTTATGGTGGCAGTTTTTTCATCAAATAGATAATTTAATTGAAACGCTGCGTCTTTTGAAGCAACCTCTTTTTCTCTATTGGTTAAATTTGCGGCTATGTTAAAATTGATAATTCCATTTTCGTCTTTAAAACTTGCTTTTGCTTTTAAATCGTGAATATTTGTAAACCATACATTATTCTCAAAACGTTCTACTCTTGGTGTTATGCAAAAGTCAATTCCTGGTTGTGGCTGTTGGTTGTTTGGTTCTACCATTAAATATTCTGCCATACTTGCTGTAAACAAAGGCCCAACTTTATCGTGCCATAAAATACTTAAAGCACCTCCTGTACCTGCAACAGAGTATTTTTTCTTCCAAATTTGATCGTAAGTAGACACTGTACTTTTCCAAGGACCTCTTGCTCCCAACCAAACATCTAATTCAGGAAAATGTTTTACGCCATTATTGGTACTTCTAGGAACAGGCGTTTCTTTATTCGCAGATTTTGTAGCTTTTAAATTGTCTAATACAAAGGCTAAATTTTTAGCATGCGAAAATGTATGATGAATACAAGGTTTTTCACCATGAGATTCGTAATGTAAACCTCCTGCTAAAAGTCCATCTACAGTGCAACGTGCTAACAATTCTGTACTTAAAACAGCTGCTGTGCCAAAAGCAGGATTTCTATCTGCCATTAATGCAAATGCAGGTTGGCAACCATCTGTAGTTCTACTGCCCCAATAAGACCATTTGTTTTGTCGTGTTCCAAAGCTATTGTCCCAAGCACCATCTGGCAAAATAAATTCTAAATGCCCATTCATAGATTCTGTAAGCAGTTCTAAAAGCTTTTCATCTTTCTTTAAAATAGCGTATTGCACCACACCATTTAAGGTTTCTTCTACATTGTAACCAATATCTATTGGATACAAACCTTTTGCACTTTTATCATTATCTGGTTTATCTTCTCCAAAAATTAATTTATTAGGTGCTGTTAAATAATCTGGAATTAACGCAGCAAATTCATCACTTCGTTTGATGTATTTTTCTTCGTTAAAATAAGTGCCTAAAAAGTATAAAGCATACACTGCAGTAAAACGATAATTGATATGACTAAAATGCATATCAAATCTGTTGTATACAAATTCAATAGCTTCTTTTAATCTGGCATCCCATTTTGTTTTATCCTCTTTTGATAATAAATGGCCATGATGATGCAACGCTTCACCCAAAGCAATAGCTCCAAAAACAGTAATTCCATTCCAAGATTTTGGGTTGATGTCGTTTGTCCAACTTCCTTTTGGGCCATCTACATTTACAGACCAATCTAACAATTTAAGTGCAGCATCTAAATATTTTTTTTCTCCTGTAGCGTCTGCCATATACATAAACGGATATACTGCATCATTTGCACGACCGTGAACGGTTTTACAAGCGTGGCAATACAATGTTCCATTTGTAACAGGATCATTATTATCATTTATCTGATCTCTAATCATAGCATCACACCAGGTTTTTAAAAGATCAAAAGATTGTTTTTGAAATGCAGTGAAATCTTCTAAGTTAATAACTTTGTGACTGTTTGAATTACAAGAGTGTAAAGGAAGTAATAACCCTAAACTGCTTAGCGCAGAAAGCTGCATAAAAGAACGTCTTTTCATAAAATTGATGTATACTATAGATTAATCGCTCTAAAATACTTTCTCTTTTTTTGAATTGTATCCTGTTCTATACCGCAAAAAAAATCATCCTACTTAAAAAAATAGGATGATGATTATGATGAAATGCTTGTTTTATTCTACAATTAATTTTTTGTTAATTACTTTTTGATTATCACCAATAATACGAACTAAATATACACCTGACTTAAATCGATTATTATTATTGATTATTATTTTTTCATCTGAAGTAACTTTTTCAAAAACTTCTTTACCAAGAACATCATAAATTTTAACTCTTGCTTCTCTTAAACCATTAAAAGATAAAGTAAAATTATCTTTGGTTGGATTTGGATAAATTTTTACTGAGAATAAGTTTATTTGTTCATCTTTAATACTTAATGGAGCTTGGTTTGCCAACTCTAAAATCCATTTGCTTCTCGCATCATTTATATCTGCAACAATGTTGTAAAAGTTGTTATTATCTTGATGGTATAAAAAGTTATTGCCATCTCTAACACTAAACCTATAAACATCTTCAGTGGCTATGTAATTAGATGTCCAAACCTTATCTACATCGCTATTTGGCGAAGGCCTACCTGTGCTTATTATGGTGTTTCCCGCTCCAGAACCTGCTCCTCTTAAAACTCCATTTACTTCACTATCTATATTATAATATTCTGTATCTCCAATATTTGTTTTAACAAATTTCCAATGTAAAGCAGCATCGTTAGCAACGTAATCACTTTCTTCTACGTTAGCACCAGATGATTTTAAATATTTTCCTGTTGCAACGTTTTTCAATCGGTAAACTTTACCATTTATATTGGTTGGATCAAAAATTTGTGCATTAATTGTTATTGTTGAAGAAGAAACGGTTTCGTTGTTATTATTATAGGCTACTGCTTGTATGGTATATTCACCTTCTGCAGTTGGTGTCCAACTTACAGTATATGGTTTGGTAGTATCTTCATTAACAGAAGTCCCATTTACTTTAAAATCTACTTTTGCAATACCTACATTATCATCAAAAGCATTTGCTGAAATTTGAGTTGCTTTATCTACATAATAATTTTGGCCACCTAAAGGTGATGATAGAGAGACTCTAAATGGTGCTCTCTCTATATCTAAATCTATTATTTGAAGGTACAAAGGCATTGCATTACCTGATGTTTTTTCCATTAAATAATAGTAAACTTTACCATTTTTAACATGAACTCTACCATGATCAAAAACTTTACCTGTGGTAGCTTGATACACTGTTGTAAAATTATTTGTTCCACCTTCTGTTTTTTGGATAAAAACTCTATTATTTTTTAATCCGATAATAAAAACACTATTTCCAGAGGTGTAAATAGAGGTTGCTCCTGCAAAATCTTCTGAGGTAATAAAATCTGATGCACCTGATGGTTTGTAGGTATGCAAAGTCTTAGTTACGTTATTTTGTAAATCTCTAACTTTACTAATTATATGAACATCATCATTTTCGGTAACTGTCCAATCAAAATCACCAACTATATAAACTTTACTAGTTTGTGTAGTTTGTACATAATCTCCAGGTTCCATTATTTTTATTTTATCCGCATCAAAAAGAGGTAAAGAAAATGGTTGCCCAGCATGGTTTTTCCAACTGTCTGCTCCAGATTGATTGTCTGAATACGCATAATACACACCATTCTGATATTGATATTTATCGTTATTATTTGCAGACCTTCTTTGGAAACCAATTCTAATTTTTCCATTTACATATTTCATATTACCATAAAGTCCCCAATTATGCGTAATTCCTGGTTGTCTTTTGGCATTTAGTACATTAAAATGTGTAAAATTAGACCAAGTTGATGTGTTTGCATCATATTTAGAAAATTTATACGCTCCATTATTATTGCCACCTTCTCTTAAATACACAAATAAATCTCCAGAATCGTTTTGAAAAAATTGAGGATATGTTAAAGCAGCGTATTTAGAATATTCTTCTGATGGAAAACCTGGTCTGCCACTATTTAAACTTAAATGTTTGTAACCACCAGTACTATTTTTAACAAACTTATCTAAAGTAAATTCTGAATCTGGCAAAGTAACTGTATTTTTTACAGAATAAGAATACCTAAAATAATCTTTACTTAAACTACCATTAGAAGGTCTTGTTCTGCTATAGGCATGCATATCATATACCATATGAATTGTACCATCTAAAGGACTAACTTCTATACCAATCGTATTGTGAGACTCGCCAATCCAAGGTTTGTTTTGAAAACCTGTGTGTCTGTGAGGAAACTCAATATCTACACTTGTACCTGTAATTGTATTGTAACGCGTTAGCATTACATGACGATCTGCTTCTCCACCTCTATACCAAGTCATAAAAACATAATCTCCATAGGTTTTTACACAATCTCCATGAGCAGAAATATTTCGTCCAAAATAGAAATCGTAAGAATTTGTATTGCCATCATTTGTGTTAAACTTAGTGCCACTTCTAACTTTACTGCCATTAAAATGTAAACCTATATCTGTTATTTTTACTTGCTTTTCTAAAGTTACTTGAGCATTAGTAAATAATGTTAGAAAAAAGAAAATTGCGGCTGTATAGGTATATTTATAATGCATTTGTTTGGTATTTTTTTTATACTATTTTGAATTTGATAAAGTTAACCATAAATAAACCACTAATCCATCTTGCTATGTCCTGATAGAAAATAAGTGTTTTCAAAAACAATTTTTAACGCGAATTAGATATTACTATTGCAGTTTATATTTTTATATAGCTAAAAATTAGTTGTTGGTTATTTTGAACGAAACGAAGTGTAATGAGAAATCTCGTATTTAATTTAAGATTTCTTCATTTAAGGCGAAATGATATGAATATCAAATATTAACTAAATAACAATGTTTGGTAAACAAACCATTGCTTGTTTATTCTATAGACCGAAAAAAGCTGTTAAAATCAAGATGATGATAACAGCTAATACTTTATTAAATTTTTGATTCTATTTTGTACTAAAACTCCAAACTTGCCCCGTACTAATTCCTCCTTTGTCATCTTTTACAACTACCCTGAAGTAATACTTTGTAGATGGTAATAAATTTGTGGCATTATAAATGGTTTCAGTTTGATTCTCTGCTACTTTTGTAGTTGGGTTTTCATTTGTATCTAAAAATACATCAAAAGTTAGTGGATCTGAATCTATATCTGATGAAGTCCAACTTAAAATTACATTTGTAGCATCAATTTCTGCATTTAATGCTGGTGCTACTAATGCTGGCGCAAAAGGGATATGATTAGAAACACCTTCTCCTTCTGTTAAAAATGGTACTGTCTCAGAATATTCACTAGCTGCAGCTCTACTATCTACTGCTTTAATACGCCAATAATATGCTTTACCTCTATCTAAACTTATTAATCTTGATTCCGAAAAACTTTCCTGTACGTGTAATATTGGCGAGAAAGAACTATTTTCTGCAACTTCTATCCTATACGTTATTCTATTGCTTTCAGCATCTGTAGATGCACTCCATTGAAATACAACATTATTATCTGTACAAATTTCATTTTCTAGAGGAAATATCATGTTAGGAACAGTTGGTGCTGTATTTTCTTCTATTTGAACTTCCTCTGAGCCTTCTTCTCCTCCACAAGAAAACATAATTAAACAGAGTACTACCAATGTATATAAATATGTGTTTTTCATTTTATTTCTTTATTACTTTAACAAATACTGGTTTACTTGAGTTTACTTTTACAAAATACATGCCTTTAGGACGATTTTGTAAATCTAATTGTACCTTCCCATTAGTTACTTGATACGTTTTAGCAACTAATAAACGTGATTGCACATTATAAATTTCTATAGCTATAGTAGTTATATCATTGGGAATAAACAATTCAAAAAGACCATTAGAAGGATTAGGGTATGCTTTAACATCTTCTAATAAATTAATAGTTTTAGACATTTCTCCTTGGCAAGCTTCTTTGCTTTTAACCTGAATAGTATCTCCATTATTTACAGGTACAGAGAAATTGGTTTGGTTGGTCTCCAATATTTTTATTCCATTTTTAATAACTGTATATGGTGCTGTACCTGATGCCACTGAAACTTGTGCAGCACGCTTACTCACGTCTATTTTTGCAGACAAAGTTGCTGCCTCTTCTATACTTACTTGGTAACAACTAGTATGATCTTTCCCTACAACATCAATACAAATATCATAAGTACCAGGACTTAAATTTTCTATAGTGGTATTCTTAGTAAATTCATACGCTACATTGTTAATAGTTGCCATATAACTATGGGTTGCAGCAGCATTAATAATTAAGGAACCATTTTCTGCATTTGCACAGGTTTCTCCAAGCGCTTGAATTGTAAAGTTTGAAGGTAAAGTAGGATCTGTAGCTGGTATGTCTAAATCTATAACTTGCAAATACAAAGGCCTTGCACTACTAGTTCCTCTTTCTAATAAAAAGTAATATAGCTTTCCATCGTTAATATATACTCTACCATTCTCAAACCTTTTACCAGAAGTAGCCTCATAAACAGTTGTAAAATTATTAGTTCCTCCTGCTGCTTTTTCTATAGACACTCTATTATTTTTTAAACCAATAAGAAAGATGCTTTCTCCAGAGGTATAAATTGCAGAGCCACCAGAAAAATCTTCTGAAGTAATAAAATCTGTTGCACCTGCGGGTTTATAAGTATGTAAATTTTTAGTGATGTTATTTTGAGTGTCTCTTACTTTACTTATAATATGTACGTCTTCATTTTCTGTTACGGTCCAATCAAAACCATCTACAATACGTACTTTATTTTGTTGTGTCGTTGGCACATAATCTCCAGGTTCCATTACTTTTATCTTATCAGCATCAAAAAGTGGCACAGAAAAAGGTTCACCAGAATGATTTTTCCAACTGTCTGAGCCATCTTGATTATCTGAATACGCATAATATACTCCATTTTGGAACACATATTTATCGTTATTGTCTCCAGACCTACGCTGAAAACCTATTCTAATTTTACCGTTTACATATTTTATGGTTCCATAAAGCCCCCAGTTGTGTTCTATGCCAGATTGTCTTCTAGCATTTAATACATTAAAATTGGTAAAATTTGACCAAGTTGACGTATTTGCATCGTATTTTGTGAACTTATAAGCTCCGTTATTATTTCCTCCTTCGCGTATGTACATCAACAATTCGTTTGCATCATTTATAAAAAAACGTGGGTAGGTTAATGCTTGGTATTTTGCATATTCTTCAACAGGGAAACCTGGTCTACCACTATTTAATGATAAATGCCTGTATGTACCTGGTGCATTTGGTTTTTCTATAAACTTATCAATTGTAAACTCGTCATCTGGTAATAATGCTGCATTTTTTACTGAATAAGAATACCTAAAATAGTCTTTACTAAAACTACCGTCTCTAGGTCTTGTTCTGCTGTAAGCATGCATATCATATAATAAATGGATAGAACCATCTATTGGACTTACAGCAACTGAGATATAATTGTGAGATTCTCCTAACCACCATTGGTTGATATAGCCTGTATGTCTGTGAGGAAATTCTATAGTAACAATATTACCCGTAATTAAGTTGTAACGCGAAAGCATCACATTTCTTTCCATTTTACCTCCTTTATACCAAGTCAAAAAAATGTAGTTCCCATATTTCTGAACAGAATCTCCATCTGTTCTTGCTGAAATTGCCCTACCAAAAACAAAATCGTAAGAATCTGGGTTGCCATTATTAGTAGTAAGACTTCTATCTATTTGTCGGCCATTAAAATGTAAACCAATATCTGTAATTTTCACTTCCTTTTCTAAAGTTACTTGAGAAAAAGAATTATAGCTTATTAACAGAAAGATAAGCAGTAGCGAAAACCCTTTATTTTTAATAATTTTAGTCATAATGCATAAATTAAGTAATGCTCTAAAAATAAAATTAAAAAGCGTAATGTTTATCTTGTAGTGTCTGTTTAGAAAATGTTAAATTGTAAAAAATGAAGTTCTTGCTTTTATTTTTTTCAAAATAAATGATTTTTTTAAACAAAAAAATCATTCTATCTTTTTAAGGATAGAATGATTTCTCGTAAAAATAGTGTTTGATGTACTAAAAGATTATTGCTTAATCACCTTTTTAGTTAATCTCTCTCCATTATTTCCATTAATTTCTACAATGTATAAACCAGTAGATAAAGAGTTAATGTTAATGTTGATTTCTCCATTTGCGTTGTTAACTGTTTTCGATAATACTTTTTTACCTAATACAGAATAAAGAGAAACTTCTTTTACTTTAGAAGTAGCACCTTTAATAGTTAATTGGTCATTACTAGAAGTAAATACAGTGAATGCATCTAAACCAAAAGTATTTACACTTGCTGTAGCAGCTTCTATCAACTTAAATCTAAGTGCATAAGCAGATCCATCTAGCTGAATTGTCGCATCCTTTTCAACTGTTACACCTAATCTGATTGCGTTATTTGCTGATTCCCAAGGCGTACCCTCTCTACTACCTTGAAGAAAAATTGTATTTTGGCCTGCTAACTCACTATTTTTAGTAAAGTCAGGCTCAGACTGATGAAACTTTCTAAATTGCCATGCAGATTGCTCAGAATCTAACCCAGTACTAGTACCAACTATTACATCTGGTGTAGCATCGGTATTAACATCTGCTTTTAAAACCCCAATATTAGGAACTGCAGAAGTAATATAAGAATAAGCGTTGCCATCTTGATCAAGCGTTGGATGATTACTAGTAATAACCCAAAGTTGAGCAGGATTATCACCAGTCATTTCTGAAGTCCATACAGCTTTAAGCTCATTGTTTACTGTTAAAAAAAGTTCTTCACCACCAATTTGTTCTAATAATTTAATTTTCCAAGTTCCAGGTGTTGCTGCATTAAAAAAACCGTAACCACCAGCATCTAGGTCACCAACTTGTCCTTGTACTTGAGATACAAATGTAATTAAAGTTATTACTAATAATAATGTAATTTTTTTCATAAGATAAAATTTAATTTAATTAATATAGAATAATATTACGTAAACATATTTTTTTAAGTATCCTGCACAATCCTGAATATATAAAAAAAATCGATATATTCTTTTAAGCAAGACAACATATCGATTTAAAAAAATTAGTTATTTCTATTTATTCTTTTATAACTTTCTTAGTAAAAGAACCATTGTCTCCTGTTAATTTTACAAGATACATACCACTTGTTAATCCACTAACATCTACATCTAAAGTAGACTGTGCTGTAACTTTTCTTGATAACACTTGCTGACCTAGAACTGAATACACAGTTACTTGCTTTACATTATCAGTAATACCTTTTACACTTAAAGTGTTTTTTACAGGGTTTGCAATAAAAATAGAACTCACATCAAATTGCTCGTTACTTAACACCTGTTCTCCTGTTTCAGTTTCAAAAACAAATTGCTCTATTCTTGGTCTAGCTCCATCTAAAGCACCTAAATCTACAGTATGAAAATTTAACCATTCATAATTTGTATCAGGCTGAATAGCTCTATTAGGTTGTGATGCAGCTCCAATAGTAGCCGCGTTAATTAATTGATAAGATGATTCATTATCGTCTTGAGATGCCTCAACAACTATAAATTTCGCCACATCTTCGTCATAAGGAAAAGCATTCCCTCTAATTCTTGTTCTACTTGATGCTATACCTATTTCATTTAATTCTAAAACACCGTTTCCGTTTCCTGCTCCTTCAAATTTGCTCACAATATTATAAATTTGATTCATTTGCCCTGATTCTGCAGGATACTCTACAGTTTGTCCAACAAGCTCTACAAACGCAAAAAGCTGAAGATCTGGATTATCTGTATTTAATGGTGTTAAAGGTAAAGCGTTTTTACCTGGATCAATGGTTGCATAAACAAATTGATCAACAAATGGAGGCACTTTTTCTTCACCATCTTTTACTGCCGTGTTATATTCGTCAGGTGATGCTAATGCTGTTCTTAATTTGTAGAAAGTTTTTGATTGAAAATCCACCTGTGCGTGTACTTGAAAAGCGAAAGCACATAATGCCAAGGTCAATAAATTTTTAAATGTAATTTTTTTCATAATTATATATTTATTAGATTATTCGATAAATATATACCAATAAAATTATAAATGTATCCTGCACAATACTGTATTTTTTTTTAATTCTATTCTATTACAACACACTTACTATTAGCACCTTACATTATCCTGTAAATTTATTTATAACCTCGAATAGAAAAAGATGAAAACAATAATAACCAACACAACATAAAGAGTTATAATTGAACAATAAAATATTTAGTGTATCTTTTTCTAATTGCGCACAAAAATAGATTCATGTTACACAATTCTTTTTGAAAAACCTTATTTTTTGTAGTAAACAATATCTATTGCTATTGTAAAAAGAAAAACCTTTCATTATGAGTATAATGAAAGGTTTTAATACCTAATATATAGTTAAAAATATTATATACAATGAAATATTGCTTATAAATTATCTTACTATCTCTCTAAATTAACAGTAAATTCTTCAAATCTAACATCTCTATTTCTCATAACCAAAGTATCTCTTACAGTATGCAGTAAATCCACTGTTGTTTCTGATCTTACAGTTCCAAAAAATATGTCTTGCACTACTTCTACATCTCTGTATTCGTACTCTAAATAAATTACATTACGTGGCTCACCACCCCATTCATCACCATCTTCTAACCATCTTCCAGTTCCAGTTACTACAAGAGGTTCATCCTCTGCACTAGACACTGTAATGTCACCATTATCGTTAAAATCTAGAATTAACGAAACTTCTGCATTACTTGCAATATTACCTCTTCTAACACGGTTAAAAACCTGTGCCTTACTTCGTCCTTTAGTAACTACTGGAGCTAGTTCATCTTGTACAACAAATTCTGCACGATAAACAGATGTGGTGTCAATTGGGGTAGTTTCTGGTGTACCCGAAAAATCATTGAAAACTGAGGTTCCTACAATTCTATCTGCTCCACGACGTAAATGAACTCCGCTGTATTTATTTATAAATTTAATACCAAAAAGTGTATAATCTTTAGGAGCAGGATTCCAATCCGCATCATTTATTCTAATAGGATTATCAACAATAGGAATGCCTGTTAAAAGCGAATCTAAGTTTTGGATTTGTGTAATTCTTAATGGAATCACGTAATGCGCCTCTCCAAAAGGAGCGTACGACAACGGGTCATCAAAAAATGCATCATTTAACTGAATTCCTATACGACCATCTGTAGAACCAGACGGGATTATCACAGGACTTTCTTGCTCTATCGTATAATAAGATGATGGCAGTGCTTGTACATTAACCGTGTCTACACCTAATAAACTAGCGTCAATTAATTCTGGTGCAAGTTCAAAGCTAACACTTCTATCCTCTCTGTTTTCTACAACACCAGACATTACCACACCAATCTCAAAACGACCTTGATTATCATTGTCATTGAATCCTAAGTCGAAATCTCCCTGAACTATCGTTCTTACAGGGGTTTGAAAAGGAAAAAACACAGACTGCGTGTCAAAATCTTCAAAAACAGTTTCTTGATTCTCGCAAGACAAAAAACCGAGTACTATTATAAATACTGCAATTAATTTAATTTTCATTTCTTTGTTTTTATATTATAATTATTTCTCTAATTAAATTACCAACCGCTATTTTGTTCAATTGCCGGAAACTTAAAAATCTCGTCATTTGGTATTGGCAAATAATTAGCATTCGCTGGATAATTTCTTGCTTCCACAGAAGGAATCTCAATATAATTATTTCCATCGAAAAAATTACCTCTTACAGTTTCATTTAAAGGAGCTTGCCATCTTCTAAGATCCCAAAATCTATGACCTTCAAAACTTAATTCTAAACGTCTTTCATTTCTAATTAGCTGGCGCATATCATCTTGCGTAGTAATTGAGTTTGTTAAATAAAGATCTGGCTGAGTAATACCTGCTCTTTCGCGTATTGCTGCAATTACATTTCTAGCTGACATACCATTAAAACTTACATCTGGACCACCTACTTCATTTGCCGCCTCTGCGAATATTAAAAATAATTCTGTATATCTTAGGTAAACATCAAAATTTCTTTGATCTACAGTAGTATTATCATTATTAATTCTAACATCTGGTCTTAATAGTTTTTTAAGATAATAGCCCGTAGTTGTAGATCTTTCTGGGATAGAATCAAGTCTATCAATACCACCACCAAAACCTGTATTAATAGTACCACCTCCAAAAGAAGAACCGTTTACTACTACAAATTTCTCTAATCTTGGATCTCTGTTAGCAAAAGGATTTTGAGGGTCAAAACCATTGGCTTGCGTAGCAGGGAAACCATTAAGCATAGGAAAGGCATTTACAAAGTTTTCTGAAGGATTAATTTCTCCTCTACCATTTACAGATGGTGGAAACATTCTTCTTTCTAGACCAGAATTAGGCCCTTCTATATTCCCTCTAAATACAGCTTCATCAACATTTCTTTCTGAGATATAAAACTCAACTCCATTAGGATTAAGACCTCCTAAACCGCCGTTTAAATCTAATACTTCACTAGCATTATCTATTGCCATTTGGTAAAGATCTTGGTCATTTAAGTAACCAGGACTCGCTGCAAATAATGCAACCCTAGCTTTAAGCGCCTTTACTATTCTTCCTGAAATACGTAGGTTATAACGAGATCCATTAGCCACATCGTATTGTAAAAAACTGTCTCCCACAAAATCTGCATATATAGGATCTAAGTTACTCTCGCTTAAACCATAATCTGTTGGTAATAAAGTTAAAGATTCGTCAAAATCATTTAAGATTGCTTCAACAGTCTCTCTAAAAGGTAATCTTGGTAAATTAAAATCTCCATCCGCCTCAATAAATTCGGTATAATATGGAACGCCTAATAACTGACCAGATGTTCCTACACCTGCATGCGCTTGAAGGATATAAAAGTGATGTAACGCTCTTAATGCAAGGGCTTCACCCTTAAGACGTTTGTTAAACAAGTCACTAATTACTTCATCTCTATTCCATTCAATTTCTGCAGCATCTACAATTTCCAAAAATCGATTTAAAAAGAAAACATTTTGGTAATTATTCCAACGAGACGTAGGATTAAATTGAGCATTTAACTCTCCAAGTACCATACGTTTTAAACCATTATTCAACTGATTGTTTACAGCGTCATCAGTAGCTGCTTCAGTAAAAGAATATTGATCTACTAAACGTGAGTAACCTTGCAAAAGCAAACCTTCCGCTGATGCTGGATCGCTGCTTACAAACTCAAAATCTAACCTATTTTCATCAATAGGTTCTAAGAAGTCTTCACAAGCTATTAAGCCTGTAAAAAGCAACATAGCTAACAAATATTTTGTATAATTTTTCATTCTATTTATCTAAATTTTCTATTTATATTAAAATGATATTCTTGCTCCAAATGTGTAAGCCTTTGTTTGTGGTATCCCTCCAATATTTAATTGGCGAATCTCTCTATTCTTTGAGATTTCAAGAATATTGTTTCCTTGTAGGTTTAAACTTAAATCTCTAGCCCCAATAGATTTACAAACATTATCTGAAAACTCATAAGTTAATTGAATACGATTTAGTCTAAAGAAACTATTGTCATATAACCAAAACGTAGAATTTCTAAAGTTATTTTGGTTTGCAACAGAAGATAGTCTTGGAAACGTAGCTGTATCAGCAGTCTCTGGTGTCCAACGACCTAAAACAACCTCAGAATATTTATCATTACCATCTACTCTAAAGTAATTGTTTGATCTGTTAGCAACAGCACCTGTTTGTGCAGTTCCCAGTAAAAATAAATTTAAATTTTTATATTTTAAATTTAAATTTAGACCGTAAGTCCATGGACTACTACCTTGTCCAATTGCCACTTGATCATCGTTATCAATTATATTATCACCATTTTGATCTGCATATCTCAGATCTCCAGGTTGAACAGCTCCAAAATTAGGGACAGGTAAGTTGCTATTTAAAATAAAATTACCATCTACATCTTGTGTAAAATCAGCCTCCGTATAAAAACCTTGATCTTCTAGCCCAAAAATTGTAGACAATTCTGTACCCACTCTGTTTTGATATTCAAACTCATTTATCTCAGATCTTTTTAAAGCCTCTGTTTGGCTGTATAATACGTTAGCGCCAACTGCTATAGAAAAATCATTAAAAGATTTATTGAAATTTGCACCCAATTCAAAACCAGTAAATAAATTACTATTAAAGTTATCTCTAGGTCTAAATGTGTTGAAAAAAGAAGGGTATTGCGCATTTAAAAAACCTAATTGTTTGTCTAACTCAGATCTAAAATAGTTAAAATCTAAGAAAAGAGAATTCATTAATTGTGCTTCAAACCCTAAGTTTAAATCAATTCTTTCTTCGAAAGTCATGTTAGGATTTGCCCCTTGTGTAATATTCTGTCTACGGTTAGAACTACGATCGTCATCCCAAGTAAAATTAGAACCACTAGTGTAATTTTCTTGATATAAGAAATAACCATTAATTCCGGCGTCAGATTTAATAATACCACCTGTAGCCTTTAATTTTAAATAGTTAATAAATTTGTTGTCCTTTAAAAAAGGCTCTTCACTTAAAATATAAGCTATACCTGCTGTTGGTGAAAAACCACCTCTATTACCCTCTGGTAATTTAATAGAGTGCGCAAAAGCACCGCTAAAATCTACAAATAACTTTTTCTTATAATCATAAGTTGCTTGAAAACCTATATGAGCATCTTTATCGGTTTGCAGCACATTATTACTTTTTTGAGTGTTGTAATATGCCAATAATGTAGAATTAATTGAATGGTCCTTAGCAAATGTTTTCTTGTAGTTTAATAAACCATAAAACGCTAATCTAGATACAAAATCATTTGTACCTACACGTTCTATTTGATCCCTTTCATTAACACCAAATTCCGTTAAACCAACAATTCTATCATTTTCCCATTCTGGTTCGTACACAATATAATCGTTTCGAACAAATTCTCTGTAAGAATCAAAAAAATCGAAACTTAAATATGTTTTTGCTGTTAATCCTTCGGTAATTGCAGATAAGTCAAAATTAATTGTATTGTTAAACTGCGTTACACGAAAAACATTCTCTTGAGTACCACCTGCAATAGCTTCCGCAACAGGTGTGTTGTTTTGAAATTGTTGAGAAGTACCTAATAAGAAACCATTAAAAGACTGCGCTGCACCAAGAATATCAATAAGATCTGATCCTGGTCTGGCATTAACGTCTAATAAACTAATTGGTAATAATGGTGCATAATCATTAGGTCTAAATGTAGTACCTGCGTTAAGTAAACTAGAAAAAGCACTTTTATTAGAGTCTAAGATCGCAATACCATCAATACTACTTGTAATCCAATCATTTACCCTAAAATCTATATTTCCTCTAATGTTAAAACGGTTTCTTCCTTTATTTGCCTCTGGGCTTATACTTTCCCAAGATTCTTCTCTATTCCAACCTGCATTCACATAATATTGAGATTTTTCGTTACCACCAGAAAACTCCGTAATTACATTAAATGTGTTGATAAGTGGTTTGATGAACTCACTAGAATAAAAATCGGTATCGGGAAATTGAAAAGGATTGTTACCGCTTCTTGTATTTGCAATAACGTCGTTTGAAAATTGAGTAGGTTGACCGTCATTAGTTAACGCCTCATTAAACAACTCCATATAATCTGCTGAACCTAAATAATTTGGAAGCTCTAAAGGCATTCTAAATCCAGTAAGTACATTTACATTAAATTCTTTTTTGTTTACTTGTCCACGTTTGGTATTTATAACGATTACACCATTTCTACCTTGACTACCATATAAAGCAACAGCATTAGCATCTCTAAGCACCGTAATTTGCTCTACCTCCTCCATGTTTAAAAAGTTAGGATTACGTCCAAATACACCATCAATTACAAAAATAGCATTTCCTAACCCCCTAACATTTGAAGAACCTCTAACTCCTAACATTAAACCATTAATATAGTTTCTAACAAACTGGGTATTATCAAAAGTTAATCTTTCTTCAGGTCTGATACTAGAGACCGCCCCAATAATTTCTCTTCTGTCTTTTGTGGTTACACCCATTTTAATTTCATCCTTTTCGGAAGCTAGAAAAATAGATTTTTTTAAGGTTATCTTATCACTAATATTTGCAAAGGAAATCAATGCTGAATCATATCCCTCTTTTTGTATCACTAAAGAACCACTATCTGTTAATGCAATCTTAAATTTACCATTTAAATTGGTTGAAGCTTCTCTTCCTTTAGGTCCAAAAATAGCTGCATCATTTAAAGGATTTCCTTGCTCATCTACCACAATTGCAGACACTTCAGTATCATTTGATTGTGCTCTTAGCATATTACTAGAGCATAACATAGTAATACAAACTATAGCAAATAACCTATATATCTTATTTATTTTCATTGTTTTTTTCTTTATTATTTTAATAAGAATTATTGAAGCTTACCAACCTGGGTTTTGAGGAAAGCCTTCATAAAATTGAGTTTGATTTGCTTGAAAAGGTAACCAATATTGTTTTGGGTATTCACAAACCCTAGTAGTTAAAACACGTTCACTAAAGAAAGTATAACTTCTATCAAAATCTAAGGCTGTTTTAACCTTATATTTATCCAAGTGCGCTACTCCCCATCTTCTAATATCTACCCATCTATGTGCCTCTAAAGATAATTCTATAGCTCTTTGCCTTCTAATTTCGTCCATAAATAAATTATTATCGGCTACAATGGCAGGATGTACGTTTGGCACGTTTACTCTACCACGAATTTCATTAATAATTTGTTCTGCAGTCTTAGGGTAAGAAGCCGGTGCTGTTCTTGCGCCTTGTGCAACGTGTAAAGCCTCTGCATACATTAGATACACATCTGTAACTCTCATATGGTAACGTCTACCATTAAACTGGTTGAACAGACCGTTTGCATTTGTTGCCAAATCTCCATTATCATCTACTGGTAAAAACTTTTTATGCAAATATCCTGTAATGGATGCGTTTGCAGCTCTGTCACGACCAGGTCTACCAGAACCGTTGTCTGAAAAAAGTTGAAAATTTCTAGAAGCATTAACTCTATCTCCATCAACAATTATCCACTTATAAAAACGTGGATCTCTATTATCAAAAGGCCTTGAAGGATTGTAAGTTGTTGGACCATAAGCACCACTTAAATCTTCTTCTATAGACAAACCATTTGCCATACCAAAATTATTGTGTATGTAATTGTGCGTAATATTACTTACTGCACCACCTGCTATACCATGAACTGTTCTTGGTATACCCGTAACCATAAAACGTCTATTTTCTACTATATTACCTCCTGGCGAGCCAAAAACCATCTCTCTTGAACCTGCAGTAATAGCAGGCCACATGTTACCATTTGGCGTTCTCCAAAAAACTGCTTCTAAGTCCGCTTCTGATGCAAAGTCATAAAGACCTTGGTCTACTAACTTCAAAAATTCTGCAAATGCATCTGTAGCCATTTGAGCTAATTCAACATCATATTGATAAGTGTCTATACCTGGTCTGTTATTAAAGAACATTAATGGACTTGCAGCTAACAATAAGTTTTTACCTTGAAAGGCATAAGCTGTACCTTTTGTAAGTCTTGCTTGATTGTTACCAAATGTTCTTTGACCATAAGGCTCGTTATCCCAATTTAAAGGTAATAATTCAATTGCTCTTTTATAATCTTCATTGATTGAAAGTGCCGCTTCTCTGTAAGTCTCTGGTCTTGGAATAGTAATTTCTCCTGAAAAAACCTCCTGAATATGAGGAAAGCGCCCCCAAAACTTCATAATTTCATTGTGAAAAAATGCTCTAAAGAAATAAGCCTGACCTAAAATTACGTTTCTTTCTTGTTGTGTAAGATTTACTAATAAATCCTCATTTTCTATAACAATATTCGCTTTACGAATACCATCCATACTTCCTCTCCAAACACGAGGCCTACCTCTAGCAGTTTGATGTGTTGTATTCCCTAAAGTACCACCGGTTCTTACATTTTTACCAAGATAACTTAAGGTATTTCTAAACCAAAAATCTAAAGTACCTGCATCTATTTGACCACTTGCTTTCCATTGTTGAGGATGATAAGAATCATCACCAAACATATAGTCTTGGAATGTATGACCTGCAGTTCCATAATCTACTACTAAAGCATACATTTCTTCAACAAAACCCTGTGTATTCTCAAAATTATCGAATACATCTTCTACAGATATTTCTACTTCAGGCGCTATGTCTAAGTAATCCTCACAAGAGAATGTAAATAAGAACCCGAATGATAATACTATTATTTTAAAATATTTTTTCATTGTTCGTATTTTTTAAAAATTCAAATTAAACCCTAAATTAAACCTCCTAAGTGTAGGATAGTCACCTCTAAAACTAGCATCTGCTGTTATATTACCGTTAAACTCTCTATCATCAGGTAAATCTGTCCATAAAAACAAATTTGTACCATTAACAAAAAGATTTAAAGAACTTACTCCAAGATTCTTACAAATCTTTTTTGGAATATCATAAGACATAGACACGTTTCTAAGCCTTACTAAAGAAGCGTCAAAGAAATTTTGTCTTCCATTAGTAGAACCTTGCGGTAAATTAAAGTCTGGCTGCACATTAGTTGCATTTGGATTATCTTTTGTCCAAAAGTTTAAGTCTTGTGTAAAGAAAACATCTGTTTGGTTGTTAAATGTTCTACTAGCCAAACTTCTGTTTGTGTTTTGCGTCCCATAAAGTTGAGCTGAAAAATTAAACCCTTTGTAACGCATTCCTAAAGTAGCGTTCCAAGTTCTTTGTGGTCTGGTTGGGAATCCAAAAGGTACGTTATCAAAATTGTTATCATAAGCACCACTACCGTCATAATCTATTAAATTGTAGTAACCAATTCTTACAGATTCTTGTCCGTTTATCCTAGGTGTAGAACTATAAACATCATCCCAATTGGTAATAATTTCACCTGGAATACCAGATCTCGGTTGCCCTATTGTAAAACCAGCTGCTTTCTGATAATCTGGCGCTAACGCCGGATCTTCTCTATTAATTACTACGTCTTTTGCTTCGGTAAAAAAGAAACTACCGAAAACATTTAAATCATTGGCAAAAGTATAATTGGCATTAACTACAAGTTCATAACCTCTTACCTCAACTGCACCTAAGTTAAATGGCGGAGGTGAAGTACCAAACCATTCTGGAACTGCTCTTTGATTTTCTGGTATTAATATATTATCTCTGTTTTCACCAAAATAATCAAATTCTAACGAAACTAAATTATTAAATAAACCAACCTCTGCAGCAATATTATATTTTACTGCTGTTTCCCATTGTAAATTAGGGTTACCTACTCTAGTTTCATTTAAGAATACGTAAGAATCTCTACTACCGTATTCATTTGGATTTAAATATGTTGTGCCTCCTTGAGAAAAATTAGCTTGATATGCAAATCTCCTACCACCTTGATCGTCTCCAATTAAACCATAAGAACCTCTAAACTTTAACTTGTTTACCCATTCTACGTTTTCCATGAATGATTCGTTAGAAACAGTCCATCCTGCACCAACTGCTGGAAAGAAATCAAATCTAAAACCAGGTCCAAATTTTTCTGATCCGTTATACGCACCACTTACATCTAAAAAATATCTTTTATCGTAATCGTATGTTACTCTTGACACCCAATCTTCACGGTGTATATCAAATTGCTGATTACCCGTAGCGAATTCTCTACGTCTTAACAAGAATAAACCCGTAACATTATGCTTATCTGCAAAAGTATTCGCATAATTTAAAGAAAAATCATATAATAAGTTACGATACCTACTACCGTCTGTAATTTGCGAAGGGCCTACAGTCCAAGGAAAAGGTACGAAAGCGAAGTCATTTACACCCAAAGGGCTTTCAAAAAACTCTACACCATTTGAATCAAAAATACGATAAATTACGTTTTCTTGCCCATCTCCTCCCGGATCATTTAAGCTTTGTCTACTTACAGATCTACTATCTACAGATACACGACTTTCAAATTTTAATCCCTTTGTAATAAAATCTAAGTTTTGTTTTAGGATAACATCTGTATTAATTTCAAAAGTTGTGAACCTATTAAATCCTGTATTTGTTAAACTAACTATTGGATTAGTAAGCCCAAATAAATCTAACTCGTCACGTCCAAAAGTTCCATCGTCATAAACAGGAGTATAAGCGTTTGGTGCAATTTCGTAGATACCATTAGTTACTACATTTAAGTTTGCCGGCGCTTCTCTTGTACCTAAATAACCTCCTAAATTAACCGAAATTTCTGTAGTTTTAGATATGTTAAAATCTATATTGGTTCTATAATTAAACCTATCATATTTAAATTCACCTAAATATCCTTTACCATTATCATATCTAGATCCATCAAAGATATCATTTACAGTCTGGTAAGCTAAACTACCAAAATATTTGGCATTATCACCACCACCTCTTACAGATAAGTTAATTCTGTAATCTTGTGCAAAATCTTTTAATGTTTCATCTCTCCAATTAATATTAGGATACAAAGGGTCGTTAGGTCTTAAAAACCTTTCAGCAACCTCTAAAGGACGATAAAAATCCCAAGATTCTGGAACATATGGCAACTCTCTAAGAATAGCTGAATTTGCCTGCAGAATCGCATCATAAGAATCTAACTTTTCTGGTAATTTTGAAATTGTTTTAATTGCCGTATTAAAGTTTAAAGACAATTTTGCTTTACCCTTCTTACCTCTTTTGGTTGTTAATAAAATAACTCCGTTTGCACCCTGTACACCAAAAACTGCCGTAGCAGAAGCATCTTTAAGTACAGAAACACTTTCAATATCATTAAAATCTATATCTGTAATTGTTCTTGGCACACCATCAACAAGTATTAATGGCTGACCACCACCATTCCAAGAAGCTTGCCCACGAATAAAAATCTGCATATCTGATTGACCTGGTATACCACTACCTTGTATAGCAGTTACCCCTGGTAAATTACCTTGCAAAGCTTCTTCTACATTGGTAATACCTCCTGCAGCTGTTTGTAAATCTGCACCTGTAATTTGTGTAATTGCTCCAACTACACTTTCTTTCTTTTGTGTACCATAACCCACAACTACAATTTCATCTAAGTTCTCAGACGCTTCTTCGATTGTGATATTAATAGTTGTTTTACCATTAACTGGAATTTCTACTTTTTTGTAACCTAAATAAGAAAAAACCAATGTTTTTTCTCCTGTAGTAAGCGTAATAGAATATTTACCATCAAAATCTGTAGAAGTACCTCTAGTAGTTCCTTTTTGAATAACACTTACACCAGGTAAAGTAATACCATCAACATCTTTAACAACACCAGTAATCTTTTCTTGAGCCTGTGCATTAAAAGATATGAAACCTATAAACACAAGTAAAAGCGTAAGCTTTAAACCCAATGACAGATTTCTTTTTTTTAAATTTTGTTTCATGTTTACAATAAATTATTTTTTGGATTAACTATTATGTTAAGAGTATCTTAAAAATATAACACAATATTACAAACAAGAGACTTTCTCTGTATCCTGTACTGTACTGAATATGTATATTATTTTACCCTTTTTGTATATAAATTTAATAAATTTTAAACTCAACCGTGTGTTTTTAAATAAAAAACCGACTCTAAATCAGTTGTTTAAAACTTTAAAGCAATTTACAATTGCCGAAACAAAAATTCTAAATTTTAAATACTTGAAAAGATATATGGTCTAAATATAACTAGATTTTTGTTAAAATTTAAACATTTTAACATTTTTATTGGTCTTATACGCAATACTATTAACAATAAAAGTAATACGAGATAGCTTTTAAATTAGCGCTATTTTTGACTTACAAATTTGTTTTCTGTTTGATATAAATGTTATAAATTAAGCCTGATAGAATTAGTAGAATTCCTAAAAGTGTCCACCAGTTATAAACATCTCCAAACCATAAAGTTCCAATAATTATGGTAATGATTACTTCTAAATATTTTATAGGTGCCACTAAATTAGTTTCTGCCAGTTGAAACGCCTTGGTCATATATAACTGACCAAAATAACCAAAAACACCTGTACTTATAAATAAAACCCATTGCATAGGTGTTGGCTGTTCCCAATACCTAAGACACATTAATCCGCCAAATAAAAATGCCATTAACATAAAGTAATTAATAATTACCAAAGGATGTTCTGTATTGCCTATTTTACGAATAACGACAAAAATAATTCCCAAAAAAACAGCAGATAAAATAACAAAAAACACTCCAATCAATTCTACATCTGCCCCAAAACCTTTAATAATTAGCACCCCTAAAAAGGCAATAAAAAACAAGAACCATTGAATGGGTTTTATTTTTTCTTTAAGAAAGAAAAGCGCAAAAACAGCTGCAAATATTGGCGCTGTATAGCGCAAGGAAACTGCTGTACCAATGCTTAAATAATTTAAAGATTGGAAAAAGCAGGTTAAAGATATTACACCTGTTATTCCTCTTATAATCAACCATTTTTTATGGGTACCCCAAAAAGGTACTTTTTGTTTTAATACTAAAGGTACTGTAAACAACAAAGTTCCTACAGATCTAAAAAAAACAACTTGGTACACGTTAAAAGTACTTAAATATTTTACAACAGAACCCATGAATGCAAATGCAATTGCACTAAAAATCATGTATAAAATAGCTTTGTTCTGTTTCATTTAAGGTGACGCAAATATAACTGAATAAATTACGAGCACCTCTAAAAAAGTATCAAATATAGTATTTACGGAAAAATGGTTGCTTAATATAATGTAACACAATGCAGATACAATATTTACGCTACCTATATTGGATAACACTGCTGAAGAAACTATGCTTTTAAACCGAAACAAAATAATTTGTATTTCAGATTCATGCTCCTACTAAAAACCTATAATTTTTAAAATCGAAATAGTAATAAACCTTATATGTTTTTCACAAAAAAGTGAATTACCAAAAGATAATTCACTTTATAAAAATTTTATTTCCTAGTATTATCTATCTACTAATTCAAATAGTAGCCTATACTATAACATATCATTAAAATATGGATAACATTCTTGCTGACAACTTATAAAAAATAAGAAATGTGCAAAAAGCATCATTATCAAATATCTAATCTTCTTTCATCCAAAAAGGTGTTACTACAAACCACAAAACTGTGCCTACTAACGTCAATATCTTCAACTCACTTGCATCTATTGTACCTAAGAATAAAAGTAAACTAGCTAAAAGTATTAAGCCTCCTATAGCCACAGCACTTATTAATTTTAATATTTTCATAATTTATGATTTTTGAAGTTTCATTATTAGCACATACAACACACTAGAAGCAATCCAACAAGGTATTACTGCATAAGCAGGAAATAAGCCTTTTGCAAAGATGAAATACAAGCCTAGTGTTACTGGAAGTACCCAAGCTAATAAAACAGCCGCATTAAAACCAGTACCTTTTTCAACTGCATAATCTTGTTTGAAATTCATTTTTTTAGCCAAATAATGATTCACAAATATAACACCACCCATAGGTCCTAAAATAGTACCATAGAAACCTACAAAGTCTAATAATTTACCAGAAAGTGCAGGGAAAATACCAGCAGCCGTAGCTACTAGCCCCGCTAAAATTACACCTGAATATGATTTTGCCTTAGATGAAAATAAACTTTGAAAAGCAAGGCCTGCTCTATATATTGTTGGGTTTGCGGTTGTCCAACCTGCTACAATTACACAAATAATACCTGTCCAACCAACTGCACTCCAAGCTAAAGCCCCTGGATTTGCAGAAATATCTCCTGTTAATTTAATTTGTGCTGCTAACATAAATGACGCACAAATCCAAGCCATGTAATGCCCTAAAAACATACCTATAGATGGACCCCAACCTGCTTTAGTATCTTTAGCAAAACGCATAATAGACAAATCAGACATTCCAAAATGCATAGCTGCATTGGCCAGCCAAGCAAATATTACAATTTTCCAAAAACCAAACTCAAGCTTACCATTTATAGATTGAACTACACTAATACTTTGGTCCCATTCTGTTAATAAACTTTTCCATGAATCCACTTCCATTTGAGATAAAGCAGAAATACCACAAGCGGCAAAAACAACAATCATCCAAGGTGCAGCAATATTTGCGAACTTAGAAACCGTATTATAACCAGCAGCCGCAACAATTGTCATTACAATACCAACAATAACCACTATTAAAGAAAACGATGTACTACTTAAACCAAAAATATTTTCTGGTACCGAAAAATTTACATCAAAAGGAACCCCAACTGCACTAGCAGAAACCGTAATCATGGCACCAGCCAAAAAACAAAAGAGCACTCCATTAACAACATTGTATACTTTTACTAAATGTTTACCTGCAATTTTTTCTAATTGATAGTATAAAGTTAATTTACTAGCAACAGCTATTGGCGCTACCAAATACCTCCAGGTAAGAATTGCTAAAATATTACCTATAAGTAAACCAAATATTAGATCTTTTAAACTTGCACCTGCTGCCAAAAACAAAGGTCCAATCATAAATTCTGTTCCTGCAGCATGCTCTCCTGCATACATACCAAGAAAAGATTTCCAGCCTTTTAATTTAGAAGATGGCACTTGTTCTCTTGCAAATTCTCCACCAGAACTTGGTTGTATTTCTACTGATGTTTCACTCATATTTATCTTTTTTTCATTAGTTGTATTGACTTCTATAACCCTCAAATAAAGGCGCAAAAACTAAAGTATGACCCTTGTAGGGTTTCTGCATCCTGCACTATACTGTTTAGTATTTATATTTACTAGTATAAAGTACTATTTGATAATCTAGACTAATGTTAAAAAACGTAAATATTTAAATTAATAGAGATAAATTAAGTTATACTGAAATGGTTAACGTGAGTTAAATATAACTATTAGCGTTTATACTTTTTATGCAGCTAAAAATAAGTTTTTTGTCATTTCAAACAAAACGCAATGTAACTGAGAAATCTCATATTTAATTTGAGATTTCTCCTTAAAACCGAAATGACATTAGTTTTAAATATTACAAGTGGCAACTAACAAACAGTGTTATTTAAATCGAACTCACGCTAACTATGAAACATAATTGCATTTAAAGAATAATAATCTAATGGTAGTAGATAAAATTATAGTACAAAAAAAAGCCTATTCAAACTTAGTTTGAATAGGCTTTTAAAAAACGTTATTTCTTGTCAAATTATTTGATTAAATGGTCTGGAAAATCTGAAGTTTTTTCACAACATAGCTGTTCCATTACTTGTTGTAATTCTGTTTTTAATAATGAAATTGTGTGGTTACCACCCTTTTTACCAAGTGCAGATACGCCATACATAAATGAACGTCCCATGAAGGTGAATTTAGCACCACTTGCCATAGCTCTTGCTACATCTGGTCCAGAACGCACTCCACTATCCATCATTACTTCTATTTGATCTCCATATTTTTCTGCAATAGTTGCTAAAGGTTTTATGGTAGACTGCCCTGCATCTAATTGACGTCCTCCATGATTTGAAACAATAATACCATCTAAACCTAAACGAATTGCTTGTTCTGCATCATATTCTGAAGCTACACCTTTTAGAACAATTTTACCTTTCCACATATCGCGAATTGGTTTAATTTTCTCTTCATTTAACCTACCAGAAAAAGTTTGATCCATAAATTTACCTAATTGTTTTAGGTCTAAATTTTTTGGCATATAAGGAAGCAAATTCGCAAAATTAGGTATACCATGTTTTAGCGTTTGTAAACTCCAATGAGGTCTGCCAAAAGCTTGTAAAATATTAGCTACATTCATTTTTGGTGGCATTGCCAATCCGTTTCTAATATCTCTTGGTCTAAAACCAAAACTAGGCACATCACATAAAATTACTAAAACTGGACACTCTGCTGCAGCTGCTCTATTAATAATATCGTCTCTTAATTTATCTTCTGTTGGATGATATAATTGAAACCAAGCTTTACCTTCTGTTAATTCTGCAGCCCTTTCTATACTTGTAGTGGTAACTGTACTTAAAATAAAAGGGATGTTTTGCTCAAAAGCCGCTTTTGCTAAAATTTCTGGCGAATTTGGCCACATTAAGCCTTGTAAACCAACTGGTGCAACTCCAAAAGGGGCGTCATATTCAATACCAAATAATTTGGTTTTTAAAGACGATCCATGGTGTTTTCTTAGGTAGTTTGGTTTTAATTGTACCTCTCTTAACTCAGATGTATTTCTAATTAAATTTACATCTTCATTACAACCTCCATCTAAATATTCAAATGCAAATTTTGGTATTTTCTTTTGAGCTTTCGCTCTTAAATCGTCTACAGACGGATAACGTGTATCGAAACTTATTGCCATATTTTATTATTCTAAAAACTTTTATCTTTTTTTCTTAGTATTACTATTGATAATGGTTGATGTTCTGTTTTATCTTATTAACTCACAATAAACGGAACATGTTTTTTTAAAGCGTAATTCTTTTTTAAAAATTTAGAATTTAATTTGGTATCTGAAATTGCAATTGCGGCTCCTAAAGCGGAACCTAAAGAAGCTTTAGTTGTTCTTAACTTCATGCCTCTTAAATAATGAGAAAGTAACTTTATATATACATCATTATCTGTAAAACCACCATCAACATAAAGTCTTTCTATGTCTTGTGTTTTAGAGATTCTCTTAATATTGTCTACTTGTAACATTACTAACTCTATCATTAAATGATGATACGCGTCTTCAAAATTATCATACAAATATTTTGTTACTGGCGCCATATTTTCATCTACAAAAGATTCCCATTTAAAAGCGTGCGTGAAATCTTGTAAGATTTCTGAATACGAATCATAATTAAAATCTACTGTTTTATGATAGTCTTTGTCTTTACCAAAATGTTCAGATAATTTATCTACCTGAATTTGATATTCTCTACCTAAAAATAATCTTGAAGATTTTACAGGTTTTCCATTAATTCTCATGTAATTAATACAATCTGCTTGTACATCTTCATTAGTTAAAGGTGTATCTACAAAAGGATTTAAAGCAATACTCCAAGTTCCTGTAGAAACCAATACAAAAGGTTTTTTTACACTTCTAACATAAGGTAAAAGCGCAGAGGAACTGTCATGAATACCAACTCCAATTTTAATTCTTTTACCATTGTAATTTATGTTTAAACTAGTTTCAGTAGATACTAATGGAGGTAATATATTATTTATTTTCTCTTTGTAAACCCAATCTTGGTAATCTCTAGTTTCATAATTCCATAATGTAGTATGGCAACCAATACTTGTATATTCACTTAAAGGCACACCAGAAAATATATAACTTAAATATTGTGGTAAATGCAACGAATACTTAATTTTCTTAAAAATTTCTGGTTTTGCATATTTAATCCAATACAACTGTAATCCTGAATTTAATAAACCAGGCGAAATTGATGAACCACTTGTTCTGGTTAACTCTAAGTTGTTCCCATATTTTTTATAAAACTGATCTGCAACATCTTGATCTATTTCTTTGGTGTAATTATACAAAGGTGTCAGCACTTCTCCATCTTCATCTAAATGAACAAAACTTGCTCCATAGGTAGAAAAGTTTATTGCTTTTACATTAAATTGATCGGATTTTAAGATCTTATTAAATACATCTTTTAACCAATTTTGTAATGCATGAATGTCTTCTGTTGGATGGCCGTCTTCATCTAAAATTTCATCAAAAGAAGCGTACTCTTTGTGAACTTCTTTAAATTCTTTATCAAAAAGAAAGAATTTCTTATTTGTTTTTCCAATATCGAAAACTGCTGTTACCTTTTTTTTCATAACAAATCTTATAAACCAGTAGCTATTGTATGCTTACCTCTTTCTTTTATTAATTGTGCTCTAACACCTAAAGATCTATATGCATCTATTGGGCTAATTACACCACCTGCATTTATTCTTGCTTTTTCTAACAAAGGTCTAACATCTGTTCTATAAGCACCTTGTAAGATTTCCTGACATTTTACAACGTCGTTTTCTAATTGTGCTGTTCTTAATGCAGTTTGGTCTATTAGTAATGCTTTTGCGTATGCTTCTTGTATCGCTTCTAAAGACTGAATTAAATCTTCTAATGGATCTTTAACATTGTGACTTGCATCAATCATCCAAGCTAAATCTGGATTTTGTGGATTGTTTTCCATTCCGTAAACCAATTCATTAAATATTAAAAACAATGCATAAGGTTTAATACTTCCAACAGTTAAATCATCATCACCATACTTGCTATCATTAAAATGGAAACCACCTAATTTACCTTTTAATTGTAAAATAGATACAATTTGCTCTATGTTAGAGTTTGGTAAATGGTGTCCTAAATCTACTAAAGTATAAGCTTTGTCTCCACAACCATTTGCCAACATTAAAGATGCGCCCCAGTCTTGAATTACTGTACTGTAAAAATTAGGCTCATAAGGCTTGTATTCTACTAGCATTTTCCAATCGTCTGGTAAACCTTTGTAAATGTCTATTAAACTGTCTTGCGTATTTTGAAAAGCAGTTTGAAAATTATTTTGACCAGGAAAACAAGAACCATCTGCCAACCAAACTGTTAATGCTTTAGAGCCTAATTTATCTCCAATTTTAATAACATCTAAGTTGTGTTGTATTGCTTGTTCTCTTACAGCCTTACTTACATTACTTAAAGAACCATATTTATAAGTTTCTGCCGCGTCTTTTTGATCTTGAAAAGTGTTAGAGTTTACTGCATCAAACTTAATATCTAACGCTTCTGCTTTTTGTTTAATCGCATCATAATCAGAAGGGATATCCCAAGGAATATGCAAAGAAACAGCACCTGCTGTTTGTGTTAAACTGTGTAAAATACCAACATCTTCTATTTTTTGTTCTAAGTTTGATGGTTCTCCGTAGAATCCAAAACGTCCAAAACGAGTACCACCGGCACCTAAAGCCCAACTTGGTATAGCTACTTGAAATTCTGATAATTTAGCTACAATGCTATTTACATCTTTTCCTTTATTGGTTAATTTATTAGATAAAAAGTCAAAGTTTTCTTTGTGATCTTTACCTGTTTTCTGATTGTAGTCTGAAATTTCTGATTGATTAATTTTCATTCTTGTATTATGTGCTTAATTAAGGAAGACTTCTATAAACTGGATTGCAATTTATAGAAGTCTTATCTTACTAATTCAAATTAAATTATTTTTATTATCTCACAAATGCGTTAGCCATTCCACCATCTACATTTATAATATTACCTGTAGATTTGTCTAGAATTCCTACTAAAGAGAAAACTCCGTTAGCAATATCATCTGGTGTTATAATTTCGTGTAGTAAGTTTCTCTTTGCATAAAAGGCTGGTAATTCTTCTACAGTAATACCGTTTGCTTTTGCACGTCCTTCTGCCCAAGCGCCTTCCCAAATTTTACTTCCTACAATAACTCCATCAGGGTTTACTGTGTTTACTCTTACTTTATCTTTAGCTAATTCTGCTGCTAATAAACGAACCATATGTTGTTGTGCTGCTTTTGCAGTACCATAAGCTACATTATTAGGCCCTGCAACTAAACCGTTCTTACTTGCAATAGCAATATAATCTCCACCAAGGTTTTGCTTACGTGCAATTGCTGTAAATTGTTTAGCCAAATCAAACTGACCTTTTACCAAAATATTCTGTAAAATATTCCAATCTTTATCTGTTGTATCTTCAATTGGCTTAGAAATTGCTAAACCTGCACTGTGTACTATAATGTCTACACCACCAAACTCAACAATAGCTTTTTTGTATGCACTTTCAATAGATTCTGTACTAGTAACATCACAAACTGCATAAGAAGATACGTCTCTTTTATAAGTTCCGTTAGCCTCAATTAAAGCTTCTTCATTAATATCTGTTAAAACTACATTAGCACCTTCTGCTGCTAATTTATCTGCAATAGCTTTACCAATACCACCACCAGCACCAGTTACCAAAGCAACTTTTCTAGATAATGGCTGCTCTTTTGGCATACGCTGTAATTTTGCTTCTTCTAACAACCAGTATTCTATATCAAAAGCTTCTTGTCTTGGTAAAGAAGTATAAGCAGTTATTGCTTCTGCACCACGCATTACGTTAATAGCGTTGATATAGAATTCACTAGCTACACGTGTAGTTTGTTTGTTTTTTGCAAAACTAAACATACCAACTCCAGGATAAATAATAATTACTGGGTTTGCATCACGAATTGCAGGACTATTTTCTTTTTTACAAGTATTGTAGTAATCTGCATATTCTTGACGATAAGCTTCAAAAGCTGGTTCTAATTTTGCTGCAATAGCATCTGCATCAGATAAGTCTTCATTTTTATCTAACTCTAATACTAATGGCTGAATTTTAGTTCTTAAGAAGTGATCTGGACAAGAAGTTCCCATTGGAGCTAGTCTTTCTAAATCGTTACTGTTGATGTATTGCATTACAACCTCAGTATCTGAAAAATGACCAATCATTCTATTTTCTGAAGAACATAAACCTCTTAATAAAGGCATTATTTGAGCAGCTTTTTCTAAACGCTCTTCTTTTGGTAAACTTTCAACTTTTTGTCCACCAAAAACTTCACCTTGTTCTTTTAATTTTTGTTCTATATATTCAGAAGCCATTTCAATAACTTCTAAACTATTCATATAACACTCATAAGAAGTATCTCCCCATGTAAACAAACCATGAGACCCTAATACAATACCTCTAATACCTGGATTATCTGCCAAACATTTTTCTAATTGTAAACCTAAATCGAAACCTGGCTTTTGCCAAGGCACCCAACCCATTGTGTCTCCCCAAATTTCTTTGGTTACTTTCTCACTATCTTTAGCTGCAGCAACTGCAATTAAAGCATCTGGATGTAAGTGATCTATATGTGCAAATGGTAACAAACCATGCAAAGGTGTATCAATAGAAGGTGCTTTGCTATCTAAATCATAAATACAATGGTTAAATAAACCTACCATTCTATCTTCATCATGCAAACCTTGGTACACGTTTTTAAGATCACGCAACCTGTTTGTATATAAACCTGCAATCCCAGAACGAGTTAAAGTACCAATGTCTCCACCAGAACCTTTAACCCACATAACCTCAACTTCTTCGTTTGTTAATGGGTCTTTTTCTATGGTTTTACAACTTGTATTCCCTCCTCCGTAATTTGTAATTCTTAAATCTGCTCCTAAAATATTAGACCTGTATAAGAATAATTCAACTTGATTATCTCCTAAAGATAATGCTTTCTTATCGTCCCATAAATAATCGACGTACTTAAAAGTTTTAGTCATTTCCGCTTTGTTTATTTGTAAGTTTTAACATAAACAAAAATACGTCTGGATAAAAAATTTTGTATCCTGTACTATACCGCTCAAATTAAAATTATCTCAAAATAAAAACAATTTTATTGCTTTTAATGTAATAAAACGGGTAAACTTTTAACTATAAATGTGCAATAAAAGTAGTAGTTTTACAGGCTTATTAGTTAGATTGAAGAATATTGATAAATAAATAATATTGGCAACATGAGTTTAATAAAATTAATTAGTATTGACGAAAATTCTAGGATACCAAAGTATCAGCAAATAATTGATTCTATTATTAATAATATATCTTTAGGAAACTTACAAATAGACGAAAAAATACCATCTATTAATAACTTTAGTGAAGAATTTTATTTATCACGAGATACTGTAGAGAAAGCGTATAGTATTTTAAAAGAACGCAATATTATAACTAGTATTAGAGGAAAAGGATTTTATATTTCTCGAACAAAATTAATTTCTAAGGTAAATATATTATTTTTAGTAAATAAATTAAGCTCTTATAAATTAAGGATATACAACCACTTTATAGATAGTATTGGCGCAAACTCTCACACAGATTTACATATTTATCATTGTGATGAAACTTTATTTTTAAACTTACTAGACAAAAACAAGTCTGCTTACGATTACTTTGTTGTTATGCCCCACTTTAAAAAAGAAGACTTAACACACGTAAGTTTTACTGATAAAGTTGTAGCTGCTCTTAAAAAAATACCTAAGGATAAATTGATACTTTTAGATAATATAAAACCAGGTTTTGATGTTCAAGGTTCTATTGTGTATCAAGATTTTAAAAATGACATTTATAGAGCATTAAACCAAGGTATTACCAAAGTAAGAAAGTACAAAAAAATAATGCTTGTTTATCCGGAAAAAGCAGTTTATCCTTATCCTAGAAGAATATTGCATGGCTTTAGAAAGTTTTGTGTAGAACATAGTTTAGATTTTGAAATCATAGATACCGTTTATTCAGATATGGTCATAAAAAAAGGAGATCTTTTTATTACTATTGAGGAAGAACATTTGGTTAATCTAGTAAAACAAATAAGAGAAAACGAATATAAATTGGGTAGTGATATTGGAATTATATCTTACAATGATACTCCTTTAAAAGAACTTCTAGGCATTACTGTAATGTCTACAGATTTTAAAGTTATGGGTGAAACTGCAGCAGAAATAATTCTAAATAAAACATTAAAAGAAATTAAAGTGCCTTTTCATTTAATTGAAAGGGAATCATTATAATTGATTGCATTTGTTTCAATTAAGCATTATTACTTAAATTTATTATTGGAAATTTCTACAAATTATACTTTTACTATATAAAGTATAAAAAAACCTTAATTCCGTATAAGGAATTAAGGTTCTTAGAGGTGTCTAGCGGATTCGAACCGCTGTACATGGTTTTGCAAACCATTGCCTAGCCACTCGGCCAAGACACCTTTTGCGCTTAAAAAAAAGCCTTATAAAATTACAAAACCTCTTTTAAGGTTTGCAAATTTACGCATTTTTATAAAATCTGCAAGATTTATTTTGCTTATCTCTTTTTTGTAAGCATAATTACAACTTCTGCAACATTGCCACCAATTGGTGGATTTATTTTAGCCACAGCAACAGTTGCTTTTGTAATCATTTTTAATTCTTTAAAAAAACGATCTAAAATACGTTGTGCTACTGTTTCTAACAACTCAGAACGTATTGCCATTTCTTCTTTTACAATATGGTTTAAATGCACATAATCTACAGTATCTACTAAATTATCTGTTTTTGCAGATTTTTTTAAATCGGCTTTTATAGTTACGTTTACTCTATACTCGCTTCCAATTTTTGCTTCTTCATCTAAACAACCGTGATTTGAAAAGACTTTTATATTGTTTACCTGTATAATTCCCATTTGTGTTTTTTTTAACCCTCAAAGGGTTTTAAACCCTTTGAGGGTTGCTTTAAAATTATTCTATTTTCTCCCACATTTTGTCTGTATTTAGTCTAAAAGAGCCCAAATACTCAAAACTACATTGTGCTGGTTCTATTATAGATAAAAAAGGCTCGCCATTTCTGTTATTGTATAAGTGATAATTTTCCCCAAAAATAGGCTCGAAACTAAATTTTGCGTTGTAAATTAAATCGTTGTACTCAAATTTTTGCATTAAAGCTTCGTATTCTGCTTTAACTTCATCAAATTTAGATTTTAGTTGTTTGTTTACACGCTGTATTCCATCGTTTTTCCAACTTGCTGTATTTAATGGCTTTATTACTGGAGAACTTGCAGAGGTTCCATAGGGTTTTAAAGCAGCATCATATTGTTGTGTTTCTTCGTTAAAAACAACTAAGTCTGGCTTTTTTGCAACTTCATTTTTCATACTCACAAAATTACGACAATTTATAAATACACATTTGGCTTTTTGGAAAACTTTAACTGCTAAATATGCCTGCGTGAAGGATTGAAACGGCATCCTTTTTTTTAAATCTGAACTAAATACATCCTCTTAAAAATGAATTATGCTATTTTATTGTGAATTACTAAAATAAATTCAGCATTAAAAAAAAAAGATATAGTGGAAAGCCTGACCTGAAAGGGCCCGCCCAAAATGGAATTATAAAAGTTATTTTACGTAATTTTGCATCTTAATTTTTCATATTACACAATGTCTGAAGAAACTAAATCGCTCAATTTTATAGAGCATATTATAGAGGAAGATTTGGCTAATGGAATGCCAAAAGAGAGTTTACGTTTTCGTTTTCCACCAGAACCAAATGGATATTTGCATATTGGCCACACAAAAGCGATAGGAATTAGCTTTGGTTTGGGGCAAAAATACAATGCACCCGTAAATTTACGTTTTGATGATACAAATCCTGCAAAAGAGGAGCAAGAATATGTAGATGCTATTAAAAAAGACATTGCTTGGTTGGGTTATAATTGGGCAGAGGAACGCTATTCATCAGATTATTTTCAGCAATTATTTGATTGGGCTGTTTTATTGATAAAAGATGGTAAGGCTTATGTAGATTCTCAATCTTCTGAAGTAATGCGTGAGCAAAAAGGTACACCAACGCAAGTTGGAACAAACAGTCCTTTTAGAGATAGATCTGTAGCAGAAAACTTGGAATTGTTTGAAGGAATGAAAGATGGGAAATTTAAGGAAGGCGAACATACATTGCGTGCTAAAATTAATATGGCAGATGACAATATGTTAATGCGTGATCCTTTAATGTACAGAATTATGTATAAATCGCACCACAGAACTGGTTCAGATTGGTGCATTTACCCAATGTACGATTGGACGCATGGTGAGAGTGATTATATTGAACAAATATCGCATTCTTTATGTTCTTTAGAGTTTAAACCACACCGTAAATTATACAATTGGTTTCGTGATAATGTTTATGAATACAGCAAAAGCACCTTACCAAATCCGCCAAAACAACGCGAGTTTTCTCGTTTGAATTTGAGTTATACTATTATGAGTAAACGTAAGTTGCTAAAGTTGGTAGAAGAAAATATAGTTTCTGGATGGGATGATCCTAGAATGCCAACCATTTCTGGTTTACGAAGACGTGGTTATACGCCTGCTGCTATTAGAAGTTTTGTAGAAACTGTTGGTGTTTCTAAACGTGAAAATGTAATTGATGTGGCACTTTTAGAGTTTAAAATTCGTGAAGATTTAAACAATACTGCCAAAAGAGTTATGGGTGTTTTAGATCCTGTAAAAGTGGTAATTACCAATTATCCTGAAGGTGAAGAAGAATTTTTAGACGCAAGTTATAATGATTATGAAGAAGGTTTTGGCAGCAGACAAGTGCCTTTTTCTAGAGAAATTTATATTGAAAAAGAAGATTTTAGAGAGGAAGCGAATAAGAAGTTTTTCCGTTTAAAATTAGGGAAAGAAGTGCGTTTGAAAAATGCCTATTTTATTACGGCAAACAGTTGTACAAAAGATACTGATGGAAACATTACAGAAATACAATGTACTTATGATCCGTTAACAAAATCTGGCAGTGGAACTCCAGAAAGCATGCGTAAAGTTAAAGGCACTTTGCATTGGGTTTCTGTAAAACATGCTATAAAAGCAGAAGTAAGAGCGTATGACCGTTTGTTTTTAGATGAAGCACCAGATGCACATAAAGACAAAGATTATATGGAGTTTGTAAATCCGAATTCTCTAGAAATTATAGAAGCGTATTTAGAGCCTAGTTTGCAATCTGCAACAATTGGCGAACGTTTTCAGTTTCAAAGAATGGGTTATTTTAATGTTGATGATGATGCTACTGCTGAAAAATTAGTTTTTAATAAAACAGTTGGATTGAGAGATTCTTGGGCTAAGAAATAGTTTTTAGTTGAAAATTATAGAATAATATTATGAAAAAAATAATTATTTTAAATTTGTTAGTTTTTGCAAGTTGCAAAACTGAATTAAAAGTTAGTGTTAAACAGGCTGAAATTTCTTGTGGACAATGTAAATTCGACTTAGACTCTGAAGATGGTTGCAATTTAGCTGTAAAATTTAATGAGAAAGCCTATTTTGTAGATGGTTTTAATATTGATGATTTTGGAGATGCTCATGATGTAAATAGTGGTTTTTGTAATGTGATTAGAAAAGGTGCTATTGAAGGTGTGATTAAAGATGGAAGATTTATTGCGAGTGCTATTGAATTAAGTAAGTAATTATATAAAAAAAATCCTACTTGCGTAGGAATGACAGCATAAAAAAAATCCGAAGTAAAATTTTTACTTCGGGTTTTTAAGTTTAAATAATAAATAGTAAAGAATTATTCTAAAATTATTTTCTTGGTAAATTTTCTTTTTTCTGCAGTTATGTCTAACAAATAAATAGCTGCTTTTAAATTTGGAAGTTGAATATCATTCTTAATACCTCCTTTAAGATTCGTTTTTAAAACTTGCTTTCCTAAAACATCAAATATTTTAAGTACTGCATTTTTAGTTTTTACACCTGTAATTCTCAAAGTATTATTATCCCTTTTATACACAGAAATAGAATCTAAAATGTTAGCAGCTGAAGATAAAACCTTGGAAGATGTATGCAAATAAAAACGTCCAATTCCTTTTACATCTTCATTTAAAGTAATGTTATGCTGCGTATCTTCCTCATCTAATCTTATAAAACTATTGGTTTTTCTATCTTCTAAATACAACATTAATCCATTTGGTAAATCTTTAGTTTTAAGAGAAATAGTAATTACATCTTTAGTTTTAGCAGTTAAACTTATTGGAATTATTAAATTATTTATTTCTGAAAAAGGCAGAGATTGTATAGTATAATTTTTACCATGTGAATTTTCTAATAAATGCGAGTTGATATCAAAATTAGCGCCTTCAAAATTTTTAATATCTTCCCTTACATCTAAACCTTTTGTTGCTGTTTCAGAAAAAATAATGTTTGTAGCTACTGCCACATTTTTATTTTTTGCGGTTAATTTTAAATAAGGATTTGTACTTGCTGTTTTGCTAAAATTATGAGTACCTGTTGTTGGTATTTCACTTCGTAAATCTTTATTAAAAGTCAACTCTGTATAGTTTGCAACCTCCACAAAAAAAGCTTCACTTGGTTGTAAAAATTTTTCTGCTGACGAAATTGAATTGGTAACTGCTACATATTTTGTTTGGCTATTGCTCCAAATATACACTGCTGGTGTAGCAAGTTTACTTGCATTATCACTTAAAAAACTTTGGTTTTCGTTTTTATTAATTGGATAATACGTGGTGTAAGCATTTCCAATTAAATTAAATTGATTTTGAACAACAGCAGTATTGTAGGAGTTTATTTCTAAATTTCCCGTAAAACTTACACTACCATTTGAAGCTCTTGAAATTGAATATCCTTTATGGACATCAAAAGTTGTATTTAAATTAGTATTTGCAGTATAATATTCCCATTTTTCATCTTTTAAATTCGCATCATTGTAAATTGCTATTGCGTATCTATTAGGACTTGGTGTTGTATTTATACGAATATCATTTGCGGTACTTTGGGCAAATTCTAAAATTTTTTGCTCTAAAACTGGTGGCGTTATCAAACTCCATTTGTTCGCTTCTAATTCGTTTCTGTTATAGGTTACGTATCCACTTGCATTAGTATTTGCTAATAATACACCACTACTATTATTTGATGCAAAAACGTTTAATTTTGCTGTAGATTCAACGTTTAAGTTGTTATTACTTATAATGGTTCCACTACCTGTATTGTCTGAATTTATGTTTACAACACCTGTATTCTTTACAGATAAATTACTTACAGTTAACGTTTTAGTTGGGTTAACATGTAAAATTCCATAAACAGTTATATTCTGAAGTGTTTCATTGGTGCTTAAATTTACAGTTGTACCATTATTTATAATAATATTATCTGTGGTACTTGGCACATTACCTAAAGACCAGTTTGTTGGGTCGTTCCAATTTGAACTTGTAGTAGATATAAACCGATTTAGTAGTATTACATGTAAGGTTGCTTCTTTTTGAATGTTATAATCTGAAAGTGTTCTGCCATCTTCTAGAAGTTTTCCCGCAAAAATTAATCTTTGACTGTCAGGTGGGAAACCCTCTTTATCCTGTATTTTTTGCTTTATATTTTCTATAGTGTCAGAAGGTTCTACATCTAAAGTTATGGTTCTGCCATCTAATGTTTTTATAAAAATTTGCATACTAAAAGCAGTTGTATAACAAAATAAAAGGACAAGAAATAAAAAAGATTTCATAATATAGTATTGAAAAATCCGAAGTAAAAATTTTACTCCGGATTTTATATTTGAGTTTATAAATTAAATTATTCTATTTTTACCAACCTCTTGGTAATCATTTTTTGGTTATTTTGTATGCGAATCAGATATACCCCAATTTTAAAATCTCTAAGATCTATTAATTGGTCAGAAATATAATTGGTGTACTCCTGAATTTTCTTACCATTCACATCAAATATAGTAACCTCTACTGCATCAATACCCAAACTAATTTTTAAGCTGTTTTTAGCAGGATTAGGATATAAAAACACATCTTTTGCACTGAAAATATCTTCTGAAACGCCTAATGTAGCTATGGTTAAACTCTGAGTAATCGCAATTGCTGGATTAAAATTATTATCACCCAATTGTGTTGCTGTAATAATTACTGTACCTGGACTTAAAACTGTAATTACATTTCCATTTATAGTTGCAATTAATGTATCTGAACTTGTGTAACTAACTGCTAAACCAGAACTTGCAGTTGCTGTTAATTCAAAACTATCTAAATTATCATGCGAAATTGGATTAAAAGTAATAACCTGATCTGCTTTAGTAATCGTGAAATCTGCTCCCGTAAAGGTAATTGCGTAATTCGCATTTGCTAAAGTTGAACTAATGGCATACGTTCCTACATCTTCACCCGTTGCTCTTGATAAACTTCCTGTTAAATCATCACCTGTCTCTAAGGCTGGGTTTATACTAAAGGTTAAAGCAGGGTCTACTTCCCCATAAACCTTTGTTTTTGCATCTGCTGCTATTGCAATTGCTTTTGGTGTGATCGTAAAATCTGCGCCTGTGAAAGTAATTGTATAATTCGCATTTGCTAAAGTTGAACTAATGGCATACGTGCCTACATCTTCACCCATTGCTCTTGATAAACTTCCTGTTAAAACATCACCTGTTTCTAAGTCTGGGTTTATACTAAAGGTTAAAGCAGGATCTGATTCGCCATAAACCTTCGTTTTTGCCTCTGCTGCTATGGCAATTGCTTTTGGTGTAATTGTGAAATCTGCTCCTGTAAAGGTAATTGCGTAATTTGCATTTGCTAAAGTTGAACTAATTGGATACGTTCCTACATCTTCGCCCGTTGCTCGTGATAAACTTCCTGTTAAAACATCACCTGTCTCTAAGTCTGGGTTTATACTAAAGGTTAAAGCAGGGTCTGATTCGCCATAAACCTTTGTTTTTGCCTCTGCTGCTATGGCAATTGCTTTTGGTGTAATCGTGAAATCTGCTCCTGTAAAGGTAATTGTATAATTCGCATTTGCTAAAGTTGAACTAATGGCATACGTGCCTACATCTTCACCCATTGCTCTTGATAA
>NZ_CANNFH010000001.1 GCF_947503875.1 uncultured Polaribacter sp. | reverse complement strand
CTTTCCAAAGGAAAGGACTTTGATTACTCAATTGTTTTTTTAACTTTTAAATGATACAACAACATTATGGTTCTTGCGTCAATGGTTTTCCTATCCTAAATCCTTTCCAAAGGAAAGGACTTTGATTACTCAATTGTTTTTTTAACTTTTAAATGATACAACAACATTATGGTTCTTGCATCTATGATTTTCCTATCCTAAATCCTTTCCAAAGGAAAGGACTTTGCTTACTCAAGTGATTTTTTAACTTTCAAATGATACAACAACAGTATAGTTCTTGCGTCTATGATTTTCCTATCCTAAATCCTTTCCAAAGGAAAGGACTTTGCTTACTCAATTGTTTTTTTATTCGTTAAACAATATATAAGCATTGTTCAACCTATAAATTATTCTGATTACAACAAAAATAGACTTCCAAATTAACTTAGTTTGGATTCCTGCCTGCGCAGGAATGACAAACGTAATTTTAAAATATATTTTTAACTTTTAAATGATACAACAACATTATGGTTCTTGCATCTATAATTTCTTGGGTTTCTATCATTTTTAGAGCCTCTTTAAAAGATATTTCTAAAACTTCTATCTCTTCGCTCTCTTCAGATAAACCTCCACCTTCATTTTCTATTTTATCTTCACTTTTATATTTTGCAATATATAAATGTACTTGTTCCTTTACCAAACCAGGTGATAAAAAAACAGTACTTACTTTTTCTAATTCAGAAATATTGTAACCAATTTCTTCTTTGGTTTCTCTGCTAACACTTGTTTCTGGCGACTCATTTTTATCAATTGCTCCTCCAACAACTTCTATTGAAAATCCGTTTTTTACGCCAGCAACATACATTGGTATTCTAAATTGCTTAGACAACACCACTTTCTTTGTTGTTGGATTGTACAACAAAACTGCCACTCCATCTGATTTTCCATACACTTCATGAGTCAAGCGTTCCGTTTTTCCGTTTTTAAAGGTGAAATCGAAACTGACTTGCTCTAACTTTGCCCAAAACTTAGAAATGGTTTTAGAAACAACATTATTTACTTTGTTAGTTGTCATTATTAAAATTTTCTCTCGCTTTTAAATCGATATTCATCTGGTTAACTCTTGCATCTACTTTTCGTTTAAAATCTGTATCTGCAATAGTTGCCACATTGTCTAAATAACGTACCACTTCTTGTCTTCTAATTTCAGAAAAATTTAAACCTTTCATATTTGCTTTCATTAATTCCTGCAACATATTAAATTTGGTTTCATAATCTTTTTTGAAGTACGTTTCAGGATTTTCAAACCAGTCTTTTTCTAAATCGAAATCTGTTAATCGTAATGAAATTGCAGATTGTATATTTCTAACATCTCTTGAAGAAAAGAATGGAAAAATCTTTTGAATCTCTTTATACAAGTTTGCAAAAAACAAATGTTCGTTTGTTCTATTTTGGCTTTCTGCTTTTTCATAAGCTTCTAAAACTCTTTGTTCCGTTGGTTTTTCTATAGCTCCTAAAACATCGCCCATGTTTTTTGACAATCCTTGATCTTTTAAAAACTGATAATTGGCAGGGTTTTGCATATTCACAAAATCTGGCATTGTTTTCTCAAATTTTTTCCACCAAATATAATCTTGATCTATAAAATCGTGCTGAGTTCTGGCACCATCAATTTTAAAACGTCCTTGCACTCTAGAAATAACAGCTTTGTCTAACATTTCTGGCAAATTTGTAAAAAGTCCTATTGAAGAATTTCCGTAATTTACAGCGTAAGCACCTTCTGTGTAACGTAAAAATACACCTATTACCTCTTTTACACCTGCAGAAACGCCTTGTGCAGTTCTTTCTTGTAAATTATTTTCTGCATCATCAATTGGTGCAAAAATTAATTTTGTTGGATCTTGCATGGGCTTCATCCATTCTACCATTTTTTCTGCAGAACCACCTTGAAAAGTACTAATTAAAGTATCTGGCATTGGATGAAACAAAAACGGAATGTCTAAATTGCCTGAATGTTCTTTTAAACGCGTTGCAATGGCTGCAATTAGCATAGATTTTCCTGTTCCTGGAATTCCATATCCCATAAAAACAGGCATAAACCCACCTAATTCTTGAAATGGATTTTTCTTTGCATCAAAATCGTAACTCAGCATTCTTTCTGTTAATCTGCGTGCAAAATGTTTGGCATCTTTGTTACCCACAATTTGCTCAAACTGAATTTTATTAAATTCGATACTTTTTGCTGTTCCAGAAAAAACATTGTCCCAACCAGAAACTGCAAAATCAGATTTTTCTAATTTATAAGTTCTATCTACAACAGTTTCTATGTATTCTAAACTGCTTTTTCTTAACTGAATTTCATCAATTAAAGCTTCAAAATAAACAACTGTAAAATCGATAACATCTTTGTCTTGTTTTACAATATCTGGATGTCCTAAATATTTATCAAAATAAAATAAAGCACAGGCAATTCCTTTTAAAGGTGATGTAAATGAAACCTCTGGAATACCAGCAAATTTTTGTTTCATCACTGATAAATCGTCAGAACTATGTGGTTTTAAATCGTGTAAAATTTTATATGAAATTGCAAATAATTGAAAAGCAGTTGCTGTTTGTAACTTACTTTCATATGCTCTTTTTTCTGAATTATCTAAAACCGATTTACGTTCGTTTAAACTTGATAAACCAGAAGAATCGTAATAAGAATCTTTAATCCAAATACCTAAAGTAATGCCTTCTTGCACTGCATATAAAGTCTGATTTAAATACACAGGAATGGCAATAGAATCTGGTAACAAGCGTTTTTTTAACGCTAAAATAGTTTTAGAAATAGATGTTATTTCTACATTACTTCCGCTATTTGCTCTAGACAAGTACAATAAAATAGAATCGTTTTTTGCATCTTTATCTCTATTTTTTGCACGGTTGCCTTGCTCCCATTGTACAGATTTTAAATAACCTGATGCTTCATCTCTTAAGACATCTAATTCGTTTTGTTTTATAGGAAATGTGGTGTTGTGATTCATAAGTTTGAGTCTTCAGTCAGCAGTCTTCAGTTGGCAGTGTATGCTACTTTTGAGTCTGCTTAATGTTTTTTATTTTCTTTTTTATTTTTTCTTCTTAAATTAATTACTCTAATGATGACTGCAAACTGCCTACTGAAGACTGATTACTTTTTACTCTAAACTCGCCAACTCAATTGGTTCTCTAGCTAATTTGTGTAAAACTTCTGGAGCTCTATTGTGTAATAATTGTATAATTCTATGTGGTGCTAAAACATATTTTTGTTTGATAGGTTCACTCCATTTTTGCATGGTTTGTTTCGAGAAAAAACCAACTTCTTTAAACGTTTCTCCAGAAAAAACCTCATCTATCTTTAATGATAATGCATAACTTTCTAAAGGAATTTCTTTTCTTGCAATACCGCCTAAAATAGCATGCGTAATTTCGTTTTCATCTTTTGCAAATACATTATGAAAAGGCCCTAAATCGATTCTTTTGATGTGTTTTGGCTGAATATTTGGCAATTTTCTATCGATATTATAAGCCATTGTATCTAAAGGCATTTCTCTATCTGCACTTTCTTTTAAAGCTTGATATATTTTTCCTTTTTCATCATTAATTCGTTTTCCATCATAATTAAAATACATAAAACAGATGTAAGGTCTATTTTTAGAAACGTCGTAAAAACTCCAACTTATCATTAAATTGCCATTCTTATTGTTGGGTGTTTCTAGAATTTTACCTTGTACAAATCTGTTAAAAATATATCTTTGATCTACAGTTTGATAATATAAAATAGACGCTGCTTGAAACAATCTACTTCTTTTTACAGATTGTTTTTTTCTTAATAAAGTATCTAAAAACTCTTCTTTTAAAGTATCTGTATCTGTTAATTTATCTAAATACTGATTTCTCAACTCTAAATCGTTATACAAATACCTGAATTCTAAATAATTTGGAAAGCCAGAATCTGTTAAATCTACTTTCATATTATCCTCTTCATCATACATATATTTTATACGCATTGCTTCTATAGAATATAAAAGTAAATCTGAATATTGCTTAAAAACAAGTAATTCTTGCTGCGTGCACAATTGCTCTTGTTGCACACTTACAATGAGTTCTTTTAATACAAAATCTACCATTTTGTGGTAAAAAACATATTGCTCTTTAGAGTTTAAAATAGCAGAATCTAAAGGAGTTGTAATCATTTTTAAAATTTAAGAATATCGTTTAAAGTTTTTTTAATTTTTACTACTTCTTGCAAAGGAATTTTGCCCAACTTTTTATCTAACCTTGTTTTAGAAACAGAACGCACATGAAAAGTTAAAACCTCTGAAGTTTCTAACAAACCATTAATTGTATCTGGCTTTAAAATTAAATTGCCTTTGTAATTTTTAATACTGGTTGTTAACGGACAAACAATTACAACTTGTAAATATTTGTTCATCATATTACCACTAATAATAACAGCTGGTCTCCTGCCATTTTGTTCACTCCCTTTTGTAGGATTTAAATACAACTCCCAGATTTCGCCTTGTTTCATTTACTAAGAATCTGTATTATTAATTTCTGAAAAATACTCTTGCATACCTTCTTCTGCAACCAATAAAATATCTTTATCTGTTGCTGCTTGCTTATAAGATTTAATATAACTAGCCTTTTCTACTTGCTCTAAATACAATTCTAAAGCATTTTCTATTAACCTATTTTTAGGTAATTGTAACTCTTTTGCTAAAGCAGATAATTTTTCTAAAAGATTATCTGGTAATGAAGATGTGAATGTTGCCATTTTATATTTATTTTTTACAAATATAAAATATATTTATAAATTACATTGTTTTTAATATGAGAAAATTAAGCTAAAAAGCTAATTGTTAATAAGTAAGCCTGCGTTAAAGACCTGCCTACCGGCAGGCAGGTTGAAATGGCATCCTTTTTTTAAACCCTGATTTTTTTCAGGGTTTAAAAAAAGATATAATGGAAAGCCTGACCTTCTTTTGTTTTTCACAAAAGAAGGGAACGCCCAAAAAATATTAACCTAACAAATCGTCATTAGAAGAAGACTCTTTTTTTGGCGTTTCTGCAGGTTCACCATTATTACCTTTTGGTGCATTTGCATCTGCTTTGTAATAATCTTCAAAAATCTCTTTCATATCGATTCCATATCTGTCTGCAAAATTCTTTTGAATGTCTACATCTTTCTCACGAATTTCTTGTAAAGCCTCTGCATACGTGCTGTAAACACCTGTCATCACTTTTTCATGAACAGGAATATTGTCCATCATATCTTGTCTTGCTCTGGCACTTGCAGAATGCATAGAAGCCAAAGTTTCACCAATATGCTCATCTGTTTTTACACCTAAATGCTCTAAAATTGCAGCAAATTCTTGATCTGTTCTGGCTTTTAAAGCCACAATATAACCATCATAATACTTTAATCTTTCCTCTGTATCAGATTTTAATTTGGCTCTATGGGTTTGTAAATTAGAACGTAAAGAAGTTAACACTTTAATAGTTAAATTGTGTTTGTGCACAAAACTATCTTTACTTGCTGCTAACGTTGTGTAGGCATTTTTAAGCCCTTCTAATTCTTCTACTTTTTGCTCTATAGTTGTTACTTTACCAATTGCTTCTGAATAGGCTGTAGATTGCTTGTCTGCAATTTCATCTAACTCTTGTCTCGATTGCTTTAAAAGTGCGTATTGCTCTTCTAATTTATCTTCTACTTCTTTCTTTTGTTCTAAAGCTTTGGTATGGTTTTTAGACGCTTCTACAATTGCAGTTTTTAGCTTTTCTTCTACTTCTTTAATTTCTACTTCTCTATTTTTTAAACGTGTAACAGCTGCCTGAGATTTAAAAGAAAGCTCACCCAACAAAGTTTGCACATTTGCACTTTCTATACGTTGCTGAAATAGTGCTTTTGCCTTGTTATCTGCTCCTGCCCTTAACTTTTCTGCTGCTGCAAACTCAACCTCTTCTTTTGCAATTTTAGATTTTCTTCCCCAAAGATTATTCCACCAAGTATCTGGTTTGTTTTTCGCATCTTCTAATTCAATTCTTGCTCTTTCTAAGCCTTTTTGAGCATCGTCTATAACTTTTTGTTCTGCTGCATTTAAAGCAGAAAAACCTTCGAACTTTATACCAACTTCATCCTGATAGTCTGTTAAATCTTTTATAGCGTCTAATAAAGAAGACCTGTCTTTTTCTGCCATATCAACCACATCATCTAACGTAGCATTTAATATTTTTTGACGTTTTTCGGGATCTTCTTCTTGAGACAATTTAGATTTCATTGTGTCAATTGCTTTTCCCCAATTTACATCTACTTTTTCTGTTTTTTGTGTTGCATTTGTTTCTAACAAATCAAATTCATCAGCCATATTAATTTTGGTTTTAAGTTGAATAATTTTTAAACTCTAGCAATTTCGTTATTTTTTTTTCAAAAAAAAACAATACTTACTTTAAATATATGTTGCAATTATTCGTTATTTGTTACAGATTTATTAATATTTCTTTTTAGAATAATTAAAATTCATTTAATTCTTACTATTTTTGAATCATTTCTATTATTACCATTTCAAGATCCATGACTAACAATAAGTTTATAAATACATTAGTTTTCATTCTATTCGTTTTAATTGCAAAAACCACAACCGCACAATTAAGTCAAAAACATTTTATTCCTCCTTTAACCAATGCAGATAGTGGGAGTTCTAGACCAAACGCACAGTTTATTTATATTTCTACACCAAGTGTACAAAATGTAAGTTATACCATTACACAAGTTGGTTCTAATGACGATATTACTGGTGTAGTATCTAGAACAACACCTGTAGAAATTGAGATTTCTAATCAAAGTCAACTTTTTGTAAACTCTAATCAAACTAGTACCATACATAATGATAGAGGTTTTATTATAGAAGCTGTTGGTGGCCAAATTTATGTTTCTGTTAGAGCTTTGGCTGGTGGTGGAAACTCACAAGCAGGTGCTTTGGTTAGTAAAGGTGCTGCTGCACTTGGTACTACCTTTAGGGCAGGTATGTATACCAATGAAAATCCGCAAGATAATTACCTAAATTTTATTTCTGTAATGGCTACAGAAGACAATACAAAAGTTAATTTTTCTGACTTACCTGCTGGCATCTTAATCAAAAATTTTTCTGGAGGAGCAACTATTCCAGAAATTACATTAAATGAAGGCGAAAGCTATATTGTTGCCACCAATTCTAATGAAACTCCAATTAATAGAGCTGGTTTAATTGGTACTTTAATTCAAGCAGATAAAAACATTGTAGTAAACGCTGGTTCTGCAAATGGTAGTTTTGGTAATGGAGGCGCAAGAGATTACGGTATAGACCAAATTGTTGATGTCAATAAAATAGGTACAGAATATATTTTTGTGAGAGGAAGTGGTACAGACCAATGGGAAAATGTTTTAATTGTTGCTCATGAAGATGATACAGAAATACGCGTTGGTAATAATGCTGTTGATGTTATAAATAGTGGCGAATTTAGAGTGCTTGAAGGAAATTTCTTCTCTAATGATGGTAACATGTTTGTACAAACCTCTAAACCCGTTTTTGCTTACCAAGGCATAGGTGGTTTAGGAAATAACGGGCAACCAAGTGAAGCAAATCAAGGTATGTTTTTTGTACCACCATTAAGTTGTGAAAGTAGAGGAAATGTAGATAATATTGCTCTAATTGATAGAATTGGAAACATAACTTTTAATGGAGGTATCACTATTGTTGCAAATACTGATGCAACTGTTTTAATAAATGATTCACCCATAAATAATTTTAATCCTGATGGACCAAATGCAGTGGAAGGCAACGCAGCTTATGTAACTTACAAAGTAACTGGGCTTTCTGGTAATATAAGTGTAACAAGTACAGAAGAATTATACTGTGCTTATTTTAACCAAAATGGAAACGCAACTTCTGGAAGTTTTTATTCTGGTTTTTTAACAGCTCCAGAAATTAATTTTAATACAAGTGTTGTAGCTTTAGGTAACTGTATACCAAATGTAACTTTAGAAGCCTCAAACACCACTTTATTTGATAGTTTTAGATGGGAGTATTTTAATGAAATCACAGGGTTATGGGAAGAGCGAAGTACACAATCTACTTACCAACCTATAGCAACAGAAACTGGTAGATATAGACTTGTAGGTAACATTATTTGTAACCCAAATGAAGACTTTATTTCTTCAGAAATACCTGTAAGTATTTGTCCTGATGATTATGATGGCGATTTAATAATAGATAATTTAGATGTTGATTTAGATAATGATGGTATTTTAAATTGTGATGAATCTATTGGAAATGCCTCTATAAACTTTAATGACACCGATAATCCTTTAATTATTTTTCAAGACAATTCTACAAGTTCTTCAATAATTTCTAGTGTCTATGCAGAAACCGATATTGGTAATTCTTTTATTGGAAGTACAAATGGATTTTTTGAATCTTTAATTACAACTCAAGTTGATTCTGAATTAGAATACACGCTAAATTTTACTCAAAATATCAATTTTAGATTTTCTCAAAATGACGATTTAGATCATATTGTTTCTGATGGTGAATTTTTTATACTAAAAGTTGGACCTAGCAACAAAAATGTAACACTTTTAGATCCTGATAATCAACTTTTAGTAGATACTAATTTCGACGGCGAATTTGAATCTGGGGTTACAAATATCTCTTCTTCAGAAATTCATTTTAAATATGTTCAAAACACAACAGCAGCTGAAAGTACATTTCAGTTTTTAGCAAATCAAGTAAATCAAATCAGTTTTCAGCATAAATCTACAGGAATTTCTGCAACATCTCGTTTTAATGGTAAAATTGAACTTACTTGCTTTTCTTTAGATTCTGATGGAGATGGCATTGAAAACATGTTCGATTTAGACTCAGATAATGATGGAATTCCTGATATTATTGAAGCCTTTGGACAAGAAATTTCTATTTCTGGAACAGATACTAATCTTGATGGTTTAGATGATATTTTTACATCCAACATGAATTTAGATTCTGATAATGATGGCATAGCAAATTATATAGACATCGATTCTGATAACGATGGAATTTTTGACACAACAGAAGCTGGTCATAATTTAGATACTGATTTTGATGGCAGAATAGACAATGGAAATTCCTTAATTGGTATAAATGGTTTAGTAGATAATTTAGAAACAGTTGCAGATGTAAAAGTGCTATCTATTAATTATACAATTGCCAATACAGATAACGATTTAGACTTTAACTTTACAGAATTAGATGCTGATAATGATAATTGTTTCGATGTAAATGAAGCCGGTTTTACAGATATAAATAAAGATGGAGTTTTAGACTCCACTACTTTTGCCGTAGATGAAAATGGTAAAATTCTAAACAATTTAGATGGTTATACAAATCCAAATATAAATTACATTACAGAAGCACCAATAGTTATTAACACCACTTTTGAAGATGTTATTTTTTGTGAAAGTTCCACAAGTATTATTTCTATAGATTCTACTGCAGATGCGTTTCAATGGGAAATTTCTACAGATAATGGCGTTAATTTTACTGCGCTTTCAAATAATGGAACTTATTCTGGAGTAAATTCAGCAGATTTACAAATAACAAATGTTCTACAAAGTTTTAACAATCATCAATTTAGAGTTATTTTAAACAGAACAGGTAATTCTTGTTCGGAAACTTCAAATGCAATTACTCTTTCTGTAAATCCTTTGCCTGTTCTAAAATTAAACCCAGAATTAAACCAATGTATTAGTGTAAATAACAACAACCCAACTGTTAATTTAACAAATGCAGCATTTAATATTACTGAAACTCCTAATGTAACTTTTTTATATTTTGAAGATGCAGCAGGTACAAATCCTATAACAGAACCTACTTCTTACCCAGTTCAAGTAAACATCCCACAATCTGTTTTTGTTGAAGTTACTTCTACTAAAGGTTGCACACAAACATTAGTTGAACTTCGTTTAGACGTTGCACAAGTTTTAGACAATAATTATAACGATTTACAACCACCTGTTTGTGATGATTTTTTAGATTCAGAAGGAAACAATACTCCTGGTAATAATTCTGATACAGATGGAATTACTAATTTTTCCTTAGACAGAAACACTATTGAAGCAGGGATAAATGCACCCGCAAATACTAGTATTTTGTATTATGAAAGCATACAAGACAGAGCAAATACTTTAAACGAGATTGATATTACCAATTATAGAAACGATCTTTCTAAAATTGATATAACCACTATAAATGGTGGAATTCAATTTCCTATTTACTATAGAATTGTAAGTACAATTAACAATAGTTGCGCAGGTTTAGGACAGTTCTTTTTACAAGTAAATTCAGTTCCTACAGCAGAAATTGTTTTAGATTTAGAATTATGTGATGATGTTACAGACGGCGACAACGCAAACGGAATTGCACAAAACTTTAATTTAGAAACGCAAACTGCTAGTATTTTAGGCACTCAAAATGCTACAGATTTTACGGTAACCTATCATTTAACAGCTGTAGATGCAAACTCAGGAAATGGAGCTTTAATTTCTCCTTTTGAAAATACAATACCTAATTCTCAAGAAATTTTTGTAAGAGTTACCAATAATATTACAGGTTGTTTTACAAGTCAAACTTCTTTTAATGTAATTGTAAATCCGGTACCCTTGGCTAATCTTGTCCCAGATTTAGAAGTTTGTGATGATGATGCTGATGGTTCTGCAAGAAACGGGTTTTCTCAAAATATAGATTTAGAAAGTCAAACTTTGGGTATTTTAGGCACACAAGACGCAAACAATTTTAATGTTACTTATCACAGAACTTTTGAAAATGCACAGAGTGGAGATACGCCTTTAGTAACACCATATTCAAACTTAACACCTAATCAAGAAACCATTTTTATTAGAATTGTAAATACCAACACAGGTTGTGCAAATACAATCTCTAATTTTAGAGTAATTGTAAATCCTGAGCCAGAAGTTAATCCTGTTTCCAATTTATCTTATTGTGATGATGCTATTGATGGAGATGATACCAATGGAATTATACAAAACATCGACTTAGAAAGTCAAATTCCTGCACTTTTAGGAGCTCAAGATCCAGACGATTTTATTGTTACCTTTCACAGTTCACCTTCAGATGCAACTTCTGGAACTGCAGCAATTTCATCACCTTACACAAATACAAATTCCACAGAAACCATATTTGTAAGAATAGAAAATAAAGCTACAGGCTGTATTAATGATGATGGAAGTTTTGATGTAATTGTAAATCCGTTACCAAATTTTACAATAACAACACCACAAATTATCTGTTTAAATGCTACGCCTTTAACCATTTCTGCCGAAAACCCAGCAGAAATTTATAACTACGAATGGAGAAATGCCAATGGAGATATTTTAGGAAATTCGCAAGATTTAGAAATAAGTGTTGGCGGAAATTACACAGTAACTGCAACAACTACAGATGGTACCAATTGCTCTAGAGTAGAAACAATTACTATAAATGAATCGAATCCTGCTGTTTTATTACCAGAATTTGTAACCATTGTAGATGAAGGAAATAATATTGGTAGCGAAAATAATTTATCGATTAATATTGACACTATAAATAACAACTTAGGTATAGGAGATTATCAATTTGCCTTAAGAAATGATGATAAAAATACAACCACATTATTTCAAGATGAACCTATTTTTGAAAATTTAGAAGGTGGTATTTATACCATTATTGTAAATGATAAAAACGGTTGTAAACCAGATGCAACTCTGCAAGTATCAGTAATTCAATTTCCAAAATTCTTTACACCAAATGGTGATGGTACCAATGATACGTGGGTAGTAAAAGGAGCAAATAGAGAGTTTTACCCAAATAGCAGTATTAATATTTTTAATAGATTTGGTAAACTGGTAGCACAAATTCCACTAGAATCTGGTGGTTGGAATGGTATGTACAATGGTAAATTATTATCTTCAGACGACTATTGGTACAATATTACCTTAATTCCTGCAGATAACACAAAACCAACAATCAACAAAAAAGGCCATTTTTCTTTGCTAAGACGATAAAAAGTAAACATAAAGTTTAAGAAACTTTTATACTTAAAGCCATTTTTATCCTAAAACTATCACAACTATATTTCTTAATTTAGCAAAATATAAGAAATAAATTTCTATGGATATCAACTTCAATAAAAACGAAGACTACAATAAATTATTGGCATCAGATTTACGTAAAAAGCTTGTAAAAGTAAAATTGGGCGGTGGTCAAAAAAGAATTGACAAACTGCACCAAAAAGGTAAAATGACTGCTAGAGAAAGAGTAGATTATTTATTGGATAAAAATGCTAAATCTATAGAAATTGGTGCTTTTGCAGGTGAAGATATGTATCCTGAACATGGAGGCTGTCCTTCTGGTGGCGTAATTGTAAAAATTGGCTACATACAAGGCAATCAATGCATTGTAGTTGCTAATGATGCAACTGTAAAAGCTGGTGCTTGGTTTCCTATTACAGGTAAAAAGAATTTAAGAGCACAAGAAATATCCATAGAAAATAAACTTCCTATTATTTATCTGGTAGATTCTGCAGGAGTGTATTTACCAATGCAAGATGAAATTTTTCCTGACAAAGAACATTTTGGCCGTATTTTTAGAAACAATGCAGTAATGAGTAGTATGGGAATTACGCAAATTGCTGCAGTTATGGGCAGCTGTGTTGCAGGTGGTGCTTACTTACCAATTATGAGTGATGAAGCCTTAATTGTAGACAAAACTGCTAGTATCTTTTTAGCAGGAAGTTACTTAGTAAAAGCTGCTATTGGAGAATCTATAGATAATGAAACTTTAGGCGGCGCAACAACACATTGCGAGGTTTCTGGTGTTACAGATTACAAAGCAAAAGACGATAAAGATGCGCTAGATAAAATTAAATTTATTGTTGATAAAATAGGCGCTCCAGAAAATGCTGGTTTTAGTAAAAAAGAAGCTTTTCCTCCAAAGGAGAAAGAAGAAGATATTTTTGGAATTCTACCCAAAGAAAGAAACGCACAATATGATATGTTAGAAATCATAAAACGTTTGGTAGATAAATCTGAATTTGAACAATACAAAGAAGGTTATGGTAAAACCATACTTACAGGATATGCTAGAATTGATGGCTGGGCAGTTGGTATTGTTGCCAACCAACGTAAATTAGTAAAAACTACAGCTTCTAAAACCAAACCAAAAGAAATGCAATTTGGTGGTGTAATTTATAATGATTCTGCAGATAAAGCAACACGATTTATAGCCAATTGCAATCAGAAAAAAATACCATTAGTATTTCTACAAGATGTAACTGGTTTTATGGTAGGTTCTAAATCTGAACATGGTGGTATTATAAAAGATGGTGCAAAAATGGTAAATGCACTTAGCAACTCTGTTGTACCAAAATTTACTATAATTATTGGTAATTCTTATGGTGCTGGTAATTATGCTATGTGTGGCAAAGCCTTTGATCCTAGGTTGATTGTAGCTTGGCCAAGTGCAGAATTGGCAGTTATGAGTGGTAATTCTGCTGCAAAAGTATTATTACAAATAGAAACGGCTTCACTAAAAAAACGTGGAGAAGAAATTACACCCGAAAAAGAAGCTGAATTATTTGATAAAATAAAATCACGATACGATCAGCAAATATCTCCGTATTATGCTGCTGCCAGAATCTGGACAGACGCCGTAATCAATCCATTAGACACCAGAATCTGGATTTCTATGGGAATTGAAGCTGCAAACCATGCTCCTATTGAAAAAAAATTTAATATGGGAATTTTACAGGTATAACTAAATTTATACTGTTTAATGACTTTTATCACAATTCAATTTTTACTTTACACTTATTTTTGCAGTACATTAAAACAAAAACATGAACAAAGCCATATATATTGCTACTGTAGAATCTGACAGTGGTAAATCGTTAATATCTTTAGGTTTGTTAAGAATGATGCTTACCAAATCTGCTAAGGTGGGTTATTTTAGACCTATTATTAATGAATTAAATGACAATAAAATTGATGAACACACCAATACTGCCATCAATTTTTTTAATTTAGATATCGATTATAACGACTGTTATGCCTACAAACAAGGCGAAGTTGTAGAATTACTTAGCGAAGGAAAAGAAGATGAAGTAATACAAACCGTTATAAAAAAATATAAAAAATTAGAAGCAAACTACGATTATGTTCTCGTAGAAGGTACAGATTTTTCAGGAAATGGCGGTTTTACGGAATTAGATGTAAATCTAATGATTGCAAAAAACCTAGGTATTCCTGCATTAATTGTAGGTTCTGGAAACGGAAAAAAGAAAAAAGATTTTATTAATACCATGCAACTCTCTTACCAATCTTTTGTTCAAAAAGAAGTAGATGTTTTAGGTATAATTGCCAATAAAATAGAAGTAGATGAGGTAGATTATATTCAACAAGAATTAACCAATCATTTTCCTAAAGAATTACAAATTGATATCATTCCTAAAATAGATTTTTTAGCTTTTCCAACGGTTAAAGAAGTGGTTAAAGCCTTAAATGGAGTGGTTTTATTTGGTGAGCAGTTTTTAGACAACGCTATTGGTAGTTACAGTACAGGAGCCATGCAATTGCGTAACTATTTAACGCGAATTAAAGAAAATGCATTGGTAATTACACCTGGAGACAGAGCTGATATTATACTTGGAGCGTTACAAGCAAATGCTTCTAAAAATTACCCTAAAATTGCTGGTATTATTTTAACAGGTACTTTAAGGCCAGAAGAATCTATACTCAAATTAATAGAAGGTGTACAATCTACAGTACCAATTATTGCTGTAGATGGTGGCACGTTTAGTATTTCTAACAGAATTGGGGCTGTTAAATCTAAAATATACGCGTCTCACAATAAGAAAATATTATTATCTCTAGACACTTTTGATAAATATGTAAATGCAGAAGGCATTACTAATATTTTAACCTCTTATCAATCAGATAAGTTAACGCCAAGCATGTTTCAATACAACTTGCTACAGAAAGCAAGAGTTCAAAAAAAACATATTGTTTTACCAGAAGGAGATGATGACCGTATTTTAAAAGCAGCCGCACGTTTGCAATTACTAGACATTGTAAACTTAACTTTGTTAGGAGACAGAAACACAATACAGCTAAAATGCGATCAAATTGGATTGCAAATCGACTTAGAAAAAATAAATATTATAAATCCAGAAAACACAGAGCATAGCAAACGTTTTGCTAAAACACTTTTTGAAGCCAGAAAACATAAGGGTTTAACAGAAACTACTGCCTTAGATTTAACAAGAGACGTTTCTTATTTTGGTACATTAATGATTTTAAATGGATTGGCAGATGGTATGGTTTCTGGTGCAGTGCATACAACTATGCATACCATAAAACCGGCTTTACAATTGATAAAAACCAAACCAGGTGTTTCTGTAGTTTCTTCGGTATTTTTTATGTGTTTATCAGACAGAGTTTCTGTAATGGGAGATTGCGCAGTAAATCCAAACCCAAATGCAGAACAATTGTCTGAAATTGCAATTTCTTCTGCGCAATCTGCAGAAGCCTTTGGTATAACTGCTAAAGTAGCTATGCTCTCCTACTCTTCTGGAAACTCTGGAAAAGGGGAAGAAGTAGAAAAAGTTAGGGAAGCTACAATATTGGCTAAAGCAAAAAATCCATCGTTAAAAATTGAAGGTCCAATACAATATGATGCTGCTGTAGATATGTCTGTTGCTAGAACAAAAATGCCAGATTCTGACGTGGCAGGACAAGCTTCTGTACTTATTTTTCCTGATTTAAATACGGGAAACAACACCTATAAAGCCATACAAAGAGAAACAGGCGCATTAGCAATTGGACCAATGTTACAAGGTTTAAATAAGCCTGTAAATGATTTAAGTAGAGGCTGTACTGTAGATGATATTTTTAATACTGTCTTATTAACCGCAATTCAAGCAAATCAAAAATAACTATGAATATTTTAGTTTTAAACGCGGGCTCATCTTCTTTAAAATATCAAGTTATAACAATGCCTTCAGAATTGGTAAAATGTGTTGGTTTAATAGAAAAAATTGGTGAAGAAGAGGCTATTTTCAATCATGAAAAAGGTGAAGAAAAATTTTCTGAAACACTACCTATTTTAAACCATAAAACTGGCTTAGAAAAAATTGCAAAAACTTTATTAGATGCTGAATTAGGAGTTCTAAAGTCTGTTGATAAAATTGAAGCTGTTGGACACAGAGTTGTGCATGGTGGTAATAAATTCAGTAAAACTACTATTGTAAATAATGAAGTTAAAAAGAGCATAAAAGCACTTTTTGATTTAGCACCATTGCATAATCCTGCAAACTTAACAGGTATAGAAATTGCAGAAACCATTTTTAAATCTGCAAAACAAATTGCTGTTTTTGATACTGCTTTTCATCAAACGATGCCTAAAAAAGCTTATCAGTATGCCATACCTAATCATTATTTAGAAAAACATCATATAAGAGCTTATGGTTTTCATGGTACTAGCCATAAATATGTTTCTGAAAAAGCAATAGAAAAGCTTAACAAAAAATCTTCAAAAATTATTACCATACATTTAGGCAATGGTTGCAGTATGGCAGCTATAGCAAATGGTAAAACTATAGATACTACTATGGGTTTTGGCCCAATGAATGGTTTAATAATGGGAACCAGGTCTGGTGATATAGATCCTTCTGTAATTTTCTTTTTAATGAAGAAAATTAACAAAAGTACAGAAGAAGTAAACACGTTATTACAAAAAGAATCTGGCATGCTAGGTTTAACAGGCGCTTCTGATTTGAGAGAAATTAGTAAAAAAGCATCTAATGGAAACAAAGATTGCAAAAATGCACTAGAATTAGCTGCCTATCGCATTCAGAAATTTATTGGTTCTTTTGCTGCCGCTTTAAATGGTTTAGATGCTATTGTTTTTACTGCAGGTATTGGTGAAAACTCTGCTTTAATGCGCGAATTAGTTTGTGAAAATTTAGATTTTTTAGGCATCCTTTTAGACGAAGAAAAAAACACTATTCGTTCTAAAGAAATAAGGGAAATTCAGCAGAATTTAAGTAAAATAAAAATATTTGTAATTCCGACTAATGAAGAAGTAGAAATTGCAAAACAAGCTTATTTTTTAATAAAGTAAAAAATACCTTCAATTATAACTGCTATAAAATGAAGTATATTTTCAAAAAAAATGAACAATCAAAATAATTGTAAAACAACAATCTAAGTTTTACATTTGTGAGCATTAAAATTAAAACGGTTTACAGAAATGGGAAGAGCATTTGAGTTTAGAAAAGCTAGAAAAATGAAACGTTGGTCTGCAATGGCTAAAACATTTACCAGAATTGGTAAAGATATTGTTATGGCTGTAAAAGAAGGCGGTCCTAATCCTGATTCAAATTCTCGTTTAAGAGCAGTTATGCAAAATGCCAAGGCTGCAAACATGCCAAAAGACAATGTAGAGCGTGCCATAAAAAAAGCAACCGACAAAGATACCGCAGATTATAAAGAAGTGCTTTTTGAAGGATATGCGCCTCATGGAATTGCAATTCTTTTAGAAACAGCAACAGACAACAATAACAGAACAGTTGCCAATGTTAGAGCTGCCTTTAATAAATGTGATGGAAATTTAGGAACTTCTGGTTCTGTAGTTTTCATGTTTGATCACACCTGTAATTTTACCGTAAAAAAAGATAATATTTCTGATTTAGAAGAATTAGAATTAGAACTCATAGATTTTGAAGTAGAAGAGGTTTTTGACGATGAAGAAGGTATTATAATTTATGCTCCTTTTGAACAATTTGGTGCTTTACAGAGTTATTTTGAAGCCAATGATATAGAAATTATATCTTCTGGTTTTGAGAGAATACCTACAACAACCACAAAATTAAATGAAGAACAAAAAGCAGATGTAGAAAAGCTTTTAGAAAAGCTAGAAGAAGATGACGATGTAAATTCTGTTTACCATTCCATGGAAGAATAAACTAAAATAGAATTGTATAAAAATCGAAAACTAATTTCTAGTTTTCGATTTTTTTATCTGGTCTTACTTATTCGTTAAATTTCATTTTCATAACTTTTCACTAACCTTATAAACTCTGCTCTGTAACCTTGTTTATCTTCTCCTCTACTCTTTTCTGCCAAAACAATAACATCTTTTAAATTGGTATTATTAGAGTAGCTAGAATTTCTTAACTGCATACCAAATAATGCAACAGCGGAAGCAAATTGTAAGTCTTTAGAGGCTATTTCTACTGTATTGTTTTGAACGTGAACCATTTCTATACTTTCTATGCCAGAGGGTTTTTTATATCTAAATTTTACTGTAAATAATTCGTCTGAATTTGATGAATTGGTTTCTGTGTATTTTAATTTTGGCACTTCTTTTAAATAATCGCTTTTTGCATCTATTAAAACAATTTCGTACAAAGCAGTTACTGTATGGCCTGCTCCTAATTCGCCAGCATCTATGGTATCGTCTATAAAATCTTCATCATTTAACAACCTATTTTCATAACCAATTAATCGGTAACCTTTTACTATATTAGGATTAAATTCTATTTGAATTTTAACGTCTTTTGCAATGGTATGTAAAGTGCCTCCAAACTCTTGTCCAAAAACTTTTTGAGCCTCTTGCATGGTATCTACATAAGCATAATTTCCGTTTCCTTTATCTGCTAATATTTCTAATTTATCATCCTTATAATTACCATATCCAAAACCCAAAACCGATAAAAACACTCCTGTTTTCCTTTTTTCAATAATTAACTTTTCCACATTTTTATTGCTAGATGCACCTACATTAAAATCGCCATCTGTTGCCAAAATAACTCTGTTATTGCCATTCTTTTTAAAGTTTTTTTCGGCTAATTTGTAAGCCAACTCTATACCTTGACCACCTGCAGTAGAACCACCAGATTCTAGATTATTTAAAGCAGTAATTATTTTTTCTTTTTGATTGCCAGAAGTAGGTTTTAAAACAACACCTGCAGCACCTGCATAAACAACAATAGCAACTTTATCTTTTTTTCTAAGTTGTTTTACTAAAAGTTTAAAAGCAGCTTTTAATAAAGGTAATTTGTTAGCATTACCCATAGAACCAGAAACGTCTATTAAAAAAGTAAGGTTAGATGCTGGTAAATTTTCTTGTAAATATTCTTTTCCTTGTAAACCAATTCTTACCAACTTGGTATTTGTATTCCAAGGTGTCTTAGATACTTCTGTATGAATTGAAAAAGGATGTTTGTCTGTTGGTTGTTCATAATCATAATCGAAATAATTAATCATTTCTTCTATTTTAACAGTATCAAAGGGCACTTTTTCTCCATTATTAATCATTCTTCTAACATTGCTATAAGAAGCTTTATCTACATCAATAGAAAAAGTAGATAAAGGAGAAAGTGTTACTCTTTCAAATTTATTTTCATAAATTTTCGCGTAAGACTCGTCGTTTTCTATTCTATAATTTCCTTTCTTAGTGGTAATTACAATACAACCATTTCTGGCAGAATTACCAAATAATTTTTTGGCTTTATTAGATTTATAAACATTTATTTTATTTATTTTTTTTGAATCTAAGTTTTTAATTAAAGGATTATACGCATTGTTTATAGCAATACCATCTATAATATATAATGGCTGTTTTTGTTTTTTAAAAGTGGCAACTCCTCTAATTTTTATACGTTTTTGATTTGAATTGGCAATACCTAAAGAATTACTTTGTAATGAATTTGCTATTTTATGATGCAATGGATTATATTTTTTTCTTTTACTTTTTATTGAAGATACTGCACCAGTTATAGACGCACTTCTATAATTGCCATAACCAACCACCACTATTTCATCCAAAGATTCACTGTCTTGGGTAAGAACCACATTAATTACATTAGATTTTCCAACAGTTTTATTATTTTTTTTATAGCCCAAATAGCTAAAAACCAACGTATCTCCAATAGAGGCTCTTATACTATATTTTCCATCAAAATCTGTGGTAACACCATTGGAATTTCCTTTTATAAATATAGAAACTCCGGGTAAACTTGTGCTTCCATCTGTAACTGTGCCTGTTATTTCTTTCTGCTGTGCTTGTATAATTGATATTCCAGATATCAAAAAAACATAAAATAGTTTTCTCATCATTTTTGTAGTTTTTAAAAGTTTTTATAAAACTACGTTTGAATTTTATTTCAAAAAATAACGAATGAGTAAACCACTCTAAAATGAAGGTAAACTAACTTTTTGAACTAGTTTGTAAATGCTGAAGTGTTTTTTTACGCTGAATTTTACCTGTTTCAGTTTCAACAAAACTTTCTGTAAAATACATTTCTTTAGGAATTTCAAATTTCGACAATGTCTTTAATGCTTTAATTTTAGCAGATAAGAAATTAACATCTAAATTTGAAGAGATGCCCTTTTCAACAATTAAAATTAACTTTTCACCCAAAACTTCATCTGAAATACCGGTTACAAAAAAATGTTGCTCGATAATTTTAGAGAGTTTTTCTTCTATTTTTTCTGGATGTAATTTTACACCTCCAGAGTTAATCACATTGTCAAAACGCCCTAACCATTCAAATTGCGTATCTGATATTAGACTTACCACATCATTTGTAAATACAATTTCATTGGTAACCTTTTCATTTTTAATAACCAAACAATTTCTTTCATCTACATAAATAGTTGTGTTTGGTAAGGTTGTATAATACGTTTTTTGATTCTTTTTTAAACGAAAGCCCTCAGCATGATTTAGCTTTTTTACTGCAATATGTGTTATAGATTCTGTCATACCATAGGTTGCAAAAACCTGTGTAGAAATATTTTGTAATTTTTCTTGTAATTTGTTTGAAACCACGCCTCCACCAACGATTAACTTTTTAATTAAATGTAGCTTATCTACAGCATTTTCTACCTGTAAAGGCACCATTGCAGAAAAATCATATACTTTGTTTAGTGTGGCTAATGGATTAGCATTTGACGCTACAATATCTAAATGCCAACCTAAAGTGATGGCTCTTATCAACATCATTTTACCAGCAATATATTGCACAGGTAAGCATAATAAAGCTGTAGTTTTTGGTTTTAAATTAAAAAATTTACCAGTTGCAAAAGCAGAATTAATCATTTTACTTTTTAAAAGCTTTATGGGTTTTGGTTTGCCTGTAGAACCAGAAGTTTGCACAACTATAAATGCTGTATTTGAAAACCAATCTTTTAAAAACACATGTGTTTCCGCAGAAAAACTTTGCACATATTGTACTATTTCATCTGTATTTGTAAATGAAAAACCATTTAGAGTAAAATTTTTATGAAATTTAGGCTTCTCCAATATTGTCTAAAGTTTTATAATTTTCATTAAAATTAGCAGGCACCTCTATTTTTCCAGTTAATTTTTCTTTCCAGTTTGTCCAACCATATTTTTCAGAAAATAACCACAACATTAATGGGTATAACACAAAAACAGGTAGAAACATTTCCCAAGTTACAGAAGGTTCTGATGTATCTCTATACAAAGCATCTGTTTGAAAAACAGTCCAATCTGTGGTTACTAAAAATGCAGCAGTAATATTATTTACGGCATGCAAACCTAAAGCTATCTCTGTACCCTCATCCATTAAAGTTGTAATACCATACAACAAACCTGTTCCAATATAAAAAACCATTGTAATTTGCCCTAGCTTTGCAACCTCTGGATTAGCGCCATGTAAAAGGCCGAAAATTAAGGAGGTAATTAGTAGTGGGAACCATCTATTTTTAACCAAAGCACCCAAACCTTGCAGAAAATAACCTCTAAAAAGCAGTTCTTCAAAACTGGTTTGTAAGGGAATAAAAATAAAGGATATAGCCACTAAAATGAAAAATGGTTTGGCATTAAAATTCCAAATATAATTTTCTGGTGCAAGTGAAATACCTATAAAAGTTATAGCTACTGCTATAGCTCCCCACAAAAAGAATGCAAAAAAGAAGCGATTCCAATCTATTTTTTCTCGACTTGTAATTAAAGAAGTAATGCTTCTTTTGTGAATATATTTTATACCTATAAACAAAAACACTAAACCCACTACAAACATAAATAGCAATAAAAAAAGCAGGAAATTTTTATCAATTCCGGCAGATGCAAAGTTACTTTCTGCATAACTGATAAATTCTGTAATGTTTTCTGCTTTAGCAAAAACTACGGCAGTTAAGGGAATTACACCTAATAATTGCCAACCAATAAGTACCAAAAAAATGGTAATTAGCCAATGATACCATTCGTTTTTACCTTTATATACTTGTTGTATGTAGTTCATATTATTTCGTGTAAATTAAGAAGATCTCAATTATTTTAATAAATCAAGATTCCACTTTTTAGCATTATTGTATTGTAAAGTACCGTTAACAACTTCTAACGGACTAGTAAAATTATTTGTAAACAAGCCACCTGTACCTAAACCTTGTGGTAATTTATTTTGTAAACTATACGTAAATTGTGCAATTGCGTTTAAACCAATATTGCTCTCTAAAGCAGAGGTGATCCACCAATTAATATTGTTTTTTTCAACTGTGTTTATCCATGCTATGCTTCCTGCAAAACCACCAACTAAACTTGGCTTTAAAATTATAAATTGTGGTTTTACGGTTTCTATTACCCTTTTCTTTTCTTCGGAAGTAAAAACACCAATTAACTCTTCATCTAAGGCAATAGGCAAAGGTGTTTTTTCACACAAAAGCGCCATTTCTTGCAGTTGCCCTTGTTTTATAGGTTGTTCTATAGAATGTAAATCTAATTGGGCTAATGTTTCTAATTTTTCTAATGCATTTTCTGGTAGAAATGCTCCATTTGCATCTACTCTTAGCTCTATTTCATTTGCACTATACTCCTCTCTTATGGCTTTTAATAAAGCTATTTCTGTATTAAAATCTATGGCACCAATTTTCATTTTAATACAAGAAAAACCTGTTTTTAGTTTCTCTTCAATTTGAGATTTCATAAAGGCTTTATCTCCCATCCAAACTAAACCATTTATAGCAATTGGTGTATTTTTTTTTGTAAAATCAGATGGAAATAATTCGAACTTACTTTTTGCTTTTAATGATAAAAATGCTTGCTCTAAACCAAATTGTATAGATGGAAATTCTAAAAGTTCTTGTAATAAAACTTCTTGCTCTTTATGTATGTTTTTACAAAGCCAAATTAATTTCTCTTCATAATTTGGTACATCATCTATACTTAAACCACGAAACAAACCAGTTTCTCCTATACCAGTTTTTCCGTTTTCTTCTAAAAATATAAACCAGGTTTCTTTGGTTCTTAAAACGCCTCTAGAAGTACCACTAGGATTTTTAAAATTTAGAATGTATTTTTTATAGGTTGCTTTTATCAATTTTACTAATTTTAAATTCGTTAAAAACTGTATTTACTTTATTGCTATTTTGTTTCTTCTACAAAATCTTTAAAATTGTTTAAATACATTTGACTTTGTTCTTGAAACGTACCTTTAAAATAAGGAAAAATACAGGACACTATGTAAGAATCACTCTGGCATTTGGCATTCAGTGTTATTTTTGTTTTACCATTTTCTTCAGTAAAATTATAATCGTCTTTCTTAAGCATATTTTCTGCATCAAAAAAAAATGTAATTTTTTTATGAGGTACATACGCTAAAATTTTTTCAGACATGTTAATCTCTTGGTCGTTATTTTGTATTGTAATATTGTAAACACTTCCTGTAACGCCTGCATTTTTATTTACGGTTTCTATGGTTTTTATTTCAGGAATCCAATTTTTAGAACTTTCTACATCTGCAAATGCATTAAAAACAACCTCTGCAGGTTTATCTACAATCACACTAGCAGTATAATTGGTTTCTTTAACCACTAAACCTGTTGCTAAAAATAGGAGTGCAAAAACAGAAATAATAATTAAAATAATTTTTATTGTTTTCATAATTAATTTTTAAAAGATTGTATTTAAAACACTAAATAATATCGCAAATAAAAATGTACTTAATGCTACCTTTTTTAATTCTCCATCTAAAGCTGCTGGAATTTTATTTTTAGCTACGTTAACTATATTTTTAAGTAACGGTATAAAAGCAATCAAAAATACGAATTGATAAATGGATTTAAAATTTAAAACTGTGTAAATTAGCGCAGAAATTAAAGCACCAATTATTAAAAAATAATGGTACTTTTTAGCTTTAGAAAAACCCAATTTAACAACTAATGTATTTTTATTATTCTTTGCATCTTCTTCTCTATCTCTTAAATTATTTAAGTTTAAAACGGCTGTACTTAATAAACCCACAGCAACTGCGGGTAAAAATACTTGAACATTTACATTTTTGGTGTACAAAAAGTAACTACCAACCACGCTTAATAAGCCAAAAAACAGAAATACAAAAATATCTCCAAAGCCACTGTAACCATAAGCAGAATTACCAACCGTATATTTTATTGCAGCAACAATAGAGGCTACTCCCAAGCCAAAAAACAAAACTGAAAAACCAAAGTTATTACTACCAAAAGCCACATAAATTAAAAATAAAGCTATAATTAGAGTTACTAATGCAGTAATTATCATTGCTGTTTTCATTTGCTTTGGTGAAATGGCTCCTGAAGAAACCATGCGCGCCTCTCCTGTTCTATTTTTATCGGAACCTTTTATTCCATCTCCATAATCATTGGCAAAGTTTGATAGTACCTGAAAACCAATTGTTGTTAAAATGGACAACCAAAAAATTGGTGTTAACCAAACTGTAATTTTTACACTTCCTAAAGAAATAGAATTAAGAAATGCTACACCTAAATAAGAACCTACAATTATGCCAGAAATAGACAATGGTAATGTTCTTAATCGTGCTGCTTTTATGTAACTTTTTACATCCATGATTTTGTACTGCTTTCTACTTTAAATAATGTGTAATTATAAATATGCATTGCTTTTTCTATTGAAATACAAGGCAACTTTAATTTACCAGATGCCGTTTGAAACACCAAATCTGCCACACCTTTTCTTTCTTGAAAAATGGTTTGCTTTAATTTAATATTTTGTACTTTATAAAACGGCAAATAAGTTTGGTGTGTTTCTAAAATTCCTGAACCAATTACCATAATATCTTCAGTGCATTTAAAAACTCTTTTTTTGTAAAAAAAATGCGTTACAATTATATACACAGGAATAATTATAGCATTTACCCAAAAGGCATTATAATCTTCCATTCCAAAATAAAAAAGGATATTTAGTGGAACAAAAAATAAAAGTGAACGTATATAATTTCTATATTTTAAATAAATATTAGACTTTTGAAACGGAATTGCATCTATTTGAGCACTAAAATCTAACAACTCTTTAATTTGATTTACTTGGTTTGCTTTACAACCTACTATTCTTATAATTTTATCTAATTGTTTCTTTTTAACTTTACCACTTATTGCTTGTTTAAACGTAATAAATGAGATACCAAGTATTTTTTTAATAGGGTTTGTAGAAATTGTAATATGTTGAATTTTATTCTTTTTTAAAATTACAGTTTTCTTAGTAGTTAATCCCTGATAAATTTCTAACGCATTATTTTTAATATAAACAGTTAAATTAAAATGCTTAAAGACAACGCGAACAACTGAACTTAATACAGCAATTACAGTTAATAAAATTAATAAACCCACAATTAAAATTACGCTTGATTGTAAAGCAGATGTATTTTCTGATATATAATTATCTAACACTTCTTTTTTTCCTAAACCATCAAAAAGGTCTGTAATTTGTTGAAAAAATGTAATAAGCACCGCAAATAAAAGCAGTAAACTGTGGAAGTGATTTTCCGTTAGACTTACTTTAAGTAAGGCTGGGAAATTTATTTTTAAAAAAGGTTTTTCTGAAATGATTTCTTCAACTTTATTTTCTTTTTTCTGAGAGATTGTAACCGCATTTTTTAACGCTTTTGCATCTTTAAAAGATAAAGCTTTAATAGAAATTTCTGCTTTTGTAGAACCTGCAGTTTCTACATTAACCTCATGCACATTTATTATTTGCTGAATAATATTTTGTTTGAAATTAATGTTCTGAATTCTATCAAAAGGAATGGAAGTATTTGATTTTTTGAGTATTCCTTGTTTTAAAACAAAGTGTTCTTTGGCTATTTTAAATTGAAAATTCTTGTAAATTAAAAATGCCCTAATTAAAAAGAACACTAATAAAACTGCTATCCCTAAATAGATATAAGTAAAATGATTTTCTTGAATTTTAGAGAATCTTTGAGCTACCAATAAAAGTACTAACCAAGATGTTTTAAGAGCCTTGTATAATAAATTGGCATAAATTACAAGAATTCCTTTTTTAGATTGTTTCCTAAACTGACTAAAATCCGCTGTATTACCCATCTATTTTAGTACTGATGAATTCTTTAATTTTTATAGCATCTTCTTTTAAAATTCCTTTAATTTTTAAATCGTCACTAGAATCTCCTGCTGTGTAAACGCTTAAAGATGCTAATTTAAAAAATCTAGAGAATGGTCCTTGATCTATTTCTATATGTTGCACTCTATTAAAAGGTACAGAAGTAGTTTGTTTAAATAAAATACCGCTTTTGTAAGAAACATCTTTTTCTCTTACTGCATATTTTCTTTTTTTAAAACCTATAGCATACACCACATAAAAAAAACCAAACAAAATTGTAATACCAGCATATAAGTAGTATTTAAACCCCATCATTTCGTCTTGTAAATAATAGGTGGTAACTATAAACAAACTACATATAAATATCACAAAATAAATGGTAATATTTAAAAGAATTACATTTAAGTATTTTTTACTAATACTTACAAAATCAATTTTAGTAATATCAGGAAATGTAATTACTATATTGTTGTCAAATAAATTGGTCATATACCATTTTCTTCTTTTATTGCATCTGAAATTTTAATCTCAAAACTACCTCTTAAAGCTTGTACAAAAGCATTTGGATAGCGTTTTTTAACCACACTTTCATACGCTTTCGTAACCTTGTAAGTTTTAAACTCTCCTCGCCTTTATTTTATAAGGTTTTCATCTATATAAATAGAAATATTACGTAAGTTTTCTAAAGCTTTGTTTTTTCTTTTAAAAGTACCTATTTGAACTTTATAAACCAAAAGGTTTTGTTGTAATTTTGTTTTATTAGCAGGAGTACGATCAACAGAAACTGACCAATTTTTATGTATATTATGCTTGTTTTTGGCCATTGTAAAACAAGTAGCTCACGTAAAAAGTAGCACACCTAAATACTTCATTCTCTTCAATTATAAATTATTAGCTTGAGCAATTAGTTCTGCTATATCTTTAACAATAACACTATCTTCCTTCTCCTTAAATTTAATTCCATCTGTCATCATTGTATTACAATATGGGCAACCTGTAGCAATAATGTCTGGTTTGGTTTCTAAAGCATCTTCCGTTCTTAAGACATTTACTTCTTTATCACCTGCTTCTGCATCTTTAAACATTTGTGCACCTCCTGCTCCACAACACAATGCAGTTCTTTTATGGCGTTTCATTTCTGTTAGATTCACTCCTAACCTTCTTATTAAATCTCTGGGAGATTCATAAACTTCATTAGCTCTTCCTAAATAACATGGATCGTGAAACGTAACTCTTTTACCTTGTAAATTTTTATCATCTATTTTTAAACGTCCGTCTGCTATTAGCTTTTGTAAAAACTGTGTATGGTGTAAAACTTCATACTTACCTCCTAAACTTGGGTATTCATTTTTAAGAGTATTAAAAGAATGCGGATCGCAGGTAACAATCTTTTTTATTTCATAACCATTTAATACTTCAATATTCATCATGGCTTGCATTTGAAACAAAAATTCATTTCCCGATCTTTTTGCGGCATCTCCTGTTGAAGATTCTTCTGTACCTAAAACAGCAAAATCGACTTTAGCTTGATGTAATATTTTTACAAATGCTCTACTTATTTTTTTAGCCCTATCATCATAACTTCCAGCTGCGCCTACCCAAAATAATATTTCTGGTTGTTTGCCTTGAGCCATCATATCTGCCATTGTTGGTACTACCATAAATTACAAATTTTAAATTATAAATTATGAATTGTTATAATTCGTAATTGATAATTATTAATTAAAATTGTTTTACTCTTCATTGACCCAATTCAATCTATCTTGCTGATTGTATTGCCAAGGTGCACCATTGTTTTCTATATTGCTCATCATAGCATTTAATTCTTGTGGTGCTGCACTTTGCTCCATTACTAAATATCTTCTCATATCCATAATAATAGAAAGTGGGTCTATACTTACAGGACACTCTTCTACACAAGCATTACAACTTGTACATGCCCATAATTCTTCTGGCGAAATGTAATCGTTTAATAACTGTTTCCCATCGTCTTTAAAAGTGCCGTTATTTGCATCTATATTTCTACCAACCTCTTCTAAACGATCTCTAGTATCCATCATTATCTTACGAGGGGATAATTTTTTACCTGTTAAGTTTGCAGGACAAGCAGATGTACATCTACCGCACTCTGCACAAGTGTAAGCATTCATTAATTGCACCCAATTTAAATCTGTAACTTCAGATGCACCAAATTTCTCTGGTACTTCTTCTTCTGTTCCTGGTTCTGGATTTGCGTATGGATCTGCATTAGGATCCATCATTAATTTTACTTCTTTGGTAACTGATTCTAAATTATTAAACTGCCCTTTAGGATTTAAATTTGCAAAATAAGTATTGGGAAAAGCTAATAAGATGTGCAAATGCTTAGAGTAATACAGGTAATTTAAAAATACTAAAATTCCTAAAATATGAATCCACCACGCAGCTCTTTCTACCAGGTGCAAACTCTCTGCTGAAAAGTCACTAAACATTGGTGCTAAAAATTGACTAATAGGATTTCCTACTCCTGCTTGTTGAAAAGGTAGGTCTGTAGCATTCATGACTATAAACAGCGTCATTAAAACCATTTCGAAATACAAAATTAGGTTACCATCTTTTTTAGGCCAACCTTCCATTTCTTTGCTTAAAAATCGCTTAATATTTGCAACGTTTCTTCTTGTCCAGAAGATTACAACCGTAATAAAAACAAGTGCTGCTAAAATCTCAAAAGTACCAATTAAAAAACCGTAAAATGCATCACCTAAAAAGCCTTGAAAAACACGATGTGTGCCTAATAAACCATCAACAATAATTTCTAAAACTTCTATATTTATAATAATAAAACCAACGTAAACAATTACATGCAAAATACCAGAAAGAGGTCTTCTAACCATTTTGTATTGCCCCAAGGCAATTTTTAGCATGTTTTTTAAACGAATTGGTTTATTATCTGCTCTGTTTACGTCTTTACCTAAATTAATATTTCTTGTAAGTTTTTTAATGTTTCTCACAAAAAAACCAACACCGGCAATTAACGCAATTGCAAAAAGAATATTAGGTACAAACTGTATCATATAATTGTTTAAATAAAATTAGTTTTTCACTTCTGCTTCTTCTTTAAAAGGTTTACCCTTTTTCCCAAAGATAGAAAAATGAACATATCTTTTTGGGTTTAGCTTTAGATCTTTTAACAACTCTTCTAATTCTTTAGAAGCCGCCTCTAAATTATCGTACATCTTATCGTCATTGATTAACTTACCAACAGTACCATTATTAGAGTTTATTTTTTGAGATAACTGATTAAAATTATCTACCGCATTTTCTGCTTTATTGACAATATTTTTAAAGTTAACTGTTGCAATACTGTCTGATATTTTCTCGAAATTCTCAGTAATATTCTTTGTATTATCTACTGCAATTTTTAAGTTTTGCTTATTTTCATCAACAATACCATTTACAGAAATAATTGCATTTTTAAGTTGTTTTATGGTTAATGATAAATCTGCTATTGATTCATCTATTTCATTTACTGCCTTTTCATTTAAAATTTTATTTACGCTTGTAAATAAAGTATCTGCACTTACAATAACTTTTTCTAATTTCGCTTGCAGCGGATCTAAACGCTCACCTATAGAAGTAAATAAACTTTCTTCCATTTCGCCCATTAATGTATCTCCAGAAACAGCAGTTTCACCTTTATAACTAGGCACAATAGCCAAGTTAGAACCACTTAAAGGATTAGGGGAGTAAATTTGAACAACACTTTCTTTAGAAAACTCAAAATCGTTTTGCACACTAAAAGTTACTATCAAATGCCCTCTTGTAGCTTCGTTTGTATCAAACTCTATTTTATCTACGGTACCCACTTTTAATCCGTTTATAGTAACAGGGCTAGATTTTGCTAGGCCACCAATCTTTGGGTATTCTACTTTAAAAACTCTTGTACCACCATCAAACAAATTTTGTCCTTTCAGGAAATTAAAACCCCATAAAGAACAAATAATTATTAGCAATACTACAATTCCTGTTTTTAACTCTCTTGACATGTATAATTAATTTAGATACAAAATTACTAATATTTTCCTTTAGAAAGTATTAATATTACTTCGTTTTTAATGCTTCTTTTAAAGAAATTTTTTCTCCATTTTTAAAAGCAACAATAAAGGCAGTTTTATATCCTTTTGCTTTTGCTTTTTTTAATGATTTTTGAACCTCTTTATATACGCCAGAATTGCCAAAGTAATATTTAAAATAAGAATCTACAGCTACCCTTTCTACATTTTTTAAACCTTTAAAGTTATACGATTTTGTAGCTAACTTGGTTTTACTAGATGCCAATTGTACTTTATAAACAATTGCATTTTGATTTACAGGCTTTGCTGAATTTTGATCTGCAACTGTATTTAATTTTAGGTTATTGATATACTTATAAATAGCGTCTGCTACTGCTTTTGCCATTTCTTGTTGCCCTTTTTTAGAATTTAAATATCTCCCTTCTCTTTTATTTGTTAAAAAACCTAATTCTACCAAAACGCTTGGCATAATCGTTTCTCTTAGTACCTGAAAATTATCTTGTTTTACTTTACGGTCGTTCCTTTTTAACTTAAAAGCAAAGTTTGTTTGAATAAGACTGGCTAAAACTAAGCTTTTATCTAAATTTTCTTCTTGCAAAAGCGATAAACCAATAACAGACTCTGCTGAGTTAGGATCGAAACCTTTATAACGTTTTTCAAAATTATCTTCTAATAAAATAGAAGCATTTTCTCTTTTTGCAATTTCTAAATTCTTTTTATTACCTCTTAAACCCAACACAAAAGTTCCTGCACCGTACGCATTAGAAGTATGAGAATCGCAATGAATAGAAACAAATAAATCTGCCTTTGCGTGGTTTGCAATATCTCCCCTTTTCCATAAATCTATAAAAACATCTGTGTGCCTAGTATAAATTACTTTTACATCTTTTTTATTATTTAACAAATTACCAATGGCTAAAGCTACTTTTAAGACAATACTTTTCTCTTTATAACCGTTACCTGTATTACCAGGATCTTTGCCACCATGACCTGCATCTATTACAACTACATATTTTTTTTGCGCAAAAAAATGGTTTGTATTGCAAAATAAAAAGCAAGTAAATGCAAAGAATAAGAGAAATTTATTTTTCAATATATTTTTGTGGATTTGTTGGGATTGCATCAATAAAATTTAACTAATTTTGAAATCTAAAATATGAAACTTCAAATATTGAGCCATATTTATATATTTACACAAAAATAGTATTTAAAGCGTTGCAAACAAATCTATCATACATACTTTTATTTTGTTGCTACTTTTTTATAAAGTTGGGGTATTCCCAAGATATAAAACCAGATAAAAAAATTACAATTCCTGCAAAAAAGAAAGACTCTGTAATTGCGAGTGTAAAAGCTACACCTAAAAAATTAGATACTCTTTTACTCAAAAAAAAGGACACAATTAAAAGAGATTCTATAAAGCCTAAAGAAACTATTGAAGATTTAATTACACATGTAGCTACAGATTACACCATACAAAATGCCAAAACTAAAAAAGTAACTCTTTATAATGAGGCAAATATTAAATATACAGATATCGATCTAAAAGCAGGTATTATAATTGTAGATTATACCAAAAATACACTTTTTGCAAAAGGAATTATAGATAGTACTGGTTATGTACAAAAACCAATTTTTAGGCAAGGTTCAGAAGAATCTGAACAAGATTCTATTATCTATAATTTTAAAAGTAAGAAAGCAATTATTTATGGCTTAAAAACCAAACAGGGTGAAATGTTTACTTACGGAGAAAAAACCAAACGTGTAAACGATTCTACAATTTATGTAAGAAAAATTAGGTTTACCACTTCAGAAAAAAAGAATCCTGATTATTATATAGGCACAAATAAGGCCAAAATTGTACCCGGAAAAAAAATAATTGTTGGTGGTAGTCAGTTGTACATTGTTGATATTCCTACTCCTTTATTTATACCCTTTGCCTATTTTCCTATTACAGAAACTAGTGTTTCTGGCTTTTTAGTTCCCGCTTTTGACACGGGAAGTAGCGACAGAGGAATTGGTTTTCAGAACGGAGGATACTACTTTGCTATTAGTGATTATGTAGATTTAGGTATAACTGCTGATGTTTTTTCTAATGGTAGTTGGGGTTTACGAGCAAATTCTAATTATAACAAAAGATATCGATTTAATGGAGCTTTTAACTTTAATTTTGAAAACAATATAAGTGGTATCAGAGGTTTTGATGATTTTAGAAAATCTAATAACTTTAATATCAGGTGGAGTCATAATCAAGATGCAAAAGCCAGTCCAAATTCGAGGTTTACAGCCTCTGTTAACTTAGGTAGTAGTCGTTTTTTTAGAGAATCTCAAAATCAATTTAATATTGCGCAAACACAAACCAACTCTTTTAACTCTTCTGTAAATTATAATAAAACTTTTGTTGGCACACCTTTTAACTTAAATGTTACAGCAACCCATCAACAAAACACAAATACAGAGCAAATTACAATGACCTTACCGTCTTTAAATTTAAATATGAATAGAGTTTATCCGTTTGCAGGTAAAAACGGAGTTCAAAAAAACCCTATTCAAAAATTAGGCTTTAATTATACTTTAGATGGGCAATATTTAATAAACACTACAGATGACGATTTTTTAACAGCTAAAATGTTTGAAACTGCCAGAGCAGGAATGCAACATAGAACAGGTACCAATACAAATTTTAAGGCTTTTAGGTATTTTACGGTTTCACCTAGTATTAATTATGAGGAAGTTTGGCAATTTGATTACATACAAAAAGAATACGATGCCACTAGAAATGTAGTTGTTACAGATACCTTAAGAGGTTTTAAAAGTTTTAGAGAGTACAATACAGGTGTAAGTTTAGCTACTAATATTTACGGTACATTCCCCTTTAAAAAGGGAAGATTAAAAGGGATTAGACATACCTTTAGACCTTCTATTTCTTATTCTTATAGACCAGATTTTGAAGCGCAACATATACGCCGTGTAAGATCTGGTAATAACCCAGATGATTTTGAGGAGTACACACCTTTTGACCAAGGTATTTTTGGCAGACCAGGAGCAGGTGTTAGTAATTCTATTGGTATTACTTTAAACAATGTTTTAGAGGCAAAAATGGCACCCAAAGACCCAGACAGTGATGAAGAAGACGAAAAAATCACCATTTTAAACAACTTAAACTTTAATTCTAACTACAATATTGCTGCAGATAGTTTGCGTTGGGCTCCTGTTACTTTTTCTGCAGGTACAAGGCTTTTTAAGAATAAATTAGCTATAAATTTAAATGGTACTTTAGACCCTTATAAAGTGGTTGCTTCTAGTTCTGGTGCTCCTATTAGAATTAATCAATTTAACTCTGGTATTTTTAGGCTTGCTAATGCAAATTTAAGTGCCAATTACTCCATTTCTAGTGCAGATTTTAAAAAAGATGGAAACAAAAAAGAAAAAGAAAATAGAGACCCAAACAATACTACAGATGTTATTGGTGCAAATATAGATCCTACCAATCGTTTTGCGAATAGAAACCAATTAGGGGGAGGACCAAACACAAATCAAAATCAAGACGAAGAGAAAGATAAAACAGCTAAATTGTATAATGCTACCATACCTTGGTCTGTTAATTTGGCATACTCTACAAATTTTAGAAATAATGGTTTAGATGGCGGAGAAATAGGTGTGCACAGTATTGTTTTTAGCGGAAACCTAGATTTATCTCCGAAATGGAAATTGGGTTATTCCTCTGGTTACGACTTTAAAAATGGTGCTTTTACATTCTCTAGATTTAATTTCTCTAGAGATTTAGATAGCTGGAATTTTAATTTTAATTGGGTTCCGTTTGGTAATAATTCTTCTTACACCTTTTTTATTGGTGTAAAATCTTCTGTTCTACAAGATTTAAAATGGGAAAAAATTAGACCTCCGGATAGAAGGTTGTTTTAATTTATGCTGTTTACTAAAAAGAATAAATAAAATTATTTATTTTAACTAAGCCGCAAAAACGAAACTTTGAAACTTTGAAACTTTGAAACTAAAAAAAATGAAAAAAATAATTACAACAGAAAATGCACCTGCACCAATAGGACCTTATAACCAAGCTATTTTAAGTGGAAATACACTTTATACTTCTGGTCAAATAGCGATTAACCCAAAAAATGGGGAATTGGTTTTAGATTCTATTGAAGCAGAAACAAAGCAAGTTATGGAAAACTTGAAAGAAGTTTTAGCAGCAGCAGGTATGACTTTTGAACACATTATTAAAACGTCCATTTTTATTGCAGACATGCATAATTTTAGCAAAATAAATGCAGTTTATGGAGAATATTTTAATGAAGCCACAGCACCTGCCAGAGAAACGGTAGAAGTTGCCAATTTACCCAAATTTGTTAATGTAGAAATTAGTGCAATTGCTGTAAAGTAAACTTTTGGACTTTTAGATTATTAGATAGTTAGATAGTTAGATTGTTAGATAAAACTAAAAAACCTGATAGAAATAAATCTATCAGGTTTATTATTGATTTTTTTTTAAAATACTATAAAGTATCTGCATATTCAATTAAATCTACAATTTTAGTAGAATAACCTATTTCATTATCATACCAAGAAACAACTTTTACAAAGTTATCATTTAATGCAATACCTGCTTTAGCATCAAAAATAGAAGTTCTTGTATCTCCAACAAAATCTTGAGAAACTACTAAATCTTCCGTATATCCTAAAACACCTTTCATTGGTCCGCTTTCAGAGGCTGCTTTCATAGCTGCACAGATAGCTTCATAAGATGCTGGCTTTTCTAATTTAACAGTTAAATCTACCACAGAAACATCCATAGTTGGTATTCTAAATGCCATACCTGTTAATTTACCATTCATAGCTGGTATAACTTTTCCTACTGCTTTTGCAGCTCCTGTAGAAGAAGGTATAACGTTACCAATTGCAGAACGTCCACCTCTCCAATCTTTCATAGAAGGTCCATCTACTGTTTTTTGTGTTGCTGTTGCAGCATGTACAGTTGTCATTAATCCTTCTACAATACCAAAGTTATCATTTAATACCTTTGTAATTGGCGCTAAACAGTTTGTTGTACAAGATGCGTTAGAAAAAATCTTTTGGTCGGCCTTTAACTCTGTATTATTTACACCCATTACAAACATTGGTGTATGGTCTTTAGATGGTGCAGATAAAACTACTTTTTTTGCTCCTGCTTCTAAATGCTTTCCTGCTAATTCTTCTGTTAAGAAAAATCCTGTTGACTCAATTACGTAATCAACTCCTACCTCATCCCACTTTAAATCTGCTGGGTTTCTTTCTGCTGTAATTCTAATTTCATTTCCGTTTACAACTAATTTACCACCTTTTACATCTACAGTTCCATCAAACTTACCATGAACTGAATCATACTTTAACATATATGCTAAATAATCTACATCTAGTAAATCGTTAATTGCTACTACTTGTACATTTGATCTGCTTACTGTAGATCTAAATGCTAATCTACCAATTCTACCAAATCCGTTAATTCCTACTTTTATCATTTTTAAAACTTTTATTTACTATTACTTAATTTTACGTTGTCATTATATCAGAAACTCTTAAAAGTTCTTGATTTATAGAGTGTCCTCCTTTAATTGCTTCTGCAATACTTGTGCTTATCACTTCGTTATCTTTTAAACCTACCATTAAATTGGTTTTTCCGTCTAAAATCAATTCCACAGCTTTTACACCCAACCTACTTGCCAAAACCCTATCAAAACAAGATGGAGAACCACCTCTTTGCATATGACCTAAAACAGAAACTCTAACATCATATTCTGGTAAATTTTCCTCTACGTATTCTGCTAATTGGTACACATTTCTTCCAGATTTATCTCCTTCTGCAACTACAACAATACTAGATGATTTACCAGTTCTTCTACTCTTTTTTAAAGATTCTAGCATTCTATTTAAACCTAAATTTTCTTCTGGTATTAAAATTTCTTCTGCACCTGCCCCAACACCTGCATTTAAAGCAATAAAACCAGCATCTCTACCCATTACTTCTACAAAAAACAACCTGTTATGAGAAGATGCAGTATCTCTAATTTTATCTATAGCTTCTACGGCGGTATTTAATGCTGTGTCATAACCTAATGTGTGCGAAGTTCCAAAAATATCATTATCAATAGTTCCTGGAATTCCTATTACAGGAAAATTATATTCTTCATTAAATATTACAGCTCCTGTAAAAGAACCATCTCCACCAATTACAACCATGGCTTCAATATCATTTTCTTTTAAATGCTCATAAGCTTTAGCCCTTCCTTCTTTAGTTCTAAATTCTTTAGACCTAGCAGATTTTAGAATGGTACCACCTTTATTAATTATATTATTTACGCTTCTTGCCGTTAATTCTATAAAATCACCTTCTATTAAACCTTCATACCCTCTATAAATACCAACACAACTAACTCTGTAATAAGCACATGCTCTAACTACAGAACGTATAGCTGCATTCATTCCAGGAGAATCGCCTCCTGAAGTCATTACTCCTATTTTTTTTATTTTCTTCATAATTATCTTGGTAAAATTACAGTATTTTAAAGACTTAAAATAATAAAACTACGAAAACGTTTTAGCCTTTGAAAGCGTATAAAAAGCGTATTTTTAAGTAAAAATTCAATATTTTACTTTAGTAAAATAGATTGTAAATATTTTAGAGTAGAAATCTAATTTTTCTTGAATAAAAGAAGTATAAATTTTTCTTAATTTCCTTCGAAATTATTAATTTCTTCTTCTTTTCTAATGGGTTTATTTTTAGGAATTTCTTTTTTAGACGCTGTTTTGTCTTTTTTGTTGATGCCTATTTTTTGCAATAAACCTGCAAGCGTATTAAAATTAACTTGGTAAGATAAACCAATACCTTGCGTATAACCTTGGTCTTCTATAGTATACTGTATTTCATTTTGTCTATTAAAAATAACCCATCTAAAATTACCTTCTTTGTTTAAAAGCACCTCTACTTTTACTTCGCCAATAACACTAGATTGAGTTTGCGTACCAACAGGCACACCAACTTTTCCATTAATAATTACTCTATCACTAACTTGTGTACTTACAGATAAATCTACTTGATTGTCTATGTTTAGCCTTTCAATATCATTATCTGTCTGACCTTGTTGATAATCTACACCCAATTGAAACTTACTATCTGGACTATTTAAAAGGTTAGAAAATGCACCTGCAATTGCACTTGATGCTGTATTTGCTATTTGGTCTGTTGCATTAAAATTAACTCGATCTGGATTTACAAAATTACCAAAGGCTAATAAAGATATAAACTGAGTCGTTTTTTCATTAACATTGTTATCATTTAAAATAAACTCTAATTCACTAGCAATAGTGGGATCTACATTTGTTAATAAAATATCTAATTCTTGTTTAGAGTTAAATAAACCACCAGAAATTCTTGCTACCAAATCTACCTCGATATTTCTATTAGAGTTAAAATTCTCTAATAAAACACCAGGATTGGCTTTGGCTTTATAAACTGCAGTTACATCTAAATTTGCGTTTGCAGGATCTCCGTTCCAAGAAACGGTACCTCCTTTTTGTATCACAAAAGGCTTATTTACAATACCACCATACTTAAAATCATAAACACCACTACTTACAACATAATCTCCATACATATTAAATTTACCCCTAGTGTCTATTTCTATTTGTAAATTACCAGAACCTTTACCCGATAATTGGCTGCCGTAAACCTCATCTATAACCACTTGCGCAACTGCACTTGATGTTACCTCTAAACCAATATTAAGAGACAATCCTTTTAGAGCTTGTAAGGCAACTTCATCTTGCCTTTCTTCTACCACAGTTTGCTCTGTTTTAAAATGAATTAAACTGTAACTATCTACAGTTTCTACGTCTTTTAAAGGCAACACAAAAATGGTTCCTGGCATTGTTTTCGCCTTTATATCTATGGTTAATCTATCTGTTAAACCATAAATATCTGCTGTACCATCTATAAAGGCACTACCATAATACAAGGCTTCTTCTGTATTTTCTGTATCTAAAACTAACAGATTATCACTTTCTATATTTAAATCTAAATACCATTGTTTAAAATCTAAATGTGAAATGTTACCATTTAAAAAACCCTTTGTTTTTCTTTTAGAATCTAGTAATTTAAAATTCTCTAAAATAAAAGACTGCTGTAAAAGTGTGATCTCAGACTCGCCTTCAAAATCGTAATCTACATTTAAATAAGGAAACTTTAAGCCAGCGTTTTTTAATTTTAAAACACCATCCATATCTGGGTTGCGCAGAAAACCTCTTAGCGTAAAATTACCAGATGCACTTCCTCTTAAAGAGGATAACACATCTTGACCAAGAGGACTAAATGCATTGAGTTGAAATTCTTCTAAAAGCACTTCTAAGTCTATAATTGGTCTTTCTGCAGAAAAATCTAACAAACCATTTGCTGCAATACTTTTTACAGATTCGTTTTCTATAGATAAATCTACATCATAAGTCTTATAAGAATTTTGTCCTTTTATATTTAAAGATAAATCTCCTTGTTTAAAATTATTAATTTCAAAATCTTTTATGGTTAAATTGGCCTCTGGTTTATAGTTCCCTTCTTTTTGAATAAAATCTAAATGACCAGAAAGTTGTCCTTTTAATGCTAAACTGTCTATTTCTGGTAAAAAGCTTTGTAAATTTACTTTGGTAAAATCTGCAAGTAGAACTTTTTCTTGGGTTCCTTTTAAACTTCCTGTAAATTCTATTTCTTGGGCTCCTGAAATTAATTTAAATTGACTAAAATTAAACTCATTGGCATTTAAATCGAAAGTGATTTTATCTGTATTGGTAACATCAGGATTAATATTCCAAGTATTTTCTTTAAATATGAATGATGATTCTTCGAAACCTACTACAGATTTTCCTTCAGAATTAAAAGTGTAGAAAAAATCTAAATTAAAATTTTCATTCTTCTTTTTTCCTCCTTCAAATTCAGATTTAAAGAATAAAGTATCATTTCTGTTGATATTAATTAACTTTAACTTAGAAACCTTATAATAATCTGTATTTACCTCTTTGGCAGACAAAAAGGTATTATAAATAGGGTTTTTATTATCGGTTCTTAAAATAATATCTTCGATTTCATTTTTTAAATAAGCAACTTTAGGCGAACTTAAATTCAAACGAAATAAATTTTTATCCGAATTAATTTTACCTTTAATTTTGGTATTATTATCAATAAAAATATCCGGAAAAAAAACATTTACCACCTGATTGTAGATTTCAAAATTAAAATCTAAAAACTGATTTGGAGAAACCGCATAAGGTTTGTAGTTGGTATATACACTACTCAAAGCATTTTGTGCTACTTTAGGCAAATCTGAAAAATAAAATTTACCCGCTATTTTACCATCTACAATATCTTTAGAAGTTACCGCTATTGTTTTTATACTGTCTTTTAATGATGATGAAACAATAAATTCCTTAAAAGCATACTCTTGCTCTTGATTGGTATAAAACACCTTGTTAAAAACCGCTTTTCCTATAATATTATCTAAAGTGTTCCCCTCTATATCTACAGCTATATCTGCTTTTAAAACTGCAGTACTGTCTCTTGTAAATAAATTGGTTTCTTTAAGGTTTAAATAAGCAATATTAGATTTAAAATCAAACTTATGTGTTGTAGATGATAGGTCTGCTAAACCGTTAAATTTCATTTTAAAATTAGCATCATCTATGACCAAATCACCATCAAATTTATTGTTTTGATATCTTCCATTAGTAACAATATTTTGATAGGTATATTCTTTAAAATTTAAGGCACTAATAGTACCAATAAACGCAGTATTTATATTGTTTAAAGTAAAACCACTTCCATTTACATCTCCTTTTAAAGAAACCAATCCAAAAAGCGGATTGTTAAAAAAGGCGCCCATATCAAAATCAGTCAACTCTAAATCACCAATATAAGAGGCGTTGTCTATATTATTAATGTTATCTATTTCTAAATCTGAAACAATAGTACCAATTTTAGAACGCAAAGCAATTGCAGCGCTTATTTGTGTTGGGGTTAATCTTACATTTCCTTTGGCTGTAAACCTGCCAAATTTAGAAAACTCAGATGGTAAGGTGTTTCCTAAAACATTTGGTAAAATATTTTTTAGCTCTGCATAAGAAGCAGATAAATTTCTTAGTTTTCCGTCAAAAACAAAACCTCTTTTCGTATTTACTGCATTTACAAAAGATAAATTACCAATAACTTTAATTCCTTTTCTGGTTTTTAAATTAAGATTACGCAAATCAAAATTATTTAGTGTTCCGTTTAGTTTTCCATTAAAAAAAATCACATCATTCCCGCTTAACTCTGTATAAAACTTTTTTAAATCTGTTATCTTAATTTTACTTTTAGTGAAGTTAGCGGTTATTTTTACATTATCTGTAAATTTTGCTAAATCCCCTTTGTTGTAGTTAAAAACAATATTTGCATTAAGATCTGATTTTTCGGTCTTTAACAAGGTATTCTCAAAATTCATTTTAGTATTAGTATAGGCATAATCTGTAGTTAAATTATTAACAACAATACCTTGATTGGTTTTAAAATGCAATCCTCTTGTTTTAGCTTCAAAATTAGCACCGTTAATTGCCAAATCTTGCACATTACCACCAATATTTACCGCAGAAAAAATTAACGGTTTTTGGTTATTTTCATTTATAATTTTAAAATCTAGATTTTGCACATAAATATTATCTGCCTTTAATACAAATGGTGGTGCTAAAGAATCTTTGGGTTTATTGGTAACAAAGCTTTGCAGAAAAACAGAAATGTTGTTCTGTTTTTCACCTTTGTGTGTTTTCATGTAGTAAGAAGCATCACTTAAAATAACGTCTCCTAAAAGCACCTGCTTATCTAAAACTTTTTTTGCGCTTAAAAGAGAAGTTGATAGTTTGTTTACAAAAATTAAAGTGTCTTTGTGGTGGTCTTTAATTTGAACATCTTTCAATTGAACACTGCCTAATAAAGACAAGTTTATTTTACCAATAGCTAAATTAGCACCATATTCTTCATTAATTTTACCAGTAGCATAATTACCTAATTTTGTTTGCACAAAAGAAGTAGATAACAACAAACTCAACAACAGCAAAAAGAGTATAAAATACCCTATAAGTTTTACTGTTTTGTATGCAAAAGTTTTAATAACGCTTTTTTTTAAATTGATGATTTGTTTCTCTTTAAGAAGCAAAAACATTGCCAAGTAACACAAAGAACGTGCAAATTTACCAAAGAATTATATTTCTATTCTAAAAAAAGAAAAATCAACCTAAATTTATTTCTATTTTTGCCCCAATGAAAACACCTATATATATTTTAGGAATAGAATCTTCTTGTGATGATACTAGTGCATCTGTTATTTGCGATGCTAAAGTACTAAGCAATGTAGTGGCTAACCAAGAAGTGCACGCAAAATACGGTGGTGTTGTGCCAGAATTGGCATCAAGAGCCCATCAGCAAAACATAGTACCTGTAGTACAACAAGCGTTAAAACAAGCAAAAATTAACAAAGAACAATTATCTGGAATCGCTTTTACAAAAGGACCAGGTTTAATGGGTTCTCTTTTAGTGGGCACTTCTTTTGCCAAATCGTTAGCAATTGGTTTAAATGTTCCTTTATTGGCTGTTAATCATATGCAAGCGCATATTTTAGCGCATTTTATTAATGAAGAAGATAGTAAAACACCTCCTTTTCCTTTTATATGCTTAACAATTAGTGGTGGTCATACCCAAATTGTAAAGGTTTCTAATTATTTTGAAATGGAAATTTTAGGAGAAACTATAGATGATGCTGTTGGAGAAGCTTTTGATAAGTCTGCTAAAATTTTAGGTTTGCCTTATCCTGGTGGCCCTTTAATAGACAAATATGCACAACTTGGTAACCCAAAAGCGTTTGCATTTACCAAACCTAAAGTAGGTGATTTAGATTTTAGTTTTAGTGGTTTAAAAACAGGAATTTTATATTTTATTCAAAAGCAACAGAAAATAAACCCAAATTTTATAACAGAGAATTTAAATGATATTTGTGCTTCTATTCAATATACAATTGTTGAAATTTTAATGGAAAAATTAAAAAATGCCGTTAAAAAAACAGGTGTCAAACATATTGCAATTGCTGGTGGAGTATCTGCAAATTCTGAAATAAGAAAAAGGTTAGCACTTGCTCAAAAACATTTTGGATGGACTACCTACATTCCTAAGTTTGAATATACCACAGATAATGCAGCCATGATTGCAATTACTGGTTATTTAAAATTTTTAAACAATGAGTATTCTAATACAAATGTTACTGCCAAAGCAAGATTAAAAGTTACAGAATAACTAATTACAAGCACTATTTTGAGAAGTTTTAAAAACAGAATTCTTTTTTACATAAGCTACTTTTTACTTTGGGTAAGTTATTTTGTTTTTGCAAGATCCTTTTTCTTGGTGTTTAACTTTAGTAGTACTAAAGAATTAGACACTTCAACAATTATAAACACCTTTTATTATGGTTTAAAATTAGATATTTCTTTTGCAGCCTATCTTTCTATAATACCCTTTTTACTTTTTATAATTTCTGTATTTACAACTACAAACTATTTAGGTAAAATAGTTAAAATATATTCTTATATAATTCTTGCTATAATTACAGTTTTGCTTTTAACAGATGCTGGTTTATACCAATCTTGGGGCGTAAGATTAGACAATAGTATTTTACCTTATCTAGACAAACCTATGTTGATGCTAGCTTCTGTTTCTAAAGGACTGCTAGCTTTTGGCATTTTTGCTTGGTTACTTATCACTATTGGCTTTTGTTGGTTTTTTAAGAAAGTAATTAATAATAAAACAATAGTAATAGCAAAAAGCCATTGGGCACAAGCAATCTTATTTTTAGTAACAACAGCAAGCTTAATATTACCTATTAGAGGAGGTTTACAAACCAATCCTATAAACCAAAGTAATGTCTATTTTTCTAGCAGCATGTTTGCAAACCATGCTGCCATAAATTTTACATGGAATTTTTTTAACACCATAACGCACAGAACAAATGGTATTAATGTTTACAAATCTCTAGATGATAAAATTGCGAAAAACATCATAAAAAAAAATAGAAAACCTTTATTAAATGCGGATACAGATAACATTTTAAACACAAAAAAACCTAACGTAATTTTAATTATTTGGGAAGGTTTAACCGCAAAAGTAGTTGGTGCTTTAAATGGTGAATCCAATGTAACACCAAATTTAAACGCCCTTTCTAAAGAAGGTTTACTTTTTACCAATTTTTATGCAAACGGAGATAGAACAGATAAAGGAATTCCTGCCATTTTAAGCGGTTATTATCCTTTACCTGTAAAACGAATAATGCGTATGCCAAATAAAACGAGAAGTTTACCTATGTTACCCAAACAAATGGAGGATTTAGGTTATAAAACAAAGTTTTATTATGGAGGCGATTTAAATTTTGCCAACATGAAAACCTATCTTAGAAATGCGCAAATTAACAATTTTGTAGACGGTAGTTTTTTTAAAAATGATGATTGGAATTCTAAGTGGGGTGCTCATGATCATGTTGTATTGCAAAAGTTTGCAAAAGATTTTGAAAACAAACAAACACATCCTTTTTTTAAAATTCTATTAACCTTAACTAGTCATGAACCTTTTGAGTTTCCTGATGTTTATAAATTTGGAAAAGACACAGAAGATAATAAATTTAGAAGTTCGCACACTTATACAGATAAAGCAGTTGGTAATTTTATAAAATTTGCAAAACAACAGCCTTGGTATAAAAATACTTTAATAATTATTTTGGCAGATCATGGCCATAGTTTGCCAAAACATGAAGGCCTTTTTAATGATCCCAAAAAATTTAAAATTCCTATGCTGTGGTTAGGAGGTGCATTAACTAAAACCAACCTAACTGTAGACAATTATACAAATCAAATAGATTTACCTTACACGCTTTTAGATTTATTGGATGGTGATAATAGCGCCTTTAAATGGAGTAAAAACCTATTTAATAATTCTAAAAATCAGTTTAGTTATTTTAGTTTTAACAAAGGCTTTGGCACAATTTCTAAAAACGGAACAATTGTTTACGATTTGGTGGGTAAAACTCCTATTTTAGAAATAGGAAACACCAAAACGCTAGACTCCTTAGGTAAAGCTATTTCACAAGAAGTCTACCAAGATTTTTTAGACAGAAAATAAAGCTACTTTTATTTTTGATTCAAATACTCTTCTATATCTGCAATATGATGTTGCAAAGCTTGAGACGAAATTTGAATTTCTTTAATTAACAAACTCAAAGATAATATGAGTAAAATTAGGCCAAATCCAAAAGTATAAGAAGCTATTGTTTGTTGATTAATGTAAATTAAAAACATCGTTAATACACAAAAAAGCAAACTAGTAATTCCCAAAATTTGCATGTATCTTGTTAAATTCAAGCGCAGCTTTAAATTTTTAATCTGTCTTAGTAAAGCATCGTCTTTTTTCTCTAAATAAATATCATGTAAGTTTCTAATAACTGCAGAATAAGCTAAAAAACGATTTGTATAAGCTAACATAATCAAAGAAATCGCAGAAAATAAAAGTGCAGGTGTTGTAAGGGTTAGTTGTTCCATAACAATCAAAATTAAGTATTAATTTTTATATAGAAGCCTTCCTTTAAATTTTATTATTTTTACGCTATGCAAAAAAGTATTTTAGTTGTTTTTATTTGTTTTAGTTGCTTTATTTATTCGCAAGAAATACCAAGTGGTTTTACTTATTTAAATGATGTAGCACCAAGCATACAAGTAGAACTATGTTATTTATCTGATGATAATTTTATTGGAAAGCCAATAGACGGTTATAAAAGTAATTGTTTGTTAATCACAAAAGCGGCCGCAAAACAATTACAAATTATTCAACAAAAACTTAAAAAAGAAAATTTAGGTTTAAAAATTTTTGATGCATATAGACCACAACAAGCCATAAATCATTTTGTAAAATGGGCTAGAGTTTTAAATGATACTTTAATGAAAAAAAAGTATTATCCAAATATTCCAAAATCTAAATTGTTCAAACTCGGTTACATTGCCTCTAAATCTGGCCATACTAGAGGCAGTACTGTAGATTTAACCATTATAGATTTAGCTACAAATAAAGCATTAGACATGGGCAGTATTTATGATTTTTTTGGTAAAGAATCGCACCCGTTTTATAAAAACCTCACAAAAAAACAGCAACAAAATCGTTTATTTTTAAGAAAAATAATGATGGATAATGGTTTTAAACCTTATGATAATGAATGGTGGCATTTTACGTTAAGACAAGAACCCTATCCAAAAACCTATTTTAATTTTCCCGTTCACTAAAGGTAAATTTAACAAAACTGTTACAGCTACAACAAAAATCGGCATTATATTTGTTTACACTATAACAAAACAACAATATGTTATCTACATTAAAAACTTTTTTCATAATTTTTATTACCTTTTCTTCTTTGTCTTTGTGTGCACAATTAGATAAAAGTAACGGTGGTAAAAATGACAAAGGAAAGGTAAAAGCATTGGTTATAAAAAACACAAAAGTATCAGAACAACCAACCTCTATAGAACTTAAAGGTTTAGATGGCTTCAAAAAGGCGTATGACAGAGAACAAGAAAAGCTAAATAAGCAGCAAGCAGAAGAAAAGCGATTGAATAAAGGTATTCTCACTCAAAAAAAAATTAAGGAAGCTCGTTTTTTAAACGCCTTTAAAACGGTTAACGGTCAATATATATATCCTGTTATAGACCAAGATTTAGGTAGTATTAGAACCAAGGCAAATAGTGTAAATATTATTTGTAGAGATTTTCAGCATCCAGATGGAGATCGAGTAACTATTATGGTAAATGATAAACCTGTGGTAAATAATATTGTATTAAGACGCAGCTACCAAAGCTTTAATATTCCTTTAGAATTAGGTATTAATAAAATTGCCTTTGTAGCCTTAAATCAAGGTACTTCTGGCCCTAATACTGCTGCCTTTAAAGTGTATAATGATACTGGCGTGCTTATCTCTTCAAATGAGTGGAATTTGGCTACAGATGCCAAAGCGACTTTAGTTGTTGCCAAATACGAGTAAAATTGTTCATTTTTTCAATTAAAATATAGCCTTCACGTTTTTTTATTCACTAAAAACAGTTATTTTTGTTCCAAATATTATAAACCAATTAAATTTCCATTAATTTAAACTAACAACAATAACTTAGAATGAAGAAAATCACCAAAGAGACCTACTTAAATTGGTACAAAGACATGCTTTTTTGGCGCAAATTCGAAGACAAACTAGCCTCTGTTTACATTCAACAAAAAGTTAGAGGATTTTTGCACCTATATAATGGGCAAGAAGCAATTTTAGCAGGTGCGTTGCACGCCATGGATCTTTCAAAAGACAAAATGATTACTGCATACAGAAATCACGTGCAACCTATAGGTATGGGAGAAGATCCTAAAAAAGTAATGGCAGAGTTATTTGGTAAAGTAACGGGAACCTCCAAAGGAATGGGTGGTTCTATGCATATTTTTTCTAAAGAACACCGTTTTTATGGTGGTCATGGTATTGTAGGTGGTCAAATACCATTAGGTGCAGGACTTGCTTTTGCTGACAAATATAAAGGTAGCGATGCTGTAACCTTAACCTGTTTTGGTGATGGAGCTGCAAGACAAGGATCTTTACACGAAGCGTTTAACATGGCTATGTTATGGAAATTACCCGTAATTTTTATTGTTGAAAACAATGGATATGCTATGGGAACTTCTGTAGAAAGAACAGCAAACCATGACGATATTTGGAAACTTGGTTTAGGTTATGAAATGCCATGTGGACCTGTAGATGCAATGAACCCAATAAAAGTAGCAGAAGCTGTAGACGAAGCTATACAAAGAGCTAGACGTGGAGATGGCCCTACTTTTTTAGAAATGAAAACCTACAGATACAGAGGACATTCTATGTCTGATGCGCAACACTACAGAACTAAAGATGAAGTAGAAGAATACAAGAAAATAGATCCAATTACACAAATTAAAAACATTATTTTAGAGAAGAAATACGCCACTGAAGAGGAAATTTCTGTTATAGATAAAGACGTTAAAAGTAAGGTTAAGGAATGTGAAAAATTCGCAGAAGAATCTCCTTTCCCTGAAGTTCAACAAATGTATGATATGGTTTATGAACAAGAAAATTACCCTTTTATAAGTTAATATATGGCTACAATAGTAAATATGCCGCGTTTAAGTGACACCATGGAAGAAGGTGTTGTGGCAAAATGGTTAAAGAATGTTGGAGATAACATTGAAGAAGGCGATATTTTAGCTGAAATTGAAACGGACAAAGCTACAATGGAGTTTGAATCTTTTCACGAAGGTGTATTATTACATATTGGTGTGCAAGAAGGAGAAACGTCTCCTGTAGACACTCTTTTAGCCATTATTGGTGAAAAAGATGAAGATATTGCTGGTCTTCTAAATGGAAGTTCAGATGACAATAAAGCTTCCGAAGAAAAAAGCAATACAGCAGAAAAAGAAGAAAAAACTAAAGTAGAATCAAGTAGTTCTGAAGTTTCAATTCCTGAAGGTGTGCAAGTGATAAACATGCCACGTCTAAGTGATACAATGACAGATGGTACAGTAGCAACTTGGTTAAAAAAACAAGGTGATACTGTAGAAGAAGGTGATATTTTAGCGGAAATTGAAACAGATAAGGCTACAATGGAGTTTGAATCTTTCTATGAAGGTACACTTTTACATGTTGGTACTCAAGAAGGAGAAACTGCACCAGTTGATAGTTTATTAGCAATCATAGGTCCTGCAGGAACAGATGTTTCAGCAATTGTTGCTAATGGTGGTGCTACAACTACAGCTGCCAAAACAACTGAAGCAAGTAAACCTGAAACCACAGAAGAAGCAAAAGAAGAGCAAAAAGAGGCTACTACTTCAAACAACACGAGCAACACAAATTCTAATGGAGGTAGAATTTTTGCATCTCCTTTAGCAAAGAAAATTGCTGCAGATAAGGGAATTAACCTTGCTGATGTTAGTGGTTCTGGAGAAAACGGTAGAATTATAAAAAAGGATGTAGAAAACTTTACACCTGTAGCTAAAGAAGCTGCACCGAGTAAAACAAATGCTGCTGCACCTGCAATGAGTTTTGTTGCCGCTGGTGAAGAAAAATCTGAAGAAGTGAAAAATTCGCAAATGCGTAAAGCAATTGCAAAATCACTTGGAAACTCTAAGTTTTCTGCTCCAGACTTTAGCTTGAATATAGAAGTTGACATGAGTAATGCAATGGCTTCTAGAAAAACCATTAACGCAATTCCTGATGTTAAGGTATCTTTTAATGATATGGTAGTTAAAGCTTGTGCGATGGCTTTACAAAAGCATCCACAAGTAAACACATCTTGGACAGATAACAACACAATTTTCCACAGTCATATTCACGTTGGTGTTGCTGTTGCTGTAGATGATGGATTGTTAGTACCTGTTATAAAACACACTAACGATTTAAGTTTAACGCAAATTGGAGCTAATGTTAGAGATTTAGCGGGTAAAGCTAGAAACAAGAAAATTGCGCCTGCAGAAATGCAAGGAAGTACTTTTACGGTTTCTAATTTAGGAATGTTTGGTATTGATAATTTTACATCAATAATAAACCAACCTAACTCTGCTATATTATCTGTTGGTGCTATTGTTGAAAAACCTGTAGTTAAAAACGGACAAATAGTTGTAGGAAATACAATGAATTTAACTTTAACATGCGACCACAGAACAGTAGATGGTGCTGTTGGAGCAGCGTTTTTACAAACATTAAAAACGTTTATAGAAAACCCGGTTACAATGTTAGCCTAAGTTTTTTTATATCAATATAACAAAATCCCAAACTTTACAGTTTGGGATTTTTTTTGCGTTTTATATTATAAGATTTAAAACTAATTACATTTCAACTGAAATAAAGGAATCTCAAATTAAGTACGAGATTTCTCAACTACACTTCGTTGCGTTTGAAATCACAAGTAATAAATTTGCAACTACACAAAACATAAACTGTAATAGTCACATCTCACTCACATTAAATAGGTTCTAACTTTACTTTAACACTTCGCAATATTCATATTAGGTCAAAAAAAATACCTTGAAACTCAATTCAAGGTATTTTAAAGTTTTAAGTTAATGTTTATTATAGTTTGGTAGTACTACTTTTAGTTTTTACTACTGTTTGAGCACCTTCTTCTCCCATAGCAACTTCAATATTTGCTACATCTTGCACACCTGTTGCAATATCTATTTCTAAATTACCTTTTACTACACCTTGTACAGCTCCTGTTACATTTCCGCTAACGTTTACATATACTTTACCGTTTTCTATTTTAGAAACGGTAAAAATCATTTTTGTTGCCGCTCCTTGCATATCGTTTTCGTCTGACCAAGTAGAGCCAACAGAAACTTTTTCTTCTGGATATTTTATGCTTTGTTTTTGATTTACAAATTGTGACATAGCAGGCGTCATTGGTTCTACTTTTATATTTGTAACTTCTCCTTTTTTAGTTAGTGTAGAGTAAATAGTTGCTTTTAACATGGGATCTATCTGTTGCTTCATCATTTTACCCATTTGATCTAAGTTTTCTTCTTTCATGGTAGAATCAAAACTCATAACCTGGCCTGCCTGTAACATGTTCATGTTAATCTTCTTAATTTGAGATTCCGTTTTAATGGTATCTCCAATTACCTCATTCACTTTCATTTCCATAGACATCTTAATGTCTAAACCACCTTGTACTCCCATATCTTGAGAAATATCTTGTTGCACAACAAAAACATCTCCTTTAGCATAATTTGCTCTTAATAAAACCGATTTTTGTGCTACAACATTTAAACCAGAAAGAAACACAAATAAGAATAACAATTTTTTCATTTTAAAATATTTTTAATTAAAATTATATATAACGAAGATAATCTTTTAAATAAAAAAACACCCAAAAAATATGGGTGTTTTGTAGTGTGAACCTTGTAATTATTAGAAATCTTGGTTTACATCCCAAGCTTCTAAAATATCTTTGAATGTTTTTATAAACATACCGCCCAAGGCTCCGTTTACAACTCTGTGGTCGTAAGAATGAGAAACCATCATTTTTTGGCGAATGCCTATAAAATCTCCATCTGGTGTTTCTATTACTGCAGGAATTTTTCTAATTGCTCCCAATGCTAAGATTGCTACCTGTGGTTGGTTAATAATTGGTGTACCTGTTATAGAACCAAAACTACCAACATTTGTTACTGTGTATGTTCCATTTTGAATTTCATCTGGCTTTAAGGCGTTATTTCTTGCTCTTTGCGCCAAATCGTTTACAGCTTTGGTAATACCAACTAAATTTAATTGATCTGCATTTTTAATTACAGGAACAATTAAATTACCATCTGGCAAGGCTGCTGCCATACCTAAATTGATATTTTTCTTTTTAATGATTGTATCTCCATCAACAGAAATATTAATTAAAGGGTATTTTTTAATTGTTTGTGCAACAGCTTGCATTAATATTGGTGTAAAAGTTAACTTCTCTCCTTCTCTTTTAAGAAAAGCATCTTTAACTTTATTTCTCCATTTAACAATATTAGTAACATCAATTTCTATAAAAGATTGAACGTGAGCAGAAGTTTGTACAGAATTAACCATATGTTTTGCCACCAACTTACCCATTCTACTCATCTCTATAACTTCATCTTCGCCACTTACAGTAATAGAATTAACTTTATTTGCTGATGCATTATTAGAATGTTGCGTTTGTTTAGTAATTGTTTGTTCTATATGCGTTTCTTTAGCAACAGGAACAGTTGTATCTTTTTTATCAATAAAAGATAAAATATCTTCTTTAGTAACTCTGCCATCTTTACCAGAGCCCAAAATTTGATCTAATTCCTCTTGAGATACACCTTCTTTTTGAGCAATATTACGCACCAATGGCGAATAGAATTTACCAGAATCAGAAGTTTTAGCAATAGGTGCTGCCACAACTTCTGTAGCTTTCTCTATTGATTTTTCTAGCTCTTTAATGGTACTGCTGTCCGTCATCTTTTTAGGAGCATCCTTAACTTCTTCTTTAACTGTATTGGTTTTTGATGAAGTATTATCATCTCCTGCTATTTCTATAATAGCAATTGTATCTCCTACATTTACAACAGCATCTTTTTCAAAAAGTATTTCAACAAGCGTTCCTTCTACTTCAGATGGAATTTCAGAATCTACTTTATCAGTCGCAATTTCAACTACAGCTTCATCTAATTCTACAGTGTCTCCTATTTCTTTTAACCAAGAGGTGATTGTTGCCTCAGCAACACTCTCTCCCATCTTTGGTAATTTTAATTCGAATCTAGCCATTTAAATTTTCTTTTAACTTTTGCAAAACTACTAAAAATTGACTGTTTTTAACGTATAATGACCTTAAAAAAAACACAAAAACAAACTAATGGATTTATTTATTCCTAAAAAATATAGGATAAATATCAATTTAATTTAATTAAAATCAAAATTTAACTTCTTTAATTATTAAATTAATAATTAAAGAAAATAGTCTTTATATCCAAAAAATTAAGCGCATCAAAAAGAGACTATCTTAAAGTAATTCAATTTTAATCTTTTTGAGTACAATTAAGATTAAATACTTTTAAATTTAACTAATACAAATGCTAAAAAGGAGTTGATAAAACCATATAACTAGAATTAAATAGTTTCGTTTGTTCAATGCAGATAGAATAAAAGTTTAAGACCATGCTTTAAACAATCTATTCTCAATTAAATTGAAAGGTTAGCGTTACTAATTTTGATTTTAATATTAGCTAAAAAAACTTAGTGTAAAGCGATATTGTTTACAATTACTTTAATCAACTAAAAATGTTATGCAACACTAATCAATTACACCCAATTTTTAGGCTTTGCCAAAACCTCTAGTAAACGTGCTTCTTCTGTATCTTTTTCTGGTTGATGGTTATATTTCCACTGCACAATTGGTGGTAAACTCATTAAAATACTTTCTATCCTACCATTTGTTTTTAAACCAAATAAAGTACCTCTATCATGCACTAAATTGAATTCTACATAACGCCCTCTTCTTACCTCTTGCCAATCTTTATGTGCTGTTTTGTAAGTTAAAGCTTTTCTTTTTTCTACTATTGGTGTGTAAGAATTTAAAAAACTATCTCCAATTTCGGTAACAAAATTATAACGATCTTCAATTAAAAACTCATCGGTTTCTTTTAAATAATCGAAAAACAAACCGCCAATTCCTCTTGCTTCATTTCTATGGGTATTCCAGAAATAGGTATCGCAAGTTTCTTTAAATTTAGGGTAAAAATCTTTGTTATGCTTGTCACAAGCTGTTTTACAAACTTGGTGAAAGTGTGTTGCATCTTCATCAAATAAATAATAAGGCGTTAAATCTTGGCCACCACCAAACCATTGCGTTACAATATTTCCTTCTGTATCGTACATTTCAAAATAGCGCCAATTTGCATGTACTGTTGGTACAAAAGGGTTTGTAGGATGCAAAACTAAACTTAATCCGCATGCAAAAAAGTTTCCTTCTTTTACACCAAATTGTTTGCGCAAAGCTTCTGGTAATTCGCCAAAAACTTTAGAAATATTTACGCCTCCTTTTTCAAAAATAGCGCCATTTTCTATAACTCGTGTTCTACCTCCACCACCTTCTTCTCTTTGCCAAAGGTCTTCTTTAAACTTTGCTTTACCATCTAATTGCTCTAATTTAGAAGTTATGGTGTCTTGTAAATTTTCTATATAATTGTAAAATTCCTTTTTAAAACTAACTTTACCTTTCTGCATATTTATTAACTTTATTGTTAGTGTTATTTAATATAAAAGCTACCTTTCTACTTATTAAAATAATTGTATTTGAATATTCTAAAAAGGAAAAATCAAAACAAAAACCTTAGACGAAATATTCTTTAAAATGCTTTCTGTTTATTTAATGCCTTAATTGTATTTACAGTTGCTGAAGTTACAGATAGTGGTAAAACAAAAATAACCCCAATTACTGGTATTAATAAGAATAGTAAAAAAACAGTTCCATTACCAATTGCAAATCCTTTATTTTTACTTACAAAATGTATACTTTCTCTGTATTTTAAATGACGTTCTAAAGTATAATCCATATTACCAAAACCTGCATAATACGCTTGTACTAAAAACAATAATATTGTAGAAAATATACTTACTATGGGCACTAATTTTAAAAGTAAAATAGGAATGGTTACTAGTAGTTCTTTTGTTAAATTTCTACCATTAATTCTTATTGCTCTAATTAATTGCTCTTGGAATGTGGTTTTTCTGTGTTGATGTGATAAACTTCCATTAATATACCTTTCTATTTTTTCTGAAACAGGACTCATAAATGGTGCAGATAACGCTAAAATTATGTGTTTGTATAGAATTAAACCAAGTACCAAAACCACAAAACCACCAATAAATGCAGATATTGTTGTAAAGGTTTCTTTGCCCCAATCCCAAATCCAGATTTTAGCTAAAAAATTACCCATAGGATTTGATAAGTTATAGGCCACAGCTCCAATTACCAAGGCTGTAACAAAACTAATTAACATTGGAATTGCAAAATACTTCCAGAGTTTTAGTTTAGATATTAAACTAAAAGCACCAAAATAGGTTCTAATTCCTGAAAGTATGTCTTTAATCATTATCCTTTGTCTGCGTTAGCGATTGAAATGGCATCCTTTTTGCCTTTTTCGGCAAAAAGATATAATGGAAAGCGCGACCTTTTTAGGGAACGCCCAAAATATTGTAATTTATTTTATACTTACAAAGTTTTGAAAACCCTGTAAAGTGATTTTTTACAGTATAAGCACCAACAAGCATTTCTTTCCTTTGGAAAGATTAAGATGGCATTTTATACTCTTTAACTGCGTCTATAAATGCTTTGGCATTGTCTAAAGGAATGTCTGGCAAAATACCGTGTCCTAAATTTACAATGTATTTATCTTTACCAAACTCGTTTATCATTTGTGTTACCATTCTTTTAATTTCTGATGGTGACGAATACAAACGTGTAGGATCAAAATTACCTTGCAAAGTCATTTTTCCGCCGGTTAAATAACGTGCATTTCTTGCTGTAATAGTCCAATCTACACCCAAAGCAGACGCACCCGATTTAGACATTTCTTGCAAGGCAAACCAACAGCCTTTACCAAAAGCAATTACTGGAGTTTCTTCCTTTAAGGCATTAATTATTTGTTGAATATATTGCCATGAGAATTCTTGATAATCTTTTGGCGACAGCATACCTCCCCAAGAATCAAAAACTTGTACAGCATTTACGCCTGCTTTTACTTTTTCTTTTAAATACGCTATTGTTGTGTCTGTAATTTTTTGCAATAATTGATGTGCAGCAATAGGGTTTGTAAAACAAAATTTCTTTGCCTTATCAAAGTTTTTAGAGCCTTGCCCTTGCACACAGTAACACAAAATTGTCCAAGGAGAACCTGCAAAACCAATTAACGGAATTTCGTCATTTAGTTTTTCTTTGGTTGCCTTAATCGCTTCCATAACGTAACCTAATGTCTCCTGAATATTGGGAACAATTACATTATCTACATCTTTTTGGGTTCTTACAGGATTTGGCAAATACGGACCAAAATTAGGTTTCATTTCCACATCGATATTCATAGCTTGTGGAATTACCAAAATATCTGAAAACAAAATTGCAGCATCCATACCATATCTTCGAATTGGTTGTACTGTAATTTCTGATGCTAATTCTGGAGTTTGACAACGTGTAAAAAAATCGTATTTCTTTTTTATTTCTTGAAATTCTGGCAGATATCTTCCTGCTTGACGCATCATCCAAACTGGAGGACGTTCTACTGTTTCTCCTTTTAATGCTCTTAAAAATAAATCGTTTTTTATCATAATTTATTAGTTTAAAAGTTTGAAAGTTTCAAGTTTTAAAAGTTACTTTCCAACTTTATTACTTTTTAACTTTTAACTATTTGCTACTTTGGCCATCGCTTTATCTACAGCCTTTGCAATTACTTTAATATCTTTATCTGAAATAGCAGAATTTAAAAACCAAGCTTCAAACTGACTTGGTGGTAAAAACACACCATTTTTTATCATTTCCCAAAAGAAAACACCAAATTTTTCTGTATCTGAGGTTTGTGCTTCTGCAAAATTAGTAACCTTACTTTTGGTAAAGAAAGGATTCATCATAGAGCCAAAACGGTTTACCACTAAATCTACATTGTATTTTTTAGCAGTTTCTAATAAAATTACTTCTATAATCGATCCGATTTCCTCAAACTTATCATACGGATTTTGTCTTTTTAATTCTGATAAGGTAGAAATACCTCCTGCCATAGCAATTGGATTCCCAGACAACGTTCCTGCTTGATACATTCCGCCTAAAGGGGCAACGTTTTCCATAATTTCGTTTCTTGCACCATAAGCACCAACAGGAAAACCACCACCAATTACTTTACCTAAACAGGTAATATCTGCAACCACGCCTAATTTTTCTTGAGCACCACCAAAAGTAGACCTAAAACCTGTCATTACCTCGTCTGCAATTAATAAGGCACCTTTAGATTCTAAATAAGTTTTTAACTCTTTTAAAAATCCGTTTTGCGGAATTACAACGCCCATATTACCACCAATTGGTTCAATAATTACGCCTGCAATATCATCATGTTCTTCAAAGTGTTTTTTTACACTTTCTAAGTTATTGTATTCTGCAATTAACGTGTTTTTTACTGCTCCTTCTGGCACGCCTTTAGAACCTGGTAAGCTTAAAGTTGCCAAGCCAGAACCTGCTGCAACCAATAACGCATCTTGATGCCCATGGTAACAACCCGAAAATTTAATAATTTTATCTTTTCCTGTAAACGCTCTTGCCAAACGAATTCCGCTTAAAACAGCCTCTGTACCAGAGTTTACAAAACGTACTTTATCCATTTCTGGAAAAGCATCACAAACTATTTTTGCTAATTTGATTTCTGCCTCTGTAGATGCTCCAAAAGAATAGCCGTTTTTTAAAGCTTTTTTGGCTGCTTTTTCTACTTTCTTATGTCTGTGCCCTAGAATCATTGGGCCATAAGAAACTACCAAATCTACATATTCGTTTCCATCAACATCAATAATTTTAGAACCTTTTGCTTTTTTAATAAACAAAGGATTTCCTCCCACTGATGAAAATGCTCTTACAGGAGAATTTACTGCTCCAACAAGGTTTTTTAGTCCTTTATTGTATAGTTTTTGTGATTTTTTAAACATCTTTCTTGTGTAATTGTTTATTTGTGTAATTGTGTAATTGAGACCTTTCGACTGCGCTCAGGGTGACAGTTCAACAATTACACAGTTTAACGTTTCAACAGCAATCTCGCTGCTTCTTTCGCAAAATAGGTAATAATAATGTCTGCTCCTGCTCTTTTCATAGACAACAAGCTTTCCATCATTACGCGTTCGCCATCAATCCAACCTTTTTCTGCGGCGGCTTTTACCATTGCATATTCGCCACTTACATTATAACATGCAATTGGTCTGTCAAAATTATTTTTTAAATCTCTAATAATATCTAAATAAGATAAGGCTGGCTTAACCATTAAAATATCTGCGCCTTCTTGATCGTCAAAAGTTGCTTCACGCATTCCTTCGTCTCTGTTTGAAGGATCCATTTGATAGGTTCTTCTATCTCCAAAAGTTGGAGCAGAATCTGCAGCGTCTCTAAAAGGTCCATAAAATGCAGATGCATATTTTACAGAATACGCCATTATTGGTAAATTTACAAAACCTGTATTATCTAAAGATTGGCGAATCATATCTATAGTGCCATCCATCATTCCAGATGGTGCAACCATATCTACCCCTGCATTTGCATGAGAAATTACTTGTTTTGCAATATTTACTAAAGTAGCATCATTATTCACATCATTGTCATGAATAATTCCACAGTGCCCATGAGAAGTATATTCACAAAAACAAACGTCTGTAATTACATATAAACTTGGGTAATTCTTTTTAATAAAACGAATGGCTTGTTGCATAATTCCATTGTCGTTCCAAGTTTCTGTACCTTCATCATCTTTGTTAGATGGAATACCAAATAACAAAACTGAAGGAATATTTAAGGCAACAACCTCATCTAATTCTTTAGAAATTCTATCTAAAGAAAAACGCTTTATACCAGGCATAGAAACAATTTCTGTTTCTATATTTTCGCCTTCTTCAATAAAAAGAGGATACACAAAATCGTCTACAGAGAGTTTGGTTTCTTTAACCAATCTTCTAATTCCTTCGTGTTTTCTAAGTCTTCTTGTTCTAAACATCTTATTCTTCTGAAAAATGATTCTTAACCAATTCTAAAAGTGACTCTACACTTGGCATATTAGCAACAACTACATTTTCAAAATGTTTTCTTGCCTCAACAGCTGTTGTTTCTCCTATACAAAAGGCAGTTTTATCTGTGGTGTTTTTTTCCAAATAGCTTGTAATTCCAGACGGACTGTAAAATAAAACGCCTTTAACATCGTCTGCTAACTTCTCTGGACTTAACATTGTTTTATAAGCCTCAATTTCATTTACAGCAACTCCTTTATTTTTTAATGTTGATGGTAAAACATCTAATCTTATATTACTACAGAAATAAGAAACTTTTTTAATATCTGTTTCTTCGGAAATATATGCTGCCAATTTTGTAGCATTTTTAGCTACTTTGGTTACCTTACCTATTCTATTTTCAATTAATTTTTTGGTTCTTCTACCTACACAAAAAATATTTTTGAACTTAATTTCATCTTTGGTAAATGAATTTAAAACGGCCTCAACTCCATTTTGGCTAGTAATTAAAACATTTTCGTGCTCTTTTTTCATAACCTTTGGTGACAATCTATTAAACCGAATTTTAATAAAATCACTATCTTCTAATCCAATACTACTTGGTAATTCTTTCTTTTGAAGTTCAGATAATTTCTTAGTAGAATACACTTTATTTTTAACTAGAGAAACACCTTCTAAATCTTCTAGCATTAACTCTTTACCACCTCTATTTATAATATAATCTGCACAATCTTTAGCCAACAACTGATGTTTACCTAATTTGGCAGTTTTAGTAACCGTGATTTTTTTAGAACCGTCTTTTTTTAATAAAACACCTTTAAAATTTATTTCTTGTGTTTTTTCATCTACATAAGCTAAAGCGCCTATTGGGGCAGAACAACCTCCTTCTAACAAGCGTAAAAACTCTCTTTCTACACCTACACAAACTTTTGTTTCGTGATGATTTAATTGCTCACATGCATCTAAAGAAAAAGTATCTATTTCCATGGCAGTAATCATAATTGCACCTTGCGCAGGTGCAGGAATCATCCATGGTAAACTAACTGCTCCTGCTGGTCTTTTACCAATTCTTTCTAAACCTGCTGCTGCAAAAACAGCACCATTCCAAGTTTCGCTATCTTCTAATTTTTGCAAACGCGTATTTACGTTTCCTCTTAAATCTTCTACTTTATGTGTTGGATAACGATTTAACCACATTGCTTTTCTACGCAAACTACCTGTTGCAATTAAACCTTCTGGGTGCCCAAAAAATTCTTCTGTATCTTTTAATACAAGAATATCGTTATAATTCGCTCTTTTTAAAACTGCGGCTTGTACCATACCTTCTGGTAAAGCTGTTGGTACATCTTTTAGAGAATGTACTGCAATATCAATATCACCATTTAGCATGGCAACATCTAAACTTTTTGTAAAAACACCAGTAACACCCAACTCATACAAGGGTTTATCTAAAACAATATCACCCAAAGACTTTATAGGCACCAAGGTTGCCTCATAACCTAATTCTAATAATTCTTTACGTACTTTATTCGCTTGCCAAAGTGCCAATTCACTTTCACGAGTTCCTATTCTAATTACTTTTTGCATGTGGTTTGGTTAGGATTGAAATACTTTCTGAATAACATCTATACTTTCTGGTACAGAAGTATCTTCACTTTTTAGATGTTTTACAAATTGTGTGGTAATCTTTTGAATTAAGCGAGAAGTTAAGATTTCTGCTTGATTTTCATCGAAATTAGAAATTTTCTTTTTTTGAAAGTTAATTTCATCATTCTTAATAGTTTCTAACGAATTTTTTAAAGCAGTAATTGCAGGTGTAAACCTTCTATGGTTTAACCAATCATTAAATTCTAATTTATGTGTAGCTATAATTTTTTCTGCTGCCGGCACTTCTGCTAAACGAACTGCTAATGTTTCATCAGTAATCTTAGAAAGTTCATCTACATTTACTAAAGAAATGTTATCCAATTCTAAAACATCGTGTGAAACATTTTCTGGCATAGATAAATCTAGAATTAATAATTCTTTATCTTTGGAGAGATTACTTTTGGTAATTGTAGGTTTATCTGCACCCGTAGAAACTATTAAAACGTCTGTATTAGCAATTTCCTCATTTAAATTTTCTATAACAGCTTTTCTTATAGAACTATGCTCTTTAACAAACTTTATAGTTTTTTCTTCTGTTCTATTAATTAAGCAAACTGTTTTATTACTTGTATACTCTGCAAGGTTTTTACAAGTATGTTTACCCATTTTACCCAAACCATACACTAAAATATTTTTAGTATTGTAATTGGGCACATTTTTAATAATGTATTGCACAGCAGCATAAGAAACAGAAGTTGTACCAGAACTTAATTTAGTCTGGTTTTTAACTTTTTTACTTGCTTGTAAAACACTGTTAACTAATCTTTCTGAATACGCATTTGTAGTTTTGAATTTTTGCGACAACTTAAAAGATTGCCTTAGTTGACCAACAATTTCATAATCTCCTAAAATTTGAGAGTCTAAACCTGTACCTATTCTGTACATATGGCTAATAGCTTGTTGCCCTTCATAAACGTGAGAGAAATCTGAAAATTCTTTTGTAGTTCCTTCAGAAAAGTCACATAACAATTCTATTAGCAAACAAGGTCTATTTGCAAATCCAAATATCTCTGTTCTATTGCATGTAGAAATTACTAAAGCACCTGAAACACCTTTATGACTTGCCGCCTTTAACAGCGCAATCTGGTTTTCCTTAGATACAGAAAACATACCACGAGTTTCTGCGTCTGCTTTTTTGTAACTAACTCCAATATTGTAAAAATGCTCTTGCCCTAATGCTTTCATATACCCTATAAGATGGCACAAAAATAAAAACTTCAATAAGATAAAAATGTCGCTAAAAGTATTTTTAATAACGTTTGCAGTATTTTTATAAATTTTTAACAATTAACACTACAAAAACCTTTATTTTTGTAGTGTTTATAAGGTTTTACATCTTTACAATATAGAATGGTTCTAAATAAACTAAAATTAATATAAACGCTTTTTTATGCTAAAAAATGTCGGTAAAAGTACTTTTGATGAAATAACATTAGAAAAAGGTTTTTATGTACTTCATTTTCAGAATGAAAGCAATAAATCTGTTACTTTTGAAAGAGAAATAGACAATACCTTTATACAAATGCACTTTTGTTTGAGAGGTAATTCTAAATTTTTATTCAATCAAAGTGCATACACTTTTGATGTGTTGGATAATAGGTCTATTTTATTATACAACCCACAACGAATTTTACCCATAAATTTAGAAATTCAACCCAAAACAACCTTAGTTTCTTTACTAATTTCTATTGAAAAATTTCATTCATTGTTTTCAAGGGAATCTGGTTATATTCCTTTTTTAAGTGATGAAAACAGCAATCATAAATTTTATGATGACCAAGAAATAAAGCCTACCATTTCTATTGTTTTACAACAAATTATAAATTCAAGTAGTAATAGTTCTTTAAGAGAATTATATGTAAAAGGCAAAATTTATGAATTGTTAAGCCTTCATTTTCAAAAAGAAGAAGATACAAACGCAGAATTTTGTCCGTTTTTAATTGATGAAGAAAACGTATTGAAAATAAGAAAAGCCAAAGAAATTATAATTTCGAGAATGGCAGAACCACCTACTTTGCAAGAACTAGCAAACGAAATTGGTTTAAATTTAAAAAAATTAAAAGAGGGTTTTAAACAAATTTATGGCGATACCGTTTTTAGTTTTTTGTTAGACTATAAAATGGAGCACGCCAGAAAACTGCTAGAAAGCAATCAACATAACGTAAATGAAGTAGGTTTGCAGGTGGGTTACAGCACTGCTAGTCATTTTATTGCTGCCTTTAAAAAGAAATTTGGTACAACACCAAAAAAATATATGCAAAGCATTGGGTAGTTTATTTATAATTTTTTAGTTACAAATCTATATGAACTATTTAACTTTGTAAGGTAAAATTTAAATTCAAAAATTGAAGCAATTAACTCACTACGATATCGTAAATAAACAAAAGCAATTTCCCATAACAATTGTTTGCGACGCAATAAGAACTCCAGAAAATATTGGAATGTGTTTTAGAATTGCCGAAAGTTTTGGAGTACATGAAATTTATTTTCATGAAAATTCGCCTTCTTTAGAAAATAGAAAAGTTGTAAACACCGCTAGAAACACTATTAATCAAATTAAACATAATTTTTATGCTGATTTTAGCCAATTAATACAACAATTAAAAAATAAAGGCAATACAATTATAGGCATAGAAATTACTGATAAAAGCATCGATATTCAGAATTTTAATTTTAAAAATTATGAAAAAATCGTTTTACTTTTGGGGAGTGAAAGAAACGGAATCGCTAACCCTGCTTTGTTAGACCAAACTATTGCAATACCAATGTATGGCAGAAATTCTAGTATGAATGTAATACACAGTTTAGCAATTACTTTATATGAAGTTACAAATCAGTTATTAGTGAGTAGTGAGTAGTGAGTAGTGAAAAAAATAAAAAATATAACATTTTTAGTGTTTCAACTTTGAAACATTAAAACCTTGAAACTTTTTTAAATGAAAGGAGTATTATTAGTAAATTTAGGATCGCCAGATAGCACAAGCACAAAAGATGTTAGAAAATATTTGGATGAATTTTTAATGGATGAGCGTGTTATAGACGCTCCAAAATGGTTAAGAACTATTTTAGTTAGAGGTATTATTTTAAATACCAGGCCAAAAAAATCTGCAAAAGCCTACAAGAAAATTTGGTGGGATGAAGGTTCTCCTTTAATTGTTTTATCTGAAAGATTGTTAGATAAAGTTCAGGAAAAGACAGAAATACCTGTAGCTTTAGCTATGCGTTATAGAAACCCTTCTATTAAAGCTGGTTTACAAGAACTGCATGATAAAGGAGTAACAGACGTGTTGATTATACCTCTGTACCCGCAGCATGCTATGGCAACTACAGACACCATTTTAGTATTGGCAGAAGAAATAAGACAAGAATTTTTCTCTCACATGAAGTTTAATCATATTCCTGCTTTTTATGATAGAAAAGACTATATTAAAGTACTAGGAGACAGCATTAAGCGAACTTTAGAAGGCAAAGAATGGGATAAAATTTTATTTTCTTATCACGGAATTCCAGAAAGACATGTAAGAAAGTCTGACATTACAAAATCGCATTGCAAACCTAATGATAGTAAAAACTGGGAGTGTTGTAAAACCAATTCACCTGCGCATGAATTTTGTTACAAACACCAATGTTATGAAACCACAAAGCAAGTGGCAGAATACTTAAATTTAACACCAGAAGAATATTTTGTTTCCTTCCAATCTCGTTTAGCTGGTGACCCTTGGTTGCAACCATATACAGATAAAATGTTAGAAAAATATCCAAAAGAAGGTGTTAAAAAACTAGCTGTTGTTACACCTGCTTTTGTTTCTGATTGTTTAGAAACGTTAGAAGAAATTGCCATGGAAGGTAAAGAAGAATTTTTAGAAGCTGGGGGAGACGCTTTTTATGCAATACCATGTATAAATGATAATGATGATTGGGTAGATGTTCTAGTAAATTGGATAGAAACGGAATAGTTGTTGGTTGTTAGTTTTTAGTTGATGGTTGAAATTAAAAATAATTACTTCAAACTAATAAACTTTTAAACTTTTAAACTTTTAAACTTTTAAACAAAAATTAAAAAATGAGTGTTTATTACATTAAAGCATTGCATATTATTTTTGTGGTAACATGGTTTGCTGGCTTATTTTATATTCCGCGTTTGTTTATTTACCAAACAGAAGCAGAAAAAAAATTAGAGCCAGCAAAATCTATTTTGCAAACCCAATATAAATTAATGTCTAAACGCCTGTGGTATATTATTACTTGGCCATCTGCTGTATTAACATTCATTTTTGGTTTTTGGACCTTTTATCATTTTCCTGAATATTTGCAAGAACCATGGATGTTGGTTAAACTATCTTTTGTACTTGCACTTTATTTTTATCATGGTTTTTGCCATAATCTGTACAAGAAACTGCAAAAAGATATCATTCCGTACACTGCTTTTAAACTAAGAATAATTAATGAAATTCCCACAATAATACTATTTGCAGTGGTCTTTTTGGTGTCTGTGCAAAATGCAATAAGCTGGGTTTGGGGTGTTGTAGGTATTTTACTCTTTGGTATTTTATTAATGTTAGCCACTAAACTCTACAAAAAGCTAAGAGAAAAAAAATCTTGGGATAAGGCTGAGAAAGAGGTTTTGCAAGAAAAGTAGTTTACAGTGACAGCTTTCAAGTCTCAGTTGATTACTGCTAACTATTACTGAATACTTTCAACTAAATTTCACCCCCTAATACTCTGCTCAAAAGGTATCCTATTCACAATACTTCTTCCTAAAGTAACTTCATCTGCATATTCCAATTCATCACCAACAGCAATTCCGCGTGCAATGGTAGAAGTCGTAATGTCAAATTTTTCTATTTGTTTATAAATATAAAAGTTGGTGGTATCTCCTTCCATAGTAGAACTTAAAGCAAATATCAATTCTTTTACCTCGCCACTTTCTACTTTATTTATTAAAGAGTCTATTTGTAAATTTTGAGGTCCAATCCCTTCAATAGGAGAAATTTTACCTCCTAAAACATGGTACAAACCTTTAAATTGTGCAGTACTTTCTATAGCCATTACGTCTCTAATGTCTTCTACAACGCAAACAATTTCTGGATTTCTTTTTGGGTTTTGGCAAATAGCACATAAAATAGTATCTGAAATATTATGGCATTTTTTACAAGTTTTTACATCATTTCTTACCTGTAATAAAGCTTCAGATAAATATTTGGTGTGGTCTGTAGGCTGTTTTAATAAATGCAATACTAAACGCAAGGCTGTTCGTTTGCCTATTCCTGGCAAACGACTCACTTCATTCACCGCATTTTCTAATAATTTAGAAGAAAAATCCATATTGTAAAATTACGAATTATCAATTACATAATCCATCAATTAAAAAAATTAAAAAAGTATATCTTCGTATTTACTAAATAGGATTTAAAAAATGCAACCACTTCATATTATATTATTAATTGTAGGTTATTTTTCTGTACTGATATTCATCTCTTATATCACAGGAAAATCTGCAGATAACAAAACCTTTTTTAAAGCAAATAACTCTTCTCCTTGGTATTTAGTAGCCTTTGGCATGATTGGCGCATCACTTTCTGGAGTAACTTTTATTTCTGTACCTGGTTGGGTAGAAGCACAAAACATGAGTTATTTTCAAATGGTTTTAGGCTATGTTGTTGGGTATACTGTTATTGGTTTGGTGCTACTTCCACTCTACTACAAACTCAATTTAACATCAATTTATACCTATTTAGAAGATAGATTTGGCAAGTATGCTTACAAAACAGGTGCTAGTTTCTTTTTACTTTCTAGAACTATTGGTGCTGCATTTCGTCTTTTTTTAGTGGCAAATGTATTGCAAGTAATTTTGTTTGATGCTTATGGAATTCCATTTTGGGTAACTGTTTCTATAACCATTTTATTAATTTGGCTGTATACTTTTAAAGGAGGTATTAAAACTATTGTTTGGACAGACACTTTGCAAACCTTATTTATGCTAATTGCAGTTGGTGTATGTATTTATACCATTTCTAGTGAAATGGAAATAAATAATTTATTTACCTATATTTCCGATAACAAACTCTCTAAAACTTTCTTTTTTGAAGACATAAATGCTGGAAATTATTTCTGGAAACAATTTTTATCCGGCGCATTAATTGCAGTTGTTATGACAGGTTTAGATCAAGACATGATGCAAAAAAACTTAACTTGTAGAAACTTAAAAGATGCACAAAAAAACATGTTTTGGTTTACAATTGTGTTAGTAATTGTAAATTTTTTCTTTTTAGCATTAGGAGTTTTATTAACAGATTATGCCCAAACCAATGGTATAAATGCTAATAAGGATGAACTTTTCCCTATAATTGCTACAAGTGGAAAACTTGGTTTGGCTACTGCGCTGTTCTTTTTACTAGGTTTAATTGCTGCTGCCTATTCTAGTGCAGATTCTGCCTTAACCTCTTTAACAACATCTTACAGTATAGACATTTTAGAATTAGATAAAAAGGATAAGACATCAGATGAAAAAGAAACAATCAGAAAAAAAGTACATGTTCTATTTTCAATTGTCTTAATTATTACCATTCTAATATTTAAATATTTTATTGCAGATGAAAGCGTAATTGCCAATATATTTAAAGCGGCAGGTTATACTTATGGTCCACTTTTAGGCCTCTATAGTTTTGGTTTGTTTACCAAGCTAAAGGTCAAAGATAAAATGGTACCTGTAATTTGTTTAACAGCACCTATTTTAACCTTTATTATAAGTCATTATAGTTTGTATTTTTTTAATTTTGATTTTGGGTTTTTTGTGTTAGCGCTTAATGGGTTTTTAACTTTTTTGGGGTTATCTTTGTTTAAAAAATCAACTTAATGAAAAAAAACACCTTAATATTGCTACTTTTTATAACCTATTATAGCAATGCCCAATTTAAAGCAACAGGTTATTTTGATAAAGAAATAGGTATTAGTTACGCCTTTAATAATAAACTACAAACAGAACTAAGAATAAACGATAATTTAGGCATTGATTTTAATACAGAACTCAGCTTACTTTACAAATTTGTAAACAAAAGCAACTATAACTTTAATACAGGTTTAGGAGTCTCTTTTTTTCCGTTTACAGGAGCAGACTTACAGAGCGTCTATTTGCCAGTGCAATTAGAAATATTCCCTGTACAAAACAATAAAAATTTGGCGCTAGTTTTAGAGAGTGCTTACCATTTAGATGATTTTGAAAATGGTTTAAGAAATACTGTAGGAATACGATATATATTTAATAAATAATAATGGCAAAAGACTTAAGTAATTATAGAAAATCTTACGAAAAGCAAGAACTTTTAGAAAGTACTTGTCCAGAAAATCCAATGGAATTGTTTCAAAGATGGTTTAGAAATGCAGATGAATCTGAAACTGTAGAAGAAACCAATGCAATGAATATTAGCACGATAGGTAAAGATGGTTTTCCAAAAAATAGAGTAGTATTATTAAAAAAGTTTACTTACGAAGGTTTTATTTTTTACACAAACTACACTTCCGAAAAAGGAAAAGCAATAGCAGAAAACAATAACATTTGTTTGTCTTTTTTTTGGCCTGCTTTAGAACAACAAATTATTATTAAAGGAAAAGCAGAAAAATTAGCAGAAAATTTATCTGATGGATATTTTGAATCGAGACCAGATGGAAGCAAATTAGGCGCTTGGGCTTCTAACCAAAGTACAGTGGTTTCTTCAAGAAAAGCACTTGAAGACAATTTATTAGCTTTAGAGAAAAAATACGAAAATAAAGAAATACCAAGACCAAAACATTGGGGTGGCTATCTGGTAAAACCAATTTCTATAGAATTCTGGCAAGGCAGACCAAACAGACTTCATGATAGAATTAGATATTCTCTACAAGAAGATTTTTCTTGGAAATTAGAAAGATTAGCACCATAATTTTTATATTTACCGTATCAACTATAAAAATTAATGAAAACAATTTACATAGTAAGGCACGCAAAATCTTCTTGGGAATATTCTGGTATATCAGATATAGATAGACCCTTAAAAAAAAGAGGTATAAAAGATGCACATTTAATGTCTAAACATCTATCTAAAACTATAGATAGGCCAGATGTTTTTGTTTCCAGTAGTGCAAATAGAGCTTTGCATACTGGTTTAATTTTCTGCGATAATTTAGACTTTCCGTTAGCCAATCTTCAAATTAAAAAACAATTGTACAGTTTTAGCGATGGTTATTTAGTAAAAACAGTAAAAGCCTTAGATGATGGTTTTAACTCGGCTATTATTTTTAGCCACGATCATGGTATCAACTCTTTTGTAAATAAATTTGGTAGTACGCCAATTTCTCATGTAGCTACTTGTGGAGTTATCGGTATTCAATTCAAAGAAAAACATTGGAAAAATATTAGAAAAGGAACAACAATTTTAATTGAATTTCCTAAAAACCATAAATAAAATATTTTGTTAGAAATAAAAAAATATGGAGCCATAGATATTGGTTCTAATGCAATTAGATTATTAGTATCTAACGTAATTGTTTCTGAAGATAAAGAACCTCAATTTAAAAAATCTTCTTTGGTTAGAGTTCCAATAAGATTAGGTGCAGATGCATTTTCTAAAGATGGTATTATAACCGATGCCAATATTACTAGGATAATAAACGCCATGCAAGCTTTTAAACTTTTAATGAAAGTGCATAATGTAGAGCGTTTTAAAGCCTGCGCTACCTCTGCAATGAGAGAGGCTGTAAATGGTAAACAAGTAGTAGCACAAATTGCTGAAAAAACAGGTGTTAATGTAGATATTATTGGAGGTAAAGAAGAAGCTGCAATTATATCTTCTACAGATTTAAGTTCCTTAATAGATGGTAATAATACCTATTTGTATGTAGATGTTGGTGGAGGTAGCACAGAGTTTACCATTTTTTCTAAAGGTAAAATAATTACTTCTAAGTCTTTTAAAATGGGTACAGTACGTTTATTAAACAATAAAAAATCTGTAAACAAAGAAATTTTTGCAGGCGTAGAAAAATGGATTAAAAAAAACACCAAAGATTTTAAAAAGATTGCACTAATTGGTTCTGGAGGAAATATAAATAAACTTTTTAAAATGTCTGGCAGAACAGATGGTAAACCTATTTCTTATATTTATTTGAGTGCGCAGTACCAATTTTTAAAACAAATGTCTTATAATGAGCGTATATCTGAGTTGAGTTTAAACCCAGATAGAGCAGATGTAATTATACCGGCTACTAAAATTTATTTATCTGCAATGAAATGGAGTGGCGCCAGAAAAATATTCGTTCCAAAGATAGGACTCTCTGATGGTATTATAAAAAGCCTATTTTATAATAAAATTTAAAAATACAGTTAACTTTTCTTTAACAGGTCTTCACATTTTTCACATTATTGTGACTTTTAGAATTTATTTGTGTCTTAAAAGTGTATATAAATCTAAAACTATAACAATTATGAAAAAAATTTTACTAGGAGCCTTCTTTTTAGCATTTGGCGCAGTAACTTTCGGGCAAGATTTGCCAACAAACCCAGAACCAGGAAAATGTTACGTACGTTGTAAAACTCCTGAAGTATGGAAAAATGAGGATGTAACAATAGAAATTGCACCTGCATACAAGAAAATTGTAACATATCCTGCAACTTTTGAAACCGTAACTGAAAGAGTATTAATTAAAGAAGCAGATCAAAAATTAGTAATTGTACCAAGTGTATGGGAAACTAAAACTATGACTTATGTTGGTAAAGAAGATGCTAACAAACTAAGCGTTGTAAAAGCAACCTTCGGATCAGATGCTCAAGTTATAGAAACTAAGGCAGCCTCTGCTGTTTGGGAAATGAGTGAAAAAGCTCCTGATTGTGAGTCTAGCGATCCTAACGACTGTAGATACTGGTGTTTTAAGCCAATTCCTGCAAAATTTGTAACAGTTAACCAAACAACTTTAAATTCAGATGCTTCTACAGTAAGTACTCCAGTACAGGGTTACAATAAAACGTATACTAAAAGAGTAATGGTTAAAGGACCAACAACAAAAACTATTGATGTTCCTGCTGTTTATTCAACTATTAAGAAAATAGTTTTAGTCAAAGACGCATATAAAGAAGAGGTTACTGTACCTGCAAAGTATAAAACGGTTACTAAAGAAGTTTTAGTAAACAAAGGCGGATTAACTACTTGGAAAGAAGTTGAATGTGAATTAGTAAACAACACTCCATTACCAATTAACTGGAATCTAGGAAGTGCTACTTTAACTTCTGGTGCAAAAAGAATTATTGATGCTCGTTTATTACCTATCCTAAAAGACGGTGTAGCAGTAGCAATTGAATCTCATACAGATTCTAGAGGTTCTAAAGCAAATAACCAAGAATTATCTGAAAGAAGAGCACAAGCAGTTACTAACTACTTAATTTCTAAAGGTGTTAACCCTAGCCAATTAACTGGTAACGGAATGGGAGAATCTAAATTAACTAATAGATGTGCAGATGGTGTTTCTTGTACAGAAGCGCAACATAGAGCAAACAGAAGAACTACTTTTAGAGTTATAAACCAAAAGTAATTTTTTTTAGAATCTTTAAAAGATTTAAAAGTCGAAGTAGTTTATGTACTTCGGCTTTTTTTTGGTTCTATATTGAAAATTAAGAAGCCTATTACTAGTAAAAACTATAATATTATTATTGAAATAACTGAAAACTTTTTATAGAACCCCAGTTAGAAAAAAGATTACAATCTAAAGTTTAATGCTATAAAGCTATAAGACAGAATGTGATCACATTTATTTGCAATTAAAGTGATATGAATATGCTTTTAAGCTATGCAACAGGGCAGATTAAACAGTCTATTTAGTTAAGTTAACAACTCTAGTAATTTTCTATAACAGATTCTAAAAAAGGATAGTAATATTCTGGAAGAATGAGACCTTTCTTATGGCCAATCATTTTTCCTTTGTGATTTACAAACACCAAAGTAGGGTAAGATTTTACGCCATACTTTCTTATTAAATCATAATTCTCTTCCATTTTTTTTGCAGGAACCAAATCTTTATTCTGCGGATTGTCTACTTCTAATAAAATTAATTTTTTATCTGCTAAATTTTTAAATTTCTCTGTATGAAATAACTTTTTATCCAAAATCTTACATGGTCCACACCAATCTGACCCCGTAAAATAAATTAAAACAGGTTTATTTTGTTTTTTAGATTTCTTAAGAGCTTTTTTGAAACTCTCTTCCCAATTTAAATATGGCGCCTCATTTTCAAGAATTGCATTGTGCACATATCCATCTTTAAAAGTTTCCGCACCCGCTTCTTCTTGTGCAAAATTTACTACTGTAACTAGCATTAAAAGATAAGTAAAAAATAATTTTTTCATAAGAAGGTTTCTTTATAAAACAACAAATACAATACCAAAGTTAGTTATTTCCATTTAAATGCAAATTAATCAAATTACTAAATGTTTTAGATTGCTCATTTAAAAAACTTGTTTCTATCGCCAAATATGATAAATCATCTAAGATATTGATTAATCTTACATAATCTTTTTCTGTGGTTAAAATCATCTTTTTTTCTGCCTGTATTTTATCAAATTTCTTTTGAATTTTATCAATTTCCTCCTCTGAAAAATGATGATGATCTGAAAATTTTAAATGCTCAAAATTAACCTTTAAATCTAATAAATAGTTGGTTAACGGTTCTGTATGTGCTATACCCGTTATTAATAAAACTGAAAAATCCTTTATTTTTTCTGTTTGAATTTGTTGGCTACCTAAAGTGGTTTCAGCATACTTAATAGTTGTAAAAAAAACAGGCTTATTATACTTACTTAATTTGTTTTTTATTACCCTTTGCTCTTCTGCAGTAATATTTTTTGGGCATTTTGTAACCAAAATAGCGTTGCTTCTATTTGCACCTTTTTTACTTTCTCTAAGATTTCCTGTTGGCAATAAAAAATCATCTATAAACAAATCGTTATACTTTGTTAAAAGTACATAAAAACTACCTTTAACTTTTCTATGCTGATAAGCATCATCTAACAAAATAACATCAGGATTTTTTAAATTACAAAGTTTAAATATGCCCTCTACTCTATTTGCATTTACTGCTAAAGCAATATTAGAAAACTTTTTAAAATATTGCAAAGGCTCATCTCCTACTTCTGCTGCAGTATGCGTACTATTTAATAAAACAAAACCCTTTGTTTTTCTTTTATAACCTCTACTTAAAACACCAACCTTATAATTGTCTTTTAATAAGCGAATTAAGTATTCTATTTGAGGCGTTTTACCTGTACCACCAACACTTAAATTACCCACTACAATAACAGGAATATTAAAAGTAGTTTCTTTAAACACACCAATATCGAAAAAGAAATTACGAATGCGAGTAACTGCATCGTAAAGAATTGCAAATGGGAATAATAAAAAACGAAATATTTTCATTGACACGAAAATAAGTCAATTTTATGAAATGATACATGGAAAATGTTAACTTTGGTTTTTAATAGATTTTTTAATTATGGTTGTAAAAGATATTACAAATTACATAGAGGAATTAGCACCACTTAGTTATGCCGAAGACTTTGATAATGTTGGCCTGTTGGTGGGCAATTATAACAGCAAAATTAATGGAGTTTTAGTAACCTTAGACACTTTAGAAGAAACAGTAGATGAAGCTATTACTAACAACTGCAATTTAATTGTTAGTTTTCATCCTATAATTTTTGGCGGATTAAAAAAACTAAATGGAAATTCTTATGTAGAACGCGTAGTGTTAAAAGCTATTAAAAATGATATTGCTATTTACGCAACGCACACAGCATTAGACAACTCTTTAAACGGTGTTTCTGCAAAAATGTGTGCAGTTTTAGGATTGAAAAATAATCGTATTTTAATTCCTAAAAAAGGAATTATTAAGCAACTAACCACTTGTACTCCTTTAGATAATGCAGATAATTTAAAACAAAAGTTATTTAATGCTGGCGCAGGAAGTTTAGGTAATTATGATAATTGTGCTTTTACTGTAAATGGAAGTAGCACCTATAGAGGCAATAAAAACGCTAATCCTAAGAAAGGCGAAAAAGGGAAAATTCATACAGAAGAGGAAACAAGAATTTCGGTAACTTTTGAAAGCAGATACGAACACGCTGTTTTAAAAGCTTTAAAAAATGATAACGTTTATGAAGAAGTGGCTTACGAATTGATTACTACAGAAAATGTATATCAAAATATTGGAATGGGAATGATTGGAGAACTCCCAGAAGAAATGGAAGAAAAAGATTTTTTGTTATTTCTAAAAAAAACAATGCAAACCAATTGTGTGCGTCACTCTAATCTTATCAATAAAAAAATAAAAAAAGTAGCCGTTTTGGGTGGTTCTGGTAGTTTTGCTATTGATAATGCAAAAAGAGCTGGTGCAGACGCTTATGTAAGTGCAGATTTTAAATATCATGAGTTTTTTAAGGCAGAAAACAGCATCCTTTTAGCAGATATTGGCCATTATGAAAGTGAACAGTTTACAAAAAACCTTTTAGTTGATTATCTTACAAAAAAATTTAGTAATTTTGCAATCATTTTATCAGAAAAAAGTACAAATCCTATATATTACATTTAAACATGGCAAAAAAGAAAGAAATTTCGGTTGAGCAAAAATTAAGAGCATTGTATGACTTACAGTTAATAGACTCTAGAATTGACGAAATTAGAAACGTTAGAGGAGAACTTCCTTTAGAAGTAGAAGACTTAGAAGATGAAGTTGCTGGTTTAAATACAAGAATTTCTAACTTAGGAGAAGATGCTGCTAACTTAGAAACAGAAATTAATAATAAAAAACAAGCAATAGAAAACTCTAAAGCTTTGATGAGCAAATATGAAGAGCAACAAAAAAATGTTAGAAATAACAGAGAATTTGACTCTTTATCTAAAGAAATTGAATACCAAGATTTAGAAATTCAATTAGCTGAAAAAAGAATTAACGAGTACAAAGCTAAAATTGCTCAAAAAAATGAAGTTATAGATGCTACTAAAGAAAAATTAGCAAAGCAAGAACAACATTTAGGGCATAAAAAAGCAGAATTAGATGCAATTTTAAGCGAAACACAAAAAGAAGAAAAGCTTTTAGCTGAAAAATCTGAAGAGTTTGCAAAATCTTTAGATGAGCACTTATTTTCGGCTTATACAAGAATTAGAACCAAAGTTAAAAACGGTTTAGCGGTAGTAGCTATAGAAAGAGGTGCTTCTGGTGGTTCTTACTTTACTATTCCACCTCAGGTGCAATTAGAGATAGCAAATAGAAAAAAAATTACTATAGATGAACATAGTGGTCGTATTTTAGTAGATGCTGCTTTAGCTGAAGAAGAAAAAGTAAAAATGGACAAGCTTTTTTCTTAATCCTTTTTTAAAATAAATTTAAAAAAAACTCGAAACTTATGTTTCGAGTTTTTTTATTTAGTGAGATTTTACGATATATCTAATTTAATAATCTAAACTTTTTAGATATTTTAATTTCTCTTTCCAAGTACTTAAATCTACTTTAAAATCTGCTACTTGTTTCTTAACATTTAGCACTAAAGGGTTATTGTCTTTAGCGTTAGAAAAGAATCCTAAATTGTTTTCTAATTGTTGTATTTCTTTAACAACTTCATCTATTTTTTTTCTTACAAATAACTGTTCAGAATCTAATTTTCTAGCATCATTATTAGCCATTAAACCATCTACCACATTTGTAAACTTTAACATAGACACTTCTTGCTTATCTAAAGACAAACTTTCTAACAATCTATCTATCTGCTTATTAAACTTGCCTTCTAAATGCCTTACATTGTGTGGCAGTCCTCCTATTTTTTTCCAACTTTCTATAGCCTCTAAAACACTTTCTTTTGTATGATTTTTAGTTTCCTTTAATGTTTCTAAAAATGCTTTTTTTGCATCTACAACAGCCTGTTGTTCCGCATTTACTGTTGTTTTTTGCTTATTTAGCCTATCAAAATAATGGTTACAGGCACCTTTAAATTTCTTCCAAATGTCATCTGAAAATTTTCTAGGTACATGACCTATCTTTTTCCAATCGTTCTGTATTTTTTTCAAAGTATTGGTGGCAACCTCCCAATCTTCACTATCCTTTAAAGATTCTGCTACTTCTATTAACGCTAGTTTTTGCTGTAAGTTTTTCTGTTGATTACTTTTCTCTTCCTTGTAAAAAGTATTTTTCGCATTGTTAAATTTCTTGGTAGCCTCTTTAAATTTTTGCCAAACTTCTTCACTCTTGGCATATGGCAATTTACCTGCATTAAAATAATCTTGGCGCAAGCTTTCAATATCCTTTATACTATTTTGCCAATCTTTATGCGTTTTATTACCTGAAGTTTCATAAGCAGCAATACTTTCAATAATTACCAACTTTTTATTTATAATTTCTTGATATTTAGATTTCATTTCACGATAAAACTCGTGACGCTTATCATGTATTTTTTTAGTTGCCGCACTAAATTTTTTCCAAATATCTTCTCTTACTTCACTTGCAACAGGACCAATATCTTCTTTCCAAGTTCTGTGTAATTCTTGCAACTCTTTAAAAGCAACATTAATATCTTTACTTTCTATTAAAGCCTCTGCTTTGGCAATAATTTTAAGTTTTTCTTCTAAATTATTTTTAAAGTCTAAATCTCTAAAATCATTTCTAATATTTAAAAGATCGTAAAAACGTTCTACATGATGATGGTAGGTTTTCCAAGTATCATTATATCTAGTTTTAGAAACTGGCCCAATAGCACGCCAATTTTCTTGAATCTGTTTAAACTCTTTGTACATTGTATCTGCATTTGCTTCTACGATAAGAATTTTGAGATCCTCAATAACTTTTAAACGTTTTTCTAGATTTTCTTTTAACTGATTTTCTAGTGCTTTATAATGGGTATCTCTTTGTTTTTTATAAGTGGATAAAAGTGTATTGTATTCCGTTTTAATAGGACTAGAAAATTTAAAGTCTATAGAGTCTCCTCCCACTTCTAAAAAGGCTGTCTTTTTTTCTGCCAAAAGACTTCCAAACTTAACATTAAAAGTACTTTTAATACTTTCTACCTGATTTTTAATCTTATGCGCAGGGTTTGTTTCAAGCGCACTTTTTAAAGTTGCTACCAACTCTTCTAAACTAAAAGATGTATAATCTACAGTCTTTTCTTCTTCTTGTTTTTCTGTCTCCGCCTCTTCTGCAACAGAATTTTCCATTTCATTAACAGCAGCCTCAGTTTCGTCCTCTAATTGTTTTGCGCTAACCTCTGCTTTTAAATTATCACCTTTTGTGGCCGCTTCATTTTTAATTGAGTTTTTCAACGACTTTTCTACATTCTCATCCTTTATATCTAACATATCTACAATGTTTAAGTTCCTTTAATATCTTCCTGATATTATTTCTATAAAGATACGCACATCTTATAAAATTAACAAAAAGGCTTATTTTTTTTAAATTATTTGGATTCATTCCAAATGCGCCAAGATTCCTCTGCCTGCAACTCTAGCATTTGATAACCATTTTTTACAGCTGCTCCTTTTTCCAATCCTTTAGCTAAAAAAGAGGTTACTTCTGGATTATAAATTAAATCGAACAACAAATGTTTATCCGTTAAATACTGATAAGGTATATTTGGACATAAATCTACATCTGGAAAAGTACCAATTGGCGTAGAATTTACTATAACATTATATTTTTGAATAACTGCTTCTGTTAACTCTTCGTAAGAAATTTGACTCCTATTTTTGGGATTTCTAGACACAAATTTAAACTGAATGTTATTCTTTTTAAACGCATACGCTACTGCCTTAGAGGCGCCACCTGTTCCTAAAATTAAAGCATATTTATGATGTTCTTTTAAAAATGGTTTTAAAGAGTTTTCAAATCCAACAACATCTGTATTATATCCTTTTAATTTACCATCTTTAGTAAACTTAATTGTATTTACAGCACCAATTTCTGCAGCAGTTTCATCCAATTCATCTAAAAATGGCATTACCGCTTCTTTATACGGAATGGTAACATTCATACCAGACAATAATGCTTCTTTTTTAATGGCTTGTGGTAACTCTGCAATGTTTTGTAAATCGAAATTTTTATAAGAATGCCCTTCTAAGTTTAATTCTTTAAATTTATTAGTAAAATATCCTCTAGAAAATGAGTAAGAAATATTTTTACCTAATAAGCCAAATGTTTTATTTTTTCTTTCTTCCATAAAAATCTATAATTAAAATTAAAGCTATTCCTAGTATTATATAAAAAACAGCAAACCAGGTTTCTGTATTCGCAAAATCTGGAATAAATCGTTTGTAATTTTCTACAATTTTGTTGCCATTTTTCCCGATTACAAAATCACCATTATTGGTAAGATATATTGTTTTTTTCCAGGGCCAAACAATACCTAAAGAACCTGTAATAAAACCAATTATAACTGCATTTACAATGCTATAATAACGTTTTAAAACATAGCTTAATACATGGCTAATAGATACCAAACCAAAAAGAGAACCAGCAGTAAACACGCTAATTATTTTTAAATATCTAATTCTTTCAGGATCATTTAACACATCAAAATTACCAACCAACAAATTACTTACTACAAAGAGTAGCTCATTTACAGAGTCTACCAAAAGTAAGACGTAATTGCCCATTAAAATTAAAATAAAAGAACCTGAAAGTCCTGGTAAAGTCATACCAGAAACACCAATAATACCACAAATAAAAACAAACCAGAGATTATCGTTTTCGCCTGCAGGCTTTAAAAAACTAATGGCAATTCCTATAATAGCACCTATTAATAAAGAAATAATGTTCTTAGTATTCCATGTACCAAAATCTTTACTTATGTAGTAAATAGAACCTATAATCATTCCAAAAAACCAACTCCAAACATAAAGTTGGTAGTTTTTTAAAAAATAATCTAAAACTAAAGAGATGCTAAAATAACTAAATACACTACCGCCCATTATTAATAATAAAAATGAGCCATTTATATAGTTATAAAAGCTTTTAAACTTGCCACTTACTAATAATTTAAGCGCTACAAGATTTATCTTTTTAAACGAATAAATTAATTCTTCATAAAAACCAAAAACAAAAGAAACTGTACCTCCAGAAACGCCAGGCACTTTATTTGCAGCACCCATTGCCAACCCTTTTAAAAAAAGGAATAACTTTTCTAAAAAGTTTCTTTCTTTTTGCATTATTTATTCTTGACTGCCAATTTTTCCATAAGTAATATAAGACCAAAACCAAATACAGCTAAAACAATCGCTAGAACTAATTTTGGGTCACCATCAAAAGAAAAAGGAGAAATACTGTTTTCTAAAAGTGGTACTTCTACTCCATGCCTATCTACTCTTGTTGTTAACACCTGTTTCCAAGGCCAAATTTTATTTAAAGAACCAATCATAAAACCAGTTAAAACAGCTAAGGTTAGGTTTTTTTTATTGGCAAACATCCATTTTAAAACCTTAGAAAATAGTTTTAAACCAATTATACATCCTAAAATAAAGGTAAATACTTTTACAAAATTTGTTTTTACCAACTCCCAATTTCCTGCCAATAAAGCCTCTACAAAATTGGTTAATGCTCCTAAAACAATACTATATGAACCCAACAAAACCAATATAAACGAACCTGAAATACCAGGCAAAATCATTGCAATAATGGCAATTGCACCAGAAAACAAATAATAATACCATTCATCTGGTGCTACAGAAGGCGAGGCTATAGTAATATAATAGGCCACTGCTGCGCCTAAAAGAATAGCAACAAAAGCCAAAATATTCCATTTTTCTATTTGTTTACCCACATAAATAATGCTTGCCAAAACCAACCCAAAGAAAAACGACCAAACTAAAATAGGATGGTTTTCTAATAAATAAGAAATTAATTTTGCTAAAGAAACAATACTTACAAAAACACCTAAAAATAAACTTACTAAAAAGCCCAAATTATAGGTGATAAACATTTTTTTAAAACCTTCTTTTTTCCAAGTTTTTAAGATTCCAAAGTTTAAATTATCTATAGTACTTAATAATTCGTCATATATTCCTGTAATAAAAGCAATAGTACCACCAGAAACTCCTGGCACAACATCTGCTGCACCCATAGCCATTCCTTTTACACCAATAGACAAATATTTTTTTATGTTTCTAGCCATTATATTTTGTTAGTTTTGCAAGTGACGAAGATAATAGTTTTTCCCCTAAAATATAATTGTTATTGGGGAATTATATCTCATTTTAGAACTAGAAAAAATGCCTAAAAAAGGAAAAGGAAAAGCAAAAAATACCGTTAACAAGGCAAAACACACCAAATTAATGAATAGAAAAATTAATAAGGTAAAATTAGAGAAACAACTGCATAAAGAGCGGTTGAAAGCCATAATCAAAAAAGCAAACGAACAAAAAGAAGGTGAATAATCTAAAAATTAGATACTTTTTAGGTGTTATACTTGCTATACCTCTTTTGCCTTTATTATATTTTCAAGGAAAAAAGATTCGTAAAAAAGTACCTAAGCTTCCGGAAGCAAGATTGCCTAAAGGCTTTGTAAACGATAATTTTTCTAAAACCTTAAATATTATTACGATTGGCGAAAGCACTATTGCTGGAGTTGGTGTAGATATACATGAAAATGGCTTTACTGGAGCATTGGCAAACCAACTTTCTAAAAATTTAAAATACAATATTGCTTGGCAAGTTTATGCCAAAAGTGGGTACACTGCAAAAAGAATTTCAACCAAAATTATCCCAGAAATTAATAAAAATAACATAGATATTATTGTAATTGGTATTGGTGGTAATGATGCTTTTAAATTAAATTCTCCTAAAAAATGGAATACAGAAGTAGAAAGACTTATTAAAAATCTGCAAAAAAAATTTCCTAAAGCACCTGTCTATTTTACAAATATGCCACCAATTAAAGAATTTCCTGCATTTACAAATCCAATAAAATTTGTAATTGGCAATTTAGTAGAAATTTTTGGTAAGCATTTATCTATAATTATAAAAAACAAGGAAAATGTTTTTTATAATGCAGAAGTAATTACTTTAAAGTCTTGGAGTAAAAGACACAATTTAGCCGAAAATAAAAATAACGTGTATTTTAGTGATGGTGTGCACCCTTCTAAATTAACCTATAAAATTTGGGGTAAAGAAATGGCTAATTTTATTAAAAACAATTATTTCAATTAAACAAAAAACCTAAGCAAAAGCTTAGGTTTATTTTTGTATTTACTGTTGATATTAATTATCTATAGATCCTAAAACACGTTTCATAAAAGTGTTTAAGGCTTCTTTTTTAGGAGTACCTTCCTTTATCATTTTATCTACTTCAACTGCACCATACATATTAGAAATTAATTCACCAATAACATCTAATTCTTCATCTTTTAATGAAGGCACTTCTGTTAATGCTTCTAGGGTTTCTATAGTTTCTAAAACGTAATCTTGATCGTTTTCTTCAATAAAATTGGTTAAATGCTTAATTACAGGTAGTTTCATAATTATAAAACTTCGCTTGTTAATTCCTTTAAAACATCAAACTTGTTGGTTTGTGTTTGGTTTTTTATTGCACCATTTACAAAAGTTGCAAAAGTTGGCAAGTTGCTTACATCTGCCAATTTTCTGCTTTCAGGAAACTTTTCTGCATCAGCAATTACAAAAGTTACATTCTCATTCTCTGAGGCTAACTTCTTAAATTTCGGCTTCATTATTCTACAATTTCCACACCAAGTTGCTGAGTATTGTACAACTACTTTCTCATTATTACTTACAATTTCTTGTAAATTATCTGCTGTTAATTCTTGTAACATAGTATTAGGTATTAAATTAAGAACTACGAATTTTAAATTCGTAATTCTTAATTTGTTATTAATTTTAGTGAGTTGCTAAATATGCTGCAGTTCCTTTTGCATTAGGTGCCATAGCTTCTTTACCTTCTTCCCAGTTTGCAGGACAAACTTCTCCGTTTGTTTGCACGTGAGCATAAGCATCAATTAAACGTAAAAATTCACTTACATTTCTACCAACTGGCATGTGGTTTACACCTTCGTGAAAAACAGTACCTTCTTCATCTATTAAATACGTAGCTCTGTAAGTTACGTTATCTCCTTCTACTTGTACAGTTTGCGTTTCTTCATCAAACGTTTCGTTTGCAATGTCTAAAATACCTAAAATAGAAGATAAATTTCTATTGCTATCCGCTAAAATTGGGTAAGTTACACCTTCAATTCCTCCGTTTTCTTTAGAAGTACTTAACCATGCAAAGTGCACTTCTGGTGTATCACATGAAGCACCAATTACAATGGTATTTCTTTTTTCGAATTCTGCTAAAGCACCTTGAAAAGCATGTAATTCTGTAGGACATACAAATGTAAAATCTTTAGGATACCAAAATAATAATACTTTCTTATTATTCTTAGCTGCTTCTTCTAAAACATTTAATTTGAATGTATCTCCCATATCATTCATTGCATCTACTTTTAAATTTGGGAATTTTTTTCCAACTAGTGTTGCCATCTTTGTTTTTTTTAGTAATTACTTGTTAGTATTCGAGTTTTATTACGACAAAACTATTGCGTTTTTAGGCCTATTAAAACTAAAAAAAAAAGATAAAACTTATTAGCAAATAAGATTTTTCAATATGATGTATTTCACCTTAAAATAAACAAATAAATAACTGTAAATCAAATAACTAAAACCCTAATAACAAAAACTTATCACAAAATAAAAAATATAGATAAAAATGATATGATAATTTATCGTAGATTTGGGGTAAAATAAAAAACATTAACCATGAGTAACAAAGGAAATTATAACATAAATGATAGCGCAAAATGCCCATTTATGAGTGGAAGTCAAAAAAAATCTGCTGGTGGAGGAACTAGTAATAGAGATTGGTGGCCAAATGAATTAAAATTAAATATTTTAAGACAAAATGCTACAAAATCTAATCCTATGGGAGAAGATTTTGACTATGCTGCTGCTTTTAACAGCATTAATTTCGAAGAATTAAAGAAAGACGTAACTAATTTAATGACAGAGTCTCAAGATTGGTGGCCAGCAGATTATGGGCATTATGGAGGTTTTATGATAAGAATGGCTTGGCACAGTGCTGGTACCTATAGAGTTGGAGACGGACGTGGAGGAGCTGCTTCTGGTAACCAACGTTTTGCGCCTTTAAACAGTTGGCCAGATAATGGTAATTTAGATAAAGCTAGATTATTGCTTTGGCCAGTTAAAAAGAAATACGGAAATAAAGTTTCTTGGGCAGATTTAATGATTTTAGCAGGTAACTGCGCCTTAGAATCTATGGGATTCCCAACCTTTGGTTTTGCTGGTGGTAGAGAAGATGTATGGGAACCAGAACAAGATATTTACTGGGGTAGTGAAACAGGTTGGTTAGATAATGATGAGAGATATGATACTTCTGATGGTGATTTAGAAGGACATTTAGGTGCTGTACACATGGGACTTATTTATGTAAACCCAGAAGGACCAAATGGAGAACCAGATCCTTTAAAATCTGCGCACGATGTAAGAATTACATTTGGTAGAATGGCTATGAATGACGAGGAAACTGTTGCACTAGTTGCAGGAGGTCATACATTTGGTAAAGCGCATGGAGCTGCAGACCCAGAAAAATATGTTGGTGCAGAACCTCATGGAGCTTCTATTGAAGAAATGAGTACTGGATGGAAAAATACTTTTCAGTCTGGTGTTTTAGATGATACCATTACAAGTGGAATTGAAGGTGCATGGACACCAAACCCAACACAATGGGATGCAGATTATTTTGATGTTTTATTAAATTACGACTGGGAATTGACAAAAAGTCCTGCAGGTGCACATCAATGGACACCTACAGCATCTTCTAATGCGAAAAGAGCACCAAAGGCAGGTGGAAATGGAACACAGGCTATTATGATGACTACAGCAGATATGGCTTTAAAAATAGATCCTGCATACAGAAAGATATCAGAACATTTTCATAAAGACCATAAAGCTTTTGAAGATGCCTTTGCACGTGCTTGGTATAAACTAACGCACAGAGATATGGGACCTATTCATCGTTATTTAGGGCCAGAAGTACCACAAGAAGAATTAATTTGGCAAGATCCAATTCCTGCAGTTAATTACACATTATCAGATAGCGATATTACTGCTTTAAAGAAAAGTATTTTAGCTTCTGATTTAACTGTATCTGAATTGGTAAAAACAGCTTGGGCATCTGCTTCTACTTATAGAGGATCAGATAAAAGAGGTGGTGCTAATGGAGGTAGAATTGCATTAGAGCCACAACGCAGTTGGGCAGTAAATAATCCTGAAGAATTAAATAAAGTATTACATGTACTAGAAAATATTCAAAAAGAATTTGCGGGTACTATTTCTATGGCAGATTTAATTGTTTTAGCAGGTAGTGCTGCTGTTGAAGAAGCGGCTAGCAAAGCAGGACATACTGTTACCGTACCTTTTACACAAGGAAGAGGAGATGCAACACAAGAACAAACCGATTTAGAGTCTTTTGGATATTTAGAACCAATTGCAGACGGATTTAGAAATTATATGAATCCGAAATTAGATGTTGCTGCAGAAGATTTATTAGTAGATAGAGCGAATTTGTTAACCTTATCTATACCAGAAATGACTGTTTTAGTTGGAGGTTTACGTGTTTTAGGTGCAAATTATGACAATTCTAATCATGGTGTTTTTACAGCAAATAAAGGTAGTTTAACTAATGATTTCTTTACAAATATTTTAGATTTCTCTTTAACTTGGAGTGCTGCTAATGCAGATGAAAAAGAATTTATAGGACGTGATAGAAAAACAGGTGCTATGAAATTTGCTGGAACAAGAGCCGATTTAATTTTTGGATCGAATACAGAATTAAGGGCTGTTGCAGAAGTTTATGGCGCTAATGATGGTGAAGAAAGATTTGTAAACGATTTTGTAAAAGCTTGGACAAAAGTGATGAACTTAGATCGTTTTGATATCTAAAAGATTAAATTCTTTATAAAATTAAAAAGCTGAAAATTCAATTGAATTTTCAGCTTTTTTTATGTCTATTAATGTTTGAACTATTACTTACTCGCAAATAGTTTCACATCATTATCAGATACTATTTTTTCGCCTAAAATAATTAATCTTTCTACTACGTTTCTTAGTTCTCTAATATTACCTGTCCAATCATATTGTTGTAGTAGTTTTATAGCGTCATCAGAAAATGATTTTGCAGCCATACCTTGTTCTGTTGTAATTTTTTTAGTGAAAAAATCTACCAATAAAGGAATATCTTCTCTCCTATCGTTTAAAGATGGTACTTTAATTAAAATAACAGCTAATCTATGGTATAAATCTTCTCTAAAACGGCCTTCTGCAATTTCGGTTTTTAAATTTTTATTGGTAGCGGCTACAACTCTTACATTTACTTTAATATCTTTATCAGAACCTACTCTAGAAATTCTGCTTTCTTGCAATGCTCTTAAAACTTTAGCTTGTGCAGAAAGACTCATATCACCAATTTCATCTAAAAAAATAGTACCTCCATTTGCTGCTTCAAATTTACCAGCTCTATCTTTGTTTGCACCTGTAAAAGAACCTTTTACGTGACCAAAAAGTTCGCTTTCTATCAATTCTGAAGGAATTGCAGCACAATTTACCTCTATCATTGGTGCTTTAGAACGGTCTGATTTTTCGTGCAACCAATGTGCAACTAATTCTTTACCAGTTCCATTTGGCCCTGTAATTAAAACTCTAGCATCTGTTGCCGCAACTTTTTCTATAATTTCTTTAATATGAGCTATGGCATCACTTTCGCCAATCATTTCATAATTCTTACTCACTTTTTTCTTTAGCCTTTTATTTTCTACAACTAAAGTTTTATTTTGTAGGGCGTTTCTAACCGTATTTAATAAACGATTTAAATCTGGTGGTTTTGATATATAATCAAAAGCACCTAAACGCATTGTATTTACTGCTGTATCTAAATCTCCATGACCAGATATCATAACCATAGGTACTTCTGGCTTTATTTTTTTAGCTTTTTCTAAAACCTCAACACCATCCATTTTTGGCATTTTAATATCACATAAAACCAAATCATAATCGTTATTTTTTATTTTTTCTATCCCTAGCAAACCATCTTCTGCTTCCTCTACTTTATAAGCTTCATTTTCTTCAGAAATAATTTTTACTAGAACCCTTCTAATAGCGGCTTCATCTTCTATGATTAGTATTTTACTCATTTTTTATTTGTTTCTAAGTTTTAACCTTTTAAAGTTTAATTGCCTACAATAGTAAACTTTGGTTATCGCCATTAATATATTTTTTATTTTAAAGTGCTGTTTTTATTTTTCTCACTTTCACCTCTTATTCCTTGGCACTAATTATATGCACATCTCTTTGTGGAAAAGGAATTGAAATGTTATTTTCTCTAAATTTCTTATCAATTTCAAAACGTAAATCACTCTTAATTTGCAAATGCGTATAACTGTTATTGATATTAAACAACAGCTTAAATTGCAAAGCGCTATCTCCAAAATCCATAAACAACACTCTTGGTTCTGGCATTTTTAAAATTTTCGGGTGGTTTTTAGCAACATCAACCAAAATTTGCCTAACCAATTCTACATTAGAACCATAAGCAACGCCTATTGCTACACCTTCTGTAGTTTGCACACCATTCTGCGTCCAATTAAATAAACTTTGAGTTAAAAATTTATGATTAGGTATAATTAAAACTTTATCATCTATAGTAACTGCTCTGGTTGTTCTTAGCCTAATCTCAATAATCTTGCCAACTTTTTCATCAACTTCTACAATATCGTTTACAGTTAAGGTTTTATCCAATAAAATAAATATTCCAGAAATGATATCTTGAAAGAGCGTTTGCAACCCTAAACCAATACCTACTAATAATGCAGCAGAACCTGCAAGCAATACACCTACTTCTATACCAGAAGACTCTAAAGCAATAATTAATACTATGATATAAACAAAGTATTGTAAAAAGGTGAAAATAGCTTTAAACTTTCCTTTATCATCTTCACTTAACCTTCTATTTACTAGCTTTATAAATAATTTAAGTAACATTCTAGTAATTAAAATTACCAAAATAATTAGTAGTACATTACTTACATCTAGATGAATTTTATCCGTTATTTCAAATGAAAAATTTAAAAACTCTTTTATGGATTCCATATTTGTTTACCCTTTATATTTTAACCATTTGTATAAATCTTTATAGCTTGCTTTTTTACCATACATTAAAATACCAACTCTATAAATTTTTGCGGCCAACCAAACCATAAATAGAAAGGTAATTACCAATAAAAGCATAGAAATTGCCAATTCTACCCAAGAAACTCCAAATGGTACACGCATTAACATCACTATTGGACTCGTTAATGGTATATGAGAAAAAAGCACCGCAATAGAACCATGAGGATCATTTATTACTGTAGCAAAACCAACGTAAACGCCCAAAACTAAAGGCAACATAATTGGTAACATAAATTGTTGTGTATCTGTTTCATTATCTACAGCGGCGCCAACTGCAGCAAACAAAGAGCTGTATAACATAAAACCACCCAAAAAGTAGAATATAAAAAGCACAAATAATTTTAAAATAGGTAATCTTAAAATCTCTTGAATTACCTGTTGTCCTTTGTCTCCAGAAGTCATTTCTTTAGCCATTTCCATTTGTTCTGTTGGTATATTTGTGGTTTGCATTTCTACAACATCTACACCAAAAATAGAAGATGCTATGGTAATTATAGTAAATAAAATAATACCCCAAATAAGAAATTGTAATAAACCTGCAGAAGCATTACCAATAATTTTTCCCAACATTAGTTGGAAGGGTTTTACAGAAGAAACAATAACTTCTATAATTCTACTTGTTTTTTCTTCAATTACACTCCGCATTACAGAAGAACCATAAATAATTACAAACATCATTAAAAGGTAACCTGCTATAGCACCTAGCCCAATTTTTAACCCGTTTATTAATTTTGAAGATTCTTCTCCAGAAAAATTATACATTTTAATATTAGAAGATATTCTAGATGCATTAATTTTAGCAATATCAATACCAAACGTATTTAATTTTTCATTTCTTAATTTTTTTTCTATTTTATTTTCTATGGAATTCATTACAGACATTCCTGGTGAATCTTTAGAGTAAAATTCTATGCCTTTGGCCAACAACTCTAAGCTATCTTGTTTAGGTATAATTAATGCTCCATAATAATTACCGGCTTCAACTTTCTTTTTTGTAGCTGCAATTCCTTCATCTGTATAATCTAAATAATGTACCGTTTTTGTGTCTTCAAAATCGTTTTTAGAAAACAAACCAGAATTGTCTACAAAAACAATTTCTTTCACTTTTTCATCATTCTTTTGCATTAAAAAATAAATTAATGCGCCCATTCCTATTAAAATTAACGGACTTAAAAAAGTCATAATTATAAAGGATTTATTACGCACCTTGGCAATAAACTCTCTTTGTATTATCAGTTTTAACTTGCTCATTTCTTAACTATTTTTGTTTACGGCTTCAATAAAAATATCATTGGCACTTGGTATTAACTCAACAAAATGTTGCACTTCTCCTCTACTTGTTAAAAACGATAACAAATCATTTGCAGAATTTTCTTTGGTTAACTTTACGTTTAGTGCTAACCCGTTGTTTAACAATTTAAAATCTGGTGCATAAACCTCAAAGTTATTTTTTAAAGCAGTTTCTACCTCTTTGGGGTTTGTTGTATGCAAACCTACTTGAAAAGTGTGTGTTCTAAACTTTCTTTTAATTGCATCTAAATTACCATCTAAAATTTTATTAGATTTATCTATTAAGGCAATATCATCGCACATTTCTTCTACAGATTCCATTCTGTGAGTAGAAAAAATTATAGTTGCGCCTTCTTCCCTTAGTTGTAAAATTTCTTTTGCTATGAGCTGTGCATTAATTGGGTCGAAACCAGAAAAAGGTTCATCAAAAATTAATAATTTAGGATTGTGCATCACTGTAACAATAAATTGTACTTTTTGCGCCATTCCTTTAGATAGTTCTTCAATTTTTTTATTCCACCAAGCTCCAATATCAAATTTATCAAACCAATATTTCAATCTTTTTTTAGCTTCTGTTTTAGATAACCCTTTTAGCTGTGCTAAATATAATGCTTGCTCACCTACCTTCATAGACTTATACAAACCACGTTCTTCTGGCAAATATCCAATTTGTTCTATATGCTTTGGCGCTAATTTTTCACCATCTAAAAAAACTGCACCAGCATCTGGCATTGTAATTTGGTTAATAATTCTAATTAGCGATGTTTTTCCTGCTCCATTTGGGCCTAGTAAACCAAAAACACTTCCTTTAGGTATGTGCAAAGACACATTATTTAATGCTGTATAATCTTCATATTTTTTGGTTACATTATTAATTTCTAAAAAATTTTTCATTTGATTTTTATTGATTTCTAAAGTGTACAAACTAAGGCAAACAAATCTACATAATTTATAAGCATTTGTAGTGGCTTTAAATCATGTGTTACAATAATTTGTTAAAATTTACTATGCATGCATAACTTTTTTTCAATTTACTATGCGTGCATAGTAAATTTTTATATATTTGAAACAATGAAAAAAACACAATCTATAGACCATCAGTTAAGAGCTACTTGGCAAGCGGTAGCAAAATTGTATAATGAGCAGGCATTAGCGCATAACAGTACTATGGCCACAGCTTTTGTTTTATTAAATATTGATAAAGAAAATGGAACACCTTCCACTGCTTTAGGTCCTTTAATGGGTATGGAACCAACTAGTCTTTCTAGAATTTTAAAAACTATGGAAGACAAAGGCGCTATTTCTAGAGAAAAAAACCCAGAAGATGGCAGAAGTGTAATTATTAAACTAACAACTTATGGCAAAGAAATGCGTAAAGTCTCTAAAGGCCATGTAATTCAATTTAATGAAAGTGTAATTAATAATGTTTCTGAAAAAGATTTAGAAGGTTTTTTTAACGTAACAACAACTATAAATAAATTAATTGCCGACAAAGAAATTTATTCGGAAACGAAAAACAAGGCAATATAAAAACAAATCAAATGACTAGAAGAATTAAAAAAGCAGCAATTATCGGCTCTGGAATTATGGGAAGTGGTATTGCTTGTCATTTTGCCAATATTGGTGTAGAAGTTCTTTTATTGGATATTATTCCAAGAGAATTAACCGATAAAGAAAAAGCAAAAGGACTAACATTAGAAGATAAAGTTGTTAGAAATAGATTGGTAAATGATGCTTTAACAGCGTCTTTAAAATCGAAACCTTCTCCTATATACAATCAGAAATTTGCCAACAGAATTACTACAGGTAATTTAGAAGATGATATTGCCAAAGTTGCAAACGTAGATTGGATAATGGAAGTTGTTGTAGAAAGACTAGATATTAAACAATCGGTTTTTGAAAAATTAGAAAAATACAGAACTCCTGGTACTATTATTTCTTCTAATACCTCTGGTATTCCTATTCAATTTATGAATAAAGGCAGAAGTGAAGATTTTAGAAATCATTTTGCAGTAACACACTTTTTTAATCCACCTAGATATTTAAAGCTTTTTGAAGTTGTTCCTGGGCCAGATTGTAAGCAAGAAGTTACCGACTTTTTAATGAGTTATGGTGAAAAATTCTTAGGCAAAACTTCGGTTTTAGCCAAAGATACACCTGCATTTATAGGAAATAGAATAGGAATTTTCGGAATTCAATCTTTATTTCACCAAGTGAAAGAATTGGGTTTAACTGTTGAAGAAGTAGACAAATTAACAGGTCCCGTAATTGGTAGACCAAAATCTGCAACTTTTAGAACGATTGATGTTGTTGGTTTAGATACTTTGGTGCACGTGGCAAATGGTATTTATGAAAACTGTCCAAGTGATGAAGCCCACGAGCTGTTTAAATTGCCAGATTTTATCAACAAAATGATGGAAAACAAATGGTTGGGAAGTAAAACTAAACAAGGTTTCTACAAAAAATCTGTTGATGCCAATGGTAAAAAAGAAATTCTAACACTAGATTTAGATTCGATGGAATATCGTTCTAAGAAACGTGCAAAATTTGCAACCTTAGAACTCACAAAAACGATTGACAAACCAATTGACCGATTTAAAGTATTAGTTGGCGGAAAAGACAAAGCTGGTGAATTTTACAGAAAGAATTTTGCAGCAATGTTTGCTTATGTTCAAAATAGAATTCCAGAAATTTCTGATGAATTGTATAAGATTGATGATGCCATGAAAGCTGGTTTTGGCTGGGAAAATGGTCCATTTGAAATTTGGGATGCAGTTGGCGTAGCAAAAGGAATTGAATTGATGAAAGCTGAAGGGAAAGAACCTGCAACTTGGGTAACAGAAATGTTAGCAAGCGGAGTTTCTTCTTTTTATTCTGTAAAAGAAGGCGCAACTTATTTTTATGATATTCCTTCTAAATCTCAAACTAAAAAACCAGGTCAAGACGGATTTATCATTTTAGATAATATTAGAAAATCAAACGAAGTTTTTAAAAATTCTGGAGTTGTTATTGAAGATATTGGGGATGGAATTTTAAATGTAGAATTCCAATCTAAAATGAACACCATTGGTGGCGATGTTTTAGCAGGAATTAATAAAGGAATTGATTTAGCCGAGAAAGATTTTCAAGGTTTAGTTGTTGGTAATCAAGCCGCAAATTTTTCTGTAGGTGCCAATATTGGTATGATTTTTATGATGGCTGTAGAGCAAGAATATGACGAATTGAATTATGCTATAAAATACTTTCAAGATACCATGATGCGCATGCGTTATTCTTCAATACCAACAATCTCTGCACCTCATGGTATGGCTTTAGGTGGTGGTTGCGAAATTTCTTTGCATGCAGACAAAGTAGTTGCAGCTGCAGAAACCTATATGGGATTAGTAGAATTTGGAGTTGGTGTAATTCCTGGTGGTGGTGGTTCTAAAGAAATGGCTTTAAGAGCATCAGACTCTTTTAATAAAGGTGATGTTGAATTGAATATTTTACAAGAAAACTTTTTAACTATTGGTATGGCAAAAGTATCTACTTCTGGTTACGAAGCCTTCGATTTGGGATTATTGCAAAAAGGAAAAGATGTAATTGTGGTTAATAAAGACAGACAAATTGCTACTGCAAAAGCACATGCAAAATTAATGGCAGAAAGTGGTTATACACAACCTGTAAAACGTAAAGATGTAAAAGTTTTGGGTAAACAAGCCTTAGGAATGTTTTTAGTAGGAACAGATTCTATGGAACACTCAAAATACATCTCTGAACACGATCAAAAAATAGCCAATAAATTGGCTTATGTAATGGCTGGTGGAGATTTATCTGAGCCAACATTGGTAACAGAACAATATCTTTTAGATATTGAAAGAGAAGCGTTTTTATCTCTTTGTACAGAAAGAAAAACCTTAGAAAGAATACAAGCCATGTTAAAAACTGGGAAACCATTACGTAACTAAAGTTACGAATGCTATTAGCCTTTAGCTCTTTTGCTATTGGCAAATAATAAATAACAAATAGCTAAAAGCCAAAAGCGATTAGCCAAAAGCTAAAAAAAATGAAAACAGCATATATAGTAAAAGCATACAGAACTGCAGTAGCAAAAGCACCAAAAGGAGTTTTTCGTTTTAAAAGAGCAGACGAGTTGGGTGCAGAAACCATTCAACATATGATGAAAGAATTACCAAATTTAGACGTAAAGCGTATAGATGACGTAATTGTAGGAAACGCAATGCCAGAAGGTTCTCAAGGATTAAACATGGCACGTTTTATTTCTTTAATTGGTTTAAATTCTGTGGATGTTCCTGGTGTTACCGTAAATCGTTTTTGTTCTTCTGGATTGGAAACCATTGCAATGGCTGCAGCCAAAATAAGTGCAGGTATGGCAGATTGCATTATTGCAGGTGGTGCAGAAAGCATGAGTTCTGTACCCATGACAGGTTTTAAACCAGAGTTAAACTACGATACCATTAAAGGTGGGCATGCAGATTATTATTGGGGAATGGGAAATACTGCTGAGGCTGTTGCAAATCAATTTAAAGTTTCTAGAGAAGACCAAGACGAATTTGCATTCAATTCTCATATGAAAGCGTTAAAAGCACAAGCAGAAAATCGTTTTCAAGATCAAATAGTTCCTATTGAAGTAGAACAAACTTATTTGGATGAAAATGGTAAAAAAGCTACAAAAAAATATACCGTAAATAAAGATGAAGGACCTAGAAAAGGAACTTCAAAAGAAGTTTTGGCAAAACTTCGTTCGGTTTTTGCCGCTGGTGGAAGTGTAACTGCGGGTAATTCTTCTCAAATGAGTGATGGTGCCGCTTTTGTAATGGTAATGAGTGAAGAAATGGTAAAAGAATTAAATATTGAACCGATTGCAAGAGTTGTAAATTATGCTGCAGCTGGTGTAGAACCAAGAATTATGGGAATTGGCCCTGTGGCTGCAATTCCAAAAGTATTAAAACAAGCTGGTTTACAACAAAATGATATCGATTTAATTGAATTGAATGAGGCATTTGCCTCTCAATCTTTGGCTGTGATGCGTGAATTAGATTTAAACCAAGAAATTGTAAATGTAAATGGTGGAGCCATTGCATTAGGGCATCCTTTAGGTTGTACAGGCGCTAAATTATCTGTGCAATTGTTTGATGAAATGCGCAAACGCGATATGAAAAATAAATATGGAATGGTAACCATGTGTGTTGGAACAGGACAAGGTGCTGCTGGTGTGTTTGAGTTTCTTTCTTAAAAAAGAATCAAGACGTTAAGAAACAAGAATCAAGACAATGCACAACTTCAAAAAATTAAAAATATGGTCTACAAGTATGGAACTTGTTACTGAATCATATAAATGAACAAGAAATTTTCCAAAATTTGAGACTTATGGATTAATGAGTCAAATGAATAGATGTGCAGTTTCTATCCCATCGAATATCTCTGAAGGAACAAGTAAAAGTTCTGATAAACATTTTAGTAATTACTTAGAGCATAGTTTAGGTTCTGCTTTCGAATGGGAAACCCAATAAAATGTAGCGTTTAACGAAAATTATGTTACGGAAGAAAAATTTAAAGAGTTAGAGCAAAAAATAAAATAAATACAAAAAATGATTTCGAGTTTCAAATCTAGACTTAAACAATCTTGATTCTTGATTCTAGAAATCTTAAAATCCAATAAAAATGGCAGAATTATTAAGAGGTGGACAATTTCTTGTAAAAGAAACAAATTGTGAAGACGTTTTTACACCTGAAGATTTTACAGAAGAACAGCAAATGATGAAAGAAGCTGTTATGGAATTTAATGACAGAGAAATCATCCCACACAAAACACGTTTTGAGGCTAAAGATTATGCATTAACTGAAGAAGTTATGCGTAAAGCTGGAGAACTAGGCTTTTTAGGTGTTGCTGTTCCTGAAGCCTATGATGGTTTAGGAATGGGCTTTGTATCAACTGTATTAACCTGTGATTATATTTCTTCTGGAACGGGTTCTTTTAGTACTGCTTTTGGAGCACATACTGGTATTGGAACAATGCCAATTACTTTGTACGGAACAGAAGAACAAAAACAAAAATATGTACCAAAGTTGGCCACTGGAGAATGGTTTGGTGCCTATTGTTTAACAGAGCCAGGTGCTGGTTCTGATGCAAATTCAGGAAAAACAACAGCAGAATTATCTGCTGATGGAAAATCTTATAAAATTAACGGTCAAAAAATGTGGATTTCTAACGCAGGTTTTTGTCGTGTAATGATTGTTTTTGCAAGAATAGAAAATGATAAAAATATTACAGGCTTTATTGTTGAATACGATAAAGACAATCCAAATGGAATAACTTTAGGTGAAGAAGAGCATAAATTAGGCATTAGAGCAAGTTCTACGCGTCAAGTATTTTTTAACGATACTGTTGTTCCTGCAGAAAACATGTTAGCAGGACGTGGTGAAGGCTTTAAAATTGCCATGAATGCTTTAAACGTTGGTCGGATTAAATTAGCTGCTGCATGTTTAGATTCTCAAAGAAGAATTATTACAACTGCTGTAAAATATGCTACAGAACGTAAGCAATTTAAAACACCTATTGCAAATTTTGGCGCTATTAAAATAAAATTAGCAGAAATGGCAACAGATGCTTATGTTGGAGAATCTGCAACTTACAGAGCGTCTAAAGACATAGAAGACAGAATTGCTCTAAGAGTAGAAGCTGGAAATACCCACCAAGAAGCAGAATTAAAAGGTGTGGAAGAATATGCGATTGAGTGTTCTATCTTAAAAGTTGCCGTTTCTGAAGATGTACAAAATTGTGCGGATGAAGGTATTCAGATTTTTGGTGGAATGGGCTTTTCTGAAGAAACACCAATGGAATCTGCGTGGAGAGATGCTAGAATTGCAAGAATTTACGAAGGAACCAATGAAATTAACAGAATGCTATCTGTTGGCATGTTAATTAAAAAAGCAATGAAGGGACATGTAGATTTACTTGGTCCTGCAACAGAAGTTGCCAATAGTTTAATGGGAATTCCTTCTTTTGATACACCTGATTATTCAGTATTATTTTCTGAAGAAAAAGAAATGATTGCCAAATTAAAGAAGACCTTTTTAATGGTAGCTGGTGCTGCATTGCAAAAATATGGTCCAGAAATAGAAGAACATCAACAATTATTAATTGCTGCTGCAGATATTTTAATTGAAATTTATATGGCAGAATCTGCAATTTTAAGAACAGAAAAAAATGTAAAACGCACTAGCGAAAAGGAACAATCTGTACAAATTGCAATGTCTAAATTATATCTATATCACGCTGTAGATAAAATTGAAGAAAAAGGTAAAGAAAGTATTATTTCTTTTGCTGAAGGAGATGAACAACGCATGATGTTAATGGGTTTAAAACGTTTTACCAAATACGCAAACTACCCAGATATTGTAGATTTACGAAACGAAATTGCAGAAAAAGTAAAAGCTGAAAATAAATATTGCTTTTAAAAGAAGAAGAAAATTTAAAACAATACTGTTTTAAATTAAGTTAGTTGTTTGTTTAAAACCATCATTTTTTAATGATGGTTTTTTTTTGATATTAAATTGAGTTCAGTTGATATCTTTATGTAGATAAAATAGTTAATCTATGCTTCATGTCATTCCGATTGAAACATTAGCGAAACAAAGGAATCTCTCTATTTATGATCGTTATAATTTAAATTTCTCCATAAGGTTGAAATGACAAAACTTTGACTCATAATAATTTATCTGTAAAATTACAATCTAACTCAGGTTATTAAATTGATGTTAATGCGTGTCTTTAAGTTTAAAATTCTTCAGTTTTATCGTAAATTAGTATTTTATAAAACCATTTAAAATAAAACGAATGTTCAAAATATATAGTTCTTTTATATTTAGCTTTTTATTCCTTTTTTGTTCAAATCCTGAACCTAAGAAAGCAGCTGATTTGACTTCCAAAAAGTTAAAAGTTGCTGAAAAACACCCTGATTTTAATGCATATTGGTATGTAGGAAAAGCAGAAATTACTTCTTATAAACTAGATCAAGTTCGATATGGGCAAATGTACAAAGGAACTGCAGTAAACATTTTTGTAACTGAAGATTTTTTGCCCAAAAAACAAGTAAAAGCAGATTATCAAAATAAAAATAATGTATCTGTTTTAAAATTAAACAGTACTAAAAAATATACCACTGGTATTTATCCATATTCTATAATGACCAGCACCTTCTCTCCTATTGATATAAATAAACAGGCTTTAAAAATTTCTTTTGCCGCACAAGAATGGTGTGGCAATACTTTTATGCAACTTAATAATAGAGAGAAATTCGACATTAATTTTTTCTCTTATTTTGAAAGTAACGCAGATAGAAAATTAATGCTAGCAAAAGAAGTTTTAGAAAATGAACTTTGGAATCAATTAAGAATAAATCCAGAAAGTATACAACAAGGAAATTATAAGATTGTGCCTTCTTTTGAGTTTTTAGCCTTAAATCATCAACAAATAAAAGCGCATAATGCTGAAGTAAGTCTTAAAACACAAGACGATTTTCTTATCTTTTCTATAAATTATCCAAACTTAAAAAGAAGATTAAGCATCACTTTAACTAAAAAGTTTCCTCATACAATAGAAAGTTGGGAAGAAACGATTACACAAAGAGGAAAAGAAATGACTACAAAAGCTACCAAAATAAAAACGATAAAATCTGCTTATTGGAGCAAAAATGGAGTTACAGATAAAGCGGAACGAAAAGCGTTGGGTTTAAACTAAGCTAACAATCTAAATATAAGCTTTATAAATTGGTAATAATTTTAGTTTATTATTCATTTAATAGTACTAGTTTTGTGCGCATTTAAAAAACTAAGAATGAAGCGCATAAAGCAATATAAAAAATTGTTTTCTATAGAAGGTGATATTAATTTAAAAGATTTAAAAACCTCTTATAGAAAACTAGTGAAAGAATGGCATCCAGATAAATTTCAAGATGAAACTAAGAAATTGGAGGCTGAAGAAAAAAGTACAGAAATTATTGACGGTTACCATTTTTTAGTAAGTATTGCTCCAGAAACAAAAGCGGCAAATTTAGAAGCGTACAAAAAAACCATTACAGAATTTCAAGTTGCAGATTGGCATCATAAAAGTATGTTGTTAGAAGTTACGTTTACAGATGGTAATAAATACGAATACTTTGGCGTTAGCAAAATACTTTTTGGCAAATTTTTAAACGCAAAATCGATGAACAACTTTGGTAAAAGAAATATTTTTAACAAGTTTACCTATAGAAAATCTATGAAAGCTTCTGTAGAAGTTTAAGATTTATTTTTATTTTAAGAAAAATCCCAAGTTTTAGCTTGGGATTTTTTTTGTTTTGTATTCAAAAAAACGAGGAATGCTGTTTGTTATATGCGTTGTTGTAGCTAGTTTTTTATTATATCCATTTATTTTGTTTACAGAAAACAACTCTAAATTCGTTTCCTTCATATTTTATTCCTTTATTATCTTTTGTCATCGGAAATGCTCTTGGATTGATTTCTAATTTAGCATTATTAAATTTCAATGTTTTAATTATTCTATACATACCAATTCCTAATCCTTTTTCGTTAATTTTTCTGGCTATTTTTGAACGATAATTTCTTTCTGTAATTAAGTTTCTTTCAGATTCTTTTATTTCTATAGATACCATAGTAATAATAATATCAAAAGAATCTTTTTCTTCGGAAAAACGAATCTTAAAATCTGTTCTAGGGCAACAATATTTCACTCCATTATCAAAAATATAATATAAAGAAACAAACAAAGAGTCAAAATCTATTTCAAGAACTTTTTCTGTGCCACCAAGATGTACCTCTATATTTTTTTTATCAAAATCCGAGATAAATATTTGTAGAATTGATAGAACCACTGGTCTAATAGAATGTTCTGTTTTTTGAAGAACACTTGTGTTTTTAAGAGTTCTTTCAAATACTGAAAATTCAACTTTTGTTGCTAAACTATATTTAATTTGTTTTAATAAAGTATCAACTGTTACGTTAGGTTTCTCCTTTATTATTTGTCTTATTATATCTTTCTGTTTATTGATGTTACCTATTAAACGGTCTTGGGGAATTAGAAAAAATAAATCTTGAATACTGTAAGTATTTAGAGATGTTGCATTATGTATGAATTCTTCTACTATTTTTTCGTGTTTATCTTTTAAATCTTGCTGTAAGCTCAAAAGTGGTTTGATAAAACTGGAACTTGAGTTTACCAATTCTTTAAAAAATTTAAATCTGTTTATAAATTTACTTTCAGTTGTTAAAACATAAACTTGGAATTCTGAGCTTTTTTTTAGTCCTATTCTTGCTTTTAATTCTTTTCCACCTATAGAAATGTTAATTGTATTTCTACATTCTTTAAAATTGATTACTAAATACTTTAATTCAATTGGAAAGTTGTCAAATAGGTAGTCACCATTTAATTGCTTTACATAATAGTAAGTTTTTTCCATATTACTTATAGTATTCTAGACTGTAATTTTCTACTAAGTTTTGGAATTGGTATGGTAAAGCACTTTTTTCAAGTCTACCATCAATAATATCCCAAGCTTTATGAAATGAGTTACTATTTTTATTCGCAGAATAAATAATTATTTTCTTTTCTGGGTATTTTTGTTTTAGCATTAATGCCAAATCAAGTCCTTCATATTCTAGGTTTAATATTTTTCCAACACCATTTATATCAACAAATATTATTTCAGAATTTTGCACATAACTGACATCTAGACTTTTTATATCTGTAACAGTTTTTGTGTTTTTCCAATTACTATCTTTCAATATTTTTACTATATTAAATTTTTTATCATCGTCTATAAAAAGAATTCCAATTTTAGTTTTTTTTGAATCTATTAAAGCATTTCTGTTCTTTTTTTCGATTGATGGAACATCATTATTATTTGAAGTAAAATTATTTACGGTAACTTCAACTTTCTGCTTATTTGTATTTTTTGATTTATTGGAAATTTCTTTTTCTTTTTTCTTTTCTTTTGGAAGAGTAAAATATGCAATTATTTCTAAGAATGATATTGCAGATAAAATAATAGGTTCAAATTCCCATTTTGAATAATAACCCCAAATTAATCCGCCAAAAAGTCCGACTATTCCAATAAGTAAGGTCACTATGTTATGAATTATTTTTTTCATTTTTCTCAAATTAGCTACAACGTGATTGTATAAGATTTGTTGCGTTGGTTTAGCGTAAAGTTAGTAAATATTTACTGAATTAAAAGTGTGCGAAACCTTTCCCAAATAAGCCAGAAATAGCAATAAAATTTATACGCTGTTAGGTGCAGGCACTTATTCTTTCTTATATGGAAATCCTACTTTGTCAACAAGTTCGTATTTCCATTTATTTTTTTCATTATTCCACCTTTTTGTATGACTTCTTAATTGAGCCACATCATCTCTGTATTTTTTTAAGACTTTTGGATTTTGCTCTCTAAACTCTTTTATTTTTCCTTCGTTTTTTAGTTTTTCTACAATTTGCCAACTTTTAATTTTACTTTGAATACTTTCTCTTTCTTTTTGTTTTCTCCATTCCCATTCTACACCATTTTCATTAAGAAGTTTTCCTAACATTTTTTCTTTTTCACTACTCAATAAATCATTTCTGTTTTCTCTGTCTTGTCTTGTTTTAAATGACATTTGGTCGCTTAACCAATGACCAATGTATGTTTTTTGAGATGGAACTGTTTTGTAGTTTTTTTTGTTTGAGTAATAATCTTCTAATTCTACATAAGTATCTGACCATTTATCTTCTGTTGTTCTGAAACCTAAAGTAGAAACATCCCAAACAAAATTTATAGAATTCATTTTGTCTTCCTCAAATTGACTCCATTCCATTCCATAATTCTTGTTTCCTTTTCTTCTCTGTTTTTGTTGAGCACACCATAAACCAACTTCATAATATTCATTCGATTTATTCTTAAATTGAGGTACGTATGTGTATTTTTTATCTAGGTCAACTTTGTTCTTGTAGTCAAGAACTTTTTGAAAATCTTCTTTCCATTTAAGTAATTGTTTTCTTTTGCGACCTATACCATCAAAAGGAAAATCAGCTTCTAATAGTCTTTCGAAATAGTCAAAAGGAAGTGAATTTGTATCTTGATTGTATAAAGCGTGCATTTTTTGATACCATCTAAATAATTCTCTGTCTTTTGCGTGTTTACTTACTATTCCATCAGGTCTTTTAGTTTGTTTATATAAAAGATATCTCTCTAATATTGTATTAAATTTTTCTTTATCACTTTCAGTAAACTTTTTGTCATATTCATATTTCTTTTTAGTTCTATGGTCATCATCGTCATTCTCTTCTTCATCATTATCTCCATTAGATAGTAGACCTTGTTTTTTTAAAAGTTCTAAATACTCGTTTGAAAGTAATTTTAAGTTAGGTGAAGAAAGGTCTAAAAGACTTGAATAATAGTCTTTAATTTCTGTAAGTGTATTTAAGTCATCTAATTCAAGGTCTAATTGGATTGATGCTTCTACATTGGAATAAAGTGCTTGATGAGTAAGGTTTGAGGATCCTATGATTATTCTTGAAGTATTGTTACCTTCAAACAAGAATAATTTTGGGTGGTAAATTTTTCGATGATTATCTTCATCGTAATAGATATAAGTTTCTATATTTTCTTTCAATAAAAATTCAAGTGCATCTTCGCTAGTAATTTTATGGTCAATACCAATAAAGAATTTGATTTCTTCGTAATTTGATTTCGCTATTTCAAGCTTTGATATAAAAGGTTTAAATCCTGAAAGAGTTGCGAAAGCAACAAAACCATAAAATTTCTTATAATCTTTACTTTCAAAAGATTTAGCAAGTTGTTTTCCGACATTATTTTTTTTACCTGAATCGAGTCCGTTTCCGAGGAAAGTTGTTTTCATTTACTGTCGTTTGTTTTTGCTTGCACCTAACTCGTTATATAACAACTTTCATTAACGATATCCAGTAAGTTTTACATACAATCATAAGGTATAGTTATTATTTTGTAAATATACCTTTTTTCTCTTTTAATTTGCTGTTTTTAAAATCTAAAAAAGAACACTTCTGCATTAAATATTACATACGTTTTAATAGGCTATGAAGTTGGCAAAAACGCTTAGCCCAGATTGAAACGGCATCCTTTTTACTAGCTCCTGAGTGAAATTCTGGAGCTAGTAAAAAGATATAGTGGAAAGCTGGAAATAGCTTCAAAAAAAAAAAGAGATTCCATTGCTGAAATCCCTTTTTTTATATAAAATATAACTTAGTTGTTTATTCTAAAGCGCCTAAATAACGTTCTGCATCTAAGGCTGCCATACAACCTGTACCTGCTGCTGTTACTGCTTGCCTGTAGTCTTTGTCTTGTATATCGCCTGCTGCAAAAACTCCTGGTAAATTTGTTTTAGTTGTTTTGCCTTCAGTTATTAAATAACCGGTTTCATCCATATCTAAAACTCCTTTAAATAAATCTGAATTTGGTTTATGACCAATGGCAATAAATACACCAGTTACAGGAATTTCTTGTGTTTCTTTGGTCTGATTGTTAATGGCTCTAACACCTTCTACCACATTACTACCTAAAACCTCATCTATTTCTGTGTTGTATAAAACGGTAATATTTTTAGTTTTATTTACTCTATGTTGCATGGCTTTTGAGGCTCTCATGTAATCTTTACGTACCAACATAGTAACTTTACTACAAATATTAGCCAAATATGTTGCTTCTTCTGCTGCTGTATCTCCTGCACCAACTACTACAACGTCTTGTCCTTTATAAAAGAAACCATCGCAAGTTGCACAGGCAGAAACGCCACCACCAATTAAACGCTGCTCACTTTCTAAACCTAAATATTTTGCAGTAGCTCCTGTAGAAATAATTATAGTTTCTGCTTCTATATGCTTAGATTCATCTACCACAACTTTATGAATACCACCAACTTTTTCGCTTAATTCTACTTTAGTAACCATACCAAAACGTACTTCTGTACCAAAACGTTCTGCTTGATGTTTTAAATCGTCCATCATTTTAGGACCTTCTGTACCATCTTTATAGCCAGGAAAATTATCTACTTCTGTTGTGGTAGTTAATTGACCGCCCATTTGCATACCTGTATACATTATTGGTCTCATATCTGCTCTTGCTGCATAAATTGCGGCAGTATAACCTGCAGGTCCAGAACCAATAATTAAACATTTTATTTTTTCTATAGTGTCTGACATAATCCTTCTTTTATTTTAGAATACAAATGTATTTTTTTTGATTTATTTAAGTAGCAAATTTAAATGATTAATTACAATTTACATATAACAAAAATTGATAAAAGCACTAAAAAATAATTAGTCTTCTTTTTTCTGAATTTTCTTAACTTCTTTTTCTGTTACCATCTTTGGATTTTTATTTCCCCAAGAATTGGTGATGTAATTCATAACATCTGCAACTTCATCTTCGTACAAACCTAAGTTAGCCATCATCCCTTTATAAGTTACGCCATTAACCACTATTTTACCTTTAAGACCATATTTAATTGCGCGTATACTCGCTTCTCGTTTTTCCATTAAATAGTCAGATTTCGCCAAAGGCGGATAAACTTTAGCTACACCTTCTCCATTTGGTAAATGGCAAGTGGCACACATATCTGCATAAATTTCTTTACCACGATTTATACTTTGTTGTAAATTCGTTTCTTGCGTTACCTTTACATAGTTTTGTTTTGTTTCTTTTGTTGATAAGAAAAACAAATTTACTACTATGCATAAACTAATAATTTTCATGTTAATTTGGTATTATTTTTACAATTCCTAAACCTTCTATTCCTACATACAAGTAACCATCTATGCCTTGTTCTATGGCTCTTACTCTTCCTAAATCTTGTAGAATTTTTTCTTCTCTTACTACTTTGCCATTTTCTAAATAACAATTGGCAATGTATTTAAATTTTAAAGAGCCCACTAGTACATTTCCTTGCCAAGTAGGATATTTGTCTGAATTTACAAAAGCCATACCACTTGGTGCTATTGAAGGATCCCAATAATGCAAAGGTTGCTCCATACCTTCTTTTACGGTAATATCTGTAAATTTTGTACCTGAATAATTAATTCCGTAGCTAATTACTGGCCAACCATAGTTTTTACCTTTTTTAATAATATTAATTTCATCGCCACCTTTTGGACCATGTTCGTGCGCCCAAATTTCTCCTGTAAAAGGGTTGGTTTCCATTCCTTGTGGATTTCTATTTCCGTATGTAAAAATGGCTTCTTTTGCATTTGCTACGCCAACAAAAGGATTGTCTTTTGGAATAGTTCCATCGTCATTTAATCGGTAAATTTTACCACAATCTCTTGTAATATCTTGCGGATTTACATCTCTATTTCCTCTATCTCCAACAGAAAAATAAATTCTATTTTTTGAATCGAACGCAATTCTAGAGCCAAAATGTTGTCCTTTTCTGCTATTTGGTGCTGCTTTATACAATACTTTTTGGTTTGATAAAACTCCGTCTTTAAAAACAGCTCTCATTAAAGCTGTATTTACACCTCTTTCTGTACCTTCTGCAGAAGCATATGTAAAATAAATAAAATTATTTTCTTTATAATTTGGATGCAATTCAATATCTAACAAACCACCTTGCCCTCTAACAGTAACTGCTGGCATACCTGCTATCTTTGTTTTTTTACCATCTTTAAAATGAATTAATTCTCCAGATTTTTCTGTAATTAAAATGGAATTGTCTGGTAAAAATGTAAATCCCCAAGGAATATTAAGTTCTGGCACAACAACTTCTGTTGTGTATGTAAAAGGTTTTGATTTTTCTGATGTTATTTTTTGCGCGCATGAAAAACATGCAATCAAAAGAAATAAAAATAAAGTAGAAGTATGTTTCATTTTTTTGTTTTTAAAAATACGTTAAAAAAGATAATTAAAATTTATTCCTGAAAAATAATTTATGGGGTTTCCTGGATAAAAATATCTTGGTGCATTGCCACCAAAACTACTGGCATTAATTAAAATTTGTGATGCATAGGTTTCATCAAATACGTTATTCACGCCAAAAAAAGCATTTACTTGTATGTCTTTTAGAAAATGAAACGCATAACCAACTTTAAAATTAGTTAAATTATAGGCTTCTGTATACAAACTATTTGCATCTGTAATTGGCATACTACCCACAAATTGATAATTTACGTTTCCATAAAAACCATTGGCAAAATTAAAATCTACACCTGCATTTAAAACAGAGGAAGGCACTCCTGTTAAGTCATTTCCAGAAAAATCAGCTTCATCATCTATAAATTCTTTAAAAACAAAGTTGTTCAGCGTATAATTTGTAAATAATTGTACGGCAACATTTTTGTTTTCTATCCATTTATACAAAAGGTCTAACTCCAAGCCATCATGTTGCGTTTTACCAGCATTTATCCCAATAAATTCATCTGCTGCTGTTCTTCTAGAAACCAAAAGGTTTTCTATGTTAAGGCGATAAATTGAAGCGTTAAATAACAACTTCTTATTGAAGAAATTACTTCTTGTGCCAACCTCATAATTCCAACCTGTTTCAGGTTCTAAACTGGTATTAATTTGTCCGTTTGGTAATAATGTTTCTTCTAATGATATGGGAGAAAAACCATGACTTATACTTGAAAAAAGACTAATATTGTCTGAAAATAAATGCGATAATCCTATTTTTGGTGAAGCAATAGTATTGAATGAAAAATTACCAGATTGATCTGGATTGTCTTGGGAAACTTCAAAACGATCATCTAATGTATACCTTGTTTCATTTATATTTAGTCCAATAGTTAAGGTTGTGTTTGTTGTAAACTCGTAATTTGCTTCTGCAAAAATATTGTAATAGTTTCTATTTTCTTGAAAGTCAGATAAATTATCGCCTTGCACACTTCCTGTTCCTTCAGAGAAATCTCTATATAAATTTGCAAAGGTTTTCGATTTATAAATATCATTAAAAACTTCTGCTCCAACTGTCCACTTAAAAGTTTTATTTAGAAATTGATAATTCCCTAACAAACGAGTTCTTGCACCCACTGCCAAAGTACTTTCCTCTAAAATATTAAATGGTCTAGGTTCGTAATTATCTCTAAAAGAAGTAAAAACACTTGTTACTTGTTTAATTTTATCATTATAAACATGATTCCAAGACAAACCAAAAACACCTCTTTGTGAATCTTCAAAACCCCTTGCTTGTTGCCAAGTAAAAGCTGCAGATTGTGGTCTTTTCATAAACGTTTCTTCATTTATAGAACTTGGTATAAATGCTTTTAAATTTGCATAACTGGCTAAAAAAGTAAGTTCATTGTTTGCATCTAAATAGTGATTCGAATGTACTGTAAATGTTTCTCTATTATAATTGTTATTTTCTCTAAAACCGTTACTTTCTGTATTGCTATAAACCGCTTTAATTGCGTGCTTAGCAGCACCATAATTAGCGGTTAAAATTTGTTTATTTAAGCCAAAAGAACCCACAGAAAATTCTGGTTGTAAGCTCACCTCATTTAAATTTGCTTCTTTAGGATTTAAGTGTATAACACCTCCTAAACCAGCGCCATAAACGCTAGATGCTGCTCCTTTTATAATTTCCATATTCCCAATAGCAGCCAATTCAAAATCTTCTATTGTTGTTGCTCCACTTCCGTTTGTTAGAGGAATATCTTTAAAATAAGCCCTTATTTTTGATGTACCAAAAAGATTTCTTGAACCAATTCCTCTTATGGTTATTCTATTGGTATTTAATGCTCCGTTTTGCATAAAAACACCAGGAGTTCTGTTTAAAATTGGTGCAAAATCTGTATGATTTGAGCGTGCAATATCTTTTGGAGAAATTATAGAAATTGCGGCCGTTACTTTCTTTAATTGCTGTGGAATATGGTTTGCCATTACAACAACCTCGTCTAACGCTAAAGAATTGATTTCTAATTGAATGTTGTAAAACTTATTTGATTCTAAACGAAGAGTTTTTAACTTATAACCTTTGCACTGAAAGGTATAAATCCCTGCTTTTTTAATATTGAAAAAACCCGTTTTATTTACTTGAGTTTCTAATGCATTATCTGCATTAATTATTTTGGTTTTTATTAACGCAATTCCATTTGCGTCAATTACCTTTCCTTCTACAATTTCTTGACTAAAACCTATAACCTTTTGCATAATAAAGGCTAAAAGGAAAAGTTTTTTGATAAGTACCTTCAAATATGTATTTTGAGATTAATACTGCAAAAGTACTGTATTCAAATAATAAATATTTCTTAAATTTTATAGGATACTAATAAATAAAAAAAGTATATTTGCACGCCTTACTAAAAATATAATCGTTAAAAGTTATATTTTATTTTTTCGGGGTGTAGCGTAGCCCGGTCATCGCGCCTCGTTTGGGACGAGGAGGTCGCAGGTTCGAATCCTGCCACCCCGACTATTAAAGCTAAAATCGAAAGGTTTTAGCTTTTTTTATTCTAAAAATATGTTTACCGTTTATATTCTTTTTTCAACAGAAATTGATAAACATTATGTAGGTTATACTCAAAAATCTGCAGATGAAAGACTTAATGAACATCTATATAATCATAAAGGTTTTACGGGAAAAGCTAAAGATTGGAAAATCGTTTATCTTAAAGAAATGACTACAAAACCTAAAGCTTTACTATTAGAAAGAAAAATAAAAAAAAGAGGTGCTAAAAGATACCTGAACGATATCTCGTCACGCTGAAAGCGTGAAGGTCGCAGGTTCGAATCCTGCCACCCAGACAAAAACATTAGTGAAAAATGAGGTTTTTTCGTTTAAAAAATATACGTTTACGATTGGCATACTTTTTCCTAAAAAAATTTAAGAACACTCTGTCTGCTAGAATCAAAAATCCTCAGAAAAAAAGCTAGCAGAACATTTGAATAAACATAAATATTTTATCTAAAAACTAAAGAATGGCAAATTCTTTTACCATACTCTTGTAAGGTTGAGTTATTTTATATAATTTCAAGATTAATAATTTTTAGTCGATTTTAATGCAAATTGACTTTATTTTAAACGTAAAATTATGTTATCCAAAATATTTCTACCTTTTTTTTTAATTTTACTTAGTTCACCTTTAAGTTCTCAAAATAATGAGGAAGAATTATTAACAAGACTTGAAACAGAAATGTCTAAAAGAGTAAGTTATCAAAAGGCAAAAGAACAAAGAATAGAAAACTTAAAAAGACTTTTATCTGACAAAGATATCAGCCTAGAAAACAAATACTTTATTAAGAAAAAACTAATCTCAGAATATGAATATTTTAGTTTTAATGCTTCACTTTTTTACATTGAAGAAAATTTGGCTTTGGCCAAAAAAATTGGAAATGATCTTTTTATAAGAGAATCTACTATAAGATTAGCTAAGTTATTAGCAACTTCTGGAAGGTATGATGAATGCATAAATCTTTTGGAAGAAATAAACTCATCAAACTTAAGTAAAAAACTTCTTTACGAATATTATATTATTTTTAAAAGATGCTACTATGAACTAAGAACTATTTCTAGCGTAAAAAATATAAAAGAAAAGTATAATAATCTTTATAGAGTTTATCAAGATTCTCTTAACTCTGAAATAACTAATCTTAAAAAAAAATCTAAGTTGTATTTAGAAATAATAGAACAAAACTATAGAGATCAAGGCAATACAAAAGAGGCTTTAAAAGTAAATAAAAAAAGGTTATCTCAAGCTGAAATGGGAACTAGAGAGTATGCCGTTATAACCTTTTATAGGTCTTTTATGAAGGCTGAAGTAGATGGTAATAGTGTAAATCAAAAAAAGTTTTTAATATTATCTTCAATTTCTGATATACGAGCATCAATAAAAGATAATGCCTCCTTAACCAATTTAGCAATTATTCTTTTTGCAGAAGGAAAAGTTGATAGAGCTCATGATTATATTAATTTTTCTTTTGAAGATGCAAGATTTTACAATTCAAAATTAAGATTTTTAGACATATCCAATGTTTTGCCAGCAATATCAAAAGCTTATGAAATAAAAAACAATAAACAAACCAATAGACTTAAAAAACAATTAATTTTTATTAGTTTACTTTCTTTAATACTAATGATCGCAATCTTTTTTATCATCAAACAAAATAAAAAAATTAATCAAGGTAAGGAATACTTAAAAACAGCTAATCTAAAACTAAAAGATTTAAATGAAAAATTAAGTTTTTCCAATAATGATTTAAAACGATTGTATGAGGAACTTTCTTCTGTAGATGTAATTAAGGAACAATATATTGGTACCTTCTTAAACTTATATTCTGAATACATAGATAAATTAGATGTTTATAGAAAAACTGTAAGCAAGTATATAATAACAAATAAAACAAAAGATTTACTAGAACTTAGTAAATCTAAAAAAATAATTGAGAGTGAATTAAAGATATTTTATGAAAATTTTGACAAATCATTTTTACATATATATCCAAACTTTATTAAAAATTTTAATGCGCTCTTAAAAGAAGATGAAAGAATTATTGTTAAAGAAGACGACTCCTTAACCGTAGAATTAAGAATTTTTGCATTGATTAGATTAGGAATTTCAAACAGTTCTAAAATCTCAAAAATATTAAGATACTCTGTAAACACGATATATAACTATCGTGTAAAAGTTAGAAATATATCTATCAACAGAGAAGAGTTTGAAGATATGGTTAAAAAAATTAAGTAACTAAATTTTGCTTTTACACTTAAATTTATATAATAAATTAACCTAATTATTATCTATATTGATAAAATAAACTACCAAAACACTATAAACATACTACTTTTACAAACAAACAAAAAAATCATAAATACCTTATAATAAGTATTTTGAAATATTTTTTTTAAATAAAAATCCACTTTTATACTACTCTCTATTGTACTAAAGTCATTGCTTCGTTTAATTTGTTAAATAATTCACAAAAACTGTTTTAGATTAATTCTAAAAAAGTTTAAAGTTAAAAACATAATTAAACTTAAACATGAGAAAAAATCAATTAAATTTTAAGCTATTTATCATTTTATCTCTTATTACAACTTTGGTTTCTTGGGCCCAAGAAACCACAATAAGAGGTACTGTTTTAGATGAAACTGGAGAACCTGCACCTATGGTTAATATCCTGTTAAAAAACACCACTAAAGGAACAGCCACAGATTTTGACGGAAAATTCTCTATAAAGGCTAAGAACGGAGATACCTTAATATTTAGTTATCTTGGCTACGCTACCCAAGAAATTAAAATTAACACAGAAACTAATTTAACAATTAAGTTATTGCCTGACAATGATTTAGATGAAATTATTGTTGTTGGTTATGGTACACAGAAAAAAAGTGTAATTACTGGAGCAATTTCTGGCATTAAACAAGAAGAACTTGAAGATTTACCAATTACAAGAGTTGAACAATCATTACAAGGTAGGGTATCTGGTGTTACAATTGCTGCTAATTCTGGGCAACCTGGTTCATCATCTACAGTAAGAGTAAGAGGTATTACAACATTAGGAAACAACGAACCGCTTTGGGTTGTTGATGGAATTGTAGTTGACGCTGGAGGAATTGGTTTTTTAAACCAATCAGATATAGCATCAATAGAAGTATTAAAAGATGCAGCCTCTCAGGCAATTTATGGTGCTAGATCTGCTGCTGGGGTAATTTTAATTACCACTAAAAAAGGTAAATCTGGTAAACTTAGTGTGAACTATAATGTTTTTATGGGACTTTCTACTGCAGCCAGAAAATTAGATCTTTTAAATGCTAATCAATATGCTACTTTAATAAATGAAAAATCTATTGCTGGTGGCGGTAATACTATATTTTCTAATCCTCAGTCTTTGGGCGAGGGTACAGATTGGCAATCAGTAATTTTTAATACCGCAAAAAGAGAAAGACATGAAATTAGCTTAAATGGAGGTAATGATGTTTCTAAATATTTTGTTTCATTTGGGTATTTAGATGAAGAAGGTATAGTTATGAAAAATATTTCTAATTATACAAGAAAAAACATCCGTTTAAACTCAACTCATAAAATTTCAGATAAATTTACTTTTGGACAAACATTGGGCTATTCAAATGAAAAAAATGTTGGTTTGGGTAATACAAATAGCGAATTTGGAGGTCCTTTATCATCTGCAATAAATTTAGACCCAATTACACCAATAGTTGAAACAGACCCAATACTTGCCAATCAAGCACCATACACAAATAACGGAATATGGAGAGATCCTAATGGTAATCCTTATGGTATTTCTAACTTAGTTGCACAAGAAATGTCTAACCCATTAGCTTATGAACAAACACTTTTAGGAAATTATGGTTGGTCAGATAATTTTGTTGGTAATGCTTATCTTGAATTTAAACCAATAGAAGGATTAGTATTCAAAAGCACAGTAGGAGCTAAATTAGCATATTGGGGTTTTGATAGTTTTACCCCAGTTTCATATTTAAATGCTGCTACTATTAATATACAAAATAATATCTCTAGAGGAAGAAATAAAGGATTTGGCTGGAATTTAGAAAATACGGTTTCTTATTTTAAAGAAATTAAAAAGCATGATTTTAATATATTATTAGGCCAAGGAGTTTATGTAGATAATATTACTAGTGGTGAAAATGTAACCTATTTTAATATCCCTGTAGATAATTTTCGAGATGCTTCATTTAATTTTGGAGTACCTACAGATCAAATTAATGCCTTTGCATTCTCCGGAAATGAGCATAGAGTAACTTCAATATTCTCTAGATTAAATTACAACTTCGATGAAAGGTATTTGCTTACAGCTATCATAAGAAGAGATGGCTCTTCTCGTTTTGGTGCTAATAATAAATTCGGGTATTTTCCTTCATTTTCTGCTGGTTGGGTTCCTTCAAAAGAAAGTTTTTGGAAAGATAACGACGTTATTAGCCAATTAAAAATTCGTGGAGGTTATGGTGTAACTGGTAATGATAATATTGGTGATTTCCAATTCCTTTCTACAATAGGAGGTGGTAGAAATTATACGGTTGGTACTTCTGGTTCTGTAACTATTGGAAATAGTCCTAATGCACCTTCAAACCCTGATCTTAGATGGGAAGAAACAAGTCAATTAAACATAGGTTTTGATACAAGGTTATTTAACAATGTATCTGTTGCCTTTGATTGGTACAAAAAAGAAACCACGGGTATTTTACAACCTGTTACTATACCTGGTTTTGTTGGTGCTATTGGAAATCCTACAGGAAATGTTGCTGACATGGAAAATAAAGGAATTGATTTAGAAATTGGATACAGCAACAATATAAATGAAGTTAATTTTTCTTTAAATGGTAATGTATCTTATTTAGAAAATGAAGTTACTTTTTTAGGAAATGGTGTAGACTTTTTATCTGGAGGAGCAACTATACAATCTAGTACGTTCCCGATAACCAGAACACAAGTAGGACAACCCGTAAATTCATTCTTTGGTTTTAAAACAAATGGTATTTTTCAAAACCAATCAGAAATTGATAATTATGTAAACTCTACAGGGGCTATTATTCAGCCAAATGCACAACCAGGAGATTTTAGATGGGTTGATATAGATGATGATGGTGATATTGATTCTGATGATAGAGATTTTCTTGGAAGTTCAATTCCTAAATTTACATATGGTTTTACATTAAATGCTGATTACAGGAATTTTGATATTTTAGTATTTGGTCAAGGAGCTGCTGGTAATAAGATTTTTCAAGGTTTGAGAAGGTTAGATATAGAAAATGCAAACTACCAAACAGCAGCCTTAGGAAGATGGGTTGGTGAGGGTACTTCAAATTCTTACCCAAGATTAACAACAAATGACACGAACAACAATTTTTCAAACCCGTCTGATTTCTATTTAGAAGATGGCGATTATTTTAGAATTAAAACTTTACAACTAGGTTATTCTTTACCTTCTAATGTACTGTCAAAATATGGAATCAGTAAATTAAGAATTTTTTATACTGGTGAAAACTTATTCACCTTTACAAAGTATAGTGGATTTGACCCAGAAATTGGTGGTGGTATTTTTGGAATCGATCGTGGATTTTATCCACAAGCAAAAACAAACCAAATTGGTATTAATATTCAATTTTAATTATAAAAACTAATAAAAAATGAAATTAAAAAATGTAAAAAAAATAAGTATAGGGATTCTTTTTTCTATTATGGCAATCTCATGTAGTGAAGAATATTTAGAAGTAGAGCCTAAAGGAACTGCTTTAGAAGAAAACTTTTACACAAATGAAACAGAAGCGTTCTCTGCATTAATTTCTGTTTACGATGTAATTGGCAAACAATCTAGAGGTTTTGAAAATATGATTGCTTTGTTAAATTCAGGTTCAGATGATCATTTCACAGGTGGTGGTAGTTCTTCAGATGGGGTTCAATTACAATCTTTCTCTAATTATAGTATTAGCGAGTCTAATATAGCTACTAGTTATTGGAATGATTTTTATCAAGGTGTTTTTAGAGCAAACGTTTTATTAACAAAATTACCAGACATTGATATGTCTGCTGTAACTAAAGCAAGATTTGAGGCAGAAACAAAAGCTTTAAGAGCAATTTATTATTTTGAATTGGTGCGTTTATTTAGAAACATACCACTTATAACTGCGCCAATACCAACATCAGAAATTTTTAATATAGAACAAGCAGATCCTAATGATGTTTACACTCAAATAGAAACAGATTTATTAGAAGCTATACCAAACTTACCAATTTCTTTAGATATTTCTAATGAAGGAGGTAGATTAAGCAGAGGAGCAGCTAAAGCACTTTTAGGGAAAGTCTACCTATATCAAGGAAAAAATACTGAAGCTGCCACACAACTGGCAGAAGTAAATGGTACTCCTGGAGGAACTAGTCCTTTTGGTTATAAGTTATTAGATAATTTTTCAGATTTATGGGAAATAAATAATATATATAATACAGAATCAATTATTGAAGTTGCACATACAAATCAAAGTAATGCAGACTGGGGATTCTGGGGTTCTGGCGCAGATGAAGGCAATAGTTTAGCTCAAATGATAGGTCCAAGAGGTTTTGTTAATTCTTCTGGTTCAGCTGCTACAGATTTAGCTGGTGGATGGGGTTTTAATGTTATTACACAAAATTTGTATGATGTATTAAATGGAGACCCAAGATTTGATGATACCATATTAGATGTTGGAGCACTTGCAAATGCAGGTCAGGTAGAATATGAACAGGGTTTTCAAGATACGGGATATTTTCTTAAAAAGTTTTTGCCATTTGCATCTGATAGAACAACAGGTGGAGGAGTTACTGAATTAAATTTCAAGCAAAATACCTATATGATGCGTTTAGCGGATACTTATTTATTAGAAGCAGAAGCTTTAGGCGGTTCAGGTGCTCGTGCACAAGCATTATTAGATGCAGTAAGAGCAAGAGTTGGTTTGCCATCTATTCCAGTATCTATAGATGCTATTTTAAATGAAAGAAGATTAGAGTTAGCTGGCGAGGGCCATAGATGGTATGATCTTGTTAGAACTGGTAGAGCAGCAGCAGCATTAGCATTCAAAGGATTTACACCAGGAAAAAATGAAATATTACCAATTCCATTAGCTGAATTAGAAAACACAAAAATTGTTCAAAATCCTAATTATTAATCTTCTAAATTAAATTATTATGAACTTAAATACAAAATTAAAAAACGGTATTAAATATTTACCATTAGTTGCAATGGGATTAATTTTTACATCTTGTCAGCCAGAAGAATTAGGCGAAGGTAATGGGTTAATTGCAGATAACTTAAATGCAGATTTTACAATAACTGAAGTATCAGAAGCAAATAATACATATACATTAAGTGCCAATAATAGCTATATAACCTCTAGTTGGGATTTGGGTAAAGGTGCTGGGTTTTCTTCTGGAAGCAGTTCTGCAGAAGTGTTTTTTCCTGATGCTGGTACATATACAGTACAACACAAAGTAACTGGTATAGGTGGTGTTGCTGCAATATCTTCTCAAACCGTAAATGTTGCAACTTCAGACCCAGTTGCTGGTAATATTGTTAAAGGTGGAAAATTTGAAGATGCTAGTGCGCATAATGAATGGACTGTTTTAAACATCAGCGGTTCTGGGGCAGGTTGGACCTTTAATGAGGGCAGTGCTACTATTGTTGCAAGTGGTTTTAATCAACAAGGGATATATCAACCTATTGAGGTTATTGCAAATAAAACATATACTATAGATATGATTGTTTCTGGTGATGGAAATAATGATACTTGGTTTGAAGTGTTTGCAAGTACAGTAGAACCAGTGCAATGGAATGATTACGGAAATAATATTGTAATGGGTTTAAATACTTGGGGAGGCTGTGGCACAGGTGCTTTTAACGGAATACTTTCTTCTGTTGGTTGTGTAGACAATTCTTACTCTAGTTCTAGAAGTAATGAAGTAACTTTTGATACTTCTGGAACCATATATTTAGTAATAAAATGTGGTGGAGGCCAAACTTCTGGAATTACCATTTCTAATGTAGAAATGCGAGGAAGCAATTAAAATAAGTTAGTTTTTTTTTAAGTTTAATTTGGATTAATGTAGTTAGAGCCCATATTTTAATATCATATGGGCTTTAATGTTCTTAATAAATAAAAATAATTCATATGAGATTTTTTACTATAATAATTTTAACATATTTCATAGCTAGTTGTACTAATAATGGTACAAATGTAGAAAAAGAAGAGGTTATTTCAGATGTACCTGCTGTTACTACTTTCAGTAATGTAGATCTTTATTTAACAAATGCTGATAAATCAGAATTATTTCAATTTTATGAAAAAAGCATCCCAAACTTTTCGGCAAATATTAATTTTTCTATTAATGTAAACCCTAACATATCATATCAAGAAGTAGACGGATTTGGCTTCTCATTAACAGGTGGTAGTGCTTTACACCTTAACAATATGTCATCTTCTGAAAGGTCAAAAATATTAAACGATCTTTTTAGTGAAAATGGTATTGGAGTAAGCTATTTAAGAGTAAGTATTGGTGCATCAGATTTAGATGCTGAAGTATTTTCTTACAATGATTTGCAACCTGGTGAAACAGATGTTAATTTAAATCAATTTTCTATAAATAAAGACAAAGAAAACTTAATTCCTATCTTAAAGGAAATTTTAGCCATAAATCCAGCTATAAAAATAATGGGTTCTCCTTGGTCTCCGCCTATTTGGATGAAAGATAACAACAATTCTATTGGAGGTAGTTTAAAACCAGAATACTATGAAACTTATGCAAATTACTTTGTTAAATACATAAAAGCATATCAATTAGAAGGTATTTCTGTTGATGCAATTACCATACAAAACGAACCTCATCATGATGGAAATAATCCAAGTATGTATATGGAGGCTAAAGAACAGGCAGAATTTATAAAAAACAATTTGGGACCTAAATTTGCATCAGAAAAAATAGAAACAAAAATTATTGTTTGGGATCATAATGCAGACAATACATCTTATCCTATAAGCATTTATAATGATGCTGAGGCGAACAAATATATAGATGGTGCAGCTTTTCATCTTTATGCTGGTGATATAAATAGTTTAAGTAATGTTCATAACACATATCCTGATAAAAACTTATATTTTACAGAACAATGGGTAGGCGTAAATAGCAAATTTGCTGAAAATTTACGTTGGCATACAAGAGAATTAATTGTTGGCGCTACCAGAAATTGGTGTAAAACAGTATTAGAATGGAACTTAGCCTCAAACTCTAGGTTAGAACCTCATACTCCTGGAGGATGTACAGAATGTTTGGGAGCTCTTACAATAGATGGTAATAATGTAATAAAAAATGATGCTTATTATATTATAGCACATGCTTCTAAATTAGTAAGACCTGGCTCTATTAGAATTGGCTCTAACTACAGTAACGATTTTCCAAACGTTGCTTTTAAAACTCCCAATAATGAAATTATTGTGATTGTTCTTAACAATACTTCGATAGATAAATCTTTCAATATAAATGTACTAGACCAACCCATAACTACTTCTCTAAAAGCAGGGGCAGTTGCTACTTATGTTTGGAAATTATAAAAAATAAAAAAATGATAACAAAAAGCATTAAAATAATAACTTTAATTCTATTAATCGTCTCCTGTAATAGCTCAAAGAAAGATGCTATTATAGAGGGAAATCTAAAATCAGAAAAAATAACACAAAAGTCTTTATTAAATAAAAAAGCTATAATTTATACAACAGCTAAAGACACAGATTTAAGGTTATCTCTAACTAAAGAAAACATATTTAAAAAATCTAATCAGCCTAAAGAAACAGAAGTAGCTGTTTTTGTAAATCCTGAAAAAAATTTTCAAGAATTTTTAGGTATTGGAGGCGCAATAACAGATGCATCTTCAGAAGTTTTTTCAAAATTAAGTAAAGACAAACAAGAAGAATTCTTAAAAGCTTATTTTTCTGATGAAGGTATAAATTATAACATTATTAGAACAAGTATCCATAGTAGCGATTTTGGTTTAGGGAGCCATACTTATATAAAAGAAGGAGACGCAGAACTTAAAACATTTTCTATAGAAAAAGACAAACAAAAACGTATTCCTTTAATTAAAAGAGCACAAGCATTAATCAAAGATGATTTGGTTTTTTATGCAAGTCCTTGGAGTCCTCCTGCTTTTATGAAAACTAACAATCATATGTTACAAGGTGGTAAATTATTGCCAAAATACTACCAAACTTGGGCAGATTATTTTGTGAAATTTATAAAGGCTTATGAAGCAGAAGGTATTCCTGTTTGGGGTGTAACTATACAAAATGAACCAATGGCAGTTCAACGTTGGGAATCTTGTATTTACACCGCAGAAGAAGAAAGAGATTTCTTAAAAAACAACTTAGGACCAACTTTTGAAAAAAATGGATTAGCTGATAAAAAAATCGTAGTTTGGGATCATAATAGAGATTTAATATCACACAGAGCAAATACTATTTTTGAAGATAAAGAAGCTATGAAATATGCTTGGGGAATAGGATTTCACTGGTATGAAACTTGGACAGGTGGTGAGCCTAAATATGACAACTTAAAGAATATTAAAGAATCTTTTCCGGATATTAATTTACTATTTACAGAGGGTTGTCAAGAAAAATTTGATGCAAATGAATACCAAAGATGGTCTAATGCAGAACGTTATGGAAATTCTATGATTAATGATTTTAATAGTGGCACCGTTGGTTGGACTGATTGGAACGTTTTGTTAAATGAAAATGGAGGTCCAAACCATGTTCAAAATTTTTGTTTTGCTCCAATTCATGCAAATACACAAACCAATGAATTAATATATACACCAACCTATTATTACATAGGTCATTTTTCAAAATTTATTAAAAAAGGGGCTTTAAGAATTAGTACAACTACAAGTAGAAGCACTATAGAAAGTACTTCATTCCAAAATACAGATGGCTCTATTGTTACTGTGGTTATGAATAAAACTGATAGTAAAATAAACTATAATTTGATAGTTGGAAATAATGAAATTTCTTTGGAAATTGAACCACATGCAATGCAATCAGTAATATACTAATGTATGAAAAAATTAATCTTAATTTGTTTGGCACTTTGTTTTTCCTGCAAAGTTTCAGAAAATAAGACCAGTCTATCACAAAAGAGTTACACTAAAAATTCTATAAACTTAAATATTGAACAAAGTATTGATAGCTTACTATTAAAAATGACCTTAGAAGAAAAAATAGGTCAAATGAATCAATACAATGGTTTTTGGGATGCAACTGGTCCAGCACCTAAATCAGGCGATTTAGCAGCACAAAAATACGAACATCTAAAAAAAGGTTTAGTAGGTTCTATGCTAAATGTAAAAGGTGTTAAACAAGTTAAAGCGCTTCAAAAAATAGCTGTTGAAGAAACTAGGTTAGGAATTCCATTAATTTTTGGGTTTGATGTAATTCATGGACACAAAACAATTGGTCCTATACCTTTGGCAGAATCTGCAAGTTGGGATTTAGAAGCAATTAAAAAAGCAGCGCAAAATGCAGCCGAAGAAACAGCAGCCTCTGGTATCAACTGGACATTTGCTCCAATGATAGACATATCTAGAGATGCGCGTTGGGGACGTGTTATGGAAGGTGCAGGCGAAGACCCATATTTAGGCTCTAAAATTGGGGTGGCAAGAGTACAAGGTTTTCAAGGGAACGATTTGTCATCTCCTAAAACAATAGCTGCCTGTGCAAAACATTTTGCAGGCTATGGATTTGCAGAAGCTGGGCGTGAGTATAATACTGTAGATGTAGGTACATCAACCTTATACAACATCATCTTCCCTCCTTTTAAAGCAGTTACAGATGCTGGTGTAAGAACTTTTATGAATTCTTTTAATTTACTGAATGATGTCCCTGCAACCGGTAATGAATTTCTACAGAGAGATATATTAAAAAAAGAATGGAATTTTAATGGATTTGTAGTTTCTGATTGGGGTTCTATAGGTGAAATGGTACCACATGGTTATGCAAAAAACAATAAACATGCAGCAGAATTAGCCGTTAAAGCAGGTTCTGATATGGATATGGAATCTAGTGCTTATGTAGCAGAATTAGCAAATTTGGTAAAAGAAGGTAAAGTTGATGAAATACTTATTAATGATGCAGTAAAACGAATTTTAAGAGTAAAATTTGAACTCGGTTTATTTGATGATCCTTATAAATATTGTAACCTAGAAAACGAAAAAAAGACCATTGGTAAAAAACAATTTCATGAAGATGCTTTAGATATCGCTAAAAAATCAATTGTATTACTTAAAAATGAAAACAATTTATTACCTCTAAAAAAAGAAAATCAAAAAATAGCATTGATTGGTGCATTAGCCAACGACAAAACGAGTCCTTTAGGTAGCTGGAGAATAGCTAGCGATGATGGAACAGCAGTTTCTGTTTTAGAAGGATTACAACAATACAAAGGCAACACATTAAAATACGCAAAAGGTGCAGATTTACTTACTAAAGATTCTAAAGTAACTTTTGTAAATGAACTTAAAATAAATGAAACAGACACTTCTGATTTTGCAGAAGCCATACAACTAGCTAAAGAATCTGATGTTGTTGTGTTGGTTTTAGGAGAACATGGCTATCAAACAGGTGAAGGAAGAAGTAGAACAAATATTGATCTTCCTGGTGTTCAACAAGAACTTCTAGAAGCAGTTTATAAAGTTAATAAAAAAATTGTTCTTGTATTAAACAATGGTAGACCACTTGCAATTACATGGGCAGATAAGAATATACCTGCAATTGTAGAAGCATGGCAACTTGGGGTACAAAGTGGTAATGCAATTGCACAAGTATTGTATGGCGATTACAACCCAAGTGGTAAACTACCTATGACATTTCCTAGAAGTGTTGGGCAGATACCTATTTACTATAATTATAAAAACACAGGACGTCCTTATGGAGAAAATAATGATGTTGTTTTTTGGTCTCATTATAGTGATGAAAGTAATAAGCCATTATATCCTTTTGGCTATGGTTTAAGTTACACAACATTTTCTTACACAAATCTAAAAATAAACACGTTATCAGATAAAAAAATTAATATTTCTGTTGATATAACTAATACAGGAAACATTAAAGGAAAAGAGGTAGCACAACTTTACATTCAAGATAAAGTTGCTTTAGTTGCTAGACCTGTTAAAGAATTAAAAGGTTTTAAAATGGTAACACTAAACCCAAAAGAAACCAAATCAATTCAGTTTACCCTTACAAAAAAAGAATTAGGATTTTACACACAAAAAGGGCAATTTATTGTGGAACCTGGTGAATTTAATATAACTGTTGGTGGTAGTTCAAATGCTAAACTTTCAGCTAAATTTAATCTAAAATAATTGACTTTACCTAATATCCTTAAAAACTAAAAACAATGAAAAATATATTATTTACATTACTAACTTTCTTGAGTTTATCTTTAATTTCTTGTAATAGTGATGAAAACGAAATTGAAAGAGTGAGTGCTCCTACAAACTTATCTATAGCTGCAGTTAAGGTTGGTGCTGATGGTAATAACCCTAATGGAGATGGTAGTGGCGAAGTTAATTTTACAATAACTGCAACAAATGCAACTTCTTACAGAGTATTAATTAATAATGAAACTTTAGAACTTTCTCAAAACAGGTTTAGTTATACTTTTACACAAGGTGGTATTAATGAATATGACATTATAGTTGTAGCAGATAATTCAGGAGGAAATATTAGTGTAAATTATTCTTTAACCGTATTTGTAAAAACAGAATTAAAGTTAATTTGGCAAGATGAGTTTGATGCAAATGGTGTCCCAAATTCAACTAAATGGGGTTACAATATAGGAATTGGTAATAATGGTTGGGGTAATAATGAATCTCAATATTACACAGATAGATTAGATAATGCTAAAGTAGAAAATGGTGTATTAAAAATTACTGCGAAGAAAGAAAATTTTCAAGGTTCAGCCTATACTTCTGCAAGACTTTTAACTGCTGGTAAATTTGAGTTTACCTATGGCAGAGTTGATGTAAGAGCTAAACTGCCTGCAGGTGGTGGTGTATGGCCTGCTATTTGGATGCTTGGAGCAAATTTTGATTCTGTAGGTTGGCCAGCTTGTGGTGAAATTGATATCATGGAGTATGTTGGTAATAATCCAGGGCAAATATCATGTGCTTTACACACAACATCTAGTTCTGGAAATACTGTAAATTACAAAGCAACTTCTATTAGTAATGAAACTACGGAATTTCACATTTACTCTACTATTTGGACAGAAAGTAGTATTACTTTTTTGCTAGATGATGCTGAATTTTACAACTATAATCCATCAATTAAAAATGATGATACTTGGCCATTTTACAACAATCAATTTTTAATTCTAAATATTGCTATGGGAGGTAATTTAGGAGGTGCAATAGATCCTAATTTTAGTACTTCTACAATGGAAATAGATTATGTTAGAGTTTATCAATAAAAACTTATCAAAAAAACATAATCCAATTTTAAATTCAAAAATTTTAGACCAATTAGAAATGCGTTTACTGTCAAAAAAATTAAGATATTAAATCCTTATGTTTAATTATCTAATAGGTATGATAAAACTATTATCTTTTTTTCTAAAAAATATGATAGTGTAAAAACAAAAAAAAAGAACCCAAATAGTTGCAAAAAAATAAAAATTTACATCTTTTTCGTTAATCAATATTATGTACAACAAAAAATACTAATTGAATAAATACATAATTTTAGGGTAATATTTTTAAGAAGTAGAATAAAAAATCTAAAGCTATTTCTCCAAAAAAAACGCTAAATTAAGCAGCAATTAAAAATGCCAACGTTCTATAGGCTGTATCATTTAAGTTTATATAACAACAGCATAATAATTGTGTAACGGTCATAATTAATCACCAATTCACAGTAAAAAAACACCCTTGAAATAAACTTTATCAAGGGTGTTTTTTTGCAATATCTCCATGTATATTATTCTTGTAAAATTTTTAAATAACACACAAATTAGACTTTTACTTTCATGGACTTTCTTTACCTAAAGTACCCGTATAACTGATAACAAAACAATGCTAGTCCAATAATAATCAAATAGGTATTTATTGCTTTGTAAAAAGCAGGATAGCTTTTTTTATTTCTCCAACTTGTTATTAAAAATACAATAGGAATTAACGCTAAAATTTGACCGATTTCTACGCCTAGATTAAAACTAAAAATCTTTAACAAAAATTGTTCAGAACCAATATCAAAAGATTGTAGTCTTGTTGATAATCCAAAACCGTGAATTAAACCAAATAAGAATAACATAACTAATAAATTTGGTACTTTTAATTTCATCTTCTTAAACCCCTCTAAATTTTCAAATCCTTTGTAAAGCACACTTAAGGCAATTACTGCATCTACAAGATGCTCATTTGCACTTATACCTAAGTAAGTAGCTCCTGTTAAGGTAACGCAATGTGCAATGGTAAAAACAGTAATAAACTTTACTATATCTTTAAAATTTTTAAGATAAAAAACTACTCCTGCTAAAAACAGCAAATGATCGTAACCTGTAAGCATGTGCTTTGCTCCTACATATATATAAGAGCATAAACCTCCATTAGTTAAAATAGTTTGATCTACTGAACTAACACCATGAGCAAAAGTGCTTAATGGAATCAAAAAAAACAATACCAAAAAGACTAATTTAATTACAAACTTCATTAACAAAAATTATTTTTCACGATTGAAAAAGAAAAACAAAATAGCAACAAAAATAATACTTCCCACAATAAAAATATACATAGGCAAACCATCTTCTTTTGCATGATTGTGATGCTCTTCTGATCTGTGATGATGTGTAACTTCAAAAGTTAGAGTAGCCCAATTAGATTCATGGGTTAATCCTTTTTCCTCTGAGTTTACCAAGTGAATTGTTCTTAGATACCAAATTCCATCATTTGTTAAGTTCACAGTAGCTATTCCATTTGAGTCAGTTCTTAGCTCTTGGCCTGTTGTATGCGTGTGATCATCAGCAGCATTGTTGTCTTCATGAGAATGTTTTTCATCTTTTTTATGAGAATGTGTTTTTTCTCCATGACTATGTTCTTCAGTTGAGTTATGATGATGACCATGCTTTGATGCTCTATAATCTGCGTAAACCAACTGATTTGCTAAAGGAACTCCATTTCTTAATAATTTAACTTGTAAATTATCTCCTGTATAAAGATTATAAGGGTTTTCAACAGGCACAAACTCTATTGGGTACCCTAAAATTGTTTTCCAATCTGCTGTCTTTTTATCACCCACCTGAAAAATAGCTTTTACATGTTTCGAGTATTTTTCTACAGCGTCTTGGTTTAAGGTTTTATTTTCTGCCCTTTCAGTTAGCATATCTTTAACACCATCATGTTTTAAATATTTATTAAAAGCTTCAGCTTTCATTGCTATATTTCTTGGTCTAGTAGATACTCCTACAATCCAAGTACCTGAATTGCCAGCTGTAAAGCTTAAAATGGTAGTACTATCTATTTCTTCCCATTGCGCATCTTCAATTTTAGTGCGAACTCCGTTGCCCAACAGACTTGCGTCTAGCATTCTATCTCTGTCTATTGTATTTTCACTTTTGTCAAAAGTGCCATTAAATAACTGAATTTTTGATTTTTGATTCGGCTGTAGTATATAGCTATCTAGTTTAAGATACATATCATGACTGCAAAAAACAACAATACATAATAGTGTTAAAATTCTTTTTTTCATCTTCAAAAAATATTTGTAATACTGAACAAAAATAAAACAATTTAGTTTTAATCTAGATTATAGATTCTTGTATTCATCAAAAAGCAGTAAAATGCTCAAATTATTTCCCATTCATTAATATTAAAAATATGTAAACTATTTTGAACATGAATAAGTTTAAAAATTTTAAATTTTTATTTTAACACATTAATGCGCTTTATGATTAACATTATTGATATAAGTAAAAATATATAAATATATTTGAGCAACTTTGCAATCTAACAAATCAATCAGCAAACAAAATAAAAAAATGAATTCTGAGAAACAACTAAGCACACTGCAAGCAAATTCTAATGCAGAAAAGAACAAAACTTCCATCTCTGTAATTGTAAGCGTGTTTTTATGGTTACTATTTGCGGGTAATCTAACCTATCTTATTTTAAATTTCTCTAAAATACCAGAATGGACTTATGGGAATCTTCTAAAAATAAATGGTTTTACAATTTTAATCTGGACAACAGTAACTTTTTTTAGCGCAATTGTAAGCACGTATGCATCCTCTTACCTAAAAGGGTTCAAATATCATTCTAAATTTATGCTGCTTTGCTTACTATTCACCTTATCTGTAATGTTTTTAGTAGTATCTAATAACATTTTACTTTTAATATCTAGCTGGTTAATTATGGGTGTTTTTATGTCTCAATTAATTGGGATTGATAAAGATTGGGGAGAAGCTAGAGAAGCATCAAAATTTACACAAAAATATTTTTTAATTGGCTCTTTATTTTTAGCTGTTGGCTTACTTTTATTAGCTTTTAAAAGTGGAGAATTTACAGTAAGTGGTTTGTCTTTAGCTGTAACAGATTTACCAAATTACATTACTATGATTGCTGCTTTGTGCATTATTGCAGCAGCCATTGTACAATCTGCAATTTACCCTTTTCATCGTTGGTTATTATCTGCAATGACATCCCCTACTCCTGCATCTGCACTTATGCACGCAGGTTTTGTAAACGGAGCAGGAATTTTATTATCTCTTTTTGCAACCTTATTACTTACTTCAGATACGTTAACCATACTTTTTGCTGTTGGGGGTTTTACAGCAATACTGGCTCAGTTTACAAAATTGTTACAAGTAAACGTAAAACAAAAACTAGCTTGTTCTACCATTGCACAAATGGGATTTATGATAATGCAATGTGGATTAGGCTTTTTTAATGCAGCTGTTGCTCATTTAATTTTACACGGCTTTTACAAAGCTTATTTATTTTTATCTTCTGGGGAAGAAATAGAACAAACAAAACCAAAACAAGAAACATCTGTAAAAATAAAACCTTTGTTGGCATTTTTAGTTTTGATCTTTGGGTTATTTGGCGCCTACCTTTTTACAGTTTGGACTGGAAAAGGAACTGAAAGCAACAGTAGTATATTTTTAACCTTAGTTGTTGCCATTACTGTTGGTCAAGCAACTTATAATATTGTAAAAGAACAAAGTTTATCTCTAATTCAAAAAATAGTGGTTCCTGCCTTAGTATTTATTGCAGGTATTGGTTTATACGCATTAATGTACAATGGTGTTACTATTTTAATGAATGATATGCCTATGATAGCTCATCCTACCCCACTGTCTTGGGTACAAATTATCTTCGGCTTTATTTTCTTAATTGGCTTTTTCCTGATGAAGTTTAGCGTTTACAAAAAAATTCCATGGATGTATGTAAAATTATTAAACATTTCTCAACCCACTAAGAAATCACTTTTAATGTATAAATCTAAATAATTATGAGCCAGCAAATTTTAAATACTATTGATGAAGCTTCCAAAGTTATTGGAAAAACTTGGCCTTTATATACTTTTGTTGCCTCTAACCCATTATCTGGTTACGAAAACTCTTCTTTTAAAGATGCAGTAGAAACTGCTAAAAACAACTTTAACGCAAATGCTTTTCCCGCAACAAAATTGTATCAACAAGCCTGGAAAAAAGGCGATATAGATAAAGGTATTTTAGCTACTCTGCTACAAGAAAATAATTTAACTGAATCTGCGGAGTTTTACCTAAATCATCTCATAAATCTGCCTAAAGGTGAAGTAATTAACCAAAATCATGCTGTAGATACTATTGTTGCAAAATGGTTAGCTTCTTTTATGGATGAAGGCTTAGCAGAATGGGAGATGCCATATAAAACAGAGGGTTTTTACAATGCTTGGAGACTTTTGGTTATTTATGATTCTGAAACAGGAAAAACAAATTTAAAAGACATTCCAAAAAATAGTAAAACAGCCTTAGAAGAAATTTTAAAAGAATATAATGAAAGTGACTATCTTAAAATTTTCACCTATCATTTAGCTGCACTTCCTGGTTGGACAGGCTATATTAATCATAGAACGCAAGCAAGCACAGATTGGCATCAAGAATACCCAATTGATATTATTGACTATTTAGCAGTAAGACTTTGGACCACCCAAAAACTAAATCTTCCTATTCTACCCAAAGAAAAGGACAAAAGTAAAGAAAATTTAACATCTAAAATTCAATACGTCTTTTTAAAAGCTTGGGAAAAAAGTTGGCAAAAGCAGTTAGTTAGTGCTTTAGAAAAAGAATCTATAGCGCAACCATCAACAGCAAATAATAGACCAGATGCACAAATGGTATTTTGTATTGATACAAGGTCTGAATTAATTAGAAGACATATAGAATCTAAAGGAAATTACGAGACTTTTGGTTACGCTGGTTTTTTTGGAATTACTATGGATTACCAAAGTTTAGATGATGGTATTACTAGAAAATCTTGTCCGCCAATTGTAGACTCTGCCTATAAAGTTTCCGAAATTGCACAAGATCAAAAACAAGAACTGCTAAATACTTACAAAAAGAAAAATAATGTTTCCACGTTTAAAAATCAATTTTTAAAGCGAATGAAAAACATGATACCTTCTGCTTTTGGTTATGTTGAAGGTTCTGGTTTTTATTATGGTTGGTCTTTAATTGCAAGAACCTTAATACCCAGAAAAATGTATCAAATGGACGATAAAAAAGCTTCTAAAGTAGAAACTATTTGTCAGCCAGATATAAACAAATGTAGCGACAATGACGCAATTGGTATCCCCCTAACAGAAAAAGTTGCCATTGTAAAATCTGCTTTTGATTTAATGGGATGGAAAAAATTTGCACCTTTAGTTATTTTTGCTGGTCATGGAAGCCATTCTGCTAACAATCCATTTGGCTCTAGTTTAGATTGCGGTGCTTGTGCGGCAAGTCCAGGAAGACATAATGCAAGAATGTTGGCGAAGTTAGCAAACCAACCAGAAGTTAGAAAATCTTTAGCAGATTTAGATGTATATATTCCTGACGATACTATTTTTATTGGAGCAGAACACAATACCACAACAGATGATATTGTAATTTTTGATGCTGAAATTCCAGAAACATTTAAAGCAAAAATTACAGCATTAAAAACAGATTTACTAAAAGCGCAAAAAACAGCAACTACAGATCGTTTGGGAACAAAAGGAAATAGTGTTGCTAATGCAGAAAAAAAAGCCAATAATTGGGGTGAAACCAGACCTGAATGGGGGTTGGCAAAGAACGCAGGTTTTATTGTTGGACCAAGAAATTTAACAAAAAACACCAACTTAGACAGCCGTTGTTTTTTACATTCTTATGAATGGGAACTAGACCCTGAAGGAAAAGCGCTTGAAGGAATTATGCTAGGACCAATGACGGTTACACAGTGGATAAACAACCATTATTACTTTGCTACAGTAGATAATAATATTTATGGAGGTGGATCTAAAATAACACATAATATTACAGGGAAATTTGGAGTAGTTCAAGGAAATGGTGGTGATTTAAAAATGGGATTGCCCTTACAATCCTTATATGGTTCTGATGAAACTATGTACCACCAACCTTTGCGATTATCTGTTATGATACAAGCACCAATTGCAAGAGTTTCTGATATTATTGCAAGAAATGCAGGTACAAAAACATTATTAGATAACGAATGGATTTATTTAATGGTAATGGATCCAACAAGTAATAATGAGATTTTTAAATATAAAAATTCAATTCAATGGGAAGCCATAAGTTAACTTGAATATCTTTAAAAAAAAGCCTTAAGAATAAAACTTAAGGCTTTTTTTTAATTTAGTTAGCTAACATCTCTTTAGTTGCAACAGTTCTAAAACCAATATGATCTGAACTAGAACTTGGCTCCATGCCCATTCTTGCAGAAATTCTAAAACTTGCGCAATACGAAGCATGACATAAAAAAGAACCACCTTTCATTACATACTCTGTTTGATATGGGTTTGTAGGTGAACGTGATTGTTTTGCTCCTTTAGGGTTTGTATAAGTTTTATTTACATCTAAAGTTTTGTAATACGTTGGATCAAAGAAATCTGTGGTTATTTCCCAAACATTACCTGCCATATCATAAATACCAATATTATTTTCCGGGTATGATTTTATTGGAGAAATATATTCAAAATTGTCTTCAGAAATATTTTCTGTTGGAAAAGTTCCTTGCCAAGTATTGGCGTTTTTATTTAGTTCTGCTAAATTATTACCCCAAACATATTTATTATCAGTATTACTTCCTTGTGCAGCAGATTCCCATTCTGCCTCTGTTGGCAACCTTCTATTCGCCCACTTACAATATGCCAAAGCATCTTCTAAACCAACATGCACAACAGGGTAATTCTCTTTACCTTCAATAGAGCTCCCCAATCCTTCTGGCTGCCTCCAATTTGCACCTACTTTCCAAGTCCACCATTGTCCATAATTTTCCATAGAAACCACTCCCCTTGCTTGCTTGTTAAAAATTAAACTTCCTGGTTGCAAAATAGAATCGTCTGGTTTTGGCGTTCCTGGTGGTAAATCTTTTTTTATTTCATCCCAATCTAAAGGTCTTTCTGCAACAGTTATGTATTTTGTTTCTTCAACAAATTTTTTAAATTGTCCATTAGTAACCTCTGTAGCATCCATAAAAAAACCAGATACTGTAACTTTATGTGCTGGTTTTTCTCTAGGCATTGCATATGTATCTCCTGGTTTTGCGCCCATTAAAAATGTTTTGGTAGGTACCCAAACCATTCCAACAGGGCTTTCTACAATTTCTTTTGCGTTACTCGCTTTTTCTTCCTTTTTATTGGTTTTATTAGTGCAAGCGAACAAAAAAACAACAACAAAAGCAAATAATGATTTTAAAAATATAGATTTCATACTTAGTTAAATATAGGTAATTTTATTATTCAATTTTTAGCCTAAAACAAGCTTTGCATGTATTAGCCTTAAAACAAAGGTACATATTACATCCAAAATATAATCTTGTTGTTTGTCAATTTCTTATCAGTTATAAAAATATTAGCATACATAAATTACATCTAAAATATGAATTTGTGTAAATACAATTAATAATGCTAATTTTTTATGAGCACTTTTTAACAGTATGCTAAGAATTAGTACAAGTGTTTTTTTATAATTTGGAGGCCAAATTCAACATTCCTAATTATGAATAAAAATTACCTATTCCTTTTTGCTTTTCTCGTATTTATTGGCTGCTCTCCTAAAAGTAGTTCACTTTTAAAAAGTGCAAAAAAAACAGCACCAACAAAAACTAAAAAAACCTCATCTAAAAATTACACTGATTTTGTTAAAAAAAGTACCAAAACAGACAATGGTTTGTTTAAAGTACACCAAAACAAAAACCAATTTCTTTACGAAATACCAAAAACATATTTGGGTAAAGAAATGTTATTAGTAACAAGAATTAAAGAATTACCTGCTGGTTTGGGTGGTGGTTATGTAAATGCAGGATCAAAAATAAATACACAAGTTATTGTTTGGGAATCTTTTAAAGATAAAATCTTACTAAAAGTAAAATCTTATAATGCTATTGCAAATGATTCTTTGCCAATATATAAATCTGTTAAAGCAAATAATTTAGAACCTGTAATTTATGCATTTGATGTAAAAACACAAAACCAAGATTCTACCGCTGTTTTAGTTGATGTTAGCAAATTCTTTTCTACAGATGTAAAAGCAATAACTGGTTTACCTTCTTACTTTAGAAAAACGTATAAGGTAAGAAGATTAGACGCCTCTAGAAGTTTTATTAACTCTATAAAAAGTTATCCTGAAAACATAGAGGTTATACAAGATTTTACGTTTGATGCAGATGCACCTCCAAGCAACTCTTCAACAAATACTATAACGATGCGCATTAATCAATCTATGATTTTATTACCAGAAAACCCAATGATGCCAAGAATTTATGATAAGAGAGTTGGTTATTTTTCTATTGGTAATGTAGATTACAGTTCTGAAGCTTTAAAAGCAGATAGTAAAAGATATATTAGAAAATGGCGTTTAGAGCCAAAAGACATTGCAGCCTATAACAGAGGCGAATTGGTAGAACCTGTAAAACCAATTGTCTATTATTTAGATCCTGCAACTCCTAAAAAACTAAGAAAATACATTCAGCAAGGTGTTAATGATTGGCAAAAGGTTTTTGAAACTGCAGGTTTTAAAAATGCAATTATGGCAAAAATGCCACCTACCAAAGAAGAAGATCCAGAATTTAGTATGGAAGATATTAGATATTCTTCTATTAGATATGTTGCTAGTACAACTAGAAACGCTACAGGCCCAAGTGTTTCTGACCCAAGAACAGGAGAAATTTTAGAAAGTGATATTATTTGGTACCACAATCACTTACGTTCTTACAGAAATAGATATTTGCTAGAAACAGGTGCTGCAAATCCTTCAGCAAGAACTTTAAATACACCAGACGAAGAAATTGGAGACATGATGCGCATGGTAATTGCTCATGAAGTTGGGCACGCTTTAGGTTTACCGCACAATATGGCTGCAAGTTTTGCGTATAATACAGAAGATTTACGTAATGGAGATTTTACGCAGAAAAACGGAATTGCAGCAACAATTATGGATTATGCACGCTACAATTATGTTGCACAACCTGGTGATAAAAACATTCGTTTTATAAGACAACTAGGGCCTTATGACCATTATGCAATTAATTGGGGTTACAGACAAATAGCAAATGCTACAACACCAGAACAAGAAGTAAAAACCTTAGATAAATGGATTGAAGATAAAGCGGATAACCCAATTTACAGATTTGGCGGGCAACGTTTTGACCCATCTGCACAAACAGAAGGAATTGGTAACAACCAGGTAAAATCGAGTACGTATGGTGTTAAAAACCTTAAAATAGTTGCAAAAAACTTACCAAAATGGACTTCTTCTGAAACCAATAATTATGAAGATTTAGATGAATTATATGGCGAATTATTAAGTGTTTGGGGCAGATATGCAGGCCATGTTGCAGGTAATATTGGTGGTGTTTATGAATTTAATAAAAAACCAACGCAAGCAGGCAATGTTTATATAGCTGTGCCAAAAGAAATGCAAAAAGAATCTTTAAACTGGTTACAAAACAATGTTTTTGAAACCCCAAATTGGTTATTAGATAAAAATATTTTAAACAAAATTGATGAAACTGATTATACAGACAAATTAGGACGTTTTCAAAAAAGAATTTTAGGTAGTATTCTAAATACAAGAACCTTAAAAAGGTTAATAGAAAGTGAGGTTATTACACCTAACAATTATGAAGCTGTAAACATGATTTCTGATTTAAGAAAAAGTGTATTTTCTGAGCTTAAAACTACTAAAAACGTAGATCTATACAAAAGAAACTTACAAAAGTATTTTACGAGTAGAATGGCGAGTTTAATGAATGATTCCACTGCAAAAAGCACAGATATTTCGTCTATAATTAGAGGTGAATTAAATGTTTTAAAATCACAGTTAAATACTGCTAGCAAAAGACGAATTAACACCATAACTAAATACCATTATCAAGATATTATTAAGGGGATAAACAATACTTTAGATCCTAAATAAATTTATTTTTTTCTCGATAAAGCTTCAAAATTAAAAATTTTGAAGCTTTTTTATTTACCCAAAACTTTTACGCCAATTGCACATTCTAAACAACGTTTTAGCAAACAATAATTATTTTTTAATTCTAATAAAGCCTGGGTATCAAAAGCATTTTTTGCGAAAATTTTATGCACTTCAAACTTAGTTATGATGCTATTTTTTTCTGGTTTTATATTTTCTAACAACTCTAAATAGAAGGTTTCATCAACTTCTCCCCTAGCTTGTTCATAAAGAAATTTTAACGGAATTATTGTATTAATAATCAGCAAATCTATAAACGATTTGGTTAGCTTTTTTGCTGATGTTTTAGAAGTGGATTCAAAATTATAATGAGTTTTCCAAAAAGAAGCTACATCAATAGAAAACAAAGTATAAAAATCATCTAACTTTTGCACTGCTAGCACTTTAGAAAATAAATTTTGATGTTTGTGAAACAAACCAATCAGCTGTGCTATTCTAATGGTTGGAAAATTATTGGGTCGCATTCTAAAAAATGAAAATGTATTTTTAGACATTGATTCTAAACCAAACTTATGCTTTAAATAGTTGTATTCTTTTTTTAAAGTTGCATGATATTCGTGCGCTAAACTTGTTTCTAAAAAACCTGCTTGTCCAAAAAGCAAAGCAGCCAACTCTAGCCCTTTAAAACTACATTTTTTAATTATTGCAAAATCTACAGATTGGGCTAGTCGTAAAAAGGCATCACCATTAATTTTTAAACCAAAATTTTTAGCTAAAAGTTGAAATAACACCGCTTCAAAATCGTTATTTTCTTTTGCTAACAACTGTTTAATAGTTGTTGCTTTTCTTTCTAAACGATCAAAAAACAAACGCTCTTTCCAATTAGATAAGGTAAAACTATCCACATCTTTAATAAAATCTTCACAAGGAATCCATTTTTGAGGCGCAAATAATAAACTGTTATAATTCTGTAAAATGGTATTAGACACCAAACCATTTAAAACCAAAGTAGGCAAAGGTTGGTTGTTTTTCATGTAAATATTGGCATCATTTTCCCATACTACATGCAAAATTACATTATCGTAATTGGCATCTGTTTCGTGGTTGTGTGCATACCAATCAGAAGATTTTATATGAATTTCTACATTACCTGCCCAAAGTTGATTGTCTAGTTTCAATTGAGCATTTAAAAAATCTGGACCTGCATTTTTATTATGAATACCTGAGTTTACAATAGTGACAACCTCTTTATTTACAGTTTCTAAATTAGTTAGTGAAAACAATTTATACTTCCATATATAATGTAAAAAATCCTCTTTCATCTCTTTTTGTTTTAAATTTACAAAAAATTGGCACTTTATTCTAATGAACTACTCTCATAAAATTTAAAATGCGCTTGTAATACACTATTTTTGCACTTCAAAATAAAAACAATGAATATTATAGAGAGTTTACAATGGCGTTATGCTGTTAAAAAATTTGATAGCAATAAAGAATTATCTAAAAATCAAATAGAAACCTTAAAAGAAGCATTTAATTTAACGGCCACTTCTTATGGTTTACAACCCTTAAAATTATTGGTTGTAAAAAATAAAGAAATTCAAGAAAAATTACTAGAACACTCTTGGAATCAAAAACAAATTGTACAAGCGTCTCATGTTTTGGTTATTTGTACAAAAGACAATTACACAACCCAAGAAGTAGAAGACTATTTTAATTTAACCAAAAAACTAAGAAATACTTCTGATGAAATTATAAAGCCATTTCAAACTTTTTTAACGGAAGAAATTGCAAAAAAAACACAAGAAGAGTTGTTTGTTTGGAATAAAAACCAAGCCTATATTGCCTTGGGTAATTTAATGACTGTTTGTGCAACAGAAAAGATAGACGCCTGCCCAATGGAAGGTTTTTCTCCAGAAAAATATGACGATATTTTAAATCTTAAGGAACACAATTTAAAATCAGTTTTAGTAATGCCTGTTGGTTTTAGAGCTGCAGATGATTATATGAAAGACCTTGTAAAGGTTAGAAAAAACATATCTGAAACTATTATTGAATTCTAACTAAATAAAATTTAATATTAATTTACAAACATCTTTAAAAGAATAAATACAATCTTTTTAAAGATGTTTTCATTTTTAAAACAAATCAAATACCGTATTTTTGATTATCTAATTTTTAATTAAAAACAATGAGTTTAGCAGTAAGAAATCAAGAGCCAAAAGAAGTCTGGAATATGTTTGCCGATTTAAATGCGGTACCTCGTCCTTCAAAAAAAGAAGAACGCATTATTGCCTTTATGGTAGCTTTTGCTAATAATTTAAATTTAGAAAACTTTGTTGACAAGGTAGGTAATGTTATTGTTAGAAAACCAGCTACAAAAGGCTTAGAAGACAGAAAAACCGTTGTACTACAAAGCCATTTAGATATGGTACACCAAAAAAATAACGACACTGTTTTTAACTTTGAAAAAGAGGGCATAAAAATGCTTGTAGATGGAGATTGGATAAAAGCAGATGGTACAACTTTAGGCGCAGACAATGGTTTAGGGGTTGCAGCAATTATGGCTGTTTTGGCGTCTAAAACTATAGCGCATCCCAATTTAGAAGCACTTTTTACTATTGATGAAGAAACAGGAATGACTGGTGCCATGGGTTTAGAAGCTGGAGTTTTAAAAGGAGATATTCTTTTAAATTTAGACACAGAAGAAGATGACGAAATTGGAATGGGCTGTGCTGGTGGTGTAGATATTACTGCCACAAGAAATTACAAAGAAGAAGAAATTCCTAAAAATACTGTGACCTTTAAAATAACTGTTAAAGGTTTAAATGGTGGGCATTCTGGTATGGATATAATTAAAGGTTTAGGTAATGCCAATAAAATTATGAATCGTTTGCTGTTTGATGGTTTTACCAACTATGGACTAAGAATTGCCGCTATTAATGGAGGTAGTTTACGCAATGCAATTCCTAGAGAAAGTGTTGCTGAAGTTTGTGTAGATCAAATTTCTAAAGCCCCTTTTATTTTTGAAACCAAAGAATTGGTAAAGACAATTCAAGAAGAATTTAAAGCGTTAGAACCTAATTTAACTGTAACAATTGTTGAAATAACAGAACTGCCAAAAATAATGGAACTTGGTGTGCAAGAAGGTTTACTAAAAGCTATGTATGCTGCTTTAAATGGGGTATACAGAATGAGTCCAGATATTGAAGGCTTAGTAGAAACCTCTAATAATATTGCCAGAGTAATTGTTAAAGATGGCGCAATAAAAATTGGCTGTTTAACACGTTCTTCATCAGAAACTAATAAGTTAGATCTTGCTAATTCTTTAAAATCTAGCTTTGAATTAGCTGGGTTTCAAGTAGAATTTTCTGGCGAATATCCTGGGTGGCAACCCAACATCAAATCAGAAATTTTAGAAGTTGTAGCACAATTATATGAAAAAACACATGGTGAAAAGGCCAAAGTTGAAGCTTGCCATGCAGGTTTAGAGTGTGGTATTTTAGGGCAAAATTATCCAAAAATGGATATGGTTTCTTTTGGTCCAACAATTAGAGGCGCACACTCACCAGACGAACGCGCGAGTATTAGTTCTACTCAAAAATTTTGGAACTTTTTAAAAGAAATCTTAAAAAACACACCAAAAAAATAGTAAAAGTTAAAAAGTTAAAAAACATAAAACTCACGCTATTTTTCTATCTGACAATTTGTGTAAAAAGAAGTAAAAAATATATTTAACACATTAAAAATCATTATTTTAAAAAATTATTGATTTATTAACATCTTTGACTTTTAAAAGTAATAAAAATATGTAATTTTACAATTACAAAAGTAGTGGAATCATATGGGGAAAATTATTGCAATAGCAAATCAAAAAGGAGGTGTTGGTAAAACAACAACAAGCGTTAATTTGGCGGCTTCTTTAGGTGTATTAGAAAAAAAAGTATTGCTAATTGATGCAGACCCACAAGCAAACGCTTCTTCTGGTTTAGGTATAGATGTAGAAACTGTAGAAGGTGGCACCTATAATGTATTAGAGCATTCACTATCTGCAAAAGATGCTGTTGTAAAAACAGATTCGCCAAATGTAGATATTATTCCTGCACATATTGATTTAGTGGCTATAGAAATTGAATTAGTAGACAAGCAAGAAAGAGAATATATGCTAAAAAAAGCTTTGGCAGCTATAAAAGATGATTACGACTACATTTTAATAGATTGTGCACCATCTTTAGGTTTAATTACGCTAAACTCTTTAGTAGCTGCAGATTCTGTAATTATTCCTATTCAATGTGAATATTTTGCGTTAGAAGGTCTTGGAAAACTTTTAAACACAATAAAAAGTGTACAAAAAATACACAATGCAGATTTAGATATTGAAGGTTTATTGTTAACTATGTTCGATTCTCGTTTACGTCTATCTAACCAAGTGGTAGATGAAGTTAGAAAACATTTTTCAACCATGGTTTTTGATACAATTATTAGAAGAAATACACGTTTAGGAGAAGCACCAAGTTATGGCGAAAGTATAATTGCTTATGATGCTACTAGCAAAGGAGCCGTAAATTACTTAAATTTGGCGCAAGAATTATTAAAAAAGAACGCGTAAATGGCAAAAGCAACAAAAAAACAAGCCTTAGGAAGAGGATTGTCTGCTTTATTAAAGGAAACACCTAATATTAACAGTGCATTAGATAATAATGCAGATAAAGTAGTAGGTAGTATCATAGAAATAGAACTAGATTTAATTGAAGTAAATCCTTACCAACCTAGAACTTATTTTGATGAAGAAGCGCTAAGAGAACTTGCTGGTTCTATAAAAGAATTAGGGGTTATACAGCCAATTACCGTAAGAAAATTAGAAGGCAATCAATTTCAATTAGTTTCTGGTGAACGAAGATTTAGAGCATCTAAATTAATAGGCAACAAAACAGTACCTGCATACATTAGAATTGCAAACGACCAAGAAATGCTAGAAATGGCGCTGGTTGAAAATATTCAAAGAAAAAATTTAGACCCAATTGAAGTTGCCCTTTCTTACCAACGTTTAATTGATGAAATTGCCTTAACACAAGAAGAGTTAAGCACAAGAGTTGGTAAAAAACGTTCTACAGTTACCAATTATTTGCGTTTATTAAAATTAGACCCAATTTTACAAACGGGTATGAGAGATGGCTTTATTTCTATGGGACATGGGCGTGCAATGATTAATGTAGACAATACAGAAGATCAATTAGCTATTTACGAGAAAATCTTACGTGATAAATTATCTGTGAGGCAAACAGAGGAACTTGTAAAAACCTTAAAAACAGGTAAAATTGCAAAACCTAAAAAGAAATCAACACCTGCTTTTATAAAGAATAGTAATCAAGAAATTAGTGATTTCTTTGGTCAGAAAGTAACTATTAACGTGGCTAATAATGGAAAAGGTAAAATAACCATTCCGTTTCATTCTGAAGAAGATTTTAATAGAATAAAAAACTTATTAAAATAAGTGTTTTTAAAAAAAACCATATTCCTATTACTCCTTAGTTTTTTTAGTTTCAATATTTTTAGTCAAAAAGATACTACAAATATTAAAATTAAAAAGACTATACCTTTGCAACAGGGTACTTACGCACCTTTAAAACCAGCAAGAGCTGCATTTTATTCTACAATATTACCAGGAATGGGTCAAATTTATAATAAAAAATATTGGAAAGCGCCTATTGTTTGGGGTGCCCTTGCTGTACCTACTTATTATTACCTCATAAATAATAAAGAATATAAGAGATTTAGAACCGCATATAGGTTAAGAAGAACTGGTTTTCAAGACGAATTTACAAATGATTTAGGAGTAGAAAGTGTTTCTTTAGAAACACTTGAAAGAGCACAAGAACAACTTAGTGAAAACAGAGATATGTCTTTACTTTCTGGTGTAATAATTTATATTTTACAAATTGTTGAAGCCAGTGTAAATGCACATTTAATACAATTTAATACAGACGATAATTTATCTATAAGACCAACTTTGATGCAAGATCCAATACAATTTGATACGCCTAAAGTTGGTTTTAAATTAAAATACACTTTTTAAAAATGAAGATTGCACTTTTAGGTTACGGAAGAATGGGAAAAGAAATTGAAAAAATTGCAATTTCTAGAGGCCACGAAATAGTTATAAGAAAAGATGTTGATGACGAAATAGATATTAGTTTAGCAGATGTTGCTATAGATTTTAGTATCCCTAATTCCGCTTTCTCAAATATTTCTAATTGCTTACAAAACAATGTGCCTGTAATTTCTGGTACTACAGGTTGGCTAGATAAATATAAAGACGCGGTAGCACTTTGCGAAAAAGAAAAGGGAGCTTTTATTTACGCTTCTAACTTCAGTCTAGGCGTAAATATATTTTTTGAACTGAATAAACAATTGGCAAAAATGATGCAAAATTTAGAGGATTATGATATTTCTATGGAAGAAATTCATCATACCAAAAAATTAGATGCACCAAGTGGAACAGCCATTACTTTAGCTGAGGGAATTATAGAAAACTCGGCTAAAGAAAAATGGGAACTAGACAAAAAAACTGCTGAAACAAACATACCAATTGTAGCTAAAAGAATACCAGAAGTCCCTGGTACACATTCTGTTTGGTACAATTCTGTTGTAGATTCTATAGAAATAAAACATACGGCCCATAACCGCCAAGGTTTTGCCTTAGGTGCTGTTGTTGCCGCAGAATGGATTATTGGCAAAACAGGGGTTTTTAACATGAAAGATGTTTTAAACTTACATTAAATTGTAACACAATTCAACTTATAGTTACTAACTAGCAATAAGATTTTACTTTTTTATAAAATTAGTATCAAAACAAAATATTATGACTTTTACAGAATGGTTTATTTTCTTTATTTTCATACAAGTAATTCACTTTTTAGGAACGTGGAAATTGTATGTAAGAGCAGGTAGAAAAGCTTGGGAAGCAGCCATACCAATTTACAACGGTGTTGTGTTAATGCAAATTATCAATAGACCAAAATGGTGGATTTTTTTACTTTTTATACCTGTAGTAAATCTTTTAATGTTTCCTGTAATTTGGATTGAAACCATAAGAACATTTGGGTTTTACAAAAAACTAGATTCATTTTTAGTGATTGTAACTCTAGGTTTGTACATTTTTTATATCAACTATAAAACAGATGCAAAATATAATGCCGAAAGAAGTTTAAAACCACGCTCTGAATTAGGTGAATGGGTAAGTTCTATAACATTTGCAATTATTGCTGCAACTTTAGTGCATACTTATTTTATGCAGCCTTTTACCATACCAACTTCATCCTTAGAGAAATCTTTGTTAATTGGTGATTATTTATTTGTAAGTAAATTTCATTACGGTGCAAGAGTACCGTCTACAGTAATTGCTGCACCTATGGTACATGATTCTTTACCATTTACTGGAACAGCATCTTACCTTAAAAAGCCACAGCTGCCCTATACAAGGTTACCAGGTTTGCAAAACATAAAAAATAATGATATAGTTTGTTTTAATTGGCCTGCAGATTCTTTAGCAACTATGTGGGGCGATACCTCTGGGAAATTCACTTATAAGCCTGTAGATAAAAAAACCAACTACGTAAAACGTTGCGTGGGTATTGCAGGAGATTCCTTAGAGATTAAAAACGGTTATGTCTATATAAATGGTAAGAAAAACGAACTGCCTTATAGAGCCAAAATTCAATTTTACTATACTTACACAGCTAAAAAAGCGATTGATAGAAATACATTTCCTAAGTTTTTAATAAACAAAGAGAGAACAGGCGTTTACAAAATTGCTAACGATTATTGGAATGATTCTAGAGTGCAAGAAGCTTTTAAAAAAGGTGCAAATTTAACAAAAATAGGTGCTGATTCTTTATTTACAGAAGTTGCAGGCGGCGTATCTCAAAACCTAGCAACCCGTTTAAAAATGGAAAATGTTGCCAATAAAATAAATATAAATTTAACAGAAGAAGAAGTTATTCTTTTAAGAAAACAACCAAACACACTTTCTGTTACTAAAATAAATTATGCGGCAGATAATGCAATTTTTCCCCATATAGAAAGCAATAATTGGAGTCAAGATAATTTTGGACCTATTTATATACCTAAAGCAGGTGCTACAGTAAAACTAGATGCAAAATCTTTACCATATTACGAGCAAATTATTAAGAATTACGAAAACAACGACTTAACTTTTGTTGGCGAAGACATTTACATTAATGGAGAAAAAGCAGATTCTTATACCTTTAAACAAGATTATTACTGGTTAATGGGAGATAATAGACACAACTCTTTAGACGCACGTTATTGGGGTTATGTACCTTTTGATCATGTTTTAGGTAAACCTGTAATGATATGGTTTAGCTGGGATGCTAATGCAAGTAGTTTTGGTGAAAAAATAAAATCTATACGTTGGAACAGAATGTTTACCACAGTTGGTGGAGATGGAGAGCCTGTTTCTTACAGATATATTGTTTTTATATTAATTGCTTTATACATTGGTTATAGCTTTTTTAAAGCTAAACGTAAAAAGGCAAAATAAACAAGCATCATTGCATAAAAAAAATAAAAGGTCATGTCTCTATTTATACCTACTTATTTTTCTCCTATAGCACAATACCAAGAAATTATAAGAGCAACAGAAGTTGCTTTTGAAATGGAAGATAATTTTCAAAAACAAAGTTATAGAAATAGATGCTATATTTATAACACCAATGGGAGACAGCTATTAAATATACCTGTAAAACACCCAAAAACTTCGTTTAGAAAAAAAACGAAAGACACATTGATTGAAAATGCACAAAATTGGCAAGATCAACATTTTAAAAGCTTGAAAACTGCTTATAGAAATTCGCCTTTCTTTGAATTTTACGTAGATGATTTAATCCCTATTTTTGAAAAAAAATATAAATTTTTGCAAGATTTAAATATAGATACTTTTTTATACATTAAAGATGCTTTGCAATTAGAAAATAAGGTGGTAAAAACAAAGGCATATGCCACAGGTAGTCTCTCTAAAGATTATAGGCATTTGGCAGATGCGAAAAAAACGCCTGCTAGATTTTACAAACCTTATACTCAAATGTTTGATGAAAAGTACGGTTTTATACCAAACTTATCCGTTTTAGACTTACTTTTTATGGAGGGACCTAATAGTATTAGTTTTTTATAAAATTATGAAGTATTTTCGCATTTTTACACAACACTACCCAAAGTAAAATATAGAGCTAACCAAATCATGCAAACATTAATAGAGTATTTAGACAACTTTCAAAAACTACCCCAACTATCCAAAGACTCATTACTTAGTTTAATAGATCCTGTTTCTTGTAAAAAAGGGGATATACTAGGTAGAGAAAAAGAAAGACCAGAACATATTTATATTTTAGAATCTGGAGTTGTAAGATCTTCCTTTACTAATAGTAAAGGAAAAGAACTCACAAGAAATATTTATGTAGGACAAAAGCTTATTGGTTCTTTAGGAGCTCTTGTACTAGATAAGCCCTCAAAATTTACGTTTAGCTGTTTATTAGATTGCGAAATATACATTCTAAATTTCAGAGGATTTAAGGCATTAGCAGAAACAGACATAGCAATATCTAATTTGTACAATAAAATCCTAGAATATACTTTTTTAGAATTAGAGAGTAAAATATACAGGCTCTCTGCTTTAAATGCTACAGAACGCTATTTAAAATTATTACAAGAAATTCCTGTAATTGAGGATCTAATACCTCAATATCACATTGCTTCATTATTAAATATTACGCCCGTACAATTAAGTAGGATAAGAGGAGAATTGTTAACGAAATAATTTTTTAAGCTATTACTTGGATATTGTGTTTTAAAATGTTGCAACCTTCTTTTTTAATTCATTATAGTTTGCATTTTATTGCGCCGTTAGGCATTGCTTTACTTTTTTATAAAAAAAAATGGAGAGTAGCTTACCTTATCTTTTTAGCATCTATGCTAGTAGATGCAGATCATTTACTAGCAAATCCCATTTTTGTTGAGGATAGGTGTAGCATTAACTTTCATCCGTTACATTCTTATCTAGCTATAGCTTTTTATTTTTTAGGATTGTTTTTTAATAAAACTAGAATAATTTGTTTTGCTTTATTATTTCACATGTTTACAGACTATTTAGACTGTCTTTTGTAAAACTTTTGGAGCAACACATCAATTTCATGTGAAATTTTAAATTTTAAAACTAAATAAACGTAGGCTATTGTAATTAAAATACTTTTTAAAGCAATATTAAATATAGGAGTAATAGTAAAGTTAAATATTTTAATATTAGGTATAGAAAAATTCCAAAAATAAAAAGTGCCAAATAAAATAATAATTATAAGCACCATTTTCCATGAATTACTAGTAAAAGGTGTAATTGCAAATTTTTGGTTCACAAACCATAGTTTAATCGTATTAAATAAAACAATAGTAATTAATGTTGCAAGCGCTAAACCATCTGTACCAAAATTTAAATTAAAATAGAATATTCTGTTTAAAGAATATACAGAAACTGACATTCCTAAAGCTAAAGGAAGTGCTACTCTATAAAATTTAGAATTATTAATTATAGCACCATTACTACCTAAAACCATAGTATATAGCTTTGCTAAAGAAATCATTAAAACCACATATTCGCCACCTGCATAGCCTTTTTCTGGCATTAATTTAAAAAGTTCGCTTACACCACAATTTACAAGTAAGAAAAACAAACCACCTACTAAAAGTAAATTTATAGAACTTTTTTTGTATAAATTTTCTACTTCTTTTGTATTAAACTCATTTAAAGATTTTGATGTTAAAGGTTGTAAAATTTGAGTCATTGCTCTGCTTGGAGCTTCAATAAAAGAACCTATAAAAACAGCCACAGAATAATAAGCAGCTTTTTCTATAGTGTCTTTTCCAGGAATCATAATTTTATCTATATCTAATAAGATTGCACCTGCACTTCCTGCCAGAATAATGTAACCTGAGTATTTTAAAATTTCCAAATAATTTGTTGGCAACCTAAAATAAAATTTAGGCAAATACATTTTAAACGCATAAAACATCATTACAAAAGCTCTGATAATATAGGCTATTGTTAAATAGAAAATAAACTCAGGCTTTGTAATAAAATCAAAAAAAACAGCTAATAACAGCAGCATTACTACAACTCTATTCCATAATTCTTTTAAAATATTACCAAAAACAGTTTGCAATTGTACTTTTGTCCAAGAATAAAACAACTCAAAATAAGCACATGCAATAGCAATCAAATAGATAAAAAATGTATAATTTTCTATGTTCTGATTCTCTTCTGTAACACGACTCATAATACATTCATGAAAATAATCCCACAAAAAACCAATGGGCAATGCAATAAAAATGGGTAAAAAAATTACGGAAGATAAAAACTTATCTTTTTGCTCTTTTGTTTGATAAGAAGAATAAAATTTTACAATAGTATACTGAATACCAAAAGCTGTTAAAGGCATTATTAAATTAGAAGCAGACAGAAGAAACGTTACCATTCCGTAAAATTCTGATTCTAAAATTCTAGGGTAAAACACAATAGTATTTATACCGCCAATTAAAAAAGCTCCATAAATAATTATTGTATTTCTAAAAGATTGTTTTAAAACAATACCCATCTTTTTATACGTTTTTTATGATAAAAGCCAACTGTTCTGTTAGCGCTTTTCTATGATATCTTTGGATATTTTTAGAATCTAATTTTAATTTATTTGCTTTAAATAGCGTGTATAATCTTAAAATTTCTTCTTTCATTTTTTGATGATCTTTAAAATCTATAACAGTACCAGCATTTGTATCTTTTAAAACAGCAGCCAAATCTCCATTTTCTGGACCTATGGCTAAAATAGGTCTTTTTGCTTTTAAATACTCAAATAACTTTCCTGTTAAAATTCCTTTATTATTGGGCACATTAGGTATCAATAACAATAAAACCTGACTTTTATTTTGAAAAGCTATCGCCTTTTTATGCGAAACATAACCTTTAAAAGAGCTCTGCTCCTCTAAATTATTTAAGTTAATTTCCGTTTTTATTTCTTCAGAAATATCGCCAATAAAATTAAGTGCTAAATCTTTTTTAAAGTCTAAATTTTCTTTGGACATTTCTCTTAAAACTTTAAATAAAAGTTTTGGATTACTTTGCTTTGGCAACAACCCAATATAGGAAATAGAAAATTTAATATCTAATGCTGTTTTTAAGTTATCAGAATTTTCATCATCAAAACCATTAGTAACTACTTTTACGTTTTTAGCAAACTTTACAAACCCTTGTTTTAAATGGTTGCTTACCGTTAAAACACAATCTGCTTCTTGCAAAACACTTTTTTCAAATTTAAAATTCTTTTTTTTTGCAAAAGAAAGTTGTTTAAAATCGTTATTGTAATACAAGTTACTCCAAGGATCTCTAAAATCTACCATCCACTTTAAACCCGTTTTATTCTTTAATTTTTGTGCAATTAAATGCATGCTATGAGGCGGTCCTGTAGAGATTATTAAATCTATTGTATTTTTAGAAATATAGTTTTCTAAATAGTTTACAGATTTGTTAACCCAAAAAACTTTAGGATCTGGCACAAAAAAATTACCACGTATAAAAGATAAAAATCCACCTTTACTAACATTAGCAATCCCCTTTTTGTTTGCGCTCTTTTTTTTCCAAAAGAAAAGATCTGTTGGTTCCCAAATGGGTTGCTTTAAAATAGTTACATTTTTGGGTATTTCTTTTATTAGTGAAACGTCTTCTTTAGGATAATTGGCATTTGCTACCGTATAAATTATTGGCTCAATACCAAAATCTTGTAAATATTTTACAAATTTTAACCAACGCTGTACGCCAGAACCGCCTGCAGGAGGCCAGTAATATGTAATTATTAATACTTTCAAGATTTTAAATTATCGTATAAATGCAATAGTTTTTTAGAAGTTTGTTCCCAACAAAATTCTTTTTCTATAAATTCTTTTCCGTTTTCACCCAACTGTTTTCTAAGACTCTCATCTTTAAAAAGCTGCAACACTTTTTTAGAAAAATCTGTAACATCTCTGTCCTTATGCACTAAACCTGTATTATTTGTTTCTACTAAGTTTTTTTGAGCTGTAGCGTTACTTACCAATAAAGGTTTACCAAAACTCATATACTGAAAAATCTTATTGGCGTAAGCAACGTCATGCTGTAAATTTCTATGTAAAGGAGAAATACAAATGGTACTAGATAAAATATAAGAAGGAAATAAACCTACATCTTGCCAACCTTCAAAATCTACAAAACGATTTAATTGTAACTCTTGCACTTGTTTTTTTAAGATATGGTCTGTGCTATTTTTACCTACAATAACCAATTTTATATTGGGTATATCTTCTTTAATGCTATCTATTGCTGCAATTGCAGTTTGTAAACCTCTTCTAATATTGGTATCTCCCAAGTACAAAATAACAAAATTGTCTTTATACTTTTTTAAAATGGATTCTTTTCTTGTATATTCAGTAAAAAAAGACTTTCTAATAGTATTAGGTACTAAAACTAACTTATTTTTTGCTTGCGGAATTCTATGTGCTAAATTTTCTAAAAATTCTGGAGATACTGTAATTACAGCATCAGCTTTTTCAATAAAAGTTTTCTCTTTCTGTTTCCACCTTTCAGGTGAAATGATATACTTACCAGGAAACTTTTGCAAATGCGGATAAAGCTTCATTACCTCAGGCAAATTATCATGTAAATCTAAAACAATTGGTAAATTGTATTTTTTATTCGCATTAAATACGGCTTGCGCAATTCTAATATCATGAATATGCAAAGCTTCAATTTGTGTTTCTTCTATAAATTTTCTGATTTTTTTTTTCATTAAAAAAGTATAGAAAGGCACTGTATATGCCAAGGCAGACAGTTTATATTCTAAAGTATTAGAAGCATATCTTTTTACTTGAATTCCATTAATTGTTTCAGTTGTTTTTTCATCTGCATATTTTAAACAGAATAAAAAAACTTCATGACCATGATTTACCAAGGAAACTGCCTCATTTTCTACCCTAGGATCTGGGGGAAATGGAGCATCTAAAATCATTCCTATTTTCATGCTTGTTTTTTCTTCTTTTTCTCATCGTAAAAAAACCAACCTACAGAAACAAAAATAAGTAACGCGTAAGATGTTAATGAAAATACTTTACCATTTTCAATTACTTTGGGCTCAAATTTAAAGACAATTTCATTAGAACCTGCTGGAATTTTCATTCCCCTTAGTACATAATTTACTCTAAAATGTGGCTGTAACTCGCCATTAATGTAAGCATTCCAGCCATTTTTGTAAAATATTTCAGAAAAAACAGCAAATTGTGCGGAGTTTGTATTAGAAGCATATACCAACTTATTTAATTGATATTCTTTTAAAGTAATACTAGCCAAACTATCACGTTCAATTGGCAACTTTAAACCTAGTTTATTAAAATCACTATTCAAAATTACCGCAGAAGATTTTGTGTCTAAAGAATCTAACATCTGCATTTCTTCATTAGCGTTATTTACACCAATTAAGTTTTGTACAAACCAAACGTTTCCATTTGCTTCTATATTCTTTTGCGCTTCTAGCTTGCCTTTTTCATTTGGAATAATTAAATATTTGGTGTTCAACATATTTAAAATTGGCATATTATTATTTGCTATTTGATACTCAAACAACTCATTATACCTGCCTAATTTAGCTGCATGATAACCACCTATAGAATTATGAAAGTAAGAAGTGCTTCCATCATTCATAACATCTATAGCAAAATTAGCAACTCTGTAATATCCTTTATCTTCTAATATTTTTTTATCAGCTTCTGTGGCAATAAACGGTTTTTCAATTTTTTTAGATGCTTTAAAATCGTCTGCATTTACGTATCTTTTATTTACAGAAATTAAATCGAAAAGAACTACTGCTAGAATACCTAAAATTACAAGTACTTGTTTTGCTTTTTCTTTTATAAACAACCATAATAAAACACTCGCAACTAAAACTAAAAATAAAGCGCGTAAGCTATCTTTTAATAACATTGCTTTTCTATCTGCCATTACAGCATCTAAAAAACCAGGAATTTGTTTGTATTGCTGTGCATCTCTTAACCCTTCAAAAGTGCCAAAAACATGCGCAAACATGAAACCAACAACTACCAAACCTGCAAAACAAATTACAGCTTTCTTTAAACCATTTAATTTTTCTTTCTGAGTTAACTCTTTAGAGAAGAAGGCTTTTAAACCTAAAACGGCCAAAATAGGTACGCATAATTCTGCAATTACTTGTATAGAAGATACTGCTCTAAATTTGTTATAAAGTGGTACATAATTGATAAAAAAGTTGGTTACTATTTCAAAATTTCTACCCCAACTTAACACAATAGAAAAAATAGTGGCAGCAACTAACCATTGTTTTAATCTTCCTTTTACTAAAAATATGCCTAAGAAAAATAGAAAGAAAAGTACTGCACCAATGTATGCTGGCGCTTCTACTATGGGTTGGTCTCCCCAATAGGTTAACACTTGTTCTGAATATTCTTTAGCTACTTTTTTACCTGCTTTTGCCTCTATAAATTGATAAAAATTAGAGTTTTCTCCTAAAGATTCTACTGTGCCACCTCCCATGAATCTTGGGATTAATAGATTAAAAGTTTCTAGTTTCGCATAACTGTATTGAGTAATATAAGCCTTATCTAAACCTTTAGTAGCTTCTTTTTTAGAACCATCTACATTAATGGTAAGTTCAGATTTTCCTCTGGTACTTACTTCAGAATATTCTTGCATTGCCAAAATACGCGGCGCATTTGCACCAATACCCAAAAGTACAGCAGCAATTATAACCGCTGTTTGCTTTATAAAACTTGGTAAAGTTTTTTCTTTTATGGCGTTTACACCTTCTACAATACCTAAAATAAGCAAACAAAAACCTAAATAATAAGTCATTTGTATGTGGTTTGCATATATTTCTAATGCCATTGCTAGGCCAGTAACTAGAAAACCAAGCACGTATTTTTTTCTAAAAATCCATAAGACACCTGCTAAAACCAAAGGCATATATGCAATTGCATGTGCTTTTGCATTATGGCCAGCGCCAAAAATAATTATTAAATACGTAGAAAAACCAAAACCTAAAGCACCTAAAATAGCCAACCTATACTCTACTTTTAAAGCTAACATTAAAACGAAAAAACTTAAAAAATATAAAAACGTATAATCTGCTGGTCTAGGTAAAAAGCGTAATAATTTGTCTAAACCTCGTACAAAATCGTTTGGATAATATGCACTTATAGCGTAAGATGGCATTCCACTAAAAGAGGCTCCTGTCCAATAAGGTTCTATGTTATTTTCTGCTCTAAAATCATTCATATCTTTTACCATTCCCCTAAATTGGGTAATGTCTGATTGATTTAATTTTTGTCCTTTTAAAACGGGATGAAAGTAAATTAGAGATGCCAGTACAAAAATAAGTAGGGCAAATACATAAGGCAGTATTTTAGAAATTTTCACTTGGTATTTTGGTTTTGATTGATTTATTTTGGGTGAAGGATTAGGTGCTACTCTATTTCCTCAAAATCTACATACTCTCCAACAGAGTTTTTACTTTGCTGTGTTTGGCTTGGTTTTTTATCTATAATGGTTTCTCCTTCCCTAACATCTGCTTTATTACTTTGCTTATTTTGACCACCAAATTGTTGTGATGCTTTTTTCTGCATGGTTTCTGCCGCTTTTTTAATTAAAAAGGGTGCAAAAAGCCTTGCTAAAAACTTAAAGCCATAATAAATAATTAAGATCCAAAAGATGGTTTTTAATACTCCTGCCAACATATTTTGTTTTAAAAAATAAATCAAAAATAACAATTTGAAAACAATTGTTGCGTTTACTTTCTATAAAACTTTCTTAAACCTAAAAAAGTAGGGTTTGCCTTTAAAAAGTTGCTTTTTTGTTCTATGTTTGTTTATACCTAAGTAAAAAATTAATCTGTATTTATGCATCTCTTAAAAAAAGCGTTTTTTGTATTGTTTTTACTCGTACAAAGCAATTTAGTATTTGGGCAATATACAGAAGTAATAAACTCCAACAAACCTGGTTTTTCTGAAAGTCCATACAGCGTAGGAACTGGTGTTTATCAATTTGAAAGTAATATCTTTTTTAGAGATATAAGTGTAGAACCTACTTTTTCTCGACCACAATCTTTTGGTGCAGATGTACTTTTTAGAACCAGTTTTTTTCTAGAAAAACTAGAATTAAATGCACAATTTACGTTGCAAAGAGATAGAGTAGCTTTTAAAAATATTTTTGTTTCAGATTACTTTACTACTGGTTTTAGTAGAATGACTTTAGGTGCTAAATATTTAGTTTTTGAACCTAAATATGAAGACAAATCCAAAGAAATAAAAAGTTGGAAAAGAAGAAATGCCTTTGATAAAAAAAGATTAATACCTTCTGTAGGAATTTATGTAGGCATAAATACAGATGTTGTAAATGAAATTCATCAAACAGGGCAAATAACTCCAAAAGTTGGTCTTTTATTACAACATAATTTAACCAATGATTTTAATATTATAACCAATGTTTTTTATGATAACATAGGTACAACACTTTCTGAGTTTTCTTACATAATTACAGCTACAAGAAACTTTAACAATGCTTGGTCTTATTTTTTTGAGAATCAAACCGTCTATCAGCAAACTCAAACCAATACCAACTTAGGTCTTGGCCTTGCCTATTTATATAATAAAGACTTGCAATTGAATGCCTCTGGTAGAATGTTGTTTGAAGGCCAAGCACAAGGTTTTTATGCAGGTATAGGTGTTTCCTATAGAATTGATAATCACAAAGATTCTTTCGTAAATTTAAATGATAATGGCAGCAAACTAAAAGACACACCAATTTCACGTTACAATAGAAAACAAAACAACTTTTTTAATCGTTTTTTAAATTTATTTAAAAAGAAAAGTAAAAATAGAACAAGACCAACTAGAAGTAGAACTCGTAAAACGAAAAAAAGTAATGGTAGCTTTTTAGGATTATTTAAGAATAAGAAAAAACCAAAGACCAAGAAATCTAAAAAAATAAAAAAAGAAGAAACCGAAATTGAAAAATTAGAACGTGAGATAAAAGAGCTAGAAGAAGAAATGAAAAAAGATGAAAAGAAGTCGAAGAAAAAGAAGAAAAAAAACAACAATTAAGCTTTTTTCTAAAAATGATTGCACTTAAAAAAATAACTACAGAAAAGGAAATGAAACAGTTTGTTACATTTCCTTTTTCGCTATACAAAAACAACAAATACTGGGTACCTCCTATTATTAAAGATGAAGTAGCTAATTTTAATCCGAAGAAAAACCCAGTTTTTGAAAACGCAGAAGCCCAATTTTTTGTAGCTATAAAAGATGGTAAAATAGTAGGTAGAATTGTAGCAATAATAAATTGGTTTGAAGTTGAAAAACAACAAATTAAAAAAATGCGTTTTGGTTGGTTTGATGTTATTGATGATATAGAAGTTACCAAAATACTTTTAGAGAAAGTAAAAGAAATTGGTTTAAAAAATAATTTAGAATATATAGAAGGACCTGTTGGTTTTAATAATTTAGACAAAACCGGTGTTTTGGTTGATGGCTTTAATCATATAGGCACAATGATTACTTGGTACAATCATCCATATTACAAAGAGCATTTAGAACAATTGGGTTTTGTAAAAGAGAAAGAATATTTAGAAAACAAGTTCAAATTTAAAAATGTAGATGCTGTTTATTTTAATAGAATTAGTAAAATAATACAAAAACGTTTTGAGCTAACACCTTTAGATTTTACCAAAACCAAAGATATTTTACCTTATGTAGATGAAATGTTTAAAGTCTTTGACAAAAGTTACTCAAAACTATCTACATACGTACCAATTTCTGATGCTCAGATTGCTTTTTTTAAGAAAAAATACATTTCTTTTATCAATCCAGAATACATAAAATTTGTTGTTGATAAAAACAATAAGTTAGTTGCTTTTGCCATTGTAATGCCTTCTTTTTCTGAAGCCTTGCAAAAAGCAAAAGGTAAATTATTTCCTTTTGGATTATTCCATTTATTAAGCGCTAGAAAAAATGCCAAAGACGTTACTTTTTACTTAATTGGTGTAGATCCAGCACACCAAAACAAAGGAGTTACTGCCATAATTTTTGACCAATACACCAAAACTTTTACACCATTAGGAATAGAAAATTGTATTAGAACTCCAGAATTGGAAGACAATGAAGCTATAAAAAAACTGTGGGAAAATTTTAAACCAGAAACGCATAAAAGGAGAAGAACTTATAGAAAGAATATTTAGTTTTTAGTTTTTAGTTTTTAGTTTTTAGTGGAAATTAAAAATTTCTAACAAATGCCATTTCGACTTTATGGAGAAATCTCACCTTCGAAACCTTTCACCTTTCAAACTTTATAACTTTATAACTTTATAACTTTATAACTTTAAAAACTAAATCAGAAAAAACAATATTAATCCCTAACTTTGAATTCTAAACTCTAAACTTTAAATTTCTAGTGCAACTTTTTTACAACTCAGAACTTTCTAAAGAAACACAACAAATTACTTTTGATAAGATTGAAAGCAAACACATTGTGCGCGTTTTGCGCAAAAAAGAAGGCGATATTCTAAAAATTACAAACGGAAAAGGTTTTTTGTTTGCTGCTGAAATTAGTTTTGCAAACGATAAAAGGTGTGCTGCAAATATTATTAAGGTTGAAGAAAAGCCAAAACCTTGGAATTACTATTTACACATTGCTATTGCGCCTACTAAAAATAACGACAGGTTAGAATGGTTTTTAGAGAAAGCAACAGAAATAGGTATAGATGAAATTACACCTATTATTTGCGTAAACTCTGAACGTAGAGTTGTAAAACTAGAACGATTTGAAAAAATCATTCAATCTGCTATGAAACAGTCATTAAAATTTACGTTACCAAAATTAAATGCACCTATAAAATTTAACGAGTTTCTAAATCAAGATTTTGAAGGACAAATTTGCATTGCACATTGTGAAGATCAAATTAAAAATCCGCTAAAAGCCATTGTAAAACCCAAAGAAAAAACAACCATTCTTATTGGGCCAGAAGGAGATTTTTCTACTAAAGAAATAGAAAAAGCTTTGTCTCTTAATTTAACACCTATTTCTTTGGGCGAAAGCAGATTAAGAACAGAAACTGCAGGTTTGGTTGCTGTAAACATTGTTTCTTTTGTAAATCAATAGCTTTTCTTATCTTGCTTGTGCAATTAGATTACTTTAAATGAAAAAATTAGCTGTATTTTTATTTCTTTTCTCTTCTTATTTTTTGAATGCTCAAGATGTTGCTATCCTAAAATACAATGGTGGTGGAGATTGGTACAGCAACCCTACTGCAATACCAAATTTAGTTGAATTTACAAATAATACCATAAAAACCAATATTTCTAAGAACCCGCAAACGGTAGCTGTTTCTAGTGAAGACATTTATAATTTCCCTATTGTTTTTATGACAGGCCATGGAAATGTATTTTTTTCTGATGATGAAACTGAAAATCTTAGAAATTATTTAATTTCTGGTGGATTTTTACATATTTCTGATAATTATGGATTGGATAAATTTATAAGAAAAGAAATACAAAAAGTATTTCCAAAATTAGAGTTTCAAGAAATTCCTAGCAATCATCCAATTTACAATCAGACTTTTAAATTTCCAAACGGAATTCCTAAAATACACGAACACGATAAAAAATCCGCACAAGGTTTTGGAATATTTTATGAAGGGAGATTAGTTGTTTTTTACGATTATGAAACCGATTTAAGTGACGGCTGGGAAGATGCAGTAATACACAATAACCCAGAAAAGGTAAGAGAAAAAGCCTTAAAAATGGGCGCCAATATTATTGAGTTTGCTTTTAAGAATTAGTTTTTGGTTTTTAGCTTTTAGCTTTTAGCTTTTAGCTTTTAGCTTTTAGTCAAAAAAAAAATAATAATCCCCTTTTAAAACCATAAACAAATAAACTTCTAAACATTTTTAACATTACAACTTTATAACTTTATAACTTTATAACTTTATAACTTTAAAACTAAAAAAAACCTTAAACCAAAAAAAATGCAAAATCCCATACAAATAGACGATATTCAAATCAACTTTGATGAAAGTGGTCTTTGGGTACTAAACATTGCAATTGGTGTTATAATGTTTGGGGTTGCCTTGGGTATTACAATCAAGGATTTTAAACGTCTTTTTAAAAATCCTAAAATTCTTTTTGTTGGCGTTTTATCGCAGTTTTTTTTATTGCCCTTATTTACTTTTTTAGGAATTTTAATTGTGCAACCACATCCTAGTTTTGCTTTAGGTATGCTTATGATTGCTGCTTGTCCTGGTGGTAATGTGTCTAACTTTTTTAGTAAAATGGCAGGTGGTAACGCAGCGCTTTCTGTAAGTCTTACCGCTTTTGCTACTGTAATTTGTATTTTTATGACACCCTTTAATTTAAAGTTTTGGGGCAGTTTGTACCCACCTACAGATGCTATACTTAAAACAGTTGCTTTAGATTGGGTAGCCTTATTAAAATTAGTTATTCTTATTTTAGGTATTCCTTTGTTTTTGGGGATGCTCTTAAAACACTACAACACCAAATTAGCAGCTAAATTAGAAAAAGTTTTAAAACCACTCTCTATGCTAGTGTTTATTGTTTTAATAATTATTGCATTTTCTAACAACTTAGATGTGTTTTTAAATCACATTCATCATGTGGTGTTTTTGGTGATTTTTCACAATATTTTTGCCTTTATACTTGGTTATTATACGGCTAAAAGTTTTAAGTTAAATACTAAAGACACCAAAACAATAGCCATGGAAACTGGTATACAAAATGGTGGTTTAGGTTTGTTACTAATTTTTGGCTTTTTTAATGGTTTGGGAGGCATGGCTTTATTGGCTGCGTTTTGGGGTATTTGGGATATTTTTTCAGGATTACTTTTAGCGAGTTATTGGGGCAGAAAATCTAAAAAAGAAATGGCTACAACAAATAATACAAATTAAAATATTTTAAAATTTGAAAACGCTTTGGTATTATTTATTTAAACTTTTTCTAAAAACTAGCCTATTTTTTTACACCAAAAAAATAGTTGTTTCTGGTAAAGAAAATATACCTAAAAAAGGAGCCGTTTTATTTGCAATAAATCATCCAAATGGATTGATAGATCCTCTTTTAGCAACTACAAATATTCCTAGAGTAAATCATTTTTTAGTGAGAGCTGCTATTTTTAAGAAACCAAGTGTAAAATGGTTTTTAAGCACACTAAATCTAATGCCCATTTACAGAATTAGAGATGGTGTAAGCAACTTAGGTAAAAATCAAGCTATTTTTGAGGACTGTTTTACTATTTTTAAGAAAGGAGAAACTTTAATGATTTTTCCAGAAGGTAGTCATGACAAGAGGAGAACTGTTAGAGTTTTAAGCAAGGGCTTTACACGCATAGTTTTTGGTGCAATTGAAAAATATCCTGAAATTAATATTAGTATAATTCCTGTAGGAATTACCTACCAACAAGCATCTAAATATCCTGCTAAAGTTGCTATAAATTTTGGAAAACCGATAAATGCAAATTCTTTTTTAGCAAAAGATGAATTAACAACTGCTACTGTAAAACTTAAAAATGAAGTGAGTTATCAGCTAAAACAATTAAGTGTTCATATTCCGTTTAATGACGACTATAAAATTACCTTAAAAAAATTAAACAAAGGGCATGTAGATTTTACAGATGTAAAAAAAGTAAATGGTTTTATAGAAAAAAATGAATTTCCTGAAGAAAAAGCACCTCAACAAAATAATTTTAAATGGCTTCTTTTTTTAATTAGAATCAATTGTTTTGTACCCTTGTTAATTTGGCGAATGGCATCAAAAAAAATAGACGAATTGGAATTTATAGACACCTTTAGGTTTGCGCTAAATGCATTTAATTTTCCAATATTCTTAGTTTTACAAAGTGTAATTGTAAACCTGTTCTTTGGTACTACAATTGGGTTGATTTATTTATTAGTTTCTGTGCTATTGCTATGGTGTTATGTAAAATTGGCTCCTACAAATACAGAAAGCAATAATTAAAGCGAATTAAATATAACTATTGCAATTTGTATTTCTTATAATCTTGAAAATTTAGCGCTTGTCATTTAGAATGTAGGAAAGTATAGAAGAAAAATCTAGTATTTAATTTGAGATTTCTTCGTAAAGTTGAAATGACATTAGGCAGAAATATTATAAATAATAACTGACTAACAAACCGTGTTTTTTAAATAGCACTCATATTAATTAATACCGTTAGCTGGCAAACAAGTTTACCCCAGATAGAGGCTTTGTTTGAGCTCTTGCGCTTTTTCTGCGCAAAGCGAGTGCCGAAAGCTGGAAATAGGTTCTCGTAAAAAGTCTAATTTACAATAGCGTCTTGTATTACTTGCTGTATTTTTGTGCGCATATTGCTTGTTACCAATCCGCGGTTTTCCATGGTTGGATAAACTCTGTTAGATAAAAACACGTAAACTAGACCAGTTGCAGGATCTGCCCAAGTGTATGTGCCTGTAAAACCAGAATGCCCAAAACTCTCATTAGAAACGCAACCACAAGTTGCTTTTACACGTTCGTTTAATTGTGGTTTATCAAAGCCCAAACCTCTTCTAACCTTATTACTTTCGTAATATCTGTGGTTAAATTTATCTATAGTTGTAGCTTTTAAATAACGTTTACCGCCATAAAAACCTTTCTGTAAATACATTTGCATTATTTTACCAACATCATTAGCATTTGCAAATAAACCTGCGTGGCCACCAACACCACCTAACATTGCTGCACCCATATCATGCACGTAACCTTGTAATAATTGATTTCTGTAATAGGTGTCCTTTTCTGTAGGTACAATTTCTCTTTTTGCAAACTTTTTTAATGGCAAATAGGTAGTTCTATTGGCTCCTAAAGAACTGTAAAAATTATCTTCTACCAACTTTTCTAAAGGTTTATCATACTTCTGTTCTAAGGCTTCCTTAAAAATATAATACCCTAAATCGCTATATGTATAACCTTTTCTATTTCTTTGGTCTGCATCTTTTATGTACTTATAAATACTGTCTTTATAAGCATGTTTTATGTATAAATTTTTTGCAACCTCTACTCTAAACGCATTTGATTTTTTTGTGCGATAAAAAGTTGTTGAATTTTCACCTGTTATGCTGTCTTGCGTACTTATATAAAAAGGAATCCATGCTTTTAATTGCCCATAGTGTGATAGTATTTCTTGTACAGTAACATTGGCTTTATTAGATTTCGCAAAACTTGGCAAAACCTCTTTTAAAGCCGCATTTAATGGTATTTTTTCTTCTTCTTCCGCTTTCATTAACAAAGGTAAAGAAGCTAAAATTTTGGTGAGCGATGCTAAATCGTAAATATCTGTATTTTTTACAGGTCTTTTTTTATCAAATGTATGATAACCATAACTTTTGTTTAAAACAACCTTACCATTTCTGGCTACAAAAATCTGAAAACCAGGTGCCATTTTTTGTTTTATAATAGTATCTGCCATTTTATCTATAATGGCTAATTTTTGGGCATTTAAACCAGCAGCTGCAGGTATAGTATAGGCTAACCTACTTAATTTATTAGTTATTAAACCTGTACCTTCATTAAAAAAACTACCAATAGAAACCGGTAATTTACCTTTGGCTTCTAGGGCACCAAATAATACTTGTGCACTTATTTCTTGTGCTATTTTACTGTTTTGATAAGACACCAAAACACTTTCTATATTGGTAAAACTTTTTAATTGCAATAAACTATAAGGACTTGTAAATACATCTAAAACCACTGTTTTTTGCCTAGCAATCTCTTGCAACCAAACCAATTCTTTATTGGTAAACTTATAGCTTTTCCAAGGGTTAGCATTAGATTTATGAAAACCCACAATTACATAATTAAAAGGCTTTAACTTTTTAATTAAACCATCTAAATTTTTATCTGCCACTACTGTAACTTTTGCATAGTTTTTAAGCATTTTTACAAAATGTGTATTATTGGCATCACCGATTTTTACATAAGCTATGTTTTGCTTTTCTAAATTTCTTAAAGGAATATTTTGTTGCGTGTCTTTTAAAAGTGTAATGGAACTTTTCACCAATTTCCTATGCAATAAATCGTCTTTTTCTCTATTTAAATCTTCTTGTAAATTTTCTAGCTTCACAGGTTTGTAGTTGTGTAAACCTGCCCAATATTTTGCTTTTAATATTTTTCTAACAGAAAAATTGATTCTTTCCTCTGTAATTGTGCCGGTTTCTAAAGCTTTTTTAATCAATTCAATAGAAGCTGCCACGTCTTGTGGAATCAACAAAACATCATTACCCGCTTGTATTGCAGCGATGTTAATTTCTGCAGAAGTTGCATAGTTTGCAGCTCCTTTCATGTTTAAACCATCTGTAATTATTAAACCCTGAAAGCCTAATTTCTCTTGCAATAAATTAGTTACTACGTTTTTAGATAAAGATGTTGGCAAATTATTTTGTGGCTCTAAACTTGGTATGCTTAAATGGGCAGTCATAACACTGGCTAACCCCACATCAAACGTTTTTTTGTACGGGTACAATTCTATAGAATCTAAACGCGATGCTGTAAAATTTATAACAGGCAACGTATGGTGAGAATCTGAAGCAGTATCTCCATGACCAGGAAAATGTTTTCCATTGGCCAAAACACCTTCACTTTGCATCCCTTTTATAAAAGCCATTGCTTTTTCGGTAACGTTTTCTTTACTTTCTCCAAAAGAACGATTCCCAATAATTGGGTTTTCTGGATTCACATTAACATCTATAACTGGTGCAAAATTAATATGAATACCCATTCTTTTTGCATGTTGCCCTAAATGCTGCCCAAATTGGGTTACCAAATTATTATCTCTAATGGCGCCAATAGTCATATTCCAAGGAAAACGATACGTGTTTTTCAAACGCATATCTAAACCCCATTCCCCATCAAAACCAATTAACAATGGCAATTTGGTAGTATCTTGGTATTTATTGTTTAAAATGGCTTGTTTTTCTGGTGTCCCTTGCATAAAAATTAAGCCACCAATTTTGTATTTGGCAATTAATTCTGTAATAAAGTCTTCGTGTTTTTTATCTGAATTAGAATAAGCTTGCACCATAAAAAGCTGTCCTATTTTTTCATCAACAGACATGTTTTGCAAAATAGAATCTACCCAAACATCTTGTTTTTCAAAATCTGTTGTTCTTAAAGGGTCTGGCCTTTGTGCCCATGATAACACACTAAATGCAATTAATAAAAGGGTGAGTACTTTCTTTTTCATTATAATTTTTTCGGAATATTTTGTGGGCGCTTTAACAGGCTTTCCATTATATCTTTTTTCTTAAAACCTGAATAAAAATTCAGGTTTTAAGAAAAAAGGATGCCATTTCAATCCTTAGCGCAACTTGTTTGTGAGCTGTGTTACTTCATCAAAATCAACTTTTATACCAAAAAGCGTTTGTGCCAACTTTTATCTGCAGTAACTTCCCAATTGTTTTCTAAATCTAATTTGGTATTTACCATATTATTAAAAACAACTGTTTGTGCAGTAATTTTTTGTGTTTTTGCAAATTCTTGAAAATCAGATAATTTTACTAAATTAATATTGTTATTGTCTTTAAAAGTAACATTCATTTTATTCATTAAATCTACCTGCAATTCTTTTTCTAATTCTTGCATAAAACGCACAGAGCTATCTATAGAACAACCAGAAACATTATTAAAACTTTCATCTACAGCTAAAATTAAAAACTGATTGTATTTTATAGTAAAAGATCCTTTTAAATCATCTCCATGTCGTGTCCATTGATTGATAAAGTCTACAGCTTTCGTCGTAATAAATTCAGTTTCCTTAGCAGTAAATGGTCTATCTGCTTGATAAATCCACACACGCGAATTATCTGGTAAATTTTTATATTGGGTAAACATGTTGTTGTTGTTTTGGGTAATTGTTTAATTTGATAAAGTTAATGAAATTGCGGGTTGTATTTGGTTGCCTTCATAAAATTTTTGTGGAAAATAAAAGCTTCTCCATTTTCCACTAGAAAAAACTTGTATTGAATCTTTTGTATAAGTTGCTCCAAAAGATGGCGCTACTTCTATAGCTTTAAATTTTTTCTTCCCTCCTTCTTTTGTGTATGTATATTCATGAAAATTATAAGGTATATGTAATCTCTCTAAACCTATAAAAAAACCTTCTTGTGGAAACTCTAAATCAAATTTTGAAATGTCTATTTTTACCTTACCATCTATTTTTCTTGCTTTTACAATAATATCTTTAGCTATTAAATCTAAACTTGGTTTATTACTAATAGTATCTTTTTTAAAAAGCCTTACTCTAAATTTAGATTTGTGTCTAAATAACAAACCATCAAAATAAACAATAACTTCTTTTAAAAATGGGGTTTCTTTATATTTTTCATCAAACTTAAAAAACTTTGTTACTATCCAAGGTTTTCCTTTAACTGCACCAAAACTACTTTTTATATCTCTACGTTTATATTTATCTATAGTTAATTCTTTTTCTAGTCTCTTTGAAATCAAAACCTCATCCAACTGAAAGTTTTTAGGTTTTAAAAACAACGTTTTATTTTGCAATTCTTTTGCTAAAACAATAGTGTCTTTATAATTTAAACAACTAATATGTATTTTTTTGTAGAGTAGTTTTTTATCAACTTTCAAATTAAAAGTACCATCTTCCAGAGTAGATATGCCTTTATTAGAATCTAAAAAACTAATATTTGCATACACAATTGGTTTTTTTGTTTCTTGATCTGCTAACTTTCCAGAAAAATTTATAGTTTGTGCAGATAAGTTTGCGCTTATTAAAAGTAAAAAATACAGCTTTTTCATGATTGAATAAATAATGAGATTTCTCAATCGCCTAAAAAGGCTCATTTCGAAATGACATACTCCTGTAACTTAGCGTAAATTAAACTTCTGCTGCAAAGCTGCCAATTTATCTTCATCGCTCATGGTGTCTTTTGGAGCGCTCATTCTTTCTTTAATTTCTCTTAAAACCTTTTTTGTATATAAAGGAAAATCTGCATTTTGTATCCAATTATTATAACCTGGGTTTTCTATAAAAACTTCCTCTACAGTTCTCCCTTTGTATTTTCCAAAAGAAAATATTTCCTGATTTTCGTCATTCATTAAAATAAAACCTGCAAAATCTGCTCTTACGCCATGTGTTGAAAACTCACTTAACGTATCTACTGAATTACCAATATCGTCGTATTTATCTACTTGAGCTAACAAAATTTCATAAGTTGCATTGGTATCTGCTTCTGCGCCATGTGCACCTTCCAACTCTTTACCACAATAAAATTGATAGCCAGCTCCTAAAGTTCTTTGTTCTTTTTTATGAAAAATTACTTGCACATCTATCGCTTTTCTATCTTTCATATCAAAGTCTATTCCTGTGCGCATTAATTCTTCTGCTAATAAAGGAATATCAAATCTATTAGAATTAAAACCTGCCAAATCACAACCTGCAATCATTTCGCTAACTTTTGGTGCTAATTCTTTAAAAGTTGGTTCTGTTACCACTTTTTCATTGGTAATACCATGCACATCTGTAGCGCCTTGTGGTATTTCAATTTCCGGATTTACCAACCAAGTTTTACTTTCTTTGTTTCCGTTAGGAAAAACTTTTAAAATAGAAATTTCTACAATTCTATCTGTTGCAATGTTTACGCCTGTAGTTTCTAAATCGAAAAATACAATAGGTTTACTAAGTTTTAAATTCAAAATTTAATGTTTAAGATTCTTATTCAACTTTGAATTTTAAATTCAAAATATTGAACATTTTTAGTTTATTCGTTTTCTAATGCTGCTTTAAAAGCATCTAATTGCTCTGTATCTTTTTTAGACAAAGAGGGTTCTTTAAAATTATACTTTTCTAATTCGTTTAAAACAATAGTGGCTAAGAGTAATCTGGCAGTAGGTTTATCATCTGCAGGAATTACAAACCAAGGTGCATTTTCTTTAGAAGTTCTGTTTAATAAATCTTCATAACAAAATTGGTATTTGTCCCACAATTTGCGCTCTTTTAAATCGCCGGCAGAAAATTTCCAATTCTTTTCTGGAATATTTAATCTTCTTAACAACCTGTTTTTTTGTTCGTCTTTAGACAAGTTTAAAAAGAATTTTAACACAATGGTTCCATTTGCAACCAAATGTTGTTCAAAGGCATTAATTCTATCCATTCTATTATGGTAAAAAGCATCATCTAAATCTGCAAGACTTTTTACATTTGGTATATTTTCTCCAAAAATATAATTTGGATGTACTCTAGTTACCAATACATTTTCATAATGTGTTCTATTAAAAACACCTATTTTTCCTTTTGGTGGCAGTGCAATATAATGTCTCCATAAAAAATCGTGCTGCAACTCTAAGCTAGTTGGCACCTTAAAACTATGCACCTCTACACCTCTAGCATTTACATCTTTAAACACCTCTCTAATTAAACTATCTTTACCAGAAGTATCCATTCCTTGTAAACAAATTAGCATACCATACTTGCCTTCAGCATACATGGTATCTTGCAGTTTACTTATTTTTTTTCTAATGTCTTTTAGTTTCTTTTTAGCATTTTCATTCACCTCTTTTGTTCTTAAATCGGCCAATTTAATGGTTTTAGAAACCTTATAATTATCTAAATTCATAGTTATTATAATAGAAGATTAAAGATAGAAAAAATATAGTTTTTAGCCACTACAATCTATATTGTTTTCTAAAACATTTTAAAACTCGTTTTTATTTAAATAGCAAAACCCCTTCCTATTTATTAATTTTTATCTTTGACAAAATTAACAGCACAGAAAATGATAAAAAAAACAATAACACTTTTTGCGATTGCCCTAGTTTTAATTTCTTGCAATAGTAAAACTAAAAAGCAAAAAGAGAATACAATAGAAACAGCAGGCGTTAATCAAAAATCAATAACATCTGATTTACAAATTATTCCCATTTCACATGCCACTGCTGTTTTAAGGTTTAATGATGAAGTTGTTTATTTAGACCCAACAGGAGGTGCTACAGCTTTTGAAAGATTTAAAAAACCAACTGTAGTGGTAATTACAGATGTTCATGGAGATCATATGGATTTAAAAACCCTAGATGCTTTAGACCTATCTGCTACAAAAATAATTGCACCAAAAGCAGTTGCAGATAAAATTTCAACAGTAAAAGCCAAAGAAGTTGTAATTATAAGCAATGGCGAAGAAAAAGATTTTTCTACTTTTAGTTTAGAGGCTATACCTATGTATAATTTAAGAAAAGAAGCTTTAAAATTTCATAATAAAGGAAGAGGAAATGGCTATGTATTTACCATAAATAACGAACGTATTTATTTTTCTGGCGATACAGAAGACATCCCAGAAATGCGCAACTTAAAAAATATAGACAAAGCGTTCGTTTGCATGAATTTACCTTATACAATGACCGTAGAAAGCGCTGCTGATGCTGTTTTAGCATTTCAACCAACACAAATTTACCCTTATCATTATAGAGGTACAGAAGGTTTAAGCGATGTTGCAAAGTTTAAAGAATTGGTAAACAAGGGAAACAAATATATAGAAGTTGTGCAGTGGAATTGGTATCCACAATAGTTTTTAGTTTTTAAAACTGCATACTCTTTCTCACAAGAATTATTTTTTAAAATTTACTTTTGCAAAATGCGAATAGACATTATTTCAGTAGCACCAGACTTATTAGAAAGTCCGTTTAACCATTCTATAGTAAAAAGAGCTAAAGAAAAAGGGTTGGCAGAAATTGTAATTCACGATTTACGCGAATATGGCTTGGGTAATTACAGGCAAATAGACGACACACAATTTGGTGGTGGTGCTGGCATGGTTTTAATGATAGAACCCATTTCTAATTGCATAAAAAAGTTGCAAAAAGAACGTAAATATGATGAAATTATTTACATGACACCAGACGCAAAAACGCTAAATCAGTATACTGCAAACACACTTTCTTTGCAAGAAAACATTTTAATTTTAACGGGCCATTATAAAGGTGTAGACCAAAGAATTAGAGACTTATATATAACCAAAGAAATTTCTATAGGTGATTATGTTTTAACTGGTGGTGAGTTGGCTGCAGCTGTTTTAGTAGATGCTATTGTGCGCTTAATTCCTGGTGTTATTGGCGACGAGCAATCTGCATTAACAGATTCTTTTCAAGACAATTTATTATCGCCACCTGTTTACACAAGACCTGCAGATTTTGAAGGAAACAAAGTACCTGATATTTTATTAAGTGGAAATTTTCCTAAAATTGATGATTGGAGAAGCGAAAAAGCATACGAAAGAACTGCTAAAATAAGACCAGATTTACTGGAAGAATAGATTATTGGATTATTAGATTGTTGGATAAATAAAATATAAATAATTTTGAATACTATAAAAGCATTTATAAAAAATAACAAAGCCATTTCTTGGGTATTGGGTTTCCAATTATTTAGATTGCTACTTTTACCTTTTATGGGGTTAATGCCTCAAGACGCATACTATTATTTATATGGGCAAAATTTGTCTTTATCTTATTTTGACCATCCTGGAATGATTGGTTATTTTTTGCGCTTTTTTACAGATATTTTTGGTACTTCTGTTTTTGTTGTAAAATTTACCGACTTTTTTATAACCTCTTTAACTATACTTAGTTTTTACAAACTAGCCACATATTTTTTGAGTAAACAAAAAGTAGAAAGCGCATTTATTTTAATGGCGTCTACCATTTTTATTTCTATACTCTCTTTTAACTCTACACCAGATGTACCTTTATTATTGTTTTGGACATTAAGTCTTATTTGCTTGTATAAAGCAATTTTTGAAGAAAAAAAATGGTTTTTTATTATAGGCGGAGTTGCAATGGGACTTGCCTTTGATAGTAAATACACTGCAATTTTGCTACAAATAGGTTTGTTAGGTTTTGTGTGTTTCTCTAATAAATACAGAAAACTACTTCTTTCTCCTTGGTTATGGTTTTCTATAATAATCTCTGTTGCTGTAACCTTTCCTGTTTGGTATTGGAATTACACAAACGATTTTGCATCCTTTGCTTTTCAATCCTCAGAAAGAACAAGCTCTATAACAGAATTTAAAATTTCACCTAAAAATTTCTTTGGTGCAATTGGGCATCAAATGTTATTATTATTGCCCGTTTTATTTTTAGTAATACTTACGTTTACCTTTAAATATATAAAAAGAGCGCTTTTAAAATTTAAAATTCCAACAGCAAAAACCTTATTTCTTTTGGCTTTTTTTATACCAACATTTGTAGGTTTCTTTTTAATTACACCTATTTATTGGGTAAAATTAAATTGGATGATGCCATCTTACTTAACTGGAATTATTATAGCAGCCATGTTTATTAGTAAAAAACTAATAAGGTTACAATTAGTCTTTTCTATTGTTTTTCATGTATTGGCTGCCGTACAAATTATTTTTTATGTTGCTCCAATTAAAAGTGATGATACTTGGGTTGGCTGGAAAGAATTGGCTTTAGCTACCGAAAAATTACAAGAAAAACACAGCAATACTTTTATTTTTTCTAATGATGGCTATAAAACTGCTGCTTGTTTAAACTTTTTTAAAGAAGAAAAGGTTTACGCACAAAATATTATTGGTTTACCTGCTTTGCATTTTGATTATTTAGGCGATGATTTGACCACCTTACAAGGTAAAAACGCATTATTTATAGATTCTGATAAACGATTTAAAACTAATGAAAAACTAGGTAAAACAAATCCTTTGTTAAACAAGTATTTTAAAAATGTAACTGAATTAGAGCCAATTATCATTAAAATTAACGGAAAACCTTCTCGAAAATTTTGGGTTTTCTATTGTACTGACTATCAACCTAAAAAATAGTTGTGTAAATATTTTATCAACAAAAAAAAAGTACTACTTTTGCAACCGCTAAATTAACCTCTGACGAAGAAATCGTGAATGTTGTTTTACAAAATTAATTAAAATTAAAAGATATGGAATCTTTAATAAAATTTGTACAAGACGAATTTGTAACAAAAAAAGAATTTGCAGAATTTGCTGCTGGTGACACGATCACTGTTTATTACGAAATTAAAGAAGGAGATAAATCTAGAACTCAGTTTTTTAGAGGTGTTGTTATTCAAAGAAGAGGAACAGGTCTTTCAGAAACGTTTACTATCAGAAAAATGTCTGGTACTGTAGGTGTAGAAAGAATTTTTCCCGTAAACTTACCTTCTATTCAAAAAATTGAAGTAAATAAAAGAGGTAAAGTTCGTAGAGCTAGAATCTTTTACTTTAGAGGTCTTACTGGTAAAAAAGCTAGAATTACTGAAAAAAGAAGATAATACTTCAAATAGCATAAAACCTAAAAACGTTGTGAAAATTCACAACGTTTTTTTTTTGCAATAAATTCAGCATTTCAAAATATAACGGAGTTTAGCTCTATTTAAAATTTTCAATAATTTAGTATTGTTATTTTTTAAAATAAATACGACTACCCAAAAGTAAAAAGCAAGCTAATTTTTAACTTTAAATAAATAGGTTTAAAATATTATTAATACTGTAATAAAACTTACTAATTTATAGGATTTTACCAATATTAAAATCAACTAAAATTCATAAATTTGCTCGATTTATATTTTATGAACTTTCATTAAACCAAAAGCATAGACATTTCAACGAATAAAAATAAAAATTACATGAGTAATACCGCTAAAATTATATACACAAAAACAGACGAGGCACCAGCTTTGGCTACTCGTTCTTTTTTACCAATTGTAGAAGCATTTACAAAATCTTCTAATATAGAAATTGAAGTTAAAGACATTTCTTTAGCCGGAAGAATTTTAGCCAACTTTTCTGAATACTTAAATGAAGACCAGAAAGTAGAAGATGCACTTGCTGAATTAGGCGAGTTAGCAAAACAACCTGAAGCTAATATTATAAAATTACCAAACATTAGTGCTTCTGTACCACAGTTAAATGCAGCTGTTAAAGAATTACAAGCATTAGGTTATGCAATTCCTAATTATCCTGAAGAGGCAAATACACCAGAAGAAAAAGCTGTTTTGGCTTTGTTTAACAAAGTAAAAGGTTCTGCTGTAAATCCTGTTTTAAGAGAAGGAAATTCAGATAGAAGAGCACCAAAAGCGGTTAAAAATTACGCACGTAAAAATCCACATTCTATGGGTGCTTGGGCTGCAGATTCTAAAACGCATGTTGCTACTATGGAGGCTGGAGATTTTGCTCACAACGAAAAATCTGTTACGTTAGCAAATGCAACTTCTGTTAGCATACAACATATTGCTGCTAATGGAACTGCATCTGTATTAAAAGAAAATATTGCGCTTTTAGATGGCGAAATTATTGATGCTACAGTAATGAGTAAAAAAGCATTAATTAATTTCTTAGAAACAGAAATTAACGATGCAAACGAACAAGGTATTTTACTTTCTTTACACATGAAAGCAACTATGATGAAGGTTTCTGACCCGATCATTTTTGGTCATGCTGTTCGTATTTTCTTTAAAGATTTATTTGCAAAGCATGGCGAAACTTTTACCAAAATTGGTGTTGATGTAAACAATGGATTTGGAAATTTACTTAGAAATTTAGAAGAAGTTTCTGCTGAGAAGAAAGCAGAAATTTTAGCAGATATACAAGAAATTTATAATAATAGACCAGACTTGGCAATGGTTAATTCTGATAAAGGAATTACCAATTTGCACGTTCCTTCAGATATAATTATTGATGCTTCTATGCCAGCAATGATTAGAACTTCTGGGCAAATGTGGAACAAAGAAGGAAAATTACAAGACACGAAAGCTATAATTCCAGATAGCTCTTATGCAGGTATTTATACAGCAACTATAGATTTTTGTAAAAAACATGGTGCTTTTGACCCTACAACAATGGGTACTGTACCAAATGTTGGTTTAATGGCACAAAAAGCAGAAGAATATGGTTCTCATGACAAGACTTTTGAAATTGCTGCAAATGGAACAGTAAATGTTGTTGATGCAAACGGAACAATTTTAATTTCTCACGAAGTTGAACAAGGAGATATTTGGAGAATGTGTCAAGTAAAAGATGCACCAATACAAGATTGGGTAAAATTAGCAGTTACTAGAGCAAAAGCTTCTAACACGCCTGCTGTTTTCTGGTTAGATGAAAACAGAGCGCATGACGCAGAAATTATTAAAAAAGTAAACAAATACTTAAAAAACCATGATACAAATGGTTTAGATCTTCGCATCTTATCGCCTATTGATGCTACACACTTTACATTAGACAGAATTAAGAAAGGTGAAGACACAATTTCTGTTTCTGGTAATGTATTAAGAGATTATTTAACAGATTTATTTCCTATTTTAGAATTGGGTACTTCTGCAAAAATGTTATCTATTGTACCTTTAATGAATGGTGGTGGTTTGTTTGAAACTGGTGCAGGTGGTTCTGCTCCAAAACACGTAGAACAATTTTTAGCAGAAAACCATTTAAGATGGGATTCTTTAGGAGAATTCTTAGCATTAGCTGTTTCTTTAGAACATTTAGGAACTACGAATAACAACGATAAAGCTTTAATCTTATCAGAAACTTTAGATGAAGCTACAGATAAATTTTTAGACAATAAAAAGTCTCCATCAAGAAAATCTGGCGAATTGGACAATAGAGGTTCTCACTTTTATTTGGCTTTATATTGGGCAGAAGCCTTAGCAAATCAATCTAAAAACAAAGATTTACAAGAAGAATTTTCTGCTATTTACAAGCAATTATCTGCAAATGAAAACGCTATTATTACAGATTTAAATAAAATACAAGGCAAAACAGTAGACATTAAAGGCTATTACCAACCTAATGATGAATTGGCAAATAAAGCAATGCGCCCAAATGCATTATTAAATGCTGTTTTAAATAGTTAATTTTTAAAACTTTATAAACATATTAACATAATGAGAGCCAATTGGCTCTCATTTTTATTTAGATTTGATTTTATACTAAATCAATCAAACATGAGTAAGAAAAAAATTGCACTAATCGCTATTGCTATTGTTGCACTGCTATTTTTAGCCTACAATTACTTTTCTCCTTCTGCAGAAGACTCCATTTACTTAACTTCTAAAGTAAAAAAAGGCAATTTTAAAAGTGAAGTAGTTACCTCTGGTGAAGCACAATCTACAAGTCTTAAAAAAATTACTGGACCACCAAATCTTAGAAAATTTAGACTTAGAGAAATTAAAATTCAAGATTTAGTAGCAGAAGGTTCTATAGTAAAAAAAGGCGATTATGTAGGTAAACTAGATCCTTCTGGCGTTAACGAACTTATCTTAGATGCTAGGCTAAACCTAGAAGCAGAAGTTTCTAAATTCACCCAACAGCAATTAGACACTACCCTTTCTTTAAAACAAGAAAGGAACGCATTAAAAGATTTACGTTTTAATATGGAAGAAACCAAATTAGAGCTAAAACAGTCTATTTACGAACCACCTGCAACTATAAAAAAACTAGAAAACCAATTAAACAAATTAGAGAGAGACGTTAGAGAAAAACAAGAAAACTATAAAATTAAAAAAAGGCAAGCCAATGCAAAAATGGTAGAAGTTGGCACCAGAGTTTCTAAAATAAGAAAAGAACTAGATAACCTTTTAAACCTTTTAGAATCTTTTACAATTTACTCTAATGGTAGTGGAATGATAACTTATGAAAGAGAGTGGAATGGTACCAAGAAAAAAGTTGGTTCTTCTATAAGTCCTTGGGAAACGTCTATTGCTACGCTGCCAGATTTAACTAAAATGGAATCTAAAACCTATGCTAACGAAGTAGACATTAGAAAAATTAAAAAAGGCTTGCCTGTTAAAATTGGTTTTGATGCTTTTCCTGATGTTGAGTTAGACGGAATTGTAACAGATGTTGCCAATGTTGGTGAAAACAAAAGAGGCTCTGATATTAAAGTGTTTCAAGTACTGATAAAATTAAACGAAACCAACGAAAATATTAGACCAGGAATGACCACTTCTAACAGAATTTTAACCTTTGAACGTAAAGACGTTTTACATGTTCCTTTAGAAGCAATTTTTACAGAAAATGAAACTACCTATGTATATAAAAAATCAGGCTTTTCTATTGACAAAAAAGAAGTAAAGCTAGGTGATGCAAATAATGACGCTGTTATAATTGAAGCTGGTTTATCTGAAGAAGATGAAGTGTACTTAAACAAACCAGAAGGATTAGAAAAAACAGAAATTGCAAAATTAAACTAGTCTTTCTATGTTCGATAAAATTTATATAGAGAAACTAAAATCAAATTTTAGTGAAGCTGTTCGTGTAATTCTTACCAATAAAGTTAGAACTTTACTTACATCCTTAGGTATTATTTTTGGCGTTGCTGCAGTAATTACAATGCTAGCCATTGGTAATGGAGCAGAAAAAGAAATTTTAGCGCAACTTGAGTTAGTAGGTGTTAACAATATTGTTATTACACCAATACCAGATGAAAAAGAAGAAAATACAGATGAAGAAAGTGAAGATGGCGCTGCTGAATCTAAACGTTTTTCTAAAGGATTAGATTTACTGGATGTAAAAAGTATAGAAAAAAATATACCTTCTATAAAAGTAGTAAGTCCAGAAATTATTTTAGAGACTTATGTAACTAAAAAAGGAAAACAAAACCCTGTAAAATTAATCGGTATTTCTAGTAAGTACTTTAATACTACAAATATATCTATAGAAAGTGGAAAAAACTTTAACAAAACTCAAGAAGAAAATGCCTTACCTGTTTGTATTATTGGTAAAAAAATAGAAAAGAAATTATTTACCGGAGAAAGTGCTATTGGTAAAAGAATTAAAGTAAAAGACGTTTGGCTACAAGTAATTGGAGTTATCGAAGAAAAATTTATTTCTGATTCTGCTCAAGAAAACTTAGGTATTAGAGATTTAAATCAAGATGTTTATATTCCTTTAAAAACATTTTTAGTTCGTTTTAGAGATCGCAAAAACATTATAGACAAACAAAGAAATACCAGCAGTGGTGGTAGTGTGATTTTTATCAGTGGAAACAACCAAGGGCCAAAAGAAAGAATTCCAAGAGGTAATTATCATCAATTAGATAAATTAACGGTTCAAGTAAACAACTCCAATGAACTAAATACAACTGCAGATGTTTTAAGTAGAATGCTAAAAAGAAGGCATAATGATATGCTAGATTTTGAAATTTCTATTCCTATCCAATTGTTAAAGCAACAGCAAAAAACAAAGCAAATTTTTAATATTGTTTTAAGTATAATTGCTGGAATTTCGCTTTTAATTGGCGGTATTGGTATCATGAATATTATGTTAGCCTCTGTTTTAGAAAGAACCAAAGAAATTGGTATAATTAGAGCAATTGGAGCTACGCAAGAAGACGTTATTTTACAATTTTTAACAGAATCTGTTTTGGTAAGTATTGGTGGTGGTATTATTGGTATAATTTTAGGTGTTTTTGCGTCCTATATTTTAGAATTTACTACAGGTATAGAAACCATACTTTCACTTAGCTCTATTTTATTATCCTTTTTTGTAGCTACTTTAATTGGCTTAATTTTTGGAATTGCGCCCGCAAAATCTGCGGCAAGTAAAAGCCCTATTGAGGCTATTAGACATGAATAACATTATGAAAAAATCACTTATATATTGCTTATTGCTATTAACTGGATTTGCTTTTAGTCAAGAAAAAAGATTTATTACTTTAGATGAAGCCATTAAAATAGCACAAGAAGAATCGCCAGAATACAAAGCATTAGTTAACCAAAACCAAGCTAGTTATTGGCGTTATAGAAACTACCAAGCTCGGTTTTTGCCTCAACTGCGTTTAGATGCTACTTTACCACAATTTAGAAACTCTGTAAATAGAATTCTTTTAGATGATGGTTCTGATGATTTTAGAAGATCTAATCAAGTTAGTTTTGATGGAAGTTTATCTTTAAACCAAAATATTGCACTTACTGGAGGTACAATTTCTGTAAGTTCTAACGTAGAAAGAATAGACCGTTTTGAACCCAATGAATCTACAGGATTTGCAGTAATACCATTTTCTTTAAATTATACCCAAAACTCTTTATTATACAACCCTTTTAAGTGGGAAAAAAGAATAGAACCCTTAATTTATGAAGAAGCAAAAAGAGAGTTTATAGAGCGTATGGAAAGAATCTCTTTAAACACGAGCAGAAGATATTTCGCTTTGTTAAAAGCACAAATTCAAGCCAAAATAGCAAAATCTAATCTCTCTAATCAAGATACGCTTTTTCAGATATCTAAAGGAAGGTTTAAAATGGGGAAAATTGCAGAAAACGATTTACTACAAATAGAATTGTCTGTTTTAAACTCAGAAAACGAAGTAATAACGAATGAAATACAGTTTAAACAAGCATCACAAAATCTATCTAGATACCTTGTTTTAGAAACAGAAAATATAGTGTTATCTACACCAAAAGAATTAACCACGTTTACGGTAACCGTAGAAAAAGCGTTAGAAGAAGCCAAATCCAATAGAAGAGCAGTTATAGAATTTAGAAGAAGACGTTTACAAGCAGAACAAGATGTGGCAGAAGTAAAAGGTAATAATAGATTGCGTATGAGTTTGCGCGCTAATTTTGGAATTTCGCAACAAGGCAATCAGTTTGACAATTTATTTAACGACTTTAACCAACAACAAAGCCTTGTTGTATCTTTAGGAATCCCAATTCTAGATTGGGGTGTTTCTAAATCTAGGCGAAAAATTGTAGAAGCCAATAAAGACTTAGTTGAAACCAACATTAAAATTGAACAACAAGAATTTGAACAAGAGATTTACTTACATGTTTTAAATTGGCAAAATCAACGTAATTTTTTAAAAACAACCAAAAAAGCTCAAGAAATTGCCTTAAAGCGATATGAAATTGCAAAAAAAAGATTTATTTTAGGTAAAATTACCATTACAGATCTAAATATTGCTTTACAAGAGCAAGACAGGTCTGTACTATCTTACCTAAACTCTTTAGAAAAATTTTGGAACGATTATTACATTTTAAGGAGGCTTACCTTATATGATTTTGTGCAAAACAGAAAAATAGAGGTAAATGATATTGTATACGATTAAAAAAGAGTAATCTTTTAACGTTTTCTTACCATTATACTGTTGTATTTTTGTTGGATAATTCGAACAAACAATTAAACAAAAATGCTGCAACCAAAAAGATTATACATTTTCTTTTTTTTCATCTCTTTTTTAGGATTTAGTCAAGAAAATGTTACGCTAAGTGGTACTATTTATGACGATGCGAATAACGAAACCTTAATTGGTGTGTCTGTTTACTTTCCAGAATTAAATTCTGGAACTACCACAAACCAATATGGTTTTTACTCGATAACTGTACCTAAAGGAAAATATAAAATTCTAATTAGTTATTTAGGCTTTACAACTATAGCAGAAGAAATAGAACTTGTAGAAAAAACCACTAAAAGTTTTAAATTAAAAGAATCTACAGAAAGTTTAGACGAAATTGTTATTGAGAGTAATGTAGAAAACCTTAACATTAAAACACCTCAAATGAGTGTTAATAGGCTAACCTCTGCAAGTATAAAAAAGATACCCGTTGTTTTAGGGGAAGCTGATGTTATAAAATCGCTTATTCTTTTGCCAGGTGTAACCAGTGCAGGTGAAGGCGCTTCTGGTTTTAACGTAAGAGGTGGTGCTGCAGACCAAAACTTAATTTTATTAGATGAAGCTATTGTATTTAATTCGTCTCATTTATTTGGTTTTTTCTCAGTTTTTAATCCAGATGTTATTAAAGACGTGAAACTATATAAAGGTGGTATTCCTGCAAAATACGGTGGTAGACTTTCATCTGTTTTAGATATTTATCAAAAAGAAGGAAATAGTAAAGAGTTTAAAGCAACTGGTGGTATAGGCTTAATTTCTTCTAGATTATTAATTGAAGGACCAATTAAAGAAGAAAAAATATCATTTTTAATTGGTGGTAGATCTTCTTATGCTCATTTATTTTTGCCTTTGGCAGATATAGACAATACCGCTTATTTTTACGACTTAAATACTAAAATTAATTATAGAATAGATGATAAAAATAACCTTTTCTTCTCGGGTTACTTTGGTAAAGATGTTTTTGGAATTAACGATAGTTTTGTAAATACTTATGGTAATCAAGTGGCTAACTTACGTTGGAATCACCTTTTTTCAGACAAAATATTCTCCAACTTATCGTTAATTTACTCAGATTATTTTTATGGATTAATATTAGATTTTGTTGGTTTTGAATGGGATTCTGGAATTACTAACTATAACGTTAAATACGATATTAACCATTTTGTAAATAATGATTTAGAGCTTTCTTATGGTATTAACAACATTTACAGCCAGTTTAATCCTGGTGAAATAAGTCCAAATAGACCAGATTCTACCATTGAAAATACACAATTAATTCAAAAGTTTTCTAATGAATTTGCAGCTTATATAGATGCAGAGCATACAATTTCCGACAAACTAAGGCTGCAATATGGACTTCGTTTTAGTAATTTTATTCGTTTAGGACAAGATGAATTAAATGTTTATGAAAACGATGAGGCTGTTGTTTATAATGATATTACTAGAACGTATGCATCTGCAAATAGATTAGAAGAGGAAACCCTAACATTTGATAGAAGGGATGTAATTACTTCTTTTAATAATTTTGAACCAAGATTTGCGCTTTCTTATTTAATTAATGATGATAGTTCTTTAAAAGTAAGTTACAATAGAATGGCGCAATATTTACACTTATTAACCAATACTGCCTCTCCTACACCATTAGATATTTGGGCACCAAGTGGCAAATACATTAAACCTCAATTGCTAGATCAGTTTGCTATAGGTTATTTTAAAACTATGGAAAACGGAATGTTTACCATAGAAACTGAAGCTTTTTACAAAGATATTCAGAATAGAATAGATTATATAAACGGAGCAGATTTAGTAGCAAATGATGCTATTGAAACCGTTATTTTAAACGGACAAGCAAGAGCTTATGGTTTAGAAGTATTGTTTAAAAAGAATAAGGGAGATTTTACAGGTTGGCTTGCATATACTTTATCTAGATCTGAACAACAAACACCAGGAAGAACACCAAACGAACCCGGAATAAATGCAGGAGAATGGTACAGCACGCCATTTGATAAAACACATGATGTTTCTTTAAATACAAGTTACAGTCTTAACAAAAAATGGACATTTAATGCGAATTTAACCTACCAAACAGGGCAGCCAACAAATTACCCAGTAGCACTTTATGAAGGTGTAGAAGGAATTGAAGCTCCTTTATTTGATAGTGATAGAAGAAATGCAGACAGATTGCCTGCTTTTCACAGACTAGATGTTTCTGCAATTTTAACACCAACCAAAAATAAAAACAGAAAGTGGCAAGGAGAGTGGGTTTTTGGAATCTATAACATATACAACAGACAAAATGCAGCTTCTATTGTATTTAGACAAAATGAAGAAACTAGAAGAAGTGAAGCTGTACAGACTTCTATTTTTGGTATTGTACCTTCTGTAACTTATAACTTTAATTTTTAACAAAATGAAAAAACTATATATTATTCCGTTATTATTAATCTTCGTTTTTTCTAGTTGTGAAAAAGTTGTAGAAGTAGATTTACCTTCCATAGCACCTAAACTAGTTGTAGACGCAACTTTTGAAGTCTATTTTGATGAAGACCCAGTTACAGCAGACACAAGCGTAAAACTAACCTTAACAACAGATTTTTTTGATGAAAACATTCCACCTTTAAACAGTGCTACTGTTTTTGTAACCAATTTAGTTGACAATTCTGTAATTAATTACACCAATGTAGATGATAATGGATTTTACAATGCAACAACTAATTTTATACCAGAAGATGACGTGGCCTATGAATTAACCATTATCTACAATAATGAAACGTATAAAAGTATTCCTACAAAAAAAATAAAATCGGCACCAATAACCAATATCTTTCAAACAAGTAGGCTGTTTTTTGTTGATGAAGTTATTGAATTACAAATTAGTTTTGATGATGTTGCAGATGAAGATAGTTTTTACTTGTTTAATTTATCTGGTGGTGAATTCTCACTAGTTTCAGATCGTTTATTTACAAACGGTTCTACAATTACAATATCAGAATTTTATGACCCTGAAGATTTTGATTTGCCTGAAACTATTTTACTTAAAATGTCTGGTATTGATGTAGCTTATTTTAATTATTTTAGAATATTATCTAGTCAAGGTGGCACTGGTGGTGGTGGGCCTTTTGAAACGGTACCTTCTACCCTTTTAGGTAATATTCTTAACAAAACAACAGACGCTAATTTTCCTTTAGGTTATTTTCATATTTCTGAGACAAATACGGTTTCTGTAACCTTAAATGAAATAGAAAATTAATACTTTTTTTATTGTTGCTTTACTGTTATAATATTGGTGTTTTTTTTAATTGCAGAGATAAAAGAACACTTAAAATGCAGTGGTAAAAAGTACTTAAAAAAGCACTTGCGCTGGCTTGCGTTAAGGATTGAAATGGCATCCTTTTTTTAGCACCTGATTTTTTTCAGGTTCTAAAAAAAGATATAATGGAAAGCCTGTTAAAACGCCCAAAAAATATTGAAGAAAATATGGTATAATTCTGTATTTTTGAATGATGGATTTTACAAAAACTACAGAACAAGATTCTAATTACAATCATTTAGAAAAAATGACGGTAAAAGAACTCTTAACCAACATAAATACCGAAGATAAAACAGTACCACTTGCTGTAGAAAAAGCTTTGCCGCAAATAGAAAAACTAACCTCTGCTATTGTTGAAAAATTACAAAATGGTGGCCGTTTATTTTATATTGGAGCAGGTACTTCTGGCAGGTTAGGTATTTTGGATGCCTCTGAATGCCCGCCAACTTTTGGTGTGCCTCATGAATTAGTTGTAGGTTTAATTGCTGGTGGAGATGTTGCGATAAGAAAGGCTGTGGAATTTGCTGAAGATTCTAAAAACCAAGGCTGGTTAGATTTACAAGCACACAAAATTACTGCAAAAGACGTTGTTGTAGGCATTGCCGCCTCTGGAACAACACCTTATGTTATTGCTGCTCTGGAGAAATGTAATGAAAACAAAATAATTACAGGTTGTATTGCATGCAATAAAAACAGTCCTTTAGGTTTGGTTGCTAAATTTCCAATAGAAGTGGTAGTTGGACCTGAATTTGTTACAGGTAGCTCTAGAATGAAAGCGGGTACTGCTCAAAAATTAGTTCTAAACATGCTCTCTACAAGTACTATGGTGTTGCTTGGTAAAATTAAAGGCAATAAAATGGTAGACATGCAACTTTCTAACAAAAAACTATTAGAAAGAGGCGAAAAAATGTTAGTTAAAGAATTAAATATAGACCAACAAACTGCAAGTACCTTGTTAAAAAAATACGGCAACGTAAGAAATGCCATAAAAAACTACCAATAATGAGTACCAACACAATTTTATTAGCAAAAGGATTGAAAAACTTAGCTATTTTAGTAGGGTTATTTATTGCCTCTCCTTTGACCTTAACTATGAGTTTTAAGGCGCTCAAAAAATTTGAAAACACACCAAAAGAATGGGTTTCTTACCTACTTTTAGTAGTGGCTGCAATACTAATTATCTTTACCCTTTACTTTGCTTTTAAAACCTTTAAAATTTTACTAAAAGCTATTTTTAACAGTTAGATAATGCAGAATTCAGACGGAATAATTGTTGTGCTTTCTTACCCAGACACCATTGTAAGACCAGCATATTGGGAAATTTTAAGCGGTTTTTGGTCTAAAATTGGTATAGGTAGTAAACATTCAGTACAAGCAGGCCATGCTGCTTTGTTACTTATTAAAAAAAATGAACCAACCATACAGTATTTTGATTTTGGCAGATACATTACCACTTATGGAAATGGACGGGTGAGATCTGAGAAAACGGATGTAGAATTACACGTTCCTTTAAAAGCTGTTTTTAAAGAAAATGAGCTCTATAATTTAGAAGAAATTTTACTGTGGATAGAAAAACACCCAGAAAAAACTCATGGTGAAGGCAGATTAATAGCAACTGTAAATAATGAAATAAATTACAATAAAGCACAAAGTTTTATTACAGATTTTATAGCAAAAAAAGAAATACCTTATGGTACATTTTTGAAAAATGCCAGTAATTGCGCACGTTTTGTTACAGATACAATTATAACAGCTACTACCAATCTTAAAATTAAAAAGAGTTTAAAACAGTCTAATTACTTGACGCCAAGCCCAATTGGTAATGTAATTAAAGCTACTTCTACTAATAAAATTTATAAAGTATATCAGCAGAAAATTACACCTTATCTAAACAGGTCTATTTTAAAAGAATACAAAGCTACTTTTTTTAAAAAATTTAATCACGAACTTAACGTAATTGGCACAGAAGAACCAAATATCTCTCAGTTTGAATTAGATAGTGCAACGTGGTTAGGTGGTATTGGTAGTGGTGCCTGGTTTCATGTAGAAGAACAATTAGACCATACTATTTTTAAAATTGCAAGGTACACGCCGTCTGGAAAAAAAGATTTTGAAGGCAGTTTTACTGTTGATAAAGAAGGTCTAGATCCAGAAATTCCGTATAGTTTTGATTATCCTACAAACTGTTTAGAAATGTACATAAAACAAAATAACACGACGTATTATTTAAAGAACCTTAAGCATTAACTTTATTTGGTGTGGTAGGATTGTAACCAAAACTATTTTTAGGTAGCGTGATATTTAATTGATGTACCAAATAGCCAATTGTTGCATAATGATGTATTGCATGACTTTGCATTTGCATTAAAACGGCACCAATTGTATACGTAACTGTTTCATTACCCAATCCTAAATTGTCGGTTACCTGAATCTTTTTATCAAAATCTTGTGGTGATATTTTCTCTAAATTGGTAATAATCGATTTAAAATAAGTAATTCCTGCCTCAGTTTGTGTTTCTGCACATTCATTTCTTTCTCTAACAGAAAAATCTACGTGATTCTTATCAAGACCGTTAAAAAAACAAGAAAAAACATCTAAAACATGACGCATATGACAACCAATACTAGATTGATAAGGTGCTACAGAACGATCTGAATATTGTGCGTTTGTTATATTTTTTAGTAAATCTACACCTTTCTGTAAATTTTGTGTGATAGCTTCAATCATAAAAAATTACTTTTTGTTTTTAAAGGTCGTTAAAAATAGCAAAACTTTACAACTTTTAAAAATAAATAAATTACTTAAAACCAATTACTTAATTATTAAAAACACATTCAAAATTAAAGTATTATAAGTAATTTATAATTTTTTGGCACACTCTTTGAAATTAATATAACAAATGCGGAAGTTGAAAAGCAAATAGAGTAAACAAAACCCTTAAAACCATATATTATGAAAAAAGGTATACTTGTATTATTAGGAATGTTCTTGATGGTTTCTACTGTTGAAGCCAAAAACGGCAATTATTTACCAAACAACAATAGGGGTATTTATGCTTATGAAAATGCAATTAACTTTATTGAAAACGGAATAGAATTTTTTGTATTTGTAAATGGAGACTTTGACTTTGATACAAGATTAAACAATACGTTTTATACTAGAAACGGTTTTAGAATAAACCACAACAATACCAGAGTTTTTAGAGACTTTAGAGGCAGAATAAACAGAATTGGAAATACTCTAATACGTTATAATATTAGAGGTAATGTCTTTAGAATTGGCAACATACACATGCGTTATTTTGGAAACAGGTTAACTAATGTAGGTAATTTATTTGTAAATTATGATAGATGGGGAAATCCTTTTTTTAATGGAGATGTACGTGGATATTTTCACAACTTTAATGGAGTTAACGTAAATGTAAACGTAGGTAGAATCTTTAATTTTAATGATAACTTTTTTAATAGACCAAATTTTAGAAGAAACTACACTAGATTTAGAGAAGACCATAGGTACTTTTACTACAGAGCAAATAGAAAAGGTGGAAATGGAAATAATAGAGAAATTTTAAGAAGAAGAAAACCATCAAACCTAAATGCGAATAACAACAGGATTAAAAGAAATAGAAATAATACCTATAGAAGAGGAGTTGATAACGCAAGAACTACAAAAAGAAATAGTAGTAATTCTATTAGAAGAAATGCAGATGTACGTAAAAATAACGTCAAAGAAAATAAGAGAAATAGAACTATAGCTAACTCTAGAAACAAGAATATTAGAAAAGCAAATACTGTAAACTCGAGAAGAAATGCTGATTTAAACAGAAAGCCTTCTGTAAAAAGAAAAGGTTTGACAGAAAACAGAGGTATAAAAGCAAATTCTTTAAGAAAAAATAAAACAAAAGAAGTAGTGAAAAGAAGGAGAGCAAACTAAAAACAGGTATTTATACCTATAAATTAAAACAGATATTTAATTAGTTTTGCACTATTATTTTGAATTTTTGATTTATATATTGCTAATTTAAAGGGAAAGTTAAAAGCCTCATTTTGTAAAAAATGAGGCTTTTTAAAATATAAGATTATCTTATTAATTTTTTGTATTTAATTCGCTTTGGCATTAAATCTCCACCCAAACGTTTTTTCTTATTTTCTTCGTAATCAGAGAAAGATCCTTCAAAGAAATATACTTCACTATTGCCTTCAAAAGCCAAAATATGTGTACACACTCTATCTAAGAACCACCTATCGTGACTAATTACAACTGCACAACCTGCAAAGTTTTCTAAACCTTCTTCTAATGCTCTTAATGTATTTACATCTAAATCATTTGTTGGCTCATCTAAAAGCAAAACATTACCCTCTTCTTTTAAAGTCATGGCCAAGTGTAAACGGTTTCTCTCTCCACCAGAAAGTGTACTTACTTTTTTATTTTGTTCGCTTCCAGAAAAATTAAAACGACTTAAATAGGCACGAGAATTTACTTGTTTTCCTCCCATCATTACCAAATCTTGTCCATCAGAAAAGTTTTCCCAAATAGTTTTATCTGGATTAATATCTGAATGTGCCTGATCTACGTAAGCAATTTTTGCAGTTTCTCCCACATTAAAAGTACCTCCATCTGGTTGCTCTTCTCCCATTATCATTTTAAAAATAGTAGTCTTACCAGCACCATTTGGTCCAATAATACCTACTATTCCCGCTTGCGGAAGATTAAAGGCTAAGTTTTCATATAAAATTTTATCATCAAAAGCCTTAGAAACGCTGGTTGCTTCTATTACATTTGTTCCTAAACGTGGGCCATTTGGAATATAAATTTCTAATTTCTCATCGACCACTTTTTGGTCTTGACTCATTAATTTATCGTAATTCTTTAAACGGGCTTTTTGCTTGGTTTGTCTTCCTTTTGCACCTTGTCTTACCCAATCTAATTCTCTTTCTAAGGTTTTTTGACGTTTAGAAGCTGTTTTACTTTCTTGCGCCATTCTATTCGATTTTTGGTCTAACCAAGAAGAGTAATTTCCTTTCCAAGGAATGCCTTCTCCTCTATCCAACTCTAAAATCCAACCTGCAACGTTATCTAAGAAATACCTATCATGCGTTACTGCAATTACAGTTCCTTTATATTGAGCTAAATGATGTTCTAACCAATGTACAGATTCTGCATCTAAATGGTTTGTTGGCTCATCTAATAATAAAATTTCTGGCTCTTGTAAAAGCAGTCTACACAGAGCAACACGTCTTTTTTCACCTCCAGAAAGTACACCTACTTTTTTATCAGAATCTGGTGTGCGCAATGCATCCATAGCAATTTCTAGTTTTGTATCTAATTCCCAAGCATTGGCAGCATCAATTTTATCTTGCAATTCTGCCTGCTGATTCATTAGTTTTTCCATTTTATCAGCATCAGAATACACTTCTTCTAAACCAAACATGTCGTTTATTTTGTTGTATTCATCTAAAATGGCAACTGTTTCTGCAACCCCTTCTTTTACAACCTCTAAAACTGTTTTTTCTGGATCTAATTGTGGTTCTTGCTCTAAATAACCAACTTTATAACCAGGAGAGAACGTTACTTCTCCTTGAAAATTCTTTTCTACGCCTGCAATAATCTTTAAAAGCGTAGATTTACCAGAGCCATTTAAACCTAAAATACCAATTTTAGCTCCGTAAAAGAAACTTAAATAAATATCTTTTAAAACCTGTTTTCCTGTTGATTGATAGGTTTTAGAAACCTTATTCATAGAAAAAATCACCTTCTTATCGTCACTCATCTTTTATAATTTTAAATCTATTTTTTAAAACGAATATTAAACTTTTTAAACCCTACCTTTTAATGCATTAAAAACCCATGCAATTGCAAAAAAGCCAACACCTACAGATGCAAAACCATACCCAGCTACTTCTTGATATTTAAAAGCACCTAAGCAAATAAGTGCAACACCCACAGATATCATAATAAAAGTTGCCCAAGCAAGCACTGTATTTTTATTCATTCCCATAATGTACTAGTAGTTTTGTTAAGTGCGCAAATATCGTTAAAATATCAAGGTTCTCAAAAAAGATTTGATAAGACTATATAAAGATAAAAATCATTTTTAGAATCCTCTACCTCTACCACCAAGACCTCTGCCTCCTCTGCCTATGTTAGAAGGTGGTGCTGTACCTTGGTTTGGACGTTTAGGTCTTTGTGGTAGCAGCTTTCTTTTTTCTGCTTTTTGGTATTTCAACCATTTTTTAAATTGCTTTTTAGATAAAAAAGTTTGTAAAGTATCGTTTAAAGTAGTTTCATAACTATTTACACTATCTCTAAGCGGTAAAATTAGTTTTTCTACTCTTTCTTTAATATTCTCGGCTAAATCTCTATCGGAATATAATTGTTTCCCTAAAGTATTTATGGTTACCTCTAATTCTGTAAGTTTAGGCGTATTTAAAAAAGATATCTTTTTAATTTTATTGTTGTAGTTTCTTAAGGCAGCCACTGTTTTGCTTTTTAAGGCCTTTTTTTTAACTTTTATTTTCTCAGGAGCCTCTGTTAAATTGTAATAAAATAGTTTTGCTGCGTTTTTTGCATTGTATTTTGGTAATTCTGGTTGTTGTTGCCCATTTATTGTAGAAACAACAAAAAGTATCAGTAGAAATAAATAGTTTCTCATTTTATTAAATTTAAGTTACAAAAATAGTTAAACTATTACAATGTTGATGCCAATCTTGCACCCTGATTTATAGCTCTTTTCGCATCTAATTCTCCAGCAAAATCTGCGCCGCCAATTACGTGTACTTTTTTACCTAAATCTAATAGTGGTTGATATAATTCTTTAAACGGAACTTGACCTGCACAAATAACGATATGATCTACTTCTAAAACTTTATTCTCTTCATTTTGAATATAATGCAAACCTAGGTCATCTATTTTTGTGTAAGCAACTTCTCCTATAAACTGAACGTTTTTCTTTTTCAAATTCGTACGATGAATCCAACCTGTTGTTTTACCCAAATTACCACCAAACTTACCTGCACTTCTTTTAAACATAAAGATTTCTCTAGCAGATTTATGAAATTGTGGTTTTAAACCTTCTATTCCTGCTCTGGCTTCTAACGTTTTATCAATTCCCCATTCTTGCAACCAAGCATCAATATTTTGTGAGGTAGATTCTCCTTCATGCGATAAATATTCAGAAACGTCAAAACCAATTCCGCCTGCTCCAATTACAGCAACTCGCTTACCAATTGGCTTTTTATGTTTTAACACATCAATATAGCTTACTACTTTTTCATTATCTATACCCTCTATTTTTAATTCACGTGGTTTTATTCCTGTAGCTAAAATTATTTCATCAAAATCTGAGTTTTGTAAGTCTTCTAAATTAATTTTAGTATTTAATTTTAAATCTACATCATGCAATTCAATTTGTTTGTTAAAATACCTAATGGTTTCATAAAACTCTTCTTTACCAGGAATTTGTTTTGCCATATTAAATTGACCACCAATTGCAGAACTTGCATCAAATAAAGTAACCTTATGCCCTCTTTGCGCAGCAATTGTAGCTGCTGCTAAACCTGCAGGTCCTGCTCCAATAACGGCCAATTTCTTTTTGTTTTCTGTAAGGTTATAATTTAATTCTGTTTCGTGGCAAGCTCTAGGATTTACCAAACAACTGGCTACTTTCTGCTGAAAAACATGATCTAAACACGCCTGATTACAACCAATACAGGTATTAATTTCGTCTGCTTTATCTTCTTTAGCTTTATTTACCCAATTTGGATCTGCTAAAAAAGGTCTTGCCATAGAAATCATATCTGCATCACCTTCTGCCAAAATTTTCTCTGCCGTTTCTGGCATATTAATTCTGTTAGAAGTAATTAACGGAATTGTTAATTCTTCTTTCATTTTTTTAGTTACCCAAGTAAAAGCAGCTCTAGGTACAGATGTTGCAATGGTTGGTATTCTTGCTTCATGCCAACCAATACCTGTATTTATAATTGTTGCACCTGCTTTTTCAATTGCTTTGCCTAATTGTACAACTTCTTCCCAAGAAGAGCCTTTTTCTACCAAATCTAACATAGAAAGTCTGTAGATGATAATAAATTCTTTACCAACTGCTGCTCTTGTTTGTTTTACCAATTCAATAGGCAAACGCATTCTGTTTTCATAGGTTCCTCCCCAATCATCTGTTCTTTTATTGGTTCTTTTTGCTATAAATTGATTGATTAAATAGCCTTCTGATCCCATAATTTCTACACCATCATAACCTGCTAATTTGGCTAGTTCTGCAGAATTTACAAAGTCTTTGATTGTTCTTTTTATCCCAGATTCTTTTAATTCAAAAGGCGAAAACCGATTTATTGGTGCTTTTATTTTTGAAGGCGCTACATTAAAAGGATGATAACCATATCTACCAGAATGTAAAATTTGCATGCAAATTTTACCACCTGCATTATGCACTGCTGCTGTTATTTTTTGATGATGTTTGGCATGCTTTTTTGTAGACATTCTTGCAGCAAAAGGTGCAGTCCAGCCTTGTATATTTGGAGCAATACCACCTGTAACAATTAAACCTATACCACCTTTTGCTCTTTCTGCATAATAGGTGGCAATTCTTTCAATTCCGTTTTTTTCTTCTTCTAAACCTGTATGCATAGAACCCATTAAAATTCTATTTTTTAAGGTGGTAAAACCTAAATCTAAAGGTTCAAAAATATGTTTGTATTTGGTCATCTTTTACGGGTTTTTAAGATAGAATTGAAAATATTTCTTAATATAAGTTTACCAAGAAAACTAATTTACTATGCATGCATAGCAATTTGCAAGGTAACCTTATTTTTTGAGATTAAAAAAGCCATAAATCTTAGCTTAATTAAAAAGCTAAAACTTATGGCTAAATTGATTGTCAAGTGATAAATGCTAAATCATAGGAACATCAACTACCAATAATTTACTGTTTTTAGTAGCTTTTACAATTACTTTTTCAACGTCTTCAATTCCTACTGCATCTCTTTCTTCTAATTTTTCGTCTGCCACCAGAACTGCTCCTTCAATTAAAAAGAAATAAGCTCCATTTTTCAATTCATAATCTATTTCAAAATTTTCATCTAAATCAATTAAAGAAATATAGGCTTGTTGATGAATTGGCAAAGCACCCTTTATTTGTTTATCTCTTGGAGCAACTACCGTTTGAAATTTATTTTTCCTGTCTTCTACAGGAAATTTTTTTTGATTATAATATGGTGCTACATCATCTTGTTCTGGGAAAATCCATAGTTGTAAAAAATTGGTAGGCTCTGTTTTAGAATCGTTAAATTCTGAATGTGTTACACCTGTTCCTGCACTCATAACTTGCACTTCTCCAACTTCTATCGCTCGTTTATTTCCCATACTATCTTTATGAGAAAGTGCGCCAGAAATTGGTATCGAAATAATTTCCATATTTTTATGCGGATGCGTGCCAAAACCCATATTTGGTTGCACTAAATCGTCGTTTAAAACACGTAGCATACCAAAATTCATACGTTCTGGATTTTGATATCTTGCAAAACTAAACGTATGATACGATTTTAACCAACCGTGATTTGCTAATCCTCTTGTGTTTGCTTTGTGAATTGTTTTTTTCATTGTAAACTTATTTACAACCCTGCACTCGTTTCAGGGTCTCATTTTGTTATAACTATTATTTATAAATTGTTAGGTTGATTTGTATGCTATTTTAAAATACCTAAAGTTATGTTTTAAATTGCTTAGCTTTTGCGTTAGTGATTGCAATGGCATCCTTTTTTATGAGACCCTGAATTTTCTTCAGGGTTTTAGAAAAAAGATATAATGGAAAGCACGCCCTTGGTCCTGAACGTTTTCAGGATAAAGGAACGCCCAAATATTAATACAAATACCCCATTTTTCCTGCTTGATAATCTCGCATTGCTTCTAAAATTTCGGTTTGCGTGTTCATTACATAAGGACCATATTGTGTAACTTTTTCGTTGATTGGTGCTCCTGATAAAATTAAAATTGATGCTTTTTCTATTGCTTTTACATGAATTGTATTTCCGTCTTGATTAAAAACCAACATTTGCTGCTTTCCTTTCTTTAATTTATCGGTTTTATTCACTTCAATTTCGCCTTCTAAAAGGTACACTAAAGATTGATGATTTTCTGGTATTTCAATTTCCATTTCGCCATTTTCATCTGCTTTAGCAGTAAAAACATTTACGGCAGTTTGGGTTTGAATTTTACCAAATATTTCTTGTTGCTGTCCTGCAATAATATTTAATTGAAATTTCTGATTGTCAGAAAAAAGCTTAGGAATTTGTTCGTCTTCTAAATGCTGATAGTTTGGTGGCATCATTTTATTTTTAGCGGGTAAATTTAACCACAATTGTATGCCTTCTAAATCGCCTCCTTTTTTTACAAATTCCTTTGTAGGTGCTTCTGCATGTATAATTCCTCTTCCTGCTGTTGTCCATTGTACGCCACCTTCTTTTACAACCATTTCATTGCCCAAAGAATCTCTGTGCAATTGTTCGCCTTTAAAAAGTAAGGTTATAGGCTCAAAACCTCTGTGTGGATGTGGGCCTAAATCAAACGGATTGTTAAATTCTGAAATGGCATAAGGCCCATAATGATGCAATAATAAAAAGGGATCTACGTTTTCTATGCCTTGAGTTGGCAATGGCTGTCGTAATTTTATTGGCCCCATATTTACAAAAGGACTAGCTACTTTAAATTGAATACTTTTAAGTTTTTTCATTATTGATTTATGAATATCTAAATTAATTCTAATTTATGTTAAAAGGTTAAAAAGATTTCTTAATTTTTTTTTTATTCGTAACTTGTATTTCTAAATTTTTAGTCGTGAAAATTAATATAACTATCAATAATAAAGCTTACGAAATAGTAGCAGAAAAAGAGATGCCATTACTTTGGGCAATTCGTGATTTTGTGGGTTTAACAGGTACAAAATTTGGCTGTGGTGTTGCACAATGTGGTGCCTGCTCTGTTTTAGTTAACGGAAAACTAACCAAATCTTGCAGTATTTCTTTGGAAGAAGTTATTGATAAAGAAATTTTAACCATAGAAGGTACTTCTAAAAATTTAGAATATTTAAGAAAGGCTTGGGATGATGGAAATGTGCCCCAATGTGGTTATTGCCAATCTGGACAATTAATTGCTGCAACCGCACTTTTAAATACCATAGAAAAACCAACTGATAAAGATATTGATACTTTTATGAGTGCTAATATTTGTAGATGTGGCACCTACACTAGGATTAGAAAAGCAATACACAAAGCTGTTTCACTTAAAAATGAAGCGATATGAGCAAAATCAAAAAAATAAATAGAAGAGATTTTGTGAAATTATTTGGTTTGGCTTCTGGCGGAATTATTTTAGGATGTGCTGTTTCTAGTGATAAAAAAGATTTTATACCTAAAATAGCAGGTACTTTTCAGCCAAATTTATTTGTACAAATTACAAAGGATGGTTTGGTTACTTTAATTTCTTCACGATCTGAAATGGGGCAAGGCATAAAAACCTCTTTAGCTTCTGCTATTGCAGATGAATTGGAAGCAGATTGGAAATATATAAAAGTTGACCAAGCAATTGGGCACGAAAAATATGGAAATCAAAATACTGATGGTTCTAGAAGTGTAAGAACAAGGTTAGAGCCAATGCGTAAAATGGGTGCTTTAGCAAAAATGATGCTAATTACTGCAGCCTCTAAAAAATGGAATATTGCTGCAAATGAATGTTATGCAGAAAACCACTTTATTATTAATAAAAGCACAAAAGAAAAAATATTCTTTGGGGATTTAGTGGAAAGTGCTGCTGCATTAGAAATTCCTTCAGAAAAAGACATACAACTTAAAAAAGTTGAAGATTTTAAGTTTATTGGTAAAAAACTAAAAAGTGTAGATTTAGAGGCATTTACCACAGGAAAAGCAACTTACGGAATTGACGTTAGAATACCCGGTTTAAAATTTGCTGCAATTGCAAGATGTCCTGTAACTTTTGGTACAGTTAAGAGTTTTGATAAATCGAAAGCTGAAAAAGTAGCTGGTGTTTCTGAAATTATAGCACTAGAAAGATTAAAGCCACCAACAGGAAAATTTTTTGGTATGTTAGGTGGAGTTGCAGTTATTGCTAACAATACTTGGTCTGCTTTTCAAGCAAAATTAGATCTAAAAATAGAGTGGAATTATGGCAAAAATGAGCATTTTAATTCGGAAGAATTCAAAAAAACAATCACTCAAAGAGTTCAAGAAAAAGGCAAATTAGTTCCTGGAAGTTATGGCAATGTAAATGCTGCTTTTAAAAGTGCAGAACAGACTATAGAAGCAACTTATAATGTTCCTTTTTTAGTGCATGCACCAATGGAAGTGCCAAACGCAACTGCTTGGTTTCAAAAAGATAAAATTGAAGTTTGGGCGCCTGTGCAAGACCCACAAACGGCTAGAAGTGAGTTGGCTCACTTTTTTGAAATTCCAATAGAAAATATCACCATAAATGTTACGTTTTTAGGTGGTGGTTTTGGCAGAAAATCAAAATCTGATTTTGTGGTGGAAGCAGTTGCTATTTCTAAAAAAATTAATGCACCTGTGCAAGTGGTTTGGTCGCGTGAAGATGATGTGCAGCATAGTTTTTATCACGCTGCAAGCGCACAATATTTAAAAGGTGGTGTAGACAAAAATGGCAAAATTACGGGTTGGTTGCAAAGAGTTGGTTTCCCTTCTATTGTGTCTTCTTTTAAGCCTTTATCTGACTATGCATCTGGTTTTGAACTTGGACAAGGTTTTACTAATAACCCTTATTTACTAGACAATTTTAGATTAGAAAATGTAAAAGCAGAAGCTAATTTAAGAATTGGTTGGCTGCGTTCTGTAGTGCATATTCATAGTGCTTTTGGTAATAATTGTTTTGTTGACGAATTGGCTTTTGCGTCTAAAAAAGACCCAATTAAACTACACTTAGAACTTATAGGTAAAGATAGACTTGTAAAAGGAAAATCTGATTTTCCTTATGATGCTGCGCGAATGAAAACGGTTTTAAAAGAAACGGCTAAAATGGCAAATTGGGGTAAAAGTTTACCCGAAAATCACGGAATTGGTGTTGCTATTCATTATAGTTTTTACAGTTATGTTGCCACTATCGTGGAAGTTTCCGTAAAAAGTAAAAAAGTGAAAGTCGAAAATATTTGGACGAGTATAGACTGTGGTTTGGCATTAAATAAAGACAATATTAAAAATCAGTTAGAAGGAGCCGCAATTTTTGGAATGTCTTTAGCTTTGTTTGGTAAAATTTCTACAGAAAACGGTGCTGTGCAACAAAACAACTTCTATGATTACCAAATGACACGCATGAAAGACGCACCAAACATTCATGTAAATATTTTAGATAAAATGCAAGAACCACCAACAGGAGTTGGCGAGCCTGGTGTACCTGTAATTGCACCTGCCATTTGTAACGCTATTTTTAATGCAACTGGCAAACGCTACAGAAGTTTACCTTTAATCGATGAAGGTTTGGTATAAACAAAAAAATCCAAGATTTTCATCTTGGATTTTTAGTATATCTAAATTAATTTAAAACTTGTATTCTCCCAAAGGTTTTGGAAATTCTTCTGGATTTGCTGCCAAATGATAACGAGGATCGTCAATATCCTCTACAATAATATCTTTAAAAATAGGACTAGATTTATATAACAACAATTTACAGTCTTCACTTAAATGTTTTAAAGTGATTTTTTTTCCTGCTTCATGGTATTTACCTACCAAACCAAAAATAGCTTCTATTGCAGAATGATCTGAAATACGCGCCTCTACAAAATCAATTTCCACATTTTCTGGATCTGTTTTTACATCAAATTTTTCGTTAAAAGCAGTAATACTTCCAAAGAAAAGTGGTCCCCAAATTTCATAAATTTTAGTTCCGTCTGCTTTGTAACGTTTTCTAGCTCTAATTTTCTTAGCATTTTCCCAGGCAAAAGCTAAAGCAGAAATAATTACACCCACAAAAACAGCAATTGCTAAATCGTAAATTACAGTAACCGAAGAAACCACAATTAAAACAAAAGCATCTGATTTTGGTATTTTCTTTAAAATTCTAAAACTAGACCAAGCAAACGTTTCTATAACCATCATAAACATTACGCCAACCAAAGCTGCAATAGGTACTTGCTCTATTAATTTATCTGTAAAAAGAATAAAGGTTAATAAAGTTAAAGCCATCATTATTCCAGATAAACGTCCTCTACCACCAGCATTAATATTAATTACGGTTTGTCCAATCATTCCACAACCACCTGTACCTCCAAAAAGACCGCTTAAAATATTTCCTGCACCTTGTGCAACACATTCTCTATTTCCGTTTCCTCTAGTTTCTGTAAGTTCATCTACTAAATTCATAGTCATTAAAGACTCTATTAAACCAACAGAAGCTGCTAAAAATGCATAGGGTAAAATAAACATTAAAGTATCCATATTAAATGGCAAATTACTCCAAAGATCTGTGTTTGGTGTTGGAAATTCGCCTTTTAAACCTGTACCACCACCTTCAATAATATAAGAACCAACTGTTGAAACCTCTATACCGGAAAAAACAACAACTAAAGTTGTAACTAAAATTGCCGTTAAAGCAGCAGGTATTTTTTTTGTAAGTTTTGGTAGTAACCAAATAATTGCCATAGTTAACCCTACTAAACCTAACATAATATACAATTCTGTACCTTGCATAAATGTACTTACATACTCTTTTACACCTTCTGAAGAAACTTGTAAGCTCTTGTGTGAAAACATTTTTACTTGTGCCCAAAAAATAACGATTGCTAATCCGTTTACGAAGCCCATCATAACAGAATGAGGAATTAAACGAACAAACTTTCCTATTTTTAAAACTCCGGCTAAAATCTGTATCACTCCCATTAAAATAACGCACGCCATTAAATAAAAGAAACCCATATTGTCTATTGGTGTATCAAAAAGCATCCCTTTTGTGTGGCCTTCTGCAATCATCGTTACAAAAATAACAGCTACAGCACCTGCCGCACCAGATATTAAACCTGGTCTACCACCAAAAACAGCTGTAATTAAACCGATGATAAACGCACCCGAAAGCGCCATTAATGGATCTATTTGTGCCACAAAAGCAAAGGCAACTACTTCTGGAATCATAGCTAATGATACTGTAATACCTGCTAAGACATCATCTTTTGCGTTGGGTGTAATTTTTTTAATAAACTCAGTCATAATATTTTGGTGATCTTTTTTACAAGTCGGCAAAGATAGAATGTTTTTCGAGAAAACTACATTTTTAGGTAAGTATCATAAACCAATTCTATGTTCTTGTAAGAATTTTGCAAAGCTTTTGTAATTTCTGCTGTACTTTTAAAACCAACTTCTGTAATACCTTCCTCTAACTGAGGAATTAATTTACCTTTAAAATTAGAACTCATTAAAAACCAAAAGGTTTCTTTCAATTTAATTTTCTCTTCAAAATAAACGTGATAAGTAGTTATTAAAGACGCTATTAATTTTAAATTCTGAATACCACACTCCTCTTCTACTTCCCTAACCGCTGTTTCTTCTATTGCTTCTCCTTTTTCGATTCTTCCTTTAGGTAAATCCCAAGTACCATTTCTAAAAATAAAAAGGACTTCTTTTTTATCATTTAGCACCAAACCACCAGCAGCAGAAACAACTTTTATATTCTGTAACAACTGTTGCCAACCTGCATCCAAATCTTGCACATACAAGTTTACTCCTTCTAATAAATTATTCTTTAATTTATATACAATTTCTTCGAATACAATATTTTTAAGAATATAAACAGGAAAGTTATTATCTTTTTGTTGAGAAGAAGTAACAATTATTGGTTTATCATTTACAAAAACTTTATACATTTGCGCTATGATTTTGAACAAAGATACTGCAAAAAAAACTGCTGAACTTTTACTGCAAGTAAAAGCGATTAAGTTGAACCCTAGTGAGCCTTTTAATTGGGCTTCTGGATGGAAATCTCCCATTTATTGCGACAATAGAGTTACACTTTCTTACCCACCTGTGCGTGTTTTCTTAAAAGAAGAAATGGCTAAAATAGTAGAAAAAGAATATGGCAAACCAGACGTTATTGCTGGTGTTGCAACTGGTGCAATTGCTATTGGTGTATTAGTGGCGCAAGAATTAGGCGTACCTTTTATATATGTAAGGCCAGAACCAAAAAAACACGGACGTAAAAACCAGATTGAAGGTCATTTAGAAAGTGGACAAAATGTGGTTGTTATAGAAGATTTAATTAGCACAGGAAATAGTAGTTTAAATGCAGTTGATGCATTAAAAGAAGCGGGCGCAGTTGTTAAAGGTATGGTGGCTATCTTTTCATATGGTTTTGATATTGCTAGAGAGAATTTTAAAACTAAAAATTTAGATTTAGTTACATTAAGCAACTACAACAACCTACTAGAACAAGCTTTAGATAGCAACTACATTTCTGAGAAAGAAGTTTTGTTATTACAAGAATGGCGAGAAAGCCCAAGCACTTGGCAACAATAAAAATAGATAAAAATGAATATTGAAGGAAGTACAGTTACTCTGCATAAAACGCAGGAAGAAACATTTAATTTTTTTAGTGATTTAAATAATTTTGGAAAAATTATGCCCGAAAACATCAATAAATTTGAAGTTGATGGCGACTCTTTTCTTTTTGGACTGCCAGGTATGCCAGAAATTAGATTGGTATTAAAAGACAAAACACCTTTTTCTAGTATTATCTTAGGTGCTGCTAGTAGCAAATTACCTTTTACTTTGGCTGCAGATTTTAATGCAATAGAAACGAATAAAACAAGTGTTACTTTAAAGTTTGATGGTGAGTTTAATGCAATGATGGCAATGATGATTAAAAAACCATTAACCAAATTTGTAACTACATTAACAGAAAATATTGAAAAAATTTAAAGGAAGGCGATTTCCTTAATTCCGTATTCTTTTATCATACCATTCTCTAACTCTATTTGAAGTTTTCCTGAATGGGATACACCAACAATTATCCCCATAAACACAACATTGTTGCTATCTTTAAACATAGTGGCAGTGTTTTTTTTATATAGATTGTTCATGTATTTATTTTCTAACAACTTAAACCTTTTAGCATTTAATAAAGTTATATTTTCTTGTATTTTTTTTATCAATTTATGTAAAAGTAAATCCAAATTAAATTCTTTATTAGCAATTAACTTTAAAGAACTTACTTTATTTAATTTTTTTGAAAATCCTGTTTGGTTTACATTTAAGCCAATACCAACAACAGACGATCGTATTTTTACACCCTTAAAATTATTTTCTAGTAATACTCCGCATATTTTTTGATTTGCTGACAGAATGTCGTTAGGCCATTTAATTTTTAAATTAGGTATATTTTCTTTCTCTAAAACATCAAAAATAGCAGCGGAAATGGCAAAATTTAAAAAATTTGCATTTCGTAATAATAGATCTGAGAAATAAATTAAAACACTAAATGTTAAGTTTTTATAAGGTTCAGAAAGCCAAACACTGTCTTGTTGCCCTTTGCCTTTTAGTTGCATATCTGTAACTATAACCGTAAAGTTTTCTAAGGTCATATTCTTTTCTAATTTCTTTAAAAAAGAATTAGTAGAATCCGTGGCATTAAGTTTGATTATTTTCAACTGTTAAATAAAGTGTAAAGTAGTTTAATAATACGCAAAATAATGATAAAAAAACAATAACTTTGCGTTTAAATTAGAATTAAATTAATGATTAATAAACAAGTAAGCTCAGACGATTTAATCGCTGTTATTATTCAAGGAATTGAAGAAGTTAAAGGAGAAGATATTCAATTACTAGACTTACGAGAAATAGAAAATACCGTGTGTGATTATTTTATAATTTGCTCTGGTAATTCTAACACACAGGTAAACGCAATTTCTGGTTCTGTACAAAAGTTGGTAAGTAAGCAACTTAAAGACAAGCCATGGCATATAGAAGGGCAAGGAAATTCTGAATGGATTTTAATGGATTATGTAAACATTGCAGTGCATGTTTTTCAGAAACACATTAGAGAATTTTATGACATCGAAAGCCTTTGGGGTGATGCAAAAATTACACAGATTACACCAGCTTAAACAATTATTTAAAAAAGTTATTGATTAAAAATGAACAAATCTAATAAAGAAAATAGCAACAACAATATACCTAAATTTAAATTTAATGCGTATTGGATTTACGGCGCAATATTTTTATTAATAATTGGTTTTCAGTTTTTTAGCAGTGGAGACTTAGCAACTAAAAGCATTTCTAAAAATGAATTTGCTGAAGTGTTAAGAGAAAATGATATTCAAAAAATTATTGTTGTAAATAAAAACATAGCACAGATTTTTATTAAAGATGAGGCTATGAAAAAAGCCAAATATCAAAAACTTAAAAACTCTGCTTTTTACAGACCAGGAGCTTCTCTTTATGAATATAATTTTGGAGATCTTCAAAACTTTGAAAATGATTTAGAGAAAGCTAGAGCTGAAAACGATTTAAGCTTCGATTTAAAAAACGAGAGTCAAACCAGCATGTTTGACACTATCTTAGGACTTTTACCATTCATCATACTTATTGCTATTTGGTTGTTCTTTATGAGAAGAATGTCTGGTGGTGGCGCTGGTGCAGGAGGTGGTGGACAAATATTTAGCATTGGAAAATCTAAAGCTAAATTATTTGATAAAGACACTAAAGTAAAAACAACTTTTGAAAACGTAGCCGGTTTAGAGGGTGCAAAAGAAGAAGTACAAGAAATTGTAGATTTCTTAAAAAATCCAGAGAAATATACATCTTTAGGAGGTAAAATACCAAAAGGCGCATTATTAGTAGGTCCTCCAGGAACTGGTAAAACTTTATTAGCCAAAGCAGTAGCAGGAGAAGCTGGTGTTCCTTTTTTCTCTTTATCTGGTTCAGATTTTGTAGAGATGTTTGTAGGTGTAGGTGCTTCTAGAGTTAGAGATTTATTTAAACAAGCAGCACAAAAATCACCTTCTATTATTTTTATTGATGAAATTGATGCTATTGGTAGAGCAAGAGGTAAAAATAGCATGACAGGTGGAAACGATGAACGTGAAAACACGTTAAACCAATTGTTAACGGAAATGGACGGTTTTGGCACAGATACCAATGTAATTGTTATTGCTGCAACAAACAGAGCAGATGTTTTAGATAGTGCTTTAATGCGTGCAGGTAGATTTGACAGACAAATTTATGTAGACCTTCCTAATATTAACGAAAGAAAACAAATTTTTGAAGTTCACATTAAACCTCTTAAATTGGCTGATGATGTTAATTTAGAATTCTTAGCACAACAAACTCCTGGTTTTTCTGGGGCAGATATTGCAAATATGTGTAACGAGTCTGCACTTATTGCGGCAAGACAAAGTAAAAAATCTATACATCACCAAGATTTTTTAGATGCTGTAGATAGAATTGTAGGTGGTTTAGAAAAGAAAAATAAAGTAATTACACCTAAAGAAAAAAAGGTAATTGCTTTTCATGAAGCAGGTCATGCTACCATAAGTTGGATGTTAGAACATGCTGCACCTTTGGTAAAAGTTACTATTGTACCTAGAGGACAATCTTTAGGAGCTGCTTGGTATTTGCCAGCAGAAAGAATGATTGTACAAACAGAACAAATGTTAGATGAAATGTGTGCTACTTTAGGAGGTAGAGCCGCAGAAAAAATTATCTTTAATAAAATTTCTACAGGAGCGTTAAGTGATTTAGAAAAAGTTACAAAACAAGCAAGAGCTATGGTAACCGTTTACGGTTTAAATGATGAGGTTGGAAACATAACCTACTATGACTCTTCTGGTAATGATGCTTTTGTAAAACCTTATAGTGACGATACTGCAAAGAAAATAGATTCTGAGATTTCTAAAATGATAGAAGCGCAATATGACAGAGCCATACAAATATTAGAAGAAAACAAAGAAAAATTAACAACCTTGGCAGAGCTATTGCTAGAAAAAGAAGTTATTTTTAAGGATGATCTTTTAAAAATATTTGGTAAAAGACCTTTTGAAGAACTGGAAATCGAAGTAAAGGAGGACAAAAAAGTTGAAGAAGAAATAAGCGCTACAGCAGTTGATAAAAAATCTGGAGAATAATTAGTGCTTTTTAATCAATAAAATGGATTTTTTAAAAAAACTTTTCAATTTACCTATTAAGGAAACTCAAGAAATTCAAAGACAAGAAGTAAAGCTTTCTTTAGATGACCTTTTTGTTCATAATTTTATCGACAAAGGAGGAAAATTCTTGTATTGCCAAAAGCAAGCGGAAGTTAAAGAAAATATTGCAAAAATTTTAATAGAAAATAATTGGAAAGAGTTATTTGTAAGAAATGATGATTTACTTAAATTTATAAACAGTAAAAACATAAAAACTACAAAAACAAACTCCAAATCATTACCATTTTTAACAACTTGTGAACACTTAATTTCAGATCATGGAGATATATTATTCTCTTCCAATCAGTTAAAAAGCACAAAATTATCAGAGTTATCAGAAAACTTTATTGTTTTTGCAACCACGAGCCAGTTAGTTAAAAATACAGGTGAAGGCTTAACAGGAATTAAAACCAACGCTAAAAACAACTTACCAACCAATATTTCTGCTGTAAAAAACTATAGTACTCAGAAAAATGAGGATAATTTTTTAAACTACGGAAACAGTAACACAAAAAACCTATATTTGCTGCTATTAGAAGATTTGTAATATGCGTAACCTTTTTAAAAGGAGTTTTTCTGGAGTTATCTATGTTACCCTATTTGTAGGCGCCATTCTTTTTTCAAAAGAATCTTACATAGTATTAGTGTCTATTTTCGGGCTTTTAGCAATATGGGAGCTTTCGAAAATGATTCAGTTTAAAAATATAATAGCATACTTACTATTTGGAATAACACTTTTTTTAATTTTAAAGCGAACTAATACTTATGCTACCTTACTTGTTTTAGGTATAAATATAATTTCATCCATATTCTTAATATATCAACTTTTTACCAAAAAGACAATTACATTTTCAACCGAAAGAGAAAAGCTAAGTTTAATACTAAGATATATTGTTTTTTCGTTTTGTTTTTTAATTTTATTACCATTTCAAAATGAGGAATACCACCCATATATAATGATTTGCTTCTTAATACTAATTTGGGTAAATGATAGTTTTGCTTTTTTAATGGGCAAAAACTTTGGCAAAACAAAACTTTTTGAAGCGGTTTCCCCTAAAAAAACACAAGAAGGCTTCCTTGGTGGATTAATTTTTGCATTAATAACCGCCTACATTATAAGTACTTTAAATAGCACTTTTAGCTTAATAGAGTGGCTAATTATTGCGATAATAATCTCTGTAATTGGGACAATTGGTGATTTGGTTGAATCTAAATTTAAAAGACAAGCCAAAGTAAAAGATAGCGGAAATATTATGCCAGGTCATGGTGGAATTTTAGATAGGCTAGATAGCTTGTTATTTGCTGCTCCGTTCGTATATTTGTATATAAATTATATTATTTAAAGAATGATTCGTTTCCACAAAGAAGGGTATAAAATTATTGTAATTACGTTTATTTTAGCCATAACAAGTATTTTATTAGCAGATAGGTTTATTGAAATATTCTGGCTACAAAAAATAGTACAAGTATTCATATTGGTTTTATTGGTAACTGTTCTTCAGTTTTTTAGAAACCCAACAAGAAAAACTGTTTTAGATGAAAATACTGTAGTAGCACCAGTAGATGGTAAAGTTGTTGTTATTGAAGAAGTAGAAGAACCTGAATATTTTAAAGACAAAAGATTACAGGTATCTATTTTTATGTCTCCTATAAATGTGCATGTAACTAGGTATGCAATGGGCGGAACAGTAAAATATAGTAAATATCATCCTGGTAAATATTTAGTTGCTTGGCATCCCAAAGCTTCCACAGAAAACGAAAGAACTACGGTGGTTTTAAATAATAGTTCCTTTGGAGAAGTATTGTATAGACAAATTGCAGGTGCCCTGGCAAAAAGAATTGTGAATTACGCCAAAAAAGATGACAAAGTTATTCAAGGTACAGATGCAGGTTTTATTAAATTTGGCTCTAGAGTAGATTTATATTTTCCCTTAGGAACAGAATTAACCATTAAGCTGGGAGATAAAGTTAAAGGAGGAACGCAAGTAATTGCTAAAAAATAAAAAATGTCAAAAGAGCTAGACCTAGCATTTAAAGAAGCATTTGATAAAATTTCTGATTTAAAAAAAGAAATTGCTCCCGATATAAAATTAAAATTCTACGCTTACTATAAAAAGGCAAATTATGGCAATAATTTTTCCTTAACAAAAACACCAAGTGTAAGAAACGCTTTTAAAATGAATGCATGGATGCAAGTAAAAAACATGTCTTCTGAAGAAGCCAAGAATGAATATATAAAATTAGCAAATTCAATTTTAAACAAAAAACAATAATATTATGAAAAAAGCACTTTTATTATTAGCCTTAATCTGTGTAGGATTCACATCTTGTAAGTCAGATTCAAAAAAAGAAAGTAAAACGAATGAAAATGAAAAAACAGCTGCGTTTTCATTAGAAAAAGCTGAAAATGAAATTAACTTTACTGCCTATAAATACACTGAAAAAACTCCAGTTGGTGGCCAGTTTAGACAAGTAAAAATTACTTCAGGCGGTAAAGGAAACACTATTAAAGAAGCGATTAACAATACAGAATTCTCTATTCCTATTAGCAGTTTATTTACTAAAAATTCAAGTAGAGATTATAAAATACAAAAATTCTTTTTTGGTGTTATGTCAAACACAAAATTATTATCTGGTAAATTAAATTTAGACACAGATACTACAGGAACAGCAACTATTTTAATGAATGACGTTTCTTACAAAGTTCCTTTTACATATACTATTTCAAACAAAACATTTACAATGAATGGTACTATGGATGTAAGCAATTGGAATGCATTAGATGCCCTAGCTTCTTTAAATAAAGTTTGTGAAGTTTTACATACAGGAACTGATGGAATATCTAAAACTTGGAGCGAAGTTGGTTTAAACATTACTTCAAAGTTTTAAACTTAAAACTTTAAGTTAAAAAAAAATACTATATTTGGCTATCAGTTATTTAATTGATAGCCATTTTTTGGCTACAATAAGTAGCTAAAACTTTTTTTACCCCTAAAATAATGACTAAAAAAATTACCCCTAATTTTTTAAGGCATATACTTGTCTTAATTATTTTTTTGCAATCATTTAATTTCTTTGCACAAAATAGTGTTTCCTTAAATGTAAACCGGCCGAAGTACTCAGGAGAGAATAAAATGGAAATTTTAAACCCTGCTGGCACCGTTGTTTTATCTATAACAGATAATTATGAAAATGCTACAGATAGCGCATTTTTAGATGAAGATGCTAATATAGTACCCTTGCCTGATGGCAGTTATACAACTGGAGTATACGATAATTATGTTGATGATTGGAATAGAACTGCCCCGCATGATAAAGTTTTTATAAACGGAAATGAAGAGTTTAATTTTGACGGAAACATCACTAACCATACCACTGTTAATGAAGAAATCACTTTAGATTTCCCTTTATTAATAGAGACTCCAGATAATGCATCTTTCAGTTATGATACTAACTCTTATCCAATTTCAGGAAGTGATCCAACACCAATAATTACAGGTGAATCTGGTGGAACATTTTCATCAACCTCTGGTTTAAGCATAAATAGTTCAACGGGATTAATAGATGTTTCAAACTCTAGCTTAGGTAGCTACACTGTAACGTATACTACAAATGCACCTGGACAAAATTCATCACAAGAAAATATAACTATTTCATTTGCAACTTCTCAATATTTTGACAGTTCTAAAAAATATATAGAATACATTCCTGGTACAATGCCAGTTATTATATCTGCACCTCATGGTGGAGTTTTACAGTCTGGCAGAAGTTTTGGTGGAATTTCTTATCCAGATAACGACAGGAGTTTGCCAGATAGAAGGTGTGGTACAAACGAACAAGATGACAATACAGATGTATTAATTAAAGAAATTCAAAAAAGGTGTTTTGAACAATTTGGTGAATACCCATATATTATTGTGAGTAATCTGCATAGAAGCAAACTAGATCCAAATAGAAATAAAAGTGTTGCTACATGTAATAATAGCACTGCTGGTCAATATTTTGATGCTTATCACAATTTTATAGACCAAGCAAGTGCAGATGTAACCACGAAGTTTGGTAAAGGTCTTTATATCGATTTACATGGACAAAGTCACTCTATACCAAGAGTGGAAGCTGGATATAATTTAACAAGGAATTCTTTTGACGAAAATTTGAATAACACAAGGACTAACGCAGTTGAATTATCACGAGTAACTATTAAAAATTTAATTGAAAATAATATTCAAAACTTAACTTTTGAAGATTTAATAAGAGGTTCTCAGAGTTTTGGTGGACTATTACAAACCACTGGAGGTGCGGAATATGCTGCTTTAGGACATTCAGGTTGTAGCAGAAATGTTGGTTACAGAACAGTACCTAGTCATATTTCTTCTGGTAATAGTCAAGGTAATTGTGATGATACAAACCCAGGTAACAATCCTTACTTTGCTGGCGATTACTACAGTAACATAAGGCATGGTTCTGGAGATACAAATAGAGCAAATACAGTTGTACAAGGTGGAGGAACTGTAAACGGTGGTGGTGGAACTATTGATGGTATAATGACAGAAGTAAATAGAAGAGTAAGAGATATGGGTACTCTTTTAACTGCATATGATGGCAGACAAGATTCAAGATCTTCTACCATACCATTTTTTGCTAGAGACTATGCACAGGTTATAGAAAAATACATCGACTTGCATTACAACGATTTTTCAAATTTTAGTTATGCATCTTCTAGTTACGATGTTTCTGACACCAACCCAACTCCCACAATTAATGGAATTTCTGGAGGTATTTTTACCGCTAATTCAGGATTAGTCATAAATGCGAATACTGGAGAAATAGATTTATCAAATTCTAATGCAGGCAATTATATTGTTACTTATAATGCCCCAAATATAACTAAATATTATAGTAAAGAATTCAATATTAGCATTACAGGCACTGTTTTAGATGATGCTAGTTTTCTTTATCCTATCAAAGAAACTTGTACAACCGAATTAAATTTAACTCCTACAATTACAGGTGAATCTGGCGGATTATTTTCATCAACTGTTGGCTTGGTTATCGATTTTTCAACAGGTGTTATTGACGTTTCTAATTCCATTCCAGGAACATATACTGTAACCTATACTACACAAAACCCTGGCTCAAATTCGGAAACAGATACTATTACCATATATCAAAGCCCGGTTTTAGAAATTAATAATCCTGCTGCTGTTTGTAGTCCTTCAAATATAGATTTAACTGCCAATGCAATTACAAACGGAAGTTCTGCAGGAACTTTGTCTTATTTTCTAGATGCAAATGCAACCTCTAGCTTAGCAAACCCAAATCAAGTAAATACTTCTGGAACTTATTTTATAAAACTTACAAATGATCTTACTGGCTGCGAAACTGTTAAGCCTGTTGAAGTTATTATTAACGAAAGTCCAGTTTTAGAAATTAATAATCCTGCTGCTGTTTGTAGTCCTTCATCTGTAGATTTAACTGCTAATGCAATTACAAACGGAAGTTCTGCAGGAACTTTGTCTTATTATTCAGATGCAAATGCAACTTCTAGCTTAGCAAATCCAAATCGAGTAAATACTTCTGGAACTTATTTTATTAAACTTACAAATGATCTTACTGGTTGCGAAACTGTTAAGCCTGTTGAAGTTCTTATTAACGAAAGTCCGGTTTTAGAAATTAATAATCCTGCTGCTGTTTGTAGTCCTTCATCTGTAGATTTAACGGCTAATGCAATTACAAACGGAAGTTCTACAGGAACTTTGTCTTATTTTTCAGATGCAAATGCAACTTCTAGCTTAGCAAATCCAAATCGAGTAAATACATCTGGAACTTATTTTATCAAACTTACAAATGATCTTACAGGTTGTGAAACTGTTAAGCCTGTTGAAGTTATTATTAACGAAAGTCCGGTTATTACAGATAATTTTCCTGCTAACAACGCCTTAGATATCGCTATTAATGGCAATTTAACAATTACTTTTTCTGAAAATATTTTAGCAGCTAATGGAAGTTTATCTATAATAAATGCCGCTAATAACAATATTGTAGAAACCATTTCAGCAACAGCTACATCTATTACAAACAACATTGTTAGTATTGCGCCAAACACTAATTTAACTTTAAATACATCTTATTATATTGAAATATCTAGTACGGCGTTTACCAATTTGTCTGGTTGTTTCTTTAGTGGTATTGATAACACTGTTTGGAATTTCACAACAGTTAAAAATCAAAACAACAGTTTTTTACCTATTAATGGATTTTGGTCCTTAGATTCTAACTGGAGTTTAGGAAGGAAACCTATTGCAACAGATAATGTAGAAATAGCAAATGGAAGAAACGTCACATTAGAAAATAGCTCTGCTGTTGTAAACAATTTAAATGTTGAGGGAATTTTTAACTTGTCTAAAAACAAAGGATTAACCATTAATGGAGACGTTAATAATACTGGTGCTTTTACTATAAATTCTGGAGCTTCGCTAATAATATTAGGAAATGCCAATGGTAATTTCACCTATAAAAGAACCTTAGAAGCTAATAAATGGTATTTGGTTGGTTCACCTGTATCTGGACAAAGTGTAGTGGATTTTATAAACGCAAATCCTAATATTTCAAGAGGTTCTGGCACAGGAAATGATCAAAATATCGCGTTTGCACCTTATAACAACAATACAGCAAATATAAATGAAAAATGGACCTATTATAAAGTAGGACAAGTTGATCCTTTAAACGAAACAAATACTTCAGATATAATAGCTGCTGGAAAAGGTTATAGCATAAGGTTATCTTCCCCTAGTGATATTACCTTTGTAGGAACATTAGATACACAAAATATTACGGAGGCAACTACGAGCAACATCAGTGCCTATAATTTAATAGCAAACCCATACCCTAGTTACATTAATAGTGCAGATTTTTTATTAGCAAATAGTGGTGTAGCCAAAAGTTTAAAATCACAAACACTTTGGGTTTGGAATAATGAATTGAATAATGGTTTAGGTGCTTATGAAACAAAAATTACATTAGATAATTTTAGCATTGCACCTGGGCAGGCCTTTTTTGTTGAAGTAGATAATAATTTAAGCACTAATTTTAGCAACTCAAATCAAAATCATTTGGAAACCGATACTTTCTTAAAGACTGAAAAATCAGAAATTAAGATAAACGTATCTGACACTACAAATGAAAAGTATGCACAAGTTTATTTTGTAGATGGTGCTACAACTGATTATGATAATGGTTACGATGGTGAAGTTTTTAATGGTATTTCTTCTAATTTTGAAGTATATACAAGTTTAACTTCTAAGGATTCTGATAAAAGATTAAGCATACAATCTTTGCCAAGTAATAGTGTGTATGATGCTGTAATTCCATTAAAAATTAATGCATCTTCAGAAAAAGAGGTTACTATTTCTGTGTCACAAACTAATTTACCTAACGGGATTTCAATTTATGTTGAAGATAAGCTAAACAACAAGTTTATAAAGCTATATGGTAAAAACAATAGTTATCAATTTGTTTATACTACAGAAATGAAAAACAGTGAAAACTTTTTTATTCATACTAGTGGCAAGGCATTAAATGCAACAATTGATGCTTTTGAAAATGCGCAAATTTTTAATGTAAATAATACGCTGTTTGTAAACGGAATAAACGCAGATTACATTAAACTAGAGTTATATTCTCTTTTAGGTAAAGTCGTTTATTCTAAATTATTTAACTCTAATGGCACTTACAACACTAAATTGCCAAACTTACCAGCAGGAGTTTATCTAGTTAAAATAAAAAAAGATTTTAAAGAGATTACAAAAAAAATTATTCTAGAATAAACACAAATTATAGAAATGAATCCCAATAAAGAAAAGAAAATAACAAGAGAAGAAGCCATAAAAAAAATTGGTAATTATGGCAAATATGCTGTGCTAACTGCATTAGGCACCTATCTAATTTTAAATCCGCAAAAAGCACAAGCACAATCTCCTGCTAGACCAGGTGCAAATTTTTAAAATTAACTATGACGCTAACTTTTTTTTAGTAGAATTGTTAAAACAAATAGTATAAGGCTAAAAACATGAGAAAAAGATAATGTTTTACCCTATATTAAAATATCTTACAGTTTTTAAAGTAAAAATCCCCAGATGCTTTAAAATGTAAGTGTAAAAGACGAATCTTAAGTGATTCGTCTTTTTCTTATAAACTTTTTAAAGCTTCTTTTAATGTTGGATAATTAAAAGTATATGTCTTTTCTATTTTTTTAGAAGACAATTTGCTACCTTCTAATAAAATTACAGCCAACTCTCCAAAAACTAATTTTAATAAAAAACCAGGCACAGCAATTGGTAAAAAAGGTCTTTTAATTACGTTTGCCAATATCTTAGAAAAAGTTTTACTTGTATGAAATTCAGGAGCAACTGTATTATATGTGCCATTAAACTCCTCTTCTACTGCTTTTACATAAATACCGCACAAATCGTCAATATGAATCCAAGATAAATATTGATTACCAGAACCTAAAGGGGAAACTATTGGGGTTTTCATTTTTTCTAATGCGCCACCTTTTTGAGACAACACAATACCTGTTCTTAAAATGGTTACAGGTATCTCTAATTTAGAAAACTGATTTGCGGCAGCTTCCCATTTTACACAAACATCTCCTAAAAAATCTTCGCCAGCATTGTGTTCTTCTGTATAAATAGTATCCGTAGTTTTTGCTCCATAAAAATTACTTCCAGAAGCAGAAATAAATCCTTTTAAAGCAATATTATGTTCTTTAATTTTATCAAACAATAAATTTGCAGTTGCCACTCTACTGTCTATTATTACTTTTTTACGATCTGCTGTCCAGCGTTTATCTGCAATTCCTGCACCCGCTAAATGAATAATATAATCTATATTTTCAAGTGCTTTTTCATCAACATAACTTTTAGAATAATCCCAGTGAAACTCGTTTTTTGCATTTGGGTTTCTTGTAAGAATTCTTACTTCGTGATTTTTCTCTAAAAGTAACGCTGTTAAACGGGTACCAACTAAACCTGTACCTCCTGTAATTAGTATTTTAGCCATAGTGTAAAGATAAAAAACCGTAATCTTAACAGATTACGGTTTTACTTAAAAATAAGTTAAGATAATTATTTATTTCACCTCTTTTAACGTATTTGTAATTAGTGTTTTTAAGTGAGTTTTATGTGCTTTTGTAGCAACATTACCTCTATTATTACTCACCCAAGTTTTAATAGTATTTAAATTATAAATAGCCATAGATTTTGCAGCTACAGAATATCTACTACTTGTTCTGCCAGAAATAACGCTAATTAAACCTTTGGTATAGGCAGCTTGTAAATTTTGTCTGAATGAATTTACACTGCCATAAATATCTTGTTTAAACATAGCGTTGTTTAAATCTGTCATGTAAGTAGACAATTTGTATTCATTCCCATATAATTCAGAATTTGTAATTCTCTGTAAGGTATTTGGATGCATAATATGCGCCAAAACTCTAGTTTGATAACTTAAAACTTGTTCGTGAATTTTAGGATCTTCTGGACCACCAAAGAAATTGTAACCTCTTCTTTGTCTTGCCAAATAATTATACAAATCTTTTGGAGCTGTAAAAGCATCTGGCGCAAAAACATATTTTTTTAAGGCATTCATTGCTCTTTTTTGATCTTGTAAACTTACAGGTGTATAAGGTTGTGTTGCACCTTTTTGATTTGGCTGAGCTCTATCTACATAAACACCACCAATAAATCTAGAAATAACACCTGCAGCCGTTGCTGCTTGACCGCTTAAAATATAATAAGCTTGCCTTAATTGCTCATAAGACTCTCCTTTATTTGCAAAACGAAGTTTCACATCTTTCATCATTTTATTTACCAACTCTATTCTATCTACAGAATATCTAATTTGGTCATTAGACAAATCTCCAATCATAACTCTTGGATCAATTGCTTTACCAGGAGCACGCATATCATCTGCATCATTACCAAAAATTAATTGTGGCTCTGTAGACCTTTCTAATAATGTGTTCTTTTCTGCATCGTTTTTAAAAGGTGTGTAGCCAAATTGAATTGCCCAAATATCATAAGGACCAACAGCCATGTCATAATATTGGCCTTGCTTGCTTCTATCTGTTGTTAAATTAATTCCTGCATAATCCATTACAGAACCTGTTAACGCTTTTCCTTTAATAAAATTAGCATCTGCTAATTGCTCTGGAGAAAATAACTGACTGGCCTTCATATTATGATTCAACCCTAAAGTATGCCCTACTTCATGCATTATTAAAGATTTCATACCTTCTTTTTTCATGCCTTCCATTTCTAAATCTGATGCACCTGCAGCAGCCAATACTGCTTGACCAAATAACGTATTTTCATGCATTAAATGCCCTTTAGAACAATACAAATGATTGTTCTTATTTTTAAAAAAGTTCGCTTTCTCCTCTTCTTCTGTTAAAATGTTTAAGCTTAACGCAGCTGCATTATTAAAAATTCTATCATAATACACTCTATTTGTAAAATGTACATATTCTAACATAATGTCAGATCCTAAAATTTCTCCAGTTCTTGGGTTTACAAAACTTGGTCCATAACCACCAAAAGGTGGGTTTGGAGAAGATGTCCATCTTAACACATTATAACGTACATCTCCAGCATCCCAAGTTGCAGTATCTGATTGTACTTTTACCTCCATTGCATTTTTAAAACCAGCTTTTTCAAAAGCTTCATTCCAAGCTAAAACACCTTCTTTTATGGTTTCTCTAAACTCTAAAGGCGTTGAGTTTTCTATCCACCAGGTTATGGGTTTCACAGGTTCAGAAATTACTGCATTTGGGTTTTTCTTCACCAATTTCCAACGGTGAATAAAATCTCTATAATTTACAACATCTGTAGAAGTCATATCATTAGTTTCTGTTGTAAAGTAACCAACTCTAGCATCATCCAAACGCGTTTCATAATCATCTTCTGGCATATTCATAAAGGTGTGAAACACTTTTATAGAAACATTTCTGCCATCTGTAACTGCTTTTCCTCCACCATTTACTACAGAAGGATTGCTATACACATATTCTGTTTTAACATTGGTGTTTTCTGGGTAATTCTTAATTTCTTCAATTTTAGATTTACTTTTATCTAGTCTTCCTAAAGAAAAACTAAATGGTGATTGCCCTGGAAATCTAGGACTTTTTACTCTTGTAAAGGTTTCTGATAAAAATAAACCGTCTGCCGCAATCAAAAATTCTCCTGTTTTTTCATCTTCTGCTAAAATTTTACCTGCAGCAATTACAGCGTCACTAATGTTTGCCTTTGATGATTTAGAAATTGGATTATTTTCATCGAAATAAAAGGCCGTATTTGGAGCCACAAACTCTAAACGGTTAAAGTATTTTTTCAAATGAAAAACAGAAGAACCATTGTAAGAACCTCTAAATTGACCTGCCTCTGTAACACCATCTGCAATCTGAGAAAAATAAATAAAATCTTTATTTAGTTGTTCTTTTTTAATTAGCAGTTTTGTTGCTCCTGTTACTGTATCTTGATAAATGGTAAATAAACCCGTAATTTTTTTACTACTTTTTGTTAAATCTTTTATAGATTTCCCTTTCTTTTTAGACGTTGGTTTTTTTACTGCTGTCTTTTTAACTGCTTCTTTTTTCTTTTTCCAAAATTGTGCGCTTGTCTCTTGAACTCCTAAAAAAGAAAATGTTAGAAATAATATTCCTATTATTTTTACTGAATTAAATGGCTTTGATTTCATAATGAATTTTGTCTGGTTAAATAATTTACCAAATTAATTATACTGATTTTACTTCTTGTTAATTAAATAATAAAATTATGCTCTTCAATAAATTCAACTTAATTATTTAAGAAAGTACAAATCAGGAGAAATAAAATTTCATAATCTTAAGAAATATTAAAGCTATGTTAATGTTTTCTAACGTACTTAATAAAGCCGTATTTTTATACTGATGAAAAATAAAAGCAATAGAAAAGGGTTTGTTTTTAAAACCTATGAAGCCGCAAATGTTTCCCCTTTTGAAAAACTTTTCGAAATTTTTAAGGAACTAATTACGCACACTTCTGGCGATTTTGATGAAGCCATAGATTGGTTGCGTTCTTTGGACAAAGAATATAGTTTAACCGACGAAAATTATACCATTGACGATTTTATTGAAGACTTAAAAAAGAAAGGTTATATAAAAGAAGAGATTAAAGGAGATGGAACTGGAGGTACAAAAATTACTCCTAAAACAGAACGTGCTATTCGTCAACAGGCATTAAACGCAATTTTTGGTAAGATTAAAAGAAGTGGCGCTGGAAACCATAAGAGTAAATCTCCTGGTATTGGTGATGAACATACTGGAGATTTTAGAGCTTATCAATTTGGTGATGCATTAGACAAAGTTTCTGTAACAGAAAGCATAAGAAACGCACAAATTAATAATGGAATTGATAATTTTAATTTAACTGAAAACGATTTGGTGGTTGAAGAAACACTTCACAAAAGCCAAATGAGTACCGTTTTAATGATTGATATTAGTCATTCTATGATTTTGTATGGTGAAGATAGAATTACACCTGCCAAAAAAGTAGCTATGGCTTTGGCAGAATTAATTACAACACGTTACCCAAAAGACACCTTAGATATTATTGTTTTTGGTAATGATGCTTGGTCTATTAAAATTAAAGATTTGCCTTATTTACAAGTTGGTCCTTACCATACAAATACAGTGGCTGGTTTAAATTTAGCTATGGATCTACTGCGTAGAAAAAGAAATACCAACAAACAAATTTTTATGATTACAGATGGTAAACCAAGTTGTTTGCGTTTGCCAGATGGACAATATTACAAAAACAGTAATGGTTTAGACAAACACATTGTAAATAAGTGTTATGCAATGGCGCAACAAGCCAGAAAGTTGCATATACCCATTACTACTTTTATGATTGCACAAGACCCATATTTAATGCAATTTGTAAGAGCTTTTACACAAGCAAACCAAGGAAAAGCATTTTACACAGGCTTAAAGGGTTTAGGTGAAATGATTTTTGAAGATTATGAAACAAATAGAAAGAAGAGAATTAAGGGGTAAAATCCCATCCAACCTTCCCAAAGAGAAGGGTTTTAGTTAGTTCCCATCTGCCCTAAAGGGCATCTTCCCAAAGGGAAGAGTTGAGCAAGTTTGGAAAAAATCTTAACCTAATATTTAAAATGAAAATATTTCATAAAGATAAACATAACAGTTCCCTTTCCTTCGGAAAGGGTTAGGGATAGGATTAAATCCCATCTGCCCTTTAGAGCATCTTCCCAAAGGGAAGAACTGAGCAAGTTTGCTAATGAAGTATTAAAAAAAAGAACATACAAATAAACACAACAGTTTCCTTTCTAAGCCTGTATTGAGCGCAGTCGAAATGGAAAGGACTAAGGACAGGAAAAAATGATAGAAAACATTAAAACGTTAGGAGAATTAAAAAAGGCAGGTTATATCTCAAAATCTATTAAAGACGAATTGCGTGAAAACTTAATCAGTAAAATGATGAGTAAAGAAACTGTCTTTAAAGGAGTTCATGGTTATGAAAACACCGTAATTCCTGAATTAGAAAGAGCCATTTTAAGTAAACATAATATTAACTTATTAGGTTTACGTGGCCAAGCAAAAACACGTTTGGCCAGATTAATGGTTACACTTTTAGATGAGTACATTCCTGTTGTAAAAGGTTCAGAAATTAATGACGATCCATTACACCCAATTTCTAGATTTGCAACAGAATTAATTGCAGAAAAAGGAGATGAAACACCAATTAGTTGGTTACACAGAGATGACCGTTTTGCAGAAAAATTAGCCACACCAGATGTTACTGTAGCAGATATTATTGGTGATGTAGATCCCATAAAAGCCGCAAATTTAAAATTATCTTATGCAGATGATCGTGTTATTCACTATGGAATGATTCCAAGAGCAAACCGCTGTATTTTTGTAATTAACGAATTGCCAGATTTACAAGCGAGAATACAGGTTGCGTTATTTAATATTCTGCAAGAAGGCGATATTCAAATTAGAGGCTTTAAATTACGCCTGCCTTTAGATATGCAATTTGTGTTTACTGCAAATCCAGAAGATTATACCAACAGAGGTAGTATTGTAACCCCTTTAAAAGACAGAATTGGTTCGCAAATTTTAACGCATTATCCTGAAAATATAGAAACTGCCAAAATTATTACCCAACAAGAAACTAGTAAAGCAAGTGCACAAAAAGAGTTTATAAAAGTGCCAGAATTGGCTAAAGATTTGTTAGAACAAGTTGTTTTTGAGGCTAGAGAAAGCGAATATATTGATGCAAAAAGTGGGGTTAGTGCACGTTTAAGTATTACTGCTTTTGAAAATCTATTAAGTACTGCAGAACGCAGAGCTTTACTTTCTGGCGATGCAGAAACCATGATTCGCTTAAATGATTTTGATGGAATTATCCCTGCAATTACAGGAAAAGTAGAATTGGTTTACGAGGGTGAGCAAGAAGGTGCACATGTTGTTGCAGAAACATTAATTAAAAAAGCAATTACCACCTTATTTCCTCAATATTTTACTGAAATAAAGAAATTAGAAAAGCAAGGTGAAGAAACACCTTATGATGAAATTGTATCTTGGTTTTTTAACGCAGAAGAAGATTTTGAGTTATTAGATGATTATACAGAAATGCAGTATAAAGCAGAATTGGATAAAATTACACCTTTAGATAAATTTATAAAAGAACAACAACCCAATCTTAATGAAACCGATTCTTATTTTATGAAAGAATTTGTATTATGGGCTTTGGTTGAATTTAAAAAATTAAGCAAACAAAGGTTTACAGAAGGTACTCAATTTAAAGATCCTTATGGTAGTTTTATGAGTGGATTATAAAATTTTATTTTCCATTTCATTCAATCAAATAATTAGCTATTCATTTTACCTTTAAGGATTGTAAACACTTAAAGGTAAAATTTAGTAGCAATCTGTTTTTATTTGTCCATTCTCTAGAAATTTATCTAAATCGGTATTTAGATTCTCTTTAATCATTTCTCTTAAAACTTCAAAAACCCCTTTTTGCATGGCTAAAGAGCCACATATTAAAATACTACTCTTTTGTTGTAATGCTTTAATTATAAAACTTTTTTGAGTTTTTAAAACATCTTGCACATAAACTGTAGCTTCTTCTTCCCTAGAATAAGCAGAATATAAAGAAGTTAACTGTTCTTTTTTAATAGCAGTTTCTATACTATTTTTATAAATTTCAAAAGATTTTTTTGCTCTTCCTCCCCAAAACAAATGAATTTTAGTCTTCTTATTTTCATTAATCATGCCTAAAAAAGGAGCTATTCCTGTGCCGTTTGCAATTAAAATAACCTCTTTTGCTTTTTTGGGAAAATGAAATTCTTTATTAACTTGAACTGCCGCCAAAACCTCATCTCCTTTATTTAAGCTACTTAAATAGCTTGAACAAACACCAAATTGATGTTTTTTAATACTCAATAAAATATGTTTATTTACTTTTGCTATGGAATAAAAACGCTTATTAGTTTCATTTTGTGGCACTAAACCAAGTAAATCTCCAGAAGAAAACTTTACCTTTTCTGTTGGTTTTAGCTCCATTAAAAAAGTATCATCTTCATTTATTTTTGATTTACTAATTACTTTAAACACAACTTTCTTTTCGGTTGTAATTGTTGTATTTTTTTCCGGCACTTCTAACGCCAACTTATAAATTGCGCTCCATTTTAAAACCCAAGCATTAAATTCAGCATAAGATTGATTATTTATTTTATACAAAGGCAACATTGCTATAAATTGAGTTACCAATTGTAAATTAGCTTGTACCAATATTGCAAACTTGCAAAATTCAGGATAATTGGTAGAACCAAAACCAACAACTGCAAATTTAAGCGGATTTACGGGTTTAATTTCTTGTAGTTTTTTAATGAATTTATTTGCATTAGCAGGCGCAACTCCATCACCATAAGTAGCCGTAAAAACAAGAAGACTTGTAGCTTTTTTATAAGTTGAATAACTATTTAAATCTGCCATAAAAACCTTTTTATTTATCTTTAATAATGCCCGTGTAAAAGCTATAGCAAATTGATTTGTACTGCCTGTTTCTGAACCTACTAACACTATAAATTCAGCTTCATCTTTTGTAAACAGATTTTTAAAATGATCTGTATTTTTTCTTCGTTTTAAAGTCATATAAAACCCAGAGTAGATAAAAAATAAAATTGCCAAGCAAGAAATTAATAATACAAGAGACCAAATTATATTGCCTTGCCCAGTATGCAAACTAAAACTGTAGCTAGAAAATAGACTAAGCAAACCCATTTTTTTCTCACTTACCAACTGCCCTGTATGTTGGTTTATTGCAATTTCTTTATCATCAAATTTTACAAAAAAATAATCTTCTTCATCTGTAGAAAAAGGAAATTCGATATAATTAATTTGATGAAGCGTAGTGTTTTTAAAAATAACAAAATCTGTAATAGGCTTTTTCTCCTTTTTTTCTGATGAATTTATTTTTTGATGTTTCGCCTGCTCTTTTGGCAAAACAGCAAAGCGTTCTAAAGAAAGGTAAACGCCTGTTAAGGTTATAATTATAATTGGAATTAAAAACCACCTACCTAAAACGATATGATAGTATTGATTAAAATTTTCTTTTACAATTTTAGAAAAAATCTTAGTAAAACCACCTTGCCTTTTTGCTATTAAAGTAGTGCCTGTAATGGTAATAAGAAAAAGTAATAACGAGAAGAAACCTACCAAAAAACGTCCTGTAGACTTCAAAAATAAAGAACGGTGTAAATTTGTAGCAAATTCAAAAATTGGCTTTTTAGTTAGTATATCGCCAACTTTTTTGCCTGTAAAAGGGTTTATATAAAACTGTTCACTATTGCCATCTTTAGTAATAACATCTGCAATAACGTTCTTATTGGCATCTATTTCTACCTTAATTACCTCTTCATACTTTTCTTTTAACGGGACTAAAGTTTGCGCAATTGTAACTTCCTCTAAATTAAACGTGTTGGATTTTAACTGATTTGAAATTGGTTCAAAAGCTAAAATTATTCCCGTAAGAGAAGCAATTATAATAAATAATGCAGAAGATATAGCCAGTGTTAAATGGCTATATCTCCATATAGAAATTGTCATATTTACTATTTTATTTTGGCATCATTCTTATATAACGAATAAACCCTTTTCCTTCTATTTTAGATTTTACATTGGTAGATGTTAATTCAAATTCTACATCGTCTTTATAATATTCTTGATCTTCTACTGCAGATTCAAAACGAATTTTATAGCCTTTATCTAATTTGTCATCTGGTATATTAATTACACTAATATTACGTTGCCCGCCACTAATAGTTGCCCCAGTTATTGCATCTATATCAGCTCGTTTTTTTCCTTGAAAATTCCACCATTCTGTAATGTCAAAATACCATTCATCATCATCTCCTTGCACATATAAAGTTTCTTCATATTTACCTTCTGGGTTTAATAATGAAATCACAATATAAGCACCTTCGCCTGTATAATTCTTCATCTGAATCATACATTTGTAAGGGCTGCTTTCTGCATATTTTTTAAAGCTGAATAATGCGAATTTCATCAGTAAAAAAACTGGAATTATTAAAACTAATCTTTTTGTTTTCATTGTAAATGTTTTATTTCAAAAAAGAAATATTAATGTTTTGTTTTTGTAACAATTCATTTTCAGAAGCTAAATCGTAAACAGTTTCGTCAAAATCTGTTTTTACATTTTTATCTGCACCTATACTTAATAAATAATTTATTATGGCAGTGTCATTAGCTTTCATAGCAGCAATTTGTAACGCAGTTAAACCTTGTTTATTTTTGGCATTTACATCTATTTTAAAACTAGCCAATCTTTTTAAAAGAGCCAAATTATTTCTTTCTACAGCAATGTGTAGTAATGTATTTCCTGCGTTTTGAGGTTTATTTACAACCAAACCATTTTTTTCTAACAATTTTAATTTTGCTTCAAAAGCGGTTGTATTTTTTGATTTAAAATTATTTATCAAATAGTAAGAAAGCGTATTTCCTTTTTTATCTACCGTGTTTATGTTTGCATTATTGGCCAATAAAAACTCAACTACATTTAATGTATTTTTGTTAACAGCCATTGCTAAAGCAGAACGTCCGTTTTCATCTTTTACATTAATATCTTTAATATATTTTAGTAAAAACTGCACTACTTCTAAAGTATTACTATTTGCTGCATTCATAAAAGGCGAATCACCACCTTTGTCTTGTAAATCTGCAGAAACTCCTTTTTTAATAAAATAAGTATAAGTTTCTAAATCTTTACTATTGTATGCGATAGCGTGTAAAGGGTTTCTACCTCTGTGATTTACAACATTTACAGCAGCACCTAATTTTTCTAAAGCCTTATAAGTTGCCAAGGTATTTTTTTGTCTACGTAAACCTTGACTTGCAAAAACCATTGCATTTTTACCAATAGAAACATTTTTTGCAAGCAACGTCTTTAAAAATGAAATATTTCCGCTTTTGGCAGCATATTCAAATAGTCCATTTCCATTAGAATCTTTATCATTTAAAGAAGCCCCATTTGATATAAACAAATCTATAAGTTCAAAATCTTTTACATAAGGCGCAATTAATAACAAAGCATTTGCACCATCGTGATTTTTCTCTTTGGAAATAGCAGCACCAATTTTAAAAGCATAGTTGTAAACTTCTTTATTTAATTGGCCAGTAGTAGCTGCAAAATTCAGAAATGTATTTCCGTTTGTATCTATTATATCTGTTTTTGCGCCTTTATTATAAACATATTTCATTATGTCTACATTGCCATTATAACCTGCCCAGAAAATATAGGTTCTTCCATCGTGTGTTTTTTTGTTAACCTCATTACCAGGTTTAGAAAGCAAGTACTTAATTGTTTTATTGTCTACATTTTCTAATATTGCATAAATTGTACCATCAAAAGCATTGCTGTTTAAAGCGGCAATATTATTCCCTTCAGCAATTTTTTTGTTTATGGTTTTTATACTTGGATTGGTTTTCCAAAAATCTCTTTTAAGGAAAATGTTATTTTCCTGAGAAAATAACATTTGCCCTAAAAGTATTGTACATAAAAATACTAACTTCTTCATCTAATTATTTTTTTACAAAAGCTTCAATAATTGCATTCATTTCTTTTTCTTCGGTAACTTCTTCAGCGAATAAATGCTTGTATAGTGGTTTGTTTTCTACTTTAGTTTCTAAAGTTAAGTTGGTGTTTCTGTTAAAAACATTTTCCCATTTACTTCTTACTTTTTGCCATTTGTCATTGTTCGCAAGCCACCAATCTTGTGCAGCCTTACATCTACTGTCAGCAACTTTTTTATAGGTATTGTAGCCTTTTTCATTGGCTAGAATTACATCTTCTTTACCAACTTCTCTAATAATTTTACTGTTGTCTTGATCGTGCACCCAACCAAAATCTGTAATTTCGTGTCTGTTACCTCTTAAGGTAATGTTATAATCGCTTCTTTTGGTGTATTCTCTTCTTGGTAAAGGTGCAGTAGTTGTATTTTCCCAATAACTCTTACCATCTGCGTGAACCCAAGAGCCAGAACCTTCATAACGCGGACTATCATCTACTTGATACACTTTTTGTGTCCACTGTTTTTTAACATCCTTTTTATCTTTTTGGGTAAAAGTCCAATTATTGTCGCCATTGTACACATAAAAATCGGTGTTTTCATACATCCAATCTTGTCTCCAATGTTTAACAATCATGGGTTTTGCAGGGTTACCTACTTGCAAAATATGCTGTATTGAAATTTTATTGTTACTATCTGTAACCAAACCAGCCCACTCTAAACCTTTACTTACCTTATTTTTAGACGGTCTATAAGTACTGTCTTTACTGTAATTAAACGTTTCTGCGAAATTAAAAGTAACTTCAAAACAGCCACACATTTCTTTAATTGCCTTTTTGTCTTTTGCCTTTTTACTTTGAGCATTAAATGAAACTGCAACAAAAAACAACAAACTTCCTAATACTAATTTTTTCATGTTATGAATTATTTTGGTTTAAAATTATTTTCTGCAAAAATATAAAATTTATTTAGAATAAATAAAAATAGGTTATATATTTGCAAAAAATTATTAAGAATGTTTCTAAATAGATTTTTAAAAATCTTTTTTTTATTGATAGCTTTCGCTAATTACGGTCAGAAAAAAACCAAAGATTCTGTAACCATAAATAAATTAGATGAAGTTATAATAACAGCAACAAGAACAATTAGGCAATTGTCTTCTTTACCTATGCCAGTTACGCTAATCTCTAAAAAGCAAATTCAGCAAGCAGGGTCTACTAGGCTTAGTAATATTTTATTAGAGCAAACAGGTGTTAATTTTGTAACCGATCAAAGTGGTTTTACTGGAGTGCAAATGCAAGGTTTATCTGCAGAATACACCATGATTTTAATTGATGGTGTTCCCTTAGTAGGCAGAAGTTCTGGAAATTTAGATTTGAACAGAATAACTGTAAATAATATCAAACAAATAGAAATTGTTAAAGGCCCTTCATCTTCTTTATATGGTTCAGAGGCTTTGGGTGGCGTTATTAATATCATCACAGAAAAGCCTAAAAGAAATACTTTAAAAGGAGATTTTGCAACTTTTGTTAGAGGAGGCGCACGAGATGAATTGGATTTAAATACCAATCTTGTTTACAGAAAAGAAAAGCTAGGGTTTGTTGCTGGTTTCAACTCAAATTCGAGTGGTGGTTTCGATTTAAGTCCAGAAACTCCCTTTGTAACTACAGAAGCTTATCAAAACTATACAAGTAGTTTGCAATTAACGTATACGTTTTCTGAAGCCTTAAAACTATTGGTTTCACAACGCTATTTTTATGAAGAACAAGGCGAATTTAACACCCAAAAAGACTGGAATTCTAATATAGAAGTAAATCATAAAATAAATGATACTTGGGAAATAGATTATACGTTTTACAACACAAGATTTACTGCGAATAGTCAAATTAATGGCAGTCCTTCCCTATTTGATCAAACCTTAATAAGACCAGAAATTAGAGCAATAGCTAAATTTAAAAATAGCACCCTAAATTTAGGTACAGGAATTAATTTTGATGCATTAGACAGAACTTTTTTTGACAAAAGAGAAACGTTTGAAGCAAAATATATTTTTGCACAATACGACTTTAGTCCTTTTGAAGAAATGAATACTGTTATTGGTGCAAGATTTGATAGCCATAACAAATACGAGTCTGCTTTTAGCCCCAAAATATCTACAAATTATCGCATAAACGATTGGTTATCTGCAAAAGCATCTGTTGGTTATGGCTTTAAAGCACCAGATTTTAGGCAATTATTTTTCAATTTTAATAACGCTACAGGTGGTTACCTTGTTTTAGGAACAAATACTTTACAAGAGTTGTATGGCAATGAACCTAATGTTCAATTACTAGTTAGAGATTTAAAACCAGAAAATTCTATTGGATACAATTTTGGCTTTGACGCTAAACCTGCAGACGGTTTAAAAATAAATGTGAATTTTTTTAGAAATAATATTAACGATCTAATTAATACAGTGGTTTTACCTGGTGGTCTTCCAGGCATAGGTACTGGCACTAATGTGTTTTATTATGAAAATAGAAATCGGGTATTTACGCAAGGTATAGAAACCGATTTTAATTATAAAATCTCTAAAAACTTACGATTTTTAGGAGGTTACCAGTATTTAGAAGCAAAAGATAATGAGGATCTTAACAAAATTGAGTCTGGCACTGTATTCTTTAGAAGATCACCAAATGCATCAGCAGAAATTTTAGAGAAATCAGATTATTTTGGCTTGCCTAATCGCTCTAAACATACTGCAAATGTAAAATTATTTTACAATAATCTAACACATGACTTTTCTGCAAATATTAGAGCTATTTATAGAAGTAAATACGCTTTGTTCGACACTAACAATAGCCAAAATATTATAGACAAATACGATGCTTTTGTAGCTGGAAACACGCAGATAAATATAGCTTTTGAAAAAACATTTTTCGAAATGATGAACATGCAATTAGGTGTTGATAACCTTTTAAATGAAAAAGGTTTAGAAAATCAATCTCTATTTCCTAACAATGATGCTGTATTGCTATTAGGGAGAAGTTTTTATGCACGATTACAATTTAATTTTTAATAAAAAACGAATAATAATAATCAATTTAATTAATTAGTCATGAGAAATCTAAAATCAATTTTAATAATAGCTTTTTTAAGCTTAACAGTAACTTCTTGTAACGAGAGTGAAGAAACTATGTTAACACCCGTAACTGCTAATAAAGTAGAAAATTTTGCGGCGCCACAAATAGGGAATACAGGAAGAGGAGCTGTTTCCGGAGAATTTTCAAAATTTAGTTTTAAAACGGGCACGCAAGTTACAGATGACAACTGGGATATTGCCTTTAGAGGTCTAACTATTTTAGTTAATGGAGGTGGTAAAGTGGGTATAGCCGATGAACCTGAGCGAACGGGAGAAGCAGGCCTTCTTTTAGTAAATGACACTTTTAGTAATGTAATAGATGTACCAGAAAATGCAATATTTAAACAAGATGCAACAGATAGCTATGCATTGCCTATTGGTAGTAATAATGGTTGGTATAGTTACGATTTTATTAATAATGTAATTAACCCAATTGCTGGCGTTATTTTAATTATTAAAACAAATGATGGCCATTATGCGAAAATGGAAATCTTAAACTATTACAAAAATAACGATTCTTCAAATCCTGAAAATGGCAGACATTATACTTTCAACTATATATACAACCCTAATGTTGGCGAAACAAGTTTTGAGTAACAGATAAAAACTAATACAATCTATAAAGTATCCTTAAGTATATCTTACAACTTAAAAGTGTTTTATAATAACTAGTATGTTATTTTATCTAAATAAAAAATTGACATTGGTTACCCAATGTCAATTTTCCAAATAACAAACAAACTTAACTAATCAACTCAGAAAATATGCTAAAAATTGAACGTTAAAAGGTTTAAACTACTGTCTAAAGTTTTATCTATTTCTGTTTTAAATAATTTGTTTATAGACTGATAAATATTATTCCCTAACTCTACAGCAGTATATTCACCTTTGTAAATTAATATATTTAACTTATCCTTTAAGTCGTAAGTTTTATAAAAAGCGTTATAGTTATCATCACTTACAACTTGGCTTAAAACCTCATTCTTTATAAACTTTTGGAGTAAAATTTTATGTATTAGATCCAAATTCACATCTACCGCTAAACTATTAGATGTTAAAAGTTGAATAATTTTTTTATCTGTTTTTACTATACTCTCCTTTTCTTTTACAAAAGATTGGTCAATTTCTTTATAAAAAGCAAATTTACCCTCAGAGTTGTTTATTGGTTTTAAATCTTGAATAAAAAAAAGTTCTTTATTTAAATCTTGTATTCCGTTTGTTTTAAATTGACCTTGTTCTATGCCAGATACAGAAATGTTTTTAACAAGAACCTCTGTATGTTGCGCAAAAGATAAATTAACAATTAAAAGCGCTGATAAAATTAATACACTTCTCATAACTAAAAGTTTTATATTCAAATATAATAGTATTACTTTTACCGTACTAAAGAAAATGATTGGTTTATACTATAAATGCATCAGCAACCTCTATATGAACTAAAAGAGTGTTTTACTTATTTTTAGCGTAGTTTCCTTTTTTATATTCTTGTGATGGTACACTATTTAAAATAAAAGGCACAGAAACTAATCCTTCTTTTGAAGATGCATATAACACAAAATGCAAATGTGGCTCAGAAGAAAAACCGGTATTCCCAGAGTAACCAATAAGTTGTCCCTTTTTAATAGAATCTCCCTTTTTTACCAACACACCATCTTGCTTAAAATGGGCATACTGCACAAACGTACCATCTTTATGCACTACTAATATTTTATTTGCTTTATCCATGTATTTTTTGGTGGTTCCGCCTTCATTAGAATCGCTTTTGGTTTGTATAACCAATCCATCTCTAACAGCACAAACTCCCTCGCCTACATTCATTTTAAAATCTATAGCGTATTTAGAGGTTATTTTTCTATGACTATAACTTCCATTATTTCCCTGTAAAACCTTGTAACGTTTGCCCTTTAAGAAGGGAAGACCATAGTTATACAAAGTATCATAAGGTTTTGCATAAGAACTACCATATTGTAATTTAAACCTGTAATTTTTATCAATAGCAATGGTATCTGTTTCAGATTCATGAAATTTTAAAATTGTAAATTCTTTCGGACTATTAAAGTCTACAAAGACAGTTTTATTTTTTTTTAAATCTTCTATTGTTAAAAAAGTAGGTGCTAATATTGAATTGTTTAGTATTACAAAAATAGAATCGTTAACCTGCTCAAAATTAATATAGTTAGGTCTTTTGTATTCTTTTTTGGTTACACAAGATGTAACGAGTAGACCAAATAAAATTATTCTAAAAAACATACTATCTCATAATTTTATTTGGAAAAACTACTACACTTTCGTGTCCATTTTGCCCAACAGCAGCTACTCCAAAGAAGAAATTATCAATTACAATACCCTCTAACGTAAACTCTGTATCTTCTACATATCTAGAATTGTCCCATGTTGGAGAAGTTGTATCTCTCCAATAAATTTTATAACCTTTGGCACCAGTCACATTACTCCATTTTAGTTTTGCTGAAGCTTCCACAATTCCGCCAATAGCAACTTCTTTTGGAGCTTCTGGCGCCCAGGCCAAACTTGCTAGGTTAATTGCATTTACAGCTGTTAATTTTTTTGCATATGGAAAATTAACATGCTCAAAGGTATCACCATACTTAATCCCATTTTCTGTTCTTATATCTTGGTGCTGTTGTGTGTAATTTTCATGAGCTTCCATTATTCTTACACCAGCAAAACCTAAATCGTTAAAAGGTCTGTGGTGCCCACCTCTTCCAAAACGATCTAATCTGTAAATCATCATTGGATTCATTTCTGGCATATAAATTTTTACATTTTTATAGATATATCTTGCCAATTGTCTTGAGATACCATCTACTTCACCTCCATAAAATCTGCGCAATCTGCGCTGTCTTTCTGTTTCGTTTGCGGGCACAGGCTCAGAAAATATTCTAAATGTTCTATTATCTATTACACCATCTACTCCTTTAATATTCCCAATCATATCATTATTAAGAATACCTATAATGTCCCATTTGTTATCTTTTGCATATTTAGCTAAACCTGCGCCGCCAAATAAACCTTGTTCTTCCCCAGATAAACCCACATAAATAATACTGCTTTCAAATTTATATTTGCTTAAGACTCTTGCAGCCTCAATAGTACCTGCCATACCAGATGCATTATCATTTGCTCCAGGTGCATCTGTAGTAAAATCCATAGTATCACTGGCTCTAGAATCTATATCACCACTCATTATAATGTACTTATTTGGGTATTTTGTTCCTTTTTGAATAGCAACTACATTTACAACATACGCATCATGTGGTACTCTTGAGCCCATATCTGTTGTTACCAAATCTTTTTGATAAAAGGTATTTAAGCAATTATTACAATCTGAAGAAATTTTATCGAATTCCGCTTTTATCCAACGTCTTGCTGCTCCAATTCCTCTTGTTTTAGAAATGGTATCAGAAAAGGTATTTCTTGTTCCGAAATCTGTTAACTTTTTTACGTCTTTTTTAATTCTATCAGCAGAAATTGCATTAATAATATCGTATAACTTAAGATCTGTTTGTGCAAACGATATGGTTGTAAATAAAATAAATACTAATGTAATTGTTTTCATAAATGTTTATTTATCCTGAAGCCCAATTTCTAAATTACACATTAATAGGAATGATCATAGTTTAGAAAAGACTTTTATTTATAATTCTTTCAAATATAATAAAAGAATAATTCAAAAGAAATAAGATACTAAAAAATAGAAGGTATGCCATTACAATTACTCTGTGTTATAATTGGTTCATTTTAAATGAAACAATTTATTAGTTCAAAAAACATATTTTTTTTTAAATCGATAGCAACACAACTATAAATGAAATTAAACACATCAATAAAAAAACCTATAGTATTAAATTACACTTTTTCACCTTAAATGCGATTTTTAATGAATAAAATTTAACAATTAATCCATTTTATCTCTTTTAACTCTAAAAAAAACACCAAAACACAAATTTAATACAATGTAAATTAATAAAATTTAACACGATTTAATGCGATATTATAAATATAAAGTTTTGATTTTGTCAGATACATAAAAATACCGAAAGTTATACTATTAATTTGGAACTTAAAGCTAATCTATTATAACTTTGTCACTCTGATAATTGATACTCATACTAGTAAAATATTAATTTCAGAGAGATTACAATAGTGAAAATAAAAAAAATCTAATAGCAATTTATTTTCAATATTTAATTAAAATAATATTTAAAGCAGTATTGCAAGCAAAGTGTTTCACCTTTTTAACTGTTTGTAATCTGTAGAGAATTAAAAAGGGGGAACAATTAATTTTAAACTTTTAAACAAAAATTATGACACTAAAAAAACTTTCAATTGGTTTTACATTTTTAATGCTATTTTCCTTTACGACAGCAAACGCACAAACAGACGACAAGTTAAGTATTGGACTTAGTCTTAATCAAGATGCATTTTTTGGATTCAACCCTATGATGACAGGTGCATATGAATTATCTGACACTAGCGCTTTCACTTTTTATGGTATCCAATGGGGAGGTGGTTCTGCTGGTGCTTCTTGGGGACAGTGGACAGAATTTGGTCTTGGTTACAATTTTACTGTAGGAGATTTTGACATTAATCCACAATTAGGTTTTACCATGGGTAGCTTGCTATCTAGTGGTGCACAAGGTCCTGGGGTTATTGGAGATGGTATTGTACCAAATTTAACTGTAAATCACGGATCAGACAAATTAGAAGGACAATTTTATATTGGATATTATGCAGCACTTGCTGATGAAACAACTGCAGGGCAAGCAACTAACAACTATGTGCACTACTGGGCAAATTTAGGTTATAAAGTAAGCCCATTCTTTTCTTTTGGTGCCCATATTGAGGAATTATTTTTATCTGGAGGTGATGTAAATGGTGGTGGTTCTTTAGATAGAGTAGATGGCTACTTCTGGGCTGGACCATATGTTCAATTCCAAAAGAATAATGCAGGTTTAAGATTCTCTTTTGGAGGGAATTTAGCAGATGAAGATGAAAGATTTGCAACTAACGATTTCTATAGATTAACGTTTTTTATTAGTTTGTAATTTATTTGTTCTTGAACTCAACATAGAAGATTATTACTAAAATTAGACTTTTAATTTTATTAGAAATTTTATAATCGCCACTAACTTGTTTAGTGGTGATTTTTTTTTATCCAATAAAAACATTGGTACTATTTTTACTATTACAAAAATTTATACACACCAATTACTAACCACCTGTAAGGTATTAGAATTACCAATAGTTGTATCAATTAAAATTGTGCCTTACAATTAGAAAAATTTTAATAGTAATTGTATTTTTATACTCTTTAAGAATGCAATACTAATTTTTCAATTTCAACAAATGAAAATAATTATTTCTCCGGCAAAATCTCTAGATTTCGAAACCAAAGTACCTACTGAAACATATACACAACCACGTTTTCTAGAACAATCTAGTGCATTAAACAAAAAACTTAGAACACTTTCCAAAAAGAAATTATCAGAATTAATGAAAATTTCTGATGATTTATCTGCTTTAAATTACGAAAGAAATCAATCTTGGGAAACACCATTTACAAAAGCAAATGCTAAACAAGCCATTTACTCTTTTACTGGCGCTGTTTTTCAAGGAATTGATGTAAACTCTTTATCTGAAGAAAAAATAGCGATTTTACAAGAAAAACTAAGAATATTGTCCGGCTTATATGGCTTATTGAAACCTCTTGATCTTATACAACCTTACCGTTTAGAAATGGGAACTCGTTTAAAAGTAGGCAAAACCGAAAACTTATATAAGTTTTGGAATACAGACTTAGCAGATTCTTTAAATGAAGAGTTAACAGATAATGAATTACTAGTAAATCTTGCGAGTACAGAATACTTTAAAGCATTACCTAAAAAGACTTTAAAAGTACCAATGATTACACCTGTTTTTAAAGACTTTAAAAATGGCGAATACAAAACCATTATGACCTATGCGAAAATGGCACGCGGTTATATGGTGCGTTATATTATAGAAAATAACGCAGAAACTATAGAAGATTTAAAAGGCTTTAATATAGAAAACTATCGTTTTTCTGAAGAATTATCTTCTGGAAACGATTTAGTATTTACGCGCTAATTTTTCATTTTATACATAACCCAAACATGCGGGAGTGTTACTGCAAATAATACTAGAAAAATAACAGAAATAAAATAACTCTTATCTACTAAAATATAGGTTAATACCAAACCTAAAATACTGAATAACCAAATTAAACCTGCAGATTTTAAATACTTTAATATATTTAATTTATTTGCCTCACCAGATAGATATTTGGTTTGATCTATTATAGAAGGTATACTATGCCATAGTACAAAGTAAATAGCAAAACCATACATTAAAGAACCACTTTTAAAGATTAAGTATAACAACACAATATAAAAGAGCTCTTTTACAAAATTTATATTTTTAGTACACTTGTTTACATATAAATAGAGCATAATTAATACTGTTAAGGTACTTGAACTAATTAGTGTAACTGTTATAACATTTTCTGTAAAAAAATTACCCGTTAAATCATTAACGATTTTATCTACACCTGCTAAGTTTTCTAAAAAAATAAGAGAAAATATTATTGTACCGTAAGCAATATAGAGTAACAATGCTAAAAAATAAGGCCCTTTAATTTTAGCTTCTAAATGCTGCTCTCCAAAATGATAAGCACTTAACACTATAAAAAGTATTAGCGACACAAATGGTGTTAACACAAAAAACACAACACATAAAATTATTAAAAGTGTATAATACAAAATAGACAAAACATATACTTTCTGTTTTATTGCTTTGCGTTTTAATATTAGCAAATCGTTAGAACCATGAATTATTCCTACACTTAACACTAAAAAATAAGCAATAGTATCTTCTATTAATTGGCCAAATTGTAAACCTAGCCAAAATAGAAAAAATGTAAAAAAAATCTTAAAGTTTTGATAATTAAGCATTTTGATAACCTATTTACTGTAAAAGTAAGAAAATTTTCTTTAATTTTGTTTAAGGTTTACTTAAAAGAGGTAGACAAAAAAGTATTTACTAATTCTAAATTATACTCTATGTTTTACATTACAAAATTTTTAGCAGTAGCAAAAATGGCAACAGACGATTACGTTGGTTTCACCTTTTTTGTAGGTTGTATGGCCATGATGGCCGCAGCAGCATTTTTCTTTTTATCAATGAACGGTTTTGATAAAAAATGGCGTACTTCAATACTTGTATCGGGTTTAATTACATTTATTGCAGCAGTACATTATTGGTATATGAGAGATTATTGGGCTTCCAATGCAGAATCACCTACATTTTTTAGATATGTAGATTGGGTTTTAACTGTACCATTAATGTGCGTTGAATTCTACTTAATTTTAAAAGTGGCAGGAGCCAAAAAATCATTAATGTGGAGAATGATCTTTTTCTCTATAATAATGTTAGTAACAGGTTACCTTGGTGAAGCAGTTGACAGAGATAATGCTTGGTTATGGGGTCTCTTCTCTGGAGCAGCCTACTTTGTAATTGTATATGATATTTGGCTAGGAAAGGCAAGAAAATTAGCAGAGGCTGCAGGAGGTTCTGTCTTATCTGCTCACAAGACATTATGTTGGTTTGTTTTAGTTGGATGGGCAATTTATCCTTTAGGTTATATGGCAGGAACACCTGGCTGGTATGACGCTATTGGAGGATGGGGATTGAATATGGACGTGATTTACAATATTGGAGACGCTATTAACAAAATAGGTTTCGGACTTGTAATTTATGGGTTAGCTGTAAGTCAATCTGACAAAACTCCTTTAAAAGTTTAAATACATACTAAAGATGCGAAAGTGATCTCACTTTCGCATCTTTTTATATTCTTATCATTTAAAAGACTTAGGTAAGGCTTATAAATTCCTAGGTGAACACGTTTAGCTACAAAACAATAGTTAATGATTATTAGTTTTTAAGATACCAAAACGGAATTTCTACAATATCTTTTAGCGACGTCTTTTTTGTTTTCTGATCTCTGTGAAGACTTTTTACGGTTAACAAATGCCTTCCTTCTTCTAAATTTTTTATTAATTGAATATGCTCGAAACCCAATTGTGTATTAGTTTCAGTTATTAAAAAATCTGATTTTATAGGTTTACCATCAATTTTTAGTTTGAAAATATTATTAACAGCACTTAAATAATTAGTTTGCAAGCTGTCTGCAATAGTATACTTAGACGTAAAAAAATTACTACCAAAACCTCTTACATCCTCTACCATTTTTAAATCTGGATACTGTTCAAAAACAACGTCTTCTATTTTACTTCTAAACGGAATAAATATATTTAAATACGGCTCTGAAACAATTTTACTTTGTATTGCTGCATTTTTTATAAACTGGTTTTTTTCTAAGCTTTTAAGGTAATTATTTTTATAACTGTAGTTTTTAGAGGAATACGATTTTACCAAAATAAAACTAGAACGCACATTATTTACAGTAGATAAATAAAATGCAGAAAGATAAACCGGAAATAATACAAGCAATAACCTACGCCCAAATTTATTGTCTAGAAAATTATAAACCAGTGCTCTATATAAAAACGATAGTGTTAAAACACTAAAAACTTTATATAAAGGAAAATACAAAAAAGAAATCCATTCCACTTTTTTTAAGTAACCTTGCGTTATAAAATCAATAAAAATAAGTAATGCTAAAAAGAAATAACCCAATGCGAAGAAACCTAATAACGTAAAACCTACTATTTCAGAAAAATAGCCGCTTTCTATAAAAAAAGCACCTACTAAAACCACTACACCCATTACCATAAAAAATGAAATGATGTAAAATAGATAAAGAAACGTTACTGCAAATAAAACACTACAGTAATTTTCTAAGGTTCCTATATACTTATCAAAAGAACCTACCTTCTTTTTTAAGTAATTTGTAAAACGTTTTTTGTATTTTAAAGCGTCATAATCTATATCATCAGAAACATATCTAAGGCCAATAGCACCAATCCATAAACCCCTTAAAATTACATGAATAATTAGGTTTACAATTAAAACCTTACAAGAAATACCAGCTACAACATAAAGGAATTTGGTATAACTTTCATTAGCCACAGCTGCTAATCTGTTATATTCTATGGGATCTAAAGCCTGAAACAAACCAAAAATTGCAAAACCAGAAATTAACAACTCTAATTGCCAGCTTTCTTGTTGTAGTTTCTCTAATAACTCTTGAAATTTTTTGTTGGTATAGTCGTTTTTCATAAATAAAAAGTTGAAACAATGTACAAACTTTATCACTCAGAAAAAAGACAATTTTACATAGATAATTCAGGTAAATTGTTTTTACCAAATTAGTATTATATAAAACAAACTTTTTCAACCTAGAAACCTCAAAACCCAAAAACTTTGAAACTTTGAAACTTTGAAACTTTATAACCTTATAACTTTATCACTTTTAAAACTAATTAAAAAAAATCAACAATCTGCCATTCCAACACTAATTGCTAAACCACCTTCTGAAGTTTCTTTGTAGTTTTCATGCATATCTTGCGCTGTTTTCCACATGGTATCTATTACCTTATCTAAAGGCACTTTTACTTCTTTAGGGTCTGTTTCTAAAGCAATTTCTGCAGCATTTATAGCCTTAATTGCTCCCATAGAATTGCGTTCTATACACGGTATTTGCACCAAACCTCCAATAGGATCGCAGGTTAAACCTAAATGATGTTCCATTGCAATTTCTGCTGCCACCAAACATTGTGCAGGTGAGCCACCTAACAACTCTGTTAAAGCTGCTGCTGCCATTGCTGAAGATACGCCAATTTCTGCCTGGCAACCACCCATTGCTGCAGAAATTGTAGCATTTTTCTTAAAAATACTGCCTATTTCTCCAGCTACCAATAAAAATCGTTTAATATGATTAAAATCTGCATCGTGATTCTCTATCACCAGATAATACATTAAAACAGCAGGAATTACACCTGCACTGCCATTTGTTGGTGCAGTAACTACTCTTCCTAAAGATGCATTTACTTCATTTACAGATAAAGCAAAGCAACTTACCCATTTTAAAATTTCTCTAAATTTTACTTCAGAGCTCCTTATTGCAGCAACCCACTCTTTAGGATCTGTATAATGTGCATCTTTTATTAGTTTTTCTTGAATACCAAAAGCACGCCTTTTCACATTCAAACCTCCAGGTAGTTTTCCTTCTGTATGGCAACCAATATACATGCACTCTAACATGGTTTCCCAAATTCTATTTAATTCAAAATCTATTTCTTTCGCGGTTCTCAACTCTAACTCGTTCATTAAAACAATATCAGAAATGCGCAAATCATGTTTATCACAATACTTTTCTAGTTCTACTGCCCTATTTATTGGAAAAGGAAAATTTTTAGTATTAATCTCAATTTCTTCTTCTAAATGATTTTTTTCTTGAACAATAAAACCCCCACCTATAGAAAAATAGGTATCCGCAGTAACTTCTTCACCTTTTAAAAAACCCCTAAACGTAACAGCATTTGCATGAAAAGGTAAAAACTCTCTATTAAAAACAATAGAATCTTTAAAAAAAGGAATTGTTTTACCACCTTTAAATAAAATTTCTTCTTGTGTATTTATTCGTTCTACGATAATTAAAATATCTTCAATGGGTATATATTCTGGATCTGCTTCACTTAAACCCAATAATATAGCCAAGTCTGTAGCATGACCTTTTCCTGTTAAAGATAAAGAACCGTATAAATCTACTTTTATAGCATCAATTTTATCAAATAAAGCAGTATTTTTTAGTTTAGACACCCATTGCTTCGCAGCCCTCCAAGGACCCAAAGTATGCGAACTAGATGGCCCAACCCCTATTTTGAGCATATCAAAAACACTAATAAATTGTGACATCCGTAAAAAATTTAACCATATATATGTAAAAATAAAAAAATTCAACCTAAATAAGTTGAATTTTTAAATAAATAATAAAATAATTTAGATTTCTAGAAACCGTAAACCGCTTCTTTATCAAATTTTTTCATAAGCATATAGTATACTACTGCTCTATATTTTTTTCTTTCAGACTTACCAATTCTTTCAATTACCTCCTCAATTGCCTCATCCAACTCTGCACTATCTGCTAAACCTAGCTTTTTGATTAGAAAGTTATTCTTTACAGTTGCTAATTCCTTAGCATCAGAACCAGAAACAGTTTCTGCATCTGCTTTGTAAATAGATGGCCCTAAACCTTTTGTTACTGCCGCCAATAATTCTGTGTTAGAACGTAAATTTCTATCGTCCATAAACTGCTTGTATAAAGCTACTTTTTCGTCAAATTTGCTCATTGTTATTTAATTTAGTTATATAATTTATTCTTTGGTGAATTAAGGATTATCCAAATATAGGGAATTATTTTAGCTTTTCAAACAAGGATATTTCTCAAGTATTAGACACCATAATATGTCACGATGTCACATTTTTATCAAAAGAAAAACAAAAAAACTGACATTTTCTTAGTAAAAAACTGTTGGCATACACTTTGCCTAAGGTAAAGCGTAAAATTGAATTAAAAATATTATTAAAATAAATATTATGAGTAAAATAATTGGAATCGATTTAGGTACAACTAACTCTTGTGTTTCTGTAATGGAAGGTAATGAGCCAGTAGTAATACCTAATGCAGAAGGAAAAAGAACTACACCATCTATAGTAGCATTTGTAGAAGGTGGCGAACGTAAAATTGGTGATCCTGCAAAAAGACAAGCAGTAACTAACCCTACTAAAACAGTTTATTCTATTAAACGTTTTATGGGAAATAAATTCTCAGATTCTTCTCAAGAAGTAAAAAGAGTACCTTACAAAGTAGTTAAAGGAGATAATGATACGCCTAGAGTAGATATTGATGGTCGTTTATACACACCACAAGAAATATCTGCTATGATATTACAAAAAATGAAAAAAACGGCTGAAGACTATTTAGGAACAGACGTTACAGGAGCAGTAGTTACTGTACCTGCATACTTTAACGATGCGCAAAGACAAGCTACAAAAGAAGCTGGTGAAATTGCTGGTTTAAAAGTAGAAAGAATCATTAACGAGCCAACTGCCGCAGCTTTAGCTTATGGTTTAGACAAAGCTAATGACGATAAAAAAATTGTTGTTTTTGACTTTGGTGGTGGTACACATGATGTTTCTATCTTAGAATTAGGTGATGGTGTTTTTGAGGTATTAGCAACAGACGGTGATACACATTTAGGTGGAGATGATGTTGATGAAAAAATTATCAATTGGTTAGCAGAAGAGTTTAAAGCTGATGAAAATATGGATTTAAGAGAAGATCCTATGGCTTTACAACGTTTAAAGGAAGCTGCAGAAAAAGCGAAGATAGAATTGTCTTCTTCTTCTTCTACAGAAATTAACTTACCTTATGTAACAGCTACCGCTAGTGGCCCAAAGCACTTGGTAAGAACTTTATCTCGTTCTAAATTTGAGCAATTAATAGACGATTTAGTTAAGAGAACAATAGAGCCTTGCCAAAAAGCATTAAAAAATGCAGATTTATCAACTTCAGAAATTGATGAGATTATTTTAGTTGGTGGTTCTACAAGAATACCTGCAATACAAGAAGCAGTAGAAAAATTCTTTGGTAAAGCGCCAAGTAAAGGTGTAAACCCAGATGAAGTTGTTTCTTTAGGTGCTGCAATACAAGGTGGTGTATTAACTGGAGATGTAAAAGATGTATTATTATTAGATGTTACACCTTTATCTTTAGGAATAGAAACTATGGGGAATGTTTTCACTAAATTAATTGATGCAAACACTACAATTCCTACAAAGAAATCTCAAGTATTTTCTACTGCTGTAGACAATCAACCTTCTGTAGACATTCATGTTTTACAAGGTGAAAGAGCAATGGCTGCAGACAACAATACAATTGGTCGTTTTCAGTTAACAGACATTCCACCAGCACAAAGAGGTGTACCACAAATTGAGGTAACTTTTGATATTGATGCAAACGGAATTATTAAAGTATCTGCTGCAGATAAAGCTACAGGAAAATCTCAAGACATTAGAATTGAAGCTTCTTCTGGTTTATCTGAAGAAGAAATTGAGAAAATGAAGCAAGAAGCAGAAGCAAATGCTGATGCTGATAAAGCTGCTAAAGAAACTGCAGAAAAAGTAAATGGGGCAGATTCTATGATTTTCCAAACAGAAAAGCAATTAAAAGAATTTGGCGATAAGTTATCTGCTGATAAAAAAGAGCCTATTGAAGCTGCTTTAGTTGAATTAAAAGCTGCACATGGGTCTAAAGATTTAGCTCAAATTGATGCTGCAATGGAAAAGATTAACGAAGCTTGGAAAGCAGCTAGCGAAGAAATGTACGCTGCAGAACAAGCTGCTGGAGGTGCTAACCCAGGTGCAGAAGCACAAGGGCAACCAGAAGGTAGTGCAGATCAAGGAGATAATGTAGAAGATGTAGATTTTGAAGAAGTAAAGTAAGCAGAGAACTAAAATTTCAATAGAAATTTTGTGTGAATCGCTTATACCTGTGAAAACAGGTATCTTTTATAGCAGTCCTTCTGAAATATTACACCGCGATTATTAAAGTGTAATTTCAGAGTCTATATATACCCAAAACGCAATCATTAATTTGATTGCGTTTTTTTATTCATAAAAAGAAGAAGAACAAAATCAATTTAATGCTTTTATCAAATAGCTTTCTTATTTTTGATAAAAATAAGACCCACTGAAAACCTACAACCAAACCAACTTCTTTAAACATACTTTTTGTGAATTTATACAAGTTGATGATTTCAATTTACTAGAAAACACAACTTATAAAAGTAAATCTGAAAGTGAATATTTCTACACCAAAGAAGGTGTTTACAGAAAATCGAATCATTGGGGCAGAGTTGCCAACTGCCGTTGGAAATTAGTTGCCAATGAACATTATAAAAACCAACAAATAACCATTGGTTTTGCAAAATGGCAAGACTTCTACCCTATTCATTCTTCAGAAAAAAACTTTGTTATTCATATCAATTTTAAAGAAAAAGCAGCTAAACTTCAACCTAAAAATAACACTACAGAGTTTTTATTTACATTTTCTGAAGCTCAAAAACGTATAAAACAAATCAATCATTTATTTAAAGATGATAAGTGGGCCAAATATTACAATTTAGCGCCTGATGAATTATATTTTAAAGTAATTACTGCGTTTATATCTTCAAGTAAAAGTTTACAAGAAATAAAACAAGGTTTCAAATAAAGAAATTATTCATTTTCAGTAAATTTGTAATTCTATGCATCTAAAAATCCAAACATCTAATCATCTCAAATGAATATTCCACAAACAAGTTTTCCTAGAGTTGTAATTATTGGAGGTGGTTTTGCAGGTTTAGCAGCTGCAAGAGGTTTAGAAAAGCAAGAATTACAGGTTGTTTTATTAGATAAGCATAATTATCACACATTTCAACCACTACTCTACCAAGTTGCTACTGGTGGTTTAGAGCCAGATTCTATTGCTTTTCCATTAAGAAAAAGATTTAATGATGTTGCTAATTTTTACTTTAGACTAGCAGAAGTTTCTAAAATAAATCCTGCTAAAAACGAAATAAAAACTAATATTGGAAATTTAGCGTATGATGAATTAATCATTGCCACTGGATCTACAACTAATTATTTCGGAAATAAAAATGTAGAAAAATATGCCATGGAAATGAAATCTATACCACAGGCGCTAAATATTAGAAGCTTGGTTTTAGAAAATTTTGAAGAAGCATTACTCACATCAAATTTTGAAGAAAGAAAAGCATTAATGAATTTTGTAATTGTTGGTGGTGGTCCAACAGGAGTAGAATTGGCAGGTGCTTTAGCAGAAATGAAAAAAGGTATTTTGCCAAAAGATTATCCTGATTTAGATATAAGGCAAATGCAAATTAACTTAATACAAAGTTCTGGTTGTTTGTTAAAAGGGATGAGTGCTAAAGCTTCAGAAAAAGCAGAAGATTTTTTAATTAATTTAGGTGTAAATGTTTGGAAAAACTTACGTGTTTTAGATTACGATGGAAAAATAGTTACTACCAAAGGAGAAGACCATTTTAAAGCAGCCACCGTTATTTGGGCTGCAGGTGTAAAAGGAGAAACAATAGACGGTTTAGAGGCAGATTGCATTGTAGAACGTGCAGAAAGAATTAAAGTAGATACTTTTAATAAAGTAAAAAACTACACAAATATTTATGCTGTGGGAGACGTTGCTTGTATGACTTCTGACAAAACTCCATATGGGCACCCAATGATGGCTCAACCTGCGCTGCAACAAGGTAAATTAGTGGCTAAAAACATTTTAGCCAAATTGCAAAACCAAAAAGAAACTCCCTTTGTTTATAATGATAAAGGAGCTATGGCAACTATAGGAAGAAATAAAGCTGTTGTAGATTTAAAAAAATGGAAATTTCAAGGAATATTTGCATGGTTTGTATGGATGTTTGTACACCTTTTTTCTTTAATTGGGTTTAGAAACAAAGCCATTGTGTTTTTAAATTGGGTGTACAATTACATTCGATTTGACAGAGAAACGCGTTTAATTATTAGGCCTTACAAAAAGAAAGCATCACTTTAAAAAAAAGAAATGGCGAATAAAAGCATGATAAAATGTGCCAATTGTGGACTTTTTAATACAGATACTAAAATCTGTAAAAACTGTAATTCTTTATTAAACCCTAGAGAAAAGGAATTAACTTAAAAAAAAGAAGCGGTTAAAAAAGCAGAAATTGCTAGAGTTATTTATGATAAAGAAAATCCTAATTTTGCAGAACGTTTAAAAAAACACCCATTCTTTTTGTATAGAATTATTGGTTGGATTTTGTATTCTGCTTTTATGGTTGTTAGTATTATTGGTTCTGGTTTGGCTTGGTTAATTGCAATGATAGCAGCTGGTTAACATGAAAAACATATTAAGCAAATACATAGCATTCTCTTACTTTTTAGGAAGTTTTATTTATTTGTCTGCATATTTTAATTTTCAATTACCCAGATTTTTTCGCTTTTACACAAACGATTTTTTAATTATTCCTATTGTTCTTTTTATTTCTTTACAAGTATTAAAAAAGAGCAAAAACAATGCAAACTATAAAATTAGCCTTCCAATTATTCTATATATCTGTTTCTTATATAGTGTATTATTTGAATTTGTTTTCCCAAACTATTTAGCAAGGTACACCAAAGATTACATTGATGTTTTATTGTATTTTATTAGTGGTTTTGTGTTTTATTATCTTCAAAAATTAAATCATGAAAATTAATCCAGTAATAAAAACAACACCTCATTTAGATTTGGCATACATCGCTTACAAAGGTAAGATGGAAGGAATTGCCAGTATTTACAACAGATTGGTAAAATGGGCCACACCAAAAGGAGTGATAAATGAAAATACGAAAATGGTTACTATTTATCACAATAGTCCTAAAAATACAGCGCCAAATAATTTAAGAATGAGTGCTTGTATTGTGCTAAATGATATTGTAGCAATTGATGGTGAAGTAAGTTTAAGCGTTTTATCACCAACAAAATGTATTATTTCTCGTTTAGAAATTACACCTTTTCAATTTCAACAAGCATGGAAAGCTTGTTTTGCTTTTATGTTAGAAAATGGTTATCAAAAATCTGAAACTGCTCCTTTTGCAATCTATTATAATAATGCAGCAGAGCATGCAGAAAATAAGTTTATTGTAGATCTATGTATTCCTATATTGTAGCTTATTGATAAAAAGTATGGTAACAGAAAAAAAAGACTTGCAAAGAAATTTTAATTTCTGATAACAGGACCTAAAATTTTATTCAGAGAAAAACAAGTATAACTTGACAAATAGTATTGGAAAAACATTAAAGTAACCTGTATTTTTTTTAAGTACTGAAAACCTAATTTTCTTAAAAAAAACAATTCGGTATACTTCTTGATTTGTTTAAAGAAAACTATCGATATTTGAATTATTATTAAAAACCAAACATATGAAAAGTATACTTTTAACAATTACTTTTATTTTTTTTGGACTTGCTAGTACTTTAGCTCAAAATGAAGAAACACTTACTTTAACAGTGAATATTAAAGGTTTAAAATCAGACAAAGGAGTTGTTTTAGTTGGGCTATACAATAACAAAAACACTTTTTTAAAAGAAATTTATAAGGGAGCTACCCGTAAAATAAGTAATAAAAAATCTACAGTAATTTTTACTAATCTACCAAAAGGAGAATATGCAGTTTCCTTTGTGCATGATAAAAACAATAATGGTAAAATGGACACTAATATTGTAGGAATACCAAAAGAAGACTATGGTTGTTCTAATAATGCAACTGGTTTTATGGGACCTCCTGCTTATGATAACGCAAAGTTTGTACTATCAAAAAACAAAAGCATAAACATTAGCCTTTAGCAAGCAATTTAAAATAATTGATTGTACAAAAGTAAAAAAATCATAATTTTTTACAGTAAAACTAAATCTTCAAAATTTTGTTTACCAAATTCTGCTTTGCAACCTCATCATTACCAAACAACCATTGCAATACATTATCTTCCCAAATTTCTCCTTTTTCAATTTCTGTTATAATATTTTTTTCAATAGCCAAGTCTAAAATTTTTCCTGGATAAGAAGATTGTCTGTCACTTTCCATTTCTCCTAAAGGATAAGGATCATCTAAACCCATTAAAACCTGACTTGTACCTTGTCTTTTAAACATTAAATGTAAAGAATCTGTGTCGTGTACTAATGTATCAAAAAAGATGTTTTTATGTCCAATTGCTTTTCTTGGATGCGTTTTTCCTTCAAATAAATCAGGTCTGCCATCAAAACCTTGTATGCGTCTTCCCAAATTCATTTGTGCCAATTGACCTCCGTGAGCAAAACAAGTTCTAATATTTTTATACCTTTCTTGCATCCCATTTAAAGTGTAATAATGGTAAGCATCTCCACATTGTGCCAACATCCAAATAAGATGAAATCGCCAATTGGTGTTTTCTAGCTTTATCATTTTATCTCCATCATAAGGATGAATTTCAATAGCCAATTTATAGTTGTCTGCCAACTCAAAAATCCGATCATTCTCTTTATCAAAAACACAACGCCATTGCCCAATAGAATCCATAAAATGTGTGGGTAAACAGAGAACTTTTAAATCTAATTCTTCTACACAACGTTTCATTTCATCTAAAGCTCCATAAATAAAACCAGGATGCACCACAAAACCACAAGTAAATTTATCTGGATGATTTTTTTGCACTTTTGCATTAAAATCGTTCTGAAAACGCAATGCTTTTTTCATTTCCTCTAAACGCAAACCATTACCATACAATTGCGATAAATTTAAAACTACAGCATGGTCTATTTTGTTGCGTTCCATCCATTTTAGTTTTTCATCTAAAAAAAAACTAGAATGTGTTACAGGTCTTTTCCATCCTTTTTGCAACATATGCTTACGTTCATCATCTACCCAAAAAATTTCCTTTTCCTTCATAAATTGAGGAATTTCTTCTGGATAAGGCAACAAATGCGAATGCCCGTTTATTCTAAGTTTTTTATGTTCCATATTTCTGTTATTCTTACGTTGGCGAGAATCTATTTCATATTAAACTATTTTATTGTGGATTCCTGCCTTCGCAGGAATGACAAACTATTAAACATTCTTAGGAGATTCCATCACAGAACCACAATTTGTACAAGTACATTTTTCTTTATCTGAGTAAAACTTGTTAAAAATTACTGGCAAATCTTTCTCTATATTTTCTAGTGGAAATTCTTCTCTATACAATTGATTTTCACAATTCTCACAATACCATTCTAACGCATCTAACATGCCTTTAGCACGCGGATACTCTATTACCAAACCAACCGTATTTACCTTTCTTTGTGGTGAATGTGGTACTTTCCCTGGCAACAAATAAATATCACCTTCGTTAATTGCTACATCAACTTGTTTGCCTTTATCATCTATAATTTTTAAAATCATATCACCTTCAACCTGATAGAAAAATTCTGGCGTTTCATTATAATGATAATCTTTTCTGCTATTTGGCCCACCAACTACCATTACAATATACTCACCATTATCCCAAACTTGTTTGTTACCAACAGGCGGTTTTAATAAATGACGGTGTTCATCTATCCACTTTTTAAAATTTAAAGGTTGTACTAAATTGCTCATTTGTTTTAGATTTTTAGATTGTTGGATTGTTGGATATTAAGAATTTCAGACTTTATTAGTTTTTTCTAAGATAAATTGTTTTATTTTCTTCCTTAAAAGTATCGCTTTTTTTGAGTCTTTATTATCAACTTGATTATCTAATATTCTAAATTTAGATTCATTATTTTGTAAAATATTGCTACAGTACAAAATTTAATCCAAAGCTTTCTCTCTTTGTTTTTACTTTAACTATTTTAGGCTTTACTTTTATTTTAAAAATTGGAACTTTTGTTTCTATTGTTAATTGAACTTATAGTATTAAAAATTAGTGTATAATTGACTTTAAATTGTAATTTTTACAAACCCGCAATTTTATCTTCTTGTAAAATCGTATTGGTTTCTGTAATTACTTTATCTAAAATAACTTGCAACTCTTCTTTTGTCATTTCTAAATGTGTGTGAACCTCATCTCCAGAAATTAAATTCAATAAAGCTTTGTCTTGTGCTCTTCCTCGTTTCATAGCTTCATTATAACCAATATCCTCATTAAAAGTTACTAAAGAATATTTAGACATATATTGTTTTGGAAATGTTTTCTCTAAATCCATTTCTATTTTACGTTTTTCTTTAAAAAGCGGATTTGCAACATGATCTCTCATTTCAAAAAAATTATCTATCGCTAAATCTGCAATAGCATCTGTATCTTTTTTTCGTTTTTTCTGGTAAGCTTTAAAAACAGTTTCCCAATCAAAGTTTTCTTCACTTTTTTCAAAATAAGAAAGTATTTCATCCAATACAAAAACATCTTCAAAAGAAGCGTTCATTCCTTGTCCATAAAAGGGTACAATGGCGTGAGATGAATCTCCCATTAACAAGGTTTTATTTTGATAACTCCAAGGATTGCATTTTATAGTGCCCAAAGGACCTGTTGGATTGTTTGTAAATTCCTCTAAAATATTAGGAATTAATTCCAACGCATCTGGAAATTCTTTTTCAAAAAAGGCCGTAATTTTTTCTTCTGATGTTAAGTTTTCGAAATTAAATTCGCCTTCATTATAACTTAAAAATAAAGTAACTGTAAAACTACCATCCATATTTGGTAAGGCAATTAGCATAAAATCGCCACGTGGCCAAATGTGCAAATGCTCTTTACTTATTTGATGATTTCCATTTGTATCAGCAGGAATTTCTAATTCTTTATACCCATGATTTAAATAATTTTGAGAATAGCTGAACAAGAATTTTCGTTCGGACAAATAACTTTTTCTTAAAGAAGAACCTGCGCCATCTGCTCCAAAAATAACATCTGCAATTACAGGAAATTCTTCTTTGGTTTTATAATCTATAAAATGTGCAATATTTTTTTCAATAGCTACTTTTTTGCATTTTTTATTAAAGTGCAGCGTTACGTTTTCGTGCTTTTCTGCTTCGTCTAACAAAATGGCATTTAAATCTCCTCTAGAAATTGAGTTGATGTACTCATTTGCGCTACCTGAATAGTTAGATGAAAACGTATTCCCTTCTCTATCGTGCATTAATCTGCCAAACATAGGTATGCAAATTTCTCTAGCTTTTTCTTCCATTCCGCATAAACGTAAAGCTTTTAAACCTCTGTCTGACAATGCTAAATTTATAGATCTACCTGCAGAAATATCTACTTTTCTTAAATCTGGTCTGCTTTCGTAAACCTCAACTTTATAGCCTCTTTGTGCCAAACGAAGTGCTAATAATGAACCACACAAACCTGCGCCTATTATTAGAATCCTATCCCAACCCTTTCCTAAGGAAAGGGCTTTTTTACTCTTACGATTTTCTATAAAATTATTTTTATTCACTTTAACTTTATTTTTAAATTAGATTTCGGCAAAAGTTCTCTTTGCTTAGGAAAATACTTTCTTTTAAATAGTTCCTTTTCTAATTTTTATAATTAAATTAATGATGATAACAATAAATAAAATCATACCTGGATAAAACAAATAATCCCAAAAACTTTTTTTATTATCGCTTTTCATTCTTTTACGTTTGAATTAATCACTTAAAATTTACTCTTTAAATATTGATAATCGTCATATTCTAGTTTAATAGCAGCTAAAGAAATCTTCTTTACTTTATTATTTTGATCTTGAAAACTTAAAATATCACTTTTTGTGTTGATGTTAATTTTAGAAAAATCATTGTATACTGCGTTTACTTTAATTTCATCTTTAACACTTAAAATAATTCTTTTATCAGTAATTATAAAATAATCGTTTCCGTTTTCTATAAATAAGCTTAAAATTCCTAACAATTGATATTGCCAAAAACCTGTATCTCTTTTAGCTTTTACCTTAACTAAAATATCTTCTCCTTTAATGTGTTTAAAAATAGTGTTCATTTACATTTATAGATTTAAAAAAAATGCAATTAAAATTTGGCTTTAGTTCTCTTTACTTGGATTCCCATCCCAACCCTTCCCAAAGGGAAGGGCTTTTTTACTCTTATGATTTAATTCTAAATTATGATTTTTCACTTTACAACTTTAAAACTTATTTCAAAATTAAACCTCAACATAAGTTCCCTTTCCTTGCAATCCCATCCCAACCCTTCCCAAAGGGAAGGGCTTTTTACTCTTATGATTTACTTCTAAATTATTCTTATTCACTTTAAAACTCACGAACTTTAGAACTATAAAACTTTAAAACTTTTAAAATTTACAACTTATTTCAAAATTAAACCTCAGCATGAGTTCCCTTTACTTTGGAAAGGGCTAGGGATAGGAACTCTACAATTCTATAAACATCCTCAAAAGTATTATACATTGGCGTTGGTGCACAACGTATAACATCTGGCTCTCTCCAATCTGTAATTATATGATTGGCTGTTAATTTTTGATGTAAACTTTTATCGGCATTTTTAACTTGAATGGATAATTGGCAACCTCGCTCTTTTGGGTTTTTTGGTGTGATGATTTTAATATCTTTAGAATCAATTTGATTGATTAAAAACTCAAAATAACCCGTTAGTTTTTCTGATTTTTCTCGTAAAGCATCCATTCCTACTTCTTCAAACAAATCTAAAGACGCTTTTATAGCTGCCATGGATAAAATTGGCGGATTACTCAACTGCCAACCTTCTGCGCCTTCCATAACATCAAAAGGTTTACGCATGTTAAAACGTGTTGCTTTGTTATGATTCCACCAACCTGCAAAACGTGGTAAATCTCTATTTTTTGCATGTTTTTCATGCACAAAAACACCAGATAAACTTCCTGGACCTGAATTTAAATATTTGTAAGTACACCAAGCTGCAAAATCTACTCCAGAATCGTGTAAATTCGGTTGTATATTTCCTGCTCCGTGTGCTAAATCTATACCAACCACACAATTTTTAGAATGCCCGATTTTTGCAATTTGTTTTAAATCTAAAAACTGACCTGTGTAATAATTTACGCCGCCAATTAATAGTAAAGCAATTTCGTCTCCTTGCTCAGAAACGATGGTTTCTAAATCTTCTATATGCAATAACTCCTCTCCTGCTCTTGGTTTCCATTCTATAACATCATTTTCGGAAAAACCATGGAATTTTAATTGGCTTTGCACTGCATATCTATCTGATGGAAAAGCATCTGATTCTATTACAATTTTATATTTTGTTTTTGTAGGTCTGTAAAAACTAACCATTAGCAAATGTAAGTTGGTGGTAAGCGTATTCATTACCACAGTTTCTATAGGTTTTGCACCTACAATTTTTGCCATTTTTTCGGTTAACAATTCGTGATAATTCAGCCATGGATTTCTAGCTTCAAAATGCCCTTCTACACCTAAATTTGCCCAATCTTCTAATTCTTGATTGATATACTGCTTTGTAGATTTTGGTTGCAAACCCAAAGAATTTCCCGTAAAATATAACCAATCCTTTCCGTTTTTATCTTTTGGGATGTGAAATTTATCTCTCAAATAAGAAAGCGAATCTTCTTTGTCTAGTTGTTTGGCAAATGCCAAAGTATTCTGATAATTCATCTATAAAAATGCTTGTTATCAAATATAAAACAATCTGAATTTAGAATTAAATAAATTACTACCTTTATTTTTTATCTATTTAGAATGTAAAATGACAAAATCTCTGAAACCTATTTTCTTATTATTACTACTTATAAGTGTTGCTTGTAGCGATAATAACCAGCTAATACAACAACTAGAAAGCATAAATAATACATTTAAAAACGAATTTGCTCCTGATAAAAGAGTAGCCATTTTTGATGTGAATTTCTCTAGAGAAAATAATAAAATTATTATTAATGGTGCTACAGATACCAAAGAAGCACATCAAAAATTATTAGATAGTTTACAATCTTTAAAAATAGATTTTGCAGATAAAATAAGAGTTTTACCAGACAGTATTGTTGGCAATAAAATGTATGCAGTTGCAAAAAATTCTGTTATAAACATACGTTCTAAACCCAAACATTCTGCAGAATTAGGCACACAAGGTTTGCTAGGTATGTCTTTAAAAATACTTGATAAAGAAGGCGATTTTTATAGAATACAAACTCCAGATAATTATATTTCTTGGGTTGATAAAGGTGGTATTGCCAAAATGAATAAAAACGAAATTGAAAATTGGAATGCTTCTAAAAAGATAATTTTTACCAAGAATTTTGGATATGTTTATACTGATAAAAATGAAAAATCTAGCATTGTTTCTGATATTACATTAGGCGGAATTTTAAAATACTTATCTGAAGATTCTAATTATTACGAAGTAAAATATCCTGACAATAGAACTGGTTTTGTTAAAAAAAGTGAAGCTGTAATTTACAATAGTTGGCTAAACCATTTAGCATCAACTAAAAATGATATTGAAACCACTGCAAGAGCTATGCAAGGTTTTCCTTATTTGTGGGGTGGTACTTCTAGTAAAGGTGTAGATTGTAGTGGCTTTACTAAAATGGTGTATTTAATGAATGGTTTTGTAATTCCTAGAGATGCATCACAGCAAATAAATGCAGGAAAAACTGTTGATACCAATTTAGATTTTTCTGATTTACAAAAAGGTGATTTATTGTTTTTTGGCACAAAAGCTACGGAAGACAAAAAACAACGTATAGTGCATGTTGGTATTTGGCTAGGCAATCATAAAATGGAATTTATACACGCATCTGGCAATGTACATCTGTCTTCTATGGATAAAAACCAACCCAATTATGACGAATTTAATAAAAACAGATATTTAGGAAGTAGACGTTATTTAGGAACCAAAGATAAAATGATTGTTGATTTGAAGACACAATTGAAGTTGTAATTAAAAAAACTTCCAGGTGTTAAAACCTGAAGGGTCTTCTTTTTTATAGTCTACAACTTTATGGCACATTTATTTTAAACGATAACTTATCTGATAAAAAGCTAAAAGCAAGCAAACAAGTCTACCCCAGATAGAGGCTCTGTTTGAGCTCTCACGCTTTTGGGCGTGAAGCGAGTGCCGAAAGCTGGAAATAGGTTCAAAAAAAACACCTTTCAATTAAAAACTGAAAGGTATTTGTAATATGTAGTCTTTATAAAAAGATTGCTTCGTAACTCGCAATGACTTTAAAGGTTAATACAATACTCTAAATTTAATTGTACCTTCTACTGCTCTTAATTCTTCTAATACTTGTTTGTTGTATTCTTTATCTAAATCTGTAATTACATAACCTACTTTTGGGTCTGTAGACAAATATTGCCCGTTAATATTTAAAGAATATTTGGCTAAAATCTCATTAATTTTTGCCATTACACCTGGCACGTTTTTATGAATGTGTAAAAAACGGTGCGCATTGGTTTGTCTTGGCAAACGTATGTTTGGGAAATTTACAGCATCTACAGTGTTACCAGAATTAATGTACGCCATAATTTTGCTAGGTACAAAATCTGCAATATCTCTTTGCGCCTCTTCTGTACTTCCACCAACATGTGGCGTTAAAATTACGTTTGGTAAACCTTTTAATTCTGTATAAAATTCGCCGTTTTTTCTTGGCTCTTCTGGATATACATCTACTGCAGCACCTGCTAATTTTCCGCTTTTTAAAGCGCTTACTAATGCAGGAATATCTACTACAAAACCTCTGGCTAAATTTACTAAATGTGCGCCATCTTTCATTTGAGAGATTTCTTTTTCTCCGAAGAAATTTTTATTGGCAGAATTGTCATCTACATGTAAAGTAACTACATCTGAAATGTTAAGTAATTCTTCTAAAGTATTTAATTTGGTTGCATTACCTAGGGCTAATTTGTCTTCTACATCATAATAATAAACATCCATACCCAAAGCTTCTGCTAAAATTGATAATTGCTTACCAATGTTACCATAACCTACAATACCTAGTTTTTTACCACGTACTTCTCTAGAACCTTGTGCTGTTTTGTTCCATTGCCCATTATGAATTTCTGTACTTCTTTGAAAAACAGAACGCATTAACATAATAATTTCTCCAATTGCCAATTCTACTACAGAACGTGTATTGCTGTAAGGTGCATTAAAAACAACTACACCATTTTCTTTACAAGCGTCTAAATCTATTTGCTTGGTACCAATACAAAATGCACTAACTACCATTAGTTTTTCTGCTGCTGCAACTACTTTTGCAGTTACTTGTGTTTTAGAACGAATTCCTAAAACATGTACATCTTTAATTTTTGCTATCAGTTCTTCTTCTGATAAACTTTTAGATACTGTTTCTACAGCAAAACCATCTGAAGATAGTTTTGTAAATGCATCTTGGTGCACGTTTTCTAAAAGTAAAATTTTAATTCTGTTCTTTGGGTAACTTATATTTCTTGGCAAATCGTTTATGTATAAAAATTCGTCTAAATTTGGTGCTATATGGTCTGCGTTTTCTGTTGTTTTTTGTCGCGAAACGTTTTCTGTATAAGCAAAAAACTTGTCTGCAATACCTGCTTCACGCGTAACATAATCACTATAACCATCTCCAATTACTTGTATTTCTCCGTTTAAATTCATGTCTTTTAAACATTGAATTTTTCCGTTGTGTTTTGATAGTGGATTATCGGCATCAAAACCTATAATTTCTCCTGTTTTAGAAAACTCGAAAGTATTGGCAAATACTCTTTCTGTGGGTATGTTGTATTCTTTAACTATTGGATCTATAAATTCTTTAAAACCGCAAGAAATCACATAAATATCTTCTGCAAATTCCTCAAAAAAGTTTTTATTGCTTTCTATAGATTTAGAAACTTGTTTTCTTAAAGCACTAACCAAACCTGTTAAATCTGCTTTATTGGCTTTTAACAATTTAATTCTGCGTTCTAAAGATTCTGTAAAGGATATTTCTCCATCAATACCTAAGTTGGTAATATCAATAATTTCTTGAATTATGGCTTCCTTTTTAGGATTGTCTTTTAAGGTAATTTCTGCAAGAACGTCTAACGCTTCTACTTTGGTTAATGTGCTATCGAAATCGAAAATATAGTTTCTTTTATTGGTAATCATTCCTTGTAATCTTGGTTGATTTTTAATTGGTAAAGCTACAAATATCATAGCTTACTAAAAAGTACATTTTAAGTTTTATGATATGTATTGTATTTTTCTAAAATTATCTTTAAGTTGATAAAAAAGGACTAATTTTTTACAAAAATTTATGAAATCCGAAAAGAATTACGCTCCAAATTATGGGTAATGATTCTACCCAAAACGCACTGTAATATTTAGACTGATTTATTTTGGAGCGCATTAAAAATAGGAGCGTTAAAAAAAAGAAAATCATAAATACATTTTTAGAAATGTCGTTTGCATTTATGGCATATTCAATTAAAAGGGCAATAATCATTATACCGAGTCCTAATCGTTTTGTTTTTTCTACACCAATTTTCTTTGGAATGGTTTGTAAAGAAATTGCATCATACTTTACATCTCTAATATCAAAAGGCAGTATTAAAACCACCACAATTAAAAAGCGTTGTAAAAAAAGCAAATAAACAGTGTAGTCTAGTGCTAGATTTGCATTGTATGCAGGTATTAACACTGTAAAACCTGCCCAAACCAAGGCAACTACAACAATTTTTAGATAACTAATTTGCCTTAAGTTTTTTGATAAGCCGCTTAAAAAAGGAATGGCATAAAGCACAGTAAGCAAGGTAAAAGGTATGGCCAAAAACAATACTTTAAGTGGTAAAAAGTATGCAAAATAACACAGTGCTAAAAAGCAAAAAAACGAAAATATTTGAATAACTTTTAAATTGTTTGTTAAGCTTTTATGATGCAATTTTGCGACACCTGCATATTTTACAAAATTATAGCCTGTAATGGTTCCAAAAAAAACAAAATAACCTACATTTTGCTGATATGGTATTTCTAAATATTGTTCAGTTATTCTTATAAACGCATAAACTGCTAAAGCCACGTGAATGCTAGCATTTAAATAAAAATTAAGTAAATTTTTTAAAATCTTCATTAAACAAAAATAAACTATATGTTTATAACCTGCTATTTTAGTTAATAATTAACAGGATTTTATTCAATATCTGAGTTAAAATAATTGCTGAAAGCCTTATTTTTGTTTCACCAAAAAAAGTGTGTTTTGGTCGTTAATAAAATTCATGCGAAATCGATTGAAATCAATCGTTCTAAAAACTTAATTAATGAATACAAATTCGTTTCAACTTAGACATATTGGTCCTAATAAAAAGGAACAAGAACAAATGTTAGCTACTATAAAAGCTGATAGTTTAGAGCAGTTAATTAATGAAACTGTCCCTGATAATATTCGCTTAAAAAAGGACTTAGATTTAGATCCTGCCATGAGCGAATATGAGTATTTGTCTCATATCACAGAATTAGCAAATAAAAATAAAGTATTTAAAAGTTACATTGGTTTAGGCTATCATGAAGCTATTGTACCCAGCGTTATACAACGTAATATTTTAGAAAACCCAGGTTGGTACACTGCTTACACACCTTACCAAGCAGAAATTGCACAAGGTAGATTAGAAGCGTTGTTAAATTACCAAACCATGATTTGCGATTTAACAGGAATGGAACTTGCTAATGCTTCTTTGTTAGACGAATCTACAGCTGCTGCAGAAGCTATGGCTTTATTGTTTGATGTTAGAGAACGTGCAAAAAAGAAAGCTGGTGCAAATAAGTTTTTTGTTTCTGAAGAAATTTTACCACAAACCTTATCTTTATTACAAACACGTTCTACACCAATTGGCATAGAATTAGTAGTTGGTAATCATGAAGATTTTGATTTTGCCGATGATTATTTTGGGGCAATTTTACAATATCCAGGAAAATTAGGTCAAATTTTTGATTATGAAACTTTTGTTTCTAAAGCGAATGATAAAGATATTAAAGTAGCTGTGGCAGCAGATATTTTATCTTTAGTGAAGTTAAAAGCTCCTGGTGAATTTGGAGCCTCTGTTGTTGTAGGTACAACCCAACGTTTTGGTATTCCTTTAGGTTATGGTGGGCCACATGCTGCATATTTTGCCACAAAAGAAACGTATAAAAGGAGTATTCCTGGACGTATAATTGGTGTTACAAAAGATACAGATGGTGGTTTTGCGTTAAGAATGGCATTACAAACTAGAGAACAACATATTAAGAGAGAAAGAGCTACCTCTAACATTTGTACTGCACAAGTTTTATTAGCAGTTATGGCAGGTATGTATGCTGTTTACCATGGAAAAGATGGCATACAGTTTATTGCAGATTCTGTACATAATAAGACAAAGTTAGTTGCCAATTATTTAGAAAAAGCAGGCTTTAAACAATTAAATTCTTCTTATTTTGATACACTTTTAGTAGAAATAGATGCAATTCGATTAAAACCAATAGCAGAATCTTTTAAAGTAAACTTTAATTATGTTACAGACTGTTTGGTTTCTATTTCTATTAATGAAGCCACTACGCAGAAAGATTTAATGCAGTTATTTACCATTTTTGGGCAATTAAAACCAAGGCCAAATCCTTTAAAAGAAGATTTTAGTGGTAGTTTCTCACAAATATTAACTCAAGAACCTTTTCACTCTGACTTTGAAGTAATTTCTAAAAATGTAGCGAGAAATACACCTTTCTTAGAAAATGATATTTTTAATACGTACCAATCTGAAACAGATATGATGCGTTATATTAAAAAATTAGAGCGTAAAGATTTGGCTTTAAATCATTCTATGATTTCTTTGGGTTCTTGTACAATGAAGTTGAATGCTGCTTCTGAAATGTTGCCATTAAGCAATCCACAATGGGGTAATATTCACCCTTTTGTACCTTTGAATCAGGCACAAGGCTATCAAGAGGTTTTACAAAAGCTAGAGCATCAATTAAATATAATTACTGGTTTTGCAGGTACTTCTTTACAACCAAATTCTGGTGCACAAGGAGAGTTTGCTGGGTTAATGACTATTAGAGCTTATCACCAATCTAGAAACGAATCTCATAGAAATATTTGTATTATTCCTGCTTCTGCACATGGTACAAATCCTGCTTCTGCTGTAATGGCAGGTATGAAAGTTGTGGTTACCAAAACCGCAGAAAACGGTAATATTGATGTTGCCGATTTGCGTGAAAAAGTAGAATTGCATTCAGATAATCTAGCTGCTTTAATGGTAACCTACCCTTCTACTCATGGAGTTTTTGAAAGTGAAATTCAAGAAATTACCAAAATTATTCACGATCATGGTGGACAAGTTTATATGGATGGTGCAAACATGAACGCACAAGTTGGCTTAACAAATCCTGCAACTATTGGTGCAGATGTTTGTCACTTAAATTTACATAAAACATTTGCCATTCCACATGGTGGTGGTGGTCCTGGAGTTGGGCCTATTTGTGTAGCACCACAATTGGTGCCATTTTTACCAACCAATCCTTTAATAAAAACAGGTGGTAAACAGGCAATTTCTTCTATTTCTGGTGCACCTTGGGGTTCTGCTTTGGCATGTTTAATTTCTTATGGTTACATAACTATGTTAGGTTTTAGAGGACTTACAAATTCCACTAAAATGGCAATTTTAAACGCAAACTACATCAAAGAGCGTTTAGATGGGCATTATGATACTTTATACACAGGAGAAAAAGGGCGTGCTGCGCATGAAATGATTATAGATTGTAGAAGTTTTAAAGAAAGAGGTATTGAAGTGGTAGATATTGCAAAGCGTTTGATGGATTATGGTTTTCACGCACCAACAGTTTCCTTTCCTGTAAGTGGAACAATGATGATTGAGCCAACTGAATCTGAGAGTATTGCTGAATTAGATCGTTTTTGTGATGCCATGATTTCTATTAGAAAAGAAATTGTAGAAGCTACAAAAGATGATACCAATAATGTACTTAAAAACGCACCACACACTTTAGGGATGTTAACTGCAGATGAATGGGATTTACCATACACAAGAGAACAAGCTGCTTTTCCGTTAGATTTTGTATCTGACAACAAATTCTGGCCAACAGTTAGACGAGTAGATGATACTTATGGAGACAGAAACTTAATATGTTCTTGTAATCCTGTTGAAGATTATATGTAAAAAGTAATGCTTACAGATAGTTGTTATTATCAACTATTAGTTTTTGGTATTCTAAATAATAATTTTAAAACCGTTTCTATATGCTGAAAATTTGTTTAGTAATATTGAAACGGTTTTTTTATTGATAAGAAATAGGATTAAATTTTGCTTTATATAAATTGAAAATAGATTTGATAGAAATAAAAAGCACTTTAACTTTTGTAATAAATAAATTATCTTTACATGAGCAAATTAACATAAAAAGTACGATATCACTCAAATTTTAAGGGATATGAGTAATAAAAGTTGCTATATAATAATTTGTATGTAGTTCAAAAATTGTGTTGAAATTCAATAGCTGAACTACAAAAGCCAACGCACAAACAGCACATTTGGTTTTTTGCCAAACATAATCCAAAGCTGAAAAAAACCAAAAGATCTGTTCTTTCCCAATGCCCGAAAAACCGTATATTGTGAAAAAAAACGACCGAAAATAAATGCCAATATTTCAGAAATCCGTAATAAAAAAACACCTTAAAAATCTTAACCAAGAAAAGGTCGAAAAAGCTTTCCAAACATTCCGACTGAATTACAATTCTGCGAAAATCGAGCAAATAAAGACGCTCAAAGAAGAAGAATATCAAGATGGATTTTTACGAGAAATATTTGTTGACGTTTTAGGTTACACACTTCGTCCAGACGAAAATTTTGATTTACAGCGAGAATTTAAAAACCAAACGGACGGAAAAAAAGCAGATGGTGCAATTTTAAAAGACGAAAATGCAATTGCAGTAATTGAGTTAAAGTCAACAAAAACAAAGGACTTAACAAAAATTACGCAACAAGCTTTTAATTACAAAAACAATCAACCAGAATGTAAATACGTAATTACTTCAAATTTTCAGAAAATTCGATTTTACATCGACTACTCTACCGAATTTGAAGAATTTGATTTGTTTTTTATCAACAGAGAACGATTTGAATTACTTTACTTAATTCTGCATAAAGAAAGTATTTTTTCAAATCTGCCTATTAAACTTAAAAAAGAAACACAGTTTCACGAAAAAGAAATCTCTGAAGAACTTTACAAAGATTATTCACGTTTTAAAGATAAATTGTTTCACAATTTAATAGAGAATCATCCTGATAATGATAAGCTCTTACTTTTCAAAAAATCACAAAAACTATTAGACAGATTTCTATTTATACTTTTTGCAGAAGATAGTGGCTTATTGCCACCTAATTCAGTTTCACGAATTATAAAGCGTTTCGATATCTTAAAAGAAGAAGACGCTTACAAACCGATTTACGAGATTTTTAAACAGTATTTTGGTTATATGAATATTGGACGACCTGGTAAAAAAGAATCCGACAATATTCCAGCTTACAATGGTGGATTGTTCTACGAAGATTTGTTGCTAGATAATTTAAAAATTGATGATGAAATATTAATTGATGATTTAAAGAAATTATCAACATATGACTTTAACACAGAAGTTGACGTAAATATTCTTGGTCATATTTTTGAACATTCTTTAAACGAAATTGAAGAAGTAACCGCAGAAATTGAGGGAACTGTTTCCGACCAAAAAAGAACAAAAAGAAAAAAAGATGGTGTTTTTTATACACCAAAATATATTACAACTTACATTGTTGCAAATACAATAGGACAACTTTGTAACGATAAAAGAAAAGAACTCGACATTGAAGAAATTGAATATGATGATTCTTTCTTAAAAAAAGATGGTACTCTAACAGTAAAAGGAAAAAAACTTTTCAAAACTTTAACCGAATATAAAACTTGGTTAACAAATTTAAAAGTAATTGACCCAGCTTGTGGAAGTGGAGCTTTTTTAAACCAAGCCTTAAACTTCTTAATCGAAGAACACGAAAAAATTGACGATATTATTGCAGACTTGACTAACTCACCTTTGCGTTTATTCGATACAGATAAAAATATTTTAGAAAACAATCTTTTTGGTGTAGATATTAACGAGGAAAGCGTTGAAATTGCTCAGTTATCGCTTTGGCTTCGCACAGCAAAAAAAGACCGTAAACTGTCTAAATTAAACAATAACATTAAATGCGGAAATTCTCTTTTAACATCAGAATTTAATTGGGACAAAGAATTTCCAGACATTATGAAAAATGGTGGTTTTGATGTTGTCATTGGAAATCCACCTTACATAAAAGAATATACAAATAGACAAGCCTTTGATGGTTTACACGATAATCCTTGTTATCAAGGCAAAATGGATTTATGGTATTTCTTTGGTGCTTTAGCTTTAGACATTATTAAAAAAGATTATGGCTTAATCGGTTACATCGCACCTAATAATTGGATAACAAATTCAGGAGCCTCAAAGTTTAGAAATATTGTTCTAAACAAAGGTAAACTTACCGAGTTTATAGACTTTGGCGATTTTAAAGTTTTCGATTCAGCAGGTATTCAGACTATGATTTACATAATGAAAAGTTCTGATAAGAATAAAATTTATGAATTCAACTTTTCAAAAGTCAATGATAGTAAAATAAAACACGAAGATGCACAACTGTTTTTAGAACGGATAAAAAATGACAAATACGAGTATTTTAAAGCCAAGATTGACCAAAAAGAAAACATAGACAAGCCAATCAATTTTGTAAATGCAGAATTAACATTAATCATCGATAAAATAAGAGCAAAACGAAACTTCGACTTTGATAAAAAAGAAATAGGAAATGGTATTCATCCTCACTATGATTTTATAAATAACTCAATTAATAAAAAACATAATTTTAAGTTTGAAAAAAACGAAGGCATTTTTGGGTTAAGTAATAAAGAAAAAAATGACTTGAATTTACAAGCCAATGAAATTGAATTGGTTAAACCTTACTTTAACTCTAAACAATTCCAAAAATATTATACGAATCCTAAAAACAATCTTTGGATAATTTACACAGATTCCAGTTTTAAAAATCCAGAAAACATAGAGCCTTATCCAAATATAAAAGAACATTTAGATAGATTCAAAGAAGTCATAACCTCAAGTAATAAACCTTATGGTTTACACAGAGCAAGAGAAGAAAAGTTTTTTATGGGAGAGAAAATCATCGTTCAAAGAAAATGTCCAAAAGAACCGGTTTTCACTTATTCAGATTTTGATTGTTATGTTTCAGCTACTTTTAATGTGATAAAAACCAATCGTTTAAATCAAAGATATTTAACAGGTTTACTAAATAGCAAATTGATAGCTTTTTGGTTAAAATACCAAGGTAAAATGCAAGGAAACAATTATCAACTAGATAAAGAACCGTTAATGAATTTACCAATTATAAATCCATCAAAAGAAATTCAAAATAGCATTGGCGAATTAGTGAATACAATTATTTTAAACAGTCAGAAGCAGTTAGATTATCAAGAATTGTTGGAAAAAGCAAAAACGGAAAACAATTTTGACCGAGAAATACAGTTAACAAAAGAATTGGAGCAAATAACAGCAGAATTAGGAAAAACCGAAAGCGAAATCAACTCAACTATCTATGAGCTTTACGAAATTAAACCGACTGTAGTTGCAACGATTGAAAAGAATATTTAGAAAATGAAAAGCCAACTTTCAAAGCTATACAAATTCGCAATTTGCTAGAGCAAACACACAAGCCAAAGATTGCAAAAGAGTATGTCTTGCCAAAGCTCACATCTAAACTAAATAAAAAAAATGCTTTGCTTAAAACACTTTATAAAGTACTGTTTTAATTACTCCTTTATTATTTTCTAAATCTAAACAGAGCAGCTCTTTTTCTGTTTGTATCTTACAATTAAAAGGTGGTTTTAAAATATCTAATCCGCTTTGTTTTTTTAATCGAATTCCTTGCCCTGAAATGATATCTTTATTGGGTATAAATTTTCCATTTGGCAGGTGTTCTGTTAAAATAATGTATTTGTAATGGAATAATTTTTGTAAAATATTTGAGATTTCTTCGTTTGATAAATGTTGTAAAACCTGCCTTACAATTACAACATCTGCCTTTGGCAAAGTATCTTTTGCAATATCTAAACAAGCAAATTCTAAATTAGCAGCTTTAAAATTTTCTTTATTAAAGTGAATCAATTTTTCTACAATATCAACAGCAATATATTTTTTGGTATGTTGTACCAAATCTTTGCCAATATTAAAATCGCCACAACCTAAATCTAAAACGGTTATTGGAGTTTTAAAAGATTTTAGAAAAGAGCTTACAGCATTAATATAAGGAGTTACAATTTCTAATTTGTGAGATCCTTCTCCTGAGTAAAATTTAGAATTATTATTTCCCCAAAGTTGTAAATCATAAATTTGTTCCATCGCTTTTTTGGTTGGCCATGGTTTTTTATTATTTTTCTGTAAAGAATTCATTTAAAAAAAGCACCTATTTGCCGTAATAAATTTCTTCTAAACTTACTACCTCTTCATCTGTTTTACGTCTAAAAACATGATTAGCACTTATTTTAGCAATAGAATTAAGCCCCATTGCAGCTGTCATTTCTTTAACAGCTTGTACAGTTCTATTGTGGTAATTTTTAACTCTAATATTTTTCTTTTCTACCACTAAAGCTTTTACCAAATCGCTATCTTGTGTTGCTACACCAACAGGACAGGTATCTAAATTACATTCTCTAGCTTGTATACAGCCTAAACTTAACATAAAACTACGTGCCATACCAATTGCATCTGCACCTAATGCTAAATACCTAACAATATCAAAAGCATCTACTGCTTTACCAGCAGCAATAATTTTAATATGCTTTTTTAATTGGTGTTCTTTTAAAAGTTTATTTATAAAAACCAAACCTTCTATTAAAGGAGAACCTATGTAATTGGTAAATTCCATTGGTGCAGATCCTGTACCTCCTTCTCCACCATCTACAGCTATAAAATCTGGATAATTCCCTGCTTTTACAAAAGCGATAATCATTTCTTCAATTTCTTGATTGTTACCCACACATAATTTTATTCCAACAGGTTTTCCATCAGATAATTCTCTTACTTTTTGAATAAAAACAATCATTTCATCAAAATTAGAAAATGCTGAATGTCCTGGAGGAGAATCTACTTGTGTACCAACTTCTACAGAACGTATTTTTGCAATTTCTGGTGTGTTTTTCTTTGCTGGCAAAATACCTCCATGCCCTGGTTTTGCTCCTTGAGAAAACTTAATTTCTATCATTTTTACTTCTGGACGAATGGCATTCTCTCTAAAGACGTCTTCATCAAACATACGTTTACCGTTTACAGATTTACCTGCACCAAAATATCCTGTACCTACTTGAAAAATTAAATCGCCACCTGTTAAATGGTAAGGAGAAATACCACCTTCGCCTGTATTGTGTGCAAAATCTCCCATTTGTGCACCTTGATTTAATGCTTTTATGGCATTTTTGCTTAAAGAACCAAAAGACATGGCAGAAATATTTACAATAGAACTGCTATATTTTTGTGTGCATTTGTCTGAACCAATTACCACTCTTTCACCTTCTATATTATGATGGTCTTTTGGAAATAAAGAATGTTTTACAAACTCATAGCCTTTTTTGTACACATTATGTTGCGTACCAAAAGGAACAGTCTCTTTTTCTAACTTTGCTCTTTGGTAAACAATGCTTCTTTTTTCTCTGTTTATTGGTGTACCATTTAAATTGTCTTCTATAAAATATTGTTGAATTTTATCTCTTTCTTCTTCAAAAAACCAACGCAAACGCGCTATTAACGGAAATGCTCTTAGTAAAGAGTGTTTTTTTTGAAAACTGTCATGCAACACAATAGCAGTAAGTATTATAGCAATACCAAGTAATATATAACTTCCTGTTTGTGGTATAAAGTACACTAAGATTCCGCAAAGTATAGCTAAACTTACAAATATGGTTAAAATTGTATTTCTCATAAAAGTAACTCGTAAAATTTAAAGGACTTAAAAGTAATCTATTCGTTTGAATTGATGAAAAATGTTGGCAAATAGTTGCGTTAGGGATTGTAGTGAAAATCCTTTTTATGCTAAACTCGATTTAATATCTGTTCCTTTCAATGTATTTTATTTTTAAAAAAGAATAAATGCCAAAATAAAGTAAGCATAAAAAGATTGCAACGTAAAGCCCGACCTTTAGGGAACGCCCATTCTTCGACAAGCTTAGTATTAGCTATAACAAGCACAACATTAATTATGAAATGTATTATAAAAAATATATAGGTTTTAAATAAACTTTGGAATAGAATTAATTGCTGCTGAAACGAGTTTAAGAGATCCTGAAATAAATTTAGGAGAGATACTGAATCAAGTTCAGTACTAAATGAAAAACTCCAACATTGCTGTTGGAGTTTTTAATATTTTTAAAATTCTAAGAAACTTATTTCTTAAATTTTGCATATTTGTTTTTGAACTTGTCAATACGTCCTGCAGCATCAATAAGTTTAGATTTACCAGTGTAAAATGGGTGAGATGTTCTAGAAATCTCTAATTTTACTAAAGGATACTCAACACCATCAACTTCTAAAGTTTCTTTAGTGTCTACAGTAGAACGTGTTAAAAAAACATCTTCATTAGACATGTCTTTAAATGCTACCATTCTGTAATTTTCTGGATGAATTCCTTTTTTCATTTTATAATATTTTAATACTTTAATGTTTTGTTTGTAAAGTAAAATTGGTAAGGTTTTACTTATTTTCTTAAATAGCTTCTTTAAAACTATTTTGAGGATGCAAATTTAATCTTATTTTTTAATTTACAAACATTTAAAGCTTTTTTATTTGCGGATTTTCTTACTTTCGTTAAAAAACCAATAAAAACAGGGTTTTTAGTTGCTTATTAAGCTTGTTTTTATGAATATTTACCAATATATTTTATTGAAATTGAGCAAACTAATGAAACAACATACTTTTTACTTTACTATTTTAGTAACTTTCTTATTATTAAGCGCTTGTGGTAGCGATTATAAATTTAAACTGGAAACACCCAAAAAAGCGGTTTTAAATGAACTTGTTACCATTACATTAAGCGAAAAAGAAAATAAACCTGTAGAGAAAGTTCAGTTTTATATAAACGGAAAAGAGGTAGATAATAAAGGAAATGCTCTATCTATTGACACAAAAGACTTGGGTGTTGGTAAACATGCTGTTTCTGCATTGGCTTTTTTTGATAAAAAAACTAAAAAAATAAATAGTTCTATAGAAGTTTTTGCTAAAAATAAACCTGCTATTTATAGTTATAAAATCATTAATACGTATCCGCATGATACGAAAGCATACACCCAAGGTTTAGAATATTACAATGGTTTTTTATATGAAACCACAGGTAGAAAAGGCCAATCTACACTTAGAAAAGTAGACATAAAAACGGGTAAAGTTTTACAAAAAGTAGCACTAGACAACAACTATTTTGGTGAAGGAATGACCATTGTAGGCGATAAAATTATTTGGCTAACTTGGCAAAATAATAAAGGTTTTATTTACGATTTAAATACTTTTGAGCAAGAGGGCGAATTTGCCTACAATAAAAGTAAAGAAGGTTGGGGTTTAACCCAAAACGAGACTGAGTTAATTAAATCTGATGGAACTAATAAAATTTGGTTTTTAGACAAGGAAACTCAAAAAGAAAAAAGGTTTATACAAACCTATACGCATGATAGAGCTTTAAGTCAGCTAAACGAATTAGAGCTTATAAATGGTAAATTGTATGCCAATTATTACCAAAAACCAATTATTGCAATTATAGATCCTGCTACTGGAATTGTAGAGAGTTTAATTAACCTAAAAGGACTAGAGAAAGAAATGGCAAAAACTCAAAAACTAGCAGAAGGAGACGAAGTTTTAAATGGTATTGCTTTTGACGAAGAAAACGATAGGCTTTTTGTAACCGGTAAATATTGGGGTAAATTATTTGAAATTGAGTTGGTAAAACAATAATAACACCAATTTAAAGTTTTAAACTTAATGAAAACTTCATTCTAAAATATGCGTTATTTAATTACTTGTATTGTTTGTTTAGGTCTTATTGCAATGAGTTCTTGTAGAAAAGATTTTAGTACAACTTTTAGCTCTGGGAGCTTGGAATTTTCTAGAGACACCGTTTTTTTAGATACTATTTTTACAAATATTGGTTCTGCAACCTACAATTTAAAAGTATACAATAGAAGTAACAACGCAATTACTATACCTACAATTGCTTTAGAAAAGGGAAATGCATCTAGATATCGTTTAAATGTTGATGGAATTCCTGGCAAAGACTTTTCTGAAATAGACATTTTAGCAAAAGATAGCCTTTTTATTTTTGTGGAAACCACTGTTGATGTGGCTGCTGCAAATACTCTTTTATACACAGATAGAATTTTATTTGATAGCGGAGACCAACAACAAAGTGTAGATTTGGTAACTTTAGTAGAAGATGCTAATTTTATTTTTCCTGGTAGAGATCCAATTTCTATGAAAATTGATAGCTTAACATTAGGCGGAATTCCGACTACCATACAAGGGAGATTTTTAGACGATACAGAACTTACTTTTAGCAATAACAAACCCACTGTAATTTATGGTTATGCTGCTGTACCTGCAAATAAAACCTTAACAATTAATGCTGGTGCTAGAATTCATTTTCATGACAATTCTGGTTTAATTATAGACAGTAAAGCCAGTTTAAGAGTAAATGGAACACTTTCTGAAAAGGTTATATTTGAAGGAGATCGTTTAGAAAACAACTTTAATAATGTACCAGGACAATGGGGAGCAATTTGGATGCGTGCTGGAAGTTTAGAAAACGAAATTAAACATGCACAAATAAAAAACGGAGTTATAGGTATTTTAGTTGATAGTATTGGAAGCATAACAACACCAACCTTAAAGTTAGAAAATACAGAAATTTATAATCACGCTAATTTTGGTATTTTGGCCAGAGAAACCAATATTGAAGCACATAATGTTGTTGTTGGTGCTGCAGGACAAGCCTCTTTAGCAGCAACAATTGGCGGTACTTATAATTTTACACACAGCACATTTGCTAACTTTTGGAATAATGGAATTAGACCTTTGCCAGCAGTTTTGGTAAATAACTTTTTTGTTTTTAATGATGAAAATGGACAAGAAATTACAGAAACAAGAGATTTAAAAGCTGCAAATTTTACCAATTGTATTTTTGATGGTAATAATAATATTGAGTTTTTAGTAGATAGAGTTGATGATGGGAAAGCATTTAATTATACCATAGAAAACTGTATGATTCAGTTTAATGATACTAATGACTCTTTTTCTGATGTTTTTGAAGTCGATTTTGCCAACAACCCCAATTATAGTAATATTGTTTTAAACGGATTTGCAAACTTTAAAAATCCACAAAACAACGAGTTTATTATTGGTGAAGAAAGCGATGCTATTAACAGAGCAAAATCCAGTCTTTTTCCTTTTGATATTTTAGGTATTGATAGAACTACAAACCCAGATATTGGTGCTTACCAACATATTGTTTTTGAGGTAGAAGAATAAATATTGCTAAATACCTAGTCTTTTGAAATAGTTTAGAAAAAGTGCTGCTTTATTTTTTATAAACTACACCATCTTTCATTACAAAAACAACATTTTCCATTGTGTTTATATTATCAAGCGGATTATCTTCTACAGCAATAATATCTGCAAAAAAGCCTTTTTTAATCTGACCAATTTCGTTTTCCATTTTTAACAATTTTGCGTTGGTTATTGTTGCAGATTGCAAAGCCTCCATTGCTGGCATACCTGCTGCTACCATAAAACCAAACTCTTTACCATTGTTACCGTGTTTAAAAACACCTGCATCTGTACCAAAAGCAATACCTACTCCTTTTTTATAAGCCTTTGCAAAAGTACCTTGTATTTGTGGCCCAACTGCCAACGCTTTAGGCACAACAATATCTGGATAAAACCCTGGTATTTCAGCCTTTTCCTCTACTTCTTTTCCTGCTGTAATTGTAGGCACTAAATAAGCATCGTATTTTTTCATGAGTTCCATCGTTTTTTCACTCATATAAGTGCCGTGTTCTATAGTTTTTACACCTCCAATTACTGCTCTTTGCATGCCTTCATCTCCATGAGCATGTGCTGCAACATGCATACCATAATCTTTTGCAGTATCACAAATTGCCTTTACCTCTTCTAAGGTAAACTGCGGATTGTCGCCAGACTTTGCCACACTTAAAACACCACCTGTTGCTGTAATTTTTACACAATCTGCTCCATTTTTGTAACGTTGTCTTACCGCTTTTTTGGCATCATCCACAGAATTTACAACCCCTTCTTTAGGTCCAGGATTACCAATTAAAACGCGGCTACTTCCGTTTGTTGGGTCTGCATGTCCGCCAGTTGTTGCCAAAGACTTACCCGCCGTAAAAACTCTTGGACCAGGAATTTTACCTTTATTAATTGCGTTTCTTATAGAAATATTTACACCTGTACCACCTAAATCTCTAACAGTTGTAAAACCTTTTAACAAAGTAGTTTTTGCAAAACCTACAGAATTAAATGCAATATCTGCTTCGTTTAAAATGTATTTATTTAGCCTTGTATTTCTATAAAACTCTTGTTCTATATGTACATGAAAATCTATAAGACCTGGCATTACTACCTTGTCTCTTAAATCTATTAAGTTGCCGCCTTTGGGCATTATATAGCCATCTTTAACTGCTATAATTTTATTTTCTTTTACAAATATTGTCTTCTTAGAAGAAATTTTACCTGATGCAGTATCAACTAATTTGCCGCATAAAATATAGGTGGTTTGCGCCATTGATGTTTGTATTGTAAAAACCGTAATTAAAAGGAAAAATAATTTCTTCATTTGTATAAAATTTAAGTTTAAATGTATGAAAAAATACCTAATTTGCTATTTCTTAAATAAGAAAGAATGAAAAACGTTGTAATTACAGGTACAAGTAGAGGAATTGGTTTTGAACTTGCCCAACAATTTGCCAATAATGGGCATAATGTTCTAGCAATTTCTAGAAATACAAAGCCTTTAGAAGCTGTAAATCATAAAAGTATACATGTAATTTCTGTTGATATTTCCAAACCATCAGACTTATCTAAAATAACTGACTTTGTAAATTCTAATTGGCAAAAAGTAGATATTTTAATAAATAATGCTGGTAAATTGGTAAACAAACCTTTTACAGAAATTTCTTCTGAAGATTTTCTAGAGGTTTATAAAGTAAATGTTTTTGCTGTTGCAGAAATTACCAAATTAATGATTCCGTTTTTACAAAAAGGGAGTCATGTAGTTACTGTAAGTTCTATGGGAGGTATTCAAGGTAGTATGAAATTCCCTGGTTTAGCTGCCTACTCTTCTGCTAAAGGTGCTGTTATTACCCTTTCTGAATTATTGGCAGAAGAATATAAGGAACAACAAATTGCCTTTAATGTTTTGGCCATTGGTGCTGTACAAACAGAAATGTTAGAAGAGGCTTTTCCTGGTTATCAAGCACCGCTTTCTGCAAAAGAAATGGCAGATTATTTGTTTAATTTCTCTTTAACAGGTAACAAATATTATAACGGAAAGGTTTTACAGGTTTCTTCTTCTACGCCGTAAGCGAGTGAGTGGTGAGTAGTGATTAGTGTTTAGTGTTTAGTGTTTAGTGTTTAGTGAGAAAAATAAAATTTGTGAATTTACTTTGATAAAACGAGTATTATTTCTTCTAAAAATCAATTTAATAAAAATATGAAATCTTTCGCTTTGGTAAATAATATGGAATGGCAAAGTTTTGTTCCGCCAAAGGCGATACCTTTTGTTGCTTTTTTAATTGATGCACATCATTTTGAATTAAAAATTGTAAATCAGCGTGCCACAAAACATGGTGATTTTAGGCAAATGCCAAATGGTAAATTTCAAATTACGGTAAACAACAACCTCAACAATCATCAATTTTTATTGACTTTAGTGCATGAAATTGCACATCATGTTACCCATCAAAAATTTGGAAGAGTAATACCTCATGGTAAAGAATGGAAAGCTGTTTTTCAGCATTTAATGTTGCCTTTTTTAAGACCAGATATTTATCCGAATGAAATATTACCACATCTTGCCAATTACCTTAAAAATCCGAAAGCCAGCACAGATAGTGATGTAAATTTATCTTTAGCTTTAAGAGGTAATGTAGCAGAAACAGGCAAACATTTTATCTTTGAAATTCCTTTGGGAAGTGTTTTTCAATTTAAAGAAACGCTGTATAAACGCGGTCAAAAAAGAAGAACTCGTTTTGAATGTTTAAATCTAAATAATAAAAAAGTGTACCTCTTTAACCAAAATGTTGAAGTTTATCTAAAGCAAGATCGTTAGCGTAAAAGAAATCGTCTAAAAGGTAATTTCTGACTATTATTTCAACTTTATGGCGAGCAATAAACTATTGAACTTTAATTGAATCGATTTTTTTGGCTCTACTTCATTACGTTCCAAATGACAAACTAATATACTTTTTTAATCAGCCTAATTGATTAGTCTCTTTTTATAAATAGTGTATCTAGTTTCATTTCTTTTTGTAGCCAAGTTCTTAATTCTCTTTCTTTTGGGGAAATTATACTATCTGGCAACTTTATATTCCAACGTATAGTAGCAACTGGCACTGTATCTATTTTAATAAAATCTTTTGAAGACAAAACACTTGCAAAACCAATTTCTTCAATATCTGCATATCTTATTTTAGCTTCTTTTGCTATTCTACTAAAAGCAATTACTTTCTCATTTTTATTTAAAGCGTCTTGTTCTATTCTATTATTTAAAGTAGAAATGGTGGTTTGCAAATCGGCTATTTCTCTTTGTAAACCGTCAATTATATTTTTACTTTTTTGTAGTTCTTCTCGCTTCTCTTTGTAAGCTGTTGTAATTAATTCAAAGCTTTTTGTATCACTACCTTTTATTAAAATTTTAAAATCTTTAATTTTAGCATAGTTGATATTATTTTTTAATTGATTACTTAGTAAGTTCTTAGTAACGTCTGTTACTTCATTAAAAAAACTAAACTTAATTTCACTTTTATCAATATTAATATCTGGTTCTCCTATTAATTGAAAATCTGGAATTTCCCTTACCTCTGTATTTACAAAATTCTGAAATTGAGTCTGAATTTGATTTTCATTAAACACTCTTAAGAACGTAAAAATTGCAGGAATCATAACAGCAATACCTACAACAGAAGCAATAGTTGCATAACGTTTTCTTTTAGCTGCATTAGCGTATTTATGCATAGGAAAACGCAACATTTTTAATACTATAAAGGCCGCTAAAGCAATAAAAATGGTATTAATAGTAAAATAAATACATTGCCCCAAAAAAGTAAGAAAAATTACCAACAGCTAAACCATAACCTGCCGTACATAAAGGTGGCATTAAAGCTGTAGCAATAGCAACACCAAAAATTACAGAAGCTATAGTACCTTTTTTTGTTCTGGCAACCATTAACGCTAAACCACCAAAAAAAGCAATTAGTACATCTCTAATATCTGGACTAACACGCCCTAATAATTCAGAGGTGTCTTTACTTAAAGGAAAAAAGTAGAAAAATAGAAAAGATGCAAATAAACTCAAACCAATCATTACACCAAGATTGGTTAACGATTTTTTAAATGTTATGATATCATTTAAAGCAAAAGATGCTCCTAAACCTAAAATGGGTCCCATTAATGGCGAAATTAACATGGCACCAATAACCACTGCTGTAGAATCTGCGTTTAAGCCAATAGATGCCACAAAAACCGCAAAAATTAAAATCCAAGCTGTTGCTCCTTTAAAAGAAATATCTGCTTTAATGGCTTCTAAAGTTGCCTCATGATCTGTATCTTCTCTAAAATCGAAAAGCTCTATTAAAAACTTCTTTAAACTCTCTAATAAACCTTTGGCATCTTTTTGCACATTCTGCTTTACGCCATCACTACCTGCATTAGGTTTTGTGTTTTTTTGAACATCTTCTTCCATATTATCCTATATTGAATTTGGGAAAGATACAAAAAATCTAATGTGAAATCACAAAGCAATAATTTATTGAAACTTAATAGAATCGATTTCTAAAGTAAAGTTTTGCTCTTTCTTATTACCGATTAAAAAAGCGATTTCTTCTACAGTTTTAGATGAAAAATTTTGCATTCTTAATTTTCTGCCTCTAAATGCAGGGTACATTTCAGAAAGTGGAATTCTAATAGTTTGCCACGCTCCTGAAGTTTCAAAATTATGAATAAAAGAATAGCGATTATAAACCTCATCTTTAACTCTAAATTGGTAGTTTTTAGAGTCTCCTTTTACTCTCAACAGTATATATTTATAGCTTTTTACTTCTTTTGCAAGAAATCGATATCTTAGAGAGGAAAAACCACCATTATTTTCTAAAGAAACCTTGCCAAAAAACTCTCCAAAACCATTTTCGTTTAATTTAAAATTTCCTTGAGACCTTCCTCCCATAACGCCATCATCAACCACTCTCCAATTAGCAATGTTTGTATTTTTATTAAATTCGAAAATAATTTCGCTAGCGTCTTGCATAAAAAATAATGGTAAAAAAATTAAAAAAAACTTGTTCATAATCTTAAGTTACAAGACAAAGTTATTTTTTTTGATGTAAGCGCTATGTTTTAATTGTGTTAAAATAAAAAAACTTCATACAAATTGTATGAAGTTTTTTCTCTGTGACCGGGCTGGGGCTCGAACCCAGGACCCTCTCCTTAAAAGGGAGATGCTCTACCAACTGAGCTACCAGGTCATTCTTTTTCGTCTTAGCGGGTGCAAATATATGCCTTATTTTTAATAATCCAAATATTTTTTTTAATTAGTTTTACTTAAGTGAACTTCTCTTACTTTTTTTAATAAATTAGAAGAATATACAAAATCTACAACCGCTTCATTTTCAGTAGAAAATATAGTTTCACTAGAACCTTCCCAAGCTTTTTTACCTTTTGATAAAAAAACAATTTTTTCACCAATTTCCATTACAGAATTCATATCATGTGTATTAATTACCGTAGTAATTTGGTATTCATCTGTAATTTCTTGTATTAATTTATCTATTACAATTGCTGTTTGTGGGTCTAAGCCAGAATTAGGTTCATCACAAAATAGATATTTAGGATTCATAACAATAGCTCTTGCAATTGCAACTCTTTTTTGCATTCCTCCAGATAATTCTACTGGTAATTTTTGATTAGAATTCTCTAAATTCACTCTTTGTAATACCACATTAACACGATCTAGCATTTCTTCTTGAGATTTTCTAGTAAACATTTTTAAAGGAAACATTACATTTTCTTCTACTGTTTGCGAATCAAAAAGTGCACTGCCTTGAAAAACCATACCAATTTCTTGACGCCATTGTTGCTTTTCTGCTTCTGTAAATTTAGTATTGATTCTACCATCAAAAGAAATGGTTCCTTTTTCTGGTGTATGCAAACCTACAAGAGACTTTAGAAATACAGTTTTACCTGAGCCACTTTGCCCAATTATTAAATTTGTTTTACCTGGATAAAATTTGGTACTAATGCCTTTTAAAACCTCAACATTACCAAAACCTTTATGTAAATCTTTTACTTCAATCATAATTATGTTAGTAATAATTGGGTTAAAATATAATTTGCAACTACAATTAATATTGTAGTCCAAACTACAGATTGTGTGCTTGCTCTACCTACAGCTATAGAACCTCCTTTTACGTAATACCCATGATAAGAAGGCACAGTAGCAATTAAAAAAGAAAACACCAAAGTTTTTATCATTGCGTAAACAATTAAAAATGGTTTAAACTCCATTTGTATACCTGCAATATAATCTGTTCCTGTAAAAAGCCCAGAAAGCACACCTGCTAACCAACCTCCAAAAATACCCAAGCACATAGCTAGTAAAATTAAAAAAGGATAAAAGAATAAGGTTGCTATAACTTTAGGTAAAATTAAATGATTAATAGAATTTATACCCATAACATCTAATGCATCTATTTGTTCTGTTACACGCATTGTACCAATACTAGATGTAATATAAGAACCTACTTTACCTGCTAAAATTATACAGCAAAATGTAGGTGCAAATTCTAAAATAATAGACCTTTTGGCAGCAAAACCAATTAAAGAATCTGGTATAAAAGGGCTGTCTAAGTTTAAGGCAGTTTGCAATGCAATTACACCGCCTATAAAGAAGGAAATAAACATAATAATTCCTATAGACTTTAAACCTAAATCTTCCATCTCTTTCATTAAGGCTTGGTAAAAAAGTTTTTGTCTTTGAGGCTTCTTAAATACTCTGCTTAACATTAAAAAGTACTTCCCAAGATGTTCTAAATACACCATTCATTTAAATTTTAGGCTAAAGTATTAAAATATGATTAATTGATTGTTAAATACATCATATCAAAATAAAAAATATTTATTTTTGATGAATTAAAAACCACGAATTATGAAAAAAGTTTTCTTTTCTCTTTTTACGCTTCTAACAATAGTATATAGCTGCAAACAGCAAACTAAACCCACAAAAAAACCTAAGCTAGTTGTAGGTATTGTTATAGACCAAATGCGTTACGATTATTTAACTAAATATATGGATAGATATGAGGAAGGTGGTTTTAAAAGAATTTTAAATGGCGGATTTTCTTTAAAAAATGCGCATTACAATTATATACCTACTTATACAGCTGTTGGTCATACCTCCATTTATACAGGTGCTACGCCTTTTAGTCATGGTATAATTTCTAATAATTGGTATGACAAGTTTTTAAAGAAAACTATTTATTGTGTAGACGATACTAACTATAAAACTGTTGGTAATGATGGTGATTATGGGCAAAAATCTCCTTATCGTTTAAATACTACAACTGTGGCAGACCAACTGCAATTAGCACAAAATAAAAGAGGTAAAACTATAGGAATTGCTATTAAAGATAGATCTGCCATTTTACCTGTTGGTCACACTGCAAACGCTGCTTATTGGTATCAAGGAAGCACAAAAAACCAATGGATTTCTAGCTCATTTTACATGGATAGTCTTCCTAATTGGGTTACTAATTTTAATAAAAATGGAAAAGCAGATGCCTATTTAAGTAAACCTTGGGAAACATTATATGATATAGAAACCTACACCAATAGTAGAGCAGATAATAATGAATTTGAAAAGCCATTTAATGGCAACACCAACCCTGTTTTTCCTAAAGACATACCAAATATTAAAAGTAAAAATGGCAACTATTCTATAATTAGTAGCATTCCTGCAGGTAATTCTTTTACAGCAGATTTTGCTAAGGCTGCTATTTTAGGTGAAAACTTAGGGAAATCTAAAAATACCACAGATTTCTTAGCCGTTAGCTTTTCTTCTACAGACTATGTAGGTCATAGATATGGTGTAGCAGCTGTAGAAACAGAAGATACTTATTTAAGACTAGATAAAGATTTGGCAGATTTTTTCAACTTTTTAGATACAGAAGTTGGTAAAGGCAATTATACATTATTCTTAACAGCAGATCATGCAGCTGTGCATGTACCTTCTTATTTGCAATCGCTAAAAATACCTGCACATTATATAAGAAATAGAAAAATGAGAACATACATAGATTCTCTAACCTTAAAACACTTTAATTCAAATAAATTGATAGAAAACATTTCTAATTATCAAATATTTCTTGATAAAAAAGAATTAGAAAAATTGAAGTTGCAGAAAAATGTTGTTGCAGAAAAAATTGTAGATGAAATTGTAAATTACCCTGAAATTTATAAAGCCGTTTCTGCGAAAACATTGCAAACCACAAATTTTACTGGTGGTATTTTAAACGCTTTACAAAATGGCTACAATCAAAAGATATCTGGTGACGTTTTATTAATCCCTTTACCAGCAACTTTAGGTTCTGGAAGAAAAGGAACAAGCCACGGTTCTGGTTATTCCTATGATACGCATGTGCCTATAATTTTTTATGGAAACGGAATTGAACAAGGTAGTACCTCTAAAAAGTACAACATTACAGATATTGCTCCTACAATATCAACTTTGTTGGATATTGAGTTTCCTAATGGCACTACAGGAAAAGTAGTTGAAGAAGTTTTAAAAAATTAAATAAAAATGTAAAAGCTAGAATTTAGACCTAAAACCGAAATTAAAGTCAGAAAATCCTTTTTAGATAATTTCTTTTTCTATAAGAAAATTAAAATTTTATTCTTAATTTTTGGGTAGAAAAACCTCTGCCATCATACAACGTGCACTTCCTCCACCACAAGTTTCTATTGTTTTTAAAGAGCTAGAAATTATTTTACTACGGTTTTCTATTTTTGCTATTTGACTTGCATTTAAACTATCAAAAGCTGCCTGGCTCATCAGCAAAAAAGATTCATTGTTAGCATTATGAACTTGCAACATGTTTCCTGCAAAACTATGCATTTGTGCTTCAGAAATCTCTATAACTTGCTTACCATCTTCTTTTAAATGTTTTACAACATTTTTTCTTTCTTTTTTATCATCAATAGCATCTAAACAAATTACTACAAAAGTATCTGCAATACACATCATAACATTGGTATGATAAATAGCTTCTCTAGAATTATTAACGGTTTGATTTGCAGTAAAAATTACCGGTGTATATTCAAAATCTTCGCAAAACTCAATAAAAAGTTCTTCATCTGCTCTTGGAGATAAAGCGCAATATGCTTTGCTGTTTACCCTATCTAAAATAATACTTCCTGTGCCTTCTAAAAATATATTTTCTTCTTCGGCAGAAGTATAATCCATAATATTTTTTATAATAAAACCTTCTTTTTCTATTTGTTCTAAAATATCTTCTCTTCTTTCTAATCTTCTATTTTCCGCAAACATAGGGTAAAGACCTACTGTTCCGTTTGAATGAAAAGAAATCCAATTATTAGGAAAAATAGAATCTGGTGTATTAAATTCTTCATTATCGGAAACTACAATTACCTGAATACCAAAGCTTCTTAGTTTAAAAACATATGCATCAAATTCCGCTTTCGCTTTTTTATTAATTTCTTCATTTTGTAAATCTATATCTTGTTGAAAAAAATTATTTACTGCAGTTTGTTCGTTTTTTCGAAAATTAACAGGACGTACCATTAATATAGTACTTGTAGTTTGTTTCATTTATATTTTATTTGGCACACAAAAATATAAATATTCTTCTTATAGTAATTAAAAGCACCTCACAAAAATTAACTTTGTTTAACTTTTTTTGTTTTTTGTTTAACAAATTAGCATGCATCGTATGATTAAATTTGTTGAAATAATATTAACTTAAAAAAAAATAAATGAGACGTATTACAAAAATTTTTATCGCGGTACTTATGGTTGGATCTTTTATGTCTTGTGACGAAGAAGAAACTGTTATTCCTCAAGTTGAAACAAATACAATTGTAGATGTAGCAATAAACAGTAATTTAAGTTCTTTAGTTGCAGCTGTAACAAGAGTAGATTTAGCAGGAACATTAAGTGGTGATGGTCCTTTTACCGTTTTTGCGCCCACAAATGAGGCTTTTGAAGACTTATTAGATTCTAATGAGGCATGGAATTCTTTAAATGATATTCCTGTTGAGACACTACGTTCTGTATTGCTTTTTCACGTACTTAGTGGTAATGTAACTTCATCAGACTTGTCTGATACCTACGTTAATACATTGTCTACAGGACCAAATGATGAACCATTATCTTTACAAATTGAAGTGTCTGATGGCATTGAATTTAATGGAGAAGCAGATCCTGTTGCAGGAAGCATAGATATTAGTGCTAGCAATGGTACAGTGCATGTAATTGATGAAGTAATGTTACCACCAAACGTTGTAACATTAGCCTTAAACAATGATGGTTTTTCAAGTTTGGTTGAAGCTTTAACTGATGAAAGACACACAACAGATTTTGTTTCTATTTTAAGTGGAAATGGACCATTTACCATTTTTGCACCTACAGATGGTGCTTTTGAAGCATTATTAGATACAAACGATGAGTGGGATTCTTTAGGAGATATTCCAATTGAAACTTTAGATGCCGTTCTTAAATACCACGTTGTAAACGGCGCAAATGTGCAAGCAGATCAATTGTCTAATGGAGATGTTGCAACAATTGGTGGTACTATTACCATAGATTTAACTAGTGGTGCTCAAATTATTACAAGTAGCAACCAAACTGTAAATATTGCTGTTACAGATGTACAAGGAACAAATGGTGTAATTCACGGAATTGATACAGTAATGCTTCCATAACTTTTAAGTATATATTAAATAGAAAAAGCTGCAGATTGCAGCTTTTTCTATTTTTATAATTCAGATAAAGTTAATCTCTAATCAATGGCATTGTAGAGCATCTTAAAAGCCCTTCTTGTTTTGCTATTTCTGCATAAGAAACTTCTTCAACAATAAACCCTTCTTTTATTAACCAAGTATTTAAACGCGTAAAGTTTTTCTCTGAAATAATTACATCTTCTGATATAGAAAACACATTACTATTCATATGATACATCTCATCTTTATCAATCTCAAAAACGTTTTCTTTTCCAAAGAAATTGACTAACCAATTATACTCACTTTCTATTAAGAATCCATTTTTATGTAATATGGCTTTATTTTTACCAATAGGTTGAAAACAGCAATCTAAATGCAACGCATTTTCTTTAGCGTTGGTATTGGATTTTCTGAGTTCAAAAGACTTTACAGTTTTACTAGGAAACAATTCTTGTATTGCAATTACTGCATCAATATTTGTTCTAGCAGTTATATAATCTTCATAATCTTCACCAGAATAAGTACCCACAAAAATATAATCATTCCATGGCATTACATCTCCACCTTCTACATGACATTCTTCTGGTAGTTTAATAATTTTTTCTGGGTCTATTTTAGATAGTACATGGCTAAGTGCCTCTATTTCTTTGTCTCTATCTGGTAAAATATTTGCCTTAATTAAAATATCATCTATTACAAACGCAATATCTCTAGAAAAAATTTGATTGTAATCTTTTATAATATTAGGTCTAAAAACCTGCACATTGTATTTTTCAAAAACTGCTACCACAGATTCGATTTCAACAATCATATCTTTTTCTAAAGGATAAGTGCCAGCCATTACATGAGCCTTACTTTTAGGGTCGTAACAATCTTCCACCTTTGGTGTTGACCCATTACTTACTGCTGTGCCTAAAACAACTGCTCTTAATCTAGAAGTTTCATTACTTACATTTAATTTAAGCATACTTTAATATCTATAAAAAAAGCTTCATTTACATGAAGCTTTTAAATTGATAATTGAAATAATATAAATTATCTCTTTTCTATTTCTACAAAATCCCTAAGGTTTTCTCCTGTGTAAATTTGACGTGGACGACCAATTGGTTCTTTATTTGATCTCATTTCTTTCCACTGTGCAATCCAACCTGGTAAACGCCCTAATGCAAACATTACTGTAAACATTTCTACAGGAATTCCCATAGCTCTATAGATGATTCCTGAATAAAAATCTACATTTGGGTATAGTTTTCTATCTACAAAATATGGATCATTTAAAGCTTCTTGCTCTAAACCTCTAGCAATATCTAAAATAGGATCCTGAATACCTAAGTCTTTTAAAACTTCATCTGCTGCAACTTTAATTATTTTTGCTCTAGGATCAAAATTCTTATAAACTCTATGTCCAAACCCCATTAATCTAAAAGGATCATTTTTATCTTTAGCTTTAGCCATGTATTTTTTAGTATCTCCACCATCTTCTTTAATAGCTTCTAACATTTCTAAAACGGCTTGGTTTGCTCCACCATGTAATGGACCCCAAAGCGCAGAAATACCAGCAGATAAAGAGGCAAATAAACCAGCATGAGAAGAACCTACTATTCTTACTGTAGAAGTAGAACAGTTTTGCTCATGATCTGCATGTAAAATTAACAACTTGTCTAAAGCATCTTTTATAATTGGGTTAACCACGTACTCTTCATTTGGCTTCTCAAACATCATTTTCATAACATTTTCTACATAACCTAAAGATGTTGAGCCATAATTTAATGGTAATCCTTGTTTTTTACGCAAAGTCCAAGCCACTAACACTGGAAATTTACCTAAAATTTTAACAATAGAATTGTACATATCCTCTTCAGAATCAACATTTACAGAAGATGGATTAAATGCTGTTAAAGCACTAGTTAAAGAAGACAAAACACCCATTGGATGTGCTGTCTTAGGAAAAGCATCTATAATTTTTTTAATATCATCATCTACAACAGATTGTGCTTTAATATCTGCATAAAACTTATCTAACTGTTCTGTAGAAGGTAAGTCTCCAAAAATTAAAGAATAAGCAACTTCTAAAAAATCTGCTTTCTCAGCTAAATCTTCAATAGCATAGCCTCTGTAGCGCAAAATACCCTTTTCACCATCCAAGAAGGTAATATCACTTTTACAAGAACCTGTATTTTTATATCCCGGATCTATAGTAATAACACCTTTAGTTGCTCCTCTAAGTGTTTTAATATCTATTGCAACCTCATTTTCTGTACCTTTTACGAAAGGAAATTCAAAAGTATCTTCTCCTATTTGTAGCTTTGCTATATCTGCCATTTATCTTAATTTTATCTATTGAATAATCGTAGGCGAATATACCAATTTTAAAAGGAATTTAAAAGATGCCTTAGCTCGAATTTTAATATTTTAGAATAAAATTAACTTATCTAAATTATCTCAAAAAAAAACCTCATAATGATAATTATGAGGTCTTTTTTTTAATAAAAATATAATTTTTAGATTTTAAAAGCATTTTCTTTAGGGAAATATGCTACTGCACCTAATTCTTCTTCTATTCTTAATAATTGGTTGTATTTAGCCATTCTATCTGAACGAGAAGCAGAACCTGTTTTTATTTGTCCACAATTTAATGCAACTGCTAAATCTGCAATTGTATTGTCTTCTGTTTCACCAGATCTATGAGACATTACAGAAGTATAACCTGCATTTTTTGCCATATTTACAGCAGCAATTGTCTCTGTTAAAGTTCCTATTTGGTTTACTTTAATTAAAATTGAATTTGCAATTCCATTTTCAATTCCTCTTCCTAAACGTTCTACATTTGTAACAAAAAGATCATCTCCAACTAACTGTACTTTGTCTCCAATTTTCTCAGTTAAATACTTCCAACCTTCCCAATCATTCTCATCCATACCATCTTCAATAGAAATAATAGGATAATTTGCAGCTAACTCTGCTAAGTAATCTGCTTGTTCTTCAGAAGATCTTATTTTACCAGTTTCCCCTTCAAACTTTGCATAATTGTATTTGCCATCAACATAGAACTCTGCTGCTGCACAATCTAAAGCAATTTTAATTTCATCTCCAAAAGAATATCCAGCATTTTTAACCGCTAAAGCAATAGTATCTAAAGCGTCTTCTGTACCATCTAAAGTTGGCGCAAAACCACCTTCATCTCCTACAGCCGTAGATAAATTTCTATCGTGTAAAACTTTCTTTAAATTATGAAAAATTTCTGAACCCATTTGCATTGCTTGTGAAAACGTTTCCGCTTTTACAGGCATTACCATAAATTCTTGAAAAGCAATAGGTGCATCAGAATGCGAACCACCATTAATAATATTCATCATTGGTAATGGTAAAGTGTTTGCAGAAACACCACCAACATATCTATATAAAGGCATACCTAACTCATTAGCAGCAGCTTTAGCAACCGCTAAAGAAACTCCTAAAATAGCATTTGCACCTAAAACAGATTTGTTTGGAGTACCATCTAAATCTATCATTAATTGGTCTATTGCATTTTGTTCAAAAACAGAAACACCTAATAACTCTTCTGCTATAGTTTCGTTTACGTTTTTAACTGCCTTTAAAACACCTTTACCCATATAGGCTTTACCACCATCTCTTAACTCCACAGCCTCATGTTCTCCTGTAGAAGCACCTGAAGGAACAGCTGCTCTTCCTAATACTCCGTTATCTGTTACTACATCTACTTCTACTGTTGGATTTCCTCTAGAATCAAAAATTTGTCTAGCATGTACGCTAATAATTGTACTCATTTTATATTTTTATTTAAGATAATTCTATTTTTAATAATGTTGCTAATCTACAAAATAGATAGCCTTAAGCTATGGTTTGTAGCGCTTTCTTACGAAAACGTTTTCAATATTAGTTTAAACCTAAAAAAGGTTAATTCTTAGCGCTTTTTAAAAGCTCTATAAACTCATCAAAAAGATAAACAGAATCATTTGGACCAGGACTAGCCTCTGGATGATATTGTACAGAAAAAACAGGTTTGTTTTTCATTCTAATACCTGCCACAGTATGATCGTTTAAATGAACATGCGTAATCTCTACATTTTCGTTTGCTTCTGTTTCTTCTTTATGAATTGCAAAACCATGATTTTGTGATGTAATTTCTCCTTTACCCGTAAGTAAATTCTTTACTGGGTGATTTATACCTCTATGACCATTATGCATTTTATAGGTAGAAATACCATTGGCCAACGCAATTATTTGGTGCCCTAAACAAATACCAAACAAAGGTAAATCTCTTTTAATAATTTCTTTAGCTACGTTTTGTGCATCTACTAATGGCTCTGGATCTCCTGGACCATTAGAAATAAAATAGCCATCAGGTTTAAATGCTTCTAGGTCTTCAAAACTAGAATTAAAAGGAAACACTTTAATATAAGCGCCTCTGCTTTCCAAATTTCTTAGGATATTCTTTTTTATACCAATATCCAAAGCAGAAATTTTAATAGGAGCATTTTTATCACCAACAAAATAAGGTTCTTTGGTAGATACCTTAGACGCTAATTCTAAACCTTCCATACTTGGAACACTTGCTAGCTGCTTTTTTAAGTTTTCAATATTATCTACTTCTGTAGAAATAATAGCGTTCATAGCACCATTGTCTCTAATATAAGCTACTAGAGCTCTTGTATCTACATCTGAAATGGCAACCAAATTATATTTTTCAAAATAGTCTTTTAAATTACCATCTGAATCTACTCTAGAATGTGTAAAACTAAAATTTCTACAAATTAAACCAGATATTTTAATACCATCCGATTCTACTTCCTTATCGTTAACACCATAATTACCAATATGTGCATTGGCTGTTACCATAATTTGACCAAAATAAGAAGGATCTGTAAAAATTTCTTGATAACCCGTCATTCCCGTATTAAAGCAAATTTCTCCAGTAGAAGTTCCTTCAATACCCACAGACTTTCCGTAAAAAATGGTTCCGTCTGCTAATAATACTAATGCCTTTTTTCTAGTTTGATATTTCATTTCTAGTTATTACTATGTTGTTGTTGTGTTGTAATACAAAGCTACAAATTATAAGCTTTAATTTTTTGTAATTTAATAATGGTTTTTAACAAAATATGATTAGGACCTAAAAAGTCATAAAAAAAGGGATAAACGCGAACGCTTATCCCTTAACTATATTTTTAAAAAACTTTCATTTTTTAACTATTCTTCAGATTTTCCCTCGGTTGCAGTTTCTTCTACTTGAGCAGAATCAGCCTTTTTGCTTCTTCCCCTTCTTGTAGATTTCTTTGCTTTTTTACCTTTAGGATTATAGATTTCGTTGTAATCAACTAATTCTACCATAGCCATAGGAGCATTATCTCCCTGACGGTTTCCTAATTTAATAATACGAATATAACCTCCTGGTCTATCTGCAACTTTTACAGAAATTTCTCTAAATAATTCTGTTACTGCATATTTATCACGCAAATAAGAGAATACAATACGTCTGTTATGAGTTGTATCTGCTTTAGATTTAGTAATTAAAGGCTCTACAAAAACTCTTAATGCTTTTGCCTTTGCTACAGTAGTATTAATACGTTTGTGTTCTATTAAAGAACAAGCCATATTTGCTAACATTGCTTTTCTATGCGCTGTCTTTCTACCTAAATGATTGTGTTTTTTTCCGTGTCTCATTGTGTGACGTTTGTTTTATGCTTTCATCTTGCATCTACTCTCTTTGAGGAGCAAAATATGAAAGGTTAATCTTTATCTAATTTGTATTTTGCTAAATCCATACCGAAACTTAAACCCTTAACAATAACTAATTCTTCTAGCTCTGTTAAAGACTTTTTACCAAAGTTTCTAAACTTCATTAAATCGCTTTTGTTAAATGAAACTAAATCTCCTAAAGTATCTACTTCTGCAGCCTTTAAACAATTTAAAGCTCTTACAGATAAATCCATATCGATTAATCTAGTTTTTAATAATTGACGCATATGCAATGATTCCTCATCATATGTTTCAGTTTGTGCAATTTCATCTGCCTCTAAAGTGATACGCTCATCAGAGAATAACATAAAGTGGTGAATTAAAATCTTAGCAGCTTCTGTTAAAGCATCTTTAGGATTTATAGAACCATCAGTATCAATATCAAAAACTAACTTTTCATAATCCGTTTTCTGCTCTACACGAAAGTTTTCAATTGCGTACTTAACGTTCTTAATTGGTGTGTAAATAGAATCTGTAAAAATAGTTCCAATTGGCGCAGAAGCCTTTTTATTTTCCTCTGCAGGTACAAACCCTCTACCTTTTTCAATATTGATTTCTGCATTTAATTTTACAGATTTATCCATATTACAAATTACTAAATCTGGATTTAAAACTTGAAATCCAGAAATAAATTTTTGTAAATCTCCTGCAGTAAATTGATCTTGTCCAGATACAGAAACTGATACTGTTTCCCTGTCAGTCTCGTCTATTTGCTTTTTAAAACGTACTTGTTTTAAATTTAAGATAATTTCTGTAACATCTTCTACCACACCTGGTACTGTGCTAAATTCGTGCTCTACACCATCTAATCTTAAGGATGTAATTGCAAATCCTTCTAAAGAAGATAAAAGAACTCTTCTTAAAGCATTTCCCACTGTTAAACCAAAACCCGGTTCTAAAGGTCTAAACTCAAATCTACCTGTAAAATCAGTAGATTCAACCATTATTACCTTATCTGGTTTCTGAAAATTTAAAATTGCCATTGTTTTCTTCGTTTTAATTGTTATTTGGTTGCGCGGTTTGTAAGTGTGAAGAAATACTTAAAAACCCTTTGGCCTAATACCAATATTAATAATTTATTACTTAGAATATAATTCTACGATTAATTGTTCTTTAATGTTCTCTGGAATTTGTAATCTTTCTGGTACTTTAACAAAAGTTCCTGTTTTAGTATCATTATTCCAAGTCAACCATTCAAACACATTACTATTAGATGCTAAAGCATCCTCTATAGCTTGTAACGATTTAGACTTTTCTCTAACAGCTACTACATCACCTTCTTTTAATCTATAAGATGGCACATTAACTATTTCTCCGTTAACTGTAATATGTCTATGAGATACTAATTGACGAGCACCACTTCTAGATTTACTAACTCCCATTCTATACACTACATTGTCTAAACGAGACTCACATAATTGTAATAAAATTTCACCAGTAATTCCTTGAGATGCAGAAGCGTCTTTAAATAAGTTTCTAAACTGACGCTCTAATATACCATATGTATATTTCGCTTTTTGCTTCTCCATTAATTGAGTAGCATATTCAGATTTTTTTCCTCTTCTTCTAGCATTACCATGCTGTCCTGGAGGATAATTTCTTTTTTCGAAGTTTTTGTCTTCTCCAAAAATTGCTTCACCAAATTTACGAGCAATCTTAGTTTTTGGTCCTGTATATCTTGCCATTTCTTTGTTATTATAGTTAGGGATTATGAATTAAGGCGTTCTCCTTCGATAATCGATTTCCTAACAAGTTAAAATATAAATAAATACTGCGAATAAATAATTAAAGTAGACTTTATAAAAAATCTACTTTAATTTAAAAATTCTTAAACTCTTCTTCTTTTAGGTGGGCGACAACCATTATGTGGAATAGGAGTGACATCAATAATTTCTGTTACTTCAATACCTGCATTGTGTATAGATCTTATTGCAGATTCTCTACCATTTCCCGGTCCTTTTACATAAACTTTTACTTTACGTAAACCTGCTTCCTTTGCTACGTTTGCACAGTCTTCTGCTGCTAATTGGGCTGCATAAGGAGTATTCTTTTTAGAACCTCTAAAACCCATTTTACCTGCAGACGACCAAGAAATAACGTCACCTTTTTTATTTGTTAAAGAAATAATGATATTGTTAAAAGAAGCTGTTACATGCGCTTCTCCTATAGCATCAATAATTACTTTACGTTTTTTTGTACTTGCTTTTGCCATAATTTAAAATATTCAGCTATCGTTTTTTAGTAAATTGCACAGTAAAGTACGGCACACTAAATACTAATAACTAATTTAATCTCTAACTTATTTTTTCTTGTTAGCTACCGTTTTTCTCTTACCTTTTCTAGTACGAGAGTTGTTTTTAGTTCTTTGACCTCTTAGAGGAAGACCTAATCTATGACGAATCCCTCTTTGACAACCAATATCCATTAAACGTTTAATGTTTATCTGAACTTCAGAACGTAATTCACCTTCTATAGTAAAACTACCTGCTTGCTCTCTAATTGCTGCGATTTGATCATCAGTCCAGTCTTGAACTTTAATACTTTCGTCTACTTTTGCTTCTGCTAAAATTGATTTAGCTCTACTGTTTCCTATACCAAAGATGTAAGTTAAAGCAATAACCCCTCTTTTATTCTTTGGAATATCAATACCTGCTATTCTTGCCATTACCCTTGTCTTTGTTTAAATCTAGGATTTTGTTTATTAATTACGTATAATCTACCTTTTCTGCGCACTATTTTGCAGTCGGCACTTCTTTTTTTAACTGATGCTCTAACTTTCATCTGTTTATTGTTTTTAGTATCTGTAAGTAATTCTTGCTTTTGATAAATCGTATGGGCTCATTTCTAATTTTACCTTATCACCTGGTAATAATTTAATATAATGCATACGCATTTTTCCTGAAATGTGAGCCGTAACTATATGTCCGTTCTCTAATTCTACACGAAACATAGCATTTGATAATGCCTCTGTTATAGTTCCGTCTTGTTGAATTGCTGATTGTTTAGCCATACTATTTATTCGATTTTCTGTTGCTATTTCCCGCTTTCATTAAGCCGTCATAATGACGATTTAACATGTAGGAATTAATTTGTTGCATAGTGTCTATAGCCACACCTACCATTATTATTAATGATGTACCACCATAAAACATTGCCCAACTTTGTTGTACTCCAAACTGCACTACAATTGCTGGCAATATAGATAAGGCAGCTAAAAATAAAGATCCAGGGAATGTTATTCTAGATAAAACACTATCTAATTTTTCTGCAGTATCTGCGCCTGGCCTAATTCCAGGTATAAAACCACCACTCCTTTTTAAATCTTCAGCCATCTTATTTGTTGGAATAGTAATTGCTGTATAAAAGAAACTAAATATGATAATTAACAATGCAAATATAACATTGTACCCAAAACCATTAATATCCTGTAAACTAGCAATAGCTGGAAATTTTTGAGCTAAGGCAACAGGTAAAAACATAATTGCTTGAGCAAAAATAATTGGCATTACACCTGCAGCATTTAACTTCAATGGAATATAATCTCTTGAACCTGCTACATTCTGAATGTTACCTGCCACAGTTCTTCTAGCATACTGCACTGCTATTTTTCTAACTGCTGTAACCAACAAGACAGTTAATAAAATTACCACAAACCAAACAATGATCTCTATTAATATCATCATAAAACCACCAGCACCCGCATTGTTGGTTTTAGCCGAAAGTTCTTGAAGAAATGCCGCCGGAAAATTAGCAATAATACCCACAGTAATTAATAAGGAAATACCATTACCAATTCCTTTCTCAGTAATACGCTCACCTAGCCACATAGCAAATATTGTACCCGCTGTTAATATGATAATAGATGAAATCCAAAATGTTGCGCCACTAACAAGAAAAGCCTCTGGTCCAAGACCAAATTGTGTTTTAATTGCAGTAATATAAGTAGGCGCCTGAACTAAAGTTATACCAATTGTTAACCATCTAGTAATCTGGGTTATCTTTTTACGCCCGCTTTCTCCGTCTTTCTGTAACTTTTGCAAATAAGGAACCGCAATTCCCATTAATTGAACTACAATAGATGCAGAAATGTAAGGCATAATACCGAGCGCCATAACCGATGCTCTAGCAAAAGCTCCACCTGTAAATGCATTCAATAATCCTAAAAGACCTCCTGAAGTACTCTCTTTTAATGCTGACAGTTGCAATGGGTCTATACCTGGTAAAGGTACAGCCGCCATAAAACGATACACAGCAATTAAACCGATTGTAAGAAGAATTTTGTTTTTTAATTCTTCTATTTTAAAAATGTCTCTTAGCGTATTAATAAAACTCATATCTCAGTTTTCTTATAAAGCCACAGCTTCACCTCCTGCCGCTTCAATAGCTGCTTTTGCTGATGCTGTAAACTTGTGTACAGTTATATTCAATTTAGACTTTAATTCTCCATTTCCTAAGATTTTAACTAGGTCATTTTTACCAACTAAACCGTTAGCAACTAAAATATCTAAATTAACTGTATCCGTTAATTTCCCGCTATCTACCAAAGCTTGCAACTTATCTAAGTTAATACCTTGGTATTCTTTACGGTTAATGTTTGTAAAACCAAACTTAGGAACACGTCTTTGAAGTGGCATTTGTCCACCTTCAAAACCAATTTTCCTAGAATAACCCGAACGAGATTTTTGTCCCTTGTGCCCTCTTGTAGAGGTACCACCATGACCAGAACCTTCACCACGTGCGATTCTTTTGCCTTTTTTTACAGATCCCTCTGCTGGTGTTAAACTATGTAAACTACTCATAATATAATATTGTTATTTAGTTTCTTCAACAGAAACTAAGTGTTTAACTGTATTTACCATACCAACAATTGTAGGAGTTGCCTCATGTTCTACAGTTTGGTTTAATCTACGTAAACCTAATGCCTCTAAAGTTCTCTTTTGATTCTTTAAACGCCCGATTTGACTTTTTACTTGTGTAACTTTAATTTTCGCCATCGTTCTTAGATTTATCCGTTAAATACTTTTTCTAAAGAAATACCTCTTTGCTTTGCAATATCTGCAGCACTACGTAACTGTAATAAAGCATCAAAAGTTGCCTTAACTGCATTGTGAGGATTAGAAGATCCTTGAGATTTTGATAATACATCATGCACCCCAACAGATTCTAATACAATACGTACAGCACCACCAGCAATAACCCCTGTACCAGGAGAAGCAGGCTTGATAAAAATCTTTGCTCCGCCGAATTTACCTTTTTGTTCGTGAGGTAAAGTACCTTCTAAAATAGGTATTCTTACTAAATTTTTCTTTGCATCTTCAACTGCCTTAGCAATTGCAGATGATACATCCTTAGATTTCCCTAATCCATGTCCAACTACTCCATTACCATCACCAACAACAACAATAGCAGAGAAACCAAATGCTCTACCACCCTTTGTTACTTTAGTTACACGTTGTACACCAACTAATCTATCTACAAGCTCTAATCCGCTTGGTTTAACTCTTTCTACGTTTTTATAACCTTGCATAATTTCTTAAAATTTTAAACCAGCTTCTCTTGCAGCTTCTGCTAATACTTTAACTCTACCATGGTATAAATAACCATTTCTATCAAAAGCAACTGTTTCAATACCAGATTTTGATGCTTTTTCTGCGATAGCTTTACCTACTGCATTTGCTGCCTCTGATTTTGATGCTGCTTTTAACCCTTTATCTCTAGATGAAACTGAAGCTAAAGTTACTCCGTTTTCATCATCTATTAATTGCGCATAAATTTCTTTATTACTTCTAAAAACCGATAACCTTGGTTTTGTAGGAGTCCCAGAAATAATCTTTCTGATTCTACGCTTTATTCTAGCTCTTCTTTCTAGCTTTGATAATGCCATAATGCTATATTATTATGCAGATTTACCTGCTTTTCTTCTTAATACTTCACCAACAAACTTAACACCTTTCCCTTTATATGGTTCTGGAGCTCTGAAAGAACGAATCTTTGCAGCGATTTGACCAACTAATTGCTTGTCAAAAGAAGTTAATTTAATGATTGGGTTTTTCCCTTTCTCAGATATTGTTTCTACTTTAACTTCTGGAGCCAATTCTAAAACAATATTATGAGAGAAACCTAAAGCTAAGTCTAATTTTTGACCTTGATTAGAGGCTCTATAACCAACACCTACTAATTCTAAGTCTTTAGACCAACCTTTACTTACACCTTCAATCATATTAGCAATTAAAGCTCTCATTAAACCATGTTGTGCTTTATGGTCTTTACTTTCTGATGCTCTTTCTAAAGTAATTATAGCATCGTCTATACTTACAGTAATACCTTGTGAAATAGTTTGAGATAATTCTCCCAACTTTCCTTTAACTGTAATTACATTGTCTTTTATGTTTACATCTACACCTTGTGCGATGCTAACTGGGTTTTTACCAATTCTACTCATCTCCTTAGGTTTAATAAACGTAACATAAAACTTCTCCTCCAACGTTTTCTTGACGTGCTTTCTTGTTTGTCATAACACCTTTAGATGTTGAAACAATAGCAATTCCAAGACCGTTTAATACTCTTGGCATCTCTGTAGAGCCGACGTACTTACGTAAACCTGGTGTACTAATTCGTTGAATTTTTCTAATTACTGACTCTTTTGTTTCTTTGTCATATTTTAAAGCAATCTTAATAGTTCCTTGCACTTTATCTGCATTAAACTGATAGCTTAAAATATACCCCTGATCAAACAAAATCTTAGTCATTTCCTTCTTCAAGTTTGAAGCTGGAATTTCCACTACTCTGTGTCCTGCTGCGATAGCATTTCTTACTCTTGTAAGAAAATCCGCGATTGGATCTGTATACATATTTATTTAAATTGCGATTATGGTTTTCAAAAAACTCTATTGTACTTACAGATAAATCTGTGAATTTTGAACCTTTAATCAGTTAACATTCTTATACTCAAAAAAAATAGAGCGTGCAAATGTACACATTCTATTTTTAATAATTAAGCTTTATTCAAAAATTCTACCAACTTGCTTTTTTAACACCTGGTATTAATCCTTGATTTGCCATTTCACGAAAAGTAACACGAGAAATTCCAAACTGTCTCATATATCCTTTAGGACGACCCGTTAATTTACATCTGTTGTGTAATCTTACAGGCGATGCATTTTTTGGAAGTTTCTGCAAAGCTTCATAATCTCCAGCTTCTTTTAAAGCTTTCCTTTTCTCAGCATATTTTGCAACTGTACGTTCTCTTTTGCGCTCACGCGCTTTCATTGATTCTTTAGCCATTTCTTAATTTTTTTTGAATGGTAAACCTAATTCTGCCAATAATGACTTCGCTTCTTTATCAGTGTCTGCAGATGTTACAAATGTAATATCCATACCGTTGATTTTCTTAACTTGGTCAATATTAATCTCTGGGTAAATGATTTGTTCAGTAATTCCTAAATTGTAATTACCTCTACCATCAAAACCGTTTGCTTTTATACCGTTAAAGTCTCTTACACGTGGTAAAGAGGCAGTAACTAATCTATCTAAAAACTCATACATTTTATCGCCACGTAAAGTAACTTTTGCCCCAATTGGCATACCCTTACGTAATTTAAAAGATGCAACATCTTTTTTAGACATCGTAGATATCGCTTTTTGACCTGTAATTTTAGTCAATTCTTCTAAAGCATAATCTATTAACTTCTTATCTGCAATAGCTGCACCAACACCTTTAGAAACTACAATTTTTTCTAATTTTGGCACCTGCATTACATTCTTATAACTGAATTCTTCAGTAAGAGTAGAAACTACTCTTTCTTTATATTCTGCTTTTAATCTTGGTACGTAACTCATGATTATTATTATTTATTCGTTTTTTTAGAGACTCTAGATTTAGTATCTCCATCAACTTTATAACCTACTCTTACAGCTACACCCTCTTCTACTAACATAACGTTAGAGATGTGTAATGAAGCTTCTTTCTTTACAATACCACCTTGAGGACTTTGAGCACTAGGTTTTGTATGCTTAGAAACTAAGTTTACACCTTCTACTAAAACTCTATCCTTATCTTTGATAATTTGTAAAACTTTACCTTCAGATCCTTTATGATCTCCTGCAATTACTTTTACAGTATCTCCTGATTTTAATTTAAACTTCTTCATTTTATTATAATGTTAAAGCACTTCAGGTGCTAATGATACTATTTTCATGAATTGTTTCTCACGAAGCTCACGTGCAACAGGACCGAAAACACGTGTTCCTCTCATTTCCTCTGTAGGATTTAAAAGTACACAAGCGTTATCATCAAATCTAATATAAGATCCGTCCTTACGTCTTACTTCTTTTTTTGTTCTTACAACAACTGCTCTAGATACTTGACCTTTCTTAACAGTTCCGTTTGGAGTTGCAGATTTTACAGATACAACAATCTTGTCTCCAATACTTGCATATCTTTTTCTTGTACCTCCTAAAACTCTAATTACTAAAACTTCTTTTGCTCCAGTATTATCTGCGACTTTTAATCTTGATTCTGTCTGTAACATATTATTTAGCTCTTTCTAGGATTTCTACTAATCTCCAACGTTTAGATTTACTCATAGGTCTTGTTTCCATTATCCTAACTGTATCTCCTTCGTTGCAATCATTCTGTTCGTCGTGTGCAACGTACTTCTTAGTCTTTAATACGAACTTTCCGTACATTGGGTGCTTTACTCTTTTAGTTTCTGCAACAACAATAGATTTCTCCATTTTGTTACTAGATACAACACCAATTCTCTCTTTTCTAAGATTTCTTTTTTCCATCTTTAAAATTGACTATAGAATTATTGTAATTCTCTTTTTGTTAATTCTGTTGCAATTCTTGCTACAGTTCTTCTTAAGCTTCTTAACTGCAATGGGTTTTCCATTGGAGTTATGGCATGAGCCATCTTAAGATCAGTATAATTTTTCTGTAACGCTCCTAGCTTTTCATTAAGATCAGCTACAGATAATTCTTTTATTTCTGATTGTTTCATTCTATTTAGAATTAAGCGTTAATATCAAAATCTCTTGCTATAACAAACTTCGTTCTTACTGGAAGTTTTTGAGCTGCTAAACGTAAAGCTTCTTTTGCTACTTCCATTGGTACTCCACCAACTTCAAACAAAATTCTACCTGGTTTAACAACCGATACAAAATGAGATGGTGCACCTTTACCTTTACCCATACGTACCTCTAACGGTTTCGCTGTAATAGGTTTGTCTGGAAATATTTTAATCCATAACTGCCCTTCTCTTTTCATATGACGAGTAGCTGCAATACGAGCTGCTTCTATCTGACGTGATGTTAATAAATTCTGATCTACAGATTTTATTCCAAACATACCATTAGAAAGCTGGTTTCCTCTTTGAGAATTCCCAGTCATATTCCCTTTCGCCTTCTGTACCTTACGGTATTTTACTCTTTTTGGCTGTAACATTTTTAATTTCTACTTTTAAAAATTATTTTCTTCTACGAGGTGTACGCTTAGATCTATCACCACCTTTACCACCAGACTGCTTCTTAGACAATCCTACTAAAGGAGATAATTCTCTTTTACCATATACTTCGCCCTTCATAATCCATACTTTCACACCTAACCTTCCGTATGTAGTATGCGCTTCAACAAGTGAATAATCAATGTCAGCTCTAAAAGTAGAAAGCGGTATTCTACCTTCTTTAAAATGTTCTGAACGTGCCATTTCTGCACCATTTAAACGACCTGAAATCTGGATTTTGATCCCTTCAGCATTCATTCTCATAGTTGCTTGAATAGCCATTTTAATAGCTCTCTTGTAAGAAATTCTATTCTCAATCTGACGAGCAACACTAGTTGCAACTAATCTTGCATCTAATTCTGGTCTTTTAATCTCGAATATATTAATCTGAACTTCTTTTCCAGTAATTTTCTTAAGCTCTTCTTTTAACTTGTCTACTTCCTGACCACCTTTACCGATAATAATACCAGGTCTTGCAGTAGTAATAGTAACGGTTACAAGTTTAAGTGTACGCTCTATAATTACTCTTGAAACACTTGCTTTAGATAATCTAGCATGTATATACTTTCTTATCTTATCATCTTCCGCAATCTTATCTCCGTAGTCATTACCACCATACCAGTTAGATTCCCAACCTCTGATGATTCCTAAACGATTCCCTATTGGATTAGTTTTTTGTCCCATTTCTACTTTGATTAATTACTTAAATTTTTACTACCTAACTCTAGTGTAACGTGATTAGAACGCTTACGAATTCTATGTGCACGACCCTGTGGAGCTGGTCTTAATCTTTTTAACATTCCAGCACTATCTACACAAATAGACTTCACATATAAATTTGCATCTTCTATAGTTGCATCCTCATTTTTTGCTTGCCAATTTGCTATTGCAGATAATAAAAGTTTCTCTAAATTAATAGATGCTTCTTTTGGACTAAACTTTAAGATTTGTAAAGCCTTCTCTACTTCTACACCTCTTACTTGATCCGCTACTAAACGCATTTTTCTTGGTGATGTAGGACAGTTTGTAAGCTTTGCAAAAGCACGTAGCTTTCTTTCTGCTTTCAGCTTATCTGCCATATTTTTTTTACGAACTCCCATTTCCTACTTATTTTTTTCCTTTATTTTTTGCACCAGCGTGTCCTCTAAAAGAACGAGTTGGTGAAAATTCGCCTAATTTATGCCCTACCATGTTTTCTGTTACATAAACTGGTACAAACTGACGGCCATTATGAACCGCAATTGTTTGTCCAACAAAATCTGGAGTAATCATACTTGCTCTTGACCAAGTTTTAATTACAGTTTTGTTACCAGCTTCTACATTAGCCAACACTTTTTTCTCTAACTTATAGTGAACGTAAGGTCCTTTTTTTAATGATCTTGCCATAACTTATTATTTCTTTCTACGTTCTAAAATATATTTATTACTAGCTTTAGTCTTAGACCTAGTCTTAAATCCTTTAGCTGGTATACCATTTCTAGATCTTGGATGTCCTCCTGAAGAACGTCCTTCACCACCACCCATTGGGTGATCTACTGGATTCATTCTTACAGCATTAGTTCTTGGTCTTCTACCTAACCATCTTGATCTACCTGCTTTACCAGAAACCAATAATTGATGATCTGAATTAGATACAACACCAATAGTTCCCATACAAGTTAACAAGATTAATCTTGTTTCCCCAGAAGGTAATTTTACCGTTGCATACTTACCATCTCTTGCCATTAACTGTGCAAAAGAACCTGCAGAACGTGCCATAACAGCTCCTTGCCCTGGTCGTAATTCTATACAAGAAATAGTTGTTCCTAATGGAATCTCACTTAAAGTCATTGCATTTCCAATCTCTGGAGCTACATTCTCTCCTGAAATAATAGTTTGACCTACTTTTAAACCGTTTTGTGCAATTACATAACGCTTTTCACCATCAGCATAACTAAGTAAGGCAATAAATGCCGTACGATTTGGATCGTACTCTATAGTTTTTACTGTTGCGGGAATACCAGTTTTATCTCTTTTAAAATCGATAATACGATATTTTTGTTTGTGACCACCTCCGATATTACGAGTTGTCATTCTACCCTGACTGTTTCGACCTCCAGATCTTTTTTTCGGAGCAAGTAAACTTTTCTCCGGCTTATCAGTTGTAATGGTGTCGAACCCATTTACAACTCTAAAACGCTGACCTGGTGTTACTGGTTTTAATTTTCTAACTGACATTCTGTCTTTTCTTAAAGATTGTTATAAAAATCAATGCTTTCTCCTTCTGCTAACTGCACGATTGCCTTTTTGTATCCACTCTTAATACCAGTTACTAATCCTTTTTTAGTAAACTTTGTATTTCTTTGAATTGGATAGTTTAAAGTTTTCACACTAGAAATAGAAACACCATAAGCAGCTTCAACAGCTCCTTTGATTTCTAATTTATTAGCTTTACTATCTACAACAAAAGCATAACGGTTAAATAATTCGCTATCGTTTGTTGCTTTTTCCGTAATAATAGGTTTTATTAAAATACTCATTTTGAATCCCTATTTGCTTAAGTTTGTATTAATATCTTCTAAAGAGCTTTCAGTAATTACAACTGTATTGGCGTTTAACACACCATAAGTATTAATTTCTGAAGCTTTAACTACTTTAGAGTTCTTTAAGTTACGAGAAGATAAATACACGTTTGCATTTTCTTGCTCTAAAACAAATAATGACTTTCTAGTATCAACTTTTAATGCTTTTAAAACATCTACAAAGTTTTTAGTCTTTGGAGTTTCAAAATTAAAGTCTTCAACGATAACTAAATTTTTATCATTTGCTTGAATAGATAAAGCCGACTTACGAGCCAAACGCTTTAAATTTTTATTCAACTTAAAAGAATAACTTCTTGGTCTTGGACCGAACATACGCCCTCCACCTCTAAAAACACCAGACTTGATAGAACCTGCTCTTGCAGTACCAGTACCTTTTTGTTTTTTTATCTTTCTTGTAGAACCAACTATTTCTGCTCTTTCTTTAGCTTTATGCGTTCCTTGTCTTTGATTAGCCAAGTATTGCTTAACATCTAAATAAATAGCATGGTCATTAGGCTCAACACCAAATACATCGCTAGAAAGTTCAACTTTTCTACCTGTATCTTTTCCTGTAATATCTAAAACTGCTACTTTCATTATTTCTGAATAGTTACAAAAGCATTTTTGTGTCCAGGAATTGCTCCTTTAACAACAAGTAAGTTCTTTTCAGCAACTACTTTTAATACTCTTAAGTTTTGTACTTTCACTTTATCTCCACCCATTCTACCTGCCATACGCATTCCTTTGAATACTCTTGCAGGATAAGATGCAGCACCAATAGAACCAGGGGCTCTTAATCTGTTGTGCTGACCATGAGTAGCTTGACCCACACCTGCAAAACCATGACGTTTTACAACACCTTGAAAACCTTTACCTTTAGATACACCAGAAACATCGACGAACTCGCCTTCTTCAAAGTGCTCAACAGTAATTGAGTCTCCTAATTTATACTCTTCCTCAAACCCTTGAAATTCAACGACTTTTTTCTTAGCAGTGGTGCCAGCTTTTTTAAAGTGACCGTCTAACGACTTGTTAGAACTCTTCGCCTTTTTGTCATCGAAACCAAGTTGCAACGCATTGTATCCGTCAACCTCTTCGGTTCTGACTTGGGTAACAACGCAAGGACCTGCTTCAATTACTGTACAAGGAATATTCTTCCCGTTTTCATCAAACAAGCTGGTCATTCCAATTTTTCTACCTATTAACCCAGACATTTTGTTAATTTTAAGACGATAGATTTATTTTATCCAGCGCGTCTATTTATAAATATTTGTTTGAAACTAATGTTTCGTTTTTACATATCTTTAGAGTTTAGTTCAAAAAAAACAGCGCAAAACAAATTCAACGCTGATTTTGTTTTTACCGTTTTTCCTTCGCGAAACGCTCTGGACATGTTACTCTAATTGAATTTCACATCAAAAAAAGCATTACCCTACTCTATTTCGGGTTGCAAAAGTATTGAAAACTTTCGGTTTAACAAAATTAAACCGAAAGTTATCTACTTTTAATCTTTTAGAGATTCCGAAACAAGTTCGGAATGCATTCAACTTACAACTTTTCAGGTGAAAAGTTGAGTTTCATTACACCTTAATCTCAACTTCAACACCGCTTGGTAACTCAAGCTTCATTAAAGCATCAATAGTTTTCGAAGAAGAACTATAAATGTCTAATAACCTTTTGTAAGCAGCTAATTGAAATTGCTCTCTAGATTTTTTGTTTACGTGTGGTGAACGTAATACTGTAAAAATCTTTTTATGTGTTGGTAATGGTATTGGACCGTTAACTACAGCACCAGTACTTTTTACCGTCTTTACTATTTTTTCAGCAGATTTATCTACTAAATTATAATCGTAAGACTTTAATTTTATTCTAATTTTTTGACTCATCTTGTATTGTTTAGTAGATTATCCTTTTGCAGCAGCGATTACTTCTTCTGAAATATTTGATGGTGTTTCTGCATAATGAGAAAATTCCATAGTAGAAGTAGCTCTACCTGAAGACATTGTTCTTAATGCTGTAACATAACCAAACATTTCTGATAATGGTACAATTGCTTTTACAACCTTCGCTCCATTTCTATCAGACATATCATTAACCTGGCCTCTTCTTCTATTTAAATCCCCAACGATATCTCCCATGTTCTCCTCTGGAGTTAACACTTCCAATTTCATTAAAGGCTCCATAATCTTGGCTTTTGCAGCTTTCGCAGCATTTTTATAACCTAATTTTGCAGCTAACTCAAAAGACAATTGATCTGAATCCACCGCGTGGAAAGAACCATCTTTTAAGGTTACTTTCATAGAATCCATTTCGTAACCCGCTAAAGGACCATTTTTCATTGCTTCTTTGAATCCTTTTTCAACAGAAGGAACAAATTCTTTAGGAACGTTACCACCTTTAATTACAGATTCAAATTGTAAACCTTGAACACCTTCATCTGCAGGCTCCATAGTAAATACAATATCAGCGAACTTACCACGACCACCAGATTGCTTTTTATAAACTTCTCTGTGATCTGCTGTTGCCGTAATAGCTTCTTTATACTCAACCTGAGGCTGGCCTTGACTAACTTCTACTTTAAACTCACGCTTTAAACGGTCTACAATTACATCTAAATGCAACTCTCCCATTCCTGAAATAATAGTTTGTCCAGAAGCCTCATCTGTTCTTACTGTAAACGTAGGATCTTCTTCAGCTAACTTACCAAGACCGATACCTAATTTATCTACATCTGCTTTTGTTTTAGGCTCTACAGCAATACCAATTACTGGATCTGGAAAATCCATTGATTCTAAAACAATTGGGTGCTCTTGAGAAGATAACGTATCTCCTGTTTTAATAGATTTAAAACCTACAGCTGCCCCAATATCTCCTGCTTCAATATAATCAATTGCGTTTTGCTTATTCGCATGCATTTGATAGATACGAGAGATACGCTCTTTTTTCTGAGAACGGTTATTTAAAACATAAGAACCCGCATCTAAACGACCTGAATATGCTCTAAAAAATGCTAAACGACCTACAAACGGGTCAGTAGCAATCTTAAATGCTAAAGCAGCAAAAGGCTCCTTTACATCTGGCTTACGAATTTCTTCTTCATCTGTATCTGGGTTAACACCTACTATACCTTCTTTATCTATAGGTGAAGGTAAATAACGACATACAGCATCTAATAGGAACTGGACACCTTTATTTTTAAATGCAGATCCACAAATCATAGGAATAATTGCCATATCCATTACAGCAGCTCTAAGTGCAGCATGCACTTCTTCTTCTGTAATAGAATCTTCATCTTCCATAAATTTTTCTAAAAGATTCTCATCATAACTTGCTACTTCTTCAATTAAAAGTGCACGGTATTTACGAGCTTCTTCTTTCATATCCTCAGGAATATCGATAACATCGAAAGTTGCCCCCTGAGTTTCGTCATGCCATACAATAGCACGGTTTTTTACTAAGTCAATGATACCTTTAAACTCATCCTCATCACCAATGTTTAAAACGATTGGCACTGCGTTAGACTTTAACATATCTTTTACTTGCTGACATACTGCTAAGAAATCAGACCCTTGACGGTCCATTTTATTCACAAAACCAATTCTTGGTACTTTGTAATTATCAGCTAATCTCCAGTTCGTTTCAGATTGTGGCTCAACACCATCTACTGCACTAAACAAGAATACCAAACCATCTAATACACGTAAAGATCTATTTACTTCAACAGTAAAATCTACGTGACCAGGAGTATCAATAATATTAAAGTGATACCCTTTAGTATCTGGAGTTGGTTTTGCGTTTTCTAATGGAAACTGCCAAGTACAAGTTGTTGCAGCAGAAGTAATTGTAATACCTCTTTCCTGCTCTTGCTCCATCCAGTCCATTGTTGCTGCACCATCATGCACTTCTCCAATTTTATGAGAAACACCTGTATAGTACAATACACGCTCTGTAGTTGTGGTTTTACCAGCATCAATATGTGCTGCAATACCAATATTTCTAGTATATTTTAAATCTCTAGCCATTTCTATTAAAATCTAAAGTGTGAAAAAGCTTTGTTAGCTTCTGCCATTTTGTGAGTATCTGTACGTTTTTTAACAGCAGCACCTTCTTCTTTAGCCGCAGCTAAAATTTCAGCAGCTAAACGCTGTGCCATTGTTTTTTCGTTTCTCTTACGAGTGTACAAAATCATCCATTTGATAGCCATAGATACTTTACGATCTGGTCTAATTTGCATTGGAATTTGGAATGTTGCCCCACCAACACGTCTAGAACGAACTTCTACGTGTGGCATTACATTAGACAAACCTTCTTTCCAGATTTCTAAAGCCGACTTTTCTTCGCCTTCTCCTTTTCTTTCTTCTACAATCTCTAAAGCATCATAAAATACTTTAAAGGCTACTGACTTCTTACCACTCCACATTAAGTTGTTTACGAAACGTGTTACTAACTGATCATTAAACTTTGGATCTGGCAATAAGACTCTTTTTTTTGCTGCTCTTTTTCTCATGTCTTTACATTAAAAAAGTTACTAATTTTACTTTTTTGGGCGTTTCGCACCATACTTAGACCTACGTTGAGTTCTTCCCTCAACACCTGCTGTATCTAATGCTCCACGTACCACGTGATATTTAACACCTGGTAAATCTTTTACCCTTCCACCTCTAACTAATACTATCGAGTGCTCTTGCAAGTTGTGTCCTTCACCTGGAATGTATGCGTTTATCTCATTACCATTTGTTAATCTAACCCTGGCAACTTTACGCATTGCTGAATTAGGTTTTTTTGGCGTTGTGGTATAAACACGAGTACAAACTCCACGTCTTTGAGGACAAGACGACAAAGCAGCCGATTTACTCTTCTTAGTTATTTTGGTTCTTCCTTTACGAACTAATTGTTGAATAGTTGGCATACTAAATTATTACTGTTTTTCGTTTATATTAAACATTCCCTTATTTTTAAGGGTCTGCAAATGTACAACTAATTTATAATTATACAAGTATCAGCAAGTTATTTTTTAAAAAAGTATTTTCTTAATCCGAAAAACAATACATTTTAAATTACTTTTGAAAACATAAATATACGCTTTGAGCATCAAAAATATCTTTCTTTCTTTTGTTTTTCTGAACACCTTATATATAGGTAAAAGTTTTTCACAAGAGCTTATACTAAAATCTATAAAACAAAAAGAACAAGTATTTTTAAACAGCATAGACTTTAACAAAGAGGCAAAAGATTCTATACAACTATTTAGCAATCTAAATTATATTTCAAATAAATTAAAAAAAGAAGGGTACTTTTTAAGTTCTTTAGACAGTTTAATTTTAAAAGAAAGAAACTATACAGCCTATTTTTCACTTCGAAAAAAAACGGATTCCATAACGTTAAAATTAACTAACACAGATCATGAGTTTTTGAAAATTTTAAAATTAAAACAAACAAATATAAAGCTACAGATATCTCAATTAGAAGACTTCAACAAAAAAATAACAAACACACTAGAGGAACAGGGTTATTCTTTCTCTAAAATTAAATTACAAAACTTTGAGCTAAGTAGCAATAATATCTTTGCAGACCTATATATAAGTTACAGTAAAGCAAGAAAAATCGACAATGTTATTTATAAAGAGTACACCAACTTCCCTAAAAAATTTACAACAAACTTTTTCAATATTGACAAAAACACCATTTTTAATCAACAGATCATAAAAAAGATTTCTATTTTATCTCAGAGCTTAAATTTTATAGAAGAAATAAAACCTCCCGAAGTTCTATTTAAAAAAGATTCCACGTTATTATATATGTACATCAAAAGAAAACAGAATAACAGCTTTGATGGTTTGATAAATTTTAATTCTGAAGAGAATGGTAAACTCGCATTTAATGGTCATTTAGATTTAAAATTGAATAATGTATTAAATCGTGGAGAAAACTTTGAATTGTTTTGGAACAGCTTAGGTAACACAAGCCAAGAGTTACTAGTTAATGTAAAAACTCCATATATTTTTAACACAAAAATTACACCTAACCTAGGATTTACATTGTTCAAGCAAGACTCAACCTTTATTAATACCAAACTTTATTTACATACGTCTTACCAAATAAAAGCAAATACAAACCTAAGTTTATCTTTTCAGTCCGAAAATTCAAACACCAGCAGAACAACTCAAGAATTATCAAGTTTTAATAACTTTTTTTTCGGTTTAGGATATAATTTTAAAATACCTAGCAATAGTTTTTTTAATAACAACAAATTTAACTTAGCTATATCTGGCAAATATGGACAAAGGATTACATCACAAAGAACAAATCAAATACAAATAGCCACAGACATAAGCTATTTTATAAATTTAAAAAGGAGATCCGCAATATATCTGCGTAATAAAGCTAGTTTGTTAAATTCAGACTCCTTTTTACAAAATGAGCTTTATAGAATAGGAGGCGTAAACTCGGTTCGAGGTTTTAATAATAAAAGTATATTTACAGATCGATTTACTATTCAGCAAATAGAATACAGATACCAAACTTCACGAAAAGCATATTTATATAGTATAACAGACCTTGCCATTGCAGTACAAAACAAAATTCAGCAGCAATTATTTGGCCTTGGCCTTGGCTACACCTTTTCCTCCAACAACTCCAAAATAAACCTATCCGCAGTTACGGGTAACAATGTAAAGCAACAAATTAATATTAGAAATACACAATTATTAATTAACTGGACTACGTTTTTCTAAAAATTTAAACCCTTAGATAAATTCAAAATAAAATCATAAAACCCTAAACTGAGTTTAAATAAAAATACAACCACATACATACACTTAAATCAACAAAAACGGAAAATCATTGAATATTTATCAAAAAAATACGAATAAAAAAAAGAATATGAAAAATGACCGTCTTAAAATTGACTAAAAAAATGAAAAAATATTTAAACATTTTTTGTTAAAAAATTGTTTTATTAAGTTTTATTTAAGACTTTTGGAATTAATTAATTCAAATAATTATACAATGAAAACAAAGTTTAATGGATTTTTAACGCTATTACTGGCGTTAGTTGTGCAAATTTCCTTTGCACAGAAGAAAACAATAACCGGTAAGGTTTCAGATAGCTCTGGTAGCTTACCAGGAGTTAGTATTCTTTTAAAAGGTAGTAATACTGGTACAGAAACAGATTTTGATGGTAAGTATTCCTTAACCGCAAAAACTGGAGATGTACTTGTATTCAGATATCTAGGATATAAGACAGTAGAAAGAGTAATTGGAGCTAGCAATACCATCAATGTTACGCTTAATGAAGATGCTAGTGTTTTAGACGAAATTGTAGTTATTGGCTACGGTGAACAAAAAAGAGAAACAGCAACTGCCGCTGTTAACTTTTTAGGTGCAGAAGCAGTAGAAAACAGACCTGTTGGTTCTGTTGTTACAGCTTTACAAGGACAAACACCTGGTTTGAATATATCTACAGCTAACGGACAACCTGGAGGAAATAGTCAGATTTTATTACGAGGTGCAAACAGTCTTGGAGGTAATAACGAACCTTTATTCATAATAGATGATATTGCAGTTGATGAGGATAGTTTCCAAAACATCAACCCAAATGATATTGAATCTATCTCTATTTTGAAAGATGCATCTGCTACAGCAATATACGGTAACAGAGCAACTGGAGGTGTAATTATTATAAAGACTAAAAGAGGTAAATTTAACCAAAAAACTTCTATTTCATATAGTGGTCAAACAGGTTTTTCTTTTGTCCCTGAAGCTCAATTTGAGTTAACAAACACAGAACAATTATTAAATATTGAAAGAGATGCAGGTGTTGCCGTTGGTGGTGGCTTTGGTAATGCTTGGGTTAGAGATAAGTTGGGTATTACATCTAGTGGAGCTTTATCTGATGAAGAAATAGCTAGAATTAGTGCAGACCCAAGCTTTAACACAAACTGGCAAGACCTTTTATTGAGAACAGGTAGATTTCAATCTCACAACATTGCAATTTCAGGTGGTTCAGAAAAGATGACAACTTATAATTCTATCGGATATTTTGAGCAAGAGGGTATTACCTTACGTTCTAAATTAGAAAGAATTACATTAAGAAGTAATACTACTTTAAAGAAGGATAAATTTACATTATCTACAAATATAGGTATTGGTTATTCTGTATCTGACTTCCCTGGAGGTATTGGTGGAGCTGGTACTACTAGTGGTTCTTTAAGTAATCCTTTTATTGTTCCTTTCGTAGGTAAGCCATATTTACCTGCTTTTAATGCAGATGGTAGTAGAGATATTATTGGTAATCCTGAATTTGCTGATGCTGCTGGATTTTTAAACACGCCTTTTATAGCGCAAAATGTTGCTGCTTTTGACACCAATAGACGTAATGAAATTAGGCTAACAGGATCTTTACAAGCTAAATATGATATAACGGAGAACTTTAATGTACTATATAACTTCGGTATAGATCATATTAACAGAGAAGATTTTGCACAACAACCTGCAAATAGTATTAGAGGTTTCAGAGTAAATAACGAAAATGCTCAGTTTCAAGGTTCACAAAACCAAGCTATATCAAAAGATACTAGAATGAATTCTGATATTAGATTTAATTATTCTAATACATTTAATGATGTTCATAATATTGGAGCACTTGGTGCTGTAGAATATTTGTTTTCACAAATAGATGGTTTTAGTTTTGCACAAACAGGATTATTACCGGGATTAGAAGGTTCTGCAGGATTTATAGACGGAAATACAACGGAAGACCCAGATGGAGATGGAGTATTAGATTATTTTTACATTCCAGCAGTAGGATCTTTTGTTACTAATGTTGCTCAATTTTCTGTTTTAGGTAAAGTTAATTATGATTATGACCAAAAGTTTGGTGTAGACTTTACATTTAGAAGAGATGGATCTAGTAGATTTTTAGAAGATATTAGATTTGGTAATTTCTTTGCCGTAGGTTCTTTTGTAAATCTTACAAGAATATTTGGAAATACTGATTTTGTAAATGATGTAAAATTAAGAGGTAGTTATGGTACAACCGCAAACGACAGAGTAGCTGGTGGATATTATGGTGGACTTGTATTACCTTTTGATTTATTTGGTAATGGAACAGGTTACAATGGAACCGTAAGTTTAGTACCAAACCAATTAGGTAACAGAACCTTAACTTGGGAAAATACGACTAAAACAAATATTGGAATTGACTTTATATTAGATAACAGAAGATTAACTGGATCTTTAGACGTTTTTAGAAACGTAACTAATGACCTGTTTTTATCTGCACCTAATACATTAATTTCTGGTTTTGGAGCAATCCAAGGAAATAATGGTAAACTTCAAAACACTGGAGTAGAAGCTATTTTTAATTATCAGTTATTTAACACGGAAGATTTCTCATGGTCTATAGGGGCAAATGCTTCTTACCTTGAAAATGAAATTTTAGAATTGGATGGTGTAGAACCAGATGCTGATGGAGAAATCGTATTTAACGCGGCGCAACAATCTCCAGAATCTGTAGGAAGGTCTATAAATACATTTAACTTAGTACGTTGGGCAGGAGTTAATCCAGCAAATGGTAGACCTCTTTATTTAGATAAAGAAGGCAACGTAACAGAAACGTATAATGAAGCAGACAGAGTATGGACAGATAAATCTTCTATACCAAGATACCAAGGAGGTTTTAATACAGACATTAACTACAAAGGCTTCTTTGTAAATGCTATTTTTAATTTTAGCGCTGATGTTTGGAGAAACAATGGTACATTAGGGGTTGCAGAAGATAATGGTCTAATTGGTATTGCTAACGTTACTACTAATTTATTAGATGCATGGAAAGAACCAGGAGACATTACAAGCATACCTGCATTAACTACAGGAGGTACTAGATTATTATTAACAGACAGATACTTAGAAGATGCTTCTTTTGTAAGATTAAAAAACTTACAAGTAGGGTATAACATACCTAAAGCTTTCTTAGACAAAACACCTTTTAGTTCTGTAAGAATATACGGACAAGGAGAAAACTTAATTACATGGACAAAATGGAGAGGATTCGATCCTGAATTTAGTCCTTTTGCAAATAGTGATTTCTTTTCATTCCCAAATGGAAGATCTGCAACAATTGGAATTGATTTAAAATTTTAATAAAATGAGAAAAATAAAAAACATATTTAAAATTTCTGTATTATCTATAGGAATGCTTTTCATGAATTCATGTGAAGACCAATTAGAGATACTACCGAACTCTAATGTAATTGCCGATGTTGCATTTACATCTGTAGACGATTTACAACTGGCTTTAAACGGTTTATACTTAACCCATAACACAGCACCTATTGAATTTAACTCAATATTTTCTGATAATGCAAGAATAGGTATAGACAATGGAGGTCAAGATTTACAACTATTAAACTTCCTATTAAACCCATCTGATGGTATTGTAGGAAATATGTGGACCTCTAGATATTTAATGGTAAACAGGGCATCTAGAATTATAGAAGCATCTGAAATCATTGAATTTGATGCTAGTGAAAGAGCTAGAGTAAATGATATCCTAGGACAAGCATATGCATTAAGAGCTTTAGGTCATTTTGAACTTTTCCAATATTTCACACCTGATTACAACAATGGTGATGGTTTGTCTGTACCTGCAGTTGATTTTGTAGTAACTACAGAAAATTTACCAAGAAATACTGTAGATGAAGTAATGACTTTGATAGATGCAGATTTAGCAACATCTTCTTCATTATTAGACAACTCTAGAACAGATAATATCTTTATTACACAAGATTTCATAACTGCTTTACGTGCAAGAAAAGCGCTTTTTACAGGAGAATACGCTACTGCATTAACAGAGGCAAACAAATTGATTGCAAAATACCCTTTAGCAAACCAACTACAATATGAAGATATGTGGTTTGATGCGGATGAAACAGAAGTAATCTTTAAATTTGCAAGAGTACAAGGAAACGCCGGAGTTGGATTTATATGGCACTTTGGTGGTGGTGGTCCAACTATAGAAATGTCTAAAGAACTTTTTGACATACTTGACGCGAACCAAGATGATATAAGATACATTTCTCTTTTAAATGATGAAAGATTAAGTGAGGACGTATATTTAATTGGAAAGTATCCAAGATTACCAGGTTTAGAGTTTTTAAGAGATATCAAAATCTTTAGAGTTTCTGAAATGCACTTAATAAAAGCTGAAGCAGAAGTTAGAGCTAATAACTTTGCAGCTGCAGCAGGAACTTTAAAAATGATTAGAGATGCAAGATTTGGACAAGCAACTGTGGCTCCAAATATTACCGATGTAAATAGTGGTTTAGATTTTATCTTTGAAGAAAGAAGATTAGAATTAGCATACGAAGGGCACAGATGGTTAGATCATAAAAGATTAGGTAGAAATATTGAAAGAATTGCCGATGACTGTAATAATTTAGACAATGCTTGTGTGCTACCAAGTAGTAGTGAAAGATTTACTTTTCCTATTCCTGTAGTAGAAATAAATGCTAATGAGAATATGGTTCAAAATCCCGGTTATTAATAATAAAAATATAAAAAATGAAAAAAATATCTAATAATTTAATATGTTGCTTAACAGCTGTACTATTGCTAGTTGGCTGTGGAGAACGTGAAGAGGTAGTTTTTGATGCAGTAAATGGTCAGACATTGGTTGCGTTTTCTAGAACTACAGCTGAGCTACAAATTGCAATTGGTGCCACAGGTACCTTAGAGCTTCCTGTAAGCGTTACTACACAATCTGAAATAGATAGAACTTTTGAAGTAAGTGTTGTAGCAGAAGAGTCTACAGCTAGTGTTACTAGCTATACTGTAAACCCTATTGTAATACCTGCGAATTCTTTCATAGGCTCTATTACAATAGACGGTGTAGATGACATGAATATAACTACTACTCCTGAGAAACTAGTTCTTAAAATTACAGAAGTTGAAGGTATAGTTCCAGGAGGTAATTTAGAAATTGATGTTTTACAGATTTGCCCTGTGGCAGAAACATTATTTGTTGGAGAATATACTGTTACCACAATAAGCCCAGGAGTATTTGGCGCATCTACATATGGTGGAAATGGTAATGTGGTTACTTTAGCAATTGATGAAAGTAATCCTTTAGGAAGAACATTTACTGCAAACTATTTTGAAGACGGAAGATTCCCAAGAACCTTTGAGTTTGCTCTTGTTTGTAATGAGGTCCTAGTACCTTTCCAAGATCACTTAGTTGGTTGTGGTGGTAATGATGTGAATTTAAATACAGGACCTTCTACAACCGGTAATGGAACTTATAATGTTGAAGACGATTCTTCATTTACAATTAAGTTAACTGATAATGTAGATTCTGATTGTGGTGGAGCACCTGTACAAGCTGAATATTTATTTACAAAGAATTAATATTATTTAAATTTATAATTACAAAAAGCCATCTCTTTTTAAGAGGTGGCTTTTTTATTGGGTAAAACTTAATTATAATTCATATTATATACAGACCTAATATTTTTAATTTACATTTGCAAAATGATGGATAAAGAAATTACAAATATCTTTGGAATTAGAGCAATTATAGAGGCTATAGAAAGTGGTTCTACTATAAATAAAATATACCTACAAAAGGGTTTACGAGGTAATTTATATTATGAGTTAGATAAACTTATTAAACAAAACAAATTGGCTACTAGTCTAGTACCAATAGAAAAGTTAAACCGTCTTTCTAAGAATAATAACCACCAAGGTGCAGTTGCTCAAATATCTCCTATTGAATTTCATGATTTAGAGACGTTAATAGAAACTACTATCGGAGCAAAAAAAACACCACTGTTTCTATTATTAGACCAATTGTCTGATGTACGTAACTTTGGCGCAATTATAAGAACAGCAGAATGTACGGGTGTTAACGGCATTGTTATTCAAAAAAATGGTAGTGCTCCTGTAAATGCAGAAACCATAAAAACATCTGCAGGCGCCGCCTTTAAAATACCAATTTGTAAAGTAGACCATATAAAAGATGCCATTTTTCTAATGCAAGCATCAGATATAAAAACAGTTGCAGCTACGGAAAAAACCGAAGATTTAATTTATACAGTAGATTTAAAACAACCTACAGCAATTATTATGGGCTCTGAAGATAGAGGTGTAAATCCTTCCATTTTAAAAATGGTAGACAAAAAAGCAAAACTGCCTCTTTTAGGTGAAATTGGTTCTTTAAATGTTTCTGTTGCTTGTGGTGCTTTTCTTTATGAAACTGTGAGACAAAGAACTTAAAAAACGTACTTGTTAAGTACTTGCTACCTATTAAACATCCGCTACCTATTTAAAATAAATACCTTGTTAAATTCTTTGTGATTTTGTTAAAATTAAAATCAAGAACAATGAGTGCAATTAGATTAGGTGATGAAGCACTAAATTTTATAGCAAACTCTAGGGAAGGAAAAATTAATTTTCATAAATGGTTAGGAGAAAGTTGGGAATATTTTTTTTCACCCAGCAGACGATACACCTTTTTGTAATATAGTATTAGGTCCTGTTCACAAATATAAACCAGTATTTGACAAAAGAAATGTAAAAACTATTGCATTAAGTGTAGAAGGTCTTACTTCTCACAAAGGATGGATAAGAGATATAAACGAAACACAAAATACTTCTGTAGAATTTCCAATTATTGCAGATAAAGATAAAAGAGTTTCAGAATTATATGACATGATACATCCTTATGCAAATAATAATTTAGCGGTAAGATCTGTGTTTATTATTGATCTTAATAAAAAGGTGAAATTAATTATAGTATACCCAGCATCTACAGGTCGAAATTTTGATGCATCATTAAGAGCCATAGATTCTTTGCAATTAACAGCTTATCATAAAGTAGCTACCCCTGCCAATTGGAAAAATGGAGACAATTGTGTAATTGTGCCTGCTGTAAGTAATGCACAAATACCTGAATTGTTTCCTAAAGGACATAAAGAAGTAAAACCGTATTTGAGAGTTACACCTCAGCCCAATTTATAATACAAAATGAGTTCAAATTTGTGATTTAGACTCATTTTCATTTGCTATTTCTTCTATAATAGGTGGATTAAAGTTACCATTATCATCAAACATTAAATCAAATTCTGTTTTTGTAAATTGATGTTCTTCTTTAACAATGCCCTGTTTTCTATATAAAAAAGCAAAAAGCAAACCTATTAGAAAACCAGATAAGTGCCCTTCCCAAGACATACCTTGTTTAATTGGTAACACATACCAAATCATACTTCCGTATAAAAAGATAATAATTAGTGAAAGCGCTACTAAACGATAATGCTTTCTTATTAAACCACTAAAAAAAACAAAACTAAACAGCAAATAAACCACTCCACTTGCACCAATATGATAATTATATCTAGCAATACACCAAGTTAATAAACCTGCTAAAAGTGCACCATAACACAATACCTTTAAAGCTACATTTTTATAAAAAGTAAAAAGACTGGCTAATAAAACAAATAACGGAACTGAGTTATTGAATAAATGGCTTGTATCACTATGAATAAAATGGGTAAAAAACACACCTCTTAAACCAAAAAACGTTCTTGGATATACGCCATACTTATTAAAATTAAAACCAAACTGAATTTCTACCCAATAAATTAACCAGATACCCACAACATAAATTGTAGGTATAACGAAAATACTTTTAGATATTTTTATTTCAGTTTCTTGTTGCATACTACAATTATAAACAAATATATTACCAAATTAAAAAACTGACACTTCTGTCATTAAACTTTATTATTTTTACAGCATGAATGCACCTTTGGCAGAAAGAATTCGTCCTAAAACATTAGAAGACTATATTAGTCAGCAACATTTGGTTGGTAAAAACGGAGTATTAACCCAATTAATTAAAAAGGGAATTATACCTTCACTAATTCTTTGGGGACCACCAGGAATTGGCAAAACTACTTTAGCAAATATAATTGCTACTGAAAGTAAAAGACCATTTTATACTTTAAGCGCAATAAGTTCTGGGGTTAAAGATGTAAGGGAAGTAATTGAGAAGGCAAAAAAAAGTGGTGGTCTTTTTACGGCTAAAAACCCTATTCTATTTATAGATGAAATACATAGATTTAGTAAATCGCAACAAGATTCCTTATTAGGTGCAGTAGAAAAGGGTTGGGTAACCTTAATAGGTGCAACCACAGAAAACCCCAGTTTTGAAGTAATACCTGCCCTACTCTCTAGATGCCAAGTTTATATTTTAAATTCGTTTGATAAAACTGATTTAATTGCATTATTAGAAAGAGCCATTAGAGAAGACAAAATATTATCAACAAAAAAAATTCAATTAAAAGAAACAGCGGCTTTATTACAAGTTTCTGGTGGAGATGCTAGAAAACTATTAAATATTTTCGAATTGCTTGTTTCTGCAGATGATACTGTTGAAATTACCAATAAATTGGTATTGGCTAAAATACAAGAAAGCACTGCTAGATATGATAAAACCGGCGAAAAGCATTATGACATTATTTCTGCATTTATAAAATCGATAAGAGGAAGTGACCCTAATGCTGCCGTATATTGGCTAGCTAGAATGATAGAAGGTGGTGAAGACGTGAAATTTATTGCTAGAAGGTTGTTGATTTTAGCTTCTGAAGATATAGGTAATGCAAATCCAACTGCATTAATATTGGCAAATAACACTTTTCAAGCAGTTAGCGTTATTGGTAATCCTGAATCTAGAATAATATTAAGTCAGTGTGCTATTTACTTAGCAAATTGTCAAAAAAGTAACGCTTCTTACTTGGCTATTGGAGCAGCGCAAAATTTAGTAAAACAAACGGGCGATTTAGCTGTACCACTTGCACTAAGAAATGCGCCCACTAAATTAATGAAAGACTTAGAATATGGTAAAGACTACCAATATGCTCATAACTATACAAATAATTTTATAGCACAAGAATTTTTACCAAAAGAAATCTCTGGCAGTAAATTATACGAACCAGGAGAAAACACAAGAGAAAATCAATTTAAAGAGATCCTAAAAAAACGTTGGAAAAGCAAGTATGATTATTAAAATTTAATTTTGTGCTGCTCTGTTTTTAATTCACCATTTTTATAATATTCTGCCACCCAAATATTACCTTTTTTATATAGGATACCGTTTTTACCTCTAATGATATACAAGTCTTTTGTATTTGTTTCTAATAGCCTAAAAACAATTGCTGGTTTATCATTTATCAATTGAAAACCATTTTCTGTTGGTTGCGCGTATAACCTAGTTTGTTTAGCTAAAAGTGCCGCGTCTTTATTTGTATTTGAATTCGCAGCAACTATAGGTTGTTCTTTTTTTAGAGGTCTCTTAACCTCTGCTACATTTATGACTTCCTTATTAAACGGAATTTGCTCAGTTTTATCTAATCCAGCGTATCTTAATTCTTGCATGGTATTATGCGCATTCCTTATCGCTTCTTGGTAACTTTTACTGTACATTTTCTCTTTACTTTCACCAAACTTAGATGTAAAGACTCTGTTATTATAACAATCTGTTAAAATAATATTTACTTTAGTTCTAAACATAGAAGATTCTTTAATAACGTCTGCTAGCAAAGCATTGCACGGTTCTTCTAATAAAGTTTTTGGTAAATTATCCGACTCTAAAAATACGGTAAATCCATTCTTTTTTAATAAAAACTTGGTTAAAGAACTGGTTCTGTATTTGTCTTTATCTTTAAAAAAAGACAATTTATCTTTTACTATGATATATTGATAATTGTTTACTTGCTTTTTTTGTGCTAAACTAAATAACGCATAAAAGCATAAAAAAGAAGTGAATAGTATTTTTTTCATTTTAATTGAATATTAAGTTAAAACCAAATTGTAATGACACACTGTTTGCCGAAGAAAGGTCTGATAGTGCTGTTATATTATCTAAGATTCCATAAAAATTAAGCTTCCATATTTGCGCTGAAACTCCTAAACCAATGTTTGTGTATGAATAATCATCTACAGTATAAGTTAATTTGGCACGCAAGTTATTAGAAAATGCTTTTTCGTAAAACCCTGTAAACGCTATTTGAGGTGCTAGTGGTCTAAAAACCGAAAATAATTGCGCGCCAAAGGCATCTGTGTAATAATTATTTTGGTTATTATTGTAACAAACTTTGCTTCTTCGTTTACCAAAACTATATTTAACTGCCGTAAATAATTTTGCAGGTCTCAGAGAAACGTAGCCTTCTTCATTTTTTTCAGTATCTAATTGCTCTTTAAACACTTCATCTAACTCATCCCAATAATTGATATTTTCACCATTGAATTTTAAATCAATTCCGTCAAAAATAAAATCACCTTGAGTAACTGTATTGTCTATATTTTTATTATAGTTTATAAAGCCAAAATCTATTAAACTCCCAGAAAACTGTAATTGAGGGTTAACTTTATATGAAAATCCAACATCTACTCCTAAACCCAAATTCCCGGCTAAAAACGTATTTTTTAAATAGGTACTTGGTTCTCTTATAAATTCATTATTTTCAACAATACCCGCAGTTCTAAAGTTTACATTTAAATTTTGAAACCTGTGCGTAAAAATATTATTTTCACCCAAATTTGTTGTAATTGTACCTGTATTATTTCTAGATTCTAAGTTTACTGCAGAAGAATACAATTTAACCCTACCTCCTACTATTAACTTTTCGTTCACTTTTCTAGAAATACCAGCATGAATAACTCCTATAAGATCTACTTTATATAGTAATTGCGAAGCGCTAAAACTTCTATTTAAAAACGGTTGGTTACCCTTTCTGGCTAAATCTAAAACATCTTTTGGAAAATAACCTATAGCATCTAACTCCTGATAAAAACCAAAGCTGATATAATTTTTACGATCTACTCTAAAACCACCACTTAAAACTTCTATTTGTGTGTTTATTTTAATGTGATCTCTTGCGTCTGTATTTTGAATAAAGTTTGTGATTTTATCATTAATATTAACATTATCTGCAGCAAAAATATCTGATAACACAAAATTAGTAGCACCAATATCTGCAGATAAACCTGATAAAAGTGGAAGGCCAATATGCATATTATAGTTTACATCTGCTCCTGGATTTAATAATAAGGTTTGTGGCAATGCTGCAAAATCATATAAAGCAGGCCTATTTTGAGAAATACAAACAAAGTTTAAAAAGCATATAAATAATAACGTTATTTGTTTCATTCTAAATAGAAGTTTCTAAATGAACAGTTACCGCAGATTTTAATTCTAAGAAACCAGAATCTAAATTATCTATTGGTAAAGAAGTATTACCCAAACGAACACTGAGTAATACTTGAGTAACATTAATTATATTAGGGTTTTGCTGAATTGTTATAATTTCTTCTTGCTTAAAATCTATATTATTTGCAACAATATTTAATTCTTGAAATTCATGAATTGTGTTATCATCATCATCTAACAAAGTAATTTGAAGGTTAAAATCTCTATTAAACTGATTTACAAGTTCAAAATTAAATCCAAGTTGCGTTAAATTATCTCTTATAAAACTATTTTCAAAAACACGAAACTCTGTAAGTTCTTCTATTTCATTAGCACTACTTATACCTATAAAAGTATCTAGAGCCTCTGCTTCTAGTGCAAAAGAAACAAGGGCTACACTAAATACTGGTGCAACTTCATAATCATTTATCTGTTCAAAATCTAATGTCTGAGAACAGGATAATAAAAAAATTGAAAATATTAAATAACTTGTTTTTTTAAAAATGCTCATCTTTTATTTGTACCCTAAAAACGTAACCAAGTCTAAAGATATTGTTTTAATTGTAATAGACTATTAATGCTAGTAATGTTTTTATCAGTTGGTGTAAAATTATCGAACACACAATGTATGGCTTTTAAACCAATATTCATAGCACCTTTTATATCTGCTTCTAAACTATCTCCAATCATTATAGCATTGTTAGTTTTTGCGTTGGCAACTTCTAATGCATAATTAAAAACTTTAGGGTTTGGCTTTTTTACACCTACAGATTCTGAGGTAATAACTGCTTTAAAATAATGATCAATTTTAGAATTCTTCATTTTTTTACTTTGAATTTCTGCGAAGCCGTTTGTAATAATATGCAAAGTATACTTTGGTTTTAAATACTCAAGTATCTCTATAGTGCCTTCAAATAAATGATTAAAGTTTGATAAATTATCTATATATGCATCTGCAATTTTGTTTATTAAATTATCTTCAATTGTGTAATTTACAGCATCAAAAGCACTTTTTAAACGTTCATAACGCAATACTTCTTTCGTTATTTTTTCGTCTCTATAAAGTCTCCAATATTTTAAATTTAAAGGAACATAAATCTTAAGAAAATCTTCAATGGGTATATCAATATCATTTTCTTTAAATATTTTTTTAAAAGTAAGTGCAGAATTTTTTTCAAAATCCCAAAGTGTATGATCTAAATCAAAAAAAACGTGTTCTATCTTCATCTGCTAAAAGTATTACTTTTTAAGAATAAAGTAAGACATTCTGCGTTATATTTGCGTTAACCAAAACTACTTTTATTTGCACAAAAAACTAAACGTCTTATTTTTATGTGGCTGGTATCCTTCTAAAATATTGCCTACTAATGGAGATTTTATTCAGAGGCATGCAGAGGCAGTTGCGCTAAATAATAATGTATTTGTTTTGCATATTATCTCTAAAAATAACGCCAATAAAAAAACAACATTTACAAGCGAAACTGTTAATGGAGTACGCGCAAATATTGCATACATACCTTCTACTAAAAACCCGTTTTTAAAGTTCTTTTATTTTACCATGGCCTTTAAAAAACTTTTAAAGAATATTGGTAATTTTGATGTAGTGCACCTAAATGAAATTTATCCTTTTGGTATTTTTAGCCTTTATCTAAAATGGTTTCAAAAAAAGAAATACATTATTACAGAGCATTTTACAGGCTATTACAAAACTGAAAATATTTCTTTTTTTAAAAAGAAAATATGCCAAATAATTACGAGTAACAGTAGTTTTATTTGCCCTGTTTCTAAAGAATTAGAACAAAAACTAAAACAATTACATTTTAAAGGGAATTATAAAATTGTACCAAATGTTGTAGATACTAATTTATTTAAAGTTGGAGTTAAAAAACATGATTTCTTAAGATTAGTACATGTTTCTAGTTTAAAAAACAGTCATAAAAACATTAAAGGAATGCTGCGTGTTGCAAAACTTTTAGATGACAAATTAGAAAAATTTGAATGGAATTTTATTGGCAATAATGGAGAAGAATACAAAAATTTAGTAAGCGATTTAAATCTAAAAAATGGTGAAATTATTTTTTTAGAACACATTTCACAAAAAGCCTTGGTAAAGCATCTACAAGCGGCCTCAATTTGTATTTCTTTTAGTAATTTTGAAACTTTTGGCATTGTTATTCCTGAAGCTATTGCTTGTGGCACGCCTGTAATTAGCACAAAAACAGGAATTGCTTTAGATTTACAGGCCAAAGATTATTGCGAAGTTATTGCTATTAAGGATGAAAATGCATTATTAAAATCAATTTTAAACGCAGGACAAACATTTAAAAACATTGACGCCACAAAAATGCATTTGTTTATAAAAAAGCATTTTGAACAACAGGTTGTTTGTAAAAGCTTTACAGAATTGTATAAAAATCTGATACCATAAAAAATTGAAACTAATAAAATCTTTTATTCAGAATTTTTTAAAAAGAAAAGGCGGACATGTCTTTTTTGCTACTATCATTAGTAGAGTATTGTCTTTTTTAGCAGCTCTCTTTGCTTTAAAATTAATACCTAATAAAGAGTTGGGCGAAGTGCTTTTTGCGTACAATATTATACTATTTGTTTTACCTGTAAGCGGTTTAGGCTTACACCAAAGTTTTATAAGATATGGCGCGCTCTTAAATACACCTAACGAAAAAAACAACTTACTGGTCTATGTATTAAAAAAAGGAGTATTAGTTTCTGCATTTTTAATATTGCTAATTTCTATAATTAGCTATTTTATTAATTTTCAGTTTCCAAAAACAAAACTTTACTTAGTTTTATTATCTTTTTTAATAATACCCGCTTTTTTACTAGAGTTGATTAAAGCACAACTCCGTTTAAACCATAACAACAAAAAATTTGCCTATGTAGAAATTATACAAAGTATTTTGTTAGTTACAACTGTTGTAATTTTAAGTTATTTTTTTGAAGAATTGGGCTATGCTTTAGCTTTAGTTATTGCACCCATTTTAACTTCAATTTTATTTATAAATAAAATAAATATCAATTTTAAAGTACACGAAAAACTAGCTATAATTAATTTGAAATTTTGGAAATATGGCTTTTTTGCTAGTTTATCTAACGTAGTAACTCAACTGCTATTTGTAATAGATATACTGCTTATTGGTTACTTAATGATGAATACAGAAATGGTAACCAACTACAGGTATGTTTCTATAATTCCGTTTAGTTTATTGTTTTTACCACGCGTTTTTATGGCTACAGATTTTGTGGCTTTCACAGAAAAAATCTACGATAAATTATATATTTACAAGTATATAAAAAGCTATATGTTACTTTTTTTTGGCATTAGTATTGGCCTGCTCCTCTTTTCTTTTTTCTTTGGAAAAAAAATCATCTATCTTCTAGACCCAAATTTTATAATTTATACGGATACTTTTTTAATTTTAATGCTAGGTGTAACGGGTATCTTTATTTTTAGAGGTCTTTTTGGCAACCTACTTTCTTCTATAGGTAAAGCTCATATTAACTATTATATAGCTACTATTGCATTACTTTTTAATGTATTGAGCAATTATTATTTAATACCAAAATTAGGTATTAAAGGTGCTGCCATAACATCATCAATTTTAATGTGGTTTACTGGAATTTTATCTGCAATTTGGTTTTATTCACTTTATAAAAAAGTTCTTTTAAAGCAAGAATAAAGTTCTTCTTTAGCACCAAAACTTCTATAAAACTTTCCAATACTTGGTTTGTTTCCTCCTTCAAAATCGAATATTATTCCTGTTTTTTCATATTTTTTAAGAATCGATGAAATTAAAAAACTAGAAGCCTGAAAAGTTCTACCTTTATCTGAAAACGCAGCAAATAAATAGGTAATGCTATTGTTACTTTTTATAAATAAACCTCCTCCTAGTAATAAGCCTTCTTTAAAAACACCTAAAACTTCAGATTTGCTATTCTCTAAACAATAATTCTCTAAATCTTTTAAAATATTCTTTGCAATTTTATAATCGTAATTCTTAGTATAAATCTCTAATAATTTATCTAAAGTTATAGGTAAAACCTCTAGTTGATTTTTCTCAGCTACTTTAATGGCGTGTTTCCTTCCTTTAGAAAACGTTTTTTTTATTTCTAAATAACTCTTATCCAAAACAATAATATGATTTTTCAAAATCGTTAATTGCTTTAAAGAAGTATCTTTTACGTTTAAATTTAAGGTAACTTTTAAAAATGATTTGGGTATTTTATTTAAGAACTCTAAAATATCAGCTTTAGCTATTTTTTCCGGAGAAAAAACACCTAATTGCTGGCTAAAATCTGGCTGCGTACTATATTTAATTCCGTATTTTTTTTTCCAAGGAATTGGCATTACCGCTTTATAATCTTCTAAAACCAAAACATCCCAATGATCTGCAACAATATCTAAATACCAAGAAAAAGCGTATACCTTAGATTGCAATGCTTTTTCTACACATTTATTATACTTAATGGTATCTAAATCTTGTCTTTTAATATATTCAATCATCTTATGAAGTGGCTATTTTAAGCATAGACTCATACAATCTGCGCCAACCTTTCCAACGCAAATGGTCGCTTAAACTTTCATTATGAAACAAAGTAATAAAAACACCATTAACCGCTTTTACTTCGTTTTTTAAATCTCTAATTTTACCTAAAGATTGTTTTGGTGTAATTTTTAAATAATCATTTAAAGTAGTATCCATTACTGCAAAGGGAAACACTTTTAATGGGGTTTGAATTTCAAAATCTAAATCGTAAAAATAGAAAGGTGTGCAAGTACTTGCTCTAAAACCAACATTACTGGCATACCCCATAGAATAATCTTCTGCTATTTCTAAATCTATTAAATTTTGATAGGTTTCCGGCAAATTAAAACGCAAATAATGCTGCCTAGATCTTTTAACAGGAAAATTTGTAATACTTTCTAAACGTTCTTTTTCTTTTTTTAGCATGCCTACATTTTGCATCGTAAAATAAGAGGGATGTAGACCTACTTTTGCATAGTCAACCAAATTTTTAATTAGTAATTTGTATTTGGTTTTTGATGCTGAAATATTGGTATCAAAAGTAGTATAATCTCCAATAGAACAAAAAAACAAGGTATTGATATTGTATTTTTTTTGTCCTTCTAATATTTTTGAAAACGTATCAAAAGGATCTTTTTTAATTCTTAAAATTACCGCTAATCTATATCCAATAGTTAACAAACGAAACTTAAAAATATCATTTGCAAAACCACCTAAAGTTCTTATTAAACTTTTGTATTTATAGGCAAAGGCATTGTCTATATCTATAGTTGATAAAAATGAATATTCCCGCTTTTCTACAATTAAATCTGGAAATTTTTCTTGTAATTTTTCTAGTAGTTTATATGCCCAAATATCTACCACAGGTTTTTCTAAAAAACCATTTTTATAAGCCAAACTTTCGGCTGCTGTATATCTAGAATACCCATCTTTTACATGAGGTAAATATTCTTCATATCTAGAAATTAAGTAAAAACTAGCTGCAAAAATATCAAAAGGAATAGAAGATTTTGCACCTGCCACAAAAAAGCAAGGAACATTGTCCCATTTTTGAATATTTATCTCTAAATCATTCACACCTTGCTCAAATAATAAGGCATTACTTTTTACAAAAAACTCATTACCCAGAGCTGTTTTTGTATAGGTAATTTTAGGCCCATCATAAGCCACAAACTCTTCCACTTTAGTGGTAAAACTTACATTTATTAAAAGAATTCTTGTAAATATATGCTTAAAAATATAGCGAAATCTAGGTGTTATTTTATGCGTGTAAATTAATATCATTTTACTTTAGTTGGCAGGTTTCCAATAGAATTTCTGTTCGGTACTTAAATTTTAAATCTTTTATAAAATTCCTTCGTCTGCAAAGCTAAAATAAGCTTTTTCGGTGATTATTAAATGATCTAAAAGTTTAATATCTAAAGTAACACCTGCTTCTTTTATTTTTTGGGTAACTTGCTTATCTGCCATGCTTGGTTTTAATTTTCCTGAAGGATGATTATGACAAACAATTATACCTACACAAGCCAATTCTAAAGCTCTTTTAAACAACAAACGTACATCTACAATTGTAGCGGTTAAACCTCCTTTGCTTATTTGATATTTAGATAGAACTTTGTTTGAATTGTTTAAAAATAGCACCCAAAACTCTTCATGTTCTAAATCTGCAATAACAGGTTGCATTAAATTAAAAACAGCTGTACTACTTGTAATTTTAGGTTTTTCTAAAGCCGTTTCTAGCTGCCTTCTTTTCCCTAATTCTAGTGCTGTAATAATTGCTATGGCTTTTGCCTCTCCTATTCCTTTAAAAATACTTAAATTTTCTACAGATAATCTGGCAAGCTCATTTATATTTCCGTTTACAGATTGTAAAATTCTTTTAGCCAAAGCTACTGCACTCTCATCTCTATTACCAGAGCCAATGAGTATGGCTATTAATTCTGCGTCAGACAAGGCTGTTTTACCTTTTGCAATTAATTTTTCTCTTGGCCTATCATCTAAAGCCCAAGATTTAATGGTTAATTTTACTTCCTTTTCCATTTTTTAAAAATACAAAAAACAACTTACTTTAGGTAAAGTGATAAAAAACTGAAATTAAACATATAAAGTGCTGGTTCTAATTAAAATGTAGTCCTAATTTTTAATTTAGTAAAATTAAAATTTCTTGCCCCAGTAATTCCTTTGGTTATTTTTTTGTGGAGATAACTTCTTATATCTTTGCAAATTATTGGCTATTTATTAAATTATGAAGATTATTATAGCGGGTGCAGGAGACGTAGGTTTCCATTTGGCAAAATTACTTTCTTACGAGTCTCAAGATACTTTTATTATTGATACTGATGGAGAGAAGCTAAATTACATTAACAATCATTTAGATGTAATTACAAAAAAAGGAGATGCAACATCTATAAAATTACTTAAAGAAATTGGTGTAGATTCTGTAGATCTGCTAATTGCTGTAACTGAAAGTCAAAATACAAACTTTACCATTTCTGTAATTGGGAAATCTTTAGGCGCAAAAAAAACAATTGCAAGAATTGATAATCCTGAATTTTTAAACGAGTGTGAAGTAGATTTTAAGCAATTTGGTTTAGATTTTATGATTTCTCCGCAAGAATTAGCGGCTAATGAAATTAAAATGTTACTCAACCAATCTTCATTTAACGATACTGTTTCTTTTGAAAGTGGAAAATTTAATGTAATGGGAACCTCTTTGGGTTACAAATCTCCGCTACTTAATTTAACTGTAAAAGAAGGTAAACAAAAATTTGCAAATGTAGATTTTACTACCATTGCTATTAAAAGAGATAATATAGCGCAAACTATTATTCCTAGAGGAGATACTAAATATCAATTAGACGATCAAGTTTATTTTTCTGTACCTAATTATCACGTAAAAGAGTTGTACCCAATTATTGGTAAAAAACAATTCAATATAAAAAATGTAATTATTTTAGGCGGAAGTAGTATTGGAGAAAAAACGGCTAGAAACCTCTGCAAAGATAATTTTAAGGTTAAATTGATTGAAAAAAATAGAGAAAAAGCAGAAATTCTTGCAGATACACTAAGCCATGCCCTAGTTATAAATGGAGATGGTAGAGATTTAGAACTTTTAGAAGAAGAAAACATTAGAGAAACGGATGCTTTTATTGCAGTAACCAATAACTCTGAAACCAACATAATGTCTTGTTTGGTAGCAAAATCTAAAGGTGTTAAAAAAACAATTGCGTTGGTAGAAAATATGGATTACATAGATATTTCGCAAACCATTGGTATAGAATCTCTAATTAATAAAAAATTAATTGCAGCTAGTAATATTTTTAGACACATAAGAAAAGGTGAAATTTTAGCTTTAGCCAACTTACATAATATAGATGCAGAAGTATTTGAATTTGAAGTAAGACAAAATGCAAAGGTTACTAAAAAACCAATTAGAGACTTAAATTTTCCTAGAGAAGCCGTTTTTGGGGGAATTATTAGAGATGGCAAACCTTTAATTACCTCTGGAAGTATGCAAATAAAAGATGGTGATAAAGTAATTGTATTTTGTTTACCAGAAGCTATAGAAACTGTAGAAAGCCTATTTAGATAAAATGGGAGCTTTAAACACTAAAATTATTTATCGTTTTTTAGGAATAACAGCCATTTTAAATGGTCTGTTTATGTTTATTGCGGTTCCTTTTAGTTTGTATTATGATGAACCCGAGAAATGGGGAATTTTAAATGCCGGAATTATCACCATTTTTATTGGACTAATTTTGTACTTTACAAACAAACCTAAAAGTACAAATATTCATAAAAAAGAAGGGTATTTAATTGTTACTTTAGGATGGCTAACTCTTTCTTTTACAGGAATGTTACCTTATTTACTTTCTGATGCCATACCAGACATTTCTAATGCCTTCTTTGAAACTATTTCTGGTTATTCTACAACAGGATCGTCCATTTTAACAGATATAGATGGCACATCTAAAGGAATTCTTTTTTGGAGAAGTGCTACACATTGGATTGGTGGAATGGGAATAATTGTGCTAACTGTTGCTATTTTGCCACTTTTAGGAATTGGTGGTATGCAACTGTTTATGGCTGAAGCTCCAGGCCCATCTGCAGATAAATTACACCCAAGAATTACAGACACCGCAAAAAGATTGTACTTAATATACGTTACACTAACTTTAGTTGAGTTTTTATTACTAAAACTTGCAGGAATGACTTGGTTTGACGCCATAAATCATGCCATGGCAACTATGAGTACTGGTGGTTTTTCTACAAAAGGTGCAAGCGTTGCTTTTTATAACGACAAGCCTTTTATACAGTACATAATTACCATATTTATGTTAATTGCTGGTACTAATTTTGTACTTACTTATTTTGCTTTAAAAGGTAAAATACAGAAGGTTTTTAATAGTGAAGAGTTTAAATATTATTTCTTTGGTATTTTAGGCGTTTCTGCGATAATTGCTGTACTTATTACCTTTTTTCAAGATCCAAATCTACAAACCACTCTTGCACATCCAAAAGTTTTAGGAAATGTAGAAAGTGCTATAAGACATTCTTTATTTATGGTTACCTCTGTAGTTACAACTACTGGTTTTGTAACCGCAGATTTTACCATGTGGAATTTCTTTGCAACCGGTATTTTCTTTGCTTTATTTTTTACGGGTGGCTCTGCAGGCTCTACAAGTGGTGGTGTAAAAGTGGTTAGACATATAGTAATGTTGAAAAATAGTTTTTTAGAATTTAAAAAAGCCATACACCCAAATGCTATTATTCCCGTAAGGTATGATGGCCAATCTGTAAATGAAAATATTGTTTTCAAAATTTTGTCTTTCTTTATTATTTACATGCTTATTTTTATTTTGTCTTCTGTAATTTTAACTCTTTTTGGTTTAGATTTTATGTCGGCAATTGGCGCAGCTGCATCTTCTTTGGGTAATATTGGCCCAGCAATTGGTTCTGTAAGTCCTGTTGATAATTTTGCGCATTTAAGCAATAGTGCAAAATGGTTTTGCTCTTTTCTAATGCTTATTGGTAGGCTAGAATTATTTACTGTTCTCATCTTATTTACACCGTTTTTCTGGAGAAAAAATTAGTAGATATTACCCCATATATAACTCCATTTTTATAGAAAAAAAGTATATTATTCTCTTTGAAATACAATTGAAGCATACTATAGTAGATGTTTATTAAGTATTAAGTATTTTATTGCAAAAGTTTTTATTTTTTTTTAGCGAATCTTATTTCACTAAAAGTCCCAAGATCATATAAAGTAAAAACAATACTGCAAGATCTAAGGTGTAAATAAATTATTGTGTCCACTTTATTTTTTTGAAACCTTTTTAACTGTATTTTTATGGAAAATAACTATTTTTATTTTTAATGGAAAAACAAACAGATTTCTTATTTAAAACAATAGAAGACAAAACAATTGCTTGGTTTAAAAACAGTAATGACTATTTGGTTTTAGAAAACACGGCAGCAGATATTATTAAAAGATTACACAAAGGTATTTCTGTTAAAGAAATAGCCAGTGCTCTATCTAAAAAATTAGCAGTTCCCTTAGATAAAACTATAGATTTTGTTTTAGATTTAGAAACCAAAATATACAATACAAAAACAATTGTAAAAACCAATATAGAAAACGATTATAGAGACATCACACTTCCTAAAAGTTTCCAATTCACCAAATATTACAAAATAAACAATCTTGTATTTAAGGTAGAATTTTCTACAGAATATGAATTGTATTTAGTACACCCAAAATTTGCACATTTAGCGACTGAAAATCTGGAATTTATCTCCCATACTTTTTCGGTATTTCTAGAAAATAATGCAGTTATTTTATACGTAAATTCCCTTTTTATTGGAGCATGGCATAAGAAAGAAATTCATTTTTTTCAAGGGAAATTTTCTATGGAACTCATTCAGAAAATTCATCAAAAACAAGAAAAAGAATGGATGGGCGTTTTTCATGCCTCTGCTGTTTCTAATGGTGAAAAGTCTATCTTATTTTTAGGTGATTCTGGAAATGGCAAAAGCACTTCTTTAGCCCTTTTACAAGCAAATGGTTTTACATGCTTGGCAGACGATTTTGTGCCCATAAGCGCTGCAAATAAAGAGGTATATGCTTTTCCTGCATCTATCTCTATCAAAAAAAATAGTTTAAAAGCCTTACTGCCACTATATCCTGAATTAGAGCATTCAGCCGAATTTCATTTTAAAAGATTAAATAAAATTGTACGTTATTTACAACCAAATAACAACAACTTTAAAGCTCATTTACCTTGTAAAGATTTAGTTTTTATTAAATATGATGCAAAGAGCAATTTACTAGTAGAAAAAATAGCGAACCTTGATGCTTTTCAACAATTAGTTCCAGATTCTTGGTTATCACCAGAGCAAAAAAATGCAGAAATATTTTTAAATTGGTTTCAGTCTTTAAATTGCTACCAAATTACGTATGCTAATAATAAGAAAATGATTGATACAGTTTCTAAAATATTTAATAATGAACTATAAAGAAACGCTTTTTTTTGTTGCCAAATGTTTAACCATTTTTTTTGAAAAAAAGAATAAAAAAGAAATTGAAGAACAACTAAAAAATGAAGAAATAGATTGGGATGCTGTTGTTAAATTAAGCACAGAACATTACGTTTTTCCTGCATTGTATTGCAATTTAAAAAGAGCCAATTTTTTACAGTATTTACCTGAAGAGTTGGTAAATTATATGGCACATATAACTACTTTAAACCGAGAGCGAAACCAACAAATAATTGATCAAGCTAAAGAAATAAATCAACTCTTATTAGAAAATAATATTACTCCCATTTTTTTAAAAGGTACTGGTAATCTTTTAGAGGGTTTATATGAAGATATAGCAGAGAGAATGGTTGGTGATATTGATTTTCTTGTTGCTAAAGAAGATTGTAACAAAGCTTTTGAAATACTTAACAACTCTGGTTATAATAAGTTAACTGAACTTTATGACGACTTTAGACATTTACCTAGATTAACATCTGCTAATAAGATTGCAGCTGTTGAAATTCATCGTGAAATGATTAAAGACAAAAAAGCCTCTTTTTTTAACTTAGATAGTATAAAATCTACCGTTATTAGTAAAAATAACTGCAAAATACTGTCTCCAGAAAATCAAATTAAACTTACTATTTTCTCAAAATTTATAAATGATGATGCCTACATTTTAAAATCTATTGGTTTAAGACCAGCTTATGATACGCTCTGTATTTTTTATGCCTCTAAAATTAATTTACAATTAATTGAAGAAAAAAAAATGAAAAAAGAACTAAACACTGGTTTACGACTTTATGCTACAATTTTAGACAAACCCAAAAAAATGTTTTTTTTTCCTGATGATGAAAACAAAAAGTATGTAGATAAAATAATAAAAAGTTTAGATAAAAATAATTCTAAAAATAAATTGTACACAAGATATTTATTTATATCAGAAAGATTTAAAATTTTAGTAAAGGCATTGTATAAAAAAAACTATTTTAATTTTGTTTTAAGCAAAGTTTTTGAAAGAAATTGGTACAAAAGAAGATTTGGTATCTAAATCAAACGCTTAACCTCTTCAAAATCTAACCCACCATAATTACCAGAGCTCATTAAAACCACTGCAGATTTTTCTAAATTCTGATTAAATAAAAAGTGCTTAAATTCTTCTGGATTAGTATAAATAATCAAATCATCTCGTTCAAAAGCATTGGCTATTTGTTGTGCTGTAACTTCTTCTAATTGTTTAATTTTAACTGCGTGTGGTGAGTAAAAAACAACTGCTTTATCTGCAAAATTTAATGCTCCTTTATATTCTGCCAAAAACTCTGCATTTAAACTAGAATAGGTATGTAATTCTAAACACGCCAAAACTGTTCTTTTTGCGTATTGCTCTTTTACAGCTTTTGTAGTTGCTGCAACCTTAGATGGCGAATGTGCAAAATCTTTAAAAACTACAGTAGTATTACTTTCTGCAATCTTTTCTAAACGTTTACTTGCTCCTGAAAAACTGGCAATTGCTTCATAAAAATCGTCTTCATCTATACCCATATGCTGACAAATCCATTTGGCACCTGCTAAATTTTGAAGGTTGTGTTTACCAAAAATTTCTAAAGGTAAATCGCCTTCTTCCGTTTCTAAATAAGTAATTCCGTTTTCTATAAAATGTTTGGGCGTTTCATAAGGATACTTCTTAATATGATTTGTAGAAGATTCTACAACATCTTTCACGTTTTCATCTTCTATATTATACACCATACTTCCGCCATTTATCATGGCATCTGTAAAAATAGAAAACTGTTCTTTATAATTTTCAAAAGTTGGAAACACATTTATATGATCCCATGCAATACCGCTTAACAACGCAATATTAGGTTTATATAAATGAAATTTAGGCCTCATATCTATTGGCGAACTCAAATACTCATCTCCCTCTAAAACTATAAAATCGTTTTCTTCGGTTAAATGCACCATGGTTTCAAAACCTTCTAATTGTGCACCAACCATATAATCTACTTCTCTTTCGTGATAATTTAAAACGTGTAAAATCATAGAAGTTATGGTTGTTTTTCCATGAGAACCACCAATTACAACTCTAGTTTTGTCTTTAGATTGTTCGTATAAAAACTCTGGATAAGAATATATTTTTAAACCTAATTCTTGGGCTTTTAATAACTCTGGATTATCTTTTTTTGCATGCATTCCTAAAATAATAACATCTAATTCTGATGTTAATTTTTCTGGAAACCAACCAAATTCATTTGGTAATAAACCATACTTTTCTAAACGAGATTTAGAAGGATCATGAATCGTATCATCACTTCCTGTAACTTGGTATCCTTTTTGGTGTAAAGCAATAGCTAAGTTGTGCATTGCGCTACCACCAATAGCAATAAAATGAATATTCATTATAGAGAATTTAAGCTGTAAAAATACAAAAGCTCAAAACAATATTTGTCATATTTAGAACGAAACTCAATCGAAAATTAGTTTTACGCGTTTTAATGCATGGTTTACTCATTTTAAATTGTATTGCTTATTAAATTAAACGTGCTTTACAAAACTAAATCTATTTGTTTATGATAAAATAAAAGCCACACTTATAGTCGTTATCCTATTTTCTAGCATTTCTAACGCGCAGCAAAAATTTGAAGATTTATGGCTAACGGTAGAAAGATTAGAAGTTGATAACTTACCAAAATCTGCATTAGCAATAGTAAAAACTATTTACACAAAGGCAGAAATAGAAAATAATGCACCTCAATTGATAAAATCGCTTTTATATCAAAAAAAATTTGCACTAACATTAGAGGAGAATGCACAACTTAAAGTAATTACAAATTTTAAAAAACACATTGCGAAAAGTAATTTTCCAACAAAAAATGTTTTGCAAAATATTTTAGCCAATTTATATTGGCAATATTTTACACAAAACAGATATAAATTTTATAGAAGAACAACAGTTGCTAGAAACTCAGTAAGCTCTTCGTCAGACTCATCAAGTCCTTAGTCAGACTCAAGACAGGACTTTAGAACTTGGGATTTAAACTCACTTTTTAAAGAAATACCCATCTATTTTAATGCTTCTTTAGCGAATGCTGAAAAACTTCAAAAAGTACCAACAAGAGATTTTTCCGCTTTTTACAAATCCAAAAAGAATCTAAAAAATACAGATTTACCTTATTTGATTTATTACAAATAAAACAAAGTTAAAAGTGGGCGATTTAATTACAGTAAGAATAGAAATTAGTTCAGATAGAGATATGTAATTTATTCACCTAAAAGACATGAGAGCCTCTGGTGTTGAACCTATAAATGTACTTTCTAAATGCAAATAGCAACACAATTTAGGATATTATGAAAGCACTAAAGATGCTACAACAAATTTCTTTTTTAATACGTTACCAAAAGGTATTTATGTTTTTGAATATGATGTAAGGGTAAACAATGCTGGTAATTTTAGTAATGGAGTTACAACGATACAAAGTATGTATGCACCAGAATTTAGCAGTCATTCTAAAGGTGAGCGCATAAAAGTAAATTAGAATGAATATTAATCAAAAAAAACACAAATCTTATAATTTTATACCAATTAAAAATATACTTTCGTATATCTAAAAATTATAAAAAATATTATGAAAAAAGTATTCGTAATCTTAAGTCTAGTATTTGCAGCAACATTTGCTGCAAATGCGCAAACAATTTCAGACAATGCAATTGGATTGCGTTTTAATGGAGGAGATGGCTTAGGCGCAGGTATTTCTTATCAAAAGAAATTAAAAGAAAACAATCGTTTAGAAGTTGTATTAAGTTTAAGAGAAGAATTTAGCAGCATTAAAGGAACTGGTTTATATGAATGGGTTTGGCCATTGGAAGATAGATTTAATTGGTACGCAGGTTTTGGTGCTGGTTTCGATTCTGGATTTTCTGCCTTATTTGGAGCTGGCGTTGTTGGTATAGAATATAACTTTAAAGTACCTATATTAATTTCTTTAGATTATAGACCAGAAGTAGGCATTACTGGTAATTATGATGGTTTAGGCAATAGTGTTGCATTATCTGTGAGATATCAATTCTAGTTTTATTGCTTAGAAATAGTAAATCCCATTCAAAATTATTTTTTTTGAAAGGGATTTTATTTCAAACAAAAAAACTATTGAACTCTTTTTAAAAGAAAACTACGTTTTAACAGCAGAAAACTGCACAATTTTTAAGGAAAAACACACAAAAAAAGGTGTTTTATAGTATTGGTTTTATTCATTTTTAACTATTTTTTATATTTTATAAAAAACATAAAGAAGCATGTTTAGGGGCAATTGGCAGTTCTACAGGACCAGATTTACAATTTGAAGTTTATGACAGTAATAACAATTTACTAGATCCTTTTATTGGGCCATGTAATGCAATTGTTTCTTGGTGTAAAAACCAACCTGACTACTATGCTCCAAATATAAATGTTGCATTAACACATAGTTCTCCTCCAAAACTTAATACTTGTTCGCAAAAAGAAATCACCAATATTAGAAACGATTTTTTATAAAATTCTAATATTACTTTAGCCGCCTACTTTAAGAATCAAAAAGCGAGTACAAATCCAAATTACAACCTAACTGGCCCAGGAGGATTTAGTATGGATTGGAATAAAAGTTTTACAAATAATTTTGACAGTTCTTTTTGGTTTTGGCCCATAAGCAATCTAAGTAATTTAGGAGCATATACTTTTACGGTTACCTATAAAGGCAAACAATTGCGCATAAATTTAATGTAGTAAGCGTATTAAATGTAACTTCAGAAAATATAAAAGAATTTAAAATAGTTACCAATCCTTTAAGAGATGTGTTAAAAATAAACACCCTCAACAATACAGATGTAAAAGATTATAGTACAATTATATACAATAATTTAGGGCAAGAAATTTATAAAAACAATGCATTAACAACTAATTTAAATGTTCAGTTCTTAAACACAGGTTTGTATATCGTAAAAATATACAGTAAACTAAATAACGCTTCTAAATCTTTTAAAGTGATTAAAGAATAGTTCTTTTTAAAATAATAAAATTACAAACTAAATCTGTTTCCTAAAACACTTGCTCTTTTAGGAGGCAGATTTAGTTTTTTAACACTACCCTACTTGGTGTATCTGTGCCATCTATTATACTTTTAGTTCCTTTGGCCACAGCTTGTATGGTTTGTGTAATTACTGTCATATTTAAAGTTTCTGCTTCATCAGATAACTGATGATAATCTGGATCTACATCTATTGGTGTTGTAGAAAATGTATGCGAAGGAACACCTAATCTTGCTAAAGACGCATTATCTGATCTAAAAAATAAATTGTACTTCTTGTAAGGATCTGGAAATAACTGATAACCTGTACCTTCTAAATTTTTCTGAATAATTTTACCAAAATCACTTCTTTCAAAACCGGTTAACCAAGCTGTATTTGGCCCAAAACTTGGTGTTTTGCCAATCATTTCTAAATTAATTCCTGCAACAAATTTACCAGCATCAATTCCTTTACCAAAGTGCGTAGAGCCAATTAAACCCATTTCTTCGGCTGTAAAAGCAGCAAAAACTATGGTTCTTTCATTACCAATTTCTTTAAAATATTTTGCTAATGTTAAAACTCCTGCAACTCCAGAAGCATCGTCATTTGCACCGTTGTAAATTAAGTCTCCTTCTCCACTTTCTTTTTTTCCTAAGTGATCATAGTGTGCAGAAATAATTACAATTTCGTCTTTTTTACTTTTTCCTTCTAAAACACCAATAACATTAAAAGCTTTAATTTTTTCTTTAGTTCTTCTGGCTTTAAAATCAAAATTTTGTCTGTATGTTTCTAAACCATTAAAGGTAGATAGACCAATTTTCTTAAACTCATTTTCTATGTAAACCGCTGCTTTTTCAATACCTGGCGTACCTGTTTTTCTTCCTTCCATGTCATCAGAAGCCAAAGTGTACAAATGTTTTCTAACCAAATTAGAGTCTATTACAACTTCAGACTTAGCAGATAAACCTGCTTTTCCGGTTTTGCCATCTGCCCCGCCTTTTCCTATATTTATAGAAATGCAACCCAAAACAGAAACTATAATCGCTAATAAAATACTTGCTTTTTTCATTTAAAGTTAAATTAGGCTATAAAGGTACTACTTTTAGTAATTATAAAAATCATTAACGCTTTAAAATAAAGCTACAGAAGTAACCATAAAAAATATGTATTTTTGCCCAAAAATAGATTAAATGATTCTTTCTGAAATTCCTAATATAAAAAACACCGATGCTAATAATTTCTTTTTGCTTTGTGGCCCTTGTGCCATAGAAGGTGAAGAAATGGCTTTAAGAATCGCGGAAAAAGTAATTAAAATTACTGACAAACTAGAAATTCCATATATTTTTAAAGGAAGTTTTAAAAAAGCAAACAGAAGTAGAATAGATAGTTTTACAGGAATTGGCGACGAAAAAGCCTTAAAAATTCTTCGCAAAGTTTCAGAAACTTTTAATGTGCCAACAGTTACTGATATTCATGAAGTTTCAGACGCTACAAAAGCTGCGGAATATGTAGATGTTTTGCAAATTCCTGCATTTTTAGTACGTCAGACAGATTTGGTGGTTGCTGCTGCAAAAACAGGCAAAGTAGTCAACCTAAAAAAAGGGCAATTTATGAGTCCTGCTGCCATGAAACATGCCGTACAAAAAGTAAAAGATGCTGGCTCTAACAAAGCGTGGATTACAGATAGGGGCACCATGTTTGGTTACCAAGACATGATTGTAGATTTTAGAGGAATACCAGAAATGCGCGCCTTTGCACCCACTGTTTTAGACGTTACACACTCTTTACAGCAGCCAAATCAAACTGCAGGTGTAACTGGTGGTAGGCCAGAAATGATTGAAACTATTGCCAGAGCAGGCGTGGTAAATAATGTAGATGGTTTATTTATAGAAACCCATTTTGATCCTGCAAATGCAAAATCAGACGGTGCAAATATGTTACATTTAGACAATTTAGAAGCACTTTTAACAAATTTAGTAACTATTAGAAAAACCATAAATAGCTTGTAAAATTATTGCTTTTTGGGCGTTTTAACAGGCTTTCACTACTCGCTTTTTTTCTATATCCTGAATTAAATTCAGGATCCAGAAAAAAGAGCTCAAACAGGTCGTTCAATCCCTAACGCAAAGTCGAAAGCTTCAATCCCTAAAGTAAATTCGATGTATTCATAAAATTTCTAACAAAAAAGGCACAATAATTGTTTAACAAAAAGTGTAAACTTTATAAAATATGAAACAATTTCATTTGCTTTTTTTATTCATTAGCATTGCTATAAATTCTCAAGAGTATGCTAAAGTAGATCATCTTGTTTTAAACTACCCAAGATTTACTAAAGTAGAAAACCTTGCTAAAAAAATAGAGAAAGACTTTTCTACAAATAAAGAAAAAGCAAGAGCCGCCTTTATTTGGTTAGCAAATAATATAAATTACGATTTAGAGGAATATTACAACCCCAAAAACAGACGCTACAGTTTTAGATATCGCAATGAAACTGAAAGGCTACAAAAAATACAAGAAGCCAAAGAAAAAATTGTAAATATTGCTTTTAAAACTAAAAAAGGCATTTGCGAACAATACGCACAAGCTTATAAAAAAATTTGCGATTTGCTAGAAATAGAGGCAACAGTAATTAGTGGTAATGTTAGAAACAGCGCTAACGAAATTGGCATTATTAAAAATAAAACTAACCATGCTTGGAACGCAGTAAAAATAGACAACAAGTGGTTGTTATTAGATGCAACTTGGGCTGCAGGCTCAATAATAAATGGCAAATGGATTAAAAGTTACAATAATTACTTTTACAACATTCCCAAAGAAAAAATATTTAAAACCCATTTACCAGAAGAAAGTATTTGGATTTTACGTTTTGGACGCATAACAACAAAACAGTTTTATAATCAACCCATTTACAACCAAGGCTTATTAAATTCTAAAGCAGAATTATTAACTCCTAAAAATGGAACAATTGCTCCAGACAAAGAAAACAACATTCAACTAACTTTTGAAAATTTTAATGAAAACGCAACGCTTATTTATAATTTTACAGGAAATAGAATCGCTAAAAAACCTTTAAAAGAAATAGTACGTAATACCACAATATTTACCATACCAAACGCCAAAAGAAATTCTGAATTAAATATTTTTATTAATGGTAAAATTGCATTGCAATACAAAGTGCTTTAAAGTTTCTTCTTATAAAAACCATTCCCTTTCAATTTAAAAGCTTCATCTAAAACAGATAATAAAATGGTTTCATTAATATCTTCAATAGCAAAATAGCGCAAAGATTTTACCACTTTTCTATTGTCTGTAATTAAGTGCTCGTTGTATTTTTCTAAAGGTTCTTCTAACCAAAAACCTACATCTACAAATCCTTTTTTTTGAGATGAATTTAAATAACAAAAAGGTTTATTTTCTAAATAATAAAAAGGCAATTTCCATTTGTATTGCAAATCTACATCAGAAAAATTGCGCTCTATTAAAATTTGCAAATGCAATAAAATATTTTTAAAAGGCTCTGGCTGATTTAAAATATGTGCTTCTGCCGGTTTCATTAACTAAAAATTAGATGTGTTTTGTATATTTACCTAAGTTATAAAATTTATGATAAACGAAGACTTTACCACAGAAGAAAATAAAAATCATTTTAAACTAGCGGGTTTTACAAGTATTTTAATAGGTGCTTATTTTTTAATTTCTGGTTATGCGATAGAAACTATTTTAAACGGCTTTTTAATTGATGACAATCCATTAGCCATGATGTCTCCAGAAATTATAGAAATGGTAATTATAACCATTGCTATATCGCTATTTCTTTTGGTGTCTTTTACTCTTTTTTTTAGCGCAAAAAGAAAAGCTAAAAGAGAAAACGATAAACTTTGGACTGGCAATTCTAAAAATGTCGCTAAAAAATATATTTTTCTAAATAGCATTACTTTTATAATTCTTATTTGTTTGCTAAAATTTGGGGAAATCAATCTTATAACTCCAGTTTTTCTTATTCTTCACGCTCTTTTATTAGTGCTCTTTCATTTAAAAGAAAGAAAAGGACTTTTAATATTGGCAGGTGTTTGTTTATTATTTGCAATTATGTGTTTTGTAATGCCAAATTATTGGTCTTCGTCAATTTCAATTTTAGGTATTGGTTACATGGCTTTTGGCATTAATTATAGAAAATAAAACGTGCTTATATTTCATAAAAAACACGTTTTAGTTTATGTATTGAGTTTTTGCAGCTAAGTAATTTACAAAATTATTTTCCAGAAAAATACGCATACTATTGTAAGCTTGTTTTAGCTACTTCTTTTAGTTTTTTAGACTTACTTGCTTATACGTTTGGTATAATTTCTATAATATTTATAGAAAATAGTCTTAACAACTAGCTAAAATCTCGTTTAATTTTACGAATAATATCTTCTAAACCATTTAATTTTAATTCATAAACCAAGGCCATTTGTTGACCTAACTTCCCTTTTGGCAATCCTTTGTTTTTATACCAAACAATATAATGTTCTGGTAAATCTATTAAGAATCGGTCTTTAAATTTACCAAAAGGCATTTTGGCTTTAGCTAAATCTATTAAAAATTGTTGATTTTGTTCCAAAAAAAAATATTTTTATGTGTCTTGTAAAGGTCTTAATTTAGGTTTGGTAATTGCTATTTTTAGCTAAAGATTTTTAATTTTATTTTTTCTTTAATACTAGCAGTTGTAATACTTCTAACTTTTTGTACTTTTGCAGACCGCGTTAGGGATTGAGCCTTTCGCTTTCGCTCAAGACAAGCTCATTGTTTGCGTTCTTTTGTGTAATGTAATGGAACAAAAAACGAGTAGCGAAAGCCCGACCACACTTTTTCTGTGCGGTAACGCCCTAAAAAATGGTATTATTTTGTACTGTTTTTTTTATGTTCTTTGAAAAAATATAATGAGAATCAATTCTGTTACTCAAATTAGAAATTTATGATTTTTAACTTGTCTATAAATTGTTTTAACGGATAATTTAAATATTAAAATTGAATAAAAATATCCCGAAATAAATTCGGGATCAATTCGATTACGCAAATTAGAAATTTATAATTTTTAACTTGTCTATAAATTGTTTTAACAGATAATTTAAATAGTAGAATTAAAGGAAAGTATCCCGAAATAAATTCGGGATCAATTCGATTACGCAAATTAGAAATTTGCTATCTCATTGAGGGGACGACTGGTTTTGACAGCAAGGTCAGTGAATTTGTAAGCATACCGAGTTATGAAATAACACTCGTAAAACCTAATTTCAACTTTTTAAACGGCGAAGATAACTACGCTTTAGCTGCATAATTCGAATTATAGTAGAATTTGCCTAGGCGCACAAGGTGCGCAAGCTTTATGTCCACGAAAAGCCTTGGTTTATGGCGTTTCATTTTTGGGCATCGTAAAAATAAACATAGAAAACCTACTACTTCGTTAGGTTTTTGAAAGTAAAGAAGTTAAGCTTAAAGTGGATTGTTCTTAATCAGCTTTTGGTCGAAAATTAAGTAAGAACTAAGTATGTAGAAAGCTTTTTGGCTGCTTGTTTGGACCCGAGTTCGATTCTCGGCGTCTCCACAAATTAAAAAAATCCTTCAAATAACTTTGAAGGATTTTTTATTTCTCAATAATTGTATTTTAATTGAAAAAAATGTAATTTTAAACAAACTTACTCCCACCAAACCTTAAAAACAAAACTTCTAAACAATAATTTTTACATCAAAAAAATTAATTGTTTTATATTGCCAATAAATACTGCAACTTGAAAAAAATAATAGTTTCTGTTACCAATGATTTAACTACAGACCAACGTGTTGCCAAAGTTTGCGATTCTTTAAAATCTGCTGACTTTGAAATATTACTAATTGGCCGCAAACTAAAAAATAGTTTACCACTAGAAAGAGACTATAAAACAAAAAGAATTCGCCTACTCTTTAACAAAGGTTTTTTGTTTTATGCAACGTACAATTGTAGATTATTTTTTATCTTATTATTTACAAAAGCAGATATTTTACTTGCTAACGATTTAGATACTTTATTACCTAATTACCTAGTAAGCAAGCTAAAAAAACAAAAGTTAGTGTATGATAGTCATGAGCTTTTTCCTGAAATCCCTGAACTTGTACATAAAAAATTTGTGAAAAATATTTGGTCTAAACTAGAAGGTTTTTTTGTACCTAAAATAGAAAACTGTTACACGGTTTGTGATAGTATTGCCAATTATTATAAAAACAAATATCAAACAAAATTTAAAGTAATTAAAAATTTACCTTTACAAAAGAATAGAACTAAAACGGATACTCTTGCATTTAAAACAAATCATAAAAAAATAATTTTATATCAAGGTAGTGTAAATTTAGGGAGAGGTTTAGAACTTATAATTGAAACAATGCCGTATTTACCAAATTATGTTTTGCTAATTGTTGGTACTGGTGATATTATAGAAGATTTAAAGCAGTTGGTTCAAGATAAAAACCTACAACAGCAAGTTAATTTCTTAGGTAGAAAAACACCAAGTGAATTGCAACAAATAACTCCTATAGCAAAGCTAGGCATTAGCTTAGAGGAAGATTTAGGTCTAAATTACAGATATGCTCTACCCAATAAAATATTTGATTACATACAAGCAGAAGTACCCATTTTAGTGTCTAATCTGCCAGAAATGAAACAAATTGTTACACATTATAATGTTGGCGAAATTGTACAACACAGAAAACCAGAAAAGCTTGCGGAACAAATTAAAAATCTAGCAGAAAAAGATTTTAAAGCTGCGCTTAAAAATGCAAAAGAAACATTAATTTGGGAGCAACAAGAAGATAAACTACTTACTATTTTTAAGAATTTGGTGTAAGTAGGACAAACGAAAAGCGTTAAAAACAACTAAAGAATTACTTTGAATAGCTACGTTTTTCCAATTAAAATTCAGTAAAAAAGTAAGTTTAAATCTTTTTAATTTAAAATAGGCACGTGTTAAATTAGTATCTGAAAAACTAAGTTGATTTTGCTTTAAAAGAAAGTTTAAATTGCGAAGAGCCATAGCTGTTTTATTTACAAAACTTTCATTAGAATCAATTCCCAAATGGTAAATCTCATTTTCTATTTGTACAATTTTACAGGATGATTTTTCTATTTCTTTAGCAAAAATTAAATCTTCGTAACCATACTTAGTAAGTTGCTCATCAAACAAAACAGTATTAAACGCTTTTTTATGGATTAAAAAGTTTGCGGTAAAAAAATACTTATCTGGCCTTTGTTTTCTTATTGCAATCGCAATTTCTTCGTGCTTTTTGCCATAACTATAACGCAGTAATTTTTTATGCTCTGAATATGCTTCGTATAAAATTCCGCCACAAAAAATATGTTTGCGCTCTTTACAACAAGAAATATAAGTTTTAATAAAATTTTTGTTTGCTGGTTTTACATCAGCATCTAAAAAAAGTAACCAATTGTATTGGGCGGTTTTTGCTAATAAATTACGAATAGCACTTCTACCAATATTTGTTTCTAAACTTTTAAAAACTGCATAAGAAAGTGTATTTATTGCTTCATTCTCTTTATTTATAGAGGCTTTAGAGCCATCATCAAAACAAATAATTTCAAAAGAAATATTTTCTAAAACTAATTGCTGATGCAATTCTGTAACTAAAGGGAACGCATTGTAATTATATGTAGGTATTAAAACAGAAAGCATTATACTTGTGCTTTTTGCTGCTGTTGGGCAACTTCAAACAAAGCACCACCTTCGCACTTAATTGTTTTTTGTTTAAACTTAACAATAAGTTGGTAATCGTGCGTAGCCATTAAAATAGTTTTTCCGCTTTTATGAATGTCATTTAACAATTCCATAACTTCCATAGAGGTTTTTGGATCTAAATTACCTGTTGGCTCATCTGCTAAAATTAACTCTGGATCGTTAAGTAAAGCTCTTGCAATAGCAATGCGCTGCTGCTCGCCACCAGAAAGTTCAAAAGGTTTTTTATAATATTGCGTTTTCATACCCACTTTTCCTAAAACCTCATATATTTTAGTTTTCATTTCTTCTTTGTCTTTCCAGCCAGTAGCTTTTAAAACAAAGTTTAAATTCTCAAAAACAGTTCTATCATTTAATAGTTTAAAATCTTGAAAAACAATACCAATTTTTCTTCTTAAAAAAGGAATATCTTTTTCTTTTAAATTTTTCAAATTGAAGTCTACAATAGAGCCTGTACCTTTTTGTAAAGTTAAGTCTCCATAAAGTGTTTTCATTAAACTACTTTTTCCACTTCCTGTTTTTCCTATCAAATAAAAGAAATCGCCTTTATTAATAGTTAAATTAACATTAGACAATACCAAATTATCTCTCTGATATATTTCTGCTTTCTCTAATTTTAAAACTGGTTTTTCCATATAAATAGTAGTTTTTACAAACTTATAAGTTTCTAACGATTTTTTACTATGAATTCATAACAATTCTTACTTTTGACAAAATTGTTATTTTAATTTTTACAGATTCATCCAACAAAATAAAAAATTTTGCGTTAATAATTTTAACCAGAAAAAATAAATGTATGACTTTACGTTTTTTTATAAACCTACTCTTTCTCAATTGTCTTTTATGCACGCCCTTTATTAGTTCTGCACAACAAACTATTGCAGATACTGGCAGTCTAAAAGAATATACAAATGCAATGCAACTCTATAACCATAAAGCCTATGCTGTTGCACAAAAAACATTTACAAAGGTAAAAACAAACACCAAGCTTAGTACTAATATTAAAGCAGATGCAAGCTTTTTTGAAGCCATGTGCGCCATCAAATTAAATCAACCTAATGCAGATAAAAAAGTAGTTGCTTTTGTTGAAGAATACCCAAATAGTCCTAAAAAAAACATCGCTTTTTTTAATGTAGCTAACTATTATTTTGCCAATAAAAAAGCAGCGTATGCTTTAAAATGGTTTCTTAAAATAGATACAGCTGAACTTTCTATTGAAAATAAAAAAGAATTAAACTTTAAAACGGGCTATGCACTGCTAGTTACCGGAAATTTAACCAAAGCAAAAAACCGATTTCTACCGCTAATTAACGATGCTAAATATGGAGACGATTCTAGATATTATTATGGCTTTATAGCTTACAAACTGGAAGATTATGGAGTTGCTGAATCTACCTTAAAAGAAATTGCCGACAACGAATCTTACCGCGCAGAAATTTCTTATTATTTACTAGACATTAGTTTTAAAGCTGGTAAATTTAAGCGTTGTGTAGCTGTTGGTAAAAAATTATACCCAACAATAGACAGAAAATTAAAATCTGATGTTGCTAAAATTATAGGTGAAAGTTATTTTAATTTAAAACAATATGCAAAAGCTATACCCTATTTAAAAGAATATAAGGGCAAAAAAGGAAAGTGGAATAATACAGATTTTTATCAATTGGGATATGCCTATTATAAACAAAACGACTTTAGAAATGCCATAGCTAATTTTAATAAAATTATTGATGAAAAAAATGCAGTTTCTCAAAATGCATATTATCACTTGGGGGAATGTTACATGAACTTAGACAAAAAACTAGAAGCATTAAATGCTTTTAAATCGGCCTCTGAGATGAGATTCAACAAAAAGATACAAGAAGATGCCGCTTTAAATTATGCAAAACTAAGTTATGATGAAGGAAACCCTTTTAAGCCCGTGGCAGAAGTTTTACAAAACTATTTAAAAACGTACCCAACTTCTGCAGCATACAAAGAAATTAACCTTTTAGTAGTAACCTCTTTTTTAACACAAAATAATTTTGATGGTGCCTTGCAATTTTTAGCAAAAAAGAAATCAGCACAAAACACAAAACTAAGTAGAGAAGTATCTTTGTACAGAGGTTTACAGTTGTTTAACCAAAGTAAATACGAACAAGCATTACCCTTTTTTGCAGAAAGTAAAAAGGCAGACGCTGCTATTATAATACAAAAAACGCAATATTGGGAAGCAGAAAGCTTGTACAGATTAAACAATTATAAAGAAGCTTTAAATAAGTTTTCTAATTTAAATGACATTTTAAAATCTAAAAAATCAAAAGATTTTAAATTGATTACCTATAATATGGGCTACAGTCTTTTTAAATTAAAAGAATACAACAAAGCAGCAAACATGTTTACTACATTTTTACAAAAAGATAGTATTACAGATGCAGTAAAATATGATGCTTTAATTCGTTTAGGAGATAGTTATTATGCGAGTACCAATTACAATAAAGCTATAAATAGCTACAAAAAAGTTACAGATAATGCTGGTTTAGGTGCAGATTATGCACAATATCAAATAGGTATGGCTCACGGTTTTTTAAACCAAGACAATCAAAAAATTACTGCGCTTAAAAATGTGGTAAATAACTACCAGGTTTCTAACCTAAAAGATGATGCGTTATACCAATTAGCCAACACGTATTTAAAGTTAAAAGATGTTGAAAACGCAAATAATGCATTTGATAGATTAGCAGAAAAACATCCAAAAAGTATCTTTTTACCAAGAGCTTTATTAAGACAAGGTTTGCTTCTTTTTAATAATAATAAAAACAAAGAAGCTATACTACGTTACAAAGAAGTGGCTGCAAAGTTCCCAAACTCGCCAGAGGCTTTTGAAGCCGTTACAAATGCAAGAAATGTGTATATAGATGATGGTAATTTAGATGGTTATGTAAATTGGGTAGGTACTTTAAAATTTGCAAATATTACCAATCAAGAATTGGATGATACTAGTTTTGCAATTGCCGAAAAAAACTACAGGACATCTAAAAATGAAAAAGAAATTATTAAAAAACTACAAAAATATATTAAAGATTTTCCTGAAGGAAAAAATGCCATAAAAGCAAACTATTACTTGGCTGATACTTATTTTAAAATAAAGAACTTTAAAAAAGCGAAACCTTATTACGATTTTATTGTAAACAAAGCACAATCTAATTATACAGAAGAATCTTTAAATAAATTAGCACAAATATATTTAAACGAAGGAGATTTTAAAGCAGCCTTACCACTTTTAAAACGATTAGAATCTGAGGCTTATGTATCTGAAAACATATTATTTGCACAAAGTAATTTAATGAAAGGATATTTTGAAACAGAATCCTACAGTAATGCTATTAATTATGCCAAAAAACTATTACAAAAAGACAAATTAGAACTACAGATTAGCAAAGATGCTAAAGCTATAATAGCCAGATCTTCCATTAAAACAGAAGATTATGATACTGCAAAAGAATATTATAATATATTAGAAGAAAATGCCAATGGCGAATTAAAAGCTGAAGCGTTGTATTACAATGCTTATTTTAAAAATAAACAAAAAGACTTTGAGGCATCTAACAAAATAGTACAAAAACTAATTGCAAATTATAGTCAATTTAAATATTGGGGTGTAAAAAGTTATGTAATAATGGGTAAAAATTATTACGGTTTAAAAGATGTATACCAAGCTACTTTTGTTTTAGAAAATGTAATTGCAAACTTTAAAGAATACGAAGATGTAATTACTGAGGCACAATTAGAACTAAAGAAAATTAAAGAAAACGAAGCCAAAAGAAATAATTCAATCAATCCAGAAAAAAAGAAGTAATGAGAAAGCGTTTACCACTTCTTGCAATACTATTGGCTTTTATTTCTTTGCAAGCGCAAGAAAAAAAGAAAGATACCTTAATAAAGCCAGAGGTTGTAAATATAGAAACCAAATACAACCCAAAAATTGCTAATGTTAATAAAATTAAGACCAATCCTAAAATAGAGTTACTGCATAAAACCAAAAAGAAAAAACTAGACTACACTATTTTTTCTGCTCCTGTTGCTTCTACGTTTTTACCTAAAACAGGTGTGGTAAAAGGTATAAATGTTGGTGTAAGAGAGCGTATTTACAATAACTATTTAGCTGCAGGCTATGGTAACTTTAATACCCCTTATGGAGAGTTACAACTGTATCACCACACTCGTTTTAATAACGAATTTGGTATAAATGCAAAATACAACGCATCTTACCAAAAAATACAAAACACTATTTTAAATAGTACTTTTTCTAATTTTAACGCCAGCGCTTTCTATAAAAAAGAAACCCGTTATTTTGATTGGAAAATTACTGCTGAAACGCAACTAAACAGCTACAATTGGTATGGTTTGCCAGAAATAGATTTTACTAAAAACACTATAAATAGTATTGAAGAAGCACAAATGTATACTTACGCCAAATTAGAAAACTATTTTAAAGTATATGATTCTTACATAGATAGCGCTAAAATAAATTTTTCTTTTTTTAGTGATGCATTTAATAGTAGCGAAATATTAGCAAATTTTAATGTCAATCTAAATTTTCCATTAGATTTCATTAGTCCAAAATTAAACGAAATTTCTGTAGCAACAGACTTAGAATATCTAAAAGGTTTTTTTAGTCAAAATTACAGCAAAACAAGCAGTATAAATTACAATCAAATTACAGCGAGAATAGACCCTAGTTATACACTAAATTATTTAGGTTTATTTCTTAAGGCTGGTGTAAAAACTGCAATTTCTCTAGATCCAGAAAATGATGCCAATAATGTTTTAGTTTTTCCAGATATATTAGCGAAACAAGTAATTTTAAAAAAACACATAAACCTTTATGGCGGTATTACTGGTAACCTACATACCAATACATATCAAGAATTTGCAGAAGAAAACCCTTTTATCTCGCCTAACTTGTTTATCACTCAAACTGCAGAAACTGCAAACTATTTTCTTGGTTTAAACGGTAATATTACAACATCTTTAAATTACAATATAAAAGCAGCTTATAAAACTGAAGAGGACAAGCCTTTATTTGTAAGAAACAATTCTAAATCTAATGGAGTTACAAACACCTTTAACAATCAGGTTTTAAAAGGATATGAATTTGGAAACTCATTTACCGTTTTTTACGATGATATTAATACAACACAATTCACTGCAGAGATGGAGTACTTTTACAATAAAAACTTAACTTTTTCTACTGGTTTAGAATTTAACAATTATACAGTTACAAACGCTTTAGACAGTTACAATTTACCTGATTTACAAGGTGTTTTTTTAGCAAAGTATAAAACACAAAAGTGGTTTGCAACTACCAATATATTTTACGTAGCTGCACGTACAGATGTCCTTTACAATTCAGAATACCCAAGTGCAATATCAAGTTTACAATCGCTAAATGCATTTGTAGATGTAAATTTAAATGGTGGCTATCACTTCAATGATAAATTTTCTGCTTTTCTTAGGTTAAACAACATTTTAAATACAAATTACCAACGCTTTGCAAACTTTAATGTACAAGGTTTTCAGGCTTTAGGCGGTTTTACCTATAAGTTTGATTTTTAAAAACTAAAAAATACTAAAGCATACCATTAAAAAAAATCGATTTAATAATTAATACAAATCTTCTTCGGTTCTTTTTGTGTACATTTAGCCTACCAAATCAACCAAAAATGAAAAAATTTTTATCTTTAATTGCTCTTTCTTTGTATTTAGTTTCCTGTAACACAAATCAACCAAAACTAACCAAAACAGGGCTTACTAAAGAAGAAAAAATAGACTCTACAAACATTAAAACCTTATTTAATAGCGCTTTAACTCAAGGCAGATCTTATGAATGGTTAAGAGATCTTACACAAAATATTGGTGGTAGATTATCTGGTTCTCCAGAAGCTGCAAAAGCAGTTATTTGGGGAGAAAAACTAATGCAAGAAGTTGGCTTAGATTCTGTTTGGTTGCAACCTGTTATGGTACCTCACTGGATTCGTGGTGAAAAAGAAATAGCTACTTATACTACAAATGGAACACAAAAAAACGTACCTATTTATGCTTTAGGCTTTTCTATTCCAACTCCTAATACAGGTATTTTAGCAGAAGTTATAGAAGTAAAAAGCATAGCAGAAGCAGAAGCTTTAGGAGAAAAAGTAAAGGGTAAAATTGTCTTTTTCAACAGACCTTTTGATGATACTTTAATAAACACATTTAGCGCTTATGGTGGCTGTGTAGACCAAAGAGTAAATGGCGCAAAAGTTGGCGGTTTATATGGCGCTAAAGGTGTAATTGTGCGCTCTATGACCAATTCAATAGACGATTACCCTCATACAGGAACAATGTCTTATGCAGATTTACCTGTGGAAAAACACATACCTGCAGCTGCAATAAGTAGTAAAGCTGCAAATATTTTAAGTGACGATTTAAAAAAAGATCCAAACTTAAAATTTTACTTCAAACAAAGTTGTAAAACATTACCAGACGCACCTTCTTTTAATGTTGTTGGTGAAATTAAAGGTGCTGAAACACCAGAAAATATTTTTGTTGTTGGCGGCCATTTAGATTCTTGGGATTTGGGCGAAGGCGCACATGATGATGGTACAGGTGTTGTGCAATCTTTGGAAGTTGCTTATCTCTTCAAAAAAAATAATATCAAACCAAAAAATACCATTAGAATTGTATTTTTTATGAATGAAGAAAACGGAACTAGAGGTGCTAAAAAATATGCAGAATTGGCAAAACTAAATAAAGAAAACCATATTGGAGGTCTAGAATCTGATGCTGGTGGACATACGCCTAGAGGTTTTTCTATTGATGCAAATACAGCCAACACCAAGTTATTACAAAGCTGGAAAAAATTACTTGCTCCTTATGGCTTGCATGATTTAGACAAAGGTGGTTCTGGTGCAGATATTTCTCCACTAAAAGCAGAAAACGTTACTTTGGTTGGTTATAGACCAGATTCTCAACGTTATTTCGATTACCATCATACAAGCAGAGATACTTTTGATAAAGTAAATAAAAGAGAATTAGAATTAGGTAGTGCTTCTATGGCAAGCTTAGTGTATTTAATGGATAAATACCTATACCACAATACACAAGTAAAACCATAAAATGCAAGATTTATCCTTATTATTAAGAATACTATTCAACTTTATTTTCTGCTTTGCAGGAATAATGCACATTATAAAACCTAAATTTTTTAAGAATTTTATACCAGAATTTTTACCCAAATTAGCAGTAAATTATGTTTTTGGTATTGTTGAATTTTTACTTGGTTTGGGTTTATTTTTTACAGATACTGTAAAAATAGCAGCAATAGGTATTTTAGTTTTACTTACTATTTTTTTACCAATACATATTTGGGATGCTACAAAAATTAAACCTGCTATTGGTAGTAAACCTATAGCCTATGTAAGAATTCCAATGCAATTTTTATTAATGTATGGTGCATATATTATTTACTTACATGCTTAAAATAAAACTTTAAAAATGAAAAATACAATTCTATTCTCCCTGCTTTTTATCTTTCTAATTTCTTGTAAAAAAGAAATGGTAGATTTAATTGTAATCAATTCAAACAGTTACACTGTTAATTCTAATTTTTCTAAAGCTGCAGCTTTTGCTGTAAAGGATGGTAAGTTTATTGCAGTTGGCAAAAATGAAGAAATTACAGGAAAATACCATTCTGAAAATGTTTTAGACGCCCAAAACAAAACTATAATCCCTGGTTTAATAGATGCACATTGTCATTTTTACAGATTAGGTTTACAACAGCAAAAAGTTTCTTTAGAAGGTACAAAGAGTTATAATGAAGTTCTAGAGAAGTTAGTTGCCTTTCAAAAAGAAAAAAACACGAATTTTATTACGGGTCGTGGTTGGGATCAAAACGATTGGGAAGTAAAAGAATTTCCAACAAAAGAAAAATTAGACAGTTTATTTCCAACAATTCCTGTGGCCATTACAAGAGTTGACGGCCATGCTTTATTGGTAAACCAAGCAGCATTAGATTTATCTGGTATTACAAAAGATACCAAAGTTTCTGGTGGAGAAATTATCGTCAAAGACGGAAAAATGACAGGTGTTTTAATAGATGCTGCAATGGACTTTATAAAGTTACCAAAAACTAGCAAAAAAGAGGCAATACAAGGTTTATTAGACGCACAAAAAATTAGTTTTTCTTACGGTTTGACCACTGTTGATGATGCTGGTTTAGACCAACCAACAATAGAATTAATAGATAGTTTGCAACAAACTGGCGATTTAAAAATGCGTATTTATGCCATGGTTTCTGGTGATAAACAAGCTCAAATTGACTACTATATTAAAAAAGGGATTTATAAAACAGATTATTTAAATGTACGCTCTTTTAAAGTTTATGGTGATGGAGCTTTAGGCTCAAGAGGTGCTGCAATGCGAAAATCGTATTCAGATAGAGCAAATCATTTTGGTGCTTTAATATTTCCTCCAGAAAGATATCGTGAAATTGCAAAACAAATTGCTGCTTCAGATTTTCAAATGAACACACATGCCATTGGCGATTCTGCAAATACTTGGATGTTAAAAACATATAAAGAAGTTTTAAAAAATGTAAAAAATAGGCGTTGGAGAATTGAACACGCACAGATTATTTCTAAAAACGATTTCAAAAATTTTGATAATATTTTACCTTCAGTTCAACCCACACACGCTACTTCAGATATGTATTGGGCAGAAAAGAGAGTTGGTAAAGACAGAATAAAAGGAGCCTATGCATTTAAAGATTTACTAAATCAATATGGTAAAATTGCTCTAGGTACAGATTTTCCTGTAGAACAGGTAAATCCGTTTTTAACTTTTTATGCAGCTACAATTCGTAAAGATTTAGACAATTATCCTAAAAACGGTTATCAAACAGAAAATGCATTATCTAGAAAACAAACTTTAAAAGGGATGACTATTTGGGCTGCTTATGCTAATTTTGAAGAAGATGAAAAAGGCTCTATTGAGGTTGGTAAATTTGCGGATTTTGTGATTTTAAATCAAGACATTATGGAGGTTGAGGGTAGTAAAATACCAGAAACCCAAGTATCTCAAACTTATTTAAACGGTAGTAAGGTTTATTAAAATATTTTCTAATTACATTTGTAATAAATACTCAAATCAAAATGAAAAATTATCTAATTTTATTTTTATCAATCGCACTGTTTTCGTCTTGTTTGTCTAACGAAGACGATAAAATAGTCGCAGAAACTGAAACAGATATTATAGCATACATAGAAAACAACAACTTAGAAGCTACCAAAACAGCATCTGGTTTATATTATGCAGTTACTAAAGAAGGCACAGGACAAAGCCCTGTTCCTACTTCTAATGTTATTGTGAGCATTAAAGGTTCATTTTTAGACGGGACTGTTTTTAGTGAAAGTAGCGCTAGTGGTAATCCTGTAAGATTAAGGGATCAAATTTTTGGTCTAATAGAAGGTTTACAACTTTTTAAGGAAGGTGGAGAAGGCACCTTACTAGTTCCTACAGAACTTGCGTTTAATGATGGAAAAGTTTTAATTTTAGAAATAAAATTGATAGACGTAATAGATAACGAAGCAGATATCTTAGAATACATTGCTACTAATAATATAGATGCTGAAAAAACAGCATCTGGCTTGTATTATGTAATAAATAAAGAAGGTAATGGAGAACGTCCTAGCAGGAATTCTTCGGTAACAGTAGCCTACAAAGGTTATTTATTAGATGGTACTGTTTTTGACCAAAGTGATGCAGCAGGAATTACTTTTAATCTTAATTCAGTAATACCTGGTTGGACAGAAGGAATACAGTTATTTAAAGAAGGTGGAGAAAGCACTTTAATTATCCCAAATGAATTAGGGTATGGAATTACAGGAAGACCACCCTCTATTCCTGGAGGTGCTGTTCTAATTTTTGATATAAATTTAATTAAAGTAAATTAAGACATAAAACAGCTATCTAAAAAGTGTTTTCTGTCTATCATTTCCACTTTATTGAGAAATCTAAATTGTAAAATTTTTACTGAATAGATTTTTCGGCTCCATTTTATTTCGCTCAAAATGACAAACTTTAGTACTTTTTAGATAGCCTCTTTCTTTTAAGCTATTATTGGTTTAATAAAATCATCTATTTTATCAATACCATTTTGCCCTAAATTTTTAATAAAGGCAGAACCTATAATTGCACCATTTGCGTAATTACAAGCTGTAGTAAATGTTTGTTTATCAGAAATACCAAAACCAACAATTAATTTACTTTGCAAGTTCATATTTTTAATTCGATCAAAATATGCAATTTGTTGATTAGAAATCTCTCCCTTTGCACCTGTAATTGAAGAAGAGGCTACTACATAAATAAAAGCATCTGTATAACTGTCTATTTTTCGAATTCTTTCTTCTTCTGTATTGGGTGTAATTAAAAACACATTGGTTAAGCCATATTTATCAAACAAAGCTTTGTAATGATTTTCAAATTCTACCATTGGTAAATCGGGTAAAATTAAAGTGTCAATACCACATTCTACCACTTTCTGACAAAATTTATCTTCACCATATTTAAGCATTTGGTTTAAATACCCCATTAAAACCAAAGGTGTTTTATTGGCATCTTTAATAGTCATTAACTGCTGAAAAACAATATCTAAATTGATACCATTTTCTAAAGCTTTCTGGCTACTGTCTTGTATTGTTGGTCCATCTGCCAAAGGATCCGAATAAGGTAAACCAACCTCAATAAAATCTACACCACTTTTTTCTAAGGATTGAATAACGGTTGCTGTATCCTCTAAGGCAGGATAACCACAGGTAAAATATATAGATAAAAGATTTTTATCTTTTTGCTGAAATAATTGCTGAATTGAATTCATTTTATTTGGTTGTTGGTTTTTGGTTTATAGTTGTTGGTTTTTTGTATTAAACTTTCAACTTTAAAACTTTTACTCTTCCTTTAAATGCTTAATAAACGTTTCTAAATCTTTATCTCCTCTACCTGATAAATTAATAACTACCACTTGGTCTTTTTTCAAATCCATTTTTGGTAAAACAGCTAAAGCGTGAGCGGTTTCTAAAGCAGGAATAATTCCTTCTATTTTAGTCAATTCGTAAGCAGCTGTTAAGGCTTCTTTATCTGTTGCATTCATAAATTTAGCACGTTTGCTTTCATATAAAAATGCATGTAAAGGTCCTACTCCAGGATAATCTAATCCTGCAGAAATAGAATACGGTTCTACAATTTGCCCATATTCATCTTGCATTAAAATAGTTTTAGAACCATGAATAATACCAACTTCACCCAATTGAGATGTTGCTGCACTTTCACCAGAATCCACTCCTAAACCAGCAGCTTCTACTGCAATTAACTCAACATCTTCATCATCTAAATAATGATAAAAAGCACCAGCAGCATTAGAACCTCCACCAACGCAAGCAATAATGGTATCTGGATTCTCTTTCCCTGTTTTTTCTTTTAATTGCCACTTCATTTCTTCAGAAATAATAGCTTGTAACCTAGCAACCATATCTGGATGTGGTGCTGGCCCAACAACAGAACCAATTAAATAAAATGTTTCAGGATTCTGAATCCAGTATCTTATGGCCTCATTTGTGGCATCTTTTAAGGTTTTAGAACCAGAAGTTGCAGGTACTATAGTTGCACCTAACATTTTCATACGCGCAACATTTGGCGCTTGTCTTACAATGTCTTTTTCGCCCATAAAAACTGTACAATCTAAACCCATTAAAGCACAAACGGTAGCTGTTGCTACACCATGTTGTCCTGCACCTGTTTCTGCCAAAATTTTAGTTTTACCCAATTTTTTAGCAATTAGAATCTGTCCAATAGTATTGTTGACTTTATGCGCTCCAGTATGGCATAAATCTTCTCGTTTTAAATAGATATGTCCACCATATTTTTCAGACAAACTTTTTGCCAAATACAAAGGGGTTGGTCTGCCTACAAAATCTTTTAGCAATGCTTTGTATTCTTTTTGAAATTCTTCAGATTCTATAATCTGAATATAATTATCTGCCAATTCTTTTACATTAGGATGCAGTAATTCTGGAATAAATGCACCTCCAAATTGACCGAAATAACCGTTTTCGTCTGGTTGAAATTTTGATTTCATATTTTTATAATATTAGTTTGTCATTTCGACTTTATGGAGAAATCTAATCAATAACTTAATTACAGATTTTTCGACTTCATTTCATTTCGCTCAAAATGACATTTTCACTAAACTTTTTTAATTCTTGAATATTCTTAACTCCTGGTTTACTTTCAAATTTACTATTTACATCTAACGCGTAAATTGGTAAATTAGAGTTTAGCACTATTTTTAACTGTTCTAAATCATCTAAACCAATACCTCCGCTTAAAAAGAATGGTTTTTCATAAGGATAATTTTCTAAAACTGTCCAATCAAATTTAGTTCCATTTCCGCCTCTTTCTTTTCCTTTGGTGTCAAATAAAAAGAAATCTACAACCTCTAAATAAGGCTGTAAAATATCAAAATTAAAAGTATCTTTTATTCCGAACACTTTTATAATTTCAACATCATTTCTAGCAATGTAATGTTGATTTTTCTTCTTTTTAATTGATTTATTTTCTTCAATATATAAAGCTCTATTCTCAGCTAATTGTTTTTTTAGTTCAATTACATACTCAACAGATTCATCTCCGTGCAATTGTATAACTTCTAAACGATATTCTTCTACCAAAGAAATTACAATTTCTATATGCTCATTTACAAAAACACCTGTTTTCTTAATAGCATTTGGCAATTCTGGAATAATTCCTTCAAAATTACGTTTTGATTTTTCATAGAAAATAAAACCCAAATAATCGGGTTGCAAATCTGCAACTTGCTGCATATTTTCTGTGTATTTCATTCCGCAAACTTTCAACTTCATAGTATGGCTTTTTTCCAATTATTTAATTTTTCTCTAAACGAAAATCTTGTATTTGCTGGACTTGTAGACAAAACAGTTTCATAAATAATTCCTTCAATTTTAGTAAAATGTTTCTCATATAAATCATGAGCTTTTTGTCCGTTAAAAATTACCTGTTTTACTGATGGATACATTTCAACAATTTCGTTTATCGGGTTTGGAACTTCATTCTTTACATTCTGAGCTCCAGGTCTAACGCGTTCTCCAAACTGACAAATGTCCCAAATTGCAATATGATTTCGTTTTAAAACATCTATTCTTTCTGCATAATTTTTACTATAAACTTCTTCTGTTAACTCGTAAATAATTTTCCAAAATGCATTTCCATTATTTGCATAATATTCTTCTTTCCTTAACTCCATATTACCTGGCTTGGTTCCTATAATAAAAACAGTAGGATTTCTAGGTAAAATAGGATCTAAAGAAACTCTTTCCATTATCTAATTTGATCTATAAATTCTTGGCAAGCTTCTCCAGGGTTTTCTGTTTTCATAAAGTTTTCTCCAATTAAAAAACCTTGAAAACCAAATTCTTTTAAACCTGTAATAATTTTTGGATCAGAAATGCCACTTTCTGAAACTTTTAAACAGGTATCTGGAATTTGATTTGCCAACTTAATGGAATGTTCTAAATCTACTTCGAAAGTCTTTAAATTTCTGTTATTAATTCCGATAATCTTGTTATCTAAATCGTTAATTTTATCTAATTCTTCTTGCGTATGCACTTCATATAAAACTTCCATACCTAAGTCTAATGCTAAGTTTCCGTAGTTTTTAAGTTCTGCGGATGTTAAGCAAGATGCAATTAATAAAATAGCATCTGCACCAATAGCTTTTGCTTCTACAATTTGAAAACCATCTACAATAAAATCTTTTCTTAAGATTGGTTTTTGTTGATTGATAACTCTAGCTTCCATTAAATCTGCCATTGTACCTCCAAAAAAAGAAGTATCTGTTAAAATAGATTGTGCAGATACGTTTGCATCTAAATATCCATTAGTTACCTCTGCAATGGTTGCTTTATCGTTAATAATTCCTTTAGAAGGCGACTGACGCTTATATTCTGCAATAATTCCTGTAGAACCTACTTCTAACAAAGATTTCTTTAAAGAAAATGCAGTTCTACCAAAACTTGGGCTTTTTACCAATTTCTGAACAGGAATTTCTGCTTTTATTTTAGCAATTTCCTTCTTTTTAAATGCGATTATTTTATCTAAAATTGTCATTTGTATTCTAATTTGTCATTGCGAGGTACGAAGCAATCTTATATTTAATTTAAAGATTCCTTCAATCGTTCCTCTTTCGGAATGACATTATTTATTTATTATTTTATTTCTATATCTTATAAAAAAGTAAACTATAATTCCTACAATTAAACCAATAATAGTCTGCTTTATGGGCTCTTTTGTTTGTATACCAATTGCAGTTCCTATTAAAAGGAAAGCTGGAATAATTAAAATTAAATTTTTCTTCTTTTTTGTCATTATTTGTTTTTCAAAACTCACAGGTTTTAAAAACCTAAAGGGTCTTGTACTTTTTATAAACTCACTAACCTCTCTAAGGTTTGTTTTGCCTTCAAACCAAAAAGCGAATCTTTAGCTTCTGCAAAAGCAGTTTCAAAAGATTTTGTTTCATCTACAATTGTTAAAGCAAAAGCGGCATTTGTTAACACTACATTATTTTGTGCTTCTGTACCTTTTCCTTCTAAAATTGATTTAAATATTTTAGCAGCATCTGCAACAGAAGTTCCTCCAAATATTTCTGATTGCTGAATTCTTTTTTGCCCTAAATCTTCTGGGTTTATAATTTGCTCTCCGTTTTTAGTGAATAGTTTAAATCCGCTAGTTAAAGAAATTTCATCATAACCATCTAAGGCATGAATAATTCCGTAATTGATATTTTCTTCTTGTAAAATATAATTGTACAAACGTGCAATTTCTAAATTAAAGGTACCTAACATGTGGTTTTTTGGTGAACTTGGGTTTACCAAAGGCCCTAACATATTAAAAAAAGTTTTCAACTTTAACGCTTTTCTTGTTGGGCTAACAGCTTTCATGGCAGGATGAAATTTTGGCGCATGTAAAAAACAAATATTTGCTTTTTCTAAATGTTCTTTTAAAACACTTTCATCGTTTGTAAAATTGTACCCAAAACTTTCTAACATATCAGATGAACCCGATTGTGAAGAAACTGAATAGTTACCATGTTTGGCAACTTTTTGTCCTGTTCCTGCAACAATAAATGATGTTAAAGTAGATATATTAAACGTATCTTTTCCATCTCCTCCAGTACCTACAATATCTATAGTATTATAATCTGAAAAATCTACTTTTATGGCCAATTCTTTTAATGCATTTCTAAAACCAGAAAGTTCATCTACAGTAATTGGACGCATCATAAAAACCGTCATAAATGACGCTAAATGGGCATCATTGTATTTTTCTGCAGCAATATCTTTTAAGATTTGTGTTGCCTCAGATTTGGATAATCTTTCGTGGTTGTATAATTTGTTTAAAATTGCTTTCATTGTCCCCTTTTAATTTCCCTATTTCGACTTCGCTCAATACAAGCTCCAAGGAAAACACTCTTATGTTAATTTTATACTCTCTGTTTTTGCTTTTTTCTGAATTTGCTATTACCCACTTTTATCGCAAACTTGCTAGTTCCTTCCCTTTGGGAAGGTTAGGATGGGCTTGCGTTTTTTATAAAATTCGTAACCAACTGCTCACCAACATCTGTTAAAATAGATTCTGGGTGAAATTGTACCGCAGAAATATTATACGCAACATGTTCTATAGCTTGTATTAATCCGTCTTCGTCTCTTGCTGTTACTTTTAGTTGGTTTGGAAAACCTTTATCTGTTGCTGCCCAAGAGTGATAACGTGCTGCCAAAAATGTTTCTGGAACATCTTTAAAAATCACTGCATTTTCATCTGAGACCTTCATTTCTGTGGCAACTCCATGAAAAACTTCATCTAAATTAATAATTTCTCCACCAAAAACTTCTGTAATTGCTTGCAAACCTAAACAAACGCCAAAGATTGGTTTTTTACCTGCATAGGTTTTGATTACCTCTTTTAAAATTCCGGCTTCGTCTGGAATTCCTGGTCCTGGAGACAACATAATGATATCGTAATTACCAACGGCTTCTATACTAATTTCATCGTTTCTAAAAACTGCGGGAAAATTTCCTGTAATTTTTTCTACCATGTGTACCAAATTGTAGGTAAACGAATCGTAATTGTCTAATATTAATATTTTCATTTTTTTGTTGTGTAATCGTTTAATTGTGGATTTGTGTAATTGTTGGTTTCCTTAAATTTTTAAAAATCTTAAAAGCAATAAAAAATAGTAATATAACATTTAAAATCCACCAAAAATAAAATCCTATATACGCTATTTTTTGACCTGTAGTCATACTTTCTAAACTCCAATATTCACCTAAACTTTCATCATAAAAATCTTCATATGATAAAATTACAAATCCTATAATTATATAAACAATTAAATCAATTAAGATAAATAGTATTCCTAAAATGATATTTTTAATTGTAAATATTTTTTTCATATCTCAATATGCGTTAGGGATTGAACGACCTGTTTGAGCTCTTTTTTCTTTTTCAGAAAAAAAGCGAGTAGTGAAAGCCCGTTAAAACGCCCAAATACATATCTTATATATTTTCTGCTAAAATTAGCGCTTTTTTTAATGCAGCTAACTTGTTATTTACTTCTTGTAATTCCTTTTTTTCGTCTGAATGAATTACGATTCCTGCGCCTGCTTGATAATACAAAACGTTGTTTTTACTTACAAAAGAACGAATGGCAATGGCCAAATTTACAGAGCCATCTAAACCAATAATACCCACTGCACCGCCATAAAAGCCGCGCGATTGATTTTCATACCTATCTATTAACTGCATGGCTTTGTATTTTGGAGCGCCACTTAGGGTTCCTGCTGGAAAAGTATCGCCCACAATTTCTATGGGATTTCCTTTTAACTGACCAGAAACTGTGGAAACCAAGTGAATTACATGGCTAAAATACTGCACTTCTTTAAACACTTCTACCTCTACATTATCTGCATGTTTACTTAAATCATTTCTTGCTAAATCTACCAACATTACATGTTCTGCAGTTTCTTTTTTATCTGCTGATAATTTTTTACCTAACTGAATGTCTTTTGCCATATCGCCAGTTCTTCTAAAAGTACCTGCAATTGGATTGATAGTGGCTTTACCTGCAGAAATTTTAATTTGTGCTTCTGGTGAAGAACCCATTAATTTGAAAGAACCGTAATCGAAATAAAACAAATAAGGTGATGGGTTTATAGAACGTAAGGCTCTATATACATTAAATTCGTCTCCTTTAAATTTTTGTTGAAATTGGCGCGATAAAACCAACTGAAAAACGTCTCCTCTTTTGCAATGTGATTTTGCTTTTCTTACATATTCTATAAATTCGTCTCCTTTTACATTTGAGGTTTCTTCGCCATCAATTTCGAATTTCTGTGTATTGAATGCTTGTGCATCTATAATGGTCTGAATTTCTTGAATTCTTGATGCTGTGCCTTCTTCAATATTTTCTATCAAGGTCATTTCATCATTAAAATGATTGATGGCAATGATAAATCTGTAAAAGCTATACTGCATTAAAGGTATTGCAGATGGCGCCTCTTTTACTTTTAATTCTATATTTTCGAAATATTGAACAGAATCATAAGTTGTATAACCATACAAACCGTTAAAGGCTTTTAATTCGGCCGGACAATCGATGTCTATTGCTTTGCTATAGTTCTCAAAAATTTGATTGAAATTTCGGCCAATTTTCTGGTTTTCTAACTGCGTTCCATTATGCGAAAAGCTTAAATGATGATTTTCTGCTTTTATAGAAACTACAGGATCTATAGCAATAAAAGTAAAACTTTCGTCTTTACTATGATAGTCTGAACTTTCTAATAAAAGTGTGTTTGCATATTTATCTCTAAAACGCAAATACAAGCCTACAGGTGTTACTGTGTCTGCAATTTTAGTTTTTGAGATGGTTTTAAATTGTATTTTATTCATAACTGATTGTCAGTTCGAGCGCAGTCGAGAACATTTTATTTTGTTCTTCTTTTAATGACCTCTCGACTGCGCTCGAGATGACATTTTGATTTTATTAGTTCTATATTATGCAAAAAGGCTTATCGTGAGATAAGCCTTTTCTATATTTTTAACATACAGGTTTCTTCTCACTTATTAAATAAGAGAGTTCCACCACCATGTATTTTTTGTTGTTTTTTGCATTGTGATACAAAAATAAGATAGATTTTTAAATTGAGCAATAAATTAGTTCTAAAATTACTCTACGTTTCTAATATTATCTGGACTTCTATAGCTATCAAAAACTTCAAGAATGATAATTGAAGTTTTATTTTCTACATAATAAACCAACTTAAAATGTCTTATTGGTATTCTTCTAAAAGGTTCGCCTAAAATTTCATCAACTTGATATTGCTCTACAAATTCTATTTATTTACTCGCCTTTAGTAAATCTTGCTTTACATTATTAGCATTGACCTTAGACTTGGTTTTAAATAAATTCTTTTGTAAATATATTTTAAATCTGCCTTTGCTTCATTAGACCAAACTATTTTTATTTTGGGCATTTTACCAGTTTTCAGATTCTTTCTCTAAATCTTCAACTGAAGTAAAATTACCTTCTTTTACTGATTGTAAAGTATTTTTTACCCTATCAATATAAAGTTCTTTTGTTAAGGGTTCACCCTGAACAGTGTACGCAACAATTTTCTCTTTGGACAATTGAATTTCTAAAAACTCCTCAAAACGACTGATCAGATTTACATCTTTAATTTCGTCAAAACGTTCTTTAAAAATATTTTTTCTAGTTGTTAAGTCCATATTTAACTGTTTTACACAAATATAAGTTATTTTAGAGAATTATAAATCTCTAATAATCCTCTTTAAATTTTATAATTATACCAATTAAATTTTAAAATGATGCATAAATAAATTGAATTATTTTTTTCTTTATCAAGGCAAAATTTTTAATCATAGCCTTAGCTATGGTTTAAAATTTTAACGCAGATAAAGGTAAAAAGAAACTATTTATATGGGTTATTTTACTGTTTAATTGGTATTAATTGGTTGAATAAAAAAATCCTGCGAGGTTTTAAAAACCTTGCAGGATGATTCCTTAATAATTAAAAAAACTAAAATAATTTCAGCTTAAAAATTATCTTATAATTTTTACATTCATTTCCTCTACTTTTTTATCTGATAAAGGTGATGGTGCATTAAACAATAAATCTTCTGACGAACCTGTTTTTGGGAAAGCCATTACTTCTCTAATGGATGCTTTTTTCTCTAAAATCATCATTAAACGATCTACACCCCAAGCAATTCCACCATGAGGTGGTGCTCCATACTGGAAAGCTTTGTACATTGTACCCACACTTTTTAGCATTTCCTCTTTATTATAACCCATGTTTTTATAGGTTGCTTCTAAAATTTCTGCTTTATGTGCACGTACAGAACCTCCACCAATTTCGTAACCATTTAAGATTAAATCGTATTGTTGGGCAATTATTGCACCTATCTCCTCTCCTTCTCCAGTCATGTGCTTTTCTAAATCGTAAATTGCTGGCATAGAAAACGGATTGTGTGTAAACGTCCATCTACCTTCATCTGTTTTTTCAAACATTGGAAAATCTACTACCCAAGCAGGTTTTAATTCTTTAGGATTTATCAATCTTAGAATACGCCCCATTTCTTGACGAACAGCATCTAAAGCTTTGTTTGCAGTTGCATAATCTGCAGCAGAGAAAAAGACAATATCACCAACTTGTGCATTGGTTTCTTTAATAATATTGGTTGCAATTTCCTCGCCTAAAAACTTAATTATTGGCGATTGTAAATCGTTTTCATTTACAATAATGTATGCCAAACCACCTAAACCGTTTTGCTGTGCAATGGCAGTTAAGTTTTCAATTTGCCCTTTAGACATACGTTTGTTTCCTTGTTCTTTTGCAGAAACCTTAATACATTTTACAATTCCGCCTTCTTCAATTGGTTTACTAAACACCTGAAAAGTAGTATCTTTTACAATTGCTGTAATGTCTTGCATTTGCAAACCATAGCGTAAATCTGGTCTATCACAACCATATTTATCCATTGCTTCTTTGTAGGTAATTACCTCAAAAGGATGTAAAATCCATTTTTTACCATAGATTTTCTTAACAATTTCATTAAACATTTTGGTGTTTAAATCTATAATCTGTTGCATACTTGCGTATGCCATTTCAATATCTAATTGGGTAAATTCTGGTTGTCTGTCTCCACGAGAATCTTCATCTCTAAAACAACGTGCAATTTGGAAGTATTTCTCAAAACCACCCACCATTAGCATTTGTTTAAACTGCTGTGGTGCTTGTGGTAAGGTGTAAAAAGAACCTGCTTGTTTACGTGTTGGTACAATAAATTCTCTTGCACCTTCATCTGTACCTGCAGTTAAAATTGGCGTTTCTATTTCTAAAAATTCTTCTTCGTCTAAGATATCTCGCATCAATTTTATCACCTTATGGCGATTTACAATTGCTCTACGAACATCATCATTTCTATGATCTAAAAATTTGTATTCAAACCTTACTTTCTCGTTACTTTTAGCAGCTCTTTTAATTTCAAAAGGCAAGGTTTTTGCCAAATTTAAAATCTCTAAAGTTGCCGTTTCCAATTCTAATTTACCGGTTCTTAAACCTGCATTATAATCGTCTTCATTTCTTTGCACAACAACTCCTGATACAGAAATTACGGTTTCTGGTTTTAGTTTTACCAATTCGTCTAAATTAGGGAATGTTTCTCTACTTAAACGTACTTGAAAAATTTGGTAACTAGAGTCTCTTAAATCGATAAACATCAACTCTCCATGATCTCTTACACTAGCTACCCAACCTGATAATGTAACTTCTTGCTGAATTGATGCTTCTGATAACTCTGATATTTTGTGTGTTCTGTAATTGTCCTTAATAATTATCGGAGTTTGTTGCAGTTCTTCAATAGCATCACCTTTTTTAGCCTTCTTAGCGTTAGCTTTTGGTTCTTGAGTTTTAGTATTTGGCTGGTTGTCAACAGTTGTAGACGAATTGCTAATGGCGCTTAAAATCTCTTCACGAATCACTTTTCCTGAAGCTCCTTTACCAATAATAGCAATAACTTTACCCACTAAAATTCCTGCTTTGCCTTGATTTCCTGCTTTTATATCATTTGCAATTGCTTCGTTTGCTGAAATTACGGTAGCAACAGCATCTTTTATTTTATCTTCAGATATGGTATTGTCTTCAAAATACTTGTTATAGTCAAAATTACTATCTTTTAAGTAAGCTGTTATTCCGTTTTGTACTAAAACAGATGTTATTTTATCGGCTTTAAATAATTGAAAAATTTCCGTTAATTGTTTTATATCATGAATATTCGCATATTCATCTGCACCAATATTATTCACTAAGGTTTTTGCAACAAAAGACGGATCTTTAATTTGATTATTAATGGCTACAAACGTTTCTGAACGCAATGCATCTGCCGTAAAAAACTTTGCGTCTTGAGGTAAAACACCACCTTTTATTAAAATAGATTCTACTGCAAACGGTAAAGAACTGATATCAACATCTATACTTTCAACAACATTTTTAATATTTACAAAAGGTAAATCTGGTTCAGAAATAAAACGATAATCTGCCTCAAACTCCTTTTTACGCATGGTTTTGGTTTGCTTTAAATCTGCATCCCATAAAACCGTGGTTTGGTCTGGTCTAAACGCTTTATTTTCTATATAATAATTTAACTGTTTTTCTATTTCTTCCTTTAACGCATCTACCATAAACTTAAACGAATTCAAGTTTTTGATTTCTGTTCTAGGATTTAAATTGTAGGTATGTTTTTTTCTAAGCGATACAGAAACATCAGATTTAAACTCCCCTTTTTCTAAATTTGCTTCAGAAATACCTAGATTTTGTACAATTCTTTGAATGTATTGTGCATACGTTGATGCATCTTCTATATTACGAATACAAGGTTCTGTTACAATTTCAATTAAAGGTACACCTGCTTTGTTAAAATCTACCAAAGAAATTTTCTTTTCGTGCATTAATTTTGCAGCATCTTCTTCAATATGAACTTGCGTTAAATTTACCGTAAACTGAGAACCATCATTTCTAAAACAAGATACTTCTCCATCTGGAATTACAGGATTATGAAACTGTGTAATTTGAATGTTCTTAGGATTATCTGGATATTCATAATGTTTTCGATCCCAAGAAATTACTTCGTTACTAAAAGTAGATTTCACCGCTTTTCCAAAGTAAATAGCTTTGGTAATTGCTTCTTTATTTATAGCTGGCAAAACACCCATTTGTCCCGTACAAACTGAACAAATATTATGATTTGGTTGTTCTATTTCTTGATTAGGACAAGAACAAAACAACTTGGTATTTGTATTTAAACGCACGTGTGTTTCTAAACCAATTACTAACTCTAAATCGTGCTTTTTTAAAAGCTCATTTAATTGTTCCAATTCCATTATAGTGTATCTTTTAAGAAGTTAGCAAACTTCAAAACAAGTTCGTCGTTATTTTTTGCTGCTGTAATTTGTAAGCCTGTTGCAGTTCCTTGTGGCACAGTTAACGTTGGTAATTGTCCCAAACTAAAACCAACTGTATAAGCATCTGATAAGTACATTGCTAAAGGATCTTTTAAACTATCGCCAATTTTTGGCGGGTTATTTGGTGTTACCGGTGATAAAATAATATCAACTTCTTTAAAATCTTTCTCGAAGTTTTCTGAAATCTGATCTCTTAAATTCAGTCCTTTTAAATAAATTTCATCGGAAAAACCTTGAGATAACACTTGATTTCCACCAACAATTCTACGTTTAGTTTCTTCAGAAAAATTTTCTGAACGTGTAATAGAATAGGTATCTTTTAAATTATCGCCTTCTATTCTTGCACCGTAATTTGTACCATCTAACCTAGATAAGTTAGAGGCTGTTTCTGCCATTGCCAATGTATAATAGGTAGAAACCAAAGTATCTGATTCGAAAAAATCTAATTCTTTTACTGTAATTCCTTTGGCTTTAATTTTTTCTATGGATGCTAAAAAATCTGCTTTTACCTTAGCATCAATCGCATCATTTTCTATAAAGTTTTTAAAATAGCCAACAGTTTTTATTTCATCAGTATTTAAAATAGTGTCTTCTAGTATTTCTTTTGATGCATAGGTAGTTTGGTCTTTAACATCTTTACCACTCATTACATTTAGCACAATTCTAACATCTTCTATAGATTTTGCAATAGGCCCAACACAATCTGTAGAAGAGGCGTATGCTAATATTCCAAATCTAGAAATTCTACCATAGGTTGGTTTTAAACCATATACATTATTGTACCCTGCTGGTTGTCTAATAGAACCTCCTGTATCTCCTCCAATAGAAAAAACGGTATATTCTTTAGCTACATTTACAGCAGAACCTCCACTAGAACCTCCACTAACTAAATCTGGATTTACAGCATTTTTTACGGCTCCAAAAATGGTGTTTTCAGAAGATGAACCATGCCCAAAACTATCTCCGTTTTCTTTTACTAAAGGTATTGCACCAGCATCTAATAATTTCTGAATTGCAGTGGCCGTGTAGGAAGATTTGTATTGTTTTAGCAAATCTGAACTTGCAGTTGTATACGTTCCTTGAAGCATATAAACGTCTTTAACACCAAAAGGAATACCTTCTAACAAGCCAATTTTTTCTCCGTTTGCAATTTTAGCATCTACTTTTTTAGCCAATGCTAAAGCCGTTTCATCTAACAAAGAATTTACTGTATGATGTGTGTTCGATTTTAATAAATCTAACTTATTTTTTATCAACTCTAAACAAGATATTTCTTTATTTTGAAGTTGATCGTGTATTTTTCTGATGTTACTCATACTTATTATTTTTTAGTTTTGTTGCTATTTCTAACAACTAAAAACCAATAACTAAAACCGTGTTTTTATTCCTCTATAACTTTTGCAACTACTAAGTAGCCATTTTTTTCTCTTGGAAAATTTTCTATAATGATGTCTTTTTCCGCTTGCGGACTATGAACCACAACATCTTCTCTTAAATTATTTAAAGAAACTGCATTTCTACTTACAGTATTGGCTGTTGTAGCATTTGTGCTTTTTATTACGTCAAATAATTTACTAACAGCTTCAGATTCTTTTGCTCCTTTAATACTCGACAAAACGTCGACAGTCATTATTTTAGTCATTTCTTTATTTTTAGAGTTCCTGAAACATACTTCTACAAGCGCAGTAAAAAGTTCAGGATAAAAAAAAGCCTTCCAAAATCTGGAAGGCTTTATTTATATATTTTATACAACAACCTTCCTAACCCTAAAAATTAGGATTATTGAAATTACGATTGTTGTTATTTATGAAATTCATTTTAAAAATATTGGTGTCAAATATATAGTAATTTGCATAGTTGACAACATATTTTTAATAATTAATAAACAGTTTTAAATAAACAATAATTTTTAGGAGTTTTCCTTATAGAATATCCATTAAAATAAAGTTTAATCTAAAAAAATTAATATATCTGTAAAACAGTTTTATTTTTTTAATATTCTTCTGGTTATAAAACCATTATCTGTTGCCAGTTTAACAAAATAAATACCTGTATTTAAATTGGAAACATCTATACTTTTTAACTGTTCTTGGGCATTATTATTTGCCGAAAACACCAATTTGCCTTGAATAGAGTAAATAGAAACGTTTTTAATTTTTCTAGAACCTGAGTTTACAAATAATTTATCTTTAGTTGGGTTTGGATACAATTGAATAAGATCTACTATATCTTTTTCAGACTCATTTGCCACAGAAAGTGCAGCACCTTTGTTTTGGTAATTCTGTAAAGCATTTACTGCATACATTAATGGTGAATTCCAATTAATGGTAACCTCATTAGAAGCATAAGAACACCATGTTTCTGAATAAGATTTTGCCCTTACACTACTAGGATATGCACAATCATCTTGCTGCCCTGGTTGTGGCCCACCAGCTAACATTCCAGGTACAGGATCTGCAATATTGTCTGCTTCAGAAATTCTGTGGTGTGGATTCATTGGAGTTTTGGTACCAAAACCAGTTACAAAAGAAAATCCTGTACCATTTCTTCCTAATAAATAATCCATTGCAATATAGGCTGCATTTAAATATTTATCATCTTGGGTTAATTCATACGCTCTAATTAAATATAAAACTTGATTCCCAGCAACTCCATTACTTCCCCAAACATAATCGTTCTGAGCCATAGTAGTTTTCATTGCAGAATTATTTACATTATTTTCTAAAATATCTGCCATTAATAACAATCTTTTTCTGGCCTCTGTTGTGTTAATATCTGATGCTATTTTTGATGCATGATGATTTATAGAATACAACGCCAAAGCACTAACGCTTTGCCAATTAGGCACTTGATTATTCATAGAAAAAACATTAACTGCATTTTTGTAAATATTTTCTTTTGTAGTTATAAATAATTCTGTTGCTGCCCATAAAAACTCATCACTTAAATTTGTGTCTCCATATTCTCCTGTTACAACATCACTTGGGTTGGTAAAAAACACATTCGGATTTGCCAATGCCCAAGCATAAGCAGATTTTGCAGCAGTAATCAATTTTGCTTTGTAACCAGGTTTTTGCGTTTCAAAATCAGTCATAATTCTAGCTGCAGTAGCTGCTACAGCTGCAAAATTTAAAGCAGCTGCCGTACTTTTTTTAACTACGTATCTTTCTAAATTATATTGATTTGGCATCACAATTCCACTAAACCCAAGTCCTGTTAGTTTATGATATACACCACCATCATTGGGATCCTGCATAGTCAACATCCAATCTAAATTATAAAAAGCTTCATCTAAAATATCTGGTAAATTATTGCTAGACTCAGGTATATTAAAATCTTTAGAACCATAATATTCTGGAAAATGTTCGTAAGCAGCTAATAAAGTATAGGTAGAAATCCCACTATTTACAACGTATTTATTGTAATCTCCAGCATCATACCAACCTCCTGAAGAAGAGATTCTGGTGTTTACAGGTCTTGCACTAGTTGCTGCAGAACTATGCACTCTTACATTTGTATCTGGTATTCCTGTAGTTCTTGTCCATTTATCGCCAAACTCTGCGGTTACTGAAATACTGGCTCTGTTAAAATAATAGTATTTAAAAGCCGCTTTTGCCAAATCTTCATAAACTTCTTCACCAATAGTGATTGTTTCTTTAACGTCATCTATTTCAACCACATATTCTCCTGCTAAATTTACAGATGTAAAATCTATATGCGCTACATGTTCTTGAGCATCTGCCCACAAAATAGATGCTCCTGTTGTGCCATTGGCAACAACTACATCACTATTATTTTTGATGGTATAATTTAAATTAGCGAAAGGTTGTGCAGAATTTACACTTAAAATTTTAGTTCTGTCTACAAAATACCCTACTTGATTATATCGTATTTCGTAATTTGACGGCTGAGCACCTTCTTCAAATGGCGCCCCAATAGAAAGCCAATCAATAGTAATTTTACCAGTATAAGCGCCTACTCCTGGCCTTGCAAAAATTGACAAATTTGTAATTTTTGAGCTATTTACCACACAAGGACCATTTGTACAAGGACCACCAAAAGCGCCATCCAAAAACTTGCCTGTAAAATCAAACTCGTAAACCGCGAAACTTGTTCCAATATTTACAGATGTAGCTTGTAAATTTGTAACATATCCTGTTTCATCTTGCAAATCTATTCTAAACTCTAAACCTTGATTTGCCTTTGCCTTAATATATAATTTAGGACTTACAGATAGATCTATAGTTTTAGAAACACCTGCATCATGCATAGTATAAGTCATAGCTGCCCACATACCTCCAGAACCATTTCCTGAAATTTCTAAATTATTGTCTACAATCTCAAAATCAAAAGCTGAAGATTGTGCTATGCTTATAATATTATCATCAAAATTATCTACATAAATTGGATTTTGAGCGAAACTAACTGCCGATAAAATAAAGAGATAAAAAAAGTGTAATTTTCTCATAACTGAGTTTTTTTTTTATAATTGAACAGACATATTATAAAACCAATCAAACTTTAAAAATGAACGAGGCTTTAAAGTTTGTTTTCAAAAATACGCATAGTTTGTTTACCAAATAATTGAATATTAAGTTTTGTTTTACAAAGTTTTATAAAACTTCAATAAATATTCAAATATTTTTTACTGGTAACTTAATGCGTACTAGTATGCACTGCGATCTTAAAAGGATAATAATTTAAAAAATCTTTCGACAACCAATTAAATTTGACAGTTCGTAATCGATAATCGTCATTATTCACATTAAATCACTTTACAAAATTTACTATTTAAGCTATTAATTCGTTTTCAACATTTCAAACAATTGGTAATTTTACAAAAATCTATTTTAAAATGATTTTTAAGCCATTTAAGCCACTATTGTGTTTTTAACAAATGTTGATAATTTTAGAAGTAAATTGCTAAAAAAGCTTGAAATAGTATTTTAAAATTGTAAATTTGAGATATAGAAATATTGTTGCAAACAATTTTCCATCAACCTTAAAATTAACAAAGTACTTATATAATGAGCGACGAAAGTAAAAAAAATTATGATGCCTCCAGTATTCAGGCATTAGAAGGTATGGAGCATGTAAGAATGCGTCCTTCTATGTATATTGGAGACGTTGGTATACGTGGTTTACACCATTTGGTGTATGAAGTAGTAGATAACTCTATTGATGAAGCAATGGGTGGCTATTGTGACACGATTGATGTGACCATAAACAAAGACAATTCGATTACAACCAGAGATAATGGACGTGGAATTCCTGTAGGAATTCACCAAAAAGAAGGCGTATCTGCATTACAAGTAGTAATGACCAAAATTGGTGCTGGTGGTAAATTTGATAAAGATTCTTACAAAGTATCTGGTGGTTTGCATGGTGTTGGGGTAAGTTGTGTTAACGCACTATCTGACCATTTAACAGCAACCGTTCATAAAGAAGGTAAAATTTGGCAACAGGAATATGAAAAAGGAAAAACCTTATATCCTGTAAAAACAATTGGCGAAACCGATTTTACAGGTACAATTGTTACTTTTTTACCAGATAAATCTATTTTTACACAATCTACAGAGTACAATTACGAAACATTAGCAACGCGTATGCGTGAGTTGGCGTATCTTAATAAAGGGATTACCATTACTTTAACAGATAAGCGTAATACAGATGATGAAGGTAATTTTATTTCAGAAACATTTCATTCTGATGAAGGTTTACCAGAATTTATAAAATATTTAGATTCTACACGTGAGCAATTAACCTCTTCTGTAATTTCTATGGAAGGTGAGAAAAACGGAATTCCTGTAGAAGTAGCAATGGTTTACAATACTTCTTATGCAGAAAATTTACATTCTTACGTAAATAACATTAACACACACGAAGGTGGTACACACTTATCTGGTTTTAGACGTGGTTTAACAGGAACACTAAAAAAGTATGCAGATGAATCTGGATTGTTAAAAAACGTAAAGTTTGATATTGCTGGAGACGATTTTAGAGAAGGTTTAACAGCCATTGTTTCTGTAAAAGTTGCAGAACCTCAGTTTGAAGGACAAACCAAAACAAAGTTAGGAAACAGAGAGGTTACTTCTGCGGTATCGCAAGCGGTTTCAGAAATGTTAACAGATTATTTAGAGGAAAATCCTAACGATGCTAAGACCATAGTTCAAAAAGTAATTTTAGCTGCTACTGCAAGACACGCTGCACGTAAAGCCAGAGAAATGGTACAACGTAAAACAGTGATGTCTATTGGTGGTTTACCTGGTAAATTATCTGACTGTTCTGAAACAGACCCAGCACAATGTGAAATATTCTTAGTTGAGGGAGATTCTGCAGGTGGAACAGCAAAACAAGGTAGAGATAGAAACTTTCAAGCAATTCTTCCTCTACGTGGGAAAATTTTGAACGTGGAAAAAGCAATGCAACATAAGGTATTCGAAAACGAAGAAATTAAAAACATGTTTACGGCTTTAGGAGTTTCTATTGGTACAGAAGAAGATCCAAGAGCTTTAAATTTATCTAAAGTACGTTATCATAAAGTAGTTATTATGTGTGATGCCGATGTAGATGGATCGCATATTGCTACCTTAATATTAACTTTCTTCTTTAGATATATGCGTGAAATGGTAGAGCAAGGTTATGTTTACATTGCAACACCGCCTTTATATTTAGTTAAAAAAGGACAGAAAAGAGAATACGCTTGGGATGACAATCAGCGTGATTTGATTGCACAGCAAATGGGAGGTTCTGTAAATGTACAAAGATATAAAGGTCTTGGAGAGATGAACGCAGAACAACTTTGGGACACTACAATGAACCCAGAATTTAGAACTTTACGTAAAGTAGTTATTGATAGCCCTACAGAAGCAGATAGAGTATTCTCTATGCTTATGGGAGATGAGGTACCACCTCGTAGAGATTTTATTGAACGCAATGCAAAATACGCAAATATTGATGCATAAAATTTAATAAAACAAATTATAAAAAGCTCTAATTAACTTTAGAGCTTTTTTTATTTTGAAAACTTATCGAAACAGGGAAAAACACCTTTTTACGAAATACCTAAAACTCTCTCTACCATGATTTAATACTAATTATATATATTTGTTAAGAAATATTAAAAAAAATACATTTTAACATGAAAAAGATTATTCTAACATTATCAGGTGTTTTCCTTTTAACCGTAAACACAAAAGCTCAAAACGGTTTCGAAAACGCGCTTTTATCAGACGCTAGAGATGCTAAAAATTTAATACAAGCATACTTTCAGCCAGGCATGGAGGGCTTTATAAACGCCATGAACAGTGGTTGGTATCACACAGCAAAAGTGCATAAAAAGTTTGGTTTTGATATCTCAATTGGTGCCAGCGCTGCTTTAGTGCCTTCAGAAAAAGAAATGTTTAACATTGTTAGCGTTCTAGGAAGTAATTCTAATATCACCTCTAATTCTGCAACAGCATCTACCTTTGCTGGTCCTAGTAATAGCACAAGAATGAGTGTTAATAGAAATATTAATGGACAAGATGTATCTGCAGAATTCGATTTCCCAGGAGGAGTTACAGGAGATTTACCTGTTAATGGTGTACCTGCACCAATTGCGCAACTAAGCGTTGGCTTACCTTGGAAAATGGAAGCAATGGTAAGAGTAATACCAAAGATAGATCTTGGTGAAGACGAAGGAACTGTTAACATGTTAGGCTTTGGAATTAAAAAAGAAATTACAGACTGGTTTGGGCCCTTAGACAAAACACCTTTACATGTTTCTCTTTTAGCAGCATATACAACTATGAATGTAGATTATGAAATTGGAGATGTAAATACTGATGTTTTAGAAGTTAGAAACGGATTAACTAATTTTAATTTAACTGCATTTACAGCCCAAGCAATAGCCTCTCTAAATTTCCCTATTATTAATATTTACGGAGGTGTTGGCTACAACAGTGGTTCCTCTTCTTTTGAAATGACAGGAGACTTTCAAGGTGTTTATCAAACAGGTTTACCATCTCCTAATAACACTGTTAGGCAAAGATTACTTATTCCCTCTAATCTAAACTTTGAATCTAATGGCTTTATGACTACAGCTGGTTTAAGATTAAGCTTAGGTTTTTTAAAGATTTTTGGCTCTTATACAATACAAGAATACAATACAGCCAATTTAGGCATTGCTATTAGCATTAGATAAAAAATAAATTATATTTTAACAAAATAAGACATCTTGTTTAGATGTCTTATTTTTGCTTGAAATTAACAATAAAACTACCTTAAAGTTGTATTTTTACCCAAAAATTTAACATCACAAATAAAAATTTAAAAATATGAAAGTTACAGTAGTTGGCGCAGGTGCAGTTGGTGCAAGTTGTGCAGAGTATATCGCCATAAAAAACTTCGCAGCAGAAGTAGTTTTATTAGATATTAAAGAAGGTTATGCAGAAGGTAAAGCAATGGATTTAATGCAAACAGCTTCTTTAAATGGTTTTGATACCAAAATTACTGGTAGCACTAGCGATTATTCTAAAACTGCTGGTTCTGACGTTTGTGTAATTACCTCTGGTATTCCAAGAAAACCAGGTATGACTCGTGAAGAATTAATTGGTATAAACGCCGGAATTGTAAAAACAGTTTCTTCTAGTTTAATTGAACACTCTCCAGAAACTATAATTATTGTAGTTTCTAATCCTATGGATACTATGACCTATTTAGTACACAAAACTACAGGCTTACCAAAAAACAGAATTATTGGTATGGGTGGTGCATTAGATTCTGCACGTTTTAAATACAGATTAGCAGAAGCTTTAGGTGCGCCTATTTCTGATGTTGATGGAATGGTAATTGGTGGACATTCAGATAAAGGAATGGTACCTTTAACAAGATTAGCTACTAGAAATTCTGTACCTGTTTCAGAATTTATTTCTGAAGAAAGATTAGAACAAGTAAAGCAAGATACAAAGGTTGGTGGTGCAACATTAACTGGTTTGTTAGGTACTTCTGCTTGGTATGCTCCTGGAGCTGCTGTAAGTGGTATGGTGCAAGCTATTGCTTGCGATACTAAAAAAATATTTCCATGTTCCTCTCTATTAGAAGGTGAGTTTGGTTTAAGTGATTTATGTATTGGAGTTCCTGTGGTATTAGGAAAAGACGGTATAGAAAGCATTGTAGAAATTAATTTAAATGATGCTGAAAAAGCACATTTACAAGAATCTGCAGCCGGAGTTTCTAAAACAAATGGTTTATTAGAGTTATAGACTTTAGACTTTAAATAAAAATTAAAAAATCCAGCTTTTGCTGGATTTTTTATTATGCATAATTCAACAAAAAACTTCATTTTTGTAGTATAATTTTATTCCTTGAAAACAACAGCAAATACACTTTTAAAAAAAGTTTATGGTTATGATAACTTTAGACCTTTACAAGAAGACATCATCAACAGAACTATAGCTGGTAAAGATAGTTTTGTTTTAATGCCAACTGGTGGTGGTAAATCTATCTGTTTTCAAATACCTGCATTATTGTTTGACGGAATTACAATTGTAGTTTCGCCCTTAATTTCCTTGATGAAAGATCAAGTGCAAGCTTTAAAAGCAAACGGCATAAAAGCAGATTTTTTTAACAGTTCTATTACGCCTCAAGAGGAAAATGAAGTTATTGAAAAGGCAATAAAAGGAGATATTCAATTGCTATATTTATCACCGGAAAAATTAATAAATGTAAGCAGCACCTGGTTAAAATTACTAAACATAAAATTAGTTGCCATAGATGAAGCACATTGTGTAAGCATGTGGGGGCATGATTTTAGACCAGAATACACCCAACTAAAAACGTTTAGAAGATCTTTACAAAATGTGCCTTTTATGGCACTTACTGCAACTGCAGACAAATCTGCTAGAAAAGACATTGAAGCACAATTAGGTTTACAAAACTCTAAATTATTTATCTCTTCTTTTGATAGAAAAAATTTAAGCATAGAAGTTCGTGGACAAGTGCCTAAAAAGAAAAAACTGCAAGAAATTGGCAATTTCATCAACCAAAGAAAAAATGAAAGTGGTATTATTTACTGTTTGAGTAGAAAAAACACAGAAGAAGTTGCCAGTTATCTAAAAAAAGAAGGACATTCTGTTACCTTTTATCACGCAGGAATGAACTTTGAAGAAAGAGAACAAACCCAAACCGATTTTATAAATGATGATGTAAAAATTGTTGTGGCAACCATAGCCTTTGGTATGGGAATAGATAAATCTAACGTGCGTTATGTAATACACTATAACTTACCTAAAAATTTAGAGGGGTATTACCAAGAAATTGGAAGAGCTGGTAGAGATGGTTTGCCCTCTGAAACCATCTTGTACTATAATATGAGAGATTTTGTATTGTACAGTCAGTTTGCAGATGATGGTGCAAATGCTACCATGCAAAAAGAGAAGTTGAATAGAATGTTGCAATTTGCAGAAGCAAAATCTTGCCGAAGAAAAATATTGCTCTCTTATTTTGGCGAACATTTAACCGAAAATTGTAATAATTGTGATGTTTGCTTAAATCCTCCCAAAGATTTTGAAGGAACTGTTATAGCACAAAAAGCTTTATCTGGAATTGTAAGAATGCAAGAAAAAGACGGAATTACAATGCTAATTAATGTTTTAAGAGGAAGTAACAATGCAGATATTCATGCCAAACAATATTATACTTTAAAAACGTATGGTGTTGGTAGAGAAGTTTCGTTTTTTAATTGGCGAGATTACATCATTCAAATGGCAAACCACGGTTTGATAGAGATTATGTACGCAGAAAATTCTGCATTAAAAATTACACCAATTGGCTGGCAAGTTTTAAAAGGCGAAAAACAAATCCGTTTAACCACGCCAATAGAAAAAACTGAGAAAAATGCAGAAAAAAAACAACTAAAAATCACTTCACAAGGTGAAACCAATACCAGTTTATTAGCCGAATTGAAAAAATTGCGTTTGTCTATTGCCAAAGAAGAAAAAATGCCGGCTTACATTATATTTAATGACAAAACATTAAAACAAATGGCTAGTGAATTACCCACAACAGAAAACGAATTCTTATCTATTTCTGGAGTTGGAACCAATAAAATGGAAAAATATGGAGATGATTTTATGGCAGTAATACGTAAATATAAAAACGTTGCAAAACCTAGAAAACAATCCACCACTTTAAAAACCTTTGAATTATACAATAAAGGTTTAGCGCCTATTGCTATTGCACAAGAGCGAAATTTATCGATTACTACTGTCTTTTCTCATCTTTCGCAATTGTATACAGAAGGTAAAAACATCAATTTAGCACAATACGTTACTAAAGAAATTATAGAAAAAGTACGCGTAGTTTTTAATCAATTCAATAGAAAAATAGAATTAAAACCTATTTATGAAAAATTGAATGAAGAGATTACTTATAGCGAAATAAGAATAAGTATTACACTTATCTTAAAAGAGAATTAAACCAACAAAAAACCAATCTTTTTTACATATATTTGAAGAATGAAAGCAAAATGGTACCTAAGTACACTACTTTTTATTTCGCTATGTTTTGGAGCTTTCCAAGAACAAGTATATGAACCTAATCAAGAAATTGTATTAGAGTTTGTAGACAATAGTGATAAAAGCACTGCTTTAACCATTAATAAGGTTAAAGAAAAACTTTTAGCAATTGGTGCTATCAATATTAAAATTAAAAAAAACCATAAAGGACATTTAAAAATTGGCTACTACAGTACTTTAGATGCAGAGTATATTAAAGATTTACTTACAGAAAAACAGCAATTAGCTCTACACGAAAAATCTAAAGAAAGAGAAAATAACGATTCTTATTCTAGCTATAAGATTGATGTTTATGAACTAAAAGATCAAATAGAAACTTCTTCTACATCAAATGATGCTTTCGTTATAGAATTCAAATACCAATCAGATCGTTTCACAAACAATCAGTATTCAGATTTTTCAAGAAATTTAGAATATCAGGCAAATCAAAATTTTAGTCATGCCTTTAAAATAAGTAAAAGCAATCCTTTTACTAAAGATTACACTTCACATAAAGAACCAGAAGTTAGAGCTGGCCCAAGAAAAAAGCTTTCTTAAAAGAGTGTATTACAATACTCTTTTACAATTAATTATCTAGTATTGGTGTGTCCAGAACGCATCACCCAAAACAAACATTAAAAACATTGTCAGGTTTTACGAGTTGGTATATATTTGCTCGTTTTTTATTAAAAAAAATCAGACTTAAAAATTATAAAATGCAAAACAAAGGACTTATTAAGGTATTTGCTCTACTATTTGGTTTAGTTAGTTTATACCAATTATCATTTACGTTTTTAGCCAATAAGGTAGAAGACGATGCTGTGGTTTATGCAGAAAGCAAAGCAACCACTGCTAGAGAAAAAGCAAATTTCGAAAGAAAATATTTAGATAGTGTTGCCAATAAAGACATTATAGATTTAGGTGTTGCCCAATATTCTTACAACGATGTAAGAGACAAAGAAATGAATTTAGGTTTAGACCTAAAAGGTGGTATTAATGCCATTTTACAAGTTTCTGTAAAAGAAGTTTTAAAGAGTTTATCTAACGACTCTAAAAATGAAGCATTTAATAATGCTTTAGCAGCAGCAGATGTAAAACAAAAAAGTAGTAATGCAAATTACTTAGACTTATTTTTTGAAGAATTTGAAGCAATTGCTGGAGATACAAAATTAAGTGATCCTGCTATTTTTGGTACCAAAGCTTTAAGCGAAAAGATTTCTTTTGATGAAGCAAATGCTTCTGTAAAAGAAACCTTACAAGAAGAAATTAACAGTTCTATTGGTACTGCTTTTGAGGTATTAAGAAGTAGAATTGATAAATTTGGGGTAACCTCTCCAAACATTCAAAGAATTGGTAATTCTGGTAGAATTCAGATTGAATTACCGGGTGCTAAAGACATTGAGCGTGTTACAAAATTAATTACCAGTAAAGCAGAATTACAGTTCTGGGAAGTATATACAAATGCAGAAGTACAAGGTTTCTTTTTCTCTGCAAATGCGAAAGTTGCAGAATTATTAAAAGAAGATGTTGACACTGAACAAGTAAAAGATACTGCTAAAAAAGATGACATTGATGATCTTTTAGGTGAAGCTGTAGACTCTACAAGTGTTCAAAAAAACTTATTTACATTTTTATTACCTAATGTTGCGCAATCTCAACAACAAATGAGTTCTTTAGTTGCACAGGCTAGGGTAAAAGATACTGCAAAGGTTAATGAACTACTAGCTAGAAAAGAAGTTAGAGATTTATTACCAAATGAATTACGTTATGTAAAATTCTTATGGGACTACAAGCCTTTTACATCTCCATCATCGCCTACGGCTGAAGATGATATAGAAATAGAACCTATTATTAATCTTTATGCTATTAAATCAAATAGAAATGACAAACCCGCTATTGAAGGTGACGTTATTTTAGATGCTGGTCAAGTTTTTGACCAATTAAACAAGCCAGAAGTTAGCATGACCATGAATAGTTCTGGTACTAAACAATGGAGTAAACTAACAGGAGAAAATATTGGTAAGTTTGTGGCCATAGTTTTAGATGATTACGTGTATACTGCACCATCAATTAATCAAAAATTGGGTAGCATGTCAAGTATTTCTGGTGGAAGTATGACTGTTGCTGAAGCAGAAGACATTGCTACTGTATTAAAAGCAGGTAAATTACCAGCTGCTGCAAGAATTATTCAATCTGCGGTTGTTGGACCTTCTTTAGGGCAAGAAGCAATTGATGCCTCTTTCTTATCTTTTGGATTGGCTATTTTATTAGTTTTAATTTGGATGATTGTATATTATGGTAAAGCAGGTTTATTTGCAGATGTTGCCTTAATTGTAAATATCTTATTCATCTTTGGAATTTTAGCTAGCTTTAATGCTGTATTAACGTTACCTGGTATTGCTGGTATTATTTTAACCATTGGTATGTCTGTAGATGCCAACGTAATTATCTTCGAAAGAATTAAAGAAGGTTTAGGTTTAAAGAAAGGTTTAAAGCAATCTGTAGAAGAAGGTTTCTCTGTAAAAGGAGCATTATCTGCAATTATAGATGCTAACATTACTACTTTATTAACAGGTATTATTTTATATGTTTTTGGTACAGGACCAATTAAAGGTTTTGCATTAACCTTAATGATTGGTATTGCAACTTCTTTATTTACTGCCGTATTTATTACACGTTTATTAATTGATGGCGCTGTTAATAAAGGCACTAACTTAACATTTAATACCTCTTTATCTAAAGGGTGGTTCCAAAATATAAATGTAGAATTCTTAAAGAAACGTAAAATTGCGTATGTAATTTCTGGAGGAATTATTATTGCTGGTTTAATTTCTATTTTTTCTATCGGATTAAAGCAAGGTGTAGATTTTAAAGGAGGTAGATCTTATTTAGTTCGTTTTGATCAGACAATGGTGCCTACAGATGTTGCTAATACACTAAAAGATGCTTTTGGTTCTGCACCAGAAGTAAAAACATACGGTGAGGCAAATCAATTAAAAATAACAACGGTTTATAAAATTGATGATGAAGGACAAGAAGTAGATGAAGAAGTACAAAATGCTTTATTTACAGGTTTAAAACCGTATTTAGGAAACACTACTTATGAAAGCTTTAAACCAGGTTTTGAAAAATCAGGAGCAGGAATAATGAGTGCAGATAAGGTAGAACCTACCATTGCAGATGATATTAAAACCTCTGCTTTGTACGCAGTATTTGGTTCTTTATTAGTTGTTTTCTTGTACATTCTACTACGTTTTAGAAAAATATCCTATTCTATTGGAGCTGTAGCAGCTGTTTTTCATGATGTATTAATTGTATTAGGTGTATTCTCTATTACTTATAACTTTATGCCTTTTGATATGGAAATTGGCCAATCTTTTATTGCTGCCATATTAACTGTGGTTGGTTACTCTTTAAATGATACCGTGGTAATTTTTGATAGAATTAGAGAATTTGTAGGAGACTACAAAAACAGAGCATTAAGTGAAAATGTAGATAAAGCTGTAAGTTCTACCTTAGGAAGAACTATAAATACATCTTTAACTACCTTAATAGTAATGATTGCAATTTTTGCCTTTGGTGGAGATTCTATTAAAGGATTTATGTTTGCACTTATTGTTGGTGTAGCTGTAGGTACGTATTCATCTTTATTTGTGGCAACACCAATAATGTATGATGCTACTAAAAAAGAAGACAAAAAGAAATAATTATACGCTACAAGATTTTAAAATCTTGTAACTTTTAAAACCGTTTTTCAATAAAATACTGAAACTAGTTCAGTGTAGTTTGAAAAACGGTTTTATCATTCAATAGCAAGACCTTATATTTGCATAAAATAGAGTTGTAATTACGGTAACAAATTGTGGCCACAAAAAAAATATAAATCCTTTGAGATTTAAAAATACGATTAGCGATATATTAAAAATGATTTTTGCACTCGCAAATTGCGACTACAAAACTAAAAGTATACCTATTTTAAGGTTTAGAAAATAATGAGCATTATCAATTTACACGATTTATATTTTAAACCTTTTATTAAAAAGGAAGAAATACAACAAATTGTAAAACAACTTGCCTACCAAGTAAAACAAGATTTACCAAAAGGTGAAATTCCTATTTTTGTAGGTATTTTAAATGGTTGTTTTTTATTTGCTGCAGATTTCATAAGAGAATTCCAAGGAAATTGTGAAGTCTCTTTTGTGAAACTAGCCTCTTATAGTGGCACAAAATCTACTGAAAATGTAAAAGAATTGGTAGGTTTAAATGAAGATTTAACAGACAGAACAGTTATTATTTTAGAAGATATTATAGATACTGGCGCAACACTGCAAGAAATTTATAATATATTCAGAGATAAAAATGTAAAACAACTAAAAGTAGCCTCACTTTTTTTTAAACCAAATGTTTTTAAAAAAGAATTACCCATAGATTATATTGGTAAAAGTATAGAAGACAAATTTATTATTGGCTACGGATTAGATTATAACGGATTAGGTAGAAATTACCCAGAAATATTTCAATTAACAACAGCACCCAAAATGAAAAACATTGTATTATTTGGCCCTCCAGGAGCAGGAAAAGGAACACAAGCAGAATTTTTAAAAGACATGTACAATTTAGTACATATTTCTACTGGAGACGTTTTTCGTTTCAATATAAAAAATGCTACTGAATTAGGTTTACTAGCAAAAAAATATATGGACGAAGGAGATTTAGTGCCAGATGAAGTTACCATAAATATGCTAAAAGCAGAAGTAGAAAAAAATGCAAACGCTAATGGTTTTATTTTTGATGGTTTCCCTAGAACAGAATCACAAGCAGAAGCTTTAGATGCTTTTTTAGCAGATAAAGGAGAGCAAATAAACGGAATGGTAGCCTTAGAAGTACCAGAAGATTTATTAGTAGAACGTTTGCTAGAAAGAGGAAAAACTAGCGGGAGAGCTGATGATACCGACGAAGGTAAAATCAGAAATCGTTTTAACGAATACAATACAAAAACTGCTATTCTTAAAGATTATTTCGCAGAACAAAACAAATATTATGGAATTAATGGTGTAGGTTCTATTGCAGAAATTACCAAAAGAATTGCAGAAGTATTTAATAAATTGTAAAATGTGTAACTGTTTAAGCGTTTAACTGTTTAAACGTTTCAAACACAATTACACTTGTAAACAATTACACAACTACACATAAAGATGACCGAAGGAAATTTTGTTGACTACATAAAAATATACGCATCTTCTGGAAAAGGTGGGCAAGGTTCTGCGCATTTACACAGAGAAAAATACATTACCAAAGGTGGACCTGATGGTGGAGATGGTGGACGTGGAGGACACATTATTTTACGTGGCGACAAAAATATGTGGACGTTGTTTCACCTAAAATTTAAACGTCATTTTAGAGCAGAACATGGTGGTGCTGGGAGTAAAAGTAGAAGCTCTGGGCACGATGCAGATGATATTTACATAGATGTACCTTTGGGAACCATTGTAAGAGATGCAGATACCGATGAAATTTTACACGAAATTACAGAAAACGGTAAAGAAGTAATTTTATTACCTGGTGGAAAAGGTGGTTTAGGTAACTGGAATTTTAAATCGTCTACAAACCAAACACCAAGGTATGCACAACCTGGTATAGATGGACAAGATGGCTGGTTTAGAATCGAATTAAAATTATTAGCAGACGTTGGTTTGGTAGGTTTCCCAAATGCAGGTAAATCTACACTTTTATCCGTTTTAACGGCTGCAAAACCAAAAATTGCAGATTATGCTTTTACTACGCTTAAACCAAACTTAGGTATTGTAGAACATAGAAATCACTCCACTTTTGTAATTGCAGATATTCCTGGTATTATAGAAGGCGCCGCAGAAGGTAAAGGTTTAGGGCATCGTTTTTTAAGGCATATAGAACGTAATTCTGCCTTGTTATTTTTAATTCCTGCAGATTCAGATGATATTCAAAAAGAATACGATATTTTACTAAACGAGCTTAAAAAACACAATCCAGAATTGTTAGATAAAGAACGTTTGCTGGCTATTTCTAAATCGGATATGTTAGATGACGAATTGCAAGCTGAAATTAAAGCTGAATTGCCAAAAGGTGTAAAAAGCATCTTTATTTCTTCTGTTGCAGAAATTGGTTTGCAAGAATTGAAAGACAGACTTTGGGAAATGTTGAATTAAAATGAACTTTAAATTTCGCATAAAACGCAGTGGAACATACAAATCCTTTAAAAAACTAGTATCTTTTTATTTTAAATAGCAAGATTTCGTCACAAGACAGAAATAACCAACAGGCGACAAACTTAGAAACTTTAAAACTACTAAACCTCCAAGGATGTAAATTCAAAAGTATCTCCATTAAATAAGCCTTTGTCGGATAATTTTAAAGAAGGTATTACCAACAACGCCATAAAAGACAAACTCATATAAGGGGCTCTTAATTTACTTCCCATTTGTTTTGCCATTTTATCTAATGTAGCATACTGTTTACCAATTTCTTTGGCTGATTTATCAGACATAATTCCTGCAATGGGTAAAGCAACTATTTTTTCTTCTGTGTTAGAAACTGCGCATACTCCTCCTCTATTTTCTATGATTAAATTTACAGCCTTACAAATGGCTTCATCAGAAACACCAACGGCAATTATGTTATGAGAATCGTGCCCAACAGAACTTGCAATAGCACCTTCTTTTAACCCGAAATTTTTAATAAAAGCAATTGCTGGTGTATCGTTTTTATAGCGATTTACAACTGCCATTTTTAAAATATCTGTAGTTGTATTTGAAACTAAATTTCCATTTTCTATAAGCGTATCTGCTTCAATTTGGTTGGTTACCAATTCGCCATCCAAAGCTTCTATAACTCTTATTTTTCTAGCTGATGATTCGAATCTAAAATCTTCTATCTTCTTTTTATCCGTATTAAAGTTATTCAGTACTTCAAAATCTACATGTTTTACAAAACTTTCTCCATTTTTGGCAACCAATTCGCCATTGATATAAGTTTTTAAAACACTAAAATTGGTTAAATTATCAACTACAATAAAATCTGCGAAATCTTCTTTTTGCAACAAGCCAACATTTAAATTATAATGTTTAACAGGATTTATACAAGCTGCTTGCAAGACTTTAAAAACATCAATTCCTTTGGCAACTGCTCTTTCACATAACTGATTGATATGACCCAACAACAAATCATCTGGATGCTTGTCATCTGAACAAAACATCATATTTTGGTAATTTTCTGGCAACAGATCAATTAAAGCCTCAAAATTTTTGGCAGCAGAACCTTCTCTAATAATTACCTTCATCCCTTTTGCTAATTTTTCTTTAGCTTCATCAAAAGAAAAACATTCGTGATCTGTAGAAATACCTGCAGCAATATATTTGGTTGCATCTTTTCCTCTTAAACCAGGTGCATGACCATCAATGGGTTTGTTGTTATTTTTTGCATGCTGAATCTTCTCCAATACTTCTGCGTCCTCAAATAAAACACCAGGATAATTCATCATTTCTGCGAGATATTTAATATCAGGATTCTCCATCATGAGTTTAATATCATCACCATTTATAGTAGCTCCAGCACTTTCAAAAGAAGTAGCTGGCACACAACTTGGTGCTCCAAAATTGAATTTCAACGGAACTTTCTTTCCGTTTTCAATCATAAAATCAACACCTTTTACACCTAAAACATTAGCTATTTCATGCGGATCTGAAACGGTTGCAACTGTACCATGGGTTACTGCTATTTTTGCAAATTCACTTGGCACTAGCATAGAACTTTCTATGTGAATGTGGGCGTCTATAAAACCAGGTAAAATATAGTTTTCATTATTATGATTTGATTTTCTGATTTCTAAAATTTTGCCATTTTCAACCTCTACTTCACCTTTAAAAATGGTCTTTTTTAAAATATCAACTATATTTCCTTTGATAATCATAACTTATATTTTAACACAAATTTACAAAGAATAACATTTGTAAAAAGTGCAATTTGTAAAGATTATATTATTTTTAATTTATGAAATTACCAAAGGCACATCAAGACTTTAAAAACAAATATGGTTTTGTAAAGCACCCGAATTTTGAGGCTTTTTTAGAATGGTCTTCTAAAAATACATTTTCATTAAAAACCTTATTCCCAACTATTAAAAAAGAAGAAATGCATCATATTGATTTAAGCACAACTACTAATTTTATTGGCGGAATTGAAGAATTTAATAATATTCCGTTTTTTCAAACAAAAATAGAGGCATTACAAAAACAAGTACCCAATAAAATAATTACTGGCGGTTATTTAGAAAAGCGTGCGCTTTACACATCAGATTTATATGTTAGAGAAATTAACGGCAAAACAGATCGAAGAAACACTCATTTGGGTGTAGATTTTTGGTTGCCAGAAAACACACCTGTTCATGCAATTTTAGATGGTGAAGTTGTTGGAATTGATAACAATAATGAGCACAAAGGTTATGGTGGCGTAATTATTCTAAAACATACTTTAGCAAACTTTAATTTTTATACTTTATACGGACACAATACAATTGCTAGTGTTTTTCAACACAAAATAGGCGATTTTATTAAAAAAGACCAACAAATTGCAATTTTAGCCAATGCTAAAGAAAACGGAGACTGGGCAACACATTTGCATTTTCAAGTAATGCTAGATCTATTAGATTTTAAAAACGATTTTCCTGGAGTTGCTTTTGAAAGTGAAGTTGATATTTGGAAAACCATTTGTCCTAACCCAAACTTGCTGTTTCAATAGGAAGGGTTAATTGTGCCTAAAAAACATAAAATCATATAAAAAAGCTAACGAAAAGTATAATCTTAAATATTTTATGAAATAGAAGTAAAATAGAATCCCTACATTTATCATAACAAAAATTTCAAATAAGAGAATCTTATGTTTAAAAATATATTTTTAATATTCATTATTGCTTTTACTTTACAAATAAGTGGTCAAAAAAAAGCAAAAAATTGGGATGTTAACAATCCACATGAAACGTGGTTATATAACACTTTTCAGTTAGAAACAGATGAAGGTACTTGGATGAATTTAGATGTTTCTCCAGATGGTAAAACCATTGTTTTTGATTTACTCGGTAATATTTATAAAATGCCCATTTCTGGAGGAACAACAACTGTTTTACGCAGTGGTTTGGCTTATGAAGTACAACCCAGATTTAGTCCTAATGGAAAATACATTTCTTTTACAAGTGATGCTGAAGGTGGCAATAATATTTGGGTGATGACTGCCGATGGTAAAAATGCAAAATCAATTACAAAAAAAAAGTACCGCCTTTTAAACAATGCAGTTTGGACACCAGATGGAAAATCTTTGGTAGCCAGAAAACACTACACCTCAACACGTTCTGTTGGCGCTGGAGAAATGTGGCAATATCCTATTTCTGGAACAGCTGGTTTGCAATTAACCAAACGAAAAAACGATCAACAAGATGTAAATGATCCTTCTATTTCTGCTGATGGTAACTATTTATATTATGCAGAAGACATGTATCCTGGTGGTTTTTTTCAATACAATAAAGATCCAAACAAACAGATTTATGTAATTAAGCGTTATAATTTTAAAACCGGAGAAACAGAGCAAATTACAGGTGGTCCTGGAGGTGCAGCAAGACCTGCAGTATCTAAAGATGGTAAATTACTAGCCTTTGTAAAACGTGTAAGAACAAAATCGGTTTTATACATTCACGAACTAGAAACAGGTAGAGAATACCCAATTTATGAAAACCTAAGCAAAGACCAAAGTGAAGCTTGGGCGGTTTTTGGGGTATATCCTCACTTTACATGGTTGCCTAATAACAAAGACATTGTTTTTTGGTCTCAAGGAAAAATCAATCGCATAAATATCGACACGAAAAAAGTTACACGTATTCCTTTTCAAGTAAATCAAGAAATTAAATTAGCCAAAACACACCGTGTAAAACGTAAAGTTTTTGAAAATCAATTTTCTTCAAAAATGATTAAAGATGTACAAACTACTCCAGATGGAAAAACAATTGTTTTTACTTCATTAGGGCATATTTATAAGAAAGAATTACCTAATGGAACACCTATTAGAATTACAAATTTAACCAATTTTGAAGCTGAACCAAGCTTTTCTGCAGATGGAAATTCGGTTTTGTTTGTTACTTGGAATGATGAAGAATTGGGCGCTATTTACAAAGTAAATTTAGATGGTTCTGGTTTGGTAAAAATCACAAATGAAAAAGGAATTTACAGAACGCCAAAATACGATGCATCCAATAGAAAAATTGTCTACAGAAAAGAAGCTGGAAATGGAGATCAAGGATACGATTTTACCAAAAAAACAGGAATTTATATTGTAAATTCAGACGGAACATCGCCAAAAAGAATTGCTAAAACAGGAGAATTCCCAATGTTTTCTGCAGATAATAAAAGAATTTTCTTTCAAACGGGTGGCGCGTTTTTTGGCGGATTAACAAAACACTTAAAAAGTATTGATTTAGATGGAGAAAATGAAAGAAGTCATTTTTCATCAAAACTTGCCAATAGATTAGTTCCTAGTCCAGATAACAATTGGATTGCTTTTATCCATCTTCACAAATTATATATTGCACCATTTGTTTTAAATGGTAGCGAAATAAATTTAGATCAAAAAACAAAATCTTTTAAGGTAGAAAGTTTGTCTGAAAACGCAGGAATTAACTTGCATTGGTCTAAAAACAACAAACAAGTTTTTTGGACTTTAGGCGATGAATATTTTTCAAAAACAATAATCAATAATAGTACAGATCCTTTTGCCAAAACTAATTTGGATGCAGCAGAAAGCATTTCTACTAAAATTAATTTGGTTTATAAAGCAGATGTTCCTGAAGGAAGAATTGCCTTTAAAAACGTTAGAATTATTACTATGGAAGATGATGAAGTTATAGAAGATGGTACCATTGTTATTCATAAAAACAAAATTGAACAATTAGGCAAAAGAAGAAAAGTTGTTATTCCTGCTGGCACAAAAATATACGACTTAAAAGGCAAAACAATTATGCCTGGTATTGTAGACGTGCATGCACATGTTGGTGCTTTTAGAAACGGATTAAGCACACAAAAACATTGGCAATTTTACGCAAATTTAGCTTTTGGAGTTACTACTTCTCATGATCCTTCTGTGCATACTGCTGCTGCTTTTACACTAGAAGAATTGCAAAAAAGCGGACAATTAGTAGGTCCAAGATTGTTTTCTACCGGTTTTATATTATATGGTGCAGAAGGCGATTTTAAAGCTGTTGTAAACAATTTAAAAGATGCTCGTTTTGCTATTGCAAGAACCAAAGCTTTTGGTGCAAGATCTATTAAAAGTTACAACCAACCTAGAAGAGAGCAGCGCCAACAAATTATGCAAGCTGCAAGAGAACAAAGAGTAAATGTAGTACCAGAAGGTGGCTCTAATTTTTACTCTAATATGAGTATGATTTTTGATGGACATACAGGAATTGAACACAATATACCTGTAAATCCGGTTTATAAGGATGTTTTATCGCTATGGAAAAACAGTAAAACAGGCTACACGCCTACATTAATTGTGAATTATGGTGGAATGAATGGCGAATTTGAATGGTATCAAAAAATGAATGTTTGGGAAAATGAAACACTTTTAAAATACACACCAAGATATGTGGTAGATACACGCTCTAGACACAGAACTATGGTACCTGAAGAAGAATATAAAAATGGCCATATTTTAAGTTCTGAAACAGTTACTGCACTAGCCAATGAAGGCGTAAAAGTAAACTTAGGTGCTCATGGACAATTACAAGGTTTAGGAGCGCATTGGGAATTATGGATGTTGCAGCAAGGTGGATTAAGTAATCTAGAAGCGTTAAAAGCAGCAACGATTAATGGAGCAGAATATCTAGGTACTGCTGATGAAATTGGCTCTTTAAAAATTGGAAAATTAGCCGATTTAATTATTATGGATAAAAATCCGTTAGAAGATATTAAAAATTCTAATTCTGTAATTTATACGATGGTAAATGGGCGTTTATATGATGTAAATACCATGAATGAAATTGGAAATTATGATACCAAAAGAACCCAATTTTATTTTGAACAAAATGGCTACAATCAAGGTTTTCCTGTAGACATGAATACCAATAGTTTTTTAACACCTAAATGCAGTTGTCACGAATAAATAACAATTATTTTGGATAAATTACTTTATCTAAAGTAACATCAAACACATTTAAATCATTAATTTTAGCAATCGGTTTAAAGAAATTTAAACCGATTTTTTTACAATCTTTTCTACAATTTGATAGAAAACGATCATAAAAACCTTTGCCATAACCTACTCTATAATTACTTTCATCAGAAATTAAAAGCGGCACAAAAACTAAATCTAGTATCTCTTCAGAAACTTTTATTGCATTTATAGGTTCTGGAATTCCGTATTTGTTGCGTTTTATTTGGGTGTCTTTTTCTAAATAAAAATGAGTTAAAGTATTCTTTTTAAAATCACTTTTAGAAACCACAATTTTAATGTTTTTACTTCTGAAATAATTAATAATTGGTTTGGTATCTATTTCTTTAAACTTTTGAAGCGATAAAAAAATATGAATGGTTTTAATTGAAGAAAGATCTAAATCGTAAATTTGATTATAGATGTTTTCTTGAAACTTTAGAATTTCATCAGAAGTTAAATCGTTGCGTTTTTGCTTGTAAATTTTTCTTAGTTCAGATTTTATCATTGTTATAAAATTAAGAAAATCTATCCACAGAAAAAGGATATAAATTTAAAGAAGATGATTTATCAGAAATAATTTCAGAAACTAATTTACCAGTTGCTGGCCCTAAACTCCAACCCATCATTGCATGCCCTGTTGCAAAAGTTACATTATTGCATTTAGATGATTTACCAATAAATGGCAATCCGTCTGGAGAACAAGGCCTTAAACCACATTGTGCTGCTTCTTGTTCTTTATTTGAAAGTGTAATTTCTGGATAAAAATCTTTTACAGAATTGGCAATTGCCCCTACTCTAACAGGATTTATTTTGTGGTTAATTCCGCCAATTTCCATAGTTCCAGCGAAACGTGTAAATCCGTTCATAGGAGTTACAGCAACTTTTGCTTCACATAAAATAGCAGGAATTGTAATATTTGTTTCATTTTTAATATTAACGCTATATCCTTTTCCTGCTTGAATTGGAATTTTCACACCCAATTTCTTCGCTAAATTTTGCGACCAAGCTCCAGTTGCAATTACAAATTCGTCTGATTTTATACTTAAATTGGTTGTTTTTATTTGAGTTATTTTCTCATTAGAAACAGAAATATCTAAAACTTCTTCATTTTCTAAAATACTAACTCCGTTCTTTTTTAAGTACGTTTTTATTTGAGCCATAAACTCATTTGGTGTCATGTGCGCATCTGAGTGATAGTAAACTCCTCCTTTAATATTTAAGTTTACTTTTTTTTCTATTTTCTGAACTTCTTCTTTTGATAAATTTTTTACTTTTAAACCTTCTTTAATGGCTCTTTGACCTGTTTCCCATTCTTCTTCACCAGCTTTTTCAGTTTTATAATACATCATTAGACCTTTTTGTTGATAATGAAAATCGAAATCTCCCGAAGCTTTTAAATCTGCATATAACGCTCTACTTAACAGGTTAATGTCTTTAATTACAGGAATAGATTTTTCTACTTTAGATTTTGTTGCCGATTTTTTAAACGCAAAACTCCATTTTAAAAAATCTAAATCTAAACGTGGTTTCACATAAAATGGACTGGCAGAGTTTAGCATCCATTTAATGCCTTTGTTTATCATTCCTGGAGCAGCCAAAGAAATAATATGACTTGGTGTAATATAACCAGCATTTACATAAGATGCTCCACTAGAAAAATCAGATTTATCTATAACAGTAACTTTATGCCCTTCTTTTTGAAGGTAATAAGCAGTGCACAAACCTATAATGCCACCACCAATAATAATTACGCTTTTTGCCATGTAAATGTTTAAAATAATTATTTCACTAATTTATCCACTGTAATAATTCTAAATGTGTTAGAATTTACAGTTATTTTAATATTAAATTTCGTGTTAGAAACATAAAAATTCTTTCCTATTTTTTCGAAATTATTTTTGTTAGTTTCTTTGATTATTTTTTTGATAAAGTGTTCAATTTCTTTAACAGAAAAATTAACCCCTAATTTCTTATTGATTCTTTGATATACTAATGGTGTATAACAATGTTTTTTTAAAATTTCGAGTTTTTCTAATTTCACAGATTCATATTAAAATCCCAGATTGGTTCTTGTCCTAAGAGATGTTCAATAAAATAATTCCACCTTTTTTTCATAAAATAATCTCTGTAAAGACCTGTGTAACCATGTCTTTGACTTGGTAGAATTAACAAATCAAACTCTTTATCTGCCTTAATTAATGCTTCTGCTAATTTAAACGTGGCAGAAGGATTTACATTATCATCTAAACCACCATGAGCTAATAATAATTTTCCTTTTAAATTATGTGCATTTGTAATATTAGATATTTGATGATAGGTTGAATCTACAGGCCAACCTTGGTACATTTCTGGCCACCAAGCTTTTTCCATTCTAAAATCATGATCTGCAGAACTTGCAACACCAACTTTGTAAAAATCTGGAAATGCTAATAATGCTCTTCCTGTATCATAACCTCCAGCAGAATGTCCATAAATTCCAACTTTATCAATCGCTATAAAAGAATATTTATTTGCTAAATATTTTATAGCCAGCACATGATCTTCCAAATTATTTCCCATATTTTTATATGAGAAATCTCTAAATTTCTTAGATCTTCCTGCAGTTCCTAATCCATCTATTCTAACCACAATAAAACCTAATTCTGCAAGTGCCTGATTAGAAAATGCATTGTTAAAAGATTTTGGGAATCTTTGGGTGTGAGGTCCTGTATAGGTTGCATCTATAATTGGATATTTAATAGAAGCATTAAAATTTGTCGGTTTCCAGAAAGCACCATAAATAGTTGTTTCTTCGTCTTTTGCAGTTAAAGAAAATACGGTTGGTTTTTCCCAACCTTTATTTACAACCAAATCTATATTTGCTGTTGTTAACGTTGTTAGTACTTCTCCTGTTTTTGTGTTTCTTAAAACGGTTTTTGTTTCAGTCTGAATGTTAGACATATTATCAACAAAATACTTACCATTATTAGAAAATGATACTTGATGATGCAGATTTTCTGGAGTTAATAATTTTTCATCACCCTTAAAATTAACACTATATAATTGCTGATGATAAGGATTGCTCTCTTTTTCCTTTCCTGAAGCTAAATAGTAAATAATTTCTTCTTTTTTATCTATATGTACAATGTCATTAACTACATAATTATCGCTAGTTAGCATTGTAGTTTTATCAGTTTTAAAATCATACAAATACAATTGCCTCCAACCACTTCTTTCAGAATAAAAAACAAGTGAATCATCATTAATCATTTGGTAGTCAAAATTTTCTACATTGGTTTTTGATTTTTCTGTGATTAAACTTTTATGGTTTAGAGTATTTAAATTGATTTTAATTACCTCTTCTTTTTTAAAGCCTCTTTGTCTGTTTGTAGCCAATAAAACCCCAGATTTATTTGTCCATTGAATGCTAGAAGAATTGATGTGAGTTGTAGTTGGTAAGGTTGTTTTTACTTCTCTCTTTTTATCAACATTATAAAAAACAGGTGTAACCATTACCATTTTATCATCTCCAGGAGAACCTCTAAAATAAGATACTAATTCTGGTTTAAAAACCTCGTCTTTACTCCAATCTAACAAATACATTTTTTCTGCATTTCTAGTATCTACAATAGTTGTAGCTATATATTTAGAGTCTTTAGACCAAGTTAAACTAAAACGTTTTGGTCTCTCTCCATTTTCGCCATACATTTTGTCAAACCAACCATAATAAGAAGCGTATTCATAACCTTTTTTTCCAGCAGTACTTAATTGGTATTCTTTATTAGTTTGAGTAGATTTTATAAATAAATTATAATCTTTAGTGAAAGCTAGCCATTTTCCATCTGGAGAAGTACTTTCAAGTTCATTTGTTTTTCTTAAATCTTCCTTTTGGTTCTCAGTAATTTTATAAGAAGATAAATGAACACTATAGTTTTTATCCTTAAACGTAAATGAAATTTCTTCTTCTGTTTTTTGAATGTTTGTTAATGATAAATCGTTGTCTTTAATTGTAACTTCTAAAATTTCGCTTAAAGATTTCGCTAATTTAGAATGATCAAATAATGCTTCAACTTTAGTTGGATTTTTAAAATCAACAGTTTTGTATTCTTTTTTATTTTTACTGTAATCTACAAACCAAAAACCTGAATGATCTTTAAACCAATTTACATTTGTATTTAAATTAAAAACTTTTTTATTATTATAATTAGCATATAAAAAGCCTATTGCATTAGCATAATTATCTTTGGTTATTTTCTTTTTAGTATCGCTACAATTTATCAATAAAAAACTAAAAAATAATAGTAATATGTTTTTCAAATAATTCATTTTTTAAATTTAAAAGTTTTACAAATCAAATTACACTAAAGCCCAACGCATAGGGATCATCTTCTGTATCTATAGTAATTGTATTTTGCCCAAATATTTTTGCCCAACCTTTTATGCTTGGTACAATTGCTTTTTTATTTCCAATAATAGTTTCTTTTTCTACTTTGCCAATAAATGTACTTCCAATAAAACTTTCATGCACAAATTCATCTCCAACTTTTAATTTTCCTTTTGCATATAATTGTGCTAATCTTGCAGATGTTCCTGTACCACAAGGACTTCTATCTATAGCTTTATCACCATAAAACACCGCATTTCTTCCATCAGAGTTTTCATTAATTGGGGTTCCTGTCCACAATAAATGCGTTACATCTCTAATACTTTCATTTTCTGGATGTATAAACTGACTTGGGTATTTTTTATTGATGCTTTCTCTTACAACTTGTGAATACTGAATAATTTTAGAGGATGTAAAATCTTGAATTCCACTAAAGTTTTTTTGTGGATCTATAATTGCATAAAAATTACCTCCATAAGCTACATCAAAAGTAATTTCACCCAATTCTGGGCAATCTACTATTAAGTTTTCTGCTGCTAAATAGCTTTTAACATTGGTTAGTTTTACCCATTCTACTTTGTTGTTCTTCAAAGAATATTCAATTTCTACCAAACCTGCAGGCGCTTCCATTTTTATTTTTCCAGGAATCTTAGGCGAAATTAAACCTTCTTCAATGGCAATTGTAATTGTACCAATGGTTCCATGACCACACATTGGCAAACAACCAGAAGTCTCTATAAATAAAATGGCAAAATCGTTTTCTGGATTGTGTGGAGGATATAAAATACTTCCACTCATCATATCATGACCTCTAGGTTCAAACATTAAACCTTTTCTAATCCAATCATATTCTTTCAAAAAATGAAGTCGTTTTTCATTCATGGTTTTGCCTACCAATTCTGGACCTCCACTTTTTATAACTCTTACAGGGTTTCCACAAGTATGCGCATCAATGCAAGCAAAAGTGTGTTTACTCATCTTTTATTTTGTTTATATATGTATAAACTCGCTCTTCTAAAATTGCCAAAGTAACAGTGCCTTGTTCTAAAATTACTTCGTGAAAATCTCTAATATCGAATTTTTCTTTCAACTCAGTTTCTGCCTTTTTGCGTAATTCGCGTATTTTTAATTCACCAATTTTATAGGATAGTGCTTGTCCTGGCCAAGAAATATATCTATCTGTTTCTGTATTTATTTCGTGCAGAGAAAGTGCAGTGTTTTCAGACATATATTTTACAACTTGTTCTCTTGTCCAGCCTTTTGCGTGAATTCCAGTATCAACTACCAATCTGCAAGCACGCCACATTTCGTAAGTAAATTTCCCAAATTGTTCATAAGGTGTGGTGTACATTCCCATTTCGTCTGCTAAAAATTCAGAATATAAACCCCAACCTTCTCCATAAGCAGATAAGTACAAATCACGTCTAAATTGCGGAATAGAATCTCCCAATTCGTTATTTAAACTTCCTTGCAAATGATGTCCAGGAAAAGCTTCATGCACTGTTAAAGAAGGCAATGTATATAAAGTTCTGCTTGGTAAATCGTATGTATTTACCCAATAATAACCTGGGTCTGTACTTTCTTTTGATGTGCCAATATAACGTCCTCCAGTATATTTAGGAGCAATTGCATCTGGCACAGGAGCAACTCCATAAGGTTTTCTTGGTAATGTTTTAAAGAATTTTGGCAATTGTGCATCCGCTCTTTTTGCCATATCTCTGGCAATCATTATAAGTTCTTTTGGTGTTTTTGCGTAAAATTGTTCATCTGTTCTTAAGAATTTTAAAAAGTCTGCAAAAGAACCTTTAAAGTTTAAGTTTTTAATTATTTTCTGCATTTCTGCTTTAATTCTTGCAACTTCTTTTAAACCAATTTGATGAATGTCATCTGCAGTATATTGTGTACTTGTGGTATAAAAATTAATTCTATTTTGATAATAAGCTGCACCATTTGGTGTTTCTGAAACACCTAAAGAGGTTCTTGTTTTAGGTAAATATTCTGTTTCAAAAAAGGTTTTAATCTTTCTGAATTGAGGAACTACCGTTTTTTCAATTGAAATTTTTGCAACTTTTAAAACCGAATCTTTTTGAGTTTTACTTAAACTTTGTGGTAAGTTTTGAAATGGTTTGTAAAACGGACTTTTAGTAAAATCATTTACAATATGATCATTATATGTAGATTCATATCCTTTAAAAATAACTTTAGGTTGCGAAACGCCTTTTGCTAAACCTTCTCTTAAATTTACAAAATGCTGATTCACAAACTCTGGTAAGCTATTCAACTTTTTTAAATATTCTTTTACTTCCCAGTAATTATTTAAAGGTCTTATTTGGTAATTTAAACTACTATGAAAACCAGAATCTGATAACAAAGGGTTTAAAAATTGTTCAAACTTGTAATAATCGATTTTATCTTGTAAAACGAATTTTAATAATTGATAAGAAATTTTTTCAGTTTCAGAAAGTTCTTCAAAAACAACACAACCAAAATATTGCATCTGGTTTTCTGCATACGCTGCTTCTGCTTTGAAGTGCTCTCTGGTATAAAGTCCTAAAGGATATTCATTTCTATCAAAAGATTCTCTGTTTTGGTAAGATTGAATAATGACATCCAATTCAGTTGAAGAATTACCACATTTTTCTCCTACATTATTACAAGAACTAAAAATTGCTATCAATAGAAATAAACATCCTTTTAAAACCTTCATATTTTAAATTTTATTTTTAGTTCTTTCTCCTTCCACAGTTCTAAAAATTGAGTTTGGATTTTCATTTTGCAACTCTTTAGGCAACAAATTATTTGGCCAATCTTGATAACTAAATGGTCTTACCCAACGTTTTATAGAACTAATACCAACTGCTGTAAACCTACTATCTGTAGATGCAGGATAAGGACCACCATGCACCATAGATTCACAAACTTCTACGCCTGTTGGAACTCCGTTAAAAATAATTCTTCCCACTCTATTTTGCAAAGCTGCAATTACAGATTCATAATTGTCAATTTCATTTTCATCAGAAATTACAGTTCCTGTTAATTGCCCTTCTAAATGTGCAATTGCTTCTTCTAATTCAGCTTCATTTTCACACTGAACAACCATAGAAAATGGACCAAAAACTTCTAAATGTAAAGTTGGATTTTCCAAAAACGATTTCCCACTAACAGAAACAATTGCTTGATTTGCATAATTATCTTGCAGCTCAGATTCGTAATTTGCTGTAATAGCAACATTTTTTTGAGAAACTATTTTTTCTTTATTTGCATTGTACCCTTTTTTGATGTTTGGATGCAACATACAAGAAGGGTTAATATCCATAATTTCTTGTGACAATGTATTTACAAAAGAGCTTAAAGCATCACTCTTAATACCTAGTAATAAACCTGGATTTGTACAAAACTGACCAGTTCCTAAAGTAATAGAACCTGCATAGGTTTTTGCAATTTCTTGATTTCTATTTTCTAAAGCTTTTGGTAAAATAACTACAGGATTTATACTGCCCATTTCTGCAAAAACAGGAATTGGTTCTGCTCTTTTAGCTGCTGCATCTAATAACGCTCTGCCTCCTTTTATACTTCCTGTAAAACCTACAGCTTTTACTTTTGGATGTTTTACCAATTGTTGCCCAACTTCTATTCCACTAGAATTTAAGTTCGAAAAAACGCCATTTGGCATTCCTGTTTTTTGGGCTGCTTTTACAATTGCAGATGCTACTAATGCTCCTGTACCTGCATGCATTGGATGCGATTTTACAATTACAGGACAACCAGATGCCAAAGCTGCAGCAGTATCTCCACCAGCAGTAGAATAGGCTAAAGGAAAATTACTTGCTCCAAAAACCACCACTGGTCCTAATGGAATTAGCATTTTTCTAATATCCGATTTTGGCATGGGTTCTCTATTAGGTTGTGCAATATCTATGGTTGCTTCTACCCAAGAACCTTCTGCTACTAAATTGGCAAAACTTCTTAATTGTCCAACAGTTCTTCCTCTTTCTCCTTTTGCTCTTCCTTCTGGCAAACCTGTTTCTAAACAATACGTTTTTATTAATGTATCATCTAAAGCTAAAATTTCGTCTGCAATTGTGTTTAGAAATTCGGCTTTTTTTGTTCCAGAAATAGTTCTAAATTCTTTAAATGCAGTTGTTGCTAAATTTACAGCTTCATCAATTTCTTGTGAAGTTGCTTCTGTAAAAACTGTTTCATTTTCTAGGTTTAATTCTGGATTAAACGTGGTAAATGTATTACTCCCTTTTGCTGATAATTGATTTCCTATATAATTTTTTCCTGTAATCATCTTTACTTATTTTTTTTATTTTTTTTTCAAACTTATAGTCTATTTGCTATAAAAACAAAGATTTCTCATCTTTGAGTAATTGAAAGAATCAACTTATTAAGTCCAAAACTTCTAGTCTTTCTTTTGCTAAAATATATCTTGCACGCACATCATCAATTTGCTGTTGCGTTAATTTCTTACCAAAAGTACGCAGTCCTCCAGCAACATCATTCTGATGAATTCCCATAGCAAGTTTAAGATATTCTAAGAGTAGTGGCTGAGCATCTAGATATGATAAAGAATTTAAAGCCTGAGAAATTTTGTTTGCCTCAGCCCATTCTCCATTTAAAACATGCTCTTGCATAGTAACACTTGCTTTTGGAAAGATACAACCAACACCTGTAATTCCACCACAAGCTCCAGCAAGTCCTGCATGCACAGTAACTGTGTCTACTCCTGCCAAAACTTTTAAATCTTTGTTTTCTAACATCAGGGTTTCAATAATTGAAACATCTATAGTAGATATTTTTAGAGCTGTTACTTTAGGAAGTATAGAAAGTCTCATAAGAAGATCAGTTGAGAGCGCATGATAACCTGCTGCATCAGGATTGTTATAAGGCATAATTGTTACACCTACGTCTTTTGCAGTTTTTTCAGAAAGTGCATAATACTCATACATTTCTTTTTCAGTGGGAACTTGCTTTGTTTTTGGTGGCATTACCATAACTGTATCAACTCCAACTGTTGCAAGACCTTCAACAATTTTAGCAAGTTCTTCCTTAGTTTCTGCTGCAGCTCCACTTATCAAAGGAACATTGTATTCTTTAGAAACTTCAGAAAGTGATTTTAGTAAAGAAAGACGCTGTTTAGAACTTAGGTAACTATTTTCACCTAGAGTCCCAGAGCCAACAAGTCCACTCATGCTACTTCCTCCTTTTCCTTGTGCTTTTAGAATACCTGCTGCCTGTTTTTGTGTCTCGTTAAAGTCAATTTCAAGATTGCCAGATTTTGACTCTTTTAGCCATGTAAACACAGCAGGCATTACACCATTCCATTGTATACTCATAATTTTGGTTTTGATATTCGTAAAATTAAAAAGTTAACAATTATTAAAATAATGATTAATTAATCACTATTAATATTATATTATCCATTATTACAGTATAATACTTATTTTTGAATATTTTTGTATTATACCTTACACCTTACAGCTTCATAAGTTGAATTTGTGATAACTATTATTAGTTTCTAAATTAGTTTTTGATACAATTCCGATGAAAAATCGAAATCACTAAAACTGACATTTTAAAAAAAGTACAAGTGAAAGTTTATCCCTTTAAAATACCAAAACCTGAAAAAAATGCCCTGATTTATCAAGAGGATATTGAAATGGTTTTTTATGACAAATTGCATCAGCACAATGAAATTCAGATTAGTTTTATTGAAAAAGGGAATGGAACTTTGCTAGTTGGTGATCGTATTTCTAGTTATGCTGAAAATGACATTTTTGTAATTGGAAGCAATTTACCTCATGCTTTTAAAAGTGATAAAAGTGCCAATAAATCATCTAAAATGTTGAGCTTATTCTTTACCAAATCTTCTTTTGGTGAAGCGTTTTTTGGCTTGAATGAACTTGCAGAAATAAATTCATTTTTTTTAAAATCTGAACAAGGTTTACGGATTAAAAACAAGAAAGTAAAAATTATTGAGCATTTTATGCAACTTAAAAAAGCATCTAAATTAGAACGTTTTATTTTATTATTAAAAATTTTAAAACTGATAACCGTTGCTCAAAATGAAGCGCTTTCTAATTTTGTGTATCATAAAACCATTTCTGATATAGAAGGAAGAAGAATGCGCACTATTTTTGAATACACTATTGACAATGCACATCAAAAAATAACTTTAGAAGAAATTGCAAATGTTGCAAATATGACTAAAAATGCATTTTGTAAATATTTTAAAAAAAGAACTAATAAAACATTTGTTAGTTTTTTAACAGAGGTAAGAATTGAAAATGCTTGTCAGTTTTTAACATCTAAAGAAGAATTTTCTATTTCAGAAATTGCATATAAAGTGGGTTTTAATAATATTTCTAATTTTAACAGACAGTTTAAAGAGGTTAAAAAAATAACACCTTTAGCTTTTCGAAAATTATAACGCTGCTAATTCTTTCTGCAGTTTTTTAGTTAAGCCCTTCACCACCAAATCATAAGAATGGTTTACAAGTTCGAAAACCAACTCATCAGCAACATCACTAGTATTTATTGTAACTGTATTCCAATGTTTTTTATTCGAATGAAAACCGGGTTTTACACCTTCGTAATTGTCTCGTAATTCTATGGCTTTTTCTGGGTTACATTTTAAATTTACACTTTCTTCACCTTTTTCCCACTTACGCAAACTAGATAAAGCAAACATTTTACCCATCACTTTAAAAACCAATGTTACCTCATCAAAAGGAAAATGTTCTGTAGCTCCTTTTTTTTGGATGCAAAAATCTCTTAATTCTTCAATATTCATTTTTAAAAAGTATCTTTATAAAACCAAATCTACAATTTATTTTATAATGGAAAATGAATTTTTAAAACGTACATCGCTTATTACATATTCAGCAGAAAATTATCAAAAAAACAATTACAACACAATTTCTGATATTATTTTAAGTAATAAAACCAATACAATTGAGTGGTTAAATACGTATGGAAATAAATATACAGAAATTTTTAAATCTATAGTTTCTAATAATAATTTAGATGATTTCTTATTGAAGTTATTTATGAATGAAGAACATTCTAATAAGGTAATCTTATTAGATGATTTGGTTTTTGTGTCTACACGTGTTTTAATTACTGAAAGTGAAAGTTTAGATTCTGAACAAATGTTATTTATAGTTTCTTCTAGTTATTTGTGGAGTATACAAGAAAAAGAAGGCGATTATTTTGATTGGATTCGTGAGCGTTTAGAAGGTAACAAAGGTATTGTTAGAACAAAAAAAACAGATTACCTTTTGTTTTTAATTTTGGAATCTATTGTAGATAATTACCAAGAAACCTACCTAAAAAATGCAGCATTAAGTGCAGATAAATTGAATTCTACAGAGGTAAAACCAACTCCAGAATTTACTTCTTTGGTTGAAAAAAGAAAACAAGAATTGTTTAATTTTAAAAAAGCGACTTTAAGTTTAAGAGACACCATAATTAAACTTGAAAAAATTGAAATTAATAATTTTGATATTAAATATTTTAGCGAATTAAAAGAACAGACCAATAATTTAGTATCTAGTATAGACTTTGAATTGCAAGAATTAGAAAGTAAAATAAATTTAATATTTAGTATTCAGGGTCACAGGTTAAATGAGGTAATGAAAACACTTACCATTTTGTCTGTAATTTTTATTCCGCTTACTTTTTTGGCGGGAATTTACGGTATGAATTTTACTAACATACCAGAGCTAAATTGGAAATACGGTTACTTTATTTTATTAGCAGTTATGGTTTTGGTAACTTTTGGAGCAGTTTGGTATTTTAAACGTAAAAAATGGTTTTAGTTTGTATTTAAATGTCTTCTAACAATTACTTACCCAATACTGCTCATAATTTCTTTTGCAACTACCATATCTTTCTCACTCAATTGTAATTGAACAGTAGATACATTTGGCATTAATTGCGCAATAAATTCATTTTTTAAATAGCATTGTACTCCTTCAGATTCTAATTTACCTTTTAAAATACTTATTTCTGTTTCGTTGTTTGACTCTTTAATTGTAATTAAACGCATAGAATTATTTATTCAAATGGGTTATTGTAAAATTTATTTTTGGTTCTATTTTTTACTTTAAATAAAAACAACCTAAACTCATTAATAAACTATTACTTCTCAATTTCGTACAAAACAGGTTTACTAGGTGTTGCATCATTCTCAAAAGGAGCAATCATTAGGTTTAATAAATATTCCCCATCTTCCACATCATTAGGTACATAAATTAATTCTGTAATGGTAGCATCCATTCTCACTTTCCCTGCTGTATTCCAAAAAGCGTTATGAGATAATAATCTTCCATCATCTTTTTCCTTATCTACAGAGGGTAAATCAATTAATAAATGCTTAATGCCTTTTTCTCTTAAATAAACAGCTGCTTTTTCAGACAAATAGGTTGGATTTGTGTTGGAATAATCTGTGCTTTTTTTGTCTTCTAAATTGGGCAAAGTACGTATTACAATTGCATCTCTTTTTTTATTTTTTAACGCCGTTTTTAATTGTTTTACTCCAATTAAAAAATCACCATTATGAAACAAAGGTGCAATAGTTACCACTTCTGCCAAAAAGATAAAATATTTTAAATTTTTATTTACTGAGTGTAATTCTTTAGTAATATGCCCAACACATTCTGTATGCGTAATATGAGAATGTGGGTTAAAATGAATGTTATTAAAATTTACAACAGCCCCATTTGCTACACTAATTTCGTATCCTTCTTGCGTTTCTGCAGAAATTTCTGGTGCTTTTGTATACCATGCATTTACATTTTGTTTTTTAGGGTTTACAGGTATAGAAATATCTATTGGTTTAGATATATTTACAGTTATTTTTCTAGAGTTGTATTCTACTATTGCTTTCATATATGCTGAACTTGTTTCAGTATCTTTTTAATTATTTTGCCTTTTTGTGTTCTTTTCCTTTACTCTAACATAAATAAATCAGATGCAATTCCGTCTACCAAGAATTTACCTTTTAAGGTAGCTTTTAAAATATCGTTTTCAATATACAATAATTCTTGCTCGATATATTTTTTAGTTTCTTTCTTTAGATAATTTATATACTTTTCTCCAAACTCTGTTTGAATTCTTATGAATGAAACGCCCCAAATGGTTCGCAAGCCTGTCATTATATATTCATTGTAAACATCTGTCTTAGATAAAATTTCTCTTTCTATTGGCAGCTTTTCCCCTTTTATACTCTTAATATAAAGCGTGTTATTTCTAACATTCCAACTACGTTGTTTTCCATTAAAGGAATGTGCAGAAGGTCCAATACCTAAATAAGGCTTCCCCAACCAATAAGAAGAATTATTTTTACTGAAAAAATCTTTTTTACCAAAATTAGACAATTCGTAGTGTACAAAGTTTGCTTTTTCTAATTCTTCTAATAAAATATAAAACTGTTCTTGTGCTTTTTCTTCGTCTACATTTTTAATTTTGCCTTTGGCAATTAAACTTTCTAAAGCTGTTTTTGGTTCTACAGTTAAAGCATAACTAGAAATATGAGGAATGCCAAAATCTAGCGCTGTTTGTATATTTGTTCGCCATTCTTTATTTGTACTATCGGGTATTCCATAAATTAAATCTAAAGAAATATTGGTAAAATATTGCGTTGCAATTTCCAAACATTTTTTAGCTTCGTTTGCATTATGTGCGCGATTCATCAGTTTTAAATCTTTCTCAAAAAAAGATTGAATACCAATACTTAATCTATTTATTGGAGATTTAGAAAGGCCAATAATTTTTTCTTTAGATAAATCATCTGGATTTGCTTCTAGCGTAATTTCTGGGTTACTTGCAACTTTAAAATTAGTGTAAACAGCTTCTATTAAGGTATTAATTTCTTCTGTTGATAAAACACTTGGTGTACCACCACCAAAATAAATAGTTTCTACAATTGTATTTTGCAACTCGTCTTTTCTAAGTTCCATTTCTTTTATCAACGCAAAAATCATTTCTTCCTTTTTCTTTAATGAGGTAGAAAAATGAAAATCGCAATAAAAACATGCTTGTTTACAAAAAGGAATGTGAATATAAATACCGCTCATTAAAAGTTTTCTGTTTACAGTTTCAGTTGGCAGTTATTACACAGCAAATTTACTTATATTATTAATCATATAATTTCTTTCTACTTTTTAACCCGTTTTTCATTCTGTTTTACAAAACTTGCCCAACCTGTGTAATTCTTTCCACCAATTACTTTTCCAGAATTGTAAAAATGACAAACAGCAGCTGCCAAACCATCTGTAGCATCTAAATTTTTTGGTAATATTTTTAAGTTTAAAGTAGATTTTAACATTAACGCGACTTGCTCTTTACTTGCACTTCCACTACCTGTTATTGCCATTTTAATTTTCTTTGGCAAATACTCTGTAATTGGTATTTCTCTAGACAAACCTGCAGCCATTGCCACGCCTTGTGCCCTACCCAACTTTAACATAGATTGTACATTTTTACCAAAAAAAGGTGCTTCAATAGCAATTTCGTCTGGATGGTAAGTATCTATTAACTCTATAGTACGCTCAAAAATTAATTTTAATTTTAAATAATGATCGTCGTATTTTTTTAGAATTAATTCGTTCATTTGAATGAATTCCATCTTTTTTCCTACTACTTTTATAAGTCCAAAACCCATAATTGTAGTTCCAGGATCTATCCCTAAAATAATTTTTTCTACTGCCACAATCTTAGATTGTTTTTGTGTTTATCAGCTTTATTACTGATGATTATTTATTACTTTGCAAGTTATGTACAACTCGCTTTCTTACAAATCTAAACAATTCTTTTGGTTGTTTATAAAACTAAGTATTGTATTTGGTTGTGCATTTTTTATTTATTTTAAACTCGCAAATAATAACCAACTTAAAATAACAGATTTACAGTTAAAAATGACAGAAAACAACCTGTTTTCTTTTAAAAATTGTCTTTTTTTAAGCATTTTCTCCATTTTTAACTGGTTTTTAGAAATTGTAAAATGGCACACTTTAGTAAATTTTATTTCTAAAATTTCTTTTTTTACGGCACTTAAACAAAGTTTAGCTGCTTTAACTACTTCTTTAATTACACCCAACAGAATTGGAGAATATGGTGCAAAAGCAATGTATTTTGATAAAAATATTCGAAAAAAAATTCTGAGTTTGAATTTAATTGGCAACCTACATCAGCTTTTTGCGACTTGTTTGTTTGGTGTTTTAGGCCTGTTTTACTTTTTAAATACACAACAAATACATTTAAAAGAATATTTATTTTCTAAACTTTTACTATTTGTGGTTATAATTGTTTTAGGAAGTGTTTTTGTTTGGAAATACGTTTTAAAAAAGCAAAAGTTTTTAAGTGGTTTTAAAGTGGTTTTAAAGTTACGACAACACTTAAAAATTAATTTAGTCGCTATTGCACGTTATCTTGTTTTTGCACATCAATTTTACTTTTTATTATTTATTTTTAAGGTTGATGTTACTTATGTAAACGCAATTTCTGCAATTGCCAGTATTTACTTAATTAGCTCTTTTATACCAATGCTTTCCCTATTTGATGCAGTTTTAAAAAGTTCTGTTGCTATTTTTATCTTCAGTTATTTTAAGGTAGCTGAACTGACTATTTTAACAATTACTACCTTAATGTGGATTTTAAATTTTGTAATTCCTGCAATTTTTGGCAGTTATTTTGTGCTTACTTTTAAACCAAACATAGCCAAATGATTTGGATAATTATTTTTCTATTTTCTTGTTATGCTTTATTGATATTAGCTTTAACGTTTGGTTTTAATAAAATAAAACTATTTAAACCAAACCATTATAAAGCGCAAACTAATTTTTCAGTAATTGTTCCGTTTAGAAACGAAGCTGAAAATTTACCTTTACTCCTAAAAGCTATAGTTGCCTTAAAATACAACTTCAATTCAGTTGAATTTATTTTTGTTGATGATGATTCTAATGATGCATCTGTTGCCATTATTAATAATTTCTTTACGTCTGATAGGTTTTTAAAAACCGTGAATTTTAGCATATTAAAAAATTTACGAAAATCGAACTCGCCAAAAAAAGATGCCATTGCAACTGCAATTTCTAAAGCAAAACACAATTGGATTGTAACCACAGATGCAGATTGCATTTTACCAGAAAATTGGCTGATTACTTTAGATAATTTTATAGTACAAAACAAGCCCAAAATGGTGGTTGCTCCAGTAAATTACAAAGTAAATGATACTTTTTTAGCACAGTTTCAGTTGCTAGATTTTATGAGTTTACAAGGTAGTACAATTGGTGGTTTTGGTATTAATTTTCCGTTTTTATGCAATGGTGCAAATTTAACTTATCAAAAAGAGGCTTTTCTCAAACTGAATGGTTTTGAAGGGAATACTTCTATTGCCAGTGGAGATGATGTTTTTCTATTTGAAAAATTTAAAAATGTAGATAAAAAAGCGGTTCAGTTTTTAAAATCTAGAGATGCAATGGTTACTACTTTTCCTGTAAAAACAGTTGGCGCATTAATAAACCAAAGATTGCGATGGGCATCTAAAACAAGTAAATTAAAATCCATAAAAGTAAAATTAATTGGTTTATTGGTGTTTTTGGTGAATTTAATAAGTATTTACAGCTTATTTTTATCTGATAATGAATGGGCTGCCTTTTTACCAATACTTGCAAAAATGCTTATTGATTTGTGGTTATTTGTGCCAACTATTGCGTTTTACAATCACAAAAAAAGTTTTGTAAAATGGTATTTTTTGAGTGCACTTGTTTATCCTGTTTTTAGTGTTTTTATTGTTTTTAAATCGCTGTTTTCTAAATATAACTGGAAAGGAAGAAGTTTTAAAAAGTAAGAAAATTGGCAAACAGGTTTAGCCTAGATTGAAGTGGCATCCTTTTTATGCTTTCGCCCAAAAGCTAGGCATAAGAATTAAAGAATATATTTTTTTAATAAACCTAATGCTAAAATAAATAAGGCATAAAAAGATATAACGGAAAGCTGGAACCTGCCTGCCGGCAGGCAGGATAGCTTCTAAAAATTTAAAACCAAGCTTTTATTAAATCTTCTGCCTTAAACCAAAGCAACAAAGCCATAGCTAGTAAAAATACTAAGAAAAGTCCTTTTTTAGGTTTTGTTTTTTTGCGATTACCAAATTTTCTTTTAAACTCCATTTTTTTGTAATTCTGTGCTATTTCTTAAGCGTTTTTTGTTGTAATTTTTCTAGCACGTAACATTTCTCTTTTTCCTGGAGGACCAGGCAAACGTTCTACCGTAAAACCTACGGCTTGCATTGCTCTTCTTACACTTCCTTTTGCTGAATAGGTTACCAAAATACCATTTTCTGTTAGCGAATTGTACATTTTTTGGAAGATTTCTTCTGTCCATAATTGTGGTTGTACTCTTGCGCCAAAGGCATCAAAATAAATTAAGTCGAACACATTTTGATCTGTAATATCTTCAAAAAACTGCTTTCTTTTGGTTAGTAAAAAGCTATCTGAAATTTTATGTTTTTCTTCCCAAGAAACTTCATGAATTTGGTTGAAAGCATCCGTCTGTTCTTCGGCTTTTAAAACCGATAAAAAATTCATTTTTTTTACTTCTTCTTGGGTTACAGGATAGGCTTCTACACCATAATAATCTATTGGTTTTTGAGCCTCTAAATAGGTTATAAAACAATTTAAACCTGTACCAAAACCGATTTCTAAAACAGCTACCTTGTCTTTTGTTACTTGTTTTAAACCACTTTCTATAAAAACATGGTAGGTTTCATTTATAGAACCATTTTTAGAGTGGTATTGCTCGTTCCAATCTGGTAAATGTATGGTAGAAGAGCCGTCTGAAGTTATTAAAATTTCTCTTTTCACAAAAAGCTGTGTTTTAGTAGTAATTTTTATTTTGCAGCTAATAAAACGCCATTTGCTTCAAAAGCAAATTCTTTTTTAGGTGCTGTAATTTTTGCTATTTCTGCTGCTGACTTTCCTGCATCTTCAGCATAATGTTGTAATTCTTCTACAGGCGTAATTTTTACAAATGCCTTACCTTCGACAATTACCGCTTTGTTTTGCGAATCTAAAGGCATAAAAAAACCGTAATCTTTAAAACGTACCATAGTTTCTGTTTCGTCTGCTAAAGGCAACTTCATCCAACATCCTTTTTTAACGCAAACTTCCTTAATTGTAGAAGTAAATTTTACGTTTACAGTATCGCCAACATTCAGGGTTTCAAACTTTGCTAACATTTCTTTAGAAGTCAAAAAGTTTTCTTGAGAAATTTTGTCTCCAAATGACGTAAATTCCGCTTTTTGTGCAATGTGATCTGCACTACTAGTCTCCTTATTTTCTTTTTTAGCTTGTTGACAAGCAGATAAAATTAAGAGAAATACAAAACTAAATTTAAGTATATTTTTCATTTGATAAATTTTTACTAAAAGAATTACAAATGTAATAAATTTAACGCAAAACTGTATTTTTGATATCATAACAGATTGATAAATTGTGTACATTTGTTACAACGTAAAAGATAAAAAATGAGTGCAGCAATAAAAATAAATCGTGTAACCGAATCTAGAATAGCATCTGTAGATTTTAATAATTTACCTTTTGGTAGTGTTTATTCTGACCATATGTTAGTTTGTACATTTAAAGATGGTAAATGGGAAACACCTGTTATAGAACCTTTTGCACCAATTTCTTTAAGTCCTGCTGCGAAAATTTTTCATTACGGGCAATCTATTTTTGAAGGTATGAAAGCCTATAAAGATACGGATGGAAATACACTTTTATTTAGACCTACAGACAATTGTGCGCGTTTAAATAAATCTGCAGAACGTTTGGTAATACCTCAAATTCCTGAGGCTGTTTTTATGGATGGTTTGCAAACCTTATTAAAAGTAGATGAAGCTTGGATACCAAAAAATGAAGGAAGTTCTTTATACATTAGACCTTTTATGTTTGCATCTGGTAATGGTTTTCATGCGTCCCCAGCAGATGAATATAAATTAATTATTTGCACTGCACCTTCTGGAGCTTATTTTGCAGGAAAAGTAAAAGTTTTAATTGAAACAAAATATGCACGTGCTGCAAATGGTGGTGTTGGTTTTGCTAAAGCTGGTGGTAATTATGCTGCTCAGTTTTATCCAACGCAGTTGGCGATAGAAAAAGGCTACAACCAAGTAATTTGGACAGATGACAATACACATGAGTATATTGAAGAGGCTGGTGCCATGAATATTTTTATTAGAATTAATGACACATTATTAACAAGCCCCACAAATGACAGGATTTTAGATGGAATAACACGTAAAAGTATCATTCAGATTGCTAAAGATAGAAATATTAATGTAGAGGTTAGAAAGGTTTCTGTAGCTGAAGTTATAGCGGCAGCAGAAAGTGGCGATTTAAAGGAAATGTTTGGTGCAGGTACAGCTGCCGTAATTTCTCCTATTGCAGGATTTGGTTACCAAGATAAAGATTATGAGTTACCAACATTAGAAAAACCTTTTGCCAATACTTTAAAAACAGCTATTACAGATATACAAACAAATAAGGCAGAAGACCCTTATGGTTGGCGTGTTGTTGTAAAATAAATTTATTGTAAATCATAAAATTAATTAAGCATCAATTTATTTTGATGCTTTTTTTTTATCTTTAAAGAATATATAAAGTTCCTAGACAGATAAAATCTTATGTTTTTCAAGAAAAATATTCTTTTAGTTTTAATGTTTGTTTGCATTTCTTGCTCAAAAAATGAAACACTTTTTGAAGAAAAAACAGAAAACATAAACTTAGCCTACACCATAGATTTAAAAGATAAAAAAAACAATATTTTGTTTGACTTTGGCATTTGGATGTTTAAAAACAAAGAACCCAACCAAAATGGAATTGCCAATTGGTTAAACATACCACACCAAAATAAAGAAATTTTAGAACCTATAAATGTACTTTGGATAGATTTAAAATCTAAAAACGAAGAAGAAGCAACCAATGCTATTTTATTTTTTTTAAAACAAAACGGTTTAGCAGAAAGAAAAGGGTCTTCCACTGGCTATGCTACTTTTTTTGAAGATTACCAATGGAAAGAGCAATACAGAGAAACATGGTCAGACAAGCAAGATCCTATTACTGTAAATAATCATGGTAGAATTTTTGTAGCGCATAAAACAAAATACCAAAACCAAGACAAAGATTTTTTTGTTTCTACAGGCGCCTTTAGTATTGAAGATGAACAACACTTATTTGTATCTTTTAAAGAGGCACAAGAGCAATTTAAAGTTTTAGAAAATTGGCGTTTGCATGCAAATGCTTTAAAGGTTGGTAATATTATTAACACAAATAACATAAGCACTTTTGATCGTGAAGGGGTTAAAGTTTTTATATTAAAATAGTTTTTATGCAAAGTAGAATTTTACTTCTTTTTTTAGTGTTTTTTTTGGGCTGTAAGCAAAAGACCAAAGTAGAAAAAAAAATACACAACCAGTATATAACTGTATTAGGAACCGTACAAGATGCAGGCTACCCGCAAATTGGTTGTAAAAAAGACTGTTGTATTAATTTTTACAACGGCAAAAACCAAAAGCACCATGTAGTTTCTTTAGGGTTGATAGATAGAGAAAGTAAACAAAAATGGTTGTTTGAAGCAACACCAGATATTACCACGCAGTTAAATAATTTAGAAGAAACACATTTAAAAAATGCAAACATAATAGATGGTATTTTTCTTACACATGCACATATTGGGCATTATACAGGTTTAATGTATTTTGGCAGAGAAGCACTTGGTAAAAAGGAAACTCTTGTATATGCAATGCCAAAAATGAAACATTTTTTAACAGAAAATGCTCCTTGGAGTCAGTTAGTTCAATTAAAAAATATTGTGCTAAAAGATTTAGAAAATAATAAAGTAATACAGCTAACTTCTGCTATAAAGGTTACTCCTTTTTTAGTACCACATAGAGATGAATTTTCCGAAACAGTGGGTTACAAAATGGAAGGGCAAAATAAAAGCATTTTATTTATTCCAGATATTAATAAATGGCATAAATGGGAGAAAAATATTGTAGAAGAAGTAAAAAAAGTGGATTATGCTTTTTTAGATGCCACTTTTTTAAAAGATGGAGAAATAAATAGACCTATGTCTTTAATTCCACATCCTTTTATAACAGAAACCATTGCTCTCTTCAAAAATGAAAGTTTAGCTACTAAAAATAAAGTAATTTTCATCCATTTTAATCATACCAATCCTACTTTGCAACAAGTATCAAAAGAAAGAAACCAAATAGAAGAACTTGGTTTTCAATTTGCTTTTGAAGGTATGCGAATTGGTTTATAAGTTTATTAAAAATTGTACTTTTACATTAAATTACAAGGTTATATTTCTTGCCATAAAATTAAATTGATAAGAGGAATTGACTTTTAAAAACCATATCACATGAAAAGGAAATATAAATATCTATTCACTTTTTGCTTACTTGTTTGTTTATCATGTGGCGCAAATCATTCCTTTAGAAACTTTTACAACGCTCATAAAAATGATAGGGATACTACTTCTTTTCAGGCACCAAATTTCATGTACAGTATTTTAAGAAACGTATCTCCAGAAATGGGTAGTTTTTTTCAGAATATAAGCAATGTGAAATTCATCACCTTTAATAATATTACTAGAGGAAAGCAACTGCAATTGTTTAAAGAAATTAATACCATAACAACAGGTAATTTTACAGATATGATTCTTAGCAACAGCAGAACACAAACAAAACTTGTATCGGTTAAAGAAAACGGACCAGTGGTTACTCAGGCTATTATTTTTAATTCAACTTTAAATAAAACCACTGCCTTTTATTTAAGAGGTAGTTTTGATCCTGAAAAATTAAGAAGTCTTTCTGAAACCAAACAATTTGACAATTTATCCAATACATTATTACTAAAACAAAATAATTTTCTAAATCCTTCTTTTAATCCGAATCAATAAAAATGAAAAAAATATTTATTCTATTAACTATTTTCTCTCTAATTTCTTGTAATTCTCAAGGCAAAAAACCCATTCCTGGTGTTACTGAGTATCAAAAGAACTTGAATATGCAGTTTAAAGATGCTTCTCGCTCTCCACTTAAAAAAAGAGATTTAAAAAAGTTTGAAAAATTAGACTTTTTTAAAGTTGATTCTTCTTTTGTGACAGTAGCCAATTTACAAAAAATAGAAAATGCGCCTTTATTTAAAATGGCAACCACTACAGATAGGACTGCTTTTTACAAAGAATATGGTAACTTATTATTTATGCTTAAAGGAAAAGAGTTTCAACTAACCTTGTACCAAAGTCAAGAAGATTTAGAGAATGAAGATACAAAGGATTTACTTTTTCTACCTTTTACAGATAACACCTCTGGTAACGAATCTTACGGAGCTGGAAGGTATATGAATCTTTCTATAAATGATATTACAAAGGATAATACCATTGTACTAAACTTTAACAACACTTACAACCCTTATTGTGCTTATAACGAGTTATTTTCTTGCCCTTTAACACCTAGAAAAAACCACATAGACATTGCTGTAAAAGCAGGTATTAAAACGTTTAAAAAATAGTGAGAAGTGAGAAGTGAGAAGTGAGAAGTGAGAAGTGAGAAGTGAGAAGTGAGAAGTGAGAAGTGAGAAGTGAGAATAAAAAAACGTTTGCATTTGCAAACGTTTTTTTATTCTATAAAGTTATTTGTAAAATTAATAATTCCACATATCAATCTCTCTGTTTCTAATATCTTCTTTTATTTTGTTGGCTTCTAGTAATTGAAATAAAGAATTTCCTCTTACATAATCTTCAATTGCTCTGTTACCATATATATTTTCTTCTCTAATGATAGTAGAACTAAATCTACGTGCATTTAATAAATGATCGAAAGAAATTGGGTGAGAGGCATTTTTAGGATTAAAAACTTTAGCATCATGAAGCACTTCTCTTGCTGATGGGAAAAAGACCCAAAAAAGCTCATAAAGCTCTTCGTCTTCAATCTCCTCAACTCCTAAAGTTTGTACATCTTTACCCATTGGCGCTAATGCCAATAACCTATATTTTAATTCACCTTGTCGCTTATCAAAATACCAAACTCCTTTTATCATATAACCAGCAACATCTTCCGTTTGAATTCTAAAAGTATCTGAATACCCGTTTTCATCTCTTACATTTATTAAACGCTGATCTATTTCTTGCTGTGTTATTTTAGAAGTAAAAAAAGAATCGTCATAAGCCTCTTTAATTTTACCTTGCTTAATTCCTTTTATTAAGGTATGAAACAAAGATCTTCTTGAAGTAGAAATACTTGTAGTGTCTATTGGAAAATAATACGGTAAATTTATTTTTTGATTTAAATCTATAAATTCCCAAACTACTTTAGACCATAATATATCTCTATCATCTACATAACCATAAGGTATTGGCCCATCATTATCTGCTGCCAGTTGTTGCTGACTTTTAACACCTATTTGATCTACATTTTTTGCGTTTAGTAAATTTGCTTGCGCATTTACCAAACCTGTAGTTAAAATAGCGAAAAAGAAAAATATACATTTTTTAATCATAACTCTATTTATTTTCTAGTTACTTAACTCTATACTTACAGGTATAACCTTCTTCAACTTATAAGAAGAATTCCCAATAATTGATGCCTTTATATCGTAAACCGTAATTACATCTCCTCTTCTTGCCTTCGATAATGCTTTTTTAGCTTGTGCGTTAAATCTATTACCGTTTACTATAACTGTAACTTGCCCAGGTACTTTAACTTTAAAGCTATTTACTTTTAAATTTAAATCGAAAACAAAGTCTGGTAAACCAGCACCAATAGGTGTATTAGCTACACTAGCTTTAGGCATTCTTACCACACCAAATTGGCCACGAGCAGAACCCATAGCTGCAGGTATATCTTTTATTCTAAAAGTTTTTGGCGTATTAATAGGTTTTCCATCTGGTAACTTTCCAGAAACATTAATAGTTACACTATTTCCAGATCTTGGACTTAATGAATAACTACTACCTTTAACTTGTTTTAATCCAGGAGCACTTGCTTTAACTTTATTTGCAGGAATACCAGGTATAGATATTGTTAACGGATTCTGAACACCTCTGTACACAACATTCATCTTATCTGCTGAAACTACCGCAGAATTAGGTTTAGAAATTACTGAATAAGAACTTTTAAATGGCACAGGAACCTCTTCTCCGTTTTCCATGAAAAATATTGTTCCTTTAATATCTTTTTCTCCAACAGAACCTGCACGTAAATCTAGAACTACACTTCCATCTTTAAAATTATTATAAGGTTTTCCGTTTAATACAACACGAGTTGGTTTTAAACTTGGATCATATCTTCCTAAAACGACACTACCATTTACTTGATCTCCTGGATAAAAAGCATTTTTATCTAATTGTACTATACCATTATAATTGGTCATCGAAACTTCACTTTCTAACTGACCACCTAATAAATCTGCTATAATATCACTCTCAGTATTTTTAATATCCGTTTGAATTTGTGTAAAGTTTGTCAAAGAAGCAACCATTGGAAAGCCTTCATACCTTGCGTTTAAAAAACGAACTTTAAGATTCGTTTTACTATTTACCACCTCATCTGTATTAAATCTATTTTTAATTCCTGGAGCAAATTTACTATCAGTTCCCAATACATTTAACATATTTTCTCTAAATGCATTTCTTTTGTCTAAAAATTCTTGACCTTCTGCAGTATATTTATCACCCTTAAAAAAATAAGTATCCAACCAATCTGTTTTATCCATGATCTCGTAATCATTTTTATCTTCAATATCAGCTATCAATTTAGTTTTTAAATCTGCGATATAAGAAAAATATTCTGACGAATACTGCTGGATTTTATCTGCTTTTACTTTTAATGGTCCAAATTTATCTGGTTGTTCAGATGCTTTAGTTGCTAAATTAGCATAAGCTAATGTGTTTTTTTCTGTAGTAGACGTATTACCATCTACCAGTTTTGAATTTGTATAACCAAAAGCTGATAAAACTTCTTTATCCATTTGCATTGCTAACATCGCAATAAAAACAAGATACATCAAATTAATCATCTTCTGTCTTGCGGACATTTTTCCTCCTGCCATTCGAATTAGTTTTTAAATTGTTAATTGATTAATTGAACTAATTATTTAGACATTGCTGAAAGCATACCTCCATAAACCCCATTTAATGAAGATAAATTGGTTGCTAAAGCAGCCATTTGTGCTTGTAATTTCTCTGTATTTTCTACCATTGCAGAATTTAATTCTGTTTGTTTACCAGAATTTTCTACTTGTACTCTGTAAAGATTGTTTAAAGACTCCATTTGCAATGCGGCTTTAGACATTTCTTCATTATACTTGTTTGTAGATGCTACAGACTCGGATGCTGCAGATAAGCCTTGTGCTGCGCTTTGAAAATTTTTCATACTGCTGCCTAAACTTTCCATTAAGCTAGAATCAATTTTAGCTTCTTTTAATAAGTTATCTAGTTTTTGTGACAACATACCATCTGCTCCTAACTTCTTTTGTTCTTTTTTAGAGGCTGGTGCTTCTGTTGCTAATTCTGGATATACTTTAGACCAATCTAAATCTTCTTCTGGAGCTTCAAAAGCTGATAAAAAGAAAATAACCGCCTCTGCAACCAAACCAATTCCCAAAACTAAAGCTCCGTTTATAGGTCCAAAGCTTATGTGATTTAACTTAAATAAAGCTCCTAAAATTACAATTGATGCTCCTACGTTATAAGCTATATTAAATAATCTTTTTTTTGTACTAGACTGTGCCATAATTTTTCTTAAATTTTTATTTTTATTGTTAGTTAGTTGTTCCTATATAATTTTGTACGGTTCTAAAACCAATGTAGCTTCTTGCAGTATCTGCATATTCAAAATCTCTAGATCCTACTTCTAAGAAATAGGCTACATCTTTCCAAGAACCACCACGTACAATTTTTCTTTTATTTTTTCTATCTTCCACATTAGGGTTCATGGTAGAAGCCATGTAGTAAGAAGACAAGTTGTAAGCGGTGTTAGTCCATTCAGACACATTACCTGCCATATTATACAAACCGTAATCATTGGCGTTAAATGATTTAGCTTCCATTGTATACAAAGCACCATCTGCTGCATAATTACCTCTTACGGGTTTAAAGTTTGCTAAAAAACAACCTCTATCGCTAGTTGTACCTCCTGTTCCCCATGGGTAAGTAGCAAACTCTAATCCACCTCTTGCTGCATATTCCCATTCTGCTTCTGTAGGCAATCGAAAATCAGGTACTTGTGTTGCATTTTTTCTACCACGTAGATAATCATTTTTCTTTTTTGTTCTCCAATTACAAAAAGCATTGGCTTGCCCCCAAGTAACACCAACCACTGGATAATCTCCATAAGATTGATGATAGAAATAATCTTGATGCATTGGATCGTTGTATGAATAATTAAAATCTTTTACCCAAGCAGTTGTATCTGGATAAATGTTTAAAACCTCTACTTGGACAAAATCTTTTCTGTTTCCTCCTTTTCTTGCAGCATTATCTCTATCAAACCAAGAATATCTATACTTCAAATATTTGGTATTAAATGTTCTTATTCCATCTACGGCTTCCTCTCTCGAGATAAACAAAGAGTCCATAACTTCTACATAATCTATATCTGGATATTCTTCTTTTTTCCAAACCAGCTCAGTATCCCAGTTTAATGGTTTTATAGAATCTATACCATCTCCTAAACTCCAGTAATTTTCGTACATGTATTTTTGATAAGGCGTAGCATCAGTAGTATCTATAGTTGCAAATGCATAATCATGTATACCTCCACTTGGCCCAGCACCTGCAGGATCTGGCGTAGATGTAATTGCCGCAAATTCTTGCTGATAACCTAGCTTCGTTCTAGTAACTGAATCTCTAACCCAATGTACAAATTCCTTGTACTCATTATTTGTAATTTCTGTTTCGTCCATAAAATAGGGCCTAACAGTAACTGTTTTTGTTGGCGCATTCATGGTACCAATCACATCTTGATCTTGCTTACCCATTGTAAATGAACCTCCTGGAATTAAAGCCATACCAAATGGCTTTTCTGAAAACCATTTCTTTTTAACCTTAATCCCCACTAATTCTCCTCTATCATTAGAGCCACAACTGTAAAAAACTGCTATTAAAAGTGCAAATATTGCTGCTTTCTTCATATTATAATTTATCTTATCTAAAAAGTTCGTAAACCTATTATATTTTTTGCTAAAAAACAATCTTACAATGGTATTTTAACGTAATGATTTTTTTAAAACGTAAAACTACACCAATTTCTTCATTGCTTTGTACCATTTTTCTGGTATTATTTGGTTTATTGCCTCAGTATAGTCTTTATAAGTACATGGTATTAACGCATGTCTTTTGTATTTATTATTAGATAGAATATTTATTTCTATCCACCATCTGCCAGACTTATTACTTTTATAAAACGTAAGCGGTTCATCATCATTTAATAAAACCGTAAATTTTTGGTAATTATCTTTGTTAGAAAAAGGGTAATCTTTTACTCTATAGTTTACGCCTTCTATAAAATACCAAATCATTTGCGCTATTAAATGTGCTGTTTGCCCATCTCTATCTAAAGTTGCATTATATTCATAAACACCAAATGACGAAACTTTATCACTTATACCTGCATATCTGGCAATTGCACAAATCTCTTCGCCATAAAAACCATTTGGAGATGCGTTATAATTAGCAGGCGCTTCATTCTGACGAATAGCTCCAATATCTATAGACACAATATCTGCACTTCTAAATGCTGGCTCTATATTTTCCAATTGTTTTGCGTTACCTAATCTATAGGTATCAAAAAATAAATTGTCTAATAATTCAATTTCATCTTTAGAATTTAAATACGTTTGATACCCAACATTGCAATAATTAAATAAATTATTGGGTTCTTGCATTATAATTTTACTCAAGTAAGACTGAGACGTAAGTTCATCTTCTAGATTACCAAGATCAAATCTACTATCTACAGTTGTAATATTTACGGTTTGCTCTAAAGCATCATACGCTCTATAATTAACGTAGGTAATATCTTGCCCACCACCAATAATAATTGGAATTATCTGTTTTTTTAAAAGTGAAGTAATTATTTCTGAAACTGCAAAATAAGTATCTGAAACCTTATTGCCTTTTTGCACATTACCTATATCTGCGATGTTTGTCTCCCACTTTCCGGGATACAATTGATACAGTTTCTTTCTAATATTTTCTAGATCTTGCCCACAGCCCGTGTTTCCCTGTGAGTTTCTATCTTCTTGAACTCCAAAAACTACAAGCTTTACATCTTGTAAGTCTGGAAAACCTTGTTTTTCTGTATAAATTTGAATGTTCTGCCCAAAAGGCAAATCAGATTGTAGCATTGCGTCTGCTATAACCGATTCTTTTACAGGAGTCAAAAAATCTGAATTCATTAAGCTAGTTTAAACACCCTGCAAGATAAGAAAACCTTATTTCTTTTTAGCTGTTTTTTTTGCTGTTGTTTTCTTTTTTGCAGCTGCTTTCTTTTTTGGTGCTTTTTTCTTTGGCGTTTTAGCTTCAATCATTTTTACAGCCTCTTCTTTAGAAAGCTTTTCAATTTCTGTAGTTTTAGGTAATTCTATTTTAATTTTACCTTTTAAAACATTAAAACGGCCCCAACGTGCTTTTTCTACGCGAATACCAACATCTTCCCAATTATGAATAACTTTGTCTATTTCTTTCTGCTTTTTTACTTCAATCAACTCAATAATATCGTCATCAGAAAGGTTATCAAAATCGTATTTTTTATTTACGTTGATAAACATCGAATTCCATTTTATAAATGGCCCAAAACGTCCTACTCCTTTTTGCACAGGTAAATCTTCATAGTGATAAATTGGTGCATCTGCTTTTTGTTTGGCAACAATTAATTCTTCTGCCCTTGCTAAATCTACTTCCATAGGGTTTTCGCCTTTATCTAAAGACACAAACATGCTTCCAAAACGAATATAAGGTCCATAGCGTCCGTTAGAAACAATTACTTCTTCATCTTGAAAAGTACCTAACGTTTTTGGTAATAAAAATAACTCTAAAGCTTCTTCTAAAGTAATTGTACCTAAATTTTGATCTTTATTTAAGCTCGCAAAAATTTTTTCTTCATCTTCTGGCGCACCAATTTGTGCAATAGGCCCAAATTTACCCAAACGTACTAAAACGGTTTTTCCACTTTCTGGATGTTTTCCTAGAATACGTTCTCCGCTTTCTCTTTCTGCGTTTTCTTTAACATCTTCTACATTTTCATGGAATTTGTTATAAAAATCTTTAATCATTTCTGTCCAATTCTCATCACCTTCAGAAATATCATCAAAAGAGTTTTCTACTTTGGCCGTAAAACCAAAATCTAAAATATTAGAGAAATTATTTACTAAGAAATCGTTTACAATATTACCAATATCTGTAGGGACTAACTTATTTTTATTCGCGCCTGTATTTTCGGTAAGCTTTTTATTTTCGATAGTTCCATCGGAAAGAATTAACTGCTCGTATTTTCTTTCTACACCTTCATTATCTCCTTTTTCTATATAACCTCTTCTCTGCACTGTAGAAATTGTTGGTGCATATGTAGATGGTCTACCAATACCCAATTCTTCTAATTGTTTTACTAATGAAGCTTCTGTAAAACGGTAAGGTGGACTCGTAAAACGCTGCGTTGCATTTATAAAACTATATTCAAGTGCATCGTTTTTCTTTAAATTAGGCAACATTCCTGCTTGCTCTTCTCCATCTTCATCATCATTTCCTTCTAAATATACTTTTAGAAAACCTTCAAACTTAATCATTTCGCCATTTGCTGTAAAAATCTTTTCGTTTTCAGAATTTTCAATCTTTACATTGGTTCTTTCCAATTGTGCATCACTCATTTGCGATGCTAAAGTTCTTTTCCAAATTAAATCATACAATCTATTTTGGTCATATTCTGTATCTATACCATGCATTTTCATGTTGGTAGGTCTAATGGCTTCATGGGCCTCTTGTGCTCCTTTTGCTTTCGACTTAAAAACACGTTGTTTGCTATATTCTGCTCCGTAATAATTGGTAATTTCTTCTTCAGCAGCATCTCTTGCATCTACAGATAAATTTACACTATCTGTTCTCATGTAGGTAATTAAACCGGCTTCATACAAACGTTGTGCAACTTGCATGGTTTTACCTACTGGAAAACCTAATTTACGTGATGCTTCTTGTTGTAATGTTGATGTTGTAAATGGCGCTGCTGGCGATTTTTTAGCTGGCTTTTTAGTTAAATCTGCAATTGAAAAATCCGCATTTGCACAAGAAGTTAAAAATGCTTCTGCTTCTTTTTTAGAATCGAAATTTTTAGGTATAGTCGCTTTAAACTTTTTTCCTTCTAAATTTTTAAATTCTGCAACTACCTTATAATGCGTTTGTGCTTTAAATTCTTGTATACTTCTTTCTCTTTCTACAATTAAACGTACAGCAACCGATTGTACACGTCCTGCAGATAAACCTCCTTTTACTTTTCTCCATAAAACAGGAGAAAGTTCATACCCCACCAATCTATCTAAAACTCTACGCGCTTGTTGCGCGTTTACCATATTATAGTCGATATCTCTAGGATTTTCGACTGCTTTTAGAATGGCTTTTTTAGTAATTTCATGAAAAACAATACGTTTTGTATTATCGTCTTTTAACTCTAATTGTTGTTGCAAGTGCCATGCAATAGCTTCTCCTTCTCTATCTTCATCACTTGCTAACCAAACTGTTTCTGCTTTTTTAGAAAGTGTCTTTAATTTTTTAACAATGGCTTTTTTATCATCAGAAACAATATATTTGGGATTAAAATCTCCTTCTACATCTATTCCCAATTCTTTGGATGGTAAGTCTGCAATGTGCCCATAACTAGATTCTACTTGAAAATCTTTTCCAAGAAACTTTTCTATGGTTTTTGCTTTTGCGGGTGACTCTACTATTACTAAATTCTTTGCCATGTATCTTTTTTTTACACCGATTGCGCATTAAAAATACGCCTATTTCAGTTTGCAAAAGTAGTCAGTTTTTTGTTAAAAAAAATTTTTTCTTCAATTTTACCAAAATTATTAACAGAAAACACAAATTATTTTTTCTGCCAATCTGTCAGAATGAAATAAAATTGGTTGTATCTTTGCAATCTTATATGTGATTATTTGAGAGATGCAAAACGTGGAAAAAGTAATAGACGAAAAAGTACAAGGAAAAGCACTTGTTACTGAACATAAAAAAGAAAACACCAAGAAATTATTCATAGAAAGCTACGGCTGCCAAATGAATATGAATGATAGTGAAATTGTAGCTGCAATTTTAGATAAAGAAGGATATAACACTACCCAAATTTTAGAAGAAGCAGATTTGGTTTTGGTAAATACTTGTTCTATACGAGAAAAAGCAGAAACCACTGTTCGTAAGCGTCTACAAAAATACAACCGAGTAAAAAGAGAGGTTAATAAAAACATGAAAGTAGGTGTTTTAGGCTGTATGGCAGAACGCTTAAAAGAAAAGTTTTTAGAAGAAGAAAAAATTGTAGACCTTGTTGTTGGGCCAGATGCTTACAAAGATTTACCCAATTTATTAGATGAAGTTTCTGAAGGTAGAAATGCCGTTAACGTAATTTTATCTAAAGATGAAACTTATGGAGATATTGCGCCTGTTCGTTTAAATTCTAACGGAGTTTCTGCATTTGTATCTATTACCAGAGGTTGTGATAATATGTGTACGTTTTGCGTTGTTCCTTTTACAAGAGGAAGAGAACGCAGTAGAGATCCTAAAAGTATTTTAGAGGAAATTGGGCAAATGGTAGACCAAAATTTTAAAGAAATCACCTTACTTGGGCAAAACGTAGATAGTTTTCTTTGGTATGGTGGTGGATTAAAAAAAGACTTTAAAAAAGCCTCTGAAATGGCGCAAGCTACGGCTATTGGTTTTGCTGAATTGTTAGACATGTGTGCTACAAAATACCCAAAAACACGTTTCAGATTTTCAACATCTAATCCACAAGACATGCATTTAGATGTAATTCATGTAATGGCGAAACATAAAAATATCTGTAAGTATTTGCACTTACCTGTGCAAAGTGGCTCTAACGCAATGTTAAAAGCTATGAACAGACAACATACGCGAGAAGAATATATGATTTTGGTAGATAATATATTTAAAATTGTTCCAGAAATGTCACTTTCTCAAGATATGATTGTTGGTTTTTGTGGCGAAACAGAACAAGATCATCAAGATACGTTAGAGTTGATGCGATACGTAAAATACGATTTCGGTTTTATGTTTGCCTATTCTGAAAGACCTGGAACTTTAGCAGGTAATAAAATGAAAGATGATGTGCCTTTTGAAGTTAAAAAAAGACGATTGGCAGAAGTAATTGAATTGCAACAAGAACACGCTTTATACAGAACACAGCAACATTTAGGCAAAACAGAAGAGTTTTTAATTGAAGGTACTTCTAAGAAAAATCCAAACCAATGGAAAGGTAGAAACACCCAAAATACAGTGGCAGTCTTTGATAAAGGGAACTACAAATTAGGAGATTTTGTAATGGTTAAAGTAGAAGATTGTACATCTGCAACATTAAAAGGTACTGTTGTTGGGTATTCTGATAATAATTAATATTCAGTAAAAAAGTTACAAAGTAAAAAGTTTTAAAAGTTACCTATCTTACTTCAAAACTTTATAAACTTTTAACTTTAAAAACTATTGAAATGGAAAATTTACAAGCAATAAAACAACGTTTTGGAATTATTGGAAACGATATTCACTTAAATAGAGCTTTAGAAAAAGCCGTACGAGTTGCTCCTACAGACATTTCTGTTTTGGTAACTGGAGAAAGTGGTGTTGGTAAAGAAAATATTCCGAAAATTATACACTCGTTATCACATAGAAAGCATGCAAAATACATTGCTGTAAACTGTGGTGCCATACCAGAAGGAACTATTGATAGTGAACTTTTTGGACACGAAAAAGGTTCTTTTACAGGAGCAACACAAGATAGAAAAGGATATTTTGAAGTTGCGGATGGCGGTACAATATTTTTAGATGAAGTTGGCGAATTACCTTTAACAACACAAGTGCGTTTGTTACGTGTTTTAGAAAATGGAGAATTTATTAAAGTTGGTTCTTCTAAAACCTTAAAAACAGATGTAAGAATTGTAGCTGCAACTAATGTAAATATGCAAGCTGCCATAGAAAAAGAAAAATTTAGAGAAGATTTATATTATAGATTAAGCACCGTAGAAATTAATTTACCAGCTTTAAGAGATAGAAATGAAGACATTCATTTGTTGTTTCGCAAATTCGCATCAGACTTTGCGCAAAAATATAGAATGCCTGCCATTCGTTTGGAAGAAGATGCTATTTACGCCTTACTAAAATACCGTTTTCCTGGAAATATTCGCCAGCTAAAAAATTTAGCAGAGCAAATTTCTGTAATTGAAGAAAGTAGAACAATTTCTGCACTTAAGTTAAAGCAGTATTTACCAGACAACTCAGGTAACTTGCCTGCTATTGTTGGCGGTAAAAAAGAAAACGATTTTTCTACAGAAAGAGATATTATGTATAAGATTTTATTTGATATGCGTAATGACATCAATGATTTAAAAAAGTTGACGCTAGATTTGATGAAAAATGGTAATATTGAAGAAGTTCAAGAAGAAAATCATCATCTTTTAGAAAAAATATACTCAGATCAAGAATTAAAAGAACATGATATTGAGGTTTTAAATATTCCGCAAAAAACCAACAATACAGAACAGGAATACGATTTTATTGAAACTATAGAAGAAGATGAATCTTTATCTTTGCAGGATAAAGAAATAGAAATGATTAAAAAATCATTAGAAAAAAACAACAATAAACGGAAACTAGCAGCAAAAGAATTGGGTATTTCAGAGCGAACGTTATACCGAAAAATTAAACAATACGATTTGTAATAAAAGTATATCATCTAAAATACTATAAAACTCAAACTTTGAAACTTTGAAACTTAAATACTAAATGAAAAAATACATATACATTTCTTTATTTTCAATCTTTGCAATTGTCTTAACAAGTTGCGGGTTTTACTCTTTTACAGGAGGTACTGTAGGTGATGCAAAAACGGTACAAATCGATTTTTTTCCAAACCAAGCGCAATTAGTAGAACCAACTTTAAGTCAGCAATTTACCATAGCTTTACAAGATTTATTTACAAGACAAACCAATTTAAATCTAGTACCTAATAATGGAGACTTACATTTTAGTGGAGAGATTACAGGCTTTAGAATTACACCTATGAGTGCAAGTGCAAACCAAACCTCTGCACAAAATAGACTTACCATAACTGTAAATGTTAGGTATGTTAACAAATTAGATGAAAAGAAAGATTTTGAAAGATCTTTTTCTTTTTATTCGGATTATGCTGCAAATGCACAGTTAACTGGCGGAGTGCAAGAAACTGCTTTCGCAGAAATACTAGAGCGTGTAACACAAGATATTTTTAACGCCTCTGTTGGGGAGTGGTAGTTTTTAGTTTTTAGTTTTTAGTTTTTAGTTTTTAGTTTTTAGTTTTTAGTTAAAATAATATATTTGAAAAGAGATACTTTTATACAATTATTAGAAAGCAAGGGCAATATTCAGCAAGTAGAAACTGCAGAATTAAAGTCTATTGTAGAAGAATTTCCTTATTTTCAAGCGGCAAGAGCGTTATATTTAAAAGGGTTAAAAAACACCGATAGTTTTAAGTATAATAATGAGCTTAAGCATACCGCTGCTTACACCACAGATAGAACTATCTTATTTGAATACATTACCTCTGAAGATTTTAAAAACAAAGAAAATATTCATCAACAGATTTCGGAAAAAATTACAAATACAATTGCTTCTTCAGAAAAAAAAGTAGATGAAAAAAGTAATGTAAAGGTACAAAGTAATCTAAAAAAGGATTTAGATATTGGGAAACCACTTTCTTTTACTTCAACAGAAAGCCATTCGTTTAACCAATGGTTGCAATTATCTACCCAAAATAAGGTGATCAGACATTCAATTAAAAAAGAAAAGAGTACAGAAACCCTAATATCAAAATTCATAGAAAATAATCCTAAAATAGAACCTCTAGAAAAAGGAAAAAGTATTACCATACCTATTGCTGAAAACAAGCAAGATGATGCTTTAATGACAGAGACCTTGGCCAAAGTTTATTTAGAACAAAAAAAATATGAAAATGCAATGCAAGCTTATAGAATTTTAAGTTTGAAATATCCAGAAAAAAGTGGTTTCTTTGCAGACCAAATTAAAAGAATAGAAATTTTACAAAAAAAATAAATCATGAGTTATACAGCTTTTTTAATATTAATTTTGATTGTAGCCATAGCTTTAATACTAATAGTTATGGTACAAAATCCTAAAGGTGGAGGTTTATCTTCTTCTTTTGGCGGTGGTGGAGCACAATCTTTAGGTGGTGTACAAAACACAAATAAGTTTTTAGATAACACAACTTGGACTTTAGCAATTGCCATGTTTGCACTAATATTATTAGCTAATTTTGCAATTCCTAGAAGTGGAGATAACAATTTTCAATTAAATGAAACATTGGAAGGTGTAGAAACTACAACAACTCCAGTAGAAGCTCCTGCAACAACGGATGATGTTAAAGAGTAATAACATCTAAGATAAAAATTAAAATGCCAACGTAAATGACACGTTGGCATTTTTTTTTGCTTAAAACTAAACTAAAAAAACAATCAAAGTAAAATTGTCAGATTTAATGGGTTGGCATAATTTCTGACTATTTAAAGACATTAAAAATAATTTAATTATTAAAATTTTATATACAAATGAGTGTAAACATTAAACCTTTAGCAGACAGAGTTCTTGTAGAACCTGCACCAGCAGAAACAACAACAGCATCTGGACTAATTATCCCAGACAACGCAAAAGAAAAACCACAAAAAGGTACTGTAGTTGCCATAGGTAATGGTAAAGTTGATGAACCACTAACCGTTAAAGTTGGAGATACTGTGTTATATGGAAAATATGGTGGAACAGATTTAAAATTAGATGGCGTAGATTATTTAATGATGCGTGAATCTGATATTTTGGCAATCATCTAAAATCCCATCCTAACCTTCCCAAAGGGAAGGAATTAGAAAGTTTGTCTAAAAATAAACAACAAATATACAATTCATTCCGAGTGAGAACTTTTGAACTTTAAACTTGGAACCTTAAACTAATAATAATGGCAAAAGATATAAAATTTGATATAGAAGCTAGAGATGGCTTAAAACGCGGAGTAGATGCATTAGCAAATGCAGTAAAAGTAACTTTAGGTCCAAAAGGGAGAAATGTAATTATTTCTAAAGCTTTTGGTGCGCCAACAGTTACTAAAGATGGTGTTTCTGTAGCAAAAGAAGTAGAGTTAGAAAATGAGCTAGAAAACATGGGAGCTCAAATGGTAAAAGAAGTGGCTTCTAAAACTAACGATTTAGCTGGTGATGGAACTACAACTGCTACTGTTTTGGCACAAGCAATTGTAAAAGAAGGCTTAAAAAATGTTGCTGCAGGTGCAAATCCAATGGATTTGAAACGTGGTATTGATAAAGCTGTAGAAGTTATTGTTGCAGATTTAGAAAAGCAAACGCAAAAAGTTGGTAATTCTTCTGATAAAATTCAGCAAGTAGCCGCTATTTCTGCAAATAACGATAGCGTTATTGGAGATTTAATTGCAACTGCTTTTGGTAAAGTTGGTAAAGAAGGTGTAATTACTGTTGAAGAAGCTAAAGGAACAGATACGTATGTAGATGTTGTAGAAGGTATGCAGTTTGACAGAGGTTACTTATCGCCTTATTTTGTTACTGATGCAGATAAAATGATTGCAGATTTAGAAAATCCCTATGTTTTATTATTCGATAAGAAGATTTCTAACTTACAAGAAATTTTACCAATTTTAGAGCCAGTTTCTCAGTCTGGTAGACCTTTATTAATTATTGCAGAAGATGTTGATGGACAAGCATTGGCAACTTTAGTAGTAAATAAATTACGTGGTGGTTTAAAAATTGCTGCTGTAAAGGCGCCAGGTTTTGGAGACAGAAGAAAAGCAATGTTAGAAGATATTGCTATTTTAACTGGTGGAACAGTAATTTCTGAAGAAAGAGGATTCTCTTTAGAAAATGCAACTTTAGATTTATTAGGTACTGCAGAAGGTATTACTATTGATAAAGACAATACTACAATTGTAAATGGTTCTGGAGATGCAGATGCCATTAAAGCAAGAGTAAGCCAAATTAAAGCACAAATAGAAACGACTACTTCTGATTACGACAAAGAAAAACTACAAGAACGCTTGGCTAAATTAGCTGGTGGTGTTGCTGTTTTATATGTTGGTGCTGCTTCTGAAGTAGAAATGAAAGAGAAAAAAGACAGAGTTGATGATGCATTACACGCTACAAGAGCTGCTGTTGAAGAAGGCATTGTAGCTGGTGGTGGTGTTGCTTTAGTACGCGCTAAAAAAGTTTTAGAAAAGTTAGCTACAGAAAACTTAGACGAAACTACAGGTGTACAAATTGTAAATAAAGCAATTGAGGCACCTTTAAGAACTATCGTAGAAAATGCCGGTGGTGAAGGTTCTGTAGTAATCAACAAAGTTTTAGAAGGTAAAAAAGACTTTGGTTATGATGCAAAATCAGATCAATATGTAAATATGTTAGATGCTGGAATCATCGACCCTAAAAAGGTAACACGTGTTGCTTTAGAAAACGCAGCTTCTGTTGCTGGAATGATTCTTACTACAGAATGTGCATTAATAGATATTAAAGAAGATGCTCCTGCTGGTGGTGGAATGCCTCCAATGGGTGGTGGAATGCCAGGAATGATGTAGGCAGCGAATCGCTGCAGATAATTATTTCGCTGTTGTGTAAAATGATTTTATCAATTTTGAAGTAATTTATCTGAATTAAAATAAAACTTTTCTCTTTTCTGTCATTTCGACTTTATGGAGAAATCCAATAAAAAAATCCGTTAGAAATTTCCTAACGGATTTTTTAGTTATAAATCAAAAAAAAGACCTCACAAATTTTAAAAGCCTGTGAGATCTATATAATTATAATTTAAGTCTGAGTGAAACCGCCAACTGAATACTGCCAACTGAATACTGATGACTGAGAACTGAATACTAAAACCTAATTCTCCATCTTCTGAAGCCAAGTTTTTACATCAACTTCTGCTTTAATTATATCTTTTAAATCTGCAATAGCCACACGTTTTTGCTCCATTGTATCTCTATGACGTATGGTAACAGATTTATCTTCTAAAGAATCATGATCTACAGTAATACAAAATGGTGTACCTGCAGCATCTTGCCTTCTATAACGTTTACCAACCGCATCTTTTTCATCATAAAACACATTAAAATCCCATTTTAAATCGGCAACAATTTGTTTGGCAACTTCTGGCAAACCATCTTTTTTAACCAATGGAAAAATGGCTGCTTTATATGGTGCTAAAACTGCTGGCAATTTTAATACGGTTCTTGATGTTCCGTTTTCTAAATCTTCTTCTTGTAAAGCGTTAGAAAAAACAGCTAAAAACATTCTATCTAAACCAATAGAAGTTTCTACCACATAAGGCACATAACTTTTATTTTCTTCATGATCAAAATACTGTAATTTCTTCCCAGAATATTCTTCGTGCGCTTTTAAATCGAAATCTGTTCTAGAGTGAATTCCTTCTAACTCTTTAAATCCAAATGGAAAATTAAACTCAATATCTGCTGCTGCATCTGCGTAATGTGCTAATTTATCATGGTCATGAAAACGATAATTCTCTGCTCCCATTCCTAAAGATAAATGCCATTTTAAACGCGTTTCTTTCCAAGAGTTATACCATTCTTTTTGTGTACCTGGTTTTACAAAAAACTGCATTTCCATTTGTTCAAACTCGCGCATTCTAAAAATAAATTGTCTTGCAACAATCTCATTTCTAAACGCTTTACCCGTTTGCGCAATTCCAAAAGGAATTTTCATACGACCTGTTTTTTGTACGTTTAAAAAGTTTACAAAAATACCTTGGGCTGTTTCTGGTCTTAAATATACTTGAGTAGAACTTTCTGCAGAAGCACCGATTTGGGTACCAAACATTAAGTTAAACTGCTTTACTTCTGTCCAGTTTTTAGAACCAGAAACAGGACAATTAATACCTAAATTTTCTATTAATTGTTTAAAACCAGCCAAATCACTTTCTTCTTGAACTCTAGTTAATTCTAAAGTAATCTCGTCTATTTGTTTTTGACGACGCAATACATTTTGATTGGTAGCTCTAAATTCCTCTTCATTAAAGGCATCTGCAAAACGTTTTTTTGCTTTGGCAACGTCTTTTTCTATTTTCTGATTTATTTTTTCTCTAAAATCTTCAACCAAAACATCTGCTCTGTATCTTTTTTTAGAATCTTTATTATCTATTAAAGGATCATTAAACGCATCTACGTGCCCAGAAGCTTTCCAGGTTGTTGGGTGCATTAAAATAGAAGCATCAATACCAACAATGTTTTCATGCATTTGCACCATTGCTTTCCACCAATAATCTCTAATATTCTTTTTTAACTCCACTCCGTTTTGAGCGTAATCGTAAACCGCGCTTAAACCATCATAAATTTCTGATGATTGAAATACATAACCGTACTCTTTTGCGTGCGATAATACCTTTTTAAATTGATCTTCTTGTTTTGCCATAATGCCGACAAAGATAAACGTTTACAGAAATTTTTCAAGAAAAAAAGTAGTTCATTTTAAGACCTCTAAAAGCGTAATAATTTGACATAATAGAATAATGATATTAAATAAAAACCTCAATTTTATGTATCTTTAAAACAAAAACTATAAAATTGAATTTCCTAAGCGATTTATTTCACCTCTTCTACCCTAAATTATGTGCCAATTGCGAACATTTGTTATTAAAGAATGAAAACGTAATTTGTACTTTATGCAGACACGATTTACCTGAAACAAACTTTACCAATTTTTCTAATAATAAAGTTACGCAAACATTTTATGGCAGAGTTTCTATTGAAAAAGCATATGCTTTATTATTTTTTAGAAAAACAGGTATTACAAAGAAGTTAATACATGAATTAAAGTACAAAGGAAATGAAAATATTGGTGTGTTTTTTGGCAATTGGTTAGGCGAAAAACTGAAAGAAAACAAAGAATTTAAATCGGTAGATTACATTGTACCTGTTCCCATTCATAAAAAAAGAAAACTAGAAAGAGGTTATAACCAAGTTTACAAACTAGCTAAACAACTGAGCAAGCATTTAGAAAAACCACTTGCAAGCAATATTTTAGAAAGAAAATTTTCTGATACTACCCAAACTTTTAAATCTAGATTTGACAGATTTTCTGATTTAGAGCACAAATTTTACATAAATAATACTTCTTCTCTTGAAAATAAACATATTCTATTGGTAGACGATGTAATTACTACAGGTGCAACTTTAGAAGCCTGCGCCAAAGCATTGCAAAAAACTAAAAACATTAAAATAAGCGTTGTTACTATTGCCTTTACAGAATAAAAATTATCTTTTAAATGAAAAATATGTTGTTACTTTGTATCAAATTTATTTTTTGTGAGACTCTATTTTAAGTTTTTATTATTTACTACAAGCATTATATTATTTATTAATTGTGCAAAAACAGGCAGGCCAGATGGTGGTCCTAAAGATGAAAAAGCCCCCTTGTTTGTAATCTCTGAGCCTCCTTATAAATCCATTAACTTTAATAAGAAAGAGATTAAACTTTATTTTAATGAATTTATAAAACTAAAAGATTTAAACAAACAATTAATAGTTTCTCCACCACTAAAAAATCCGCTTTTAATTACCCCACAAGGAACGGCAAGTAAATTTCTAAAAATAGAAATAATAGATACCTTAAAATTAAATACAACTTATATTTTTAATTTTGGTAATGCTGTAGAAGACAATAATGAGAGTAACGTTTTAGAAGGATTTAAATACATATTTTCTACGGGTACATATATAGATTCTTTAACCTCTACTGGTATAATTTCTGACGCATTTAAAAACACCAAGCCCAAAAGAATAGATTTGGCATTGTATAAAATTGATAGTACCTATACAGACTCTATAATTTATAAAGAAAAACCAAACTATGTAACTACGGCTATTGACACCACAGGTTTTAGATTTACAAATTTAAGAAAAGGCAAGTATCTTTTGATAGCTATAGAAGATGCCAGTAGCGATTATATTTTTGATCCAAAAGTAGATAAAATTGGTTTTTATACAGATACGTTACAATTACCTAGAGATAGTATTATAGCAGAAAACATAAGGCTTTTTAAAGAAATACAACCTTATAAATTTAAAAGAGGAAAAGAAATTACAAAAGGTAAAATAGAATTTGGTTATGAAGGTAAAATAAAAGATTTAAAAGTAAATTTACTCTCTAAAGTACCCGATTCTTTTAAAAGCGTTGCAAAATTAGATTTAGAAAAAGACACCTTAAATTACTGGCACACACCCATAGATGCAGATTCTTTAAACTTTACAATTTCTAACGCTAACTTTATAGATTCTGTAACTGTATTTTTAAGAAAAAAGAAAATAGACTCTTTACAATTATCAGCTTCCACTAATAGTGTTTTACATTTTAGAGATACTTTTTTTATAAAAAGTAATAATCCAATAATACACGTAGACACTACCAAAATTATATTTACAGATAAGGATACAATAAATGTAGACTATCGCAAAATGATATCTAAAAAAGAAAACAAAATAGGGTTATTATTTAAGAAAAAAGAAAAAGAACGCTATAAATTACAATTATTACCAGGTGCTATAAGAGATTTATTTGCTGTAAAAAATGATACATTAAATTACAACTTTTCTACTAAAGAATTTGAAGATTATGGAAGAATAACTTTACAAGTAGTAAATAATAAGAATTACAATGTAATAGTAGATTTACTCGCTGATAAAGATAAAATTATAGAACGAAACTACATAAAAAGCACAGAAACACTAATATTTAAACAATTAGAACCTAATAAATATACTTTTAGAGCCATTATTGATAAAAACAATAATAGAATTTGGGATACAGGTAACTTTTTAAAGAAGCAAATGCCAGAAAAAGTGATATACTTTTCAGAAATCTTAAATGTAAGAGCTAACAATTTTTTAGAAGGAAATACTTTTACAATTGAATAATTTGCTATACTTTTGAGTAATTAGCTTAACCCTAAGGCAATTGAAATTACCGATACTAACAATACTGTTTATTTTTTCAATTTTTAAATTGAATGCTCAGTACTTAACACACGATGTTGGGGTATTTCTTGGCTCTACCAGTTTACAAACCGATTATGGAGAACGAGGGCATTTACCTAGTGAATTAAATAATAATAATTTATCTATTACTGTTGCGCACTACTTATCTTTTTACAATAATACTTTGCGTTGGGATCCAAATGATATTTTACAAAATCATTTAATGGTAAAAACAGCTATACAATATGTTACCAATACAAAATTAGAACATCATGGTATTTTTGCCGAAAAACAATCTCCGGAAGGTGAAAGACTAAGAGCCATGAGAGGAGGCGTTAATATATTAAATCTGAGTATGAATGTAGAGTACTTTTTAAAACCTTTAGAGGAATTTGTATATCAAGCATCAGACATCTCTTTTAACCCTTTTGTAAGTTTTGGATTACAATATTCATTTTACAATAACTCATTAGAATCTACCCTTGGAGATTGGAGACAAGACATTACAGTTTTACCTATTAAATACAGAAATGAAGACTTCTTATTTATTGGGTCTGGTGAATCTTTAGGAGTTAATATTGGTATTGGCACGCGATTAAAAATAGCCGAAAAAATAGATTTAGTTGCACAATATAATTACACTTATTTTCTTTCTGATAAAATTGATGGCCTACAAACAGATCGTGTAGAAAACAGAAATAATGAATGGGCACTTGATATACAATTAGGTATTGTATATCATATAAACTTTAGTGGCCCATTATTTTATTAAACTTCTAATTGAATGAGTCAATTAAAAGTTAACGCAGCGCTTAAAGTACAGGCGCTTTTCTAATTATTTAAATAAAAATAGATAAATCAAGGTTTTTGGTTGATAAAATAAAAAGTTTATCATCAAAAGAAATTAAAAAGGGTAAAAAGTGATTTTAAGGAATAATCCTATCTTAAATTTAAAAACACTCATTTTACAGCAATTATATAAGTAAAAAAAAGCAAATAATTCACTTGTAAAAAAAGGTTTTTCTTTTGGACTGCGCTAGCAATTTATTAAGATTAAAGACAAGATTATAATTGAGAAAGGAAGATAAAATATGTAAATTGTTAATTAAAAATACGGGGCTTTAATAATAGTCTTTGATACAAGTTAACTGCAATATTATTTACTATACTAAAGAAATACAGCTAAAAAAAGAAATGGTATACTCAATATAGTTATACTAAGGGATAATATTTACTTATTTTTTATAAAAAAATTGGTAAGTGTTTTGGGATATTTTAAAACATATTTATCTGCTATTTGTAAAGTCTTTGCAACCATTTTCACATCAACTAAAACATTGCGCTTTACTTTTGATGAAATTTTATGTGACGGGAGAATTTTTTTGAACGATTTATTCATTCTTTTTTATAAGGATTGATAAATTTTTATAACCTTTGCTTTCGCTCTTTTCAAACGCATTTTAACAGCACTATCTCCAAGATTTAAAAGCCCCGCTAACTCTTTAATGCTTTTATCATCTTGGTACTTCATTAATAATATCATTTTATCACAAGGGTCTAATATGGTTAAGGCTTTTGCCAATTTAGAAGACTTTAAATCTAATAATGATTTCTCATCATCTTCATCTGCAGTACTTTGTTCTTGAATTACATCTGTAACTACAGTAACTTTTTCATTTTTCTTATAGCTACTTCTTTGAACATAATTTACACAATGGTTATAAGTAAAGGAATACAACCAAGTAGAAAATTTAGAATTACCTTTAAAGCTTCTTAACTTTACAAATAAACTAACAAATATATCTTGCATTAGATCTTCTGCCTCTTGCCTACTTTTAGAAAAACCGTAACATTTATTATATACAACTGTAGAAAAACGATCGTATAAAGTTGCAAATAAATCTGCGTTATTGGTCCTTACAATTTCAAATACTAATTCTTCGTCGGTAATTTTTAATGCTAGTGCTTTCAATGTTTCTGTGTTTTTATGACACGAATAAACAGAATAAGTCACATTTAGAATTTAAAAAAAGATAAACGGTAAAATTAAATCGGTGAATGGTTAAAAAACATCTTTTTATAAATTCGACTTTTCTTCATTTAAAAAAAAAAACAAAAAAAATGTAACAAAAACAGCTTTTGTTACGTATCAATAATTGCGGGTATACTTTAATCATCAAAACAACTCGCATATAAAATATGAGACAGCTTAAAATTACCAAGCAGGTTACCAATAGAGAAACTGCATCACTAGATAAATATTTACAAGAAATAGGTAAAGTAGATTTAATTACTGCAGATGAAGAAGTAGAATTAGCACAACTTATTAAAGCAGGAGACCAAAGAGCTCTAGAAAAACTAACAAAAGCAAACTTACGTTTTGTAGTTTCTGTTGCAAAACAATATCAAAACCAAGGGTTAACTTTACCCGATTTAATTAACGAAGGTAATTTAGGTTTAATTAAAGCAGCAAAACGTTTTGATGAAACTAGAGGTTTTAAATTTATATCTTACGCAGTTTGGTGGATTCGTCAATCTATTTTACAAGCTTTAGCAGAACAATCTCGTATTGTACGTTTACCGTTAAATAAAATTGGTTCTATCAATAAAATTAACAAAATGTATGCGTTCTTAGAGCAAGAAAATGAGCGCCCACCAAGTGCAGAAGAAATTGCTAAGAAATTAGACATGACTGTTAATGACGTAAAAGAATCTATGAAAAATTCTGGACGTCACGTATCTATGGATGCTCCTTTAATTGAAGGTGAAGATTCTAATTTATATGACGTTTTAAACTCTGGTGAATCTCCAAATCCAGATAGAGTTTTATTACACGAATCTTTAAGAATAGAAATAAACAGGGCTTTAGAAACACTTACACCACGTGAAGCAGATGTTGTAAAATTATACTTTGGTTTAGGTGAACACCAACCAATGACTTTAGAAGAAATTGGCGAAACTTTCGATTTAACTCGTGAACGTGTGCGTCAAATTAAAGAAAAAGCAATTAGAAGATTAAAACATACTTCTAGATCTAAAATTTTAATGACTTATTTAGGCTAGAAATCTCAGATTTATCTAAGTAATTTACACATGCTCTTATAAAGTATGTAACATATTTAAAACTCTCAGATTAACTTTTGGGAGTTTTTTTTGAAGCTATCCTGCCTGCCGGCAAGCAGGTTCCAGCTTTACATTCTATCTTTTTTTACCACAAATGGAAGTAAAAAAAGGATGCCATTTCAATCGCGGCTAAACTTGTTTGGCAGCTTTAGCAGTGCAAAACAAATTTTATTCTATTTAAAAACTAATAAAAATCTATTATTTTAAATGTATATCATTTAGCTTACAAATCATATACTTAAAAATTTCTTCTTTCAATTTAAAAATGTTGTTCGTTTTACCATTTCCTTTTCAATAATCATTAAAAAACAACTTTTACAAACCTTAAAAATCACGACAGTCTTTTAGAATATTTAATTAAAAAAACAGCAGCTTTCTTAGTATCTTTGTCAAAAAATAAATCAAAAAATAATGAGTAATTTATTGGCTCCTTCAGTTTTAGCTGCAGATTTTGCAAACCTACAAAGAGATATAGAAATGGTAAATAATAGTGAAGCAGATTGGTTTCACATAGATATTATGGATGGTGTTTTTGTACCAAACATTTCTTTTGGAATGCCTGTTTTAAAAGCAATTACCAAGCATGCTACAAAAACAATAGATGTACATTTAATGATTGTAAATCCAGACCAATACATACAAACTTTTGCAGATTTAGGTGCAGATATTTTAACAGTACATGCAGAAGCCTGCACCCATTTACATAGAACTGTACAAGCCATAAAAGCGGCAGGAATGAAAGCTGGTGTAGCCTTAAACCCACACACACCAATTGCTGTTTTAGAAGATATTATTGTAGATTTAGATTTGGTATGTATAATGAGTGTAAACCCAGGTTTTGGCGGACAATCTTTTATAGAAAATACGTACAAAAAAGTAAGTCAATTAAAACATTTAATTGACTTTTCTAACGCCAATTGCCAAATAGAGATAGATGGTGGTGTTACAGATAAAAATGCCAACCAATTAATAGAAGCTGGTGCAAATGTACTAGTTGCAGGTAGTTATGTTTTTGGAGCAGAAAACCCAACAGAAACTATAGCCGATTTAAAAAACATAATGGCATAAATTGTATGCTGTTGTAGACATAGAAACCACAGGAAATGGCTATAAAGGCCAAAAAATCACAGAAATTTCTGTGCTGGTTTTTAATGGTCAAAAAATTACAAACGAATTTACTTCTTTAGTAAATCCGGAGCAAAATATACCACCGTTTATTACCAATCTAACAGGCATTACAAATGCAATGGTTAGAAACGCACCTAAATTTTATGAAATTGCAGAGCAGGTAGAAAAAATTACAAAAGATTTAATTTTTGTAGCCCACAATGTAAATTTCGATTATAATATTATTAGAGACGAATTCAAAAATTTAGGCTTTGATTGGAAACGCAAAAAACTTTGCACAGTTCGTTTAACAAGAAAAATAGTACCTGGCTTACCTTCTTATAGTTTAGGTAATATCTGTTCTGGAGAAAATATTCCTATAAATGGAAGACACAGAGCAAAAGGAGATGCAGAAGCTACTGTAGAACTGTTAAGAAGACTTATAGAAAGAGATCAAAATTTTATAATCAACTCTTTTTTAAACGCGCGCTCTAAACAAGCTACTTTACCACCATTATTAGACAAACAAACTGTAGATAATTTACCAGAAAATTTTGGTGTTTATTATTTCAAAAATGCAGCAAAAGAAATAATCTATGTAGGTAAAGCAAATAACATCAAACAACGTGTTATTAGTCATTTTTACGATAAAAAGAAAAAAGAGCAACAAATGTGTCTAGAAATCGCACACATTTCTCACCAACAAACTGGTAGCGAGTTGTTGGCACTTCTGCTAGAATCGTCAGAAATTAAAAAACACTACCCTAAATTTAATTTTGCACAAAAAAACAAAAGAGAAGCTATTGGTTTATTTACCTATCAAGACCAAAAAGGTGTGATTCACTTTGCGTTTAACAAACTAAAATTAACGCCAAAACCATTACTTACCTTTTTTACAAATACAGCTTGTAGAAAATTTTTAGAACAAATTTGCGAAGAGTTTACACTTTGCCCTAAATACTGCCATTTACAAACTAATGTTTCCCGTTGTTTTCATCATCAATTAAAAACATGCAAAGGCGTTTGTTGTAATAAAGAAACTGTAGAAAGTTATAATAGTAGAGTAAAACAAGCTATGGCATCTATTAATACAGGTACACAAAGTTTGGTTTTAAAAGAAACTGGCAGAACAGCAAACGAAGTTGGTTTTGCACTTATTTTAGATGGAAGTTACAAGGGAATTGGCTATCTTAATAAAGAGGAAGACGCTTTAATAGCACAACCAAAAGATTACGAAGTTTACATAGAACCTAAAAGAGACAATAGCGATATTCAAAAAATATTAGGTGCATATTTAAGAAAGCAGAAGAAACAAAAGGAAGAAAATGGAAAAATCAGCATATAAAATTAATATTATTGGTGCCGGAATTAGTGGTTTAATTGCAGCACAAATTTTAGAAAATTACGGTTATCATCCTACAATTATAGAAGCTTCTGCAACTGTTGGTGGTCGTGTAAAATCAGACATAGAAAAAGGATACACTTTAGATCATGGTTTTCAAGTTTTATTAACTTCTTATCCTGCAGCTAAAAAATACTTAGATTATAAAGCCCTAAAATTGCAAGAGTTTTTGCCTGGTGCAACTATTTTTAAAAATAACAAAGCACAAACTATTGGTGACCCTTTAAGAAATCTACCGCTACTTTTTCCTACAATATTTGCCAGTATTGGTAATTTTTCAGACAAAATAAAAATATTAAAACTGAATGCCTTTTTAAAGAAAAAGAAAATAGCGGCCATTTTTGCTGAGAAAGAAAAAACAACCTTACAATATCTGCAAGATTATGGTTTTTCGCCTTCAATTATAAATGATTTTTTTACACCATTTTTTAGCGGAATCTTTTTAGAACCTAATTTAGAAACCTCTAGTAGAATGTTTGAGTTTGTTTATAAAATGTTTGGCGATGGTTTAGCTGTTTTACCAAAAAAAGGAATACAAGAAATACCAAACCAACTAAAATCTAAATTAAAAAACACCACATTCTTATTTAACACAAAGGTTAAAGAAGTTAAAGATACTGCAATAGTACTAGAAAACAACAAAACGCTAGCAACGCAAATTACAATTATAGCAACAGACGCAAACCCATTAGTTGCAAACTTAAAAAACCAAGAAACAGCATGGAAAAGTTGTGATACCTTATATTTTGAAACCGAAAATAAAGTAATTAAAAAGCCATTAATAGGCTTAATTGCAAACAAAAATGCTTTAATTAATAACATCTTTTATCATACAAGTATTGCAACCACCATAAAACATGAGCATGACTTATTATCTGTAACTGTGGTAAAAAACCACAATTTAAACGAGGCAGAATTAATTGACAAGGTAACAGAAGAGTTAAAAACACTTTGTAATATAAATGTTAAACAATTTATTAAACACTTTACCATTAAAAAAGCATTACCAAAATTAAGCAACTTACAATATGAAATTTCTAGTACAGAAACCAAGTTAAAATCTACTTTGTTTTTAGCAGGAGATCAGCTGTTAAATGGCTCTTTAAATGCAGCCATGATTTCTGGTGAGAGAGCAGCATTAGGCGTTATACAAACTTTAGAAGATGGTTTAATTGCAGACGAGCTTACATCTGAATATAAATAAGTTAGACCAAACTATGCACTGTGACTTCTAGAAAAAATTGTGTCTAAAAAATAATATAGTTAAAATTATTGTAAATTTGTATTTAAACCCTAATTCTTAAAAATTAGAGTATATAAAATACTGTTTTATAGATAAATGAAAGAGAAAATATAAAAAAAGCAAAAAAACATAATGAAGAATATTACTTCTAACCAAATGCTTAAACAAACCTTTACATTTTTAGTAATGTTTATGTTATTATTAATTTCTGCTACTACTGCAAGTTATGCGCAGTGTGCAGATACTTCAGCAACTGGAGACTGTGATGGTGATGGTATTACAAACGAAATTGACTTAGATGACGATAATGATGGTATTTTCGATATAGTAGAATGTCCTACAGAAGATGTATTTGAATATAACTTAAATATCTTTTCAAGCATTGCCTTAACGCAAACAACAAGTTGCCCTGCTGTTAACTTTGGAGCAATCTGGTTTCGCCAAAATCCTACTTATTATATTGGTAGTCCTAATGATCCTTGTCTTGACCCTTTTGGCACAACAGGTGTAATTACAGATCATACAACGGGCTCTACTAACTCTGGTACGGTAATTGGTATTCAAGCAGGGTCAAGTGGCACAACAACTTTTAATTTTTTAACTGTACTTAGCTTTACAGAAACAGTACTACCAAACAGAGAATATGAATTTGGTTTAGCCCATATGATATGGGGTAGAGAAGATTTAACCACAGTAGATTTCAGAGGAGCAATTCAAATTCTTGTTAACGGCACAGTTATAGAAACTTTACAAGGTGGTGCTGGTTTAGCTTTTGGAGAATGGGAAGAAGATGTCATAACTATCAATTCTGGCAACTCTACCACTTTAAATATAGAAATAAGAGTTCGAAGAGGTCAGACATCATCTGGTAACGATTATCTTTTAGATGACATTACTTTGAGACAAAAAGCAGGACAACCTCTTTGTGATGCTGATGAAGATGGGGTTCCTAATATTCATGACTTGGATTCAGATAATGATGGTATTTTAGATACAGCAGAGTGTGCAGTGCCAGAAGGAAATATTACCTCAGGCAATGGTACTACAACACTTTCTGGAGATTTTACCTCCCCTTCAGGAGCCTCGTCAAATTTTTCAATTGTATCAGATCATAATACAAATCAATTTAATAACGGAGTAATCAGTGGTTTGCAATTGTTCTGGAATCAAGGTAATAATCAAACGCATAATATGACAATTAGTATTGATCAGGCAACAAACGGGAGTCTTTACGGTATTCGTGTAGGGAGTAAAGCGCCAAATGTTAATACTATATTAAGTCAAATAACCAAAGACATAAATATAACTTGGCCTGGAGGAACAGAAGCAATTATTTTTGACCCTAATAACGAAATAACAGGTTTTACTACTGGAGATCGTATAGATTCTGGTCAAGTTTTAACCATTGCTGGTGGGCTTTTAGTAAATTCTAATTGGAGTATTTTTATTGACTTATCTGGCGTAAATAATTTTCCAATAGATATAGGCTTTAATAGTAATAGCGTTCCCGGCCAAATAGTAAGTGAAGCAATGGCTTTTGATATTATTTTAGATTGCGATTCGGATAATGATGGCTTATCTAATATTTTTGATTTAGATTCTGATAACGACGGCATACCAGATAACGTAGAAGCACAAACTACTATTGGTTATGTAGAACCAAGTGGAATTGGTGCAGGAATTGCAGATGCAAACGATAATGGTGTAGATGATAATTATGAAAATGGAACGATAATTGGTATAACCCCAGAAGACACAGATAATGATAACGAACCTGACTTTTTAGATACAGATACCGATAATGATGGAATTCTAGACATTCAAGAAAATGGAGATACCACTAATAATAGTATTTTAGACATTACCGCAGACGCAGATAATGATGGTATTAACGATATTTTTGATGATAATGATGATGCTGCTGCTTTAGGATCTACTGTAAATGATGGTGTAGGTGCAAATGATACCGTTACAGGTTCTACATCTTTAGAGGATGCATTTAATGATGAAGATGGAGATTTTAACCCGGGTAATGGAGATTTAGACTTTAGAGATCTTGTCATAAACGCTGTAAATGATGCTGTAACTGTAATAGAAGGTTTAGAGAATATTAATGTACTTGATGTATTACTTAATGATACTATTGCAGGAGTACAAGCAACAACCAGTAATACAGACCTCACGCAATTAAGTACAATTAATGCCGGAGTTACAGTAAACAATTCAGGGCAAGTAAATGTGGCAAGTAACGTTCCAGATGGAGTTTATGTAATTAACTACCAGATTTGTGAAAGCGGAACAAGCAATTGTGAAGTTGCAGTGGTTTCAGTTACGGTATTAAATGATAATGATGGCGACCAAATACCAGACACTACAGATTTAGATGACGATAATGATGGTATTTTAGATACTAATGAAGGATATACAGCCCCTTCTTTAATTACAACACCAACTGTTATCGATTTTTCAAATGTTACCTCTGGCTCTGCAACAACAGGTAATCTAGGAGTTATAGAAAGTTGTAACAACGTAGATCTTTCAGCTAATTATAATTTTACACAGATAATAGGAGATGCACCAAACTTAAGAGTAGATACTGGAAGTAATCAACTTGTTATTGATTATGTTGGGACCAGTGGAACCGCACTAATAACCTATACCTTTTCTCAAAACGTTAATGTTACTATCGGTCTTAGAAGTAATAATTCTAATGAATCTGTAACATTTATAACACCATACGATAATATTATACCAGGTCCTCAGAGTACTATAGTAAACGCAGGCCCCCCAGTTGTTTGGAATAATAATAATGATCCAAACCAAACATTTTTCGAATTTATAGGAGTTTCTAGTGTTACTTTAGGCATTGAGGGTGATAATCTTGTTCAACGTCAAACTATTACTGTATCCAATTTTACAGGAAATGCATCTTGTACAGATAGTGATGGTGATACCTTCCCAAACTTTTTAGACTCAGACTCAGATAATGATGGTATACCAGATAACGTAGAGGCACAAACTACTGCTGGCTATATAGAACCAAGTGGCATAGGCACAGGAATAACAGATTCAAACGATAATGGTGTAGATGATAATTATGAAAATGCGAGTGGAACTGGGTTAACTCCTATAAATACAGATAATAGCGACGAACCTGATTTTTTAGATACAGATACAGATAATGATGGAATTCCAGATATTGAAGAAAATGGAGATGCTATTAACAATAGTATATTAGACAATAATGCAGACGCAGATGGTGATGGTATTAACGATATTTTTGATGATAACGATGATGCTGCTACTTTAGGATCTACTGTAAATGATGGTGTAGGTGCAAATGATACCGTTACAGATTCAACATCTTTAGAAGATGCCTTTAACGATCAAGATGGAGATTTTAACCCGGGTAATGGAGATTTAGACTTTAGAGATGATGAAAATAATGACAATGATGGAGATGGTATTTCTGATGCTGTAGATTTAGATGATGATAATGATGGTATTTTAGATACAGAAGAGGGACAGTGTACGGATATAGTAATTCCTGGAGCTAACGGTTTCTTAGCTACAGACATAAATGATGTAGCAAGAGAATCTGATGCTATTGATGGTATTAATGATCAATCGGCATCACTATTTCGCGATGGCTCAATTTTACAAATAACATTAAGAAGTGGTTCTGCACCAGTGCAAGCAGGTACAAATATTGCTATTGTTTCAGAAATATTTGATGTTAATTCTGGGAATATAATGACAATTACAGAATCTACAGATGGTGTAAATTTTGTAAATCCGCAAAACATTACGTTTACAGCTCAAAATATTTTTATTACAACTAATTATACACTTACTACTAACGCAACTGATATTAGAATTACGTACACCGAGGTTTCAAGTAATTTAAATATAGACAATGTAAGTTATAGTGCTTTTACAGAAGCCTGTAATACAAGTATAGATACAGATGGAGATGGTATACCAGATTACTTAGATCTAGATTCAGATAATGATGGTATACCAGATAACGTAGAGGCACAAACTACTGCTGGCTATATAGAACCAAGTGGCATAGGCACAGGAATTACAGATGCAAACAATAATGGTGTAGATGATAATTATGAAAATGGAACGGTAATTGGTATAAGCCCAGAAGACACAGATAATGATAACGAACCTGACTTTTTAGATACAGATACCGATAATGATGGAATTCTAGACATTCAAGAAAATGGAGATACCACTAATAATAGTATTTTAGACATTACCGCAGACGCAGATAGTGATGGTATTAACGATATTTTTGATGATAATGATGATACCGCTACTTTAGGATCAACTGTAAATGATGGTGTAGGTGCAAATGATACCGTTACAGATTCAACATCTTTAGAAGATGCCTTTAACGATGAAGATGGGGATTTTAACCCGGGTAATGGAGATTTAGACTTTAGAGATTCAGTAATAGCTGATGATATCATGATAACACAAGTTTACCAATTTGGCACAGAACGTTGGATAGAAATTACAAATATAAGCAGCGCAAATACACTACCTGCCAATACTATTAATATCCAATTGTATAAAGACCGAACAACAGAACCTCTAGGTGTTTTACCAGACGTAACCCTAAGTATTACCTCTGCAATTTTACCGGGTCAATCTGTATTAATTAGAAATTCTGCTAATACAATTACAAATACTACCCCTAGTACACCAGCTGCAAATGCTATTATTATAGAAAATAATGCTTTAACAGATATTGCAGATGGTGATGACATTATTACGATCTCGAGTAGCGGAAATGAATCTTCTTGGAGCAATCGTTTTGATGTTGTTTCCAACATTGAAAATAACACCTCTCTGGTTAGAATAGATGAAACACTAATACCTAATATCACTTTTGCAACAGAAGAATGGATAACATTTATAGATGATTCTATTTTACCTTTTGGTAACCCATTGGCAGATCCAAATGATGGCAGACATCCACACGCTCCTTTGGTTTCAGAAGTTATAAATGCTAACACGAATGCAAATACATTATTAGGTTTACATCGTATAAATGTCACAACAAGAACAGCTAATAATTGGAGTAATGGAGCCCCAGATCGTTCTCGTGCTGTGGTTATAAACGAAGATTACAACCACAATTCAGGAACATTAAGCGCTAGAGAATTAACCGTAAATAACAATACTAAGCTAGGTATTACAGACAACTTACTAGTGGTAACTAACGATGTGGTTTTAAACGGAGAAATAAGGTTAATAGATGCATCAAGCAATAGTAGAGCGCAATTTATACAGACACATGAATCTGCTAGTTTAGTTACTGCCGGTTCTAATGGTAAACTATTAGTAGACCAAAACTCTACGGTACCTAGTATTTATAGGTTTAATTATATAGGCTCTCCCGTAAAAGAGGTTTCTGGTGCAGCAACTTATACTATTGGTAATGTTTTAAAAGATGGTACTACACCAACTAATTTTTCTGGTACAATAAACACAACCATTGCTAAAAACATTAATTTTGTTGGAGGTTATGATGGGGATACACAAGATCCAATTCAACTTGCAAATTATTGGCTATTTAGCTTTGCTCCTGCTAATGGAGCTGTAGCTAATTGGATACAGAAAGGGAGTAATGGGGTGTTAGGTAATGCTGATGGATTTATATTTAAAGGGCCAGGTAGAGCTCAAAACTACACCTTTTTAGGAGTTCCAAAGGACGGAAATATTACCTCAAATATTGGTGCAAGTGAATCCTATTTAATTGCAAACCCTTACGCTTCTGCACTAAGTGTAAAAGAATTTATAGAAGACAATCTTGATGCTACAACAGGTGTATTGTATTTTTGGGAGCATGTTAGTGAACTAGATACATCTGGACCTACCACAGGTCATAATTTTGCAGGTTATATTGGAGGCTATGCAACAAGAAATATAACCACTGGTGTTAGTGCTATAAATGTTGCACAAAATGGATCTGGCCCAAAAGACATTACTTTACCCGCTAACACTGCAACTATTACTAACGGTTTATTACAAACAGTGCTAGATGGCGCTACCAATATTAATGTAGCTTCTTTAACCACAACAAATTCTTTATTAACTTTTACAAATATACCTAGTAGTGTAGAGAATTTAATTATAAGATATAGAACTACTTCTCTAGATTCTGTAAGCGTAAATATTTTAGAGAACGGAAACGGAGTTTTAAAGAAAAACGGCACAAGTGTAACTAGCTTAAAAATTCCTAGCAGTAGTACTTTTAGAACTTTTGAATTTAATGCATGTGTGGTTTCAGGTAGTGATATTAGCATAATTAATTTAGACAGTTTACCTATAGAAATAGAATACTTAAATGCAGTTGATACAGATGGTTTAGTAGCTTGTGCACCAAATGTAGGAACACCAGGCACATTTACTTATAGAGATCCAGAACCTTATGTTGCCATAGGACAAGGATTTTTTGTTGGTGGAGATAATGATGGTGGTTCTATAACTTTTAACAACAGCCAAAGACAATATGTTACAGAAGGTACAGGCAACTCAATATTTTTTAAAGCCGAAACAAAAGCTAGAAAGTCTGCTAAAACTTCTGAGAACGAAACAGCAACACTGCCTATTATAAAATTAGGTATGGACTTTAAAAATGAAATAGATAATAGAACTTATCACAGACAGATAGCTGTATCATTTAGTTCTTTTACCTCTTTTTCATATGACAAAGGATATGATGCTCAAATGTTTGATACGGGTACTACAGATATCTATTGGAAATTCCCTAGTTTAGAGGGTAACTTTGTAATTACAGGGGTACAATCTATTTCTGATGAGTTAGAGATTCCTTTAGAACTTAAAATGTCTTATTCTGGAACAGTTGATTTAATGATTGATGAATTAAAAAATGTACCTGCTAAAAATCTATATATTATAGATAAGGTTACAGGAGATTCTTATGAGATCAGTAAAAATAGCATTACATTAAATTTAGCAGAAGGAACTTATACAGATAGATTTTTCCTTGCTTTTAAACCGTTAAAAACACTGACGGTAAATGAAGAAGTTATTAGCGCTTTTACAAATATGTATGTTGATAATAACAACAACACTGTAGTAGTTACTAAAAAGGAACAAATAAGCGTAAATAAAGTGCAGCTTTATGATATTTTAGGTAAAGAAATTGCATCTTGGAAAATAAATGAACAACAAGAGAAATACGAATTAAAAATTAATAAAAAACTACCTACTGGTTTTTACATTATAAATGTAAAGACTGATAAAGGAAAGTCTAACAGAAAAGTATTGATTGAATAATTTAAAATTCTAGTATAAAAAAAAAGCGACCAAGATTTGGTCGCTTTTTTTTGTGACTCCAGCAGGATTCAAACCTGCAACCCTCAGAGCCGAAATCTGATATTCTATTCAGTTGAACTATGGAGCCATTATTTAACGATTAGGCAAATAAAATCAAGAAAGTGACAACAATTTTTAAACGTAATTAACGTGAATTCGATCTTAAATACACCGTTTGTAAGTCAATTATAATATTTAAAACTAATCTAATTTCAATTTTAAGGATAAATCAATTTAAATACGAGATTTCTCAACTACACTTCGCTACGTTTGAAATGACAAACAAAAAAAATTGAACTGCATAAAAATGTAAACTACAATAGTTTTATCAAAAATCACTTTAATTAATTTGACAAATGCTTTTTTACTAATGTAGAAATGGTTTTACCATCTGCCTGACCAGCTAGCTCTTTTGACACCATACCCATTACTTTACCCATATCCTTCATACCTTCTGCACCAGATTTTGCAATAGTAGCAACAACTACTTTTTCAATGGCTTCCTCAGAAAGAGATTCTGGTAAAAATTGTTCTAAAATAGCAAGTTCTGCCAATTCTGGCTCGGCTAAATCTTCTCTACCTTGTTTTACAAAAATAGCAGCACTGTCTTTTCTTTGCTTTACTTGTTTTTGAATAATTTTTATTTCCTGTTCTTCTGTTAATTCTGTTTGTATGCCTGTTTCTGTTTTAGCTAATAAAAAGGCAGATTTTACAGCTCTTAAAGCTTGTAAGGCAACTGTATCTTTTGCCTTCATTGCCTCTTTCATTTTATCCATTACTTGCTTTTGCAAACTCATATTTTTTCGTTTTAAATTATATACTATTTACTTAAAATCAATTAAAAATTAATTTTCAACTTATAATCTTTTTTCGCTTTTCGCAGGAATAATACATTTTTATTATAATCTATAATGGCTTTTCCTCTTTCCAATATATCTGCACCAATAATACCATCTACCTTTTTGGCATTATGATTTTCTAGTGCTGTATTTACATGTGACAAGTCAAACAATACCAAATTAAAATCTTTAATTTTCCACTTATCTATTTGTAAACTATTGTTTTCAGAAATTTGGGTTTCCATATCTGTTGCTCCTGCACCTGCTGCTTTAGTTTCGCTTTCTTTGGCTAATAGATTAAAATGTGCTATTGCATTTAAACCTACGCACGAATTAGAGGCACCAGTATCTAAAATAAAGCGCCCTTTAACTCCATTTATTTTAGCTTTTAACTCTAAATGATTGGTAGCAATTTTCTTTAACTTTATTTGCTTAAACTTTTGCTTTTTTAAGATTTTTTTTAACCTTTTCATAAATACAGATTCTATACATCAAAAATACAATTTAAAAAATGCATCCTAAACTATCTCAATAATATTTCTTCTAATTTCTCTTTGTACGTTTTAAATTCTTTTAAATTATGGTGCGTACCTTGCTCTATAATTAAAAGTGTTTTATTTTCTGAATTGGTTAATTGGTATAATGCTTTAGAATCTTTAAAGGCAGTAGTTTTATCTAAAATACCATGAAATAAGCTCACAGGGCAAATAACATCTGGAAGATATAAAAAAGTGTTAAATTTATATTTTAATAAGCTGTAAGGTTTTAATTTAAACTTGTATTGCACTGCATTACTCAAACTATAAAACGGAGCTTCTAAAATTAGTTCTTTAGGCTTATTTTTTGCAGCTACTCTTGTCGCAAAAGTAGTTCCCATAGAAAACCCATAAAGTACAATTTCACTCTCTAAATAGGTGTTTTTTAAATAATCATATACCTTAAGCGCATCTGTGTACATGCCTTCTTCATTAAAAACACCTGTACTCTTGCCATACTTTCTATAATCATACACTAAAACATCATAATTGTATTTCATTAAAAAAGAAACTTTATTACCCCATTTTTTCAAATTCCCTTCATTTCCATGAAAAAATAAAATAACGCCTTTAGGCTCTTTATGTTTAAAATGAAGTGCATTAATAATAGTATTTGGCGCCGTTTGTAGAAACAATTCTTCAAAATTATATTTAAATGAGTATTTATAGTTCTTATCTAATTTAGCTCTGTTTAAAAAAATAAGATGCTCTTGCCCAATATAAAGTAGGATTATAGACACAAGAATTATCAAAAAAAAACTTAAAGCGTATAACATATAATATTGTGGTTAGTAAATCTATTAATTTTTATAGCATCTAGATAATAAAATTAACATTTACTCATTTGTTTGATATTGCATTAATTATTATTTTTAAAAAGTAAAAATTTCAAATATGAATACTCCATATAGATTAGAACAAGCGCTTATTAAACTATACAACGCTTTTCATAATAAGAAACTAAACCCAGAAGATTGCACGGCTTGTGCAGTTGGCAATATCTTAGACAACTTAGATAGTTGGAAACATCTTTCTAACGATCATGGTTCTCTTAAATTAAGCTATGTTGGTCGTGTTCATCAAAATCTAGGCAGAAAATTTAATGGATATACCCCATTAGAAATTTTAGAAATAGAGAAAATATTTTTAGAGGCTTGTGGCTTTAAAACGCCATTATGCCATTATAATAAAAAACCTATAAACGGTAGTTCTGACGAAACATTATTTAACGGTTTATGCGCTGTAATTAGTTATTTATGTAAACTAGATAATTTGCCAAACGTAATGGATTATTCTAAGCTGTTTGAGCGTGAAAACGGATCTCCAGTATATCATTTAGAAACCGTTTTAACCAACTAAAGTGTAAAAGAACATACTTAAACCTATTAAAAAGGCCAATACAAAAATGTATTGGCCTTTTTAATTTCTAATGTATTAACACTTTAAAGTCTATCCTCCAAAGTCATCAAAACGGATATTTTCATCTGCAATACCAAAATCTTCTCCCATTTTCTGAACAGCTTGGTTCATTAATGGTGGTCCACAGAAATACAATTCAATATCTTCTGGAGCTTCATGATGATTTAAATAGTTTTCGATTACACAATTATGTATAAATCCAACAAAACCATCTCCTGCTTCATCATTAATATCTTTTTTAACTTTCCAATTGTCTGCTTCTAAAGGCTCAGATAAAGCTAAATAAAATTTAAAGTTAGGGAAATCTTTTTCTAATGCTCTAAAGTGATCTATATAAAATAACTCTGCTTTTGAACGACCACCATACCAATACGTTACTTTTCTACCAGTTTTAATAGTTCTAAATAATTGGTATAAATGAGAACGCATTGGAGCCATACCAGCTCCACCACCAACATAAAGCATTTCTGCTTCAGATTCGTTGATAAAGAATTCTCCATAAGGACCAGAAATAACACACTTGTCTCCTTTTTTCAAATTGAAAATATAAGAAGATGCAACTCCAGGATTTACATCCATCCAGCCACCTTTAGCTCTATCAAAAGGAGGTGTTGCAATACGTACATTTAACATAATTTCTCTACCTTCTGCTGGGTAAGAAGCCATAGAATATGCTCTTTCTACAGTTTCTGTATTTTTCATTACCAATGGTCTTAAGTTAAACTTATCCCATTCTCCTTCAAATTTGTCTGCTGTATCATGCTCTTCTGGGTGCGCAGTAATATCCATGTCTGCAAACTTAACTTCACAAGGTGGTATTTCAATTTGAATATAACCTCCTGCTTTATAACCCATATCTTCTGGTATTTCTACCACAAATTCTTTAATAAAAGAGGCCACATTGTAGTTTCTAACTACAACTGCATCCCATTTCTTAATTCCAAAAACTTCTTCTGGAATAGAAATATTCATATCTTGCTTCACTTTAACCTGACATGCTAAACGTGCCCCATCTTTTAACTCTTTTCTAGAAAAGTGTGGCACTTCTGTTGGTAAAGCTTCTCCTCCACCTTCTGTAACGTGGCATTCACATTGAATACAAGTTCCACCTCCACCACAAGCAGATGGCAAAAATATTTTGTTACTTCCTAATGTAGTTAATAGCGAATCACCAGAGGCAACTTCTATTTCTCTTTCTCCATTAATCATGATCTTTACAGGACCAGATGGAGATAATTTCTGTTTTACAACTAATAACAAAGTTATTAGCAATAAAGCGATTATTAAAAATGCGACCACTGTTGCAATAACAGTTCCTGTAGTACCTGCTGCTAAAATCATATTATTGTATCGTTTTCGTGTTTTTTGCTATTTCTTTCTTGTCTTCCTTCAAATCTTCTTTCTTGATAACAGCTTCTGTTTTTGTTGCTGGCTTTTCCTCTTCATCTCCACCAGTTAACATACCACCAAAGCTTAAGAAACCAATGCCCATAAGACCTGTAATAATAAAAGTAATTCCTAAACCTCTTAAAGCTGGAGGAACACTTGAGTATCTAATTTTCTCTCTAATTGCTGCAATTGCTAAAATGGCTAAAAACCAACCAATTCCTGATGATATACCATAATTAAATGCCAAACCTAAGGATGCTATTTCACGAGATTGCATAAATAAACTACCACCTAAAATAGCACAGTTTACAGCAATTAATGGTAGAAATATACCTAAAGAATTGTATAATGATGGTGAAAATTTTTCAACAATTATTTCTACCAATTGTACCATTGTTGCAATGGTTGCAATAAACATAATAAAAGATAAGAAACTTAAATCGTAATCTATATACTCTTTACCTAACCACTTTAATGCACCTGGTTGTAATAAATACTGGTCTAATAACCAATTTAAAGGTACAGTAATTGCTAATACAAAAATAACAGCTACACCAAGTCCTACAGCCGTAGTTACTTTTTTTGATACTGCCAAGTAAGAACACATTCCTAAAAATGTTGCAAATACCATGTTATCAATAAAAACTGATTTAAAAAATAATTCTAAATGTTCCATAATTTATATTTTCTGATATTTATTTAAATGAATGATGAACTAAATCATTACTACATTTAAACAAGTTGCTATTATTTAATTTTCTTCTACTAACGCAGGGTTTCTACTACGTTGCACCCAAATGATAAGGCCAACCACTATTAAAGCCATAGGTGATAATAACATAAATCCGTTATTCTCATAACCTATTGCGTATAAACCTGTCTTAGTAATAGGATCTCCCAAAACCTGGTATCCTAATAAAGTACCAGCTCCTAAAAGTTCTCTAAAAAAACCAACAATAATTAGTATTACTCCATATCCTAAGGCATTTCCAATACCATCTAAGAAAGAACGCCAAGGCTTATTTGCTAATGCAAAAGCTTCAAAACGTCCCATAATAATACAGTTGGTAATAATTAAACCTACAAAGGCACCTAATGTTTTACTAAGCGGATAAGCAAATGCTTTTAAAACTTGATCTACAATAATTACTAATGAGGCAACTACAATAAGCTGCACAATAATTCTAATTTTAGAAGGAATAACGTTTCTCATTAATGAGATAACCACGTTTCCAAAGCCCATTACAAATATTACTGCAATACTCATTACTATAGAAGCTTTTAACTCTGCAGTAATTGCTAACGCAGAACATATACCTAAAACCTGAATAGTAATTGGATTGTTATCCGTTAAAGGATCTGTAATTAACTTGGTATCTTTTTTTGATAATAATGCCATTTTACGATTTATTTTTTAAGTTCTGGAAATAAGGTAAGTATAACTTCAAGTCTTTTTTAATCATTGCAGATACACCATCACCTGTAATAGTTGCACCCGTTAAAGCATCAACTTCGTAATCATCTTTAATTTCGTTAGTAGGATCATTATTTCCTTTTGCTACAGTTATGCCTTTAAAAACACCTGCATCTGTTAGTAATTTTTCACCATAAAAATCATCCATAAAATAACGCTGTTTAATATTTGCACCCAAACCAGGAGTTTCTCCTTTATGATCAAAATAAGCACCTCTTACTACCATATCTTTATCTAAAGCAACATAACCCCAAATTGCGTCCCAAAGACCAACACCTCTAATTGGCGCTACATAAACAATTTTATTGTCTTGCATACCTTTAAATAAAGGTAAAAAACGAGACTTGCCTTCTTTAGCTCTGGTTTGTTGTTTTTTAACATCAATTAAATAAGGCTCAATACTATTGGCCTTCATAAACTCGTCACGACTCATTTCTTTAACAATTGCGCCGTCTTTATATTCTAAAACAATTTGTTCTGTAACACCTGTAGAAAAAACTTCAGCAACTTTATCTTCTGAGATAAAATTGATACTTCCTTCTTCATTTTCGTTAATTCCCATAGCATACAAAATATTTTGCTGCTTTTCCATTCTTTCGTTTTCCTTAATATTTGGCTTTAAGGAAGCCGCAGTAAACGCCAATAATGAACCAACTACGATTACCATTACAGTAGCGAATATTACCGTATACGAATTTTTATCTGTATTTGCCATAATTATGCTGTTTTAGCTTTTAAACGTTTCATTCTTCTCTTAACGTTTCCTTGCACAACATAGTGATCTATTGTTGGTGCAAAAACATTCATTAATAATATTGCTAAGAAAACTCCTTCTGGATATGCTGGATTAAATACACGAATCATTATTGATAAAAAACCAATAAGGAAACCATAAATCCACTTTCCTTTATTTGTTTGAGAACCTGTTACAGGATCTGTTGCCATAAATACAGCACCAAACGCCAAACCACCAATCATTAAGTGTTCCCAAAAAGGCGTATTCATTAAACCATAAAATTTACTAGATTCTGTAATTACATCTGCACTAACAACAGCATTAAAAATTAAGCCCATTACTGCAGCGCCTACAAATGTAGATACTATTATTCTCCAACTTCCAATTTTTGTAAAAATTAAAAAAGCTGCTCCTAATAATATCAATAATGTTGAAGTTTCTCCTACAGAACCTGGTATAAAGCCCATAAACTTATCCCAATTCGAATAAATAACTTCTGAATTTTGTGCATAACTACCTAAAATCGTTTCTCCTGATATTGCATCTGCAGTTCCTGCTCTTTCTGTTGCTTCATATACCCAAACTTTATCTCCAGACATCCAAGTTGGATATGCAAAAAATAAGAATGCTCTAATAGTTAATGCTGGGTTTAGAATATTCATTCCTGTCCCACCAAAAACTTCTTTTCCAATTACAACACCAAAAACCACTGCTACTGCTAACATCCATAAAGGTGTATCAATAGGAACAATTAAAGGTACTAACATACCTGTTACTAAATATCCTTCTTCCACTTCATGCCCTTTAATAACTGCAAAAATAAATTCTACAATAAGACCAGCACCGTAAGAAACAATAACTAATGGTAATACTTTAATAATTCCTATCCACAAGTTATCAAACGTAAAAAAGTTAGCTAAAACATCTGTTCTTAAAGATGGGTCTATAGCTGCATAATGTTGATAACCCGCATTAAACATACCAAAAAGTAAACACGGTATTAATGCCGTAATTACAGTATTCATAGTACGTTTTAAATCGTCTGCTGCTTTAATGTGAGTACCTCCATGAGTTACTTCATTTGGCAAATATAAAAAGGTATGGATTGCATTAAATGCAGGTGCCATTTTTTTACCTTTATACTTTTCTTTTAAATTATGTAAGTTTTGTTTTAAGCTCATAATAGTATAATCTTATCCTAATTCTTCTCTCATTAAATCTAAACCTTCTCTAATAATCTTTTGATGCGGTTGTTTAGATACACAAATAAATTCTGTTAAAGCAAAATCTTCTGGTGCTACTTCATAACCACCTAAAGCTTCCATTTCATCTAAATCTTTATACATAAATGCTTTTAACAATTGCATTGGATAAATATCTAAAGGAAAAACTTGCTCATAAGAACCAGTAACAACAAACGCTCTGTGCTCGCCGTTTGTGTTGGTATTTAAATCATACTTTTTATTTGGTGTTAACCAAGAAAAAGTTAGTGCTCTAGAAGTAGATACTTTATCAAAAACAGGCTTATTCCATCCAAAAAACTCATAATCGTCTCCTTCTGGTATTGCTGTAATTTGATTATCGTAATAACCTAAAAAATCGTCTTCTTTAATTTCTGTTCCAGAAAGTACGTTTCCACTAATAACTCTAGTATTATCGCTATTTAGATTTCCTTTTACTAAATCTGCAACGTTAGCTCCTGCAATAGCAGTTACATATTGCGGCGTAGCAAATTTAGAACCTGTTAAAGCCACTGTTCTTTCTAAATTCAACCTTCCTGTTAATAACATTTCTCCAATTACAACTAGGTCTTGAGCGCTTAAAGTCCAAACAACCTCTCCTTTGTTAATAGGGTCTATTTGTGCAATTTGAGTACCAACATTTCCTGATGGATGTGGCCCAGAAACTTTATGAAGTTGAATATCTTTTAAGTTTGCAAAAGGCGAATTTGAATTCTTACCAACAGAAACGTGCACTTTACCTTGTGTTAGCTTAGAAATTGCGGTTACAGCAGCTTGTAATTCTTCTTCTTTACCTGCCAATGTAAAATCTAAATCTGCAGCTAAAGGTGCACTTGCATAAGCAGACACAAAAATTGCTTTTGGCGCCTGATCTGGATTAGCAACAACATCAAACGGACGCTGTTTTACAAATGGCCAACAACCTGATGCTAATAAATGATTTTTAACCTCTTCTGCAGACATATTGTTTGCATCTTTGGTACCAAAATCTTTATAAGATTGTGTTGCATCTGCAGCTATTTTAACTGCTAAAACTTTTCTTCTTGCTCCACGGATTACCTCTACTACTTTTCCAGAAACAGGACTCGAAAATAAAACAGCTTCATTACTCTTATCATAGAAAAGAGTATCTCCTGCCTTTACTTCTGCGCCTTCTTTTGCAATAAGTTTGGGTATTATTCCGTGAAAGTCTTCTGGCTTAACTGCATAAACACTACTTTGAGAAATAGCAGTAGTGGTTTTTTCTGCAACGCCAACAAGCTTAATATCTAAGCCTTTTTTAATACGAATGTCTTTTGACATAGTAAATTGGAATATTTAGTTAACTAAAAAAATCGATGCAAAAATAATGGTTTTAACGATTATTTTAGATATAAATATTCTTTAATATTAGTTAAAAAATCTTATTTATAATTATTCTAAATAAATAGGTTTGTTATAAAATATCAAAATCTTTTTTTGGCTTAAATTTTGATTAATCTATGAAATGATTTAATATTTTTGTAAAATGAGCAAAAAAACAACTACTACATTTCTTCTGTTTTTTACGTTGATAAGTTTTAGTCAACACATAAAAACCATTCAATTAAGGCCATTACAAGAAAATGTGTTTACAGCAATTGTCCCTTTAGGCACTGTTTTAGAATTGTCTTTTGATGATTTGGAAGCAGATAGCAAAGACTATCAATATAAAATAGAACACATGACCTATGATTGGAAAAAAAGTAGATTATTACCTAGCCAATATATTAATGGCTTTGATCAAAATTATATCATAGACGTAACCAATTCGTTTAATACGTTTCAAAGTTATTCACATTATGCTGTAAGAATACCCAATGTAAATACAGAAATAACCAAGAGTGGTAATTATTTACTTTCTGTGTTAGATGAATATGATGATGTAGTTTTTACTAGAAAATTCGTTTTATTTGAAAACTTAGCCACAGTAGGTGTTACTGTAGAAAGAAGTAGAAATACCAAAACAGAAAACTCGCAACAAACCATTCAGTTTTCTGTAAATCACCCAAATATTGCTATTAACAATCCTGGCTTAGAGGTTAACGTTGCTATTGTAAAAAATAACAATTGGCAAGAAACCATTAGCAATCTGCAGCCCACTTTTTTTAAACCAAATCAGCTTTTATACACATACACCAATAAAACTAATTTTTGGGGAGATAATGAATATTTGCATTTTGATAGTAAAATTATTAGAAATAAAAGTTTAAATATTGTTCGTGTTACACACGATGAAGTGTTTAATCATTATATATACCCTACTACTTATAATGAATTTTTAGAATACACCTACAACCCAGATATTAATGGGCAATTTGTAGTAAGAACCTTAGAAGGTAAAGACAATAATACAGAGGCAGATTATGCATTAATGCATTTTACATTAGAAGTAGACGAAATGTTTAAAGAGAAAGAAGTTTATGTTTACGGCGCTTTTAATAACTTTAACACATCAGACAAAAATAGAATGTATTACAATCCTAAAAACCAAACTTACAATGCTAGCATTTTACTAAAACAAGGTTTTTACAACTATACTTTTGTAACCTCAGAAAAAGATAACATTTTAAACACAAAAGATATACGTGGTTCTTTTTTTGAAACTGAAAACGAATATACTGTAATTGCCTACTACAAACCTTTTGGAAGTCTTTTTGATAGAGTAATTGGCGTTGGTACTGGTTTTTTTGATCAGAATAGATAGTCTGAAAATAGATTTGTAAAAACAAATCTAAAAACCTACTTTTACTAGGTATGGTAGAACAAATAACAAAAGGCATAAAAATTTCTGTAAAAACAAACTTTAATAGTGTGAGTAACAGAAATAATACTGCATATTACGTATTTTCTTATGTTGTAACTATAGAAAACCATAGTGAGCATACTGTAAAACTAACAGATCGTTTCTGGAAAATTTACGATTCTTTAAGCGCTACAGAATTGGTAAGTGGTCCTGGTGTTGTTGGGCAAACTCCCACCCTAAAACCTAAAGATGTTTACACGTATAATTCTGGTTGTTTTTTAAAATCTAATATGGGCGCCATGAAAGGTTTTTACACCATGATAAATTTAGAAACTTACGAACAATTTAAAGTATACATTCCTACTTTTAACCTAGCAATACCTGCCTTATCAAATTAATAAAACCAAAAAAAAAGCTTCTAAAAATAAAAGATGCTACGTGTTTAAATTGCGGGCATCCTTTTAATGGGCAAGAAAAATTTTGTGCAGATTGCGGACAAGCAAACAAGGGAAACCAAATAAATTTTAAAGATTTTGTTCGCGAAATTTTTAACGGGTTCTTTAATTTTGATGCGAAATTCTGGAGAACATTAATTCCGCTTTTAACAAGTCCGGGTAAAATATCCAAAGACTATAAAGAGGGTAAAAGAAGCAGGTATTCTAATCCTTTTCGTTTTTACATTACAGTTTCTATTCTCTTTTTTTTAATACTTAGCTTTTCTTCAACTTACGATAAATACAAAGCGTATTCTATGAGCGAAGAAATTACAAAAGTAAACCTAGAAGATGCTTTAAAAGACAATCAAATTAAAGCAGATTCTATTAAAAAAATAGTAGCTCAAGAATTAGAAGAATCTTTTATACCCTTAACTAAAAATTACAAAAAAGAAATTTTAGCTAAAATAGAAGCAGAGGCAAAAGATTCAATTAAAAGAAAAAAAATTAGGAAAAACAAGATTTCTTTTAAAGGAACTAAATTTGACGATTTTATTACTTTCCAAAAGAAAAACCCAAAATTAAGTACAGATATTGCTCTAGATTCTTTAAAACAAAAGAAAAGTTTTAAAAATAGATTTCTATATCAAAAATCTAAAACGGTAAATGAGCTTTCAAATAATAAAGATGTCGTAGACAGATATGTAAAGGAAGCCCTGTCTTACAGTTCTATTGCCCTATTTATTTTTCTTCCAATTTTTACCTTATTTCTTAAATTTTTGTATCTAAGAAGAAAATACACTTATGTAGATCATTTAATTTTTGTTTTTCATACACAAACCGTTTTGTTTATATTATTAAGCATTGCAACTTTTACAGGTATTCTTATTGGTACTGGCAATTGGGGAGTCTTTTTATTTGTGTTTCTAATTTATCTATTCTTAGCAATGAAAAACTTTTACAATCAAGGTTATGGCAAAACTATACTAAAATTTTTATTCTTAAATTTTAGTTACGCTATCATAGGTACTTTAAGTATTGTTTTAGTGGCAATAGTATCTTTTGCGTTATTTTAGTCTAGCAAATCTAAGTACAACATATTTACAGCTGTCTGCTCTTTTTTAACAGAAGTAACACTTACCGTTTCTACAAATTCTCTTTTCATTTTTGGTGAAGTCCCTTTTGTGCCTAAACTTTCATTTTGATGAAATTCTAATATTTCTTCTTGAGAAAAATCTGGATTATTTTTTACCCATTTCGTAAACCAATTTTGACGCATACTTTTCATTTCTTCAGTATACAATGTACTAGAAGACCAAATTATTGGTTCTTGTGGTAATTCTTTAAAATGTTTTTCGGCTCCGTCCCAAACAAGCTCAAAGGTATTTAAACTTGCATCCCAATCTACTAAAACTAGCGTAAAAGGCTCTATTCCAGCAAAATTGAATTCCTCTATAAAAGAAACTGCATTTTTAGCACTTAAAATTTTCTTCACAATAACACCTCTACTCATTTTATAGGGTGGTTTTCTAGTATGAATTTTAAAACCGCCATTTAACAAACAAACCAAACGTTTTCTCTCACTTAAACCAATCCAAGTTCCACCTGCTAATTCGTCTTTTGGGTAAGTTAAGCTTACACCATCTTCTACATAATCTTTTGGCGCTATTGTTTTTCGCAACGGAGTTTCGTCTCTATTAGACGTTAAAATAAAATTATTATCCTGTAAAGGCAAATAGGTAACAGTACACATTAGGCAATTAATATTGAATTAAATATAGCATTTCAAAGAAAATTTTACATTTTCATTAACAAATAGCGTCAAACATACGTTAAAATTATTAAAACAAAAATTGTAACTTTGATTTCTCAAAACTAGTCGATAATTTTTAAATAAACATACAATGGCAAGAGGATTTTTTAATGTTCCTGTAGCAGTTAACGAACCTGTTAAAAGTTACAAACCAAATTCACCTGAAAGAAATGAAGTTTTAGCAACTTATAAAACAATGTACCATGGTAATATAGACATACCTATGCACATTAATGGTGAAGAAGTTAGAACAGGAAACACCAGAAATATTACACCACCTCATGATCATAAACATATCGTTGGGCAATACCATATTGCAGATAAAAGCCATGTTGATACTGCAATTTCTACAGCTTTGGCAGCAAGAGAAGCTTGGTCTTCGGTTTCTTGGATGGAAAGAGCATCTATCTTTTTAAAAGCTGCTGAATTATTAGCAGGACCTTACAGAGCCAGAATGAATGCTGCTACAATGCTAGCACAATCTAAAAATGTTTTTCAAGCAGAAATTGATGCTGCTTGCGAAATGATTGATTTCTTTAAATTTAATGTACAGTATATGACTGATATTTTTAAAGATCAGCCAGAATCTGCTCCAGGAATTTGGAATCGAGTTGAATACAGACCTTTAGAAGGTTTTGTATACGCAATTTCGCCTTTTAATTTTACTTCTATTGCAGCAAATTTACCAGCAGCAGCAGCTTTAATGGGTAATGTTGTTGTTTGGAAACCATCTGACCACCAAGCATATTCTGCACAAGTAATTGTAGATTTATTTAAAGAAGCGGGGTTGCCAGATGGCGTAATTAATGTAGTTTATGGAGATCCTGTCATGATTTCTGATACTGTTTTAGCATCACCAGATTTCTCTGGATTACATTTTACGGGTTCTACAACAGTGTTTAAAAACTTATGGAAACAAATTGGTAGTAATATTCACACCTACAAAACCTACCCAAGAATTGTAGGAGAAACTGGTGGTAAAGATTTTATTTGGGCACACAACTCTGCAAACCCTTTACAAATAGCAACTGCAATAACAAGAGGTGCTTTTGAATACCAAGGTCAAAAATGTTCTGCAGCTTCACGTGCTTACATTCCTAGTTCTATATGGAATGATGTAAAAACACACTTAACAAACCAAGTTAACGAGCTTAAAATGGGGTCTCCAGAAGATACCAGCAACTTTGTAAATGCTGTTATACATGAAGGTTCTTTTGATAAAATTGCAAAATATATAGATGCAGCAAAACAAGATGCAGATGCAGAAATAATTTTAGGTGGTAATTATGATAAATCTGTTGGTTATTTTATAGCGCCAACTGTTATTTTGGCAAAATCGCCAACATATGCAACCATGACTACAGAGCTTTTTGGACCAGTAATTACCATTTACATCTACGAAGATGATGCATGGGAAGCTTCTTTAAAATTAGTTGATGAGTCTACAGAATACGCCTTAACAGGTGCTATTTTCTCAAAAGATAGATATATTGTAGAAAAAGCATCTAAAGCTTTAGAAAATGCGGCAGGAAACTTTTATATAAACGACAAACCAACTGGTGCTGTTGTTGGGCAACAACCTTTTGGTGGTGCTAGAGCTTCTGGTACAAATGACAAAGCTGGTTCTGCACAAAACCTATTAAGATGGACTTCTGTAAGGTTAATTAAAGAGACTTTTGTTAGTCCAGAAGATTACAAATACCCTTTTTTAGGATAAACTACAAAGTTTACAGCACAAAAAAAGAGCATTCAATTATTTGAATGCTCTTTTTTTCATCAATTCTATTTACTAGAATGGTAAATCATCTGGCTCTTCATCAGAAACACTAGACGCTTCTTTAAATTGGTCTACTGGAGGTAAATTTCCTTCTTGAGGTGCTCCTTGAGATAAACTCTCAATTCTCCAACCTTGCACAGAGTTAAAATACTTTGCTTCACCTTGTGGATTAATCCATTCTCTACCTCTTAAGTTTATAGAAACTTTTACGTCTTGCCCAACTTTATAACTATTTAATAAATCTGTTTTATCTTGAACAAATTCAATCATAATCATTTGCGGATATTGCTCATCTGTAGTAACAACTAATTCTCTTTTTCTAAAACCGTTTGCACCAAAAGTTTGTACGTCTCCAATTAATTTAACTTTACCTATAACTTCCATAATATAAAACTTAACTATTTAATTAAAAGCACTTTCCAAGCACTTTCTACATCATTTTCTTTTAAAAACTCTTGGGCAAATGTATGTTTTTTTGTGGTTTCTAGCCCAATAAAATTCGCGTGTTCTTTCGCAAAGTTATCAACACTTTTTTGTGATGGTAATTCTGAAACATTACCTAACATACCTAAATTATTGCCCGTTAAAATAGTACTATTTCTTATTTCTTGTGGTATATTATCTACACCAATTCCCAAATTAGCAGTAGGTTTTGGTATTTCAAAAAAACCGTCTTTTGCCCTTGTATAATAACTACCTCCTGCTCTAGCTACCAAATCTATTTTATGTTGGTCTATAGCGCCTGTTTCATCTAAAACAGCATCTTGAATATGAATTTTTACAACTTCACAAATAATAAGATTTCCTGCGCCTCCTTCTTCACCAGTAAAAAGTACATCTTTTACTTTACACTCAAATTGCACAGGAGATTCTGCCACTCTAAATGGTTTTACAATATCAGACTTTAACATGGTAAAACCTGCTTTATCAAACTCGTTTACACCTTTAGCATATTCTGTACTGCTTAAAGACATTTGTTGCACAATAGTATAATTTACCACATTAATTACCACTTCTTTTGTTTCTAAAGCGTTTTCTAACGTATGTTTTATTGTATTGTCTCTCACTCTTCTGGCAGGAGAAAATATTAATGTTGGCGGATTAGAACCAAATACATTAAAAAAACTATAGGGAGACAAATTAGGGTTACCAGCTGCGTCTATTGTGCTAGCAAATGCAATTGGTCTTGGCGCAATTGCTCCTAATAAATAACCATGTAATTTACCAGTAGCAATTTCTTTTGGATCTATTGTAAGCATGTTCTTAATTTTTTGTCCTTAAATATACTATCAAAAATACAAATGAGTTATCTATTGTAAACCTTTATATTTGTTTTAATGAAATTTTTAACAAACACCATCTTATTCAAAAGAATTGCCATTATTGCTTCGCTTACCATAGTTTCTTTAATTCTTTGGAATACGTATGTGTTTTTTCAAAAATTTAAGGTAGAAGAGCGTTTAAAAATAGAGGTTTTAGCTGAAGCTCAAAAAGAATTGGCAAGTAATACCAATTTAAATGCAAGTGTAGATTTGCCACTAAAAGTTATAGAAAGCAGCAAAAGCATACCAATGATTTTGGTAGACGAAAATGAAAATATTTTAGAGGTTAGTAATTTAGATTCTATAAAATCATTAGATAAAAATTATGTAAAGGAACAATTGGCAATAATGAAATCAGAAAATAAGCCGATTGAAATGAGTTATAAAGGAAAAAACAAACAATACATCTATTATAGAGATTCAGATTTACTAAACAAACTCACTTATTATCCGCTTGCTTTAATTTTAATTTTAATACTTTTTTTAAGTATTATTTATCTGTTTTACAGCTCTAACAAAGTTTCTGAAACCAATAAATTATGGACAGGTATGGCAAAAGAAACTGCACATCAAATTGGTACACCTTTGTCTTCTCTTTTAGGTTGGATAGCCATTTTAAAAATGGAAAAAGTAGACGATACCTATATTACAGAAATAGAAAAAGATGTAGCCAGATTAAATACCATTGCCAACCGCTTTTCTAAAATTGGCTCTACTCCAGAGTTAGAAGAAAACAATATTATAAATATTACCAAAACCGCTTTTGATTATTTAGAATCTAGAAGTTCTAAACAAATCACTTTTACTTTTAACAGCATTGCAACAGACATAAAATGCAATTTAAATATAGAGCTTTTTGGTTGGGTTATAGAAAACTTAATTAAAAATGCTATTGATGCCATGTTAGGTATTGGTCAATTAAATGTAACCATTACAGACGCATCCAAAAAAGTAAAAATTACTGTTTCTGATACAGGGAAAGGAATGCCTAAAAAGTTATTTAAACAAATCTTTAAACCCGGTTTTACCACAAAAAAACGTGGCTGGGGCTTGGGTTTATCTTTATCTAAACGAATTGTAGAAGATTACCACAAAGGCAAAATTTATGTGAAAAAATCTGAAATTGATAAAGGAACTACTTTTGAAATTTTACTGGATAAGATTTAATTTTTTTGATTTTTCTCTGGACGAATTACGTACTTGTATTTTTTGTATTTAGAACTTACATATCCAAACAGTAAACCAAAAAGCATATGAAGAACAAATTTAACTATTACATTTTTAAACGTAATTTCTTCCCCATCAATTAACGGCCAAACAAAGGTCATTCCTACAAACATATAAAGACCCCAAGCTAAACCAAATCTAATCCAAGGTTTCATTTTTATTAAACGTTTTAGCAATGGTTTCTGCTAAAGCAGAAAATTCTTCTTTAGATAATTGTACTTTTTCTGTAAACTGCATATCTGCCATTTTATTAGTTGGCACTAAATGTACATGAACATGTGGCACTTCTAAACCAATAACACTCATACCAACTCTTAAACAAGGCACCGCTTTTTCTAAGGCTTTTGCTACTTTGTAAGAAAATGCCATTAATTTGGTGTATTCTGCTACAGACAAATCGAAAATTTTATTTTCTTCTTTTTTAGGCACAACCAAAGTATGGCCTTTTGCATTGGGATTTATATCTAAAAACGCAATAAAATCTTCGTTTTCTGCTACTTTATAACTTGGTATTTCTCCGGTAATTATTTTTGTAAAAATGCTCATTGGTGTTTGGTTTGTGGTTGTTGGTTGTTGGTAAATATAAAAAACAAATTCGAATTTTGATATGCTCAAAATCCGAATTTTTATGTTTTAAAAGTATAATTATTTGCTTTTAGGCTAAAAGTTTACAAACAAGTTTAGCCCCGACTGAAACGGCATCCTTTTTACTTACATTAGAATGTAAATTCTAATGTAAGTAAAAAGATATAGTGAAAAGCGGGAGATAGCTTCTAAAAAAACTATCTAGAAATTTCTACAATCTCAAATTTCATAATACCACTTGGCACTTTTATCTCTGCAATTTCACCTACTTTTTTACCTAATAAGCCTTTACCAATTGGCGAGTTTACAGATAATTTACCATTTCTAACATCGGTTTCAGAATCTGCTACCAATCTGTATTTAAACTCCATACCATTTGTAGTATTTTTAATAACTACATTAGAATGTATTAAAATTTTAGAAGTATCTAATTGACTTTCATCTAAAATACGGGCATTTGCTACCACATTTTTTAACTTTGCAATCTTAAACTCTAAGTGAGATTGTTCTTCTTTAGCTGCATGATATTCTGCATTTTCACTTAAATCTCCCTTATCTCTTGCATCTGCAATTTCTTGAGTAACTCTTGGCCTTTCCTCTTGCTCTAATTGCAATAATTCGTCTTTTAGTTTTTTTAAACCTTCTGGTGAATAATAAGATATATCGCTCATAATTATTGTCTTTTTAATGGTACTACTTTTTCTTACAAATACCCTTTTGGGTTAAATTTAAAAATCTCATTGCCCGCAAAAGGAATGAGATTCTTTAACAAATGTACAAAATATTTGTAACTTGCTTGCGTTTTTAAAATAGTGAAAACCTAAAATTATGATAAAAAATGTATTTATATTAATCTGTATAATATTTCTTACAAGCTGTTCTAGTAATGATGTACCAGAAAATTGTTTACGTACAGATTTACCTTTAAATATAACCACAGATTTAAATAACCCACAACTTATAAACGCACAAACCCCAGGAGGTTTTGTAGATTTAGTTGGTGGTATAAATGGTGTATTACTATTTAATAAAAACGGCAACGATTTTGTTGCTTTTGATAAACTTTGTCCACAAAATGATTGTGATGCTCCTATGACTTTTGAAAAAGGGTTGGTTTTAACTTGCGCTTGCGACAATAGCGAATACAGCGTTCATTTTGGTGGCGCACCACAAACAGATGGTTTTGAATGTGCTGCAAGAGAATATCGTGTTTTAAAAAATGGCTCTTCAATTAGAATAACTAATTTTTAGTGAAAGTGAGCAGAGTTGTGTACTTTTGCTAAAACACAACAATTTTACTCGTGATAAATTACTTTTCTTCAGATTTTAAATTGGGCGTTCTTGGTGGCGGTCAATTAGGTAGAATGCTACTTGCCGAAACTCAAAAATTAGACATACATACTGCTATTTTAGATGGTAACAAAAACGCGCCTTGTGCTGCAATTTGCGATACGTTTGTAGTGGGCGATTTATTAGATTTTGATGCTGTTTACAATTTTGGTAAAACCGTAGATTTACTAACTATAGAAATAGAAAATGTAAATTTAGACGCTTTAGATAAGTTAGAAAGTGAAGGTTTACCCATTTATCCCAAACCCAAAGATTTAAGGATTATACAGAGTAAAGCAAGACAGAAAAACTTTTATATAGATCATAAAATACCTACTGCTCCTTTTTCTCATTATGCTTATTTAGAAGAATTAAAACATTCTTATGAAAACAATATTGTAACTTTTCCTTTTGTTTGGAAAGCTGCGCGTTTTGGTTATGATGGTAATGGTGTAAAAATTGTTAGAAATATTGCCGATTTAGAATCTTTACCAAATGTAGAATGTATTACAGAACAACTCATACCTTTTAAGAATGAATTGGCGGTAATTGTTGCTAAAAACAAAGCGGGAGAAACAAAAACATATCCTGTAGTAGAAATGGAATTTCACCCAGAAGCAAACCAAGTAGAGTATGTAATTTGCCCTGCTAGAATAGCTAATAATGTTGCGAAAAAAGCAAGAGAAACTGCTTTACATATTGCTGAAAAATTAGATTTTATTGGTTTGTTGGCTGTAGAAATGTTTCAAACCACAACAGATGAAATTTTAGTGAATGAAGTAGCGCCAAGAACGCATAACTCTGGTCATTATTCCATAGAAGCCAGTTATACTAGTCAATTTGAACAGCATTTGCGTGCCATTTTAAATCTTCCGTTAGGAAATACAGAAAGTAAAGTTGCAGGAATTATGGTAAATCTTGTTGGTGCTGCAGGATTTTCTGGAGAAGTAATTTATGAAAATATTGAGGAAATTTTAAAAATAGATGGTGTAACACCTCATATTTATGGTAAAAAAGAAACACGCCCTTTTAGAAAAATGGGTCATGTAACCATAGTAAATAAAGATATTGACAAAGCTAGAGTTATTGCTCAGGAGGTTAAAGAGACGATAAAGGTAATAGCAAAGTAATTGTAAATTAAGCTGAACTTATTTCAGCTTCTAAATAATAAAACAACAGACCCTGAAACAAATTCAGGGTAAATCTAAGATTTATGGTAGGAATAATAATGGGAAGCGATTCTGATCTTCCAGTAATGCAAGAAGCAATAGATATATTAGAAAGTATGGACATTTCTATTGAAGTAGACATTGTGTCTGCACATAGAACTCCAGAAAAATTGGTTGAATACTCCAAAAACGCACATAAAAGAGGTATAAAAGTAATTATTGCTGGCGCAGGTGGCGCAGCTCATTTACCAGGAATGGTGGCTAGCATGAGCCCTTTACCAGTAATTGGTGTTCCTGTAAAAAGTAGAAACTCTATAGATGGCTGGGATTCTATATTATCTATTTTACAAATGCCTGGTGGTGTGCCTGTAGCAACAGTTGCCTTAGATGGTGCAAAAAATGCAGGTATTTTAGCGGCACAAATTATTGGCGCTTCAGACCAATGTGTTTTAGATAAAATTATTGCCTACAAAGAAGGCTTAAAAATTAAGGTAGAAAAAGCTGCTGAACGCGTAAAAAAATAATACATCATAGAAAACAACAAAACCATTAAGCATAAAATTGTTTAGTGGTTTTATTTTTTCTTAGATGAAATGACTAATTGGTGTATCACTAATTTTTTATTTTGAATTTGAGTATTATTTAAAAAAGCTTTAAAAAGGTAAATCTGCTGAAATAGTACCTTCTAAATTTAAAGTAATATGAGTCCATTTATTTACAGCGACTTCTCTAACTGCAGATCTAAACATTCTTCTATTTGAAACGCCCTCTGTATTATTTCTATATACTCCTGCATACTCTCTACCCGCTTCAATAAAAAACATAAAAGTGTTTACTTGCGCACCTTCTTCATATAAAACCTATTTAGAGGTTATGTCTGCAGGCTTAAACCAAAACTCAATTGTTCTATTTCTAATATTTAGTAAGTATATGGCCTCTATATTTGATATCATAATAAAATCACAAGATCTATTTAAGCTAAAGTCAACTCCAGAAGGTATTTAAGCAACAATAATATGAGTAATAAAAGTAATAAAACCGGAAAATACTTTTTTTATAAATCTCATAAATATTCTCTTTAAACTATTGCATTACACTTTAACTTTAATTCAATTTTAAATAAAAGTATTGTATTACTCTATATTTATAGCTTTTATTAGTTAAACGAGAATAAATTACCGATAAATGGATATTTTTTTAGTTAAGTTTTAAACTAATCTTTTAATAATTATCTTTGATTCTTATTAAATATAAGAAAATGAATGTACTTTTAAACGATTTTGATACACCTCCTTTTGCTGCAATTACTAATGAAAATTACAAACCCGCAATAAAAGAGGCAATTGCACTTGCTAACAAAGAAATAAAAGCCATTGTAAATAATACGCAAGCACCTACATTTGAAAATACAACAGTTGCCTTAGATTTTTCTGGTGAAAAATTAAATAAAATTACCAGTATTTTTTTTAATTTAAACTCTGCAGAAACCAATGAAGAAATGCAAAAAATTGCACAAGAAGTTTCTCCTTGGTTAAGTGAATTTAGAAATGATATTACTTTAAATGCGCCATTATTTAAAAGAATAAAAACAGTTTATGATAGTCGTAAAGATTTAGAATTAACCAAAGAGCAACAAATGCTTTTAGAAAAACAATACAAAGGTTTTTCTAGAAACGGTGCAAATTTAAATGAAGTAGATAAAAATAAGCTAAGAGAAATTGATGCACAACTCTCTAAACTTTCTTTACAATTTGGCGAAAATGTTTTGGCAGAAACCAATGCTTTTGAAATGCATTTAACAGCAGAAAAAGATCTTGCTGGGTTGCCAGAGTCTGCAAAAGAGGCCGCAAAACAATTGGCGCAAGAAAAAAATAAAAAAGGTTATATTTTTACCTTAGATTACCCAAGTTACATACCTTTTATGACCTATGCAGACAATAGAGAACTGCGTAAAAAATTGGCTATTGCCAATGGCAAAAAGGGATTTAAAAACAATGCGCATAACAATGAGAAAATTGTATTAGAAATTGTAAACCTTCGCCATAAAAGAGCAAATTTATTGGGTTACAAATCGCACGCAGCTTTTATTTTAGAAGAGAGAATGGCAGAAACGCCAGAAACTGTATTTAATTTTTCTAATGAATTATTAGAAAAAGCAAAACCAGCGGCTTTAAAAGAATTTAAAAATTTAACCGATTTTGCCAATAAATTAGACGGAATTCAAGAGTTACAAAAATGGGATGGTGCCTATTATTCAGAAAAACTAAAAAAAGAAATTTTTGATTTAGACCAAGAAGTTTTAAAGCCCTACTTTCAATTAGAAAACGTAATAGCAGGCGTTTTTACAATTGCTAATAAACTATTTGATTTAGAGTTTGAAGAAACAACTACCATTCAAAAGTACCACGAAGATGTAAAAACATACCATGTTACAGACACAAATGGTAATTTTATTTCGGTTTTTTATGCCGATTTTCATCCAAGAAAAGGCAAACGAAATGGTGCATGGATGACCTCTTACAAACCACAACAAATAAAAAATGGTATTAACGAAAGACCTCAAGTGTCTATAGTTTGTAATTTTACAAAGCCTGTGCTGAGCAATGATGGAGTAACACCAACAAAACCTTCTTTATTAACTTTTAATGAAGTTACTACCTTGTTTCACGAATTTGGCCATGCTTTGCATGGTATGCTTGCCAATACTACCTACAACAGTTTATCTGGAACTTCTGTATCTTGGGATTTTGTAGAATTGCCAAGTCAAATTTTTGAAAATTGGTGTTATGAAAAGGAAGCACTAGAAATATTTGCAAAACATTACGAAACAGGAGAAGTGATTCCTATGGAATATGTTGAAAAAATTAAGGCCTCTGCAAGTTTTCATGAAGGCATGCAAACTTTAAGACAATTAAGTTTTGGGTTACTAGATATGCAATGGCACTCTAAAGATCCATCAAACATAACTTCTTTAAAAGATTTTGAAACTGCTGCATTTACAGACACAAAATTATACCCAGATGTTGCCGAAAATGCTATGAGTACTGCTTTTTCTCATATTTTTCAAGGTGGATATTCTGCAGGGTACTATTCTTACAAATGGGCAGAGGTTTTAGATGCAGATGCTTTTGAATATTTCTTAGAAACGGGTATTTTTAACAAAGAAACCGCTACAAAATTTAAGGAACACATCTTATCTAAAGGTGGTACAGAAAAACCTATGGAATTGTACAAACGCTTTAGAGGTGCAGCACCAAAACCAGATGCACTTTTAAGAAGAGCAGGTTTAATTTAATGTACTTTTTCTAACACTTAAAGTTAATTAGAAACAGTAATTAATTATTTTAAAGAAAATCGAATTTTTATTTATTATTTTTATGAAATGAGAATTCGATTTTCAATTTTGTTACTCTTTCTTTCTTCTTTCTGTTTTTCACAAATTATAATTACAGGAAAAGTTTATGAAGTAAATAGTGTATTGCAAGGTGCCGCTGTATATTTAAATAATACAATGTTAGGCACAACCACCAATGCAAAAGGAGAATTTACATTACCCGTAAAAAAAGGTCTTTATCAGTTAGTTATTTCTTATTTGGGTTATGAAAAAATTATTTACAACCTAAATACTTCAACTTATAAAAAACCGCTAAAATTTGTTCTTAAAGAAACTAGCAATACTTTAAATGAAATTGTAGTTAAAAAAACAATTTATAACCAAGAATGGAGATACAATTTAGAAAGTTTTAAAAAAGATTTTTTAGGAACAACTAAATTTGCAGAAGATTGTAAAATAGAAAATCCCAAAGTTTTACATTTTGATTTTAATAGAAAAACCAATTTATTAATTGCCATTGCAAGAAAACCCCTTATCATAAAAAATAAAAGTTTAGGCTATGAAATTATATATGAACTAGATGAATTTGAGCGCAGTAATCAAACTACCGTATATTTAGGTTATGCCCGTTACAAAACACTAAAAGGTGGCCAAAGAAAACAACGCAAATGGGCAAAAAATAGATTAACTGCTTACAATGGCTCTTATTTGCACTTCTATCAATCTATATTAAGAAACACTACTTATAAAGACGGTTTTTTAGTACACCAATTTAAAAGATTGCCAAATCCTGAAAGGCCAACAGCTCTAGAAATTAAAAAAGCACAAACATTAATCCGTTTAAACCTTGCCAACTTAAATTTTTCTAAAAAAATAGAAAACCCAAAAACAAAATTAGATTCTGCATTGGTTATTTCTAGAAAAGCAAGATTGCCAAAATTTAAAGATTATTTGTACAAATCTAAAGTTCCTATTAAAGACATTATTGAAAGAAAACCAAATGGTACATATTTTAATTTTAAGCATAATTTAGTGCTTGTTTACACCAAAGAGAAAGAGGAAATGGCTTTTATATTAAGAAATACTTTTAGTAAGTTAAGAACACCAACCTACCAAACCTCTACACTTCTACCAAACACAATGCCCATTAAAATAGAGAAAAACGGCATGCTAGAAAATCCTTTAGCGGTATTGTATGAAGGCTATTGGTCTTTTGAGAAGTTTGCCAATTCTTTACCTTTAGATTATGTTCCAGTTGGCAGTTCTCAGTAAGCAGTTTTCAGTTGGAAATTGGAAATCTATAAAATATAAAAAATTAGTTTTTGCTATTTCCCTTTGGGAAATTTGGGATGGGATTATTTTTCGCTTCAATCCACTTACTCATATATTTTGTAGCATTTAAGGTTTGATGCTGCAACAAACTACCTAAAAAATTAACTTGTCTATGTTTTTCTAGGCTTTCTTGAATTTCAAATAATTTATCAAAAAATAATTTAGAATTTTTAGCCTTACTATACAACTGATTTATAATACTAAATCCGTTTTTTTGGGAAGTATGCCATATTTCTTCATCCGTATAAAGCTGAATAGTTTTTTTTGCAAAATCTTTATAATCGTTTGTCACAAAACCATTCCAAGGTAAATTGCCATGCATACCTTCTGCTCCTATTTTTGTGGTTACACTTGGTGTACCACAAAGCATAGCTTCTGTTAATTTTCCTTTAATGCCTGCTCCAAAATTTAACGGTGCCAAAACTACTTTCGCATTTTTTACAACTTCATTGGCATTTGCTGCAAAACCTTTAATCATAAATCCTTCTTTTGGGTTATGCAATTGCTGAATTTGTGGCTTTACATAAGCACCATAAACATGTAATTCTGCTTTAGGAAGTTGTTTTCTAACTTCTGGCCAAACTTCTTTTTTAAGTGTTAAAACTGCATCTACATTAGGTTGATGAAAGAAATTACCAATAAAAATAAAATGATTTCGTTCTTTAAATGGTTGCAATTGTTTTTGCTGTTTTTCAGAAATTTCATCTAAAAGAAAAGGCAAATACATTAAAATTGAAGCATCTATTTTAAAGGTATTTTTTAGCAATTCCATTTCAAAAGTAGAAATGATTAAGGACAAATCGCATCTTAAAATGGCTACAATTTCTCTTTTTGTAATGTCTCGTTTTAGCAATTCTTCAACAGAAAAAGAAACCTTTTTTTTATGGCAGATTTCTCTTGTTTTTCGCAAACAATGCAAGTCCTCTGTATCTAAGATAGTAAGCGCATTTGGCAATTGTGTTGCAACGCGCCAACCAAATTGTTCTTCGGTTATAAACCGATCAAACAAAACAACACTAGGCTGCAAATCTTTTAATAAAGCATCAAAAGAAACATTATTTAAAGCAATTGCAACTTCTTTTACACCTAAATTAGTTAAATCTAAAGCGTTTGTAGTTTTTTGAGCAGTGGTTGCAAAGATTATATCAAAATTATTGTTTCTGAATTCTTCAATCAATTGCAGCATTCTTTTGCCTGCAGCAGAAGATTGTGGTTCTACCCAAACTGCACCAATTATTAAGAGTTTCTGTTTTTGCAAACCAAAAACTATTTGGCACTCATTTGTTGCTTATAATCTGCTTGTACTTTTTTACCCCAAGCCACAACAGCATCAATTTGTGCTGGCGTTAAGTTAGCGTCTCCATGCGTCCAACTATAAGAATTTAAAGGCATTTCTCCTTCTTCTACTTCTTCATGCAGCTCATCCATTTTATGCTCTTTTTTCTTTACAGAATATGCACTCCATTTAGAGAAATTTAAATGTTTTTTACCATCTTTTATATGAGATTCTAACCAATAATTTACAGGAGTTACACTATTATACCAGGGATAATTGGTTTTACTAGAGTGACAATCAAAACAAGTAGTTTCTAATATTTTTTTAACGTTTGCAGGCGGATTTGTCTCTGCCAAAAAAGTATTTACAGATGTTAAATTGCCATCATTTTTATCTGGTCTAAAAAACTGAGCTACTACTAAAATAAGCAACAAAGCAAGAAGTATCTTTTTTAAAACTTTCATCTTTTAAGTTTAAGAATAATTTAAGCAGTAAAACTACTAAATTCTATCATTATTCTACGATAATATGCTTATTTTCGCATATTATTAGTATAAATTAAATCGAAAGATTATAAAATACGCAAAAAAACGTACTCATGAAATACGATATTATTGTTATTGGTTCTGGTCCTGGGGGATATATTGCTGGTGTTAGAGCTTCTCAATTAGGTAAAAAAGTGGCATTAATAGAAAAATACGCAACTTTAGGCGGTACTTGTCTAAATGTGGGTTGTATTCCTTCTAAAGCTTTATTAGATTCTTCACATCATTTTTATGATGCTGTAAATCATTTTGAAGAACATGGAATTTCTGTAGGAAAACCAAGTTTTGATTTTGGTAAAATGATAGACAGAAAAGCCAAAGTTGTAGAAACTACAACTGGCGGAATTAAATACTTAATGGACAAAAATAATATTGATGTTTATGAAGGTATGGGTTCTTTCAAAGATGCAACACATATTAATATTACAAAAAGTGATGGTTCAACTGAAGTTATAGAAGGAACTAACATTATAATTGCAACAGGTTCTAAACCTGCAAATTTACCTTTTATCAACTTAGATAAAGAACGTATTATTACTTCTACAGAAGCTTTAAAATTAAAAGAAGTACCTAAAGATTTAGTAGTAATTGGTGGTGGTGTAATTGGTTTAGAGTTGGGTTCTGTTTACAAAAGATTAGGTGCAAATGTAACCGTGGTTGAGTATATGGACAAAATTTTACCTGGCATGGATACTGACGTTTCTAAGGAAATGCAAAAAGTATTTAAAAAGCAAGGTGTAAAATTTGCAACAAGCCATAAAGTAAATGCTGTTGAAAGAAATGGAGACATTATTACCGTTAAAGCTACAGATAAAAAAGATAGAGCAGTAGAATTTACGGCAGATTATTGTTTGGTTGCAGTTGGTAGACGTGCTTACACAGATGGTTTAGGTTTAGAAAAAGTTGGTGTTGAAGTTAATGAACGTGGCCAAGTTACTGTAAACGATCATTTACAAACCAATGTTGCTAACATTTACGCCATTGGCGATGTTGTTAAAGGTGCAATGTTGGCGCATAAAGCGGAAGAAGAAGGTGTTGTTGTTGCAGAATATTTAGCTGGCGAAAAACCACATATTGATTATAATTTAATTCCTGGTATTGTATATACTTGGCCAGAAGCTGCTGCTGTTGGTAAAACAGAGCAAGAATTAAAAGATGCTGGTGTTACTTACAAAGCTGGTAAATTTTCTATGCGTGCTTTAGGTAGATCTAGAGCTAGTGGAGATATTGATGGTTTTGTAAAAGTATTAGCAGACAAAAATACAGACGAAATTTTAGGAGTGCACATGGTTGGTGCACGTGTTGCAGATTTAATTATGGAAACTGCTGTAGCTATGGAATATAGAGCATCTGCAGAAGATTTAGCAAGAATTTGTCATGGTCACCCAACGTATTCAGAAGCAGTTAAAGAAGCTGCAAAAGCTGCTTGGGACGGAAAGCCTTTAAATGCTTAAAACTTTTAAGTAACAAAATTTTAGACCTTACAGATAAATGCTTTACACAAAGTTTTGGCATTTTGATTTGTAAGGTCTTTTTGTTTGCAAAACTTTGGTTAATTTTACGTGATGTTTAAAAAAATTCTTTTTTTTATTTTTATCTGGTGTAGCCTATCTTTTTTTGGGCAAACAAGAGATACGCTTGCTATAAAAAACGGAATTGATAAACCTAGCATGGTGCCTATTCATCCTTTTGGTATTTTTTCTGCACGTATAAACCAAAACTTTAGAACTAAACCTGTAAGTAAAAGCACTTTGAGTTTTACCTATGCAAGTGCCAACACCTTTCATCCTTTTGTAGAACAATACATACCAAAAGACCAAGCTACAAGAAATGAATTGCGCCAATTAATATGGTATAACAGGCGCTATTATCAAGACCAACAAACTACACCTTCTGAGTATTCTAATATTATTATTGATGGAGTTTACAAGAATTTTAGAGTAGATTTTAATACAAAAATCAGCAAAAACCACGAGTTAGGCATTACACTGCGTTCGTATTTAATTACCAAAGGAAAATATCCGTTTTCTACCATTTCTAGTGATGAATTTATAGAGTGGTTTCATAGCAATATTGCTGGTGGAGAAGATCCTTTTGGAAGACGATTTTACGGCTTAAATCAGGTGAATATTCGTTATCAAGATAGAGATGGCAATATTTTAGAGCAAAATAATGGAGACTTCTTTGTGGGAGGTTTAGAAGTGAATCACTTTTATTATCCAGATTTTAAAACCTTAAAAAAGAAAAACATTTTTGTAAATTTTGGCTCGCATTTAGGTATTAACCTGTCGCAATTTAATCCTTCTTTAGATATAGGCGTTTCTGGAAACCTAATAAAAGAATGGGTTTTAAAAAATAAAAATGAAATTAGATCTTCCTTTGGAAGTGCATACTTAAGAAAAAATATAGTTAATTTTGGTGAAGTTATAAATTTTGGAAACAATAATTTCTTTGGTAGTTTAGAGGCAATGGTAGAGTTTACAAAATATACCCGTAAAAATAATTATCATGCTTTTGGTGTAAATTACCAAAGGCAAACTAGCTTTTTTAAGCGAGATGAAGCCAATTATTATCAATTAGTTGGCGAGTGGCAAGCCATACATTCTGGTTGGGAAAATGGTTTCGAAAAATTACATGAACAACAATCTTCTTGGAGTATTATTTATACTTATGCCAGAAAAAAATATCTTTTTTCTATTTATGTAAAACAAGATTTGTACCTAAATAACTCACCAGACATACAAACAGGCGCACAACTGCAAATACCAATTTCTAACTAAAACCATTTTGTATTGCTTACTATGCAAAGAACTATCCAGATATTTACCATTACAAATCTCACTCAATTTAAAGATAATTTATTGTGTTGGGCGCAACAATTTAATACCACAATTTGGCTAGATTCTAACAATTACAAACAACAATACACCAACTTTAACTGCGCTTTAGCTGTAGAAGAATTTACAGCAATTAAAACCGATTATTCAAACGCTTTTGATAAGTTAGAAGAATACCAACAAACCACAAAAGACTATATTTTTGGGTACATTACTTACGATGTAAAAAATGCAGTAGAAAAACTATCTTCTAAAAATTACGATGGTTTAAACTTTGCAGATTTGTACTTTTTTCAGCCACAAAAACTTATTTTTATGAAAGGGAATACAGTTGAGTTTCACTATCTAAATATGGTAGCTGATGAAATTGAAGACGATTTTGATGTAATCCAAAAAGCTAAAAATCAAACTACCCAGCAATCTAAAACAGCTATCAAAATAAAATTACGCACGCATAAAGAAGAATATCATAAAAAAGTAACCCAAGTTTTAGAACATATTAAAAGAGGCGATATTTATGAGGCCAATTACTGCCAAGAGTTTTATGCAGAAAATAGCACTATAAATCCTGTTGCAACTTACCAGCATCTTAATACAATTTCTGAACCTCCATTTGCTTCATTTTTAAAAATAGACCAGCATTATGCATTATGTGCATCACCTGAAAGATATATTAAAAAAGAAGGTCAAAAAATAATTTCGCAACCTATAAAAGGTACTGCAAAAAGGTTGGTAAGTGCTATTAATGATGCAAAAATTGCGGCAGATTTAGCAAGAGATATTAAAGAACGTGCAGAAAATGTAATGATTGTAGATTTGGTAAGAAACGATTTATCTAAAACTGCCAAAAAAGGCTCTGTAAAAGTAGAGGAATTGTGCAAAGTATATCCTTTTAAGCAAGTACATCAAATGATTTCTACAGTGGTTTCTGAAATTGAAGAACACACAAATCCCATTACTATTTTAAGAGATACTTTTCCTATGGGAAGCATGACAGGTGCCCCAAAAGTTTCTGCAATGCAAATTATAGAAAAACTAGAAAAAACCAAACGTGGTTTGTATTCTGGCACTATTGGTTATTTTACGCCTACTGGCGATTTCGATTTTAATGTAGTAATTAGAAGTATACTATATAATGAAGAAAAAAAGTATATTTCCTATTCTGTTGGTAGTGCAATTACCGCAAAATCTATCCCTGAAAAAGAATACGAAGAATGTTTATTAAAAGCAAAAGCCATGAAATATGTGCTTTTAAATAATGCGTAGTTTTAGCAGTTAAATTAGAAAAAATGATATTAAATAAAGAAGAATTGTTTCAAAAAACATTAGAAAGTTTAACGGAAAAACCCGGCGAACAAAATATGTTTAATCAGTTTTTAGCGTTGTATCCTGAAGAATGGAAACAGTTAAAAATTACATTTTCTAAATTTAATAGAAGTAAACAATTTGGCAAAACAATTCCGTTACCAAAACCAGAAGTTTCTTTGCGAAAAGAAATTAGAATTTGGTTAAAAAAACAGCAATAAATTAGAACTTTCACGTTTTAAAAATCTAAACGCTCTTTCACCTCACAAAAAACTATTTATTTAGTTACTTTTGATTTAGAATGCTACAAAAACTAAAAAATCACATCCATAATAATCTTCCTTTTTTAAAAGGAAAAAAACTATTAATTGCCATTTCTGGTGGTGTAGATTCTGTGGTATTAACGCATCTTTTACAGCAATTACATTATAATATTTCTTTAGCACACTGCAATTTTAATCTTAGAGGAAAAGAAAGTGATTTAGATGAAGATTTTGTGGCAACATTAGCGCAAAAACTAAAAATAGAACCGCACATTGCACAGATTTGCATAGAACCTGTGGGTTCTATTCAGTTAGCGGCAAGAGAGTTGCGTTACGAATGGTTTCAAGATTTAATTGAAAAAAATGGTTATGACTATGTTTTAACAGCACATCATGCAGATGATAATTTAGAAACTTTTTTAATTAATTTAACTAGAGGTTCTGGTTTAGATGGTTTTACAGGAATTCCAGAAAAAAATGGCAATATTATACGACCTCTTCTCCCCTTTTCTAGAGAAGAAATTATAACTTTTGCTAAAGCAAATAATATTTCTTGGAGAGAAGACCAAAGCAATGCATCCACTAAATACGTCCGTAATAAAATTAGACATAAAGTAGCACCTGTTTTAAAGGAAATCAATCCCAATTTATTGGAAAGTTTTGCCAAAACCATAGGGAATTTGAAGGAAAGTAAACATATTATTGTGGATAGAATTTCAGAAGTTTCTTCATCAATTATAAGCAAAGATTTCTCGACTGCGCTCGAAATGACAAAAATTAATATTGCTGAAATAAACAAATTATCAGAACCAAAAGCGTATTTGTATCAGCTCTTAAAAAAATATCAATTTACAGCATTTAACGATGTTTACAATTTACTTACGGCACAATCTGGTAAAAAAGTACTGTCTAAAACGCATGTTTTGTTAAAAGATAGAGGATTTTTAATACTGTCTAAAAAAACGAATGTCATTTCGAGCGGAGTCGAGAAATCTCAAATTCAAGAAAACACAGCAGCCATTACAAACCCAATACATCTAACTTTTGAAAATGTTGATGCAATAAGTATTAACAACAAAAACACCATTTATGTTGCTAAAGATAAAATACAATATCCTTTAACTGTAAGAAAATGGCAAAATGGCGACTATTTTTATCCAGCAGGAATGCAAGGCAAGAAGAAATTGAGTAAGTATTTTAAAGACGAAAAACTATCGCTTTTAGAAAAAGAACAAACTTGGTTACTTTGCAATACAAATGATGAAATTATTTGGATAATTGGCAAAAGACAAGACCAAAGGTTTCAATTAAAAACAGCAATAAATGGTTTAAAAATCACTTTAAACTAAGTGCATTTTTGTAACTTTATATTTTTATAAACAACGGTAATTCATGAAGCATATACTTTTTACACTTTTTTTATTTTTATCGCTTTCTATCTTTTCTCAAACAGAAGAAAATCCTATAAAAATAACAACTTCCGTAAAAAAAATAACAGATACTACCTATGATGTTGTTTTTAATGCTAAACTTTATAAAGGTTGGTATTTGTACTCTCAATACAATCCTGAAGGCGCCTCTATACCTTTGTCTATTTCTTTGGTAGAAGGTGAAACTGGTTATAACATAGAAGGCAAAGCAACTGAAAAAACAACCTTTAAAAAATACTCTGATATTTGGGAAAAAGATGAAATTGTTTTTAAAGACAAAGCCACAATAACACAAAGAATTCAGCTTACCAATAAAGAAGTTACCACTATAAAACTAAATTTCTTTGGGCAAGTGTGCGAAACAGCCTGCATTAATTTTGATGAAAACTTTACAATTGCGTTAGACGGAAAAAAAATTGCCAAAGAAAATCTTGAGTTAGATGAAAAAAGTAAAGCGTTAACCAAACAATTAAAGTTAGCTTTAAAAAACACAGATTTATTAAAACAAACTACAGAAAATTCAGAAACTGGAGATTCTCTCTTTAGTATCTTTTTACTGGGTTTTATTGGTGGTTTATTAGCACTATTAACACCTTGTGTTTTTCCTATGATTCCGCTTACCGTATCTTTTTTTACCAAACAAGGTCAAAGCAAAAGCAAAGGAATTTTTAACGCCTTACTTTATGGACTTTTTATTGTTTTAATTTACATACTTCTAAGTGTTCCTTTTCATTTAATAGATGGTTTAGATCCTAGTATTTTAAACACCATTTCTACCAATATTTGGTTAAATATTTTCTTTTTTGCCATTTTAGTATTTTTTGCATTCTCCTTTTTTGGTTTTTATGAAATTACTTTACCAAGTTCTTGGGGAAATAAAATAGACTCTGCCTCTGAAGTTGGTGGTTTTTTAGGCATCTTTTTTATGGCCTTAACCTTAGCCATTGTATCTTTTTCTTGCACAGGACCAATTTTAGGATCGCTTTTAGCAGGTTCTTTAGGCACAGTTGGCAATCCTGCATTTCAACTAACTGCTGGCATGTCAGGTTTTGGATTGGCATTAGCCTTACCCTTTGCCCTATTTGCACTATTTCCTAACTTACTTAAGGCTTTACCAAAATCTGGTGGATGGCTAAATACTACCAAAGTAGTTTTAGGTTTCTTAGAACTGGCTTTTGCCTTTAAATTTCTTTCCAATTCTGATTTAGTTGGACATTGGGGTGTTTTTAAAAGAGAAATTTTTATTGCTATTTGGGTTGTTATTTTTATTGGTTTAGCCTTGTATTTATTTGCTAAAATTAAATTTCCACACGATTCTCCTATCAAAAAACTATCTTTTTCTAGAATTTCTTTTGGTATTTTGGTATCCGCTTTTGTTATTTATTTAATACCAGGCACTTTTAAAACACCAAGTTGGAATTTGAGTTTACTTAGTGGTTTTCCTCCACCACAATTTTATAGCATTTATGAACAAGAATCAGAATGTCCTTTAGGTTTAGATTGCTATAAAGATTTTGATGCTGGTTTCGCAAAAGCGAAAGAAGTTAACAAACCAATTTTGTTAGATTTTACAGGTTGGGCATGTGTAAATTGTCGTAAAATGGAAGAAAATGTGTGGAGTGACCCCGAAATTTATCAACTTTTAAAAAACAAATTTGTATTAATCTCTTTATATGTAGATGATTACGAAAAAGAATTACCAGTAGCAGCACAATTCAACTTTAAAAAAGCGAACGGTAGCCTTAAAAAAATAAAAACGTATGGTGATAAATGGTCAACCTTTCAGGTGATTAATTTTAAAAATGCCTCACAACCTTATTATGTGGTTTTTAACGCTGATTTAAAAGTTTTAAATACACCTCAACAATACACAGATAAAAATACGTATTTAAATTGGTTGAAGGAAACCTTGGTAAATCACCAAAACAAGCCTTAAATCTAGATTTTATCTTTTTAATTTATTTGTGTTTAAATTTCTATCGTTTTCGTAATTAAATTGGTAATTATTAAGAAAAACACAAGTTCTGTGCACCCACTTTTTTGTAACTTTACTTTTATTAAAATTATAAAGAATGTCAGATCTTCCAAAATTATCTCGCTTTAACGATAACGTACTATCTAAATACCAAATTTACAATAGTATTTTTACCACTTTACCTTTTGATACGATAGACAATACAGGGGTTTTATTACCTTTATTGCATAAGGTTTGTGAAAAAGGTTTTGCTCTTGGAAAAAATCCAACAGAAATTATAGAACACTTTTTTAAAAAATATCAAGAAAATCCTACTGAACAAGAAAAAACGGATTTACTTTTTAAATTTATTCAATATATAGAACGTCAAGTAGTATTATTTGATGCGATTGAAGACGCTGCTTTTCCTGCAGTAAATAATATGGATGGTGTTGGAACTTTAAGAGGATCTAAAGAATCTGCCACTCTAAATAACAAAAAGGAAGAATTAAAAGCTTATTTAGAAGATTTTAAAGTACGTGTTGTATTAACTGCACACCCAACACAATTTTATCCAGGTTCTGTTTTAGGTATTATCACAGATTTAGATGAAGCCATACAAAGAGACGATTTATTGTTGATAAAAAAATTATTAGCACAATTAGGAAAAACTCCTTTTTATAAAAAAACAAAGCCCACTCCTTTTGATGAAGCCGTAAGTTTAGTTTGGTATTTAGAGCATGTTTTTTATCACTCTGTGCCAAAAATTTACAATTACATTCAAAATAATATCTATGATGGTAATCCTATGGATAATGAAATTATAGATTTAGGCTTTTGGCCTGGTGGAGACAGAGATGGAAACCCATTTGTAACTACAGAAATCACTTTAAATGTTGCAGAAAGACTTCGCCAATCTGTACTTAGAAACTACTACAGAGATGTAAGACGTTTAAAAAGACGTTTCACTTTTGATGGTGTTCAAGAAATTTTAGCTAGAATAGAAAAAAGATTGTACAAGCATGTTGTTAGAAGTTATAGCAAAGTAAACTTCTCTCAAAAAATATTGCTAGAAGAATTAAGTGCTGCTAGAGAAATTATAAGTACCAAACACCAATCTTTATTTATAGAAGAATTAGACGATTTTATAAATAAAGTGAGAATTTTTGGATTCCATTTTGCAACCTTAGATATAAGACAAGATAGTAGAGTGCATCATGCTGCTTTTACGCAAATTGTAAAAGATTTACAAAGTATAGGCGACACTACTTTTCCAAAAAATTATAATAATTTATCTGAAGAAGACAAAGTAGAAGCGTTATCCTTAATAAAAGGAAGTATAGACCCTAGTAAATTAACAGAAAAAATATCTGTAGATACTATAGAATCTATGTATGCCCTTAAAGAAATTCAAAAAAGAAACGGCGAACGTGGTGCAAATAGGTACATTATTAGCAACAACCAAACTGCATTAAATGTAATGCAAACTTTTGCAATGCTAAATTTATGTGGTTTTGAAAACGAATTGCCTGTAGATGTAATTCCGCTTTTTGAGACTGTAGAAGATCTTATAAATGCAGAAGATGTAATGCGAACTTTATACGCCAACAGAGCTTATAGATACCACTTAGAAAAAAGAAAAAACAAGCAAACTATAATGTTAGGGTTTTCTGATGGAACAAAAGATGGTGGATATTTAATGGCTAACTGGGGAATCTTTAAAGCAAAAGAAGCTTTAACAAAGGTGTCTAGAGAATTTGATATTGAAGTAATTTTCTTTGACGGACGTGGAGGACCACCTGCAAGAGGTGGAGGAAAAACACACGCATTTTACGCTTCTTTAGGCCCAACAATAGAAGATAAAGAAATACAATTAACTATACAAGGGCAAACTATTAGTTCTAACTTTGGTACAAAAGCCTCTTCTCAATACAACTTAGAGCAATTGTTAAGCTCTGGTATTAAAAATGATATTTTTACTAAAGATCAATTGAATGATAAGCATAGAGAATTAATGGAAGATTTGGCAGCGAATAGCTACCAAACTTATGTTGATTTTAAAAAGCATCCTAAGTTTTTACCGTATTTAGAAAAAATGAGTACGTTAAAATATTACGCAAAAACCAATATTGGTAGTAGACCAAGTAAACGTTCTAACTCTGCTACTTTAGATTTTTCTGCTCTTAGAGCCATACCTTTTGTAGGTAGTTGGAGTCAGTTAAAACAAAATGTTCCAGGATTTTTTGGTGTAGGTACTGCTCTTAAAAAATATGAAGATGAAGGTAAGTTTGATGAAATTGTAGATTTCTACAACGCCTCTGATTTCTTTAGAACTTTACTAGAAAATAGCATGATGAGTTTAACCAAATCTTTCTTTGGTTTAACAGCTTACATGTCTGAAGATCCAGAATTTGGTGCATTTTGGAACATTATTCATGATGAATACAAAACCACTAAAAGGTTACTTTTAAAATTAGCAGGTCACACAGAATTAATGGAAAACTTCCCTGTTGGTAAGGCTTCTATAGAAATGAGAGAACAAATTGTATTACCATTATTAACCATTCAGCAATTTGCTTTAAAGCAAATTCAAGAATTGCAGAAAAATGAGGGTAATGAAAAAGAACTAGAAATTTACGAAAAAATGGTAATGCGTTCTTTATTTGGTAATATTAATGCAAGTAGAAATTCTGCTTAAAAACAAATTTCAACATTATTTAAAAATGCAATCAATATTTTGATTGCATTTTTTTTATGCCTTTTTTTTAGTTATTTTTAAAGAAAAAAATATGCTAACAAAAGTTTATGGTTCTGCCGTTTTTGGTATAGAAGCCACTACAATTACTGTAGAAGTTAATATAGATAAAGGCGTAGGTTACCATTTGGTAGGTTTGCCAGACAAAGCCGTTAGTGAGAGTTCTTATAGAATTTCTGCTGCATTAAACAACAATGGCTACAAACTTCCTGGTAAAAAAATAATTATCAATATGGCACCTGCAGATATTAGAAAAGAAGGTGCTGCTTATGATTTAACATTAGCTATTGGCATTTTAGCGGCGTCTAACCAAATAAAATCAGACCATATAAATGAATATTTAATTATGGGCGAACTTTCTTTAGATGGAAGTTTACAACCCATAAGAGGTGCTTTACCAATGGCGATAAAAGCTAGAGAAGAAGGTTACAAATATTTAATTTTACCCAAAGCAAACGCCAAAGAAGCAGCTATTGTAGATAATTTAGAGGTTTTAGGTGTAGAAAACATCTTAGAAGTCATCAATCATTTTGATGATCATGTAAAAATTGAACCTACTATTGTAGATACCAGAGCTGAATTCTATAAAAATATCGATTTTCCTGAGCACGACTTTGCTGATGTAAAAGGCCAAGAATCTATTAAACGTTGTATGGAAATTGCAGCTGCTGGTGGTCATAACATAATTTTGATTGGTCCTCCAGGTTCTGGAAAAACCATGTTAGCAAAACGTTTGCCAAGTATTTTACCACCAATGACTTTGCATGAGGCTTTAGAAACTACAAAAATACATTCTGTAGTTGGCAATACTAAAAACGAAGGTTTGTTATATGCAAGACCTTTTAGAAGTCCACACCACACAATTAGCAATGTTGCTTTAGTTGGCGGTGGCCAATATCCAAGACCAGGAGAAATATCATTATCACACAATGGCGTTTTATTTTTAGATGAATTACCAGAATTTAAAAGAGATGTTTTAGAAGTAATGCGTCAGCCTTTAGAAGATAGAGAAGTTACCATTTCTAGAGCAAAATTTACAGTTACTTATCCCAGTAGTTTTATGTTGGTAGCCAGCATGAATCCTAGTCCTTCTGGTTTTTTTAATGATCCAAATTCGCCAATGACCTCTACTCCGCAAGAAATGCAACGCTATTTGAGTAAAATATCTGGTCCTTTATTAGATAGAATTGACATTCATATAGAAGTAACGCCAGTTCCTTTTGAGAAATTGTCTGAAGAACGCAAAGGAGAAGCTTCTGTAGAGATTAGAAAGAGAGTAACTGCTGCCAGAGCAATACAATCTGTACGCTTTAAAGAATTAGAAAATGTCCATTACAATGCACAAATGAGTGTAAAACAAATTCGTAATTTCTGTAAATTATCTGAAGAAAGTTTAACGCTTTTAAAAACGGCTATGGAAAAACTAAATCTTTCTGCTAGAGCCTATGACAGAATTTTAAAAGTTTCTAGAACCATAGCAGATTTAGCAAAATCTGAAGCCATTTTACCAGATCACATTGCTGAAGCAATACAATATAGAAGTTTGGATAGAGAGGGTTGGTTGGGGTAATTTTTAAAAATGATGTCAAACTAGATTCAAGCATTAAACTAATAATCTATGATTTGTAAGTTCAATTGATAAGTGCTACAGGCAAATTTTAAACACTTAAAGTAATGACTCCAAGTGGCTTGAATCAAACACCTAAATTTGACTTGAATGAAAAAACATAATCCCCTTCCCTTTCACAAAGATATCAAATAGAAGCATTATTACAAGTAGGAATAACCCAAACTTCCTTAGTGACTCAATTATGAGTTGATAGAAGCACCGTTAGTAGAGAGTTAAAAAGAGATATCGCTATACGAGGCAGAACAGCTGAAGAATATATATCGGCTAATGCCGAACGTGAAACAAGAAATAGACACAAATACAAGTTTAAAGGAGCGCTATTAACAGCTAAATTGAGCTCGAATGTAAGTAAAAAGATGATACTAGACAAATGGAGCCCAGAACTTATCTCTAAGAAATAGAAACAATAAGACATCCCAATAGTCTCCCACGAAACTATCTATAAATGGATTTGGGAATCCGAACACACAAACACCAAAGAAAACAAGCCTTACAAGAACCTTTACAAAGAATTAAAACAGGGAAAAAGAAGGCAGAAAAGGGGAAATATCAAAGATACAAGAGGAGCTATAAAAAATCGTGTGCACATATCAGAGTGTCCGGCAGTTATTGAAAAAGAAAACGTATTGGAAATTTAGAAGCAGATTTAATGATAGGTAAAGATCATAAGACAGCATTATTGATACTTACAGATAGAACAACTTTAATTGCTATTATAGATAAGTTAATGGGGGAAAACGACTAATGAGCTACCTTCTGTATTAAAAAAGGTTAAGTAGATTTAGTTCTAGTTAAATTAAGTAAATTACTTATGATCATGGAAAAGAATTTGCTAGGCATAAAGAAATTACAAAAGAGTTTAACTTAAAAACATACTTTACAACGCCTTACACTTCGCAATAAAAGGGAACTGTAGAAAATAGAATTGGGGTAATCGGAAGGTTTTTCCCAAAGAAAACTGATTTAAATAAAATTTCTAAGAAAAGAATTAAACAAGTAAAATCATCAATTAATAACAGACCTATTAGAAAATTCAATTATCTTAGTCGTATTACCTATCTAAATAATAATTTTGTTGCACTTATGACTTGAACACAGCATATTATTTTATATAAAAAATATAAGAATTCAAAGAGATTGAATATTCGAACTACTGAAGGAAGAGTTACAATCACTCCTTCAAACCCTTAAGTTTCAAAAATAGCCAAACCTGATTATTTGATTTTTTTTGTAGTTGGAGAACTCCTTTATGCTGATTTTTCTTTTAAGAATCTTGTAAGTATTTATGCTTTCATGCTTTTACTAATAATAGCTTTGTGATGAAAGATGGTAACATGCCTGCTAAAAACTACAACAAAGGAATTTGCAGTTAGAGTACATTTCTAAATGACTATTTTGCAAGTATCTCGGATAGTAAAATCGTAAAAACTTATCATAATAAAATCTATGATATAAATATATGTTAGGTTATAAAAGTTTTACAGACGCTCAAAGAAAAAAATTAGTAAGAAATAATCTTTTTTCAACTAAATAACCAACCTATATTGGATTGGTTTATATTTTTTGAAAATAATAATAATAATAATAATAATAATAATAATAATAATAATAATAATAATAGCTTTACTTATTATTTCTCAATTTCTGCTCCCATTTCCACGAAGAACTAATCATTTCATTTAAGCTTTTATTGGCTGTCCATCCTAATTTTTCTTTAGCTAAATCTGTTGCAGCATATAGCTGTGGTACATCTCCAGATCTTCTATCCGTAATTTCGTAATTTAGCTTTAAGTTAGATACTTCTTCAAAAGAATTAATTACATCTAATACAGAAAAACCATTTCCTGTTCCTAAATTAAAAACTTCAAGAGGTTGGTCTTGTTCTTTTTTTATGATTCTTTCTACTGCTAAAACATGTGCTTTTGCTAAATCTACAACATGAATATAGTCTCTAATTGGTGTTCCATCTTTTGTTGGATAATCATTACCATAAACCATTAATTTTTCTCTAATTCCTACTGCAGTTTGTGTAATGTAAGGCATTAAATTATTAGGAATTCCACTGGGTAATTCTCCAATTAATCCAGATTCATGAGCACCAATAGGATTGAAATATCGCAATGAAATTGCAGAAAAAGCATTGTTTGATTTTATAAAATCATCTAAAATTTCTTCGGCTATTTTTTTGGTATTTCCATAAGCAGAAAAAGGTCTTTGTGTTTCATTTTCTTCAGTAATTGGTAATGTTTCTGGAGTACCATAAACTGTGGCAGAAGACGAAAATATAAACCCATTGATGCCATTTTCTAATTGTGCAGAAAGTGTATTTAACAAAGAGTATAAATTGTTCTTATAATACATTAACGGTTTTTGCACAGATTCTCCAACAGCTTTAAGAGCAGCAAAATTTATAACAGCTTTAGCATCTTTATGTTTGTTAAAAACTTGTAAAGTTTCAGCTACATTTTTTAAATCAATATTAATAAATGTAGGTTTTACTTTTGTAATTTTTTCTATTCTACCAAGGGTTTCTTCTGATGAATTAGATAAATCATCTAAAATAACAACTTCATAATTGTTTTCAATTAATTCTACAACTGTATGAGAACCTATATAACCACAACCACCTGTTACTATTATTTTGTGCTTCATTTTATTTTGTTTTCTAAAATACAAATCTAATAAAAAAAACTAACAAAACCTACTAGAACCTACTAGTAGTTTTTAAGAAAAGAAATTGTATATTTGTTGCATGGGAATTGTATCACTTAAAAAAAATATTGGTGTGCCAAAATACAAACAAATAGTAACTTCAATAGAAACTGCTATTACTAATGGTACATTAAAAAAAGGAAATCAATTGCCTTCTTTAAACGAAATTAAAGATACTCATAAAGTATCTAGAGATACAGTTTTAACAGCTTTTAATGAATTAAAAAACAGAGGCATTATTTACTCTGTGGTTGGCAAAGGGTACTATGTATCTAGCATAGATATTGAAGTTGAAAAAAAGATTTTTTTACTTTTTGATGAATTAAATTCATTTAAAGAAGACTTATACAATTCATTTTTAGAAAATTTAGGAAAAAATATTCAAGTTGATATTTTCTTTCATCATTTTAATATTGAAATTTTTAACAAGTTGATAAATGACAATATTGGAGGTTATAATTATTATGTAATTATGCCAGCAAACCTTAACGGGACAGCAAGTGTTATAGCTAATTTACCCAAAGAAAAAGTTTATATTTTAGATCAAGTAAATAGCAGTTTGTCTGAATATGCAGCTGTTTATCAAAACTTTGAAAAAGATATTTTTAATGGACTTTCTTCTATTAAATCAAAAATAAAAAAGTACAAAAAAATAGTTTTATTTTTTTCTGACAAAAAGCAACCTCAAGGAATTTTAAAAGGTTTTCAAACTTTTTGTAATCAGTATAATATTAAATTCGAATCAATCTCATCTTTAGAAAATAATAGAGTTCCTACAAAAGGTGAAATTTACATGGTCTTAGACGATAAAAATTTAATAAGAGTTCTAAAAAAAATAAAAGTAGCACAATTAATTTTAGCAAAAGATGTTGGCATTATTTCTGTGAATGACACCTTATTAAAAGAAATAGTAGAAGGTGGTATTACCACAATTTCAACAGATTTTAATGTAATGGGAAAAAATTTAGCAAATATGATTTTAAATAATCAGCAAATAAAAATTGAAAACCCTAGTAGTTTAATTTTAAGAAAATCAATTTAAAAAATGTTTACAATAAAAGATGAAAATGTCAACTTTTTAGAACTAAAAAGCACAAATAGTAAAGCAATAATTTCTTTAAATGAAGGTGAAAGATTACAAGAACTACAGCTGAATAATCAACTATTAATCAAAGAAATTACTGGTTTTTCTTATGAAAACTCTTATGCTTCTTCTATATTATTTCCTTTTGCAAATAGAATAGAAAATGGAAAATATACATTTAAAGAAAACGAATATGAATTTGAATGTAATGATGGTAAAAATGCTTTGCATGGTTTAGTTTATAACAAACCTTTTACAGTCGAAAAAAAAATTGAATCTCTAAATTATGCTGCTGTAACTCTTATTTATCAAGAAAAAGAAGAAAGTTTAGGGTTTCCTTTTACTTATAAAGTTGAATTAATCTACACGCTTTATAAAGATGAAATTAGTGTATCCGTAAAAATAGAAAATACAGATACCAAACCTTTTCCTTTTACTTTAGGATGGCACCCTTATTTTTTTAGTGAAGATTTAGAAAATAGTTCTTTAAATTTTAAAAGCGATAAGAAAATTGAATTTGATGAAAATTTAATCACAAAAAAAATAACTGATTATAAAGCTGATGACAAATTCACTTAAAAAGGCATACAATTAGATGATTCTTTTATTTTAAATTCTGATGTAGTTGCCTTTTCAACTCCAAATTATCAAATAGAAATTTCTACAAACCAAGTAGAAAACTATTTACAATTATATACACCTAAAGGCTTACCAGTTATTGCTATAGAGCCAATGACAGGTATTTCTAATAGCTTTAATAATAAAACTGGGCTTCAAGAATTAGAACCCCAAACATCTTATGCTGTAACTTGGAATGTAAAAATTAAATAAAAATCTACAATGAGCAAAACATTAATTAAAGAAGTAAAAAGTAAGTTTTTAGAAACCTTTAAAGTAGCACCTTTACTTATTTTTTCTCCTGGAAGAATAAATATTATTGGTGAGCATACAGACTATAATGATGGTTTTGTTTTTCCTGCTGCTGTAGATAAAGGTATTGCAGCTGCCATACAAAAAAGCAATACTGGAAATTGTACTGCAATTGCTTTAGATTTAGACAGTGCCATAAAATTTGAATTAGATAAATTAAAACCGTCAAAAGAAGGGAGTTGGGAAAACTATGTTTTTGGAGTTGTTGCAGAAATACAAAATAGAAATAAAGTTGTTGGCGATTTTAATATTATTTTTAAAGGTAATATTCCTGGTGGAGCAGGCATGTCATCTTCTGCAGCATTAGAAAATAGTGTTGTTTTTGGTTTAAATGAATTGTTTGATTTAGAATTAACCAAAACAGAAATGATTTTAATTTCACAAAAAGCAGAACATAATTATGTGGGTGTAAATTGTGGAATCATGGACCAATATGCAAGTATGTTTGGCATTAAAGACAATGCATTGCATTTAGATTGTAGAACTATAACATCTAAACCTTACAAAATCGATTTTAAAGATCATCAATTAATGCTAATCAACACAAATGTAAAACATAGTTTGTCTGATAGTGCCTATAATGATAGACGTTCTGCTTGCGAAAGCATTTCAGAATTATTAGGTGTAAAAGCATTAAGAGATGCAACAAAAGAAGATTTAGAAACTGTTATTGATAAAGTTACACCTAGTAATTACCAAAAAGCATTATATGTTATTCAGGAAAACACAAGAACTATTAAAGCTGCAAAAGCGATTGAAAATAATGATTTAGAATTATTAGGTTCTTTAATTTACCAATCTCATGCTGGTTTATCTGATCAATATAAAGTAAGTTGTGATGAATTAGATTTTCTGGTTGCACAAGCAAAAAAGAATAAAAACGTTTTAGGTGCAAGAATGATGGGTGGTGGTTTTGGTGGTTGCACCATCAATTTAATTAAAAAATCTGAAGCAAAAGCATTTGGTAAAACAGCATCCATAGCCTATAAAAATAAATTTGATAAAGAATGTTCTGTCTATTTTATAGAACTTTCTGATGGTACACATTTGGTAAAATAATCAACAAAAAAATACATAATGGAAAATACAAATTTGCAAGATTATTCACATAAAAGATTTAATATTTTAACTGGTGAATGGGTTTTGGTTTCTCCTCATAGAGCAAAACGTCCTTGGCAAGGACAAAATGAAGAAATTTCTAAAGAAATAAGACCTGCTTACGATGAAAAATGCTATTTGTGCGCTACCAATACAAGAATTAATGGTGAAGTAAACCCAGATTATAAAGATGTTTTTGTTTTTACAAACGATTTTGCAGCACTACAAAATAATTCGCCAAAATTTAATGTAAATGATGGTTTGTTAAAAGCAGAAAGCGAAACAGGAATTTGTAAAGTAATCTGTTTTAGTCCAGATCATTCTAAAAGTTTGGCAGATATGGCTGTAAACGATATTGATAAAGTTGTAAAAACTTGGCAAAAAGAGTACACTATATTAGGCAGTAAAGAAAACATAAACAATGTACAAATTTTTGAAAATAAAGGTGCTGTAATGGGTTGTAGTAATCCACATCCTCATGGACAAATTTGGAGTCAGTCTACCTTACCAAATGAAGTTGCAAAAAAAGATACTCAACAGCGCAATTATTATGCAGAAAATAAATCGAGTCTTTTAGGCGATTATCTAAAACAAGAATTGTCATCAAAAGAAAGAATTATTTTTGAAAATGATGATTTTGTAGTTTTAATTCCATTTTGGGCAGTTTGGCCTTTTGAAGCTATGATTGCTCCAAAAAAACAATACAAAGATATTACTCAACTTTCAGATTCAGAAAGTTTAGCTTATGCAGAAGCTATTTCTGTGCTTACAAAAACATACGATGCTTTATTTGAATGTTCTTTTCCTTATTCTTCAGGTATTCATCAAGCACCAACAAATGGGCAAGAAAACAAACATTGGCATTTTCATATGAGTTTTTATCCACCTTTATTAAGAAGTGCAACTGTAAAGAAATTTATGGTAGGGTATGAAATGTTTGGTACACCTCAAAGAGATATTACAGCAGAACAAGCTGCTAAAAGATTGAGAGATTTGGTTTAATATTAAAAAATTATTTTTATTTATTTTACTTTGGTCTTGGCTTTATATTTTATTTATAAAGCCATTCTTTTCAAATGCTTTAAACTCTTTTGTGAATTTTAATAAAATATAATCTAGGATAGCTTTTTTATAATTTTTATAATTTTTATAATTTTTAAATATCCTACTACTTCTAGCTGCAATATTCTTTTAGTTATACTTCTTATATTTTTCAGCAAACTCATGTTGCTGTAAAATCAATTTTAATTAATTAAAATTAAAATTCATTTCAAATTCTGGCATTTTCATAACAATACCAAATTCATTAATATATGGCTTTCTAAAAATTTCTTAAACTAATAAATTAATTAGCTTAAGGAGTAGATGAGTAGTATAATACATATATAAAGTGGTATAATACATATTAAACTTCTAGTTATTAGGTAATTTTATACTTGTCTAAATAATCATTTTTCATTATGAAAAAAAATACTTTCAAATTTATAGGGTATACTTGTGTAATAAGTATATTTATAATAATTCTAATAAATAAAAACATTTTAAATATTAGTGAAACTTATATTGATGATTACCATCATGAAGAGTATGCTGAAGATTATGAGGAAAGCGAAGAAGAAATTGCCTATGAAATGGCAATGGAAAAAGAAGCTTTACCAAAAGCTTTTGATTTAACCAGTTTAAGTGACATAGAATTAGTAAAATACAATTCGTGGGTAGAAAAAGTAAAACAATCTAATTTTGAATTTAGTAGTTCTAAAGATTTCTCTGCTTATTTTGCAAGTGCAAAAAAAAACATGACCTCTACCCTATCTGAACAATATTCTTATGCTAATAATACGCTTACAGGGGTTTGGGATCAAAAATATTTACATATGTTTTCTTCAACTAACCCTGGTTATAGCGAAGGTGGCTTTAGAACAGACGGTTCTTTATATGACCCTGTAAATGAAGAAATGTTCATTGTATCTTTTGCAGGGCATATTTATAAAATTGATGAAGAAGCACCTATAAAATGGTCTCTTAGAAATCAAACTAAAAGTTTTGAAGGGGATAAATTTAATGGGGTTAATTTAGCCAATGGCAATTTTAGATTGCTGAACCAAAAAGGTACTGGAGCCATGGAATTTTCAGATGATGAAGGTAGAACATGGATAGATGCTAATGGCGCTTTTTTTGAAGGTAATGCAAATTACACAACTCTTGTAACTAAAAAAGGATCAAGTAAAAGAATTGTAGCTCATGGAGCTAGAAGAAACTCTTCAGACGCAAATGCTTGGTATGATTATGTGTATATTTCTACAGACTATGGGTTAAATTACACAACTTCTTCTTTAACATTTAAAAGTAATACATATGATGTAGAAATTCTTAAGCCACATTCTAGTAGAGCTGTATACCTTCTTGCAAGAAGAATTAGTGACTCAAAACTATTTGTATATAAAATGGGAGAAAATGATTCAGATTTTAATTTAATACATCAACCAACAACAACAGCAATTAAATCTTTAGATGCAGTTAGTGGAACTACTGTAAATGGTAATACACACTTTTATATTAGCTATGATAATATCAATATTTTTTATTCTGGTGATGAAGGTGCAACATGGACAAAAAAAGTAACAGATAGCAATACTGGTAGGAATATTATAGAAGTGCATCCAACAAAACCTAACATTGTTTTTAAAGGTTTTGTAGAATTATGGATATCTACAGATTATGGTGTTAATTGGACTAGAAATAAACATGTTTTAAGTAATAATGACATTTATGTTTGGGATGTACAACACTTTAAAACTTTTGACAAGGAAGATGGTGGTTTCTTTACTATCTCTGGATATGATTTTGGAACCTATTACTCAACAACATCAGAAGATTGGAATTCTTGGATTAGTGTAAGTAGAGGAAACCCAACAATAATGTGTTATGATGCTGATACTAGTGAAAAATATAATAGAGTTTATACAGCAAATCAAGACAGAGGTTCACAAAGTTTTATAGATAATCCAGATCACGACATCACTAAACCAATTCCTGCTGAAAGAGAAGCCAATACAGATGTTTTAAGAGTAACAATTGCAAACAATGGCGAATCTGCTTGGTACTGGTATTATTATGGAGCAATTGGAAGAAGCTCTGTAAGTGATGGTGGAAATTTTAGAACAGTTGTTTCAAGAAGAAACCTTTTCCCAAACTGGGCAGCTACAAGTATGGTTGCGTCCCCAAATTCATCTGAAGATGCAGTTTTTATTCCTTGGGGTAATCAATTACAAAAAATGACCTACAATGGTAGTTCAGTTGAACAAACACTACATTCTTTCGTCTTTCCAGAAGCTGCTCATAGTTTTGGTTATTCAAACGTAAATAAAGACAGATGGTATGTAGGTCTTCAATCTGGTAGATTTATGTATTCTACAGATGGTGGTAATTCGTTTTCTAATTCGTCTTATGCTGGGTCTTGGCCAACAGGTGAAAACTCTCATAGAAAACGTAGAGCAGTAATCGCTACAAGCCCTATAGATGAGGCTACTGTATACTATGCTGGTAGAGGTAATAACTTTTTAATATCATTAGATGGTGGAGCATCTTTTACAAATCATAATGATGGGTTAGACGTAGATAGAGTTGTAGACATAGAAGCATCTCCAAATGGTCAATTTATTTTTGCTGCTTGTGAATTTGATGGTTCATGGGTCTATTCTGTACAACAAGATAAGTGGTTTAAAATGGATGGTGCAGCAGTACCAGATGCTGTAGGATATACAGATGTGCAGTTTATAGAAGATACCAATGTTGTTCGTTTTGCAACTTATGGAAGTGGGATTATAGACTTTACTTTAAATGAAGATTTCTCAACAATTTTTGTTGCGGCTGATAACTTTGAAATTCAAGTTACAGATGAAACCTGTCAAGGTAAAAATGGACAGTTGAAAATTGATACTAAATACAACCATAATTACACTTTAACAGTTAATGGTGTAAATTACGCTTTTACAGATGCACTTAATATTCCTAATTTAGAACCTGGAGACTATAATATTTGTATTGGTATATTAAATACTAGCTATCAACATTGTGTAACTTTAGAAGTTGCAGCTTCTAGTCTTTTATCTGCTAAAACCTCTAAAAAACCAAATAGTAAGTTTTTAGATGTAGAAATAAATTCTGGTACAGCACCTTTTACTGTTTTTATAAATAATAACAAAGTTCTTGAGACATCTAATACTAATTTTAGCATAAGAGCAAATGATGGCGATTTTATAGAAATAAAGTCAAAAGCTGTTTGTGAAGGAAAAGTAACCAAAGTAATGGGATCTTTAGATTTAAAAGCTTTCCCAAACCCAGCTAAAGATTATGTAGAAATTAACCTGCCAGTAAACTCAGGTAAAAATATTAAAGTTGATTTGTTTTCTACATCATCAAAATTACTATCTAGCAAACAATATGCTATTACAAATAATAAAATAAGGATTAACCTAAAGGATATGCCTTCTGGTATGTATTTTTTAAGGTTACATCTAGAAAAAATTGAAACCATTAAAATTTTAAAACAATAAAGATGAAAAAAATATTATATACATTAGTTTTTATCATTATTTCGTCATCTTGTTCCTCTAAAGCTGATGATGAATCTTCAGAAACATTAAATGGTAGTACACCAACTACACCTTTATTAACGTTTCCTACTCAAAATCAACTATGTATTGACAATACATTAAATTTTACTTGGAACGCATCTACAAACGAAGACGGAAGCTCAATTATTTACGAATTTGAAATTGCTACTGATAATCAGTTTACCAATATTGTTGTGACTGAAATACAAACTTCCTTATCTAAAACTGTTACATTAGAAAAAGGATTTGCTTACTATTGGAGAGTTAGAGCTAAAAGTACCAAAGGTATTGTGGGTGAATACTCTATCATATCGCAATTTTATACAGAAGAAGTACCTAATAGCAATAATTTGCCTTTTTCAGCTAGTAACATAGCTCCATTCGTTGGTCAAAATTTTGATGGAGAAAATAATATTGATCTAAAATGGTCTGCATCAGATGTAGATAATGACCCTTTAAAATTTGATATATATTTTGGAAAAGATAAAGCTGCACTAGATTTAATAGAAGAGGACATGGAAGAAACCTCATTAACAGTAACAGCTGATACTCGACAAACTACTTACTACTGGCAAGTAATTGTTAAAGACGATAAAGGAGCTAAAACGAATAGCCCAATATGGAACTTTAAAGTAAACGATTTTTAAGTTTTGTAATGCTAGATTAAACATCCTTATCTAAAAATTTATAGAATTAGATAAGGATGTTTTTTTTGACCAAATAATGCTATTTTTTACTTTTTGTACTTATTTAAAAAATTAGGATTCCAGATATCTTTGTATTCAGGATTTTTATTGTTCATAAGCTGTTTATGAATATGCCATGTTACATCCATCCAAGGTTTTTCCTCTATCCATAAAGGATTTATTAGTTGATTTTCCCAGGTTTTATAAACAGACAAAATAGTGTCGAACTTTTTAGAATGCGTTTGAGAAAGATCTATAGTTTCTCCCAAATCTTTATTTAAGTTATACATCACAGAGCCAAAACCTTTAAGATTAATTATTTTATATTCTCTTACTCTTGCTGCAGACTCATCTAATTTTCTCCAAAAAAGTTTATGATGAGGATGTCCTTGTTTTTCACCTTTTAAATAAGGAATTAAGTTTACACCATCTAATTGAAGTCTTTTTTGGTTTTTAATCTTTGCTGCAGAAATAGAAGTAGAAAAAATATCTAATGAAGATGTTAATCCATCAAAAGAAACATTTGAACTAATTTCTATAGGCCAGGACAAAATAAATGGTACTCTATGCCCTCCTTCAAATTTATTCCCTTTCCAGCCTTTTAAAGGTCCTGTTAATGATTGATTATTATGAGCTCCTCCATTATCACTTAAAAAGTAGATTAAAGTGTTATTTCGTTTATTTAGATCATCTAACTTTTTTAATAATTTACCAACATTTTCGTCTAAACTCCAAGTCATAGCAGCTAACTTTTTTCTTGGATGGTTGTTAAACCTATCTAAATCTTCTTGTTTAGCTTGCATTGGTGTATGTACTGCATTGAATGATAAATACATAAAAAATGGTTTGTCTTTTGAAGTTTCAATAAACTTTACAGATTGATCTCCTAAGACGTCTGTCATATACCCATTAAAAACAATTCGTTTTCCATTATGCTGTAGCATTTTCTCTTTGGAAGGTTTTTCCAATGGAAAATAAGAACGACTACCAGATAAAAATCCATAAAACTCATCAAATCCTCTTTTATTTGGATGATCTGATTCATTTTCACCTAAATGCCATTTACCTAAGGCAAAAGTATTGTAACCATTATTTTTAAAAACATCTGCAATAGTTGTTACATCATCACTTAGGCCAATACCTCCTGTTCCATTAGCCTCAAAACCAAAACGTTGTTGGTATTTTCCTGTAATTAAGCCAGCTCTAGAAGGCGCACAAACTGTTGCACTAACATGTGCATCTGTAAATTTTACACCACTTTTTGCTAAAGCATCAATATGAGGTGTCTGTAAATCTTTACTTCCCATAAAACCAAAATCTATATAACCTGCATCATCAACCAAAATAACGATAACATTAGGTTTTTCAGTACTTTTTTCTTGATTACTTTTTTCTGATTTACAAGAAAATAAAATGCCAATTGACATTAAAAACACTAGAAAATATCTACTCATTTTTTAGCTTTTTAATTTACTGTACAGGTAGAATACTATAAGAAAATGATTGATTTTTAGCCTTTATTTGATATTTCTCTAAAGGTCTTGTCCACCAGCTTGTATCTCCCCCAACTCCCATTTGTTCTTTATCAATATTAATATTTACAAAATTTCTTTTCTTTATATCTATTGTATGACGTTGTTGTTTGGTTTTACCTGCATCAAAATCTGAGTTGTATTGATGGTGTGCACTAAAACTTAATAACTCAGGGCCTAAAATTTTTATCCCTTTACCTTGATTGTTCGTAAAAGTTACCCATCGTACATCTGTTTTATAACCATTTTCTTGAGGTCTTATATATGGAACGTATAAATCTTCTACTTTGGCTTTATAGCTACCAACAAACTGAGAAGTTTTTCTATCTTGATAATTTTCTAAAGGTCCTCTACCATACCAATTTACTTGATTTAACTCTTTATTGATAATAAAATTAGTTCCAAAACGAGGTAAACTTGGTAATTCATTTTTAACATTAATTAATGAATTAGTAATTGTAATTTGCCCAGAAGCATGAATTTTATAATTCATTTTTACTTTAGCTATAGATTTAGGTAAGTTATAAATTACTTGAAAATTAATTGAATTGCTATTAAAAATTGAAACTTCCGATTTATCTTCAAGATCTAATATATTTGTAGCATCTTTTAACTTTATAGAAACTAATTCTTGTTTTTCTGTAGCCTCTTTCCAAACTCCAAAATGTTTTGGCATGTTAAAGCCATAGTCGTTATCTGTTGTAGCTCTCCAAAAATTAGGAGTTATCCCTTTTTGAATTATATTTCCATTTCCGTAATCTAAATTGTTTAAAACACCAGAAACTCTATCAAAACTAACTGCAAAATTTTCAGATTTAAAAACAATATTTTTTTCAGTTTTTGAAACCTTTAAATTTTCTTTACTATTTTCTTTAAATTCTGGAGTGTAAATTCCTGTTATAAATTGTGCTTTGGCTAAAGAATAACCTTTGGGTATTAATGGTAATTCTTTATTTGTTTTTGCAAAAAAATTAAGTTGATATTCATTGTTATCATAATCAAGTTTTGGCAAACCTACTTGTACAATTTTTGATTTTTCAGGTGCTAAATCAATAACTCCTATATTACCTGATGTTACCTTTTGTCCTTCTTTAAGTAATTCCCAATCAATCTTAAAATTATTCAAATTGGTAAAAAAGTATTCATTTTTAATTTTCACTTTACCTGTTTTAAAGTCGATATCAGAAAAATGTATGTTTTGATATACTTTTTTAAGTTCTTCTAATCCAGGATGTGGAGTTCTATCTGGATTTACAATACCGTTTAAACAAAAATTGGCATCGTTTTGTAAATGATCTGCACCAAAATCTCCTCCATAACCCCAATATTTTTGTCCGTATTTAGTTTCCGTTAGAAGTCCTTGATCTACCCAATCCCAAATAAAGCCACCTTGTAAAACATCATACTTTCTAATAACATCCCAATAATCTTTAAAATTCCCCAAACTATTTCCCATAGCATGAGAATACTCGCATAAAATTAATGGACGTTTTGGATTGTTTTGTGCGTACTCAATTAATTGTGGAATACGATCGTACATAGGTGCTTGAATATCTGTATTCTCATATTTAGTTGCTCCTTCATACTGTGTAGGACGTGTTGCATCATTTTCTTTAAGCCATTTATAAGTGGCAAAAAAATTATCGCCATTTCCAGCTTCATTACCTAAAGACCAAGTAACAATTGAAGGATGATTTTTATCACGCTCAAACATACGAATTGTTCTATCTAAATGCGCTGCTTTCCAATCTTCTCTATACGCTGGATGATTTTTTTTTATTTCTGGTTTTCTATCCAAACCTTGGTTAGTTGTTCCCATTCCATGGGTTTCTATATTGGCTTCGTCAATTACATAAAAGCCATATTTATCACACAAATCATAAAAAAAAGGATTCTTAGGGTAATGACTACAACGTATGGCATTTACATTATTTTGTTTCATTAAAGTAAGATCTTTAATGGTTAAGTCTTCATTAACAACATGTCCTGTAACTTCATCATGATCATGAAGGTTAACTCCCTTAATTAAAACAGGTTTGCCATTCACTAAAAATTGATTATTCTCAATTTTTATATTTCTAAAACCTACTTTTACAGAAGTTGTTTGTAAAAGTTCTCCTTTAGTATTACTCAATGTTAAAATTGCTGTGTATAAGTTTGGGGTTTCTGCTGTCCAGGATTTTACATTTTTTATAATTTCTCTAAACGTTATATTTGACTTGGCTTCTGAAATAGTAACTATTTTAGTTTTGGAAAAAATTTGATTTTTTTCTTCGTCTAAAAGAGCAACTTCTAGTTTTCTCTTTTCAACAGATTGTCTTGTGTTTTTTAACTCTACATTTATACTAAATTTTCCATCCTTATAATTATTTACTAAATCACTACCTACCTTAAAATCGTTAATTGCAATTGAATCATCTGCTCTTAAATAAACATCTCTTTCAATACCACTTAATCTCCAAAAATCTTGATCTTCTATATAACTAGCATCAGACCAACGTAATACTTGTACTGCGATTTGGTTTTTCCCAGTTGTAATATATTTTGTTATGTTAAACTCTGCTGGGGTTTTGCTACCTTCTGAGTAACCAACTTTTTTCCCATTTACATACACATACATAGCTCCACTTACACCAGCAAAATGCAAATAAATATCTTTATTTTTCCAATTGGTGGGAATTTCAAAACTACGCTTGTAGCTTCCTACGTTATTTATTTTATGTGGAATAAATGGAGGGTTTTTAGGAAAAACGTACACTACATTTGTATAAATAGGCAACCCAAAACCTTTTAATTCCCAGTTAGAAGGCACAGAAATTGTATCCCAACCCTTTAAATTAAAATCGTTTTTATAAAAATTAGCAGGCCTTCCTTGAACGCTGTCTGAATAGTAAAAATGCCATTTACCATTTAACACTTTATAATTTGAAGATAATTTCCAATCCTTATTTAAAAGAGCATCATTAATACTATTATAATTATAAAAAGTTGCTTTAGGCTGTTCTCTATTAATTTGAAATATTTCTGGGTTTTCCCATTCTGGATTTTCCCATTTATCATTTGAATATAATGGTTTTGAAATCTTTTCTTTTTGACAAGAAATTATGAATACTAGAATGGTAATTATTTTTAAATAAACTTTCATTTAAACGTTTATTAATATGTTAATGATATAAAATTGATTGTAAAAAAAAAGAACAGATATATACATCCGTTCTTTTTAAAACTAAGTTTACATTCTAAACTTGCAAAATATTAATTAAAATTATTTCTTAAATAATTTTTTAGATGCTATGCCTCCATTACTATCAGTAACCTTAACTAAATATAAACCAGAAGCCAAATTACTTATATCATAATGATTTTTATCCAATTTTGATAAATTATTGATTTGCTTCCCTAATACAGTATAAACAGATACAGATTGAATTTCAACATTATTTCTAGACGTTACTTTAAAAGAAGACTGAGCTGGATTCGGGTATAAAGAGATACTATTTTGAAACTCAAATTTATCAGTACTTAAAGGATTTGCATCTAAAATTTGAATTTGGTCTATATAACCAAATGCGTCTGTATCGTTAAGGATTTGTCCAGCAGGGTCATTTTCAAATCCCATATCAGGATGAAATGAAATTCTGAATAAAGTTTCTAATGTAAATGAACTTGCATCAGGGCCATCTTTAACTTCAAAAATCATTTGCTGCCATTGGTTAAATTCTGTGTAAGCATTTAAAGGTCTTACAATTAATGTTCCATTACTATCATCATTAGGAGCATCTAGACGAATACCAATATCTGCCTGCATAGGAAAATGCACCATCATACTAATAAACTTTGTATCAGTGTCTGAGATAGCCATATCTACAACATCTATACCCTGAAAAATCCACCATTGTGCCCCAGTTCTTTTAATTTCTAGACAGTTAGCAGTAGTGTTTTCTCCTGTTGCATTAGGATTAGCAACAATAGCACTAGATATACCACCCCCAGTATTTAGTAATCCTGTTTCTTCAGATTCGAAGTCATTAACCATCGTTTGAGAGAAAACCAAACTAGATGAACTTAACAATAGTAAAAATAAAAAAGTAATTTTTTGTTTCATAATTTAAAATTTAGTTAAAATTGAATTATAAAACTAAATATTCTTAAAATAATATAAATGGATTAATAACTTCAAAACATAGATATTAATACTTTTTGAATGCTAATTCATCTTCCAAACTCTAATATAATCAACCTTGGCTTCTGTATATTCTCCAATTTCTCTTTCGGGAAAATTAGTATTTGAAGGCCCTCCAAAACTTGCTCCTGTAGACAACCAAAGAAATTCTTCTACCTTTGGAACCCAAATTCCTTGATACCTTGTTTTAAATTGTCCATCATAATAAATTTCTAATTTATCTTCGTTCCAAAGCAACCCGAAAGTATGGTAACCAGAATGTAGTCCAGGAGTTTCATAACGTCTTGTATTTGATTTTTGATGAGCACCATAACCATCTATGTGTACCACACTTTTGGTATAATCTCCAATCCAAGCAGATTCAAAAACATCTATTTCTGCACCATCATTTCCTGTACCATCAACATTACCCATATTATCTCCTTGCAACCAAAGTGCAGTATGTGTTCCCAGTAAAGTTTCTGCGATATCTATCTTTGCTTCTATATAACCATATTTAAATTCGAATAAATTATTGGTAAAGACACCTCCACAATGCATTACATCGTTACCAACTTTTTCACTTCTTAAAATTAGATTTCCATCTTTGTAACTTACATTTTCAGGTCTCCAAAACCATTGGTTAATACCAACTCCAGGTCTAGCAGCTCTACTCCTAGTTGAATTATTTATTGTCCATTTAGTGGGCTCAAACTTATCAAAATTATCTTCAAACATAAGTATCCAATCACTTGTATTTATAGAACTTAAAAGAGGTTTTGCTGGTGGAGCATTTGTATCTCCTAAATCATTAAATTGTTCATCATCGGCAGAAGTACTATTATCTTCAGTACATGAAAAAAGTAAAAAGGCTAGCAAAAAAAAACCAAAAAGGGTTTTGTAATTTTTATGATTGTTAGATTTCATATTAAAAAAATTTAAATTTGTAATTAATTTATTATTTGTAAATATCTTTTGCTGAAAAGTTAGACTGCTTTCCTTTTAAAACTAGTGATTTAATATCTTGAATTTTAATGTTGTTAACAGGATTAAAACTATTGCTATTCATATATTCTAAAACACTGTGTTTTAGTTGTCTTGCAACTGGCCTATCTTTTAAATTAGAGGTTAAATCTATCGAAGAAAAAACCAATTGTCCTTTACCTACTTTAGCTTCAAATAAATTAGTTAAATGATGATTTGTTACAAAATTATCGATTACTCGAACTAAAGGTTTTGTGTTTATAGAATCTACAATTACCGACTTTGAGTTGATGCATAAATCCCACCATTGCCAATCTGTATGAGAATCTGTTGGAAACTCATTAAATGCTGGGTGCTTATCATCTAACATAACTCCCATAGTAGCTGGCTGATTTGGAAAATGGACAGGACTCCAGAATACTGGAACAAAACGCCCTGTAATCCCTTTTAAAATTTTGTAATCTGGGTTTAAAAAAACTTTTTTACCATTTTTTAGTGCATTTTCAGCTTCAATAATTGATGTAGTAAAAAGTATATTGTTATTTGTAGTTATTGTTTTCTTTGGATATACCCAAATACTCCAACTATTTTTATATTTAGTATCTTGTAAACTTACTGTAATTGTTAGCTTTTTTGCTTTGTTTGCATTAATAGCATATTTAATAACACCTAAATCTGTATTATTTCCAATAGCTAAATTCATATTACTTAAATTTCCTTTTTTAACTTCATTTCCAGCTTCATCTGTTATTTGCCAATTAATCGTTTTATTACTAAAATCTTTATAGAAATTTGCAATTTCAATGGTAGCTTCAAAAGTTTCTCCAGTTTCATAAACTGCCTTTTTAAATCTTATTAGTGGAACAAGTTCGCTATTAAACTGACTAAATTCTTCTGCAGAAATAACACCTTTAGATTCCCAAAAAGCATTTAACAAACCAACCAAAGCAGTTCCTTGACCAGGAAAATCTTGCAATTGCAATAATTGAAAACCATCAAAGCTTGGTGTTTTTAATGCACGCTCAATTTCTTCCTTATATAAAAGTGCAGCTAATTTCCCTGAATTGTATGTGAAATCTGGAGCCAATTCTAACAATCCTTTTTTTTCTAAATCGTTTTTAACAGCTATAAAGTTTAACGGTTTTAAAACACCTGTGTACTTTTTAATTTCACTCATATCTGGATAGACAGAATACTGCCCTATTTCATGAGATACTAAAGGCATATTTATATGCTCGCTACCAGAAGTATAATCTGCATCAAAATGAGGTGGTTTTGCATTAAAAATTCCTTGGCCACGAATCCATCCTTTGTCTGTCCATTGTGCTATAAAAAATTCATCTTCTGCTTCAGGTCTTGTTCCTGTAGGTTGCTGAAAAGAAAATGCTGTTGTTGCATATAAATGTCTATTATCTTTTGGCTTTAAATCTGCTACCATATCATTTAACACACTTATATCTCCTTGTAATTCATTTCCTAAAGCCATAAAAATAAATGATGGATGATTTCCATAATCTTTAATCATTTTATCTGCTTCTTGCTTTAAAAAGGCTGTTGTTTTTTTATCCTCTCCTACTTTTAAACTCCAATGAGGTAACTCTACTTGAACATAAAATCCTGCTTCGTCTGCAGCTTCAAAAGCAGCTTTTGGTGGACACCAAGAATGAAAACGTAAATGATTTAATCCATAATCTTTGGCTTGTTTTATTAATTTAGCCCATTCTTCTTTTTTTGTTGGTGGGTGACCTGTTAAAGGAAAAATAACACACTCTAAATTACCTCTTAAAAAAATTCGTTTGTCATTTAAAAGAAGAGTTCCTTTTTCGCTACTAACAAACTTATATCCAAATCGTGCTTTTGCTTCACCTGTATTAGTCTTAACTATTACATCGTATAAATGAGGATTAAACTCGTCCCATAACTTTAAGTTTTCTGGTTTATCTATTTCTAAGGTATATTTACCATCTATTTTTTTTGAAGAGAGCACTTTGTTATTAAAAACTTCTTCACCATCTATAGTTTTCACAACCAATTTTACGGCTCCATCTAGATTATTAGATTGTTCAAAAGTAACTTTTAGTTTATCTAATTGAGAATTTGGATAAACCTGAACGTTTTTAGGAGTAGTACTTGTAGATGCTTTTAAAGAAATATCACCTAAAATACCGTTCCATTTTATTTGGGTATGATTGGTATATGCATGGGCCATATCTTGATTTACAACATCTGGATACATAGTTCCTGCTACATTTATAAGCGGAAATTTATTAGAATTATCAACACATATCGTTAGCAAGTGTTTACCTGGAGTTAGATGTTTGCTTAGGTTATAATTATGACTTCCAATCAAACTATTAGCATTGCCTATAAGTTTACCATCTACATAAACTGAAGATTCCCAAATAATACGTTCTAAACCTAACTCAATATTTTTACCTTTCCAATTATTAGGTATTTCTATTTCCTTTTGATACCAAGCTTTACCAATGTATTGATGCTTTCTTGTTAAGTTAGACATTACATAATTATTTAAGGCTGGTTTTAAAGTACTTGGTTTACCAATACCTGCGCCATCTAAAGTGTTAGGTAGCGTAATTCTTGTTCCTGTAAATAGTATATTTGCCCAATTATTGCTTATTCCTATATTAGTAGAATCTAGTTTAACAATCCATTCACCAGATAAATCTATTTTATTTACTGAGTTTATGGAACAAGAATTTATAACAAAAGTTATAATTAATAAGGTTGTTATTTTTAATAATTTCATAGAATTGTAAATATCTTAGTTAAACTTATTTTGTTTTACTACTTCCAAAAAATCTTTGCAAGCATTTTTAACGGTTCCGTTTAAATCTTTTTGTTGATTTAATTCCGCTATTGTATTTATAAAAGGTGTTTTATCATTAATGTATAGCATATAATTTACAGACATTAATGCTAAAAACTTATTTTTATTTACACTAAATCGTTTTAAACTCTCAGCAGCTTTTTTACTTTTAAATTTATCATACAATATTGCTGAAATTGAAACTGAAACAGGAGCATATTCATCTGTAAGGGCTTCATTTAATTCTTTTTGATACGATTGTAACAGCGTTTTATCTTGAGATATTAATCCAATACTAGCCCAATAACGTACAATATCATTTTTATGATTTAGATATGCAATTTGAGCTTTAGCAACCTCTTCTCCTTTTTTACCAGATAAAGATGCTACTTTATAAATCTCATCAAAATTATAATTGGTTTCATCTAAACGATATTCATAAACAGTTTGTGTTTTTGAAATTTTAGCCATTTCATATTCTGGCATAAACATAATATCTTTTACTTTTAAAAGTTCAGTATCCAAGAATTGTCTCATGTTTTCTTTTACAGACTTATATTTTGGATTTTCGGCTAGATTATTGGTTTCCCAAATGTCATTTTCAACATCAAATAACATTTCATAAGGACGCGTATCAAAAATACCAGACTGCAGTGCATTAAGTTTACCTTGCTTTAAATCACTACGCATATGCTTTGTGATATCTGCAATTTCTAAATAATTGATATAACGTACTTCTGGTATAAAAGGCATAAAGTTTCTTGAATATACATACTTTCCATCGGTTACACTTCTTACCAAATCCAAACCATTATCTACCCTATCTGTAGAAAGTAATAATAGCTCATTCTTAGCTTTTGAATTAACGTTGAAAAGTTTTTTACCTTTCATATATACTGGAACTTCTCCACCTAATAAATCAATCATACTTGGCCCTAAATCTTCAAAACTAATTAGTTTGTTACTAATAGTTCCTCCTGTTTTCCAGGGTGATAAATGTTTGAATTTTTCTGGAAACCATGCAATAAACGGAACACGATATCCTAAATTTATTCCATTTGTTTTTGCTCTTGGTATACCCTCACCATGGTCTGCAAAAAAGAAAATAATAGTATCATCTCTTAAGCCATCATCCTCTAATTTTTGTAATAAATCGCCAATTCTATTATCTGTTAACTTAATAGAATTATACACTCTAGCAAATTGTTTGCGCATTTGAGGTGTATCATTATAAAAAGGAGGCATATCAAATGCATCATCAGGAATTCTATCTTCTTCAGTAAGGTGATTCCAAACATGCTTTTTATATTGCTCAAATGTCCAAGACATAGTTCTTGATTGATGAGATTCTGCAAAATTAAAAACCGAAAAGAATGGTTGTCCTTCTGCTCTTCCCTTCCAGTTTGCCTTATTAGAACTTTCGTTCCAAGCTTGCTTTACAAAATCTTTTTCATTAGCAATGTTATAATCTGTTTTAGAATTATTAGTAGTGTAATATCCTAATTGTTTTATATAATAAGGAAACCCTTTAATAGAACTTGGAATTGAATACTGACTTCTTTGATGACCTGTACCTGTTTTAAAAGTTCTAGCACCTGTAATTATAGTAAATCTGCTAGCAGAACATACTGTACCTGTAGAAAACACATTCGTAAAACGAACCCCTTCATCTGCTAACTTATCTATTACAGGAGTACTTGCATTAGCGTCACCATAACAACCAATAAACTGTGGAGAAGTATCCTCTATAGTAATCCATAAAATATTTGGTTGTTTTTGATTTTTTGTTTTACAACCAAAACTCAAAACAATTAATATTGATATGATTAATAGATTATATAATTTCACCTTTTTTTAACTTGAAAAATTTTTATTGATTGAAGATTTCGTTCAACTTTTTCTCCATCTTTTTCACAATCTTAGGGTAATCTTTATAAACATTTTTAGATTCTGATGGATCTTTATCTAAATTGTACAATTGAACTTTTTTATTAAACCCTGGATCTACAAATTTTTGTACAATCCAATTTGGTACTGGTTTATTTTTAGGTTGTATGTATTTCCAATTTCCCATTCTTAAACCATACGTATAGGCTTCTTCCAACAAAAATTCTCTACCTTTATTTGATTTTCCTAGCCAAGATTTTAAAAAATCCTGACTATCTGGAGCTGCACCTTTTGCAATATCTTGCTTAACCAAACAAGCTAAAGATTTATACAAATCTACTTGAGATAACAAAGCCGAACTTTTACCTGGCTTTACTTCTTTTGGCCAATGAACTATTGTTGGCATTCTTGTTCCTGCTTCATAAACAGAATATTTACTTCCTCTATAAATACCACCTGGTTTATGATTGCCTACTAATTCTCTTGCATAATCTAAATATCCATCATCTAAAATTGGTCCGTTATCACTTGTAAAAATGATTAATGTATTTTCTAAAAGATTTTGTTTTTTCAAACTTTCTGTAATCTGACCTACACACCAATCCATTTGAGCAATAACGTCTCCACGAGGTCCCATAGTACTACTTTCTACAAACTTTATATTTGCAATTCTTGGTTGATGAATATCGTGAAGCGAAAAATATAAAAAGAACGGATTTTCTTTATTATCTTCTATAAAATTATTAGCAGTTTCAGAGAGTACAAAAGGTATTTTTTCATCAACCCAAAGCGCATCCTTTCCACCTTTCATGTAGCCAATTCTACTAATTCCATTAATTACTGCTCCTTGATGGTAAGGATCTGTATGTTGTTTTAACAATTCTGGATGTTTAAATCCCCAAGGATATCCTTCAATTCTTGTTCCATAGCTAACTGAAATTGGATCATTAGGATCTAAGTTTACTACTTCTTGATTTTCTAAAAAAACTGTAGGTACACGATCTCCTGTTGCAGGAATTAAAAAACTATAATCAAACCCAACCTCTTTTGGTCCTAATGGTATGCGTTTATTCCAATCAATTTTTCCTTTTCCAAGACCCAAGTGCCATTTACCAACTACACCAGTTTTGTAACCTGCTTTCTGTAACATTTTGGGCAATGTTTCTTTTTTAACATCTATGATTAAGGGCGCATCACCTTCTAAAATAGCAGCATTATTTCTAAATGCATAACTCCCTGTTAATAAAGAATAACGAGATGGTGTACATGTTGCTGCAGAACAATGAGCATCCGTAAAATTTAATCCATTTTTTGCTAATTTATCTATATTTGGTGTTTTTACTCCAATTGCTCCATTTACTCCAATATCACCAAAACCCAAATCATCTACATAAATGATAACAATATTTGGTTTTTCTTTTTGAGAAAAAATAGTATTATTTACTCCCAAAAAGAAGAAAATTACACAAAAATATATTGAAAATTTAGAGTTCATGAAATTTAAAATATTAAGAAACACCTATTAATTGAGCATGAATATTAGCTGGTATGTGAGATAAATTAGTATGTTTTACTTTATCAAAAGCTTCCATAGCTTCAGCATCATTTCCTTTTCCTAATTGACCAAGGCCTATTAAATAATTGCAATGTATTTTGTTTATAACATTTAAGTTTTCTTCCCATATTAATAAATCTGGCAGTGATATAGCAAAATAATCTAGCTTTACATCATCGTTCATATGGTCTCTACCATAGTTTAACAGATTATCAAACCTCTTTTTAGCTTTTTTAGATTTTCCTAATTTTTCTAATGCCAGTCCTTGATAAAATATTTTATCTGGCTGTTGATCGTTATAAAATATTGCAGGACTTGGATCGCTTAATCCTTCTGATGCTAATTCAAAAAACTCCTTAGCTTTATCGGTTTTACCTAAACCTTCGTAAGCACAACCTAACCAGTAATCAATGTCATTTTCAACTGTACCATGTAATTTACCTTCTCCTAAATTATGAGGGTATGTTTTTGCTGCAGTTAATAGTTCAATAGCATAATCAAAATTCCTTATGTTTATATTTTTCTTAGCTAGCTCTGTATAACAAGTTAAATATTGAAATGGCACTTTACCTTCTCCTCCTTCCCAAGGATGAAATTGTCTATTTTCTATTAGTTGTTTCGCCTTTTCAAAATCTCCTTTGAGGTTGTATAATGAAATACGCTCTAGATATAAATCGTCTCTTGAATTAGTTAAATCTATATACTGCTCTAAAATAGACAAACGTTTGTGTATAGAAACATTTATTTTTTTGTAAAGTTGATCAAGCTCCATTAACAATCTAGCATCTGTATTATCTAACTCAAAAGCACGTTCTAAATGTTTTACTGCTAATTCTTTTTGATTGGTTTTATTATAGTATAGTAGTGCTAAATTACGATGAATAATTGCAAAACTATCATCTAGATTTAATGAAGATTCCCAACATTCTTGCGCTTCTATATACTGTCTATTTGCATACCAAAAATTCCCTACATAATAAAATGCTTTAGCATCAAACGGGTTTGCTTTACAAGCAGCTTGTAACGCTAAAACCTCTTCTATTTTATTTGGGAAACAATATTTATCTGGCATTTGAGATCCTTGCTTGTAGGCTTTTAATGCACTTGTAGAATCTCCTTTTTGATCGTAAAACCATCCCATAAAATAATACACCATAGGATAAACCATAGTGTTTTCCTTTGTATGCACTTTTAATAAAGCAACAGCTTCATCAAACTGACCAGCAGAAGCATAGTCTAAAGCAAACTCAATATAATTATGTGCATTATTTCTTAGAATGTGTTTAAGAGCCTCTAAATCTTCTATTTTGTTAGATAAAATATAACGTTCGTATAAAATACCAAAGTTGAATTTATCAATGACTAATGATTCTTTTACTAGTTGATTAGCCGCTTCAATTTTACCTAGTTTTCTTAAAATAATCACTTTTAAATGTCTTGCCTTATGGTTGTGCCAGTTTTTAATCAATGCTCTATCTACAAGGTCTAAAGCTTTGTCTAAATCGCCTCTAAAACAATCTATTTGTGCTAGATTAAAATAGCCAGCATCTTGCCATTGGGCATTCCAACAGGCTTTAAAGAAACTTGCGTAAGCCTCGTCCTTTTTTCCTAAATAACTTAAGGCTAGACCTTTATTAAAATATGGTTCGCCGTCATAAGGATTTGGATTATGACTAGTTAAGGTTTCAATAGCGATGTCAAAATAACCAATAGATTTTTCTAACTGACCTTTACGCATGTGCCACAGTCCCATAGCATTATTACAACGTACATCTTTTGGCGAGCGTCTTAAAGCTTCCTCGTAATAATCAGTTGCATTAAAAGTTGCATGTCTGTATTGTTCTAAGTGTAAACCTCTTAAATACAAACCTTCTACAGTGTCAATATCTTTAGGGTCTTTTGCAGCCTTTGCTGGCTCAGGAATTTCTTCTGACAAATCTTTATCTGGTTCCCATGCCACCAACACTTTTCCCTGGCTATCGCTAACTGATATTTGTAAATCATTAAAAGTATTGCTTCCAATTTCTAAAGATTTTTCAAAACCTTCTTCTGGAGAAAGATTTAAAACCTCTTCGTGTAATACTGTTTCATTTGCTTTTAAAGTGATGATACTATTTGTGTACATTGCAGTAACATGTACTTTTACTAAAACTTTACCATCTACCATTTCTAAGTTTACTAAAGCTTCTTTGGTTGCATTTTTTACAACACCTACATTATAGTAGGGCATAAAATACTGTTTAAAGCTTTTTTCTTCATACGGATGCATCCATGAAAAATCGGGTTGATTATCAGTATATACACCACACATCAACTCAATATATGGACCATCTTTGTCTGTTAAATTTCTATCCCATGCTTTTCCAAATTCACCATTACCCCAAGTCCATTGTTTTTTTCCTGGCGATACATTATGATCTGCAACATGCAATAACCCTCCTTTTGAATCATTTTCGTACCCACCTACAAAATCGTATTTTGAGGTAATTGCCATATAACTAGTGGGTACAGGTATATTCTTATATCTAGAAATATCTGTTCCTGGAGAATAATCTACTTTGTAATATTCTCCTTTTGCTATTGGAAATTCAGAAACATCTCGTTTACCATGATCAAAAACCGCATTTACATCTGGTGGAAATACCGATTGATAATGATCGTTTACTGCAACTGCAGGATTTGCCCACCATAAAAAGGTTTGCGGATGTGGAGTTCTGTTATATAAATGTGCTTTAATTTCTATGTATGCTTTATCCGGATGTAAGGTAAAACCTGCCATTCCTTTTGTACGAAACATACGCTCTAATTCGCTTACCCAAACTGTTTTACTACCATCTTCATTTTCTTCAATATAGAAATCTGTTGGGTCGTAAGTACTTGGTCTATGATGTTGTGGCCAATTAAATTCTATACCACCAGAAATCCAAGGACCAGTTAAACCTACCAATGCCGGTTTTATTACATGATTATAGTAAACAAAATCACGTTTACGAACCTTATCATAGGCTCTTTGAATTCTTCCTCCTAAAGCAGGTAAAATCATTAATTTAATATAATCATTCTCTATAAAAATGGCATTCCATTCTTTATCTACTTTAGTGTCACTAATTTTTTCGATTACAGGATGTGGATAAACCGCTCCACTACTCGCTTGATATACGCGCTTTTCAAGAAAAACAGGATACTTTTCAGGAGCTCCAACTTCATAAGTAGGAATGATTACTTTTTCTTCCCAGGCTTTTACAGTTTTCATACTTTAATGTTTTACGCTACACTTTTTCAAATGCATATTAATACTTTAATATTTTGTTTAATTGTTGTTTTGTAATACTTTCTTTTGGATTGAAAGCATCACTAGCTATATATTTTTCAAGGCTATATAAAAGCTGTTGTGCTTCTAGTCGCTCACTTAAATTTGTGTGTAAATCAATTCCAGAAAACAGCAGCTTACCTTTACCCACTTTTACTTCAAAAATGAGTGCTGTTTTTCTGTTTTTAAACCAATCGTCTATCACTCTTACAATAGGATTTAACTTTGGCATCTCATCAAAAATAATAACATTTGAGGTGCTCATGGCATCCCACCATTGCCAATTGGAATGATATTCGGTTGGAAAATTCGCCAACGCTGGGTGTTCAGGATTACATAAAATACCTAGCGTATGCGGCTTTTGTTCTTTAGTCCAAGAGGTATTCCAAAAAATACTTGAAAAACCAATACCAATATCACCACCATATTTAGTAGTAATATCGCCTTTTGTAACATTTAATAATACATTTCCACCATTTTCTAAATATGATAGCGTTTTGTTATCTAACTTACTGACTATTCTGTAATCTGTTTTGGTATTAATCGGAGATTTTACTTCTGGATACACCCAAATATCCCAGCTGTTTTTAAAATCATTAACCATAACATTTAAAGTCAGTTTTTGAGCTGTATCAATTATATTTAAAGGTCTATTGATTTTTCCTAATTGAATTCCATTACCAATAGGAATATCTGTTTTATCTAAATTACCTTTATCAAAAATACTTCCATCAGGTTTGGTTAAGGTCCATTTTGGGACCACGTTTTCTAAGGCATTTTTATCAAAATGTGCAATTTCAATAGATGCTGATAAAGTATCTGTATTTTTAAAGGTACGCTGTTTTAATCGTGCTAAAGGCACAGTTTTACCACTAAACGCCCTAAATTCTTCTGGTGTTACATAACCTTTTTCATCCCAAAAGGCGTCTAAAACACCTACTAAAGCTGTTCCTTGTCCAGGAAAATCGTGTAAATCTAACAATTGATATCCTGCCATTCCTTTTGTTCTTAAAGCGGCTTCAATATCTGCTTTATAACAAAGTGTTTGTAATTTACCTGATGCTTTTAAGTAATCGTCAGCCAAATGCAACATCCCATTTTCTTCTAAAGTTTCTTTAAAAATCTCAAAATTTTTAGGTTTTAAAACACCTGTATACTTGGACATTTCTTTAAAGTTAGGATACACACACCATTGTCCCATTTCGTGACTTACATAAGGCATTGGTGTTTTATCTATAAATTTGCTCCAATCAAATTTTGTTTGGGGTGCTTTTGCGTTAATAACACTTTTTAAATTTTCATTCCAACCTTGAATTCTAGGCCCTCTATGATTGTAAAAATCCATATTTTCAAGATAGGGATACCCAGCACCACTTGTGTATAAACGACGGTTATCAAAATTCTGAAAATGATTTACGTATTTTGTTAAATAGTCTTTGTGATTCTTGCCACTTGGTTCGTTTCCATAAGTCATCATAACAAACGATGGATGATTACCATAAGCATTTATGATAGCTTCCCCTTCTTTGTATAACCATTTGTCAACAGGGTTACCATCTCCTAAATTTGCTAACCAAGCAGAGGCTTCAGCTTGAATATAAACACCCATTTCATCTGCAGCAACAAATGCCGCTTTTGGTGGACACCAGGAATGAAAACGCATATGATTTAAACCGTGTGCTTTTATAATTTTAAAAATTCGTTTCCAAGAATCTACATCCGTTGGTGGATAACCTGTTTTTGGGAAAATGGCACATTCTAAAGTACCTCTTAAATAAATGGGACGCTCATTGATTGTAAATACAGTCCCTTCAGCTTTAAAATCGCGCATTCCAAAATCGATATTTTTAGTATCAACTCCTGCTTCAGATTTTAAAGTAAGTTGCATTTTGTAAAGGTTTGGCTCAAATTCATCCCATAATTTCAGATTATCGCCCATAGGATATTCTAAAACAATTTCTTGATTTCCATTAATTTCAATATCTTTTTTTAGTGATTGAATAGAAGTACCATTAACAGACTTCTCTTTCGCTTTAATATTCAATTGTGCAGTTTTAAGTCCTTTTGATGCGTTTTCAATTTGAAGAACTACTTTTACGGTTTTAGTTGACACATTAGGATATAACTTCACATTCCCTAACGCCAATATAGGAGAGGTAGTTAACTTGATAGCTCCAACAATACCATTCCAATTGCTTTGTGTATTGTCTGATATACTATGTGCATCTTTGCCAACATCGATATCTTTTATTCTATTATCAACACGAATGGAAATGGTGTGCTCGCCAGGACTTAAAACATCTGCTAAATTATAATCATGCGAGGTGGCTAAGGTATTTTGCATACCCATTTTTTTATTATCTACCCAAACTGTAGATTCCCAATGCACGCGTTCTAAATGAAGATTGATGTTTTGAGTACCCCAATCTTCTGGAATAACAACGGTTTTTTGATACCAAGCAGCACCTTTATAATCTTTTACAGGTGTTAACCAAAAAGGTACTTTTACATTACCTTTTTGTCGGTATTTTTTCATCTTTGGATCTTTATACCAAAGACTATCATTCCACATATTACCCGTCCAATTTGTGTTTACGGTAATATCATTCCCTTTTCCATTTTCAGCCATAGAACCTGGTAGTTTTACGACATCATTTAAATCTTTAGCAAACCAATTTTCAGTTTCACCTACATCTAAAGAATCTATCTTAAAGCCCCATTCTCCAGACAAATCCATTTCTTTTTGCTGTTTATTTACACAAGCCGTCAAAGCAAGTATAGATAAGCAAACAGAGAAGATGTTTATGATTTTAAAAAACTTCATTTAGTTTATATTGTTGTTTATATATTAAAGTCTGAAATATTCAAAAATGGCATCAGCAACAAATTGATGTCCTTTTTGGTTGATATGATTATTTTGCGACATATATCCTTTTAAAGGCTGAATTTCTGCCAAAGCTTTAAATAGCGCGTAACTATCGACTAAACCAACGTTATACTTTTTAGCCAATGCTCTAATTTGTTCGCTATGTTTTGCTAAGGGCGTATCCTCTGAAGCTATATTCTCTTTTAAATCTGGTGTTGGAGTTAATAAAATCACTTTTGTCCCATAAGCTAAAGCATGTTGTATCATTTTTTCCCAAGCAACCTTTGCACGTTCTAGACCTATACTTCTATCATTTAATCCGTAATCTATAAAAAGAACATCTGGTTTATGATTTAGAACTTCTTCTTTAAAACGCTTTGCGCCTTGTTCTGCCTGTTCTCCACCAATTGATGTTGTAATAGTGTTAACAACAGAATACGGATAGAAATCGTTTACTTTTTTTAAGGTTCTGTATGGATAAGCATTTAATCTATCTAATACACCTCCTGTGGTATAACCTGTAGGGACAGAATGTCCATGAAACACTAAATTTATAGTGTGGTTTTTTGGCCATTTTACTTTCAACTTGCTTTTAAGCGAATCTAAATAATGAGGTGCTAGCGCTGCATTTGAATGCTTTTTACTGTTCTGTTGAGCACAAGCAACATTTAAAGTTAACAGCAAACCAAAACCTAGAATAGTATATTTTTTTAATGTTAAAAGCATCTGATGTTTCAATTATTTATCTTTGGTTAATTCCAATTCAATTTCCTCTAAACTCTTTCCTTTAGTTTCAGGTAACTTGCTTTTTATGAATAAAAAACCTGCGAAACAAATAAGGCCATACACCCAAAATGTTCCTGAAGCCCCTAATGCATCGTTTAAAATAGGAAAGGTAAATGTGAGTATAAAAGAAGCTACCCAAAGGGCAAATGTGGCAATAGACATAGCTACACCTCTAATTTTATTCGGGAAAATTTCTGATAAAACCACCCAAGTAATTGGTGCTAGGGACATTGAATAAATGGCGATGGCTGTAATTACTAAAAGTAATACTGGCCAACCCGTAAACTCCATATAATAGGCACCTCCTAAAATAAGATATACCACACCTAATCCAACAGAACCTAAAAGCATTAGCTTTCTACGTCCCCAACTATCTACAGTTCGCATGGCTATAAGTGTGAATATTAAATTTACACTACCTGTAATTACGATATTAAATAGCATATCGCCTACACTATAACCTGCTGCTGTAAAGATTTCTTCAGCATAATTAAAAATGATATTGATACCACACCATTGTTGAAAAATGGCTAATACGATACCAATAATTAGAATAGGTTTAATTTTAGAACTACTAAAATCTGAAAATTTAATTTTAGAAGCTCCACCTTCTTGAAGTGTTTGCTGTATACTGGCTAATTCTTGTTCTGCATAAGTATTACCACCAATTTTTGCTAACACATTTTTAGCAGCTTCCTTATTATCTATTTTTACTAAAAACCTTGGACTTTTAGGTACAATAAACATTAAAACAAAAAACAATATTGCTGGAATAAGTTCTACCCAAAACATCCAACGCCAACCTGTTTGGCCATTCCAAGATCCTAGTATCTCATTTGGTGAATAATTTTCTGGGATTGCTTCTGCTATAAAAAAGTTTGCGATTTGTGCTGCTAAAATACCAATTACTAGAGTTAGTTGGTTAATAGCAACAAACTGACCTCTATATTTTGCTGGTGCTATTTCTGCGATATACATTGGCGATAATGTAGATGCTAAACCAATTCCTAAGCCACCAATTAAACGATAAATTATAAAAGGAGTAAATTCATTTGCATAACCCGTTCCAAATGCAGAAAGTGTAAATAAGGCTGCTGCTAAAATTAAAGGTTGTTTTCTACCAAATTTATCAGCTACAAAACCAGAGATTACTGCTCCTAGTATACAACCTATTAAAGCACTACTCATTGCCCATCCTTGTAATGTTGGTTGAGAAGCAATATCAAAAAATAATTCATAAAAAGGTTTTGCTCCTCCTATTACTACCCAATCATATCCGAAAAGAAAGCCACCCATAGCTGATACTAGGGCTAAAAAAAGTAAGTAGGTAAAGTTAAATTTTGTGTTAGACATTATTTTGGTTGGATTGTGTTATTATTATTAATTCAGAAAGTTAATCTTTAGTATTTAAACTACTGTCATACCAGTTATTGTTAGGATCAAAATCTTTACTTAAGAAATTTTTACGCTGTTTTTCTAAACGTTCTAACATCCTGGTTTTACTTTCTTGATATTTTTTAGCTGCTTTAGTTGCATCATAATCAGCATATACCTCAGGTATTTTAGCATTTATGTTTTTTAAATACGTATCTAACTCTTTCCTTAATTTATTTACAACCGTTGGTTCTTCTTTGCTAATATTATTTTTCTCTCCTGGATCATTCTCTAAATTATACAACTCGTCACGTCCATCTTCCCAGTAGTGAATCAATTTATAATCTTCTTTTCTGATGATACTTACAGGGTCACCTCCTTGGTTACCATAGTGAGGATAATGCCAGAATAATGGTCTTTTATCTAAGGAATTTCCTTTTAATAATGGTACTAAACTTACTCCATCTATAATCTGATTAGGATCTTTCTTTGCTCCAACTAAATCTAAAAGTGTAGGATAAAAATCGATTCCTGAAACAGGATAATCAACAGATTTGGGTGTGTTGTGAAACATTGGTGCTTTTATTAGATAAGGCTCTCTTATACCACCTTCCCATTGATACCCTTTACCTCCTCTTAGAGGGAAATTTGTTGTAGAAAATGCGTCTCCACTTGCTACACCACCATTATCAGAAGTAAAAACTATTATTGTATTATCATCAATTCCTAATTCTTTTAATCTTTTTAAAACAACACCTACAGCATCATCCATAGATTCTACTAAACCTGCGTAAATAGGATTATCTTGTACATTTCTGATAGGCAATCTTGCCTCCATTTCAAAACCAGATTCAGGTATACCCTGAATTTCAGCTTTATTTCTATACTTACTCCATTTCTCTTGGGTCGTTTGAATAGGACCATGAACAGCGTAAAAGGACAAGAAAGCAAAAAAAGGTTCGTCTTTATTAGTTGAAATAAAATCAGCTGTTTCTAAAGCCAATCGTTTTGTTAAATTTTCTCCTTCGTATTTGTAATCTAACTTTGGATTTCTCCAAGGAGCATAATATCCTCCTTTTGGTCCTCCAACTTCCCATCCTCCAATATTAATATCAAATCCATTGTTTTCTGGAGAATAAGGTTCATCACCTATATGCCATTTTCCAGCAAAAAATGTTTTGTATCCGTTTTGTTTTAAAGCTTCCGCAATTGTAATAGTTTCTTCAGGTAAAGCATGAGCATACTCTGGAGGCATAACTTTCGTATTATAATAATCACCCCATTTCTTTCCAGTTGCAGCACCAATCCAATCTGTTACTCCATGACGAGCAGTGTACTGCCCTGTCATTAAACTTGCTCTAGATGGGCTACATACTTGAGCTGCAGCATATCCTTGAGTAAATTGTACTCCTTCATTAGCAATAGCATCAATATTTGGAGTTTCATAATACTTACTACCAGCATAACTTAAATCATGAGCTCCTAAATCATCTGCAAGAATAAAGACAATATTTGGTTTTTTCTTTACTGGGTCTTTGCCTTTGCAGCCACTTAGACATATGACTGCAAAACAAAGACTAAAAACTAATTCAAAATAGTTATTATTAAATTTCATATATTTTTTTTATTTATTTAGATATACTTCCAATAAGGGTATTAACTGTTCGTCCACTTAATGTTATTATTTGATTTGATACTTTCTGATACTCTAAATTTTTATCTTTTGATGTTTCGTATATCGCTTTTATTTTATAACCAGAAAAATCAATAGTTTTATTTGTTTTACCATAATTAATGGCTACTAAAACCAACTTTGATTTTTCTTGATCTACATACGCAGAAATCATTAAATCTTTATATTGTTCACCAAGTGTTTTATAGTCATCTAACTCAATTTTTATTCTTTTCATTTTTGGTCTTACAAACCTAGAAAAGTTTCCAAAAGCCCATAATAATTTTGAATCATGAAATTCTCCATCGAATTTCATCTTATTTAAATTAAACAAATCTCTACTATCTCCTGTATCTAGATAAATTAAGCCGTCTTTATAATCTGCATTTGTTAAAGCTGTCCACCATTGCCATGAGCTTGCGTTTGCAATTGTTAAATCTGCATGAATTACACGAGCAACATATAGTGCAGTATTAATTCCTAAATCTCTTTTAGAACCACCACCAATATCATCTGTATTTTCTAGAATACAAAATTCACTTTGCCAATAATCTAAATTATAATTTTGTAATTTATGATTTAGTTTCTTTCTTATAGATATTAAACTGTCTACGGGCCATGTTGTAAAATAACTGTGACCAGATATTGTTTTTTTTAAAGTTTCAATTTTATTTTTTGTATTAAAAAAATAATTTATTTGATTTCCTCTTTCTGGTTTACCATAATCTGAATATAACCATCGCAAGTCTGCTGCTTCCCCTAATACAATTTTAGTTGGCAAATTATTTTCTTTTATTTTATCATTTAATAATTTCGATAATTTTACAATATTCTGATTTGTAGCTGGAGTACCTTCTTGTGACTTCTTCTCCCAATCCCATTGTGGTTCATTTACAGGGCTTAGATAATCAAAAGAAATTCCTTCTGACTTAAAATGATCTAAAAACTTCACCATAAACTGAGCATACTCGTCGAAATATTCTGGTTTTAAATTCATCTCTCCATCTTTATTATCTCCATTATAACCCTTCCCATTTTTTGTCCATTGAACTGGTGACGAAATAGAAAATGCTAAAAATTGGTCTACACCATATTTTTTTGCTTTATTTAAAAACCATTGTTGTCCTTTTTGTTTTGTCCAGTTATAATTTCCATTAACATCTATGAAAGATTCACTTCTTCTCCACTCATTTGTTATGTTTGAATTTTCACCTTGTTCTGTTGTTCCTGCACCAATGTAAAACCGCCAAATTGAAAGTCCAATACCCTTAGGATTCCCATTACTATCTTTGTTTTTACTAAATAATAATTGGGCTATTTTTTCTCTTTTTATTAAAGGCCAGTTACTACCAACAAATTGACACCTCCAAGCATCGGATGCTCCAAAACCTTCTATTGTTTGGTATACTTTACTTTGATCTATTTTTACTTTTAAAAATTGACTAGACAAGGTAAATATTGAAAATAGAACAAGGATTGGTGTGATAAAAAAATATTTATTAGTTTTTAACATCCCCTAAATTGTATAGAGCAAAATTGCTTATTTGTATCAAAATTAGAACTAAATTCTTAAAAAAAAATAGACAGCAAAACCAGAAATATGGACAATAATACTCTATTTTAATTGTTACCTTTTACAATAATCTTATAAATTTGATATAATCCTTCTTTGTTAATATCAAAAACAACTTCGTTATTAGAAGATAACTTAGCAGTTGCAGTCTGTTCAATATAAGCCTCTGCTTTATTGGACTCATTGTAATCAAAAGGAACAAAACGTTCTACACTTTCTATAGAAGATATAATAAAACCATCTACTTTTACACCTACTTTTTTACCAGTTTCTTTAGCTCCAGTTATGTATAAAACCATAGTATTTTCATCTTGTAATGCTGCAGCAATATGAAAACGGTTTGAAGTTGTTTTTAAAGCTTTTCCTCTATAAGATTTTCCCATATCTCCCATAATCTGTCCTGCTGGGAAAATTTTTGAAAAATTCCAATTTGTTAATCCTAAACCAGGAACAGGTGTATTTACTGGTGGCCAATAGGCTGCTGCTTCAGAACCTGTTCTTGCATATATATGAATAATATCTGGAATGATATTTGCTGCTTCCATATATAATGCTCTTTCATTGTAATCTCTAGAAGGCATCCACTCAGATAAATATTTAAAATTTTTGTTAGGATTGAAATTATTCGCACAATCTATAATTCGCTTTTCTAAATCTGCAATATTGTGTGTATCAGTAGTATATCCTGTGTAAGTATGTAGTGCAACTCCATCTATTACATCATAGGCTTTTGTAAACCTTTGTTTCATGGTAGTAAACTCTTCAGGCACAGTATAATCTCCATTTATTAGTAATTTAAATTTGTGATTTGGGAATTTCTCATCAATATGTTCTGCCAATTCCATAGCAATACTTACATATTTGTTTAGTTTCTGAGACCTGGAGGATCCTCCAGCAAACTGCAGCCACCACTCATTACCAATCTCTACAATACCATTTGAAACATTTGCAATACCAGATGCTGTAATTGCATTTTCTGCTGTTACCTTTAATTTTGAAATTGCTGAATTCCATTGAGAAGAACCAACTGTTCTATTCATTGCATCTACAGTAGGAATAACGATACTATAATTTGTAAACTCCTCTTTTAAGGATGATACAGAAGCTCCTGGTACTGATGGAGCACTTGGCCAATTTGGAGTAGTATTAGAAGTCCAAGCATAAAATTCTGACTCCCAACCACCAGGATAACGAAATACCTTTGCACTTAAACCCATATCATCTAGTGTATTAGCAAAAGTAGAAAATGTATTGTCTGGTACTCTTCTCCAATCATTATTAACACCAAAAATATCTGGATTTATATCTACCCCATCAGAGGCATCAACAGATAATTCTACGTCAAATTCAAGCTCTCCTCCAACAATCACTTCGTCATCTATATCATCAAAAATTGGATCGTTAGGATCTGTTGCATCATTAGGACTACACCCCAACAAAAGTACACCAAACACTGTAAAGAAAATTATTGATTTTAAAAGTTTACTATTATTCATATGCTTTGTTATTTTTATTTTTATAAAAATTATATGTTTTTTACTATTTTAATTTTGCTTTTAAAGTTACTATAGATTTTCTTGAGATAGATAAAGACTCAACTGAAAAAGTAGACTTTCTTAAGTTTGTTGTATTAGAAGTTTCATATACATCGAAAGAATTATTAACAACCTCGAAATCTTGTCCATAGTTTTCAAAAGAAATCTTTCTATTTTCATCTGTATTATTTACACATACCAACACAATCTCTTTTGTACTTGTATTTTTATATCCTGAAATCATAAAATTTTCAACCGAGGTTTCATCATTATAATCAGGATCTATCACTTGAAAACGAACCATATTGGGCTTTATAAATCTACTATAGTTCCCTAATGCCCAAAGCAACTTATTAGCTTTATAAGTACCATCTGTATGTGATGGTGAATTTGTGTTTGGTTCATATAAAATAAGATTAAAACGAAATGGATGGTCTCCGAATGTAGATTGATTTAGTGCAGTCCAAAAACTCCATCCTGTAGCATTTCCAAAAACCAAATCTGTATGAATAATTCTACTTAACCAAAGCGCATAATCTATCTCTCTAAATGTAGAAACATCTAAACCTTGCTGATAACCAACACCTAACAAACTATATTCGGTCTGCCAATAATCTAATCCAAAATTAGATAAAGTTGTATTTAGAGATTTACGTTGCCTGAGTGATTCACTTGTTGAGCCATTACTAAAATAACTATGACCAGCAATATGTTTAGATAAATTTGATAAATCACCAATATAATTAACACTTGATGGGTTGAAAAAATCGTTTACTTGATTGGTTGTATTTTGAGAACCTTCAAACAAATATTTTAACTGTGCTGCTTCAGGAATCATAATTTTTGCTTTAACTCCCTGATTTGTGAATTCCTTATCCATTATTTTTGTTACTACTGCAACTTCTGAATTAAATGCTTTTGTTCCTGATTGAGTAGAATTACCAACAACAGCATTCCACTCGTATTGAGTTTCATTAAAAGCACAGACATTTTCAAAATTAAAACCTTCATCCTCATAGTGCTTCAAAACACTTGCTAAAAACTTTGAGTAAGCTAAATAATTTGATTCAGGACAATTAAAACTACTTACATCGCTAGTACTAAAAGTGTATCCATTTTTGGTCATAAAATAAGGTGGAGTTGTTGCCCAAGCTGTAAATTTAGAGACCCCATACGCTCTTGCTTTATCTAAAAACCAACGCTCTCCAGCTTGTTTTGACCAATCATAATTACCAGCTTCGTCTAAAAAACATTCAGTTTCTCTAAACCAAGAAGACGCTCTAAACCCACTATTATCCTGATCTGCAGCTCCATCACCTATTACAGTTCGCCAAAGTGACAAACCAATTCCCTGAGGATTCCCTTGAGCATCGTTTTCGTTACTAAAAAGTAACTTTGCAATAGGTTCTTTAGATGCTTCAGGCCATTTTCCAACCCATTGGTCTTGAAAACCACCTGAAGCCCCAAAATGATTTATTTCTTGAAATGTTGTATTCAAATTAAGTGTTATCCCTTCTTTTGGAACATCAAACTTTGGATCGTTAGGATCTGTAGCTACATCTGAACTACACCCAACAAACACTATTACTATGGTACAATAAAAAAAAAACTTGAAACACTTTATGAACATTATCTTTTATTTTACTTAACACTAAAATTAATATCCAGGATTTTGCACAATGTTACCTCTTGAAAGTTGAATTTCTTCTGGAGGTATTGGCCATAATAAGTGAATATTTGGATCAAATAATGTTCCACTATTTTGAGGCTCTAATAAATTAGTAGTCTCAAAAGGATCTATACTTACTTCTGTATTATATTTAACGAAGGAACCTTGTGGTCCTAAAATTAAAGCAATTCTTGGCACACCATTTATTTTCTGTCTTCTAATATCATACAATCTATGCTGTTCTAATGCTAATTCTAATCGTCTTTCTTTCCATATAGCATCTCTTAAATTTTCTCCAGTTAAATTATTTTTTTCAGGTAATTGAACACGATCTCTAACCAATTGTAAAGAAGTTTTAGCTGATGTTTCATCTCCATTAAAATAAGCAGCTTCTGCATGAATAAGAATAACATCTGCCAACCTTAAATGAATATAATGTAATGGTAATTGTCCTCTTTGATACGGATCTGGTCTTTCACCTGTAGGGATGTAATATTTTCGATTAGTACGTCCTGATTTATTTTCTGAAGGCTTACCATCAAAAGAAGTAACAGCAGGGTCTCCAAAAACCGGTTCTCCATGTTTAATAATTGTAGACCTTAATCTAATATTATCTCCTTCACTTAAAAATGCATTTTCTAAGTCACTAGAAGGTGATGTCCATCCCCAACCACGATCTCCACGACTACCATTAGTTACTGAAAATTGACCACCTACATTATTAAAGGTCTGATTATTAATATACTGAATTTCAAAAATAGTTTCCACACTATTTAAATTTCCAACTTTATAGATATTTGCAAAATCTGATTCTAAACTATATTCACCAGAGTCCATAACTGTTTTAGCCATAGCTTGTGCCTCTCCCCATTTTTCCTGAAACAAAAATACTTTTGCCAACAAAGACTGTACAGCACCTCTAGTAATTCTTCCAGATTCTCCAGAAGATTGTTGACTTCTTAAAGGTACTCCAGCCATTGCATCATTTAAATCTGATTCAATAAATCTATATACTTCTTCAACACTAGATCTTACCTTGTCATTAATAGAAGGTTCTAGTATCTCATTGTAAGTAGTAACAATTGGAACCCCTCCAAAATTTCTTAATAAATCAAAATAGAAAAAGGCTCTTAAAAATTTAACCTCGCCAATTAACTGTGCTCTTTTAGCATCATCAATTTCTTCAATCCCAGGAATTCTATCTAAAGCAATATTAGCCCTAGTAATACCAATGTAGTGGTTTTCCCAAAATAAATTAAAATATGTAGATCCAGGAAAGACATTATATTGTGCTATACCAGTAATATCTGGCCTAGGTTGCCTTGTATTTCCTGCCCAATTATCATCAGATGCCATTTCATTAATTTGACGCTGAAAATTTACCTGATTCCAATTAGTTCCGTTCACTAACTGATATACGCTATTTACAAATGATTCTGCGTTCTCTTCTGATGAGAAAAAATCATCTAACTGCTGCCTACCTTGCAAAGGTTGATCTAATAATTTATCTGCATCACAACCTACACTTAAAAAAGCCATGCAAAATGTTAAAAATAAAATAAGTTTTTTCATAATTTTATAGTGTTAAATTTAATCCTAATAAAAATGTTTTTGCTACTGGGTTTCCTGAAGAATCTACTCCTAAACCATTAATAATACCACCACTACTTACCTCTGGATCAAACCCAGAATAATTTGTAAATGTTAATAAATTCTGTCCTGCTAAGTATACACGACAATTATTTATTCCTTTAATCTTAAAATTATACCCTAACTGTACATTACGAAGTCTCAAATAAGAACCATCTTCTATAAATAAATCAGAAGGATTTTGATAATTTCCATTTCTATCCAACTCTGTTAGTCTTGGATATGGAGCTCCAGTATTTGTTGGCGACCATACAAGATCTTCTAAACCTGCTAAAACATTTAAGTTTTGTGTACCTGCAAGTATATATTCTGTATTAATATTGAAGACATCATTTCCATAAGTTCCATACCATTGCATAGAAAAATCAAAATTTTTGTAATTCATATTGATGTTTAAACCACCATAAAAGTCAGGAAAAGGGTTTCCTATTGTTGTCAAATCATCATCATTTAAAAGTCCATCTCCATTTTGATCAATAAACCTAAGATCTCCAACTTGAGCATTTGGCTGTATTAAAGTTCCGTCTTCTGAAGTATGTGAGTTTAACTCTGTTTGATTCTGGAAAATACCACCAGTTTGATATCCTTGAAACAAACCAACAGTTTCATTTAATTCAGTAATTTTCACAAATCTATTTCCTAAACGTGGTCTTCTTTGTCCTAAAATTACCTCATTACCAGGAGCTAAATCAATTGCTCTACTTTCATTTGTTGATAGCGTTAAATTTGCACCAAAAGTAAGATCATCCCATTTTTTATTATATCCAATAGTAAGATCTAAACCCCTAGATTGAAAACTACCAACGTTTTGAGCCACAGTTCCTGGAATACCAGTGTAATTAGGTGTTTCTACACTAAAAAGTAAGTTATCTGAAGTTTTTTCATAATATTCTGCTTCTATTGTAATCTCATTGTTAAACAATCCCATTAACACACCAAAGTTTTTATCTCTTACAGTTTCCCATCTTAAATTAGGATTACCAAATTGTGATAAAAAATTAGCTACAACACGATCTCCACCAAAAACAAAATTACCAGATCCTACAGAAAAGAATTGACCATTTCTACTAATATTTTGATTACCAACTTCACCAGCTGCAACCTTTACTCTTAAATTATTAATTGTCTCACTATTAAACCAATCTTCTGAATCTATATCCCATGCAAAAGAAACACTAGAAAAAACACCTGTTCTACCATTTTCTGGAAATCTTGAAGATTGATCTACTCTTACAGAACCGTTGAATGTATATTTATTATCAAAACTATAAATTGTTCTAAAAACTCCAGATAAAATATTATCAGTAGCCTGATTAGCATTTGCTCTTATTGTCTCTCCTTCTGCTGCATCGAGTTGTCTTAAATTTACATTTGTATTACTTGGTAAACCATCTCTAAATCCCTGTAAATAATCAAAATTTTCTGAATCAAATACAATACCTCCAGTTAAGTTTAAATAATGCTTATCATTAAAAGTATTATCATAGGTAATTGTATTATTTATTACGTAATCAAAATTATTCGTAACTCTTTTAGTTAAATTATTAATTTCTAACTGACGGTTAGGGCCAATAAAATACTCTGGATTAAATGTTTGAGAGGTTTGTCTTGAAATGTTAAACCCAAATTGAGATTTGAACGTTAAATTAGGCGTTATTTTATAATCTAATTGTGTATTAGAGAAAAAACCAAAAAAATCATTTTCATTAAATTGTCTTGCCAATTGACCAACTGGGTTTGGTACCAAATTTTGAGATAATCCATAGATACTGAACTCATTTCTTCCAACTCTTTCACTTTGTGGAATAAATACAGGAGTCAAAGGATCTATTCTTAGAGAATTGAATAATAAATTTGGTGTATTCTCCCACCTTTCAATTCTAGGGCTAATATCTTGCTTAAGTGTAAGCTTATCAGACACCTTATAATCAACATTAAATCTACCTGTTATTCTTTGATAAAAACCTTTAGAATAATTTGCTTGTTGATCAAAAATCCCTAAGCTACCAGAGTATTTTATTTTCTCAGAACCTCCAGAAAGCCTTATATTTGCATTTAAAATTGGTGAAAAATTCTGAACTACTTCATTCCACCAATCAGTTCCTTCTCCTTGAAAGTCATCTGGATTAAACAAAGGAGCATTGCCATCATTAGTTCTTCTAGTGTTCATTATTCTTATATACTCTTGAGCATCTGCACTTTCTATCTTATCCCAATACTGAACCCCATAATTTAAATCTACACTAACTACAGATTTACCTTCTTTACCTCTTTTAGTTGTAATTAAGACAACACCATTAGATGCTCTTGAACCGTAAATAGCAGATGCTGATGCATCTTTTAAAATTTGTAAGCTCTCTATATCTTGTGCATTTACCGAATTTAGAGAAGTCCCATCTGGTTGTAAAATTCCGTCAATAACAATTAAGGGATTAGTACTACCATTAGCAGTTGTAATACCTCGAATTACAATTCTAGGTGATGCACCTGGAGAACCCCCTGAAGACAAAACCTGAACACCTGCAGCTTTACCTTGTAAAGCTTCTGCAGGATTGCTTGCTACTTGTTTTGCAATTTCAGCTCCATCAACAGTAACTAAAGAACTTGCAATTTTATCTCTTTTTACAGACCCGTAACCAATTACCACAATTTCTTCTAACTGAGTATTGTCTGCTAACATTTTAATAGTTAATTGATTTTTACCTGAAACCGATATTTCTTGGGTTTTAAAACCTAAATAACTAAATATTAGGGTAGCTTTTTCTCCAGCAGACAATGTAAATTTACCATCGAAATCAGAGAAAGTACCATTTTGGGTGTTTTTTTCTAAAATATTTACACCAGGTATTGGTGAACCTTTCCCGTCTGTAACTATTCCTTTTACAGTTTTCTGAGCTTGTGCAGAGAGACTAAAGGAAAGTACACTTATTAAAATTATAATTAATTGCTTCATTTATTTATGTTTTGATTGATATTAATATATATTTAGAAAATTAATTTATTATCTATTTTTAATTATTACTCTATTTAAATGAGTATCAAATATGAAAGTATAATCCTTATCCAAAGCACTATCTTCAAACACATAATTACCTCCACCTCCAGGAACTGCTATAGAACGATCCTCTGTGTTAGTTCTCCAAAAAGGCGCCCATCCAGTAGGATTTGCATTTAGTATAAATCCATTTGCACCATTATCATCTGGTTGGTCTTTGATAGTAACATCTAAGGTCCATAAAAACTGATTGTTTGAATCTTGCACAAGTGGTTTTCCTGAATTAAAATGCCAGCATTGCGTAGCACCATCTGAATTTTTTGTACATGTAGAAGTTGTTCCATCTACGAATATCCCTCTCCCTAAAACATAAACCTGATCAAAGGCTGAATCTGTTGGCGTATATGGTGTAACTGAATAAGATAAATCTCTAACATCCATTGTTATTTCATAATAACCTACACCAGGAATTATTATTGGATTTACAGTAGCATCACTTCCTAAATTCAATTTATTAGAACTATTAGTATTTGCACCAAAAGCAAACGGAGAAAAAGATCCTTGTTGAGGAATAAATCTCACCTCTGAATTTGCATTTTTAGAGTAATAAAAAGCAGTAAAAACATACCCATTCTCACCTGATGCTTGACTAGCTGTTGTACTAAAAGGTATACCAAATATATCCTGACTTAAAGCAGCATCATTTGTTTCATCAGTTAGGTACATTGCAGTAAATTGTAAATCTGTAACAACACTAACTGTAACAGAAGAAGTAGACTCGTTACCAGTTATATCTTTAGCTGTAAAATTAAAAGTATAACTACCTGGACTAGCCACATCTAGTGATTTACTATAATTATAGGTTGAAACCCCATTTAAAGGAATAATTTCATTAAGAATGTCGCTTTCCACCTTAAACTCAGCCAACTCTCTATCAGTTAAATCTATATTAAAATTTATTTCATCACCTGCACCAACTAAAACAGTAGCATTATTTTCTGGACTATTAATAGATATTAAAGGAGCGTCAATATCTTTATCTAAGGTAATTACAACTTCTTTTTTAGTGGAGACATCACCAGCATTAGTTATTGTTACAGGGATCGTATGAACACTAAACTCTTCTTCATCATTTGGCACTGTAAAACGATAAGACATCTTATAGACATCTGGTAACGAATCTTTAAATATTGTCTTATCTAAAAACCAATTATCATATTTTATATTAACAGATTTAACACCTGCAGGATCAGAAATTACTGCTTCAAAAGTAACAATCTCGCCAGGTAGAGAAGATATACTTTCTACAAAGGAATTAAACTCAGGTGTAGAATCAACCTCTACAGTATCATCATTACAACTTATCATAATCACTAACAAATAGAACATGTAAATTAATTTTTTTTTGATTGCTTTCATTTTTTTGTTTTTTTTTTATTCTTAATACTCGGAAATTAATAGACACCTAAAATCTGAAGGTTGTCTATCAATTACTTTTTAATTTTATTAAAATGATAATTTTTATGTTGATAAATTATCAATAATAAAACAAATATAAAAATTATAAGTCTTCAACTAATAGACAAAAAAAGGATAAATATGGATAATATTACTTAATCGACAAAAAAACTTGAAAATTGATTTCTGTAATTTGTAATTTTATGTCAACACCAATATATAAAAATCTAAAAACACAAATACAAACACATGTTTATCAATTATTTAAAACATTTAAACAGAGTAATAAAACCTAATAATTATTATAAACTGGGTAACGAAAAAATTATATAAACAAATAAATTAATATATTTTATTATCTTTATTCTATAGAATTTTAACATTTAAATAGCTTAAACAACTCAAATTTTCTCACTAAATGGATGAAAACACTTTAAAAGATGGGTTTCTTGGACAAAAAATGATTGCTTTTCCCAAATCATTTTTAAACGATATTAAAAACAATCCTATTGCAAAAAACTTTTACATAAGTGATTTAGGATATTACCCGTTAGCGAACCATCATTTTAGGTCGAGAAAAAAAGGTTCTAAACAATATATTTTTATTTACTGCACTAAAGGAAAAGGCGAAATAATACTTGAAAATAAAAGCACAATTATAAATCCAAATCATTTTTTTATTATCCCCAAAAATAAGAGTCATACATATAAAGCTGATGATGCTGACCCTTGGAGTATTTATTGGGTTCATTTTAATGGATCTTTTGCAGATAAAATCTACGATAGATATAAAAAGACTAATAAAGACAATTATAAAAACATCCCCTTTTCTAAGGGGATTACAGATCAATTTAATAAGATATTTAACTATTTTAACAATAATTATATTCTAAAAGATATTGAGTACGCTAATCTTTTAAGTTTAGATTTTGTTAGCTCTTTTGTATATCATGATTTTCAATCTAAGGCAAATCCCCACCAAAGTGACAATCTTGTAGAATCTGTTAAAAATTATTTATTAAACAATCTAGAAAAAACTCTCACTCTTAATGAATTGGCAGAAAAATTTAATTATTCTAAATCTTATCTTCATACTAAATTTAAAGTAAAAACAGGTTATTCTGTACTTGCATTTTTCACATTAAAAAAAATACAAAAATCATGTGAATTATTAAGCTACACAGATTTAAGCATTAAAGAGATAAGTTACAAAGTTGGCTTTGAAGATCCTTTATATTTTTCAAGAACTTTTAAAAAATTTATGGGAAAATCTCCTAGAAATTATAAAAATGGTCAAAGAAAATAACCGTTAATTCTTAAATTTCAAGAAATATTACTTATTTATTTTATACCCTTCAAATAAATTTGAAATTTTAAAAAGGTAAAAAAAAATTATTTTGTGAGTAGTAAAAAATCTTAAATGAATAATAAACTGATTAATTAATTCTTATTTAACAAATTTTAAACATATAAATTAAGTATTATTTAACAAAAAAATAAAATTGTCCATATATTCTAAATTTTTGTCTATTTTTTAAGAGTTATGTTACAGTAATTTTAACAAAATATTTAAATTTAATTATTATGTTAAAAAAAATCACCTTAATGTTGTTGTTTTGTACATCCGCATTTATTTATGGACAAACAATGGTACTTCACGATTTTGAAATTGGTTCTCCTACTGTTAGGGTGGCAGGAGGAGCTGATTATTCTTTGATAGCAAATCCTGATATGACTGATAATGCATCAGCAAATGTTGGTAGAATTGGCAGGGTAGCTGGAACAACAAATTGGTGGTTATTGATTAATTTTGATTTAGGCACACCTTATGTGATACCAGCAAATGAAACAAGATATATTCATATATTAGTAAAGGCACCAGAACAAACAGATTTAGGAGTAAGAGTTGATGGTACTGCTGAAAATAAAAATGCAGGTGGTGTTACAAGAGGCACAAATGATTATACAGACATTGGTCAGTGGCAAGATATTGTGTTTACAATTCCTGGTGGTACTGGTGGAAAAACTGTATCTTATCTTTCTTTCCATGCAGACATGGGAGTTGAAAACGTACCATCTGGTACAATTTTAAATGATACTAATACTTTTCTTTATGTTGACAATATTAAATTCACAAACAGTGCTCCATCAGAACTACAAAATACATGGTTAGGGACAACAACAGATTGGTCTACGCCAACCAACTGGTCTAGAGGTCTACCTTCTTCTAGTTTAGGTGCGATAATACCAACTGGAGTTGCTGAACCTATTGTAGCTGATAATACGGCTATATCAACCAACTATATAAATATTGCAAGTGGCACAGCAATAAACATTAGCAATGGTTCTTCGTTACTTGTAGACAAAGAAGCGATTTCTCCGAATAACTCAATAAAATACAAAAGAACACTAACAGCAAATGCAGATGCAACAAAAGCATGGCACTTAGCAACTTCTCCTATTGCTGGTGTTAGTATTGTTAATTTTATTGCTGGCAATAATTTAGCTTCAGGTACTACAAATCCAATCTTTAAAGGTATCGCAAATTACACAAATGATGGAAATGGCTTTAATTATTATGATGCTAGTTATGCTGGTGGAGATGCTTTTACAGTAGGTAAAGGTTTTGCTATAAAAAATGCAACTGCTGGTGATGTTGAATTTTCTGGTTTTTTCAGAAAATCTGATAGACAGATAGCTATTTCTCAAGGCACAAATAATTTTAATTTAGTAGGGAACCCTTATTTATCCTTTATAAATTTAGGTGCTTTTTTCACAAATAATAATGCTCCTGATAGATTAACAGAGGAAACAATTTGGTTATGGGATCCAAATGCAAATTCCGGAAATGGTGGTTATATTACTAAAATGTCTGGCACAGACCCAACTTTTGAGATTGCTCCTGGACAAGCGTTTTTTGTAAGTGCAGGCCCTGCTGCTGATAATGAGGTTTCTTTTGCTGAAGAGAATCAAAGTCACAAAACAGATACTTTCTTAAAGAGCTCTGTTAGTAGAACAGAAATAACATTAAGTATAAAACAAGATAACATCACTAATAGTACGAAATTATATTATTTAGAAGGTACTTCAAAAGGTTTTGATAATGGTTTTGATGGATCTATGTTTGATGGTTTAGATTATGAACTATCTATATACACTATTATACCAAATGATGATAAAAAACTAAGTGTACAATCTTTACCAAATTCTGATTTAGAAACAATGATTGTTCCTTTAGGAGTAATTGCTGGAGAAGGAAAAGAAATTATTTTTTCTACATATACAAAAAATTTGCCAGCAGGAATAGATGTTTATTTAGAAGATAGAGAACAAAACACCTATAATAAAATTAGTGGCTCCAACTCACACTCTGTATATATATCTAATGCCTTAAATGGAACAGGAAGATTCTATATTCACACAAATACATCTAAATCATTAAGTTTAGATTCAGATTTACTAAATAGTGTAAGTATTTATAATATTGGTAGCGAAGGTTTAAAAATAACCGGTTTAAACAAAGGAAAAACAAATATATCTTTGTTCAACTTATTAGGCAAAAAAGTAATGTCAACAACATTTGATGGTGAAAATGTAAATAATATTTCATTACCAAATTTAGCAACTGGAATTTATTTAGTAAAACTTCAGACGAACAAAGGTGAATTAAACAAAAAAATAATCTTAGAATAATTAACGAGAAAAGATAAAAAAATGAAACAACTAAAAAATAACAAACAGGAAATTTCTCGTAAAGACGCTATTAAAAAAATAGGAAATTTCGGTAAATACGCAGCACTTACGGCTTTAGGTACTTATATGATTTTAAATCCTCGAAAAGCTCAGGCGCAAAGTCCAGAAGCACCTGGAACTGGGTTTTAAAAATTTAACATCCGTTTATAAGGTTCTGTCGCATCTAATTTAAGAAATAATCATTTTTTTTATATTTACAACAAAAAAGATGTTCAAAGGTCACTGTTTTCCTAAAGAAATCATATTACAAACTGTTTACTTCAAATTAAGGTTTAGTCTAAGCTTATAGAGATGTAGAAAAACTTTTATCTATCAGAGGGGTCAAAGTGAATCATGCTACTATTCAACACTGGGTATTCAAATTAACAACCCTTTTAGAACAACAATTCAGAAAGAGAAAAAAATTAGTTGGGAAAAGGTGGAGACTAGATGAAACCTATATTAAGGTAAAGGGTGAGTGAAGATGTTTATACAGAGCAGTTGATAAAGAAGGGAATACTGTAGACTTTTTGTTAACTAAAAGAAGACAACGCATATCTGAACAGAAATTTTTAATCAAAGCCATAGAGAATAATGTTAATCCAGAACTTATAAACATCGATAAGAGTGGGGCGAATAAAGCTGCGGTAAAACTATACAATCGAAGAAACTATTCAAACATAAAAATAAGGCAATGCAAATACCTTAATAATATTGTAGAACAAGACCATCGAATGATAAAGTAGCGTATTATTCTAGGTCTAGGTTTTAAAGAATTTAAATCAGCAAAGAGAACCATAACAGTAATAGAAGTAGTTAGAATGATAAATAAAAATCAACTGGTGAACCCTGAAAGTTCAACATACAAATCATTTATATTATTAGCTTCTTAAAAAATTAAATTAGTTTAAAACTTGAGGCTTAATTTTAACAGATGCGTCAGAACCTAAAGTCATTTATTAGCAATTTACCTTAATTACGTATATCCCTTATTAAGTGTTCCATTCATTCTTCAAAAGTACATCTGCATGATGTGTTTTTATGCTCATTACGAGAAGCTTTAGATCACATATTAAAATTGACTAAAAAATAAGTCTTGGTATAATTCATTACTCTTCACGGTTAAAGACCTGTCCTCCTTTTTTTAATAGATCATCACCAATAGCTAAATCTAATACAAGTTGTCTGTTTATTATTCTTGCATATCCAATTTTCTTACCCAGGATATGCTCGTTATTAAACCCTCTATAGTTGCATTCTGAACTTACATGAATTAATGTGTGTTTATTTTTTATGAATCTACCAAAGATAGTACCTTGGCATGGACCTGCATGGTAATAGATATTTAGATTTTCGTTAGATTCTTCTATATTAAGCCAACAATTATCACCATCATACCATCTCCCTACAAATTGGTTAATTTCAATTGATTGTTTTATTTGATTTTTTTTTGTTTTATGGTATCTACAATTTTAATTTTTTCTACTTTTTTATTGTTCAATATATGAGAATCAATGGCAAAAATTTTGTAATTGGAGTTATTAGTAAAATCTTGGTAATTTATTTTTTTCGAACCCTTGTAAGAACCCCATTCATGCCAAGACGTTTCAAATCCATTGAAATCATGTCCATATTCGAAATCAACTTCTAATTTAATTTTTCCATTACCATAATATTCTTTATATGGCCATATTATATCACCATTATATTCATAATTCACAATAAATCTATCTTGATTATCTATAACCTGTTTCATGCTCTTTAATCTCCCATTTTCATAAAAAATCCTTATAATTCCATCTGCAGCCTTTCCTTTTATCCAACTACTTTTGCACAATAGTGTTCCATTATCGTAATACTGCTCCAAAATTCCATCATCATTATCAAACCAATAAGAACCCTTACTTTCTAGTTGTCCATTTTCGTAATATTCTTCAAATAATCCGTTCTTTTTTCCTCCTTTATAATTTATTTTTGATTTTAGTTGTCCATTTTCATAATATTCTTCAAATAATCCGTTCTTTTTTCCTCCTTTATAATTTATTTTTAATTTTAATTGTCCGTTTACATAATATTCCACTACTGTTCCTACTCTAAGATTATCCTTGTTAAAGTTTGATTTCCCTAATAATTGACCATTTTCAAAATATTCTTCCGTTAAACCAGTAAACCTATCACCATTAAGTGTGGTTGTTATTTTTAATTGTCCATTTTCGTAATATTCTTCAAATAATCCGTTCCTTTTCCCTCCTTTATAATTTGTTTTTCTTTCCAGTTGTCCATTTTCGTAATATCTTTCATAAATTCCATCTAATCTACCCTCTTTAAATTGTACATTATGAATATAAATATCATTACGACTTTTACCAATCAAATTACCATTAAAAGGAGTTCCTTTGTAATATAGAATACTACTTCCTTCAGGTTTAGGAAAACCATAGAATATTTTATTTTTTCCGTTCTCTCTTATTTCAAAATAGTCTTGCTCGGTTTCATAGTTTACCTCTTTTTTGCAGCTAGCTACTGCCAGCATTAATATTAGAAACATTAATATGTTATTTAAAAAAAAAGACTATTGTGATCATGCTAATAAGTACAATAACTTTCCCATTAGTCTTTCTGTTAAATGATTCTAGAAAGTCTGGTTTTCTTTATCAGTATAACTGTATTTATAGGTAACATTAAACCATTTATTTTAGTAAAAAATAAATATATTACTTTCTAATTGGGCTGCCATCTTCATTAAATTTATTTATAATTGTATAGAAACCATTACCTTGTTCAATTAACTCTTCTTTTATCACCCCAGTTTTATAATAACGGTTCACTTTAACTTCATTCTTATAATTGTATTGTTTTTCCTCTTTTACAACACCGTTCTTATAATACGTCTGTTGTTTTTCCCATTCATTTTTATTTGATTTATAAGTAATAATATGAAGGATGTTACCATTAGAGTAATAGCGTTTAAAACTTTTCCAATAACCTAAAACATAATCCATCTCTGAAAAGAGTATCTCTAACTGTTTAGATTTTTTTATTATCGTTTTCTGTTTTCCATTAATTTTTCCTTCTGTGTATGGTGTCCTTTCAATAAAAGTTTCTAATACAATATTAGGTTCTATATACGCTTCTTCATTTACATCCTCAGCTTCTTCACTCCAATCATAATTAGATTTGTAGGTTTTAACTAGAATACCATTAAAAGGTTTTCCTTTATAATAAGTAATGTTTTTTCTTATTTCAAAATAGTCTTGCTCGGTTTCATAGTCTATCTCTTTTTTACAGCTAACTCCTGTAAGCATTAGTATTAATAATACAAATGTGTTTAATTTTAAAATATTACTTTTTAATAGATTTTGTTCTTTCATAAGTTTTTATTATTCATTACATTTCGCGTGAGCACCAGCGAATCCACCATATTTTCTTACGCATTCATCATACTTCCATTTATCAGTACTTTTCATCATACTTTTAGGTGTAGCCAACCACCTTTCTGAACATTCACAGGCATTAATTGATGATGATGGAGAAGATGATGATTTTGATAATTGAGTTATCATTAAAAATAAAATTAGTATACCTCCAAAAATTAGTAATTTATTTTTTTTCTTTTTGTTGTTTTTATCTAAATATGTGTTAACATTTTCTGAATCGTTTCTATTGTTTAAGGTGTTAGCTCTTTTATTTTCAGCAACTTTTCTTTCATTTTCAATTGATTCACTATTAGTTTCATTTTCAGTATCATTAAATGGTTGATTATCTTTTATCGTAGTTTCGTTTAACAGCTCTACCAAGCCAATTATTTCTTTGTAAAATTTTTCAGCTAGTTTTTGTTTTCCAAATTTTGGAAATCTGATTTGTTTTATAATCTCAAACGATGCATTAGTGTAACCTTCTTTCTCTTTAAATTCAACTAAAATAACAGCATTTGTTCCCCATTGTAAACCTTTACCAATTGCTTTATAGGTTACACTCTCTTTAACAGGATTGTTTATTACATCTTTGTAACCTAATTTTTCACAGGCAACTATAAAATTATTTATCAAATCTTTTTTTTGTATCCTATAAACTTTATCCCTGTTTTAATTTGTTTTGTAAGTTAAAAACGAAGTTAATTAAATATTGATGTAATATTTCCAAAAAAACCACTAAAACGTCTTATATTGTCGTAAAATTTATGAAAAATGAAACAAACTCAGCGCATTAAATTTATTTACAATCTTTTAAAAGAAACAAAACAAACCTACAACACTTTACTAAGTGCGTTTAAAAAAAAGAAAACTATCCTTGGCTTAAGACAATTACAAAGAGATATTAATGAGTTAAAACAGTTTCTTAACAAAAACGAGGAGTTGGTAAAAAGTAGAGGTATAAATAATGTTTTAGAGCTGCAAATAACCAACAAGAAAAAAACTAATGATTTTTCGCAAATAGTAGATTCTGTTTTTAAAATCCCTACCAATGATGACCACATAAAGGCACAAATATCTTTATTTTCTAATGCTATTGTAAAAAAAGCACCTCTAAGAGTAAGTAGCGTAATAAATGATGTAACATCATTTAATTCAGAATTTAAAGATACTCCTCTTACGCTATTACCGTTTAAAATAATTCAACATAGATTAGATTTTTATTTAGGATGCTATATAACCAAAACTAATGATTATGCTATTTTCGACATTAGCCAACTCATTGGAGCTAGAATCTTACGCAGTAAAAAAAAGTATAATTATAAGGTTTTACAAGAAGGGTACCTAACTTTTGAAAAGGGACTCTTTGGCGTTACTAAAAACGTTGACGACAATATTTATAATATAAAATTAGAATTCTCTTCAATAACCGGAGCTTATGTAAAAAAGTTTATTTGGCACCATTCACAGAAAGTTGTAAATGAAGATAATACCACTACAATAACATTTAAATGTGGGATAAATAGAGAATTAGTAGGGTGGATATTTTTGTGGATGTACAATGTTAGAATAATAGAACCACCTGAACTAATAGCATATTATGATAGATGCTTAACAGAAATTGAAAAAATTAAAGACGACAATACCTTATTTTACAGAAATATTTTTGGTTGATAACGTATAACATGTTTTTTTGTACCAGATTTAATTAGTCAAGAATTGAATAATAAAATACGATTTAAATCGTCTAAAAAGTATAGAAATTCAACTGCAGGACTCACTATTTATTCCCAAGAATAATTTTTTATTCTTGATAATAAATTATAGATAATTAAACAAAAATGACTTTTTCTCATCAAAATTTAAGAGAGTTTTAATCTAATTTAATAACTTAATTAACGTGAAATACTTCAAAAATTACAATTTATCATTTTCCTAGTAAAATCAATATGCCACTTGATGATAAGATGCAAAATTTTCTATTAAACCAATGCTTAAAATTTATTGACTTTAATCGATTTTAGGGATGCTAAAATTCATAAAGGAAAAATAATTATTTTCATTGTATAAAAGGAATAAAAAAGGTATTAAAAACTCAAATATTATCTCCTAGAATAATTATAAAAAATTCAATTCTTTTTTTACAATGATTTTTATTGTTTTTCATTGAAATTTTAATGAATTTTATTCTTTAATTTAATTAAAAATCATCAAAAAAAATAAAACATATAAAAACAAGGAAAATTTATAGTAAAATCAATTGTGGAGCAGTTGTTAAAAAAAACTAAAAAACAATAAAAAGTCAATGCATATTTACTTTGGAATGCATTCATTACTATAAGTTATTTTTATAGCAGTTTTAAAAACCGAGGTATTTATTGATTTTTTTTAGAGTAAAAAACAAAACGCGTCTTAAATACCGTTTACATCGCTTTATTTTAAATAAATAAAAATTGTTTTATAAAATAACAAACAGCACTCTTTTACGTATATTTATAGACCAACTTAATTTTGCTAAAAGCATTTTAATGATGCTAGTTGCTTTATTTTGAAAATAAAAATTATTTTGGCTTACAAGAAAAAAAAAGTCCCCGGTTTAGTCCCCGAACCTTTTTTGAAATTGATAAAAAAAGTAGTAATTTTATCCTATAAGACCTTTATTTACAGTAAGTTAAATTGAAATAAAACTAAAAAAGCACTTCATAAATGAAGTGCTTTCTGCGGTCTGGACGGGACTCGAACCCGCGACCCCCTGCGTGACAGGCAGGTATTCTAACCAGCTGAACTACCAGACCGTTGCTTTTAGCGGTTGCAAATATATAATAGATTTTAATATCTGCAAACAAAAAAACACTTTTTTATTTTATTTTTTTTCTACTGATTAAATACGCCGTTAAAACATCTGTATAACCTGCATTAATATCTACAGGAACGTAATCTATTTGATATTGTAAACACTTGTCTTTTAATTCTTTAAAATAACTACTTACAAATTCTGTGTATTTTTCCTGTATATTTTCTGCATATACATTAATTTCTTCCCCAGTTTCTACATCTACAAATTTTTTGGGTACATTATCAAAATTAAAGTTTAATTCTGTTTTGCTATCATAAGTATGAAACAAAACTACCTCGTGTTTGTTGTATTTTAAATGACGTAAAGCTTCAAACAAGGCCTCATCTTCTTTATTAGTTTGAAACATGTCTGTAAATAAGAAAATTAAAGAACGCCTGTGTATTTTCTCTGCAATTTCATGCAAAAATTTATAAGTTTCTGTGGTTGCTTTTGTTTCTGAAACTAACAATTGCTCTAGTTGATGCAAAAGCATGTTTCTATGGCGATCACTACCCTTTTCTGGTGCATAGTACTCATAAGTATCTGAATATACACTTAAACCCACTGCGTCTCTTTGTCTTTTTAAAATTTCCATTAAAGAAGCAGCAGCTATTGCAGAAAAACCTACTTTATTTAAATTGTTTACCGTTTGTTTTTTTACAACAGGATAATGCATAGATGCAGAATTGTCTATAATAATATGGCATCTTAAATTGGTTTCCTCTTCATATTTTTTGGTGTATAATTTTTCTGTTTTTGCAAACAACTTCCAATCTATATGACGTGTACTTTCGCCTTTGTTATACAATTTATGCTCAGAAAACTCTACAGAAAAGCCATGAAACGGACTTTTGTGCATTCCTGTAATAAAACCTTCTACCACGCTTTTGGCTAAAATATCTAAGTTTTTTATTTCAGACGATTTTACTTCTGCTAAATTCATGCTACTTTTTAATTTTTTGAGCTCTTGTTAAATTGTCTGTGGTTTGTAATAATTTCTTTAACAAAATAGGATTATAATTTGAATTATCATCTAAAAAACCTTGTAAAATCTTGTGTGCTTCAGCAGAAGAATAATTACCAATAGAACTTGACAACCAGCCTTTAGGGAAAAAGATATCTCCTGTTAATTGCACTTCTTCTAATTTTTCTAAAATAGATTTTAAATGTTTAGTAGATGATTTTTGCCTTAGTGGATGATGCAGATTATTTAATGCTGTTTGCACCCAAGATTCATTCCCTCTATTTTCTTTTTGCAACAAAGATTTCATAAAGTTGTCTCTCACATTTGCATCATCAGATAAAGAAGGCAACAACCACATAAAACGTTTTAAGCTATCTGGATTGGTAATTCTTTTTTGTTGTTCTACTAAAATTTCTTTGGCATTTGTATGTTTAAAAATTGCCAATTGCATTGCTAAAGCTGTATAATCATTTTCATTTAAAAATAAATCATTAATTACTTTGGTCTTATTCCAAATGGCATATAAATTGGCTTTACCTTGTGTTGAAGTCGCTATAGCTTTATACAAATTAAACAATGTTTTTTTTATGTTGGCTGGCAAATCACTTTCTATTAACTTAAAAATAGTTCCTTCGGTTTTAGCCTGTACTTCTTCTTGTACCTCAATTGGTAAAAAAGTCCAGAAAATGGTTTGCAATCTCCCTGACAAATAATTTGTAATTAGTTCATTATTCTCGCTAGCAATTGCATTTAAAAAGACAGAATAGGTTTCTTTTGGCGAAATTGCTCCAAGTAACATATTCTCATACAAATTAATATATTGATATCCTCTAGCCACATCATCTTTAAGAGATTTATAAGCAAAAACTTCTTTTTTGTAGATAGGAAAAACGCCATAACCAAATCCGTTAACGTTATATAAAACTTGCCCTGGTTTAAAATCTTTTGTGGCAGAAGTAATGTCAAAAGATTTACCCATGTTTCTTATGTTTATGTTTTTTACATAACCTCTGGCATCTTTCAATTGCATTTTAAAAGACTGTGTCCATACTTTATTAGAGCCGTCTTCTGCTTTTTGATGGATTATAAATTTAGTAACATTGCCTTTTGCATTCAATTCTATTTCTTCATAAAAAATGGGTCTGCTGGAAGAATTTACCCAAACATCTGACCAGTTTTTAATTTCACCTTTAGTTTTTGTGTCTAAAATAGTAACCAAATCATTCCAATCTGCATTTATGTTAGCGTACTTTTTTAAATACTCTTGCACACCTTCTTGAAACGCATAATCTCCCAATAAATATTCCAATTGGCGCATCATAATAGGTGCTTTATTGTAAATAATTCTTCCATATAAAGAACCTGCATCTTTTAAATTGTCTAAATTTTGGCGAATTGCATTAGTGCCTTTTGTTCTATCTTCTGAATATGCTGCAGGATAATGAGACATCATAAAACTTAGGTTATGATTAATTTCTGGATACACAGGATTTACAATTTTATCTGCCATAAAATTGGCAAAAACTTCTTTCATCCAAACATCATTAAACCATTTCATGGTTACCAAATCTCCAAACCACATATGTGAGGTTTCATGCGCAATTAATTTGGCTCTTCTTAATTTTTGAGTTTGTGTTGCATTTTTATCTAAAAATAAAGAAGATTCTCTATACTGAATTGCACCCACATGCTCCATTCCACCATATTGAAAAGGAGGAATTGCCGCAAAATCCATTTTTTGAAACGGGAATTTTATTAACGTATAATCTTCTAAGAAATTAAGTGCGTTTTGATGAATTTCAAAAACCTGATTTACACTTTCTGCTATCTTCTCTTTATTGTTTTCTCTGTATAAAAAACGCATATCAAAAGCACCCGGATTTTTAGTTTCTTCTGTAAATTTACCGGCTACAAAAGAAAATAAATAAGTACTCATTAAATCAGTTGTTTTAAAAGTATGTTCTTTAAAACCATCTATTGCCAAGCTACTTTCTTTAAAGCTAGCCGCCAAAACTTTCCAATCTTCTGGTGCTGTAATTCTTAAATTGTATTTGGCTTTTATATCTGGCTGATCAAAACAAGGAAACAACGTGCTTGCTCTGTCTGGCACTAATAAGGTGTATAAAAAATCATCGTTTCTATTTAATGATTTTTCGCCTGCATTAAAAAGAACGTCTACCGTATTCTTACCTAAAATTAGTTTGGCTTTATCTATTATTAAGTGTTCTTTTTGATGCTTAATTTCTGCAACTTCACCATTAATATGTAAAGTTTTAAGGTTGGTTTTATTGACATTAAAATCTAAAAAAACATCATTTTTTAAATCATTTACCGTAAAATCTAGTGTCAATTTTGATGGTATTGGTGCTGTTTTTTCTTTAGGAATTTTAAAATGAAGGTTATAAACAACGGCTGTAATTTGTTGTTTTCTATACTTTGCTAACTCGTAAGAAATGCCGTTTTCTAATTTTAATTCCCCTTCTTTAAGGTTACAAGAAATTAGTAAAACAAGTAATAAAACAGCTATTATTTTTGTTATTAAGCGCATAAGCATGTATTTAAAATGTTTTTAAGAAACTTATACCTATTAAACAGTAAAATAACCCATATAAATAGTTTCTTTTTACCTTTATCTGTGTTAAAATTTTAAACCATAACTAAGGCTATGATTAAAAATTTTGCCTTGATAAAGAAAAAAATAATTCAATTTATTTATGTATCATTTTAAAATTTAATTGGTATTATAAAATTGAAACATAAATTTACAAATTTTAAAGACATATTTGGTTATAAAAAAAACGATTTAACAGTAAACTATTAAAACAAAAAACCACGCTAAAAAGCGTGGTTTGTATTTATATTGTTGTGGTACTATTTAAATAGCAGCATCTATTTTACCAGTATAAACGTTTTTTGGTGCAACACCAACTTGTTTATCTACAACTTCTCCGTTTTTAAAAATTAAAACTGTAGGTATGTTTCTAACACCATATTTAGCCGCAAATTCTTGATTTGCATCTACATCTATTTTACCTACAACAGCTTTACCATCATATTCAGTAGAAATTTCATCTACAATTGGGCCAACCATTCTACATGGTCCACACCAAGCAGCCCAAAAGTCTACTAATACTGGTTTGTCTGATTTTAATACTACCTCATCAAATGTTGCGTCTGTTATTTCTAATGCCATTATATATTTTTTTAAATTAATTTCAATTTATTACTAAAACAAAAATAACTTTTTAATTTGCTTCTTTAATTTTAAAAAATTGCTTTTTACTATATATCTATCAATAGATTTTATGTAATACCAATAAAACTGTAAAATAACCCATATAAATAGTTTCTTTTTACCTTTATCTGCGTTAAAATTTACTTGGTATAAACTAAGTAAAAAATATTTTTTTTAGCGTTTTTTTATTTACACAACCGTAAGCGCGTTAGGGATTGCAATGGAAATCCTTTTGTGCTTTTTTGCACAAAAGATTGCAATGGAAAGCCCGACCTTTTTAGGGAACGCCCAAAAAAAATTAAAACAATTCTTTGGCAATGGCATGTATATTATCACTCTTTCCCATAGAATAATAGTGTAAAAAGGGTACGCCAGCTGCTAACAATTCTTTAGATTGATTAATTGCAAACTCAACACCCACTTGCCTTACCTCTTTATTTGTTTTGCAATTTTCTACTTCGTTAATTAAATCTTCTGGAATATCTATTCTAAAAACTTGCGGCAACAATTGCAAATGGCGCTTTACTGCCAAGGGCTTAATACCTGGTATAATTGGTACGTTAATGCCTATTTCTTTTGCTGCTTTTACAAACTCAAAATACTTTTTATTATCAAAAAACATTTGGGTTACCACATAATCTGCGCCAGCATCTACCTTTTGTTTCAAACGCTTTAAATCGGTTTGTAAAGAAGGCGATTCTAAGTGCTTTTCTGGATAACCTGCAACACCAATACAAAAATCTGTACAATTATCTGCCTCTATAACGTCATGCAGATATTTACCACAGTTTAAATTATTAATCTGTGCAACCAAATCGCCCGCGTATTGATGCCCATTTTTACTTGGCTCAAAATACTTTTGATGACTCATAGCATCTCCTCTTAAAGCCATCACATTATCTATGCCCAAATAATGGCAATCTACCAACAAATACTCGGTTTCCTCTTTTGTAAAACCTCCACAAAGCACGTGTGGCACAGTATCTACGTCATATTTATGCTTAATTGCAGCACAAATACCTAACGTTCCTGGGCGCATTCTGGTAACTTTTCTATCTAATAATCCAGATTTTTCTACATAAACATACTCTTCTCTAGACGTGGTAACATCTATAAAAGGTGGATTAAATTCCATTAAAGGATCTATGTTATTGTATAATTCTTGAATATTATTTCCTTTTTTTGGCGGAATAATTTCAAAGGAAAACAACGTTTTTCCGTCTGCTTTTTTGATGTGATCTGTAATTTTCATTTATGCTGAACTTGTTTCAGTATCTATTAATATTCTATATTTTTTTTGGGCGTTACCTAAAAAGGTCGCGCTTTACACTATATCTTTTTTCTGAAAAAGAAAAAAGGATGCCGTTTCAATCGCTAACGCAACTTGTTTGCCAACTTTATTCATCTTTCAAACTTCTTTGTATACTAATTTACACAAAGTTGTTTCTTCCCTTTGGGAAGATTAAGATGAGATTTTATTCTTCTGCCAAATTAGGATGCAACCACTTTCTGGCCTTGTCTTTTGCAATGCCTTTTCTGGTTGAATAATCTGTAACTTGATCGTCTGTAATTTTACCCAAACCAAAATACTTAGCTTCTTTATTTGCAAAATAATACCCAGAAACTGCTGCTGCTGGCCACATTGCCAAACTTTCTGTTAAACTAACACCAATTTGTTTTTCTACATCTAGCAATTCCCAAATGGTTTCTTTTTCTAAATGATCTGGGCAAGCAGGATAACCAGGTGCAGGACGAATTCCTTTATAGTTTTCTTTAATTAAATCGTTATTTGTTAACGTTTCATCTGCAGCATAGCCCCAATGTTTTGTTCTAATTTGCTTGTGTAAATACTCTGCAAAAGCTTCTGCAAAACGGTCTGCAATGGCTTGTGCCATAATTCCGTTATAATCGTCTTCTTTTGCTCTATAACCATCTGCCAATTCTTGTGCACCAAAAATACCTACGCAAAAAGCACCCATATAATCTGTTTTTCCAGTTTCTTTTGGCGCAATAAAATCTGCTAAAGCTATGTTTGGTATGCCTTCTCTTTTCTTTAATTGTTGTCTTAAGGTTCTAAAAATAAATTTATTACCAGATTTCTCGGCTGTGCTCGAAACGACATTCCTATTTGGCTTTTTAGAAACTTCAATATCATCTTCATGAATTGTATTGGCTTCAAACAGACCAAAAATTGCTTTTGGTTTTAACAGCTGTTTTGCAATAATTTCATCAATCATTTCTTGTGCTTCTTTATACATTATAGAAGCTTGTTCGCCCACAACCTCGTCTGTTAAAATATCTGGGAATTTCCCATGCAAATCCCAACTTCTAAAAAATGGACTCCAATCTATAAAAGGCACCAATTCTTTTAAACTCAATTGTTCTAAAGTTTGTATTCCTAATTCCTTAGGTTTTACAATTTCCGAAGTTTTCCAATCTATTTTATATTTGCGTTTACGTGCTTCAGTTATAGAAATGTATGATTTTTCTTTACCACGTTTTAAAAACTTGGTTCTAAATTCATCATAATCTTTTTTCAGTTTGGCAACATATTCATTTTTGGTATTCTTGTTTAATAAATCGCCTACAACTGTTACTGCTCTAGAGGCATCATTTACATGAACAACCGCGTTTTTATATTGTGTATCTATTTTTACAGCGGTATGTGCTTTAGAAGTTGTTGCACCACCAATAAGCAAAGGCAACTCAAAATTCTGACGTTCCATTTCCTTAGCCAAATACACCATTTCATCTAAAGAAGGTGTAATTAAACCACTTAAACCAATAGCATCTACATTTTCTCTTTTGGCAGCCTCAATAATTTTTTCTGGAGGCACCATTACTCCTAAATCTACAATTTCGTAATTGTTACAACCTAAAACCACAGACACAATATTTTTACCAATATCATGCACATCTCCTTTTACAGTTGCCATTAAAATTTTACCAAGAGCTTGTTGTTCTTCACCTTTTTCTGCTTCAATAAACGGATTTAAATAACCAACAGCCTTTTTCATTACACGTGCAGATTTTACTACCTGTGGCAAAAACATTTTTCCTGCACCAAATAAATCTCCAACTACATTCATACCAATCATTAAATTACCTTCAATAACTTCAATTGGTTTTGCAGCTTGTTGCCTTGCTTCTTCTACATCTTCAATAATAAAAGCATCAATTCCTTTTACCAAAGCGTGGGTAATTCTGTCTTGTAAAGGTTTTTCTCTCCAAGATAAATCTACTGTTTTTTCTTTTTTAGAACCTTTTACAGTTTCTGCAAAATCTAATAAACGCTCAGTAGCATCTTCTCTTCTATCTAAAATTACATCTTCTACATGTTCTAATAAATCTTTAGGAATATCATCATAAACCTCCAATAACGCAGGATTTACAATTCCCATATTCATTCCATTTTGAATGGCGTAATACAAGAAAACAGAGTGCATTGCCTCTCTTACTCCATTATTTCCTCTAAAAGAAAAAGACACATTACTTACACCACCACTTACAGAAACATTGGGTAAATTTTCTCTTACCCATTTTGTAGCTTCAATAAAATCGATTGCATTTCTTCTATGCTCATCCATTCCTGTTGCTACAGGAAAAATATTTAAATCGAAAATAATATCTTCAGATGGAAAACCTACTTTATTTACCAATACGTCATAAGAACGTTTTGCAATTTCTATTCTGCGTTCGTAGTTATCTGCTTGCCCAACTTCATCAAAAGCCATAACAATTACAGCAGCTCCATAACGTTTTATTTGTGTTGCTTCCCAAATAAATTTTTCTTCGCCTTCTTTTAAAGAAATAGAGTTTACTACACATTTACCTTGTACAACTTGTAAACCTGCTTCAATAATTTCCCATTTAGAGCTGTCTATCATTAAAGGAACCCTACAAATATCTGGTTCTGCAGCAATTAAATTCAAAAAACGAACCATGGCTTCTTTTCCGTCAATTAGACCATCGTCCATATTAACGTCTACAATTTGTGCACCACCATCTACTTGATGTCTTGCAATATCTAGGGCTTCATCAAATTTTTCTTCTTTAATTAAGCGCAAAAACTTTTTAGAACCGGCTACATTTGTACGTTCACCAACGTTTATAAAATTAGTATTTTCGTTTAAAACCAAAGGCTCTAAACCAGATAACTTCATATAACGCCTTTGGTTATTTGTTGTTGGTTGTTGGTTGTTGGTTTCACTCATGCTTATAGTTTCTTGTAATAGTTAATAAAACCATTTAATAACTTTTTAGTTGAAATTACTTTTTCTAAAGTAGTTTTTAGTTCTTGTTCTGAAATATATTCTAAGTCAAAAGATAAATACAACTGTGTTTCTACTTCTTGCAAAGAACCCTTAGCTATATATAAAAAATGTATTGTCTCTTTATTTGATTGTCTACCAATTCCTTCTGCAATATTAGATGGAACAGAAACTGCACATCTTCTTATTTGATTTGTTAATCCATAAATTTCCTCTTTTGGAAAAGACTGGGTTAACAGATAAACTATCTTAACCAATGCCCTTGAATATTTCCAAACATCTAATTCAGTATAATTCATTTTTTTATTTTTTGTTGATGGTTTTTGGTTGGTGGTTTTCGCCCGACCATAAACTAAAAACCATTAACCAGCAACCACTCTAGGTTTATAATTCTTTGCAATATTTGCAATTACCTTAATATGTTCTGGACTTGTACCACAACAACCACCAATAATATTGATTAAATTTTTCTTTAGATATTCTTCAATTTGCTCTCCCATTTCTTCTGGCGTTTCATCATACTCGCCAAAAGCATTTGGTAAACCTGCATTTGGATGTGCAGAAACTGCAAACTCTGTTTTATTAGCAATAGCCTCTAAATGCGGTTGCAATAAATTGGCACCTAAAGCACAATTAAACCCAACAGAAAGTAAAGGAATATGAGAAACCGAAATTAAAAAAGCTTCTGCTGTTTGCCCAGATAATGTTCTACCAGAAGCATCTGTTATGGTACCAGAAAGCATCACTGGAACTTCAATTTTTCTTTCATCTTTTACTTCTTCTATGGCAAATAAAGCCGCTTTTGCATTTAGCGTATCAAAAACTGTTTCTACCAATAGTATATCTGCACCACCATCTAACAAGGCTTCTATTTGTTGTTTGTATGCAATTCTTAATTCATCAAAAGTTACTGCTCTGTAACCAGGATCATTTACATCTGGAGACATGCTTGCAGTTCTGTTTGTTGGACCAATAGCGCCAGCTACAAAACGTGGTTTGTGTGGTTCTTTTGCTGTAAATTCGTTGGCTACTTCTTTGGCTATTTTTGCAGATTGATAATTTAGTTCATACACCAAATCTTCCATTTGATAATCTGCCATTGCAATGGTAGTTCCAGAAAATGTATTGGTTTCTATAATATCTGCACCAGCTTCAAAATACTTACCATGAATGGTTTTTATAGCTTCTGGCTGTGTAAGCGTTAGTAAATCGTTATTGCCTTGTAAAGGTGATGGATAGTCTTTAAAGCGTTCTCCTCTAAAATCTTCTTCTGTGAATTTATAGGCTTGTAGCATAGTACCCATTGCACCATCTAAAACCAAAATTCTTTCTTGTAAAGCTTTGTAAATATTTGACATATTTTATTTTTCTATTATATGTCATCAGGAAAAGTGAAATACTTTTGCTGTTATCTTTCGAATATAAAATCTATTTAGAAATTTCTAAAAGATACTGAAACAAATTCAGTATATATTCGTAGAATGTAGCACCTTCTTTTTCTTTAAAAATAATTTAAAGACTCTAAAACAATTAGAGCAAGGGTTGCCAAGGTTTCAACGGGTCTAATCCCTCTACCTTTCGTGATAACGTATTAATAAGTTTATGAACTAAATTCGAAACAAAGTAACGAACTTTTTTTTTGTTTTAATAATTTAATCAAAAATATCTGATGACAGATATCTATCTCCTCTATCGCAAATAATGGCTACTACTACACCTTTCTCTATTGAGTTTGCAATTTTAATTGCTGTAGTTACAGAACCACCACTACTCATTCCAGAAAAAATGCCTTCTTCTTGTGCCAAACGAATGGTCATTGCTTTTGCTTCCTCTTCACCAACCTCTAAAATCTGATCAATTTTATTGGCTCTAAATATTGCTGGTAAATACTCTTTTTTCCATTTTCTTATTCCAGGAATTCTTGCGCCATCTTTAGGTTGTGCACCAATAATTTGAATGTCTTTATTTTTACCTTTTAAGTAATCTGAAACTCCCGTAATAGTACCTGTTGTACCCATTGCAGATACAAAATGAGTAACTGTACCTTCTGTATCTCTCCAAATTTCTGGCCCTGTTGTATTAAAATGTGCTTTAGGATTGTCTAAATTATCAAACTGATTTAAACGAAAATATCCTTTTTTATATTTTAAATCTAATGCATGGTCTATAGCGCCTTCCATACCTTTATCTGCAGGTGTTAATATTACCTCTGCACCATAAGCACGCATTGTTTTTACCCTTTCTATAGTAGAGTTTTCTGGCATTGTAATTACCATATTTACTCCTAAAACTTTTGCCATTAAAGCCAAAGCAATACCAGTGTTACCACTTGTTGCTTCTACTAAAGTATCTCCTTTTTTTATATTTTTCTTTTTAATTGCTTCAGAAATCATATAATAAGCAGCTCTGTCTTTAACACTTCCACCAGGATTATTACCTTCTAATTTTAACAACAAGGTAACACCATCTTTCTTAAAGATATGTTGCGCTTCTACCAAAGGTGTATTTCCTACAAAATCTATGATACTTTTGGTTTTCATTTTTTCTTTCTTTTTGTAATAAAATTATTTGACTCTACAGTAGCTATAGAGTTTTCTGGTATCGATTCTGTAATGCATACATTGGCTCCAATTATAGAATTTGCTCCAATTACTACATCTCCTCCTAAAATGGTTGCGTTTGCATAAATTACCACTCCACTTTCTATTGTTGGGTGCCTTTTGGTTGATGCTAAACTCTTTTTAACCTGAATACCGCCTAAAGTAACTCCTTGAAAAATTTGCACATTATCTTTAATAGTAGTGGTTTCTCCTATTACGATTCCTGTGGCGTGGTCTATAAAAAAAGATTCTCCAATATTTGCTCCTGGATGAATATCTGTGCCTGTAACACCATGTGCAAACTCACTCATAACTCTTGGTAAAACAGGAATTTCTAATTGCAATAATTGATGACTTAATCTATAAACGGCTGTTGCGTAAAAACCAGGGTAAGCCAAATAAACCTCTTCTAAGCTTTTAGCTGCAGGATCATTTTTATAGGCAGCTTCTGCGTCTAAATCTAACTTTTTTCTTATTGTAGTAAAACAAGCTTCAAAATTGTTCCAAAGATTTTCACTATTTTCTACACCTAACCTTTCTAATATTTCTTTAAATTTTACTTTGGTTTCTTCACCACTATTTGTACAATGTTCTGCATCAAACAAATTATGAATCAATTGCTTTGTAAAAACGCCAACTGTGTCTTTTAAACACATTTTGTAATTTTTTACAGCCAATGATTTTTCTGCTTCCTTTACTTGTTCTCCTTGTTCCATTAAAGTTCTAACTTTCTGGTGCCAACTCTACTTCTAAACCATTTAGTTCTGGTGTCATTTGTATTTGACAACCTAGTCTACTATTATCTTCTACATCAAATGCTTCTGCTAACATGGCATCTTCATCATCACTCATTTCTGGTAATTGGTGATTTGATTTTACATAACATTGGCAAGAGGCACACATTGCCATACCACCACAAACGCCAATTGTACCTTCTGGAGCAAGTTCGTAAGAACGTACTACTTCCATTAAATTCATAGCCATGTCTGTTGGGGCAACAATATCATGTGTTACGCCATCTCTATCTGTTATTTTTATATTGATGTCTTGCATCTATTTTTCTTTTATTGATATTGTATGCAAATTTACATAAACCTTACACAGTAAATAAGCTATTTGCTAAAGAAATCAATTAATTTCAAACAAGTTTAGCCCAGATTGAAGCTTTGTTTGAGCTCTTTTTTGCCTTTTTAGGCAAAAAAAGCGAGTGCGTAAAGCTGGAACCTGCCTGCCGGCAGGCAGGATAGCTTCTAAAAAAACTATTGAATTGCTTTAACTACTGCTTTTGGTGCTTCTTTTTTAGTTCCATCAAAACCTTCTACACCGCCAACTGTGGTATATTTCATTACGTATTTTTTGTCTGGAAAAATTCTTTGAAATGCACTTTGACACATTAAGGTTGCCTCATGAAAACCACATAAAATCAGCTTTAATTTACCTGGGTATGTGTTTACATCTCCAATAGCGTAAACGCCTGGTATATTGGTTTGGTAGTCTAAAGCGTTGTTTACTTTTATGGCATTTTTTTCTATTTCTAAGCCCCAGTTTCCTAAAGGACCTAATTTTGGTGATAGCCCAAATAGAGGAATAAAATGATCTGTATCTATGGTAAATGCTTCTTGACCTTTCTTTTGAATAGTAAGACCTGTTACTTTGTCTTCGCCTAAAATACCTGTAATTTCTGCTGGTGTAATTAATGCTATTTTGTTGGCATCTTTTAATTCTTGCACTTTTTCTACAGAATCTAATGCGCCTCTAAACTCGTTACGTCTGTGCACTAATGTTACAGATTTCGCAACGTCTGATAGGAAAATTGACCAATCTAAGGCAGAATCTCCTCCACCAGCAATTACCACATTTTTATTTCTATAGAATTCTGGTTCTTTAATAATGTATTCTACACCCTTATCTTCAAACTTGGCAATATTATCTAGCTTTGGTTTTCTTGGTTCAAAAGAGCCTAAACCACCTGCTATTGCTACAACTTTTGCGTGGTGCTTTGTACCTTTGTTTGTGGTTACAATAAATGTACCATCGTCTTGTTTTTCTAAAGTATCTGCACGTTCACCTAAGGTAAAACCTGGTTCAAATTGTTTAATTTGTTCCATTAATTTATCGGTTAAATCTCCGGCTAAAATTTCTGGATATGCAGGAATATCATAAATTGGTTTTTTTGGATAAATTTCTGAACACTGCCCACCTGCTTGTGGCAAAGCATCTATTAAATGACACTTTAATTTTAATAAACCCGCTTCAAAAACTGTAAATAATCCTGTTGGTCCTGCTCCGATAATTAGAATGTCTGTTGTAATCATTTTTATTAATTTGCTTTAGCTATTTGCTTTTAGCCATTTTATTTTTCCACTAAACTTTTTGTGAATTCGTTTAACTTTTCCACTTTTTCTTCAAAGTTTCCTTTGATGGTTTTTCTATATTCGTTTAAGTTTTTAACTAAGTCGTCTACATTTTCTGGAATTACATCTTCAAAAAATTGTCTTAATCTTTTTGCTGTTGTTGGCGATTTTCCATTGGTAGAAATAGCTACTTTTACGTTTCCTTTGGTTACAATACCACCCATATAAAAATCGCAATATGGTGGATTATCTGCCACATTTACCAATTTTGCTTGTGCTCTGCAATCTGCCCAAACTTGTACATTTACCTCTGGAATATCTGTTGTTGCTACAACTATATGCCTGCCATCTAAATATCTTTTATGGTAAACATCTTTTACCAAAGTTACGCATCCTTTTTTTGCTAAAGCTACAGTACCTTCTCTAAACATAGGAGAAACCATAGTTACTTTTGCATCTGGACTTGACTTTAAAAGAAATGTTAATTTTTCTTCTGCCACAAAACCACCTCCTATAATTAGAAAATTTAGGTTTTTAGATTTTAAAAAAATTGGATATAAATTATTTCTTTCCATTATGAACTCAAATTTTCTACACTACTTGCATAAAGTGCTTGTAATTCTTTTAAGCTTTGACGATGTTCTACCACTTTACCTAACAAAATAATTGCGGGATTTTTCAATTCCTTTTCTGCAACAATAGTTTCTATTGTATCTACTGTTCCAACGCCTATTTTCTCATCAAATCTTGTACCATTTTGTATGATAGCAACTGGTAAATTATTTTTGCCTTCTGCTTGAAATAGTTTTACAATCTGAGGCAATTTACTCATTCCCATTAAAACTACAACTGTAGCATTTGATTTTGCTGCTAATTGAATGTCTTCTGAGATTTTATGTTCTTTTGTTGTACCTGTAATTACCCAAAAACTCTCTGCACTACCTCTTTTAGTTACAGGTATATTTTGACTGGCAGCTACTGCCATTGATGACGATATGCCAGGTACCATTGCAACTGCTACTCCAAAATTTGCAGCGTATGCCATTTCTTCTGCACCTCTGCCAAAAATAAAAGGATCGCCACCTTTTAAACGAACAACATGACCGTCCGTTTTTGCTCTGGCAACAATTAACTCGTTAATTTGCTCTTGTTGATATTTATAACAACCTCTGCGTTTACCTACAAAAATTTGTTCGGCCTTTGGGTTTATATATGCTAACAATTCTTCATTTACCAAAGCATCATACAAAACTACATTTGCAGTTTTTAATACTTTTATTGCTTTTACTGTGATAAGATCTACATCTCCAGGTCCTGCACCTACAACTGTTAATTTGGGAGTTTTTAAATTCATAATTTTTAAACTACGCTTTCTGCAGCTACATTAGACGATTCTCTAAAATTTTTAACTTTAATTAATAGCGCTTTAGAATCGTTAATATACTGTAAACAAAACTCTTTAGTTGGCGCGTTCTTGTTAATTTGATAAATTAACTCGCTAAAAGAAGTGCTTAACTCAATTTTACCAGAGGCAATAAACAACTCATCAAACTGTGCAATAATGCTTGCATGTGTATTTGTTTTCTTATTTTCTGCTAGTAACATTGCTTTAGCTGTATTTACTAAAGATTGGTATGCATAATATATAGCACCAGAATAAATTTTACTGTTGTATGCTTCTTCTGCATTGTCAATTTTTTCTTGACTTTCTAAAAACAAAGTCGCAATTAAATCGATTACAACACCTGCACATTCACCTACTCCAATTGCTTTTACGTATTTTTCTTCTTCTCCCCAATCGATAAAATCTTCTTGGGTTAAGTTGGTAACATCTTGTAAATCTTGTAAGAAATTGTAGAAATACTTTTCTCCTTTTTCTTTGTAATAATGTACAAATAATTGGCCGTTTGCATTTGCTTCGTAGTCATTAAAAATTCTACGCAATGCTTCTGGTCCTCTTCTACTTGGTACTTTTACTACTTTATCTGCAAAAACTGCATTACCATCACCTAAATTACCACCACCTAATAATACTTGTAAAGCTGGTGCTACTAATTTATCTTTGGTTCTTACAGTCATTCCTTGAAAACCAATGTTTGCCATGTTGTGTTGCCCACAAGCATTCATACAACCACTAATTTTAATAACTAAATCTTGGTTTTTTAAATACTGAGGATATTCTTTTGCAATAACGCGCTCTAATTCTTCTGCAATACCTGTACTACTTGCTATACCTAAGTTACAAGTGTCTGTACCTGGGCAAGCTGTAATATCTACTGCTTTATTATAACCTGCTTCTACAAAACCTAATTTTTCTAATTCTTGATAGAAAAAAGGTACTAATTCTGTTTTAACAAAAGGAATAACAATATTTTGACGTAAAGTTAAACGTACTTCTCCTGCAGCATACTTGTCTACCAAATCTGCTAATAAACGCGCTTTATCTGTGTAAAAATCTCCTAATAATACTTTTACCCCAATTGCAACATAGCCTTCTTGTTTTTGCGGAATTAAGTTTGTTGATTTCCACAAATCAAAAGCAGCTTGATTTTTAATACTAACTTCTGGTGCTGTTATTGAAACAGGCACTGATGCTACATAGCTTTCTGCATCAATTGGCACAGTTTTTAAATCAATTGCTTTTTGCTCTTGAGCAATTAAATCTTTAAAAGCCTCTAAACCAATATCTTTTAATAAGAATTTCATTCTTGCTTTGGCTCTACTTTTGCGCTCACCATATCTATCAAAAACTCTTAAAACACCTTCCATTACAGGAATAATTTGATCTGTTGGCAAAAAGTCATACAAAACATCTGCATGTCTTGGTTGTGAACCTAAACCACCTGCAACCATAACTTTAAAACCTCTTACACCATCTTGTATTTTAGCAATAAAACCTAAATCATGTAAGTAAGACAAACCTGTATCTTCATCTGTAGAAGAAAAAGAAACTTTAAACTTACGCCCCATTTCTTGACAAATAGGATTACGTAAAAAGAATTTATATAAAGCGTCTGCATAAGGAGAAACATCAAAAGGCTCATCTACATCTATACCTGCTGTTTCACTTGCTGTTACGTTTCTAACTACATTACCACAAGCTTCTCTTAACGTAACATCATCACGCTCTAACTCTGCCCATAATTCTGGAGTTCTATTTAAATCTACATAATGAATTTGAATATCTTGACGTGTTGTAATGTGCAATCTACCTCTAGAATATTCGTCTGAAACCTTAGAAATTCTGCGTAATTGGTTGCTTTTTAATTTACCATAAGGTATTTTAATACGAATCATTTGTACGCCTTCTTGACGCTGACCATAAACACCTCTTGCTAAACGTAAACTTCTAAATTTTTCTTCATCTAATTGCAAATTATTAAATGCTGCAATTTTATCTGCCAATTCAATAATATCTCTTTCTACTACTGGATTTTCTATTTCTGTCTCAAAACTTCTCATTTCCTCTTGTTTAAATGTTGAAAGTTTTTAAAGTTGTAAAAGCAGCACTTTTTAACTTTAAACTAACTGTCTTTTTACTTTATTATTTTATAAAACCTACGCCTACAGTATTGTTTGTTTTTGGATCGATTAAAATAAATGAGCCATTAGATTTATTTTTGCTGTATGCATCAAAAGCCAAAGGTTTACTTAATTTTAATTGAATATCTCCTATCTGATTTAAAACTAATGCTGATGGATTTTCTTCTACACCAGAAAAATCTGTTTTAATAATACTTTTTAATTGTGTAATTTTTGCTTGAGCATCATTTACACCATGTTTAATGTAATATTTTTGTGATGCTTGTAATGGCTCTTTATCCATCCAACAAATAGTTGCTTCTAATTGTTTTGCTATAGTTGGTTTTTCTGCTACTTTTACCAACATATCTCCTCTACTTACATTTACATTGTCTTCTAAAGTAATGCTTACAGAGCTACCTCTTTTTGCTACTTGATATTCTTTATCGAAAAAATTAATGCTTTTTATTTTAGATTTTGTTTCTGATGGCAACACTGCTACCTCATCTCCTACTGCAAAATCTCCTCCATAAATTTTACCTGCATAACCTCTATAATCATGATACTCTTCTGTTTTTGGTCTTATAACTGTTTGCACAGGAAAACGTGTTTGAGAAACATCATTAATATCTTCTGGCTCTAATCTTTCTAAATGGTGCATTAAGGTTTCCCCTTTATACCATTCCATATTATCAGACTTATCAACAACATTATCTCCTTTTAACGCAGATAATGGAATAAAGGTTAAATTCTGCCCCTTATATTCGCTTTTGCTTGCTAAATATTCAATTTCTCCTTTAATTGCGTTGAATTTTTCTTCAGAAAAATCTACTAAATCCATTTTATTAACAGCAATTACCACATCTTTAATACGCAATAAATTATTGATAAAAAAGTGTCTGTAAGTTTGTTCTACAACGCCATTTCTAGCATCAATTAAAACAATAGATGCTTGTGCTGTAGAAGCACCTGTAACCATGTTTCTGGTATATTCTATATGACCAGGAGTATCTGCAATAATGAAACTTTTAGATGGTGTAGAAAAATAGATATGTGCAACATCTATTGTAATTCCTTGTTCACGTTCTGCTACTAATCCATCTGTTGCCAAAGAAAAGTCTAAATAATCAAAACCTCTCTGACGGCTTTTTTCTTCTATTGCTTCTAATTTATCATCAGTTAGTGATTTTGTATCGTATAATATACGACCAATTAAGGTACTTTTACCATCATCTACACTTCCTGCTGTTGCTATTTTTAATACTTTCATTCTTTATTAGCTGTTTGCTATTAGCTTTTGCCCTTTAGCATTTTTGTGTTGCTTTCTTTATTTTCTAATGGCTAATAGCCAGAAGCTAATAGCAAAAATTTGTTTTACAAATTTTTAAAAATATCCTTGTTGTTTTCTTTTTTCCATTGCTGCTTCAGAACGTTTGTCATCTATTCTTGCACCTCTTTCTGAAATTGAAGAATCTCTAATTTCTTCTACCACTTTTACAATATCTACAGCGTCTGACAATACTGCTGCTGTACAACTCATATCTCCTACCGTTCTAAAACGCACCATTCTTTCTACAACTTCTTCCTCTTCATCTCTAAAAACAACATCGTCATCTGCAGACCAAATCATGCCATCTCTTACAAATATTTTTCTTTTATGCGCAAAATAGATTGATGGTATTTCAATATTTTCTTGCTCTATATAAGACCAAACGTCTAATTCTGTCCAATTAGAAATTGGAAAAACACGTACATTTTGCCCTAAATCTATTTTTCCGTTTAACATATCAAATACTTCTGGACGTTGATTTTTCTCATCCCATTGTCCAAAATCGTCTCTTACAGAAAAAATTCTTTCTTTAGCTCTTGCTTTTTCTTCATCTCTTCTTGCGCCTCCTATACATGCATCAAATCCAAATTCTTCTATGGCATCTAACAAAGTTTCGGTTTGCAACATATTTCTACTTGCATACCTACCTGTTTCTTCTTTTACTCTACCAGAATCTATATTGTCTTGTACATTTCTTACAATTAATTCAACGCCCAATTCTTTTGCTAATCTATCTCTAAATTCTATAGTTTCTGGAAAGTTATGTCCAGTATCTATATGCAATAAAGGAAAAGGAATTTTGGCCGGATAAAATGCTTTTTGCGCTAAACGCACTAAAGTTATACTGTCTTTTCCTCCAGAAAATAATAACACTGGCTTTTCAAACTGTGCTACTACTTCTCTAAAAATAAAAATTGCTTCACTTTCTAAAGCATCTACTTGTATTGTATTTTGACTCATTTTTTTTTGCTTTTGGCTTTACGCCTTTGGCTAATAGCAAACAGCTAATAGCTTACGAATGTAAACCACACTCGCGGTTACTTTCTACTTTTGTTGGATCGAAATATGTAAACTCGTTTGGCAATTCTTTCTCTGCTAAATAAGCATCTAATTGTGTATCTGACCAATTGTAAAACGGACTTACTTTAATAACACCATCTTTACTTTGCGAAACTATATTTATACTATTTCTAAATGCAGTTTGCCCTTTTCTTAAGTTTGTAAACCAAACATCTGGTTGATGTTCTGCCATTGCTCTAGAAAATGGTTCTAACTTTACTTGTTCTGTAAAAATTGCATGTTTTGGATCTTCTATTGATGGAACTCCCAACACTACATTTCTATGCGAAACCGTTTGTTTTGGAACATACAAATGAATATTCAAGTTTAATTTTTGAATAATTTCTTCTGCATGCTTATAGGTTTGTACTGTATTATAACCTGTATCACACCAAATTACTTTAATATCTTTTTTAACTTCTGTAACTGCGTTTAAAATAGCAACTTCATAAGGTCTAAAATTGGTTGTAATTACAGGGTTTTCTGACAAAGAAATAGCCCACGCAATAATTTCTGCCGGACTTTTATCTTGTAACTCTTTATTTACTGCTTCTAAATTTAGGTTCATTATTTTCCCCATTTTATTTTATTCCAAATTCTTTCATGAAAAAAATACAACAACAATTTAGTTAAAAAATCTACAGACGCTATTGAAGTTGCCAAAACTAACTCTCCTGTTAATAAATAAGAGACTACTAAAGTATCTAACGTTCCTATAACTCGCCAGCTTAATGCTTTTAATACACTTCGTAAAGGTTTTTCTGAGTTCTTGTCCTCATCAAAACCCTTACTCTGTGCTTTTTTACTAAAAATGACTTGGTTTAAAATCATAAAAAATTAATTCAAATATTACCCTAGTTAATTAATAGGGTATGCAAACATACACTAAATATATTACTCTAGTCGCATAAAAATCTAGAAAATTACTAAAACCCTATAGAATTAGTAGATTAATAAAAAAAAGGGTTCTTTATTAAAAAATTAAAGAAAATAAAAAGTATTGTTTACTAATAATGAAGCGCAAATAAAAGACACAATTTACTTATATCTGCATAAGTCTGCTAACGTAGTATTTTTAAAAATCTGTAAAGAACTGTCTCTTATCTGAATCATTAGATTGCGCACGGCACATACATTCTCATCAGGACAATCTGCACACTTTTCATAAAAATTCAAACTTACACAAGGCACCATAGAAATTGGCCCTTCTAAAACCCTATAAATGCTGGCCATTTTAATTTCACTAGGTTCTTTTAACAAGTAATAACCACCACCTTTGCCTTTTTTGGAACTTAAAAAACCATTTTTACGTAACGTTAATAAAATACTTTCTAAAAATTTTAGAGATATATTTTCGCTTTTAGATATGGTGGCAATTGACACAGGAGCATTATCTTCTTGCCTAGCCAAAAAGGTAAGTGCTTTAATGCCGTATTTTGTTTTTTTAGAAAGCATTTTGCTAAATTAAGAAATTAAAAAACAACTAATAATTTTTGATAAAAATGTTTCTTGAGAGTGCTTTTCATCTATCTTCATCACTAAAAATAAAAAACATTTAGTATTTGTAGTTCTTTAAAAATATGGAATCGTTTTTTTGTTTGGCTTTAATTACTGCTTGTATATCATTATTAGGAATAGTAACAGACAGTACATATTGCTTAATTACCCAATTATTGTTTACTTTTTCTAACACTCCAGAACCTCTGCAAGTACCCATCCAAGTATGCAGCAGTTCATTAAACCATACAAAATTCCCGATATTATTTACTTGAATATTTCTCTCTAACGTTTTAAAGTCCCATGCTTTTCCTTTATCAAAATACGGTTTACTAAACGCTGAAAAATCTTTCTTAGTCCATATTTCTTCGGCAGCTGTACCTATATAAAAAGAACTACTATCTAATGCATTAAAATAAGCATCAAAATTTGCATCAGATGCTGCTTTATGCCAATTTACTAAAAAAGTATCTACTTCTTTTTTAATTGCAACACTATCTGTTTGCCTATTTATAAGCATTTTCCCACAATTTGTAAACGTAAATAAAGCGATTAAAATTAGTGTAATCTTCATAATTATAACTTTACTGTACAGCATCCTTTTTATTTTCAAGCTTACCTTTTAACTTTTCGTTTTGTAATAAATCTATAGAATTTTTAGACACACTGTCTATTCTAGTAGAATCTAAACCAATATACTCTGAAGTAATATACAATTCATCTTCATATTTCTTTTTTAGCAACATCGTATTTATCTTAAGCTTTACAGAAGAAAAAGCATCAATAGTTTTAGCTACTTGCTCGTTAACTTCGGTTGCTTTTATAGCTTTAATATCAATTAAATCTGCCAAACGTAACGTTTCATTATACAAGATATTCACCCTAGTATTAAAAGAAGGCACCTCAAAAATTATTGGTTTTATAGTATCCTTTAGCTTTTTCACCAAATCCTTTAACTCTAATGCATTGCTTAAAGCTTCATTAGGAGATATTTTTTGATATTTTACAAAAAAGGAATCTACTAATTTTAAAGATTTCCAACCTTCTACCTCCTTTGCAAATTCTGTTTTTACACCAACCGTTTTTTTATGAGTTGTTATTACACTCATTTTTGGTTTTATTTGCGAGGCTATTTCCGTTTGTTGCTTTTTATCGCCGCAAGCGGAAAAAAAAACGATACTAATTAAAAAATATATGTATTTCACAGTTTTGTTTAAAACGTAAAAATAAGCAAAATAATAAATAGCATAATTCTCATTTTTAAGAAGTAATAAAAATTAAATGTTTTATGCTTATTGTAAGTTATTAATTTAAAAATCGTCTTATCTTGTATCTTAAATAAAAAAATTAACAACCAAATACCAGTACTTTAAGTACTTCTAATATGAAAGAAATTATAAAAAAAGGTTTAGAAAACGCAATTACCTACGTAGAATACAGAAATTTAGTAAGCAATTTACTAAAAGAAGATAAATCTACAGGCCCAAATCAGTCTGCTGATTTAACAAATTACAGCATGTTAAATGACAGAAGAATGAAAAGATTAGACAAAACCATAAAAATTACAGAAGAAACTGCTGCCGCTTTTGCCAAAATTACAAAACCACAAACATGGTTGGCAATTTCTGAAGGTTGGTGTGGAGATGCAGCTCAAAACTTACCTGTAATAAACAAAATAGCAGCATTAACAGATAAAATAGATTTTAAAGTAGTTTTAAGAGACGAGAATTTAGAATTAATGGATTTATTTTTAACTAACGGTGGTAGATCTATTCCTAAACTAGTTGCTTTAGATGAGCACAATAACGTTTTATATACCTGGGGACCAAGACCAAAAGTTGCTACTAAAATGGTTGCAGATTATAAAGAAAAGCATGGTGCAATAGATGCCGCTTTTAAACAAGATTTACAAGTTTGGTATAATAAAGACAAAGGGCAAAGTGTACAAGCAGATTTTATTGAACTTACGGAAAAAGCAGAATTTATAGAGGCTTAAATTTTAAAAAATATAATATAAAACCGCAAATAACAGTGTTATTTGCGGTTTTCTTTTTAGCTATATTTGTCAACTAAATATAAATTATGTTTGTTAATTTTGATACCATTTCAGACGATGCTAAAGTTTGGATTTACCCTTCTAGTAGAAAATTTTATAATTCAGAGATTGATGAAATTACGGAAAAAGTAAAGTCTTTTGTAGAGAATTGGAAAGCAGAAAACCCTGATTTTAAAGCATCTTATAAAATCTTACACAACAGGTTTATAATTTTAACTGCAGATGATGTTGCTACTCCTCTAAATAATAAAGATATAGATGCATCTGTTAGTTTTATTTTAGAACTGCAAGAGACTTATAAAATTGAACTGTTAGACAAAATGAATGTTTGCTTTAAACAAGGTGAATATGTACAATACAAAGATTTAAAAGATTTTAAAAAGCTTTTAAAAAACAAAGCATTAACCGGTAAAACTATAATTTTTGATAATCTACTTACTACAAAACAAGATTTCGAGAATTTTTGGGAAATACCAATTGAAGAAAGTTGGTATAGCCGATTTTTAAAGAAATAAACAAAAATCTATTTTAAAAATTAAAAAGCTTCACAAAAATTGTGAAGCTTTTTTTAGCAGCGGGAACTGAATTTACTTCGCCTACGCTCAGCATAAACTTCTCGTCCGTTGATTTTTAAACAAAAAAAAGGTTAAAACAATTAAGTTTTAACCTTTATCTAAGTAGCGGGAACTGGACTTTATATCCTACCCTGTAATCTCTTACATCGTTGTTTTTCAATTAATTGCAATTGGGTGATTTTATTATTTTTAGGTTATTTGAGCCGAATATGAGACGGTTTAAAAACCACTTTCTCCTTTATTATTAGGAGTTTGTGGCTTATCTATTTTTTTTGAAACCTCATTTTTTAGCACTTTTTCAATATCTTTTGATAATCTTCCATCTGTATCAGAAAGAATAAAACTTAATTGTTCTTTATTTTGATTATCCATAACCTTATGCCATTACTACAGCTGCAAAAACAGCAGCGACAACACCTAAAATTGAAATCCAAGCCAAAACTTGTAAGTTCTTTTTCATTGACTCAAACTTTTTATTGTTTGCTTTAGCTATTTTAACTAATTCTTCAAGGTTCTGATTAATTGTTGTTTTATTTTCTTCCATAATTCTATTTATTTGCTTTTTATTTCAATAGTAAACTTACCTGGTCCTTTAGTTTTTTTTGGAGTATTTTGTTTATATCCTTGATACCTTAATAAATCGATTATTGCCATTTCTTTAAAATAGTTTAACAATTCTATTTCTTTTTTAAATCGATATTTAATAAATAAATACATTCCAATCGTTGTTATTTGATACTCTTCCTGATTCTTTATAAAATTGATATTAAATGATTTTTTATAACCAAAATCAGAACATCTATTTCCAGTTTGTTTTATATGGTTTTTAAAGCTTTCAATATTAATTTTTAATATTTTACAAACTTCTTCTGAATCCCAAACTGTTATATCAAAACTTTTCTCAAACTCAATTATATAGCAACTATCTTCAAATTTTTCTTCCATTTACTCAATTTTTATTAATTAGAAAAGCATTTATAAATGCTTTTAGTTTTCTGTTTTTTTTAATTGAGCAATTAACTCTTTGCTTAATTGCCTATTTTCTTCTAAAACTTCTAAATATTTATCTTTATAATTATTCTCATAATTATCAGGTTCTTCCATTACTAAATTTTCTTTTTCTTTTTCAATTTTACGCTTTCCAGTGATTAACCAATTCAAATCAATATCTGGATATTCCTGTGAAAAATCCCCTAAAACTTTCGAACGTAGTGAAGATTTCAAACTTTTCCCTTTGAAATTTTCATAAGTAGTACCAAAATCTTTAAAAAATTTTTCATAGCTAATTCCTTTATTTTTAGCAACTTGAAGCAATCTTATTTTTATTTCGTCAGATTTTTCCACTAACAATTTGTTTATTAGGTTATTTTTCCCCTATCTTTGTGATAGTATTGTTTTACTAATGTAATAGTTTTTTTTAAGTAAACAAATAGGGTTTTTCTATGATAACTAAAGAGGATAAAGAAATAATTAAAGACATCATTGGGCATAGATATGCGCCAATTATTCAAGATGAATTAAATGAATCTAAAGAATTTAATAAAGATGGAGAACCTTACTCTACAGGTCAAATAACTAATGTTATGAATGGAGTAAAACACGCAGTAATTGAAGCTGCAATATACAGAGTTGTAGAATTTAAGTTGGCAGAAGAGAAGAAAAGACAACTCCTTTTAAATAAAATGTAAAATGAATAATAACAAGGAATTAATCGATAGTCATAATGAATTACTAACCGTAGTTATAGCTTATCATCATGTAAACTTAACCAAAGTTGCAAAAGATAATCCTGCTAGAAAAGCTATAGAAAAAGTAATTGATAATGCTATTAAAATAAAAAAATCCGTAGCAGCAACTACGGACTCTTAAATTTTTAATTAATCACAAAATCTTAAACCTATGATTAACAACAGCGAAATTACAAATTTTAGTCCAAACCCAAAAATAGCAGGGTTAATGCCTTATGATTCGAATATAGAATTTGTAGGTATCAGAAAAACAAAGCAAGTTTTATGGTTACAAAACGGCAGCAATCATTATTTTTCAGACCTACCTGTTGAACATTACAACCTTTTAAAAACTTCATATTTAAAGGATCATAAAGCTAGAAGGTTTTTAGAAGCCGTTTCTGATCACTTACCACGTCAAGTAGAATTATACACATACTATATGTATGGAGAAGTAGATTCTACGCCCGATATCTCTAATGGCAAGTTAGCTCCTTCAGAGAACTTTAGAGATACCCGAAACTGCCCTAGCCTTTTATGGAATAGCAAAAATATAAACATTGGTAATCATATTCTTACGCCTCGCCAATTAGTTATTGTAGACCTTATTGGTAACAATCTGCCAGATAAAGCAATCGCATCAGTTTTAGGTGTGTCTCACAAAACGCTTGACTTTCACAAATCCAATCTTTTTAAAGCGGTTGGTGTGTCTACAAAAATGGAGCTTCTAAAATTATCTATTCAACATAAAATCATAGCGTAATGAAAACAGTAACACTAAAACCTAAAAAAATGGCAATACGTATTGAACCAACAGAGCAAAACACCTTTACAGTAAACGGAAAGGAAGTATATCAAGATATGGCAGGCAATTGGGTAGCAAAAGACATTAAAATGTTTACTGCACCAGAGTTAAGAGCTTGGAGTAATTATAAAAAGGTTGCTATTGACGGTAATAGAAAAAATCTAACAATGACTATTCGTTGCTAATGCCTTTTACTATTCATACGATAGCAATTGAAAGTAAAACATTCTCTAGTCATGAAAAGGCTAGACTTTTTGAAGCCTTTTGTATAGGAATGCGTATAGATTATTCACTGATATATCCAAATGGGAATATTAAAGATGTTGAATTTAAAGAAAAACACATGACAACAATTACTGAATTAGACGAGAAAATAGATAAGCTAAAAAAGCAAATGAAATTTTTATCTGAAGACAAGAATGTTAGCGATAAAGATCGTAACGAATTAAGGCAGTACTATGAAAGCAAACTCAATTCCTACACAACCAGAAGAAAAACGCTTATTGAAAATATCGATGTTACGGCAGAAGTTCTCAACCCCAAAGGAAAATAAGATTGAGAAACGCTTAAGACTAGAAGAATTTTATATAACAGACCAATTAGCACACATTCCAAACATGAATGTTGCAGAATATTACAAGAAAATAGTAAAGAAGAAAAATTATGCCAAACAACATCATCAACTTTAGCGCAAACTGGAACAACAAGCTAGACTGTATGGCCTTTACAACTATTAGATTAAGAAATAGTAATAAATATCAAATTGGTAAAGAGTATAAAATAATTCTTAAAAAGAACTTTAAAAAGAATGCTCGTATTGAAGCTATCAAAACTATTTATTTCAATCAAATCAATGAGTTTATAGCACATCTTGACACCGGGTATTCTGCGCACGAAACTAAAAATATTATTAAGAAAATGTACTCAAAGGTTAACCTTGAAACACAACCATTTTCATTCATCCTTTTAAAAACACTTAACTAACCAATGAGGTACACCAAGTCATCAGTAGATAGAGTTAGAGAAGCAGATATTGTTAAAACTATTGGAGAGTTTACAGAACTAAAAAAAGTAGCTAGTAATTATAAGTGTTGCTCTCCTTTTTCTGAAGAAAAAACACCATCCTTTACTGTATCGCCTGTAAAACAAATATTTAAATGCTTTTCTACTGGTTTAGGAGGCGATGGAATAAAATTTGTTATGCAGCATAAATCTGTAGAGTTTGTTGAAGCAGTTGAAATAATTGCAAAAATCCATAACATCTATTTAGAAAAAGAAGAAGTAACTCCAGAGGTACAAAGAAAGCTAGACCAGAAAGCCGAAATGTACAATCTAACCGATAAGGCTGCAAGAAGTTTTGTAAACGCTTATAAAAAATTGGATGCTGATCATTGGGCAAAAAAACTAATTGCCGAACGTGAGTTTAATGATGAAAGTGTTCTAAATTTTCAAATAGGATTTAATGGAGATGAAAACAAATTAACCAAATGGACCATTGCAAACGGCACACTAGCTGTTAGTAAAGAGTTAGGCTTATCTAAAACTAAAAACAGCAGTAGTTACGATATTTTTAAAAACCGTATTATGTTCCCTATTCATAATGAAAAAGGAACAGTAGTTGGTTTTGGTGGCCGACAATCTAACGACCCAAAATTAGATAAAGGTTTTAAATACATTAACTCAAAAGAGAGTTTAATATATGATAAATCTGCTGTGTTATATGGTTTATTTCAAGCGAAGCACATCATTAATAAATTAGGCTCTGTAATTCTAACAGAAGGTTATACTGATGTTATTGCAATGCATCAAAACAGATGCGAAAATACGGTAGCTTCCTGCGGAACAGCTTTAACAGAAAGGCACGCTCAATTGCTTAAAAAATACGCTGAAGAAGTTGTTTTATTACGTGATGGAGATGCAGCAGGATTAAAAACTATGCTTAAAAAAGATGGCGACATAGATATTTGCTTGTCTTTTGGTTTAAATGTTTCTATTTGTTTGCTTCCAGATGGAGAAGATCCAGACACTTTTTCAAGAACACAATTAGATATGCATACTTGGGTGCATGACAATAAACTAGACGCTATTCTTTACAAAGTCAATCAATATGATGTTATACGAGATAGATATCAGTTTGATGTTGATGAATTAAACAAATCAATAAAGCTTCAGGTAAAAACTTTAGAAGCGGATATTATAGACCTAAAAGATTTACAAGACGAAGAACTGTCTAATGCAAAAGCATCTAACAAGGCTATTTTATCTGAAATAAAAACGGTAAAAAATCAAGGTGCCCAGGAACTAAAGGAAATTCAAAAAATAGATCCAGACAAAAAGTCAAGAGCTGTTACAGACATTGCCGAAACATTATTTAAAATAAAACACGAAGTAAAGCGCAACGAATACATTAAACAAGTTGCCAAAATTTTAAAAATAAGTGTTTCTGCATTAAAAACTGAAATTGGAAAATTTGAGATTAAAGAAACTGAAGCTAAAGAAAAAGAAGACGGTAAAGTTTCAATGCGTGGTGTTCAATTACCAGATGGAGCTGATAAAGAAGAATATTTAGAAGGTCATGGATTTGTAACTGTTGGTAACTCTTATTTTTTCCATCGCATAAATTCAAACACCTTTTTTCAAGGCACTACCTTCAAGCTTGAACCACTTTTTCATATTCAAGGAGACAAAGAAAACAAACGCCTTTGTGAGATAACCAATTTAAGAGGTAAAAAGAAACTGATTGATTTTGATAGTGATATGCTAGCCAATTTTAATGAGTTTAGAAAGTATCTTTTTAGAATAGGAGGTTTTATGTTCTTAACACATAACGGTTTACGAACGGAGCATTTTGACAAATTTGTATATCGATTTGAAGAGCAATTTGAACCAGCTTTAGAGCTTTTAACTATGGGTTGGAATAGAAAAGGATTTTATGCCTTTGCAAATGGTGTGTATTGGGAAGGAAAATTTAGAGCCGTTAACAAATACGGTATTATGAATTTAGAAGGCATTGATAAAACCGAAAGTGATTATAACCAAAAAATAGATAACTATTACTCGCCTGCTTTTTCGGTAATGCATCAAGACAATCAAGAAGGCGATGATTTATATGAGAATGATCGATACTTTGTTTATAAAGAGGCTACCATTTCTTTAGAGGATTGGATGAAGCAAATGATTTTAGTATTTCAAGAAAAGGGAATAACCGGCATTCTATTTAATTTCGGTGCGCTTTTTAGAGATTTGTTTCTTACACACTACGATTCATTTCCATTATTAGGTGGTTTTGGAGAAAAAGACTCTGGAAAGTCTGGTTTTGGAAAAATATTGCAGAATTTCTTTTATTACAGATTACCGCCTGTAGATTTAACTCAAACAACACACGTTGGTTTATCTAGACGTTTAAGCCGAAATACTAACACCGTTCAATTTGGCGATGAATATCAAGATAGAACCGTAAAAGAAGAAGTTGGTAACTTATTAATGGGTGCTTGGAATGGCATTGGTAGAGAAAAAGGAAAAGGAGTTGGCACCACCAGAACCAGTTTAGATAAAATAAATTCTGCTGTGTATTACGCTGGTCAGTTTATGCCAACCTTTAAAGAAAATGCACTAGCTACTAGAACGATATCACAATTCTTTTTAACGAAAAAATATACTCCAGAAGAAAAAACAAACTTCAATAAGCTTTTAAATTGGACAAACTCTGGAATTAGCAGTTTAGCAGTAGAAATAGTACAACATAGAGCGTATTTCGAAAAAAGGTTGCCTCTGGTCCACGCTGAAACGGAGCGAAATCTGAAAGAACTCCTTAAAAAAGAGCAGTACCAAGAACGAATTTTTGGTAACGTATCTATGTTGTTTACTACCTACGCCATTCTAAAAGATAAGATCGAGTTTCCTTTTACTGAAGAAGAAGTAAAAAAACTATGCCTTCACTTAATAATTAATAATTCAGAGCAAATTGCTGATAGTAACGGATTAACAGAGTTCTGGAGCATCATTACTTTCTTATTCGAAACTAAACGTATTAAAGATCATCAAGATTTTGTAATAGGTAGAGACCTTTCTTTTAAAATTGTTGGAGAAAAACGAAGCGAATCAGTATATGATAACCAAGAGCGAAACCAAATACTGTACTTGCGTTTAAAATCGGTGTACCAATTCTATAATAAAGAAGCTTCTACACGAGAAGGTGTAGATGTTATTGGACAAACCACCATTCGCCACTACTTTAAATCACGTCCATATTTTATTGGCCTTATAAAAGGTAAGCGTTTTGGAACGGCAGGAACACAAAGCTGTTACGCTTTTAATTACACGATGATGGTTGAAAAAGGACTGGTAACCCTAGAAGAAGATAACTCTTTGTTTAAGAAACCAGATAATGAAAACCCAAATGATAATAAAGAAGAAGACGATTTACCATTTTAAAAAATAATACCATGGCAACACTAACAGCAATGCAACCACGACCTTATGTTTTTCCAAGAGCAGTAGCCGAAGTAGAATTAGTACAGGCACTTCCAGAAGATTTAAAAACCTTTACTGGTTATGATGAATCTAGCAAACCAATTTACAAATTAAGAGCTGGACTAATCTATTGGCTACAATCTTCTATTACAGGAAAAGTAGAAACAACACCAAGAGTGTTAACGGATGATTGTAACCCAAATGATATAAAAGAATGGTTGGACTTCAAAATGATTTGGATTGCTAACGTGCCGAGTATATGATTTGTAGGCACTTAAAAGGAACTTATTTCCAATTTGGAAACAACTTAAATAAATAGAAATAAACATTGAATATTAACCGGACTGCCTATAAATTATATACTTTGTTATAGGCAGTTATTTAACTAAAACACAGCAAGAATGGAACAAACAAAAATGGAAGTAGGAAAAATTTATTTTTTGGATTATGACGGAACTCAAATAGTAGGTAGGTTTTTAAGTGATGAAACTACGCAGTATATTTTTTTTGATTTACTACACTATTGGAATGGTTTTGAGTCTTTTAGAATGAATAAGCCCTATTGTGTACACACAGGGATAAAAAATATACGTCCTGCAAGCGATGCTGAAAAAATGAATTTGATAAGATTTGAGATTGAGCATAATTGCATATAACGGTCTTGCATATGTGCTGTTGCTGAATTAAGCACCCAAATTATTAAATAAACCAAAAAACAAAAAAAGCGTTGGCGAATGGCTGACGATAGGAAGACAAATATTAATAACTAAAATTAAAACTATGAGTAATTATGTAATTAGCCTTAAACACACAGGCAAATCTGAACCAGTAGTAACTTTATGGCGTGCAAATAACGCTGGATATTGTTGCGACATAGATAGAGCTGGAATCTATGAAAACCCAGAAGAAGGTTATCATATAGATGAATTAAATATTGCACGACCAAAATATATGGTTGAGCCACTTCTCGAAAAAATGTCTTACGGTGATTTTAAAGACCGATTAATGCTACCTAACACTAAAAAAGTATGGAAAGCATTAGGCCACGCAGAAATGGCGAAATGGGTTACTAATTAAAGAGCGTTGGCTTTTTGTTTTTCTTCGATTAAGCAATAACCTTAATTAACAAGAAACGACCTAAAGCAATGGCATATATGCGGTGTTGTGGTGGCGAAGCGGACGTTTTTATAACTGAATTTTAGAGTTATAGAACTATGTTTCTTATAAAAATGCACCACAACACCTATATATAAAAACCTTTAATTAACTAATTGATTATGAGAAATAAACAAGATAAAATTTTAAAGATGTATTCTGAAAAGCTAAAATATTTTAGATACTCAAAAAACACGGTTAAGTGCTATCATCATTATGTAGCGGAATTTTTGGAGTTTACAAAAAAGAACTACCAACATTTAACCAGTAATGATTTTACTTTTTATTTAAATCATTATAAGTTTAGTTCTACATCACAACAGAATCAAGTTATATCTGCTATTAAGTTTTTGTTTGAAAAGGTTTTAAATAAAAAATACGCCAAAATTAATTTCTCTAGACCTAGAAAAGAGCGAAAACTTCCTCAAATAATTGATAAGACTATTTTACGAGAAAAAATATTATCGATAAAAAACTTAAAACACAAAGCTGTTTTAAGTTTAGCATATAGCTTTGGACTAAGAGTTTCTGAAATTATAAACTTAAAAATTGTAAATATAGATTCCGATGGAAACTTAATTCATGTTGAATTAGCAAAAGGCAAAAAAGACAGGGTAGTTCCGTTATCAGAAAATCTATTAAAAATTTTGAGAGATTATTATACGGAATTCAAACCAAAATTTTACTTATTTAACGGTCAGTTTCATTTGCAATATTCAGCAACTTCTTGTAATAAAATGATAAAAAAATACATTGCTGAAGATGCACACATGCATCAGCTACGCCATAGTTGTTTTACGCATTTATTAGAAACTGGTACAGATTTAAGAACCATACAATCTATTGCTGGGCATAAATCTTCTAAAACAACTGAAATCTATACACACGTTTCAAATAATCATTTACAAACTGTAGAAATGCCTATTTAACAAAACCCACCACCCAAATTACATACACCTTTAAAAACCGCTTTTTCTGCGGTTTTTTACATTTCTCTTAGTTCAACTAGTTCAACTCACATTCTTTTCACACACAAAGAGTTACGCTAATGTTGAACCGTTGACACTTGCAACCTAAACACCCTTATTATTTATCTTATTTCACACACTCCAAATTCATTAATACAAAAGAAACAAAACCCCCAACCCAATAATAAAAAACATTTAGGGAGAAAAGTGCGGATATTTAGCGTTCAACTGTTCAACTTTTCCAACACTATAGATTTTATTTATAATAACTATTTAATTAACAAAGAGTTATCCTTTATTTTATTGATTAAAAACGTTTTTATTTTGTTGGAAAATGTTGAACGGTGTTTTTAACGTTCCAACATTTTTAAAGTGCGTTCAACATAGTCCAACAGCCCTTAAAATAATAAGTATTTGATTTTTAGCTATTTAGTTGATTTGTTGGAAAAGTTGAACGGGAATCCAACAAAATTAAATAGGATTGGAAATCAGTCCTATTTTAATATTTGGAATGCAATTATGTTTGTATCAACGTAAAAATTTAAAATATGGCATCTAAAAAAAATATTACTGTTTTTAAAAGAGTAACTAAAACTGTAAAAGGAAAACCAGAAAACCAATTAGTAGCAGTAAAAACTGATGGAACAGAAAAAGCATCTAAAGAAGCTGTTGAAAAATTGGCAAACGAAGGTGTAATTTACTTTGAAGTAGTAGATTCAATAAAAGGGATTAAAAGCAAATACAGCAAGCTATTATCAGGCAAAAATTATGAAATAAAACTGGAGAAAATTTAAAGAAATATAGTATATTAATCCTTTAAATTACTGTAAAAAATGATTACTCTAGAAATACCAATTAAGCCTTATTTAAAGAAATACCTAACCAAAAAATATGGCGAAGTCCATCACGTTAAAAAAAACTCTTTACTTGGCGGAATTATTATTGATATTCTAGATAAACAATACAGAAAACAAAGTATTGATGTAGATAGAAAATCTTGTTATAAAGTTTCTGTTCCTGCAACTATAGTTAAAGAAGTTGGTTTTGATATTTCTTTTTTGAAATTAAAAAAGTTAGCCGAAAAAATTTACACCATTTTTTACAATGATCTTGAGACCTATATAAAACTATCGATTGAAAATGATTTAAAGTTTCATAATGAAAAACACGACTCAATCAATAAACAAAACCGTTTAAAAGCAATCGCTCAATTTTTAGATTTTTATGATATTACTGAAGAAGAATTGAAATTAGATAGCGTGTATAGAACCATTGATAGACGTTTAAAATCGGACAAATAGTGTATTTTGAAATTTAAGAACCTGCCTAAAACACTTATAAATACTGCATTTATTTAGTAGGACAGTTTTTAGAAATCTTTTTTTTGTCCTAAAATGATATAAAATGAATACCATAAAAACAGAGAATTTAGAGCAAACAGGAGGTTTTTTTAATGCTCAAATTGTAGCTATTGATGAACTAACTTCTTGTCCATCTATTTTAACCAATAACAATGCAAAAGATATTGTTATCACTCCTTCCACTACTTATTTAGATATTTTACCTGTAGCAGAAAACATAAAAATTACTGAAAAATCTACGAAAACAAAATCTGGAACTCTTTACACTATTAATGGCGAATTTGAAATACCTGTACAATCATCTGAATTAGATGCTTACTTTAATAATTACTTGTATAAAAAAGTAGTTTTAATTGGTATCAAACATTATGGCCAACAAAAAATATATGGCTCTAAAAAATTTCCTTTAAAATTTTCTTACCAGTTTATTAATGGAAAAAAACTAGAAGACGGGAGTAAAATAATGATTAAAGTTTTTGGGAAAATACCGCAAAAGCCAGTATTTATAAACGATTAAGCGTTTTCTAATTTTCTGTCCTATTTTAAATTTATGGATGAAGGTATGTTTGTAATGTGCAAAAAGCATATTACAGATGAATTTAAACAATTTACATTCTTTAATTACCGGGCGTTGGTTTATTGATAAAGCTTACAGTCAGTCTTTACTGCCTTCTTTGTATTCCATTTTAAATGGAAAACTTACTTTTTCAGCACCAGACAAACCAACTCCAGAAGCATTTATTTTTAGTGTCAATAAATCTTTAGTTTCTGCATCAAGTTTTGATAATGAAACCAATAAAGACAATTACGTTCTAGTAGTTTCTTTAAAAAACCCTATTTACAAATACAATCAAGAATGTGGTCCAAGAGGAACAAAATCTAAACAACAGATAATGTCTCGCTATGAATCTGATCCTAATTGTAAAGGAATTGTTTTAGATATAGATAGTGGTGGTGGTCAAGTTTCTGGTACACCAGAATTTCACGATTTCATTAAAAACTATTCTAAACCAGTTGTATCATATACAGATGGAATGATGTGTAGTGCTGCTTATTATATTGGTAGTGCTGCAAAACATATTGTTGCCAACAAACGTGCTGATGCTATTGGTAGTATTGGTACAATGATACATTTTGTAGATATGACTGGCTACTATGAGAAAAAAGGAGCTAAAGTAATTACAGAATATGCAACAAAATCTACAGACAAAAACAAAGATTTTGAAGATTTACTAAAAGGTAAGCCAGAAGGTTACATTAAAAACGAGTTAGATCCTATAACAGAAACATTTCATGCTGATATGAATTCTGCTAGACCTAATTTAAATAGTGAAGTTTTATCTGGAGGAACTTACAACGCTGAAGTTTCATTAAACAACGGTTTAATTGATGAAATAGGAACTTTACAAACTGCAATTGATAAGGTTTTTTCTTTAGCGAAATCAAACAAAAATAATACTCAATTAAATAATTCTAAAAAAAATCCAATGAGCAAATTAAATGTGCCTTTGATTGAAGCTGTTATAGGTGCTTCTTTTTCAGAAGGCGAAACCGAAAATGGTATCATCTTAACAGATGAACAAGCAACTGCACTTGAAAATAGATTATCAGAAAATGATACTACTATTGCAACTGCGGAAACAGAAGCTACTACTTCTTCTGAAAGAATAACTGAATTAGAAGCTACAAATACAACTGTAACTACTGCTATTCAAAATGCATTAGCAACTGCTGAAGTAGAAGGAGCTGCTACAATGAGTAATGAAGAAGGTATTACTGCTTTAAGCAATTTAGTAGCAGAATATGGTGCAGCAGATGGAGCAGGAGTAACAAATAACTTGAAAAATAACGGTATAGCAGAAGATAACGCCAATGTAATTGGTGGTATTGATGTTAGTGCTGCAATGAATAATTAATCTTTTAAAATTAAAAAAATGTCAATAGTAAAAACTGATTTAGTTACTCAATTTGGTGGTCACTACATCCCAGAAGGACAAAATGAAAAGCGTTTGCTTTCAGCATTACGTCAAAAATCTGTAACTACTAGTTACGCAAAACCATTAATTTACGATGGCGATACTTATCGTTTTTCAAATGTGGTTTTAGGAGAAATTGTACAACAGTTTCAAAAGAAATTTACTCCAAAAGGAGATGTTGAGTTTAAACCAAATAAAATTGTTTTAAGAAACCTTAAAATAGATTTGGCTTTATATCCAGATGATGTTAAAGCTTCTTGGTTAGGATTTTTAGAAAATGTAAATGAACAAGAACGTGCTAAATGGCCTATTGTTCGTTTTATGTTAGAAAACGAGGTATTACCTCAATTAAAGCAAGATTTAGAACTTAAAGGTTACTTTAAAGGAGCTTATGTTGCACCAACTTCTGGAACAGCAGGTTCTACAGTACAAGCAATTGATGGTGTGAAAACATTATTAGATGCTGGTATTGCTGATAGCTCTATGCAAAATGTAGCTTTAAGTGCAGCTATTACACCAGCCAACGCTTTTGATATTGTAGAAGAATTTGTAGATAATATAGATTCTCTTTTAGATGGTGTTAAAAAACGTGTTTATATGAACGAAAAAGTGTTGCGTTGGTATCATAGAGACAAACGTAATACGCATGGTGTGGATGTAAATTACGATCCAAACAAACCTACTGTAGATTTTACAAATGTAGAATTAGTTGGTTTACCATCTATGGCAAATGAAAACTACATTTGGGCTACTCCAGTAGACAACTTCTTATATATTAGAAGAGTTAATGGAATGAAAAAACCTAGAATTGAAGAAAGTCAAAGAGAAGTTTTCTTAATGGCTGACTGGTGGGAAGGTTTAGGTTTTGGACATAATGAATTAGTTTATGTAGCTAAATGGGTTTAATCTTTAAAACGTAAACAATGGCAAAACAAGAAAAAAATACAGAAAATAATCAGAAGTCTACACAGACTTCTGATGTTGTTACTTTAGAATCTTTAAAAGATCAGTTAGTAGCACAAAAAGAACTTACTGAAGCAGCAATTCAAGAACGTGATGCTGAAACTGAAAAATTAGCAACTGCTAATCAAGAAATTTCGGATTTAAAAGAAAAGTTAGCAGAAGCAACAGCAACTCCAGAAGTAAAAAAAGGAGAAACTTATAAGAACGAAGAAGGAACTTATGAGTTTACTGTTTCAAATTTCCGATTTAAAGGAAATAAGCATACATCTGAAGAAGCGGTTGCAGATAAAGATTTAATGGAATCTTTAATCAAAGCAAAATTTATTCACTTAAAAAAACACTAAACCATGAGTATTAAAGTAGAAAATATTGGAGAACCAGGTTATGAAGTATCAGGTGGTTTTTCTCACACAGAAGTGTATGTAGCACTTTTATCAACTTTTGCAGCTCTTACAGAGCCTAAAGATTTATGTGGCACAGGTGCTGCAACAACTTTAGAAGAGTTGGTTACCATTACAACTGCACACACATTTAATACTGGTTATGGCTTTACGAAAATGAGAGCTATACAAGAAAGTGTTGGATTAGAAACAACTCAAATTGGTGATCCTAATAAATCGCCAATGCAAGAGAATAAATTAACTGTACAACTTTTAGGTTCTAAACCAGAATTATTAGGATTTAAAAGACAGTTTAAAGGTCAAGATATTGTGGTGTTAGCTCCAGAATTTGGCAGTGGTAATTTAAGACAGATTGGATCTGCTAAATTTGCTGGTAAAATTTCTGAATCTAGCAGTAAAATAGAAGCTACTGTAGATGGCGAAAATACAACTACATTAGTTTTTATGGATAAACAAAAATATGATGCACCAATTTATAGTGTAACTGGAGGTGGTATAACACTACAGCCAGCATAATTTTTCATTAGTTGATTAGTTTGTTTTAATTAGGAAAACCACTCTTTTAAACAGAGTGGTTTTTTTTGTCCTATTTTAAAGGTTTGACAATTGCCATCTTTGAAACTCAATAGAAATAATTCTATAAATATTAATCTAAAACCATTTTAAAAATGAAAAAAGTAATTTTATTATTGTTGATGTTCTCCTTTATTGGAGTGAGCGCAAGGCCCAAAGAATTGGATGTTAAAAAAGATAATCCAATCAGTATTGTTAAAAGTCTAGATACTGATGTATCTGTAGATTTTGTAGTAAATGATTTCACTGATAATTTATTATCTTTGAGTATGAGTAAATCTAAATACAACAATGGAAGTAGTATTTCTTTTCATGGAACTAATGAAGTTTTTGGAAATAATTTTATTGATGAAGTTACATTTATAGATGAAAATATGATTAATAAACTATCTACTACAAGAAAATCTCCATTATCAATTCAAATGCCCAAATTTACAGATGAATATAAGAGAGACATTGAAGACTCTTGGATAAAACATTTTGAAAAAGACGATCCATTAAGTTTGATTAGTTCCGTCTTTATAGATGCTTCCAGAAGTTTAGAAAATCAAAAAAAAGAAATCATACAGAATAGATTAAAAGATTTAGGGTTAAATGTTGATTTAGAAGCCGAAATAAAACAAGGTTTAAAACGGTTTTCTAAAGATATAAATGGAAATGAAACCACCATTTATTTTGATTCTGGAAATGGCGATTTAAAAAGAATTGTCACATTTAAAATAAAACCTATTCCCTTTGATCCTGATAATTTTTCTATCGGATTTGAAGAAACCTATTATTAAAAGTTAATTTCAATAAATATTAAAAGACACTCAATTGAGTGTCTTTTTTTTGTCCTATTCTAAAAAGCTGACAATTGCCACTTTTACACTATGAAAGTAAACGAGTGGTTCTCTAATGGTTCTGATTATAATGCAGGTGTTTTACTATACGCTTCATTAAAAGGGCATAGCCCTAATTTAGTACGCTTATTCTTAAGAAAAGAAAGTCCTTCTAATTTTGAAAAGTTAAAATATGAGCTTGGTAAGTTTAGAGAAAAAGGCACAATATCAAAACCTCTTATTGTGAAAAATGAAAAAAAATCACAATACAATATTGATATTAAAATTGATGGTAGCGAACGAAAACCATTAACCAATAATAAAAAGACATCATTCTACTTCTATCGATTAAATGAATTACATACAGATTTACATGCAATATCTATTAAGCAAAGAAATGATTTTCAGAAAGCAATTTCTTTAAAATTAAAACTAAACGAGTTGCATCCATCAGAAGAAGGTGCAGCACTTTCTTTATGTATCGAAATAGAAGACTTGTTTGATGCTATAGAAACTACTCAAAAAGTTTTAAAGCATTATGTAGATCATAAAGTAGTGTTGAATATTGCTCCAAGAAACTACAGTTCTTTAACTGCTGCACAATTAATTCAATCAAGAAATAATAAGCGAATTTCTGTATCTAAATGCAAAAAAAAGGTTGAAAGTTTTGAAAAAGATTTAGGGCAAAATTTGTCCAAATCTGAAACCACTAAACAAGCAATTGCTTTAGAAAAAGCAAAAAGTAAATTACTAGAACACGAACTTGATTTACAACAATTAAATGAATTGATAAATACACCAAAAAATGATTAAGATAGAAAATTTAGGAACTGAATTTGACGAAGTTACAGCCGGTTTCCATCACGAAGAAATATATGTTGGTTTGGTAGATGAAATGCTAAACATTACAGAGCCAATAGAAATTAAAAAGCTAAAACCAGATAGTGTAATTGATGATTTAATTGTGATTAAAAACAATCATACTTTTATAGATGGCGTAAATTTTACCAAAGTAAAAGCAATACAAGAAAGTGTTTCTTTAGAAACAACTCAAATTGGTACTGCTACTAAATCTCCATTACAAGAAAATAAATTAACTGTACAGCTTTTAGGTTCTAAAGCAGATTTATTAGGTTTTAAACGTTGGCTTAAAGGAAAAGATTTAATTGTATTAGCACCAGAGTTTGGGAGCAATTTTAAAAGACAATTTGGTTCTAAAAAGCAACCTTGTAAGTTAATAGAATCTAGCAGTAAAATAGAAGCTACCAAAGATGGAGAAACTGTAACTACATTAGTTTTTGGAGATTCTCAAAAATATGATGCGCCTTATTATTTAGGAGATTTAAGCGGTGTTGTATCATACTTTACAACAGATTATGAAACCATAACTTCAGATCGTGATGATGTGAGCTGTGATATAGATTAAAAAAGATGAATGATATTTTAGCTCCTTTAGAATGGCATACCGAAAAACTAAAAGTAAAAGATTTAGTTCCTTGCAATTATAATCCTCGTAAAATTACTCCAGAGCGATTAGAAAAATTAAAAAATAGTCTTGAGAAATACAATCTTGCTGAAATTCCTGCTGTAAATACAGATAAAGTAATTATTGCAGGTCATCAACGTGTTAAAGTTTTAATGGATTTAGGACGTGGAGATGATTTAATAGATGTAAGACTGCCAAATAGAACATTAACGGACCAGGAGTTTAAAGAATACAATGTTGTTTCTAATATTTCTGTAGGATTTTGGAATGTAGATATTTTAGAAGAATGTTTTGCTGATGTAGATTTACTTGAATTAGGATTAGATATTAATGACATAGAACTCCCTTCAGATATTTTGCCAGATGACCTAAAGCAAGAAGAAGAGAAAGAAACGGATTTAACACCACCCAAAGAACCTATTACTATTTTAGGAGATGTATATGAGTTGATAAGTAAACAGAAAGAATTGCATCACCGGGTAGTTTGTGGAGATAGCACGAATTCTAAAGATTATAAAAAACTTCTTGAGTCTAAACTATTTAATCTGGTAGTTACTGACCCACCTTATAACGTAAATTATGAAGGTGGTACAAAAGAAAAATTGAAAATCAAAAATGATAAAATGGATAATGATTCGTTTTATACATTTCTTTATTTATTCTATCAAGAAACATTTTTAAACGCTGAAGCAGGTTCTCCTATTTATGTTTTTCATGCAGATAGTGAAGGTGCTAATTTTAGAAACGCCTTAAAAGATGCAGGATATAAATTAACTCAATGTCTAATTTGGGTTAAGAACAGCCTTGTAATGGGAAGGCAGGATTATCATTGGAAACACGAACCTATTTTATACGGTTGGAAAGAAGGTGCTGCACATCCATGGTATTCTGACAGAAAACAAACTACTGTATTAGAATTTGATAGACCAGTACGCAATGCAGATCATCCAACAATGAAACCAATTGAAATTATTATTTATCTGATAAAAAATAGTTCTAAACAAAAGGATATCGTTGGCGATTTGTTTTTAGGTGGTGGGTCCACATTAATAGCTTGCGAACAAACTTGGCGCAATTGTTATGGAATGGAATTAGATCCAGTTTATGTAGATGTTGATATTCGTAGATGGTTACAATATATGATTGATAATGATTTAGATTTTGAAATTAAAAAGAATGGTCAAACATTGGATAAAGTTGAATGGAATAAATATGTAGAAATATAGTATATTTACTTTGCGAAACATTTTTTTAAACTCAAAAGCAAGGAAAGTACAATCCCACGTAAGTACAGGCTTTGCCTGTATTTTGCTTTTGAGTAAGATGTTTCGCAACCTTGCGTGGGTATTTAATACTTTCTAATTATGATAGATAAAACATTAGAAATAACTGCATTTTTAAAAAAGCATTATTTACCTACTACTATTCAAGATGCAAAAGATGAACTTCAATTATCAACTTCTGAGGTTTTAAATTTACTTTTTCAAATATTTCCAACGGGTTGTATAGATGATTACGACTTACATCAATTACTTACTACATTAGGTTATGAGCCACAAAAAAGAGGTGTTACTGATTTTGTTTGGTGCTTAAAAGAAGTAGAATAATTTGTTTATATTTATGGTGTGCTAAAAGCACATTCTTTTTCATAGCAATTTTTACCACTCGTAAATGAGTGGTTTTTTTTGTCCTATTCTAAAAAGCTGACAATTGCCACTTTTACACTATGGCAATACAACATTTACCTACTATAAAAACAGGAGATTCTTCATTTGATAAGATTTATGCTTATTACAAAGATTCTACAAAATATCCGCTCACTCAAAAGCAAATCGAATTAAAGGATCGTTGGTTAGCAGCTTTTACTCTTCGTCAAAATTTCCATTCCAGAGAACAGGCCGCTAATGTTCTAATGGAAAAATATGAGATAAGTAGAGCGCAAGCTTATCGAGATTTAAAAAATGCCGAACGCCTATTTGGAAATGTAATGAAAGCTGATCGAGACGGTTCGTTAGCAATCTTACTGGAATATTCACACAAATTTTTATTAATGGCTGTAAAAGCTAAAGATTTAAAAGCAATCGGAAAGGCTCTAGAATTAATGGGTAAATATGCAGAAGTAGACAAAGAAAACGCTATAAACTTTAATCCAGAAAAGTTAGAGAATAAGCCTGTAAAAATGTCTATAAATAAAGAAGTAGGTAATGCAATATTAAGCCATCTTTTAACAGGTTCTTTAGATTTTAATAACCTAACAGTGGACACTGATTTTGAAGAAGTAGAAGACAATGGGGAAGATTAGCAAATATTTAGAGGTCATACTAAATGCAGCGCAATTGGCAGCTGTTTTGGCTGTTACAGTTTTAAAAAAAACAAAAATATACCTTGAGTGGGGTCGTGGTACTGGGAAATCATTTATTCTAGCATTTTTTATGAAAGAAATGGTAAAGCAAATGCCCGGAGCTTCATTTGCACTGGTTGGTTCTACATACCAACAAATATTAGCACGTACATTACCATCTACTAAAAAAGGATTAGCTGTTTTAGGTATTTATGAAGGGTATGATTATGTAGTTGGTAAAAATGGTGCAAAGTTTGGTTTTGCTGAACCTATTTATGCTCCAGACAAATGGGACAATATTATTCACTTCTCTAATGGTGCGGTTTTTCAATTAGTTTCTTTAGATAATCCAAATAGTGGACGTGGTTTGAATTCTTTTGGTATTCTTGGAGATGAAGCAGCTTTATTTGATTCCGAAAAATTATTTGCTAATGTAAAAACAACGAATAGAGCTAAAGAAGCACGATTTGAAAAAGCAACATTATTAGGAGCCGAAATTTATGCTTCTTCTACTCCAATGACAAAAAAGGGGCGTTGGTTTACTGATATGGAAGAAGTAGCAAAACGTAAACCTAAAAAGTATGCATTTATTAAAGCATCAGCTCTAATTAACAAATTAAACTTACGTGAGGAATGGTTTGAAGAGATGAAGGATGAAGCTCCATCTGAATTATACTATAATGCTGAAATTCTAAACATACGACCAAAAGAAATATTGAACGGATTCTATCCACAATTAAAAGCTGAAAAACATTATTATACTGACTATGACAATGATTATCTAGAGAGTATTACATCCGACTACACTAAAGCTTCTTTTAATAGCAAACAAGACAATGATATAGATAAAGGTCGGCCGCTAATTCTATCTATTGATTGGGGTACATTTATATCTGCTGTAATTAGCCAGAAATTACCGAATAAATACCGTGTTCTAAAATCTATGTGGGCTAGCCAATCTAGTGAGTCAAGAGATTTAGAAGATTTGATTAACGACTTTGTAGAATACTATGCACCTTTACCAAACAAGGTAGTACACTTATATTATGGTCACGATGGTAACGCCAAGGTTAGGAAAGGTACTAACGAAACTTATGGAGATGTATTGGTGCGATTACTCCAATCTAAAGGATGGACTGTATATGATAAGAGTAAGCGTAAGCCAGTAGCACCACATAATGACAAGTATATCCTTATCAATATGATGTTCAAGGGAAGTAGTTCTCGTTACCCTGGCATTGAGATTAACGAACAAAATAATCCAGATCTTATCATTGGATTAGAACGTACTGAAGCTTCTGAAGGTAAGAACGGAATACAAAAGGTAAAGAAGGATGAACGCAATGCAAAGAAAAAGCAACAGCACACCACCCACCTACCTGATGCCTTTGACATACCCATCTACTCGATCTATAAAGACTTATTGAAACCCGAAAAAGAATACTGGGATCTACCAACTACGATGTAGCTATTTTACAACTCAATTTTCATATATCCTCTTTTTTTGACCATGGCAATTGTCATTCGTCAAAGGACGAGGCGTGAAGAGAATGTATAAAAGAGATTCTACAAGAATATTTTAATATTTAAGTGTCTGAAAACAAAATACTTACTAATTAAAAAATGAGATTATCAGTAGAAAAACAATGTAAATAGTTTGTTTTTTAATCTTATCCTAATAAAAAAACGTGCTTTTATTAGAAATAATCTTCTTTTCTACTACAAAAATGATTAAAAATATTCTGTCCTATTTTAAAATGACTAGTCGCACGAAATTAGCATTATGGAAGAAACTATTTCTTTAAAAGATGCACTTGCGATAATCGATAAAAAAGATAAAGAAGGTAACGCTTATCCTTTTGATATCACATTTCGTTCGCTTCAAAGAAACTCTAAAACTGGAGGTAAACTTTATGAGTATAAGCAAGTAAAAAAATTACGCTCTAAAAAAGGTATACCATCCAAAACTTCTTTAATAAAAGCGGTGCAATCTGGCACAACCTCAAAAAGAAATCCGAACCATTTTGAAAATAGAACTAGAAATTTAGAACTACAAAATGGACAAAAGAAAAAAATTCATATTCGATTAATTATTTCAATTAACGGTAAAAAAGTTATTTATTAATGAGTACAACATTTATAGGCGATGTAGCCATTACAGGAGGAAATACCAAAGCTATAGTTACGTTCGCTTCAACTAAAAAAGCAGATGCAAATGTAACTAGTGTAATTCTGCATACCGAAAACGCTTCTGGTAAAATTGCAGCTTGGGGTGCTAATAATGATTATCCTCAAAAAATAACAAAGAAAATAAAACCCACAGGAACGTTAAGAAGGGGTTTAAGAGTTAATATAAATGCACACTATGGTTCTGGTTTTATTTTAGCAGAAGAAACTTACGAAAATGAAAAACGAATTATAAAACAAATTCCTTTACACAAGCATGCAGAGATTAATGCTTTTTTTAAACGCAACAGAATGAAGCGTTTTTTTAAAGAAATTATTTCTGATGAAGAATACTGGCATTTTGCGTGTCCAGAATATGTTTTGTCTAAAGATTTCAAAAAAATAAATCGAGTAAAACGACAATTCGCAGCAGATAGTCGTTTTGAAATTATGGACGAAAACACACGTACAATAAATAATTTGTACGTTTCTTCTAAATGGGAAGAAGGCGTTGATGTTGCATCTAAATATGTAGATAAAATTCCTTTAATCAACTCTTTTTTATCAGCTGAAGAAGTAAAGGAATACTGCAAAAAACATAAAATTCACAACTTTGTTCGTCCTGTTTGTTTTCCAATGCTTACTAGCGGTTATTATCCAGATCCAGAATGGCAATCTATAGAAAGTAGTGGTTGGTTAGATATTATTAATTCCATACCAAAATTTAAGAAAGCCTTTTTAGAAGAAAAAATGAACGTGAATCTACACGTTGAAGTCTTTGAAGAATACTTTGAAAGAAAGTATAATAATAAGTGGGAAGGTTTTACTCCAGAAAAGCAAGATGAAATTAGAAAAGAATTTATTGAACAATTAGATCAATCATTACGTGGTGTAGAAAATGGAGGTAAAAGCATTATGTCAATTATTTATAAAGATGATAATGGCACTCCACAGCCTGGACTAAAAATTACTGAAATCGAAAAAGGCAAAAAAGACGGTGCGTATCTAGATGATACAGCAGCAGGGATACAAGCAGCTTTAACAGCAGCAGGAGTTTCTCCTTCTTTAATTGGTGCAGGAGTACCTGGTACTAAAGACGGTGGTGGTTCTGGAAGTGATAAAAGATTAGATTGGTTCATTCTATCCGCTTTAAAAAAACCAGACAGAGAAACCACTTTAGAAATTTTTGAATTCATCCAAGATTACAACGGTTGGGATGAAAAACTAGTTGGTGGTTTTGAAGAAACAACGTTTACAACTTTAGACCAAAATCCTACAGGAACACAAAAAGCAGCTCAATTATGATTATAAAAGATACAGCAACACTTCGAGAATATATTTCTGTAAATGGCTCAGTAGATATAGATAATGTAAAACCATATTTAAGAAAAGCTGAACGTAATTTTTTGAAACCTTTAATTGGTTCAGATCAATTATTAGTATTTGAATCAGAACAAACGGATTCGATTATAAAAGCAGCTCAAGAATTAGCTCAAGAAGCAGTAGCTAATTTTGGATATTACTTGTATTTACCTATTGGAGCTGTTCAAGTAACAGATAATGGTATTCATGTAACCGCTAATGAAAACACAAAAACTGCATCCGATAAACAATTTAAAGAATTGCAACGCTCTTTTAAAAAGTCTGGCCACGAGGCATTGGATGAATTATTAGAAGTAATGGAAAAATCCGCAGATAAATTTTCAGCGTGGTTTAGTTCAGATTGCTACACAGTTTACAAAGAATTATTAGTAAACAAAACGTCAATTCTTAATAAATACTATCACATCTTTAACAGTAGGCAAACTTTTGTTGCTATGAAACCTACGCTTAAAGTTGTCGAAGATCAATTTATAAATCCAGTCATAGGATCAAGTTTGTTAGTGGCTTTAAAAATTAATCAAACAGATACTGTAAGAAAACAAGTAAAAGATTTATTACAACAATCCATTGTTGCTTTTACAATAATGAAAACAGTAGATAACGGAATGTTTGTTTTAGATGCTAAAGGAATGCACATGCGATTTGATGTATTACCTTATGAAAAAACAGTTACCAATATTAACTTAAAAGTGAACGACTTTCTGGTCCACACAAAAAAAAGTAAGAAAGTAGAGGGTGAAGAATATTTAAAACTGGCAATTAAGCTAATAGTTTCGAATACTGAAAAGTTTCCAGAATATCAGATTCAAGAAGCACAAAAGCATATAACATTAACTAATACCAAGTCTTTAGTTGGCTTGTAAAAAGTTGTCCTATTTTAAAAATGGGATTAGCTAGATATTTGAATTATGATACGAATTTTTAGTGTTTTAAAACAAGGAGTTAATCGTGTCGCCTCCTTTTTTAAGAGCGATTCAGAAAGTATTACTAGCGACAACGAAAAAATAACTTGTGATATAGATTAACATGGCATTTAACTCTACAATTAATACAGGAACTACTCCAAATGATGGTCAAGGCGATGGCTTAAGAACCAATTTACGTAAGCTTATTGAAAATGACAATCATCTTAAAGACCAGAATACGCAATTTCAACAAATAGTTGATAATGTTTTAAGATCGACTAAAGGAGTAGTTACTGTTAATAATAACACGTATACAACTGCTTTAAAAGTTACAGGAGATAGATTATCATCTGCTATACGATTATCTATTAACGGAACATCAACAGGTGTAGTTGTTAATGTGTTAATGGATGTTTTAGTTAACCATAGTAAAACTGTTGTTATAAGTTCACAAAGTGGAGCTTTTACACAGATTGGGGTGAAAATTGTAACAAATGGAAATGAACAATTTGCAATTGAGCTAAAAACGATAACCAGTATTAATGGTAATACAGATTTATCTGTAGAAGCATTTGTTTTAAATAATGAGAGTGTAATATTTACCAACCCCCATCCTTTCACAAATTTCACTTATGTTTTTGAAACGAAACCAGGATTTTGTGTTGATGGGATTAACAATACAACTAATATTGGAAATATTACAGCATCAGGTAATATGACTTGTGTCTCATTAATTCAAACGTCAGATAAAAAATTTAAATCAAATATTGAATTAATAGATGGTGTTTGGGCTTTAGATGTGTTTAAGAAATTAAACTTTTCATTCTATGACTTCTCAAAAACCAACAGTAAGCAAGCAGGTTTAATTGCACAAGAAGTTGAGAAAATATTACCACAAGCAGTACATACTTCAGAAAATGGAGAAAAAGGACTAAATCATACTTATATAGATATGATATGTAAAGCAGCTATTCAACACTTTATAAAAACTCAAATACAATGATAAAAATAGTTAGAAAATTATCGGCTCCTCAATACCAAGATGTAAACGATTTAGGTTTGCACCCAAACACCATAATTTTATGTAATGGATTTGGAGTAAATCCAATTACTAAAGCATTACACATGAAATTTGTTCAAGTTCATGACGAACAAAACCCTCAAGCTGTTATTGCTGTTTTACCAGAACTTCGTTTTACAGATAATTCTCTAGATGAAGAGTTAAACGAAAACGGTCAAATAGTTAGTGTTGGTTATCCTACAAAAGATAGTGTAAAAGATTATTTGAACTTTGCCTTTGACAGTTCTGATGTAACTCTTCCAGAAGATACTGCTTTAGCAACTAAAGCTGCTGTTTGGTTATTGCTAAATGATAACTGGAAACATCTGAATTTAAAAGATGAATGGGCGGTTGAATATAATGGAAGTCTTATTGAAGTAACTGATAATATGTTAGCATAATGAAGTTGCAATTCCTCCAGACACCAACCTATATACCTATAAGGTACGTTCCTCATTTCGATGGAGAACGCACCTTTGAAGTTACTGAAGATATAGAAGTTACTTTATCTGATGGTTATGTATTAACTATCGAAAAAGGATTTATAACAGATTTAGCTTCTGTACCAAAATGGGCTTGGTCTATTTTTTCTCCAATCGATAAAGGTTTTTTAGGAGATTTAATTCACGATAAGTTATGGGTTGATAAAGTTGGACAAATACAGCACTTTAATAATAGCTTTTATGAAGCTCGCTTATTCGCTGATAAAGAGCGTACTCTTTGGCGTAAAAAATTAGCTCCTAAAAAGAAATTTAAAAACTGGTTAACTCACGCTGTAATCAGATTAATTGGCGGTTTTTTCTATTCAAAACAAATATCAATACCTAATTAGTATGAAAAACTTATATAAACTCATTCAAAAATTTACACCTAAAGCAGATAAGTTAGGTCACTTTTATTGGGGCTTCCTATACTCTATTGCAGGAGTAATTGGCTTCTTCATTTTTGATGCACTTTGGTTAATTCTATTACCAAGTGTTGTATTAGCAGCTTCAAAAGAATTTTTTGACAAACAAGGTCATGGTAATGCAGAATGGTTAGATTTTATCTTTACCATCATACCCGGATTAGTAATCACTCTGATAATTTATTTACAATGAAACAATACATTTTAGACAACCTACCAATGATTTTAGGCTTCTTGTTTGGTGCAGGAGGTTTGTATGATTCTTATTTACAACGTAAGAGAAGAAAAACGGATGCACTATCTGGAATGCAAGAATTGTATGACAAATTTGTTGAAGATACAAATCAAAAGATTACAGAATTTCAAGCAGAAATATCATCTTTAAAATCAGAGATTGAACGAGTTGAGAACTCTTGGCAGAAAAAATACAATGCCCTTAAAAAAGCATTTGACAACTATAAAAAACAACACCCATAATGAAAAGAGTTCGATTACAACGTTTATGGGAAGATAGAAACCAAAGCACAGGAGTGCTAACTGTTATTGATCGTAATGGACAGCCTATTTATGCTTCTTTATGTATAGAACGAGGTGATCGTAATAACCAGAGGAATGTAAGTAATGTTCCTCCGGGTATTTATCCATTAGTTTTAGAACGTTCTCCAAGATTTAATAAAGATTTATACGAATTGAAAGATGTACCAAATAGAAGCGAATGTAAAATTCACGCTTCTAATTATTGGAAACAGTTAAATGGTTGTATTGCTCCTGGTATTAAATTGAAAGATTTAAATAGAGATGGTTACTATGATGTAACTGATAGTAGAAATGCTTTAGAATCTTTTCATAGAGCCTTAAGAGGAATTAGAAAAACGACTATTGAAATCATTGATCCAAAATGATTTTAGCTGTTTGGAATATCATAAGATCGCAATCTGTTAAAGTAAAAGCACTTTTAATAATTGTTGCTTTGGGTTCTCTTCTTTTAATGAGTTATACTGTTAAGTATGCTTTAATTAAAAGACAGTTGGTAAAAGAGTACAAAAATCAGATTGAAAATTTAGAACTAGATCTTGTTGCTTCAAACAAAAGAGAACAGGCATCTATAGATAAAAACAAACGACTCACAAAGGCTGTTAGAAATGCAGAATTAAATATTGACAAAAAGCTAAAACAAGATGAAAAAATTATTGACAACGATACTATTACTGATGATGACATCCGTGGTTTTATCTCAAAGTATCAAAAAAGATAGTGTAACTGTCGGAAAACAAACGTTTAAATCTATAATGAAGGAAAGCCGAAAATGTGATTCGGTAAAAATTGCATTTAATAAAAAGAGCATTCTTCTTCAAAGCTTGATCAAAAATAATTTACAAATGTTTAATGATTTAGAATTAGAAAGAATTAAACGAGAACAACTCCAAATACAATTACAAAAGACTAATCAAAGTTTGCTTAAAAATTCAAAAAAAAGAAACAATGGTTGGTTGTATGGAGTAGGTGGTGTTGCTATCGGTATAATTACTTATTCATTAGTTAACTAGCATCGTGTAAAATGACAATAAACATTAACATACCTACTAATTGGAATGATTTAACTGAACGTCAACTAAAGAAGTTGGCTAGTGTTTTTCACTCTCAAAAAAATAAGATACAAGATATATTAGTGCTTTTTATTTTGTTAAATATACGTTGGTGGCAATTCAAAAAAATCTTTAACATAAGTAAGATTTTAAGAAATGTCGGGATTTCAGAATTAAAAAAGCATTATGTTTTTCTTTACGAAAAACAAGAACGCACAAAATTCATCAGTATTATTAAAATCAAAAACAAACAATTGTTTGCTCCAAATGAAAGAATTACAAATTTAAATGTAGATGAATTTGCACACGCAGAAGATTTGTATTTAGGCTGGCACAAAACAAAAGATATTGAATATTTACAGTATTTAGCTGCTGTTTTATACAGAGAAAAAGACAAAAAAGGAAAACGTTTATTATTTGATAAAACCGAACTAGAAGAGCGTGCAAAAGCACTCTCTAAAATTAATAAGCCAATTTTGTTAGCAACTGCGATAACATATCAAGGTTGTAGAGAATATTTGTACACTCAATTTCCAGTTGTATTTCCTAAAACCACTAAAAAACAAAAAACACCAAATAGTAGCGGTTTTGGTAAATTGATATTGCATTTATCTGGTGCAAAATTTGGTTCTCATAACGAAACTAAAACTACCAATGTATATACTTTTTTAAGTGAATTTGAAGAGCAATTAAAAAAAGAACCAAATGCCTAGAGTATCATTATTAACAGTTGTCAATTATCTAGAAGCATTAGCAGATGCTCATAAAGATATTAAAGGAAAATATCGTTGGAATGTTTCTGAAGTTACAGGAGCATTGCGTAAAGGTGTAGAATTACCTGTAAAATTAATTGATGCTGTAGAAACGCAAACCTCTGGCGATAATACCAAAACCAAACACACAAATACAACTGCATTTACTGTTGTGGGAAAGCCAAATACTAAAACTGGTAATTTAGATGAATACGATGCGCAAAATGAAGTATTAGATTTCTGTCAACAAATCTGTTTTGATATTGAAACCAGAATTTTACACGATGCTAGTTTACCCAAAATTAATGGAGTTAAGAATTGGTTGTATGGTATGGTCGATAAAAATTCATTCCATCATTTTAAAGTAGGTCCATTATTTTCTGATGGATTGTATGGTTATAGATGTGAAGTCTCTTTAAAAAACCAAGTATGTACTACTCCAGATGTTTCTAAATGGGATGATTTGGATTAGATACTATTACCTCCTTTAGAATTCGAAATAAATAATAGCAATAAGCATTTCACTTGATAGCGTAAAAATCGATACAAATACCATTTCTTCTTTTTCTTTGGTTTAGATTTTTCCATTTTCCAAAATACTAAAAATTTAACCGAATTTTTTCTGTCCTATTTTAAAAACACCAACACACCTAAATTGCCATATAAATTAGGTGTAAAATGTCTCGAGAAAACTTCCAACAATTAGAAAAACAAGCAGGTCAAAAAGCTTCTCTAGTTTTAAGAAAATCTCTTAAAAGTGAAATCCGTAATCTATTTGAAACTACACAAGGTAATAGCGAAATGCTACGCTCTACAATAGTAAGTAAAATGAAAGGAGGCGAATTACAACGATTAGTAATTAAAATGCCTCATTACGGTTTTAAACAACATTTTGGATTTGATGGTGTCAAAAACAATGGCGTAAAACTTCGATTATTAAGCAACACTAATTTTATAAACGATTCTTTGAAGTCTAAAAACGCTTTGGAAACATTAATCACTGAAATAAGTGATATACGTGCAGATGAAGTAATGTCTAAAATCAACTTTTAAAAATGGCTAATAAAAAAATTACCAGACAATTATCCATTTATATTAATGGAAAGCAGGTTAAAAATAATTTGTTTTCTATAGGCAAAGAGATGGGTAAGTTAAGAGGTCAAATCAAACACCTTACTCGTGGCACAAAAGAATATGAAGAAAAATCTGCTGAATTAAGAAAGGTTACTAAAGTTTGGAATGATATACAAAAGGAAATCAAAGGAGTTCCTTCGCTATTATCAAAAGTTAGAAAAGAATTAGGTTTAGTTGGTTTAACAATAGCTTCTGTTTTCTCTATTAATGGAATGATAAATTACTTTAAAGTTCTCCATCAAAAAGTAGATTTATTAAGAGAGTTAAAACATACAATTCTTCAAATAACAGAATTAGAAGGGCGTGAGTTAGAAATAGTTACTGCAAAAGTAAAAGCGTTAGCAGATACGTTTGATACAGATGCTAAAAAAATGACAGAATCTGCAAATGCCTTATCTAAACAAATGGGCATTGATTTTACAAAAGCATTAGATTTAATAGAACAAGGTTTTTTAAATGGAGCTAATGCTAATGGAGATTTTTTAGATAAAGTTCGAGAATATCCTGCATTATTAAAAGAGGCAGGGTTATCAGCAAAACAATCTATTGCTTTAATGTCTCAAGAAGTAAAAAAAGGTATTTATAGCGATAAAGGTGTAGATGCAATAAAGGAGGCTAATTTAAGATTGAGAGAAATGACACCTGCTGCTGCTCAAGCAATAAAAGCAATCGGGTTAAGCTCTGTTTCAATTGAAAAAGATTTATCGTCTGGTAAAAAAACTATTTTTCAAGTAATACAAGATATCTCGCAAAGATTATCATTGATTCCTCCTAAAAGTAAATTGGCTGGTCAAGCTGTTGCAGATATTTTTGGCGGACCAGGAGAAGATGCAGGTTTTGAATATCTAGCTACACTTCATGAGATCGATTTATCTCTAGCAGATGTAACAAAATCAACAGATAAATATGCCGAAGCTAAAGAGTTAGAAGTAAAAGCAAATGAAGCTTTAAATAATGTTTGGGTACAATTAACAGATACTGCAAGTATATTGCATTTAGCTTGGAATAAATTAAAGCTTCAAGGTGCTTTGGTTATTGGTTTTTTTGCAAAATTAGTTGGTTTAAGTGATGATGCAGATGGCTCAATGCAACAATTAAGAGATAGAATTACTACAGTTATTAAAGTTGTAGTTGTTGCTGCTACTGCTTTCTTTTCTTATAAGGCAGCCTTAAAAATAATGACCTTATGGACAAAGATTGCTACTGGCGATACTATTCTTCATACGTTAGCTATAAAAGCAAATGCTATTGGACTTGTTTTTGCAAAAGGAGCTGTATTTGCATATAAAGCTGTTATTGCACTATTATCTGGTAATTTAAAGAAAGCTACCATAGCTATGCGTGCTTTTTCTATTGCAACAAAATTAAGTCCTATTGGTTTGTTAGTTGGACTTATTACTGCAGCAACAGTAGCCTACGCTTTATTTTCTAAAAAGGTAGATGAAGCATCTGTAAAACAGCAAGCTTTAAATGATTTAAAAAAGAGAACCGCTTCTATTTATGGTCAAGAAGAAGGAGCCTTAAAAAAATTATTAATTGTAGCACAAGATGAAACTTTAAATAAGGACCAACGTGAAAAAGCTATAAAACAGATAAATAAATCATACCCAGAATATTTAGGAAATCTTACGTTAGAAAATATTAATACATCACAAGTTGCTGAAGCTATCGACTTACAAATAGTTGCTATGAAAAAACGTGCTGAACAAAAAGCACTAGAGCAACTTATTGATGAAACAATTAAAAAACGTAGAGAAGAAGAAGCAAAAGGTTTAGAAGATCACACTATATGGTATGATTATTTAACTTCTTCAGTAAAAAGTTTTGGAAACCAAGCAATGTTTTCTACGAATATGGCTATTACTGCATCTAAAAGAAAAGCAGAATCTCTTAAAGTCTTATCTGATAAAGAAAATATTTATACGGAAGAATATAAAAAACGATTGCAAGAGCAATCTCAAGCAGATGCAAAAAGGCTTGAGTCTGACAAAAAATTTAAACGTATCAGATCTGTTTTAGAAAAAACTGCTAGAGAACTACGAATAAAGAATATAGAGAAGTTGACTAACGAACAATTGCGTATAGAAATAGGTAAAGCAATTGAGCGTAACAATAAAATTGCAGGTATAAATAAAAAGGCAGCTGAAAAACAAGCAGCTGAATTGAAAAAACAAAAGGAAGCTGAATTATCATATAGAGAAAAGGTGCTATTAAGTTCAAAATCATTAATTGAACAAGAAATTATTGCGCATAAAAAAAGACTTCAAAAAGCAGGTTTATTTGGTAAAGAAAGAAACAAACTGACAAAATTAGAATTGTTAGTTCAAGAAAAGTTAGAAGCACAACATCAAGCAAAAATTGCTAAAATAGAGTTAGATGCTACTAATAAATTTTTGGCTAAAAAAACCAAAGATTACAATTCTGCTAAAACCAAAAGAACTATAGCTTATAATGATGAGCTGGCGAACTTAAAAAGTTTAAATGATGCTAAAAAATTATTAAGCAAAACATTATCAGAAAGCGAATTAAATAAAATCAAAACCTTTGAGCAGGCAAAATCTGTTTTACAAAGACAATATGATGCTAAAGAACTTTCTGAAAAAGCAAAACACCTCCAAGAACTTGTAAAACTTTATACTACAGCTCTACAAACAGGAGAAATTGAAGGAGTTGATTTTGCGGATAAAATATTAACCGAAGAGCAAAAAGAAGTTCTTAAAGAGCAATTAGAGCAAATTCGATTAAAACTCTCTGAAATAAAAAAAGAGAAAAATGCTATTTCTGGTATTTCGGAAGAGGAAGAAGGTGCTGATTTATCTAGTTTAAATAATGTTGACATTTTTGGATTTACTCCAGAGCAATGGGAAAACTCTTTTAAGCAATTAGATGAAGGTGCATCTAAAATGGATCAGTTTAAGCAAAAGATTGGTCAGGTAGAAATGGTGCTACAATCAATGCAACAGGCTTGGGGTATGTATTCAAAGTTTGTAGCTCAAAATGAAGAAAAACAATTACGTGCATTAGAAAAATCTAATAATAAAAAGAAAGATTCTTTAAAGAAACAATTAGATGATGGTGTTATCAGTCAAGATAAGTACAATGAAGAAATTGAAAAACTTGATACTGAATTAGCTAAAAAACAAGCCGAAATTGAATATAAACAAGCTAAAAGAGAAAGAACAGCAGCTTTGTTTAGTATTGGTGCAAATACAGCTTTAGGTATAATGAAAGCTGTTGCTTCTTCTCCTTGGACAGGAGGTATGCCTTGGGCTGCCATTATAGGTGCTATGGGGGCATTACAAGCAGGTTTAGTTTTAGCAGCTCCATTACCAGATAAAAGTGGTTTTTTTCAAGGAGGTTTTACAGGAGATAAACCAATTAGATACGATTATCAAGATGGTGTTGCAATGGATACTCCAAATGGTCCTTATCACATTAACGAGTGGGTTGCTCCTAAGTGGATGAATGAAAGTCCACGCTATGCGCCTACTATTCAATATTTAGAACGTGAACGTTTAAAAGGCCCTGGGTTTTTTGATGGTGGTTTCAATAGGAGTTCTTCTACACCTGCACCTACTTTTGAAGAAGAAAATAGCAATGAAACTTCTGCTATTAATGAAAGAGACGAAATGATGATGTCTTTACTTTTTCAATTAAAAGAACAATTAGACAGAGGAATTAAAGCGTACAATGTAAAAGATTACGAAGATTTTTTAAGGCAAAAAGAAATTGACCAGGAACACGAAGAAATTTATCAAAACACTAGAAGTTAAACAATGAACTATTTAGGAAATTACGAAGAGAATAAATTATATGGAACTTTAGAGAATAATAAAATTTTAGTTGCTACTGTAAATAATGCTAACTTTTTAAAAGTAGAACTATCTGTTGTTTTTGATGCATTTAATTGGAATCATAATTTTGAAATTCCTTTTTTTAACAATGAAGCAGAATTATATTTTGAAAACTATATACATTCGATTATAACTCAAAAATTAGAAGTATCTGAAATTGATGTTACCGATTTTAATTTTACTTCTTTTGATATCGCTGCTATTACTTGTGTTTTAAAAGAAATGGAAAACAACACTGAACTAGATACTAAAACTATAAACTTTTCTATGGTTTTAGGAGATGTAAATTTTGTTAATTTCAGCAATGTGGTTGATGCAGGTAAATACTTTTTACCAATAAAACAATCCACATCTACTACTTTAAAAAATCTACTATCTTTTTCTTTTTATGCGACATTATTTCCTGTTAAAGTTCGATTAGAAATCAACGGTGTAATATCTGAAATTAATCTACCTAGTTATACATCATCTAAAAAGCTACATACATTGTTTATTCCTGTAGAAAAAATAATAGGAACCAACATTGATTCTTTTACTTTATCATTAGTTTTTTCTGATAATTCAGTTTTTACTTTTGGTAAGTTTTACGTTTTACCTCCAGAAGTAGATCATTCTTTATTAGTATATCAAAATTCTTACGGAACATTAACTTCTATAGAATTTACCGGAGCAAAAAAATCTCCTATTTCTTTTAAATCAAAAGAGAACATTTTTATTAGAAATAATAAAACCAGTATTACAACTAATGTAATAGAAGAAAAGTCAGAAATCTATTTAGACACAGGTTATATTCGAGACGAATCCAAGTATGATATGATTATCAATCTTTTAAAATCTTTCAATATTTACGAGCTTCCAAGTCTTAAAAGGTTGATAACTAAAACTCCTCAAAAAATAACTCCTTTAGAAACCGATAATTTCACTCAAAGAGAAACACTAATATTTAAATATTCAGAAAATGACAATATTTATTACAGAGGATTTTAGATTAGACCTTTCTCATTTGGATATTAAGTTTTCTGATGAAAATTCTTTCTTTGAAAAAGATTTGATTAAACAGCAATCATTCCCTTTTAACATTCCAAACGAACGTGGCTTTATTCCTTTTTTTGAATTTGTTAGCTCACATAATAGTGTAGAAGGAAATCAAGTTGTTGCAGGTTTTTTATTTAGAAATGACAGGTATTACGATGCTGAACTAATGATTTTAAATATTGATAATAGTATAAAATCAATTTTTTACTACAGTCCAGACAAATTAACAATATTTGATATTCCTCTAAAAATGCTTCCATGGCCAGTTTTAAATATTGGCGATGATATTTACCAATATGCAAAAGATACTATTGCAAAAGATTATCCAGATACTTTAATTAATTTTTCAGAAGTATATCATCCAGAATTATATAAAGAAAATGATTGGGGTGGTTACTCTGGTTTTTTAAATAAAAATATAAATGGAGATTTTGAAAAAACGCTAGAGTATGCTTACAGCATTCCTTTTAAAAAGATGAATGAAATGCGACCTTTTATTTATGTTAAAGAAATAGTGAAATTTATATTTTCTCAAATAGATTATACTGTTTTTGGAGATTTTAACACGCACGCATCCATTAGCAAAGCATTGCAATATCATAATAATTCTATTTTTTACACTAATAAAGACTACTTATTAAATAACAATTTAACAGTAACGTTAAGTCAATCTAATATTTCTGGATATTCTCCATCTACTGTAACCTATAATAAATATGTAAGAATTTTTGCTTTATACTCAAAAGGATCATATTCTATGGAATTAAATGTAAAAGGTTCGTTTACTGTTGCAAACGAAGAGTTTTATATTCAAGTTTATTTTGACAATCAATTATTAGGAGCTGCCATAGCAAGAAACAATGATGATAACACTTTTGAAAGAACTATAAACACTGAAATTCATGTTGCTGCAGCTGACGTTGGTAAAGATTTAGAAATAAGAGTTATTTGTTCATCAAATACCGAAAATACTCTTGAAGGAGATTATGAAATAACAGGAACTGAAAGGCCTTTGTATAAAGATTTTATTGATTTGAAAGATTTACTTCCAGATAAAAGTGTTGGAGAATATATTTCAGATTTAAAAGAAAGTATGGCTTTAACATCTGTTTTTGATGAACCAACAAAGACTGTTAAGTTTAATTTTTTCAATTCATCACAAAGTTCGAATGAACAAATAGATTTATCAAAATATATGACAAAATCTATTGCTAGAAAATTAAATAAATCTTTAGGGTATAAGATTTCTTTTGATGATGGCGAAACACTTTATATGAATAAGAAAGGTGAGTTCATACCTTCTGCTATCGGTTATTCTTCCTTTTCTTTGCCTTTACAACCGTTGAAATCACTATTTATTGAAGGTCAACCAGCAGTTTGTAATCAAGAAAGTAATTCTATTTTGTTTTTTGAGAGCAATGCAAATGCTAAACCGTTAATAAATGATGGAGATAATTTATACTCTAGATTAGGTTTTATTCACTTGTTTTTAAGACGTTGGATGTTTCAACTTTTAAATTCAGAAGAGTATAATCAAACTTTAAAATTACCTATCTATGTATCTTCTAAATTGAATTCAGAAAGTATTATTTGGTTTTATAACAATTCATTTTTAGTACATAATCTGCAAAGAACAAATCTCAATTCATTATTTGAAAGCATTAAACTTCGCCTCTTTAAATTAAAAAGTTATCCAGATTTTAATTTAGTGATAGATGATGGATCTGGTAACACTACTTATTTACCTCCTGTTGCTTTTACTACTTCTACTTCGTGGGGAACAACTCTTGTTACACAATTCAATGCATCAATTTCCATAGGTCAATTTGGTTTTCCAAGTTCATTTTATATAGATATTTATGCAAACAATTCATCCGATCCTCAAAGTTTAGACTTATCCTTTGGATGGGAAGTATTAAGTAGTCCTGATGGAAATGCCTCTGGTATTTTTCAATCTCAAAATACAGTTCACTCTATAACTCGTTTTACAAATAGTGGTTATATAAATTTAGCAGGGGATTATGTTATTAGATTAACAGTAGTTAATTCTGTTGGTTTAACAAATACTATTGATATTACAGTTACAGCAAGTTAAATTTTTACTGTCTTGATATCTACATTTGCTTTTAAAATTTCTTTTGGAGTATAAGCTTCTGTTTGTGTAATGCTATGATGACGTGCTTGGTCTCTTACAGCTATTGGAGGAACTCCTGCCTTTAATAAGTTTGTAATACCTGTATCTTTTAGGCTATACCACTGATATTTTTTAGGCAAATTCAAGGCTGTTCTTACTTTTACCCATTCGTCAGATATTTTTTTAGGAGGTAGTTTATTTCGTCCGGGTAAATAATTATCAGAAAATAAATAATCGCCCATTTCTGCATTCTTTAAATGGTTTACCAAAAAAGGAATTAAAACATCTGGAATAGTAACCGGCATACTTTTTTTATTTTTAGACACATTCTTATTCACATAAATTACTCCATTTTTTAAAATAACATCGCTTACCTTAAGTTTAGTTATTTCGGTTCTTCTGACTAAACAATAGTAGCAAATCAAACAAACCATATAATAATTCTCTTTTTTCTCTTTTAAAAATTTGAAAATTTCTTTTAAAGTTCCGTCTGGAATAACCTCACGTTCTTTTGTTTTTTCTGGGATTAGTTCAATTCTTGTAGTAGGGTTTTGAGATATGTATTTATGACGAATTAACCAATCACTAAACGTTTTGATAAAGTTTAAATAATTGTTACGAGTTCTTGCAGAATTATCTCGATCGTAATAAACAACATCTAAAAAATCTCGTACCAATTCATCTTTGAATTTGATAACGAACATATTTTGTTCTTTAATTTCCTCAAGATAGTCTGAAATGTTTTTTATAAAGGACTTGTAGCTTCTTAAAGTATCAGCTCTTTTATCTTGATTTTTTACTTCCTTAACAGTTCTATCTAAAAATAAACGTGCAGCATCAGAAAATTTAACAAAACCTCTAATCTCATTATCGTTTAATAATGGATTCCAACCTCGTTCTAATTTTTTATTAAGCTCTAAAACCATTTTTCTGGCCAGCTTTCTTCTTTCTGTAATACTTTTTAATGGCTTGACTCTATTTTGCTTTCTCTTAAGCTTATTATCAATAGGGCATTTAACGTAGTAAACTATCTTCCAAGTTTTGTTTTCTCTTAATTCTGCTGGAACAAAATCTACAAGAACTAATACGTTTCTGATTTTTTGAGTAGTGGACATTTTTTTTTTACATCAGGTTTTTAAACCAGTTGCAAAAAGTTAAACATCAATGTGAGACAAATTTGAGACGGTAATTTGTCTAAAATCAACAAAGCCCTTATAAATAAAGGGCTTGTGCTATTTCTAGTAGCGGGAACTGGACTCGAACCAGTGACCTTCGGGTTATGAGCCCGACGAGCTACCTACTGCTCTATCCCGCGATTTGGATTGCAAATATACAATAGTTTCTTAGTTTTGCAAGGATTATATTAATATAATTTTAAAAAACATGGATGTTTTTAATTCAAACACAAAACCTAAATTTGATGATAATTCATAGTATGCTCTAGCACAAATATCTAGCACAGAATCGAGATCTATTTTGTAAGTTAAATTTAATCTATTACTGTTTATTTTTTTTAAAGGTTGCTACTTTAATTAAATATTCAATTTAAACTCACAAAAAAAAGACCCAAATAATTTGTTTGAGTCTTTTCTAAAGTATTATAAAAATAGGATCTATTGTTATTTGATTATAAACGCTGTTCTTCTATTTTGGTTGTGTTGTTGTTCTGTACACTTTCTTTTGGCAATACAATCATTCATTGGCGTACTTTCTCCTAAACCTTTGGTGGTCATTCTATCGGATGAAATCCCGTTTTCTACCAACCATTTTTTAGTTAAACTTGCTCTTCGCTCTGATAGAAGTTGATTGTAACTTGCAGGGCCTCTTCTATCTGTGTGACCAACAATTTCTATTGCTATGGACGGATATTGTTGCATTATTGCAACTACCTTTTGTAATTCTACAGCAGATGCTTTTGTGATTTTTGCCGTATCAAAATCAAAATAAATAACATCTAACTTTAAAACTTCTCTTAAATCTACTGGAGCTACAGGTGGTGCTTTCTCTGTAAGGGTTATGGTAATTGTGTCTTTACCCTGATACCCAATGGTAGTGCTTAATGGTTCGTAATTCGCATTGCTTACCGCTAAATTGTACTCCTTTGCGGTATCAACATCTAAAAGCGTTAGTTTGTTGTTTTTACCTACTACTGATTCCAATGAAGTAGCATTTCCTTCTTTTAAGGTGATGCTGGTAGTACCCAATATAGGTGTGCCTTTATTCGATTTAAAAACTAAGGTAACATCTTGTGTATTAGGTAATAATAATCCCTCAAATTGATAAATATCATCAGTGCCTAAACCTGACTCTTTTCGGTTTGAAGTTAAAAATCCGGTACCCTGTGCTGTTTTATAAATCAATCCAAAATCATCTGCAGGAGTATTTATAGGAGCAGAAAAACGATACACTCGTTGCGATTTACTCGTAAGATTTACATAATACAGGTCTAAACCGCCTAATCCTGCTCTATAATCAGATGCAAATACCAATACATTATCTGAACTAATAAATGGAAAAGTCTCTCTTCCTTTTGTATTGATACTTGAGCCTAAACTCTCTGGAGTACCATAACTAGTATTGTTGTCTTTAATTGCTACTCTGTATAAATCAGACTCTCCCAAAGTTCCAGGCATGTCTGATGAAAAGTATAGATAATCTTCGTTAGGGCTTAATGCTGGGTGTGCACAACTAAAATCATTGCTATTAAATGGTAATTCTTCTACATTGCTCCATTTCTTTCCATTAAATGTAGCTTTGTATATTTTTAACAATACATTGTTTAAGGAATCGGAAGCAACTCTAGAGGATTGGTAATTGTTTCTTGTAAAATACATCGTTGTACCGTCTTTGGTAAACACCGCAGAAGACTCATGGTAGTATTTATTAATATTGCCTTTTAACTTTTCTGCCTTACCTAGAGAGTCTTGGTCGATAAGTCTACTTTTGTATAGGTTGCTATAAGCTTCATTATTCCAAGTTGACTTCTTTGAAAATAAATTCCATGTGGCTCTACCGCTAGTAAACACAACTTCATCCGCTCCTAAATAAGAAGCTTTGTAATCTGAATAAGCACTATTAATCCCTGCATTTTTTAGTGTAACTGAAGTTGGGGTACTCTGTGAACTCACAAAAACCCCTTCAGAATTCGATTTCTCTTGTTTTTCATTAGGATACAAACCAAGCATTTTATCATACCATTTTTTTGCCTGATTATACTTACCCTGGCTTCTCAGTACTGCTATATACTTATAATAAGTATTTACTGAAACTGTTTCTGTTCGTTGAAATAAAGAATCGTAACTAGAGCCAGCCTGATCATATTTGGATTGATAATAATAGGCATTCCCTAAATTTTCATATAATGAAACAGAACCATAACCGTCTTTAATTAAACTGTTATAAAGAGCAATCGCTTCTGTGTAAGACAAACTGCTATATTTTTGATCTGCTCTTGCTATCTTTCCTTGCTGTGCTTGTAGCGAAAAACTAATAAATACTGAAAATATCGCGATATAAATAGATGGTAATCTCATAAGTGTATGTGTTGTAGGTTAAAAGAATCTTGGCGCTTTTACATTAGTATTTCTAAATACTTCGTAGCGTAAAAAAACTTCGTGGGAACCCGAATTATAAGTAGATAAATTGTTCGTATCAAAATCGTAACTATAACCTAGCATCCAATTTCTATTGATTTGAAAACCGGTTAAAAAACTAACGGCAGCATCTACCCTGTAAGAAGCACCTAATGTAAATCTATCGTACATCTGAAAATTTGCGGACACATCTACCTGTAAAGGTGCTCCCGATACAAACTTGGTTAATAATGCTGGCTTAAATACTATATCTTGACTCAAATCAAAAAGATACCCAGCGGTTAAATGATAGTGTAAACGCTCTTTTGAAACAGCACTAACTGAAGAATTTAAATCTCTATTGATATGACTTGTTTCGAAAAGGTTTGGTATCGAAAAACCAATATAATTATTCTCCGAATACCAAAACAAACCTACTCCAATATTAGGAGAAAATCTATTATTGATATTATTCTGAGCCAATGCATCTCCTGGATTAAAAATATTTAGCTTCGTAAAATCTACATTTAACATATGTGCACTCGCTCGTAAACCAAATGCTAACTTATAATTATAAGAGGTATTAATCGTATAAGAGAAATCTAAGGAAACCAAGTTCTCTTCCACTGGACCTATAGCATCATTTAAAAAACTTAAACCAACTCCTACTTTGGAGGAACCTATAGGACTATGGTAAGATAACGCATTTGTAGTTGGGGCGCCATCAATACCTACCCATTGGGAACGTTGGGACAGATAAAAACTACTGCTGCCTCGTGATCCTGCATAGGCCGGATTAAAACTCAACGTATTGTACATGTAGTTCGTAAACTGAGCATCTTGCTGTGCATAGCTAAAATGCATTAACAGCATCGTTAACAAAACAGTAAATACAACCTTATTTTTGCCAATATTAAAACTATTATTTTTCATCTTTTTCTTTATTATTTAGTTAAATATAAATAACCATTACGCTTCTTCATAGTACCTGCTGCTTTATACTTTAGTATGTAAAAGTAAGTTCCTGTTGGTAACTTCTCTGCACTTTGTATCGTTATGCGACCATCCGATTCTCCAACAAAATACCTTCCGTTTTGTCCGTAACCAGATACAGCATACACCTTAACTCCCCAGCGATTATAAATCTCTAATGTGTTCTCTGGGTACAACTCAATATTACGAATCACAAATACATCATTCTCACCATCTCCATTGGGAGTTAGTAAATTAAATACCTCTAAGTCATCTTCTATTGGTGTTGTGTGGTTATTAAATTCTAAATAATCGTAAACTCCATCTGCGTCACCATCTATCGGATTCTTTACATCGAAACCAATCTCAAAGCCATTACTCAAGCCATCCCCATCACAATCTGAATCTAAATAAACTTGACTCAACGGAAGGGTAATGCTTGATGGAATCGATGAACACCAATCTAAAGGATCTGTTCCATCTGTCTTCTCTGTGCCATCAATAACTCCATCGCCATCTGAATCTGAATTCAAGGGATCTGTACCATCTGATACTTCATCTGCATTAGTAACACCATCATTATCGATATCTGGGTCGTTATCATCATTAACTCCATCACCATCGGTATCTTCTCCATTTTCGTTGGTTCCATCACCATCAACATCGGCATCTTCATCGTTTGGAATACCATCGCCATCAATGTCATCATCGTTCTCATCGTTTACTCCATCGCCATCGGTATCTTCTCCATTGTCGTTGGTTCCATCACCATCAACATCGGCATCTTCATCGTTTGGAATACCATCACCATCAATGTCATCATCGTTGTCATCGTTTACTCCATCGCCATCGGTATCTTCTCCATTGTCATTAGTACCGTCACCATCAACATCGGCATCTTCGTCGTTTGGAATACCATCACCATCAATGTCATCATCGTTCTCATCGTTTACTCCATCGCCATCGGTATCTTCTCCATTGTCGTTGGTTCCATCACCATCAACATCGGCATCTTCGTCGTTTGGAATACCATCACCATCAATGTCATCATCGTTATCATCGTTCACTCCATCGCCATCGGTATCTTCTCCATTATCATTCACACCATCCCCATCAACATCGGCATCTTCGTCGTTTGGAATACCATCGCCATCAATGTCATCGTCGTTGTCATCGTTCACACCATCGCCATCGGTATCTTCTCCATTGTCATTCACACCATCCCCATCAACATCGGCATCTTCGTCGTTTGGAATGTCATCGCCATCAATGTCATCATCGTTGTCATCGTTCACGCCATCGCCATCGGTATCTTCTCCATTGTCATTCACACCATCCCCATCAACATCGGCATCTTCGTCGTTTGGAATACCATCGCCATCAATATCATCATCGTTGTCATCGTTCACACCATCGCCATCGGTATCTTCTCCATTATCATTCACACCATCGCCATCAACATCGGCATCTTCGTCGTTTGGAATACCATCACCATCAATGTCATCATCGTTATCATCATTAACTCCATCACCATCGGTATCTTCTCCATTTTCGTTGGTTCCATCACCATCAACATCGGCATCTTCATCGTTTGGAATACCATCACCATCAATGTCATTATCGTTGTCATCGTTCACTCCATCGCCATCAGTATCTTCTCCATTGTCATTAGTTCCATCACCATCAACATCGGCATCTTCGTCGTTTGGAATACCATCACCATCAATGTCATCATCGTTGTCATCGTTTACTCCATCGCCATCGGTATCTTCTCCATTGTCGTTGGTTCCATCACCATCAACATCGGCATCTTCATCGTTTGGAAT